>OZ253442.1:862500-4267820 GCA_965261085.1 bacterium
GAGCTTTGTGATTTGCTGAAGAAATTAGAACTCGGCGTAAAGATGGAATCCGTTGAGGTCATCACGCCGGATGAGGAATATTTCTCCGCCCTGTAGGTTTTTTCAAGGTCCTATAAATCTTCACACCTTTTGTTATGGGTGGTTCACGAGTCATGGGGCGGACACGCAGGTCGCTCCTACAGCAATCTCCCCCTCTCCTGCCGCATTTCCTCATTCCCAGTAGGAAATGACCTGATAGTTCGTGCATAAGAAAATAACGGGTGATTTTTCGGTAGCGTCCTCGCGCGAAGGGGTTTATGTTATAGAGAAGGGCGCTCGCCTTGGGCGGCGGGCGCATCGCCCCGCATCATGAGGTGGACTTCATCGCGTCAGGAGACGCGAGGCGCCGGGCGGAACGCAGGACTGCCCCCTTTTTTTCGCGGAGGATAGAAAATGTTCCCCATCCCCTGGGAGGCTCGCAGCGACGCGGGCGTTTTCCTGTTCAACCAGGGGGAATACTGGTGCGCGCACGAGGCGTGGGAGGGCATCTGGATGCACGCCGAGCCCATCCCCAAGAAATTCTACCAGGGGTTGATTCAGATTGCCGCGGGCTACGTGAAGCTCCAGCAGCGCCACTACAAGGGAGCGCTCGCCAATCTGAAGAAGGGTCTCGAGCGCTTCCGTGAGGTGGATGAGGCCGTGGGCGATCTGGACGTGCCGATTCTCTACAAGAAGCTCATGAACCAATCGCGCGGGGTGCGCGTGAGCCTTCTGGATCAGGGCGAGTCGCGCGTGCTCGCCCGCGCGTGGGATTTATGGCCGAAGATTGAATATATGAACGACGCGCAGCAGAAAAAGGTTTCTCCTCGCCGCCGGCAAAGGATTTGAGATGAAACGTCTTGCCTTTTGCCTGTCCATGTTGGTTTTCCTGATCGGATGCGGAAGTTTCGAGCTCACCGATTCCCCGTTTCAGCGGATTACCCGCGCCCAGCCGAAGGAAGGTTATCTGGTGGCCGTTCAGGCCAGGCTGGTTCCCACCGATTCGCACGTCATCTCACCCCTCACCCCCGAAGAGAATGAGGTTCGGGAAGCCGCCTGCAGGGGATTGTCGTTTACTCCACAGTTTCGCTGTGTGCAGATGAACAAGAACGGTGAGCCCCTGGAGAAGCCCGACTACGTTGTTCAGATTGAATACGATGTGATCGATGAGAGCTCCTTTTTGTCGAGGCGGTTCACCAGATTCGTGCTCGTAAGCGGCGGCGCCAGAGATGGTGAGCCGGACGAGGGAGACGACGTGGGTGATGCGAATTATGAGGTGCGCTGGGGCTTTCGGGTCATCAAGCACGGAGAGGCGAACCCGGTGTTCAAGAGCATTTTCCGCGAGGAAGGCGTCCAGTTTTGGAGCTTCGACGTCGAGCAGTGGATGGAGCGCTATTTTTCGGAGTGAGTTTGGGTCATTCGTTTCGACGCATGAATATCCACAGAATTTAAGCTTTCCCGGGAAAGGAAAATCACGACCGTGAAGGCAGGGTATGTGTAGGGGAGGACCGGCGTGTCCTCCCCTGTTTTTGTTTTTCACCTCTGTTCGTTTTGCCGATCGCGGGTGGGCACATATGCTCTCCCCCTTCTCGGGTAAGAGCGACACCTCAACGGCGTTTTTTTCTTGGTCGGAAACCTTCCCTTATATGCGACGCTCCTCCGAAAAAACACTTGACAATCCTGACCCCGCTCGTACTACTGATCCATAATTTTATAGCCCGGACTATCCAGGAGGCTCCCCATGAGCACGATCCGCAAACGCACAGGTCACGCCATCCTTATGGCGTTTTTTCTCGCGATTTTCCTGGCAGGGGCGATAGAAGTCGCCGCCGAAGAGAAGGCTGTAAGCGCAGGCTCGTCGGTGGCCGGCCACATTCCCCGGCCTGCGTCTGAAATTCCGCGCCCCGTCTCGGTGATCACGAGGCGCGACATCGAGCTCTCGGGCGCCCAGAACGTGCGGGACCTGCTACTCAGTCGTTTGGACTTCAACAGCTTCGGTCTCTACCGCCCGTTCGTCGCGGGAGGCGGCCGCCGCGTGATTCTCGTCAACGGTCGCCGCGTATCCTATTCGGGCTTCGACGCCGAAGCGTTCCCCCTCTCGGCCGTGGAGCGAATCGAGATATTGAGCGACAGCGCCGTGGCCTTACACGGCGGACACGCCATTGGCGGGGCGATCAACATCGTGCTCAGGCGCGATTTCAAGGGCGTTGAAGTCCAGGCCGGCGCGGCCCGTCCGAGGCAGGCGGGCGCCGATTCCGAACAAGGCGGCTTCGTATGGGGAGGCGCGCTCGGGCGCGGACGCGCGGTAATCGGTCTCGACATCGTCCGGCGGGAGGAGATACGCGACGCCGACAGAGACTATTCGCGCGGTTCGTGGACGCCGGGCGGCCCCTTCGCCGACTCGCGGGAAATATCTGTGGGCGGCAACACCGCCTTCATCACTCCTCCGGGCGGGAGCACGCTCGCGCGGCCTCTCGGCGATTGTGAGGGAAGTAGCTACGTGGCCGGGCTCACCAATCCCATAGGCCATCCCGGCGTGGGCTGCGGTTTCGACTACACCGCCGTCAAATGGCATGACAATTGGGAACGTCTCGCCCGCGAGGGCTTGTTCCTGAGCGCCGAGCATCCACTCGGCGAGAGCGCGAAGCTATATCTCGACGCCCGCGCTGCGCAAAGTGAAAGCAAGTCGCTCTACGCTCCTTCGGTCGGCACTTTCCGCTTCTCCCCGACGCAGTCGCTCAGGGACAAGCTGCTTCAGGATCCCGAGATCGACGCCCTTCCCGATGAGATATCCGTGGCCCACCGCTTCGTCGCCCACGGCAACCGCGAATGGGTGACGGACGTCGATGAGCGCGGCTTGACGCTCGGCGTCCGGGGCAGGTTGGGCGAGGTCGGCTACGACGCGCATTTTCGCTACTACATGTACGATCTGACCGTGAACGGGAATACGTTCGTGAGCGGGAGCGCGATTGCGAGAGCGATCGGCGACGGACGCTATAACGTAGAAAACCCGTTTTCGACCGAGCCGAATCATCTAGCGGCGATTCGGGAGAGCAGCCTCGCGCTTAAGCGTGAACAGGTCGCCGAGTACACGGCGGCGCGGGCCGCGTTCAACGGCAAGGCGTTTCCGCTCCCGGCCGGCAGCGTCCTGTGGGCGGCGGGCGCGGAAATCGCGTCTCAGGACTGGAAAAACATCCACGATTATCGGGACGCGGACCACCGCTCCTACCCGGCGAGCGACGTGCTCGGTTCCGGCGGGAGTTCCTCAGAAGGCGAGCGGCGGACCGTCTCGGCCTTCGCGGAAGTCTCTCTGCCCCTGGTCAGGGATTGGGACGTCACCCTCGCCGGGCGGCATGATGATCACGACGACGTCGGCGCGACGTTTTCGGGCCAGGTTGCGAGCCGCTACCGGCTGAACAAAAACCTCGCGCTCCGTGCCTCCTGGGGGACAGGCGGCAGGCCGCCTGCACTGAGTACCCTGCATTTGCGCGAATCGGTCGGGTACCCGAACGTGTGCGACGTGAGCACGCACACCGGCGACATCGCCGATTGCGACAAGACGCAGGTGGAGCGCTTGTCCAGCGGGAACCCCGATCTCGAGCCGGACGAAGCGGAGAGCCTCAGCATCGGTGCGGCGGCGAGCGTGGGGCTTTTTTCGTTAAGTCTGGACTGGTTCCAAATCAACATTTCCAATCAGCCTGCGGAACTGGCTGCGCAGACCATCCTGGACCTCGAGGCGAAAGGGCAGTTGCCCCCCGGAGTACGGGTGATCCGCGATGGAAACCTCATCCAACGGATCGAGGGATCGTGGGGCAACACCGGGGAAAGCGACATCGAAGGGGTCGACCTGCGGGCGCGCCTCGACTGGAAGAGCGATTTGGGAGATATGGCTTTCGACCTGCGCTGGTCACGCGTAACCGAAGACGAAATCCGGGTGGCCGGCGAGAAGTCTCCATATACCTACCCGCGCGACCGCGTTCACGGGTCGTTTCGCGTGAGCCGGGGCCGCGTGACCGCGAACTGGAGCGTGTACGGGGTTTCGGAGTATTGGAATACGGACAGGACCGCCCGCTACGGAGAATGGGTGGGCCACGACGTGACGCTGAGTTGGCGCGAGGCGTTCGGTATGCGCGGGCTGGATCTCATCGGCGGGGTGTTGAACATCGCCGATCGCGGGCCCTCCATTGCCGATGAAGAACCGGACCTCACGTTCGCCTCCGCACAGGGGCGCACGCTGTTCTTAAACGCCAAATACACCTTCGGGCCTTGAGGGATTTGCAGGTTCCGCTGGCTCGCTTTCCCAGAATGTGGTTTTGGGGCGCCTCGCCTCGTATTCGCCGCAATGCCCGGTATCGGCGAGGCGCGCACAATTCCTCCTTCATCAGTCGAAATTGACCCCGCATTTGCGGTAGTCGTCGATTGAGGCGCTCTGCTGGATTGCGGAGTCCCAAGGGCGCGATCCACCCTCTTCACCGGCATGAGAATAAATGAAAAATTCGATAAATTGACGACGTTTTTCGATAAATAAATGAAAATAAAATGCAGGGTGAATTTAGGTAAGTGTATTATTTACAATGAGTTCACAGGATACCTGGGCTTCTTTCCGCTCAAGACGCGGGCGATGTCCGCCCCCGCCCATGTGGCGATGGCTTCGAGGCACTCGTGCGTGGAGCCCGCCATGTGCGGCGTGAGAATGAGGTTGGGCGCACCGAAGATGGCGCTTTCTGGGTCGGGCGGTTCGCCTTCGAGCACGTCGAGGGCCGCCCCGCCGATTCGTCCACTCTTGAGCGCGCGCGCAAGCGCCGCTTCGTCCACCAGCGGGCCTCTCGCGGCGTTCACGAGAAACGCGCCTTTTTTCATTTTCGAGATCGCTTGCCTGTCGATCAGGTGATGGGTTTTCGGCGTGAGCGGCGCGTGAAGTGTGATGAAATCGGCCCGGCCCAGGAGGGTGTCGTATCGCGTGGGCCTCGCACCGCGCGCCTTGATCTCCTCGCTCTTGAGGCCCGGGTCGTGGGCGAGGACCTTCATGCCCATCGCGAGCGCCATTTTCGTGAGCCGGCTCCCCACCTGCCCGATGCCGATTAAGCCCAGCGTTTTCCCTTTGAGTTCCACTCCCGTGTGGCGCGCCTCGCCCCATACCCGTTCCGCGCCCACGCGGGAGGCCGCCTGGGGGATGCGTCTGGCTAAGGAGAGAATCAAGCCGAGAGTCAGTTCGGCCACGGCGTTCGCGTTCGCACCCGGCGTGTTGGTGACGAGTACGCCGCGTTGCGTGCAGGCCGCCACGTCGACCTGATCCACGCCCGCGCCGTGTACGGCAACGACGCGCAGGTCCGGCAGCAGGTCGAGCAAAGAGGCGGCTATGTAGCCCGGACGCAGTAGAATCCCTTCCGCGCCATTTAGTTTCTCGGCGAAGAGGACCTCTTCTTCTTCGGTCAGGGGTCTAAAGGGCAGCGCTACGGCGCGAACCGGCGCGACGCCGGCCAACGCCCTTTTCACGGGCTCCATGGCGACTGGAAAATCGGATGTGGAGGTGACGGCGGCCCACCGTTTTCTGAAAGGCATCAGGCGAGCTACATGTCGACGACGGAGAATTCGCCATCATAGTTGTATTCGGCTCTGGCCTTTTGAACGGAAAGCAGTCCCTCTTGCAAGTCGTGTTCGATGGAGTAGAAGGAGCGGTCCTTCGGATCGCCGTAACCCCCCCCGCTCGGCACTTCGAGCACGAGCCTGTCGCTTTGGTTCATCACCCATTGACGCTTGGGGTTGATGGGGCGTCCGTTCAGGGTCACCTTGCCGACGCGCCCGTTTTTCCCGCCGAACAACCCATAGGCGGGGTGCCGGGTTCGCTCGCTCATGAACGTGAGGAGGATAGGTCCGTCGGACAGCGATTTCACGATGACCTGCTGGCCGTTTCCACCGGCGTATTTGCCCGCGCCGCCGCTGTCTCTGATGGACGCTTTTCTCTCCACCAGCAAGGGTACAAGATGCTCGAGGATTTCGATGGGTGTATTCGACGTGTTCGAAGGGAAATCGAGACATACGCGCCCATCGTGCCTGTCCGTCGCGCCTTGTCCTCCGTGCAGGAAGAAGTTGCCGGCGAAGTGCCTGTTTTCCTTTGTGATGCCTGCCGCGTTGATGGCCCACGTGGGGCTGCCGCTGGCCGCCTGCACGAGGTTGGGAACCGCTTTGCACAGCGCGCCGAAAATGGCCGAGGGAATGAAGTGTCCCACCATGGAGCGGCCGTTCACGGGGGCCGGATAACGGGGATTCAGTATGCTGCCCTCGGGGGCCGATACCGTCACGGGCCGGAAGTTGCCCTCGTTGTTGGGAATCTGCGGACAGAACAGGCATTTGAGCGAATAGGCGGAATAGGAATAGACATAGTTCAGAACGGCGTTCAGGCCGCGGTCGACCTGTGGGGATGAGCCCGTGTAATCCACCAGAATGCTGCTGCCGCGTACCTTGACCTCCACGCGGATGACGAGCGGCTCATCGTACCCGTCGGTGGATACCTGAAAGCGGTATTCCCCGTCTTCCACTTTCTTGATGGCCTCGCGCATCGCGTTTTCAGAACGCTGGAAGATTGTGGTGGCCGGTGCCTCGATGTCGGCGAGTTTGTACTCTTCGAGCATCTCGCCGATGCGCTGGGCGGCGAGTCTTCCGGCGGACATATGGGAGATCATGTCTCCCTCCACCTGGTTCGGCACGCGCACGTTTTTTCTGATAATGCGCAGAATATCCTCGTTGATCTGGCCCGCCGACATGTACTTGCAGGGCGGGAGCTGGAGGCCTTCTTCGTAAATCTCGCGCACCTCGGGGGATCGCAGTTTTCCCCCCATGTCCGTTACCTGGGTGGTGATGCCGATGATGGCGACCAGCTTCGATTTGTAGAACACCGGTGTGAGAGAAGTGAGGTCTTGAAGATGACCGGTTCCCATCCACGGGTCGTTCGTGAGGATGAGGTCATCCGGCTTGAGGGTTTCCTGCGGGAATATCTGCAGAAGTTTTTTGGCTGTAATCGGCAATGCGCCCACGAAGCTGGGCATGGTGGACCTGGCCTGGGCGATGGACTGTCCGTTGGGATTCAGTATGATGACGGCGAAATTTCTCGATTCGCGTATGGTCGTGGAAAAAGCGGTGCGGACAATCTCGGTGGCCGCTTCCTCGGCGATGGCGATGAAGCGGTTCCAGAGGACTTCCAAGGTAATTGAATCGATACCCTTGCGGGCCATATTTGAATCTCTCCTAGAGTTCGATGATCAGGTTCTGGAATTTATCGACCTGGAAATTCGAGCGCGGCCCGATGACGGTCGTCGTCATTTTCTCTTCCACCAACGCCGGCCCCTTGAACTTCTGTCCCGGCTTCAACAGATAGCGGTCGAAGATATTTACCTTTCGGAAACCCTTGTTTTCCGGCATGTAGATGCGCCGGTTGCCCTTCAAGGCGTTTTTCACGTTTTTTTCGGGCAGATTCGAAAAATCAAAGCTCACGTTGGGTTCCGGCCCCATACCGAAGATTCGCCAACTGAACACCTGAAGCGGCACTTCGTCGATGGCGCGTCCATGAGCCGAGGCGTAGTGCTCGCGATAGGTTTCGCTGATTTCTCCAAAATGGTTCTGCGTCAGTTTTCCGCTCGGAATGGGAATGGTGAGCGGGAAGCCCTGACCCTCGAAGCTGATGTCCGCCATACGCTGAATCCGGATTTCGCGTTCTCTCACCCCTGCATCGGTGAGGACTTCGCGCAGCCGCTTTTCCCGAATGATGAGCGTGTCGTTGAGCTTGGTGAGGTTCACGTCTTCGAGCAGCATGACCTGGCTGTCCACGGTGTCCACCTTGAAGGGGACGGTGTGGAGACCCAGGCTGGAAGCCAATCCGGCGCCCGGCGGACAGACAATGCGCTTGAGCCCCACCTTGCGCGCAAGCCGGAAGGCGTGAACGGGGCCCGCGCCGCCGGTGGCCATGAGGGTGAAGTTGCGAGGGTCTTTTCCGCGCTCTGAGAGCTTGATGCGCGCGGCGGCGGCCATGGTTTCATTCACCAGTTCATGAATGCCCCAGGCCGCCTGGATCTCTTCGATCTTCATCGGCGCGGCGATTTTGGTGCGTATGGCTTCGGATGCCGCCTCGAGGAAAATAGGCATCTCACCACCCAGGAAATAATCGGGATTGATGTAGCTGAGAAGCAGATTGGCATCGGTCACCGTAGGTTCTTCTCCGCCCAGTCCGTAGCAGGCGGGTCCGGGGGACGCCCCCTGGCTCTCGGGGCCGACCTTGAGCAATCCGAGATCATCGATTCGCGCGATGCTGCCTCCTCCGGCGCCGACTTCGATGAGATCGATGCACGGCACCTGGATGGGCATTCCACTGCCCTTGGTGAAGCGCTTGACGCGCGCAATCTCGAATTGAACGGACAGGTGGGGTTCGCCGTTTTCGATGATGCAGGATTTGGCGGTGGTGCCGCCCATGTCGAAGGCGATGAGATTTTCGAATCCACCCAGTTTCCCGAAATAGGCCGAGGAGAGTGCTCCCGCAGCGGGTCCTGATTCGAACATGCGTATGGGACTGCGTCCGGCGGATTGCGCCGTGGCGATGCCGCCGTTCGACAGCATGATGTAGAGCGAGACGTTTTCGAGGTTGACTTCCAGGTCTTCGAGATATTTCGAGACTATCGGCTGAATGTAGGCGTTGGCCACCGTGGTGGACGTTCTCTCGTATTCCCTGATCTCCGGACAAACCTGAGAGGAGAGGCTGAAACTCACTTCAGGGAACGATTGCGCTATCGCTTCGCCGACTTCGGTTTCATGGGCCGGATTGGCGTAGGAGTGCAAGAGGCAAACCGCTATGGATTCCGCCCCTTTTTCCACGAGTTCCTGAATCGTTACTTTCACTTCCTGGGTGCTCAGAGGCTGGAGAATCTCTCCGGACGCGGAAATCCTCTCCGTCAATTCACGACGGAAAGGTCCGGAAACCAGGGGTTCTGGAAATTCAGGCACGATGTCGTAGATGTCATATCTTGATTCACGGCCCATCAAAAGGATGTCGGCGAATCCCTTCGTGGCGAGAAGACCCGTGGCCGCTCCTTTCTTCTCGATGATCGCGTTGGTGGCGAGGGTGGTCGCGTGAATCGCTTGGCCGAGATCGCGGAACCGCAGGCTTTCCTCATCGAGCAACGTCCGCAGACCTGCAAGCGCGCCGATGGAAGGGTCATTCGGCGTCGTGAGATATTTGCCCACCGAGGTCTTTCCGTTCGATGGGTTATAAATCGCAATATCGGTGAACGTGCCACCTATATCAATAGCAGCGATAATTCGTTTTCTCGATGTGTAAGAGGATGCGGATTTGGCCATTTCTAAGTTGTGGAAAAGCCTCTTGTAGTGGGGATGAAAAGATTAATGCGGCACCGTGTAATTAAGGGTGATCGCATGCAACTCAAATTCTACAAGTAGACATAAGTATATGAAAACAGACGCTTTGTCAATTCTTGGCCGGACGAATCTGATTTAGGATATTGAAATATAACGACTTATTTGATTTTATGAAACAAGATACAATAATATAAATTATGAAACTTAATGAGGAAATGATGTTAACTCATTGATCTGTTTACCGTTATGAAACCATGATCCCCCGTTTCGCTTCAAATGGTCGAATCTGCAGGAGCGAAACAAGTTGCAACCCTCGATAAAAAGTAATTGTTTGCATATAAAAGCCGAATGTCCATACGATAGGATACGTGTTTTCTCAAACCAGAGTGAGGCCCGATGTAATGGCGGGAATTAAAAGCGAATCGCCTGTTCGTTATGCCCTGGTGGATTGCGATCCTGGCGTGGATGACGCGCTGGCCCTGGCGATGGGCTTCGCATCGCCCTTTTTCCGGTACGACGCCGTGACGACCGTGCACGGCAATGTTTCCGCACGTCTGGCCTACAGGAACGCGAGAAGACTCACTGCATTCCTGCGGGATCATCTCGAATCCCCCATTCCGGATGCTCCCGTCTACCGGGGCGCTTCACTGGCCCTGGACGGAAGCCGCCTGAACCGGAGCGAATCGCGCATGATTCACGGGCCGGAAGGCATGGGAGCGATGTTCAAAAACAAAAAGCGGTTGCGCCGCCTGGGCGGAGGAAGTTCGAAACCGGCTTGGGAGGTGATCATCGAGCAAGCCGCGGAGCGAGGTTCGGCGTTGACGATCATCATGCTGGGGCCGCTGACGAATCTGGCCCTGGCGCTTCGGCGCGCGCCCGGGGCCTTGGCTCGCGTGAGGCGGATTGTGGTCATGGGGGGAGCCGCCCGGATGCCGGGGAACGTGACGCCTGCGGCCGAATTCAATATCTATTGCGATCCCCAGGCGGCGGCCCAAGTGTTCTCATCGGGCTTGCCCGTCACGATGGTGGGTCTGGACGTGACGAGACGCGCGCTCCTTGGCGTCGATGAATTCGAGGGTGGCGGTTCCTTCCGCGCGGCCCTTGGAGATCTCATTAAAGTCTATGCGCGATTCTCCCAAAAGCGGAGGGGGGCCGACGACATCACCCTGCACGATCCCCTGGCTCTCGCCGTCGCTATGAAGCCGGATTTGGTGGAGACCAAAAGCTGTCATGTGGATGTGGATACGAGCAAGGGCATCGCGCGCGGAATGACGGTGGTGGATTTGCGGGAAAACAGGGGGGCGCGGGTCAAAAACCCAGTCGATGTAGCGCTGGACGTGGATGTAAAGAGATTTCTGGCGTTTTTTATCTCACATCTGCGCAAATATCGTGGATGGGATGAGGATGAGGAATAAAAAGAACACCGTTTTGGTGTTGGGAAGTTCGAACATCGATATCGTCGTTCGCGTGGATAAACTTCCCTCCGCAGGGGAGACCGTCCTGGGAGAAGAGCGGCGTGAGTATTGGGGCGGGAAAGGGGCGAATCAGGCCCTGGCGGCCGTCCGCTCCGGGGCGGAGGTTCGTTTCGTCACCATGCTGGGAAACGACGCGGGCGGCGACGCTTATGGCCGTTATCTGGTGGAAAGCGGGGTATCGCCCGACGGGATATTGCGCTCCAAGGCGAGCACGGGCGCTGCGCTGATAGTGGTGGACAAGAAAGGCGAGAACCAAATCGCCGTGGCCCCCGGCGCGAATGAGCTCCTCACGCCCGGGCGGATAAGAAGAAAAGCGGGACTTCTGGACTTTGGCGATGTCGTTCTGGCGCAGCTCGAGGTTCCGGTTCCATCAGTCGTGGCCGCGTTCGAAAGAGGAAGAAAGCGCGGCGCCTGCAACATCCTGAACCCGGCGCCGATCGCGGGAGAGTTGCCGCGTGAAGTGATTCGATTGGCCGACGTGCTGGCGCCGAACGAAACCGAGGCGGCGCATCTGGCCGAACTTGCGAAACCACCCGAAACCGATGAGGAGTTCCTGCGCACGGCACGCGCCCTGCGGGCTCTGGGGCCTTCGCGGGTCGTTATCACCGCGGGCGCAAAAGGGGCTTTTCTCCTGGATGAAAAACAAGCCTGCTGGCTCAGGCCTCCCGCCGGGATTGAGGTGGTGGATACCACGGGCGCGGGCGATGCTTTTTGCGGCGCGCTGGCGGCGAGATTCGCAGAAGGCGCAGGATTCGAGGATGCGGTTCGCTTCGCCGTCAGCGCCGGTTCGTGTTCGGTGAAAAGATATGGCGCGCAAACAGGTTTGCCTTCCCGTCGGCAAATTATGAAAAACCAAAGGCAAGTGCGTCAAAAACAGATTCGGTTGGTTGACTTCAATCCATAACCCGCTTAGGGTAAACGCGATAGTTGTTGGGTGGTCGAAATTTCTTTCCCATGTCGCCTCTTAAAGTCATGATGCGTCGCCAAAAGGAGAAACACTCATGCCGATGGATTGGGATGAGTTCAAATCGAGAAGACAAGGTGGAGGAGGTGGCGGTGGAGGCGGCGGCATGCCGCAGTTCAAGCTGCCGCAGTTTCGTTTGCCGAATTTCAAGCTCCCGTCCGTGGCCATATTCGTGGTGGTGGTTCTGATTTGGCTGGCTTCGGGTATTTTCAGCGTGGGGCCGGACGAGCAGGGAATCGTTCTTCGGTTCGGCCGCATCGACCGGGTGGTGTCCTCGGGCTTGAACTATCATATGCCCTTCCCGATGGAGACCGCCTACACGCCGAAGGTAACGGAAGTGAAGCGCGTGGAAATCGGCTTCCGCACGATCGACCCTGGGCCCCCCGCCAGATATACGGACAAGCCCCACGAGTCGAGGATGTTGACCGGGGATGAGAACATGGTCGACGTCGACATGATCGTGCAGTACCGCATCGTGGAGGCGGACAAGTACCTCTTCAAGGTTCGCAATCCTAGGGAGACGGTGGTGCACGCCGCCGAAGCCGCCATCCGGCAAGTCGTGGGCAGCAAGCCCATCGATGAGGCGCTTACCACCGGAAAGGGTGCGATTCAGCAAGAGACGATGGTGGAGATGCAAAAGATATTGGATCTGTACGAAACCGGTTTGCGCGTGGCGGCGGTGCAGCTTCAGGACGTGACGCCGCCCAAGGATGTCATTCACGCCTTCAAGGACGTGGCCAGCGCCCGTGAGGACAGAAACCGCCTCGTGAATGAGGCGCAAGGCTATCAAAACCAGGTGATACCGGAGACGCGCGGCAAGGTGGCCGCCGTTCTCAGACAAGCGGAAGCCTACCGCGAGACCAAGATTCGCCATGCGCGCGGAGATGCGAACCGCTTCCTCGCCACGCTCAAGGAATACAAAAAAGCGCCGGCCATTACGCGCGAGCGCCTGTATCTCGAAATGATGCAGGAGGTGATGCCGACGGTGGACAAAATAATTCTGGATCAGGGTAAATCCGGCGTGTTGCCGATACTCCCGCTGCGGGGAGGTGGAATAGAAGGGATAACGAAACGATGAGCGCCGAGGGAGCCATAAAATTGCCCAAAAAGACAATCGCGTTGTTGGTTTTGGTCCTGATTCTCATCTTCGCGCTCAATTCGTTTTTCTTTAAGGTTCGTGAAGACAGGCAAGTGGTCGTCACCCGGTTCGGCAAGCCAGTCCGCGTTTTGCGTGACGCGGGGCTTAACTACCGGATTCCATTCGTGGAGCAGCTCACGTATTTCGACCGCCGCCTGCTGGAGTATGACTCCAACCCCACGGAGATCATCACCCAAGACAAGAAATCCCTCGTGGTGGATAACTTCTCGCGCTGGCGCATCATCGACCCGCTGCAATTTCTGCGCACCGTCCGCAACGAACCCGGGGCGCAAGCGCGGCTCGACGACATTATCTACAGTGAATTGCGCCAAGAGCTTGGCCGCAAGGACTTGAGTGATATCGTGTCGAAAGACCGCGCGCAATTGATGGCCAAGGTCACCAAGGCGAGCGACAAGAAAGCGCGCGAATACGGCATCGAGATAGTGGACGTTCGCTTGAAGCGAGCAGACTTGCCCACGGAGAACTTAAAGGCCATTTACGGGCGCATGCAGGCCGAGCGGCAAAGAATCGCCCGCCAGTACCGCTCGGAAGGAAAAGAGCAGGCCCAGAAGATACGGGCGGAAACCAATCGTGAGCGTGACGTGCTCCTGGCGGTGGCTTATGAGAAAGAGCAAACCACCAAGGGCGAGGGCGACGCCAAGAGCATCGACATCAACGCCCAGGCGTTCGGGCAGGATCAGGAATTTTATGCGTTCCTGAAGAGCCTGGAGGTGTACCGGAGTTCTTTGAAAGAGAAGACGACGCTCCTGCTGCCCGCGGGCAGCGATTTCCTCAGATTCCTGCAAGGATCGAGGAACAGAAACCTGAAAAAATCCGAATAAATCCGGTTCCGGAAAAGGAAAGCCCCCTCTCTCTTGGAGAGGGGGCTTTTTTCGTGGTGCGTGGTTTCTGAAAAGCGCCTGATGCGAATTTTCCGGGCTTTTCAGAATTTTGGAGCCCCGTGGGGCCCCCTTGGTGGGATAGGGGCATCCTCTGGAGGGAAAGGGCAGGCGATGCCCGGAAGGATGATTCTGCCGCCCGTCATCATGAACAACGTCAACGACTTGCCTATGAAAATTGCTTTTCCAGCGGAGATGAAGGGCGGATGCGCCTACCTGAACTGATGGTGATATGAATGTTTGATGCTACCCTTACTCTTCAATGTAGGTCGGATTTTTCCTTATGTCAAGAAATTTCACACAAAATGTAGTGTATTATTTTCTAGTTACACAATATATTGGGTTTGAAAGATGATCTTACCCACAGGTTATCCAGATGGGGAAAACCGAATTACTACATAAAAAGCAATCAGTTACGGGGATTCTATATATAGTGTGGCGATGAGTTGTGGATACAATATCTTGGGATAAGAAGAAATATTCTTTGCGGGCTTTCCCTGGATTCGTTTTCGGTCGATGAAGTCATTGAATCGGCTGCCGGACGCATCCGAAGGCGCGCAAAACGAGCCGCCCTCCGGATGTTTTTACCGCACCACCGATCCAGGTGAGGAATCCCCCGTTATTCGTCTCTCAGGTAATTATCGCTCCCGTCGAGCCAGTCTTCACGGATGGGGCTGAAGATGTCGTAGTCTATCGCCGTTTCATCGCCCACGACTTCCACGGAGTGGGGGACGTGCGGTGGGATGAGGAGCGTCTCTCCAGGCCCGATTTCCACGGATTCATCGTCGATGAAGAACCGGAGCCTTCCCTTGATGACGTGGGATATCTGCTCGTGCTCGTGGCTGTGCAGGGGCACCACGCAGCCGGGTTTGAGTTTGAGCCGGCAAAGCATCTCTTTTTCGCCCACCACCATCTTTCTCGATAAAGTGTCTGTCACGGTCTCCTCGGGCATCTCATCCCAACTGTATTTTTGGGCGCGCATGGTTCATCTCCTTGGGGTCGAGTGTTGGTTCGCTTTCGGAAGGCGGCGAAACCCGCCTGGGGATTTACTGCTTGTACTCGGGAAGCGTCCTGCTGAAGCCCTCCCGCATGACCCGGCCTTTTTTGAGAACGTAATAACCCTCACCATACCGGATGACGCTGGTGAGAGGGGGAATCTGGCATTCTTTCGAGATGATCAGGTTTTCCTGGGATTCATCGCGTGGGAGATAGCGCTCCGCATCCCCTTCGGATAGATGAATCTCGCGGTTACAGGCGCTGGACGCCTTTTCGTATTCGCCTTGCAGCTTTATGGTCTTGCATTCACAAACAATCGCGTTGCTCATCAAGGGTCTCCTGTGCTCATTGAGAGCCTTCAGAAAAAGTAGGCCTATGCTAGAAACCAAGCCTCTCGGTGTCAAGACCGTGCGAGACGAAAACGCAGGAATCATCGGCGCGATGGTTCGGGAGAGGCCCGGTTCGGTTTGAAATGTCCCCATCGCACGAGTATAAGTAATCGCGTTCGGGCCTTATTATTTCAGGCTTGTTTTCGCTTCATCTATTTCAGGAGGGCGTATTGATTCCACGTATGACGGACAAGATGATCGACTCGGGCGATCCCTTCCCGAGCCTCGAGGTGGACCAGGTGGGAGGCGGCAAAATCTCCCTACCCGGCGATCTCGCGGACGATTGGGGAGTGGTTCTGTTCTACCGCGGACACTGGTGACCTTATTGCAAGCAGCAACTGACGGCTTTCGACAGGGCGGCGAAGCTCAAGGAAGAAGGCGTCAAGGTTGTTGCAGCCTCCGTGGACACGGAGGAGAACGCCAAGGGAACGATTGAGGAATGCGGAATCAACTTCCCTGTGGGCTATGGCTTGGACAACAAGCAGATTTCTGAACTCACCGGTTGTTTCTATGAAGAAAAACGCCAGATCATTCACAGCACGGGCTATGTCTTAAAGCCCGATGGAACGGTCGCCGTGGCCGTCTACAGCAGCGGGCCCATCGGCCGGCTCGTGTGGCAGGACGTATTGGGCTTGGTCCAGTTCCAAAAGAAGATGATGGCGGCCCAAAGCTAGCGCGCATCTTTTTGAGCACCCCCTCGGGTTTTGACTTCGAGGGGGTGTTTTTTTGCGCGAAATCCGGGGGGCCGGTTTTCATCGTTACGCCGGAGCGATAACATCCCGAGTACATGAAACGGACTCGATTATTTCTTGAACAAGAGTGGAGCGTATCATGCCGAAAGCGAACCGGTTCTTCCTGGACACCGGGGATGATTTCCCGAGCCTCGAGATCGCCAAAGTGGGAGGCGGAAAAATCAGCTTGCCCGATGACTTGCGGGGCTCGTGGGGCGTCGTCCTGTTCTACCGCAGCCATTGGTGACCCTACTGACTCGCCCAGATGGCGGGATTCTCCCGGGCGGGAGAAAGACTGGAAGCAGAGGGCATCAAGGTCGTGGCGGCGTCCACCGACCCGGAAGATGAGGCGGTGCAGTCCAACGAGGCGAGCAAGGTGAATTTTCCGGTGGGCCACAGCGTGGACCCCGCCTATATATCCGAGATGACGGGCGCTTTCTACGCCCCTGAAGCGGGCGAGAAGCCGAGGCCGTTTCTTCACGCCACCAACTTTCTGCTCTCACCCGACGGCAAGGTGAACATCTCGCTTTATAGTTCGGGTCCTCTGGGTCGTCTCGTCTGGCAGGACGTCATCCAGGCCGTGCAGTTCAGGAAAAAGCGCATGGCGGCCCAGGCGCAGCAGTAGAAAAACAAAAAGCCGGCGGGAGACTCCCCACCGGCTTTTCTGGTTCAGTTTGCTAGTTCTTGAGACGCTCCGCCACCTCGTCCGCATCGGAGGCTTTGTTGTAGTCCTGATCCAGCGTGCCGTCGCCCGCCGGGCTCTTGACGGCGAAGAATTTCGCCGGCCCTTCGGTGATGTGGATGCCGTGGCGCGTGTTTCTGGGGATGTGGACCAACTCGCCGGGGCCGATCTCGCGCACCTCCTCGCCGCAGATCATGTTCATCTTGCCCTCGAGCATCAGGATGTACTGCTCCTCGTTGGGATGAAAATGAGGCGGCGGGCCGTCTCCCTGCGGATATATCACCCAGCCGACCTTCATCAACTCGCCCGCGGTCGCGTGGCTGGTGGCGGGACCCACTGCCGATGAGCCCCGGGGCAAGTCTTCCATTTTGTAAAAGGGCATGCAAAATCTCCTTGTTTCAGGTTGATATCTTTATAAGGTGGATTCCAGTTTTTCTCGCGCCTCATCGGCGTCTTCGGCCTTGTTGTAGTCCTGATACAAGTCGCCGTCGCCTGAGGGGCTTTTCACGGTAAAAAAGGTAAACGGCCCCTTGATGATGCGAAGGCCGTGGCGCTCGTTGCGGCGGATGTGGACCAGATCGCCTGCGCCGACGACGCGGGTTTCCTCCCCCAGAATCACGTTCGCCTCCCCCGCCATCACCAGAAAAAACTGCTCTTCGTTGGGGTGAAAATGAGGCGGCGGGCCGCCGCCTTCGGGGTAGGTGATCATCCCGGCCTTCATGAGTTCCCCGGCGACGCTTTGCGTCTGGGCTTGCCCCATGTCGACGTATTTCGTTTCCATCTCGGATATTCTGTAAAATGGCAAGTCTGTGCTCCTTTCTGTTCAGTCGAGCCGCGCCACCACGCGCGCAGGCGCGCCCTCGATTCTGTAGAGTTTCATGGGAAATGCGAACATTTCGAATTCGGTCTCCTCGAACGTATCGAGGTTGATGACGTGCTCGATGAGTGGAACGCCCCGGCCCAGCACCGCGCGGTGGCCGGGGGAATCCTCATGGTGAACCACGGAGTCGGGCTGCATGCCCGGGTCGATGGCGTGGTCCATGCAAAGGGCCTTCATGCCGCAATCGCACAGAAAGAGGCACGCCTCCTTGTCGAGGTAGGGGTTGGGGCCGAAGTAATCGGGCGTGAAAAACTTTTCCTTTGACCAGCCCGTCCAGGTGACGGCGATGGCCCCCTCGAGGCGCTCGGGCTTGAAGCCGGGGCTTGATTCGATCATCTCCCGGGTGATGGGGCTCGCCTCGCGCGCCGTTCCCCTCAAGTCGATCTTCACGGCGCGGCCGCAGAATGTTTCTAGCGGCATTTCGTCTATCGTGACGCCGTCGGGATAGAAATGGTTGGGCGCGTCGAGGTGAGTTCCCTGGTGTATCGCCATCCTGACCGCGCTGTTCTGACGACCGTGCGTGGGATGTTCGTGGAACTGCCAGTATTCCACCGGGGGAAACGTCGGCACTTCGCAAAGGTCGGGGTGTCCGAGAGGGGCTGTGAGGTCAATCAATCGGCTCATGGAATTCCTCCGTCGATTTGGCGACTGAAAGATGGTGTTTCCTGAAAAAATCGTGGATGAGGGCGAGCACCGCCTCGGGCCTGTCCATTTGCGCGTAGCGTCCCGCTCCTTCAATCGAGACGGACTCGCACCGGGGAATCTTCATGGATAGGGTTTGAGCGTCCTCGTGGTATTCGGGGTCGTTCTCGCCCGTGAGCGTGAGCACGGGGCAGGATATTTCGCCCAGGCGCTCCGTAAGGTCGGGTGCGAGAAGCTCGGCGTACCCCGCCGATGCGTATCCCGAAGCGTCGTTTCGTAAAAACAGGCGGTGACGCTCCGCGCGCTCTTTGGGATTCATGCCTCTGGGTTCTCTGCTCTCGCTTTTCTTGTTTCTGTAGGCCTCTTGCATGTCTCCCGCCTCGGCCAGATGGATGCGCTCGGCGACGCCTCTGCGCACGCTCTTAGCGGCGGGCGCAGCGCCCGTCGCGATGAGGATGAGCGCGCCCAGCAGACGAGGCTGCTCGATGGCTAGCAAAAGCGCCGCCCGCGCACCCAGGCCGTGCCCGATCAGAACGGGACGGTTCAGGTTCAATCTGGCGGCGAGAATCCCGATGTCGTCCGCCATCTCGTCGAGCGTGTATTTCCCCCGGGGGCTCGAGGAGCGCCCATGCCCTCTCGGTTCCAGTGCGATGACGCGGTGCATGGTGCTCAGCGTGGGAACGATCTTGCGCCACACCCAGGCCGTATCGCCCAGGCCCGGAACGCAGAGTACCGGCGTACCGTCTCCTGATGCCTCATAGCACAGGACGATCGCCTCATGCGCCCAGGGAGGGCTGATTCTCAGGTATCTGGCCGTGCGGGAGGATTCGCCTGCGATGCGGACCATGCCTAGAGCGCAGCCAGTTCTTCAATCAGCCCGCGCAGGCGGGTGGATACGGCCTCGAAGTATTGCGCTCCGTTTTCCGCCGTCGCAGCACTCGGCGTGCCCGATACGCCCGAGGGCGCGCGGTGTCTGTTGAAATCCACGGGGCGGAAGAGCGTTCCCCGGTGGTGCATGTCCTTCGTCGCCAGGGGGTGCGTGTTCGTGTTGGGCTGATCCACCACCTCGTCCATGTTCACCAGGTCGGGGCGTAAGTGGAGCATCATGGCGGTTTCGAACTCCCCGCTGTGCGCCATGCCGCCGACGGGCGATTTTCTGATCTTCGCGGAGATTTCGTTTCCCAGATGAAAATAGGTGATCATCCAGATGGTGAGGTCGATGTCGTAGCCGATGTCGTTCAGCGTGGCTTGCAGCGGCTGCACGTTGCCGCCGTGGCCGTTCACGACGAATATCTTCTTGTACCCGTGATGGGCTACGGAGCGGATGATGTCCTTGATGAGGGCGACGTAGGTTTCTAGCCTGAGCGAGATGGTTCCCGGGTATTCAAAGTGGTGGTGCGACGTGCCCGTCCACATGGTGCGGGTCAGCAGCACGTTGTCCAAGCCGTCCACCGCCTTTCCGCAGACGCTCTCACAAAGCAGGGTGTCCACCACGACGGGATTGTGCGGCCCGTGCTGTTCCATCGAGGCGAAGGGAATGACGACCACAGTCCCGTTTTGGGCCATTTCCTTGTGCTGCGGCCAACTCAACTCTTCCCAAAGCATAGGGGCATCCTTCAAAATAGTGTGAGTGATGGGTAAGGGCTTAAGACTCTCAGGTTTTCCCGCATCGGGCAAGAGCCGCGCCTCCTCGCCAGTGGGTGATGCTACGGTCGAGAAGTGTTGTATTCCCCGACAACATGCGCGCGAGGCGCTTCCCCGCTTGCCAGCGGTTTCGATTCGTGGTCTTTTAGGGGCCGCGATAAAAACCGGATGGAGAAAAGAAAGTGTATTCGACCGAGCAGATGAGTGAAGACCAGCGCTGGATGATGGAAGCGCTGGAGTTGGCCAACATGGCCGAAGAAGCGGGCGACGTGCCCGTGGGCGCGCTGGTGGTGCGAGAAGGCCGGGTGCTGGGGCGCGGCTTCAACAGAAGAGAGGCCGCCTGCGACCCCACCGCGCACGCAGAAGTCCTGGCGCTGAGAGAAGCGGCCGAGACCGACGGTATCTGGCGGCTCGACGGCGCGACCTTGTACGTCACGCTCGAGCCGTGCCCCATGTGCGCGGGGGCCATCGTCAACTCGAGGATCGCAAGGCTCGTATTCGGCGCCACGGACCCCAAGGGCGGGGCCTGTGGCTCCTTGTTCGATATTCCCTCGGACCCGCGCGTGAACCACCGCGTGCCCATCACCTCAGGGATAATGGCCGAGGAGAGCGGCAAGCTCTTGCGCGCCTTTTTCGAGGAGCGCCGCCGCATCGCCCGCGAGGCGAGGCAGGCCGCGCGCTGAAGAGATAACCTATCCGGAGAGGTGGCCGAGTCCGGTTTAAGGCGGCAGACTCGAAATCTGTTGTGCAGGTAACTGCACCGGGGGTTCGAATCCCTCCCTCTCCGCCAATTTCATGCCGGCAGGCCGAGTGGAGACCCGGGTTTGTCGCAGCCTTATATATATCCGCAACCCCGGTTCCAGATTCCGCAGAGCAGTCCCTCCCTTCCCGGTTGGAACTGACCTCATCGGTCGGCAAACACTCCCTCTCCTCGGTCGTGTTTGACCCTCCATCTCCGCCAATTTCATGCCGGCAGGGGTCGGTGAACGCCCAAGCCTCTCGTAGCCTCTTTCGTATGGGCGAGCCCGGTGGAAACCTGAGTTTCTCGTAGCCTTCTTGCAGCCAATAGTGAGGGTGCGCCAGGCATCGCCATCTCCAAGAAAGATAGGCCCGAAGGCGGGGGCGATGGCGCCGGGATTGATCTTGGCGGTGAAGTTTGACCCCTCTTTTCGTATCGAGCGGCAATTTTAGGAGGTTCTCGAGTAACGGAAGTCCCGACTTGTCCATATGACAACCAAATCGAGGAAGGTTACCTATGATACCGGCGGATGAGACATTCGGCGGCACATGGCCGTATGAGCCGCATTTTTTCGAAGGGAACGGCTTTCGCCAGCACTATATTGACGAGCGTGGGGGTGACGAGGGAGCAGACGACGTCATTGTTTGTCTCCACGGGGAACCGACGTGGGGTTATCTCTACCGGAACTTCATTCCCAGGTTGCGCAAGCTGGGGCGCGTCATCGCGCCGGACCACATGGGCTTTGGCAAAAGCGAAACCCCTCAAGACAAGGATTACTCCATTCGTGAACATAGCGATAATCTCGAAGCTCTGCTCCTGGAGCTCGACGTGTGGAACATCACCTTCGTCATGCAGGACTGGGGTGGCTCCATCGGCGCCAGTTTCGCCGTGCGGCATCCGGACCGCATCAAGTGTCTATGTATCTGCAACACCTATGCGCCCTGGGCGAGAATACCCACAGACGGAAAATTTCCTACCCCCGAGCATAAATGGTTTAACTGGGTGCAGACGGATCAATACGAACCCACTCTTTTGAATCTCGGCGCGACGGTGCTGTCGGTGATGAAGAGAATCGGCTTCGAGCGTACCGCACAGGTGGACGAGACCTGGGTCCGCGCTTACGCCAGCCCGTTTCCCACTCCGGAGTCCTGTCGTGGCGCGCTGCAATTCCCTCGCAACATTACGGATCCAAAAACTTTTGAATTCTTCCAGGAGCTTGCGGACAAGCACGACGTGGAAGTCTTGAAGACCATTCCCGCCATGTGCATCCATGGGGAAGAGGACCGGGCGATGCCTGCCAGGTATACGGTCTTTCGGTTCAAGAGTATCTGGCCCAATGGACCCGTCGTCACCCTGCCGGGCGTCGGTCACTTTGTCCAGGAAGACGCGCCGGAGACGGTGACGGCTCTCATCGAGCAGTTCGTCCAGATGAACAATCCGCCTGTCGATGCTTTTTCCGAGCCGAGCCGGGCGTGGAACGAAGGCGACCGGTGGGCGAAAGGCAAGGAGTGAACGTTGCTTTTCCTGGCGAGGGCTCTGCCCCACCGAATTTGAATTGGACAGACGTGTTGAATCGGGGTGGAGTCGGCAAGACAAGGGCGAAGCCCGAAGCCGCGCCGGTGGGGGGAGCTTTTGTTTTGTGGAACCATACCCCCCACGCATCAGCCTTCGCACAAACCGCTCGGCTTCTGCTACAATCCCTCCCTCTTCGGTCAGAATTAACCCTCAAGGGGGGAGTGTTTCTTGCTCTTTCATTGATCGCGTCAAATCCTCGTTCATCGGGGCTTTTTCAACAGCCCCCGAGGGGAGTGATTTTTGCCTTTGCGCGTCATTCCGGGTATGCCGGAATCCAGAATCAAAGTCACTACATTCCGTTTGATAAGCGTCGGCTAAGCCGCTATCTTAAAGCACATGAAGATCACCACCGCGATCACCCGCCTGCTGAACATCGACCATCCGATTCTGCTCGCCCCGATGGGCGGCGTTGCGGGCGGCGCGCTGGCCGGCGCGGTTTCGGCCGCCGGCGGGTTGGGCCTGATCGGCGCCGGCTACGCCGACCCTGCGTTCGGCTACGGCTCCGACGACTGGATTCGGAGCGAGTTCGACAAAGCGGGCGACCATCCAGTCGGTATCGGCTTCATTACCTGGGCGCTGGACAAACGGTCCGGCGCGCTCGACGCAGCGCTGGAATGCCGGCCGCGGGCCGTCATGCTTTCTTTCGGTGATATCGCACCCTACGCTATGAAGATCCGGGCGGCCGGCGCGACGCTGATCTGCCAGGTCCAAACCCTGAAAGATGCCCGGGAGGCGGCGGCGAAGGGCGCCCAGATTATCGTCGCCCAGGGCACGGAGGCCGGGGGCCACGGGGCTGACCGATCCACGCTGCCACTTGTTCCGGCGGTCGCCGATGCGGTGGCGCCGATCCCTGTTGCCGCAGCCGGCGGCATTGCCGACGGGCGCGGACTGGCAGCCGCTCTCATACTGGGCGCCGAGGCCGTGCTGATTGGCACCCGTTTCTGGGCCACGCAGGAAGCGCTGGGTCATCCGAACCAGAAAGCGCTGATCGAGCGAACCGGCGGGGACCACACGCTGCGCACCAAGGCCTTCGACACGGCCCGGGACATCGCCTGGCCGGAACCTTACACCGGGCGCGCCATCCGCAACGCTTTTGCCGAAACCTGGCATGGCCGCGACGACGAATTGCGAGAGCGGGGCTCCTCGATGCGCGAACGCTTCTTCGCGGCCCAGCGCGGCGGGGATACGGAGGTGGCGGTAACATTCGCCGGTGAAGGCCTGGACCTGATAGCCGATCGCCCGTCCGCGGGCGCGCTGGTTGCGCGGATCGTCGACGAGGCTATCGAAGCGCTTACCAAGGCGCCGAGCCGTTATCTCACCCGCGGCCCGGCGGAAGGCTGATGGACGGACTGAATCTGTACTCGGTAAGCACTCGCTAGAAAGCGTAATGAGACACGCTGGCTAAGCCATCGGGCGATATCGACCCCAGACGGCTCGCCTTCCAGTCCAGTAATGGTGCGACGGCCGCAAGGTGGAAAGAGGGTCACCCTATCTAAGAAGCTCGCTGAGTCGGCGTTCAAGATACTGGTCCACATCTAATCTGCATCCCTCCTCAATCATTTTAAGCATCCGCTCAATGTCTTCATCAACCAATGCAATAATGAAGCCTCGGTCGTCTCTTGCGGTGTCCCGGCAGCGCGCGATGAACCGCTCGCGATTGTCAAAGTTCCTGCCAATCAGAAGTCCAAGGCGGCCTCGTACTGGCGAAAACCGACCAGCAAGCTGGTCAAGTTCGGGATTCGCCATTTCCTGCAAATAGTTCTTGCATTCGACGTAAACCTTTGTAGCGGCGATTCTCACGTCTTGGCGACGGCGAAAGAAGAAGCCTGTATTACTGTTGTTCGTGTAGGCTATGTCGATCCTCTTCCGGCCCTCATGTATCTCAAGCTCTTTCTCGGGATAAATCAGGTTCGGATAGAAGATGAACTCCAAAGCTCCGATCATGAAGCTGTGAAAACGACTGGCGTCAAGATTGCCGCGTGTAATCTCGCTAAGCCGAGCAGTTAATGTACTTGCAAATATTTCCTCTACGAAACCTTCCTCCAGCTCAAAGTCTTTTAGCTCGGGCGGTACGCCTAGCAGGTTTTTGTAGCGTTCAAGGACTTCGGGATGGTCTTTGGAAAAATCGGCAAGAAAATGTTTTGAGGGCGGATACATCTTTTCAAGTGAAGTTTTTGTTACCCGCTGTTGTCCGTTCTTTAGTGTTTCCACCAAGGCAGTGCCTTGGGACAGATGTTCTGACTGAAGGAATTCCAAAACAAACTTCTTGTAATATTGCCGGTGTGAAAAGGCCAAGCTCCACCGCACGCTGGCCTTCGGAACCATGATTATCTTTCTGCCCTCGATGATCGGTAGTCGCACATAACGATTTCCCCAATTTCGGTTGTACTCATTCCACAAATTTCCCGAAGCAACTTGCCCGCGTAGCTCGATGCCATGAAGATCACACTGGTACTGTGTGTATTCGATCAAATGTTCCCGAATGATGTTCGTAGTTATATCCGAAATCTTGTCTGCTCCGATTCGCGGTATGAAAAGCTCGCAGTCGGAAAGCTCTTCCAATTGCCCGGTTTCTGCGGCTCGACTTTCCCTCAGTTTATTAAAGAGGTCTTTTGCTTGAAGGCTCCCTATCCCGCGCCCTGAAGGGGTTTGACGGGAAAGGCCCAGAGAGGTCTCGTTCGGCTCATGAAGCTGGCTCAGAAGCATCTGGCCTCTAGGTTCATTCCCTACCTTGATGGCCTCAAGCACAGCTTCAAAGAAAGACAGTATCGCGTTGTGACAATTAACAGACCAATCATCAGATCGCTTGCTGAACACATAAGGATCAATGAAAAGTTGCGTGTCTGTATCCGTATCAACATCAACGAAGTCCAGCTCAGGCTGGCTTTTGTCTATCTTGAAATGCTGTGACAGCTTAGGCATGGGTATAACCTAAAGTTTGAGTGTGCTTTGAATGCAGTACGGCCGTGTCATCACGGATTCTAGATGAAGTCATTGGGCACCAGCCTTAATTTGTCTCGTTCGGTTGGTTCAGAACAATCAATGATCAGCTTCTCGAATGAAGTTGAGCCTCTCTGCGCCCATATCCACTTGCGACGTTTTCCAGCCTACCATTTTACAGGCCAAGGTGTGTGAATGTCCATCACGCTCTACTTGGTTGGGCCTGATTGGCGCAGGCTACGCCGACCCTGCGTTCGGCTACGGCTCCGACGACTGGATTCGGGGGAGTTCGACAAGGCGGGCGGCCAAGCTATCGGCATCGGCTTCATTGCCGGCGCGCTGGTCGAGCGGATCGTCGACGAGGCGATCGACGCGCTTAACGCGGCTCCGAGCCGTTATCTCACCCGCGGCCCGGCGGAAGGCTGATGGACGGGCGCCATTGGCCGCGCGCCATGATTTGCTTTGCCGCGCGCCCGTATCGACGCCGGGCTTCGCTTCGCTCTAAGGCCCCTGGTTTCGCCCGGACGCTCTGTAAGGTTTCGCTCAGGGCGTTGAACAGTCCCAGGAAAAGCCCCCTGCCGCCATCGTCTTCCTGGAACAAGCTCTGGGTGAACCCCACCACCAACCGGGGATTGCCGTCGCCATCGGGGCGATTGGAAAACTGCCCGCCCCAATGTCCGCCCGATTTCGTGACGCTCCACTCCGGATGCGTCACCCTCACGTCGGCCTGCTCGAAATTGCCGTTTCGCGTGAAGGGCGTGGGCCCGAAATGCAGTTCGTAATCGGTAGGCGGGGTATGGAATAAGCGGAATCTCTGGCCGTGTTGAGCCTGATAGTACGTCCGTTTTCCCGCGTCACTTCCACGTCGAGAACCCGGCCGTCGAACTTCGTGACCCTTTTGAAGTCGAAGCGACCCTCGTCATCAGACAAGCCCCCGCCCCCGCCCGAGGCGCAGCCGCCGAGAATAATCGTTGCGAATAAAATGGAGATGAGGCGTTTCATGGCTTTCTCCCTGCTAGGTGTGTTTATCTTCTGATTTCATGTCTTGTATTTTAGGATTTCCCCGTGAGGGCTGGGAGTTCGGGCGTTATTTTCCAAACTGGATGTGTCTGGCCGTGGTTGTCGTCACGCCCAATGACCAGGGTGGCGCCTCGTGTTTAATGGCTTGTGAAAGTTCTATGTCGCGTTTGTGTCGCTCAAGAGCAAGTATTGCTTTTAGCGTCTTTGATTTCTTCGGTCAATGCGGAGACTCTCGAGTTGATGAGCGGTTTTTCTGAGGCTCCAGATGAAAGGCGCGGATGATTCCGCAAGTCTATTTCTCCCTTATCGGTCGGAATTGACCTACATTTTTCCATTCTTTTTCCGAAATCGCTTGCGCGATGGTTCGGATGTTCCATAGGCGAAGGCGAGCAGGAATCCCGTAGTGGCGGCCCCTCCCCGGGTCCGCCCCATGGGCCGCCCGCATTCAGGGAATCACGAACCCCTCAACGAAAACCGGCGGTGAGCGCTTGCGGTTTGCTACCTGTGGGCGAACACGCACGATCTTCCCCTTCGCGGCGAAGATCGACACCCCTACACAAAAGCGCGATCTTCCCATTTCCGGGGAAGTTCGTTTCCTCTCTCAACACGCAGTTCCCCGCATTTGCCGTTGCCGCGAATTTTCGGGTCTCGGTATCGTAGTTCGGTCGTGGCGGCATCCCTCCCTCCTTGGTCGGGATTGACCCCGCAATTGCCGCAGGCGTTCGAATCGGGTGCTCGCGTAGCCTTTCATCAGGACGGGCCCGGTGGGGGACCTGGGTTTCTCCTAACCTTTGATGCGGGCGGGCCTGGTGGATGCCCATATCTCTCGCAGCCCATTCGGCGCGTTTGGAGTTGATGAAACAATGAAACCTCTCGCAGTTTTTCATATGGGCAGGCCCGGTGGCGGGTTCACATATTTCGAAGCCTTTGATACGGGCAGTCCCGGTGGCGGACCTGGGTTTCTCCTAACCTTTGATACGGGCAGGCCCGGTGGCGGGTTTACATATTTCGAAGCCTTCGATAAGGACGAACCGGGCAGGGAGCGCGAGTTTCCCGAGGCCTCTCATGCGGGCGAACTCCCCTCGCGGCTCAACGGCTCTCGCTGCTCAGGCTCGGAAGGGGAGCGCCTCAGCGGCGGGACAGGTTTCGCCTTCGGGGAATATGGGATCGATTTAATGGGAATATGTGAAAATATCGATAAATTCCTGAAAAATAATTCACCTGTAAGTGATTGAAATAATAAGAGTTATTTTTATAATCCGAGAGTATCACACTCAAATATGGAGTGAAAAGAAATTTTCCGGGTCCCCCGCATTTGCCCGCATTTGCGCGAGGCGCTACTTGCGGATGGTGCCGAAGCTGAAGCCCGTGACGAGGTGCTTCTGGATAAGGACGCCGAGAATAACCACGGGGATGGTGATGACGGTCCCTATCGCCGCCTGGGGGCCGTAGAGTCTTCCCTCCATCGCGCTCTGGAACTTGTTGAGCAATACGGGAAGGGTGGCTACGTTCGGCTGGGTCAGCGTCAGCGCGAGCAGGAACTCGCTCCAGTTCAGGATGAAGATGAAGAGAAAGGTCACGACCATGCCCGGAGCGACCAGGGGGACGACCACGCGGCGCAGCGTGTAGATACGCCCCGCGCCCATGATTTGGGCGGCGTGTTCGATGGTCATGGGTACTTCGTCGATGAAGTTCAGCATCATCCAGATGACGAACGGCAGCGTGGTCGCCATATAGAGGAGGCCCAGGCCGAGGTAGGTGTCGATCATGCTGATTCTAATCCCGAGGACCGTCTGGGTGGCGAACGGAATCAGGATGGCGTAGTACATCACGACGGGAATCGCGATGATGATGGGCGGGACCATCCGGATGGTGAGAATCATATAGCGGAAATACTTTCCGCCGACGCCGAACCTCGATATCGAATAGGCCAGAAACGTGCCCAGCAGGAGCGCGGCCAGGGAACTGAGGGAAGCGATGAGCATCGAATCCCGCACCGCTCCCCAGATGGTGTAGGCCTGATCGGTGGCTTCGCGGCTGAGGCCTTCGCCGTGCCCGGCGAAGGTGAAAATCTGCCGGTAGTTCAGCAGAGTGGGTTCATACCCCCCGCCTAAGAAGGTCGGAAACCAGTTCGGCGGCCAGGCGACCCAGTCGCCCGAATCCTTGAAGGAGGTCGATATCATCCAGAAGATCGGGAACATGATCATGATGGCCCAGCCCAGCAGCGCGGCGTGGCGGAACCAGAAGAAGAGGTTGTAGCGCTTGGCGAAAGACATTTCGGCGCGCCTGCTTGCGTCGTTCGTCATTTCATTCGCTCCTCTTCGACGATGGAGCGCTCCCGGACGAGCAGATAAATGCCGTAGAAGATGAGTCCCCCGAACATGAAGAGCAACAACACCGAGGCGGCCGCGCCGAAGCTGTACTTGTTGAACTGCCACACTTGGCGCCAGAGGAAGAACGCGATGGTTTCAGTCGAGGTGCCCGGGCCGCCGAAGGTGAGCAGCACGGATAGATCGAAAAGTTTGAGCGCCTCCATCGATCGAATGATGACGGCGATCATGATCGCGGGCTTTAACAGCGGGAGGTGGACTTTCCAGAATATCTGCCACCTGCTCGCTCCCAGAACGCGCGCGGCGTTGGTGAGTTGCTGTGGAAGCGCGGCGAAGCCAGAGAGAAAAATCAGGAACGTCAATGATGTCCACTGCCATACGTCGGCGAGGATGATCGCCCACTGCGCGGCGATGGGGTGAGAGAGCCAGCGGATGCGCGGGTTCACGCCCAAAGCTTCGGTGATCGGAGCCAAAAGCTGGTTGAGGGGTCCTGAGTCGATGTAGATCATCGAAAAGTTGTAGCCCCCCACGACCGGAACCACCATCATGGGAATCAGGAAAATGGTGATGTAAAGCCGCCTGCCCCCGAACTGCCTGTAGGCCAGCATGGCGAGGAGAAAACCGAAGAGCAACTCGAGGGTGACCGCCGTTCCCGCGAAATAAAAGGTTCGCCCGAGGGCCCACCAGAAATCTTCGGTGGTGAGGACGCGGACATAATTCAGGAAGCCGTGAAAATAGGCCCGCTCGAAGGGCCGGTTGGCGCGCCATTTGAGGAGGCTGATGTAGATGGTGAGTATAAAAGGAACAGCGAGAAGCAGGAGGAAGGTCGCCTCCACCATGACGAACGGAATCAGGCGGAACACCTTCTCCTGTGAGAGCCAGGCGGAGAGACTTTTTCGCTGCTTTATCGACGCTTGGGCCATTTTTCCGTCTTTATCTCAACGTGTATCGCGCAAGGCGCCTGCCCCGGCTTGGTGCGCCGGAGCAGGCGCTCTTGAGCGCAGTGCTTAATTCGTCGGTGCGAACTTGTCGATATAGGCGCCGCTGGCGACGCTCGCTCTCCAGGCCGCGATCTGCTCTTTCCTGCCGATGTCTTCGGTTATGCGGTTCCAGCCTTTCTCGATGTTTTTCGCCGCCTGTTCAGCGGAGATGTTGCCCTGCATGACCTGGGCCAAGTTCTTGTCGAGCACGTTGAAGTACTCGTAGTTACCCTCGATCATGAGAAGGGAAATGGCGTTTTTCGCGTTCTTCAGCGTCATCTTGACGAAAGGTTCGGTGTGCTTGGCGAGCACGGCCTTGTTCGTCAGGTTCGAGGCGCGCATCGGATCCCAGAAGCCCGCGGGATCGGCGATGGCTATGTCGCCTTGGGTCGGGCCCGTGAACCACTGGATGAAGTAATAGGCGAGCTCGGGGTGCTTGCTGTGCGCGTTCACCATGTAGCCGGTGCCTGCCGCCTGGGGAGCGCGACGAACCATTTTGCCGCTCGCTCCTTTCACGGCGGGAGCCGGGCAGGCGAGCTGATGGCCGCTGATCTTGCTCTTCGGGCTGCGGTTGGCGTAGCCCATCGCCGAGGGGAAGGACATGAAGGAGAAGGCTTGTCCACTTCCCCAGTGAGGATAGAGTTGCGGCGTTCCCCAACCCTGCACGTCGGGAGGCATGTACTTGACGAGGGAGGAGAATTCCTTGATGGCCCGGATGCCGTTCGGGCTGTTGACGGTGGGGTTCATGTTCTTGTCGAAGAGCAGTCCGCCCAGATATGCCGGGAAATGCCGGTAGGAGAAGTTGATGCTCCGGTAGGCCTGGGCGCCGTAGAGCGGCTGGTCGAACTTTTTGCCCCAGCGAGTCTGGCCCTTTTTCGTGTGGAAGAATTTGGCCATCTGTTCCCACTCGGCCATCGTGTCGGGACACCCGGGCGCCTTGCCGAACTTGGCCTTGTATTCGGCCGCGCCCAGCTTCATGATGTCCGAGCGCAGGAACAAGGCGAGGTGGTCGCCGTCGAGGATGAACCAGTAGGTTTTTTCCTTGTAGCTCTGTTGCGCCAGCAGGCCGGAGTCGATGCCCGTAAAATCGGGTTTTCCCTTGGCCATGTAGGCATCGAGCGGCTGAAGAGTGCCCGCGCCTACGGCGTCCGGTATGACGTAGGGGAAGTGGTTGATGACGTCGTAGTTCCCCGTCTTCGCCACGGCTTCCGCCATGATTTTGGCCGGGATGTCGGTGTAGCCGTACTGGATGGTCTTGATCTTGACGCCGGTGAGCTTCTCCCATTGCCTCAGGTATTTCGGCTGGGAGTTTTTGAAGAGCGAAATCAGAAGCATGGTCTGGGTCGGATTCTTCAGATTATGCTTTTTGACGTACGCTTTCGCTCCGTTGATGGCGCGCTCCTCGACCGTCTTTCCGGGGTGCACCATCATGGCGGCGATAGCCGTTGAGGCCACGAATGCCGTGAAGCCGATCAGAATCAGTGTTGCGAGAATGATTCTCTTCATCTTGATTCCTCCTCCCTTCGTGTTTGGAAAGGCGATGACTTGCTTCTGAATCGCCGAGATCGAACACAAAATCCATGAGACCGAGTTGTTTCCACCTTGTCGCCATTGCGACTTCCATGCGACATTGCATTTTCCAGAACCTTCGTTTTCGCGCTTCCTGGCGCGCTGCGGGCTTTTACTCCAGCCGTAAGCCGCTGTCGGCGTCGAAAAAGTGTATAGCGCTCGACTGAAAACCAAAGCGGATTTTATCGCCGGAGCTGAACTCGCGCTCGGCGTCGACCTTGGCCACGAGGAATTCCTCATCTCCGCAGGAGAAGAAAATGAGCGTTTCGTCTCCCATCGGTTCGATGAGCCGCACCTCGCCGGGCGCTCCCTCATCCCCGATGGTTACGTTCTCGGAGCGTACCCCGATGTTAAGCGTTTTGTTTCCGGCGGATGCGGGCACGACATCCGGCGCGATGTCCATCTCGAAATGCTCGGACAGGAATTTCGGAGAACCGCCGTTCTCGATGCGCCCCGAGACGACGTTCATCGTCGGTTGACCGAAGAACGTGGCGACGAACTGGTTCTTGGGTTTCCTGTATATTCCGAGAGGCGTGTCGATCTGCTGCACATATCCGCTTTCCATGACCATGATGCGGTCCGCCATGGTCATGGCTTCGGCCTGATCGTGGGTGACGTAGAGGAAGGTGGATTTCAAATCCTCGTGGAGGCGCTTGAGTTCCGTGCGCATTTCGATGCGCAGCTTGGCGTCCAGGCTGGAGAGCGGCTCGTCCATGAGCAATACTTGCGGCTGGGTTATTATCGTTCGCGCCAGGGCGACCCGCTGTGCCTCGCCTCCGGAACACTGGGCGGGTTTTTTGGAAAGAAGGTAGGATATCTTCATGGTCTGGGCGACTTTCGAAACCCGCTCTTTCACTTCCGCATCCGGAGCCTTGTCCACCCGCAAACCGAAGGCGATGTTTTCAAAGACGCTCATGTGAGGAAACAGGGCGAGGTCCTGGAACACCATTCCCAGTCCACGGTCTCCAGGTTCGAGGTGATTCACCACGCGATCGCCTATCAGCATCGTGCCGCTCGTGGGTTCCTCGAATCCGGAAATCATGTTGAGTGTGGTGGTTTTTCCGCAGCCCGATGGCCCGACCACCACCATGAACTCGCCATCAATCACCTCGAGGTCGACACCCGCGACCGCGGTGACGGTTTCACCGAATTTTTTGACCAGGTTTTGGAGCGTGATGGATGCCACCGCAATTTTCCCCTTCAAATTCGATGGTCAGCGAACATCGTTCCGGAACCGATGAGCCTGAATTTTTTGCTCTGAAGGTTATATTATGCACTTGTTTGTTCTGATTTTCAAATCCTTTGAATTTTATATGTGTTTGTACTGTCCACATCATGCAAGTGAACTTTGGGCTTCAAATTTCTCTGATTTGTTTGTCTAGGAGATATGTGGGCATTCGGCCCCGAGGCGGCTCTGCTTTCGTTCCTCGTTCGAGCGCTCGAAGAAATTGCCCGGGCGCAGAAAGGCGTCGATTTGAGGGAGCGCGGCGATTCGTCATTTTCCTCGTGTTGAATTTATTTGCATAATTGATTAGTAGAACAAAGTTCCATGCAAACCGGGTTGATGCCTTGATTGGTGGTGGGGGATAAAGTTGGCTCAAAAAATTCTCATCATAGAAGACGAATCCGATATTCGCGAACTTCTCACCTACAACCTTGAGTTGGAAGGATTCGATGTGGTGGGCGCGGCCAACGGCGAGGAGGCTTTCAAGGCGCTCCGGAGCGAGCCGATCCAGTTGGTCGTTCTCGATCTGATGCTTCCCGATATTTCGGGTCTTGAGATTTGCCGCTACATCCGGCGCGATTCCGCCCTGAGCCGGCTTCCCGTCATCATGCTGACCGCCAAGGGCGAGGAGGTGGACCGGATCGTCGGCTTCGAGTTGGGCGCGGACGATTACGTGACCAAGCCCTTCAACATCCGGGAAATGATCCTGCGCGTGAAAGCGGTGCTCGCGCGATCCAAGATGACGCCGGTTGCGGGCAAGGCGCTCAAGCGCGGGCCGCTCACGATCGACCCCGAGCAATACGAAGCGACTGTGGATGGGCGCCAGCTCTCCCTGACGGCGACGGAATTCCGCCTGTTGCATCACCTGGCGGCTCACCCCGGACACGCCCAGAATCGCGATGAGTTGCTCGACGTCATCTGGGGAGAAGACAAGTTCGTCACCCCCCGCACCGTGGACACGTATATCCGCCGCCTCCGGGAGAAACTCGGCCCGGCGGGGGAGATGATCCAGACGCTTCGGGGCGTAGGCTACCGATTCCAGAAAATCTCCGAAGAGTAAACCTCGCTGGCGCTTGGGGGAAACCCGTATATGCGCAAGTCGTTCTACAAGAAGCTGACGGCGAGCTATCTGGTGGTCATCACCGTGGTGTTCGCAGCGGGGTTGATCTATCTCCACTTCGGCCTCTCCGCCCAGTTGATGGAGCAGGCCGGGGAGAACCTCGCGCGCAATGCGCGCCTCGCACGCCGCCAGTTGGTTTCATCGACTTCCCGGAACGCGCAAGGTTACCGGATGGATGAACTCGCCGATGAAATCGGCCGCGCGCTCGGCGTACAGGTGACGGTCATATCCGCCTCGGGGCGGCTGCTTGCGGATTCGGGCCTCGCGCCCGGCGCATCCGAGAGAGAAGAAAGCCGCGCCGACCGGCCCGAAGTCATCGCGGCGAGAAAAAAGGGAATGGGCTCGAGCGTCCGGCGCAGCCCGAGGGGCGGCGGAGATTTGCTCTACCTGGCTCTTCCGATAGACGCGGGTCCGGTTTCCGGCGGGGTGATCCGGCTGGCCATGAGCCTTCGGGAAATAGAGGAGACGATAGGCAAGATGCGGGGCCTTCTCCTCCTGGCCGGCGCTTTTGCGTTTTTGCTCGCCGTGGCGGTCAGCTTCGGGGCGGGGGTGATCGTACGCCGGGGGTTTGACGAGGTCTACAATGCCGTGGAGAAGATTTCCCGAGGCGACTTCAGTTACCGCATCGCTTCCAGGCGAAGGGACGAGTTGGGCGAACTCGCCCGGACGATGGACAGGCTCGCCTCGGAGGTGGAGGCCCATCTCGATGAGCTGCGTAACGAGCGCGACCGTCTGGAGGCGATTCTTGAAGGAATGAACGAGGGCGTCATGGTCACGAACGCCTCGGGAGATATCCTTCTCGTGAATTCCGCGTTCAGGGATTTCTTCCCTTCGCTTCCTGAGTTCGAGGACGGTACGCCGATTCCCCTGGAGGCCGTGCGTTCCACCGAGGTGCAAGAAGCGGTGCGGGGTATGCTCTCTCGCTCCGCTTCCCGGATGGAGCGTGAGGTCGAAGTTCTGCCCGCCCGCACGCTGACCCTGCACGCCAAGCGGGAGAGGGCGGAAAAGGAATCGAACCTCGTTCTGGTGTTTCACGACATCACCGAGGTCAAACGGCTCGCGGGAATTCGGCGGGAGTTCACCGCCAACGTCTCCCACGAGTTGCGCACGCCCCTGACGGCGATACAGTGGGCGTCCCAGACGCTGGAAGTGACGGCGCACTCAGACCCCGAGGCGACGCGACGGTTCGCCTCGACCATCAATCGGCACGCCCGGCGTCTCTCGGCCTTGGTCGAGGACCTGCTGGAGTTGGGCAGGATAGAATCGAAGGAAGAACACGTCCGGCCCGAGGAGGTTTCCATACGGAGCGCGATGGACTCGGTTGCGCATACCCTGGCGCCCGTCGTCGAGAAAAAGGGCGTTCACCTGGATATGGAAGTTCCCGAGGAGGCCGACCACGTCTGGGCGGACCCGGCGGCCCTGGAGAGGATTCTGATCAATCTGGCCGAAAACGGGGTCAACTACAGTTCCGAGGGGAGCCGAATCAGCGTTTCGGGAGCGTTGCGCGAAGATGGTTTCATCGAGGTTTCCGTGGCCGATCAGGGAGAGGGGATCCCCCCCGAGCATCTTTCCCGGATATTCGAGCGGTTCTACCGGGTGGATTCGGCCCGCTCCCGGGAGAACGGGGGCACGGGCTTGGGGCTCTCCATCGTGAAGCATCTCGTCCAGGAAATGGGCGGAGACGTATGGGTCGAAAGCGCGCCCGGCCGGGGCTCCACCTTCCGCTTCACCATTCCCACCCCCTGAGAGGGGAAATTCCCTCTTTTTTCTGTATTTTGTTCGAGCGCGCCTTGCACCTTGTTTTTGGATTTCGGGGGTGAGTCTGAGCATTGTCCCCTTGGGTTCGGAGCCGGTGTCTCGATAAATTCATTTGTCCAAAAAGTCATCCGATTTTCATCCTTTCGTAACATTTCCAACTCCTTTTTTCTCTATAGTTCACCTCGTTCGGAGAGCAAACGCAGGAAGGAGCGCTTCCGCTCAGTGTTGCCGACACGCAGCCGCCTAAAAAAGCGATGTTGTTCTCCGGGCGAAGAGGCACGCAGTCCATGGGGAATGGGGGCGCCAGTCTGCCTGAAGGTGGAAAGCGCCCGTGTCACGGTATGTTCACTGTTTTGTCGCACAAATGTAACAAAGTCTTTTGTTTTTTCCTGTAGTTTCAATCCATCAAAAGGAGGAAGTTAGAATGAGTAAGTTTTCTAAGATTTGGGGCTTGGCCGTTGCGGCTGCGATTTGCCTCGTTCTCGTAGCGCAGCCCGCCGGTGCGGCCCTGATGGTGGACAAGAAGTTGCCCACCTACAAGGCCACCAGCGGCGTTTCCGGGAACGTAAAGTCTGTCGGATCGGATACGCTGAACAATCTCATGACGCTTTGGGCCGAGGGCTTCAGGCGTTCCTACCCGAACGTGAAAATCGAGATCGAGGGCAAAGGCTCCTCCACGGCTCCTCCCGCGCTCATCGCCGGGACTTCGAACTTCGGCCCGATGTCGCGCGCCATGAAGTCCAAGGAAATGGATGCTTTCGAGAAGAAATTCGGCTACAAGCCGGGCCGCATCCGCGTCGCCGTGGACGCCCTGGCCCTTTTCACGAACAAAGACAACCCCCTCAAGTGCCTGAGCCTCCCGCAGGTGGACGCCATTTTCTCAAAAACCCGCAAGGGCGGCATGAGGTCGGACATCGGCGCGTGGGGCGAGGTCGGCCTCCAGGGCATGTGGGCGAGCAAGCCGGTTTCCGTGTATGGCCGTAACTCGGCTTCGGGCACGTATGGCTACTTCAAGATAGTGGCCCTCTACAAGGGCGACTACAAAGACTCCGTGAAAGAGCAGCCCGGCTCCTCGGCGGTCGTGCAGGGCGTGGCTTCCGATAAGTTCGCCATCGGCTACTCGGGCATCGGATACAAGACGGCGGATGTCATCGCGCTCCTGATTTCCAAAAAGACCGGCGACAAATGCTATGGGCCCGAAGCCGCGAACGCCTATTCGGGCAACTACCCGATCGCGCGTTTCTTCTACATCTACGTCAACAAGAACCCGAACCAGCCGCTCGATCCCCTGAGAGCGCAGTTCATCAAGTACATTTTCTCGCAAGCCGGTCAGCAGGCCGTCATCAAAGCCGGGTTTTTCCCGGTGAACGCGGCCATCGCCAAGCTGGACCTGGGCGCTCTCGGCCTCGGGATGGGAAGCAACTAGTTTTTCCAACGCAGCGCAGCGGCGAGGACGACGGAGCGGATTCGTCGTCCCCCCGCTTTCATTTTTGAAAAAGAGAGATATGGGCAACGAACGAGTTCCAGACGCAGGCGGTAATGGGCGGAGGAAGCCGGGGCAAACGCGCGACCTGAGCGCGAGGCAATCCGTCCGGATAATCGACAAGATCGTCACAAAGGTGATTACCATCGGCGGGCTGTTCGTGATTCTGGCCGTTCTCGGAATCATGGCGTTTCTCGTTGCGGTGGCCCTGCCGCTGTTTGCCGGAGAAACGATAACAGGCTCGGGCGTCTTCCGGGTCGCCGCGCCCCAAAGCCCTCTCCTCAGCGTCGAGGTGGATGATTACAACACCATAGCCGTTCTGGTGTCGGATGACGGCGTTTTGACTCCCATCCACGCATTGACCGGAAAACCGCTCAAGCAGCGGAAACTCGATTTCGGGGGTACGCGGGCGACCGCTTTTGCGCGAACGCTCAAGGGCGGAAACATCGCATTCGGCTTCCCCGATGGAACGGTGCGGTTCGGCAAAATCAGTTTCCGCACACAGGTGTTGCCCGCTGAAAAGACTCCGGGGGGACTCACGAAGATCAACGAGCGTGATGTCACCGACGGGAAGGTCGTTTTTTCGAAAATTCCAGGTGAGCAGGTTCGGAAAATCTGGCTGGAAGCGGAGGTCAAGGAACCGCAACAGGTCGCGCCGAAAGGGACGGCAATCGTCAAGCTCGATTACAAGGTGGGGGGAACGCCCGAACGCCCGAGCATCTCCTTCGCCTCGGTGGACGCCGAGGGCGTGGCGCGCCTGAGCCTGACGGAGACGAGGGTCAATCTTCTGACGGGACAGACCACTTCGTCCGTGGAGAGCGTGGTGCTGCCTGATTTGCCTCGGGGAACGCGCGTCGTGGGCATACTCCTCACGGAAAAAGCCGACAAGGTGTATATCGGCGTCGAAAAAGGGTTCCTTCTGCGCTACGACGCAAGAGACTTCAACGCCGTATCCCTCGTGGAAAAGCGCGACCTGCTTTCCATGGATGAAAAGTTAACAATCTTCAAGGCCCTTATCGGCGAGGAATCCATCGTCGTGGGAGGTTCCAATGGGTCTTTGAGCATCTTTTTCCATGCGCGCACTCCGGGCGCCGCCACGAAGGACGGATTGGTGATGGTGCGCGGGCACGAACTGGAGAGACACGCCGCGAGAGTTACGGGTTTTTCCACCTCCCAGCGGAGCCGGATGTTCGCCACGATGGATTCAGGCGGAGACATTTGGCTTCGTCATGCTACGAGTGAATCGACGCTGTTGCGCTTCAAGGTGAAGGGAATGACGGGTCCCAGGCGCTTCGTCCGCCTTTCTCCCCGCGATGACGCGATCGTCGCCGTGGATGAGAAGGGCGTGGTGAATTTCTGGAAATTCTCGGCCGAACACCCCGAGACGACCTTTCAGACCCTGTTCGGGAAGGTTTGGTACGAAGGTTATCCCAAGCCCGGGTATACGTGGCAATCCTCCTCTGGAGACGACGCATTCGAGGAGAAGATATCCCTCATCCCGCTGATATTCGGAACCATCAAGGGAACGGTCTACTCCCTGATTTTCGCGATACCCATCGCGGTGCTGGGCGCTATTTTCACCTCCGAGTTCATTGGCCCGGAAGTCCGCTCCGTCGTGAAGCCCGCAATGGAGATGATGGCCTCGCTACCCTCGGTGGTTCTAGGCTTCGTGGCCGCTCTGATTCTGGCGCCCATCGTGGAAACATGGATCGCCGCGATCCTTCTCTCGTTCATGCTGATACCGCTTCTCCTGTTGTTATCGGCCTACTTATGGCAAGTGATGCCGCCGCGCATCTCCCTCCCCTTGTCGGGATTTCCGAAAATCAGTCTGATTTTCTTCGTGATCATCCTGGGTTCGTTGCTTGGTTATCTTATCGGGCCGGGGTTCGAGAGGTTTTTCTTCGGCGGCGACTTCAAGGCCTGGGCGAACGGAAACATCGGAATAGCGACGCCGATGCTGTTCATCATTTTCTTTCCCGTGTCTTTTCTGGTCGTTGCTTTCGGGGCCGAGCGGCTTTTCGGGTATGAATGGAAACAAAGGCTCAGGCGGATGCCCCATTCGCGGGGCGCGCTCTTCGAGCTTCTTCGCTGGGCCGGAATGCTGGTCGTCGCCGGACTGCTGAGTTGGGTGACGGCCGTGGTGCTCACGGCGCTCGGCCTGGATGCGCGTGGCGGGGTCATCGACACCTACGTGCAGCGAAACTCTCTTGTGGTGGGCTTTGCGATGGGCTTCGCCGTCATTCCGCTCATCTACACCATCGCCGAGGACGCGCTCAACTCCGTACCGAGCCACCTCAGGGCGGCGAGCCTCGCTTGCGGCGCAACGCCTTGGCAGACGGCCCTTTGGGTCATCCTGCCCACAGCGGCCAGCGGAATTTTCGCCGCCGTGATGATCGGAATGGGCCGCGCGGTGGGTGAAACGATGATCGTCGTCATGGCGGCGGGGAATACCCCGGTTCTGGATTGGAACATTTTCTCAGGCCTCAGAGCGCTTTCGGCGAACATCGCGGTGGAGCTTCCAGAAGCCGTGAAGGACGGGACGCTCTACCGGGTGCTGTTCCTGGCGGCCCTCGTCCTCTTCGGGATGACGTTCATCGTCAATACGGTGGCGGAGGTGGTTCGCCTGCGTTTCCGCAAGCGCGCCTCGCAGTTGTGAGGATAGGATGAAGGCGAAGGATCCGAAAGAACGTAAAGAAAAGCAAAAGACGCAGATACCGGTTCCGGGAGATGACTCGGGCAACGACAAAGACCCAACTCCCGAAGTGGCGCAGACCGCCGAAGCGGGGGGAAGCCCGCCTGGCAGGACGGGTATTCGCGCATCGCTCGACTTCAAGGCCAGAGGCGAGCCTTTCGTCTGGATCATGGGCGGTGCGCTCGCTCTCGGCGTATTGATGATCGTCGGCTTTCTCGCACTCGTTTTATGGAACGGCATCGTGACGTTCTACCCCGGTCCGGTGGAAGTGGTAACGCTCAAGAATGGTCAGCGCATGGCCGGCGAGCCGTTTCGCTCGGAGAGCTTCCGCCCCTCCGCCGAGCAGTTGAAAGGGGTCGATGCGGAATCCCGGCGCGCCATCCGGGAGGCGGACGGGCTTGCGAGCCGCACGCTCTACCGGATCGGAAATTTCGACATCTACAACGAGGATTTCAAGTGGGCGGTGGCGCATCAGGTCGCCAAGACCGAGACTCCGCCCGGCATATTCTTCATCGAACGCAGGGAGTGGGGCCCGTTCATCGGCTTCATCAAGACCTTGATTCTCGATGGCCGCCGGATTCCGAGCGAAAAGGTGTCCCTGGATGAGTTGTATGCGGCCCACGACGGGGCGGTCGACCGCAGGAACGAAATTCGCTCCACCGAGGTGGACGAGATAGGCGCCATCAATTACTACATCGAAGAGGATCGGCTCGCCTTGCGGCGCACCTCGCTGGACTACGGGAAGAAGAGCGAGGAGTATCGCGCCGAAAAAGAGAAGTACGAGCGCCGGACGAAGGAGAGGCGGGCCGGATTCGCGGTGCTCAAGAAAAGAATCGCCGCGATTAACAAAGAGGATGAGAAATACAAGATCGTCCTCAGGGAGATCGGCGGCCGCGAGAAAAACCTGCGGCTCTCGGAAATTGTCCGCATCTACCCGGCGAATAATCTCTCGATCTTCGGGAAGATGGGCGTCTATTTCTCCAGGTGGGGAGAGTTTTTGACCGACGATCCGCGCGAGGCGAATACCGAGGGCGGCGTCTTGCCGGCGATATTCGGCACCGTCATGATGACGCTGCTCATGGTCGTCTTCGTCGCTCCGTTCGGCGTGGTCACGGCCCTTTACCTGCGTGAATACGCCAAACAGGGCGCCCTGGTCTCCATCGTGCGCATCTGCGTGAACAACCTCGCGGGCGTTCCCTCCATCGTCTACGGCGTGTTCGGCCTCGGGTTTTTCGCCTACACCGTCGGGGTGAGAATCGACCAGTTATTTTATCCCGAAAGGCTCCCCAACCCGACGTTCGGGACGGGCGGTCTTCTGTGGGCGTCCCTGACGCTGGCGCTCCTCACCGTTCCGGTGGTGATCGTGGCGACAGAGGAGGCGCTCTCCGCCGTTCCCCGCTCCATGCGGGAGGGCTCTCTCGCCTGCGGCGCCTCGAAATGGCAGACCATCCGGAACATCGTTATGCCCCAGGCCATGCCGGGCATCATGACCGGCCTCATACTGGCGATGGCGCGCGGCGCGGGCGAAGTGGCGCCCCTCATGCTCGTAGGGGTGGTGAAGCTCGCGCCCGAGCTTCCCTTCGACACCTTCTTCCCGTTCCTGCACCCCGAGAGGAGCTTCATGCACCTGGGCTTCCATATCTACGACGTAGGGTTCCAGTCGCGAAACTCCGAAGCCGGAAAACCGATGGTTTTCGTCACGACGCTTCTTTTAATCGGGATCATCGCCTTCATGAACGCTTTCGCCATCATGGTTCGCAACCGCCTTCGGCGGAAGTTCGTGGAAGGTCATTTTTAATGGAGACGTATTGAAATGGTGTCCAACGCGGTAGTGACCGACCTGCAAGGCGAGTTCGAAGCGACGGCGTACCATCCCGTCGAGAGCGAACTCGGCACCGTGATCGAAATCGAAAGCTTCAGCCTCTGGTACGGGCAGAAACAGGCTCTGTTCAATAACACCCTGAAGATACAAAAAGAGCTCGTCACCGCCTTGATTGGCCCTTCTGGTTGCGGAAAATCCACGCTCCTTCGCTCGTTCAACCGCATGAATGACCTGATCGACGGCATCCACCGCGACGGGACCATTGCGATTGACGGAAGCGAAATTCACGATCCGCGCGTCGAGGTCATCGAGCTTAGAAAGCGCCTCGGCATGGTTTTCCAAAAGCCCAACCCGTTTCCGATGTCGATATTCGAAAACGTGGTCTATCCCCTGCGGGTGGACGGGATACGCGACAAGCGCGTGCTGGAGGAAACCTGCGAGCGCACCCTTCGCGACGCCGCGCTCTGGGACGAGGTGTCCGACCGGCTCCAGGACAACGCGCTCGGCCTCTCCGGGGGGCAGCAGCAGCGCCTGTGCATCGCCCGGGCGATTGCCTCGGAGCCCGAGATCATTCTGATGGACGAACCCTGTTCGGCGCTCGACCCGATTGCCACGGCCCGGATTGAGGATCTGATCGCGCAACTCAAGGAACATTTCTCCATCGTCATCGTGACGCACAACATGCAGCAGGCCGCGCGCGTCTCGGACAACACCGCTTTCATGTTCCTGGGCCGATTGATCGAGTATGGGGAGACGAAGAAGATTTTCATGAATCCCATGCACGTTCGGACATCCGATTACATCACTGGCCGGTTCGGCTAGGTCGCTTTAGGAGATTTGGCATGGCACTGACGAGCGGAAGGGCGCACACGAGTTCGGAATTCGAAAGTGAACTCCAGGAACTCCGCCGCCTTATTCTGGAATTGGGCGCCAAGGTGGAGGCGATGATGGCGAAAAGCATCGAAAGCCTCACCCGGCGGGATTCGGACATCGCCCAGGCTGTCATCGAAAGTGATTCGGAAATCAACCAACTCGAAGTCGACGTGAACGAGCTTTGCCTGCAGATGGTGGCGCTCAGGCAGCCGACGTCGGTGGACCTTCGCTTCATCACGACGGGTCTCAAAATCGCCTCCGACCTCGAACGGGTGGGCGACTTGGCCGTCAACGTGTGCGAGCGGGCGCTGGAGTTGAACGAGGAGCCTCCGCTCAAGCCCTACATCGAACTGCCGCGGATGGCGAGCGCTTCGAGCCAGATGCTGCGCGAGAGCCTGGACAGCTTCATCAAGGAAGACGTGGTGCTGGCGCGCAAGGTGATGGCGAGTGACGACGAAGTAGACGACATGAACGAGGAACTGTTCCGCGAACTGCTGACCTATATGCTGGACAACCCGCGCAACATCAGCCGGGCGACCCGCCTGACGTTCATCTCGAAATACTTCGAGAGAATCGCCGACCATGCGACGAACATCGCAGAGGCCGTCCTCTTCATGGTGGAAGGCCGGAACCCGAGACGCGAACTCGCCTAGTCCCTTTCATCGCCTTGTAGCCGCCTTCCCTGTATCCACGCGATTTTGAGGGTCGGTCTCAGACCTGTGTTTCCGTGCTTTTTCCGGAAAACCGGCTCAGAAAGCTCTTCTCAATCTGCGATTCCCAGCATGGATTTCAAGCGGTCGTAGTTCGTGGGGCCCATCTCCAGCTCGTTTCGGTTGATCGCGCGCGCGAGTTCGCTTACGGCGTCGTTGTATGGAGTGGGAATCCCGAGTTCCCTGCCCTTTCGCGAGACGAGGCCGTTGATGAATTCAATTTCGTTTTTGCGGCCCTTGATGTGATCGTGAATGGGCGCCGTGCGGGCGCGCGGGCCGGTGTGGCCCGTCATGGTCGTGAGGGCGTTCAGCAGCACCTTGTCTTCATTGCCCGCGAAATCATCCGCGCTCAACCCGAATACGGGTTCGATGTTGATTCCCGCCGCCGTGCCCACCGCCACGGTCTCCTTGCCGAGTTTTACCGCGATATCGAAGATTCCGGGAAGTTTCGCGACTTCCCTGTTCAACAGGCCGATGAGCCCCCAGGGGCCCATGCTCATCGAATTGACGACGAGCTTCGTCCATTTCGTGCCCCGGATGTTGGTGGAGATTTCCACCTTGGCGACGTGGCTCAGGATTTTCTGTATTTCCTTGAGGCGCGGGGTGATGGAGCCGTCCAACTCACCCACGGCGAACCAGGTGCCTGTGCGCGGCGTATTGCGCTGAACGAAACCGGGGTTGAAGATTTCCCCCGAAAGCTCGATGCAGCAGCCCACCACGCGCTCCCGGCCGAGAATGGAAGTCGTTATCTCCTCCTCGTTCATGCTGTTCTGGAGTCCTACCAGCACGCCGTCGGTTTTTAGGTGCGGCACCATGAGTTCGGCCATCCAGCGCGTGTCGAAAGATTTCACCGCCAGCAGGATGAGATCGAATTCAGGCTTGGCCGAAGCCAGCTCGCACAGGTGAAGCGCCTTGACGCGAACCTTCAAGTCGAGGTCCGGCATCTGGACGTGGAGGCCGTCTTTTTTCATCGCCTCCACGTGCGCCGGCCACTGATCCACGATGGTGACGTCATAGCCTGCGTCGGTGAGGTCTGCGGCGGCGCTGCTGCCGATGGCTCCGGTTCCGAATACGGCGATCTTCTCGAACACTTCTCACTCTCCTTCCGGGTTCTTGTTCAGGCGCGATTCTCGCATATAAACCATATGTAGCACGTCTGTCGCCGGTTTCACGACCTCCATGCGGCGGGTTCCCTTCTTTCCACAAAGGCCGCGTGCGGGTGGTTTCGGATAGATTTCCCCGGCAATTGGTTGACATGTAAGTGGTAATCACCAATTATAAAAATACTCGCAAAAAGAAAATAACCGTGTGGAGGGGGTGGATTTCATCAGCGAAGCACGAGTGATTTTTGGGTTTTGCAGAGGATGGGGGAGCCTCTCATTTTTTGAACAGGAAATCGGTAAGGGTTTGGTGTATTTACAGGCATCGCGGGTCGCCACATCATAAAGTCGCCATCTTCCCATCCCCCCCTCTGAATCGTTTTTCTAAACATCTACGGGCGTATGCCGCCGCATCGCGTGTAGCATAAGGTACACCTGAGAGCATGTGGAATCCCAAGTGAGGTACACGTTTAGAGGATACCGTATAGAGGAGGAAAGAAGATGAAGAGAAGGTTCGTAATTTTTGGAATGGCTGTTTTCATGTCGCTGACTGTGATGTCCGGAAGCGCGTTTTCGGCCAAGAAAACGCAGCTCATTATTGGAATGCCCGGAGATCCCACGACCTTCGACCCCCATATCCGGCTCGGGCTGCCCATGCTTCAGTCCTGGCCGCTCGTGTTCGACAACATTCTGGCGCGCGACATCAAGGGAAAAATCGTTCCCGCCCTGGCGACGTCATGGAGTTTCGTTACTCCTACGGTTCTGGAGCTCAAGCTCCGCAAGGGCGTCAAGTTTCATAACGGGGAGCCTCTCGACGCGAATGCCGTGAAATACAGTCTCGACAGGCTGTTCGATAAGAAGGTTAAAAGCCGAATCCGCAATTTCTACAGGAGTCTCAAAAAAGTCGAAGTGGTCGATTCGCATACCGTGCGCATCCACACCAAGCATCCGGACCGCTACCTGCTCTCGCCGCTGGCGGATTTCAGCGCGGTGGTCCCGCCGAAGCATTACGCGGGCAATAAACTCAAGGATCTCGCGCGCAAGCCGGTCGGCAGCGGTCCCTACCGCCTCACGAAATGGCGCAAAGGTTCCGAGATGGTGTTCGAGGCCGTCCCCGGATACTGGGATAAATCGCGCCAGCGCGTGAAGAAAGTGATCGTGAAAGTCATTCCCGAGCCGACGACGCGCGTCTCGGCGCTCGTGGCCGGCGCGGTCGACATGATCAAGGACATTCCGCCCCAGACGGTTCCGATGGCGAAATCAAACCCCAACGTCGACGTGGTCTCAGGCCCCGGGCCCAAGGCTTGTTCGCTCATCATGGTTCTCAAGGACGGAGCCCCTTGGTCCGATGCGCGCGTGCGCCAGGCGGTGAACTACGCCATCGACAAGGAAAGCATCATCAAACACGTGCTTCAAGGCCACGCGACCGCGGCCATGGGCACCGTCGTCGGACCGAACAGTTTCGGCCACAACCCGGCCTTGAAAGCCTATCCCTACGATCTGGCCAAGGCGAAGAGCCTCATGAAGCAGGCCGGATACGAAAAGGGCTTCACCGTTCCGCTGGTCGTTCCCCTGGGGCGCTATCTCAAGGGCGTGCAGGGGGCCGAGGCCATCGCGGGGCAGCTCAAGAAGATCAACGTCAACGTCAAGGTGAAGCCGCTGGAATACGGCGCCTGGCGGCGGAACAGCCGCTCGAAATGGAAGAAGGGCTATAAACCCTATTGGAATTACGCTTGCCGCAATGATCTCGCGCTTCATGCGGCCTGGATGTACTCGGGCCTCCTGTACAGCAAATCGACGCACGGCGGCGTTCGGAGCGAGAAGCTGGACAACATGATCGTAGGCGCCCGCTCCGAGCCGGACGAAGCCAAACAGGCCGCGAAATACCGGAAGCTCGCCGAATACATCAGAGAGCAGGCCTTCCTGGGCTTTCTGTATCACCTCGATGAGATTTCGGGAAAGAAAAAATCCGTCGACTGGAAGATGCGCTCCACCGGCCTCGTGATCGCAACCGACGCGGGGTGGAAGTAAAAACGGCGCCTCGCTTCTCTCCCGGTTGTCTCTGCCGCAACCGGGAGAGGGCGACGCCGGACGCCCGGGCAGGGCGGGAGAGATTGGTTCGTGGCCCCGGGCGAAAATGCGGAAGCACCGGGCAAGAGGATAGTTCGTAACGGGGGGCGCAATGACGGGATTTATTGTTCGCCGGATGTTTCAGGCCGTCGTGCTCATGAAGTTCGTCCTGATTTTCGTGTTCCTGCTTTTGCATCTCTCCGGCGATCCGGCCCGGATCATGCTTCCCGACGACGCCACCGAAGAAGACATCGCGGAACTCAGGAACGAGATGGGGCTCGATAGGCCGCTGCTGACGCAGTACCTCATCTTCTTCCGCAACGTCTTGCGCGGGAATTTCGGCGAATCCTTCGAGCATGGCGAGTCCGCCCTTAAAGTCGTGCTCGAACACCTGCCCGCCACGATCGAACTCGCTGCGGCCGCCTTCATCATGTCCGTCCTCATCGGCCTGCCGTTCGGGTGCATCGCCGCCCTGAAGGAGAACACGGTCTACGACAAGGGGTTGATGGTGGGGGCCGTACTCGGCCAGGCGGTCCCCGATTTCTGGCTGGGCCTGATGATGATCCTCCTCTTCTCCGTGAAGCTGGGATGGCTTCCGCCGTTCGGGTACGGGGAGCCGATTCATTTCATCATGCCGACCATCGCCGCGGGCGTTTTTCACACGGCCCGCCTCGCGCGCCTGATGCGCTCTGAAATGGTGGAAGTGCTCCGCCAGGATTATATTCTCACGGCGTATTCCAAGGGATTGGCCGAGAAGGTCGTGCTGTTCAAGCACGCCCTCAAGAATTCGGCCATCCCCATCGTCACCATACTCGGCCTGGACCTCGCCCTCACGCTGGGGGGAACCGTCATCACCGAAACCGTGTTCGCCTGGCCCGGCGTGGGGAGGCTCACCGTCGCCGCCATTCACCACCGGGACTACCCGATAGTCCAGGCGGCGGTTTTTCTTCTGGCCTTGGGCTTCGTCGGCATCAATTTGCTGGTGGACATCATATACACCTACCTCGATCCCAGGATTCAGTACCGATGAGGCATGAAGAACACGAAAGCATCGTAGAGGCCCAGGAGTTTCAGCATTTCGACGAAACTCCCTGGTGGCAACGGCTCGGGCGCTCGCTCATCGCCACGAAATCCGCGATGGCGGGAGCCGTTATATTGCTCATCGTGCTGATTGCCGCGGTGTTCGCGCCCCTGCTCGTGCCGCTGGACCCTACGGCGCAATCCCTCACGCGGGTGATGAAACCGCCCATGTGGCAAGGGGAGGGGCACATCTTCTATCTGGGCACCGACCACCTCGGCCGCGACCTCTTGAGCCGGTTGATATACGGCGCGCGCATATCCCTCATCGTCGGATTATCCGCGACGGTACTGGCGGGGAGCATCGGCCTCATCCTCGGTATGGTAGCGGGCTATTTCGGCGGAAAGGTGGACTTTCTTCTGATGCGCCTGGTGGATTTCGTCCTCTCGTTTCCGTTCATTCTGCTGGCCCTGGCGACAATCGCCATTCTGGGGCCGAGCCTTTGGCTCATCGTCTCCTTGATCTCTTTTCGCCAGTGGACGGTGTATGCGCGCGTGGTGCGCGGTTCTGTTCTCTCGATTCGCGAGCAGGAGTTCGTCATCGCCTCGCGCGCCGTCGGGGGGAGCGACCTGCGCCTCATCTTCCGCCATGTTCTGCCCAACGTGCTGGCGCCCGTCATCGTCATCGGTTCCTTGTATCTGGGCCGGCTAATCGTCATCGAGGCGGGCCTCAGCTTTCTGGGATTGGGCGTTCCTCCGCCCACGCCCACCTGGGGCGGACTTCTGGCCGAGGGCCGCTCCTATCTGTACGTTTCATGGTGGATCGTCACGTTTCCGGGGCTCGCCATCACCTTCACGGTGCTGGGAGCCAACCTCTTGGGCGACTGGCTCAGGGATGTCTTGGACCCGCGTCTCAGGTCGCGCTAGCGAATACCCGTTCTAATTCAGGAGAAAGACAATGGCTGAAGATATGATGGAAAATTACGTGGACAAAAATCCCGACGTGCAGGAGCGCTTCAGGAAAGCGGGCGAAATCCGCCGCGCGATGGGAATCTACGGAGAAGGCGGTCAGACTTCGGATGATTTCCTGAAGATATCTCCGGCGCACACGCAGGCCATCATGGAGTATTGCTTCGGCATGGTGTGGGCGCAGTCGGAAAAGCTGGATCTCAAAACCCGCGAAATCATCGTGCTCGCCACCATGGTGGCGCAGGACCTGCCCGGAGAACTGGAGTGGCACGTGCGCTCCGCACTCAATCTGGGTCTCACGCAAGAGGAAATCATCGAGGCGATCGTGCAGTGCTCACCCTACGTCGGTCTCCCGAAAACGAACCATGCGCTCAGGGCGGCCAAGCGGGCTTTCGACAAGGCCGAGGGAAAAGAACCGAGCGATTTGGGGCATTAGGGGTAATAAACCCTTTGCGGGGGAATCAAGATCGATTTCCCCCTCGATGGGGGTGTTACTTCTCCTTGAGAAGTCGCGGCCAGTTCTTCTCGGCCGATTTGATATGTCCGGGGATGTCCTGCTCCCAGGTTCGCTGAACGCCCTTGCTGTAGTTCAGATAAAGTTTTCCGTCCACGATTCTCCATGCTTCGGGGACGATGCTCGCGGTGTAGCCCTGGCTCACGGCGTATGCGCAGTAACCGCCGTATTTTGGGGCGTATTTTTCAGGATTATCGCGGAACAAGTCACGGTTTCGCGCGCTCGAAAAATACCAGGTGGCGCCTTTCCATTTGTGGGAGAAATCCTTTTTCCCCTTTACGGGTTTTTTCTCCGTGAAATAGGCCACCGGGTCGTATCCTCTGATGGCGCCTCCGAGATAGGTGGAATAAACGGGAGCGATGGCCTCCGCCGGGCTTACAAGAGCGAAGAAAAAGACGGCGAGACAGGTGGCCGTCCATACCCGCCGACGGGGGGTCCGGGGCGTTTTATTCGTTTTTCGCATCTCTTAAATCATCCTCTCAGAAAACAAGTGGCGACATCTCGAGGCGGTGCGATTCCCCGAATACGCATTATACCCCAAACGCGCAGAAATGCGTTTCGTAAGCGTGACGAAAAACCCCTCAACACGCATAAAATTCCGGGAGGGTAAGGTAGCCCTCGCGCGGCAGTTCATTTATTAGGGGTAGGCCTTGTCTTAGTTTTTGTCTTTGGGCGGTCCGCAAGTGAGCGAGCACGTTCCAGTAGACGTGGCGCAGGACCGCGCCGATTTCCAGGTGGAAAAGACCTGGGCGCTCCGCGTCTTCATGAAACCCGAAAGGATGAAGGCGGGTGGACATCCTGTGGTAGTCGACGGGTTTGTGGGGGTCTCCCGGGCGGGAGGCTTCGGGGTCCGTGTAATAGGTGAACGACATGGAGCACAATCTTTCCGCGCTTTCGCGCTCGATGATTTCACCACAAAGCGCGGCCCAGGGCCGCATGAAGTCGACCACGGCCCTTTTGTCGCCGGCCGCTTCGGGCGGGACGTGCCGGATGCCCGCGCCGATGAGGTCGGCGATGAGCCCGGCGGTATCGGGAAAAGTGTAGCCTTCTCTCAGAAGCATCTCCCCTGCCCGCATGGACAGCCACACAGGGGTCACGAGGGCGATGTGGCGCAGTTGTAAATCCATCGACCAGCGCGCCCAGGGCGGCTCCTCGTTGGCGTAGGACATCTGCTCGTGGGTCAGTCCCTTGACCTCCCCGTACACGAGGTCGGGATAGTTTTGGAGACGGGTCTTTAGTTCGGGCCATTCCGCATTCATCTTTTTCACCTCTGGGGTCAGGTTTTCATGGGGATCAGGTGAAAGAATTATACCTTGTATGCGGGAGAAAAGAAGGGTAGAATTTTCTCATCCATTTGAATTTTTTCATATTTGTCTTTGTACGCTTGCAAGTGTTGCGCTCTTCAATGTCCCCGCAAGGGGGATAATTCCATTCCTGTTCAGGGAGGGTACCGCCAATGTCAAGAAGAATCATTCCCGTCGTTTTCGCCGCTGTAGCGTTTCTCCTCGCTCATGGGGCCGCGCCCGCTCTGGGGGCCAAGAAAGTCATCATCAAGGTCGGCCACATGTACAGCAACAAGAACCCCACCCATTACGGAGCCATCGAATTCGGAAAAATACTCGACAAGCTCAGCAATGGAACCATGGAGGTGCAGGTGTTCCTGAAGGGCCAGGTCGGCGACGGCAAGACCCAGCTACAATCGGTTCAGTTGGGCGCCATTCAGGCGTCGTTCCAGGGTCTCACGCAGTTTCCCGCGTATGACAGCCTGAACCTCCCCTATTTCTGGAAGAGCACCAAGCACGTCCGCACCGTCGCCAACGGGCCTCTGTTCGAACGCTGGCGCAAGGAGTTCCTGAAAAAGCGCGGCACGATCATGGTGAGCGTCATCAACCGGGGCGCGCGGCACGTGCTCTCGCGCAAGAAGCCTCTTAAAACGCTCGCCGATTTCAAGGGTCTCAAAATCCGCGTTCCGCAGGCGCCTCCCTGGGTGCTGGCCTTCCGGGGACTCGGCTCCAAGCCCACGCCGATGTCCTGGGCGGACGTGTATAACGCCATGCTGCTGGGCACGGTCGACGCCATGGAGAACACCCTGGAGACGCTTTACACGAACAAATTCTACGAAGTGGGCAAACACCTGACGCTCACCTCGCACCTCTCCTCGACGTCGTACTTCATGGTGAACGACAAGTGGCGAAAGGACTTGAGCAAGCAGCAGCGCAAGTGGTTCGACGACGCGCTGACCAAGGGAATCGCCCACGCGCAGAAGATCTACACCGATCTCGAGAACGCCTACCTGGATAAGTTCAAGAAAAAAGGCGTGAAGATCTACAACATCAACGTGAACGAATTCGCCAAGAAAACCGCATCGGCTGCGGAGACCATCGGCACGAAGGGATGGGGCAAGGACTTCTTCGAGAAGGTCAAGGCGACGCGCTCGAAGTTCTAAAGCAAAAGTTTCTCAATGCGCGCAGGCTGGTCTGCACGCGCGCAGTCACGAAAAAAACACCGCCGGATATGGTGAGCCGGCGGTGTTTTTTTGCTTCGTTCTAATCGACGGGCAGCAGCAGGTTCGGCAGCCACATGACGAGCGGCGAGTAGTAGACGATGGAGAACAGGGTGATGATGAGCGGAATATAAAACGGCGTAGTCGCCCGGACAATGGTCCAGAAGGGGACTTTCGTGATGTCCGAGACGACGTAGAGCGCAAGGGCGAAGGGCGGCGTGAGGTTTCCGATAACGAGATTCAGCACCATGAACACGCCCAGGTGCACGAGGTCGATGTCCAGCGCCTGTGCGATGGGCAGCATGACCGGCGTGACGATGAGCAGCAGGGGGGTGGGTTCCATCACCATGCCGGCGATGAGCAGGAATATGTTCAGCACGAAGAGGATGAGCCACTTCTCCTCTAAGGCGGTCATGAGGAAGTGGGCGAAAATGAAGGGAACCCGCTCGATGGTGATGAGGCGGGTGAAGACCGAAGCGGCGGAGAATATGAACAAGACCACCGCCGTATAGATGATCACCGTCGAGAGGATGCGGGGGATGTCCGTGAGGCGGACCTCCTTGTAGACCACCATTCCGAGGAACAGGGACCACGCCACGGCGAGCACGGCCGCCTCGGTGGGCGTGGTGGCGCCAGAGCCGATTCCGCCCAGGATGATCGCCGGGGTCAGCAGGGCCAGAAAAGCGGAGCGGAAGCTCTTCCATATCTGGGCGAGAGAGGCGCGTGGGTACTTCTTGTATCCCCGCTTGCGGGAGATGAAATAGACGATCACCATCATCGCGCCGCCCATGAAGAAGCCCGGAATCACGCCGCCTAAAAAGACGCGCCCCGCCGATTCCTCGGCGATGCTCGCGTATATCACCATGATGATGCTGGGCGGGATGATGGGCCCGATGCACGAACTCGCGGCCGTAACGGCCGCCGAGAAAGGCTTGTCGTAGCCCTCCTTGGTCATGCCCTCGATTTCCACGCGGCCCAGCCCCGCCGCATCGGCCAGCGCGGAGCCGGACATGCCGGCGAAGATGATGCTGGCGACGATGTTCGCGTGTCCCAGGCTCCCGGTGAAATGGCCGACCAGCGTTTTGGCGAAGTCGAAAATCCGGTCCGTGACCTTCGCGATGTTCATGATCTGGGCGGCGAAGATGAACAGCGGAATGGCGATGAGCGAATAGTGCTCCAAAGAGCCGATCATGATGCTCGCCAGGAAGGTGATCGGCATCTCGGAGAGGAACGTCAGATAAAACAGACAGGTGAATACCAGGGCCATGGCTATCGGGGTGTTGAGGGAGAGGAAGACGAAAAACAGGATAACGAGTATCAGGGCGTTCATGCAGACTCCTTCGCGATCACACCGCCGGGGAACTCCGGTGGCCCAGTTCCGCTTTGCCTATCGTCAGGGCCCATATCTGGCGTCCCGAGTGGATGACCATCAGGGTCATTCCTATGGGAAACGATGCGCTTTGGTAGGTTTGCGGGAACTCGAGCGCCGGGGAAGGATAGGTCCATTCCAGAATGGCCACCAGGGTTCCCTGATAAATGAGCAGCAAGAGAGTGAAGAAGATGAGAATCTCGATGGTGACGTGAATTTTTCGCTGCAAACGCAACGGAAGCTGGCCGACGAAAGTCTCCATGGTCAGTTTTTCACCGTGCTTGTATCCGAGTGCTGCGCCGATGAAAACGCCCCAATGAAAGCAGAGCAGCGTAATTTCCTCGGCCCATACGATGGGGTCGTCCAGAATGTATCTGAAATACACTTGCATGAACACGAGATATCCGATGGCCGCCAGGAAGGGATACGCCAGAAGTTCCTCCAGATTACGCAGCAGGTAACCCCCGCCTTCCATCTTCACCTGGCGGACGGCGTATATGACGACGCCCGCGAGCAGGATGACGGGGAGGATGTAATGAAAAACGGGGATGCTGATCAGGATGAGCGTCGGCTGGATGAGGGTGTAGAACACCCACGAGGATATCCAGAATATCACCTGGAAAGGTAAAGCCATCCACTCCGACACGGAATAACCCCCTTATGGGGAAACGAGTGTCCAATGCCCAGTATTTCGCTTTTACAGCATGTATCCCTTGTACAGAAGCGTAGAACCAGGGTCAACCGGGCGTTGACACGGAGTCGACTAGAGGTCTCGCCACGGTTCGATGACGGTTTTGACCTGTTCTTCTTCGGGAAACTCTCCGCCCGTGATGCGCACGGCGCGCTCCGCCTCGGCGAGAGGGAAGCGGTGGGTCACCATCTCCGAGAAGGGATAGGGCGAGTTCGCCGCGAAATCGAGCGCGCCCCGCACGGCGTCGCTCGTGTGGCTGTATGCGCCCTGGATGCGTATTTCGCCCCACACCAGGGGGTCCAGATCCAGAGCGCCCTCCTTGCCGCCGGTGAGTCCGGCCAGCACCACCGTACCCAGCCTGCGGACGAGCCTGGGCGAGAGGCCCGCAGCGGCGGGGCTTCCCGTCACGTCGAGGACTACGTCCGCCATCCGGCCGCCCGTGAGCTTGCGGACTTCCTCTACGGGGTCTGCGGCCTCGACCTCGATGGTGTGGTCCGCGCCGAAGCGTTTCGCCGTTTCCAGGCGCTTCGCGTCACGCGCGAGGCCGGTGAGGATCACCTGTCCCGCGCCTGTGTGTTTCGCCACCGCGCACGCGCAAAGACCCTGGGGACCCGGGCCTTGCACCACCACGGTGTCTCCGACTGAAATTCCGCCCAGATCGTGCGCCCACCGCACCCCGTTCGCCAGCACGGCGGTGATGAGCACGGCGGATTCATCGGTGAGTCCCTCGGGCGCCTTGTGGATTCCCACCCCCGGCGGCAGGTAGACGTATTGCCCGTAAGCGCCCCACAGGTGCGGCGGCGCTTCGCAGGAGCGCCCGCTGCCGTAGATCATGGCGTCCTTACACAGGCGGCGGTTTCCGGTGTGGCAGTACCAGCACTGGTTGCAGCCCACCTGCGCTTCCACCACGAGGCGGTCGCCCTCTTTCACGCCCAAGCGTTTTTGGACGTTTTTGCCGACCTTGGCGAGGCGGCCCACCATCTCGTGGCCCATGATGATGGGGTAGCTCCACCGGTGGGCGACCTTGCCGCCGAAGTATTTATAATCAGACGAGCAAACGCCCACCATGTCGACCCGGAGCAGGCCGTCCTCATCCCCAATCTCGGGCAGAGGAAATTCCTGCAAGCTGATTTTGCCGGGCGTCTCTACGACGGCAGAAACCTCATGCGTCATGGCGGCCTCCTGTAAATCTATTGCGCCGCGTCAATCGGTGTCGAACTTCTGCGCGAGGCGGGGGAAGAGGTCGCGCATCGATTCGCCCTCGGCGATGCGCCCTTTGACCTCTTGTTCTATGTCGCGAATCCGGATGACCTGCCGCTTCACCTGTTCCAGCGAGCTTTGCGGAACGACGGCCACGCCGTCGATATCCGCGACGATGATGTCCCCGGGTTCCACGCGCACACCGCAGCAGGTGACGGGGGCGTTTTTCTCCACGACTTCCAGGCGTTTCGGGAAGGCGAGGCTCCACACCGATTTGCTGAACACGGGAAAATCGAGTTCGCGCAGCGCTTCCAGATCGCGCGTCGCCCCGTCGATCACGCAGCCGACGGCGCCGCGCCGTTTGCAGACGCTGCTCGCGCCCCCGCCCCAGACGGCCAGAGGAGAACTTGCTGCGTCGACGACGACCACCGAGCCTGCGGGCACTTCTTCCACCGCGTCATAGAGGCTGAACAGAGCCTTGGCTCCCGGGTCTCGCACCGGAGCGAACACCATCGTGGCGGCCGGTCCTGCGAATCGAGGGTAGTTCTCGGGGGCGTTGGGCCGGGGGCCTTCCATGATGAGGTTGAGCCCCAACGCCGTTGAGGCGTCGCCGAGCGTCGCCGTGTCGACATCTGAGAAAAAAGCCGCGTCCGAGTTCATCCGCATCTCCTTTATATACCGGCGCCGTTGCTTCCAGGCGCGCATCGCTTCATGTCCAGGGTAGGGCCAGTATAATCGTTTCAGGAGAAAAATACATGGGAAGCCTATCCCTCGACCGACTTCCCACATCAACCGCGGTGGCGTTCACCGCGACCCGGGTTGTGTAGATTTCCGTCGTCTTCAAATCGGACCTTTCATCCACCATGCGCCGCAAACGCCTAAGGCTGAGGTGAACAAACCCCCCCGTTCGGGCTAAGATGCAGCCATCGTCCAGATTTTTTGAACGGGAAACTCATGAGCCAGGAATCATTTATGGGGGAAATCGACCCCATATCCTTAGAAGTCATCAACGAATCCTTCGTCGCCGTCGTCCGGGAAATGCGGGCGAACATGGTGCGGACGGCGTATTCCTCCATCATCTACGAGGGGCACGATTTCTCCTGCGTGCTCGTGGACGGTGCGGGGCAACTCGTCGCCATGGCGGAGGACAACCCCGTCCACATCTTCCCCGTTCCCATGGAAGTCGCCCAGATGATTGAGCGCTTCGGGGGTGACATCCACCCGGGCGACGTATTCATCCACAACGACCCCTATACGGGCGGAACGCACTTGAACGACGTGGCGATCATCTCGCCTCTGTTCGATGGCGAGCAAATGGCTATCTACCCCGTCGTCCGCGCGCACTGGGGCGACGTGGGCGGCACGACGCCGGGGAGCATTTCAGGGAAAAACACCGAAATTCTCCACGACGGGGTGCGCATCCCCATATTGCGGATCATCGAGAAGGGAAAGATCAACCAGGGCGTTCTCGACCTCCTGCTTCACAACATGCGGGTTCCGGACGAGAGGCGGGGGGATTTCTTCGCTATGCTGGCCACCTGCCACACGGCCCACAAACGGCTGGAGGAGTTGGCGGCGAAATACGGCTGGGGCGTCATACTCGCCGCGAAGGATCGCCTGCTCGATCGCGCCGAAGCCTCCATGCGGCGCAGAATCGCCGCCCTGCCCGAGGGAGAATCCATCTATGAGCATTTCATGGATCACGACGGGCATTCCCTCGAGCCGATACGCATCCGGGTGCGGGTCGAGAAAACGGGCGATGAGTTGATAGTCGATTTTCACGGAACCGACCCGCAGACGAAAGGAGCCTATAACGTAGGTCCCGCCATGGCTCCATCGGCCGCCTTCAGCGTCATCAAGGCGTTCTTCGATCCCAAGGGCGCGATCAACCACGGGGCCTTTCGTCCGCTCGCCATCCGGGTAGAGCCCGGCTCCCTGCTTTCGGCGCGATACCCTGCGAGTTGCGCGGGCTCGATGGAGGTGAGCCACGCCGTGGTCTCGGCTCTTATCGGCGCCACCGCGCGCTTTGCGTCGGATGTTGTGACGGGCGATTTGAAGGGCACTTCGAACCACGTCTACATCGGCGGGAGGGACGCGCAAAGCGGCAAACCCTTCCTGTTCTACGAGTTTCCGGCGGGAGGCACGGGTGGATTTGCGGAGAGCGACGGCAACAACGCGACGCGGAACTTCACGGAAGGGGATTTCGCCTCGATCCAATCGGTGGAGGTCATCGAGCAGGGCCAGCCCTTGAAGATTCGGGAACTCTCCCTGCGCGCGGATTCGGGCGGGGCCGGCGCTCATAGAGGCGGGCTGGGCCTTCACCGCGAGGTGGAGGTGCTGGCGGAGAGCGCGCTCCTCTCGATCTCCTCGGATAAGAACGTGATCCCGCCCTTCGGGGTGCTCGGAGGCGGACCGGGAAAGCCCAATCGCTTCGTCGTCGAAAGGGGTGATGAGACTCTGGCGCCTTCTGAAACCCCTGGCAAGGCGGCGGGTTTTCCGCTTGGGAGAGGAGACGTGCTCGTTGTGGAGACATCCGGCGGAGGCGGCTATGGCGATCCGTTCAAGCGGGAGCCCGAGTCGGTTCTCGCCGACGTGCGTGCGGGTTACGTGACTGAAGAGGGGGCGAGACGCGATTACGCCGTCATCGTGCAAGACGGCGTCCTGAATGATGAGGCGACGCGCGCGCACAGGCAGGCCGCCCGCGCGACAAGACGCGCGCTGAGGCTCGTTCTCACCGATGAAAAAAACCGGGCGGATTCTCGCCGCAGGTGTTATATGAATCCGGCGACGCTTGCGGGGCGGAATCTTAAGCAAGGGGATTTGGTCGAATTGCGCGGAAAATGGGGGGTGCCGCTCCGCGCGTGGACCGAAGAGGATGCGGACGTGCCCGAGAACGCGGTGGGTCTGGATAAGGACGGGGTGGCCATACTCGCCGCCGAGGAGGGAGATGCAGTCTTTCTGTCTCCCGTGAGCGTGTGAGCGGGTTCTTTGATTTTGGAAATTTTACGCCGAACCGGCGAAGATGACTTGTTATCTTGCGAGCAGGACTCGCAAGGCTTCCGTCGATTCCCTGCTTTGCGCCACGGTTTCCCGTAGCGCTTCTCTAGACTCTCGGTCTTGTTCTCTGCCTGCCGCGATAAACTCTTTGAAAGCCGCCCGAGATTCCTTATTTTCTTCGATGAACTCTCTGAAAGCCGCCCTTGATTCCCCGTTCTCTTCGATGAGTTCTCTCAGGGCTTCCCTGGATTCACTGCGTTCTTTTCTGCCTTCCTCGATGAGTTCTCTCAGGGCTTCGCTGGATTCACTGCGTTCTTTTCTGCCTTCCTCGATGAGTTCCCTGAAACCATCCCTGAAAGCCGCCCTGGACTCCTTGCCTTCCTCGATTGACTCTCTAAGATTTGCCCTGGATTCCCTGCCTTCCTCAATGAGTTCTCTTAGCGCCACGGAATTCTCGTCCTGCTGTTTCGAGCGGACTCTGTTCCCCCAGAGCATCGCGGCGATTCCGCTGCCTATCAGGAGACATTGCAGCCCTCCGACACTGGCGACAACCCAGATATTCAATTCCATTAACGCTAATGTCGCTGCTTGAAATTCCGTCATTTCCCCACGCACTCCTTAAGGACTAGGACATGAACTCGGGTCCTCTGGAACGCTAGTACATTAAAATCATATCGTTTTGCAGCGATTTCCTCAACTTGGTCCAAGCGCATTCGAGCATCATATTCCACCGGAAAATCCAGCTTGAGCGCGAGCAATTCCCCAAAGAACCTTTGGGTAACCGACGAACCAATGTATCATCGCCCTTTGCGTTTTCTAAAATGGGTTCGCGAGTCGCCATGAGTGCGTTTTTCTTTATATGACGATGAAAGGAAGGCCGTTTCGTTGAGTCTCGTCGGCATAGACACCGGAGGAACCTTCACCGACCTCGTTTTCTACGATGAAGACGAGAAGCGGATAGAAGTCTCCAAGACTCCCACGCTTCGGGGGAAAGAAGACACGGTCTTTCTCGAGGGAATCGAGAGTCTCGACCTCTCCGCCATCGAGCGGATCACGCACGGCACCACCGTCGGCACCAACGCGATACTGGAAGGCGCGGGCGCGCGCGCGGCGATTCTGACGACGCGCGGTTTTCGCGACGTTCTGGAAATCGGCCGGACGCAGCGCCTCGTGCCCCAGAGCCTCTTCGACCCAAAATTCGTTCGACCCCGGCCTATCGTCCCCAGAGAGTTGCGGCTCGAAATCGAAGAGCGCGCCCTGGCCGATGGGCGGATAGAAGTCCGCGTGGAAGAAGCGGAGGTCGAGGAGCAGGCTGAACACTTGAAGCGCCTGGGTGCGCAAGCCGTCGCCATCTGCTATCTGCACGCCTACGCCAACGGGGAGAACGAAAGGCGCACGGCGGAGTATCTGGAGAAAATGCTGCCGGGGGTGTATCTCTCCCTATCCCATGAGGTCGTGCCCGAATACCGCGAATTCGAGCGTTTCTCCACGGCGGCCTTGAACGCCTATCTCGGCCCCAAGATAAGAAACTATGTGAGTCTTCTGGAAGGAGCGCTTCGCGAGAAAGGGTGCCGCGCGCCCCTTTTCATCATGGCTTCGAACGGCGGGATGCTCGACGCCGGGCGGGCGACGCAGTTCCCCGTACGCACGATTCTCTCAGGCCCTGCGGGCGGCGTCGTGGGCGGAGTGTCGGTTGCCGAATCGCTGGGTCTTGCTCACCTCATCACTTACGACATGGGCGGCACCAGTACGGACGTATGCCTCATTCGCGATCGCAGGCCCATCGTCAGCACGAGCAACCTCATCGGCGCCTATCCGCTCAAGACTTCGCAACTCCAGATCAACACCGTGGGCGCGGGCGGGGGGAGCATCGCCTGGCGTGATGAAGACGGCGCGCTGCACGTGGGTCCAAAGAGCGCGGGCGCGCGCCCGGGGCCTGCGTGCTACGGATTCGGCGGCGAGGAGCCGACGGTGACGGACGCGAACGTCGTGCTCTCGCGCATCGGCCCCCGCACCCTCCTGGCCGGGGGGATGAAGCTCCATCCCGAAAAGGCGCGGAGCGCTCTCGGGGCCTTGGCCGGTGAACTGGGGGTCGGCGACGCGGTTTCGATGGCGCGCGGGGTGATCGACCTCGCCGTAATGAGGATGGTGAGCTCGATTCGTGAGATTTCCATCGAGCGCGGCTTCGACCCGAGAGAACACACCCTGCTCGCCTACGGGGGCGCGGGGCCGTTGCACGCGGCCTTGATTGCAAGAGAACTCTCCATGTCGAGCGTCGTGGTGCCGCGCTTTCCGGGGAATTTTTCCGCCGTCGGCCTTCTGATGGCGGACGTGGTGCAGGAGAGCGTCGGGACGTGTTTCGTCGCTTTGGAAAACGCGGAACAAAGCGCCCTCGAACGCATTCTTAAAGATTTGACGGCGCCTTGCGCGAGCCGTCTGCGCGCCGCCGGGTTGGATGGGATTCAAACGCTGCGCTCTGCCGACGTCCGCTACGTCGGACAGGCGTTCGAGCTCACGATTCCGGTTTCTGAAACCCCCGGCTGGCTGAAAGCCTTGGGCGGTGAGTTCCACGCGCGCTACGAGGCGCGCTACGGGCATTGCCATCCCGGCGATCCGCTCGAGATCGTGAACCTGCGGGTGCGTGTCTCGGGGCTGGTGGATAAGCTCAAGTGGGTGAAATTAGAGAAGCGCGCAGGCGGGCTGGATGACGCGCTGGTGGAGAGAAGAAGCGTCGTTTTTGAGAATAATGTTCCCGATTGTCCCGTCTACAGGCGCGATTCCCTACCGGTTGACCTGGAAATTCACGGGCCTGCGGTCATCGAGGAATACGGCTCGAACACCCTGGTTCCTCCCGGCTGGCTCGTGCGCCTGGACGCACAAGGTCATCTTCACTTAAGCGCATCGAGTTGATTTATCTTAGGGGATTATAAACATCACTCGACAGCGGGATTCCGAGCTTTGGATTCGAAAGGGAACGATGTATTCACTCCCCCTTGGAGGGGGTTGTTGAAAAAGCCCCCAAAGGAAAAATGCCTGCGGCGCATAATATCTCCCTCCCCCTGAGCAACTCGCCGCTCCGCCTCACCCTGAGTAGCGGCGAAGCCGCGTATCGAAGGGCGAAGTTCGCACCTGTGGGGGGAGACGCGCCCTCCCATCCTTCGATACGGCGCATGCGCGCCTACTCAGGATGAGGTCGATACGGTGGCCATGCAAGACGAGGGAAACGCGCTTGCTCCCTGGACCAGGTTTTTCAAAAACCCTTGGAGGGGGAGTCGGCAAGGTAAGGGCGAAGCCCGCAACCGCGCCGGTGGGGAGCAGGTTCTCCTCACTTGAAATCCATCCCCCCACCGCATCAGCCTTCGCCCACAGGGCTTGGCTTCTGCGACTCCCCCTCAAGGGGGGAGTGAGAAAAACCCAAGCATAGGGGAGTTGTTGAAAAAGTCTCGATTTCAGGGGGTAGAGGGGACACCCCTCTCGATTGGAAAAGCAACCCCCCTGTCCCCCCTTGTCAGGGGGGTAAAAGCGATGCCCCCCGACGAGGGGGTGGAAGAAAAGCCCCCCTGACAAGGGGGGTTGGGGGGTTACTACTTCGACGAGGACTTTTTCAACAGCCCCATAAGGGAGTGGTATTGGAGAGGGGTTTATGGATTAAATTGCTAGATTACTTATGAATTGACTAGCTAGAAGAAGTCGTCAACTCAAGTATATAATTCCATACCTTAAGGGTTCCCATGAACGAGACGGTGAAATACGGATACGGCTACGGGATGCAGCCCGGCGAAGTCCCTTGCCACTCCGATTTTCTGGGCTTCATCGAAAAGGTGGAACGTGCGGGTTTCGATTCTTTCTGGCTGGATGATCACATCGCGTTTCGCGGTAATTTCCTCGAAAGCCTCGCCGCTCTCGCCGCCGCTGCGGCCAGAACCGAGCGCATCGTTCTCGGCAGCCTCGTCTATTTGCTGCCGCTCAGGCGGCCCGCCATCGCCGCGCAGGCGGCGGCCACGGTGGATTACCTGAGCGGAGGCGGGCGCTTCATCTTCGGCGTAGGCGTAGGAGGCGAGGAGGCCCGGGAGTTCGAGGTTTGCGGCGTGCCCAAGACCGAGCGCGGCGCGCGCACGGATGAGGCCATCGAGGTCTTGCGCAAGCTATGGTCGGGCGAGGCGGTGAGTCACGAGGGAGAATTCTTTCGTTTTTCAAATGCGCGGCAAAGCCCTCCGCCACCGAGCGCGGGCGGCCCGCCGATCTGGGTGGGCGGCAGGAGCGAGGCCGCCCAAAGGCGCGCCGCTTTGCTCGCGGACGGCTACGCGCCTTATCTTTTTTCCCCGTCGCGCTACGAGATGGGGGTGGAGTTCATTCGCCGCTGCGCCTCAGAACATGGGAGGGACCTGGACGATCCGCAAAAGCCGTGGACGCCCGCGCTTCACCTGTTCGTGAACCTGCGCGAAAACGAGGACGAAGCCCTCGATGATGGTGCAGAAAATCTCTCGATGCGGTATGGGATGGATATGCGCGAAGCGGCGAAAAGGTATTTGCTCCACGGCTCCGTGGAGCGTTGCGCCGAGAGAATCCAAGGGTTCTGGAAGGCGGGGGTTCGGCATTTCATCTTCAAGGTGGCCGCACCCGCTGGTGAGGAAGTGGAGCACATGTTGAGACTAGCTCAAGAACTCTTGCCCGAGGTCAGGCGCCATGTCGGCTGAGGCGAGTGGACACGTCGATACCTTCGCGCGGGATAATCTTCCCCCGAAGTCCCTGTGGCCGGAAATGGACTACGGCGTCCTGCCGGAGCTTGCGGCCTATCCCTCCCGCATCAACGCGGGCGCCGTGCTCATTGACGAGATGGCCCAAGGCGCGCAGGCCGAACGGCCCGCGATTTATTACGGCGAGGCTCTTTGGAGTTATCGCACGCTTTTGGAAAACGCCAACCGCATCGCCTCGGTGATGACGGATCGCTTCGGCCTCGTGCCCGGAGGGCGCGTGCTCGTCCGCTCATCGAACCACCCGACCCTCGTGGCCGCTTGTCTGGGCGTTTTGAAGGCGGGCGGCGTGGTGATTCCCACGATGCCGGTGATGCGCGAGCGCGAACTGGCCTACGTGCTCGATAAAGCCAGGGTCGGTTTCGCGATTTGCGACGCCCGTTTGAGCGCCGATTTGCTCGTCGCCGCAAAGGCCTCCAAATCCCTTGAAAACGTCGTTCTCTTCGGCTCGGACGAACCGGACGGCCTCGAAGCCTTGATGGCCGAAGCCTCACCAGAATTCCGAAACGCCGATACGGCGGCGGACGACGTTGCGCTCATAGGTTTCACCTCGGGTTCTACCGGAACGCCCAAGGGCACGGTGCATTTTCACCGGGATCTGCTCGCCGTCGCGGATACGTTTCCCAAATACCTCTTCGGCCTGACTCCTGATGACGTCGTTTGCGGCAGCCCGCAGATAGCTTTTTTGTACGGGTTTTGCGCCTTCGTCACCGACGCCTTGCGGTTCGGCGCCTCCTCGGTTCTGCTCGAGCGGGGAACCCCGCGCGATCTTCTGGAGGCCATCGAGGGGTACGAGGCGACGGTGTGCTTCAGCACGCCCTCCGGCTACAAGCAGATGCTCGACATCGCGGAAGGATACGACCTCGGCAGCCTGCGCGCCTGCATCGCGGGAGGAGAGCTTCTTGAGCCTTCGGTGTTCAGGGGGTGGCGCGAGAGGACGGGGGTGGCGATCATCAACGGGCTGGGTATTTCGGAGCTTCTTCATATATTCATATCGGCGAGCGGCGAGGATATCCGCCCCGGAAAGATCGGCCGCGCGGCGCCCGGTTATCAGGTGCGCGTCGTGGACGATAACATGCGCGACACGGCCCCTGGCGAGGTGGGGCAGATGATCGTCAAGGGACCCACGGGGTGCCGGTATCTCGACGACCTGGAGCGCCAGCGGAAATACGTGCGAGACGGCTGGAACATGACGGGAGACCTTTGCCGCATGGATTCGGAGGGTTACATTTCCTTCGAGGCGCGAACCGACGACATGATCAACACCGGGGGATACAACGTGTCGGGCCTGGAGGTGGAGGCCGTGTTGCTCGAACACCCCAGGGTGCGCGAGTGCGCGGTGGTCGGCTCGCCGAACTTAGAACGCGGAGAAATCGTCAAGGCGTTCGTCGTTCTCTCAGGAGACGCCGGCGCAGACTCCCCGCAGGCGCAGGGTGCGCTTGTCCGGGAGCTACAGGATTTCGTGAAATCACAACTCGCACCCTATAAATACCCCAGAGCCGTGGAGTTTCTCGAAAGCCTGCCACTCACGGCCACGGGCAAGATACAAAGGGGCGCTTTGCGGAAACTCGAAAAAGAACGCGCGCAAGACGGGGGCTATTGAAAAAGCCCCATAAAACAGGAAATGGGTTTCTAAATCGACATACATTCATGAAATGACTCCTCCCTTGAGGGTCATTGGCAACTGATGAAAGAGGAAGAACCACTCCCCCCTTGAGGGGGAGTCAGCAAGGCAAGGACGGAGTCCGCAGCCGCGCTGGTGGGGGGTGAATTTATTTTGTGGGGAAACCCATATTTTAGAACCATACCCCCCACCGACTCAGCCTTCGCACAAACCGCTCGGCTTCGTCGACTCCCCCTCAAGGGGGGAGTGGTTGTTGATCTCTCTCGTCGGTTGGCGAACAGCAATCGCTTCTTCATCAGTCGTGATTGACCTCCCCGGTCGGCTACATACGCCGAATCACGAAATCAGGACTTTTTAACAGCTCCATCCGGGGCGGATTGAGGTTCTGTGCTCTTTCGGCAGCCGCGCCGTCTGCTTCGTAAGTCTTCACGGTCATACGGGGAATGCCGCACCGGCTCCCTGACTATTGCGGCGGCTTTGATAAACATGGTATTCTTTGCTCTCTTCATCATAAATTCATACAGTTTCTCTCGGTATTGTCTTGTTCCGAGCAGGAGGAATCGAAGGAAAGCCATATCTTCCCGATACACTGAGTGCGCCCCGCCCTTGGGGCGTTGATGAGTCCATGAAGCAAGCCGCGAATCCTGCGGCCAGAGTGGAGGCTGAAATCGTGGGTAAAAGAACGAATGTCAGGGATCTTCTCTTCAAATCGGCTTTGGCGGTTCTGCTGGGAGTGGCGCTCGTCTTCACGTCCGCCACGCCTTCCGAGTCGGCCGTCAAGCGAGTCATCATCACCCAGGCGGTCGAGAGTCTCGCCTTCGTCGGCAACTACGTGGCGCGCGCGAACGGCTATTTCGCCGACGAGGATCTGGCCGTCGAGGTCATCTCCACGCGGGGCGGCGGGCCGGACATCAAGGCCAACCTCGCGGGCAAGGCGGAATTCTCCGTAGCGGCGGGCACCTACCAGATCAACGCCGTCAAGGCGGGCGGACGCCTCATCGCGGTGATGAGCTGCCTGAACCGCAGCATCGTCAACTCCGCCATCCGCAAGGACGTCGCCAAGAGACTCGGCATCACCGCCAAAACGCCCTACATGGAAAAAATTAAGAAGATGAAAGGTTTGACCGTCGGGGCCACGCGGCCGGGCGCGCTCACCTACAACCAGGGCGAATACTGGATCCGCCAGGCCGGCTACACGCCCCAGAAAGAAGTGAAGCTCATCGGCGCAGGCGCGGGCCCCGTGCTCATCGCGGCGCTCGAGCGCAACAAGATTCAGATAGCGATCCAGACCATCCCCGTGCCGGAGACGGCGATATTCCGGGGCCACGCCATTCCCTTCGTCACGAACTCTGCGGGCGAAGACCCGAAGATGGATCAGTTCATGATGGAGGTCCTGCTCGTGCGGCCCGATTACGCCAAGAAGAACCCCGAGACCGTCCGCAAGGTGGTGCGGGCGCTTCTCAAGGCCAACAACTGGATTTCCAAGCACACCGCCGAGGAGATTCGCGAGAAAATCCAGATTTACTTCGCCAAGACCGACAAGCGACTGCTGCGCACCAGCATCGCGGCGGTGAAGAATGCCGTCTCGCTGGACGGAAAAGTCACCCAGCGCGCGGTGGACATCACCCAGAACCTGCTCATCGCGGCGGGCAAGCTCAAAAAAGCGTTCCCCAGGAGCGTCCTGGTATCGGACGAGTATTTGCCCGGCAAGATGTGAGCGGCTTTTTTCTGCTCTGAAAACCGCCGGGGAAGGGCCGTTGAGTGCTCCTCCCCGGCGGTGGAGATTCATGCCTCGTGCCACCTATTCTCTCGATACGGAATCTGCATAAGGAATTTTTCTCGCGGGGAAACCGCGTCGTCGCCATCGAGGATTTCAGCCTCGACATCGTAGAAGGCGAATTCCTCACCATCGTGGGGCCGAGCGGCTGCGGGAAGTCCACGCTGCTCAACTGCATCATCGGGCTGGTGCACCCCACCTCGGGAACCATCAACTACCGAGACAAGAAGCTGCGCGGCATCAACACCGAGATCGGCTACGTGCCGCAGGCGGACTATCTCTACGCCTGGCGCACGCTCATCAACAACGTCGCCTTTCCCCTGGAGATGCGCGGGGTGGATCAGAAGACCCGCCACGAGAAGGCGCGCGAATTCATCCAGCGCGTAGGCCTTGCGGGGTTTGAGGATCACTACCCGCACGAACTCTCGGGCGGAATGCGCCAGCGGGCCAACATCATCCGCACTCTTATCTACGACCCCGAGGTAATCCTGATGGACGAGCCCTTCGGACCGCTCGACGCCCAGACGCGGATTATCCTTCAGGATCAGCTTTTGAAACTCTGGCGCGAAGCGCGCAAGACCGTCATATTCATCACGCACGATCTCGTCGAGGCCATCGCCCTGGCCGACAGGGTCGTCGTCATGACGAGCCGGCCCGGCATGCTCAGGAGCGTCGCGGAAGTGAACATCCCGCGCCCGCGCGACGTGTTCACCATTCACGGCGAGGAAGTTTTTCGCAAGACCTACGATCAACTGTGGGAGGAATTGCGCGAGGAGGTCCAGCGCAGCGAGGATTGGATGAAAAACGGGACCGCGGGATAAAATACGCGGATGAGGAGGGGGTTGCCATGGTCGACATGATCGATAAACCAGTGAGCGAGGACAAGGGATCGAGCGAGCCGGTGCAGAGCGTCCAAGAGGTTCTCGCCCGGATCAAGCTGCCCAAGTGGGGCGCGTTTCTCCTGACGCTCCCCCTGCCGGGCGTTCCGCAACTCTGGCGAGGGGACTACCTGAGGGGCGCGCTTCTGCTGGGCCTCACCGTGGGCGGCTACATGGCCTGTTCGGTCACGGGCATGTTATTTCACGCCATCGCGCTCGTGGACGTCTCCATCACGCGAACCGGGCGCATCATCAAGAACTCGCGCTTGCGCATGTTCGCCTACCGGGCCTTTTTCGTGGGCGGCTTTCTGGCCATGTGGGAGTTGAGCGCCTGGGAAATCGGCCCCAAGCAATGGCTCTGCGTGGACCCGTTCTGGTTCGGCTCGCCCGTGCGCGTCCTGAGCTATCTGGTGGAGATAACGCTTTCGGGCGCCGTCTTCATCGATACGTGGACGACGATGTACGAGGCGTTCCTGGGCTACATCATAGGCGCGGCTTTGGGTGTCGCCATGGGCTTCGTGCTGGCGCGGCTCGAGACCCTGGCCGAGATACTCGACCCCTTCATCGTCGCGGTGAACGGCATCCCGCGCGTGGCGATGGCGCCGATTCTCATCATCTGGTTCGGTATAGGCGTGGAGTCCAAAATCGTGCTGGCGGTGAGCCTCGTGCTCTTCCTCACCTTCATGAACACATACTCGGGCCTCAGAGGCGTGGACCCCAACCTCAAGAACCTGGCGCAAGTAATGGGCGCGAACGAGATGCAGGTTCTCTGGAAGGTCACGCTGCCCGCAGCGATGCCCTGGATATTGACGGGCCTCAAGATAGGCGTTCCCTTCGCCGTCGTCGGGGCCATCCTGGGCGAGTTCATGGCGGCGAGCCAGGGGCTTGGCTTCATGATTCAGCATACGAGCAACCTGTTCAACATCGCGGGTTCGTTCGCGGGCCTTATCCTGCTCATGTTCATCGTGCTCATCGCCAACTCGGCGGTGAACTGGCTGGAGCGCTATCTGCTGCGCTGGCGGCCCAAACAACAAGCCGCAGGCGAAGGCGCAACAGAGGTGTATTAGGGTCGATTCTCCCTGATCGGCCGGAAAATCTCTCTTTGGTTCTGTAGTGACAGCCCCTCCTTGGGGCTGTCACTACAGACCTGTGTGTCCGCCCCGGTTTTCTCTCCCATTGCTATGTTTCTAAAATAAAAGCTCCCCCCACCGGCGCGGCTTCGGACTCCGTCCTCACCTTGCCGACTCCCCCTCAAGGGGGGAGTCATTTCATAAGCATATGTCGATTGAGAAATTCATTCCCTGTTTTTGGGGGACTTTTTCAACAGCCTCTCCTCGCTCGGAATTGACCCTCAAGGGGGGAGAGTGATTGGGAAACAGCGTTTTTTGGAAATTCCTCTTTCGAGGTCGGGAACAAGCTTGCTTCCGCCTTCCGCACGGGCGGGCACGGGGGCCCGCCTCTACCTCTACACCCCTATGCAGACGTATCCGGCGGTGGAGTGACGCCGATTTCCCCGCGCAGGAGGCGGCGGAACGCGATGCGTCTCTGAACCTCCCGCACGAAGGCGCTTACCACGCGCCTCCATGTCACATACATCACACCGTCGGCGCTCATTTGTTTTTTGCGCGCGAGTTTGCGGTCGTGTTCGATCTGGGAATCGTCCTGCTCGTCGTGCGAGACGACGGGCGGGTCGATATAGAACACGTTCAGCCCGTTTTCCCAGAAACGGGAGAGCGCCTGGTCGATTTCCCGCATCATCCTGGGCGTATTTTCCAGAAAGTGGCGAGCCGCATCGCGCGTGATGACGTAGCCGTAACCGCCGTAGTCGTGGTAGCGCACCCGCCCGACCCGGTGCCCCGTCCCGAGGCGCTCGCACGGGATGAAGGTCCTGGACGAGCGACGGTTCAGCTTCACGACGTCAAAGGCGAACGGCCTGCGTTCCAGCGCGTCCAGCACCTTGGGCAAGTCCACTGACAAGACGGCGTCATCCTCGAAGATCGACGCGGTTTCCGGGCCGTTCTCCACGATTTCCCGCATCACCTGGCGATGACTCATCCAGCAGGCAATTTCTGCGTCGGCCTGGGGCCAAAGACCCAGCCTCCGCCTGGTTTCCCTGTCGACCTGTGCGTAATGCTCGGGCGTGAGTTCCTTGGCATCGACGGCGGGGTGAAACGTCGCTTCCAGACCCAATGACGCGAATTGCTCCTCCATCCGGCGGCGGCGTTCCCCGGCTCTTTCGAGATTGATGACGAACAGCTTCATGGTCGGGTCCCCTCGTGGTGGCGGATATCTTTACTCATCCGCCGGACAATTCTGACGCATATACTCCGGTATTTTCAAAGCGCCTGCCGATGGCGGCGCTCGCGCACCAGGTCGAGAATCAGGCGCTCATACTGATCGACCGAGGCGTCGAGCGAGAACTCCTGCGCCCTTGCCATCAGCACCTCCTTCTCCGGCGGGGAATCGAGAACACGCTCCATGGCCGCCGCAAGCGCGGTATCGTCCCCCACGGGCGCGAGCGGTCCGAATCACCCGTTATCCAGAATCTCCGATGCGCCAGCTTGGCAGTTCGTGCTCACGCACGGGCAGCCGCACGCCATCGCCTGAATTAAAACACCGGGTAAACCCTCATACCTGGAAGAGAGAACGAACAAAGAGACGCGGCTCATGAAGGCGTAGGGGTTTGAGACCCAGCCGGGCAGGGACACTTTTTCCTGCAGCCCCAATTTGCGGATCATCTTCTCCAGCCTCTTCCGCCAGCTTCCTTCTCCGAGAATAATCAGGCGAACCCGGCGATTCCGGGAGACTTGCCGAAATGCCCGTAAAAGGGTCGGAAAATCCTTGACTCTCGCCAGCCTTCCGGCAGCCAGTATGACCGGGGGACCATCGTCGGTCATCCAGGGATGGTCGGGGACGACCGGGGCCAGCTCGGCGATGTCTGTGGAGACGACGGGATTGTAGATTCGGGAAATTCTCTTGCGGGGGATTCCAAGTTCGAGGGCGAGGTTGTTGGCGACGCCGTCCGATACGGCAAGAATGTGATCCGCAATCGGGAACAAAATAGGGTAAAGGTTACGAAACCTCCATTTTGTGTGCCTGAGAAAGATACGGACAGTCGGAATTGTCACAGGGCTCAGTCTGGTGAAAGAAAGCGCCATCAACGTCGTTGATTTGGACCTGGGGAGTGAAGGGAGAATGCAGTCCGGCCGTTCTTCGTCGATATAGGCGGCTATGGAGCGGGCGTCCTGCAGTAAACTTTTTCGCAGAAACTTGAGTATTCTCAAACCGAAGCGCCGCGTGAGTTGGATGCGGTCGCGAAAGTCATTTATCGGTTCTTGGTTCAATACGAACAGGCGCGCCTCAGGGGGGATTTCGTCCACAAGTGTGTCTATTTTTTCGAATACGAGAATATCCACACGATACCCACGGTCAATCAGCCCGCGCGCCAGTCTCAGTACGGAGCGTTCCGCGCCGCCGCCACCCAAATGAGGGATGGCGAGAGCAATCCGCAGGAATTTTTCAGGTTCGTTCATTTCCGATTTTCCGCACATACCCACCCAAGGCGCGATGTTCTTTCGAGACGACGCTTCTCATTACCTCGGAATTTCGTATCGCGCATTCTGGCCTCGGCTTATTCTGAATCGCCGCCGGTCCCGGCGCTTCGCACCTTGCGATAATAGTATATGTGCTTTAGCGCTTCTTCCCTAAGATTACTTAGGATGCGGCGGCCCAGTTTCCAGAAATTCCGGCTCGGCCGGGAATCCGCCGCTTCCTGAACGAAGGAATGGCCGTCCGCCTCGTTTATATGGAACACGACGGGCGTTTCCAGGGAGAAAACATCCATTCCGTTTTCCCAGTATGCGTGCAGCGTATGATCGATCTGATGCACGATTCTTGGACAATTTTTCAGAAAGCGGCTCGCTCCTTTTTTCGAGACCACGTAACTTTGCGTCCCCCAGTCCGAAAACTTCGTAATGCCCAACCGGACGCCCGCATCGACTCTCTTGAGCGGCGCAAAGGGTTTGTCCGTATCGTTTCGGTGCAGAAAAACGAGGTCGAACTCCCAGCCCGAGGCGTAGAGCCGCGCAAGCGCATCCAGCGCACCGCCGATTTCGGGCGCGAGCGTTACGTCGTCCTCGAAGACGGCTACGAGCTCATCCTCTCCCGCCGCGACGCTTCCGAGCGCCTTTCTGTGGCTGATATAACAGGCGATCATGCCGTCCGAGAGCGGGCGGCGGCCCTCCCTGTCGCGGGATATCCTGTCCACGAGGGCCCAGTCTTCATCATTCAGATCGCGCCAGTCGATGGCGTCAAGAATCTCGAATTCCATGCCTAAAGCGTTGAATTGTCTTCGCATCGCACGCCGCCTGTCTTCGGCGCGCGGCAGGTTGATGACGACGCACTTCATCGCGTGCGGGTCATGGGCCACCGTTTTGCTCCTTCGCCTCAAATATCGCTTCCGGGATGGAAAACGACGAATGCGCCCGCCTTTCGTTTTTGATCGTCATTCCGGCGCATGCCGGAATCTAGAGCCGATGAGGAAGGGCACGTCACGGCCTTTGATCGCCTCGATGATCGGGGCGGCCCAATGGAAAAACCGAAAAATGGATTCCGGCTTTCGCCGGAATGACGGGGGGATGCGGAACTAAAGAGACGCAAGATTCCTGCCCCCACGCCGGAAACCCCCCACCAACGCGGCTTCGCGTTGACTCCCCCTCAAGGGGGGAGTGATTTCCGACCCTTCTACGAGGGCCGTTCACGAACAGCCCCTACAAATCCAAAACCCCCTCCCGTGAAAGGCAACCCCCAACCCCCTTTATCGGGGCTGTTGAAAAATCCTCGTCGGCGGGGTTTTTGGTTTCGGAATTTCTTAGTTTAAGGCCTTTCCTTCCGTCTAAGTTGTGTCCGCTTCGTGTTTGGTATTTCCATGCTCTGCACGATAAGCGCGCCCGGTATCCACCACCACAATGAGCCCTGCGCTCTTTTCCAGTCTCAGGTAGGCATTCTTGAAGCGTTTACAATACCGGAACAACTCTTTGTTGTAGGGGCCATAATTCATGGAGGCCTGAGATTCGGGATCAAGGTCGAGGTTCATCAGTTCTGAATATTGATTGGCGAATTCCCGCTCAACGAAACATGGGCAAAGGGTAAACCAAGGGAATCTCGTCCTGAATGGGGTATAACGAATTCTCTTGCTTCTCGTTTTGAATTTTCGTCTACGAGTTCTCCAGTTTTTCATGTCGTTCTGGTGGAACATCGTAACCATTTTGGTCCTGCAATCGAGAAGCTCAAATACTTCTTCAGGGTCAACCTTCGCAATCGCCAGCCAATCATCTTCAAGGTGAAGCGCAACCGGAGATGATATTTTCGACCAGAGGTTCTTCACCGCCAGACTGAACCCCGGAGTTTCCGGCATGGATAATTCGGCGTCCGGGAAATAGTGCAGAATCATATCTCGACACGTCTCCCCGTCTTTCGTCGTCCCCATGTACGGGTCGATGTTTGCGAATACCTGATGGATTACAAAGCCGGGGAATACGTGTTCCTGAAAAGACTTGAGCGTGAGTTCAAGGAGTTTTGGTCTGCGACCAGAGATCAAGGTAAGGTCAATTTCTGTGATCTCCATGTTGCTTCCCCTTTACTCATCCAGCGCCAAGGGTATCTGCTCGCTCAGTTTTGTTAATGCCCTTTTAATCAAGATGATATGGAGAACAAATAACCATTGAGTGATTTTTGTGAGAAATCTTATCGACCAAGGCTAACTTGAAGTCCTTCTTCCAGAACCCGATTTCTCGCAACTCGTAAATGAATTCGTAATTGTTTTTTTTTAAAATTCGATAGCCGGGTTTGCTCCATCAGATATGTTCGAGGCCAATATTTCACAAGCAATAACCAGCTTATGCTTATTCAAAATATTAACGGCTCCTTCGAGACATTCCATTTCATGGTTTTCCACATCGATCTTTACGAAGTCGATACCTGCGCAACGATTCACCATTTCCATGTTATCCAGTAAATCGACATCAAATTCCACACAATTGAATTCATCATATGGAGTTGTTGGACTTTTAGCAATAATCACTTGACTAGCATCTGTTATAGGTTCTATTGCGCGCACCTTTTCATAGACATTCGAACATCCCAGGTTGACGGGAAAAACATTGCCCGCTAGTTTCGCATTGATTTTCAGAAGTTGGTATGTTCTCGGGTGAGGCTCAATAGCAATTACCTTGTCAAAAAATTGCGCAAAATATAGCGCGTGGGTTCCGATGTGTGCCCCGATATCCAGACATACCGCCTTACTTTTAAGTTTCGGGAAGACTCTCAATGCCAGAAAATCTAATTCTTTAATTTCATACCACCCGTTCATAAGTAGCATCGCCGAAGAATGATCTGATGAAAAACAAGCAACCTTGGGATATTTTTTTGCATTTTCCTTAATCGCTTCCGCTAAGTACTTGTGCGTTATACGCCTTGCTCCTTTTATTGGATGTAATACAAGGCGCAGTAGATTCCGTACAAATTTTGTTCCGTTCTTCAAGAGAACTCCAAACATTGTTTTATTCTGCATTGTCTGCAGATGCTCTAGGTTTCGCATCATCTTTCTCATCGCTTCCCCTCGACTGGTCCCACTCCGCCTCCGTGGGCGGATATTAGCATTTCTTCGTCGATGGGGTAACGAGGCGGGCGGCAAACCGCAATCGCAGTTCCTCCCTTATCGGTCGGAACTGACTTCATCAGTCGCGATTGACCTCATCGGTCGGCAAACGCTCGCTCCTCGGGGTTGTTGAAAAACCCCTGACTCTATGCTTGGATGTATGGATATTACGCGCCCGAGAAGGGAATATCCGCGATGTTGGGACGCAAGAACCGCGCCCAGATGGATTTGTTCATCACCGGTTCGCTGGAGAGGTTGATTCCCGAGGATCACATATTGGCCCGCGTGAACCGCGTTCTGGACCTGAGTTGGCTGCGCGAGGAAGTGGCGGATTGTTATTGCGCGGACAACGGCCGTCCTGGGATCGACCCCGAAGTGGCGGTTCGGTTGATGTTGGCGGGCCTTCTGCTGGGGTTCGTGCACGACCGTCGGTTGATGCGCGAGGCGCAGGTGAACATCGCGATCCGGTGGTTCATCGGTTACGGGCTGGAGGATCGGCTGCCGGATCATTCGAGCCTGACGCGGATACGGCAGCGCTGGGGGGAGGCCCGGTTCCGGGAGATATTCCGCCGCACGGTCCGTGCGTGCCTGGATGCGAAGGTGGCCAAGGCCGAAGTCGTGCACGTGGACGCCTCATTGATCCGCGCGGACGTGAGTTGGGAGAGTCTGGTGGAGCGTCACGTGGACGAGGTGATAGCGGAGAACCCCGTCGAGGAGGAGGCCGGGAAGAAGGGTGGAGGAGGCCGCCGTGGCGGGGGTTCCGGGAAGGTGAGCCGGACGGACCCGGACGCGCGGCTGGCGAGAACGGGCGGGGGATTCGAGCCGAGCTACAAGCAGCACGCTGTGGTGGACGACACGCGCGGGGTGGTGCTCGACGTATCGGTGACGGAGGGTACGGTGAACGAGCGTGAGGTGCTCGAATCGCAGGTGGAAGCGGTATGCGAGGTATCGGGGCGCGCGCCCGCGATGGTGACGGCGGACTCTGGCTACGCCTACTCGAAGGTCTACGCGGCCCTGGAGCGCCGGGGTGTGGCCGCGCTCATTCCGGCGAAGAGGGAACCCTCGCAGAGCCGTGTTCCGTTGCGCCTGTTCCGCTACGACGCGCGGCACGACATCGTGAAGTGTCCGCGCGGCAAGATACTGAGCCCCCGTCGGCCCGCAAAGGGGGGGCGTTATTATCGTTCGAAGACCCGTGATTGCGCGGGCTGCGCGCTTCGCGAGGATTGCCTGCCGAAGGCGTGGTCGAGCAAGGTGGTGTTGGTTCCGCATGCGTATCCGGCGCTGTTGCGCGCGCGCCGGCGCCATGCGCGATGGAGGGAGGAGGAGCGGCGGATGTACCGGCGTCATATGTGGCGCTCGGAGGGCTACCACGGCGAGGCGAAGACCTGGCACGGGCTTGCGCGCGCGGTGCGGCGCGGTCTTGAGAACATGAAGATACAGTCCTACCTGACGGCGGCGGCGATCAACCTCAAGCGGCTCTCCGCCGCACTTGCTGCAAGGTTATTCGCCCTCTGGAGGGCCTGGTCGGCCCGGGAAGAGCCTCTGTGCGTCCATCGCGGCCTCGCAAGCTGCGTGGGCTTCCTGTCCGCCGCCGCGTGACCCTCCATACCGCCCGCTCCCGAAACCGGGTTATTCAACAACCCCTCCTCGTTCGCGTTTGACCCCGCATTTGCCGTTATCGGGTCTTTTCGGGATGCGGCAGAATACGTCTCGTGAAGGGCAGGCCTTCGCGTGAATTCGACCGAGGACGAGAAGCAATGCAAATAATCAAATTTAATGAAAATATCGATAAATTCACGGGGTTTTTCAATAAAAAACGGGCCATGATAATCCTTGTAAGCTATTGTAATATAACATTAAATGATGTGAATATGAGCGTGGTTGACTCAGATATGACCGCGAAAAGTTTTTCAAGCCTCCGCAATTGCCCGCAGTTGCGATGACATAGGCGCGATTCCGCGCACCTCCCGGCATCTCCCCGCAAGCTCTCTCCGTCCGGCATTACCCTGAGAGACCCGAGGCCCCATCCTCTGAAAAGCCGGGATGGATTCTCGCGCCGAAATAAGGGATAATGCGGGATTCCAACAACAGGGACATTACTTGAGTTTCCGGTTCCCAAGAAACAAGGGACATATCTTTTCCAACCAGGAGGAAAGCAGATGAAAACATGCCGTACCTTGTGCTTCATTCTGATAGCTGTTTTCGCCGTCGCATTGCCGCTGCAATCCGCTTCGGCCGCCTATCCCGATAAGCCGATTCAGTTCATCATTCCCTTCGGCGCGGGCGGTGGCGCGGACATCGAGGGACGCCTGCTCGCCAAGGGGATGGCGAATGTGCTCGGCGTTCCCGTGGTGGCCATCAACAAACCGGGCGCGGGCGGCGCCGTCACCTACACGTTCGTCAAGAACTCCAAGCCCGACGGCTATACGGTTGCCTGGAACTCCACGTCCATCCTCACCTCCACGAACATCGGCAACGTGCCTTGGGATTACACGGCGCTCGACCACATCGGGCGGGTGCACTTCCAGCCCCTGGTGGTGGCGGTGAACGCCAAATCGAAGTGGAAGACGGCGAAGGCTTTCGTGGCCGACTGCAAGAAAAAGCCGAACACGCTCAAGATCGGCCACGCGGGCACCGGCAGCACCACCCATCTCACGGCCGTCGTGTTCACGAGCATGACGGGATGTAAGGCCATACTCGTTCCCCTGGGCGTCAAGCGCCGCAACGCAGCGCTTCTGAGCGGCGAGGTGGACGCCATGGGTGCGCCTCTTACGGGGGCGATTCGTCTGGCGAAAGCGAACAAGTTCCGCATCATCACCCATATAACGGGCAAGCGGAACCCAGCGATCGCGGACGTGCCCACCATGAAGGAACTGGGCTACGACATCTCCTTCGATCACTTCCGCGGTCTCAGCGTGCCCAAAGGAACGCCCGCGGCCGTGAAGGCGAAACTCGTCGACGCCATGACGAAGGCCGCCAACTCGGCGGCTTTCAAGAAATTGGCCAAGACGAAAGGCTTCACGATCGACCCGAGCGGGCCGAAAGAGTTCGGCATGATGCTCGCCAAGCGCGACAAGATTGTCGCCGACATCATGAAGGCGACGGGTATCTACAAGTCCAAGAAGAAATAAGGGCGCCAATCGTGTGAAACATGGGGGCCGCCTCCCTCTTAAGCGAGGGGGCGGCCTTCATTTTCGAGTCGTTTCCTCTTCCTGGGGCAGGTTATCCGCGATGGGTTTAAGAAATATCGTCGGCGGGGTATTCATTCTCGGTTTTACGCTCTATTACGGCGGCCTCGCCACCCTGCTCCCGAAACGCACCACGACCGACGCGCCGGGGCCCCATTTTTTCCCGTATCTGATCACGATCTCGATAATCGCTCTCTCCGGGGTGCTCCTCTTCCAGGGGGTGAGGGGACTGAAAGGATCCTCAGGCCTCGCCGATTTGATGCCTGAGAAGTCCTCCTCGAATCAAGATTACAGTCTCACTCGCGCAGTGGCCGGGTTGCTGCTCACGGGCCTTTATTTTTTTGCGCTTTCCATGTTCGGGTTTTTCTGGGCCACTCCCGTTTTCTTCGCCGCTCTCATGTGGGTGACGGGCGAGCGCCGCCCGCATATTCTTCTCGGTTTGGCGATTATCGTTCCCATGTTCTTGTTCTTTTTGTTCCGCGACCTTTTTCAGCTTCCCCTCCCGAGGGGAAGCTTTTTTGGATGATGCAAGATGAACGGTGACATGCTTCAGGGATTCTACCTCGCTCTCGCGCCGACGAGCATCCTGGCCACCGCCCTGGGCGCCTTACACGGCCTCATATGCGGGATGATGCCGGGCCTGACGACGAGTGCGGGCATCATCATCCTGTTTCCGGTCACCTTCATCCTGGAGCCGACCACCGCCGTGGCGCTTCTGCTCGGCGTATTCGCGGGCGGAATGACGGGGGGAAGCTTCGCCGCCATCCTCATCAATATCCCGGGTTCGCCGTCGGCTTCGGCCACCACGATGGATGGGTTCCCCCTGACCCAGAAGGGAGAGGCCGGGCGCGCTCTCGGGATTTCCATCGTATCGAGCTTCACCGGCGGTCTTTTCAGCTTTTTCTGCCTGCTGTTGATCGCTCCCCAACTCACGAAAGTGGCCCTTCAGTTCCGTGCGGCCGATCTGTTCGGGCTGGTCTTTTTCGGTATGTCCGTCATATCCGCCTTCGCGGCGAAATCGCTCGTGAAGGGCCTGTTGTCCACTTTTCTGGGCCTCATGATCGTTACGGTGGGGATGGATCCGCTCGTGGGGACGGCTCGTTTCACCTTCGGCGACGTGAACATGCTCTCGGGCATCCACTTCATCCCCGCTCTCGTGGGCCTCTTCGCCATTCCGGAGATAATGGCGAACCTGGCGGAGGGGAACATTCGCTCGGTCGCCTCGAGATTCGGCCGCGTGTTTCCCAGTTGGGAAGATATCAAAAAGATTCGTATTCCGGTGGCCATCGGCTCCATCGTGGGTACTTTTATCGGCATCCTCCCGGGAGCGGGCGGCCCGATAGCCGTTTTCGTGAGTTACGACTACGCCCAGAAAGTCAGCAAGGAGCCCGAAAAATTCGGTAAGGGTTGTATAGAAGGGGTGGCCGCTCCCGAATCGGCGAACAGTTCTATTGCCGGCGGGGCGCTCATTCCCATGATGACGCTGGGGATTCCGGGTGATCCGATAACCGCCATCCTCATCGGCGCCTTGCTGGTCCACGGCATGGCGCCGGGGCCGCTGCTTTTCGTGGAGCAGGGCCCTTTTGCGTTTTCCGTGCTTTTTTCGTATTTCATCGCGATTTGCAGCACGGCGCTGGTCGCGTTCCTGGGCTTGCGGCTCATCGTGAAATTGCTGTCCATTCCCCGATCGCTCCTTCTTCCGATAATCGTCGCCTTGTGTGTTTTGGGAACGTATGCGCTGAGGAACTCTTTTTTCGATATATACGTCATGTTCTTTTTCGGACTCGTGGCGCTCTCTTTCAAATGGCTCGATATTCCGGTCGTCCCCATGTTGCTTGCGCTCGTGCTGGGCAGGCAGTTGGAAGAGCACTTGCGGGTCGCCCTCGCCGCATCGAAAGGCGATGTCTCGATTTTCTTCACTTCTCCGTGGTGTCTGGTTTTCCTCTGCCTCTCGTTGGTCTCTTTCGCCTGGCCGTTCCTGCTCGAGTGGAGAATCAGGAACAGAGCGCGCAAGAACGCATCCATCCCTTCCTCCGCATAGAAAGCGCATCGGTTGGTTTCTTTGCGCTTGAACCGGAGAAAGATTCTCGCGGCGTTTCAGTCGCAGTCGCTTTGATGAGAACTAAAACGAAAAACGCGGCTCTTGACCCTGAATTGAGGCTCATCTAACCTTCTCTTCACGGTGAAAACAAATTTTCTCTAACGTCCAGTTTTCGGTCTCGAACGGGTCTGATTCTGGCAATTTGGATTCGTAAGTTTCCATTTTCAAGGGGGGCTTCTCATGTCTGGTTTTGGAAAAAAAGCGCTCATAGCCGCAGTGATGTCACTTGCGATTGTGTCATCCGGCGCGTCCGCCTCGTTTGCGGCGAAAACCATCAAAATCGGCGCTCTCTCTCCGCTGACGGGCCTTTATTCCATCGTGGGGAAAAGAACGAGCCAGGGCATCAACCTGGCCGTGAAGGAAATCAATGACGCGGGCGGCGTTCTGGGCCATAAGTTCGAGGCGCTGATCCGCGACTCGGAAACCAACCCGGCGAGTTCGGTGCGCACCGCGAGACGGTTGATTCTGCGCGATAAGGTTTTCGCCCTTCTCGGTCCGCTGCACGGGGGAGCGGCCATCGCCGTTTTGCAGGAATCGAAAAAGCTCAAGACGATGAATTTCCCCTGGGCGGCGACCGAAGAGATCAATACGAAATTCTGCAGCCGCTACACCTGGCGTGTGGGAAGCAGCGCGCAACAGACCTCTCGCGCAGGCGCCGTCATCGCCCATCGGCTGGGCTATAAGACCTGGGCGACGATATCTTCTGATTTTTCATACGGTCGCTCTGTTGTCCGGCAGTTCTGGAACTATCTCAAGGAACGCGACCCGGGTGCGAAACGCCCCTATGCGGCATGGCCGAAGCTGGGTGAGAATGATTACTCCGCCTACATCAACAAGATGCAGAAGGCGAAGCCGGATGCGATTTTCGTCGGCCTGTTCGGGGCTGACCTCATCAAGTTCATGAAGCAGGCCCGCTCCTTCGGGATGTATGAGAAGGTGAAGATATTCACCGATTTCGGCGGCAACCACGTCGTGCTCAAGGCGCTTGGCGATCAGGCCCCGTTTGGTCATTGGGCGAGTTCGCGCTATCTGCACAACTATCCGGTTTCCGCGGGCAACAAACGCTTCGTGGACAACTTCCGCAAAGCGTACAATGTGTATCCGGACATGACGGCCGGCGAGGCCTATTCGACCGTTCACGTGATTGCGGAATCCATCCGCCGCGCCGGCGTGGTGGACAAGGAGAAGGCGATTGACGTCATGGGAGGCGTCGCCTTCAACTCACCCGAGGGATGGATCATCATGCGCCCATCCGATCACCAAGGGTGGCAGTCCAGCTTCTGGGGCGTGATTTCAAAAAGCAAGAAATATCCTTTCCCGATTCTCTCGAACATTCAGGTGATATCTCCCGTCGAGGGTTCTCACCCGGACGAGAACACGGGCCAGGGTTGCCGGAAATAATCATCGCGCGTGAAGCCGAGGACGCCCCGGGAAGTTTTGGGGCGTCGCTTCACCTTTTTCTGGAGGCCCGGGCGCATGGAATTGGACGTCAGTTTTTGGTTGACCCAGTTTCTGAACGGGTTGGCCAACGCGATGATTCTCTTCCTGATCGCCTCGGGCCTCACGATTCTCCTGGGCGTGCTGGGCGTCCTGAATCTGGCCCACGGTTCGTTTTACATGCTGGGCGCTTTTCTGATTTTCTCGAGTTCGCTCATCAAGAATCCAAGCTGGTTCTGGGTGGGTCTGCTCCTGGCGCCCCTCGTGGTGGCGGGGTTTGGAACCATCATCGAAGCATTTTGTCTGCGCCCTCTCTATCATCGCGAAAGACTCTACACCCTGCTTTTAACCTATGGATTCACCCTCATTCTCGATGACCTGGTTTTGCTGATTTGGGGCCGAGATTACAAGTCCGTACCCATCCCCGCGCTGCTCGACGGCCGTATCTCCATAGGGGATTTCAGTTATCCCGTGTATTTTCTCTTCATCATCGCAGTCGGTCCACTGTTGGGCGTTTTTCTGTGGTTCATCCTTCACCGAACGAATTTTGGAAAACTCATACGCGCCGCCGCCACGGACAGTGAGATGCTCGACGCCCTGGGGGTCAACGTGAACCGGGTATTCACCGGCGTATTCGCCCTGGGCGCCTGGCTTGCGAGCCTGGGCGGGATTCTGGCCGCGCCCATGAGGAGCGTCGAGCCCGGTATGGGGGTGGAGATCATCATCGAATCGTTCATCGTCGTCATCATCGGGGGAATGGGGAGTTATCTGGGCGCGTTCGTGGGCGCTGTGCTCATCGGGATGCTCAAGGCGTTTGGCATCGAAATTCTCGAGAATTTTTCGATGGTTTTCATCTACGCCCTCGTGCTGCCGATTCTAATCTTAAGACCCCGTGGTCTGTTCGGCGAGACGACAATCTAGGAACGGGAGCCTGGAAAGACGCATGGAAAGTTCATCGAGCAAAAAAATTTTCTTGAGCCGACTCACGGAGCGCATCCTCAAACGCTTCGGCATCGCGGCTTTGCTCGGATTGGCCGTTCTTGCCCCAGTTTTGGTTCAGAACGATTATTATATTCAGTTTTGCACGGAAATTCTCATCGCGAGCCTGCTCGCCATCAGCCTGAATTTTCTCATCGGCTTCACCGGCCTCGTCTCCCTGGGACATGCGGTGTACCTGGGCGTCGGCGCCTATGCCTTCGCCCTTTTGACGAAGAACGTTTATCCCTCCATGTGGGCCGGATTGATAACGGCGGGCGCCTCCTGCGCACTTCTCGCATGGTTCATGGGTATTTTCTGCGTGCGTCTGGCGGGGTTGTATTTCGCCATGTTGACGCTCGCGTTCTCTCAAGTGGTCTACACCGTCGCCTACTATTGGCGCGACGTCACGGGCGGGGATGACGGGATGCTCGGCATCCCGAAGCCTGAGATAGGGATTCCGGGCGTGTTCAGCATTTCTCTGGAATCGTTTACGAACTTTTATTATTTCGTGCTGATCATCGTGGCGACCTTGATCTTTTTGGCGTGGAAAATCGCCAATTCACCTTTTGGCAAGGTGTTGCAGGCTATTCGGGAAAACCCCGAGCGCGTGGAATTCATCGGCCTGCCCGTACACAGGTATAAATTGTTCGCATTCATCATCGCCGGGACCCTCGGCGGTTTCGCTGGTGGTCTGTACTCGACTTTTCAGGGCTATATTTCACCCGATTTACTCTACTGGACCCAATCGGGCGAGATTGTTTTGATGACGATCCTGGGCGGTATGTATTCTTTCCTGGGGCCCGCCTTCGGCGCGGGGCTGCTCTTGTTCATCCGGGACACGGTTTTGAATTTCATGGAGTACTGGAGAATCGTCGTCGGCGGTATCCTGGTGCTCCTGGTTTTATTCCTCCCCGGCGGAATCCTGGGGTTCTTCGAGGGGTGGATGTCCAGATTATCGATTGGTGGAAACGATGGCGACGACGCCCGTTCTTGAGACCCGGAGTCTGAGCAAACAGTTCGGTTCGCTTCTGGCGGTCAACGAGGTGGACTTTGAAGTCCCGCAGGGAGAGTTGTGCGCCGTCATCGGGCCCAACGGGGCGGGGAAAACTACCTTTTTCAATCTGATTTCAGGGAGGTTCGAACCGACTTCGGGCGCGATTTTCTTCGAAGGGGAGGATATTACCGGCTTTCCTCCGCACGCGGTGGTGAAAAAAGGGGTGGGCCGCTCTTTTCAGATCACGAACATATTCCCCCGGCTTTCGGTTCTGGACAACGTGCGCATCGCCGTTTTGGCGAGACGGGGCAAGACGCTGGATATGTTCTCGCCCATCGAGAAGTACACCGAAGAACAAGAAGAGGCGCTCGTAATACTCGGCGAAGTGGAACTCGAGCACAAGGCGCATCGCCCGACCACGGAACTGGGTCACGGGGAGAGAAGAAACCTGGAACTCGGTATCACGCTGGCGCTGGAGCCCCGGTTGATCCTGCTGGACGAGCCGACGGCCGGCATGTCGATCGAGGAGACATCGAGCACCATAGATCTCGTAAAAAAGATATCCAGTGATAAAACGGTCGTCTTCACCGAGCATGACATGAGCGTGGTTTTCTCAATCGCCGATCGCATATCCGTCCTGCATCAGGGGAGCATCATCGCCGAGGGAACGCCCGATGAGATTCGCAACAACGACCTCGTTCGCCTCGCCTACCTGGGGGAAGAGGTGTGATTCTCACCCTCGAGAAAATAAATACGTTCTACGGGCACAGCCATATTCTGTTCGACGTGGATATGAGCATCGCCGAAGGGGAGGTGGTGAGCCTTCTCGGAAGGAACGGCGCGGGAAAGACGACCACGCTCCGCTCCATCATGGGGTTGACGCCCCCGCGCGAGGGCAGCGTGCGCTGGCTGGGCGAAGAAGTGCAACGCTTAAAGCCGCATGCGATCGCCAGAAAAGGCGTGGGCTTCGTGCCCGAGGACAGGAGAATTTTCTCTCGTCTCAGCGTGGAGGAAAATCTCGAAATAGGGGCCTTCAAGCTGGATCGCCCCACTGGCTGGACACTTGAGCGCATATATGGTCTTTTCCCTAAGCTTGAGCTATTGAAGGCCCACAAGGGAAACCAGCTCAGTGGCGGCGAACAGCAGATGCTGGCCATCGCCCGCGCGTTGATGGGGGCTCCGAAACTCGTTTTGCTCGATGAACCCTCAGAGGGTCTGGCGCCGGTCATCGTGAAAGACATGGGCGAGATGATAGGCACGCTCAAGGATGAGGGAATCACCGTATTGCTGGTGGAGCAAAACGCCCGTTTCGCCTGTCGACTCTCCGATCGCGTTTACATCATCGACAACGGCAGGGTCCGCTTCGGTGGTACGGTGGCGCAGCTCGAAGAGGACGAAGAGCTCAAATCGCGTTATCTGGCCGTTTGATTTTTTGTTTTCCCGGCAGGGAAACGAGGAGGGTTTTGGATGAACTCCCGTGTTGAATTCGGTTTGATCATGGCCCTGACCATCCGTGGACTCGCCGTTGGAAACTTCGAGGACATGAAATTGGTGGCGCAGGAAGCGGAGAGGCTGGGCTTTGATTCGATATGGCTTTGCGATCATTTCCTGACGCTCGACCCGAGCTCCTATGCGAAAGACGCCGGTTTCGATGCGGCGGGGGATTCGGAAGGCATCGGATCCGGCTCCATCCCCTTGCTCGAAACCTGGACGGCGCTCAGCGCCCTCTCGCAAGTGACGAAAAAACTTCGCCTCGGAACCAGCGTTTTGAGCAATTCCTACCGCATCCCCTCGGTGCTCGCGAAGATGGGCGCGACGCTGGATCACATCAGCGGCGGGCGGCTCGATCTGGGTCTCGGCGCGGGCTGGATGCAGGAGGAGTACGAGGCCTACGGCATTCCTTTCCCGAGGGCTTCGGTTCGGATCGCCCAGATGGAAGAGGCCGTTCAACTGATCCGCAAGATATGGACGGAGCCTCACCCCACGTTCGAGGGCGAGCATTACACGATAAAGGGCGCTGTGTGCGACCCCCCGCCGGTTCAGAAACCATCGCCTCCGATATGGATTGGCGGGGAGGGCAAGAAAGTTCTTCGCGCGGCGGCCAGATACGCCGATGGCTTCAACGTGCGCTGGTGGCCTCCCGAGCGCTATATCGAGCGCAAGGAGGAGATTGACGCCAACTGCGAGGAGGCGGGGCGCGACCCCGAAGCGCTCCAGCGCTCCTTGATGTGCCTTCTTCTCCCGAGCCATGATCGCGCCCGCATAGAGGCCGAAAAAAAGCGATTTGCCGCCATTCCGGAGACTGGTATAATTTCGGGAACACCTCAAGAATGCGTAGAACGGATGATGGAATACGTCGACGCGGGCGTCAGGCATTTTTTATATACGATTCCCGATGTCGCCGAAATGGATATGCTTCGTCTCGCGGGAGAGGAGATTCTTCCCGAAGTCAGGAACCTGGCGAACGGGGAATGAAGCCGTTTATACCTAGCAGGGAGATTTTCCAATGAATGAAAACCAGGAACTCGCCGATTATCTGAAACCCACCGAATTCATCGATTCGGATAATCCCGACATCGTCTCGAAAGCGGAAGAACTCACCGACGGCTGCGCGGACGATAAGGAAAAACTCGGCAACATCTATTATTTCGTCCGTGATTTTCCCTACGACATTCTCGACTCGTTCCGCTACCTCGCCGAGGGAAAGCGCCAGGCGAGCGACGTGCTGAACAACGGCAAGGCGTTCTGCATGGGCAAGGCCAGCATGTTCGCCGCCCTTTGCCGGGCCTCGGGCATCCCCTCGCGCATCGGCTTCCAGCAGCTTCATTGCCCGGACAAGCCTTTCATGAATGAGGAGGTCGCCAAGATCTGGGGCGACCGCAAGCTGCCGTGGCACTCGCTGGGAGAAGCGTATCTGGGCGGCAAGTGGCTTAAGCTCGACGCCACGATCGACAAGGAGTTCGCCGCACGAAAAGGGTGTGTATATTCCCAGGAATTCGATGGAGTACACGATATACCTTCCGTTGAAGGCCCCCTCATCAAGGATCTCCCGAGCCATAAGGACTACCCGAAAGACGTGGCCGACTGGTATGAGCAGGTCGCCAAGGACGTCGTCGCTTCCGTCGAGGAAGACGTGGTTCACGAAGACGTTCTCAGCGATCAGGAATGGTCCGGCCCCGAGACGGAGAAATTATAGAGCCGGGCCGCCTCAGTAGGGGAGTCCGGTCGAAATAACATTCAATTTTAGGAGCTTTTTGATGTCGGGTAGTGTTGTGAAAGTGGCCGAGTTTCCGCTCACCCAGGAAGTGGAGCAGCAATTCATCGACGGCAACTGGGTGAAAGGTGATCGCGGCGAGCCGATAGACGTGCTCAATCCCTCGAATAACGAGACGATTTTCCAGTTGTTGCCAGCATCGGATGCGCAAGTCGATGAGGCCGTCGCCTCTTGCTGGCGGGCGTTTCATGATCCGTCATGGAGCAAGATGCCCGCGCTCGATCGCGGAAAACTCATCACGAAACTCGCGACGTTGATGCGCGAGCACGCGGAAACCCTCGCGAGGCTCGAGGCGATCAACACGGGCATCCCCATCCGGGAGAGCCGCCTGGAGTCCGCTTCCTCCGCGCGCCATTTCGAGTATTTCGCCGGATGGTCCGGAAAAGTGGCGGGCAGCGCGCAACCCCTCATGAACGATCGGCTCATGTATTCGACAAGGGAGCCCTTGGGCGTCGTGGCCATCATCGTTCCCTGGAATACCCCGCTCAAGCTCATGTCCCGGGGGCTGGCCGCCGCATTGGCCTGCGGGAACACGGTGGTCATCAAACCCTCCGCCGTCGCACTGGCCTCGGTGCTTTATTTTGGAAAACTCGTTAAAGAAGCCGGCTTCCCGCCGGGGGTGATCAACATTGTCGCGGGCTCGGGACGCTCGACGGGCGCCAAGCTCGTTGGCCATCCGGACATCAGAAAAATCGTCTTCACCGGCGGCACCGAGGGCGGCCTCGAGGTTCTGGGGCTCGCCGCCAGGAACGTCACGCCCGTGTTGGCGGAGTTGGGCGGCAAGGGTCCCATCATCGTTTGTGAGGACGCTGATCTGGATGAAGCCGCCGATGGCGTGATGAGCCAGGTGTTCGCCCGCCAGGGCGAGGTCTGTTTCGCCGGGACGCGCCTGTTCCTCCCGCGTTCCATCCACGATGCGTTCGTCGAGAAGATTATCGAGCGGGTGGAGGGGATAAGCGTGGGCGACGCGATGGATGAGGCGACCGACATGGGGCCGCTCATCTCTCCTGGTCATCTCGCAGATGTCGTTGGTTACGTCGAATCGGCTGTAGAGGACGGGGCGCGCGTCGCCTGCGGGGGCGGCCGCGTGACGCCGGAAGGAGGGCCGGACGGGAATTTCATGAAGCCCACGGTTCTTACCAACGTGAACCAGGGCATGAGAGCGGCGTGTGAGGAAATTTTCGGCCCCGTTCTCACTGTCCAGGAGTTCGATTCTCTCGACGATGCGGTCAGGGACGCCAACGCCACGGACTTCGGGTTGGCGAGCTACGTCTGGACGAGCGACCTGCGCCGGGCGCATCGCCTCGCTCAGGAGCTTGATTGCGGAAACGTATTCATCAACACCTACCGCTATGGCTCCGAGATCCCTTTCGGGGGCGTGAAGAAAAGCGGCATCGGCAGAGAGCATGGCGAGGAGGCTCTGCGCGAATACACCCAGATCAAAAGCGTCTGCATCGGGCTTTCGAGATGGCATTCCTGGAATCGAGACTAGGACGATCCAATGAATTTCGAGAAACTTACTCTACGCACTTCAAGCGAATTTCAAGGAGGAATCACCATGAAGAAGTTTTGGCTGGTTTTAGCACTCGCTTTCCTCGTTGCGGGAGCCTCGGCCACATCCGCCTCGGCGGCCTATCCGACGAAGCCTGTGGAGATGACCATCACCTTCAAGGCCGGCGGCGCTGCGGACATCTCAGGACGCACCGTGGCGAAAGCGGCGGAGAAAGTGTTCGGACAGCCGATAGTCGCCGTGAACCGCCCGGGAGCCGGTGGAACAATCGGCTTCGCCTACGTCAAGACCGCGCCGCCCAGCGGATACAAGATCGGCTGGCTTTCGGCCTCGATTCTGACCGGCACGAACATGGGGAAGCTGCCCTATGATTACCGCGCCTGGGATTATGTTTCCCGCGTGGTGTTCGAGGCGACCGCCATCGTCGTCCGGGGCGATTCCCCCTATAAATCGCTTCCCGAACTCGTGAAGGCGGCCAAATCGAAGACGCTCAACATCGGAAGCGCCGGCGCCGGCAGTTTTACGAGGCTCACGGCTTCGGCGCTGGCGAAAAAGGCGGGTTTCAAGTTCCGTCACATCCCCCTAGGCAAACGCCGCGTGCCCAGCCTCCTGGGTGGGGAGGTCGATGCGATTTCCGTCCATCCGCCCGAGGTGCTGGCCCTGCACAAGGCGGGCAAAGTCCGCATGCTGGCCGTTTCTTTCCCGAAGCGCCATCCGGCCTACCCGAAGGTTCCCCTGTTCAGTGAACATGGGTGGGACGTCGGTTTCTATCAGTTCCGGGGTCTGCACGTTCCCAAGGGAACGCCCGCCGAAGCGGTTCAGAAGATCCACAAGGCTTTCGAGGCGGCTGCCAAGGATCCCAAAGTCCTGGCCACCGCCGAGAAAAGTGGTTTCTTGGTCTCCTACATGGGGCCGGACAAATTCCCGGCCTTCGTGGCCAAGCAGAACGCTCTGATCAAGGAGATCGTCGTTTCGCTGGGTCTGGATAAGAAGAAAAAGAAGAAATAAACTTCTGAATCGTACCGAGGGTGAAAAGCCACAAGGGAACCGGCGTTCATGACGGAGGAGAATGAAAAAATCAGAAGCAATGTCGGACGCCTCGTCGCTCCGATCCTTCTGGTGGTTTTTTGCATCTGGTATGGTTCGATTATTCTGGAGTTGCCCCAGGGGCCGGGGTCAGAAGGTCCCCTGGGGCCTTCTTTTGTTCCCTGGCTGTGGGTATCGTTCCTTGTCGTTCTGACACTGGTCGATATCGGAACGGACTACCTCGGCGCGCCTCGGGAGAAAGCGCGCGTCGTTATCGAGAGAAAAAGCATTCTCGACGCCTTGACCCTCTGCCTCTTGATGGCGGGCTTCGCACTCCTGATGCAATACATCGGTTTTTCCGCCGCAGTCGTGGTGTTTCTCGCCATCGCCATCTGGTGGAGCGGAATCCGCGCCCTGAAAATCATCATCCCCTACGCCGTCATCTTCGCCCTGGTGGTGAACTATGTTTTTCACCGCGTTCTCCAGGTGCCCTTGCCCCAGGACTGGCTCTTCTAAGATGGATCTCCTGGCGGACGGCCTCGTCCAGGCCCTGGCGTGGAAGCCTTTTTTGTTCGCCGTTCTGGGAAGTTTTCTGGGTATCGTATTCGCGGCCATTCCGGGCCTCACGGTGAGCATGGGCATCATTCTCCTGCTGCCTTTCACCTTTCACATGGCGAGCGTCACGTCGATGAGCCTTCTGGTGGGGGTTTTCGTCGGCGGAATGACGGGAGGAAGCATCTCGGCCATTCTGCTCAACATTCCCGGCAATCCCGCCGCCATCGTCACGAGTCTGGACGGACACCCCCTCGCCCGGAAGGGCCGGGCCGGGGTCGCGCTGGGCGTGGCTTTTTTCTCGAGCTTTTTCGGAGGGTTGTTCAGCCTCGTCTGCCTGGTGACCATAGCGCCTCAACTGGCGGATTTCGCCCTGAAATTCGGCGCGCCCGAACTGGCGTCGCTGGTATTGCTGGGGCTTTGCCTCATCTGTGGATTCGCTCAAACCTCGATGAGCAAGGCGCTCATCTCGGGCGTGCTGGGCTTGAGTTTTTCCACCGTCGGCATGGACCCCATCGATTCGATACCGCGCTTCACGTTTTCCGTCGTACAGATTCAGCAGGGGGTTTCTTTTCTGCCTGTGATGATAGGGCTTTTCGCGGTGCCCGAGATCATTTCGGGCATGCGCGGCTCCGCCGTCTCTTTGCCGGATTTCTCCACGCGCCTGCGCGATTTGCTGCCCTCGCCGGGAATCTTCGTCGGTCTCTGGAAGACGCTCGCGCAATCCTCTCTCATCGGGACAACCATCGGGCTGCTGCCTGGTACGGGAAGCGCCGTCGCCGCCGTGCTGAGCTACAACACGGCGCAGCGCCGCTCGCCTGAACCCGAATCGTTCGGGAAGGGAAAGCTAGAGGGGGTATCCGCGCCCGAGGCCGCCAACAGCGCCATGACCGGCGGCGCGATGATTCCGATGCTCACGCTGGGGATTCCCGGCGACCCCGTGACCGCCGTGATGCTCGGCGCGCTCACCATCCAGGGGCTCGCTCCGGGACCTCTCCTGTTCGAGAGCCACGGCGGTTTCGTGTATTCGATATTCGGGTCTTTTCTCATCGCCTTGTTCCTGACCATCATCATCGCCCTGCTCGGCATACGCTTGTTCGTCCAGGTGTTGCGCGTGCCTTCGGGGCTTCTTTTTCCGAGCATCGCAGTGTTCTGCGTCATCGGGGCGTTCGCGCTCCAGAACAGCTTTTTCGACGTATTCCTGATGATTGGTTTCGGGCTGCTCGGCTTTTTCATGCAGAAATTCAACTATCCGATCATGCCGTTGCTGCTGGCGATCATCCTGGGCCCGGTTTTTGAGAAAAACGCCAGAATGTCGCTCATCCTCTCGGACGGCGACCCCGGCATTTTCTTTCGCAAGCCGATAAGCCTGGTATTTCTGGTCTTGGGCTTGGTCTATCTCATCAGCGTTTTTCTGAAAAGAACTTCTCTATGGAAGAAACAGGGTTCCACCTGATCAGCCATTTCATTTCGCCGTACGGAGGGAGGCATCGAACCATGAAACGAAGCACCGAAAGAATACTCACGACCCACACGGGGAGCCTGCCGCGTCCCCAGGAAGTAGTCGATTTGTTGTTGGCCCAGGAGGAAGGCGGCGCGGATTCGGGTGATCTCGATGCCGCCGTGGCGCGCGCGATAGAAGACGTCGTGGAAAAACAGGCGGCGGCGGGGGTCGACGTGATCAACGACGGCGAGCAGGCCAGGCCCGATTACACCAGCCACGTCAAGGACAGGCTGACGGGCTACGAGGGGCCGAGCTCGCCCCCGCTTGGCACGGGCGAAGAGGGTTTCCCCGAATTGTCCGAGATACTCTCTCAATTCGCCTCTCCGCTTCAGAACCGTCCGGCCTGCTCCGGCCCCGTGGCGTGGAAGGACTGGCCCGCCGCCCAGGTGGACATCGAGCGCGCGAAGAGCGCCCTCGGCCGCGCCGATACGGAGGAGGCGTTCATGACCTCCCCTTCGCCGGGGCAGATTTCACGCTATCTGAGAAACCTCCACTACCCGAGCGAGGAGGAATACATATTCGCGCTCGCAGACGTGATGCGCCGCGAATACGAGGCCATCGTGGATGCGGGCCTGCTCTTGCAACTCGACTGCCCCGACCTCGCCTTGAGCCGCCATACCGTGTTTCGAGATTTGAGCCTTGCGGATTTTCGCAAGGAAATCGAGATGCACGTCGAAGCCCTGAACCACTCGGTGCGTAATATCACGCCCGAGCGCATGCGCATGCACATCTGCTGGGGCAGCACGCTGGGGCCGCACCATGAGGACGTTCCGCTCAAGGACATCATCGACGTCGTGCTCAAAGGACGCCCCTGCGCGGTGTCGTTTCCCGGCGCGAACCCCCGCCACGGCCATGAGTGGAAGGTGTGGCGCGATGTCGACTTGCCCGAGGGCAAGAGCATCATCCCCGGCGTAATCGATTCGACGTCCAACTTCGTGGAGCATCCCGAGCTGGTGGCGGAGCGCATCGTGAATTACGCCGAGGCTGTGGGGCGCGAGAACGTGATAGCCGGGGTCGATTGCGGTTTCGGCACCTTCGCCGGCCGCGTACAGGTGGATCGCCGCATCGTGTGGATGAAAATGGCTACCCTCGCCGAGGGCGCGGCCCTGGCGTCTGAAACACTCTGGTAGGGCGGTTCCAGGAGACGGCCTATTCTCCCGCCACGGTGAGGCGGATGAGTTTTTCCGCTTTCTCCTCCGCATCCAGGGCGCGGCAGGTTTCGATGATTTGCGTGTAGCGCGACTCCGGTATCGGGAGGCCTGCGGCGATGCCCCCGGTGCGGTTCGCGAGTTCATCGAAGCTGAAGATGAACTCGCGCCCGGTGGCCTGTTTGGTGAAGACTCCACGCTCTTTCGTGTAGATGCTCACCTTGGGAGCGAAAAGGTCCATCTCGCGTGAGGGGATGATTCTCACGCGATCCATCATCTCGAGCACCTCGGGCGGGTCGTCTTCGCCGGGGGGCTTGTTCAGCAGCGGATAGCCGCGCTTCACGACGCCGAAGGCCGCGTAGTAATGCGTGCCGCCCGGACGCGCCGCGCCGTCCTCCCGCCGGTTCGCGAAGGCTGGGCTCGGGTATTGCGTCTCCAGCCAGTTCACGAGAGTCTCCACGCGCTCGACCTCCTCGGGGCGGATGTCGTTCTCCTCGCAGAGCTTCGCCGTCACGTCGATGTGCGCCAAGTTGTAGCCAGAGGTGGTATAGATACGAAACAGCGTTTCGAGGAAGAGCCACTCCTCCCCCAATCCTTCGGTGATTTTACCTAAGCTCGTTCTCGTATCGCCCGTGAAACTGTAGGTCAAGCGGCCCTCGTTGTTTCCGGCGTAGGCGTGGTAGAAACCGGCTTCGCCTTCGAGCACCGTCTCCCCGCCGACGTGGCCCCGCTCGGCCAGCGCCGCCGCGAGGAGGGCGTTTCGCACCGCCGCGCCCTCTCTTAACGCCTGTCCCCCGCTTCGAGGGCCTTCGAGGTTTCCGCTCGCGAGACTCGCACAAAGCGCGATGGCGCTGTTCAACTGCTCCTCGTTCAAGCGCATGATTTTCGCAGCGGCGACGGCGGCCCCGAAAATCCCGAAAACGGAACCCGCATGAAAACCGCGCGACATCACCGTGGGGATGAAGTCGGACGCCAAGCGCTCCATGACCTCATAGCCCGCGGCGATTCCCGTCAGAAAATCCGCCCCCGAGGCGCCCCGTGTTTCCGCAGAGGCCAAGGCGGCGGGCACGATGCCGGCGCCCGGATGGGTGAGCATGCGGAACGTGTCCCACTTGCCTCCCGCCAGGGCCATCTCGGAGTTCGCAAACGCGGCGCCCCCTTTCGTCGCCCTGGCCCCGCTCACCATGATGGTCGCGCCGCCGTGAACGCCCGCTTCCTCCTCGGTGATGAGCGCGACGGCTCTTTGCCCGTCTTCGGTTCTTGATCCCAAAAGAGCGGAGCCGATGGCTTGTAAGGTGACGCCCTTGGCGCGATCGACGACTTCGGGCGGCAGATCCTCGAAGCGAAGCCCCGCCGCCCACCTTGCGAGCCTGCGGCTTAAGGACGCCATTTTGAACACCTCCTGGAAAGCGCGGGGTGTCTTCGCGCCGCCGCGCTGCGCATCTTCGGGGTGAGCCGCTGCCTGTTGGATGAAGGTTTGATGATGTGAGTGATGTCCATAAAAAGGCCAATCCTCGAAACATGGGCGAAACAAAACAGAAACGACAATTTAACCGAACTGCAAGATTCCCGTAAAGAAACCCCTCTATATTTCTATCCTGTCAACGGAGATTATAAGTGTTCATTTTATTTTCCGGCCGCACGAGGCGGCCGTTGTAACGAATATATGAAAGAGAGATTGGAAGAATGAAGAGCAAGAAGTTGATGGGCGCGGAAAAATTATCTCGCAGGAAGTTCCTGAAAAAAGCGGGAGCAGTGGGCCTCGTGGCGCCCGAACCCTGGAGCAAGCACACGAGTCCGGACAAGAGCTGTGACTGGGTAAATCACCAGGGAACATATATGAAGACGACGACCTAGTCGCAAGAACCGCCCAGGGGAAGCCGAACCTGGCTTCCCCATGGGCGGCCCAAAAAAGAATACGTGAATCGCGCAAATACCGGCCGGAATACGGCGAAGGAGGGGGTATGCAGCAAGCCGGCGGCGATTCCGCGTGGGAGCATCGCCGGGATTATTTATTTCTCGCGTCCTTATTCTGGTTTTCGTGCTTGGCTTTGGCTTGGCGGCAAGAGGAGAAGCGCAAACCGAAACGTTTTCACCGGCAATCCAGGCGGAAGTCGCACAACCAGGATCGAAGAATCGAAAGAAAAGAAGACGCGCTGCCCTCAGTCTCGCGAAGCGCCTCGAGCCAAAGCTGCTACCCCTTCTTTTGGCGCTTCGCGAGGGCAGCCTTTATCAGTGGCAGCCTGGATCGGGCGGAGAGCGGGTCTGGCGGGCGGCTGCACGCGGCTCACAGGCCCCGGCGCGCTGGTCCGCTGGCTGGCGGATTCGCCCGAAGTCTTAAGGAAGACGTATTTCGAAATCTGGAACGTCGCCAGAAAAACGCTTTTCGACCGAGAGGCGACGCCGCTCAGGAAGTTCTGAGGGGGAGGCGGTGCGCGTTTTCCTTCCCCTAAGGGGCTGTTGAAAAAGTCCCCCAAAAACAGGGAATGAATTTCTCAATCGACATATGCTTATGAAATGACTCCCCCCTTGAGGGGGAGTCGGCAATGCGAGGACAGAGTCCGAAGCTGCGCCGGTGGGGGGAGCTTTTATTTTAGAAGCATACCCCTCACCGCATCAGCCTTCGCGCAAAAAACGCTCGGCTTCTGCGACTCCCCCTCAAGGGGGAGTCATGTCTCCTACCTCTCCAGTCGGCTCCATACGCTGAATCACGAAATCATAACTTTTTCAACAGCCCCCCAAAGGGCGGTTCGCGAACCGCCCCCTGCAAAAAGGGCGGGTCGCAAAAATGTGACCCGAGGCCTCGTGTATGAGAAATGGTGTTTTTTTTCATTCCGGCGGAGGCTGGTGACAACCGACAGGTTGGCCAGAACCGATGAAGGGGGATATTTTCCGGCATTTCATTACGTCTTTGATCGAGCGGGTTTTCACCGGGTTCGACGGCGGAAAGAACGAGGTCTATTCGACGCGCTGCCTCTTCGCGCCGAAAGAGCCCACGATTTCGCCGCGTTCGAAGACACCCACGACGCCGGCATGGCCCTCTCCGACGAAGCGGCCCTGAATGTAGTCATTGCTTCCGGTCGGCTTTTCCCCGAATGCGCCGCCGTGGAGCGAGACGTTCTCCCAAGGCGGGATACTCCCGCCATCTAGCTTGGCGCCGGTTCCGAGAGCTTCAAGATTGTCGAAAACGATGTCAACGTCCAGATTGGCGAAGTCGTCGATGACGAGCGTCGCATCGCCTTGCACGAACTGGCCGCGGGTCACGAAATCGCTGACGTCCACGCCGATCATCACCCCTTTCCATGTGGCGGACATGCCCTGCGCGGCCGTCGGCGCCGTGGCGCTCGCCACGCCGAGGGCGCTTGAGTCGAAGACGTCGCCGGGTCCGATGGGCCGGCCCTGCCCGTCCCTGATCGTCAGGGTGGTCCGGTTGACGAAGAAAGCTCCCTCGTCGAGCCAACCGCCGTAGAACCTTGCGCTGAACGCCCTTTCATCGGTGCGCTGGCCGAAGCCTTCCACGAGAGGGATGCTGCGGACGGTTTCGGTCTGTGGCTTGAGCGTCAAGGAATCCTTCAGGCGCTCGGCGAAATGTTTACTTCCGAAGTCGGATTCGGGGTCGTCGAGAGCGCGCTCCAGCGCAGCTTCCAGACCCTCGGGAGCCGGGCTTACGCCGCAGACCGCGCCTTCACACTTGGTAAAGGTGAGCGACGATGCTCCATCGAATCGAAACACGTGCTGATCGCTTGCAAGCGTCGTGGTGGCGGATTCCACTCTTGCGAGTGTGCCGAGCTTGACCTGCTCCACCGTCCGTGCGGTATCGAACTCCATCCACGCCATGTTCTCCTGATTCCCGGCGCTGCAACCGGAAAGAACAAGCATCGCGGCTATCGCAATCAACGTGGTTATGGTGCGCATCATCCGGTTCCCCTTGAATTTACTCTACTCGGCGGCCGTTCGCGTTTTCGGACCGCCTCCGTCACGGGGGCGCGCTCTCGTTCCGGGGCGCATCGCCCGGAGAGGAGACGGTGGGCAAGAGCGGACCACGAACACTGAACATGCCGTACCCGTCCGGGGCAGGTCTCGCCCCGGCCCTTGATGAAATTATACGGAGTTTCGTCGGGGATTTCACGAAAAATGAATTGCCCGCGCACAGGGGTGGCTCTCTAGCTGCGCCTGCCCCTAGAGTGGGCCGAAATCGGGCGGGGGTATGAAGCGCGTCGGCCGCTCTGCGGTACGAAAGTATTTGTAAGCCATCACTTGACAATTCTGCCGCCTACGGTTAGCTTGCGTCAATGATTGGGAGCATTCGGATGGTACGACGACGGCGCAGTGGACGTGGACATAGAGGACTATCACTGATGATCGAGAGACACCCTTCCATCGACCCGGCGCATCCGGGGGAAATCCTGCGCGAGGACGTCCTGCCCGCCCTCGGGGTGAGCAAGACGGCGGTGGCCGCGGCCCTCGGCATTTCCCGGCAGACGCTCTACGACATCCTGAACGAGAAGCAGCCGGTTACCGCCGAGATGGCGGTTCGCTTCGGCAAGCTCTTCGGCAACGGCCCGGGCTTTTGGGTCAACCTCCAGCGCAACTACGATCTGGCGCGCGCGGAACGTTCGGTGGATGTCAGCGGAATACCGACGCTCGAAGCGAGGAATGCTTAGGATGTAGTAGCGCGACCTGTGGGACGACCCCGAGGAGGGGTTCGCCCCTACGGAACGCGAACCGTCGCTACGGCAATCGCGGATTTCGCTCGTCATTCCGCCGAAAGCCGGAATCCAGAGAATTTACCCTTCGTCTTTCATTTTCCGGCTTCATCCCCGCTTCATCGAAGAATAATGAAACCCCATAACGCATCCACATTATCGGTTCTGGCCAACCTCTCGGTTGTCACCCGCATACGCCGGAATGACGAGCGAGAACCATTCCTCCCTTGGGGGTTGGATGCGTGATGCGAGATTGGAATCACTCCCCCCTTGAGGGTCATTTCCGACCGAAGAGGGAGGGAATGTCGCAGAAGCCGAGCGTTTTGTGCGAAGGCTGATGCAGTGGGGGGACGATTTTCAAATAAAACTCCCCCCACCGGCGCGACTTCGGGCTTCGCTCTCGTCTTGCCGACTCCCCCTCAAGGGGGGAGTGATTCTCGCCTTGACTCGTCTTGCCATTGGTCTTCCCGAGGAGGAGAATTGCAAACTCTCCTTCACCGGTCGGGTCTGACCCCCACCGACTCGCTTGCGGGCGTGCGCCCTTACCTCGTCGACAATCCCTCATTCTTCAATCGGGCTTGACCCTCAAGGGGGGAGTGGTATTGCAACTCAGCGGTATTGTAGGGGACTACCCTTCTGGGTAGTCCCTGCCCCCGTGGTTGTCCCCCGCAGGACAGGCACAGGGGCTACGGCGAACGTGGTTTCGCTCGTCATTCCGGCGAAAGCCGGAATCCAGAGCCGATGTGGGTGGGTACATTCCGGTATTTCGTTCCGTCTTTGATCGAGCGGGAATAACGGCGAAAAGCAAAAGGCGAAACCCTGGATTCCGCATTCCCTCCCGCCTTGGTCGGAAATGACACCGGAATGACGGCCAAAACGGAAATCGGGCGGACACATAGGTCCGCCCCTACGACGTGTGATCACTTCTAATCGTTATCCCGAATTCATCCCCCCAAAAACACCCGAGCGATTCCGCCTGCCCCTAGAGCGGGCCGAAATCGGGCGGGGGGATGCGGCGCTTAGAAGCCGCCTCATACGTCGAGGCGATCCGGAGCAGGGTGTCCTCCTTGCCGGGTTCGGCTCGGAATACGAGAGAAAACGGCAGGCCCGGCTCGGGGATGGTGGTGGCCTGATCGTTGGGAACGGAGATGAACCGCGTACCATCCTCGCTCAACTCGAAAACGGGATCATAGGTCGTGCGCACGTAGCCCGCCGGCACGAGCACTTCCGTCAGACCTGCGTTCGGCCCGCTTTGCGATTCGGGCCGTGAGTTCAGCACGAGGCCGGGCTGGACCGCCCCTCCGATGATGGCGGGCGGAAACGGCGTGTGCAGGCGCACGAGGGCGTCGAGGTTGTTCTCCAGAATCACCATCATGTCCACGCGGCGCAGGAGTTCGCGCAGCATGATGCGCTCGTTCACTCCTTGTCTGCCGCCGTGGGGATTGCGCGGGTCGACCACTTCCTCCCAGTTCCTGAAGGCGGCGCGATGGTCGTCGCCCCAGAATTTAGAGCGCGCGTTCAACTCGGGAAAGCCGGTGATGGTCTCGCTGAATCCGCGCGCCTCCCAGTCCTCGGCCCGGCGCGAGAGGTACTGGTGGATGTGGTAGCGAAACGTCATGGCGAGTTCTTGTTGCTGCACGGTGGCGAGGTCGAGGTTTTTAGGCTGCTCGATTCTGCCCTCGCCCATGTCGAGCATGTAGTCGATGGGCTGCATGCCGCCCGAGCCGAAGACGACGCCCGGCGCGAACTCTGTGGGGACGATGGCTTCGGCGAATTCCCTGAAGAGCGGCGCGCCCTCGGGCGTGAGCCGGAACATGATGTCTGGCATGAAGACGGGGATGAGCCTGGCGAGCGCGCGCCGGAAATCCGTCTTCATCGTCTCGATTTCCGGGTCGCCCGCCCAGAGCGGGTCGGTGGATTCCAGGAGTTTCGCCCCGAGTTTTTGGCCCAGGACTTCCTTTATCTCCCGGGCCGCCGCGTTGACGATGGGCTCTTCTGATTTCGAACCCCTCGGATACACCATGGACTCGCGGATGACCCCGATGCGCATCCCCTCGAGCGCGCCCGCCTCCCCGCTCGTTTTGATGTGCGCCGCGTAGGGCGTATCCAGAACGGAGGAGCGCGGCACCGTCGTGAACGGATCGCGCGGGTCGTAATAGCCGTTCACCGGATCCTTCAGGGCGTCGAGAACCTTGGCGCAATCACTCAGGCATTTCGTGATGATGCCGCTCCTGTCGCAATAGATGTCCGCGCCGATGGCCCCGCCGTCGAAGCCGAGCATCGCCTTGTGCGGCAGAATGAGCGCTACGGCGTTGTGGTTCGACGGCCCCCGGCAGGAGGCTCTCGTCTCCTCGCCCAGGCTCGCCATCACCATGTTGGTGCTCACCGAAAGGGCGGAGCCGGAACTCGAACCCAGCGACGCCGCCCGCGTGGTGTCGTAGGGGTTCGAGGGATTCCCGGCCCACGAACTGCGCTGATAGCCCAGGACGGAGGGCAGCACCTTCTCGGGTTCGTGCCGCCCGCCCGGATCGCCCGCGCGTCCGTTGTATTCGGTGCTCACGGCTTTTGCGAAGATGATGGCGCCCTTGTTCCTGAGCTGCTCGACGAGGATGTGGTCGCGCGCGGGAAAATCGATGTCGTAGCTCGCGTCGCCCCCGCCCGTCGAGCGCATGTCCTTGGTGTCGAATGGATCCTTGAAAGAAAACGCCACGCCGTACATCGGCAATTTTTCGAGGTCGGGGTTCGCGCCGTATTCGGCGTCCAGTTCCGCCGCGCGCTCGAGCGCGTCTGGGTAGTGGCGAAAGACCTCGCACATGGGCGGCGCGCCCGGCGGCAAGGGGCCTTCTGATGGATGCCTGTCGAAATCGCCCCGGCAGGTGACGGAACGCTCGCCGCGAATGTTCAGGGTGGCGAGGGCGTTCACCTGGCCCGCGCCCGGGATCCCAGCGATCATGCCGTATTGCTGCTGGACGTCGGGGTCGGACGCCGTGGCCTCCATGCGCCCGAACTCAAGCGGCGGCCCCTTGTATCTGTCCAGCTCGGGCAGGACGTCCGCGGCCTTCACCGTCTCGGTCGGGAAGCGAAGCGGGGAGCCTCCCCGCATCGCGCCCGTAGCTTCGGGAACCGGCGCGCCGTCTGCTGTGACGAGCATGCTGGTGACGCCGTTATACGCGCGCACGCGCTCCAGGTAGCGTTCCACGACTTCTATGCAGGTCGTGCGTCCGGCGCGAATCGCCGCGTGTAAGTCTTCTATGCTCGCTTCTTCCAGGCGAAACGCCCCGGTCTTATCCTCCATGACGCATCCTTTCGTATTGTCGCGTGTTCTCGTCCCCTCCCGGCGGAGGGAGCGGTTATTCGGTTTCAAATGATTCGGGAATACTATGGGCGACGCCTGATTTTCGCAACGGCGTTACGGGAAAATGAGGGAGAAGTATCCTGAAAACACTCCCGCATCCCGCCGATTCTCTCGTGCGCATTTGCCCGCTAGTCGATTCTGCTTTGTCGACCGGGGTCAGAAATTGATGGGCCGGTTCACGTAGCGCAATTCCCCGCATTTGTCCACCGAATCTATTCAACTTGGCCGACCAGGGTATAAATCGATGAACTGTTTTACGCAGCGCAATTCCCCAGATTTCCCGCTTGGGCGTTTCGGGGCGTTCCCATATCATCCCTGAGCGGATTTCAGGCCAAATCCGCCGCCCCCCAATTCCGAATTACTGAAAAATACGATAAAATACGATAAATTCACGATGTTTTTCGATAAATACATGAATAGATGCGATGCGGTAACTATCTGATAAATAAACGGTAAAGGAGTTTTGGGTTGAAAAACGAGGCGAAAACGGACCTCGACGCCCTCATCGTGGGTGCGGGCATCTCAGGCCTTTTCATGCTCTACCGTCTACGCTCGCGGGGTTTTAAGGCGCGGGTGTACGAGGCGGGCGGCGACGTGGGCGGCACCTGGTACTGGAACCGCTACCCGGGCGCACGATGCGACACGGAGAGCGTTCAGTATTCCTATCAATTCTCCGAAGAACTCCAGCAGGAATGGGAATGGAGTGAGCGCTACGCGAGCCAGCCCGAAATTCTGCGCTATATCAACCATGCGGCCGCACGCTTTGATTTAAAAAGGGATGTCGTCTTCAACACGCGGGTGGCCTCCGCCGTTTTCGACGAGGATGCCAGCCACTGGGTCGTCGAGACAGGTAGCGGCGAGCGGGTCTCGGCCACCTTCTGCGTGATGGCCACCGGGTGTCTCTCCTCTCCGAATTTTCCCGCTTTTGAGGGTCTGGACGATTTTGAGGGTCCCGTTTTGCACACCGGCCTCTGGCCGCATGAAAAGGTGGATTTCTCCGGAAAACGCGTGGGCGTCATCGGCACGGGTTCATCGGCGATGCAGTCCATCCCCATCATCGCGCGCGAAGCGGCCGAAGTGTTCGTCTTCCAAAGAACGGCGCACTACGCAGTGCCCGCGCACAACGGCCCCATCGATCCGGAGCGCGTGCGCGAGGTGAAGGCGAATTACCCGCAGATAAGACAAAGAGCCAAGCGCTCGGCCACGGGTTTCGACCAGACGTTCAACGACAAGGCGGCTCTCGAGGTCAGTGAAGAAGAACGCGAGCGCGAATTCGAGAAACGCTGGGCGCACGGGGGGTTGCCCTTTCTCTCCGCGTTCACGGATTTGCGCTACAGCGAGGAGGCGAACCAGACGGCGGGCGAATTCGTGCGAAACAAGATTCGGGAAATCGTGAAGGATCCCAAAACCGCGGAACTGCTTTGTCCCACAACCGTCATCGGATGCAAGCGTCTTTGTGTGATAACGGAGTATTTCGAGATATATAACCGCCCGAACGTGCACCTGATCGACGTGAGCGAATCGCCCATCGAGAAGATAACGCCCGAAGGGGTGATGACCGGCGGGCGGGTGTATGAAATCGACACGCTCATTCTGGCCACGGGGTATGACGCGATGACGGGAACCCTGCTCAGAATCGACATCAGGGGGCGCGGCGGGCGGACCTTGCAGGACAAATGGAAGGTGGGCCCCCGCACCTACCTGGGCCTTATGACGGCGGGGTTCCCGAACCTGTTCACCATCACGGGACCCGGAAGCCCCTCGGTGCTGACGAACATGCAGACTTCCATCGACCACCACGTCGAGTGGATAGGCGCTTGTCTCGTGTATTTGCGCGAAAACGGGCTGAAGTCCATCGAGGCGACCCTGGAGGCGGAGGACGCCTGGGTGGCGCACAACAACGAGGAGGCCGCAAAGACGATTCGCTACCGCTGCACCTCCTGGTATCTGGGAGCGAACATACCGGGCAAGCCGCGCGTGTTCATGCCCTACATCTCCGGGTTCGACGTGTATTCGAAAAAATGCGCGGAAATCGTGGAGGCGGGATACGAGGGTTTTCATCTGATTCCACATAAAAACAAGCAGGCGGACGCCGCAATCGGGCATTCTGCGAATTAAAGGCCGCACGACTTACATTCTTGGTGGATATGAAATAGGATGAGCACATAATCAATGCATACATAGCACTCATGAATGGGACCTCTGCATGGCGGAAGTAGTCGTAAAGGACTTGGTGAAACGCTTCGGTTCGGAAATACTGGCGGTGGACAACGTCAGCTTTACCGTGGGCGAAGGGGAATTCGTAACCTTACTGGGTCCCAGCGGGTGCGGTAAGACGACGACGCTTCGCTGCATCGCAGGGCTTGAGACTCCCGATGAGGGAGACATCCTCATCGCAAACGAGGTGTTCACCTCGAGCAGTACCGGGGTTTGCCTGCCGCCAGAAAAGCGCCGGCTCGGCATGGTGTTTCAGTCCTACGCCATATGGCCTCACATGTCGGTTGCCGAGAACGTGGCTTACGGCATTCAGGCCCAGGGAGCGAGTCGCACAGTGGTGAGCGAAAAGGTCGCCAAGGCGCTCGAACTCGTCGGCCTGAGCGGTCTGGGCGAGAGAAACGCCACGAAACTCTCCGGCGGCCAGCAACAGCGGGTATCCCTCGCCCGCGCATTGGCCTACAACCCCCGTGTTCTTCTTTTCGATGAGCCTCTGAGCAACCTCGATGCGAAATTGCGTGAGCGCATGCGGGTCGAGTTGGCGGGGCTGATAAAAGAACTCAAATTGACGGCCATTTACGTCACCCATGATCAGGCGGAAGCGATGGTCATGAGTGATCGCATCATCGTCATGAAAGACGGAAGAATACAACAAGAGGGGGATCCGCACTCCACTTACAATGAGCCGGCTAATAGTTTCGTCGCCGATTTCATCGGTGTGACGAACATTCTAGAAGGCAGGGCCGGTGAAAAGGAAAACGGCAAAGGCCTTTGGGTGGAAGTTCCGTCTCTTGGATCGAAAATTCTATGCGCAAAAGGAATCGAGCGTGAGATTCTGACCGGTTCCGATTTGCTGGTCACCGTGCGGCCTGAATACATTGAATTTGGAGAAGATGGGTCGGACGATAACAACGTTTTAAGCGGCCGGGTGAGTGATGCTGTTTATCTGGGGCAATCCTGGGATTGTTCGGTTCAATCGGGCAGCCTGGAATTGAGGGTGCAAGTTCGTGGAGACGCGGATATCCGGATCGGCCATTCCGTCACCATGACGATTTCCCCTTCAAGATGCGTGGTGTTGAGCGATTGAAGGGAGGGCATCCAGAACCCTCTTTCTGCGCGGAATCGTTTTTTTCTTTACTTTTTCCTTGGGAGAAGATTCGATGAAAAAAAGCTTGAGTTTCTCGGTGGGAGTGACGGTATTGCTGGCGGCTATGTTCACGCTGGGCGGGACTGCCCACGCCGCTGAAGCGCCGATTTTGAAAGAACTCAAAGGCGCGGAAAAAGCCCGCGTCGCGAAATTGATTGAAGGAGCCAGAAAAGAAGGAGCTTTTTCCTGGGCCACGAACCTCGCTCCCGTGAAAGCGGCCAAAGCGATGGAGAAGGCCTTCAAGAAACTCTATGGACTGCCAAAGGTGAAATTCCGTTTCGCCAACAGGCGCTCCGGTACGCTCATCAAGCGTTTCGAGCAGGAGATCAAGGCCAACAAGCTCTCCGTCGACGTGGTCGTGCTCGCCGCGGCTTCCTGGCTGCACTCGATGAAGCGTCGCGGGAATCTGATGAAATACGTCTCGCCCGAAGACAAGCACTACAACCTGGCGGAAAAAGCCAACATGAACGGCGGAGGCTATTGGGTGGCCGATGCGCAAATCAACACCATGGCGGTTAACCGGGATTTGGCGGGCAACGTCAAACTGACGAGTTGGCATGATTTACTGAGGCCCGAGTTCAAGGGAAAAGTGCTGGTCGGCGATGCGAGGCCTTCCGAGACCTATACCCTTTGGTACAAGGGGCTTCGCGAGCGGTTGCCGAAGAGCTACTTCCAGAAATTAAGCGCTGCGGGCGCGGGCGTGATGGCGAGAGGATCGGCGCAGAGGCGCTCCCTCATGGCTGGGGAGTATTGGCTCGGGACGACGATAATGGCCAGACACAACTGGATCGCGAAAAAAGCCGGTGTGAAGATGGACCCCATCTATCCCAAAGAAGGCGTGGTGGCGCTTCCCATTGCTTCCGTGATTATGGCGAAAGCGAAGAATCCCAATATGGCGAAACTTTTCGTCGATTACTGGAGGAGCGTGAGGGGACATCACATGCTCCTGAATTATAATCCGCTCAATTCCGGCAGGCCGCTTCCGCCCCATAAGGATGGGAAAATCAACAAATTCATCCTGGCGAAAGACGGCATTGCGCCTCCCATCGACAAGATCAACGTCATCCCGACCGATTGGAGCAAAATCACGCCTGCGGACGTGAAGAAATGGAAAGCGGAATTCATCGAGGTCTTCGGATCGGGGACGAAAAAGAAATAACGATGAGAAATGTCAGAGGGTCACGAGTTGAGTAGCGTATCTAAAACGGAGTTGGAGGCCGGGGGTGCGGGAGCGAAACCAGCCGCTTCGGCCTCTGCTCCGGTGGGGCGTTTTTTCAATTCTGAAAATACGCTGAAACTCGGTTCGCTGGGCTTGCTCACCATTCTCGCCATCCTGCCGGTATCCGTGTTTTTGTACAGCGCCTTCGTGACCCACCCCGAAGCCGGTAAATCCATCTATACGTTTACGAACTTCACCAAGACATTCGCCACTTCCGAGGTGATGGACGCTTCGCTGAACACCTTGATCATTGCGCTGGGAACGTCAATTATTTCTTGCTTGACGGGCGTTTCGCTCGCCTGGTTTCATGCGCGCACCGACATGCCTTTCAGAGGACCTTTGGAGGCATTGACCCTGATTCCCTTTTTCCTGTCTTCTTTTTTGGGAGCCGTCGCCTGGTGGGCGCTGGCCGCTCCGAGGACGGGCATACTGAATCGCTGGATGATCGATCTCTTCGGGTTGTCGGCCCCGCCGTTCAATATTTATTCGATGACCGGAATCATCATGGTGATGGCGCTTTTTTATACGCCCTACATGTATCTTTTTACGATAGGCTCGCTAAATCGAATGGATCCCGCCCTCGAGGAATCCGCGCGGGTTTGCGGAACCGGCGTTTTGCGCACGGCCTTGAGGGTAACGATTCCACTCTCCACACCCGCCATGCTCTCCGGAGCGATCATTGTTTTTGTGGTGAGCATGGGCGTTTTCGGTGTGCCCAGCCTGCTGGGGCCTATCGCAAGAATATCGACGCTATCGACGATTATTTATACGAAGATGGAAGAATATCCCCTGGACATCGGAGGGGCGGCGGCCCTGGGAAGCATCTTGATGGTATTCACCGCTTTGGGGCTCTACTTCCAGAGAAAGATTATAGCGCCGAGAAGTTACGTGACCGTTACGGGGAAGGGCTACCGCCCCAGCCGCGTTTCTTTGGGACGCTGGAAATACGTCGCGCTCGCCATCAATTGTTTCTACGTTCTTTTGGCAGTCATCCTCCCGCTGGGAGCGCTCTTGCTGGCGTCGTTCAACCGCGCCTGGCTGGGCGGATTCCTGTGGAGCCAGCTTTCCATCTACAACTGGGCGTATGTGTTGTTTGAATACGAATACGCCATTCAGGCGACAAAGAACAGTCTCATCCTGGGGCTGGTGGGAGGATTCATCACGGTGGTCCTGTGTACGTTCCTCTCCATGGTGATTCTCAGAGGCAAGAACAAGAAGCTCAGCGGCGCAGTCGATTACCTGAGCACCCTGCCCATCGGCGTGCCGGGCCTCATCATGGGAATGGCTTTTCTCATCACGTGGATTAAAACGCCACTCTATGGATTTCCCATGCTCTTGCTCATGATGGCGTATATGACGCGCTATCTGCCCTATGGTCTCAGAACGATATCTTCTGTGCTTCAGTCCCTGAGTTCCGAGCTCGAGGAGAGCGCCAGAATCTGTGGCTCCTCGTTCATTGCGACGATAAAGAAGATCACGGTGCCGCTCTTGAGGCCGGGCATCTTTGCGGCCTATCTGATGCTTTTCATCATGTTCATCAGGGAGTTGCCGGTGTCCGTGCTCCTGGCGACCGAAGACAGCGCTCCGATGGCGGTGGCCCTCTATATCTTGCAGGAAAACGAGGCTTTGGGCGTCGTGGCGGCATTCGCGCTCCTTCAGACTGCTATGCTCCTGGTGGGGACGATTATTTTCAGAAGACTCGGAAGCATGGAGAAGCTCTCGGTGTAGACGAAACGAGCGAGGCATTCGCTCAGAGAGCGTTACTGAGCACACAAATTCAGGATTGGCGGGGGAGAAAACACCAGGGGGAGGCCGGATGAAGCTCAAAGGCATTATGGGAGCGCCCACGACGGCGTTCAATCCCGATGGCGGCGTTGATTACGACACCTTCGAGAGACAAATCAATTTTCTGATTGAACAGGGATTTCCGTTCATCGCCCATCCCATGCACATCGGGGAGTCCTTGAATCTGAGTGAACACGAGCGCAAGGAACTGGCGCGGCATCTTGTGAAAGCCGCCGCGGGCCGCGTTCCCGTGTTCGTGAACGTGACCGCTTCGGGACCGGACAATTCCATTGATTTAGCGAGGCGCTCTGAGGCGATAGGCGCAACAGGAATCGTCGTGCTCTCGCCCTATCACTGGGCGCCCGAGGAAGAGGCCCATCTGGATTATTTCCTGACGTTGGGAAGAAGCACGGATGTCGCGATGATCGCCTACAACAATCCCAGGCTTCAGGTGACCATCTCCCACAACATGCTGGAGGAGATGGTCGAAAAACTCCCGAACCTCCACGCATTGAAAGACGCCAGCTTCGACATGAACTACTTTACGGGCGCGTGCCGCATAGCGTCCGCCGCGAGAGCGGATTTTTCCGTATTCACCGGAATTGAATGGCTTCTCACGTCGATACCCGTCGGTGGGTCGGGGTCGTTTTCCAATTGCGGGGAGGTTGCGCCCCGCCTGGTTCTCTCCCTGTTCGACGCCTGCGTCTCGGGGGATTATGAAAGCGCGCGCGCCCTCCAATATAAAATGGGCGTGCTCTTGAAATTGTTGCAGACGAACTACCCGGCGACCGTGAAATACGCGATGGAACTCGTGGGCCGACCCGTCGGGGAGACCCGAAAACCCATTCTGCCTCTCGATGCTGACGCCAAGGCCCATACGAGAAAGACGCTGGAAGCGCTCGGAATTCTGGAGAACGAGCCGCGCGGCTGGTAGGTTTATATATCCTTGTTTTCGCATTATCCAGGCTCTATCTTGCTTCTCCGCTCTGGGTTTTCTAGGGCGATGCCCTGTGATGATTTTCTTGTATTTTGTTGAAGGAGCCATATTATGACCCGTATGAATGGCGGCCAGATCATCGTCGATTATCTCATCCAGGAAGATGTTCCCTATGTATTCGGCCTTTGCGGCCACGGGAACATCAGTTTTCTGGACGCGCTCCATGAGCGCGCCGATGAGATCAAGACGCTCTCGGTGCGCCACGAGTCGCTGTGCGGCTTCATGGCCGACGTGTATTACCGGGTGGCGGGCAAGCCGGTGGCGACGTTCACCTCCTGCGGGCCGGGCTCGGCCAACATGCCGATTTCCCTGGCCAACGCCTTTTTCGATTCGGTTCCGTTTCTGGCCGTGACCGGCAACATTCCCACCAACCAGTTCAACCGGGGGGCGTTTCAGGAGACTTACCGCCATTACCAGGCGGATTTCCCCTCCACGGTGCAGGCTTATTGTAAGCGGGTGTATCAGCCCACGCGGGCGGAGATGGTGCCGCAGTTCACGCGCCAGGCGTGGAAGACGATGATGACGGGCAGGCGCGGACCCGTCGTGCTCGACGTGCCTTTCGACATCTTCAAGGAAGAAACCGAGGTGGAGATGCCGCAAGCCTCAGCCTGGAACGCGAACATTTCCTGCCGCTGCGGGGCGGACCCGGAGGGGGTGAAAAAGGCCGTCGAAATGCTCTCCTCCGCCGAGCGGCCCGTGATTCTCGTGGGCCAGGGCGTGAAATACTCCGGCGCCGCCGCGAAGATGGTCACGCTCGCCGAAAGGCTGAAAATTCCCGTGGTGTGCTCATCGAGCGGGATGGGGGCCATCGATGCGAAACACCCTTTGGCTCTGGGACTCATCGCGAGAAACGGAACCTATCCCGCGAACCACGCCGCGCGGCAGGCCGACGTTCTGCTCGCGCTCGGCGTGCGTTTTGATGATCGCACCTCGAGCAGTTGGCTGCCTGGCTATTCGTTCAACATTCCGCCCACGAAGCTGATTCACGTGGATATCGACCCCGAGGAGATCGCGCGCAACTACCCGGTGGCCTTAGGGCTCATGGCGGACGTGGATGTCTTTCTGGAGCAGGTTCAGGACGCGCTCGGAGCTAGAGAGAGCGTGGAAATTCCAGAGTCCCGGGAGGCGTGGCTTCGCAAGATCGACGGCTGGCGAAACGAATGGGAGGAGTTCACGGCTCCAGGCTACCGCGAGGACACCGAACCCATGCACCCCCAGCGGGCGGCCCATGAAATTGACAAGGCCTTGCCCGATGACGCCATTATCGTCAGTGACGTCGGCATCCACCACAACTGGCTGATTCAGTATTGCCGTCCCAAGGGGCCGCAATCGCTCATCGGCTCGATGGGCTTCGGCGCGATGGGCTTTGGCGTCGCGGGAGTGCTCGGAGCCAAGCTGGCCGCACCGGACAGGCCTTGCGTTGCCGTATGCGGAGACGGCGCTTTCGCCATGCATTTGAGCGCCATCACCACGGCGGTGGAATACAACATTCCCGCCGTCTGGGTGGTCTGGAACAACTACGCCTTCGCCTCCATCCGGGGGCTTCAGCGCGGTTATCTGGATGGCCGGGAGTTGGCCACCGATTTTCAGGAACACGCCTCCGCCACGCCCTATAATCCCGATTTCGCGGCCATGGCCGAATCGGCGGGCATCACGGGCGTGCGGGTGAACAAGGCGGCCGATTTGAGCGAGGCCGTGGACGAGGCGGTGAAGGCCGAGCGTCCCTACGTGATCGACGCGAACATCCAGGGAGAGGGAAATCCCGTGGGCGCGGGCGTCTGGGAATTGCCCGGCTTGGGGCACGGGGAGCCTGCGATTGGCTCGCGGACTATTTTATAGAACCGAGATGCGCCGAGGCGCGATGAGGGCGGGCGATGCCCGCGAAAGGGGAGTGAAGATGAGCGATGATGCGAGGCTGCGCGCGGCGGCGGACAAACTCGAGATGATGGAGGTGTGCATGTTCTCTCACGTCTGCCGGGACGTGGGCGACTGGGATGGTCTCTTGGATTGTTTTCATCCCGATGCGGACATCACCACCTCGTGGTTCATGGGCAACGCGCATGCGTTCATCACGGAATCGAGGGATATGATGCACGGCCATCACGCCGATGACACCCAGAAACACATCGCCGGGAACACGCGCGTCCGTGTGGATGGTGAGCGCGGGGTTTGTGAGTATTACCTCACCCTCCATCAGAGGCGGGCGATGGACGGTTATGATTTCGACTTCTCGACCTGGAGCAGCGTGGTGGATTTGTTCGAGCGCAGGGACGGGCGCTGGCGCGTCATCAAGCGCACGATGATTTATGAAAAAGACAGGATGGACCCCCACAAACCCGGTGAGGTGCCCGCGTCTTATTTTGAGGCGATGGACCTGACGCCTTATCCCAAGGCGCTTCGCTACCATTGTTGGCGCAACGAAAAATTCAGCGGCAGCCCGCCGTCTGTGAACCTCGTGATGGAAGGAACCGAAAAGGCGCGTGCGATCAGGGAAGAAGCGCGCCGCTGGGTGCCCTGATCCGCCGGGAAATCTACATCAACTCCAGATAAATCCGCTTCATGTCCTCCGCGTCGGCGGGCACGGGGTTTGTCGCCACCGTGGTGCTGGCGGCAGCTTCGTGCGCCATGCGTTCCAGGTATTCTTCCTTAGCCCCAATGGCCGCGAGCGATTCAGGAATCCCGATGTCGTCCGCCAGGGCGCGAACGCGCTCGACCGCGAGTTCCGCATCCTGCGTGTCGTCCGCTCCCTCAGCCGGGTTTGCCAGAAGAGGGGCCAGCCGGGCGTAGGTCTCCCGCATGGCGGGCAGGTTGAAGCGCATCACGGGAGCCAAGAGTATTCCGTTGGTGGTGCCGTGGTGGCCGCCGAAGAAGTTGAAGACCGGATGCGTCAGTCCGTGCACGATGCCCAGTCCCGTGTTCGTGAACGAAGCGCCCGCGAGGCATGCGCCCAGCGCCAGGGGGTCGGCGGCGTCGGGGTCTGCGGGGTCGGCGACGAAGCGCCGCGCATTTTGGCCGATCAGGCCGATGGCCTGGAAACAGAGCGCCTGCGTCCAGGGGGTCGCGCGCGGGGAGCCGAGCGATTCCACCGCATGGGTCAAGGCGTCCATCAGCGCGCCCGCGGCGAAGAATTTGGGCAGCGTCGCCAGAAAGGAGGAATCCACGACCGCCACGTCCGCGTAGAGCGCGTCGCTGTGTATGCTCGATTTGGTTCCGCGCTCGATATCCGTGATGATGGAGGCGCGCGTCACCTCGCTGCCCGTGCCCGCCGTGGTCGGAGCCGTGATGAAGGGCGGAATCGGTTTTTCCACTTTATCCGCGCCGTAGTAATCGCTTATCCTCCCGCCGTTTGCGAGGAGCGCCCCCATCGCCTTGGCGGTGTCGATGGCGCTGCCCCCGCCCACGGCGATAATTCCGCCGCAATCGTTCGCCTCATAAAACGCCTGGGCGCGCGTGATGCTCGGGTCCGAGGGGTTGGGTTCCACCTCCTCATACAGGCGGTATTGGACACCCGCCTCATCAAGGCCCTCCGTCACGGAGGTGAGTACGCCTGCTTCAGAAAGCCCGGGGTCTGCAAGCAGCATGGGGCGTTTCATACCCAGTCTGTTTGCTTCGGCGCCGATGGAGGCGGCCTCGCCTCTGCCGAAGCGCACGCGCGGCACGGCGGACATGCGGAAAGGATCGATCATGGCTGGTTTCTCCTTGTGGAAATTCTCCTGAATACCGGCGCGCGTCCGGAATTTTCATACAACCCGGTTTCGCGGGTCATGCCCTCTCCACCTGGTTTGTAAGCGCTTCTCGCGGCGGCCAGTCTTCGGATCGGTTCTTGAAAGAAAGATATACGAGAACGTCAGCACCTGGGTTTTTGAGTTCGTGCTCCACCCCCAAGGGTATGTGGACCACCTCGCCCGCGCCCAAGGTTTTCTCCTCCTCCCCGACGCGGAACCAGCCTGTGCCTTCCAATATGTGGATGATTTGCTCGCAGCCGTGGCTGTGCGGGCGGGTCGCCTTTCCGGGCGGCTGCTCCTGGCGCGTCAGGGTGGTGAACGCGCCCAAGATCATGCTGCCCTCCGAATCCGTGGTCGGAACGATGTTGCGCTTTTTCATGTCGTCCCAGCGATGAAAGGGCATGGTGCGCATCCTTCATTGCGTAGCGGAAGACTATTCCGCTAAACGGACTCGGCGATTTTCGCCTGGAGAAGCTCGTAGTTCGCGCGGCCCATCTCGATTTCGCCGTCGTCAATCATCTGCGCAATCTCGGTCACCGCGTCGTTGAAGGGGGTGGGGATGCCGAGTTCTCTCGCCCTGCGCGATACGAGGCCGTTGATGTATTCCATCTCGCTCTTGCGGCCCTTGATGTGGTCCTGAATCGGGGCGGTGCGCGAACGGGGCCCCACGTGGCCGAGCAGCGTCTTCATGGCCGTGACGAGCACCTGATCGTCAGAGCCCGCTAAATCATCCGACGACAAGCCGAACACGGGCTCCACGCCGTAGCCCAGCGCTTCGCCCACCGCCATCGCCTCTTTACCAAGCCCGACCGAAAGGTCGATTACGTCCGGCAGCTTCTTCGTCTCGGCGTTATTGAGCCCCAGCAGGCCGAAAGGACCCATCGTCATGCAGTTGGCGATGAGCTTCGTCCACTTGGCGCCTTCGATGTTGGAGCTCAGTTCAGTGACGGCGACGTGAGCGAAGATGTCGCGCACCTCCTCCGCGCGCGGGGTGATGGAGCCGTCCAGTTCCCCCACGGCGAACCATGTGCCCTTGCGCGGGGTGTTCCGCTGGATGAAGCCGGGCGTGAAAATCTCCGCCGACAGCTCCACGCAGCAGCCCACCACGCGCTCGCGCCCGATGATGGAGGCTATCATCTCGTTGTTCATGCTGTTCTGCGCCCCGACGAATATGCCGTCGCTCTTCAAGTAGGGCTTGATGAGTTCGCACATCCAGCGGGTGTCGTAGGATTTGACGATGAGCAATACGATGTCGAAGGTCGTCCTGAGCGAGGCCAGCTCGCACAGATGGTGCGCGCGCACGGGCGTTTTGAGATCCAGGTCCGGCATCTGGACGTGTAAGCCGTCTTTTTGCATCGCCTCCACGTGCTCGGGCCATTGGTCGATGACGGTGACGTCGAGACCCGCGTCGGTCAGATCGGCGGACACGCTGCCGCCGATGGCGCCTGCGCCCAGTACGGCGATCTTCTTGTTCATGTTACACCTTGCCTTTCAGGGCACACGCCCTCAAGAGAATGAGAATGACGAATCAAATATGCGTTTCCTGATTAAAAATAAGCCATGGTGCGGACCCGCTGCGCCTGGTTGGTGCCGGCCGAGTGGAGGAAGCTGATGACGTCGCGCAGGTATTTCTCCATCGGCGCGTCCGTCATGTAGCCCGTTCCGCCCCAGACCTCGAGCGCGCGCGTGGCGATGCGAAAACCGGCTTCTGAAGTGAAGGCCTTGGCCATGTAGCCGAGCTTGGGGTCGTAGTCCTCGCGCATCGCCCGCCAGGCGGCGTAGTGGAGCATCCGGCGCGAAGCCTCGTACTCGATGAAGCAATCCGCCAGCATGAAGCCCACGCCCTGGTGCTCGATGATGGGTTTTCCGCCCTGGATTCTCGTTTTGGCGAATTCGAGCGCGTCCTCATAGGCGGCGCGGGCGGGGCCTAAGTTCGTGGCGGCGGATTCGATGACCGAACCGCGCGAGAATGGACCCGAACGCGCCGCCACGCCCCCGCCGACCGGCGTGACGCGGTAGTCGTCCGGGATGCGGCAATCCTCGAAGATGAGTTCCGCGTTTTGGGAGAGTTGCTGGCCCATCTTCTCGTGAATCTTGCCGATGGAAAAGCCTGGCATGTCCGGCGTCACCATGAAGTAGGTGACGCCCTGCGATACGCCGACGGTGGAGTCCGTACGGCAGACGAGCACGTAGAGCTTGGCGATGCCCCCGTTGCTGATGTAGTGCTTCTTGCCGTTGATTACCCAGTCCGCCCCGTCGCGCACCGCGCTCGTGCGGACGCCGAGTCCGGGGCCTTCTTCGGGGATGAAGTTTTCCGAACCCACTTCGGGTTCCGTCATGCCGACGGCGAGGTGGAAGCTGTGATCTTCCAGGAATTGAGGCAGGAATTTCTCGCGCTGCGCATCGTTCCAGACGATGTCGAGAAAATGAATCACCTTCCAGGTCTGGTCGAAGGTGACGGCCACGCCCAAATCGCCCCAGCCGATCTCCTCCCCCACGATGCAAAGCGTCAGTATGTCGGCCCCGCCGCCGCCTCTCTCCTCGGGGATGGAGAGCGTCCTGAGACCAAGCCTGCTCCCGGTTTCGAGAATATCCCAGGGGAATCTCTCGGCAGGGCTCGTGATGCGCTCGCGCTCGTGGGCGTGGGGCTTCAGTTCGTTTTTCGCGTAATCGTGCGCCAGTTTTTGCAGTTTTAATTGTTCTTCGGTGAGAGTGAAATCCATCGCTCGCCTTTAGGTTAGGAGAAAATTCGCTCAGTCCATCACGATCGCCGCGCGGCCCGTAATAGCGCCGGCTTCCAGGCGTTCGTGCACTTTCTCGGCTTCTTCGAGCCGGTAGATTTCCGTGACCAGGGGCCAGACTTCTCTGCGCGCGCAAAGCTCGAGTGATTCGATGAGCTCCTGCTTGGTGAACGAGCGGCTGCCTATGATTTCGAGTTCCCCGTTCAGGAGGCTTCCGGCGGAGAGGCGAAACGGCTTGGGCGTGAAGCCGCCCAGCGTCACCAGGCGGCCGCCTTTATCGAGGGCTTCGGCCGCGGCTTCGAGCGTGGTGTCCTGTGAGACGAAATCGATCGCCACGTCCACGCCTAAACCGCCCGTGAGTTCGAGCAGCGCCTCCGTCACGTTATCCTTTGAGGCGTTGATGGTGGCCTCCGCCCCGAGTTCTTTGCACTGGGCCAGTTTTTGTTCGGAGACGTCCACGGCGATGACGCGCGCGTTCGCCCAGCGGGCGAGCATGACCATGTGGATCCCCACGCCGCCGCCCGCCCCGATGACGGCGACGGTCTCCATCGGCTGTATGCGAGCGCGGCGCACCACCTTATAAGGGGTGACGATGGCGTCGCAGATGACGGCCGCCTCGGCGGGGTAGGCCTTGTAGTCCAGGCCCTCGGGCAGATGGACGTAATTCTGCGCGGGGAGGTTGATGTATTCGGCATAACCGCCGTCTAGGTGCCTGCCCACGAAGCCGGCCATGTTGTCGCACAGAGGTTCTCTGTTCACCCGGCACCAGCGGCAATGACCGCAGGTGAGATAGCAGTGGAAGGTAACGACGTCGCCCGCCTTCACGTTCGAGACCCCGGCGCCCGTCTCGACGATCTCGCCCACCACCTCGTGGCCGATGATCATGGGGTAGTCGATATCCACGCGGCCTGCGCGCGCGTGGTGGATCGTGAGGCCCGAGCCGCAGGCGATGACGCGCGCCACGGCCTCGCCTTCCCCGGGCGTAGGATCGGGTACGTCTTCATATGAAAAGGGTGCTCCTTTTTCCCTCAACACCATGGCCTTCATGCGAACCTCCTCCCGGGAATATCTCCGCGCGCGATGCGAATACGCGAACATGCGTGATTGATGGCGGATAATATATCGGGATTGCCGGAAAATGACTATAGCGAAAGAGCCGGAATGACGGGCGAATAGAAACAGGTGGAAACTCGCTATATACTTCCTGCAATGTTCGCCGCCTTGTCGGCATTGCGTGAATGCCTGGGTTCGTTCGGCTCTTGGAAAGGGGCGGAAGTGAAGTCCTCGGGAATCTTCTGTGCGAGCTTTCTCATCATCGCCTTACTGTATGGCTGCGGCGGCGGGGACGGGGGAGGCGGGTCCAGGACACCCATGCCTGCGCCACCGGCGGTGATGCCGAAGGCCGCTTTAGAGCCCTCCGTTCAGGCGGCGCAGGCGCCTCTTTTTGATTTTGATGGTTCCCCGTATATCGGAACGGGCGTTGCGCCTCCAGCCGGAGAACTCCAAAAGACGGGCGCGCGCAATGGGGTGGAAATCTCAAAAGGGTCGGTGCGGGACGGCTCGGGCGCCGCCGCCGTCCTTGAGTATGTGCGGCCGAGAGCGTTTCATACCGATCTCACGGGACTCGCGACGTTCTCTCGTCCGCCGGTCGTCCGCGTCGTAGAGGGAACGAACGAGAAATTCACCGACTATGCGGTGCGCGCCGTTCAGATCATCAACGCCGCCTTGCCTCACGATAAGCGCATCAGGTTTGGTGATTCTCCTGCTCCTGATCCGGTGGGTGTCGATGACGTGCCGCGTGGCGGCATCTATATCGAATTCATTCCGCAGGCCCAATGGCCGGGAGAGGATGTTTTAGACGAGAGTGCGGTCGGTAATGCGAAATCGAAAATACTCTACATGTTCAACTCCCGAACACAAAAAAACGAAGCCTTGGAAGCGCACTCTTCTCACGTGTTGATTGACAGCGGAGAAGTTCGATATTTCTCTGAAGAAAAAACCGTCTACGTCATCGTTCACGAACTGCTCCACGCCCTGGGTTTTTCCGGACATACCGATCCGCAGCGCTTCCCGGACGCCACCTTGAATCCGAATATACCCAGAAATTTGCCCCCGTTTCTTCTTTCCCTGATAGATCAGGAGGCGCTGCTCGCGGCGTATGACAGTGACAGATTCAGGCCCGGCGCGTTGCCGGAAGAGATAACGGCGGAGAATCTTGGACCCTGGGAAGAAGAGTCGTTACACGTCCGGGGGGATCTGGAAATTCCGCGCGGGGAGGTTTCCTTCGGCGTCGCTTTGAGAAACGGCCTGGCGCAACCCTGGGCCTCCGGGCCGGAGCCGCCGATGGATCTGGCGCAAAACGGGGGGTTGTCGGGGAGCGCCGCCTGGAGCGGCGCATTGCTGGGCGTCACGCCGTCAGGAGAGGTGGTGGTCGGCGATTCCCGCCTCGCCGTCGATCTGGCGGACCTGGGCGGACAACTCGATTTCACCGGCATGGAGTTCGATGGCGGCGGTAGGTGGGGGGATGGCGACCTCGGCTACTCGGTCGAGGTACGCGGCAACACCTTCTTCCAAACTGGCGGGGATGCCGGTGAGGTCACCGGCGCTTTCTTCGGTCCCAGGCACGAGGGGATGGGCGGCGTTATCGAGCGCTCCAACTTGTCCGCCGGTTTCGGCGGGAAGCGGTAGGCTACAACCTGCGGCCCCGTTTCGCGATTCATCCCGAAAAAAATTCACACATACTTCAACGAAGGGGCGCTCTCTCGTTTAATCTCCCTCGATAGCGGCCAAGGATTTCGCCGCCCAGTCGCAGCCCACCTGGCTCGCCCACAGGTCCATGAGCCGTTTGGTTATGGGGCCGGGCGCACCGTGCGCCATCTGGGTTCCGTCGACCGAGGAGACCGGGAGGATGCAGATGCTGTTCCCAGTGTGGAAGGCCTCGTCTGCGATAAGCAAGTCGTAGCGCGTGAGGTTGGTTTCGCGAACCGGGATGCCGAGTTCTTTCGCCATGTCGATGACGTGGGTGCGCGTGACGCCGACCAGGCAGTTGAGATCCGTAGGGGTCAGGATTTCGCCGTCTCTCACGAAAAAGCAATTATAGCTCGACCCCTCGGCCACGAAGCCGTTGATGTCGAGCATGATGGGCCACGCGCCCGCCTCCTGGGCCTGGAATTCGGCCTGTACGTGGTTCATCTTGTTGCCCACCTTGGCGCGCGGTTCGATGCACTCGGGCGGAATGCGCCGCACGCCGGTAACGACCGAGGGGACGCCCTCCCGGTAGCCATGGGCGTAGCGCGAATAATCCATCGGCAGGGTGAAGATGACCACCGTATGCGCCCCTTGCGTGTGGGTGGCGGCGGAGCTGACGCCGCCACCTCGCGTCACCCAGTGGTTGATGCGGAATTCCTCTCCCTCGGCGTATACGCCGCGGTTTCGTTCGATGAGTTTCATGGTGAGGGCTTCCATCTCGTCCGCGCTCATGCCGGGGTCGAGCCGCGCGTAGCGGCACGAAAGATAGAGCCTGTCGATGTGCGCTCTCAGATGCCATGGTTGGCCGCCAAAAGTGCGGGACGCGTCATACACGCCGTCGCCGTAGAGGAAGCCGCGATCCAGGATGGACACGTTCGCTTCAGATTCCGGCACGAAACGGCCTTTGACGTAGGCGATTCTCTCACTCATGTGGTGTTCTCTCCTCGTTTTGAATTATCACGTCATCCTTGATTTGTCTTATAGCAAACCCATCGCGGCGGAGCGCGTGGCGTGGCCCATGCCGAATGCGTGGGAGAAGGACACGAGGTCGCGCACCAGTCTTTCCATGGGCGCTTCGGTCATATAGCCTGCGCCTCCCCACACCTCCATCGAACGGCGCGCGATGCGCTCGCACGATTCCGTGGCGAAGGCTTTTGCCAGAAAACTCCGCCAGGGTTCCGCGCCCTCATCTTGCTCCACCGCCCAGGCCGCCGCCTGGAGGCTTCTTCTGGCGGCGTCGAGTTCCATCAGGTTATCACAAAGCATGAAGCCCACCGTCTGGTGCTCGACGATAGGCTTTCCTCCCTGTACGCGCTCACGGGCGTGGTCGAGCGCGTGTTCGTGGGATTTTCTCGCCGTTCCGACCGCCGCCGCCGCCGGGAGAATGCGGGTGGCGTGCGCCGCGTCTCGCCACTCCTCCTCCGTGCAATCAAGGGGCAGGCCGGGTTTTACGTCTTCGAAGCGCAAGTCGACATCCTGGCAGGAGCGCATGCCCATCGGGTCATGGTGATGGGCGACCGAGATTCCGCCGCCCTCCCGGTATTCCAGGAGAAAAATCCGACGCTCGTTCTCATCGGCGAGGCCTGATTCCAGCAGATAAAGGCCGGCCGCCGCACCGTTGAGCACGTGCCGCGCAGCGCCTTGAAGATACCAGGCGTCGCCATCTTGCCTGACGGATGCGCCCTGATCAGCATCCGCCTTATAGGGATTTCTGGCATCAGGCGCGGGCGTTTCGCCGATTTTCACATGGGCTAGATGACATGCGTGTGAGTCCGTGAAATTTTCCGCGAACGCCTCGAAATCCGCCCCCTCCCAGAGGCGGGATATGGCGTTTGCGAGCGCCCAATCCTGCGCGTAGATGACGCCTACTCCCAAGTCCCCCCAGCCGATCTCCTCAGCCACGAAGCACAGGCTCAATAAATCGGCGCTGCCCCCGCCGTGGCTTTCAGGTACGGGGAGGGTGCGCAGGCCCAGTGAATCGCCTTTGTCCAGAATTTCTCCGGGAAAGCGGTTTTCCGGGTTTTTTTCCTGATCGAGCGCGTCGGTGTGCGGAGTAATCTCCTGACGTGCGAAATCGCGCGCCAGCCGCTGAAGCGCGAGAGAGGCCTCTCCGGGAGTGAAATCCATGCGCACAAACCCTTATAGGACACGAGGAACGGCTCGGATTTAGTCGATAAGGCCCACGCTCTTGAGATCCGAGGTTAGTTCCGCTTTCTCATCTGTTCTCAAGGGAATCATCGGCGCGCGCGAAGGACCACCGTGCATTCCCATCAGGTCCATCCAGTCCTTGAGCGCGGCGATGGGGAACGCTCCCCGCGCCCAGGGCTCCCAGAGCCATTTGTCGGCCACGCGGCGTATCGGGTTCATGGACTCGCGCGCGGTCCAGGCTTCCTCGAGGTTCCCCTCGTCGATCAGGTCGGTGTATTTCTGCATGCCCAGATTGCCGGTGCGCTGCAGGAGAAACGGGTCGGGGCCGCTCATGTAGGTCTGCTGCTTGTGGTAGGCGCGGTTGAAGAACCACTGGGTCTCCATCGGGTCGCTCACGACGATGTCATCCCCGACGGCTTCGCGCACCTCGTCGCAGTGGTATTTGGGCTGCGCGTTCTTGATGCAGCAGAGGTTCTCGTTGTCCTCGACGATTGCCTTGACCAGGGGCGCCGAGAGGGAGTAGCCGGACGCCGCCGTGTTGAACAGGGACACGCCGATGTCCACGTTGCTGCAGAATTCCTTGAAATACGCGCGAACGCGCTCGGGTATGCCCTGCGCGCCGAGGTAGGGATTCGCGAGAATCGCATAAGTCGCGCCCGCCTCTATCGCCGCGTTGGTCAGCTCGATCGCCTCTTTGGCCGAAGTGTGGCCGGTGTGCGCGATAATGGGCACGTCCCCCGCCTCGTCGCAGGCGATTTCCTGTCCGTGAAGGCGCTCTTCTTTCGTCAAGCACCAGAATTCACCGATCATTCCGCCGATGAAAAACCCCTTGATATCGAGGTCGTCGATGTAATGGCGGATGTCGGCGCGAAAACCCGCCTCGTCGATGTTGTCGTTTTCATCGAAGGGATAGGGGATGGCGGCCCAGATTCCCTTCATGTTTTCCTTACAATACGCGCGCGCGTCCGATTTTTTGTAAGAGGGCATTACAGTCTCCTTCTCGGGTGTGTGACGGGAAATATCCGTCAATTTGAGTTTACCATTCATCCTTTCCGGCGGGGGCCAGAAGCGGCGCGGCCTTGAGCTTCACCGCCTCGTTCGTGCCGAAGCCGTGCAGATAGCTCAACACGTCGCGCCAGCATTTCTCGGGCGTCGGCCTGTCGTCGTGATAGGTGGCGCCCGACCTCCCCCAGATCTCCATCGCCATGCGGCAGACCTTGATGCCCGCCTCCGAGGCGAACACCTTGGACATCAGGCGGCGTTTCGAATCATCCGTCGGCTTTTCCGCATGCCACGCCGCAGAATACAGGTACGTCCGCGCCGCCTCAATCAGCATATACATTTCCGTGAGCGCCATCTGCGCCCACTGCTCATCCGCCGCATCGCTCTCCTGCGCCGCCGTCCGCGCGAGATCGTATGCGAGGCGCGAGGGGCCCATCACCGGGATAAGCGCGCCGCTCACCATGCGCTTTAATATCGAGAGGCCCCCGTTCCAATCGCCGAAGAGATTGTGCGCGGGCACGCGGCAGTTCCTGAGCACGAGTTCGCCGTTTTGCAGAAGACGCCTCCCGAGCTTGGAGTGCGCCTCTCCGATTTCGAAACCCTCCGTATCGCGCGGCACGAGGAAGCAGGTGAGGCCCTCGCTCATCTTCTTCTCAGGCGCGGTGCGCGCGAAGATGAAGTAATACTTCGCCAGGCCGCCGTTTGAGATGTAGTGCTTCGTGCCGTTCAGGATATAGAAATCACCCTCTCGTTTCGCCGTCATGCGCGGGCCGGCGTGCGGTTCGTCGTGCATGAGGAAGGTGTCGGTTCCGCTTTGCGGCTCCGTGGTGGCGAGGGCGAGTAGCGCCCTGGGGTCGTTCATGAAGTCTTCCAGATATAAATCGCGCTGCGTCTGCGTGGTCTCGTTCGTGAGCAGTTGCGCGAATTTATAGGTCTGATCCATCGAGACGGCGACGCCCAGATCGCCGTAAGCGAGTTCTTCAGCCACCATGGCCTGCACCAGATGCCGCGCGCCGAAGCCGCCGAATTTCTCAGGCACGGTGAGCGTTCTGAGTCCTGCGGCGTCCAGTTTATCCGCGATATGCCAAGGATAGGCCTCGCCGGGGGCGTAGTTTCTGTCCCTGGCCGCGGCGATGGGGAGGATGTCTTCCCGCGCAATCCGGCGCGCGCGGCGCACCATCTCGGATTCTTCGGGGGTCAAGTCCGGCATCATGGCGTTTGGGCGCATCCTTCTGGAAGCGAGACAAGTCGACGGTGATTTGCCCGAATCCATAGCACTACTTGAGACGATATGTTCTGTCAATCATATTGGGGTATACCATGGGAGGAGAAACCACGGACTAACAAGGCATTTTGACCGCAAACGAGCATTGAAAAGAAGAGCGGACGATCATGAAAATCGTGATTCCAGATGACTACGAAAGAAGCCTTGCGGACTCGGGCCAACTTGCGCGCCTTGAGAAACTGGGCGAGGTGGCGCATTTCACCGAGCGGCCACGAGATGACGAGGAGATGGCGGAGCGCATCTTGGATGCGGAAATCATCCTGACCATGCGCTTTCAGACGGATTTCAAGAACACAGGCCTGCTCGATGCCGCCCCTAAGCTGCGCTTCATCTCCATATGGGGCACGCGCCCCCGCGTAGTGGACATGAAGCGCGCCGGTGAGCGAGGGATTTCCGTCGCCGTGACGCCCGGAGCGGGTAGTCCCTCCGTAGCCGAGCACACGATAATGATGGTACTCGCCCTGGCAAAGCGGCTCCCGTTTCAGGGTCCCGCCATGCGTACGGGTGAGTGGGAGCGCGCACGGGGCGTGGAGCTTCTGGGCAAGAGCCTCTCGGTCGTCGGTTTCGGGCACATCGGGAGCAAGGTCGTCCCCATGGCGCGGGGCTTCGGCATGGACGTACTCGCCTGGTCTAAGAACATGACGCCCGAGCGCGCAGCCGAAGCAGGGGCGCGCGCGGTCTCGCTTGCTGAGTGCATGCTTGCTGATTTCGTGACGATACAGCTTCACGTGACGCCGGAAACCAGGGGCATTATCTCCAAGGAGAGAATCTCGCAGATGAAGCCGACGGCGTTTTTGATCAACACCTCGCGCGCGGCGCTCGTGGATATGGACGCCCTGTTCGAAGCCTTAAGTGAGCGCCGCATAGCAGGCGCGGGCTTGGACGTGTTCGAGCCGGATGAGCCTTTGCCGGGCGATTCTCCGTTAAGAGCGCTTGATAACGTGATTCTCACCCCGCACGTCGCCGCGCACACCGAAGGTGCGGTTGCGCGGGAGGCGCGGATAGCAGTGGACAACGTGGCGGCCTATATTCAAGGAGAGCCGTAGAACTTGGTGTTCGAGGACGCTTAGTTTTTCATGCGGGAGGCGCTTTCAGCCATACGAAGAAATTAAAATGACTTATAGTAATCGTGATGAAAACTTAAGTATTCATACCTTTATCAAAGAGGGGAAACGATATGTCGTATCGAATCGAGATGAGCGAAGTTCAGGGCAGCGAGATGGAGATTTTCCTGTATGAGCCCGAAGGCGCAGGCCCGCATCCGGGGCTGGTGCTCTGCCAGCACATACCGGGCCATCAGGGAATCGAGGGCGACCCCTTCACGGTGAAAACGGCGGAGCGCTTCCGGGCGAACGGCTACGCGGTGTCCGTTCCGTTTCTCTACCACTGGTGGTCCAAGAGTGACGACATGCAGGTAAAACGCGATGAGTTCAACGACGCGCAGACGGCGCTCGACCTAAAAGCGGGCTTCGACGCCCTGGCGGCTCTCGAAAGCGTGGACGCGGGCCGAATCGGAATCGTCGGGCATTGCTGGGGCGGGCGCGTGAGCTGGCTGGGCGCGTGCACGGATTCGCGCTACAGCGCGTGCGCGGTCTTCTACGGCGGCGGCGTGAAGGAGGTGCGCGGGGAGGGCAACCCGCCCGCCATCGAGCTCAGCGGCAACATCGCGTGCCCCGTCATCGGGGTTTTCGGCAATGAGGATCAGAATCCCTCGCCCCAGGACGTGGACGATTGCGAGGCGGCGCTCAAGAGCGCGGGCGTGGACTACGTTTTCCACCGCTACGACGGCGCCGGCCACGCCTTTCAGTGGGAGGATAGTCCCGAGCGCTTCCGCGCCGCGCAAAGCGAGGATTCATGGGTGAAGACACTCGCGTTTTTTGATGCGAAGTTGGGGTGAGGGGAAACTCCAAGGTTATTAGGGCGCAGGGATTCTCAAGCCGCGTGAACGCCTTGCAGGGAAGGCTCGATATCGGCCATGACGAATAGCCGTGAGTAGGCCGAACGACCGTTCATCCTGAACACGCGGGCGTCTATGCTCCCGTGTTCGAGCCATCTCCGCACCGTTTGAGCTTGCAGGCGGTTGATATAGCCGAGCCGGACGCCGTCCTGGCGAGCCACCTCCACGGCATTCGGGTCATACTCGTTGGCCGATTCGTGCAGGAAAACCACCGGCTCGTCAATGTCCAAGTCGAGTGCATCTTTTCGGTAATGCCCATAACCCGAGACGTCGAAGACGTAGCGGAAAGGCCGGTCGAAACCCTCGAAAGTCTCGGTGACGCCGAAGCTATCGCTGGTCACGCGAGCGCCCGTATAGGCCAGCAGGCTGAGGTCGGAGAAATCGGCTTGCGGCGAGAGGCCGAACGTCTCCATGAAGTCATGGAAGTCGGGCCGATCCCGGGGCGGTAGTCGGCGGCTCAGAACATCGAGTGCGGTATCCGCCTCGTGCGTATCGCCCAACGCCAAGCCGGGATAGCCGCGAAATCCAGCTTCCAGGGCCGAGGCAAGGCTGTCCTCATCCAGATATGAAAACGCCACGCCTTGCGCGCACTGAAGCAGTTTGGCCACCGCGAACCTGTCACGAGGACCGGGCCGTTCCAGAGGACGCTGCCACGTCAACAACGCCCGGCGAGTCTGTATCAGATCGGTAATCATTCCCATCATCTTTGAGTCTCACGAAGAATGTTCTCGATGCGTTCCATACCAATTTCGAGAATAGCACAGGTGTGGTGTGAATTAGCCGCGATCTTGATCACGAGCGTCCCATGCATCGAGAAAACGTTGGATATCTTTCCTATCTGATTCAGGCAGTGTGTCATCATCTACAGCATCTTCGAGTCTTTTACGAAAATGTTCGACATCCAAGAACCGATCTAGCTTTTCTACTTGAACTTGATCAATTTGTTCGGAAACCAGGTCTCCCAAGCCGCCAAATCCTCCGATATTCTGACTATACGCTTTGCTCAAAAAAACTCTCGCGAGTTTTACCAATGTTGAGTTTTCTTCGACCATTTCTGCGCACCATGATCGGACTTCTTTTTCATTATCATTTGTCATGTGATGCCATACGTAAAGTACATATTTGATATTATCTATATGTATCAAAGTACCATCTGTGCGGGCTTCCCTGATTAGCTTAAGCGCATACTCTCGCATCTTCTGAGTATCGGGTTCGGTCATGAGAAAATTTTCGGGAGGTTGTGGTTGCTCGTTCTTGGCTGGGTGATATTCATTATGGGCATATTGACTGAGGTCGACCAACCATCCCAAAGTTGCGTCCTTTAATGCAGCCACTAATACAGCTGATCGTTGTTCAATAGTAAAGCGCTCAATGGTCAGTGCTCGTAACAGCCAATGCAGTCGCAAATTATTGTCTGCCATTGAAAAACTATGACCTTCGTCAGCAAGATTGGGCAATTTGTCAGCAATCGCAAAAAGCGATGAAAGCAGTAGCTCAACATTTTCATCCGGAACATCGCCGCTTCTTATTTTTAATTCGTCAAGCAGATACGAGGCCTTTGTTCTGCCGTTTGCTTGTATGACGGAAAGCGCGGTTAAAAATGTTTGTTGCACGAATTCGCGGTCGGCAGAACGTCGGATCAACTCGTCGCTCTCTCGTCGGGAGACCGTTTGAGTTGAGAGAGAAAAACGGAAATAGGTATCGAAATGCTCTTTTGCACAAACGCGCCTCTGCAAAGACCACTGCTGTGTGTCGTTGTAGTGCATGTTGCTCCAAATACCCTGAAGGCGTGGGAACAGTCGCATCATCGCGCGACGCAGTCGATCTCTATCTTCTTCTGGTTCATGGTTTAAAAATAATTGGTCGTATTCAGTTTCCGCATTATTCTGGCTATAGTTTGCATTGCTGCTGGCTGCACCCACGAGGAGATCCTTGTTGTCGCGGACTGCCTGAAATAGTTTTGGTCGAAACAGTCTCAAGGTTTCGATTGCGATGAAGTCAGGTATGTCCACTTCTCCGCTGACTGCTCCCCAAGTGGTTGAGAGTATATTGGATAGACGGAGTACATCACGGGGAGTTGTGATCTCGGGTGCGACGGTTTCATGAAACAAATTCCAGAAATGAGTTTGGTCTAATTCCTCCGTGTCTAAAATTATTTTGTTGAAATTTTCAAGTAGCATCCCATGAAGATGCGCGGAGTCCGGCTTGGGTAACTCAAAACCGGCTTGGACTATTTTCTCTAAGTAATGTGCACCTTCCGAGGGGTATCGCTCGGTTACTGCTTTCTCGAGTACGTTTCTATCGTAGGCCAGAAGATAACAGACCTTGGGTAATCTTCCCACGGATTTGACTAGGCGAAAAATCACTATAGCTTCTTCAGGAGAAAGCCGATCAAGATCATCAATGATTATGAGAAATTGTTGAGCTTGACTCTTCAGCGCTTCAGAGACTTGTTGTTGTAGAGCTTCAACTCCAGTATCGGTTTGAATGAATCGCTCAAGAGTACCTGCTGCCGATTGAGTCAATTTTCCAAACCATGAAATAGGTGTGACCTCAAGGATATTTCCGAGTAAGTGTCCAGCACTGGCGACATGAGCTCCGAGCTTGACAAAAGCTTCTTTTGCCTTTTTTGAACGTGACAAACCTGGTTCCAAGCCGGCGTAGAGTTCCTTAAAAAAACCGACTGCGAGAGCGTCTTCGGTGCGATAATGCCAACACGGGAAAGAAATAATCCTAATTTCGGGTGACGATTTTTCGAGGTAATGTCGAACCAAGTTAATGGCACTGCTTTTACCCGATCCCCATGGACCATAGATAGCAACGACACTTCCGACAGGATCAGAAATATTGCTGATACATTTTGAAATGGTTTTTGCGAAGGGCGTAAAGCCAACCTGATCTTGATCGGGATTTTCAATGGGAAGATCGTTGAAATTCATTATGTGAAAAACCTGCTTGTAAAACCATGGGCGGGGTAGTGCATAGTTACAAAATCACTAAACCATCTCAACCCCCCCCCCCTAAAAATCAGACTCCAGAATCCACACGCCCTTGTTCGATGAGATGCCGGATTATACCGTTGCCGGGGAGGAACCGACCAGCGATGCCTGCTCGGCGGACCTACCTCTCGGGCGACGGCTCAGGTGATGCGGGATATTTATTTTCGCGGGCTTTTTATGTAGGCTTGCTCTATGCCGAAACCATCCTTGAACCGCTTGATTCATGATATCCAGCCCCTGGAAAAACGCGAGGCGTTCCTGCGCGACCCGCTCGAATTCGCTGAAGGGTATGACGTCACCGACGCGGAACTGGCGGCGGTTCGAGATTCCGACGTGCGCGCGCTGTGGTCGTTCGGCGTAAATCCCTACTTGATGCGGGTGCTGCAAATGCGCTCAAGCATATCGGATGAAGATTTCCGGGCGGCGCTGGCGGGTTTCTCCTTCCCGCGTCCCGATGAGGGGGAGATATAGGATGGCCAAGATCGTCGGGGCGTTCGCGGCGAGCCACTCGCCTCTTTTTTTATTGCGGCATGACATGCCCGCCGAGGACGTACAGGAGGAGGTCTTCTCCGGCTACCGCAGGATGGCTCGGGAGATCGTGGCGCGGGGGGCCGAGGCGCTGGTTTTTCTGGGAAACGACCATCTGCACGCCTTTTCTCTGGACAGATACCCCGCCCTGGCGGTCGGCGCGGGCCCTCGCTTCGGCCCGGTGGAGACGGAGCCTTTTCTGCCGCGCGATGTATACGAGGGCGCCGAGGCGCTGGCCTCTCACCTGGTGCGCGGTCTGCTGGCGAGTGGTTTCGACCCCTTGCTGTGCCGCGAACTGGCGCTTGATCATTCCTTCGTCTCACCCCTGGCCCTGATGGGCGATATGGGTCTTCCCGTCGTTCCAATCCTTCAAAATACCGTGGCCCCGCCCCTGCCGCCCGCTGCGCGGTCGTATGAGCTCGGCGTATCGCTCAGGCGATTGATAGAGGGCTACGCGGATCTCGAGCGCGTGGCCGTCGTGGCGACGGGCGCGCCCTCTCACTGGATAGGAACCCCCGAGCAGGGCGACATCGACGAGGCGTGGGACCGCGAGGTGATCGACATGCTGCGCCGCGCGGACGCGAAGGGTCTCTCCGCGTGGCCGCAAGCCAGAATCGATGCGGGCGGAAACGGGGGAAACGAGATCAGGACGTGGATATCCGCCGCCGCCCTGAGCGGAGACACGGAGGCGAATCTGTGGGTATACCGGATAGAACCCCTGTGGTTTCTGGGGGTGACGATAATCGAGTGGCCCATCGGGCCTGCTCTGTGAGTGACAACGAGGGAGGATGAGCGAATGCCGAAAGCGATTCTTTTTGACGAGCTGGGTGGTGCGGACGTGCTCCGCGTGGCGGAAGTTCCTGACCTTGAGCCTGCGGAGGGCGAGGTGCGCATCGCCGTGGAAGCGCTCGGGATCAACCGGGCGGAGATTATGTTTCGAGAGGGACGCTACCACGTCCAGCCCGTGTTCCCCTCCCGCATCGGTTACGAGGCTTGCGGGGCGATAGACGCCGTGGGTAGGGGCGCGAAAGGTCTGGCGGTCGGGGACCGCGTGAGCACGATTCCTTGTTTCTCGATGGTGGAGCACGGGGTGTGCGGCGAGCAGGCGGTCGTGCCTGCGTTCGCAGCCGCCCGCTACCCGGATAACCTGACGCCCGCCGAGGGGGCGGCCATCTGGATGCCGTATTTCACCGCATACGGCGCGCTCGTCGAATTCGGAAAGGTGGGGGAAGGGGATACCGCCCTGCTCACCGCGGCGAGCAGCAGCGTCGGCATCGCGGCGATTCAGATTGCGAAATCCACCGGCGCGCGGGTCATCGCCACGACGCGCGGGGCGGGCAAGAAGGATTTTCTCCTGAACGCGGGCGCCGATCACGTCGTCGTGACGGATGAGGAGGATCTGGCGGAATCGGTGATGGAGATCACCGGAGGCGCGGGCGCGAACGTCATCTTCGACCCCGTCGTCGGGTCGTCTTTGCCGAAACTCGCCGAAGCGGCCGCCTACCAGGGCGCGATTTTCCTGTATGGCCGCCTCTCGCCCGAGGATGCGGTCATACCCCTGCTCCCGGCTCTCAAGAAAGGCCTGACCTTCAGATGCTATACGATTATGGAGATAACGAAGTCCCCGGAAAAAAGAGAGAAAGGGAAGAAATTCATCTACGACGGCCTGGAATCGGGCGCGCTCAAGCCCATCATCGCCAAGACGTTCCCGCTCGACGACATGGTGGGGGCGCACAAGTACATGGAATCGAACGTGCAGATGGGGAAAATCGTCGTCGAGGTGTAGGCAGCTCTGCGCCGGAATCAACCGAACGGATGGGATGTATTTCATTGTAGTGTCAAGAAGCACCAGGAAAAGAAAAAGCCGACTCGCGGACTTGTGAGTATATTCGAAGCTGCTTTTACAAAACGAAGGAGATGAGGGATATGCCGAAAGCCGTTTTGTTCGACGAACTGGGTGGCGCGGACGTGCTCCGCGTGGCGGAAGCGCCTTCCCTGGAGGCAGGGGAGGGCGAGGTGCGCATCGAGGTGGAAGCGCTCGGAATCAACCGGGCCGAGATTATGTTCCGAGAGGGAGTCTACCACGTCCAGCCGGTGTTCCCCTCCCGCATCGGGTACGAGGCGGCCGGGACGATCGACGCCGTAGGACCCGGCGCGAAAGGCCTGGCGGTGGGGGATCGCGTGAGCACGATTCCGTGTTTTTCGATGATTGAGCACGGGGTGTGCGGCGAGCAGGCGGTCGTGCCTGCGTTCGCCGCCGCCCGCTACCCGGATAACCTGACGCCCGTCAAGGCCGCGGCCATCTGGATGGCGTACATGACCGCATACGGCGCGCTCGTCGAATTCGGGCGGGTGAAGGAGGGGGATAACGTCCTGATTTCCGCGGCGAGCAGCAGCGTCGGCATAGCGGCGATCCAGATTGTGAAATCTTTGGGCGCGCGGGCCATCGCCACGACGCGCGGGGCGGGGAAGAAGGATTTTCTCCTGAACATAGGCGCTGATCGCGTCGTCGTGACGGATGAGGAGGATCTGGCGGAGTCGGTGATGGAGATCACCGGAGGCGCGGGTGCGAACGTCATCTTCGACCCCGTCGTCGGGTCTTTTCTGCCGAAGCTCGCCGATGCGGCCGCCTACCACGGCACCATTTTCTCGTATGGCCACCTCTCGCCCGATGCTCCGGTTTTGCCCCTCTACGCGGCTATCAGGAAAGGCCTGACCTTCAGGGGCTATACGATTATGGAAATCTCGAGAGATACGGAAAAAAGAGAGGTGGCGAGGAAATTCATCTATGACGGCCTGGAATCGGGCGCGTTCAAGCCCATCATCGCCAAGACGTTCCCGCTCGATGAAATCGTAGGCGCGTACAAGTACATGGAATCGAACGCGCAGATGGGCAAAATCGTCGTCGAGGTGTAACCCGCGCTGCGCCGGAATCAACCGAACGGATGGGCGTGGGAGTAGGCCAACTCCTCGCTCGTGATGAACTCGAGAAGCGCGGGCACGCCCTCTTCGGTTTTTCGCCTCGCCTCTACGAACGCCGGGCCGACTTCCGCCGGGTCCTCCACGCGCTTCGCCCAGCCGCCCAGCGCTCTGGCAATGTCCGCATATTCGCCGCCCACGTCGCGCGTGCCGTATTTTTCATGGGAAATCGCCATGTGCGTGGTCTCCACCGCCATGGTGGAGTTTTTGAGCACCACGGTGCAGATGGGGAGGTTCTCGCGCACGGCGGTCTCGAAATCAAGCCCCGTCATGCCGAACGCCGCATCGCCCATGAAGTTCACGCAGAACTTATCGGGCGCGGCGAGTTTCGCCCCCATGGCGAGGCCGAGCCCCGTGCCGAGTTGGTGGGATTTCCCCCAGCCGAGATAAGACCTCGGCGTGTCGCACAGATACATGGGCAGCATCTCGAATCGCGGGTTTCCCGAATCGTGAGTGGCGATGACCTCTGCGGGGGGTACGTTTTGCATCAACTCCCAGATGACGCGGTAGGGGTTGATGGGTTTTTCGTCCGAGGTGAGTTTGGGCGCCCATTCATCGAGCCAGGCCTTTCGCATCTGCGCCACCTGCGCCTTTACTCCCTCGCCTCTGCCCGCGCTCTTCACCCGCTCGGCGCAGCAATCGATGAACTGGCGCAGTACGAGCTTCGCGTCCCCGAGCACGGGATGCGCGGCGTGATAGCTCTTGTTGAGGTCGACGGGGTCGTTCGTCGCGTGGATGATCGTTTTTCCGCCGGGCACGGGCGTGGCGAGTCCGTGGTCGGTGAGGCTCGAACCGACGGCGAAGACGAGGTCCGCGTCTTTCAAGAAATGATACGCGGGGCCGCTCATGACGCTGGAGGCGGCGCCGAGCGCCAGGGGATGGTTCGCCTCCGAGATCGCGCTCTTGCCCTCCATGGTGGTCATGACCGGAATCTGGAGAAGCTCCGCCAACTCCCGCAACTCATCGGTCGCCTCGGCGTAGAGCACGCCCGCGCCCGCGATGATCGCCGGGCGTTCCGCCGCCAGCAGGGCATCGGCTGCGCTCTCCACGTCCTGCGGGTCCGCCTGGGCGCGCACGCGCTTCACCGGCGCATAGCCGCGGAGAATATCCTCAGAGACTTCCATGCCCGCCACGTCCGCCGGCAGTTCCACGAGGACGGGGCCGGGGCGTCCGTTCCTGAGGGCGTGAAAGGCGCGCCGCATGGCGTCGGCGACGCGCCCGGGCACGTTGATCTGCTCGGCCGATTTCGTCACCGAGGCGTAGGAGTCGACGGAACTGAACATGGGGAACACGCGGTCGCGCCCCCTGGCGTGGCCCAAGGGAAGCAGGAGCACGGGCGTGGAATCGGAATACGCGGTGGAGATGCCCGGAAAGGCGTTTTCCGCTCCCGGCCCGTACTGCATGGCGAAAACAGAGGGCGTGGCGCCGTTGGTGACGCGGGCGAAGCCATCCGCGATGCCCACCCCCACGCGCTCCTGACGGCAGACGATGGGCCGGATACCGATGGCGGCGGCCGCTTCGATCAGGACGGTGGTGGGGTAGCAGTTCAGGTGGTTCACCCCTTCGCGCTTCAGGATTTCAGCAATAACGTCGACGACGCGCATGAGTGCTCTCCTATCGGTTCGGTGAATGTGTTTCGTCCGGTGGCATGAGTTTCTCACAAGTTTCGGAATAAGGAAATTTGCGCGCGCAGGAGCGCGCGTTTCGGCGGTTTTGGGTACAATGGCCGTCTTCGAACCGGCGATGATTTCACGGAGCGATAGCGCCGCTCTTGTATCTTTTCAGAAAAGGAAGCCCGGCCATGGCGAACCGAGAAGCAACCACCTACGAAGTGAAAAACCACGTCGCGTATCTCACCCTGAACCGGCCAGAGAAGAAAAACGCCATCAACTACGCCATGCGGAAAGAAGTGCAGGACGCGTACGTGGACATCAAGCACAACCCGGACATCTGGGTGGCCATCATCACGGCGGCGGGCGACGTTTTCTGCTCGGGCAAGGACATCGTGGAGAAAATGCCCGAAAACGACGGGCAGGTGATGTCGAACGATGAGCTCTATCTCTATTTGCGCTATCTCTACAAGCCGATTATCTGCGCCATCAACGGGCCCTGCCTGGCCCAGGGGGCGGGCTTTGCGCTGAACTCCGACATCCTGATTTTTTCAGAGCGCGGGTCCATGGGCTGGCCGCAGGTGCTCCGGGGAATCTCCTCGGTGAGCGGCCCCGCCATGTGCGCGCATGCGATTCCCTGGACAAAGGCGATGAGCTACCTGATGCGCGGCAAGTTCATCCCCGCCGATGAGTGCCTTCGCCTGGGCGTAGCCACCGAGGTGGTGCCGCACGAGGAGCTTCTCGCTACGGCTGTGCGCTACGCGCAGGAAATTCTCGAAGCCGCGCCCATGGCTGTTTGCGCCATCAAGGAGGCGGCGCGCCGGGGCGAAGACCTGGCCTATCAGGACAGGGTCTACATGTCGCGCGACGTGGCGGACCGCATCCTGCACACGGAGGATTCGAAAGAGGGGATCCTCGCATTCCGCGAAAAGAGAAAACCCGAGTGGCGGGGTAGATAGGCCCTGATTATCGTATTTTCCCGGGAAGAGACAAGAACGAATGAAATGGAGATGAAAGCGAATGAGCGATAAACCCGTGGTCTGGGTGGGAACCCCCTTCATACTGAATTTCGATGATCCGATGGAGATTTTTCAGCCCCTGGTGGATGAGGGTCTGGTGGTTCGCCTCGATGAGTGCCGGGGCTACATGCCCGAGGAAGACGTCATCGCCTGCCTGCCCGACGTCACGGCCGTTATCGCAGGGGCGGAGCCGTATACGAGCGACGTGATGGAGGGCGCGCCTCGGTTAAGGATTATCGCGCGCGCGGGCGTGGGCGTGAACAACGTCGACATACCGGCGGCCACCGAGCGGGGCATACTCGTCGCGAACGCGGCGGGGCAGAATTCCCAGTCCGTGGCCGAGCATCTCTTCGGCCTGATGCTCTGCGCGTGCAGGCGCATCGGCTGGCTGGACGTGAACATCAGAAAGGGCCTCTGGCGGGAGATTCAACCACCCGTACGTCCTTTGAACGGCATGACGCTGGGGATACTGGGGTTCGGGAACATCGGCAAGCAGGTGGCGAAAAGGGCCGTCGCCTTCGACATGAAGGTGATCGCCTACGACATCGTGCAAGACGAGGAAACGGCGAATGAATTGGGCGTGCGCTTCGTGAGCTTAGAAGAACTGGCGAGAGAATCTGACTATCTGACCTGCCACGTGCCCTTAACACCCGAGACGACGCACATCATCAACCGCGAAGTGTTGAGCCTCATGAAGCCCGACGCCTACGTCTTCAACACCTCGCGCGGGCCCGTATTCGATATCGACGCGGTGGCGGACGCCCTGCAAGAGGGCGTCATCCGGGGCGCAGGCATCGACGTGTTCCCCGAGGAGCCGCCCGATTATTCGCATCCCATCTTCGGGCTGGAGAACGCCGTGCTCACCCCCCACCTCGGCGGCCGGGGCGAGGATGCGATTCGCAACACCTTGCGCCACGCGACCAAGTGCGTTCTCGCGTACTTTAAGGGCGAGAGGCCGTCCACGCTCGTGAACCCCGAAGCCTACGGGGTACGGGAGCGGGGGAGGTGAATCACAGCCTATGAAACCCCAGCGAGTTCCTGTGTAGGTCGTTCCCGACCGAAGAGAGAGGGAACGCATATGGAGTTGTTGAAAAAGCCCCCCTGGCCCCCCTTGTCAGGGGGGTAAAGGCCATGCGCCCGAAGAGGGGTTGTTGAATAACCCTGTTTCGGGAGCGAGCGCACTTGACGCTCCCTCATCGGTCGCGTCAAACCCTCGTCTTTCATGGCCACCGTATCGACCTCACCCTGAGTAGCCGCCGAAGGCGGCGTATCGAGGGGCGCTCCCCTTCGACGCGCTCCCGATGCGCCCCGGCTCTCCCTCGATACGGCGCGCGAGCGCGCCTACTCGGGATGAGGGAGGAGTGTCGTCGCGGGTCAAACGCGAGTGATGAGGGGCTGTTGAAAAAGACCCCTTTTTAGAGAGTAGAGGGGACACCCCTTTCGACTGGTAAAAGCAACCCCCTGTCCCCCCTTCTCAGGGGGGCTTTTCTTCCACCCCCTCGTCGGGGGGCATCGCCTTTACCCCCCTGACAAGGGGGGACAGGGGGGTTGCTCCCTTGACAAAGGGGTCTTTTTCAACAACCCCGATGAACGAGCGTTTGCAGACCGACGAGGGAGGTATTACGTGCCAGGGCGGCGAATGCGCCGCAGGCATTTTTCCCTTGAGGGGGTTTTTCAACAACCCCGAAGAGGGAGAGTTTGCGAAAGCCTAGGAACGAGGAACATATCGGTTCGCAATTCCGCGCTCCTCGCTCGGAAGAATTCCTCCTTCTTCAGTCGGAATTCACCCCCCACCGGTTCGCTTGCGGTCTTACGCCCTTAGCTCACCGACGGACTTTCCCCTCGGAAAGCCCGACCCTCAAGGGGGGAGTCATTTCTTTGGGGGCTTTTTCAACAGCCCCATATATGCGTCCCGCGCCCAAGGGGGGAGCGGCGTATACCGCGCTGATTCGGGATGATTGCGCGCAGGCGAAAACCCCGGAGAAGGGTGAATATGTATGCCCGCTATAAAGTTCCGTTGATGGCGTAGTTGAGAATCCGCACGACCTGTTCGGGCTCTTCGGCCACGACCATGGCGGCGGCGTCGACTTCCTTTAACGCATGGGTGTGGCCCGGGTCGTGCAAGGTGATGACGGCTTTACCCAGAGCCGCCGCGTAGCCCGCGTCGAACGCGGCGTTCCACTGCCTGTATTTCTCGCCGAAGCGAACGACCACGACGTCGGCCTTCTCGATCAGCGTGCGCGTTCTGATGGCGTTCACGCCCGCGCCCTTGTGGTCTTTCCAGAACGGTTTTTCCTCATCGCCGAGGATGGACACGCCGCAGTCGTCACTCGCGCCGTGGTCCGTGACGGGGGCGAGAAAGGTGATCGGCAGCCCCGCTTTTTCCGCGCCCTCGGTGATTCGCTCGCGCCAGTCGGTGTGCACTTCTCCTGAAAGATAGACCGTCCAACTCGTCTGAGACATGAAACGCGCTCCTTATCCCTGGAAACAGATTGTGTGAAAAGTGAAAGTTTCGCAAGTGACGCGACGTGAAAAACCCCGGCCCTCTCGGACCGGGGTTTCACATCTTTCGGTGACTGGTGGGGATTCACCTGGGCGAAGAAGAACCCAAGAATCTCCTCAGGGCTCTCTCCCCTAGGTTCCGGTCACCTCGTCCCTACAGTGTATTTTCATATTAGGAATCACCTCCTTTCTGACGTACTTGGGATCATCGAAAAAGTGAGAGGAAAAGTCAAGGCGAAAAATGAATGACGGACTGACAGTTCAGCATTGTCCGTGATATACAAATCTCCGCATGGCCGATTCACGCATTCACGCGACGGCCCCACTCCCGCGGAGAGGTGTCCGAGAGGCCGAAGGAGTACGACTGGAAATCGTATGGGCGCCCAAAAGGCGCCTCGAGGGTTCGAATCCCTCCCTCTCCGCCAATTAGATACATCTAGCCATCTTCATCGGCCATGAAATCATTCTATCCTGTTGATATTATGATGAGTATTTATTTTTTCGATCTTGTCCGGAACACGCCTCCCGCAGTCTGTAATCAAAACGCAAGCGGATTCATTGTCACTCCCGCGCATCCCGGCGGGCTCCTGAGGATATGCGGGGAACCGGGGCGGCTCGCTCCATATTCTCCGGGATGGCGCCGCCTCAGATTATTTCCCTGAAAGACAGGTCTTGAGAGATTTCGCCATCGCGCGCATGAGGGTGAAATACGCATCCTCCCCGGCGGGAACCTTTGCTCCCAGTGGATCCAGCACGCCTATCCTCGCGGCCGTGCCCCTGATGACGGTCTGCACCAGCTTGGGTTGAAACTGCGGCTCGGTGAACACGCAAATCGACTTCAGGCCCCTGATCTTCTTGCGAATCTCGACCAGTCGCGCCGTACCCGGCTTTTTCTCGGGAGACACGGCAATCGAGCCGATGGCGTTCAGCCCGTAGCGTTTTTCGAGATACTGATACGCATCGTGAAAGACGATGTAGGGCGCGTTTCTCACGGGGTCGAGAATCCGGTCCAGTTCCGTGTGTAAATCATAGAGCCCGGCCTTGAGATTTTTCGCGTTCGCCTCGTATTTTTTTCCGTTCCCGGGGTCCACCTCTTCGAGTTCATGGACGATGGCGGATACCCACTTACGGGCGCTCAAGGGGTCGATCCAGATGTGCGAATCAAAATGTTCATGAGTCACCGGGCCGTGTTTATCCTCTTTGCGCTTCTCCTCGTCATGATGTTTCTCGTCCTTGTTTTTGTCCATATGATGATCGCCCATGGCCTCTTTGCGCGCCTCTTCACGGTTTTCATCGCCGTGATGGCGAATTTCATGGCCTTCCCACAAGCCGCCCTCTCTGAGCTTCAGCTTCCTTACGCCCAATCCCTTCACTTCCGCCAGGGCGATGACTTCCGCCTTTTTCGGAAGAACTTCGAGGGGCCGTTCCAGCCCGGGTGAGAGAATATCGCCCACCCAGAAAATCACGCGCGCCCGCTCGAGCTCTCTGGCGTCCGATGGTTTGAGCGAAAACGTATGCGGCGAGGCGGCGCCTTTCATCAAAAGATATGGTTCACCGACCCCTTTCATGACGCCTGCGACCAGCGAATGGAGCGGTTTGATGGAGACCACCACGCGGGGCGCCGCAGAGGCGGAGAGCGCGGGTTGCACGCAGAGGACGATTGCGAGGGCCATGCCGACGAGTCCGTATCTCATCACTGTTTCCTTTCGGAGTAGGGGTTGAATGGAAAAAAGTTATGTTATACTATAACGTTACAATTTTGTTCGTCAAGGAAATTTTATGACCATTAAAAAAGAACAATTCCCCGAGCATGGTCACGACCATGCGGCCTGCATCGAGGATGCCTTGAGTCAGGCGGAAGCGCTTTGCCGGACCCGAGGTGTGCGGCTCACGCCGCTCAGGCGACGGGTGCTGGCGATCGTCTGGGAGAGCCACGCGCCCCTGGGCGCCTACGACGTGCTCGAGCGCATGAACGCCGCCGGTGAGCGAAACGCCCCGCCCACGGCCTACCGGGCGCTGGATTTTCTCTTGGAACACGGCCTCATACACCGCATCGAGAGCCTGAACGCATTCGTGGGCTGCGCCATGCCGGGGGACGCCCACAAGGCCCAGTTCTTCATCTGCCGTGATTGCGGAACCGTGGCCGAGACGCACAGCGAAGAGATCGGCGAGGCGATCGAGGCGAGCGCCACCCAGGCCGGTTTTCAGGTCGACACGCCCGTCGTGGAGATCAGCGGGCAGTGCCCGGAGTGTTTCGATGATTAGCGGGCGACCACCTCTCATCTCCGCGAAAAACATCCACCTGAGCTTCGGCGCGGGGCCGGTTCTCGAGAGGATAGACGCCGAAATATCGGGGGGTGAAATCCTCACCCTCGTCGGCCCCAACGGCGCGGGCAAAACCACCCTCGTCCGCGTGCTGCTCGGACTTCTCAGGCCCGACTCGGGCGAGGTTCGCCGAAAAGAGGGTCTCTCGGTCGGCTACCTGCCCCAGGTTTTCGAGGTGGACCCCTCGCTTCCCCTCACCGTGCGCAGGCTGCTCAGCCTCACGCAAAAACCATCGTGCGAGCAGATGGAGGAGCATCTCGAAGAGGTGGGCGCGAGAAACCTACTGGATCATCCCGTCCAGAACCTCTCCGGCGGAGAGCGCCAGCGCGTCCTGCTCGCCCGCGCCCTGTTGCGCAACCCCGAACTGCTCGTTCTCGACGAGCCCATCCAGAACGTGGACATCAACGGACAAACCGAACTCTACCGCCTGATCTCGAAGATCAGGAACGACAGAGGCTGCGGCGTCATCATGATCTCGCACGACCTCCACCTCGTCATGGCGTTCACCGACCGCGTAGTGTGCCTCAACAAGCACATCTGCTGCTCGGGACATCCACAAGCCGTGAGCAATCACCCCGAATACCTGGCCCTGTTCGGAAAGCAGGCGGCGGAGACCCTGGCCGTTTACACGCATCGGCACGACCATGTTCACGGACCAGAAGGGGAGATACTCCCTATAGAGCCGGAAGAAGCCCATCACCATCCTCACGGAGACGCCTGATGGAGGATTTCATGCTCAGAGGACTCCTGGGCGGGGTGGGCGTCGCCATAGTCACGGGCCCCGTCGGGTGTTTCATCGTCTGGCGCAAGATGGCCTATTTCGGGGATTCCATGTCCCACACCGCTCTGCTCGGAGTGGCGATCGGGTTCGCCTTCGGAATCGACTTGCGGCTCGGCACACTGGCCGCCTGCATCGGCCTCGCGCTGGTCCTTCTCCTGCTCCAGAACCAAAGGAAACTGCCCACGGACACGCTGCTGGGCGTTTTGTCGCACACGGCGCTTTCCGTCGGCATCATCGCCGTCAGCCTGATGGAAACGCTCCGGGTGGACCTGATGGGCTATCTGTTCGGAGACATCCTCGCGGTCGGCCCGGTGGATTTGTGGTGGATCTACACCGGCGGCGCGGCTGCCTTGTGCGCGCTCGCGTGGATATGGCGCGGTCTTCTCGCCATCACGGTGAACGAAGAGCTTGCGCGCGCCGAGGGGGTCCCGACCTTCGCCGTGAAACTCACCTTCATGCTCCTGATCGCCTTCGTCATCGCCATCGCCATGAAGCTGATCGGGATTCTGCTGATCACCTCGATGCTCATCATACCGGCGGCGGCGGCCCGGCGATTCTCCAAAACGCCCGAGCAGATGGCGGTGTTCGCGATCCTCGCGGGCGTCATCGCCGTGGTGGGGGGGCTATGGGCCTCTCTTCAGTGGAACGCCCCCGCGGGGCCTTCCATCGTCGTGGCGGCCGCTCTGTTGTTCCTGGTCAGCGCTTTCTGGGAAATACTGGCGGGCAAAGGGTGATCCGCGCGGCATCCTCCGGCTCGACGGCGCCCAAGCGGCATCTACCGATCTCGTTTTCCTTCCCGCCGCAGGCCGCCATATGGGCCGGCGACCCATCAACCTGGAGGAGCCGCCCCCGGCCGCACCGATAGTCTGGAGCGCGCCATGGGAATTTCAACTCGGCGCGAAGTTGGAGGTGCAAGGGAGCGGTTCGTCGAGGCGGTAGTTTGGGTGACCGCCAGCCATGCTTTCGAGGGTTCTGTAGGCGATGGCGGGACGGGCGTGCTCGGCTCAGCGCCTGCCACGGACGGCCAATCGCTTGGATGTGACCCGCATCGCCCTGCGGGGCAGCCGGCCGTCGATAAACAACAGCCCCAAGCCAATTGTCGCCGCACCGGCCAGTTCGCGCACGAATATGGGTTCGGCGAGGAACAGGTTCCCGAGCAGAAGCGCCGTCACGGGCATCAGCAGCGTGACCAGCATCACGTTGCCGGCTCCGGCGCGCGTGAGGATCTCGAAGAACACGACATACGCGATGGCCGTTCCGAACAAGGCGAGACCGCAAAGCGCCATCCAGACCTCGGTGCCGGGCATCGGCAGGTCCCCCATCTCGGTTGCACGCTCAAGGCCGTTGTCTGCCATGTCACCTTTACTGCTTATAGATGCCGCAACCGAAAATGTAGCCATTGTGGAGTACGACCCATGAGGATTTTGGAACGACTTTGCCAGTGAGTGGATCTTCCCATCTGTAATCCACCCATGCGCCATTTGTCGTGGCCTTGGCGAGAACGGCTTGTCCGACGTTGAGACCGTTGGGATCAATAATGGCGACGGCGTTGGTTCCTATGAGCGAGCGGTCATGAGCGTGGGCAACGATGCGTAGTACGTTTCTATCCGCCTTATCCACGACGAACATGTATAGGTCACCCTTTTTGAAATCGGCTCCAGGTCGGTTGTTGAAGCGATCAAATGCTGCCTTCATACCTACTTTATCGAACAGGGCGATGGCTTTTGCCACCATGGCCTGGGCCTCGGCGGGTGTGCCTCGATTTTGTTTGTCGGCGATGGCTGGTGCAGCGAGAAGCATCAGGGAAACGATGAGCGTGATTGTTTTTAACATGGCTCGGTTACTCCTTTCGCATCAGGTGGCATGGGAGACCCAGCTTGGGATATTCACCTTGATCGAGATGGGTGGATATCCCAAGTAAGCATCCCAATTCAGCGGGCGATAGAAATTGACCAGAAATATCATGTTCACAACCCCAGAGCCCGGTTCATTGTAAGTGTGACGGTGTAGTCTGAATCATTCCCCGCAGATTGTATCGGTAGCAGAACTCATCCACATATTTTTGCAGGTGATTACGGCTCACGCCATGCTCGGCTTCTCCACCGCCGCGCGGAAGCTCGCCCCGCGCATCGGGCGGTTGCCCGCTGGCCGATGACGGCGAGGCGCTATTCGTCGAAGTGGTAGTCGACCTGGTCGAAGCGGTCTCGCGCGAACGAGAACACCAGGAAGAGAGGTTCCGCGCCGGTGCAGCGCAACGTGTGCTTGGCATTGGGCGGAATATAGGCGGCGTATCCGGGCCCGACGTCGGCCGCACGGCCATCGATTTCCATGCGCCCGCGCCCCTGCACGATGTAATAGGTCTCTTCCGGCCCGTGGTGATGCAGCAAGAGCCGCTCGCCCGGCGGGATCTCCGCGATGCCGATGACGAGCCCGGCGCTCTCCGTGCGTTCGCCCGCGGTCAAGAGTTTCCAGCGGATGGCGCTGCGTGCGGCGACATCGGTATCCTCCCACCCTTCCCAAGGCAAATCCGCCTGATCGATGATGACGGGTCGCGTCCGTGTTTTCACTATCATTCGCTCTTTCGTAAGCGTTGAGCGCAACGGCGGCTGGAAGTCTTGCTGAACTCGAAGCGGCCGCTGCGGAGGCGTCTTTCGCGCATTTACCATCCCACTGTAAGCAGCACCAGTCCCACCGAAGCAGTGCAGCCGGACAAGGTAAATGTGGGTCGAGATGAAAAAAATTGCAAACATTTTTTTTGGGGGGAAATCACCTGATTTTCCAGCCCTTTTGCGCCCGGAAAAAAGGTCGGTTTTCAGGCCGCTTTTTGCTCGGAATATCGGGGTTTCAACGGCGTTTAGCAGGCTGGTTTCTGGACGCGAAGCTGCACCGCACGAACGGTCGGGTCAAGCACCGTACTGGTCCAAAACGCTTTTCCGGGTTTTATCCCGGCCGGAACCCGGGGGTGTGAGACCCTGAGGAGCCGTTCGCTTCGAATGGCCGATGTGGTAGCGTAGCGAAACGGAATCATTGCGCCCTTACCCGCCGGGAACGGGGATAGATGGCATGCTGATGATCGACGCTCAGGTCCACGCCTATGAAAGGGATCTCCCGGGGCGGCCGTGGGCGGGCGTTCTGCCGGGACCGCCTGAGGTCACCGGCGACGGCATGGTCGCGGCCATGGATGCGGTCGGCGTCGACGCCGCCGTGTTGATCTCGCCGTTCGCCCTGTACCGCTACGATGCCGGCTATGCGCTCGAGGTTCATGCCGCGCATCCGGGCCGGTTCGCCTTGATCAAGCCGGTCGACCCGACCGATCCCGCCGCGGCGGAAACGATCGACGACTGGGCCACGCAGGAGGGGGCGGTGGGGGTCCGGATCATGCTGAACCCCGGCCTGCCCCTCGATCCGCACCATCCGGGCATCGACCGGGTTCTCGCCGCCGCCGCCCGCGCCTCACTGCCGGTCAATCTCATGTGCTGGGGCTTGCTGGAGCATGTCGCGCGGTATGCGCGCGAGCACCCGAGCACGATGCTGGTCATCGATCACCTGGGCCTGCCGCAGCCTTTCGACCCGCCGGCGCCGCCTGAGCCCTTCGCCGACCTCCCCAAGCTCCTGGAGCTGGCGGCTCACGACAACGTGGCCGTGAAGATCACCGGCGCCTGCACGCTGTCCCGCGAACCCTACCCCTACGAGGATCTCTGGGACCCGCTCCGCCGGGTCTTCGACGCATTCGGTTTTGATCGGTGCCTGTGGGGCACCGACTGGACCCGCGCGGTCAATCTGCTGACCTACGAGCAGGGTGTCACGCCGTTCCGCCTCACGAACCGCCTGAGCGATGACGAGCGCGCAGATCTCATGGGAGGCGCCTTGCAGCGGATATACAACTGGACGCCGGCGATCACCTAATCGGTGGGGTCAATCCCTCATTCATCAATCGGGATTGACCCTTTGAGGGGTTTGCCGACCAAGAATGGTTTCAAGAGGGAATTATATACAATCTTACCCAAGCCGCTTTAGCTGGCGGACTTCTTGAGATTGTCCCATCGTTTCTTCGGCGGGCCTTGCATGATGGCGCGGGCCACGTTCTCGGGAGTGTCCGGTATCGGTGGCGGCATCTTCTTTTCGGGTGGGCGGCCTCTGAGGGGCTTCTTGTCTATGTCCTTCCCTCCACTTCCTTGTTATATAGTTTCAGTCTCCGCATACCATATCACTCCAATTGTCTTGACAGTAATTCTTGATATTTGCTGGGGTATCTGGAGATTTTAGTAGCCCATCTCTGATTTTCTTGAGGATTTCAGATCGAACAGGTTGGTTGAGTATAACGATTTCCATTTCGATACATTCATCAATTTTATTGCTGTCACTAAATTTTGCATCTATATAATTTATTACAGTCTTGCGGTAAATAAAGGAATGATCCCCCTCATTAAGAATGACGGTTTCATCCGAACCAAATCTGTGAGAAGTCATGTTTACTATTACAACCTTGGGAGGATCCCCATCATCAGGGTCTGTGAGAACGATCCATAGGTGGCGGTGGGGGTCCGCTTGTTCGTGTTCGAGGGCTCTGCGAAAAGTGTCTCCGGATGATATCGGCATTTACGCACCAAACATACTATCGATATATCTACTTTCATCAAGCTCAACCTCGATTATGCTGGCTTCCATTTCGGTTTTCCCTCCGAACATCAAGATATCACGATATTCAATCCTGATCGCAGAACCTTTTGGATCTTGCCACTCTTCAAGATTTTTGTGGCACCAGTCCACAAGAGCCCATCTATCAAATTCTCCAAATTCATCGTAAATTTGTTCAAGGGTGTTCACCTCAGCTTCTGAGAGGCTATCCGTTGTGAAATCTTTATTTTTGATTGAAACCATGTAATTTTTGGGTTCAGCAATATGTTTTAACCAAAAAGAGTCAGCACCAGGAAGTGGACCATCGGTTATCAAATCTTTGGTTCGACTCAAAATAGGACCTTTCGGTAAGGAATAATAATCATCAAAAGTGATGGGTCGCCCTCTCTCAAGGATTCTTTTGCGATCCGCAAGATACAAGAGCTTTATCAGCTTCATGTAACTCATGGTTCCGCCTTCTTTCTGGATCAGAATACATGCCGCCTGGGTCGCTTTGTCTTCCCGAAATTCAGGTTTCATCCTCTTGCCCCCCCAAGAGGTGTTGGGCGAACTTTCACACCGACACCGAGGCACGATATGTGCCTTCCTCTTGACACACCCTTCCCGGGTGTGCATAAATTTTTTTTGGGGTGTGAATTGCTTCTTGTTTTGTTGTTAATAAGTTCTTTAATTTTGCCATAAAAATCACAAAATGTCAAACACGTTAAACCCTTGGTGGTGTCTTCTACGCCACCAAGTCCTGATAGCGTAGCCTCTTGCCGTGCATGCCGAGAACCACGGATTCCATCTGGTTGATGGTGTCCATGGGGCGGATGTTATGGCGACCCGCGAACTCGGATACATATCGTTCAAGGTGCTTCTTGCTCATCTTGTGGAAAACGCCGTTGTGAGCGCGCTAGAGCATGGCCCAGAAGGATTCAACGCCGTTCGTATGGGCTTGCTTCTTCACGTATTCGCCGACGCTGTGCTTCACGGATTCATGGTCGAATCCTTGCATGCTTTGATATGAGGTATGGTCGTCGGTATACACCTTCGCTCCATCCTTCAGGTGGCGCTGGATGAATCCCTGCAAGGTGCTCTCGTCGGTCGATTCCACCACGCTCGCCTTGATTTTGTTCGTATCCCTATCTTTTACGCCTGCCACAATCGCCTTGTCAACGATTCCCCGGCCTTCCAGTTTCTCCCGCTTGGACTTCGGCATGTTCTTGCGCTTGCCGCCCATGTAGGTCTCATCCACTTCTACGGGGCCGGAAAACAACCCGGCGTTGTCTCGCCACGTCTCCCGAATGCGGTGCGCCATGTGCCACGCGCTCTTTTGCGTGATTCCAAGATCGCGGTGCAACTTCATGGATGATACGCCCTTGAGGTTCGTCGTGGAAAGGTAAATCGCAATCGCCCACTTTTGAAGTCCGAGATTCGAGCCTTGCATGAGCGTTCCCGTCTTTACAGAAAAATCTTTGCGGCAATCGCGGCAACGGAAGGGCTGTGGCTTGTGGGTCTTTCGCTCTTGAACATTCAGGCTCCCGCATTCAGGGCAGCACACGCCAACGGGCCAGCGCGCCTTGATGAACCATGCCTCCGCCGTCTCGTCATCGGGAAACATGCGGGTCAACTTCGACTGATGAAGGAGGAGTTGTCGCAGAAGCCGAGCGATTTGTGCGAAGGCTGATGCGTGGGGGGTGAATTCCGACTGAAGAAGGAGGAATTCTTCCAAGCGAGGAGCGAGGAATTGCGAACCGATGCTTTGCCGATCCGCGAGCAATCGCTCCTTCCTCAGTCGCGATTGACAGGCAAGCTACGCGGGACGCGCGCTCACGAATCGATCAGAACCGGCGCTCGACCGACCACCCGGTTTTCCGAGAGGTCGGCCAGCGCCTTCTCCACCTCGGCCAGGGGGTACGTCCCCGAAACGACCGGCTTCACCCGGCCCGACCCGACCCAGGCGGCGGCCTCGGCCAACTCCGCGCGATTCACGTAGCGCGAGCCGGTTACCGTGATCTCATCGTCCACGAAGCGGGTGGGGTCGCACGCGAAGACCGTTCCCGGCTGAAAGCCCACAACGACGAGGACGCCCGTCCTCGTCAGCGAAGCGAAGCTCTTCGGCAACGTCTGCTCCGTGCCCACGAACTCCAGCACGGCCTCGGCTCCCTTGCCGCCGGTGACCTCTCTCACGACCGCGGCGAAGTCCTCCTCCCGGCCGTTCACCGCGTGGTCTGCGCCCAGCTCCCGGGCCCGGGCGAGCTTGGCGTCGTCGATGTCCACCGCGATGACGCGCGCGCCGAAGGCCTTGGCGATCTGGACGGCGTGAATTCCCACACCGCCGCAGGCGCCGACGACGACCACGTCATCCCCCGGGCGCACGCCCGCGCGCGTTTTGATGGCCTTGAGCGGGGTCGCCACCGGGCTCACGATGGTCGTGGCCTCGGCGTACCCCACTCCTTCCGGAATGGCGCACAGGTTCCCCGCCGGGACCCGCACGTACTCGGCGTAGCCGCCGTCTTGATGCACCCCGAAGTAGCCCTGGAAATTCTCGCAGAGGGTCACCCGGCCGAGCAGGCAAAACCGGCACCGCCCGCAGGTGAGATAGGCGTGGACGACCGCGCGGGCGCCCTCCTCCCATCCCTCGACGCCCGGCCCCCGCGCGGCCACCTCGCCCGCGATCTCGTGCCCCATGATGAGGGGCAGCTTTCCGCCGATCCGGCCCGCGCGGATGGTCACGTCGAACTGATCCGGCGCGCAGGCGCGCACGCGCAGCACGACTTCTCCGATACCCGGCGCCGGGTCGGGCACCGTTTCGAGCGTCAGGGGACCTCCCCATTCATGCAGCACCATGGCCCGCATCGGAGCCTCCTCTTTGGTCGGACAAAAATAACTGCGAATGGCCCGAAAAAACGACCCTTCCTCTCCTCCCGATGATTCTGGGGGGGATTTTAGGAGAATCGTACTATTTTCGCAATAATCGGATCGGGCGACCAGCCTTCGGCGGCGCCTCGCTCCGCGGCCCGTGCGGCGAGGGCCATCACGAACAGGGGATCGCGCAGGTGGAAGCGCGACAGGGAAACGGCGTCCGTGAACAGCGGCGGATCGAAACCGAGGTCATAGGCGCTTTATGAATTTCAGATATTCGGGTGTCGGCGTGAATTCGTTCCACCTCCCTGCGCGCAGACGCTTCTTCTCCGCCGAATTCATGAAAATATCGATAAATATAGATAAATTCACGATGGTTTTCGATAAATAAATCTCTCGAATCCGCCCCCGAAGCGGGCGCACCTCCCTCCGCGTTCGATACTTTGCCGAGTATACGGGTTCTCAAGCGAGCGCCGCACCGGCAAATGCGGGAAATTGCGGGGAAATGCGCGGGAAGTTATCCGAAGAACAGCTCCGCGGCGCCGAAGAAGTCCTCCCGCAGCGTGTTCACCTTGCCGAGGACTTTTTCCAGCGCCACCGGATTGATATCGCGTCCCTGCAGCGCCGCCATGACGCCCCAGGTTCCCTCGTGCGCGAGTTCGCTCGCCCGCACGCCCAGGCGCGTCGCCAGCACCCGGTCGTAGGGCACGGGCGAGCCGCCTCGCTGGATGTGCCCCAGGATGACGGCGCGCGTATCCACGTTCATCCTGTCCCCGATTTGCTGGGCGAGGTATTCGCCGACGCCGCCGAGCTGCACGTGCCCGAACTCATCGACCGCCTCGCTGCGCGTGATGTAGTTGTCTATCCCTTCGGGCCTTGCGCCCTCGGCCACGACCACGTTGGCGAAGTTGCGCCCGCGTGCGAAGCGCGCCTTGAGAACAGAGACCACCTCATCGATATTGAAGGGCCGCTCGGGCACGAGGATGAGGTCCGCGCCGCCGGCGATTCCCGCATAGGTGGCGAGCCAGCCCGAGTGGCGTCCCATGACTTCCAGGATGATGACGCGGTCGTGCGCCTCCGCCGTGGTGCGCAGGCGGTCGATGGCGTCGGTGATGACGCCGACGGCGGTGTGGAAGCCGAACGAGTAGTCCGTGAAGCCGATGTCGTTGTCTATCGTCTTGGGTACGCTGATGACGTTCATGCCTTCGGTGTTCAGGAAGGCGGCGACGCTCAGCGTATCATCTCCCCCGATGGCGATGAGGCCGTCGATGCGCGATGCGCGCCAGTTTTCCTTGAGTTGTTCGAGCATGGCCGGGTCTTTTGTGGGGTTCGTTCTCGAGGAGCCCAGAATGGTGCCCCCCTTGTCGAGGATGCCGGAGATCATCGGGCCCGTGATTTCGACGAAATCTCCCTCCACCAGGCCGCGCCAGCCCCGGCGGATGCCCAGCGTATGGCTCCCGCGATGAAAATTCGATGCCGTCACCGCGCGGATGACCGCGTTGAGGCCGGGGCAGTCTCCGCCCCCCGTCAATACGCCTAGCTTCATATCTCGTGTTTCCTTCTGGTGAGGTGGGATTCATCTGCTTTTCGCATTCGCGGCATTTTATCACATCCGGGCTACGGTTGGGTGTTGGCCGCGTTACGATTGGGTGAACGGCCATCTCTCGGTTTTCCTGCAAGAGGGCGATTCTACACAATATCGCTGCGTCTGAAAGGCCGCTCCCAGGCGGATCCCCAAAACGAAAATTTGGCGGCGCCCGCCTTTCATGTTAAAATCAATCCAAGTCGGAAAAGGTGAATACAAGCGCAAGATCCTGGGTGGATAGTGCGTCAGATGGGTCGTGGTCGGCCGCAGTTTCGTCTTGAGCGGCCGTTTCATCTCAACCGGAGGAGAGCATCATGTCCAGCAACGAGTTTCATGAGCATCCCGAAATAATCATTCCCGAATCATCCGATCTAACGCGCAGGAGCTTCATCCAGACCCTTGGCGTCGCAGGCGCTGCGGCCATGGCGCCGATGGTGTTCACGACGCCCGAGGCAAGCGCCGCAAACTGGCCCGCGCGCCCTATCACGACCGTGGTGATGTACGCGGCGGGCGGGGGCACAGATACCGTCATCCGCACCCTGGTGGGAGAGATAGCGAAATCCACGGGCTGGGCCGTCAACGCCATCAACCGTCCCGGCTCGGTGGGAGGCGTGGCCACCCGCTACGTGCTCAACAAGGCGGCCGACGGCTACACGTGGCTGGGCGCTGCGAACTACAACAAGTTCGTCCGCCCGATGGGATACACGGATTCGGCGGCGTGGATTGACTGGCAACACTTCGCGGCGGCGACCTCGCTCGCGAGCTGGTCCGTGCGGCCCGATTCGCCCTTCAAGACCTTCAATGACGTGGTCGCCGCGGCCAAGAAGAAATCCGGCAAACTCACCATCTCGACATCGGGCGTGGGTAGCATCTGGCACGAAGTGGGCGCCATCGTCGCTGACGCCGCCGGAATCGAGTTGCGTTTCGTCCCCTATAAAGGCGGAAAACCGGCGACCGTCGCAGGTCTGCAGGGCGAGGTGGATATCGCGGGTGGCGGCGTGCACGAGCACGTCGAGTTCCTGCGGGCGGGCAAACTGCGCAACCTCATGCACACGGGTCCAAAGGATCTGGACATCCCGGACTACGGAAAGGCGTACACCATCGTCAACTACATACCCGCGCTCAAGGCCCTGACGCCCATGGGCGGAACCTACAGCATCGCAGTGAGGCGGCAGACGCCGGTCGAAGTGCTCAACAAGATAAAACCGGCGTGGATCGCGGCTTCCAAGTCCGAAGCCTTCGGGAAAATTGCGAAGCGCAAATACTTCCAGAGCGACATCCGCGTGGGCGCGGACGCGGATCGCCGGGCCGCGCAACTCGAGAGCCTGAGCGCCACTACCCTGTTGAAGTTGCAGAAGCACATTGGCAAAAAGGTGCGCGGACCCAAGGAACTCGGCCTTCCAGCTCCGAAGGATTTCGATGCCTGGTGGCCGCCCAAGGGATACAAACCCCGTATGAGCTAGACGGCTTATCGCACAGTGCCTGCCCCGAGCGGGGCCGCTCGAAAAGTGAGGCGGCCCGTTCGGGGAGGCCGTATTCCTTTATTCTGTTTCTATGCCGAGAGAATTGCATGGTTTCTTCGAACGACGATGACCGCAAGACCCATCCGCCTACAGAAGCCGCGGATGAGCCGGAAAGTTTCCCCGGCTCGGATGCCGCTACCCCGGGAAAGGACCTGGCGGTGGCGATCCTTGTGGGCGCCGTGGCGGTTCTCGCCATCATCCTCGGGCTGCTCATGCCCAACCCCGAGAAAAACATCTTCACCGCTCCGGGTTTCATGCCCATTCTGACGGGCTTGAGCCTGCTCGCCATGACCGTGGGGCTCGCAGTGAGCGCCCGCAAAAAGGGCGCCTGGGCGAAAATGGATTTCTCGCCCGGAGAATGGCTACGGGGCTATTTTTCCGATTATGAGAATCAATGGGCGCTCATCCTGATGGGCGTGGTGGTTTTCTATATATTTCTCATCGATTGGGTGACGTTCGAGGTCGCGATCCCGCTGGGGATTGCGGGGTGGCGCTTCGGCTTCAGCAGCTTCGAGGCCGTAACCATACCCATGCTGGCGATCATACTCCGCATCTTCTGGCCGAAGCCCTTTCTGCGGTGTTTCATCGTTTCTTTCGTGTCGACTATGGTTCTGGCCGCCGCGTTCCGCTACGGCTTCCGGATTCCGCTGCCGGGCTCGGGGTAGGCTATGTTTTTCATCGATCAGCTCATCCACGCCCTAAACCCGTATCTGGTGCTCATCTGCGCTCTGGGCACCATACTGGGACTGCTCTGGGGGTCGATGCCGGGCATCTCCACGACCATGTCCATGGTGCTCCTTATCGGCCTCTCCACCCAGATGAGCCAGGACGTGGCCATCATGTTCCTGCTGGGCGTGTATACGGCAAGCGTTTTCGGTGGTTCGATCACCGCGGTGCTCATCAACATTCCCGGCACGCCCGCCGCCGTTCCCACCATGATCGAGGGGTACCCCCTGGCCCAAAGGGGGGAGGGCGGACTGGCGCTGGGCACCGCCCTGGTGGCTTCGTTTCTCGGGAACTGGGTGGGCATCCTGCTCCTGGTGGCGTTCATTCCCCTCATTCTCCTCATCGCCCTGCAGTTCCGCTCCTGGGAAATGTTCCTTCTCGCCCTGTGGGGAATCGCCATTTGCGGAACGCTCACATCGGGCGAGGCGCCCCTCAAGGGCTGGATATCCGGCTGGCTGGGGCTTCTCATCGCCTACGTCGGGCTCGACAACATATACGGCGTTCCGCGCTTCACCTTCGGGAGCGTGCTGTTAGAGGACGGCATCAGCTACATCCCGGTGATCATCGGCTTTTTCGGCTTGACCGAGGTTCTCTGGGTGCTGCCCCAGAAAGAACCATCCGCGATTCCCGAGAAGGTAGACCGGGTGGTGCCCCCCTTCTCCATGCTGTGGCGCTACGCGCGCTCATCGGTGCGCTCGGGCATCATCGGCACGGTGATAGGCGCCATCCCCGGAGCGGGCGGCAACATCGCCGCCTTCGTCGCCTACGACGTGGGCAAGCGCCGGGCCAGCCCAGAGGAGCGCGCGAAATTCGGCAAGGGGAGTTACGAGGGCATCGTGTGCGCCGAGGTGGCGAACAACGCGTGCATCGGCGGAACCATTCTCCCCACGCTGACGCTCGGCATTCCGGGCAGTCCGCCCGCCGCCGCCTTCATGGCTGCTCTCGAACTCAAGCACGTGGTGATGGGTCCCACCATCAACATCGAGAATCCCGGCCTCATCTACTTCATCTACGGGGCGCTCATCGTTGCCAACTTCCTGATGTACGTGTTCGGCCTCCTGCTGGTGAGGCCGGCGATCAAGCTCTACAGCCTGCCGCGCACCTTGTTGATGCCCATCATCATCCCTATCTGCATCCTGGGGGCGTACGCGGTGCGCCTGAGTATGTTCGACGTCTACGTGATGCTGGCCGCAGGCTTCGTCGGTTACTTTCTGAGGAGCATCGGTCTTCCGCTGGCGCCCATGGTTCTGGCCGTTATCCTGGGATCGCTGGCTGATGAGAACCTACGCCGCGCCCTGATCACCTTTGAGAACAAGCCGTTCTGGTATTTTCTCTCAAGCCCCATCGCCACCCTTCTGATGGCCGTCTCCGTGTTCACCTTCTACGACGGTATCTTCCGCAGAGGGCGCGCGAAGAAGACCTGAGGGTGGTGAGCTCGGGTATGCCCGCGCGATTGACATTTTCGGGTCAAGTGATAGCATCTTCGAATATCATTCGCAAAACCATGAGCGGCGGTTTCATCGCGCTCGCCGAGTAACGGCTTGGGAGATGAGGATTGGGCGAACGCGAAGCCTGCCTGATAAGGCCGGAAACCCAGAAATACAAAGTTCTCGACGGCGGGGCGCAAGCCTGGCGGATGACTTCGCGAGAAGACCACGGCTGGAACGTCGACGCCTGGCTGACGGTTTTTCGTCCGGGCGAGACCCACGAATGGCACGATCACGAAGAAGACGAACTCATCTACATCATCAATGGCGAAGGCCGATACGAACTCGAGGATAAGAGCATCGAGTTTCGAGGGGGAGACTGTATTTTCCTTCCCCGGAAAACCATGCACCGGAGCATGACGGGAGGAAAGAAGGATGTAAAGCTGCTAGCCATATTTCACCCGGCGAGAGAGTAAAAAGGAGCTCTTGGTCGGTTTTGGTCGTTTTATCTCTGAATGACGTAGAGGCAGTGAGTTCTCAATCGTGGAGGAGAAAAAATGAAAAAGTTCGGTCTGGTTTTGATTGCAACGTTTGTCGTATTGGGCATGGCCTCGAATGCGCTGGCCGCGAAAGGCGTCATTAACTTGATTCACGACAACACCTCGCATGCCGCCATCCCCTACATCGCTGAAAAGAAGGGCTTTTACAAAGCCGAGGGGGTCAACGTGAAGCGCCGGGTCACGAGCCCCCGCGCGCTGATTGACGCTCTCATCGGCGGCACCGCCGACATCATCAGCACGCGCGGCTCCCGCGTGGGCCAAATCGCCGCCCGTGGGCTGGACGTCGTGGGCATCGCGCTCAACCGCTACGGGAACCAGAACATGGTGCTCGTGCCCATGAAGGACAAGACCACCAAGTCGATCATGGACCTCAAGGGCAAGACCGTGGGCGCGCAGATGGGTACGGGAACCTGGGCCACCTGGATGACGTATCTCTCGCGCATCGGTTTGTCGGAAAAGGACTTCAAGATCCGCAACACGAAAACCGGTTCGCTGCCCGCCGCCTTCGAGACCGGCGCGCTGGATGCGGGGCTGACCTGGGAGCCCTGGGGTTCGATCATCGTCGACAAGGGCCTGGGCCGGATGGTCATGGGACCGAAGGAATATGACGACCTGCTGGGCTACACTTCCCCCGTCTTCCTGACGAGTTCGTGGTCCTACATCAAGAAGGAAAACCCCGACGGCGCGCAGCGTTTCATGAACGCCCACGTTCGCGCGATGCGTTTCATAAACCGCAACAGGGATGAGTCCACGAAGATAGTGCAGGAGTTCTGGAAGAGCCAGGGCTTCGACTTCGACCTCAAGAAGGTGAAGAGCAATCTCTACAGGTTCATGCGCTGGGATCGCGCAATGATCACGCATAGAGATATCAAGGAAGTGCAGGACGGTGTGGACGTCAGCGTGAAGAAGGGCAAGCTGCCCAAGAGCGTCGACGTCACCGCTCACATCGACACCCAGTTGGTGGAGAACGCCTACTTTAATTTGATGAAGTAAGGCGAGATAACCCGAAACACTTTTCCCCCTGCCCCTCCGGAAGGATGATTCATCCCTCTGGAGGGGCGTGAGGGATTTGCACGCGTATCGAATGAGTCGAGGAGAATCAGGAATCATGGATGAGCTTCAAAAGAAAGTCGTCGACGCGGTAGATGAGGAGTTCCTCGTAAAAACCACCATGGAACTCGTGGATATACCGAGCCCCACCGGATCGGAGGAGGAGGCGGCCCGCTACATGCACGCGAAGTACGAGGAGGCCGGCTTCGAGGCGCATCTGCAAAAGGTGGCCGAGGGCCGCTACAACGCGGTCGGCATTTCGCCGGGCGCCGGCGGCGGCTATTCCCTGATGTTCAACGGCCATCTGGATACTTCCTATTCCGGAGAGGAGCCCGAACTCACCCAGCCGGGCTACAAGAACAAGGCGATTCGCGAAGGGGACTGGATTTTCGGAAACGGCGCGGCCAACATGAAAAGCGCCGATGTCGCCTACCTCGGCGCGGCGAAGGCCCTCGCGGACGCGGGCGTGGAACTCAAGGGTGACATCGTCCTGGCCTCCGTCGTGGGAGAGATTGAAAAAAACCGGATCGATCAATACCAGGACGTGCTTTATGACGGCTACGGCGTCGGTACCCGCCACCTCATTTCGCACGGTTACCTGACAGATTTTTGCATTCTTGGTGAACCCACCGGCATGCAGGTGGCGCCCTGGCACGGGGGTACGATGTGGTTCAAAATCATTACGCGGGGGCTGATGGGCCATACCTGCTATGGCGACTATACGGCCAGCGCTATTGAGCGGATGGAAAGGGTGCAGGCGGCCATCCGGAAATGGATTCCCGAATACCGGGGACGCAATGAATTTCTGGGGGAACGCCCCCACGTGAACATCGCCGCCATCGAGGGCGGATGGCCTTATCGCTGTGCGCGCTCGCCCATCGAGTGCCGTCTTTACGTGGACGTACGCTTGGTTCCGGGACAAAGGGTTCAGGACGTGGAGGTGGAATTCAAGGCGATGATCGCGCAAGTGAACGAAGAGCAGCCCGACATCGGGGCCAAGGTCGAGGTGTTCTCATCGCATCCGCCCTCGGGCATTCCCGTCGATTCGCTGCCTTCCAAGGCGATGATCCAGGCGCACGAGCAAATCATGGGGGAGAAGCCCAACATCATCGTGAAGACTTCCTATCTCGACGCCGCCCACATGAACCGCTACGGCATTCAGACCATCACTTACGGATTGGCGGGCCGAACGGCGACGGCGGGTTACGGCTGGAACGCCGATATCGGCGAGCACATCCACGTCGACGCGCTGGTGGACACGACAAAAATATTCGCCCTCGCAGCGCTGGATCTGTGCACGCGGGAGCGTAACGCCTCCGCCATCGCGCAGGACCCCTACGCGAACCTGCCCGAGCCCGGACAAATAGAAGCTCTCGGAAGCGGACGAATAACGGCTCTCGGAAGCTGAGAAAGGAAATATTCGTGGCGACGGCCGATAAAGCGCAAGGGCAGCCCGGAGCAGCGCCGGGGACAGAGAGAAAACTCGGGCCTCCGAACTGGAACGTGGTTTTCCGAAACTCCGGTAAAGCGCTCTTTCAGATGACGGCGCCTCTCATCGGGTTGCTCATCTTCTGGGAGTTGCTCGCGCATTCGGGAACGCTTCATCCCGTCCTTTTTCCACCACTGGAAGTCATCTGGTTCACGATGGTGAAGCAGGCGAAATCCGGTCTTCTCTGGCTCGACATCTACGTTTCACTTTACCGGCTCCTGATCGGGGCGGCTCTCGCCATCGTTTCGGGAACCCTGGTCGGGTTGGTGATGGGAATGAACAAGACGGTGGAACGGGCTCTCGCGCCGCCGATGTACTTTTTTCTGGCCGTGCCGGGTCTCGCGCTGTTTCCCATCGTCATCCTGTGGTTCGGGCTGAGTGATTTCACCCTCATATCCGTGCTCTGGTTCGAGGGAATGATCACCGTGATGGTGAGCGCATGGACGGGGGTGAAGACCGTGGATGCGTCCCTCATCCGCGCGGGCAGGGCCATGGGCGCGCAGGGCATGACGCTCTTCTTCCAGGTGATGGTTCCGGGCGCGATGCCGAGCCTGATCGCGGGCTACCGCATCGCGTTCAGCCGCGCCTGGCGCATCGTCGTGACCGGCGAGATGATAGTCGCCCTCGAGGCGGGGCTTGGTTTTCGGATTTTCTCGGCCCGGGATTTCCTGGCGGCGGATATGATGTACGGAGGCGTGGTGGTCGTCGGAATCCTGGGCGTGATCGTAGAGCGTGTTTTCTTGCGGAGCATCGAGCTGGCCACGGTCCAGCGTTGGGGAACGCTGCGCGAATAAAGCAGTGATAGGAGAGTGTCTTGGCGATTCAGGGCCCTGTAAAACTGCAGGTCAAGGATTTGGGAAAAATCTTCACCATCGACGAGGGATGGGGGAGGACCACGGACATCACCGCTCTCGAAGGGGTGAACTTCGACGTCCGCGCGGGTGAGTTCGTTTCCCTGATCGGGCCGAGCGGCTGCGGCAAGAGCACGCTGCTGATGATAGTGGCGGGGCTGTATGACAAAACCTCGGGCGACGTCGTCTTGGACGATCACCACATCGACGGCACGGGTTTTGACCGCGGCGTCGTGTTCCAGGAGTTCGCCGTTTTCCCCTGGCTGACGGTCTCGGGAAACGTCCGCTTCGGCATGCGCATGAAGGGAATACCCAAAGCCGAGCGCGACCCCGTCGTCGAGCGCCTTCTGGGGCTAGTGGAGCTCCAGGGCTTCAAGAACATCTATCCCTACCGGCTCTCCGGCGGAATGAAGCAGCGGGTGGGCATCGCGCGCGCGCTGGCCTTCGACCCCGATGTGATGCTCATGGATGAGCCCTTCGGCGCTCTCGACGCCCAGACACGCTCGACCCTTCAGCAGCTTCTCGTGCAGGTATGGATGGAAACCCACAAGACCGTGCTCTTCGTGACGCATAGCGTTCGCGAGGCGGCCTATCTCTCCGACAGGGTGCTCATGATGTCCCCTCGTCCGGGGCGGATAGCGGAGGAGATCAAGATCGACCTGCCGCGCCCGCGCGATGCGCTTTCAGTCGAATTTCTCGAATGTGAAAGAAAGGTGGCCGAGACGCTGGCCAGGCTCACGGGGCAGTCCGATGGCGGACCCGCCTGGGTAACGGATTAAATGAAAACCTAAAGAGGAAGCGACAAGATGATCCAGAGACAGTTCATGCAGCCCGACGATATGTGGTCCCGCGTGGAAAACGGAGTGTTGCTCTACGTGCCCGTGGTGACGATTCATGGCGCGGACCACGCCCACGTCTATCTTTCCGGCCAGGTGCCCCGAAGGCCGAGCGGCGAGGTGGTAGGCGTGGGCGACATGCGCACCCAGATAAGGGTGACGTGCGAGAACATCGGCAAGGGACTGGCCCACGCGGGCGCGACGTTCAACGACATCGTCAGCTCCACAACGTATGTCACCGACATCATGGAGTACTACAAGCATTCCGATGAGCGCTTTAAATACTTCAAGGACGTCCGTCCGGCCAGCACGCTGATCGAAATCTCCCGGCTGGGCCCCCCGGATGCGATGATCGAGATTACGGTGGAGGCCATCATCGAGCCCGAGCGGCTGCGCGTCCAGCCGTAAGCGCGACCCCTGAAAGAATGAGGGTAAGTCCTCGCTTTCGGTCAAGTCCATCAGGCCAAAAGGCACGTCATCGCTCTATCAAAAGATCACAGCTTCAACTTCTCGGCGAGTAGGTGCTTCGATTTGCTTGGATGTTCTCGTGTCTAGAGGCGCTTTCTTGCTTTTACTTGCATCTCTCATTCAAGCGAGTAAAGCTGACAATCAACTTTCTTTCAATCCCGGGTGAATGGCTTCTATACATTCGTTGGCGATCAGGTCTCCGATTAACTCCTCATCCGGGAAATCCGGCAGCCCCAATATCTCGCTATGAGATGGATCGGCCTCATGATTGCCTATGGCGTTTAACGGCTTGTGTACGAAGCGAATATCAGAGAGTTGTTCTTTAAGATGTTGTTTTGTGGTGCCTACGTTTAGTTCGGCGAATCGCCCATTATTGCGTATTCCCATTCTGGACAAACGCCTTATTTCATCAAGCTGTTGTGGTTTGGCAAGGTCTTCGAAATAGTCCATCCAATGTACGGACAAACCACTCTCGTTTTGTCGTAACTGGAAAGCGGAACCATGCACGCCCTCATCTTCATCAAATTGAGATGGTTTGACGTAGCGGACGACATGGTTCTTATTGGCTAAATCGTCACCAGTCATCCATTCTCCAGCATCGTGATACCGAAAGCGCGAACCTGCTTTTTTACCCCTTCCAGCGTATCGATACCGCTCACTCTCGAAACTTTCCCGGACGCTGGTCGTCGTTTGAATATCACATACCTTGTAGACTGGTCGCCGAGAAACTGAAGACCAATGTGTGTTTTATCGTCTCCTTTCCAGACAGCGCGAAGGTTTCCGTTGTCTAAGAGAAACACTCCCGCTTTCTTGGCCAATGGAATAGACTTAACGAACGACCAAAAATCCGTTTCTGATGCTTCTCTTATATCGGAGCAATCATCATCATCTGCAGCAAAGCCACGAAGTTCTTTAATGCGATTCACATAAGCCAGATAGATATTTCTCTTTTTCGTTTCTCTCTCTACAAGTTCTGTGTCGTATCTGTTTAGTAGTTCACCCTCTTCAGTCCACGCCCAGTTAGACGTATAAGTGGGTTGAGATGGCCATGCCACAACGCATTGGACGAAGCGTTCATATGGCGTTACCTGTTTGTCATCAATAAAGCCGAGAGGAACTCGGGGATAAGAGAGCCTGGCATTCCATTGACGCCTCAAATGGTTCATCTGCTCTCGTTCGACATCTGCTTTTTCTTCAGGCACTAAATATATTTGATCGCCAAGCACCCTTATTTCCTGAGAGACAGATTCTGGAGAGAAACTACCTGAAAGAGATATAGCCGTCTCGGCCATGCTTTATGACGTCTCCTCTAGCTGAATCCAGTGTTCTTTCCGAATGTCAGGACTTGTCATTTCCTCAAAACACTTGAGGATAGCATCGTGCGCAAGCTCGAACCACTCGTCTGCTCTTGATTTCGACACCCCACCAAGTTTGCCGCTAGCTTTGATGTCGAATACCAACCTATGAGTCTCTGGCTGTTGTTCCAACGTCCCTGCTCGTATGCCTAGCACTAGTTGTAAATTGGGAGTCATGTTGAAAGCGTATTGAGAGACAAATCCTGCGGACTCTCCTCCCCCCACTCCAGAGGAGAGCGTTGAAGACGCAGGAATGATTTTAGGCGTATCTTGCGGGCCTTTCCAATATACGCAAGGTCCCACGGTATTAACGTAGGTCAACTCGCATGCGTAGATGGATATATTCGGGACATTCACTTCTGTTCGAATGAACTCATCGAAAATGCCATAGTATTTATCAAATGCAGGTTTGATATCGGCATGATAACGTGGGTATGCGTTGTCGTCTCTGCGACGCCAATTAAACATAAAGGCATTTTTTTGTATCTGGATGAGCCTTACATCATCCCCCGCAATAAACCAATAGCGAGGCATTGGGAAAAATTCCTCGGGAACAGGACCAACATCTGGTGCTATGCCCATTGGAACTTGCTGTTTTACCGTGGGGAAGTCCTCTTTTATTTTCGCCCAAAAAAGACCGATGTGCTCGTTGCGAAAATCGGTTAATGGAGGGTTGAAATATGTAGATAAGATGACCTCGTTGATCGGCGGGTTCTTGAACGCTATAGTCATTTGGTGTCTCAAATTGTTCTGATCGTATCGGACAGAGTTGCCAACTGTGTTACGGCAACCGCATCAAATATAAACTTTTATTAGTCTGTATGACAAGCGAGTTACCGGTTGCCAAATGACCGGCGGCGTTTACCCCGGGCGGGTGATCGTGTAAGTTTCGGTTATCTTCCATCCCAAAAATCTCGGGAGTCTCGCATGGATGAGCTCAGGGTTTTATCCGTTTGTGGCAATCTCGGCTACGGGTTTCCGGAAGCCTCTCTCCAAAACGGCCTGGCGCAGGACCCGCACATTATGGGGGCGGACAACGGCTCGACCGACGCGGGGCCCTATTATCTCGGTAGCGGCGACCAACTCACCAAGCGCGCGCAGATTCTTCGCGACCTGGGCTTTTCGCTGGCCGCCGCCAGAAAGAAGAAGATTCCCTACATCATAGGCTCCGCCGGGACGGCGGGCGGAAACCCCCACGTGGACAGCGTGCTCGACGTGATGCACGAACTGGCGCGGCGCGACGGACACCGCTTCAAGCTCGCCGTGATCCGCTCCGAAATGGACAAGGAGTTCGTGAAGCGCGCCGTTCGGGAAAAAAGAACGCGCACCCTGGGGAAACTCCCCGAACTCACCGAAGAGATGGTGGACGAGAGTGTCCGCATCGTGGGCCAGATGGGCCTGGAACCTTTCATGACGGCCCTGGAGGGCGGTGCGGACGTCGTACTCGCAGGGCGTTCCTGCGACACGGCCATCTACACCTCTTACGCCGCGATGCGCGGATTCGATCTCGGCCTCGCCTTCCACATGGCGAAAATTATCGAGTGCGGCGCGCAGTGCGCCATGCCCATCGGGGCGAACGACTGCATTCTGGGCACGCTGCGTGAAGATCATTTCGTGCTCGAACCGATGAACGAGGGGATGCGGGTGACGCCCAACTCCGTGGCGGCCCACATGATGTACGAACAACCCGATCCTTATTTGTTCTACGAACCGGAAGGGATGATCGATCTCAAAAACTCAGAGTTCGAACAGATCAGCGCGCGCTGCGTGCGGGTGAGCGGCAGCCGCTTCGTGCCCGCCGAAACCCCCACAATCAAGATCGAGGGCGTGCGCCTCAGGGGATACCGCACCATCGCCGTGGCCGGAATGACGGACCCGCGCCTGCTCGCGAGCCTCGATGACGTGGAGGCGAGCGTAAAGAGCACCGTCGCGGAGATGGTTCGGGGCACATTGTCACCCGAGGACTACGAACTGCGCTTCATCTTCTATGGGCGAGACGGCGTGCTGGGCCGACCGACTCCGGCCGGCCCACGACCGGGGCCGGATGGGCCGGGCGCCCCACGGGAAGTCGGCGTGGTCATGGAGGCCATCGCGAAGGATCAGCAAACGGCGAACGCGGTGTTGTCCCTGACGCGGAGCACGTTTTTGCATTGCGGCTTCGAGGGTAGAAAAGCCACCGCGGGGAACCTCGCCTTCCCGTTTTCACCCTCAGATTTCGAGGGGGGGCCGGTGTATGAGTTTCATATCTATCATCTCGTGGAACTCGAAGACGCCGCCGCACCCTTCGAGGTCGAATTCGCGCAGGTGGGCTGAGAATGGAGCGGCTCTACGACTTAGCCGAAGTGCTGCGAAGCAAGAACGCAGGCCCCCTGCACATTACGCTGGATCTGCTGTTCGCAGACGAGGCGACCTACAAGCGGGTCGCCGACAGTGAGGCGCTCACGCCGGGCGTCGTTTCCGAGTTGTATGAGATGGCGCCCGAGGACGTGAAGATCGTCCATTTCGATGCGGCCAACGCCATCAAGATCACCATACCGAGAAAGGGGCCGACCTCGGGCGCGCCGGGCGACCGCGACGTGTACGGAGCGCAGCAGCACGGTCCGCTGCTCGGTCTCATGATTCCCTGAAATCCCAGACTTTCCCCTGCCGGGGAGGAGGAGGTTTTCTGATGGATGTCGAACGCGTCATCGCGCAAATCGAAGCGGATTTCGAATCTTCCCACATCGAGCGTCTCATGAAGTACATACGCCAGCCGAGCGTCTCCGCCCTGAACCTGGGAAACCCGGAAATGGCGCGGATGCTGGCCGATGAGATCATCGAGGTCGGCGGAGAGGCGGAGGTGGTGGAAACGGCGGAGTTTCCCGTCGTTTACGGCCTGATCGACGAGGGAGCAGATCGCACCCTCCTTTGCCACGGCCTCTACGACGTGACGCCGGCCGAAGAACCCAACTGGATTAACCCTCCCTTCGACCCCCAGATCCAGGAACTCGAAGGCCTCGGGCCTTGCATCGTGGGCCGGGGTGCGGAGGACATGAAGACCGGCATCGCCAGCGTGATGAACACCGTCTACGCGGCGCGCGCCGCAGGCGAGAAGCTCCCGCTCAATCTGATGTTCGTGCATGAGGCGTCCGAACTCGGCAGCGGCGGCATCAAGGATTTCTTCCCCCGCTACAAGGAGAAGATGCAAAAGGCGAACGCGGCCTACTGGATCTGTCCGATGGGGCAGACCGACGGCACGCCGATCGTCCCGCTCGGTCTCAAGGGCAACCTGATGGGCAGGCTGTTCTGCCGTCCCGGAGATTGGGGCGGGCCTGTGGGCAACGAGATTCACGCGCTCAACTGCAACTGGATAGGCAATCCGGCGGAGCACATCGTCGAGGCGATTGCCTATCTGCAGGGAAGACTGGAGGAGATTTATCAAAACGGCGAGGGATGGACGCCGAGCGACGCCGAAGAAGATTTGTGCCGCCGGTTGTCGGAGCGCATGGACCCCGAAAGAATGAAGCAAAGCCTGGGGGTCAAGCGTTTTCGGCAGGATGATTTCCATGCCGCCGTTCATTCCCACCTGTTCAAGGCGGAATTCACCCTCACGGGCCTTCAGGCGGGCTTCGTAGGCGAGGGGAAATCCGTGAAGGTCAGCATTCCTTCGGAAGCCCAGGCCGTGGTGAACATGCGTTTTCAGCCGGGCGAAGACCCCGATGAGCGCATAGAGAACGTCCGCAACATCCTGGCCGAGGGTGGTTACGGCGACGTCGAGTTCGTCGTGAACAACCATTACGCGGGTGGCGGAACGCCGCTCGAGCATCCTCTGATCCAGTGTTTTCTGCAGGCCCATGCGGATATGGGCGCGGACCCCGAGGTCTGGCCCGTGCACCCGGCGGGGATGCCCGTGGCCTTGTGGACGGAAGAGTTGGGCGTACCCTGGATCGGCGGGCTGCCGTGTAACGCCATGCGAAAACATGCGGCGAATGAATACGCGCAGGTGTCGGGAATTCTCCAGTCCGAGAAATTCCTCGCGCACCTGTTCGAGGGATTCTCGAAACTCACATATTGATTCCGCCCATGTCTCCAGGCTCCGAGCCTCTTTTCGCAAGACACCGACAACCCCGGCGTGAACCGTGCCGCCACGGAGTGGCTTGCCCGTGCCGGGACCGTTACTTTCGGCATCGACTCCATGCGTCCGGGTCCTGAGGGCAGCGTCAACAGCGACGTGCACAAGGCCTGCGCCGAGTTGGGCATCACCCACATGGAGAGTTTGTGCAACCTGGAAGAGTTGATCGGCAAGGGCCTTTTCCGCTTCATCGGGCTTCCCCTGAAAATCAGGAACGGCTCGGGAGGGCCGATGCGAGCGGTCGCCATTCTGGATGAGTGACGATTGTTTGTGGTTGCCTGGATTCGGAGGGGATAGTCAATGAAATTGTTATCGTATGGCGCCGCCTGGGGAGGCGGGAGCATCGGCGCGCTGGTCGGGGAGGATACGGTGGCCGATCTTCCCCTCCTCTCGGCCCGGTTTCGTCCGGGGGAGCCGTTCCCCTCGACGATGATAGGCCTCATCGTCCAGTGGCAGAGGCTTCGCCCCCTTGTGGAAGAAATGCTCGCCGAAGCCCCGAAGCTCAAGGAGGAGAAAGAGAGTGGCGGGTGTTTTCTGCGCGAGGCGGAGGTGAAGTATCTCCCGCCCATCCCCTATCCGCCCAAAAACGTGAACTGCCAGGGGGTGAACTACCGTGAACACGGACAAGAAGGCCTGGGCGCGAAAACTCTGGCGCGCGATTCCGTCTACGTGGATCATCCCGTCCTGTTCTCGAAACCCCACACGACGCTGCTCCCCCATCGGGGCGGAATCATTCACCACCGCGCCACGCAGGCTTTGGATTATGAGGGAGAACTCACCGTGGTCATCGGCCGCGGTGGAATCAACATCGAAAAACAAGACGTTTATGATCATATTTTCGGCTATGCGAACGGCAACGACACGCCCACGCGCGATCGCCAGCGCATGCACAAGGGGGCGAAGGGAAAATCCATGGATACCCACTGTCCGATGGGCCCCTACATCGTGCCGAAGGAGTATTTCAGCGACCCCATGAACGTCATGCTCCGCACCTGGGTGAACGGGGAGCTTCGCCAGGAAGCCAGCACGGCGAGCATGATCCACGATATCCCCACCCTGGTGCACGTGCTCTCGCTGGGCACGACGCTCGAGGTGGGCGACCTGCTCATGACGGGCACGCCGAGCGGGGTGGCCTACGCGCGGGAGAATCCTGAGTTCCTGAAACCGGGCGACGTCGTGGAAATCGAGGTGGAAGGACTCGGCAGACTGCAAAACACCGTGGTGGCCGAGGACGGGGTCTGACCCTATCGGGCTACGCGCCACTCTCTTTTCCATCAACTACCCATCAACTAAAATTTAACTATGAAATCAATAACTTATGGTGTTTTGGAGCGAAATTGCTCGTTTTCGATCAACTAAAACACAGGTCTAGAATTCACGCATTCCCCGCAGGTGGCCAGATGCGCTCGCCCACGCTGGGAGAACTGGGAGCGTGCACCAGGGTGCTCACCGCCTGTCGCGAGCGGGGTATCTTCTCGGTAACAAAATTTTTCTCCAGGGATTCAAGAGATACCCACTCATAGAGAATCCCGTGCTTGGCCCAGCCGGAGACCGAAACGAGATTCCGCGCGCCGACGCACCCCTCCATGCTCGTCAACCGGGGCATCCGCACCTGGGAGTACCAGCATCCCAGTTCGTCCTCGTTTTCGACGGCGTTGATGTTGAAGGTTCCGAACTGGATGCCGGGTCCGGGCGCGATGCCCGGCGCGCGGGTCTTAGCCTCGGGGCCGTCGACCCGGTTGTGCTCCATGAAGACGCAAGAGCGCGCGTTCGTCCGCCGACCAAGCATTTCGCGCTCCTCACTCGTCATCTTCTCCGCCATTTGCTCGGGACTCGGGTCGAGAAACACGGTGGGTCCCAGCGCGCCATAGAGCATCAGGTACTGAACCCCCGTGGGGACGCTCGCATCATCCGTGTGGTGGACGACTCCGCGAATTCTCTCCTCACGCTCGGGCGTCACTACGTTTTTTACGTGCGCCGCCCACAGGTAGCCCGGACGCGCGAGCGCCTGAGGTATATGGGCTTCATGAAGCCAGGAAATATATTCATCTTCACCTTCCTCGGGAAGGTCGTACCATACCGCCCAGATTCCTCGGTCCATTTATGGGTTCCTCTCTTTGGAGTGATTCATGGACGCCTTCATTCGTTAGGCTGCGGGAAGGCGTCCGGCCAGTTGTCCAAAACTTCCTGTAAGAATTTTTTAAGCTTTTCCGGGTCCGGTCGAAGACGGCCCACGTCCTCGACGATTTCCACCTCATCGTTCGGCAGCTTCAGGGAGTCGTGGTAGCGGTTTCGCATGTTGAAGTAGCTGATGACGAAGGTGAGCTCGACGAACTCGGCGTCCGTGAAATGGCTTTGCACCTCCCCGGCCACGTCGTCCCTGAATTTGGCGGTGTTTCGCGTCACGTGCTCGGCCCACAGGACGGTCGCTTTCTCCTTAGGACCGAGGAGCGGTGAATCCATGTAGTCGTCCGAGCCGATGGCGGCGACGTGCTCATCCGTGATTCCCAGCACCCGGCCGAGAGCGGTGTTGTGGGCGAGTCAGTAGTCACACCCGTTCATCTGGCTGGTTTTGATGACGGCGATTTCTTTGATTTTCGAGGAGAGGACGGTGCCGAGCCCCTCGCGCATCAGGGTCTGAACGAGGGGATAGAAAATGCGGGCGAGAAACGGGGAGTGCGCCGTCGCCCGGGTGGAATTGACCTGCCTGCGCTGGAAGTTACCCAGGATGTCGAAAGTGCGCGCGATCTCCCCCTCGGCGCCTTCTCTGCCGAGCAACGGGACTCTGGACATGAACCCACTCCTTCTTGAATGCGTGTTCCGGGGTTTTCTCTGGTGAATAGTGAATCTTCCCACATCGGACGTAATCTTTCACGCCGGTTTAAGGTTCCACCTCAAAGAGGCCTCTCGAATCAAAGGGAGAAACCCGCCTTCGAGCCTCTTCTCAGGATGACACGCACGGCGATTCTTGCTAGTCTTTTTCCATACGAAAAGTAAGATTCAAGAGTGACGACGCATCCAGGAATCAAGGCTGTGGCCTCGACGGCGGTATGAAGGAGGGCAGCGTGTATTCCACAACCGCTTAGGGGGCCGGACGTGCGAAAAGCCGATGTCTACACAGCGGTCGTTTTTCTGCTCTATAGCCTCATCGGCTTTTTCTATATCATTCCCACCCAGATTCAATACGCCATTCCGCCCGAAGAAGTTTCGAACGCCGTCTTCCTGCCGACGTTTTTTCCCACCTCGGCCGTCGTTACCTTCGGGTTGGTGAGCCTCGTGTTCCTGTTCGGAGCGCTCAGGAGAAATGAAGTGGGCGCGCAAGTGATTACGAGCAAAAGGGCGCTCTTGCAAGTCTGCGCCGTTTTCGTCCTCTGCTACGTCTACGTCGAGTCTATGGCGTATTTCGGCTTTCTGGCGAGTTCTCCCGTTTTTCTCGCGATCCTGGTCACCTTTATGGGCACGCGCGACTGGCGATACGTCGTCTCCATGTCCATTCTGTTCCCCATCGTGGTGAATTATTTCTTCTGGTTCGCCTTCAAGCTGGCGCTGCCCGAAGGCAGCCTCTTTAATTAAGGTCGCATATGTTCGAGCAGATACTCCAGGGAATCACGATGGCGCTCACATGGCAGGGTCTGGCCATGATAGCGGTGGGCGTCTTCGTGGGCATCACGGTGGGCGCGATTCCGGGGCTCACCAGCGTGATGGCGACCGCGATCCTGGTACCCTTCTCCTTTTTCATGCCCCCCGTGCTGGGCATTCCCTTTTTGCTGGGGATTCACAAGGGAACCCTCTTCGGCGGCTCCATCCCCGCCATCCTGGTGAACACGCCGGGGACCGCGCCCGCGGCTGCGACTTGTCTGGACGGGTTTCCGCTCGCGCAAAAAGGAGAGGCGAGGAGCGCTATTCAGATGGCGCTGTTTTCCTCCACCATCGGGGATACCTTCAGCGATCTCGTCCTCATCCTGGCGGCGCTTCCGCTGGCCGCGGTGGCGCTCCTGTTCGGGCCGGCCGAGTTTTTCGGGCTCCTGCTCATGGGGATGGCCATCATCTCCAGCGTGACGGGGACCTCCGTGGTGAAGGGGGTGCTTTCCGCCCTCATCGGACTCCAACTCGGCATGGTGGGTACGGACATCGTCTCGGGAGGGGAGCGCTTCACGTTCGGCCTTCCCGGCCTGGCCGAGGGTGTGGCGGTGGTGCCCCTGCTCATCGGGCTTTTCGCCATGAGCGAGGTTTTCATCCAGGCGGAAAAGCGGGCCGTCGATTTGGCGCGTCCACCCGACGCCATGCGCCTGAGCGGGGGCAGGAAGCTGGAAATCATCGAAGTCTGGCATTCCGCGCGCACCATCCTGCGCTCGTCCATGATAGGCACATTCGTCGGCGCGATTCCGGGTACGGGAGCGGCCATCGCCACCTTCGTGAGCTACGCGGCGGCGAAACGCGCATCCAAAAAACCGGAAGAGTTCGGCCACGGCAGCTACGAGGGCGTCGCGGCTTCTGAAGCCGCCAACAGCGCGGTCGCGGGAGCGGACCTGATACCCACCCTCACGTTCGGAATCCCGGGGGATCCGAGCGCGGCAATCCTCATGGGCGCGTTCATCGCCCAGGGGCTGCGGCCGGGGCCGAGCCTTTTTCAGGAACACGCCCCCGTCATGTACGCCATCTTCACGCTTCTCTTGCTGGGCAACCCCATCATGCTGGTCCAGGGCTGGCTGCTCACGGGCATGTTCGCCAAGATCGTCACCATCCGGCAATCGATACTGGTGCCGGGCATCATTATCTCCTGCCTCGTGGGGGCGTATGTCTATCACAGCAACCTGGGCGACCTCGTTCTGGCTCTCATCGCGGGCCTGTTCGGATACGGGTTGAGGAAATTGAAATTTCCCATGGCCCCGCTCGTCATCGCGTTCATCTTGGCACCTCGGGCGGAGGAGGCCTTACAGCAGACGCTCATCATTTCGCGGGGCGATTTTTCCGTTTTCATCACCCGCCCCATCGCTGCTTTTTTCATCGGCATGACCATACTGATGCTGGCTTTAAGCATTTGGAGGCGTCCGTGGGCTTCGACCTTGAAGCCGCAAACGGGAGCCGATTCAACCAACTCCAAGGAGGAACCAAGATGATGCGCAAATCATGGAAGATCGCTCTGGCGGTAGTCTTGTCGCTCGGGCTCCTCGCTTTCACCGCCCTGCCCGCTGCGGCGGCGGAGAAGTATCCCTCGAAACCCATCAAGATCATCGTGCCCTTAGGCGCGGGCGGCTCGCACGACCTCCATGCGCGCGCCGTGGCCAGCGTGCTTCACCAATACATCGGCCAGCCGGCGTTCGTGCAGCTCATGCCGGGCGGCGGCGGGAAGATAGGGATGGGAGCGCTCAAGCGGGCCAAACCCGACGGCTACACCCTCTTGATGGGGTCGAACAGCCAGCTCTACCTGTCTACCCATGTGAAGGACATGGGTATTGACCCCTTCAAGGATTTCATCCCCGTTTTTAAGATTAACGAGCTTCCCTATCTGCTGGTCTCGTTGGGGAACAGGCCCTGGAAGAATTTCAAGGAATACATCGCCGCGGCGAAAAAGAGCAAAGGCAAGATCATGCACGGCTCTACGGGAGCGTATGGCCTCAGCCACACCATGCTACTCAAGATCGCCTACGACACGAAGACGACGCTGAACCATGTTCCCTTCCGTGGGGGCGGCCCCGCCATGCTCGCCATGCTGGGCGGACACGTGCAAACGGCGGGAGCCAACCCGGCGACGGGCGGCGTTCTCTCCAACTACAAGTCCGGCAAAATACGCATTCTGGCCGTCGCCGCCGCGAAGCGATACAAAACGTTTCCGGATGTCCCGACTCTCAGGGAGGAGGGAGTAGACCTTCTCCTGCATTCGAAGCGAATCGTCATGGCGCCCGCGGGAACGCCCAAGGATCGCATCGACATCCTGGAGAAGGCCCTGCTCAAGATGTCCAAGGACAAGACCTTCAAGCGCCTTCTCAAGAAGATGGGCGTTCGCTCCCAGCCGGTTGTCGGAGAGCAGCTCTTGAAGGAGTTGAAGGCGGAGTACAATAGCAACAAGAATATTTTCAAAAATGCCGGGGTCAAAATTAGAAACTAAAGCCCGGGCGTTCATGAGAAGCGAGTCGTTTTGGCGGGGGTGGTCGTTCGCGCCCCCGCCTGCGGCTTTTCAGGGGAAAAAGCCTTGAGTCGGCGAGAAAGACCAAAGTTTCTGTAGAGGAAAGGACGATGGGGTGAAGTGTTTTCTCGCGCTTGAATACGACGCGGCGTTGGTTTTTCCGGCATCTTGGCTTTTAGGCGGGAAGTGAATCATGCGGCGCCTGAGCGATCACCTGGTGGCGGAGACCGAATATCTCTGGGCGAACGTGGGCGCGGGCGTCACCGAGGTCGGCGTGGTGCTCATCGACTGCCCCGTACGGCCTTCGGATTCACGGGGCTGGCAAGGACAACTAAGGGCGCTTAGCCCCAAAGGCATCCGCTACCGCATTTCGACGGATTATCACGGCGATCACACCATCGGCTCCGCGTTCATCGAGGATGCGGGGGTCATCTCCATCGCTCCGCAGCGCGTGTTCGAGGCGCTCGCCGCGAAGGATAACCCTCTCGCAGGACGCGAGGCCTTCATCAACACCTTGAACGACATCGGCGCAACAGAGGAAGCAAACGAAATAGCGCGAGCCGTCCTGCCCCTGCCGCAGGTGTGTTTCGATGAGGGGATGACGCTCCACTTACATCCCCTGACGTTCAAGATTTACCGCCTGGGCGGCCACACGCCCGCCTGCAGTTCGGTGTACGTGCCGGAGGAGGGCGTCATCTTCACGGGCGACGTCATGATAAACGAGCCGGGCCCCGGGATGCGCGAGGCCCGCTTTCGGGAATGGATAGGGGCGCTCGCGTGGATAGAGAGCCTGCCCGTGGCGCACGTCGTACCCGGCCACGGGGAGATATGCGGAACCGGCGAAGTGCGGCGTTTCAGGAACGGTTTCGAAGAGATGTGGGGGATGATGGAAGGCCTCGTGAAAAAAGGAACCGAGAAAGAAGCCGCCGCCGCAGACGCCTCGTTCGAGAAATTCTTCTGGTCCGATACGGGGCGGGGCGAATCCTGGATTGCGCACAGGAGAAGAACGTTCCGGCGGGGGCTTGAGAACCTCTACGCGGAGGTGAGGGAGGGTTAGGTATGCGAGCGGAAGAGAAGAGGCTGGGCCGCGTCTTTCATCTGGAATTCGATGAGGACGATGATTTTTTCGAGGAATTCAATCGCTTCGTGAAGGAGAAGAACATACGGAGCGCCTCGCTCATCGTGTTCGGCGCGCTCAAGGAATCAGACGTCCGCACGGGTTTCAGGGACATCATCGGCCCCTCGGCCAGGCGTTATTTCCACGACTGGCGCGAACTCATCGCCGTGGGGAACATCTCCTGGCCCGAAAAGCCTCCCGCCGTCCGGGTGGATGAAACGTGGGATGAACCCCAGCCGTATATCCACCTCCACCTGGCACTCAGTGGCGGCCCCTACCAGCCCGGAGAAATCCTGGTCGGCCACCTGAGCGGGGGAATCGTGAAGGGCATGTTCGCCGAAGTGCACGAGTTCATCTAAGCGAGGGATATTCAATGGAAGCGGACAGAAGAGCGCAGGAAAATATCGACAGGAGCGAGATAAAGGACGTTCTCTCCGTCGTGAACTATGCGCGCGACACAGGGCTTTGGGAGGAGTGGAGCGCCTGCTATCACCCGGACGCCACGCTCACGACATCGTGGTTCAGCGGAACGCGGGATGAATTCGTCGACGCCGCGAAAAAGATGAAAATCGCCCGCCACCCTGGAGAGAGCCAGAAGCACACCGTCACGAACCCCTGGGTTCGCCTGAAAGACACGCGCGCCGCGGCCGAGCACGACCTGATCCTCTACCAGAGAAGATTGATCGACGGCGTGGAGCTTGATTTCACGACCTGGAGCCGCGTCCTCGCCCTGCTGGAAAAGCGAGACGGCGCATGGCGCATCTGGAAGCGGACCAACATCTACGAAAAAGACAGGATGGACCCGTATAAGCCCGACGAACTCCCCCCTTCGTTCTACGCCTCCATCAATTTAGAAGGCTATCCCCACGCCATCCGCTACCATTGCTGGCGAAACGCGAAAATAGGCCATCCGCCCGCCACAAACATCGTCCTCCAGCACAGCGCGGAAGAACGCGCCGTCCGCGAGGAGGCGGAGGAGTGGCTGAAAGGGGCGTGAGGTAGGGGCCTGCACGGTGGGTTCTAGAGGGTCTAGTTTCGCGTTATTCGAACAACTCGGTTAGCCAATTTAGAAATGACTCGCTCGGTTTATTGTCCAGTGTCAAACCACCAGCGCCAATAGCCGCTCCCATGCGTCCGGGTTCATATCTCGTTGCGAGCCATGCGAACAATTCGGCCTTTGGCATTTTGTCGCAGTTGAATTTGCGATGTTGCTTGGGGATATTTTGGATGTATTCTTTAGAGAGTGGCCATACCGGGTCGTCATCGGGAACCATCTTTGCCGCGAAGTCTTCAAGTTCACCGGGTGACTTGTTGTTTGGCATCAGCCAGATTCCGATACGTGGTTTGCTGTCTATGATCGTTCCGTTCGGATCTGGAGCATCCGGGATTTCATCTAGGTCGAGTTGTGGATGTTTAATTTCGTCTGACAGTTCGGAAGCTACTTGTTTTAGTTTGCAAGTTATTTGTTCCCACCGATTCGTTGGGTCGCTGTTGGCATCCACTAGTATTCCAAACACTTCTCTGCCGGAAGTTTTAATTCCCTGAGAAATTACTTTGATGAGGTTATCAAAGCCCTCTCTATCCGATATGCCAAATGAGGGCTTTGAGCCTTTATCCTTTTCCCATAGTTGTTTAACGAAATGGCGGTCATCTTGCCCTTCGACCAGCAGCAGAGAAGGATCAGTAGGCATGTTCAGTTGCAGAGAAGGAGGTGAATTAGCGGTGGGCATACTTTCTACCTGACCTCGATGCCCTGTTCGGCGGCGACCTTTAGTTCATCTTCGGAATAAAAGACTGCCCAAACGTCTTCATCGTCCCGCTCAAGGCGGAAGAGAATACCCTCGGCATCTTCGTCATCGGTTGCCGCGTATGCGAAACCCCGTACGCAGTCCCAGCTATGGGTTGTGGCAAGAACCTGCGTATTGTTCTCGCGCGCCATCCGCAGCACCATGCGCCAGAAATCCGGCTGCACTGAGTGGTGGATGCCGTTTTCCGCTTCGTCGATCAGGAGTATACCGTCCCTACTGTTCGCCAACGCCAAGGCGACGCTGAAAAGGCGTATCGCCCCGTCTCCCAGGCTTTTCAGAGGAACGGGGTGGGAATGGCCCTCCAGCTTGACGATGACGCGGCGGCCATAGTGTATATATTCTTCTGCGGTAATGGCGATACGTTCTATCTTGTTTCCAAAGATCAGTCTCAGAGCATCAACTGCTCGAGCCTCGTTGTCGGTCAGTGAAATTTTATCCCAAAACCACGCTATCTCGGAGTTGGGAAGTAGACCCGGCCCCAAAGTCCTACACTTTATATCTTCAGGCAGATTTGAGCCTGTAACGAAACTCCAACTACCTTGGGGTAAGCGGCGACCTTCGAAGTGCGTTCTAGGAATTCCAGGTAATATGCGCCCTTCACCTCGAAATTTGACTTCGAACCATTGGAAATCAGTATAGTGATATGAAGTTGACCTAAAGCCCTGGAGTGCCTCCTTTTTGTTACTAGGGTCTTGAAGAGCGTCCTTCAGAATCTTGAGTTGGTCAGACTCTTTTGATGGGCCGATTATGATGCGCGCATTTCCAGAGGCTTCCCGCCCATAGAAGAGGGCCTCTATGTTGGTTGCCAGAAACTCTTTGCCGTCGTCGTCTAACATGTTGGATATTTCATCGTGATTTTGCAGTGGGGTCCGCAAATCCCTACCTCGTGAGGCGAAAATGCTCACCGCTTCGAGTACAGTGGTCTTTCCGACGCCGTTCTTTCCGGCGAGCAGGGTCACGCGGCCCAAACGGGGCAGGGAGAGACTTTTAATCCCGCGAAATCCCTTGATTGTCAGATCAGGAAGGTGCAGGCCGTTGTTCGGTTGATCTTCAGGCATTTCGCCTATCCCTTCGGGAGGTTTGTCAAGTTACAATATTAAAATCGCAAGTGCTATTCTCGCCACATTCGGCGCAGTGTCAACTTACTACCCATCCCAGTTCTCGCCTCACGGTTTCAGCTTCTCCATCAGCCAGTCCGCGATGTAGGTGACGCCGAGCGAGAGGTTGTCTCGCTGGCAGTGCTGGGAACCCCCCTCCTTGACGGTGAATATCTTGAGCGTCTTGTCCTTGGAGCCCACGGCGTTGAAAAGTTTGCGAGCGTCGCTCGTGGGCACCTGCTTGTCGTCTATGCCGTGGGTGAGCAGGAAGGGACAGCGCATCTTCTGCACCACGCCGTCCAGGCGGAAACCCTCGAGCTTTTTGAAGGTGTCCTCATAGTTTTTCGTGTTGAACACCCACATGATGTGGTGGCCGGGTACGGAGAGTTCCGTCTTCATGGAGGCGGCGACGCGCTTTTTCCACGTCGCGTGATAATCCCAGCACGCCCCCCAGGCGACGCACGCCTTATAGCGTCTTTCCATGCTGGCGATGCGCGGGGCGTAGTATCCCCCCAGGCTGATGGCCACCACGGCGGCTTTGCCCGCGTTCACGTCCCCACGCGTTTCGAGATAATCGAGCGCGGCCGAACCCGCCACCTCGTAGTCGTGGCGCAGGTATTGCTCCCTGAAACGGATGGCCTCCCCGGTTCCCGGCCCGTCCATGACGAGACAACTCATGCCGCGCCGCACGAACTCCTCAGCACCCCGCAAGCATTGAATCTCCTTCGTGACGTCCAGACCGTCGAAGTAGACGACCACGGGCGGCTTGGCCTTTTTCGTGTTCTGCGCGTGGATGAAATAGCCCGGCAGGTTCACGCCGTTCTCAAAAGGCACCTCCACGCGCTCGATTCTGGGAGCGTCGGTGAGCTTCGTGAAGCGCAGAAAACTATCGAGCGCGAGCCTGTAGGCGTCTTTCGCCCGCTTGTCCTTGGGCGTGCGGAAGCGTTCCCCTATCTGGTAGTACATGGCGGCGCGCTTGTGGTGGTAGGCGGCGCTCAGGCGGTGGTTGTTCTCTTCCGCCGCCAGCCCCAGATCGCGCACCTTGTTCGCCATGCGAATCCATTCGCGGAACCACAGCGCGTCGTTACCGATGTCTTTTCTGAGCCGTCTGCCCACCTGATCGACCTCGCCGATGTCGGCCCCGCCCCACGGAGCCACGGAGAGGCAGTTCACGACGCCGGAAGACCAGCGGTAATCCTCAGGAAAGTAGGTGAACCATCGGGTGTTGGCAGGTGCTTCCGGCATGACGCGCTCCTCTTTTGGTGACGGAGTTCTCGTGGCTCCTTGTCCCGAGACCCTCTTTTAGTATGGTGGAATCAATCTAACCTCTATGGATTCTCCGTGGATGATATGTTCGAATTGTTTGGCTCGTGCGGCTCCTTGGATTGACTAATCACCGGCGGCGGAGAGTTGTGTCCGCTACTTTCTTCGGTTGTTTTAGGGGCAGTGGATTCCTCGATCGGATCGCGCTTATCGATTGATGGAGGTGGGGGAGACCAACGCCGCAAACGCTGACCGATTCGGTCGTAGAATTCAGGCACTAATTCCTCCAGGTCTTTAATGAAGTTCTGTGGTTTGGAGAAGCGGCCTGCGAGGTCTTTGACCATCATAATCTCGAAGCTTGTAAGCGTTGCGCCTGAGTGTCCGACTTCAAGGCATTTAGTATTGTCTCGTACTTCCGACAAACTCGCCTTAGTCGGCGGAGTTTTCCCGGGCCAATAAGCCCGAATGATGACATCATCGCCAGCGGCGCCTCGCAATTGTCGAAGGAGCCAGTTGATTCTCGCACTAGCTTTCTTCCTGTCGCCAGGCGCATCGAGTTTCATGGAACAAGAAATTGATCTGCCCTCCAAATTTGCCGTTATTTCTATGTTGCCGGCGGCATTCGGTACGCTGAAGCTGGAACGCAGTTCATGGGAAGCGATTAGTGAATCGCATGTTTCGCTTAACCGGAGCGCGGGATCCTTCTTATGCTTGATGGGAAGGCGGATGTCGACGTGTTTTCCTATCTCCCGGCTGAGCAATAAGCAAACGTCTCGTTCCTCTTGATGCCAACTGGAAACAGTATTTTGGATCTCGAGAGAAGATTTGCTGAATTTATCTCCATGTATCATCCCGGCAACGAGTGACTTCCATTCTTTGTTCATTTGCTCGAATCCCTTGACCCCGGATTTCGGATGCTTGAAATAGTGCACCATCTCTCCAAGTATGTAGGCTTGCTCACTGCTTATTTCTTCTTTGTCTTTAAGAATCATTGATGCTTGGGTGCGTACATTAATCCAGGAAATGTGAAATAAATCGACGTGCTTATTAAGCACTTTCGAAATCGAATACGGGGTATGCGTTGGTAAAGGAGTTAGCTGATTCGACAACGTGATCACCGCGTCGATTCCATTTGCTTTTGCTATTTTTGCATACCGTTCCACCTGCTCTTCATCAATCTCGACATTGTCAATCTTGGCTTCTACGAACGCTTTCCATTGGGACTTGCCTGTCGATAGAATCAGAAGACCGTCGGGCCTGTCTTCATCTTTTCTAGTGTTGTTTTCGTCTGAAGACGGGAAGATGACTTCTGTATAGCTGAGTAATTTGGACTTTTTCCCCATCCGTACTCCACATTGCCCCAATAGCTGCTTGGCGAACGGTTGCACAACGGCCAGAGTAGCAAGCAGGATGGATACAAGCCGCTCTTCCTTGCGTACATCGGCGATTGTAGGGATGAGCCTTGCGCGATGGGCGTTCTTCAAAATGCCGTCGATGTCACTCATTGTTGTTCCACTCCATGGTTAGAAAATCAGAAATTGAGTCCTCTTAGCGCACGAAAATCACGCAACATTGCAAGTGGGAACCGGCAGATTTTCGGGGTGATTAATTTTTTTGACGCTATCACGGGGTATTTTGTTTGTAAAGTTTTTGAGAGGGGTTGTGCTGAGAGGTTGCCATTGAGCGTGAATTGCCGAACATCTAAAAAAATAACCAACCCCCTGCGCCGCTTAGGCTTGTCCCCAAAACCTGCTAGAATGAGCAAACCCAAATCATGGAACAGGGAATCGCCGGAAAGCCCGGATTTCTCCTTATCATCCTATGGAGTCGCGATAGTGTCCGATACACACATGCCGCTCGCGCGTTTCAAGGTGCTCGATCTCACCCAAGCCCGAGGGGGCGAGCCGGCGGCCCTCGGCGGTGAAATCGCCCAACGGCTCGTATGCGGATCTCTTCGACCGCGCGCGGGGGATTCCCGCCTATGACGCGGCGAAACTGCGCTGCCCGGCGCTTTTGATCTTTGGAGATTATGACGGCTCGGCGAACGAGGCCGAAGCGTGGGATTTGTTCCAGAAGATGACGAACAGCCGGGGCAAGCGCTTCGTCGTCATCGGCGACGGCACGCATTACATGGAATTCGAAAAACGTCGCGAAGAGTTGTATCGTGAAGTGGAGAACTTTCTGGAGAGTTGAGCGAGCTTAAGGCTCCCCAATGAGGAGGCGGATATGAGCGTTACCGAACGGATGGCGGAATTCATCGTCGAGACGAAGTGGGCGGATTTTCCCGCGCTGGTGATCGAGCGCGCGAAAAAGGCGGTGGTCGACACCGTGGGCGTAACACTCGCTGGTGCGGGAGAGCCCGTCGGACGCATCGTGGCCGATTTCGCGCAAAAGATGGGCGGCGCGCCCGAGGCGACCATCATCGGCGTGAACGCCCGCGCCGCAGCACCTATGGCCGCTCTCGCCAACGGGGCGATGGGCCACGCGCTTGATTTCGACGATTCGAGCTATCTGCTGAACGGCCACCCGAGCGTGGGCGTGCTGCCCGCCGTGCTGGCCCAGGGAGAGGTTCAGGGAGCGTCGGGCCGTGAGGTGTTGGAGGCTTTCATCATCGGCTATGAGATATCGACCAAACTTGGCGAAGGCATGAACCCTGAACACTATGGCGCGGGGTGGCATGCCACCTGCACGCTGGGCACCATGGGCGCAGCGGCCGCCGCCGCGCACTTGCGTGGATTCGACGTGGAAACCACGCGCCACGCTCTCGGATGCGCGGCGTCGCATGCGTCGGGCGTTCACGCGAACTTCGGCACGATGACGAAACCGCTCCACGCTGGTCTCGCGCCCGAGGCCGGCCTTCGAGCGGCGGCGCTCGCGGCGGCGGGCCTCACGGCGAGCACGACCATCCTGGAAGCCCCGCGCGGATTCCTGGACGCCTTCGCCGGAGGCGGCTCCCCATGCGCTGAGGAGATCGTGGAGAGTCTCGGGCGGCCATACGCCCTGGCGGAGCCGGGCATGAACATGAAGCCCTATCCATGCTGCCTCTCGACCCACCCGGCGGTGGATGCGCTCTATGACCTGGTGGAGGAGTCGAACATCGCGGCGGCGGACGTGGCCCGCATCGAGGTCTCACTCGTCGAAATCGCCACGCAGGTGCTTCGCTACCACGCGCCCAAGACGGGCCTTCAGGGCAAGTTCTCCATCGAGTATTGCCTCGCGCGCATGCTGCTGGATGGTGATTTGCGCCTCGAGACCTTCACGGATGAGGCGGTGCGCGAACCCCTGCTTCAGGAGTGGATGACGAAAGTTCACGTCACCACCGATGATATGGGCTGGCAGCCGGGCATGCGCAAGCCGAGCGACGTGCGCGTTCACCTACACGACGGCCGCGTATTGAGAAAGAAAACGGACGTCTCGCGCGGCTGCGCGCTCTGGCCGATGGAGGATGCGAAGATACGCTCCAAGTTCCGTGATTGCGCGAAATCCGCTATGCCGGAGGAAGAGTATGAGGAAGTGCTCTCGCGTCTGGAATCCTTGGAGGCGCAGCCCGAGATCGGCTCCTTGATGCAGCTTCTGGGCGGTGAGATCGCGCGGGGGCAGCCTGCGGGGCAGACGGCGTGAAGAAATGGATGGGTGTTTCGTAACGATTCGGGCCTAGCGGTGCATCTTCTCGCACCGGGCAATCGCGGCGGATAGTTTCTCCTGCGGTTCCGTCCCGATATTCACCGCGAACTTGAGACCGGAAAGATTCCCGATGCACGCCTCGTAGGGGAGGTTTCGGAAAAACACGGCGAAGCGTTCGCACCCGTCCGCGTTCCCGTCGAAGGTGTATCCGGTTATTTTCTCCGCATCGTCGGCTTCCACATTGATCGTGCAGAAATGCAGCACCGTTCTATCCACCTGTTGCGTTTCGCACACCCTCACCACTTTGCGGTGGACGGGGGCGCGGGGCCGATTCGGAGTGAAACGCTCTACGACTTTTTCGCGGCAGATGGTCTCCGGCACCGTAAAGGTGAAGGCGCTTCTGTGGTCCCAGGTATAGACTTTCCGGCCGCCGACCGTGACGTCGTTGTCCGGATACCCTATCTTCGCCACAAGACTCTCGACGGGGGCGCCCACCATGCCGGTAAGCCCATCGTGCAATATCCCGAGGGTGGGGAACGTCTGGACCGCGCAGCCGGAGAGAAAGGCGGCGAATGCGACCCCGCTGAGGAGTTTGGATGCGTAGGAGGCATGGTGTCTCATGGTGAAATTCCTCCAGGATTTCTTGAATAAAATGCCTGGGTCATTAAAGGGATATTACTATACCCTCCGGGTTTGTTGAATCGCCCGGGAAAAGCTCAGGCTCATCTCGTGCGAAAACCGGCGGATTCTATAGAATGGGAGAATCCGGAGTCGTCGATAAGGATTTCAGAATACCCTGGCTGTTCCTACCGGGAAGGGCCGCCCCGCGCACTCCCTGCGAAATGTGGGGAGCAAAAAACAGAAGGAGACGTATTAAAATGCCGTTTTATAAAGTATCCGAGATGGCCGAATCCCACGTGGCCGCCCAGCCCATGGGCCGCTTCAAGGGGCTGGCGGGGGAGTTGATGAAGGTGGGCTTTGTCACTTATCCCAAAGGCAAGATGTCCAGACCGCATTACCACCCGAACGAGGAGCAGTTCCTCTTAATCCTGGAAGGCAGGCAGTGGATGATAGTGGGCGATGAGGAGAAGCTCATCGGCCCCGGCGACCTCGTCCACATTCCGAGGGGGGCGAAACACGGCGGCGTCATCATCGATGAGGTGCGCATGTTCACCGTCAAGAGTCCTTCGGGCGACGGGAGCCTCGATCAGGATCATAACGACGCGGAGGACGCGGAGGAGGTGATCGAGCGGCTCGAGAGCAAACTCGATGAGCTGAGCGGGTAGTAGCCGCGTTTTGGGTGACGAGCCCGACTCTGAAAACAGGGGATCATATATCCACATGAAACAACGGATAAGGACATTACAAGGCTTCATGGACTGGCTGAAGCAAGTGCAAGGACGGTTCGTTCTTTATCGCGGTCTGGCGGATGCGGAATGGGAAGTGGAATCTTCTGCCTACCGAAGAATAGAGGATTCAGAAGGAGAAGCACCCCCGCGCGTATTTCAGAACTATATTGAGCAGTTGTTGAATCGCGCGAGCTTGCAGGGATTCAGAGAGCGGGAAGGAGGAGTAAAGCGTTCGGATATGGAGTTGCTCGCTGAACTTCAGCACAACGGTGCAGCGACGTGTCTGATCGACTTCACCGATAACGCTTTGGTTGCGCTTTGGTTCGCATGTCGAGAGAAGCCGGAAAAAGCAGGGAAAGTGGTCGCCATGGCGACGGAAGAGACTGAGGATTTTTCCATCGTTACCTATGAGAACTTGCAGGATCCCATCAATAATTTTCTTGACAAGGATAAATTGTGGAAATGGACGCCGAGCAATCTCAGCAACCGCATTGTCGCACAGAACTCGGTTTTCGTGTTTGGAGAGAGGAAGATAGAAAAAGAGCGCTGGCATTACGAAGAAATCAAAGTGGATGCGAGCAGTAAGGGAGAAATAAGAGAGGAACTGAAGGAAAAATTCGGCATCACAGAGGAATCCCTTTTCAGCGATTTGACCGGCTTCTCCCAATCGAACGCGCATGGTAGGCCGTATAGTGACTATACAGTGGAAGATTACTTTTCTTTGGGTTTGACTTTTCGCCAGCAAGGGAAACTTGAAAAGGCAATTGATGCTTACAAAAAAGTGCTTGAACTCGCCCCCGATCACGTGCGGGCTTACAGGAGCCGGGGGATCGCGAAACGCGCATTGGGAAACCATCAAGGTGCTATTGCCGATTTCGGTAAGGCGATTGACCTCAATCCGCAATACGCCGCGGCATATGCTGGTCGAGGGATTGTAAAGCGCATTTTGGGAGACCATCAAGGCGCCATCGCCGACTTTGACAAAGCACTTAGCCTCGACCCCAAGCACGTGCAGGCTTACAGACAGCGGGGGATTGCGAAGCGCGATTCAGGTGACCACCAAGGCGCTATAGCCGACTTTGATAAGGTGATTGAACTCAACCCGCAAAGCGTTCTGGCCTACAGGAATAGGGGCCTCACAAAGCGTATTTTGGGTGATCATCAAGGTGCCATTGCTGACTTCGACAAAGCGCTTGACCTCAACCCACAATATGCTCAAGCGTATGTTGGCAGGGGGATTGCGAAGCGCGCTTCACGTGACCATCAAGGTGCCATCGATGACTTCAACAAAGCGCTTGAACTTACCCCTGAAGACATGAGGGTTTACAGGAACCGGGGAATCGCGAAGCGCGCTTCAGGGGATATTTCAGGAGCTATCGCCGACTTCGATCAAGCTATTACACTCAATCCGGAATACGGCAAGGCATACGGTGGCAGGGGGATTGCGAAGCGCCTTTCGGGTGACCACCAAAGCGCTATAGCCGACTTTGACAAGGTGATTGAACTCGATTCTGAATCTGCTTTGGCTTACAGAAATCGAGGTCTTGCCAAACGCGATTCAGGGGATATATCAGGAGCTATCACTGACTTTGACAAGGTAATTGACCTCGACCCTAAATATGCCTTGGCCTACAAAAATCGAGGCATCGCAAAACGAGCTTCAGGCGATGAGGCGGGCGCTCAAGCGGATTTCGCCAAGGCGCAAGAACTGGACCCGAATCTGGTACCCCCCGAGCCGTCATGACGCCTCCCGAAAACAAAGGAATTCACCCATGAAAGCGATGCGCGTGCAGGCGTTCGATCTGGATGTCCTGCCTCCGCCGCCTCGGTGAAGCGCGCTCCCTAGAAAAGTCCCGTGATCTTGCCGTCTGCGGTGATGTCCATTCCCGCCGAGGCGGGCGTTTTGGCGAGGCCGGGCATCTGCATGATGCTCCCCGCGATGGCGACCACGAACCCCGCCCCTGCCGACACATTGACCTCGCGCACGTTCACCGTGAATCCCGTGGGGGCGCCGAGTTTTTTGGGATTATCAGAGAGCGAGGCTTGCGTCTTCGCGATGCAGACGGGAAGCTCGCCGTAGCCCAGCCTCGTGAGCGAGCGCAGGCTGCGCGCGGCGGCCGGCTCGAAGCGCACCCCGTCCGCGCGGTAGATGCGCTTGGCGATGGTCTCTATCTTGTCTTTTAGCGGCATATCGAGGGGATAAAGCGGCGTGTAGGGCGCATCGTTTGCCTCCGCGAGGCCGAATGCCGTCTCTGCGAGTTCGAGTCCCCCCTCGCCTCCTTTGCCGTGAAGCTCATGCGCGCAGCAGGGCGCTCCCGCCTCGACGCAAAGTTCCTTGACCCGCGCGATTTCCGCATCCGTATCCGCCGCGAAGCGGTTCACGGCCACCAGCACGGGCGCGCCGAAGCTCTTCATGTTCTCGATGTGGGTCCTTAAGTTCGCGAAGCCCTGTGTGACGGCGTCTACGTTTTCTTCCGCCAGGGCGTCCTTATCGAAGGGAACGCCCCCGTGGAGCTTGAGCGCGCGGACGGTGGCGACGAGCACGACCGCGTCCACGCTCAAGCCCGCCGTTCGCGCGGTGATGTCGAAGAATTTTTCAGCCCCCAGATCCGAGCCGAAGCCCGCCTCCACGACCATCACGTCGGCGAGTTTGAGTGCGAGCCTGTCCGCGATGATGGAGTTCGTGCCGTGGGCGATGTTGCCGAAAGGCCCCCCGTGGACGAAGGCGGGGGAACCCTCCAAGGTTTGTACGAGGTTGGGCTTGATGGCGTCTTTTAAGAGCAGGGACATCGCGCCTGCTGCGTTCAGATCCCCTGCGGTGATGGGCGCGCCCTTTCGCGTGTAGCCGACCACGATGCGCCCGATGCGCTCTTTCATATCGCCCGGGTCGCTCGCGAGGCACAGCACGGCCATGATCTCGGACGCCGCCGTGATCATGAAGCCCTCCTCACGGGGAACGCCGTGCGTCCTGCCGCCGAGGCCGACGAGGGTGTGGCGCAGCGCGCGGTCGTTCATGTCCATCACCCGCTTCCAGGTGACGCGGTTCACGTCTAGCCTAAGTTCGTTGCCGTGGAATACGTGCGCGTCCAAGAGAGCGGAGAGCAGGTTGTGGGCGGAGGTGACCGCGTGGATGTCGCCCGTGAAGTGGAGGTTGATGTCCTCCATCGGCAGCACCTGGGACATGCCGCCGCCCGCAGCGCCCCCCTTGATGCCGAACACGGGCCCGAGCGAGGGTTCGCGCACGCAGAGGATGCTCTTTTTGCTGAGCCGCGCCAGCGACTGGCCGAGGCCCACGGTTGTCAGGGTCTTGCCCTCGCCCAGCGGGGTGGGCGTCATGGCGGTGACGAGGATGAGTTTTCCGTCTGGATCATCCTTACGGCGTTCGAGTGCGTCCAGGCCGACCTTCGCCTTGTGCGCGCCGTAGAGTTCTATCTCATCCGCCCCGAGCCCCAGCTCTTCCGCAATCTCGACGATGGGCCGGAGCTTCGCCGCTTGCGCGATTTCCACGTCTGATGCGATGGCCATAGCGCCCCCTTCCGGACCAGCGGCGATTCGTGCAGAAATGGATGTGTTTGAGTCCTTCCGGCAACCTAGCGAGGCGCATCATCAGTGTCAAGAAGAAAGAGAATAGAGGCCGTATGAGTGTAGCGAACAGGAGAATCTATTCACGTTATATCGTTGAATTAGCGTGAATGAAGGGTGTTTTGTGGAGTCTATTCACGGGAAATTGATGTTTTGGCGTGAATGGTTTATATTAACGGCATGGCTACCACGGGACCGACAAGAGATCGCATAAAGGCTCTCAAGCGAGAGTACGACGCCTTGCGCCGGGGGAAGGAATCGCTCCTGGCGATGATCGACGAGGTGGAAGTACCCGAGAGCGTCTACAACTCGAACGCGATAGAAAATTCCACCCTCACTCTGGATGAGACCGAAAGAATCCTGCTGGAGCAAACCCTCGCCCGCGAGGTGTCCGTGCGGGAGGTCTACGAGGCGAAGAATCTGGCCCGCGTGATGGAATACAAGCGCGCGCGGGCGGAGGACAGCCAACTGGACGAGGAGTTGATACTGCTGCTCCACCGGATGCTCATCGGCGGCATCGACGACGCCATTGCGGGCCGGTTTCGGAGGCAGGGGGAGTACGTGCGGGTGGGTATGCACATCGCGCCCGCACCCGAGCACGTGGAGCGCATGATGGAGAATATACTCATCACCTATTCGAGCGACCTCGATTCCTATTGCCTCGACAAGATCGCCCGGTTCCATCTGGACTTCGAGACCATACATCCTTTTTGCGACGGCAACGGCCGCATCGGGAGGGTCATCATCAATTTCCAGTTTTTACAACTCGGCCTGCCGCGCCTCATCGTCCGCAACTCGGAGAAGGAGACGTACTATCGCGCGTTCGGGGATTATAGAGATCGCCGGACGACCCGGACGATGGAGAATATCCTCGCGCTCGCCCTGCTGGAATCGCTCCACAAGCGGGTGAGTTACCTGCGGGGCGAGTCGATTGTGCGTCTGTCCGATTACATCCGAAAGAGGGGCCTCTCCGCCCCCACCACCACCAACGCCGCCCGCCGCCAGACCATCCCCGCCTTCCGCGAGAAAGGTGTGTGGAAGATCGGGGAGTAGGGGGGGGAGGTAGCTAGCTTTGCGCCAGATCGAGAAGAGCCTCAATAAAGCGTTTCGCATGGGAAGATGCGTTTTTGACTTTCTCAGCGTCCAGCTTCGCCAGAATCTCGAAACTGTGCGATCCCTTGTGATAGCCGCGTTTCGAGGTATCCCGGGCAGCTCTATCTAATCCATCCAAAACATCATCTTTGGTAATTTGTTCAATCCGGGGATTTTGCGGGAGCGCGTTCTGCCTATAGCCTTGACCGTAAAATTCCTTTAGCGCATCCCCATCGGCCAGAAACCATGATTCCATGATTTGCACCATGAGGTGGCATTGCTCGTCAGTCGCGCCAGCGGGGCGAGGCCACCCGTCACGATTATTGAGATGTCGCCATGACCCGCCTTGCTCCACAGGCCTCTCGGCGTCCACGAGAAGCATGGCTTTCCCGTATTGATGAGCGACTTCGAAATCCTTATATGCGTTCTCACGGCCGCCAGAGGGTACAATTCTGGGCATCTTTTCATTCAAACCCGCCTTCTCGATGAAAGTGCGAAAACCTTCGCGGCACTCGCTTCTTAAAGACTTAGCATCGCCTCCACCTTCCACAAAGACCTTGACACTTACCACCGATTTCCTCCGATATCTCCACGTGTCCAAAGTTCTCCGAGCCGGTATCGCTCAAGCCATGGTTCGAGTTCTGTTTTGTCGAGGCGGCGAAGTTGCGTCGCTCCGTCAAACTTCTCGCAGACGACGATGGATTCGGGTGTTTCCGTGAGCGCATCTACGAGAACGTCGGAGTGCGTCGTGACGAAAATCTGGCTGCGCGACGATGCATCGACCAGGAGTTTCGCCACTTTCGGGATGATGTCAGGGTGTAGACCAATTTCCGGTTCCTCGATGCAGATGACCGGCGGCGGGTCGGGGTGGCAAAGAACGGCGAGCAGGCAGAGATAGCGCAGGCTCCCGTCCGAGAGCCGCGTGGCGGGTACGGAATGTTCCAGACCTTCTTCGTGGAAGAATACTTGAACCTCGCCAGTGGTTATGTCTGTGGTAACATCCAGTACCGATTGATAGAAGGTCCTCAAGCGCTCCAGTATCTCACGCTTTACGGGAGGGCGGTTCAACAGATCGTTCAGAACCAAAGCGAGGTTCGAGGCGTCCTCTTCAAGGCTTTTCTTTGGCAGATCGGTTCGTCCAGGACTGCGTGGCGGCTCGCCGTGCTCGAAATTCCACTCGCGATAAAAGCGGATTCGCTCGAATTGGTCAGCCAGATAAGTCAATTCCGGATAAGAGTCGGGATCCCGCCGCTGCGAGAGAATCGACTGGTCGTACTTCACGTCTTCCCGCTTAAGATGTCTTCTATGGGGGGATTCCTCCCCAGTGAAAACGTTGAGCACCGGATGGCCGTCTTGATAGCGGTAGTAGAAAAATGGATCGTTTTTATCAGGTGTCGGTTTCTCATTCTCTACAGCCTCGTCCCTGAGTTCGAACCGCGACCCAGTTTCCGTGAAGGACAGGCGATACCTGAGCGGCTGCTGTCCCTGTGGATATTCGACGGTTACGTCCACGGTCGCCGTGCCCAGTTGAGAACTTCCCTTCCAGAGCCAATGTTTAACGCCTCCGCCTGTTCGAATCGGCGCTTGAAGCTCTTTGGCGGGCGTTTCTGCGAGAATCGATAGTGCTTCGATGAGGTTGGACTTCCCTGAAGCGTTCGGTCCGATGAGTACGTTCAGAGGTTCCAGTGGAAACTCCTTGGACGAAGGCCCATAGGAGAGAATGTTCTCCAGGCGAATCGTTCGAATGAACCTATTGCCTTCCATGGCCTACTCTCCCCAGGTTCCGCCCCGGTTGAATCACAAGCATTTTCGGGAACAGGATAGCATACGCGAATATATAACCCATGCACCGCGCGGTTCACAATCTCTTCATCGTCTCACCCAACTATCCCTCTATCATCGGTCGGGTTTGACCCCATTCATTTCATCACACACCGTGGATATTTCACCTTAAGGCGGGGTTATTTTTCCTCGTCGGCAAAGTCTCTGGATGCCGGATAAAAGGGTTCCGGCATGACGGGCGAAACCATACATCCAAGTAATCGCTCCCTCTTCGCTCGGGAAACACTCCCCCCACCAGTTCGCTTGCGGGCTTACGCCCTTACCTCACTGACTCCCCCTCAAGGGGGGAGTGGTCCCCAAACCGCGCATCACAGAAAACAATATGTAATCCCTCCCTCTCATCGGTCGGGTTTGACCCCACTCGTTTCAGAATACACCGTGGATATTTCACCTTAAGGTCGGGGTTGTTTTCCTCGTCGGCAAAGTCTCTGGATGCCGGATAAAAGGGTTCCGGCATGACGGGCGAAACCAGACCCGCAGGCTATTCTTCGCTCCTCGGCCAGCAATCCAATCCCTCCCTTCTCGGGGTTGTTGAAAAACCCCTGACTCTATGCTTGGATGTATGGATATTACGCGCCCGAGAAGGGAATATCCGCGATGTTGGGACGCAAGAACCGCGCCCAGATGGATTTGTTCATCACCGGTTCGCTGGAGAGGTTGATTCCCGAGGATCACATATTGGCCCGCGTGAACCGCGTTCTGGACCTGAGTTGGCTGCGCGAGGAAGTGGCGGATTGTTATTGCGCGGACAACGGCCGTCCTGGGATCGACCCCGAAGTGGCGGTTCGGTTGATGTTGGCGGGCCTTCTGCTGGGGTTCGTGCACGACCGTCGGTTGATGCGCGAGGCGCAGGTGAACATCGCGATCCGGTGGTTCATCGGTTACGGGCTGGAGGATCGGCTGCCGGATCATTCGAGCCTGACGCGGATACGGCAGCGCTGGGGGGAGGCCCGGTTCCGGGAGATATTCCGCCGCACGGTCCGTGCGTGCCTGGATGCGAAGGTGGCCAAGGCCGAAGTCGTGCACGTGGACGCCTCATTGATCCGCGCGGACGTGAGTTGGGAGAGTCTGGTGGAGCGTCACGTGGACGAGGTGATAGCGGAGAACCCCGTCGAGGAGGAGGCCGGGAAGAAGGGTGGAGGAGGCCGCCGTGGCGGGGGTTCCGGGAAGGTGAGCCGGACGGACCCGGACGCGCGGCTGGCGAGAACGGGCGGGGGATTCGAGCCGAGCTACAAGCAGCACGCTGTGGTGGACGACACGCGCGGGGTGGTGCTCGACGTATCGGTGACGGAGGGTACGGTGAACGAGCGTGAGGTGCTCGAATCGCAGGTGGAAGCGGTATGCGAGGTATCGGGGCGCGCGCCCGCGATGGTGACGGCGGACTCTGGCTACGCCTACTCGAAGGTCTACGCGGCCCTGGAGCGCCGGGGTGTGGCCGCGCTCATTCCGGCGAAGAGGGAACCCTCGCAGAGCCGTGTTCCGTTGCGCCTGTTCCGCTACGACGCGCGGCACGACATCGTGAAGTGTCCGCGCGGCAAGATACTGAGCCCCCGTCGGCCCGCAAAGGGGGGGCGTTATTATCGTTCGAAGACCCGTGATTGCGCGGGCTGCGCGCTTCGCGAGGATTGCCTGCCGAAGGCGTGGTCGAGCAAGGTGGTGTTGGTTCCGCATGCGTATCCGGCGCTGTTGCGCGCGCGCCGGCGCCATGCGCGATGGAGGGAGGAGGAGCGGCGGATGTACCGGCGTCATATGTGGCGCTCGGAGGGCTACCACGGCGAGGCGAAGACCTGGCACGGGCTTGCGCGCGCGGTGCGGCGCGGTCTTGAGAACATGAAGATACAGTCCTACCTGACGGCGGCGGCGATCAACCTCAAGCGGCTCTCCGCCGCACTTGCTGCAAGGTTATTCGCCCTCTGGAGGGCCTGGTCGGCCCGGGAAGAGCCTCTGTGCGTCCATCGCGGCCTCGCAAGCTGCGCGGGCTTCCTGTCCGCCGCCGCGTGACCCTCCATACCGCCCGCTCCCGAAACCGGGTTATTCAACAACCCCTTCTCGGTCGGGATTGACCCAGCAATTGCCGTCATCGGTTTTTCGTCGGAATGGGCGAGAATCCCGCGCGCGAAAGTCAATTTCGAGCGAGGAGCGAGGAATGGCCGTTTCATCGATGAGAGGAGGGGAGAGAATGGAAAGGGCGATTCGGCTCGGGCGGGAGAAAGTGGACGTTTCGCCCCTGCGGGTGGTTCGACTTCTTTCCCGGTCGCACCGGGCCGGGCGCACCGGAAGAGCGTGCGCCGAATTGCTGAAAATATCGATAAATACACGGGGTTTTTCGATAAATAAATAAAACACTAAATAATTGATTTTAGGCGGTTTATGATGTTTTAGGCCGGAATAGAGGTCATTCCGCCCATGTAGGAGCGCAGCGCTTCGGGTATTATGACGGAGCCATCCGCGCGCTGGAAGTTCTCTAAAATCGCCACAAACGTCCGCCCCACCGCGAGGCCTGAGCCGTTCAGGGTGTGGAGGAATTCAGGCTTGGCGCCTGCTCCGGGGCGGAAGCGGATTCCGGCGCGCCTGGCCTGGAAATCCTCGAAATTGCTGCACGAGGAGATTTCCCGATAAGTGTTCTGAGACGGTACCCAGACCTCGATGTCGTACGTCTTGGCGGCGGAGAAACCCAGATCTCCCGCGCACAGCGTGACGACGCGGAAGTGGAGCCCCAGGCGCTTTAAGACCTCCTCGGCGTCGACGGTGAGGCTCTCTAATTCCTCATAACTCGTCTCGGGGCGGCTGAATTTCACGAGTTCGACCTTGTTGAACTGGTGCTGGCGGATGAGGCCGCGCGTATCCTGGCCGTAGGAGCCGGCCTCACTCCTGAAGCAAGGGGTATAGGCCGTGTATTTTAGCGGCAAATCCTCGCCGCCCAGAATTTCCTCCCGGTGGATGTTCGTGACGGGCACCTCGGCGGTGGGGATCAAATAGAACTTTCCGTCATCGACGCGAAAGAGGTCTTCCTCGAATTTGGGCAACTGGCCCGTGCCCGTCATGGCCTCGGGGTTCACCATGAACGGAGGAAGCCACTCGGTGTAGCCGTGTTCATTCGTATGGAGGTCGAGCATGAAGTTGATGAGGGCGCGCTCGATACGCGCCCCCGCGCCCCGGTACAGCGCAAAGCGCGAGCCGGCTATCTTGACTGCGCGCTTCATGTCCAGAATGTTCAGGGCTTCGCCCAACTCATCATGCGCTTTGGGCTCGAAATCAAACGCTGGTTTCTCGCCCCACACCCTCACGAGGGCATTGTCCTCGGCACTTTGGCCGTCGGGGGTGGTCTCATGTGGCGCGTTTGGGAGTTCGAGGAGAAAATCGTTTTGTTCTTGTACGAGTCCGGCCAGCTCTCCCTCCATGGATTTGGCCTCGGTCGTCAGGCGTTGGTTTTCGGCCAGGAACGCCTGCACCTCGTCCTCAGGCGCCTTGTTGCGCTTGAGTTCTCCGATTTTCTTGCTGCGCTTCCTCACATCGGCCACCCGGCTCTCGACCTGGTGGGTCAAATCCCGCCTGCGGGCGTCGATTTCCAGTATCCCGGAGAGGTCCCAATCGCCACCCCTTCGGGCGAGCGCGCGCGCCACCGCTTCGGGGTCGTTTCTGATGAGGCGAATGTCAAACAATTAGTTGCTCCTCCATGATGTTTCCTTGTGGGGTAGTGAACATAAAACGAGAGGTTGCGCGCGTCAACGGAAATATCTCTTCGCATAAAACCTTCGCGCTGGATTTCGGTTTCGAAAATGGAGTATTCTAGATGAATCAGCGATATTTTCTATCTTCTGTGGGCGTTGGGGGATAATGATGTTCGGCTTGTGGCGGTTGGTAATGCGTTCAGGGGGCGCCGTGGCTGTTTGTCTGGGGATGGTGGCCCTGGCGTTTTACGGTATTGCCCAGATGAGCGTCATAATAGTCGATGAGCCGGCCCGCGGCCTCAAGGTGGTGGGTGTTTTTTTCGTCCTCGCCATCGTGTTTTGCTACATGATGAAGTGGGTTTTGCGTCAGGCGATCGCGCAGGTCCTCCGGCCCATCGACGCGGCGAAAGAGGCGACGTCGCGCCTTGTTTCTATTGGCGAAGAAGGCGGGAAAAAGGCGTTTCGCTCGCTGGGGAAAAGAACGCGCGCAGCGGGGAGCGTCGTCACGTGGGCGGTGGGCGGAGCGGCCCGAACCTTGTGGCGCGTGCGGTATGTCTGGCCTCCCTCCTGGCGGGGACGTCGCCGGGAGGAGGAGCAAAAGCCTGCAGATGTCATCCCGCTCAAGAGAAATCGGGAAGGTCGTTGATTCCCGGGCATGATTGAGGGAGTGTTTTCCCGTCTTTCCAGCTAATCTTCCATTTGCTCGAAAATCAGATAGTGGCTTTGTGCCATGTTCATATTTTTATAAACTTCTTGCGAGGCTCTGTTTTGCGCGTCGACGTATAGCTGAAGGCCGCAGGCGCCGGCTTGTTCGGCGAGATTTTTGACGTGATGGTGCAAGGCGCTGTAAATGCCCTGCTTTCTCTCGAATGGAACGACATATACGTTCTGAATCCACCAGTAATGCGCGTTGTTCCAGTCGCTCCATTCCAGAGTTACTCGGATTTGCCCTAAAATTTCATCGCCCCGATGCGCGAGGTAATATCGTCCTATCGATGGTTCGGAGAGGGATTTTTGCACGCCTTGGTGGATTTTTTCGGGCTCAAGGCGCAGATTTTCACTCTCAAGAGCCATATCGACGTTGAACTGGACGATTTTCTCTGCGTCCGTATTAGTGGCGGGGCGTATGGCGAAATTCATTGTTACTCCAGTATGACGAGTATCCGTCCCGATTATTTAGGCGCAGAGACCCTATCGGATTCAATCAAACAAGTAAAACCTGTTCACATCTTAGGGATGTCAACTCTTAGAGACAGGGTATTCTGGCTCTATGTGCGGGAATCCACTCGCAAAGAAAAATGGTGTTTTAACATTACTCTGGAAACCGATTCGTGAGAGAGATATAATTTCTCGGGTTTGCGTTTTTGGATTTTGACTGTACGGATGTTGTTCCACAAAAGTAGTCAGGAAAGGTCCTTTAGCCGCCGGATCAGGAAGTGTGAAATGCGCTTAAAATTCATGGTGTTAGTCGTTTCAGTGTTCTTCCTCGCTCTCCCGGCTGTTTCCCAGAAGACATCAAAAGGCTCCTTCTTCCCCTCCATTGAAGCTGCGGAAAAAAGCGAGATTACCGGTAAATGGAAACATTGGCGGGAATTCGTAAATGAGCACTTTAACTATCCTTTGCCTCCCATGGGTGAAGCGCCGAAATCATACAAAGGTGCTGAGCGTTCTTTGTTGCCGGAGAGTTGCGGGAGTTGCCATTCCGATCAGTACAATCAGTGGAAAACCACACTTCACGCCAAGGCGATGAGTCCGGGCATATACGGGCAACTCGTCGATATGTGGGAAACGAATCCCGAGGAAGCACAAAGCTGTAATGAGTGCCATGCGCCTCTGGCGGAACAGCAAAAGCGCGCGAGGCTGGGCGCGGGTCCTTTTGCGAACTGGCAAAAAAACCCGGTTCACGATCGAAAGCTGGAGATGCACGGATTGGCCTGCGCCGCATGCCATGTGCGCAATTGGCGCGTGCATGGTCCACCGAAAAAGGAGACTCCCGAAGGCGTGGATGACACGACAAGAAAGGGCCCACACGCAGGTGTGGAGCGCACGCCTTTTTTTAGCCGCGCGGAATTTTGTATGGGTTGTCACCAGCATACCTATCCCGGGCCGAACGGGAAATCGATTCAGAATACCTACAACGAGTGGAAAGACTCACTTTGGGGCAAAGAGGATGTTGCCTGCCAGAGTTGCCATATGCCCGGTCGGGCCCATCTGTGGCGAGGCATACATGACAAGGATATGACGCAGGGTGCCGTGCAGATAGACGTCATGCTCGGAGAGGATGCGGCCGGAGAAATTGTCACGGCCCAGATTAAGCTCACGAACTCAGGGGCCGGGCATTATTTTCCCACTTATATTACGCCTTCCGTGGATGTCATCTCCGAACTTGAGGATAAAAACGGGCGAATCATGCTGGGTACAAGGCAGATCAACGTGATTGAGCGAAAACTCTCCTCTGATTTCAGCCGCGAGATCTATGACACACGCATTCCCCCTCAAAAGTCCCTCACGTTTCGATACAGGAGGGGACGAGCCGAGGGTGCCGCGAGACTCAGGGTGCGCGTTCACGTGCGGCCCGATGCTTTTTACTACGATTTCTATGTCGAGTTTCTCAAGAATTCGAACATTTCAAGATTGTCGCGCAAGCTCATCACACAGGCGCGAGACATTGCGGCGTCATCGAACTTTTATGTTTATGACGAGAAATTTGAACTGAAAAACTAAGAAGCTTATTTGGAAGCGCTTTGTTCGTGAACCGCACGAATGACATCCTCCGGCGCGATAGGCAGCCTGTTGAGGTTCGAGTTGGCCGGGTCCCCGATGGCGTCTGCGATCGCGTTTACAATCGCGGGCGCCGCCGGAATGAGCGGCATTTCCCCCGCTCCTTTGGCCCCAAAGGGACCTTCCACGTCGGGAAATTCCACGATCACGCTTTCGATTTCCGAAACATCCAAACTCGTGGGATTGAGTTGACTCTCGAAATCCGCATGTACGATAACGCCCCCTACATGGTGGATCTGTTCGGCCAGAGCCCAACCCAGTCCCTGAACGATTCCGCCCTCTATCTGTCCGTTTAAGGTGAGGGGGTTCATGGCGAAACCCACATCCTGCGCGCTGGTGATTCTCAGTACCCTGGTTTCTCCCGTTTCGGTGTCGACTTCGACCTCGGCGATTTGGGTGGCAAATTCGGGCCCGGGTCTGGATGGCTCCGGGTGGCCGCGCACATTGTCCGTACGATGGGGAGGATTCTCCCCGCGGTAAGAACCGCGACCGGTCACGGGACCGTCGCCTTTCCATACGGCCGAATACGCCACTTCGGCGAACGCGATGGCGCGCGAAGGCGCCGCGCGCATGAATATGTTTCCAGCGCCGATGTCCAGGTCCTCCGGGGAGGATTCGAGCATGCGCGCCGCTTGGCGAAGCATTTGCTCGCGAGCGTCTTCCGCCGCCATGCGCACCGCGTGCGCCATGTTGTATGTTGTTCGGCTGCCCGCAGTGATGGCGTCGAAGGGCGTGGTTTCGGTATCAGCGATGCGGACGCTCACCTTTTGGACCTCGGCTCCGAGAACCTCCGCCGCTACCTGCGCCATCAAGGTGGCCGCGCCCGTACCCAAATCAGAACATCCGGCGAGCACAGCCAAGCCACCATCCTCGTTGACCTTCACCACGGCGCCCGACGCCCCTCCGCCGGTGGGATAGCGCGCGCAGCCGATGCCCATCCCGCGCTTGATTCTGCAGTCCTGATTTTCTTTCTTCTGTTGTCCCCAGCCCGCCTTTTCGCCCGCGCGCTCAAGCGTTTCCTTGATGCTTACGCTCTGGAGAATCGTGCCCGCGGGGTCCTCATCGTTTTCGTCCATCGCGTTGAGTAGGCGAAAGGCGAGCGGGTCCATTCCTAATTCCGAAGCGACGCGGTCGGTATGCCGCTCGCAGGCGAAAGCGACCTGGGCCACGCCCAGACCCCGGTAGGAACCGCTGGGGGGAAGGTTCGTATATACGAGTAGGCCATCGACCCTGACATTGGGAATTTTGTATGGTCCCGTACTGGTGTAGCAGGACTTTCCAAGCACCATTGGTCCCGTCATACAATAGGCGCCGTTGTTCGATGTGATTTGTACGTGGCGAGCGATGATTTTTCCTTCCCGTGTCACGCCTGTGCGATAGCGCATACGGTATGCGTGCCTCGGGTTTCCGGTGATGGTTTCCTCCTCCCGATTAAGAGTCAGTTGAACGGGCCGGTTCGACTTTCTGCTCAAAAGAACGGCCAAGGCTTCCAGCAGATGTTGGGATTTACCACCGAAAGCGCCTCCCACATGGGTGCTCACGACACGTAGTTTATTCATGGGAAGTTCGAGTATTTCCGAGGCAATGGCGCGCACCACAAAAGCCGCCTGGGTGGGTGAGTAGACTATCGTGCTGTCCTCGGGTCCGGGCTCCGCGAGCATGGCGCGGGGTTCGAGATAATTCTGGTGAACGCGCGGCGTTTCGTATTCGTCCTCGAACACGAAGTCGGCACGCGCGAGCGCATCTTCGATGGGATCACCCGATCGAATGAAAATGTCGGTTGCCACGTTTCCGTAGCGGACGATACCCGGAAACGATGCGTAATCATCCAGGGAGTCATGGAGGAGGGGAGCGTCGTCTCTCAGGGCGTCGTCTGTCGTGAATACGGCGGGGAGCACTTTATAGTCTACATGAATTTTCTCGAGAGCGGCTTGAGCGGCTTCAGGGGTTTCGGCGGCCACGGCGGCCACGCGCTCGCCGACGTAAAGCACTTTGTCGATGGCGAGCAGCGGTTCATCGCGCACGAGCCTGCCGTGGCGGAGGCCTGAGAAATCCTCCGCCGTGACGACGGCGTGTACTCCAGGTATTTTCAAAGCGTCGGTGGTGTCGATTTTTTTGATTTCGGCATGAGGATGAGGACTCAAGAGCAATTTCGCGGTGAGGCAGCCAGGCCTTCTCAAGTCATCACCAAAATCGGCGAACCCGGCAACCTTCTCTGCGGAGTCAAGCCTCGGTATGGATTTGCCAAGAACTTGATAGTCAGACATTTACGTCCTCATCATGATGTTCAAGGTAGCATCATTTCATGGCGAATTCCCGATCACGAAAGTGGAATGCCTAAGTTTATCTTACTTTTAGCTTTTCGAAAAAGGTGCGAATTCGCCTGGCGTTCGCGCCGATGTCACCTACGCCCATACGGGATTTCGAGCGGATGTCGAGGCGCGTCATCCCGTTATTCGACGTGATCCGGATGACGATGTCGTCGATGAAGCCGTACCAAAAAGTAGTGTCGTAGGCCTCGATGCGCCCTTCGGTGGGCTTTGATGACACTACATGCCAGCCCATGGCGCGTGCGGCGGCCAAAGCGCGTTTAAAAATTTCCTCTTTTGGATCTCGGGAAATGAGTGGCTTGATATCCGGATACATTTTTTTCTGGAGCCGAGCGATGCGTATGCCTTCATAAGAGGGCGGGTTTTTCGCCCCTTTTCTGAGCGGGAGAACGGTTTGAAAGGCAGGCGGATTCTGGGTGTCTGTCGTGATGTCGTGAATCTTGGGCACCCGTCTCGAGATTTGCATGTGTGCGTGAAGAAAGCCCGCTACGGTGAAGCCTAATGCGATGCCGAGGGCGGCGGCCGAAGTCTTGAACTTCGAAGCGTCGCGCAGGGCGAACAGGCCTCCCGCCATGGAGACGGCCACGGAGATCAACGCGATGATGGATGCGGCCTTGAAAATCCGAAATCCCGCGCTGAAATGCCATAAGTCCCAGCGATGACCCAGCCCTGACGCCACGGCGGCCAGCGCGCAAGCGCTCGATATGAACAAGCCCAGATAGGAGATGGATGAGAGCGCGTGAGATTTTTTATCCACGAATTTTCTTTTTTAACCTCTGAATGGCCGCTTTCAGCTCCTTCGGGCCTTTGGGGTTTTGCTCTACGTGCCCATAGGCGTAGTTGATCGAATTAGCGAAGTTTCTGTAAGCCGCCGCCGCGATGATGTCGACGATGTTCTCCTCGCTGAAGCCGGCGCGCCTCAGATGCTCGATATCCGTTTTTTTCATTCGATGGGGCGCATGGGTGATCTTCTCCGCATAGGCAAGCATGGCGCGGTCCGCGGGGTCAAGGATTGCAGCGCGCTTCGGGTTGTCCAGCACCTCGGCTACTTCAACGATGGAGGCATCATCGCATGCGTCACGGAACAACTGCCCGTGGTTCATCGCTCAACCGTATCACCCGCCGTGAGCCGCCACATAAAAGGCGAGCAACTCCGCCCGTCTCGTGCCGAGGCTCGAGCCGTCATGGACTGCGTGTCGTAGCGTTTCGCGCCCGGCCAGAACTCCAGGCCTTCTCCCCATTTCAAGAAACATCTTGGGAATCGGTTTCTTCGTCTTGCGCAGGTCCTCGATGATTTTTTTTGTTGCTCCCTCCGCGGCATCCGGAGAAATAGGTTGAATCCAACTCATGGCGTCCTCCTCTGATGATGGGGGGAAGAGGTTCTCAATCATAGAAGAAATGCGCAAGGGAGGTGTTCCGCATTTTTATGTATCATTCCCATGAATAAGCCAATCCTCATCGGACAAACTCTGATGCGACACATGGCGCCGCATATGCCACATGGGCCATTCGGCTTTACGGGTCCACGCAAACGCACCGAAAACTAAAAAGGAGGTGCTTGGCCTTTGGGTCCCGGCCATGTCGAGCGGCCGCCCGCGTAATGCCCGGCTGATCGTCCCAAGAACCGCCCCCTTTCATCGTGGCTTTGGATTTAGAAAACGGGGTGGATGTCCATTCAAAGACATTGCCCGCCATGTCGAGCACGCCAAACGGACTTTTACCTTTGGGGTATGCGCCCACGGGTGTTGTAGACTGCACCTTGTAGCCATAGTTCAGGCGTTCAGGCTCGAAGGTGTTGCCCCATGGAAAATATCTGGCAACGACGCCACGGGCCGCTTTTTCCCATTCCGCCTCTGTGGGCAGCCGATACCGCGCCGGAGATTTGCCGTTCCGCCAGGCGCAGTGGGCCTGCGCGTCTGATTGGCTTATGAGCACGACGGGATGATTCGCTAGACCTTTCGGGAATGTCGGCCGACCGTCTTTGTTTTTCCCCCAAAGATAGCGACGCACGGACTCATAGGAATGAACGAGATAGCCTTGATGTTTATAATTTTCGGGCGAGATGAAAGGAGCGCGGTGGCCGCTCGCCCACACAAACCGGCGGTATTCGGCCTGAGTCGTTAGGTTCTTGTCGATAAAGTATTCGGGCAAGATGACGCGCTTGCGTAGCAGTTCCCAGTTGTCGAACCAGCGCCATCTGCGCGCGGCGTGGCTTCCGATTCGATAACCATAATCCCGCTCGGCCCTGTCGCTGCCCATCGAAAAAGCCCCCGCAGGGATCTCGATGACTCTTGAATCTCTCACGCAGGTGCTCGACGCGGCCTCGGCGGAAACCTGAAGAGTGAGGAGTGATAAGGAGGCGAGGATGAGCCACATGAGCGGTTTCCCTTGGATGCAGATTCGGAGTGAGGTTCTTTTTACGCGAACAGTTCGAAATATGTTATCTTGCATAAGGCCGCTTGAGTCTACATAAGGGAGCATCGTGCGACCAATTCCATTCTTCAAACTTTGTTTTCTCGTCTTTAGCGCTCTCATGTTACTGGCGGTGCCGGTTTCTACCGCACATGCTCAAAGTCGTTTCAACGTCTTACGGATGGCGCCAGAAAACTCCGCCCCGCCCCCTGATTTTCAATATCCAGACCTAATGGGAAAGCACCACAAACTCAGTGAGTTTAAGGGAAAAATGGTGATGCTCGCTTTTTTTGCCACTTGGTGTCCATTGTGTGATGAGGAGATGCCCAGGTTTTCCGACCTTCAGAAAAAATATGAGGACGAGGGTTTTACGGTTCTAGCTGTTTCCGTCGACAGAGCGAGTCCGGGTTTTGTGCAAAAATGGGCGGAGAACAAAAAGCTGAAATATCCGGTTTTGCACGATCAGAACTGGTCGTCTCGGCGTACGCACAACGTGCGCTATGTGCCGACGGTGTATCTCATCGACCGAGAGCAGCATTTGGTCGCTTGGGTGGTGGGAGCTACGGATTGGAGCAGCGATCGGGCGAACGCGATTATCCGCCGCACGCTCGAGAGGAAATCAGTCGCACAGATACCCGAAATCAAATAGGAAGTGTTCGGTTTGTCTCGCTCAAATTTACATACGAGCAGCCAGGCTTAGATTCCCGTTGCCTAATATATGGTCGTGTTTCATTATCAATGTGGTAGTTCTGCTCTTATCTGCTCGGGGGCGCCATGAAATTCGATTTTTCGCTGATTGTCATAACCGACCGGGAGATATTATCACAGGCTTCCGGGTGGAAGCTAAAGGATGCGGTTCGTGCAGCCGCTATGGGCGGGGCCACCATGATCCAGCTTCGGGAGAAAAACATAGGCGGTGTGGAAATGATTCGCTTGGCGGATGAGTTGCGAGAGGCTCTGGAGGGAACTGGCTGCGCCTTTACGGTGAATGATCGGGTGGATGTCGCCATGGCCTGCGGCGCGGACGGGGTACATTTGGGACAGGAGGATTTTCTGCTTCCGAGAGCCAGGGCGATAGCCGGAGATACGTTGTTTTACGGTGTGACGGCCGGAAAATCCGAATGGGCGTCGCGGGCTGCTGCCGAGGGTGCGGATTATATCGGCGTGGGGCCCATATACGCGACGGGGAGCAAAGCCGATGCGAGGGTGCCGATCGGGCCGGAAGGATTCCGTCGAATTATCGAACACGCCCCCGGATTGCCCGCAGTCGCCATCGGGGGAATCGGCATCGAGAACGTGGAACCCGTCATGGAGTCCGGCGCCTCCGGCGTCGCCGTGATCGGCGCGGTGATGGGGGCGTCCGACCCGGAAGCCGCGACCAGAGAGTTGAGCAATCGCATCGAGAGGGCGAAAGGATGAGTGGCGAATCGGCGAAAGAGTACGGCGAATTCGCTCTGATACAGCGCCTGAGAAACAAGCTCGATGCGGTGGGGAACGACGCGGATGTCATCGTCGGTAATGGGGATGATGCGGCCGTTATCAAGGCGGGAGATGGGAAATGCTGGGTGGTGACGTGCGATGCGCAGGTAAGCGGCGTGCATTTCCCGTCCACTGAGGGTGTTTCCGGTTTCACCTTGGGCTACAAGTCGCTGGCGGTGAACGTGAGCGATGTAGCGGCTATGGGAGGCAAGCCGCGCTTTGCGTTCATCTCATTGGGCATACCCGAAGATACGGCGGTTTCGTTTCTCGATGAGGTGTACGACGGGGTGCGTACGCTCTCGCAGCAATACGATATTTTGGTTCTGGGCGGAAACGTCACGCGGACGAGTGGCCCTTTGTTCGTCGACGTGTTTCTCGTTGGCGAAATGATGGAGGAGAAGGTTCTTCGCCGAAGCGGGGCCCGCGCCGGGGATCGAATTCTGGTGACGGGGCATTTGGGCGATGCCGCAGCGGGGCTTCATTTGGCGTCCCGGCCGCTAATCCAGATTCGCGAAGACATGCGCGCCTCGCTCACCCGCGCACAACTCGAGCCGCAGCCCCGTGTTGCGGAGGGGACAGCTATCGCGGAATCGGGGCTGGCCACGTCCATGATGGACATCAGTGATGGTCTGGCGGGCGATATCCGCCACATGTGTGAGGCGAGCGGGGTAGGCGCAATTCTTTGGGAATCTGAGCTGCCCATCTCCGGTGTCCTCAACGAATTGGCCTCTGATATTGGGCAAAACCCCCTGGAATGGGTATTGCACGGTGGAGAGGACTATGAACTTCTCGTTACGACACCCGCTGAATCCGTTAATATGCTTCAAGAGGTCGTCCGGCAGGCGGGAGGGGCGCCGCTCTCGCCTATCGGAGAAATCCTGTCAGTTTCGCAGGGGATTTCTCTCAAGCGCGCGGACGGGATCTTCGAGTTGGAAAACCTCGCTTGGGAGCATTTTCCCGCCTGAATGTTTTCATCATGAATGGATATTATACCGTCGGGCTAAGCGCTCCTATGGGGAAAACTGCTCGCTTGCGTGAATCGGAACGGAGAGTTTCCCCTCCGCGTCGGCGCGAACTTGCAGAAACGTTATTTTGTGTTATCCCGATGCCGAGAAGAGGTGCGTTGGATTTCATGAAGATTCCTTGACAGATTACCCTGCACCTTTGCACATTCTATGCATTCGTAAAATTCTTCTTGCCTATCATTCAGGATGGGGTCGATGAGCGCACAAGGACCATTGAAGGGAATTCGCGTGTTGGATTTGTCCCGCATCCTCGCGGGACCCTTTTGCACCACGATGCTTGCAGACTTGGGTGCGGACGTCATCAAGCTCGAATCCCTCGGAGCCGGGGATGAAACCCGCACCTGGGGTCCCCCGTTCGAGAAAGGGGAGAGCGCCTATTTTTTGAGCGTGAATCGCGGGAAGAAAAGTATAGTGGTCGATCTCAAGAAAAGCGAGGGCCTCGAAATCGCCCGCGCCATTGCAAAACAGGCGGATGTCGTCGTTGAAAATTTTCGCCCGGGTGTCGCGGCGCGCCTAGGCGTCGGGTATGAGGCGCTATCCGCTTTGAATTCTCGATTGATATACGTTTCCGTTTCTGGCTTCGGACAGACGGGTCCTTATCGGGAGCGCTCGGGTTTTGACATTATCGGCCAGGCGATGAGCGGCATCATGAGCGCGACGGGTGAGCCGGATGGCGGGCCTTGCAAGGCCGGGATTCCGTTGAGTGACCTCACGGCGGGCATGTGGGCGGCTTATGGTGTAACCAGCGCATTGTACGCCAGGGAGAAGACGGGCAAAGGGCAATATATCGATCTGTCCCTTCTCGACAGCAGCGTGTCGCTGCTCACCAACTTGAGCGGCTGCTATTTCATGGATGGCAGCGTTGGCGGGCGATGGGGGTCGGCGCATTTTCAAATCGTTCCCTACCAAGCGCTCCGGGCGAAGGATAAGGAAATTATCATCGGGGTGACGAGCGATCGGTTCTGGGGATATTTTTGTGACATTATTGAGGCTCCTGAGCTAGCGAATGACCCGAGATTCGTCGACATCCCCAGTCGCGCGAAAAATCGCGATGAACTCATCCCCATATTGGAGAGGCGCCTCGCCGAGCGAAATGGAGATGAGTGGCTGAAATTGCTGGAAGAGAAGGGGATTCCCTGTGGTCCGGTTTATGACGTGCGGGAAGCGCTCGAAGATGAACAGGTACGCCATAGAGAGATGGTGGTGGAGACGAATCATTCGCTTCTGGGCAAAGTGAACGCCACCGGTGTTCCACTTAAGTTTTCAGAGAATCCGGGTAAGGTCCAGGGGCCGGCCCCTTTGCACGGGGAACATACCCGAGAGGTATTGTCGGATATCCTCGGGTTCAGCGATGAGCTGATAGAAGAGTTCTTGAAAGATAAAGTGGTCGGAGAGCCTAAACCCAGATCGGAGATCGGGATGCCCTTGGAAGACTAGGGGCTCTCGCTATACACCTCACCCTGAGGATAAATTTTCAATCAAGCCTCCGAGCAGCGCGCCTCTTGGAGCGATGGAATCTAGTTCCAGGTATTCTTGATCCGTATGTAAATTTCCTCCCACAGGACCTAATCCGTCCAGAACGGCGACTCCGAGCGGGGAGAGATAATTCCCATCGGAACCTCCACCGGTGGGGCCGTGCTGTAATTTGACGCTCGCATCCTGTGCGATTTGCGCCGCGGCGGACAAGAGTTTTTCCGTCCCATGGTTGAATTCCATGGCTGGTCTTCCGCTGATTTTTTTAAATTCTGAACGTGTTTCGTCGATGTCAGCTTTGGAAACGATACGATGCAGTTCATCCGTCATGGCATCGAGAGTCGCCTGCCGGTCTGCACGCACTTCAATATGGCAAGAAGCTTCATCCGCCACAATGTGCGGCCTGTAACCACCTGAGAGACCGGTGATGTTGATGGTGCCGCCTCCTTGCTCCAGGTTTTGAATAGCTACCATTTTGTGGGCGAGTTCATGCACGGCGCTTCTACCTCTTTGCGGGTCAACACCGGCATGCGCCGAGACGCCGATGACGAGCAATTTCCCGTAGCAACTTCCTTTTCTCGAAGAGACGATGGAGCCGTTTGCACGCCCAGACTCGATAATTAATGCGGCGGTCGCGTCTTTTCCGATTCGCTCTATCACTTTTCTTGAGGAGGGGTTCCCGCGTTCTTCATCGGTGTCGTATAAGATTTGAATTCTCGTGAACTCTTCGAACCCTTCGGCCAGTAATGCTTCAATCACGAATTGGCAAACCACCAGACACCCTTTCATATCGACCACCCCGGGGCCGTAGGCTATCCCGTCTTTTATAGTGAACGGCCGTTGCGCCGCGGTTCCCTCGGAAAAAACGGTGTCGCAATGCCCGATCAAGAATATATGGGGGCCATTTTTTCTTGCGCCATGAAACGTCGACAAAAGATGATCTCCCGTTTCATGCGTGCCAGGAATCATCTCTACTTCGGCTCCCATTTCAAGGTATTTTTCCGCAAAATGGGAGGAAACAGCGTTCGTTCCCGTATTGGGAAACGTCGGGGAGTCGATGTTCACCACATGAGCGATTTGCTCGATGATTTCATCTTTTCTGGCTTCAAGCGCTTTTCTGATGGTGGCCGCACCGATCATTCATGTAATCCTTTGCGATAAAAATCTCCTGCGATGGAATCTCCTGCGAGCATGTAATCGTAAATACCGTTCGGTACGGCCTCGAATATCTTTTGGGCATCCTGAAGGGCCTTTTTTGAAGAGCAATGGCTCAAATACAGTATTCGCTTTGCATTTTGAGGAAGCCGACTCGGATAGCTATCCAGCTCACTCGCCAACCTCGCTAAATGATGTGGCTCGATTACTTCCCCGGCTTTCAAGCCCGCAATGGTGCGAACTGTTTCCATGCGATGAACAATTCGATCGTCCGCTTTTTGTCCAATGGCAGTAAGCCCCAGCACGAGTATGCAATGTGTCGCCCCTTTCGGAATGACCGGCTCGCCTGGTCCCGGGGCCTTGATAAGTCGTTTTCTCGCCCCATCGGTTTTTACTATCATCACGCCATGGAAGTCTGAGTCATGTAATGCCTCTACCTGACTAGCCTCGAGGCCGCGAAACATGTTCTGGGGCAATTTCCTCTCCACCCAGACAACCGCGCCGCGCCCGGACCAATCCTGAGCGGCGGATTGCAACTCGGCGCGTCCCTCCTCGCTCAGCAGAACGGGCGGAGAATTTTCACCACCCAGGGCGTGGAGATTCGTCGTGCTGGTGATGATGACGGGAAACGGCTCATCCAGCATCTCTCGGATGAGCCGTTTCATGAGAGTGGCCTTGCCGCCGGCGCCCATAACACAGACCATATCACCGGAGGCGATGTCCATTATCGTGCTGAGCTTTTGCGAAGGAGTTGATTGAATGGGCATTTTCAGGCAGCGGCGCGGTAGATTCTCTCGATGTCCTCAAGCGTAAGTTCTTTGGGATTACAGCTTAAAAGACGTTCGAGCTTGAAAGCGGCTTCGGCCAATTCCGGGATGGCGTGTGCGGGTACATCCACTTCGCCGAGCCGGGTGGGTACGCCGCAGTCACGACAAAGTTTCTCGACCGCGCCGACGGAAAGCGCTGCCGCTTCGCCTTGAGATATGCCATCGGTGGATTCGCCCAGTATTTGGGCGATGCGGGCGAATTTCTCAGGCGCCGCCGCGTGGTTCTCCTTCATAACGTGGGAGAACATCAGGGAATTGCTGACCCCGTGGGGAATATGAAACCTGGAACCTAGCGGATACGCCAGGGCATGAATGGCTCCCGCGCCGGCCCCTGCGAGCGCGACCCCGCCGTAGTATGAGCCCAGAGCCATATCGGTTCTGGCATCAATGTCGCTTCCATCCTCACATACGCGCCGTAAAGAATGGGCGATGAGTTTCATTCCCTCCAGGCTGTACATCTCGCTCATGGGGGTGGCGTTTCTGGCCACGTAGGTTTCCAGGCAGTGGGTGAAAGCGTCCACACCGGCGGCGGAGGTGACTTTCGGAGGTGCGGAAAGTGTGAGTTCCGGATCGACGATGGCGGCGAACGGGATAACATGCGTACTCACGATAGCCAATTTCACTTGCTCCTCCGGCACCGAGAAGATGGCGTTGGGCGTGGCTTCTGCACCGGTTCCACTCGTTGTGGGTGCCAAAATCGTGGATATGCCGGGTTTCGGCACGAGTTCGACTCCTAGATAATCCCTGGGAGCGCCGTCGTTTCCGAGCAATACACCGATGGATTTCGCCATGTCCATCGAACTGCCGCCCCCGACACCGACGACGAGGTCGAAAGAGCCGTTTTTGTACTCATCAAATGCCTTCTCGAGATCAGCGATGGCGGGCTCAGGAGGGCACCCATCGTATATAGTGACTTCTACACCGGCCTCTTTCAGAGGGGCCAGCGCCATGTCCGCTACTCCTGCACCCCTCACGCCCTTGTCCGTGAGGAAAAGCGCGTTGCGGGCGCCCAGAAACTCCGCTTCATCCTTGATCTTCGAGATGGCTCCGAGGCCGAACCAGGTCCGTTGCGGGTGACGTATGCTGTACATAAGGCGAACTCCTTGCGGGTAAGCTTTTATGTCGGGAAATCAGTTTCAGGATGTTTTCAACCCCGAGAGTTGGCATTATGTACATGCGCCGGGTTGGATGCAACGGATTCGGGAGAATTTTACGGGTTAAGGCTTCCAGTTCCGGTTTGTGAGAAGACGCCATGCGTTCTGGTAGGCGATGAGCCTTCTGGCTGGCGGGCTGATTTTTTCGAGCACCTTTTCACGAAAAAAGAGTGTCCTTCCAGCATATATCGCCGGGTTGTGCGGGGAGGAATCATTCCCGGCCATGAGATGCCCCACCCGCGCTTCGAGCAACGCCCTCCATTCACGGGAGAACACCGCTCCAGGGTCGAAGAGGTGGTTTTTCCTTGGAGCGGGTGAATCGGCGGGGGCAGGCGGGTCCTGAGTCAGTGTGAAGAAAAGGTGGGGGTGCCTCAGGCTCAGCGCCCTGAGAAGCCCGTGTCCATAGCCGGGCAAAGCATTCAAATTCAATATCCTGCCGGCTTGCGTCCAGACGACTCTCGCCTCGGGCGCAGCTCTCAGTTGACGCTCGAGTTGTTCCAGGCCGCCGTCATCGGGCGGCATATCCAGCAGGAGGAAGCTGCGCTTTTCCGTCGCCAGACGGATAATCGCCCCCAGGGCCTCTCTTACCCGCGCCGACTCGGCTTTACCTGTGGACCCTGGCCGCCACGTGATCCTGCCGATACCGAATGCGCCTCCCTCGAGTTGCCGCTTGATATTGGATAGGTAGGGGCTTTCTGGCCGCATCCAGTCTTTTTGAGCGGCGGACGTGGTGAGCGGAATCAATCGGCCGGGATATTGCGCTACCGCCTTTTTGATGGCCTCCTCACTCGTCGAAGTGACGGCGCCCAGCGCTACGCCTGCGCGGTCCATGCCCTCGATGAGTTGCGCTGCGCTTTTCCACTGATCGAGCGTGATTTCCAGATCGATAAGGGGATAAGAGCCGGACGCGAGGTGTTTCCTCAGCGTACGCTCATACAGCTTGATGCGCGGCTCACGGCTCTGATTTTGTTTGGCTTTAGATTTCAGTGAATTAGGTGGCTTCGCGGCGTCTGAGTATCCCGAGATGAAGAACAGCGCGATGAGGATCGAAAGCGAGAAGACGATGAAGTGCATCGCCCATTTTCTCGCCTCGGTGACTTCTCTACGGCCCGTGAAAGTCACTTTCGTCTACCCGTTCACGATGGCGACGGCGCGAATGTGCGTCCCGGTGGCGCCTCGCCAGTGAAGCGGCAGGACGCTGGCCGTGAACCCGTGGGCGGCGGGGATGGCGTCTAAGTTGCAGAGATTCTCGATGTGCCAGTATTCGCGCGTCTGGAAGAGGCGATGACACGGCCAGGGGTCTTTTCTCTCCATCATCTCCTTGATGGGCAAATCAAACCCCGGCGCGTCGATGCCCATCACCTGTACGCCCTGGTCGATGAGCCATTCGGCGCTCTCGCCCACCATGCCGGGGTGCTCCGTCAGGTAGCGCGGCTCGTCGTTGTAGGCGGCGGCCCCCGTCCAGAGCAAGACGATTTCACCGCCCTGGATTGTGTAGTTCTCCTTGGCGAGGGCGTCTTTCAAGTCATTGACTTGAATGGCCTCGCCCGGGTTTTTGCGGCGCATGTCGAGTCTTACGCCCGGTCCGTAGCACTTATCCAGCGGGATGTCCTCGGACCATGAATCGTTGCGGCCGCCGTGGCTTCTCGCGTCGATGTGGGTGCCGCAATGCTCGCTGAAGATGCACACGCTGTGCGCGAATAGTTCGGGAAAGCCCATCTTGTCGGTCCCGATGCGCTTGGCCGATTCGAACGTGGTCTCTATCATCTGGATGACGGGCTGCGGCGTGCCGGGGTAGCGCTCCATCCACATGTGGACGGGCATGGAAAGGTCGATGATTTGCGGCATTTGCTCGTATCTCCTCGCATCTCCTGGTTTTATGAGGGCGGCGATGCGCCTAATATACATCATCGCGCCACCGGAATAACCCCCTGCAGGCTCCGATTCTCGCCGATTCAATCTTCAGAAATTTATCGAAAAACCCCGTGAATTTATCGATATTTTCAGAAATTCCTTATTCTTGAACGCGGCGATGCGCTTCGCCATCATACACGCGCGCGTCTTGAGTCCGATAACGGCAATTGCGGGCAAATGCGTGTCCGCTCCGGCCGGGTTGGGATTCGACTTCTACGCCCCGGCGAAACCTTTACGCAATCTTTAACCTCAAACACCGCCTCCCCTGATACCATTCAACCCGTTTGTTGAGCCTCGACGGGTGTTTGTGGAGGCAACGGGCGAGTCCGGCGGGGGACGCCGAGCCGCTTCGCGCTTAGGAGCCGAGGCGCCGGGCCGGATACGCCGCGCGGGGGTCAATTCCGAGGGAAGACCGAGGAATTGGGGCCACGCATGCGGGTCCGCCCGTCCCGGAAACGGGGGCTGCATCCAGTCGCGCGGATGCGCACCCGAAACCCGGCCGTTTGTCCGCCTTTTTGGCTCGGGCGACACTGTCGGGTCCTCCGGAGACGGAAAGTCCGAATGCGGGGACAGACCCGACCGAGAAGGGAGGGTTTGCCCCCGCGCGGCCCTTCGCTCCGGCCGGGTCAATCGCTCATTCTTCACTCGGCAAACTCGCGGTCTTCGGGGTTGTTGAAAAAGACCCCTTTTTAGAGAGTAGAGGGGACACCCCTTTCGACTGGTAAAAGCAACCCCCCTGTCCCCCCTTGTCAGGGGGGTAAAGGCGATGCCCCCCGACGAGGGGGTGGAAGAAAAGCCCCCCGACGAGGGGGTGGAAGAAAAGCCCCCCGACGAGGGGGTGGAAGAAAAGCCCCCCTGACAAGGGGGGACAGGGGGGTTGCTCCCTTGACAAAGGCTTTTTCAACAGCCCCTCTTCACTCGGGTTTGACCCCTTACGGCCCTTGCGGGCGAGCTGCATCCGGCGAGAAGAGCATGTCCCGAACGCGGCAATCCCTCCCTTCCCGGGGCTGTTGAAAAAATCCCCCAAAAACAGGGAATGAATTTCTCAATCGACATATGCTTATGAAATGACTCCCCCCTTGAGGGGGAGTCGGCAAGGTGAGGACGGAGTCCGAAGCCGCGCCGGTGGGGGGTGAATTCCGACTGGGGAAAGAGGGTTTTCGGTTTCCGACCGGGGGGAGTGCCCCCAAACAGATGATCATCCTCCTCAGACACCTCCGGCGCGGTTCATGAAAATCCCCTTGCAACTAGCGAGGGATTTTGTGGTAACTTTATTTTATTATCCGGCGTCCCACTGTCAGCGGATCGTTTCGGAACGCCCTGTCCACGGCGCAGTTGCGGCCCCACAGCAGAATTCATCCAAAATAACACGATAACAACACGTAATTATCGCAAACGCTCACACTAAGTTCACACATTTTGTGCTTAAATGGGTTCATGGTCATTTACAGTGCTCCGTAGAGCAACTACGGGGCGGTGCATGGGGAGTTTTCGGTGAGTGTGAGTGTTTGGGGGGATTTTCCGGATCCATCGATGAGGAGAAACGAGTTGAGCCGGGGCGCCCATTGCCCCGGTCGGTCGGACCGGCGCCCCCTCGGAGGCAGGTTTCATTGCGTTATTGACTTGAGAAAGGGGACAGACCATGCCTGACGACTATTTATCCACGACGCAGACCACCGGCGCGGTTGCGGTGGGCGGCTCGGCGACGGGCGATATCGAGACCTCGAATGACTTCGACTGGTTCGCGGTCGACCTGGTCGCCGGCCATACCTACGTCATCGGCCTGGAGGGAGCCGACAGCGGCGGTGGCGCCCTGCAGGACCCGGTACTGCGAGGCCTCTACGACGCCGACGGCAACCGGATTGCGGGCGCCCGGGACAACGATGGCGGCGTCGGCAGGGACGCCCGGTTGACCTTCACCGCCGCCACCACCGGCGCCTACTATATCGAAGCTCGCGGCCATTTGAATCAGACGGGCGACTACACCGTGCGCGTGACGGAATGGGTGGATACGGACGCCGAGCGCGGCGGCGCCGCCGCGCTCGGCGATATCACGGCTCTCGCCGGGCCGCAGTTTCCGGCAGCATCACTCGACGGCTCCTCCGACTCGGTGGACTACTGGCGCTTCACGCTTTCGGAGGCCAGGAGGGTTGGACTGGGTTTGCGCCAACAGGATGCGAATGCCGACCTGTTTCTGGAGGACGCCGAAGGCAACGTCCTCTACAGCGGCACGGAGGAGGGGACGGCGAGCGAGTGGATTTCGCAGACGCTCCTGGCCGGCACGTATTTCGTGCGTGTGGAAGCGCAGGAAGAAGGCGCCAACGAATTCAAACTGCGTTATGGGGTAAGTGCGGCCAATCCCGCCGTGGTGGCCGCCTTGGAGCAGCAGCAGCAGGAGGGGACGGATGAGGCGCCGGCGTTCGCGGAGGGGAGCTATGCGTTCGACCTGGCGGAGAACACGGACGGCGGCGCGGTCCCCGTTTCGCTCGGCTTGGTACAGGCGACGGACCCTGAGGACGATACGATTACCTACAGCATCGAGGCGGGCGACTCCGGTGGCCTGTTCGCCATCGACTCCGAGACGGGCGCCCTGTCGTACCAGGGCGCGGGCGAGGATTACGAGTCGGGGACGACGAGCTACGAGCTGACGGTGCGGGCGAGTGACGGCGGCCTGCACAGCGACGTCACCGTCACCGTCAACGTCACAGACGTAGAGGAATACGTCATTCTTGCGCAGCAGGGGAGGGATGAGGCGCCGGTGTTCGCGGAGGGGAGCTATGCGTTCTCACTCGCGGAGAACGCCGACGGCGGCGCGATCGGTGTAGCGTTGGGCGCGGTCTCTGCGGCGGACCCGGAAAACTCGACGATTACCTACAGCATCGAGGCGGGCGATTCCGGTGGCCTGTTCGCCATCGACTCCGAGACGGGCGCCCTGTCGTACCAGGGCGCGGGCGAGGACTACGAGTCGGGGACGACCAGCTACGAGCTCACGGTGCGGGCGAGCGACGGCGGCCTGCACAGCGACGTGACCGTGACCGTCAACGTCACCGACGTAGCCGATGTGGAGGAATACGTCAGTCTTCAGCAGGAGGCTAGTGTGTCCGAACCGGACGGCCAGGACCTTCCGGCAGGCGCCTCCACAACCGGCCGGGTTGCGGTGGACGGCTCGGCGAGGGGCGAGATCGAAGTCAGTGGCGACCGCGACTGGTTCGCGGTGACGCTCGAGGCGAACAGAACCTACCGGATCGATCTGGAGGGCGCGTTGACCGGGGCCGGCACCCTGAGGGACCCGTACCTGCGCGGGGTCCACGACGCGGACGGCGCCCTGATCGACGGCACGACGGACGACGACGGCGGCGAGGGCAGCAACAGCCGGGTGAAGTTCACGGCGGCGGAAGCCGGGACCTACTACGTGGCGGCCGGCGCTGATAATGATAACAGGGAAGGAACCTACACGCTGTCGGTGACGGATGTTACGGACGGCGTCCCGGACGATTTTGCGGCCGGGACCGAGACGACCGGCGTGGTGGCGGTGGACGGCTCGGCGAGGGGCGAGATCGAGACCGAATACGACCGCGACTGGTTTGAGGTCGAACTCGTGGCGGGCCGGATCTACCGGATCGATCTGGAGGGTTCGGAGACGGGGGGCGGCACCCTGAGGGACCCGTACTTGTACGGTATCCACGACGCGGAAGGCAACCTCATCGCGGGCACGAGGAGCGACGGCGGCGGCGAGCTCTTCAACAGCCGGGTGTATTTCACGGTGAAGGATGCCGGGACCTACTACGTGGCGGCCGGCGCTTATGGAAACAGGGAAGGAACCTACACGCTGTCGGTGGCGGATGTGGACGAATTCGAGGCGGGAACCGGGACGACCGGCGCGGTGGCGGTGGGCGGCTCGGCGAGGGGCAAGATCAACTTCCGTGGCGACCGCGACTGGTTCGCCGTCGAGCTCGATGCGGGCAGTACCTACCTGATCGACCTGGAGGGCTCGCCGACCGGGGGCGGCACCCTGAGGGACCCGTATCTGCTTGGGATCCACCGCGCGGACGGCCGTCGCATCGCCGGCACGACGGACGACGACGGCGGCGCGGGCTACAACAGCCAAGTGGAATTCACGGCGGCGGCGGCCGGGACCTACTACGTGGCGGCCGGCGGTTATGCAACCCACCAAGGCACCTACACGCTGTCGGTGGTGGAAGAGGTCTTGTGAGATGCGCGGCGGCGACAACGCTCCTCCCTCATCCCGAGTAGGCGCGCTCGCGCGCCGTATCGAGGGTTTGACCCGACCGAGCAGGGAGGGTCAACGGGGCGCATCGAAAGGGAGCGCCCTTCGATACAAACGCTCCTTTTTCGGGGTTGTTGAATAACCCGGTTTCGGGAGCGGGCGGTATGGAGGGTCACGCGGCGGCGGACAGGAAGCCCACGCAGCTTGCGAGGCCGCGATGGACGCACAGAGGCTCTTCCCGGGCCGACCAGGCCCTCCAGAGGGCGAATAACCTTGCAGCAAGTGCGGCGGAGAGCCGCTTGAGGTTGATCGCCGCCGCCGTCAGGTAGGACTGTATCTTCATGTTCTCAAGACCGCGCCGCACCGCGCGCGCAAGCCCGTGCCAGGTCTTCGCCTCGCCGTGGTAGCCCTCCGAGCGCCACATATGACGCCGGTACATCCGCCGCTCCTCCTCCCTCCATCGCGCATGGCGCCGGCGCGCGCGCAACAGCGCCGGATACGCATGCGGAACCAACACCACCTTGCTCGACCACGCCTTCGGCAGGCAATCCTCGCGAAGCGCGCAGCCCGCGCAATCACGGGTCTTCGAACGATAATAACGCCCCCCCTTTGCGGGCCGACGGGGGCTCAGTATCTTGCCGCGCGGACACTTCACGATGTCGTGCCGCGCGTCGTAGCGGAACAGGCGCAACGGAACACGGCTCTGCGAGGGTTCCCTCTTCGCCGGAATGAGCGCGGCCACACCCCGGCGCTCCAGGGCCGCGTAGACCTTCGAGTAGGCGTAGCCAGAGTCCGCCGTCACCATCGCGGGCGCGCGCCCCGATACCTCGCATACCGCTTCCACCTGCGATTCGAGCACCTCACGCTCGTTCACCGTACCCTCCGTCACCGATACGTCGAGCACCACCCCGCGCGTGTCGTCCACCACAGCGTGCTGCTTGTAGCTCGGCTCGAATCCCCCGCGCCCGCCTGATCTCGCAAGGCGCGCGTCCGGGTCCGTTCGGCTCACCTTCCCCGAACCCCCGCCCCGGCGGCCTCCTCCACCCTTCTTCCCGGCCTCCTCCTCCAAGGGGTTCTCCGCCATCACCTCGTCCACGTGACGCTCCACCAGACTCTCCCAACTCACGTCCGCGCGGATCAATGAGGCGTCCACGTGCACGACTTCGGCCTTGGCCACCTTCGCATCCAGGCACGCACGGACCGTGCGGCGGAATATCTCCCGGAACCGGGCCTCCCCCCAGCGCTGCCGTATCCGCGTCAGGCTCGAATGATCCGGCAGCCGATCCTCCAGCCCGTAACCGATGAACCACCGGATCGCGATGTTCACCTGCGCCTCGCGCATCAACCGACGGTCGTGCACGAACCCCAGCAGAAGGCCCGCCAACATCAACCGAACCGCCACTTCGGGGTCGATCCCAGGACGGCCGTTGTCCGCGCAATAACAATCCGCCACTTCCTCGCGCAGCCAACTCAGGTCCAGAACGCGGTTCACGCGGGCCAATATGTGATCCTCGGGAATCAACCTCTCCAGCGAACCGGTGATGAACAAATCCATCTGGGCGCGGTTCTTGCGTCCCAACATCGCGGATATTCCCTTCTCGGGCGCGTAATATCCATACATCCAAGCATAGAGTCAGGGGTTTTTCAACAACCCCTTTTCAGTCGCGTTTGACCTTCGGCGGCTACTCAGGGTGAAGTCGATACAGTGGCCATGCAAGACGTGGGTATCGGGCTCGGCGCCGACGCGGTCATATTCCGGGAGAATGAGCCGGACGGCGTTCCACTGGCAGCGGATCGTTTCGGAGCGCCCTGTCCACGGCGCGGTTGCGGCCCCACAGGGGGATTCATCCAAAATAACATGATAAAAACACGCAATTGTCGCAAACACTCACACTAAGTTCACGCATTTTGTGCTTTAATGGGTGTGATAATTTACAGTGCTCCGTAGAGCAACTATGGGGCGGTGCGCGGGGAGTTTTCGGTGCGGGTGAAGAAAATCTCTTAAATACAGGGGAAACGACATGCCAAGCACAAGAAACGGCGGCGAGGGCAACGATAGGATCTCTGGCGGCTCGGGCGACGACTGGATCTCTGGCAACGAGGGCGACGACTTGCTCTTTGGCGGCGAGGGCGACGACACCATCTTTGGCGGCGAGGGCGGCGACACCATCTATAGCGACGAGGGCGACGACACCATCTATGGCGGCGCGGGCGACGACAACCTAGCTGGCAAGGAGGGCAACGACTGGATCTCTGGCGGCGCGGGCAACGACTTGCTCTCCGGCGGCGCGGGCGACGACAAACTAAGTGGCGACGCGGGCGACGACTTGCTCTATGGCGGTGAGGGCGACGACACCATCTATGGCGGTGAGGGCGACGACATCCTTGTTGCCGGTACGGGCGACGACAAACTAAGTGGCGGCACGGGCGACGACACTCTAAGAGGCAACGAGGGCGACGACACCATCTATGGCGGCGGGGGCGACGATATTCTAAGTGGCGGCTCGGGCGACGATACTCTAAGTGGCGGCTCGGGCGACGATATTCTAAGTGGCGGCGAGGGCGACGATACGCTCACGGGCGGCGCGGGCGACGACACGCTCGAGGGCGGCGAGGGCGACGACACGCTCACGGGCGGCGCGGGAGACGACATGCTCGGCGGCGGTGCGGGCGACGACACGCTCACGGGCGGCGCGGGCGACGATACCGTCTACGGCGACGCGGGCGCGGACACCTTCGTGTTCACCCCCGACCACGGCGCGGACACGATCAAGGATTTCGCCGACGGGGAAGACATGATCGATCTCACGGCGATCACGGACATTTCCGGCTTCGAGGATCTGGCCATCACCGCCGATGGCGGCAATGCCGTGATCACCCACGGCGGCGGAACGATCACCCTGGAGAACTTCGACATGGCGGATCTCGATGCCAGTGATTTCATCTTCCAGGAAACGACGGTGGACGACGGCGGGGTCGAAGGCATCTGAGGAACGCCGGAGCAGGGGTCGGTCCCTCCTCGGGGCCACCCTACAGACCTATGTGTTCGCCCGGTTTCATGACGCCCGCCACCGCACGGGAGAGCACACCGGTTCTCCCCTACCCAGAACCGCCCCTACCGTCTTGTCATTCCGCAGTAGATGTGTTTCTCATCCGCCTGGATTCCGGCGTCCGCTGGAATGGCGGCAGTCCTCGATTCAGGGACCGCAGGGGTAGCGGGCTCCCCTGAGAAAGGGAAGCCCTTCCGCCGCGCATCCGTGTGTCGTTGCTCTCTTTGTGGTATCAGGACGTAACTTCGGGTTGGCGCGAAACGAGGACGGGAAAATGGAGAGGGAACACACCTACGCAGCGCTCATCACCTGGACGGGAAACCAGGGTGAGGGCACGACCACCTACAAGGCGTACACGCGCGACTACAAGGTCGCCTGCGCGGGCAAACCGCCTATCATGGGCTCGGCCGATCCCGCCTACCTGGGCGATGCGGGCCGCCACAACCCGGAAGATTTGCTGGTGGCCGCGCTCTCGGCCTGCACATGCTCTGGTACCTGCACCTGTGCGCGGCCGGCAAGGTCGTCGTCACGGCCTATGAGGATGCCGCCGAGGGCGTCATGCGTACTCATCCAGACGGCTCGGGTGAGTTCACGGGCGTGAGCCTTAAGCCCCGCGTGACGATCACCCCGGAGAGCGACCCCGAGACGGCGGAGCCTCTGCACGAGAAGGCCAACGCCATGTGCTTCATCGCGCGCTCGGTCAACTTCGCGGTGAGTCATCGGGCGGAGATTGTGAAGGGGCAGGCATAGAATAATGCTGCGACGCTTTGGCCCCTACGGGGTTCGTTTATTTCTCGCCCTTCACCAGACCGCTCCGAGCCATGCTAAAATAACGGGCGGATTTTCTCCCGCTTGCCGGAACAACCCCGCCCGAGGAGGAAGGGGTTGTCCCGATTGAGGAGGGAGGGATTGCGCTTTTCGCGGAGGGATGGCCGAGCGGCCGAAGGCGGTGGTCTTGAAAACCACTGAGCGAAAGCTCCGGGGGTTCGAATCCCTCTCCCTCCGCCAATTTGATATGGGCGGGCCCGGTGGCCTGTCAAATTTCTCGCAGCCGTTTAATACGGGCAGGGTTGGTGGACACACTAGTTTCTCGCAGCCGTTTCATACGGGCAGGGTCGGTGGACACACAAGTTTCTCGCAGCCGTTTCATACGGGCAGGGTCGGTGGACACAGCAGTTTTTCGCAGCCGTTTCATATGAACATACCCGGCGGGTGATTGAATTTCTCTCCACACGGAATCAGGAGAAAAGAGAATGGACGCAACCGGCATCTGCGATCTCACCATTGCGGATTTATCGAAAAGAATCGGCGGCGGAGAGTTGTCGCCCGTCGAGGTGACCGAAGCTCATCTGGCGCGCATCGACGCGCTCAACCCGGTGGTGAACGCCTTTACGACCGTGGCGCATGAGCGCGCGCGCGCCGAGGCGAAGATGGCTGAAGAAGAAATCGCTGCTGGCGGAATCAGAGGGCCGCTCCACGGCGTGCCCATCGGGGTGAAGGACATCATCGATACGGCGGGCGTGCGCACCACGCAGGGGTCCAGCTTTTTCCGCAATAACGTGCCGGCGGAAGACGCCGAATGCGTCCGGCGGCTCCGCGAGGCGGGCGCCGTCATGATCGGCAAGTGCAACACGGCGGAATTCGCCGCCGAATCGGCGACCAAAAACCCTCACCACGGGGCGTGCCGCAATCCCTGGGACGTCACCCGCGTGCCGGCGGGCTCGAGCGGCGGCTCGGGCGCTGCGGTCGCCGCGCGGATGGCGCCCGGTGCGCTCGGAACCGACACCGGGGGGTCGGTGCGTGGCCCGGCGGCGATTTGCGGCGTGGTCGGGCTGAAGCCCACCTACGGGCGAATCAGCCTGCGCGGCGTCTATCCGAATGCGACCAGCCTCGATCACGTAGGACCCTTGACGCGGACGGTGCGTGATTGCGCGTTGCTGTTTCAGGCGCTCGCCGGTTACGACCCGGACGATCCGTTCTCCGCCGATATGGAAGCGCCCGATTTTTCCGCCGACCTGGAAAAGGGCGTCCACGGCATGCGTTTCATGATCTCCTCCGATTTGATCGACGTCGAAATCGACGCGCCGATCGCAGAGGCGTTCGAGGCGGCGCTCGTCGCGCTGAGCGGGCTGGGTGCTGAAATCGAGGAAGTCTCCTGCCCCTTCGCGGGGGAGATCAACCCCCACCGCCGGGTCATCGCGGACGCGGAATTCTACCGCGTTCACGGCGAGCGTTATCATGAGAATCCGGAAGGCTACGGGGTCCGCTTGCAGCAACGAATCGCAAACGCCGAGAAAACCACGCTGGCAATGTATATCGATGCGATCAATAGCCGCAAGGCGCTGACGCGCTCGATGCTCGACCTCATGGCCCCTTATGACGCCATGCTCTCGCCCGGCTATCCATGTCTCGCAGCACCCGTCGAAACGACCATGGCGAGCGTGAACGGAAAGGAGATAGATTTCATCGGTCTCGCGCGAAACCTGACGGGCGTGCAGAATTTTCTCGGCTTTCCCGGCCTGATGGCGCCCACGGGCTTGGATTCGGCGCATGGACTGCCGATGGCGATTCAGATTACGACCCGCCCCGGCGATGAGGCCCGCGGCTTCCGGGTGGGCCACGCCTTTGAGCAGGCGACCCCCGAATGGAGAACGAGAAAACCGGCCTTGTAGGGGTTGTTGAAAAAGCCCCCCTGACAAGGGGGGTTGGGGGTCGAACGCGACCGGGGAGGGAGCGTTCATGGCAAGGAAGGATGGGGGGGAGTCGGAGGGAATAGTACTTTACCCGTCCCGCTCGCCCTCCCTCGGCTGGAAACCAACCCCCCTGGCCCCCCTTGTCAGGGGGGTAAAGGCCATGCGCCCGACGAGGGGGTGGAAGAAAAGCCCCCCTGAGAAGGGGGGTTGGGGGGTTACTCCCTTGACAAAGGCTTATTCAACAACCCCGAGGAGCGAGGATTTGTTTGCCGACCGACGAGGGAAGTATTACGTGCCAGGGTAGCGAATGCGCCGCAGGCATTTTCCTTTGAGGGGGTTTTTTAACAACCCCTTGTAGGGTAGTACGCTCTCGTTCGCCTTGCGGGCGCAAGGTTTGACCCCATCTCGCAAACCTGCTCTAATAAATGGAAATGAACAATTAGAAGCAGCAGGGTAACCGCTTCGGAAAAATTCGCAGCGAACGAGTCCTCATCAGACTTGTTCTTGGGAAAATTCGTTCCACCATCAGGGAGAGGCAAACATGAAACTTTACGTGAAGTCGATTCTCGTGAGTCTGGTCATTGCCGGTATCGTGGCGTTCACGTCCCAGGCAGCCGTGGCGCAAAAATCCAACCTCATCTTCTACTCCTCGCTCACCACCGCCGCGCAGGCGACGCTGGTGAAGGGCATCGAAAAGAAATTCCCGGACATCAAGGTCCAATCCATCACCGCAGGCGGCGTCAGCTTGTATCAGCGTTTCGTGGCCGAGCGCAGCGTGGGCAAGGGCAAAATCGATCTGCTTCACTTCAGCTACACGCCGGGCTGGTATGACCTCGCCAAAAGAGGCTGGGTGAAGAACGTGACGCAACTCCCCGAAGCCAAGAAGTTCCCGGCCTGGGCCAAGGACGAAAAAGCTCAGTGGGTCGGGCTGCGCGCGCCGACTTTGCAGGTCATCTACAACACCGACAACGTGAAGCCCGGCGAGGCGCCGACGAGCTTTGCGGAATTGACGGGGCCGAAATGGAAGAACCGCCTCGTGCTGGTGGATCCGTTCCAGTCCGCGGGCCTGTGGGATTTCTTCTACGGCGCGAAAGGCTTTGGGGAGAAATACATCAAGGGCCTCCTCTACAACGGAGCCCTGGTGCAATCGCGCATGGGCGCCTCGAACGAGCGCGTCGCCACGGGTGAGCGCGACGTGACGATGGTATTCGAATACATCGCCATCCGGCGCATCAACAAGGGCGCCAAGATCAAGATCGCCAAGATGAAGGAAGGCACGCCGGTCATCCCGGCTTCGTTCGGCATGATCAAGGACGGCCCGAACCCGAAAAACGCGGAGAGGGTGTATCGCTGGATACTTTCGAAGGAAGGCCAGACGGTCATCACCCAGAACGTGAAGATCAACTCCGCGCGTACGGACGTGCCGCACGTGAAAGGCATTCCCTATCCCTTCACGCCGCTGTATGCGGACTGGGAGAAAGTCGCCAACGAACAGAAAAAATATCGCGCCTTCATGACGAAGCACATTCGTGAAGCGAAGAGAAAGAAATAACCGGCTTCGTCGGTCGATGACCTGAGATGCGTCCCCGTTCGTTAGCCATGTTCAGGATTCCGAGCACCGTTCGGCTACTCGAATGGGGATGTCTTCTCGTCATCGGCTTCGTGGTGCTGTACCCGCTGTTCTGGCTTGTGCTGGGCAGCTTCAGGCCTGACCCGATGAGTTCGGACTTCACCCTCGACGCCTACTTCGCCATATTCGAAGCGGAGTACATGGGCGAGGTGCTGTGGAACACCGCCGTCATGTCGACCGGCGTCACGAGTTTGGCCGTCCTGATCGGCGTTCCGCTCGCCTGGATCGTCGGACGCACCGATACGCCGTTCAGAAACTACATCAACATGGTCGCGATTTTGCCCTTCATCATGCCGCCCATTGTGGTGGCGGTGGCCTGGGCCTATCTCGGTACGCCGCGCGTCGGTTTCGTCAACTTGTTCTGGAAGTGGATAGTCGGCACCAAGGAGCCGCTGTTCGACATCTTCACCATGGGCGGGCTCATCTTCGTGATGGCCCTCTCCCTGGCGCCGTATGTTTTCATCTTCACGGTCACGGCGTTCAAGAACATGGACCCGACGCTGGAGAATGCCGCCCACGTGAGCGGCGCGAACCAGTGGAAAACGACGCTCCGGATTACGCTGCCCATGGCGGCGCCGGCCATATTGTCCGGCGCGCTGCTGACGTTCATCCAGTCGCTGGAGGTTTTCGCCATACCGGCGACCATCGGCGTCTCGGGCGGCATATACGTGTTCTCGACCCAGCTTTGGCGCATGATGCTCGGCATCCCGCCGAACTTCTCCCATGCCGCCGCCATGTCTATTCCCATCCTGCTGGTTTGCGGGCTGGCGCTTTGGGGACAGACCAGGGCGCTGGGGCGAAGCGCCAGATACACCACGGTGGCAGGCAAGAGCTTTAGGCCAAGGCTCGTGGAGTTGGGTCCCTGGAAATACGTCGCGCTGGGCTTCGCCGCCGCCTACCTTCTGGTGTCGGCGATTCTCCCGGTGCTGACGCTGATCTACGGCACTTTCATCTCCAACCGCGGACGCCCGCCGACCCTGGAATTCCTCACGCTGGGCCACATCCATGAGATCATCACCGGTGATGGAGGCGCGGTCATCCTCCGGTCCATCCAGAACAGCCTGTTCCTGAGTTTTCTGGGCGCTACGATCGGTATCGCGCTCTCCGCCGTCGTCGCCTATTTCGTGGTCCGCAGCACCTGGCGGGGCCGGGGAACGCTCGATTTTCTGGCCCTCATTCCGGTGGCGATTCCGGGCTCGGTCATCGCCATCGCCATGCTCTGGGCGTATATCCGCCAACCGTTCGACCTGTATCACACGCTGTGGATCATCCTCATCGCCTACATCACGCGTTTTCTGCCCTTCGGCGTGCGGGCGGTATCCAATTCCATCACGCAAATCCATGAGGAGTTGGAGCGAGCCGCCGCCGTGAGCGGCGCGAACTGGGGCGTCGTCTTCTGGAAAATCCTGGTGCCCCTGGCCATGCCGGGCATCGTCGCCGGCTGGGTTATTCTTTTCGTATCGATGATGCGCGAACTATCGGCCTCGATCATGTTGTTCAGCTCCAACAAGGAGGTGATCGGCACGATCCTCATCCAGCTCTATGACGAGGGGCTCTTCTCGCATGTGTGCATTCTTTCGCTCATCATCGTCATCTTGTCGCTGGGTTCGGTGGCCTTGGTGCGCTGGCTCACGAAACAAAAAGACGTGGAGGGCCTCACCTGATGCAAAACGTGCGGGTCGAGAAACTGGTCAAAAGATTCGGCGAGGTGATCGCCGTCGACGGGGTTTCGTTCGAAGTGCCCAAGGGCAAGCTGCTGACCCTGCTGGGACCGAGCGGCTGCGGCAAGACGACCACCTTGAACATCATCGCCGGTTTCGAAACCCCCGACGGCGGCGACGTCCACGTCGGCGAGAGGCTCATCTCGAGCGCCACTGAAAACGTGCTGGTTCCCGCTCACAAGCGAAACCTCGGCATGGTGTTTCAATCCTACGGGCTCTGGCCGCATTTGAGGGTGCGCGACAACGTCGCCTTCGGCCTGCAGATGAGGAAAACCCCTAGAAACGAAATCGCAGGCGCCGTGGAGCGCGCCTTGGGGATGGTGCGGCTCGACGGCCTGGGGGAGCGCTACCCCTCGCAGCTCTCGGGCGGCCAGCAGCAGCGCGTCGCCTTCGCCCGCGCGCTGGTGTATGAGCCCGACGTGTTGCTTCTCGACGAACCACTCTCCAACCTCGATGCGGCGCTGCGCGAGGAGATGCGCCTGGAGCTCAAGGAACTGCAAACCGAATCCGGCATCACCACCATATTCGTCACCCACGATCAGGTCGAAGCCATGGTGATGAGCGACATCATCGTGGTGATGAACCACGGACGCATCGAGCAGATGGGCTCGCCGAGCGACATCTACCAGAACCCCGCCAATCAGTTCGTCGCCGGTTTCGTCGGCATCTCGAACTTCCTGGAAGGCGAGGTCGTCGCCGCAGGTGTGGGCGAGGAGCGGACTGCGGTGAGGGTCGGCGACATGACGCTGTTCTGCAGGAGCACCGGCGTGTCGGAAGGTTCGAAAGTGCTGCTGTCGATCCGGCCCGAGGATTGCGTCGCAAGCCTGGACGCGCCTCCGGAAGGAACCCCGAACCTCATCAGGTGCAGCGTTGATAAGGCGGTATACATGGGTGGCGTGCTGGAGCTTTGGCTGAGCGCCGGAGACCAGAAAATCCGCGTGCATGGACACCGCTTGCCGATACTCGACTCGGGGGCGAGTGTTTACGTCTCCATCGAACCCGAATCAATCAACGCGGTTGAAAACAAGCCTTCATGACAAAGGAATAGGGGGCGGATCACCGGCCCCCCCCGGAGCCTTTGACCTAAACGGGTCACCTTATTCCGTCATCGCCTTCATCCTGGTTGACTTAAGCGCTAGTACACGGCGTTCAAAGGAGCGCACCCTCGGAAACTGCTTCACGCCGGAACTTCTCGACGCGGGCGCTGACCACATCTCCCTCGGCGCAACGATGGAACCGACCTCGCCGAGGAACGTGGCATGGCGATTTGACGCTATACTTAATCAGGCTCTTCTAGCAAAATATGGTCATTATACGAAGTCCAACGAAACGACGACCGATGGGAGCGGTCGAATGGACCGGAAGGCGACATGGTGATTGCAAGACGGGAAAAGGACCGTGACGGGGCCGGGATGAGCGGACGACTTGAGGGCAGGTGTGGCGTCCGCTCCGCGTTTGCGCTGAATCGAACCTCGGTTTGCGCCATTCTGCTTTCTGCGATGCTTGTCCTGACCAACTGCGGCGGCGGGGGCGGCGGAGGCGGCGGAGCAAGGGTGCAACCGCAAGCCGCGGTGATGCCCGAAACCCAGCAGCCGCAACAGCCGCCGCCTGCCTGCCCGCCGGGTCAAGTCGGGACGCCCCCGAACTGCACCACTCCGCCGCCACCACCACCGCCGCCGCCACCACCACCGCCGCCGCCGCCGGAAAAGTGCATCCCGCTCCACGGCGGGACTTGCGCCTCAATCGGAGACTTCAATACCCAGGCGGCGTTGCTTGCCGGGGATTACAGCCTCGAGGACCCCTTCAAGAACCAGTGGGGCTTGGAGACCATCGGCGCAGATTCGGCCTACGCCTACGTCAACCTGCTCAAGGGTGAAAACACCGCGCCGGGCTCCGGGGTGACCATCGGCTTCATGGACACGGGTATCGACACGTCACACCTGATGTTCGAGGGGAAGACGGTTACGGAAGTGTTCATGAGCGGCGCCACGGACGAGACGGGTCTGCCGCGGTTTTCTCACGGCACGGCCGTCGCGAGCGTCGCCGCAGGCGTTCACGTAACCTCTAACTCCACCTCGCCGCAAGGCGTCGCGTGGGGCGCCGACATCGCCATGTTTGCGATTCCCACAGGAACCGGAGGCGGCAACTACAGACCCATCTCTCTCGCGGGCCTGTCCGGCCAAAGCGCCTCATGGGCGCGAGATATCAATGAGGTCCTGGCGTGGCGAAACGGTCAAAAGCGCGTCGATATCCTGAACCTGAGCATCGGTTACTCTGGCATCATCGACAGCTACAGCGAAGCCGACCTCCGCGCCAACTTCGCACGGGCGATCACCGCGATGGCGCAGGCGGGAGCGAGCGAGAAGGCGATTCTCGTCTGGTCGGCCGGCAACGCCCACGGCGACCCGTGCGATCCGGCCGTCATGACGAGCAACTGCGTTGGAGGCACGGTGGATCCCCCTGTTCTCGGTACCGTCGACGCCGTATCGGTCGAGGTGATGCCGGGCCTCGCCGCGCGCATCGCGGAGCTTAGAGGACATACCATCGCCGTCGCGGCGCTCAGACCGGGCAATAAGAGGATCACCGGCTTTTCGAATCGCTGCGGCATCGCGGCGAATTATTGCATCGCGGCGCCCGGAAAAACTGTTAGGGCCGCCTATTTCGGGCCCGACCCAAATGACGACACCAAAGTTGTCCGGGGTATCGCCCAGAGCTTACGCGGAACGTCCTTTGCCGCGCCGATGGTGGCAGGCGGGCTTGCTATCATGAAGCAGCTCTTCCGGGATCAGCTCTCGAACACGGAACTGGTCACCCGCCTCTTAGAAACCGCCGACGATACCGGCGTGTATTCGAACAGCGCCATATACGGCCGGGGCAAGCTCGACCTCGCCGCCGCCACGCACCCCGTGGGCGTTCTGGAGGTCCCGGTCGTCACGAACACGAGCCAGGCCGGGAACACTCTGCGCGCCACGCGCCTGAGTCTCGGAGCCCCGTTCGGAAACGGGCTCGCCCGCTCGGTCGCGAACCATGAAATCATGGCCGTAGACGATCTGGGCGCGCCGTTCTGGTACACGCTGGGAAATTTTGTAACGGCTGCGAAGGGCCCGCCGGTGGACGCGCGGGTCCGGGGTTTTCTCGCGGGTGCGACTGGCGGCGCTTTACAGGGTTCCGGGGTGAGAATTCAGAATACATCGGCGGGAGCCGACGGCGGACACTTCTCGCTGGCCGAAGGCGGGATGATGGCGACCTTCACGGGCCGGGCGGGTCTTTCCGCCTCTCTCTTCGGGACCCACGAGGAACACGACGCGGTGGGCGCGACGCTGAACTGGCGGCAGGAAGGCTCACCGCTCGGCCTCCGCCTCGGGTGGATAACCGAGGATGAGACCATTCTCGGAGGCGAAGGCCAAGGGGCTTTCGGGTCGCTGGCGGCGGATACCGCCTTCATCCGCTTCGAGGGAGATGTAAGACTCGGCGCGTGGCGGCTCGGAGCCAGCGCGGAATGGGGAAACGTGCGCCCGAAAGCCCGAGGCGGGCTCATCGAGGAGGTATCGTCCATGACGACCAGCGCGTTCTCCCTGCACGCGCGCGCCTCCCTCACGCATACGGACGTGGTGCGCTTCTCCCTGGCGCAGCCCTTGCGCGTCGAGGACGGCCAGGCGTCGCTGACGCTGCCGGTGGCGCGAACCAAGTACGGGCGGGTGTTGCGCACATCGCTCGCCTCGCCCCTTGCGCCCGATGAGCGGCAGATCGACGTCGCCGCGAACTGGGAGAGGCCACTGGCGGATGGACAGCTTCGCCTTGGCGTCATCTGGAGCCACTACCCCGGCCACAGCGGGGACGCCGAACCGCAACTCACGTTCCTCGCCGGCTGGCGGCGGAAGTTTTGAGCGGCGTCACCTGAAACTGAAAATCGTCGAAGAAAAGCAGGTACGGGAGTAATGAGGCTTCGCCCCGTGCGAATCCTTGCGCGGCGCTGCGTGTCGAATCTTCCTCGCGCAATTACAGCAGCCGGGCGATGATTTCCCGCAATGAGGATAGCCACCACCCCTTCTTGTGGTATAGAATAGCGGCCCCTCGTGGAGAGATGGCCGAGTGGCTGAAGGCGCTCGCCTGCTAAGCGAGTAGGCTGGGAAACTGGCCTCGAGGGTTCGAATCCCTCTCTCTCCGCCATATGCAAGCCCGCCTTCTGGCAAACTAACTCCCGGCACATCACTGGCGCCGCCTTGTTCCTCCCGGTGGTTCGGATGAAGACGATGTTCAGCTCGGAACCGGCAAGAGGGAGAGTACAATGCGGCGCAACTTCTTTCGCCTGAACGCGACCCGGCGGCTTCCTGTCCCGCTTGACGCCGCCTGGGAATTTTTCTCGAATCCGCAGAACCTGAAGGAAATCACGCCGCCCGAGCTTCACCTCGTCGTGGAGAACGAGTTGCCTTCAAGGATGCACCCCGGCGCCCTCATCTGCTACCGGGTGAAGCCCTTTCTTGGGATTCCGGTCCACTGGGTCACGGAGATCACGCACGTGGAGGAGGGCCGCCTCTTCGTGGACGAACAGCGCTTCGGCCGGATGACTTGAATTGCCCCATTCTATAGACTTAGAGCACAACACACTATAAAACACGAAACGCCCGGCTGGATTCGTCTGGCCCGAGCCGCCCGGGGCAATGGGAAAACGCAACATTTCACGCAGCAACCCGGAGATACGCAATGAAAATCATACTTGCAATCGCCCTCTCGCTCTTCATGGCTTCAGCCTCTTTCGCGCAGGAAATCGTAAAGGAAAAACCCACCAACCCGATTCTCCTGATGAAGACGAATTTTGGCGACCTCTACATCGAAATGTTCCCCGAAGAAGCGCCCAAGACGGTGGCTAACTTCATGGACCTCGCCACGGGCAAGCGCGCATTCGTCGACCAAAAGACGAAGGCGAAAGTGACGCGCCCGTTTTATGACGGGCTGAAATTTCACCGCGTCATCAAGGAGTTCATGATCCAGGGTGGCGACCCCAGGGGAAACGGAACCGGAGGCCCTGGCTACAACTTCGAAGACGAGATCAACGCCGAAGCCCTGGGCCTTCACAAAATGAAGGCCATCAAGGACGGCCGCCCCCACAGTTATCTGCCCATCAGAAACCAGAACGATATTCAGCGCACCCTGATGAGCCCCCTGTTCCAGAAGATGGGAATCCGCTCCCAGGCCGATCTCGACAAGCGCAGCGAAGAAATAAAAAAGCGCATCGACAATCTCACGCTCAAAGACGCCTATGAGAACATGGGCTACCGCTTCAACGAGAAGCTCAAGTCACGCCCGCCCCAGAAGGGCGTGCTCGCGATGGCGAATTCAGGTCCCAACACGAACGGCTCGCAGTTCTTCATCAACCTGATCGACACGCCCTGGCTCACCGGCAAGCACACGGTCTTCGGCAAGGTGGCCAAAGGCATGGACGTGGTGGAGAAAATCGGCGAAACGCCGGTGGGGACGGGAAGCGTGCCCAAAAAAGAGGTGCGGATCATCTCGATCCGGCTTCACACTCCCTGATTTCCGCGTGAGGCTACATATCGCGGCGTCCTTCCAGGGAGCGGGTGAGTGTCATCTCGTCCGCGTATTCGAGGTGACTGCCCATGGGAAGGCCGTGCGCTAACTGGGTGACTCGCACGCCGAGCGGCTTGAGCACCTGGGCGAGATAAAGGGAGGTTCCCTCCCCCGCCATATTGGGGTTTAAGGCCAAAATCACCTCTTTCACCTCCCCCCCCTTCACGCGCTCGATGAGCTTGGCGATGGTGAGGTTCTCGGGCTCCACGCCGTCGAGAGGGGATATGACGCCCATCAGTACATGGTAGCGGCCCTTCACGCCTCCTGCGCGCTCGACCGCGAACACGTCGGCGGGTTCTTCCACCACGCAGATGACGCCGGGTTCGCGCGCGCCGCAGACCGAGCAATCGTCCCCGCCGGCTTCGCCCTCCACGAGCATAGAACACGTGCCGCACAGGCCCACTTTCTCATGAAGGGCCTCACACGAAGCGGCGATTCTGCCGGCGGCTTGGGGGTCCTTGCCCAGCAGATGAAAGACGAATCTCTGCGCGCTCTTCGGCCCCACCCCCGGAAGGCGGCGAAAGGCCTCGACGCACTCTTCTATGGCGGGAAACCGGCTCAGTTGCATGGTGTTTTCTCACTCGCATTTTAAGGGCGGCGGCCTGGGGCGACGATGAAGACGATATGATCTCCAACACGAAAACAATGGGCGGCGGCGAGGCCGAGCATCGGCTCAGAACAGACCGGGAATGGGCAGGCCGCCGGTCAGTTTCTTCATCTCCTCGGACATCATGTCCTTGCCTTTTCTGGACGCCTCGTTACACGCGGCGCGCACCAGATCCTCAAGCATCTCCACGTCGTCGGGGTCAACCACTTGCGGGTCTATTTTCACCGACACCACGTCGCCCGCCCCGTTGGCGGTCACGTTCACCATGCCCCCGCCGGCGGAGGCCTCCACCATCTTCGCCGCCATCTCCTCCTGAAGTTTGGCCATCTTATCCTGGAGTTGGCGCGCCTGTTTCATTAAACCGCCGATGCCGCCTTTTAACATGAGAATCTCCCCGAGGTATTTCCCTCACCGCTCAAGCAAATGAATTTCCACCTGATTTTCGCACTCGCGTGCGACGAATGTCGACTATCTTCCCGTTGAACAAATCCACGATTTCCTGAATCAAGGCCTGCTCGCTCTCATCCGCCTTCTGAGCGCGGGCTTCGTCCCTCTCCCCCGCCCCGCTCGCGGCTCGTGAATGAGCGCCGTTCTCCGCGCCCGTTATCTCGACCCTGGCGCTCCAAGGGGAATGCGTCCTGAAAAATTCCTCGAGTTCGGGCAGCACCTCTTGCGCCATGTGCAGGCCCTGCGCGTTTCTGTTCTCCCGGGCGAGAACCACGCGGATGATCCCTTCTGTTTCCATATCCAGCTCGATGCCATGAAAAAGCGGGCGCCTCATCGGGCGTAAGGCCTCCACCGCTCCCGTCCATACGCGCCGCGCCTGGGCGGTGTCCCACTTTTGCGCTTCTGCCTGAGCGACGGGAGAACCTCCCGAAGCGGTTTTGGGCGCAGGAGAAGCAGGAGCAGGCGCTTCCCGAGGAGCCGGGGGCGGCGTCGCGTCGCCGGAAGTTTCCGCTCTCTGCGAGGGGGTGCGAGGAGGCATCGGCGGCGCTCCCCCGCCCATGGTTTCGAGCCTTTCCATCAATGCGCCCAAATCCGCTATCGGCTCGATCTGGCACATTCGCAGAATCGCGACTTCGAGTGTCATGCGGGGATGATCCGAGGTCCTGAGTTCGAATTCCGCCCCCTGTAGAATGGAATACGCCTGATGCGCCTCGGCGAAAGTCATCTTCGCGGCCACTTCCTTGCGCTCGGCGATCTCCGAGGCAGCCACTTCGAATAGCGCCTCGTCGTCGCCGGCCGATAAAAGCACCATGCAATCGCGCAAATACTCCAAAAAGTTCGCGGAGAAAAGCTTGAGATCGTGTCCCGCGTCGAATAGGCCTTTGAGCTCGGTGAGCGCCTTGTTCCCGTCGCGTTCGATCACCGCTTCGACCAGGGTCTTATGAATACTGCCCGACGGCACCCCGAGCACTTTTTCCACTTCTTCGCTCGATACCGGATCCTCAGTGGCGAAAGCCAGCACCTGATCGAGCAAGGATTGCGCATCGCGGATGCTGCCCTCTCCCATCCGCGCCAATAACTTGACGGCCGCCTCGTCCATCTTCCTGCCCTGCTCCTCGACTATCCGCGCAAGATGCGCCGCGATGACAGAGGTCGCGATTCTCCGGAACTCGAACACCTGGCAGCGGCTCAAAATGGTGTCGGGGACGTTTTTGACTTCCGTGGTGGCCAGGATGAAAACGACGTGGGGCGGCGGTTCTTCGAGCGTCTTTAGCAGCGCGTTGAAGGAGCTTTTGGAGAGCATGTGCACTTCATCGAAAATCACCGTCTTGTAACGCCCGCGCGCGGGATGGTAGCGAAGGCCCTCGCGCAGTTCACGCACGTTGTCCACCCCGGTATACGTGGCGGCGTCGATTTCCAGGATGTCGGGATGGCTTCCTCTGGTGATCTCCTCGCACGATGAGCATTGGTTGCACGGCTCGGGAAGAGGCCCCTCCCCCGATTCGCAATTGAGCGCCTTGGCGAGAATACGCGCCGTGGTCGTTTTGCCGACCCCTCGCGTTCCGCTGAACAGATAAGCGGACGCGACGCGCCCCGAGGCCAAGGCGTTCGAGAGTGTTCGCCGGATATGTTCCTGGCCGATAAGTTCTTCGAAGCGCTGCGGACGCCATTTCCTGGCGCTGCCGATGAAGGCCATCAAGAATCCATCCTAAGGATTTTCGCCATGAAAGAGCCCCATGTTCCATGAGCGACGCGCGGATCCTGCGATGGAGTCGACCGGCCAGGCGCCCTCGTGGCGCCCAGGAGCATCCACTTACCGCTGCTTCCTTCCGGACCTGACGGGGTTCGCGGGCTCCCGCCGCACGAGACCCAACCGGCCGAATCCATCGCAGGTTCCAAAGGAAATCCTAACCCGTCCCCCGGCCTTTGGGAAGCGGGAGCGTCCGCATTTTTTACCGGGGAACCGCATCGCCCGGGGGGAAACAGGCAACCACGCATATAACATGGTGTTAGAGGGAATCGCCTCCGCTGGACCTGCGGCGCGAGCGAATAACCACAAGTCATTCCGCGTGGCCGCATGTATGATTTCGACCCGCTTTGAAACCACAACCCCTCGCTCTTTTGCGGGGATTGGTTCTCGCCTTTGCTCGTCATTCCGGCGCATACGCCGGAATAACGGTGGCGGGGCCGCACATGGGGCGGGGATACGAAACCGCGTGGATATACGATAGGGACAGGTCGCGACCTGTCCCTACGAACACCTTTTCATCGGCCGGAGGATTCCCTCGCTCCTCGGTGGGGATTGCCGGGATGACGGGCAAGGGGGGAGTGATATGGGCCTCGCCATTTCGCGTGCAATGGGGTTACAATGGGTTTTTCTATCACCTCATCGCGCGACCCAAAGCAGTTTATTTCGCGCTGCATCAAGAAAGGCCGCCGGACGCATGTCTTATTCCAAGGTAGTCGAACTCGCGGAGGGAAAGGCCTACGTCCTCCACAACGCGTTTCCCCTCGATGGCCGGATCAGCGCCTATCCCATCAGTGCGCGCGGGCACAGCGTCTCGAATTGTTATCTCTTGAAAGAAGACGAGGGCGCGCTCCTGCTCGATACGGGCTATGCGGTTCATGAGGCCGAAATCCTGGCGCAGCTCGCATCCATTCTCGACCCCGAGACGCCGCTGTCGCTGCTTCCGCTTCGCATCAACGAATTCATGTCGGTGGGCAACGCCATGGCGATCGCCAAGCGCTTCAACGTGGTGGAATGCCTGGCCCCCGTGCCGAAGATCAACGAGTGGCTCGAATTCGAAACAATCGACCCGGGTGGTGCGAACAACGGCAATCCCACCCTCCACACCACGCTGTTGAAACCACTCCACCTCCTTGATATCGGGGCGAGACACATCGAGGTCATGAACGCGCCGATTCGCCTCATCAACACCCGCTGGATTTACGATGAGGCCACGCGCACGCTGTTCACCTCGGACATGTTCTCTCACATCTGGCAGGAACGCGCCGTCGGCCCCTGGCTGCTGGATGAAGACGATGTGACGACAACCCCCTTTGTGCGCTCGTTCTTGCTCAACACGCGCTACTGGTGGCTCGAGGGCGCAAGGACGGATTCCATCCGCAAAGGGATCGCCGAGGTTTTCGAGCGTTACGAGATAGAAACCATCGCTCCGGGCTACGGCGCCATCCTTTGCGGGCGTCACCTGGTAGAGCAGCAATTCACCGTGCTCGATGAGGTTTTGGCGGGCCTCGACCGCAAGGTCGTCAAACCTGGATACGTCGCGCTGGGCCTCGAGAGATAGGATACATCCATGAGCATTCCGCTGCCCCGAGAGATATCGCCCGGCGTCTTCTGGCTCGGCGACTGCCTGGTCCAGCACTCCCAGGGGAAAATCTACCACTCCTACAACGCGGCTTTTCTCGTCATCGGCTCAGAAGCCTCCATACTCGTCGAGACGGGACATCCCAAGGATTTTCCCATTATCGAGGGGCAGATGCGAGACATTCTGGCCAGAGGCGGAGGGCCGCTCAAATACCTGTTCCTGACCCACCAGGAAACCCCCCACTCGGGCGGTCTGGGCCGCGTGCTCGACCAATACCCCGACCTCACCATCCACGGGGACATGTGCGACTACCACCTGGCGTTCCCCCAGCACGCGGATCGCTTCAAGGAAATGCGGGTGGGAGAGACCATCGACTTGGGGAACACGCAATTCATGGCCGTGGAGCCCGTGATCAGGGACTTGAGGAGTTCTCTGTGGGGGTTCGAGACCGCCGGGCGCGTGCTCTTTCCCGGAGACGGCTTCGCCTACAGCCACTACCATACGGACGGCCATTGCGGGATGTTCGCGGAGGAGGCCACCTCTCTCGATCTGGTCGACGTGCTGGGCGTATTCGCCGAGCGCGCCCTGTTCTGGACCACTTTCACCGACATGAACATCTACACCGATAAACTGGAAGAACTGATAGATGCGTTGAACGTCGACGTGGTCGCGCCGACGCACGGCCTCCCGATACGGGACATCGCGCAAACGATGCCCAAGGTGAGGGAAGGCTTAATCAGAGGCGAATAAGCCTCAGCGCCGAAACTTCAGAAAATCTTAGACGTCCTCCACCAACTCCCACAGCGTGCCCATGGTGCTTTTGGGCTGGATGAAGGCGATGAGGTGTCCGCCGAAGCCGGGTCTTGATTTCTCATCTATCAACTTGAAGCCCTGCGCCTTCATGTCGGCTATTACGCCCTCGATGTTCTTCACGTCGAAGGCCACGTGGTGGAGGCCCTCGCCGCGCTCTTCGATGAACTTGGCGAGAGGGGTGCCTTCCTTGATGGGCGAGATGGGCTCGATGAGGTCGCCGCCCAGATCCAGCATGGCCAGATCGGTCGCGCCGTCGGCCGAAGTCTCTCTCGCGAGCAGTTTCGCGCCCATGCTTTCATACAGAGCAATGGAGGCGTCCATATCCTTCACCGCGACGCCGATGTGATGAAATTTGTTGAACATATTCGCGTTTCCTCCCGGTCAGGCGCGGCGGCGGGATTTCCTCCCCCTCGCCGCATCAATGCCTTGAAATTTGATGACCTGTCTGTTTAGCAGGCTTGCCGGAATTCCACAATCAAACCCGCCGATGCTTGAGAAACTATACTTGGCGAAGCGTTTGTCGTATTCTCGACTTATCAACGGGAATCATGCGGAGAACATATTCATAAGGAGAAATTCATGGAAGGTCCGATTGATGGACACGGCACCTCCACCGCGCCGGGCGAGCGCGTCATCGACAAGCCCGAACACCCGGCCGGGGGACTCTCCACCGACAACACCGTCCATACCGAGATGATCGAGGGCGCCTTACAGCTCAAACGCGGCACGGCGGGCGATTTCGAGATATTCTGCGACGAGGGCGCGGGGATAGGCGGCACGGCCCAATATCCCACGCCGATGGCCTACCTGGCGATGGCGACGGGGTTCTGACTGCTCACCCAGGTGTCGCGGTACGCGCACATGATGAAAATGGAAATCAAGGGAGCGAGCGTCTCGGTCCGGTTCAAGAAGCTGCTGGGCGGCTCCGTGCTCAAGGGAACCGTGTTCAACAAGTGGGAGAGCGTGGACACGCACCTGAAAGTCGAATCGGACGAGCCTGCGGACAAGCTCGCGCATCTCATCAAAAACGCCAAGAACGGCTGTTTCGCCGAGGGCCTCATCACCGAGCCCGTGCCTTTGAACTCCACCGTGGAGGTGAACGGCGAGCCGTTCAGAATCGAAGGGGTCACGGCGGATTAACCCTTATATACATGGAGTTTTTTAGATGGAATCCTTCGACGCATCATCCGACATATCCTTCGGCTCACAGCCCGAGCCTGCCGACCTCAAATCCCTCGCCGCGAGAGGGGTCAAGACCATCATCAACACGCGTTTTCCCGAGGAAGACCAGGGCGCTCTGCCGCCTGCGCGCGCCAAAGCCGAGGCCGAGGCGCTGGGGATGCGCTACGTGAACATCCCCGTCTCGCCGGTCGAGTTCAGCCCCGATTCGCTGGCCGAGGTGAGCCGCGCGCTCACGGACGCCAAGGCCCACGGGCCCACGTTCGTCCACTGAAAGGCCACGGGGCGGGCCGGGATTTGCTCGCTGAATCATCTCGCGGATGAGAACGACTGGAGCGCGGGGCAGATGGAGGGGGCCGCCGACGCCACCGGCTTCAACTGGCGCGAAGCGCCGCTGGCGCCTAAATACCGTGAGTTCTTCGCGCAGAGGGCCGGGTAGTCGCACAGGGGGAGCCGAGCGCCCGATACCTTTGCAAGTAATTGATTATACTTACGTTATAACCTTAAGCGCCCACCGGTAATGTATCATTTATTTATCGAAAAACCCCGTGAATTTATCGATATTTTCAGAAATTCCTTATTTTCGAACGCGCCGATTCGCTTCGCCATCATACACGCGCACGCCTTGAGTCCAATGACGGCGAATGCGGGGAAATGCGTGTTTTTCCATGTGCGAAAAATCCTGAACAAAGGAGAGAAATTGACGCCGGAACGGGTGAGGCGTTTTTGATTTTCGCTTTTGATCGTCATTCGGCAGCGCTTGAATGTGGAATCGAGAAGTTCGTTAGAAAGGGGGATCGCGTTTTTCACTGGTCCCCGGATCAAAGCACTCCGTATGACGAGGGAAGGCCACACGCGTCAACAATCATTCCCCCCTTGAGGGTCAAGCCCGATTGAAGAATGAGGGAAAGCCGGTAGGGGCGGACCCATGTGTCCGCCCGCTCTACCCGAGCGTCCGTCATTCCGGCGCATGCCGGAATCCAGTGACTTTTTCGCTTTGTCTTTCGTGGCCATTTTGAATCGACGAGGGAGGAAATCCCGCTACTTCGTCCCCTTCGTCGGTTCTGGTCAACCTTGCGGTTGCCACCAGCATGCGCCGGAATGACGAGCAAAAACATAAATCAAATAAATCAATCCGACATCGATGCGCCTGAATGCGCTATCGTATTATAACTATCTGTTTTATTTGTTTATATTTCTTCTTTTCGATTTGAGACCTCTTGCATTTTCGCCACATTCATGCTTGAATGCGCCCCTGTTTGATACCGCTCGTATGCGTTTTGATTACTAATATACAGGAGGGCGCATGCCGAAAAGAAGCGAGTTCAAGCTCCTCAAGCGAGCCGTCGACGCGCTCGAAGTCGAAGGGAAGGATGCGGTCTTCTGGGACCGGGACCTGGCCGGCTTCGGGGTGCGGGTCCACCCCACGGGCAAGAAGGTCTACGTGGTGCAGTCCCGGGGACCCGGAGGTCCCAAACGCGTGACGCTCGGCCGGCACGGGGATATCTCGACCGATGAGGCGAGGAAGCAGGCGGCCTCCGTCATCGACCGCATCAAGCGTGGCGAGGAGCCGAAGCCCGGACCGCCCGAGGCGGAACTCACCGTGGCCGGACTGGCGGAGCGCTTCATGCGCGTCTATGCCGGGGCGCACTGCAAGCCGGGCACGGTCGCGACGTATCGCTCCATACTGGAGAACCACGTCCTGCGGGCTCTGGGCTCGATGACGGTAGGCCAGGTCGGAGCAGCCGAGATATCGGCATTGCACCACCGGCTTCGCGAAACGCCGAGGATGGCGAACTCCGTGGTCGACGTGCTCTCGCGGATGTTCACGCTGGCGGAGGCGTGGGAGCTGACTCCGCCCGGGAGCAACCCGTGCCGGGGGTTGCGCCGCTACAGGATGCGCCCTTGTGAGCGGTTCCTCACACCCGAGGAATACCGACGCCTGGGCCGGGTCTTACAGGAGGCGGAGGGAACGACCTGGCCGCCTGCGGTCGCGGCTATCCGGTTGTTGATGCTGACCGGATGCCGGAGTAGCGAGATACTGAACCTGCGCTGGGACGACGTGGACCGTACGGCGGGCGAATTGAGGTTGAGGGACACCAAGACGGGCCCGCGCATGGTTCCCATGACGGCGGCCGCCCTGGACGTGCTCGACGCGATCCCCCGTTCTCCGGGAAACCCCTGGGTGATCCCCGCACAGAAGGGAAGGGGCCGCCTCTCGGACCTCTATCACTACTGGCGGCCCATCCGGGCGCAGGCCGGTCTCCACGACGTACGCATCCATGACTTGCGGCATTCCTACGCCAGCAGGGCGCTGGCGCTGGGCGAGGGCTTACCCGTGATCGGGAGGTTGCTCGGACACAAGGAGGTCGCGACGACGGCGCGCTACGCGCACCTGATTCGCGACGCCGAGAAGGCCGCGGCGGTCCGGGTGGGCGAGAGCATCGGGGCCCACATCGTGCGGAACGAAGATGAGGCATGAGGGAGGAATGGACATGACGAAGCTCGCATACAGGACGCTCTCGAACCGGATGGTAGGGAAGCTTACGGTCGAAAAAGATACCGTATTCTGGGACAGGGAGCTCACCGGCTTCGGTGTGAGGGTCTATCCCACGGGGAGTAAGGTGTACATCGCGCAGGCGCGGGGACCGGAGGGTCCCAAACGTGTGGCGGTTGGCCGCCAGGGGGTGATCCATGCGGAGGAGGCGCGCAAGCGGGCCGCCCTCATCATCTCCCGGATCAAGGCGGGTGAGGCGCCCGTGCCCGAACCATTGATACCCGCCGGCGGGCCGAGCGTGGCCGAATTCGCTGCGCGGTATCTCACGGAATACGTCTCGGTGCGGTGTAAACCGCGCACCGTAAAACTGGCCCGCTCCGTGGTCCACAGGCACATCGCGCCGGCCCTGGGCAGGATGCCTCTCGCGGCGGTCGAACGCGCGCAGGTGGCGGAGCTCCACCAGAAACTGTACGAGACGCCTGCGATTGCGAACGCCGTGGTCGGCGCCCTGTCTGCGATGTACAAACTGGCCGGGGAGTGGGGACTGGTCCCCGAGGGAGTGAACCCCTGCCGCTCCCTCGTCAAATACCCCGCACGCAGGCGGGAGCGGTTCCTGACGGAGGCGGAGTTTATGCGCTTAGGGAGCGTACTGGACAACGTCGAAGCGAAGGGCGTCGCGTCGGCTCCCGCGGTGGCGGCGATCAGGCTCTTGATACTGACCGGGTGCCGGAAGTCGGAGATCCTCACCCTTCGCTGGGAAGACGTGGCGCCGGATGAGAACGAACTGAGACTGCCCGACACGAAGACGGGCGCGCGGGCGGTCTCGCTCTCGCCGGCGGCGGTGAAGCTTCTCGCCGGGTTGCCGCGCCTGCCCGGCAACCCGTGGGTCATACCCGGCAGGAAGCCGGGCGGGCGCCTGAGCAGCCTCGATTACGTCTGGCGAATCATCCGCGCGCAAGCGGGCCTGGAAGACGTCCGTATCCACGATTTGAGACACTCCTACGCCAGCCGCGCCCTGGCGCTGGGGGAGTCCCTCCCGATGATCGGGAAGTTGTTGGGCCACAGCCAGATACAGACCACGGCGCGCTATGCGCATCTGGCGCGCGACTCGGTGAAAGAGGCCGCAGAACGCATCGCCGCGAGCATCGCGGCGGATATCATGGGCGGAGACCGGGGACCGGCTTCGGTTTCATGACTTCGTCGTCGTAGCGGCCCACGCGCGTCGGCAACGGCTGTTCGGGATCGCATTTGTACGCTCTCTGCGAATGCCGAAGGCAACGCCGATATCCCTGGCCGCCGACAAGCATTCCCGACGAACGCCACGACATTCGATCCGAAATAATCGGCGACGGCGGCTATGGTCACCGACAGCGCGAGGACCGTCAGCACGGCATTGAAAGCCGATTTCACAGTTCATTCTCTTCTCTGTAAGCGTTTCCTATCACCGGCGTCCTGTCAGGATTTGAGCGCCGCCGAGAGGCCGAGCCGGGTGGGTCCGGGGCGAACCAGGGAAGGCCCGAGAGGGTTTTCGGGCTTTCCCATCCCATCCACAGGAGGAGATTCATATGGCTCAGGTTAAACCGCTTATCCGCTCCATTCCATTGAACCGGCTGGAACTCGCGCCGGAGAACGTCCGCAAGACGCCGGCCGACCCGGCCGCGCTCGAGGAGCTCAAGGCCTCCATCGCGGCCCACGGTCTGCTGGAGAACTTGATCGTCAGGATAGAGGACACAGGCCATGACCCCGGATCGGGTCCGGGGCAGGCTCATGTCGACCGCTGCGCCGTGGTCGCCGGCGGCCGCCGCCTCGCGGCCATGAAAGCGCTCGCCGAAGAGGGGATACTGGACGCGGACCACCCCGTGCCCTGCCGGGTGATCGGCGCGGCGGAGAACGCCGGGGAACTCTCTCTCGCCGAGAACGTAGTACGTGTCGCCATGCACCCCGCCGACCAGGTGGTCGCGTTTTTGAAGCTCTCAGAAGCAGGCGTCACCGTGGCCGCGATCGCCGCGCGCTTCGGCGTCACGGAACGCCTGGTCGAGCAGCGTCTCAGTCTCGGCGGCGTCGCCCCGGAACTGCTAGACGCCTACCGGGCGCAGGAGATGGACCTCGATACCCTGAAAGCCTTCACGGTCACCATCGACCACGCCCGCCAGAAAGCGGTCTGGGAGCAGGTGAAGGAACAGGGCTACGGGCCCAGCGGCTGGCAGGTGAGGCGCATGCTGACCGAGGAGAGCGTGCCTGCCGCCTCCGCCGTGGCGCGCTTCGTCGGTATGGAGGCCTATGAGGCGGCAGGCGGTACGCTCACGCGGGACCTCTTCGCGGGGGAGGACGGGAGCGGGACGTGGTTCGACGACCCCGTTCTCCTGAACGAACTCGCGACGGAGAAGCTTCGTGCGGCGGCTGACGATCTGACGACGCGCTGGAAGTGGGCCGAGGCGGTACTGGAAGCCGACTGGAGCGCGGTCGCGGGCTTCGGGAGGATATCCCCCGAGCCGGGGGTCCCCACCGAGGAGGAGAAAGCCGAACGGGAGAGTCTGCGTGCCCGCCAAGACGAACTCGCAGATCTGGATGACGACGAGTGGACCGAGGAACTCGCCTGCGAGGCCGAAGGGATCGAGTCGCGCCTCCGTACGATCAAAGAAGCCGTGGAAGCGCGGGCCGCGTTCCGTGAGCAAGATTACGCGATAGCGGGCTGCATCGCCACGGTCGGCCACGACGGCGCGCTCAAGGTCATCAAGGGCTTGGTCAAGCCGGAAGACTTGCCGGAGCGGACGGGCGCAGGCTTCGAGGGCAATGGAACCGATGCCGGCCGCGTGGATTCACCGGTGATCAGCGAGCCGCTCGCGACGCCCACCGACCCGCGCGCGAAGGTCCGCGAGGAGACAGGGATCGGAATCGGACTCGCGGACGATTTGCGCGCCGTCCGCACGACGCTCGTCAAGGCGCACTTGTCCGGGGATTTCGAGGCGGCCTTCGACCTCACCCTGTTCCAGCTCGCACGCGCCGTCTTCAAGGAAGGCTACCGGGCCGACGCGCTCGACATCGCCTTCAGGGAGACCGCCGACAGGCCGCCGCCTCGGGCGAGCGACGATGACTTCGCCGCCTGGAGCCCGGGCGAGGCCATGCTCGCCGAGCACTCGGGCCTCTCTCTTGGCTGGATGGAGGATGAGGACGACGGAGCGGCCTTCACGAAGATGCGGGCGCTTCCCGAGGAGGAGAAGCAGGCGCTGTTCGCGGCAGCCGTCGCGCGCACGCTCAAGGGCCGGCTCGCCTTCGAACCCGGCGCCCGGCCCGAACTCGAAACCACCATCGCCCGTCTCGATATCGATTTTGCGAAGCATGTGCGCCCGGGCGCCGCGATGTTCTGGTCGCGCATCAGGAAAGACCGCATCCTCGCCGTGGGGCGCGCGACGCTTGGTCCCGTCTGGGCTTCTGCGCGCGCGAAATACAAGAAGGCGGACTTGGCCCGCGCGATGGAGGAAGCCTTCGCCGCCGACCCGCCCGCGGGGCTGAACCCCAAAGCCCGGGCCGCCGCCCTCGCCTGGACGCCTCCAGGATTCACGCCCTTCGATACGGGCCGCACGGAAGAAGCCGGGGAAGACGGCTCGCCGGCAGGTGAACCCGAACCGGATTCCGCTACGGCCCCGGACGCAGTCGATGAAGAAACACCCGATGCGGCTTGCGGCGACACTCCGGCGCGCGGGGAACTCGCCCGGGCGGTCGATGCCCTGAACGCGGTCCCCACAGCGGACGGCGGCCCGAGGGTGATCGTACAAGAGATCGGCCCTGTCAACGGCCACGATAGCGGCGAGGGAATCGATATCCCCGAATTCCTGCGCGGCGACTGACCCGCAGCAGCAAACCCCTCCGACACGGCGCCCCGCAGCATATGCCTGCGGGGCGCTTTTTCGTTTTCACGCCCCATGGAGTCCATGACATGAACTGCAACCAACATGCTACGAGCAATAAACTTCCGGAGCGGATCCGCGCCCGGGTCTTTGAGGGCGCGCTCAGTCGCGTCACGAGGATGTACGCCGCAGGACTCGCCGACGTATTCACCGAGACGCTCCAGAACAGCCGCCGGGCCGGCGCCACGCGGGTCCGCGTCACCATCGACGCCTCAGAGGAAACGCCCGGCGTCCTGTCGGTCACCTTAGCCGACGATGGGGCCGGCATCGCCGATCCCGCCGTGCTCCTCTCGTTCGGTGAGAACGGATGGAGTGAGGACCTCGCGCGCCGCGAGGACGCGGCGGGGATGGGGTTCCTGAGCCTCGCGCGCCGTGGCTGCACGGTTGTTTCCAGACCGCGTTCTGATGGTGGCGAGACGGCCCCGGCTTGGCGCGTCGATCTCACGCCCGCCCACTTCCTGGGAGAAGAAGAGGCGGAGGTCCTCCCCGATGCCGACGCGCCCAAGCCCCACGGGACGGCGGTCCGCTTCCGGACGGAAGAGGCCCGCGAGGCGATCCGGCGCACGCTCGAGAACGCGGTACGGCATTACCCGCTCCCGGTCACGCTCGATGGTGAGAGCCTCCCCCGCCGGGCCTTCCTCGATGGCGCCGTCCATGCCGAGTCCTGGCGGGGCCTCGCCTTCGGCGTCTTCACGGGGCGCAGCCGCTACCGCGACGAGCCGGACTTGAACTTCCACGGCCTGATCCTGGCGGCCCACCTGCCCACGGTCCATCCCGTAGACGGCCTGGCCTTCTCGGTCCGCGCCGATGTCGGGAACTGTCCCGAACTCGAACTCGTCCTCCCGGCCAGGAAAGAAGCGGTCGAGACGCCCTTCTTGGATGAGATGAGAGAAGCCGCGCGCACCGCGGTCTACCAGGCGATGGCTAAGGCCGATCCCGCGCCGGTCGTCGCATTCCAAGACTGGAAGCGCGCGCGGGCGGCCGGGGTCGAACTGCCGGTACCGGCGCCTGCGCTCCGGCCCTGGCGGCCTCCCGTCGCCGATACCGACAACTGGCTCGCGGGACCAGCACCCGAACCCCTGCCCACAGGCGCGCTCGTTATGGACGTGGACTTTGAGGCGCCCGAAGCCCAGGCGCTGTGGCGCGCCGCCGAACGCAGCGGAATGTCTCCGCGGCTTTTCGAGACGGACCGGCGGTTCGAAGGCTACGGCTGGTACGACACGCTCCCCCGCGTCACCGGTGTCCAGACCCGGATCGTGGGCAACGGGGAAGTCCGTCCGCTCGTGGACTACCAAACCCCGCCCGTCGAGACGCCCCCGCGGCCGGACGCAATCCGCGTGAAGCTCGATGTCCAATACCCGGACGGAACGAATGAAACACTCGCGCTCGACGCCGACCTCGCCTTCGCCGGTGAGGCCTGGGCCTGGCTCTCAGACGTGCGTCCGCTGGTCACGGCCGGGAGCGCCATCGAACCCGCAGAACTCGCCGGGATCCTGCGCGACGCCTTCTTCTCGCCCTCGGACGAGTCGGACGCGGACAGCTGGGAGACCCAGCGAACGCGCTTCGAGGAGGAAGCCACCCACCTGGCCATCGGTCTCCTGTGCTCGGAAGAGGAGGCGCTCAGGCGCTCGATCGCAGAGGCCGTGCGCCGCGAACTCTCCTGGCTCATGCCGCGGGACCGCGCGGTCACCATCACCGTGCGCGGTGGTGAGGTCGGCGTCGTGTTCTCTGCCGGGGAGGCCTCGCGATGAAAAAGCCATATACGGTCCAGTGCGGATATACGGCCCACTTCGCCAATACGGTCACCGTGGAAGCGGAGACGCTCGAGGAAGCGCTCGAAAAAGCCATCGAGACCGCCAACGCCGATGAGGACTGGCGCTCGACCGGCCATTGCAGCAGGACTTTCGTGGACGCCGTCTGCGAGGGCGCCGGCGCCGATCCCCGGGACACGGACGCGGCATGGCCGGTCCCCGAGCGGTTCACCGAGCGGGGCGAGCCGCCGGTCGTCACCCTGACCGATCCCGGCCGGGCGGGCGGCGGCACCATCGAGGTTTCCGGGGGCCGGGCCCTGCTCCGCTTCCAGACCCCTGACGCCACGATCACGAGCGAGATTTCCGATCCGCCCCATCCGCCCGGCAACAAGCCGCTCGTGACGATCCGCCGCCGCGACGACGGCGCGCCCGACGTCACCGTGACCGGGGGCCGGGCGCGCGTCCGCATTCTCGATTTCCAACCCTGACGCCAAACGACACCGGAGCCTCTCCGGCCTTTCCACGTCCGCCTTTCACGTAGAGGAGAACGTCCCGATGGAACTCATCACACCCGAGCAGCGCGAACAACTTATCGCCAACGGCGCCGACCGGGGCGCAGACCACATGCCCGTGGTCAAACTGTTCAATCCGTGCGGCGCCGGGACCTGGCTCGTGACCGAACTCGACCCAGAAGACACATCCGTCGCGTTCGGGCTCGCCGATCTCGGCTTCGGTACTCCCGAGGTCGGGAGCTTCTCTATCCAGGAACTCGAATCCTTCCGGGGGCCGTTAGGCCTCGGTATCGAGCGCGACCTGTATTTCGAGGGGAAATTCACCCTCGCCGTCTACGCCGAAGCGGCACGCGCCGCAGGCCGTATCGTCGAACACGGCTCCGAACTCGCCGCCGCCGCCCGGCGACGGAGCAAGAGCGCCGCCACCTGCGGCTGATCGATCCTTTTCCCCTATCCATTCTGGAGAGAATCATGCCCGACACCGTATCCCGAACTCCGGCCATACATCCCATGGACCCGAGGCGCGGTGAGAGCCTCTCGCCGATGTTCACGGCCTTTCTCTGTTGGCTGCTCGGCTTGCCGCCCATGACGGAACCCGCAATCACCGGGGTCGCGGTCACGGGGGACAGCGTCCTCGCCGCCACCGATACAGATCCGTTCTTCAACGCGCACATAGGCAGTCTCACTGATTTCGAGCGCAACATCCGAGGCTGGGGCGAGGCCTGCGGCGCCGATGCCGCAACGATCGAAGACCTCCTCACCAGGCTCCGCAGCGCCGCCCGTACCTGACCCGCACTTCTTCGAGCTGCGCCGGGACGAGTTCGAGACCGGCCCGGCCGGGGCGAACCGAGAGGTCCCGGGGGAGTGATCCTCCTTCTGGACGACCGACCCCCATTCCCCGACATCCGAGGAGACTTCTATGTCGCAAGTCCTGACGGCGGACGCCTGTCCGAACGCCCCCCGCTCCACCCCGCCGACTTCCGAGGCCGCGCTCCTCGAAGCGGCCAAGGCGCTGCTGCCCGTCCTGGCGGCCGGACGTCCGCTCGACGCGAACGTGCTCAGGGACACCATGACGCGCGCCTTCGGCGCAACCGATGCGCAGGGCGCCTGGCTCTGGAAAGACGCCTACGAGGCGGCGGAAGCGGCGGTCGTTCTCTTCCTCAAACGCTACGGGCGGGCCATGCGCCGCCGGGCAGGGGCCGGACCCGAAGGCCCCGCCGCCATGCTGGCCATGCTGCAAAAACTCTCCGCGCTGGAACCCTCCCACACGAAGCGCTCGCAGGAACAAGTCCGCCTGCAGCAGTTCTCGACCCCGCTCGGCCTCGCCTACGCCGCGCTTCGGGCCGCCGCGCTCCGACCCGGCGACGTCGTTCTGGAGCCGAGCGCCGGGACCGGGATGCTGGCCGTGATGGGCTGGTGCGCGCTCGGGTGTGAGCGCGCGCTCCACCTGAACGAGATTGCGAGCACCAGGGCCGGTCTCCTCGCCCGCCTCTTCCCCGAGGCGAGCGTCACACGCCACAACGCCGAGGCCATCGCCGATTATCTCCCCGGCGTCCGGGCGGACGTCGTCCTCATGAACCCGCCGTTCTCGGCGACGCCGGGCGTCGCCCGCATCCGGCATGATGCGGACCTCCGCCACATACGCTCGGCGTTTTGTGCGCTGGCGCCGGGCGGACGTCTGGTCGCCGTCACGTCTGCGGGCTGTATGCCTGGGGATGCCGCCTGGAACTCGGTCTTCTCATCCTTTGAGGCGCCCGCGCGTGTCGTGTTCACGATGGAGATCGAGGGGCGCGCCTACGCGAGGCGAGGGACCACGTTCGACACCCGTCTCACCGTGATCGACCGGGGCGAGGAGCGCGGGAACGCCGTGATCGATCCCGCTGCCCGGGCGGCGAACGCTGAGAAACTTCTCCGGGCCGTCATCGCGGGAGTGCCCGCGCGCCTCGCCACTAGCACCACCCGTGCGACCGTACCCGCCGCCCCGCTTCGCGATCTTTTCGGCGAGACGCCGGCGCTCAATGCCAAAGAAAGCAAGACCAAGGAGAGGGACGCCGGCAAGACGACATCGAATCCGCAGCAAGATATGGGTCCCGTCTCGGAACTCGCATACGAGGCGGCCCCGCCCTGCGGCGACGCCGCGGCCATGGGCCCCTACGCGCCCTGGAAGCCGAGTGTCGTGAGCGTATCCGGCGCCGTCGCGCATCCCACGCCGCTCGTCCAGTCGGCCGCCATGGCCGCCGTCGAGCATCCAAAGCCCTCGCACCGCCCGCTGCTGCCCGAACGCGTCGTCACCGAGGGTCTCTTGTCGGACGCGCAGATCGAGAGCGTCGTCCTGGCAGGCGAGGCCCACAACCGCCATCTCTCCGCCCGCTACAGGATCGGCGCCGGCTGGGAGACCGTCCGCCGCTGCGACGAAGACGATACCACTGCCGAGTCCGTCACCGAGGACGGTGAGGCGCTCTCGGCGCAGGTCCGGTTCCGTCGCGGGTGGATGCTGGGCGACGGCACCGGGTGCGGCAAGGGCCGCGAGGTCGCGGCGGTCATCCTCGACAACCGGCTCCGGGGACGGAGCCGCGCGCTCTGGCTCTCGGCCTCCGCCAACCTGCTCGAAGACGCCCGCCGGGACTGGGCCGCGCTCGGGGGCCGTGAGGAAGACGTGATCCCGCTTTCCGGTTACCGGCAAGGGGCCGACATCCCGCAGGATGAAGGCATCCTGTTCGCGACCTACGCGACGCTGCGCGCGCCGGCCCGCGAGGGCAAGGCCTCGCGGCTCGACCAGGTCGTCGCCTGGTTGGCAGGCAGCCTCGAGGAAGAAGACCGCCACGGGTATGAGAGCGTGATCGTGTTCGACGAGTCCCACGCCATGGCGAACGCCGCAGGATCCAGGGGATCGCGAGGCAATATGAAACCCTCGGCCCAGGGACGGGCGGGACTCAGGCTCCAGCACGCATTGCCCGACGCCCGTGTCCTCTACGTCTCGGCCACCGGAGCCACCACCGTGACCGGCCTCGCCTACGCGGTGCGCCTGGGACTCTGGGGCGCCGGGGAGACGCCCTTCGAGAGCCGGGGTGATTTCGTATCGGCGATGGAGGCGGGCGGCGTCGCCGCCATGGAGGTGGTCGCCCGGGACTTGAAGGCCCTGGGCCTCTATCAGGCGAGGGCGTTATCTTATGAGGGGATCGAGGTCGACATCCTCGAACACGCGCTCACGCCCGAGCAGCGCCGCATCTACGACGCCTACGCCGGCGCCTTCAAGGTCATCCACGCCAACTTACAAGACGCGCTCGAAGCCACCGGGATCACGCAGGGCGAAGAGACCCTGAACAGGAACGCGAAATCAGCCGCGCTCTCCGCCTTCGAAGGCGCCAAGCAGCGGTTCTTCGGCCACCTTTTGTGCGCCATGAAGTGTCCCTCGCTCATCCGCGCGGTCGAAGCCGACCTCGAAGCCGGCCGCTCGGCCGTGATCCAACTCGTCTCCACGGGCGAGGCCCTGATGGAGCGAAGGGTCGCGGAGATCCCGCCCTCTGAATGGGACGACCTATCGATCGACCTGACGCCCAGGGAATACGTGCTCGACTTCCTGGCGCACGCCTTCCCGGTGCAGTTACAGGAGCCCTTCACCGACGAGGAGGGTAACCTCATGAGCCGGCCCGCCGTCGATGAGGACGGGAACCCCGTGCTCTCCCAGGAGGCCCTCGTCAAACGCGAAGCGCTGATCGGGAAACTGGCGTCGCTCCCGCCGGTGCCCTCCGCCCTCGATCAAATCGTGCACCACTTCGGCCATGACGCCGTGGCCGAGGTCACAGGCCGCTCCCGCCGGGTGCTCAGGACCCAAGACGCGCAGGGCGTGCGACTCGCCTTGCGCCCGCGTCCGGCCTCGGCCGGACTCGCCGAGACGGCGGCCTTCATGGACGCGAAAAAGCGAATACTCGTCTTCTCCATGGCCGGGGGCACGGGGCGCAGCTACCACGCCGACTTGGGATCCGCCAACACGCAGCGCCGGGTCCACTACCTGCTCGAACCCGGCTGGCGGGCCGACCAGGCGATCCAGGGCCTGGGGCGCACCCACAGGACGCACCAGGCCTCGGCCCCCCTGTTCCGGCCCGTCACCACCGACGTCAAGGGAGAGCGGCGCTTCATCGCCACCATCGCGAGGAGACTCGATTCCCTGGGCGCCATCACCCGTGGCCAGCGGAACTCGCAGACCGCAATGGACGGCGAGGCGACGCTCTTCCGCGCCGGCGACAACCTGGAAAGCCCCTACGCCCGGGCGGCGCTCCGCCAGTTCTATGGAGCGCTCTGGCGGGGCGGTGTCCCCGGCTGGTCGCTCGGGCGCTTCGAGGAGGCAACCGGTCTCAAGCTCACTTACGAGGGAGCACTCAAGGAAGACCTCCCGCCCATGCCGAAGTTCCTGAACCGCCTGCTGGCGCTTCCCATAGAGGAGCAGAACGCGCTGTTCGCAGAACTCGAATCGCGCGTCGAGTCCAACATCGAACAAGCCGTCGAGGCGGGGACCTATGAGGTAGGCGTCGAGACCCTGCGAGCGGACTCGCTCACCGCGGCCGGCAGCGAGACCCTCTACACCCACCCCGATACCTGCGCGGCGACCGGCCTCGTCGAGATCCTCCGACGCGACCGGCTCGTGCCCACGACGGCCGACGCCGCGCTCGATATGTCCAGGAAGGCCGGCGCGCCGGCGCTCGTCGTGAACGCCCGCTCAAAACGGGCGGCCGCCCTCCTCCCCGCGCCCTCGATGATGTTCGACGACGGGGGCGTGCAGGAACGGGTGCGCCTCCTGCGGCCAGCGGCCCGGGAGGGCATGGCGAGGGCCGAACTCGATGCCTCGAACTGGCGCGAGGCGGAGGAAGCCGAATGGCGCGCCCTCTGGGAGGACGAGGTCGCCGGCCTGCCGACGCACACCGAATCGCGTTTCTGGCTCGTCACCGGGCTCCTCCTGCCGGTCTGGGACCGTCTGGGCGCCGAGAACATGCGGGTGCGACGCCTCGACACCGACGACGGTGAAGCGATGATCGGGCGCGCCTTGGACGCAGGGGGCGTCCGGGCCGTGCGCGCCGCCTTTGGTCTCGACGGAGGTCCCTCTCTCACCTCCGGGGAAGCCTTCGATGCCGTCATGGGGCGCGGCGAGGTACTGACCCTCGCGAACGGCTGGCGCCTCGCGCGCCGCCGCATCATGGGGGCGCCGCGCCTGGAGATCGAGGGACCCGACGACCGGCACGTCACAACCCTCAAGCGCCTCGGCTGTACGGTCGAGATCGTCTCCTGGAGCGCCCGCGTCTTCGCGCCAGACGCCGTCGTACTCGCCCGCGTCCTCGAAAGCCGGCCCCTCGCGGGCTGAACCCGCACGTGCGGCCGGCCCGCATACGTATGGCCGTCCGGCGGGGGGCCGTTATGCCTTCTTCATCATTCAAGGGAGATCAATCCATGACTGCGCACACACTACCCAGGAACCCCGACTACGCCTTCTGCCCGGCCTACGGCCCGGGGGACGCGCCGCAGGAGATACGGCTCGTCATCGACGGGATGAGCGGGAGCATCCCCACCGCCCTCGTCGCCTTGACTCTCGAGGACGCACAGCGATTCTGCGACAGGCTCAACGCCCGGCTCGGAATGGACCGGGAGGCCTGGTCCGCTCTGGCCGCACGCGCAATGGAGGAGACTCCAAACGATGGGAGCGCCGGTTGAGCCACCACCCCGCCACCCAGACCGGCAGGCTTAGAATCACCGCGTAGACGGCGATGGCGAGCGGGCCGAGCAGACCCGCCACCAGCGACGCCGCCACCGTGACGACGCCGAGCACAACCCCCGCCGTCCAGGCGGTGCTGCGGTAACCCAGCCGCCACAGCCGCCGGCAAGCGAGCGCCAGGGGGAGGCCGCACGGCGCGACCGGAAGCAACGCCACCGCCGATAACGGCAGCATCGCCCAGGTCGCGGGCTCGTTCCCGAAGCGCAGGACAGCGGTCACGGCCACCCCGGCCGGCAGCCACAGGAGCGCCGGCGCCCAGAAGCCGCGCCGCTCGATACCTCTGCGATTGTCCATACCTTATCTCACCCGAATCCCGGACCGGGCGCAAGCCCGGACGCGGTCCGCGAGCGGTACTCATCGGCCGTGAACCTGCCCGGGAGAGGTAGAGAGAAGCGGGGAGCCGGGCAAATGCCCGGTAGGGAGAGGGAGACGGTCTCCCGGTCCCGACGCCGGGGACGACAACCCGAGAGGAGGCTGGACAATGTATGAGAACGACTTCGACCCCGACAACCTGACCGGTGACGAACTCCTCGCCGAGATCGGACTCGACGCGTACACGATCCGCAAGCTGCGCAGTGAGGCGCTCCCCACCGAGGCGGGAAGAGGAGAGGAGTTCAGTAGCGTATAGGGCGAACCGAGGGGCCGGGGAGAGAGGATTCCCGGTCCCATCAACTGTCATCCACATCACACCACAAGGAGAATCACCATGGCATTCGGACTCAACCGCGCGGAACTGATCGGACGTCTCGGCGCAGACGTCACCATCAACCACCTCACGAGCGGCGGACGCGTCGCCAACATCTCGATCGCAACCGACGAGGGCTACGTCGACAAGCAGACAGGCGACCGGGTCGACAAGACCGAGTGGCACCGGGTCGTGACCTTCCAGCCCGGCCTGGTCGACATGTTCGAGAAACATATTATACCATAACGGACAATCGTGCGATTGTCTGCGCATGAAACGACTATATCATATATTTTTCAATAAATTATAATTGATTCCTGTCTTTGATCTAGCGTAATACGTACGTTTGTGCGCGCCCCGGTTTCTTTTTATGTGTTGACATCAGTGTTGCTAAATTTGATGCACGGTGCTATAGTCCGGGCATGAACGAGAACACCGGAAAACGTATTGCCAGGGTCAGGACGACGCTTACAAAACGCACCGTCGAGGCGCTAAAGCCTGATGAAAAGTCCTGGATCGCATGGGACGACAAACTGACGGGTTTCGGCGTTCGCGTCCAGCCCTCGGGCACGAAGTCGTTCATCGTCAACTACCGCGCAGGCTCAGGCGGCCGCAAGGCGCCCAACAAGCGGGTGGTGATCGGACGCTACGGCCGCATCGCCCCCGACCGGGCGCGGCGCTTGGCCCAGGACCTGCTCGGACGCGTCGCCCGGGGGGAGGACCCTGCCGGGCAGCGGGCCGATGCCCGCGGCGTCCCCAACCTGGCCCGTGCCTTCGAGGTCTACATGGCGGCGAATCCGAACCGCGCGGTCAATACCGTCAGGCTCTACGAACAGAACCTGCGGGTCAACCTCTCAGACTGGCTGAAGCGTCCGCTCGACGCCATCACCCGCCAGGACGTGGAGGACCGCTTCAATCTCATCACCACCAGGCACGGCTGGTCGGCGGCCAACCAGACGCTCTCGATGCTGCGTTCGATCTATCGCCGGCCCTGCGTCGACTATGAAGGATTGCGCAATCCGGTCGATCTGTGGCTGGCGGCCGGCGGGCGCTTCCACCAAAAAAGGAGGCGGCGGATATCGAGCCCGGCCGAGGTGTTGCCGCGCTGGCGGGCGGGCATCGAGGCCGTGGACCTCGAACCGGAGGTTCGCGACATCTTCCTGATCGGTATCTACACCGGCATGCGCCGGGGCGAGATCGTTACGCTGCGCCGGGAGCAAGTGGACATGGAGCGGCGCATCTTCAGGGTCGAAGAGACCAAGACCGGGGAGCCGCTGGAGCTTCCGATCACCCGGCAGCTCGCCACCATCTTCGAGCGGCGCCTTGCGGATGGCGAGGACCCGTGGGTGTTTCCCTCTCCCCGGAGCGGGGCCGGACACGTGGCGGACATTGCGCGGTTCTATGGTGAAATCACAGGGAAAGGCGGAACGCGGTTCTGGTTCCACGGACTGCGCAACGCCTTCATCACGGTGGCGGAGCGCGAACTCATGCTGCCGCGTTCACTCACGAAGCGGCTGGTGAACCACGCCCGGCCCGGCGACGTAACCGAGGGCTACGCCGCCGACTGGAGCGTCGAGCAGCTACGCGAACCCGCGCAGCGCATCGCCAACCGCATCGACGAACTGATGAAGGGGACATGACGGTGGTCGAAGGTTCGCGCGCGGCAAAATAGCAATCCGCTACTTCTTCGCATAGCCAGTCGCGGGTCCTATGCGATGTTTTATTCAGCGGCCTCATTGGTATCTGGCTCGCTGTCGCAACCATGTTTTGTGACCCCGGGAGTTATACCAAATTCCATCTAGTGAACGAAATTTCTAATTTCCTACGAGTTACTCTCAGCTCTTGTGTATGGGCTGAATTGAAGAAGGCGGCGCATTCCTGCTGAAATGTAGTTTTGACGATATTCATTTCAGAGAAAGAATACGCATCATCATACGGTAAAATACGAAAATTTGATTTTCGAATCCAGCTTTTAGGGTCAAATTCAGTGAACTTGTACACTAGGGCGCACAACGGCTGATTCAACAAGCCGTGGAATGGCGTCTGAAGTTAGCGAGGTGGAAATGATGAATACCAGGGGTAGTGTGCTCGGAATTGATGTGGGCTGGTCGAAAAATAAGAGGTCAAGCGCCGTTTGCCGCCTTTTTTGGGACGCCTGGGAAGTTAAGTGGCAAATCCAGAGGTTCCGTGCGATCGATCTCGACCGTGAGGATACGATTAGGCATGTCGTGGACAATCGCATGCTACTTGCAGTCGCTATCGATGGTCCCCTTCGTCCTGAATTTCGTGAGGTAGATCGTTATCGTGGCGCCGAACGGCTTCTCAACCGGGGAGAGCTTCCGAAACGAGTTGGCCACCCGGGGCCGTCCAGTTCTTCGAACGGGAAGGACCTCAACGCTCAAGCGAATAAGTGCGCCACGTTCTTGAAAAAGCACTGTCGTATTCGTAAGGCAAAGCACAAGGTTCGGATAGACGAGTATGCAATAGTGGAGGCTTTCCCTACGACCTTTCTTGGAGTAATGCTCGATCATCCTGATTATTTAAAGCAACCCAAAAGCAAGAAAAAGTCAGATATCTTTTTTGCTGATTTGGTGAGTAACCGAAGTCTTGATCAGTTCCTTAAGAAGTTTCTAGGAAATCGGAAGTGGTCACAAAATATAGATGAAATCAATAACCACGACGATCGAGCGGCTTTCGTATGCGCGCTCACAGCGCTCTGCGTCTCGGCAGGAAACTTTACGGCGGTTGGCGACGAGAGGGACGGCTGGATCATCTTGCCGCCGCAATGGGCGTTCGCTGAGTGGGCATGGGAGGCGATTTCTGAGACAGCTAGGCAGACGGCGGAATGTCATGAAGACGGAGAGTTAAAGGTGTTTTCAAAAAATCGGCTGAGTTCTATGTCGCACCGATAAGGTAAGAACTCATAGATGCGTTAATCGTAAGAACTCATCCCTCTTTCAAAAGTGCAAACTCATGTGACGCTTTCGATTGGCGGTTTTTCCGCTCCTTACCCGGTTTTGTGGCATTGATTTCCCCCCTACCGCAGAGTTTCTCCTGGAACCAGTTGAACATGTAGGTAGTGCCGACAGGTAGTTGGCAATGCCGGGAGCCGTCCTCTTTCGCGATGAAGAGTTTGAACGTCTTCTGCTCGGAGCTGATGACGTTACAAAGAAATTGCGCGTCTTCACAGGAAATTTGTTTACAGTTCTTCCCGAGCGTATCACCTCGATACTGGACAGAAACGAATGGATATCGGAGTGATGTTACAAAAGCGTGTTCCAAAGAGTGAATACACAACCGAATGTTCCAATGTCTCCCGCGAAAAACTCCCTAAAAGGTAGAAACATCTCCGCTCCCGAATTTTTTCCTCTGACTAGGGGGAGTCGGAACTTTGAACCGTGCTTCGTTCAACTGCCAATAGACATCGGTTCCTTCGAGTGAAGGGTTCTTTTTCGCTAAGTCCCACGCTGTTTTACCTTTTTCGTCTTTTGCAGCCGGGTCGGCTCCCGCTTTCAACAACGCCGCTACTATCGCTGGGATGCCATACTCTGCCGCCCAGTGCAAGGCGGCACGTCTATTTTTGTCTTGCATATTGGGATTTGCTCCGGCATCCAACAGAGCGATCACGACTTCAGGATTTCCTCCGCTTACCTCCTTAAATATCCTCTTACGGGCAGCTTTCTTGTAGGCTGCCTCGGCCATCTTGCCCTTCCGTTTGGCCGTTGCTGGCGAGTGGCCATCCTTGAGAGCCGCTAGTGAGGCTTTTAAGTCGATAGTTCTGGCTCTGAAATAGGCGCCAAGGATTGCACCATATCTGCCTCCTGCCCTTGCCGCTCTGTGTAAGGGTGTGAATCCGTGCTTGTCTCGCGCGTTCACGTTGGCCCCTGTTTTCAGCAAGGCCCTTACAACCTCAGGGGATTTATAACTCGCTGCATTATGCAAGGGTGTGTCTCCGCTTTCGTTTCGAGCATTGATCTTGGCCCCGGCCTGCACCAAGGCTGTAACAACTGCGGGCGCTTTGCTGTGTACTGCTGCCCAATGCAGAGGTGTTCTTCCATATTTATCGCGTGCGTTCACGTTGGCCCCACCCTTTAAGCAGCGTGACACATCTTCCGTATCAGCGATTCTGAAGAAGGTGCTCGTATTCCATTTCGCGCACGAAACTGCTGCCGACGATGGGGTTATGCTCATCCACGTGGCGAGACAAAAATAAAATCCCACTATGAGTGGCTTGATAAGTAAACGCATCTCAATCCCTCTCATTTCCAGCTTAAAGGTTAAAGTCTGCGCCCTATTGGTATCTTACATCGTAGAGCAGGGTTTCGGCCACTGCTTCGGGAAAGGGCTGTGCGAGCCTCTACCCGGCGGCGGGTGTGCACGTCCGACAAAGGAGTTGCCCGAAGGAGGAAGACGCAGTCGCATCGCTCCCTTGCATGCATCCCGAAGAGGCCGAGCCGGGTCGTGAGGGGGCGGATGCCGGGCGTCCGGAAGGGCGCTCCGCTTCTAGCAACCATCCAACACCAGGAGGTTCAGACAATGCGGACACTAAAAAAGAGGCGCGCACCTTCCTCACTCACACCTTCGGCCGCGGTCTCGCGGATAAGCGTTACGGCGGACGGAACCCTGAGCACCGCCGACGGATAGCGCGGGACAGGAGCAGTAAGTGCAGGTGCGAACGACGCGAGGCGGGTCTTTGCACACGCTTCGGGGGGCTTCGGTCGCTGCGATGAACGGTGTTGGCATGGTGACCCATCGCCAAGCTGCTCGGCCATGCGCTGGTCGGGACCACGGAGCGCTACATCCATCTCTCCGACCGGTCGATTGCCGACGCCGCCGACCGGGTATCGGGGCGCATCCATGCGGCCCTGGCCGGAAGGGGCGGAGGATGAGGGAGGGCGCGACCATGCCCAGGGTTGACCTTACTGCGCGCCTAGCCCGCGATGCCAAGCGGCAGGACAGGGACACCATCCTGTTCGACAGGGCACAGCCCGGCTTCGGGGTTCGCATCCACCCGTCGGGCCGGAGGGTCTGGATCGTGCAAGCCCGTATCGAGGGACGGAGCCGCCGCATCGTAATCGCCTGGCATGGCGAGATGGAGTTTTCCGAGGCAGGCCGCCGCGCGCGCGACATGCTCGGGCGCATCCGTGCGGGTGAGAACCCCGCCGACGAAATCGGCAGGGAAAAGGAGACCCCCGACCTTGCAGAAGTTCGCAGACGAGTAACTGCGGCGCTGCGAGCCGCGCTAGAAGCCATCGGGGCGAAAGACCGTACGCAACTACATCAAGTCCCGAATCCTGCCCGCCTTCGGCAGAATGCCGCTCGACCGAATCGGGTACGCCCTCGACACTCACTAAGGCTGTTGGCCCGAGGCCGTCGCCGCCATCCGCTTGCTAGCACTCACCGACTGCCGTTGCAGCGAAGTGCTAAATCTGCGCTGGCGCGATATTGGCGGCGACGCCCTCAACCTGCCCGACTCGAAAATGGTCCCCGCGCAGTGCCGCTCGGCAAGGCTGCAAAGGCGCATATCGACGCGCTGCCGCGCCCCTGCGAACCCGATGACATCCTGTGAGCTAGGTTCGTGCCACTACCGAACAGTACCAATTCCCCAGTCTGCCGATTGCGCAAATCATACACACTCGGAACAAAATGAGCGCACAAATACCCACATTCCCTCGGGTCGGGAAATGCCGACCAAGGGCTCCACCCGCTCACAGCACTTATGCTCGATCCTTAATTCAACGGCATCTCCATACCCGCGATACTTGTCGCAATATCATGCGAGCCGGGACAACTATCTTGTCTTCACCTGCCTGGTTTGAGGCCTCGTGGAACGAATCCAAAGGCAAGTTCCTTGTCCGAAAACAACAACCCGGCCAGGTTGCGGTTTCCGCCTCGGTGGGCAACCCAATAGGAGCACGTCTGCACACTCAGACGCCTTGCAAGGTCGTCCACAAATGCCCAAAACTGACGTTGCGGGTTATTCTGTTGGGTACCCATCCTGTAAACGAAAAAGCATGCAATGCCGGGTTGCCAGCTATCGAAAAACTTCCTGAGCGTGCATTCCAGTAGGTCCAAATCTGAACGATGCAGCTTGTCATCGTCTTCGCAGCCGTCTTCCGTATAGGTCATCGGGTCCATTGAAAACAGCCATGGCGCATCGAGACGGTTCGGGCAATCCAACACGCCGTCTGGACGCAGTTGCTCGCGCCATGATGAACAGGCGACAATGATTCCTGAAGCGGACCAAGCTTCTGCAAGTGCCTTGTGATTTGTTTCGTCCTTTTCCGTGATGCCGTCGGACAACCTGTCCGTTCCAATGACCGCCCGCAACAATTCCGCAGTGTTGGGATAGCGCTTTTCCTTCTTCATCTCCTCGAACAGATCCGCGATGTTGGGACAATACGCCTGAGACGCCCATAATTTCCGGTATGCTTTCACAAGCTCCTGTTCATCGCACAGGGATTCGCTGACAGCCTCTTCCAACGCTCCGTAAAGAAGACGGTGGTGATTGTCGTTGGGCTCACCGAGCCGCTCGAACGGTTCCATGCCATGCGTAAGCGCGACATGGAGACGGCCTTCAGGTTCGGTTTGGACGAGACGCACTACAGCCTCGATTTCAATGCAATGCTGCAAGTAGTTTCCATCGTTTCCTCGTGCCAAGAGAATTGCCTCATTAGGACCTTATAGAATCGAAATGTTAGTAATATCTTAGCTTTCGTTCAATCGTTTCCGCCACCCGATAGGCTGCATCGCTGAGCGTCGCGTCGTTGAGATGTACGGAGCGGTTAGTCGTGCAGGCCCGGCGGTGTCCAAGCAAGCGGCCCGCGACATGCAGGCTTTCACCGTTCATGACTGCTTGCGAGGCGTGCGAGTGGGGCAAATCATGCAACCGCGCATACGCCACAATCACGGATGCGCGGCGTGTCTTGGTCCAGAAATAGTAGAGTTTGATCTTGGTTAACGGTTCGTCCCCGCGCTTGCCAGGAAACACCCACTACCAGGAAGCCGAATCGGCAAGGCTGTCCATCAGTTCCCGCGCCGCCTCGTCGATCTCGACGGTGTGCGCCTCCACGACTGCCGCCACATGTTCGCAAGCCACGCCGTGATGAGCGGCCTCGAACTCTACACAGTCGGTCGCCTGCTCGGCCACGCCGATACCGGCTCCACGGAGTGCTACGCTCATTTCGCCGACGAATACGTACGCGAGCCAGCGGGATGCATCTCAGGTATAGTACAATACGCGATTACCGGAAGAGGGAAGAAGGCGGAGAATGGCGCATAGACGCAAGAAAAAGCGGCTCACGCACAAGACTATCGCCGCAGCGAAGCCGCGAGAGAGAGAATACACGCTGTGGGATGGCGCGCTCGCGAACTTCGGAGTCAGTGTACATTCCTCGGGTGTGAAGTCCTTCATCGTCCAGGCCCGTGTCCGGAGCCGGATGCGAAAGTTCACCCTGCGCCGATACCCGGAAGTCAGCGTAGGAAAGACTAGAAGGGAGGCTGCAGCCCTCCTCTCGCGTCTTTGGAGAGGCGAGGCGATGGAATCCACACGCATGACGCGGGTGTCGCTGTTCCGCGAATTCCCGGTCCGTTCTATGAAGAGCAGCGAAACCACATTGCTCAATGATCAATTCGTTATTCGTTGTTCAATGCCCTTCCGCCCGCTTAGAGGCGTTAGTCTATTTCCAACGGCTATGAAATTTTTGTAGTTTATTGAAACTATTGCAGATATTTGTTTTTTCGAATTTTGCTCGGGATTTGCTATTTGCAATATGTAATCGGTGATTATCCCATTGACAAAGTAAGGCGCAAGATGTATATTTGAAGCATGGACATTCACACTTTACCTTTAACGGGCTTCGTAACACTCGCAACCACCTTATCAGCTTCTTCCATTGCACGTTTCCCGAAAATCCTTTCCATGATATCGCGGTCGTTCATTTCCACGACTTCCTTGGGAAGCTTCTCTCTAGTTGGGGGCTTTTGAGCCATGATGAACCTCATGCAGTTGATTGACGAGTTCGACTCCGAAGACGATTGCAGGGATTTCCTTGAGTATATTCGCTGGCCTGCGGGCGTGTGTTGCACGCGCTGCGGAGATATGAACGTCCTCGAACTCCCGAAGCATCACCGCTGGGAGTGCAGGTCGTGCAAGTATCAGTTCAGCGTCAAGTCGGGAACCATCATGCACGACTCTCATCTTCCCCTCCGCAAGTGGTTCATGGCGATTTACCTTATGTGTGAATCTCGCAAGGGAATCTCCGCAAACCAGATGAAGCGAACTTTAGGATCAGGATATCAAACTGCGTGGTATCTTTGCCACCGCATTCGTGAAGCAATGGGAAACGACCCTCTTGAGGGGCCGACCCTGGTGGGCGTGGTGGAGGTCGATGAGACCCTGATAGGCGGTCGCACACAGGGTAAGGGGCACGCATACAAGGGAAACAAGACGTGGGTTGCGGGCGCCATCCAGCGCGGGGGCGCACTCCGTATCAAGCGCATCCCGAATACGAAGAGCGACACGCTCCACGGCTTCATCGAGCGCAACGTGAAGGACGAAGCCGAGGCAATCTATACGGACGAGTGGAAGGCATATCTGGGTATAGCGGATGAGAACACCCGCCATGAGACCGTGAACCACTCCGAAGAGGAATGGGTGGTAGGCGACGTCCACACGAACGGAATCGAGGGCGTCTGGTCGCTCTTCAAGCGGTCGATTATCGGTTCGTTCCACAAGATGAGCGCAAAGCATATGGATCGCTATCTCCGTGAGCTTGAGTTCAGGTTCAACAACCGCAACAACCCGCATATCTTCCGCGATACGGTGAAGCGGATCATGAACACAGGGCGCGTCGAATACAAGGAAATGGTGGCGTGAACGACGTCAAAACGATTCCACCTTACCTCGCCAAGGTGATTTCCTTGGTTTCTCAAACTGCTTCAGAAATTCTTTCGAGAGACCTTTGAGTTTGGCTGAATTCTCTTCCAACAATTTTTTCAGTTCAGTCGAATCAGCCCGGTCAAGTTGCGCCTTTCGTTTCTTGATTTCCTGAGGAGTGGTGATTTCACTGAGGACTGATATCTCATCCGCGCATCCTCTCCTGAAGCACCATGACATGAGACGAGGTTTGTTTTTGATGCACTTTATCCTGTTTCTTTCACTGAGCCCAGGAATGGAATTGCAAGGACGAAAATCTCTCGGGAGCAATGAAGTGCCAAATCGTCTATTGAAGCACTCTGCGAAATTGCGGAAATCCTTGAGCGGCTTCTTTTCCCATCTACTTGTTCCTTTTGAATCTGGGGGCGTCATGTATTTTGCTTCCGGGTGAAGTTCAGCGCAATACTTGGATTCTGACTTAACTGATTCAGGAACGAACACGCAAAACAAGACCACAATAATCCCTATCGACATTGATGCCTTCATCGCCTTTCCCCTTATGTTCCAACAACCCTATTGTTTGAACGCTTGCCTCAATCTGTCGAAAATATACTTGTTTTTTTCGAATCTGCATTGAGATTCAAGGTATTCTTTGCTGTCTTGAAACAATTTCTTTCCAAATCTTTTATCGCCGTCAATATCTTCGGCAAGTATGCAAAATATATTGATATAGCGTTTCATTCGCCCGAGCGAATTGTTGATAGGCTCTGGATCGCCTTGAGGCGACACAAATTGAATATCTGGGACCGGTAATTCAAGAGACTCGATTGAGCGATAAATTCTTTCTCCCTGCTGCACTAAGGGGAGAGCCTCGCCGTTAGTGCCGCCCGAAACCATATTGGCTTTGTTGAGCCAAAGTTGCGCTCTCCTCGACACCGATAAGGCACGAATCCAGACTGGAAGGAAATTGACACTTACAACCCAATTTAGCATTGCGTGTCGCACCAACCATTCAATAATATGCCCGGCGATGAATTCCATGAGCAAACACTATATATTGCGCTATACTTTGTCAACGGGATAATCACCATTCATTTTACCTGCCGGAAAATGAGCCGTTTTTGGAAGTTGTGCAGGCAAGAATAATGGATGGCGCTGAGATGACCTTGGATCATTCCAGCAGAGCAGACTTAATGAGAGCGTCACTTTCACATAGTATTGGTGAATCACAGTTTGAACATATGCTATACGGCTCTTTCGAGGAGTTTCTGAAAAAGGCCGATGCCGTCTATTACGAGTCAGATAGCAGCGGAAACCGGAGGCACATGCGTTGGGCCAATTATAGTGCGAGAGATCATGAATACGGTCGACCTTACGTTGTAGTGGGAACTGAATTTTTTGCCCGTTTCGTCAAGGGCATTATTGAATTTTCTCAGAACCAGACCACATGGCATCAAGAATTTGCCCGGCGGTGGCATGAGCGACGCCAATACAACATCAGGAAGCTTATGGAGGCACACATGCAACAGAACTATAAAGGAAAAATAGAGTTTCCTGAGATGATATCTATTGATGAGGCGCAAAAGTTATTTTGTGACCCATTACCTATAAAAGGCACAAAATACGATGTCCTGCATAAACGCTATAATCTGCAGGCGAAATCTGAGGCGAATCCAGACTATTGAGCTTCATAACATCTCCAAGACTTGTCTACGTGTGGCGATAAGGCAGTGAAGAAACGAAGCGCGTCAGCTATTTATACCCGGGAAACTGCTCGATCTTAGACGACACTGAACCACGGCGGTATACGCCCACCTCGCCGACTACCATCTGGTCGAGGCGACGGAGAAGGTCGGCTGCATCATCGCAATTCCGATGGAAAACAATCGAATAATTCGGTGTCGAGCGTAATCGGAAAATGCCAAATATCTTTAATTTCTGGCAAGTCTTCCTGAGAGACTCGGTCTTACTGTGTGGAATTCAGAAAAAACTTCCTATTGCCTCGGCAATGGTCGCCAACGGAACTCCTTCCTCTATCTTCGACCTAACTTTTCTCCATACACTCGGGTTATTTCGAGCGGCCAAAAAATCATGTCCCGTGTTCGTAATTTCAAAGTAGTTGTCTTTGCCGCCTCTATATTCAACCAAACCGGCACACCGCATGACCTCAAGGTGGTGGCGTTTCTTGAGATAATCTACATCTGGATTGAGTTTCGGGGGACAAAAAATTGAAGAATCTGGTTGATCCTCGCATAGTTGGAGAAGGTGTATGATAAACTCTGGATCGTGTTTCATTTCGAATCCCCTTTTGGATCACCGCACAGTTCAAGATATTAACAGCTCATATCTATGCTGTTTTCTGCAACCGTAAAATCTCCATTTGTTGTCGCCAAGCGATACCACGATAGTTGACGCCTATATCGACGACAATAGGGTAAAACAATCCCTATCGATTCTCCGAATCCGACAAGAATGAAACAGGAGTAATGGTCAGAGGACTTCAAAGAACATCTCCAGAGTCGACTATTTTTCTTTCCTGAAGAAGTACGCGATTTAATTTAGACAGCACTCGAAGGCTTTTGACAAACGCATTCAGAGGTTACACGACCTTCGGTACTTTGCCATCGACTAACGATCTTTGTCATTCGATGGCCAGTCATGCCGTCATGTCCGACGAAAATCTACCGCTGGTCGGGAAACTGCTCGGACATCGGCGGCACCGTACGACGGCGGGCTACGTCCATCTCGCCGATGAGCATCTTGTCGAGGCGGCGGAAAAGGTTGGAAAAATCATTTTGGAAAACATGAAGAAATCATCACCAATGGAAACATTCCAATTGACATTACAAAACAGAACGTGAAGAAAAGAAAAAAGATTTGATACAGGTCGACTTACTGACAAAAAGTTACAAAAGTACGTTTTTTCCCAAAACTTCATTGCGACAAATGTTCGCCATCTCGGCGTGCAAGTAGCTGCTTGTCAACATTCTCGGTCGTCACCGGAAGATCATATCGCCACTCGACCAATCTCACGCCATTCGCTTCAAGGATAGCTTTTTTCCGGGCGTCACGCGCCTGCGTGGCCAACAAGCCGTCTTGTCCGCCAAAGAGTTCCACGGCTTGAAAATGCTGCTGACCTTGGTATTCGATGGCGATTTTCTCGGATGGCAGGTAAATATCGACAGATCGCAGACCTAAAGAGCTTGGCCGCCACTGATGGATTGCGTCTGGGTAGCGGCTCCTCACCAGATCGTAAAGTGCCACTTCTGAGACCCACCCCCTGCCGACTTCAGGTATGCCTCTCATACGACGGAAGGCGTTTTCCGCCGTGACCATCTGTGGAGCGAATGCGTTTTGCAGTGTTGAGAGAGAAAAACTGCCCAAGTCTGGATGCCAAACAAAAATACGGCCGCGTGGAGCAACCGGATGTCCATAAAGATCAAGTGCCTTGTAGTAATGCCGACGGGTGGCCGTCCAGTCGGACCTGGGTGGAGTATTCCGAACAAACTCGCTTGGATCGCTTTCGTAGATCAAATTACGATCCTCGAACCCAGGAAACCTACTCGTCAAGGGACCTGCTTCCGCCAGTTCACGATCAAGGTCCGAGATAAAGTCCTCAAATTCCTCCTCCAAGCGAGACTGGATCGGTGATCTCACTACATGCCGACGTGCCAAGTAGCGAACATCTTCTCCGCGCAGTATTGTGCCGGTCAGAAAGCGTAGATAGATCACCTCATCAAAAAGGACCTCGCGCTCGGTTCCGGGGATCGTTTCGAGCAATTCAACAGCATCAAGAAGACGATCTTCTTGGGTGCTTTGCAGAATCACCTGAAAGCGGGGGTCCGGATCCCAAGGCAGGCTTTCGGGAATGAGAGGTCCATCTTGCGGTAATTTGATCGATGGCGAGAGCTGCCCACGACGTAAAGTCCAATGGTAGAGGCGTGCGCAAAAATTGTCGTCTGCGATACGCCGCCAAGGTGATGCGACATCATCGAATTCACGGTCTTTCATGAAACTTCCGTCCTGTTTAATCCAACCTGCGAAGCTTCCCGATTTCAGGGGAACGCCTAATCCCTCTGAGCCAGTGGACTCAACCAAACGCTCAAAAAACTGCACTCGGGCAGACGAAACACCTACTGATAAAAGAACATCGCCATTCGGTGCGGTTTGGCGATGGACAGCATCTGCATACTTGACTAGCGTGGCGGAACGTTCTCGTTTCAAAGATCCGCAGGCGAGGAAATGAACTCGGTTCGCAAGGGCGGCGGAGAAATCTGGATAAGCGAGGGGGGTAGTCGGAGCATTAGGTTTTTTTCGGCTTTTTGGAGGTGCCTCTGGACCATAAGCTTCGAGCTGATGTGCGAAGAAATCCGAAAGCGCTTCGTAAAACGCGCGTGCCTCGCTGGCTTCTGGGTTCTTATTGGCCAGTGTGGCGTAGAACTTTGCCTTTGACCGAAGCTCCTTGCGATAGAATTCTCGATCATAGCGGTTTCTTAGGCTGTACTCAAAAAAATCAAGCTGCTCTTTGAAATCGTCGAGTGCCGTTAAACCGGCTTTGGCCTTAGGTGGTCTGGGAAACATTTGGAACCTCATGTTGGCATTTAGCGCAATAAAGATGTCCTTCCCACCGGCTGCCAAGCTCTTCTTTAAGTGCCGAGCGCACCGCAAGAAGTGCGCAATACTCGTTGATTGGCTATAGCCTCTCATTATGCGTTAGGTAGCGAAGCAATACGACGCTGGAACGCCGACACCAAGAAAACATGGCGGCGCTGAAAGCTGAGCGCTAGGCGCAGAGCAAAAAGCATTGGGAAACCATGTATGCGCTGGAAGGCCAAAACAAAGCGCTTATTCAACTTATCCGCCGCATGTCCGCGCCGTCAGCACAGCAGGGTGGTGAGGGGTGACTTCGACTGTTATTTCATGATGACGCAAACTATCAGGATATCATCAGTAATATAATCCACGGGTTACCTTCGAGCTTTTTTTACTCTTCTCTTAGGGTAGAGATTTACTCCTCAGGACACCCGACGCGGTATGCGGATGCTTCTTTGTTGTCGTGATAGTTGTGATCTTGATGTTAGCTGGCAATTCATCAAAACCTTAAACTAGGAAATTCCGTATGTAATGACCATCCAACTCTCTGGATGTCGATTAACGGCTTATCTGTTTCGTGGCAGCGGCGCGATTGGCGAGTGCAAAATACGCTATTTCCGACTTGCTCGGAGTACATCGCGCCGGAACAGTCAAAAACCTTCGCACTTACGCCAATTGACGCGGGTGGATAGCTCGCAAGGCGTCTTCATTGTCCCGTGCCGCAAGTTCGAGCTCGTAACGATCCTGAAGATTCATCCAACTCCTTGCGTCTGTGTTGAAATAACGGGCCAACCGCAGCGCAGTCTCAGCAGTGATACCCCGGCGCCCACGAACGATTTCGCTGATTCGCACCGGTGATACACCAATCGCCCTGGCGAGAGCGGCGCAAGACAGCGCGAAAGGCTGCATAAAATCGTGTTTCAAAATTTCGCCGGGGTGAACTGGTTCCAGCTTGCTCATGGCGCTCCCTCCTTGTTCGGCGTTAGTGATAGTCGACTATTTCGACATCGTAGGCGTCTCCTTCAGAAAACCGGAAACAGAGCCGCCACTGCTCGTTGATCCGGATACTGTACCAACCGCGGAGTTCGCCTCGTAGCGCCTCGAGCCGATTCCCTGGTGGCACCCGAAGGAAAGCGAGCGTTGCGGCAGCATCCAACTGCGCGAGTTTACGCCGAGCGACTCGTTCCACGCTCGCGAAACGGCGCACCCGATAATTATTGGCGAGCCGTTCGGTATCCTTGCAACGGTAGCTTCGAATCATCTGTCGCCAGATATGGCATTTCGATGGGTTGTTGTCAAATAATCCAGTGAATGGGCGTCCAGATAAGCCATACAGAGGAAACTACATCCCCGGGCAAATAAATCAAGCAACAGGCCCGAGGCTAGACATGGCATTTACAAACCTTTTGGCGAGTTTTTCGCATCCCTTCTCTCCAGAGAGCGTATCATCGCACCATTTGATCCATGGTTTCGAAGCCGACCCTCTTGAATCGATGAATTTGACTTAAGGTTTTTACTGATTCATGTTCCCCGCCCGCGCGGGGATGAACCGCCGGACGATGGATGAACCCGGAAACCACCCCAGGAGCGCGGAAAGAGGCTGCTTTCGCCGGGACACGACGGCGCATCCGGCATTCCCACCCCCCCGGTTTCCGGTTTCGGGGGAAGACGCACGACCCTCATCGCAGGCCTGCGCGCGTCTGTCGTAAAACCGTCGATACTCCGTTTGTTGCCCGGTTGAAACACCCGTACATTCGTATTATATTCGATATTGTAAGACCGATGGGAGCGCCGGCGGGAAATCCCCGGCGACGATTGCGCGCTCCGCGCCTGGTCCGTGACCGGCGGATGCGCGGCAGCGCTTCCGCGACACGCAAGGCCGGGAGAACACCTCTTTGGGAATCCGTGCACGAGACAGAAGCCGCACCGGCTGGAGGGCCGTCCTGGAGCCCGGCATGTGGTTGCGCTCGCTGCTCTTAACGGCTGTCTTCGTCGTTTCGACCTCGGCGCTGGCGTGTATCGTGGGGTTTGCGCGCGACACGACGGGCCATGACTGGCATGCGACCGGCAAGCTCTTCCTGGCGGAAATCCTCTTAGCGCTCAACTTCGACCCCCGGGCGCAGGTTAAATACCGGACGAGGGAGGGCGCGGAAGTGACTCTCGCCCGCGGTGAGCTCGCGTTCAGCGGCGAGGCGCTGCTGGCGCGGGACCACCTCCTACGCACGGCGAGGCGAGCCGCCGAACTCGGCGCCTGGTGCGGCATCGGCGGTGCGCTGGTGTGCCTGGTGCTGGTCCGGCGGCAAGAGGACGAACGCGGCGAGCGGCGCACGTCGCCCGAGCCGCCCCGCAGGAGGCCGGGCTCAGGTGTATCGACGCCGGTGGCCACGGCGCCTGTTCGCGCACCGGCGGTGCGGCCGCCGGGACCGGATACTCCGCGGCCCCTGAATCCGCAGCCTGCCGGCTCGGACCGCAGGGATACGGCCCCGGGCAGGGAAGACGCGGCGGCGCCCGCCCGCCGCGAACGCGGCTACGGGCGCTGGATCTGATGGTCGCCTCGATCGGCGCGGTGGCGAGCCCCTCGCAGGGCGCCGCCTACTACGAACGGGACGGCTACTACGCGAAGGACTCGGCCGAGCACCGGAGGCTGAGCGCCTGGGCCGGCAAGGGCGCCGAAGCCCTGGGCCTAGAGGGCGCAGTCGATCCGGACGTGTTCCGGGCGGTGCTCGAGGGCCATGTGCCGGACGGCTCCGGGCAACGCCTCGGCCGCAGGACCCGGGACGGAGAGATTCACCACCGGCCCGGGCGCGACCTCACCTTCTCGGCGCCCAAGTCCGTATCCCTCGTTGCGCTCATCGGCGGCGACGCGCGCATCGTCGACGCCCACGAGCGCGCCGTCACGCGGGCGCTCGGGTGGTTCGAGCGAGGCACCGCCGAGACCCGGATGCGGGACCAGGCTACCGGACGGATGGTACGGGCCGGCGGCCAGAAGGCCGTGATCTCCACGTTCCGGCACGAGACGTCGCGGAACCTCGACCCGGCGCTGCATACCCACTCGGTCATCGCCAACATGTTGCTCGGCCCGGACGGCAAATGGAGGACGATGGCGAACGAGCGCCTCTATGCTTCCAAGATGCTGCTGGGCGCGCTCTACCGGAGCGAACTCGCAGGTGATCTGGCGAGGCTCGGGTACCGGATCGAGAAGACCCACGCCGACGGGCGATTCGAGATCGCGGGCGTCTCGCGCGAAATCGTCGAGGCGTTCTCCTCGCGCCGCGCCGAGATCGAAGCGGCGATGGAAAGCCGGGGCCACGGCGCCACGGCGGAGAACCAGCACCTCGCCCGGCGGGCGGCCCTGATGACCCGTGCGCACAAGCGCGACGTCGACAAGGAGGCGCTGCGCGGGATCTGGGCAAAACAGGCGTCAGAACTCGGCTTCGACGCGAAAGCGCTCGTCGCCTCGGCCATGGAGCGGGCGTCGCGCGGCCCGGAGAAAGAGAACTCACGGGAAGCGGGCAGGGACGCTCCGCCCGGGGCGGATCGGCAGGCGTACCTCATCGGGCATCCGTCGCGGACGGGACCTGCGAAGGAGGCCGTCGAGTGGGCGATTTCGCATCTCTCGGAGCGTGATGCGGTGTTTGCGAGGAATGGACTGCTCGCCGCAGCGCTCGCCTACAGCCCCGGCGCCGCGTCCATCGGTGCCATCGAGCGGGTCGTCGAGGGTCTCACGCGCGAGGGCCGCCTGCACGATGCGCCCGTGCTCCCCGGATCGGGTCCGGGGCAGGCCGGAGGCGGGGGGCTCACCACCGATGTGGCCGTGGCCCGTGAGCGCGAGACGATCGCGCTGATGCGCGCGGGTGCTGCCCGGGGCAAGGCGGCGATGCGCGGCTGGATGGTGGATCGGCATCTGCGCAATGGGCCGCTCACGGCCGGGCAGAAACGGGCGGTGAAACTCATCCTTTCGGAGAAGGACCGGACCGTCGGCGTGCAGGGCTACGCCGGCGCCGGCAAGACCCGGATGCTCGATCGCGCGCGAACGATTGCGGGGAAGAAGGGCTGGCGCGTCGCGGGGCTCGCCCCCTCGGCGTCGGCGGTGCGCACGCTGGAGGCGGAATCGGGGATTAAGAGCGAGACCCTGCAGCGGTTCCTGGCGCGCAACGTCGGGCTGGCCGAAGGCCGCCTCACGAAAGGGGCCGCCAGAAAGATGCGCGCCGCCTTCGCGAAGACCGTGCTGGTGGTCGACGAGGGCTCGCTGGCGTCCACCGCCCAGGCCCGCGACCTGCTCCGGATCGCGGGCGCCCTGCGCATACCGAAGCTCGTTCTCGTCGGGGACGCCAGGCAACTGGAAGCCGTCGACGCCGGCAAACCCTTCGCACAGCTCCAGGCAGCGGGCATGAAGACCGCGGTGATGGACGAGATCCTGCGCCAGCGCGACCCGGACCTCAAGGCCGCGGTCGAGGCGACTCTCGCGGGCGAGATCGGGCGCGCATTTCAAAAACTGGGAGACAACGTCGCTGAAGTAAACCCCAAAAACATCGCGGGCGCCGTGGCGGCAAGGTGGCTGAAACTCTCCCCCGACATGCGCGAGCGCACCGGGGTGATGTCGCCTGGCCATGAACTGCGCGAGGCGATCAACGCCCACATCCGCGAACGCCTGGTCCGCGAGGGCCGCATCGCGGGTCCTGCGCTCAAGACGCGGAGGCTGGTTTCCAGGGGCTACACGAACGCCGAGAAGGCGTTAGCGGCCAACTACGCGCCCGGCGACGTGGTCGCCTTCCACCGGTACTACAAGCGGATCGGGGTCGAAAAGGGCGAGGAGCGGCGCGTCATGGGCGTCGGTCGCGAGCGCGGAACCGTCCGGCTCGAAGGCCCTGAGGGCTCGAGCGTGGACTGGAAGCCGGCCCGGATCGGCGGGCGGCGGGGCGGGACCGAGGTCTACCGGGCCGAAACCATCGAGCTTCGCGCCGGCGACCGGGTGCGCTGGACCCGGAACGACAAGGGGCTGGGACTCGTGAACAGCGCCACCGCGGAGGTTTCAGGGGTACGCAACGGGCGGGTGACGTTCATGCTGGAGGAAGGCCGCAAGCTCGTCCTCACCCGGGGCGACCCGCAACTGCGCCATCTCGATCGCGCCTGGGCCTCGACCGTGCACGCCTTTCAGGGGCGCACGGTGGACAACGTCATCGCCGCGATGGAGGCGAACCACCCTCACCTGACCACGGCGAAAGCGTTTTACGTCGAGATATCGCGCGCCCGCGATAGGGCCGAACTCGTCCCTGACGACGCGAAGGCGCTCAGGGAACGCCTCGAAACCGTCACCGGCGAGCGCATCTCCGCACTCGAGGGCATTGGTGAATCCGTTCGTCCGGAGCCTGAACTCGACGTAAAGGCGCCTCTCGAACGCGAAATGCCGGAGCGGGAGCTGGCCGATTCCTCTTCCCCGGGCATGAAAACCGGACGAGAAATGCCGCGCACGAAGGCGCCCGAACCCGATCGCGGGAAGCGGATCGAGATGGACTTGGGGCTCTGAACGCGGCCCGACCGGGCCTGATTCCCACATTCCCTCGAAAAATTCGTAGCCGATGAACCGGCCAGCGGAACCAACGCAGGAGTTACACTCAGATCTTGTGTATGAGTTGAATTGAAGAAGGCAGCGCATCCTGCTGAAACGGGTTTGCCAAAAGCCTGGTCATTCAGCATACAGGAGATACGCTACCATGAGAAAAGATATGACGATTCCCTTCAGGAATACAGCCTTGCGGGACGAATTGAGCGAATCAATATTATTTATTTACACAGCCACTCTCAAGGAGTAGTGTCGGAGTATGAACTGGAGAAGATCATGTTCTATTTTTGTTGGCGTTTCTAGCTTTTTGGGTTTCATTTACGACCTGCCCGGCAGGTGGGAAGACCGTAAAGCATGGAAGGAGATATGGTATTCCATAAAACCCGAATGGAGTTCTTCCGATTTAATTTTGTTATCTGTCAGTTTCGTACTCCTGCTTTATGGGACTTATCCATTATGGATGAAAATTCTTGGATGGCTATCACGGCTATGGAGAAATGTAAATCCAGATACAAAGCCAACTGCCGTCGCGGTGGATACCAAACCTCTCAAATACAACTACACATTGAGCAAAGCGGTTGGTTGGGTGATACCTGCGTTATTGCTAGTCTTGCTAGCTGTTATTGCACTGAAGCCAACCATGAACTGGATTCAGGAAGAACAAAAACCCATGCAAGTCTCCAATGATTCCCTTAGAACCAGACCGATTTGCGGTTCCACCTGTACAAACTTTGCCTGGATTGTCGAAGTGTGCAAGCGAGAGGCTGTGAAAATCGGTGGTTTGACAGGTTCGCCTTTGGATTCTGATGCCGGAAAAGCCACACGCTACTTTCGGGGTTGCCTAATAGACAAGGAGATGAACTGGGAAATATGCAACAAAGGGGGACCCAAATGTATGAGGCTTAGTTATATAGGACTACATCGTCGAGGCACTGATCTTCCGTCGTTTATTGAGTGACTTGTATTCGAAAAATCAAAGCCATCAAGCTGTGAGTTTCTTGTACTCCCAGGGGGAGTTATCCTCAGGTCTTGTGTATGGGCTGAATTGAAGAAGGTGGCGCATACCTGAGTCACCCTGTGCGTTCACGCCGGGCCTTCGTCCATGGTCTCGGCCATCGTCCTGCGGGCCGCGGCAATGAGGTTTTCGAGCTCTTTCCCGCGCCCGGCGTCGAGCAATCGTCCCCGATCCAGGGTCGCCATCATGTAGACCATGCGGTAGACGGCCTCGATGAGGGCGGCGTGTCCGGACGACAAGGTAACCGCTGGAGGCTCACCGAGCCGCTCCTCGGCGGCGGCGAGCGCGCCGGAGCGGACGAGTTCGCCGGCCGCAATGCCGTGCAGCGCGGCGGCCCGCTCAACTAGACTCCACTCCGAACCCGAGAAGCGGACCGAGTGCGGCGCTCGCGGGTCGCTCGGGTTTTCCGCTAATTTTTTGCCCTTTCCGGGCTGATTCGGATCGTTTCGCGTCATCTTTTTCGCTTCCTCAGGACAAGATCGGGCAACGAAACAGACCGTATCGACCGCCGATGCCGGTTCCCGACACGGCTCGTTTCAGGCGAAACCCAAGCATATCCGGAGCCGTCTACGCTTGATTCAACGTCCCGTGTTCAAGACCTTGCAGCCAATTGCGAGAGCGTGCTCCGCCCCGATGCGGCCCCGGCGCACCGCGAAAAGGCCGTCACCGGGAGCATACGAACGTATTACGGACCGTAACACATCGTGTTACGAAGCGCCACCAATTGCGACAGGCCCGGTATCCGTGCGCGACATGCGCAACCATGCGCCCTCAGGGATGAGAAAGGGTGTGTATGCTCTGAGCATACACTCGATCCGCCATAAATCTGACGCCCCGTGTCGCCGACAGGAGACGGGATAGCAGCCCGGTCGTCGTATGCCGGACCCCTGCAGCCCGCTGCGTTCCGGTGTGATAACAGGAGCCGCCGAAGGGCGTCCAATTGACCTAATCCGAGGGACAGACGATGGGGGAATCGACGCCGGAGAAGATGGCGAGCGGGAGCCGCCGCGGCGCCTGAGCGGTTGGAGACTCGGTGCAAGAGGGTGTGAGAGCGCTGAAGCTTGCGCCTGGATTCACAAGCGGAGGGCGAACAGGGCGCTGTAGCTTGCGCTTCTTATCACAAGCAGACGGACGACACGGGAGGCGACGAGCCGCGCCGCCACCGGGCGGGGTGGCGACGCGACTCGTGTGTGTTCGCCTCAAGCCGCGACGCGCTTGACGGGTATGCCGAGGCTTTGGGCTTTGTCGACGAGGTTGTCCGTGATGCCCGAACCCGGGAACGCGATCACGCCCTTGGGGAGGAGTGCCAGGAGTTCGTCGTTGCGCCTGAAGGGAGCGGCCCGTCCGTGCGCATCCCAGTCGGGCTTGCACACGACTTGGTGGACGCCGTTTCGCTCGGCCCATCCCGCCGCTATCTTCTCGGCGCCCGGGCCGCCGCCGTGGACGAGAACGACGTCGGCGTACTTGGCCTTGACCTTGTCGAGATGGCCGATGATTTTGCCTGCGTCGTTCGCCTCCTTGCCTCCCGCGACGGCGACGAGGGTTCCCTGGGGCAAGTGCGCGGTGTTCTCGCGGTCCTTTCTGGCTCTTTGAAAGTCGCGCGCGTCGATCATGGCGGAGGTGAGCTTGCCGGTCTGGGAGACGTGGGAGCCTCGCCGTGGCCGCCATACCTCGCCGGTCTCGATGCGGTAGGCCTCTGCGGCCGTGTCGCGCAGTCCTTCGAAGGCGTCGCGGCGGGCGGAGAGATTTTGAGCGCGGTCGGTCTTGAGTTCGAGTTCGCGCGAGCGGATCTCGGAGCCGTCCTGCTCGCGCTGTAGTTCGCGGATGCCGGGGATGAGTTTGTCGGCGGCGCGGTCGAGGCGCTGTGTCTGCGCGTCGATGGTGTTGACGAAGCCCCAGAGGAGGTTTCTTCGCTCATCCGCAAGCTGCGTGCCGTCGGGCGCTGCCTCGGCGAGCAGGTGGAAGGCTTTAAGGACGGCGGCGGTCGCCTCGTGCTCGTCCCACACGGGGCGGTTGTCGAACTCATCCGGCCCGGGCGTTGCGCCGAAGAGGGCGGCCTGCTCGCAGACCATGGCGGTGAAGGATTCGTTCTGGGCTTCGTGTTCCGTGTGCTCGTTCATGTTCATCTCCTTGTGGTCGTGTGTAGCGGTCATCGTTGACTCCTTTCGTAGTCCTCAAGCGAGGGGATGGTTGTATTGGGGCAGCGCGTAGCCGAGATCGTCCCGCTTCACTTCTTTGGGCATCTCGTCGAGATACCTGGCTGCCCATTCAGCGGCGCGCGCGAGGACGTCGCCGTGGCACGGGAGGGGCCGGCAGTGGCAGCCGAGTTCGCAGCCGTGCAGGTCGGCGAGTTCGTGGAGATTCACCTCCTCCTGCCGGATTTTTTCCCACAGCCATCGCCGGAATTTTTCGATCACGTCGTCGCGGTCGCCGTCCTGGCCGATGCGGAAGGGATTTCCCCACTTCGTCATGCGGTCGATCCTCACCAGCAAGCCACTGTCGAGTTCATCGACATAGGTGTTCAGGTTCACCACGGTGGTTTCCATGCCTTTCTCCTTTCCAGAGAGTTAACGGATGCGCTTCTTAGCGTCCCATTTTCAGCACGTAAGGGCGCCGGTCGGTGTTTCCGGCGCCCGTAGGCGGGCGAATCAAGGGCTCGTCATTTTCCGGGGGGTTCCCGAAAAACACGGGTCATCGTTTTTTGGGGGGCACCGGCAAATGATGGCCGCTTGCGGCCACCCTTTATTCGCTCGGCGTTCGTGCTAAAATGAGGACGCTAAGAGAGAGACATTAGTATCGCCACCGGGATACAAGAGTTTTTGGTTGTTTCACGATGAAGGCGAAGCTCATCGGGAAACGATCTCTCATGCTGCGGAAAGGGTCATTTCGGGCCGTTTTTTCCGGCCCGAAATTCCCGCAGCGGGGGGTAGACCGAGCCACTGTCTTGAATATGGAATGATTGCAGGCGCCTGCGGATCTTCCGTGAACATGGTTTATCGTTCGCGGAACCGGAGATTTCCCGGGGGTTCCCGGTAGATGAGAGGGCCGGCAGGGCGGGAAAGGCGAAGGGCTTCGGCGGCGGACTCCCTCTGGATAACGAGCAAAAAAACAGGCCGACACCGAAGCGCCGGCCCGTTGTGAGACCCAAAACACAAACCCTTGCCTAGAACGGAATATCTTCGCCGACCACGCCTGCAGGCGCCATCGTCTCGGGGTGCGCGCCGACTCCGTTGCCATTGCCGTTCCCGTTCACCTTGTCGAGGAATTGCACGCGCCCGCCCGGCGCGAGTAATATCTCGGTCGAGAACCGATCCGAGTCTTCCTCGTCCTTCTTCCAGCGGCGGGTCTGGAGCTTGCCCGCCACGTAGACCAGGCGGCCCTTCTTCGCGTGCCGCTCGAACATATCCACCAACCCGGGCTGGAAAGTCACGACCCGGTGCCACTCGGTTTTGTCCACCCGATCGCCGGATTGCTTGTCGACGTAGCCCTCGTCGGTGGCGATCGATAGGTTGGCGACGCGTCCCCCGCTCGCGAGATGGTTGATGGTGACGTCGGCGCCTAAGCGCCCGATCAGTTCCGCTCTGTTGAGTCCGAATGCCATGGTAGTACTCCTTCGTGGTGTGAGTGTGAAAAAAATGATGGGAGGGAGAGAGCCTTTCTCTCCCCGGCCCCCCGGTTCGCCCTAAACGCTACAGAACTCCACCTCGCCGTCCGCCTCGTCGCGCAGCTTGCGGATCGTGTAGGCGTCGAGTCCTAGTTCTGCGAGCAGTTCGTCCGCGGTGGGAACGTCGACGTCGTAGTCGTTCTCGTACATGGCCAGGCCTCCTCTCGGGTTGTCGCACCCGGCGTCGGGACCGGGAGACCGTCTCCCTCTCCCTACCGGGCATTTGCCCGGCTCCCCGCTTCTCTCCACCTCTCCCCGGGGGGATCACGTCCGGTGAGGGGCCGTCCACGGAGCGTGAACGGCCTCGGCCCCCGCCGGGTCGAGCGGGAGACGGACGGGAACGGAAGCCGCAACGGGTGCGCCCCGGTTCGGGGTTCGGATGGATGAGGCATGGGGATAGGGGGACGTATCGAGTGGTGGAATTTCGGGGCGGCGACGTTCTTGTCCTCGCCGGTGGGGTTGGTGGTCGGCACTCTCGCGCTGTCGGCACCGGGAAGATGGAGACTATGGAAGCCGGGTTGGCTTCGCGCCGCCTGGCGGGCCGGGATTGCGCTCGGCGCCTTCGTCGGCGGTGGCGAACTCGGCTAGACGACCGTACGGGCGTGCGCAGCCCCCCGGCCCGGAGATCTAGGTGCTTCACGCGGAGGAGGCGAGTCCGGCAGGCGCCCCCCCCCCGGCGGCCGAAAGGGCGGCGGTACGTACCCTCGACGGCGGGCCGGCTGCGCAGCAGGGCGGCGCCACCCCCCTGGCCGGGGTCTGCCCCCGCCGGAGGGGGGACGGCGGCACGTGCCCGGAGAACCGGCGAGAGCACCTACCAGCTAGTAAACCTGGCCATAGGCGACGCGTCTTCGATGACTTCCACTTCATGGCGGGATAGCCTTTCGAAGGCGAGGCACATCGCAACCTCCTCCCAGGAGTCCCAGGGCCCGTGCTCCTCGCCCGTGGCGAGTTCGACCACGGTGTATCGAGGCGGATGGATGGGCATTCCCTTGTGCTCGCCCGAGGAGTACCAGGAGCGCCTCGCGCATGGTTCACACCGCGCGGAAAGGCCCGCTGGCTGAGCGCAATCCACGCAGAGCCTCTTTGCGCGCCTGTCGGCGTAGCGCCTCTTGCTCGCGGTGTTCTTCTTCGGAGCGCGTCCCTCCTCAAGCGCGGCGCACGGGCCGCACCTGGAAGCCCCCGCGAAGACGGGGCCTCCACAACGGCCGCACATGCCTTTCGCTCTCCTGGCGGCGTAGAGCTTCCGTTCTTCAGCGCGCCTCGCCTCCCGGCAGGACTCGCAGAAGGCGCCGCCCCGGTCAGGAGGACGCTCTCCACAAGCCGTGCACAGCCCCGCTTCCTTGCGTTCGCGCCTTCGCCTCTTGTTCCTCTCCCTGGCCATTCGGCGTCGGCCCTCGGGGTACCTCCCCCCGTAGGGGTCCCCGGCAGCCTTACGCCTGGCATAGCGTTCGCGCTCGGCGGCCCGTCCCCTCTCGCTGCAGGCTTCGCACAGGCTGCGCTCGGGCGCGGGGGGTTGTTTCCCGCACTTGGGGCACAATCCCTGCGCGCGTCGATCTGCGGCGCGTTTGCGGTGGCGTTCGCGTTCTTTCTTGTGTCCCTGCTCACGGTTCTTGTACGGCATCCTCTCTCCTCCCCCTCAGCGCCGCCGGCTTTGGCCGAAGAGGCCGATCGAATACACGCCCCAATATTGGACCCCGCTGTCCCTGGTGCGCAGGCCCGTACAGACGATGATCTCGTCCCGCGCGGGCCGCATCTCCCGGACGGCCTTGCGGGTAACCGTCGCGCGTTTCCTCTTGCGCCCGCTTCCGGTCTTCGCTTCCGCAGCGGGCATGGGGCGGATCTCGCCGTCCATCGTGGACTTGAACCGCTCGACGGCGTATCGCTCATCCTCCAGCCCCCGGCCGAAGGTGTGGGTGAGGAAGGTGTTCGACTCTCGTATGGTCGTCCGCATCGCGGGCCTCCTTGCTGTGGGTGGTCGGGAAGGCGGAGAACGTCCTCTCCCGGACGCCCCGCCGCCGCCCCCTCACGGCCAAGCTCGGCCTCTTGGTGGCGCGGGAGTCGAGTCTGTGGACATCGGCTCGGAGGAGTGGCACAGTGAACTGGGGTCCGACCCAGCGTTTTGGACGGCGTCAGGAAGGCCGGAAAGGCAGCATTCCATGCCGCTCACGGTAGGCATCGATCGAGGAGTAAAAGTCAGTGCTCGAAGTTCTGGAACGAATGCGTAAGCTTCCCCCTAATCCGGGCCATTGCATGTGAGGTTTTCCTAGAGATGTTCCGGCCATGCCTTCATGTTCCGGGCCGAGGGAAACGCCGGGAATTATATTCTTAACTTGACAGGGAAGGGTAAACCGAGGGGGTCCCAGTTTGAAATTTGACGCTTCAATCGCGATTTACTGATTTACAAAAACGAGGCGAATTTCAGGGGCAATCAAAGAGCGTATTGCATTCAAGGCATTCTATCGTAGATAGAGGCTCCGCGAAGCTTGCTACGAGGCTTCACTCCAACATTCCTTCTCCGACACGCTAGGCCACCCTTTGAGGCGTTCCCAATGAAGCTTACCGTAACAAACCCGGAGGTTCTGGACACGCTCGTGGACATTCCAGTCGGCCTATGGCCCATTCGCCGCCCTAGGGACTCGCGAATGATCCTCGTTGTGAAGACCTCGAGAGAGGCGGCTCAAACGGCCAGACTACGCAAAGGATTCCGCTTCTATTTGGTTCCTGTCCATGCCGGCAGCGTGGCTACGTATGGTCTGGTGACAGCCTTCTTCGACGACAACGATGAACCGCTCGTCATCCAGACACCACTCTTCCACGAGGAGATCACCCGAGATTTCGTTTTGCTGCTCTCGTCGGACGCCTTCTATGTCCATTTCTTCGACGAGCACGATCGGGAACTGCTCGGCTTCCGAGCTGAGAACCCGGATGCTCATCGCTTCCGCGTACTCTCGAATACGATTCGTTTCGCGTCGCCAACCCTTGACCGAGCGCGCCAGGTCCTCGACGTGATGCAATCCCGGTTCGGCGCTCGCTCGCCGGCGGACGACGCCGCTGCGTTCACTATCCACCTGCGGGAGCGGCTGTTTCCCGACAGCCTGGAAGAAAACGTCGAAAACCCAGGCGATCTCAATGAGCCTGACATAGCCAACGCCCTGCATCGGTCGTTTGGGAGTGACAATGTCTTCGCGAACCCGATTCGCGCCGACAACGAACGAGAATTTGTAGACGTTCTCGTGGCAACGGACAAGACCCTCCTCCTGGTTCAGGCCAAGGATAGCCCAAGCGACGAGTCAGCACTGAACCGGAAGATCGATCGCAAGAAGACCACCGCTGCCCACCATGTAAGGAGGGCAACCCGCCAGTTGAAGGGATCAATCAATTACCTCCGATCTGGGGATCCCATTGAGATCTTTACCGAGAAGAAGAGCCGCGAAGTGTCCACGTCCGGCCGCGACGTCTTCGGACTCGTCATCGTCAAGGAGCTGTTCGACCCGGAGCGACCAACCTGCAGCCCACCTGTCCTTACCGTGTTCAACGACACGGGCATTCCTTGCCTACTTCTGGACCATACAGAGTTTCAACAGTTAACCTTCTTCCGGACCACCGAGGAGAGCTTCGTAGGGGCGCTGAAGGATATCTTCTCGGCCGCCTGCGCGCATAGCGTGTTCCCACCTAGCCGATTTGGCCTTCGTACGGGGAAGACGGTGGTGTACGATCCAACTGGAACAGGGAACGCGCCAGACTCGACTACGCACGAACGGGTTCAAGTTGTCACGGAGGGCAGCTCCATCATTACCGCTCCCATATCGGGCGATTGGGTAACCGACGAGGTTGCTGGAATGGGGTTTCGGGAAGACTTGGGTGCCGACTGGCTTCGTGTGGTCGTAGACCGCTCGGAAGTGAAAGCCCTCGACGTGTCCGGTACGGCGGCAACCCTGTCGCGTGTGCTTGCTGACAGGGACGCCGTCGAACGGTATCGGGGGCGGGTAGACTTAGCCTTTTTCGGTTACTCCAACGACTCGCGAGAACTACGCGACATCCCGGAGGTACGGCGCTTCTGCTCCAAGCTGGACGACGCATTTCCCTATTGGTTCTACTTCCTTTCCACGGAGGGAGTGACCCTGGGGGTGATCGCGTGCTGCTTGTGTTCTGTCGCTCAGCTGAGGCCAGGGGTCGTCAGCTTTGGTCCTGACCTGCTCGAATTCATGACACGTCATTACGAAGCACTGAATTGGCTATTCGATAACTACTCTCTGGACGAGAGGCTCAATGTCGAGATAAGCGGCAACGTCGCCGAGTATTTCGGCAAGACCGAGTCAATCCAATAGCGCCCGAGACCTCGGTCGATGCTCGTAGCGTCCGGCCGATTCCGCTGCCGGGACTCCTCTAGCGGCTCGGACCATGATTGCGCTCTCATCCACGCTGGCGCGTCAGATCCAGCAGCCGCGCGACCTCGCGGCGAGCGTTCCGTAGTACTCAGCCAAGCGTGTCACTTGCTCGTCCAGCCGCTCGACCTGTCTCTGCAAAGCCTCGACCTGCTCTGAGTGCCGCAGCTGTTCCGTCTCGTACTGCGCGGACAACCTCTCCAAGGCCGCAGTGCTCAACACTGCGTCGGCTGGCTTAGCCACCTTAAGGGTGCCAGTCAGCCTCCCGGCAAGCGCACCGGACGCTCTCCGGCGGCGGGAATCTCGGGTCGGCGGAGTCTCCATACCGTACACGGAGAGGTCCGGCCCAAGCCGTGTCAACGGCTCGAATCGAGGCGATTTTCCAAGGGCTCCAGCGCCGTCCCGGAGTCGGATCGGCCTCCGCCGACGCCGCCTCCATTGCCTCCCAACAAGCGTAAAGCGACGCTTTGGGCTTCGCGTCCTTGGCCTCCCAGGGAATTGGCCTATCGTTGCTACCGTGCCCTCCTAGGCCACGTTTCAGCACGGAAGGAACACTGTTCGAGAAGGAAGATGGGTTGTAGGAGAAACGGACATGCGAATTAGGCGCGATCAAATCTTGGTCGGGGTTCCGCCGCACAAAGGGGCGGGGCCCTAACCCAGCCAGCCCGCTGGGGGGCATCCGCACTTCGAGGGACCAAGCCGCGTCCACGTTATGTGACCACGGGATGATCCTCGCCATTCCCCCAGTCGATCCAGCTGAGGGCATCAGTTGAGAATCCCTGATTCCATACGCGTGTTTTGGCGGGATCTAGGAACGGAAAACACTTGAGGGCATGCTGCCTCGAATCAGCCAGTGTGATCAGTTGAATAGGCACGCGCCGATGCTCCCAGGAGGTGATATCGCCGCCCAGCTGGTACTGAACGAAGAGTCGGCCCAGCGTCTCATATGCGTAGCTGTCATATGGAGGCATCGAGTAGCCGATCACGACAATGGACGAATAGATGTCCTGGCCCGATGAAAGATTTTCCCACAGATCCAGGATGGGGTCGTATCCAAGCAGCTTGTCGTAAGCTGGTGGGAGAATGAAGGGAACGACTTGTGACACAACTCTCCCCTCTATGGGGAAGTGCGCTGCGTGGTTGGGGACGCGGAAGACTCGTGGGAGGATGTGATTCCCGAACGCCACCTCCGTCTGTCCTCGTGAAAGAGGCTCTGACGGAACTGTCGGAGCGGGGCCGAAGATCGGATCCCGGTTGGGCACGTCGTGACCTTGCTCGGCGTGCCAGCGCACGGCAGCGTCAAGGTAGTAACGGTCATACCAGTCAATCGACCCGTGGAGCTTGAGGAGGTCAACAAATCTTGGTTCGAATCCACCCGGGTCCGTTATGAGCCACCACTCAGGACTAAGGGTGTACGGCTTGCCAGCGTCATCGAGTGCTTGCTCCAAGAGGGTGTCGTAATTGAACGTAAGCACGACGTCGCGGGGGCAAAGCCGCTGAGCAAAATCCCGGTACAGCTTCGGGGTGTCGCTGGGCGTCGCTTGAATGAGTATCCGCTGGATCGCTCGCCGCGCAGCGACTATTGACCGGCTGCCGTGGTCGAAGTACTCGTCGGAACCTATGAGGCGGAGGTAGTGCTTCCGGAGGCTATATGCGAGTACGCGCTCCAGATCGATCGACTCACCTGGATACAGCGAAGACCATTCTCCGATCTCTTGTTCCAGGGTACCGTCCCAGCCGGAGAGCTGAAACGAGCCGCGGACATCCTCTCGGACGCGTTCAAGGAGACCATTCCCCAGAGGCAGGCCCCCGGGGGCGGAGAAGCCAGCCCCGAGTACGAATAGACGGTGAGGGGGTACGTTCACGTCCTAGCTCTTCCGCGGACGAGGGCGGGGAGGTGACAAGTGGCGATTGATCGTAATCGGTCGCAATCAAGGAAGACAGCGTGAGTCGCATACCTGTGGCTTATGGGGACGAGCGCGCTCACCGCAGGCCATCCAGACGCAGAGATCGACCAGGGGTGCGGGGCACCTAGGGTTGGCAGCCGGCATTGCCCACTCCACGCTTCGTTACCGCCGCAGACCAATGGGACGACGGGTCCAATCAAGAAGGCTCGACCTCCTGGTTACGTCCGTTCTCGGCTAGGGAAAGCCAACAGAATCCGTTCTGTCTCGGCGGAAAAAATGGTGGGGTCCGCAGTGAAGATATGTTCATAAGTGATTTGCCCTAAATAATTTATAGTGTACGGTGGGCTAGGCGTTCTGCCAAGCGGCCTTCCGGCATTCTTCGGCGACGACGAATCCTTGGGGTATCTCGCTCACAAGCCCAGTTCCATGAATTGGCCGCTCGTCTCCATTCGGTCCCAGGCCGCAGGGATAGTCCGGGCCCTTCACGTCGGCGGGGTCGAGGATGTAGCGCAGCTCGTTGCGAGTCAGACGATAGGCTCGTGCGTAGAACGCATCCAGGTCGGCGTGCAGAAGGGCGCGGCGCTCCTCGTCCTAGGTAAACGGCGGACCGTGATGGCTGCTCAGGTCACGGGCAAACGGCGCCAGCGCGTGGGAGGCGTATGTGAGTTCCAGCACCTTTGGAATGAGGAACGCGAGGCTGAGTTTGGTATAGAAGGCTGGGGTGACCTTCCCCCTTCAAACGAGTCCCGTTTATCAATGAGTATTCCTGGATTTGTAGAAGGAGGCGGAGGATGGCAAGGAAGAGGTTTACAGCGGAACAGATCGTCATCAAGCTGCGAGAGGCGCCCGGGTTTTATCCGGCAGTGGAAGCTGGCAAGCAGTGGAACGCCCCGGCATCCGTCGCCTCCACCTTTTTATCGGCCGGACCGACTTTGACGGACATCACGCCAACTGCAGGATAGAATCCTGACAACGGGACAAGTGGGAAATCGCATAAATGGACATTCGGATTGCGGAGGTTGAACCCTTCAGCGAAACGGAATATCCTTGCCGTTCTCACCCATGCGCAGGCAAGCGATGTCGTGTTTATGATCGATGCGTCGTGTTGCTATAGTGTTGATAATCATTATATAGCAAATCTATTTTATAAATAAATACATTATATTCAACAGGTTATATTGAATATAAAATAATGAATACATGTTCGAGAAGCACGCGAAGAAGGGCCGTCTGGTCTACGTGGCGGGCAAGCTGCAGACCAGGCGCTGGAAGAAGGACGAGGAAAACTCCGAGCGGTTCTCCACCGAGATATTACTCGCCCCGGGCGGGCGCATTCAGTTCCTGGACAAGGTGAACGGGAACGGGAACGGCAACGGCAACGGCGCGCACCCCGAGACGGCGGCGGTGGCGGCGTCCGCAGGTGTAGCAGGGGAAGACATTCCATTCTGATCCCGACAAGGGCCGGCGCTTCGGCGCCGGCCTTTTTTTGCTCTTTATCCAGAGGAGGTCCGCCATGCCCCAAACACCCTCTCCCGCTGCCGAAATCGCCGCGGCGCTCGCCTCGCGCGCCGAGGACGTCTGCCGCCGCTATCTGCCGCAAGGCAAGAAGCAGGGCCGCTACTGGCTCGCGGGCGACGTCGACGGCGCGCCCGGGCGCTCGCTCTTCGTCCGCCTGCAGCCTCCGGGCGTACCGGGCAAGTGGTGTGATGCGGCCACCGGGGAGCACGGCGACCTGCTCGACCTGATCCGCCGCCGCAGCGCAGCATCCACGCTCCGCGCCGCCATGGACGAGGCGCGCGCCTTCCTCGCCCTGCCTGCCCCTATTTTACCGGGCGAGGGCCCGCCATACGACGCAAGGGAGGCGGCGCGGCGCATCTGGCGGCGTTGCCGCCCGATTGAGGGCGCCCCGGCCGAGACCTACCTCCATGCCCGGGGGATCACGCGGCGCCGCTTCCCCTCTCTGCGCTTCCACCCGGCGCTCTTCCACCGGGAGGCCGACAGCCGCCTGCCCGCACTGGTCGCCGCCGTGACCGACACGGACGGCGCGCTCCACGGCGTACACCGCACCTGGATCGATCCCGCTGCGCAGTCCAAGGCCGACGTCCTCCCGTCCCGCAAGGCGCTTGGCCGGGTCTTCGGACACGCCGTGCGCTTAGGCGCCCCCGACGCTACGCTCCTGGTCGGGGAGGGGATCGAGACCGTGCTCTCGCTCGTAAGCGCCGCGCCCCGGATCCCGGCGGCAGCCGCTCTCTCCGCAGGCAGCCTCGGCGCCTTCATCCCGCCCGAGGGGCTCTCCCGCCTGATCATCGCCCGTGACAACGACGTGGAAGGTGAGAGGGCTGCGGAGCGCCTCGCCCGGCGCTGCGCATGGGCCGGGATCGACGCCCGCGTCATCGTCTCTGAACGCGGCGACTTCAACGACGACCTCGCTGCGCTCGGACCCGCTGCCCTCGCCGCACGGCTCGGTCCGCTCTTCCGCTTCGCGAGAATCGGAGAGGAGCGGGCCTGAGCGGGGCAAAGCCCTGGTGGAAGGAGAGAGAAAATGGACACCGTCACCTTCAAGCGGGTCAGCCCGCACGAGTCCTGCATCTACGTCGGGGGCGAGCATGTCGGCAACCTCTTCCGCCTCGTCGATTCACACCCGCCACGATCGCCGATAACCCGGCGCCGGAAGTCCCGCCACTCGATACGTCTCCGTTTGTCCACGCCTCATCCATCGAATCCCGGACCGCGCGCCGGCCCCTCTCATCTACCGGGAACACCCAGGAAATCTCCGATTCCGTGAACGATAAACCATGTTCACGGAAAATCGGCATGAACGCTACAATCACCGCATACCCTGGATAGTGGTTCGGTCTACCCCCCGCTGCGGGAATTTTGGGCTGGAAAAAACGGCCCAAAATGACCCTATCCGCAGCATGAAAGATTGCTTCACGATGAGCTTCGCTTTCATCGTGAAACAACCAGAAGCTCTTATGTCCCGGTGGCGAAACCACCCTCTCTCTCTTAGCGTCCTCATTTTAGCACGAACGGCGAGCAATAAAGGGTGGCCGCAAGCGGCCATCATTTTCCGGTACCCCCCAAAAAACGTCGTGCGGCAAAAAACGAAAGCGCCGCTCTATGGAGCGTGTTTTTTGGGAACCCCCCGGAAAATGACGAGCCCTTGATTCGCTCGCCTACGGGCACCGGGAACACCGCCCGATGCCCTTACGTGCTGAAAATGAGGCGCTAAGAAGCACATCCGTTAATCCTCTAGAAAGGAGAAAGGCATGGAAACCGCCGTTGTGAACTTGAGCGACTATCGGCATGACAACTTCGGAAGTGGCTGTCTCATCAAAATTGACAGGACGACGAAGTGGGGAAATCCCTACCGGATCGGCCAGGATGGCGATCGCGCCGCCGTGATTGAAAAATACCGACGATGGCTCTGGAGAAATATCCAGCAGGAGGAGATCAACCTCTACGAACTCGCCGACCTGCATGGCTGCGAGCTCGGTTGCCACTGCCATCCCCTCCCGTGTCACGGCGATGTCCTCGCACGCGCCGCCGCGTGGGCAGCCGACTACCTCGGCGACATGCCGAAAGAAGTGAAGCGAGACGATCTTGGCTACGCTCTGCCCCAATACGACTATCCCCTCGCTTGAGGACAACGAAAGGAGTGAACGATGACTGCCACCGCGACACACGATCACAAGGAGAGCATCATGCACGAGCACACAGAGCACGAAGCACAGAATGAATCCTTCACCGCCATGGTCTGCGAGCAGGCGCAACTCTTCGGCGCGACTCCGGGGCCCGATGAATTCGACTCCCGCGTCGTATGGGACGAGAAGGAAGCCACCTCCGCCGTCATCAAGGCCTTCCACCTCCTCGCACAGGCCGCACCCGACGGCACACAGCTCGCCGACGAACGAGCGAACCTCCTGTGGGGCTTCGTCAACACCCTCGACGCACAGACACAGCGCCTCGACCGCGCCGCCGACAGGCTCATCCCCGGTATCCGTGAACTGCAGCGCGAACAGGACGGCTCCGAGATCCGCTCCCGCGAACTCGAACTCAAGACCGACCGGGCGCAAAATCTCTCCAACCGCCGAGACGCCTTCGAAGGACTGCGCGACACGGCCGCCGAGGCTTATCGCGTAGAGACCGGCGAGGTATGGCGACCCCGGCGAGGCTCCCACGTCTCGCAGACCGGCAAGCTCACATCGGCCATGATCGACGCGCGCGACTTCCAGCGGGCGAGAAAGGACCGCGAGAACACCGCGCATCTTCCGCAGGGGACACTCGTGGCCGTCGCGGGCGGCAAGGAGGCGAACGACGCAAGCGCCATCATCGGCCACCTCGACAAGCTCAAGGCCAAGTACACAGACGTCGTCCTCGTCCACGGCGGCGGTCCCGGCGCCGAGAAGATAGCGGCAGGATGGGCGGAGCGCAACGGCGTCCACCAGGTCGTCTGCAAGCCCGACTGGGACGCACACGGACGGGCCGCTCCCTTCAGGCGCAACGATGAACTCCTCGCTCTGCTCCCCAAGGGCGTCATCGCCTTCCCCGGCAGCGGCATCACCGACAACCTCGTCGACAAGGCCAACAGGCTCGGCATCCCCGTCCAGCGCGTCGCCGCATAGGACACTCGACCCGGCGGGTCGTGTCGCCACCCCGGCGGCGCGGCCCGCTCTTCTTCTTTGCACACCCCGCCGCACCGCTGTACGGACCCTCGTACAGAACTCCCCACAATGGCGTCGGCCCCGCTGTACGAACCTCCGTGCACACCTCCCCGCATTGCTCCCCTCGCCTCCGTCCGCTCAATCGCCGCGGCGGCTCCCGACCGCCTCTCTCACCGGCTTCGATTCCCCCATCGTTCGTTCCCCGTATCTGGTCCTTTTGACGCCCTTCGGCGCTTCGGTTCTCACACCCCACGCATCTGAAGATGCCTGCCCTCCATGCGCGCGCCTGGCATACAGCGTTCTGCGCAAACGACGACAATGACCGCCTCCTTCATACTGGAAAAGCAATACCAATCTGGTAGCACGTGAACCCTTTGAAATCACTGCACTTAAAAATCGCGTATGCTATTTGTAATACGGTGTAATACGAGGATTTCCTGAAGGATACCAAATTGGTAGTACACAGGCCCGCGCTGCGCTATGATGGATTCCGATTTGGTATTGCGACTTCCGGCATCGATTCGAGACCTTCCAGGTTCGCGACGAATGTGTTCGGTGAAAGCAAACGAGAATTTCCCGAGCGTTTCGGGACCGGAATCGAGGAAAATCTTAACGAAAGGAGTGACGAAACGAATGGTTCAGACGATACAGAAGAACATCAGAGTCACGCCTGAACAATGGAAGCACGTCGAAAAAGAGGCGATTGAACGCGAGGTCAGTCCGAATCGGCTCGTGGTAGAACTCGCGATAGAGGCCCTAAAGCACAGGGAGTGGCCGCGGACCGAAGCGGAAATCCACCTCTTGCGTTCGGCCATGTTCACCGCACAGGCCATTATCCGCGACATGGAGAAGGCCGGACGCGAGGAGGAAATCGAGCAAATCAGCAGAACTATCTCCGAAGTCGCGCCTGAATTGCCGGGCGGCCCCATGAAACTGGAGCATCACCAGCCCCAACCGCCGGACTTCATGGAAGAAAATGCTTGCGCCGACCTCCCCGATCCGGGTGGTTCAGCCGGGTATAGCCACTGGTATCGACAACATATGCACGCCGACGGGCGGATGACGGGATATTGTTGTCGGAAGTATCTTGGTATTTGCCATCGAGTTTGATTCCTATCCCTACCGGAATTTTCTGGTCGGGCTCTAATCTGCTATTTGCCGATCACGAGCTTTTTGGGGGGAGTATCGGGGAGTCGGGGGCAATCCAAGCAAGCGCGTGGGGTGATTTTCTTTACACGAGAAGCGCCAACTGCTCGAAAACGACACCATCACGAACATCTAGTCCATCGAGTACAAACGCTTGCATGATGGAAGAAGAAAAGACAGACGTGAAAAGGGCGTATGGATACAAAGCGACGGGGATTCTCTTCTTTTGGATTTCCATTAACATGGGTGCTCTAACTACATCGCCATAGCGTTGGCGTGTGGCATCAAATCAATAGACATCACGGGTTATCCGTGCCGCGTCAAAATCGAATGTGAGGTTTTAACGGGCCAGGCACGTCAAAACAGTTTGGGACATACTCTCGAAACTAGGAGAGTCTCTTTTTGATCGCCGGTAGTATCATGAAAATCAGCAACAGTGCGGTCGAGATCAGGAACGCCGCGCTGATTGGGCGGGTGATGAATATCATCGGGTCACCGCGCGAGAGCAGCAGTGAGCGTCTCAGGTTTTCCTCCATCATCGGTCCCAGAACTAACGCAAGAATCATAGGTGCCGGCTCAAGCTTGAGTTTTATGAAAACATAGCCCACGAGACCGAAGAAAATAGTCAAGTAAATGTCCAACTCGAGTTTGTTTACGCTGTAAATGCCAATGGCCATGAATACGAGAATCGCCGGAAACATGAATCGATAAGGAACTTTGAGCAATTTTACCCATATGCCAATCAGTGGCAGATTGAGAATTACCAGAATCAAGTTGCCAATCCACATGCTGGCGATTAGGCCCCAAAACAGATCGGGTCGCTCGGTCATGACCTGAGGTCCGGGTGTGATGCCATGGATTGTCAACGCGCCCAGCACCACCGCCATCGTGCCGCTACCCGGAATACCTAGCGTCAGGGTTGGGATGAATGCGCACTGGGCTGCGGCATTGTTTGCCGCCTCTGGCCCTGCCACACCTTGGATCGCGCCTTTCCCAAAAATCGAATCGTCCTTTGCTACTTTTTTTTCGACGGCATAGCTCGAAAACGCGCTGATTGTGGCACCTGCGCCTGGCAATGTACCGAAGAACGCTCCTATTGCGGTACCGCGCATAATGGCGCCCATTGAAACCTTGATGTCGGCCCATGTCGGCATCAAACCATAAATTTTTTTCGACAGCATAACTCGGGTCTCGCTTTCCTTGCTCTTTCCCAGGTTGGACAGAATCTCGGATAAGCCGAACAATCCCATTGCGACCACAGGGAAACTCAACCCTTCAGACAGCGCCGCGGCTCCGAAGGTAAAGCGCCACATTCCCGAGTTGACATCGGTGCCAATGATGCCAAGTAACAGACCTAGAACAATCATCGCGATCGCCTTGAGTATGTTGCCATGAGCCAGCACCGCAGAAAAAATCAACCCCATCACCATCAGGGAAAAAAACTCGGGCGAGCCGAATTCAAGCGCGACTTCGGCGAGCGGCGGTCCGGCTACCGCAATAATCAACGTGCAAACCGTTCCGGCAAAAAACGATCCGACAGCCGCGATTGCTAAAGCCGGCCCTGCCCGGCCCTGCTTCGCCATTTCATAGCCGTCGATACAGGTCACCACCGAAGCTGTTTCACCCGGCAGTTTGATTAGAATCGACGTGGTGGAGCCGCCGTACTGGGTGCCGTAGAAAATTCCGGCTAACATGATCAGCGCACCGACCGGCGGCAGTACAAATGTCGCCGGCAATAGCATCGACATTGCGGCGAGAGGTCCTATGCCAGGCAGCACTCCGACCAAAGTGCCGAGAAATACTCCGACGAAACAGTACCAAAGATTGATTGACGTAATCGCTGTTTGGAATCCGAATGCAAGGCCTGGTAAAACTGTCGCCAAGGATTCCAAGTCATCTCCATCCGAAAAGCTGGAAAGGCAGATTCAGGCCCCATACGAAAACCGCCCAGGACCCTGTGATAAGCACCACACTCATGATCAGTACTTCTCCCCATTTGAATTCTCTTCCCGATGCTGCGGACACGACGATCAGCGCGAACAGTGCCGGTATGAAACCAACGTGATCGATGCTCCATCCAAAAATCGCAAAGGCAACGCTTACCAGTATCATCGGACGATACGCAAAAGGTTCAATGCCTTCGCCCTCGACTTTGACCGACAACGCGGCGATGAGCACGCCCAAAATGGCAAGAATGCAACCTAATACCGTGGGGAAATACCCAGGCCCCATGCGATTCGCCGATCCCATTGGATAGTCACGAGACAGGACGACCGCAAGTATACCTAAACCGATAAACATCAGGCCCGACCAAAAGTTTTCCGGACTTTTAATTCTATATCGCATGTCTTCTTTCTATTTGCTGCTTATCAACCCAGCCTTGCCCAAAGAAAATGCAACGAATCTTTAATCTTTCTCCTCTTGATGAAATCTTGTGCTATCATGTAACAAATAATTTCATAAAACCGCGATTGTACACTACAAGCCACGATAGCGATGCTTTGCGTAAGGCTTTCACAAATAGCAAAATCGTGGTCACAGGACTACAATTCTGTAAAGGACTCCCTAGTTTGTCAATTTAACCTGTAAAGGAGGCTAGTCATGACTGATAGGGTAAAGAATACGACAGCTTTGGCAATCGCAATAGTTTTTCTTTTCATCCTGGCAGCCATGTCGCGGGTCGCATCGGCGGCAAACGAAAAATGGCGTCCGAATCGCCCGATTCGACTGGTCGTGGCAGGCTCGCCAGGTGGTGCTTTTAGTATTGTTTCGCGCCTTCTTGCGCCCACGGTCAAAGAAGTACTCGGCCAACCGTTGGTGTTGGATAATCGTGGCGGCAGAGGGGGAACCATCGCTGGCGATATCGTAGTTCGCGCCAAACCCGACGGACATACGATACTAATAACAAATGGTCTCTTGCTCACTGTGCGCCCGCAGTTACACAAGATGCCCTACAAAGTATCGGATCTTGCTCCCATCTCTACTTTGGTCAGAGGACAATACATGCTGGCGCTACACCCTTCCGTCAAGGCGAACAATCTCAAGGAGTTCATCGCACTGGCAAAGAGCAAGCCCGCTGGGCACTTTAACTACGCGGGGACCGGCGTGGGAGCCCCTACGCATCTGGCACCGGAACTGCTCAGTATGCGCGCGGGGATCAAGATGACCAATATCCCATACAAAGGTGGCGCTAAAGCAGCCAAGGCTGCCCTTTCTGGTGAGGTGCATATGGTTTTCGTCAGCCTGGTATCGGCGGTTCCTTTTGTGAAGGCTGGACGCCTCAAGGGACTTGCCGTCAGCGGGCCCGCTCGCGCTACGATAGCGCCAAATATCCCGACCGTGGCAGAGTTGGGTTATCCGGGATTCGACGTATCGGCGTGGTTTGGGATGTTCGCTCCCGCGAAGACCCCGAGGGGCGTTTTGGAGTCGCTGGCGGACGCATTTGCGAGAGGGCTTGAAAAGCCTGATGTGAAGAAGGCGCTCATAAAGTTAGGATACGCCATCTACTTCAAAAGGACGAACGATGTCGTGACCCTGATGAGGAACGAGACCAAAATGTGGGGTAAGGCAATCAAGGCCGCGAATATCAAGTCGAAAAAGTAACATCGCTATGGCCTGGCGGTAATAACATATTGTCATCTGTTTTCTCATTAAGTGTAATACGCTAAGAGTAATCTAAGGTGGCCTGATGACCGTCAGGCCCATATCGAGCTCGCAGAACTCCGTGCACTCCTTCACGTGACGTATATCCAAGATATACACGTCATCAAAGATGCCTGTGCGTCACCCTTTGATTGAGCGATGCTGTGAAGTGCAATGTAAATAGAGTAATTGTCAGCCAAGGAAGACGAAAGGAACAAGGGAGATGAAAAAATGGATTATATCAGCCAGAACGAATTGAAGCAGGTCAGAGAAGAGATAGCCAAGGTTCGAACCCCTGAAACCTTGGTTGAGGGGAAATGGAATATCAGCCCCCTTAACCGGGACCCTAACGTACTGTCCAATTTCGGACCGCCCCGATATCCGGATTCAGTGGTGATTCGTGATAACACCCTGCGAACAATTGAACAAACGCCTGGTGTTTGTCTAAGCGATTCCGAGCGGCAAAGACTGGCTGCCGCACTCGTTGAAGCAGGGCTGAGGTCACTGCACACCGCTCTTTTGTATCAACCAACAAAGAGATTGCAGAGGGGAGACCCCAAGGAACTATTGTCCCTAACCTCCGGTGCCTCCGAGAAAGAAGTTAAATTCATCAAGAGCTTGGATAGCAGCATCGAAGTAATCGTGGGAGGAAGCACTGAAGAAGAAGTAGACGCAGTGGTAGATTCTGGTGCGGATATGGTTCAGATCTTTTTCCCGTGTATGCCGATATTGAATCTTGTGTATGGTATCTACGGACGCCAGATTCAACGTGCTGCGTGGCGTGGCGAGGATTGGCGCAAAACGATACACCCACCATTGACGAATGAGGCGTTGATTGAAAGAATTCAGGAGCTCTCCACCTATGCCAAAAGCAAGGGTCTTAAGGTTCAATTAGCCACGCCTCAACTTTTACACGCATCTCTTGAATACTTCGATAAGCTGTGCAAAGGGGCTTCGGAAGTGGGCATAGAAGAGATTGGACTTGGGGATGGTTCGAGCGCTTTTGGCCATGAGGCCTATGCGTACCTGGTCTCTCGCGCAGTAGAGATGGCCCCGGGAGTACGCATATGCCTATCTCGTCCACACAATGGATTCGGCAACGCTATGGCCAAAGCGATGGCGGGCATTCACGCGGGAGCTGAAGTGCTGGAAGGTTCGGTCAACAGTCTTTGCACCGGCGCGGGACAGGTAGACATCACGGAGGCGGTGGCGGCCTTGGAAGTTTTGTATGGCGTGAAAACCGGAGTTAAGATGGAGAGACTTACGTCGCTACGGCGATTGGTGGAGGATATCAGCCAAGTCTTCATGGCGCAAAATAAGCCCGTGACGGGTGAGCATGCCTGGTCCTACACCGAGGAAGCAAACACGGAGGAGGATGAGCTTGGTTTATATCTTCACAAGTGCGTCAACCCCGCCCTCTTCGGAAACGTGGGCAGGTTGGTCGTGGGGCGGTACAGCGGCACATGGACCATGTGGGGAATACTCAATGAGATTGGTGTGAGCGTGGAAAAGGACCTTGTGCCCATTATTCTTGACGAGGTGAAGCACGAGATAGAGATTAGGAAACGAGTTCTTTCTGATGATGAAATAAAGGAAATAGCAGAACGTATAAAATCAATGTCCGGATAGGAGGCGTGTGAGTGGAGAGCGTGGCAACAAGGTCGGAGGCTCCACACGGCAGGAATTTCTCCCACTATCCTGTTTTGCAGATACCCGTGTCTTACCCCTGTGTCTGTTGGCGAAACTCTGACATGCTGTGGATGCGCCAATAGAAAGAATAATTTCTGAATCAAATCGGAACAAAGGTGGGTGTCTTGCCGTGGGAGCGGAACAGTTTCAGGGACAATGTGAAAGAAGGGAATTATATACAATCTTACCCAAGAGGGGATGTTATATGGTCAACACTTCGTCTCCAATATGATTGAGCCGCTCATATCCTTCGTGTGTCAATAAATAAGTTTCTCCCCAAAAAGAATTGCTCTTACGATCAGGCGTGAAAATACGCGGGTGGATAATTATCGCGGTTCCCGGAGTTAACACCATCTTATTATCGCCATTCAAGCGAGCTTCCACTAGATCAACGCCACAGATATGCCCCACTGCAGATCTTAGTTCATAGCCACCCTTATTCACATGGGACTTCATGGCTGAAAAAACATCTGCAACAGTTCTCCCCGGATTCAGGCGCTCCAACCCTTTTTTTATGGCGTTACTGCTTAAGGTATTCAATTTGCTGAGGGCATGGTTAGGATAACCAACATTAACCCTACGCACCAATTGTGTCCAATAACCTCCATAGCGTGGTGTAATTTCAAATTCTACGGTATCTCCGATTTCGATTAGTCGAGGCGACGGAACATGAAGCCCTCCCAACATATTTTTGTCACCAAGAGCAAATTTGCCACTAGTGATTAAGGTGAAACATTCTTCCGCCCCTCGGGCCCTAGCAAAATGTTCGATTTCAGCGACAATTTCTTGTTCACTAACCTTGGGGCGAATCATTTTTGCGACGGCTTCAAAACCGCCATCGGCCAATGCCGCTCCTTTGCGATAAATATCGGCTTCCTCCTCGCTACGTTGGAGGCGAACTTGTAAAATCCGTTCATGGACTTCCTCCCACTCAATCTGGGGAAGTTCTTTCTTGAAATGCATAAACCAGGCTGTTGGCAGCATTTCAAAGCTAACCCCGACTCTTCCTACAACAACCCCGCGATCTTTCAGAAGATTAGCCACATCCGCCGCGAAATAGCTGCTGGCGCGACAATCGTTCACAAAAGACCTCTCAGCCGCAACTCGTCTCTGCGATTCACTACTTTCTATAAACAACACTGGTTCGGAATTGGGGAAGACGACAACAACCTGCCGATAATAAAATACGCGGTAATCAGTTAAATACCGCAAATCTCCATAAAAGCCGGGCCCGATACCCATGTCGCCTACAAGTATTATTGCTTTGAGGTCTTCTGTATTGAGTACCTGACGTACAGCTCTATATCTCGCTTCTTTTTCTGACGCTGAAAACATAATTTTCTTTCTCCTGAATTCCTTACTATCATATGCTTTCTTATCCCAAGAATCGAACGGGCCGAGGGTTTCCATTAAGAGAAAGTCGTGTCCTTGAACTTGTGCATCCTGACAGGAGCATCCAGTTTGTCCCCTAAGAACGACCACCGGGATTATCCCCCTCTTCTCGTCCCTGAGAGGGAAAAGCGGCTCTCGAAAGCGAGGCCGCCGATTTGCTTGGGGGTGCAGGCGCAGGGTCTGGAGATACGCTCAGATCTTGTGTATGGGCTGAATTGAAGAAGGCGGCGCATCCTGCTGAAATAGGGTTGTCAGAAGCCCGGTCATTCAGCACACAGGAGATGCGCCACCATGAGAGAAGATACGACGATTCCCTTCAGGAATCCAGCCTTACGGGACGAGTTGAGCGAACTGTTGCGCGAAGGCGCGCAACGAATCATCCGCCGGGCCGTGGAAGCGGAGTTGGAGGCTTTTCTGGAAGGGTATGCGACCGATCATGACTCGCAAGGTCGACGCGCGGTAGTCCGCAACGGATACCTGCCGTCGCGGGAGGTGTTGACGGGGGTCGGCCCGGTGCGTGTCCAGGTTCCGCGGACACGGGACAGGTCGGGCGCGGGCCGGTGCTTCCGCTCGGAGCTTTTGCCGCCGTATTTGAAGAAGACGAGGCGTGTGGAGGCGGTGATTCTCTGATGTATCTGTAAGGGATATCGACGAATGACTTAGGTGAGGCGCTGAGAGCGCTGTTCGGCGAATCGGTGAGGGGATTGTCCCCGGCGAGCGTTGCGTGGCTCAAGTGCGGCTGGGAGCGCGAGTACGCGCAGTGGCCGAGCGCGACTGGGGAGGCGAGGTGTTCGTGTATGTGCGCCAGGCTAACTGGCGGAAGGGCAGCCGGTGGAAGTCCGGCAGGATGGAAAGGCCAACCACCCCCTCCACCGCGAGCCGTGCGTCGTCACCCGCGAGGGTGTCGGCGAAGCGTCGGTAGCGGCGCGTGCGTGCGGGGCGATTGAGCACCGAAAGCACTCTACAACTGGAGCGCCGAGACTCTATACACGGTCGAAGGCAGCACTCCGCGGGCCGCCATGGTGAGGACCGCGGAGGCTCCACGGTGTCGAAGAACCCATGCACGCACGTACGCCCTCCACCGGGACCTGGGAGGTCTCCATGTCACCCCGCCGTCGTGGCGGGGTCGCTGAGGGAAGGAGGAATCCGTAGCCGATGACGAACGGCATGGAGAAGTCAGACCCGGCCGTAGTAGCCGAGAAGCCGACGAACAAGGGGACGCGAGTCCCGGCGGAGTCGGTGGAGTCAAGGGCCGGGCCCGAGGGGAATCCGGGAAGCCAAAGCACGCGCCGGACACAGGGCCGGGAGAGCGTGTCACAGGCGGCTGAGCGGATACGGCAATTCGTTCGACGGGAACCACGGGAACGTTTGACGGCGCTTCTCCACCACGTCACGCTCGATGCGCTGCGCTGGGCGTTCTTCGAGTTGAAGAGAAATGTTGCGGCAGGCGCGGACGGGGTGACGTGGCGGATGTACGCGGAAGGGCTGGAAGGCCGACTGGCCGACCTGCACGAGCGCGTGCAATCGGGGGCGTACCGGGCGACGCCGTCACGGCGGGTGAACATCCCCAAGCCCGACGGCGGGACACGACCGCTCGGCGTCGCGGCCATCGAGGACAAGATAGTCCAGAAGGCCGTGACGGAGACAATCCTGACGCCGATATACGAGGCGGAGTTCCTGGGGTTCAGCTACGGGTTCCGGCCCGGGCGCGGGGCGCATGATGCGCTCGACGCGCTCGCAGTCGGGATAACACGGCGCAAAATCGACTGGGTGGTGGACATTGACATCCGCGCATTCTTCGACACGGTGTCGAGGGAGTGGCTGGTGCGCTTCTGTAAGCACCGCATCGGGGACAAGCGGGTCATCAGGCTCATCATCAAGTGGTTGAGGGCCGGTGTCATGGAGGCTGGAGAGTGGCGGGACGACCTGCGGGGAACGCCGCAAGGCTCGGTGGCATCACCGATTCTGGCGAACGTCTACCTGCACTACGTCCTCGACCTGTGGCTCCAGAAGAAGTGGCGCAGCCGCGAGGCCAAAGGCGACGCAATCATCGTTCGCTACGCCGACGACTTCGTGGTGGGATTTCAGCACAAGGAGGACGCGGAGCGGTTCCTGAGCGCCGTGAAGGAGCGGTTCGGAAGCTTCGGACTGGAGATACATCCCGACAAGACCCGGCTTATTGAGTTCGGGCGGTTTGCCATGGAGAATCGACGGCAGCGTGGTCAAGGTAGACCGGAGACCTTCGACTTCCTGGGTTTCACGCACTACTGCGCGAAAACTAGAGAAGGAGGGCGATTCCTGTTGGGGCGCAAGCCGGTCGCGAAACGGATGAGGCGCACCCTGAAGCGGATAAAAGAAGAGATACGCAGACGCATGCACCACAACATCAAGGATACGGCGAGATGGCTGGGCAGAGTGGTCGACGGATGGCTGAACTATTTTGCCGTCCCGACCAGCTTTCGGTATCTCCGGCAATTCGTCGCACGACTCATGCGGCTGTGGCTCCGCGCCCTGCGACGAAGGTCGCAAAAGGACCGCTATACGTGGGCAAGACTTGCAAAACTGGCCAGGACGTACTGGCCGAAGCTGAACGTCCGACACCCGTGGCCGAGCCAACGATTTACCGTCAGCGCTTTGAGGGGCGCAACCCAAGGGAGGAGCCGGATGCCTTAGCGGGCACGTCCGGATCTGTGCGGGGGGCGCCGGGTAACCGGCGTTCCTACCGCGATTGCCTCCTCGGTTGGACGCCGGCGCTCACCGGCACGGTTTCGTGGTTCCTCTGCCGAGGATGCACCCCTCTTAATTTTCCAGCAAGTTTAGGACTTTACCGAAGCCGGGCTTGGTCATGTATGGATACGAGTTGGCTTTCTCTTCCAATTCCTTCCAAGACTTTGGATCCATCTTGCCGCTTGGCCTATTGCAGGTTATATTACTGGTAATATGAGGAGGTCAATCATGAGTGATATATCCCAGAGACGTGCGACAAAAAAATATCGAAGTCGTTTGACTGAACGCGGCATGGCCCGCTTTGAGGTCCTCGGGCGCGACACCGACCGAGAGCTTATCCGCTCGTTGGCCAGACGTTTAGCTGAGGACTGTCCGGAAGCCGATCGTCTGAGGACCGTCGTCAGCCAAGGCGTCGCCGGCAAACCACCACGGAAAGGCGGAGTCCTTGAAGCACTACGCCGCTCGCCGCTCGTCGGCGCCGAAGCTATTGCATCCCGTCCATTCGAGTCCGGTCGCAAGGTTGATCTGTGAGCCGGTATCTTCTTGACACCAATATCATCAGTAGTGTCACGAAGCCCGTGCCATCGGAGTCTCTACTGGCATGGATGGCCGATCAGGCTGACGAAAACCTCTTCATTTCCGCGCTTACTATCGCCGAGGTTCGACGCGGCGTGCTGGAGAAGCCTGCCGGTCGCAAACGTGATCAACTTGAAGCGTGGTTCGCGGGTCCGGAAGGTCCATCAGCTCTTTTCGCCGGTCGCGTCCTCCCCTTCGACGAGAAGGCCGGTCTCGTATGGGCAAGACTTATGGCGGAAGGCAAGGCGCAAGGCCGTTCCCGCAGCGCGCTCGACACGATCATCGCGGCGATCGCGGAAGCCAATGAATGTATCGTCGTGACCGACAATGAAAGGGACTTCATCGGCGTCGAGACGTTCAACCCGCTTCGAAACGCGGCGCGATGAAAAAGCGAGTGCTCAGCGTTCAGTTCGTTATGGCGAGTCGTCAAGGAGAACAAGATGTCGGAGACCCGGATAGAGTGGACGGATGCAACCTGGAATCCCGTGGTGGGATGCTCCGTTCTGACAACCGGCTGCACCAATTGTTATGCCATGGCAATGGCGAAGCGCCTGGAGGCCATGGGGGTCGAGAAATATGCGGGACTGACTCGCCGAAGCGGCAAACGCACCGTGTGGAACGGAGTCGTAAAAGAGGATAAAAGAGCGCTTTCTTTGCCTCATACGTGGAAGAAGCCGCGCAAGATATTCGTGAATTCGATGAGCGATCTCTTTCATGAACGTGTCAGCGATTCTTTCATAATGGATGTTTGGCAGGTCATGCGCGACACGCCTCGCCACAACTATCAAATTCTGACGAAACGCCCCGAACGCATGTCCGAAATGGTCTCGGGTAAAGTGGGGGCGATTCTTCCCAACGTGTGGCTCGGAACAAGCGTCGAGGACAGGGATACCATCGGGCGTCTGGATCATCTACGCCGTACGCCTGCCGCGATCCGCTTCGTCTCCTTTGAACCGCTGATCGGTTCAATCGGCAGCGTTGATCTGGCAGGGATTCACTGGGCCATCGTCGGCGGCGAAAGCGGAAGGGATGCGCGGCCTATCCGGGAAGAATGGATCGATGAAATACACATTCAATGCGTCCGACAGCGGACAGCTTTCTTCTTCAAACAGTGGGGTACTTGGAGCATGGACAACAAGCGCCGCTCAAAATCGGCGAACGGTCGCGAATACCGTGGAAGGACTTGGGACGAGATGCCGACAGCACCGACCCCGATATAGGCTCCTTGCGAGATAGGGATAGAAATTAGATGGTGCAGAAACTTTATGACTGGGCAAACGGCGCCACTCTTGAAGATCACTCGCGTCGCCAGCACAAGATTCTGCGATAATATTTATTTAACTTCCTGGAGGTTCGCTGTCAGCTCCCTCTGCTAAATTAGATTTGGTTTTTTACTGAATGAAGCTTTCACTATTGAAAATATTTTGATTCAAATTTAGGGAACTGCTTATATATCTAGGCACGGGCCGATTTCCTAGTTGGTTTCATTGTTCAAATTTCCTAAGAAGTGCCAGCAGAAACGGTGACATCCCATATCTTCACAATATAAAGAATGTATCGTATATAATGTTCCTCAAGTTGGCAAAAATGGAGGGCATGTCTGTATGAGTAATGTTAATATTGGTAGATTGGTAGATAATATATCTCACAAAAGAACTAATATTTACACGCCAGTAGTAGAGTTGATCGTCAATGCAATACAGGCAATTGAAGAATTGAGGCAATCGAATGGGATAATTTCGGTTCGCGTCTTGCGAAATACGCAACAGACTGAAATGTTCGATGGCCGTGGCGATATAGTTGGTTTTGAAGTGAAAGATAATGGAGTTGGGTTTACTGATGAACATCTAGAATCATTCGACACCCTTTACACAGAGAAAAGAAGTCTTAAAGGTGGCAAGGGATTTGGACGTTTTACCTGCCTGAAATACTTTGATCGACTTCACGTTGAGAGTGTTTATCGCAATGGTGATGAATTTCGAAAAAGAAATTTCCAGATGGGCAAAGAACGTGACATCATTGTCGATATAGATACTACCAGAAGCGAAATAGAAGAATCTGGGACGATTGTCAGGTTAATCAAACCTAAGCAAGTGACCAAATTTGAAAAAACACTCGAAAGTTTGGCTAAAAATATCACAGAACGAATACTGCCTTATTTAATCACAGAAGAATACGAGTGCCCAAAAATTATTTTATCTGAATATGATGGTAGTGATGAAAAAATCCTAAACGAAATATCTGGTTCAATAAAAGAGATTCCGTTGAATCTAAACACATTTGAATTACAGGATGTTCAGCAAGAACAACAAAAATTTCATGTTCGTTTGTTTAAGATATATTCTCCCGGAACCCAACGAAATAAAATTAGTCTCATTGCTCACAAACGCGATGTCATTGGGTCTTGGCTTTCAAGTCATATTTCTGAATTTGAAGAAGCATTCTTTGATGAAGGGCACATCAATGAATATGGGCATAAATTTATCATCAAAGCTCATGTGTTGGGAGATTACCTCGACCGCCATGTATCACTAGAGCGTGGGGGATTTGAGTTTCCTCCATCTGGTAATTTGCTTCTTGGTATAACCGAAGAAATAATAGAGAAGGAAGTCGCTAGGATCACCGAAGCGGCGGTTGGCAATGAGATCAAGTCAAGAAAAGAGGACAAGAGAAAACGTGTTCAAAATCACATTGATGAAAATTCTCCATGGCTTAAACGAATCTTAAAAGATATTGACCTTGGAGATTTGTCATTTCGTCCAACCCCAGAACAAATTGAAGAATTTTTATACAAACAAAAACTCAAGGAAGAATTAAAAGTTTAAAACGAAGTAAAAAAAATCTTGGATGATACAGACCCGAATAATTTGCAGGAAAAGGCAAATGATATTGCAGGAAAGGTCTTGGACACTAGCAAGGATGAATTAGCTCACTATATTGCGCTCAGAAAAAGTGCACTCGATCTGCTGGATAAAAGTCTAGGGATAGATGATGCTGGAAATTACTCCTCCGAGAAAGTGGTTCATGACATTATATTTCCTCAAAAGGGAGATTCCGAAGAGACACATTTTGAAGCTCAAAATCTTTGGATTCTGGATGAACGCTTAAACTTCACCGAGTATGTGAGTTCAGATAAACCTCTTAGCGCAGGGAATCGTTCTCGGCCAGATATTTTGGTTTACGGAAAAAAGGTACTGTTTCGTGAGGGGGACGAGCCAAGTAACCCTGTTACGATATTTGAGTTCAAAAAACCTAATAGAAGTGACTTTAAAACCGATCGTGACAATCCGATCGATCAACTATTGGATTATGTGGACGATATCAAGAAGGGTCGTTGCAAAACTCCAAAAGGTCGAACTGTTCATGTGATGCCAAACACTCCATTTTATGGCTTCCTGGTGTGCGATGTATCGAAGGATATTAGTGACTGGCTAAAAAGTCGGCATGACTTTAAACCGTTTCCCGACGGGATGGGTTGGTTTCGTTGGTGGGAAAATATAAATCTTTATTATGAGGTTATCAGATGGGACAAATTACTCAAAGATGCCACGATGCGAAACAAGATTTTCTTTAAAAAGTTAGGGATTGTCTAATATTCGAGGCGTCGAAGTTCAGAACAATTGGCATCAGAGAGTTTTTTGGCCTCAGGCTACGCGCCACTTAAAACAATAGACTTTGGAAACTGGATGAATTAGGAGTGAAAAAAGCTTTTAGGAAGTGCATACGGAGAGACTCGAACTCTCACGGCTGCCTGTACAGCCACAGGATTTGGAGTCCAGTGTGTTTACCAATTCCACCACGAATGCGATTTTACGCTGCCCCTCATGAATATTTCTAGATTTGAGAGGGGCAGTGCTTGATAGAAGCTAAGGAGGCTCATCAAATGTCAATTCTTGAAAAGGAGAGAAAGTAATGCACCAAAATGATGCGTTCTTAATGGGCGAAAACTTATACACAACTCCATATTTCGACGAAGGCCGGATTACTTTGATGATCGTCGGTGATGACAAAGAAGGAAAATCCATAGACCTCAATAGAGAACAGGCCGAAAGGGTTAAGCTAGCTCTGGAAACATTCCTTCATTTTTCAAAATAAAGAGACGATGACTGTTCGCTCTCGATAACAAACGAACCCGGAGAGTAAAGTGGAATTGTGCAACCCGGCATGGTGGAATGATGTTATCATCGGAGTTCTAATGGTCATTGTGACTACCTTTCTAGCATTTGCGACCTTAAGCCGGATCAATTATGTTTGTCCAAGATCTCGATCTGCCGCCACTCAGGTCCTGTCATCACGGCCCGCACGAACGTTTACACACAGGTAACCGACACAGACCCACCAAGCTGCGCAGGAATTTGAATTCGTTCGCTTTCGTTTTGATTACATCTTCCAGAAATCGAACCTCAATCAAAATTCTAAAAAACCAATTTCTTCAATAGTTTCAAGAAGCTACAAAGATTCCAAAACCGTTGGTAATCCCCCGCCGTCTGAAAGCGGGCGAATTACGGGAAGAAGTGAACTCTGCGGTTCACACCATCATGACGCCTGAGCCTCACACCCGGCGCATCGGTGATGCCCTGGCAACAGGGCGCGCACTTGTCAGGCAGCCTCTTGCGTAAACGGCGCCTGAAGAAGGCACGGTATTGTTGGAGAAAGTGTATGCTATCAGCATACGGTGGATATAGGCTATTTCCTGCATGTATGCTACGAGCACACAAGAGAATCGGCGCTCCGGGCGGTCGGAGTTGTTCCGTAAATGCATCGGCTCTGACGACGTCCGGGCCAAAAACTAGAGCTATTGGAGACAATACCATGACCGAAAACCATTCCGCCGCCGCCGATTCCGGCGAGAAACCTGCCGAATCGCGCTCGCCGCGATCAATCCGGTTTTCCGATTTCGAGTGGGCGTGCATCGAACAGGAGGCCGCAGAGCGCGGAATGACGGCCGCCGAGCTCGTGCGCCATGCCGCGGCGGGTTTCGCTACGGGCAAGCTGACCGCAAGTTCTTCAGCGTTCCCGCCCGGGATTGCAGCCCAGTTCGAGCGCATCTATCGCGGCGTCTACCTTCTTTCGACGCTCAAACGCGATGAAATGGTCCGGGAAGGACGCCGGGAAGAGCTCGATCGGATCGGGAAGGACGCCCGTGAATCGCAGGCCGCGATCCTGAAGGGCGTTTCAGAATGAACCCGGTCCACCCGCACCGGAGGAGCCTGCGCCTGTGCGCAGACACCCTACTCGGGGCCGTTTCGGGCAAGCGGGGATGATCGAGGCAGCGTCTCCGGGCTGCCGGAGCCGCTTTCAAACGACCTCGTTTCCGGCGGCGCGGCGAAAACTTCCCGCTATCCGGCCCGGAAAAGACGGGAAGACCCGTTCAGGGTGGAAGGCGCTTGCAAGGAACGAGGGTGCGCGAAAGGTCTCTTCGACTTATCGCCAATCGATCCGTCCGGTCTTGAAGACTCGAACCTCCCGTCCATCAGCTCCATGGCGCAGAGATTCCGTATGATCGCGCATATCATGAAAATCACCGGATTCATTTGTCCATGAACAGCCACAAATGGCTATTCACCGAGGCCGTCAGGATGTTTTTGTCGAGATTCCATTTCTCCAGGAAGCCGCATTGTCTCGTGTCCAATTCAAATGTTCAAAACTCATTTTATGATGTAAAGCGCCTCGGAGCACGAAAAAGCGCAAGCGGGTGAACCAAAAACGTGAAAAAACGTGAGTGAACTTCGAGAGACAAGGCATCAAGCCGAGAAGGCTGCGCGGCGCCGATTCCGCCTGGAACCGCATAGTTTCCGGGACGTTCGCCCAAGTGGTCATCCGGCTTCGCCCGGTCTGCTCGCCCCTGCCTGCCCCTGACCAGAGCAGACAATCATAAACCGAGATCCCGCTCGACTGGTTTCTCGCGCACCGGTCCGGCCTCGCGGTCCGCGGCCCGGGCCGCTTTCGCATCGACTTCCGGACCCTTCGCCGGCGCTTCCCGCGCGACCTGCCCGGTCCCCTCGAGCGCCGAGACCCGCTCGCCCGTGGCCGCCTCGAGCCTCTCGCGCAGCGCCCCGGCGTCGTCGGTCACGAGTTCCGCCCGGTCCCGGGCGCGGCTGATCTCCACGTAGAGCGTCTTCTGGTTGGTGAGGTTGGGGTGGTTGGCCTCCATCGCGGCGATGACGGTATCCACGGTCCGGCCCTGGAAGGCATGCACCGTGGAAGCCCAGGCGCGGTCGATATGCCGCAGTTGGGGGTCGCCGGCGGTCATGTCGAGCCTTCGCCCGTCCTCGAGACGGAAGCCCACGCGACCGTCTTTCACGGCCGCTACCTCGGCGGTCTGGCTGTTCACCAGGCCGAGGTCCTTATCGTTGCGGGTCCAGCGGACCCGGTCGCCCTGTTGCAACTCCATCTGCTCGACCCGGTAGACCTCGACCCCGCCGCTCCTCGCCGCGATCCGTCCCGGCTCCCAGAGTACCGATCGCCCCTCTTTGCCTTCGAGCCTGACCGTGCGCGTCTCGTGATCGACCCCGGCGACGCGGAGTTCGTCGCCCTTCTCTACGTCGAGACGCTTGTAGGGGCGGTGGAAGGCCACCACGTCACCGGGCGCGTAGTTCGCCGCGAGCGACTTCTCGGCGCGGGTGTAGCCGCGCGAGACGAGGCGTTCGGACTTCATGGCCGGGCCATGGACGACGCCGTCGCGGATAAGCCGCTCGCGGACGATGGCGTTTATCTTTTCGCGGATCCTGTGGCTCGGCGCCATCAGCCCCGCCTGGGCGCGCGCTTCCGGCGAGAGCGCGAGCCAGCGCGCGGCGGCCGCGCCCGCGAGGTTGTCCGGCTTGACTTCGGCGACGTTGGAGCCGAGCTTCTCGAAGGCGCGTTTCACGTCGCCTGACAGGCTCGCCTCGACGGCTGCTTTCAAGTCCGGGTCGCGCTGGCGCATGATCTCGTCCATGGTCGCCGTCTTCATGCCCGCCGACTGCAACTGCGCGAAGGGCTTGCCCGCGTCCACCGCGTCCAACTGTTTCGCATCGCCGACCAGCACCAGGCGCGGAAGGCGCAAGGTATTGGCGACCCTGAGGAGGTCGCGGGCCTGCACCGTGGAGGCGAGAGAACCCTCGTCCACCACGAGCACGGTCTTGCGGAACGCCGCGCGCATCTCCTTCTCGCCCTTCCTGGTCAGCCGGCCCTGGGCCAGCCCAGAGTTTCTCGCGAGGAAGCGCTGCAGCGTCTCGCTCTTTATCCCGGCCTCGGCTTCCAAGGTCCGAGCGGCCGAGGCCGAGGGCGCGAGACCCTTGACCTCGTAGCCGCGTTTTTCCAGAAGGGCGCGGGCGCGGTCCAGCATGGTGGTCTTGCCGGTACCGGCATAGCCCTGCACGCCGACGACGCGGTCATATTCCGAGAGGATGAGCCGGACGGCGTCCTTCTGTCCCGCCGTGAGCGGCCCCTTGTGCAGATGCGCGCTCACCATCCAGCTCCGCATGGGCGCCCGGCCACGGTTCTCACCACCGCGCATGAGCGCAATGGTCTCGCGTTCGTCGGCGAGCGCCTTCTCCGTGGTCATGCCGTCGCCGCCTTCGAGAGCGGGAGCGGCGTGGAGCCGGCCTTCCTTGCGCAGGTCCTCGACGGCCCGTTCGGCGGCATCGGCGGTGACCGCGCCGGGGGACCAGGCGAGCGCCCCCGCGAGAAGATCGGCGCGGGCGAACACCGCCTCGCGCTCGGCGAGATGGGCCACCGCCCATTCCACCGCTTCGGCCGCCGGCTCCTTCGTTGCCGGTTCCCGCCGCGACGGGTCGACATCCCGCACGGAAGCGTTCTCCCGGCCGGCGGCCCTGGACATCGCCTCGGCGGCGAGCGCCCGCGCGTCGAACCCCAGCCCGTCGGCCTGTTTCTCCCAGACGTTCCTGAGGGCCGTCTTGTCCACGTCGCGTTTGTGGACCCGGGTCATGAGCGCCGCGCGTTCGGCCAGGCGCGGGTTCCCCGCCGTCTCCCCGAGACCCCGTTCGGCCACCGCCGCCTCGATCTCCGCGCGCCGGGTCGAGAACGCCTCGATCACAGAGCGGGAAACGCCCGCGATCTCGAACCGCCCGTCGGCGTGGGTCTTCTCGGCGCGGTAGCCGAGCCCGCCCAACTCCCGCGCGAGTTCGCTCCGGTAGACCATGCCGATGAGCTTCTGGCGGCGGTAGAGCGCCTCGTTGGCCATGGTCCGCCACTTGCCGTCCGCGCCCTTTACCATGTTGGCGAGGACCGCGTGGGTGTGGAGCTGGGGGTCGAGGTTGCGCGAGGTGTCGTGCCGGAAGGTAGCTGCCACCGTCTTCTGCTCGCCCGTCCTGACCATGCGGCCCGTCCCGGGGTCGCGCATGCGGGTCTCGGCGGCGTTCCTCTCGACCCAGGCGAGGGTGCGCCCGACGGCGCGGTCGTGGGCCCGGGTTACGCGCGCATCGCCTCCCACGAGCGCTGCCAGAGAGACGGACTTGGGGGCCGAGAAGGTGAGGTCGCGCCCGGGCCGGTGGTGGATGCCGCCGTCCTTGCCGGGACGGCCCAGTTGCGGTCCACCCGGCACTTTGCCTTCCAGCACCGCCTTGAAGACGTCCGGGTCGACAGGACCCGATAGCCCCAAGTCCGCCGCACCCTTTCCGGCCCAGGCGCTCGCCTCCCTGTGCGCCGGGTCGTCTTTCGCGTAGTAGCCGTCCCGCTCGTAGTAGGAGGCGCCCTGCGCGGGAGCGGCGACGGCGCCGATCGATACGACCATTACAGCCAGTCGACCGGCCGGCGCGCCTCCGCGCCGCCGTCTACGGGTCCATCCGGATCGACCGCGGGGTCTTCCCGCTGTCCGTAAATGGCGGAATCCCGGCCGTCGGAACCAGCCGCCTCGACCTCGGGTATTTCCGCGCCTTCCGCCTCCACCGCGCGGCATTCGGCCGGGGCCGGCCCGGGTTCTCCCTGGGGTTCCGGTTCAGGCATCTCCCGGGCCCTTGTCGCCGTGTCACGCCCTCCGGGCGGTGCTCCGGGCGGTGCTCCGGGCAGTGCGGATGCCTCCACCTCTGCGTTTCCCGGGGTTTCCTGTGGCTCGGCCTCCGTGTCCTTCGCCTCGAGGGCCGGTATGTCGCCTCTCGGCACGAAGCTCTCGGCGGCTTTGGGCCTTTTCACGTAGGGAAGACTGATCCGGGCCACGGGCCAGGGACCGGGGAACTTGAGGTAGCCGCATAAATTCTCGAGGCGCATGATCTCCGACGGCAGGGCCAGGGGGCGCATCTCGCGGCGCTGGGTGAGCGAGACCCCGTCCCGCATGGAACTCGCGCCGTAGCTCAAGCCCTGCGCGTATTCCGTGACCTCGCCGCGTCCCAAGCTCTCGGCCGACCAGCGCGCCGTCTCCTGGTCGGGCGCCGCCAGCACCACCCGGGTGCCGCAGAGCCCCGACACGGTCTCGGCGCCGTTTCGGCCGTAGAGGTCGCGCAGGGCGGAGAACACCTGGATCCCGAGCACGAAGCACCCGCCGAACTGGCGCGATTCCGCGAGACCGGGCTGTAAGCTCGGCACCTGGTGTAAGGTGGGAAGTTCGTCGAGCACCACCCAGACCCTGCGCGCGTCGTCCCGGCCGAGGGAGAGGAGCGCGTTCACCGCGATCTCGAGCCAGGTGGAGATGAGACCTCTCAAGCTCGCGTGCTGGTCCCCGCGTGAGGTCAGGAACAGGAAGCCCGACTCGTCTTCGCGTTCCACCCACTCTCTTATCGAGAAGGGTGCGCCCGTGTCGGGCAGGAACTCGAGCGCGCTCAAATGCGCGGTCAGCATGGCGCGCACCGAGAGAGCGGTCTTGGGGTTCTCCGGATCCACGATGGACTGGGCCACCGTGCCCTCCATGGCCTGGGCCAGGGCGGTGAGTTCGGTCTTGAGCAGGTGATCGACCAGCACCCGGTTCTCGGTCACGCCCTGTTTCCAGAGGACGCCCGCGCCGTTTGAGAACAGCTGCCTCGCGGCCGTGACCCAGAAGGGGTCCACCGTGTCCTTCTGCTGGGGGATAAGAGCGGCGGCCATCGTGTCGAAGTCCCGGGGCGTCCTCGCCTCGAAAAAAGGCGACCAGCGCGGCGCCCGGGCGTCCAGGGGGTTCATCAGAACGTCGCGGGCGGGGTCGTAGTATGCCCCCGTATAGCTCCCCATCTTGTCGTAGAGGATGCAGCGCTCCCCCCGGGCGCGGATCTGCGCGACCAGGTCCGAGATCAGGACGGTCTTGCCCGAACCGGTGGTGCCCGAGACGATGGTGTGCTGGGTCTCGGCGCGCTTTGGCCAGGGTATCCCTGCGATGCGGCAAGACGCCCGTCGAGCGCTCGGGAAGAGGGCTTCCGCCAGGCGGGCGGAGGCGGGCTGTACGCGCCGTCTGAGCGCACCGGCGGATGTCATCTCCGCTCCCCGGACCCTCTGTGCGCGGGCCAGGCGCCGGCCCAGGAACCAGAAGGCGAGCGCGCAGAGGAGAATGCCGCCCAAGCCGATCCAGAGGCCCAGCCAGGCCTTTGCATGGATGGCGCCCAAGAGGCGCCTTTTGATCCGCTCGATCCGGGGGTCCGCCGCGATGAGGGCGATCCGCTCGCTCGTCCGCGCGCCTTCGCGCCACTCGTAGGCCTGGCGCGAATCTGGAGAATATCCCAGGCCGAGCTTGGCCTCGGCCAAGACACCCAGGCCTACGACCCGCCATTCATGGGCGCTCGTGGTGCGCCAGACCCCGATGACGGGGACCAGAACGATCGTCAGGAGGAGTCCTAAAATCCCCCAGCGGACGAGCTGGCCCCACATATGGACGTCGTGCAAGAGGGTCTGGCCTCCCCTTAAGGTTGCGTTTCCGTACGTCATCCGGTCCTCCTGTTCAGGATTGTGTGGATAGTGGTGCGCCCGTGCGCACTGTGGCGGGGATTCCGTCACGGGGACTGGTCCTCCTTCGGCCGCTACGAGTTCATTGATGAGGACGGCGACCGCTTCGACCCGGACGGGCCGCTACGCCCGTCCCCGTAGAAGGGACCTCCGCGCCCTAAATCGGTCTCAGTCCTCGACCATCCGTCCTCCGTCCGGTCCCACCGCGGTCCGGCGCCGGGACCCGTCGCCGCGCCGAGTCCCAGACCTCCAGGTCCGCGGGCAGGTAGCGCACCCGGAACCCGAACCGGTGGAAAACCGGCCCCTTGCCGCTCACACGGTAGCGCTCCAGCGTCCTCGGCGAGAGGCGCAGCCGTGCGGCCGCCTCCCGTGTGCTCAGGTAATTCCTGCCGTTCTCGTTCATCGGCGCATCTCCTTCGAGGCCGAACCCGGCGAAAGGGTCCTCCTCCGTTACCCCGGCGCGGATGGCCCGGGCCTCTTCCTCTCTCGCCTGCGCCGCAACGCTGCGGCGCAGGCGATCGCCGGGGGGCATGTCGGTGTGGGTGTCCAGCGTTCCCATCGAAACGAACATAAAGTAAAAAAACGCGCCTGAAAATTGTTTTCGATAGCGCATAACCTGCACGCATGTTGCATTCCTGCCCACACATGCGGTGGGCTGCGCAGCAATGCGACAAAAAAACGGGGGCTCCCCGCGACGACGGAATAGAGGGGTATGGCATAAACATATATGAAAAGAAGAAAATCCGCGTCACGCCCGAACAGTGGGAACGCGTCAATGAAGAGGCGCAACAACGCGAGATCAGCCCGAACCGCCTCTTCATCGAGCCCCTACATGTGGAGGCCATAGAGTGCAGGGAATGCCCTCGCGCGAAAGCGGAAATTATCTGTTGCGCTCGACCATGCTAGCCGCGCAGGCTGGACCACGGGCGCAAATCGGTGGTTCCCTGATGAATGTTTCTGAGCGCCGAAGCATGACCGCAATCAAGCTATTACGGGCCGGACTTTACAGGACGGTCGACAGAGACCCGCCGAGATGCGCACGAGTTGTAATTCATCCGCTTTCGGTTTGGTTACATGCTGGAGAAGGTGAATTCCTAACGGGATCGAGGAGAATGAATCTTTCCCAACAGTATTAACAGGGTAGGAGAATTTCACGAGCGATGAATAAGCTTCTCCGCCTCTAAGCGGGCGAAAGACATTTATGTGCGATCCGTAAGGAGGAACACTTCCGGCCGCTCACACCACCATGCTGACGGACCCGATGGCGGACACGAACTAGGGAGCATTATCCGGGAGGAGGGCGCCGGCGTCCCGTCCGCACCACCCGCCGCACCACCCACAACACCTTGTTGCGGATATGGACGTCTTCTGCGCGGCAGGGAGAATGGTCTGTGGGGATGAGCCGGAGCCTCGGGCGTTCCTCCTCGGCGCCATCGCAGCGCACCGCCGTTGATGATGCAGTCCGTCATGGGAGTCTTTCTTCCGGGTCATCCAGGCAATCGGGGACTCCGCCACGACATCCGCCGTCAGACGGTTCCCCGGCAATCCGTTCATGGCCTTGCGGCTTCGCGGGAGGGGCCGCTTCCCTCTACCGGCGCAGGGCGTCAGGCGCCTGTTCCTCACGGCCGCCTGACCTCCCACTCCACCTCGCCGAGGACCTCGACGTCTTCTGCGAAGCAGGGGGCGTAGGCGGGGTTGGCCGGGATGAGCCTCAGGCGTTCGTCCTCCGCACCATCGCCGGGCATCGCCTCGGCTCGTCTGGCCACCAGGCTCTCCCCGAGCCTGATCAGGAACTTTCCTCCCGCCTCCGGGCGCCGGCTCTCGAGGTCGACCACGACCCATTCGCCCTCGCGCAACTCAGGCTCCATCGAGTCGTCGCACACCCGCACGATGCGCAGGTGCGTGGTCTTCACGCCTTCTTCGGTGCGATGCTCCACCCAGAAAGGCTCGCCGATCTCGTTGTCGTCATCTCCCGTGCCGGGGCTCGGTTCGACGGGTTCAATGATCATGTCGATCCCGTTATGGCCCGGTGTGGTGTCGTCCGTCATGGTGATATTCCTTTCCGGTAATCCAGGGGACCCGGTTTCGGTCCCCGATGTCCCGCGGGCCCTCGCCCGCATCCTTTCGCTTCACGTTCAAGATTCCAGGAGGCGCGCGCGGGATTGCCCCGTCCACCGCTACCAGCGCTTCGAGCCCCTCAGGACGAGTCCGGCTTCGTGCTCACCGTCCCCTTCGGGTTCGGCGAGCGTGGCCTCGAGGTTCAGGGCGAAGGCGGGACCGAGCTTCCAGCGCGCTCCCGCGCGCCAGGTCTCCCCGCTCCCGGTGAGCGCCACGCCCGTATAGGGCGTCAGCAGGCCGCGCATCGCGTCCAGTCCGTAGCCCACCTCGGCTTCTAATCGCGCGTCGGGGTCGAACTCCCCCCCCGCCACCGCGCGCTGCGACCAGAGGCGCTCCGTCCCGCCCGAGGCCGCGCCCCAGGCCGAACCCACCCGCATCGAGAGCCCCCGGCCGTCCCCGCCGGGAGAGAGGGCGAGCGAGGCGCTCACGCCCCATTCCTCATAATCGCGCTCCTCGTGCGCGAGAAGGCCCCTTGCGCGCACCTCCACCGAGAGGCCCTTCGCATTCGTCCAGCCGAGGCCGCCGCCCAGTTCCACGCCGCTTCCCGTCTCCGCGTCGCCCGCATCGAAACGAAGGCCCACCTCGAGGGAGGGCGTGATGACACTGCCGCCACCCAGCTTCACCTCGCGCGAACCCTCCAGCACCAGGCGCAGGCGCTGCGTGCGCGCCTCCGCCGAGACGAGGTTCGTCACCGCTTCCGACTCGGTCCACACGAGGAGGACGTCGGTCTTGACCTCAAGGTCGTAGCCCGCAACGGATGCGAGCTTGCCCCTGGCCCCGAACGCCGCCATCCCCATGGAGATGTCGGTCTCCATGCGCTCCACTATCCCCCCCGTGTTCTCCACCTCGAGCGTCAACCCGCCCTCGCCCAGGCCCAGGACGCCCCAGACCGAGAGGCGCTCGCTCACCGTGTAGCGCAGGTAGGGGTGTGCGCTCGCGAGCGTCGATTCCACCTCGCCCCGCGCGCCGGTGGCCGTGTAGGAACCCTCCCCGGTGCTGTAGGCGAGCGTCACGCCCGCCAGGACCCTGCCACGCTCGTAATCAGCGCCCACGAGGCCCGTCGAGACGTCCCCCTCGAGCGTGAGCGCGTCCTCCTTGCCGCTGAAGCTCGCGCGCGACCCCCGGGCCCACAGCGACCAGCGCCCGTTCGCGTCCTCCTTCCCGCCACCTGCCGAGGCCATATGAAACGAACTCGCCATCAGCAGCCCGGCCGTCGATATCTCTTGCGCGGGGGAGTCGTCCGCCTCCACCCGGAGAAGGTCCTTCGTCTCCCTCAAGTCCGGCCCGAGGACGCTTGCATCCCCGAGGAGAGTCCCCTCCGCCCCGGGCCAGGAAGCGCCCAGGACCACCTGGTGGCCGCCGAGCGTCAACTGCGTCGAACCCGGAGAGTTCCCCTCGATGCGCGCGCCCACGGCTTCCAGCACCTGCTCCGCGACCGTGCGCCCGAAGCGCGCCAGCCACGCCTTGGGCATGTGGTCGGTGTTCTTGATCGTCCCCGTCGCCGTACCGTCGGCGATATACGCCCCCGAGGCGTTCGAGAGCGTGAGCGTCAGCGTCTCCCGCCCCTCGTCGTGCGCATCGTCGAGCACAGCGACCGATACCGTCTTCGCCCTATCGCCGGCCGCGAAGGTCAGCGTACCGCTCACCGCCGTGTAGTCGGCGCCCGCCTTCGCCGTCCCGTCGGCCGTCGCGTAGTCCACCGTCACCGCCCCCGAAGGCGCCCGGTCGAGCCTCACCACGAACGCAAGCGCCGCGTCCGGTTCCTCCTCCACCTCCGCATCCGCCACCGAGAGACCCGGCGGACCCAGAACCCTCGTCGATATCGTCGCCGACAGCGCCCGCCCGTCGCCGGTGCACACCGCCCCCGGCGTACCGCAGGCGCGCCCGCCTTCGAGCGTCACCGTCACGTCGCCAATCGAACCCGGCTTGACCGTCGCCTCCCACAGGTCCTTGCGCCGGTCCACCCGCTTCGCCTTCGTCACGCTCCCGCCGGACACCGACAACGACTGGTCGCGGAACGTCCGGAAGCCGATCGAGATGCCCTCGCTGAACGCGATCCTGAGCTTGAACGCCGTCTTCCCGTCATGCTCCGCCGGCGCCTGCACGAAACTCGCCGTCAGCGCCACGACCGCCGCCTCGACCGCGGGGCCGGCCACCGTCGCCGCCGGCGTGTTGGTCAACAGCCGCCGGTTCCCGCCCCGGGTGCAGATCGCCCCGGAGACCGCGCACTCGCGCCCGCCCGGCAGCGTGATCGTCACCGCCCCGTCCGTCTCGGGCGCGACCGTGATCTCCCACAGGTCATTGCGCCCGTCCACCCGCCGCGCCCCGGTCACCTCGCCCCCGGACACCGTGAACGAGTCGTCGCGCATCGACCGGAAGCCGATCCCGATGTCCTCGCTGAACGCCACCCGGAAGTGGAACGCGTCCTCGCCGTCATGCGCCTCCGGCAGGCCCTCGAACGCCGCCGTCAGCGGCGCAGGGCCCGGACCCTCTACCGTCGTCGCGATCCCCTCCGACAGCGAACGCCCGTCCTCCGTGCAGATCGCCCCCGCGCCCCCGGCCGGCCGGTTGTCCACCCGGCGCACCGACGTCACCCGGCCGCCCTCGACCCGCACCCCGTGCTCGCCCACGTTCTCCGGGCTCTCCTCGATCGCCTCGCTGAACGCCACCCGAACCTTGACCCGGCCCGAGCCGTCGTGGCGCTCCGGCGGCGACACGAACCGCGCCTTCAGCGCCCGTGCACCGGCCTCGGCGCTCTCCGGCTCGTTCCAGCAGCGGGCACCCCCGCATCCTCGTTGTGCGTGCAGTTGTGCAGCCCCCAGCCCGCGTACGCGCAGTGGGCCAGCGGCACCGGCAGCGCGGCCACCCTCTGATCGGCGTCGCCCGCCGCGCACGTCATGTCGTCGAGCCAGATCGGGAGGAGGGGCCAGTCCAGCGGATAGGGGCGGCCCACCGGAGAGTAGGACGCCTGCGCGGACGGTTGGCTCGGCACCCCTGACTGGCCGTAGCCCGACGCGTATTCGCCGTTGCCGTAGCCCATGGCCTCGCAGACCAGGGCGGGGGCATCGTTGGCGGATTCAGTTACCGTGACATCGTCCGTTGCGTTGCCGTCCGCATCCAGTTCCACGATGAACCTGGAGGTCGTTTCTCTCGAGAAGCCGTCGTCGCACACCGTGCCCCAGCGCCCGGCGTGGAACACCTCGACGCGCCCCGCGAACCCCTCATGCCCATCCGGGTGCGTGTACGGTTCCTCCACCGGCAACCCCGACGCGGCCTTGACGTATTCGTAGCCCTCATGATCGGGGGGCAGCGACGGCAGAGGCGTGCCGAGATCCACCGTGACGTCCCCGGTGTCCTCGGTGCGGATCACGCTCACCGGGTCGCCCGCCACCGAGCCCTTCGCCACCCGCAGCCCCGTTGCACCGAACGCGAGCGTGCCGTTCTCCACGCTCACCGGCAGGACCAGGTCCGATGGCGCCCCCGCGAGCACCTTCGCCCGCACCTGGCCGTCCTCCGCCTTCTCCACCGTCACGGTCAGGCGCAAGGGATCGCCGCCGTTATTACCGGCCAAGTTGAGGACCCTCAGCGCCGTCAGGCCGGAGAACAGCCCGGCGGGAAGTGTCACGAGCCGGTTGCCGTCGAGGATGATGCTCGTCAGTTCCGACAGCCCCGAGAACAGCCTGGCGGGAATAGTGTCGAGGCCGATGCCGCCCAGAGCGAGTAGCCGCAAACTCGTGAGATCGGAGAACACCGTCGCAGGGAGCGCGGCCCCCAACGAGGCGTTGCGGTTCAGAGAGAGGTTCTCCATCGCCGTCAGCCCGGAAAACACATCCGAGGGAAGCGACTCAAGGGCGTTGTTTGACAGATTGAGAATCCCCAGCGCCGTCAGGCCGGAGAACAGGTCCGAAGGAAGCTCGGTGAGCGAGTTATTTCTCAGTTGGAGCTCATCCAGCGCCGACAGCCCCGCGAAATCGCCCGACTTGAGCGCCGTGACGTTCTTTCTGACCATGTACAGGTTCGTGATCGTGGCCAGGTCCGCGACGGTCACCGCGGCGCAGTCATCCACGCCGGAGAGCTCGGCCAGGATTGCGTCCTGCACCTGCTGCGTGCGGTCGCAAATGCCGGGCGTCGGCGTCACCGGACCCGCCACAGCCTCGGCGCCGTCGCCGTCGGCGCTCACCACGCGGAGCTGGAAGGTGTGGGGCACCTCGTTGGTGAGCCCTGTCACCGTGAACCCGTCCTGGTTCGCGCCGCCGACCGCGCTGTTCGCAATCCGCGTCCAGTTCGGGGGATAACCGCCGTCCGTCTTGAACTGGTACTCGTGGCGCATGACGCCCGAATCCGGCGCGGGCGGGCCCGGGGGCGCCTCGCGGCTCACCGTCACCGTGTAGATCAGGAAGGTGGTGGTGTTCTGGGCCGTCACCTTCACCTTGATGACGGTGTCGCCCACCGCCACCGGCACCTGGTGGCCGGCCGTCCCGGTGTCCGCGTCGTCGAGCGTCACGTCGGACTCGTCCAGATATTCGATCGTCGCGTTGGTTTCGTTCTTCGTCGCCGTCACCGTCACCTCGTCGACGGTGCTCTCCACCATCGCCGTGTAGGTGAAGGTGCCCGACGCGAAGGTCACCAGGTCCGTGCCGCCGGCGGTCACCGTCAGATCGCTCAGCGTCGCGTCCGTCGAGCCCCCCACCATCGTGGAACCGTTCGTCACCGCGGGAACGCCGTCCTCGCCGGTGGTGAACGAGTCGACCTCGTGACCGTCGCTGTCCGCGATCGCGTCGCCGCCGGCAACCGACTTGTCGTAGCTGACGACGACCGTCTGACCCTGGTAGATAGTAGCTGCCGTAGTAATCTGCAGGGTTTTATTTGAATAAGCGATGGAGTTAAATCCGACTTCGACGCCATCAACCGTCACGGTGAAGGCAGCCGCTATCGACGCCGGCAAGATGAACGGCAGCCCGTGAAGGTTCTCACTGAAATTGAGACTGATAACATTCGAGAAACCTGCCGCCACCTCCGCACTGCTGAGCGTCGGCGGGGTGACCTCAGTCGAATCGTTGTCGACCGCGGGCACCCCGCTCGCGCCGGTGGTGAAGTCGACGACCTCCTTGCCGGCGGCGTCGTCGAGGGCATTCGTGCCGGCGGCGGACCGGTCGTAGCTGACGACGACGGCCTGGTTCTTCAGGATCCTGGACGACAGGTTGATCTGCAGGCCGCTGCTGCCGTCCTTCGCGAGGCCCGAAATCTCCACCGTGTCGCCGGCGGCGGTGACCGAGAAGGCATCCTTGAGCGCCGCCGGGATGGTCGCTGGAAGGTCGAGGTCCTCGTCGAAAGCGAGTTCGATGGCAACGCCGGACGACGCCACCGTCGCGCCGGTGAGCTCGGGCGGTCTGAAATCCGCCGCGGAGTTGTTGACCACCGCCGGAATCCCATCCCTGCCGGTGGTGAAGTCGACGACCTTGTTGCCGTCGGAGTCCCCGAGGGCCTCGGTGCCGGCGGCGGACTGGTCGTAGGACACGACGACGGTCTGACCCGCTGAGATCGCGCGTCCCACCGAAACGTTCACCTTAGCCATTCCACCGCTGAAGCCATTGACCGGGACATCGGTACCGTCGACGGTGACGGTGAACGCGCTTCGAATCGTGATCGTGTAGGTGGGGTGGTCCAGGATCTCGTTGAAGGTCAGAGCGATTCTTTGCCCGTTCGTCGATACCTCGGCGGCGGTCACATAGGGCGGGCCGGTGTCCGTGCCGTTGACGCGGATTTTAGTGACGGACGAATGGGAAGCCCACGTAGGAACAACAGCATCAGGATCTCTGGAGCGGCGTCTATCCGCGATCTCCCATCCTGATCCCGGGGCCGCGTCTTGATCGTCTGAAGTAGTACCGGCAAGAAATAACCCGCTGGTGGCATCCGATTGCAATACCAGAAAATATGACCTTTCGGCGGCGAGGGTGGTCCCGGCGGGCGCCGTGAAGGTGTTGTTGCCCACGACGAGAGGCGTTGGAGCGATGAGGGTCGCGTGGACGGCACCCGGATTCCCACTGCTATCGGCTCTTCTCACCGTCGCCGTCGCGGTGACCCCGGCGGGGTCACCTATTAACTTCACCTCAATGCTGGTCAACGGAAAGCCAGCGGCGCTCCGTCCGGTCGTGAAGCCCTGCCCAAACTCAAGATTCCTGAACGAGTATGAGCTGTTGCCAGATTCGTCAAAATTGCTCACCAGCTCCGCGGCTTGGGCGGTTGCGGGCAGGGCGAGGCTGCCGGAGAGCGCGAGCAGCGCCGCGGCGGCCAGCGCGCGTGCGGAGCGGAGGAACCCGCCCGCAAAGCGGCGCCGAAGTCCGGAAGGGGAACCGTGATGCGCTCTTGAACCGTCGTTCCCTGGAGACGAAGCTATCGCGTGTAACATCATTGTCTCACCTTTCCTTTCATGTGGTGCGCCGCCGTCCCGCTACGGCCGCAAGACCGGCATCCGGGTCGTCCATGACTCATGCTTGTCGGTGGTGGATTAGCTGGTATTCGCCGCCAGGGGATGCGGAACGCCCCTTCGGGCCGCCGGAATGCTCGCTTCCGGGCGCATCTGTGGCGCAAATGCGCCCAAAAAGGCGCAAAACCCCGCCCGGGCGGGCAGGGCCGTGATCGTTCCGGCGCCCCAAGCCGGGCCGAAGGCCCGGCTCCCGATCCTTGAAGGCCCGGGCTTGAGGCTTGAGGCTTGAGGCTTGAGGCTTGAGGCTTGAGGCTTGAGGCTTGAGGCTTGAGGCTTGAGGCTTGAGGCTTGAGGCTTGAGGCTTGAGGCTTGAGGCTTGAGGCTTGAGGCTTGAGGCTTGAGGCTTGAGGCTTGAGGCTTGAGGCTTGAGGCTTGAGGCTTGAGGCTTGAGGCGCTCAGTATACTAGGATCCGGCGTCTCACGCAATTTCAGGCCTCTCACCAACTTCCCTTGATATTCCATGCGTTCCCTTTTCTTTCTTGCGTTCGTTTCACGAGGCGCGGCATGGAACCCGCAATGGGCCCGGGCGATGCGTCGAACGATACGGAGCCGGCCCGTGGTACGGAACCTGGCGCCTCCTAGCCAAAGTCTGTTCACTTTCTAGGATAACCGATTCGGACACACCTTGTGAAACGGGAAATTTTTGGGCTAGGGATAATTAAATTAGTGCAAATGCGGGCCCCTTGCGGGGTGGCGTTTCACAGGCCTTCCAGCCGGAAACGAAGCCCGGCGGACGGTTCAGGCCTCCTTCCGTATCCATTCCCGGAATGCCCGGACTCCCGGATTGCGCCTCGACTCGGCCGTCGTGATGAGGCAGCACCGAGCGGGCGCTTCGGCCTGCCGCTCGAACAGGGGGACCAGTTCGCCTTGTTCCATCTCCCGCTCGATCACCCGCGAGTGTCCCATCGCCGTCCCCATGCCACCCACCGCGGCGGCGACCACCATCGAGTAGAGCCGGTAGCCCGACGCGCGGGAGAGGTCCGGCGAGAGTTTCCCCTGGCGCGCGAACCAGTACGGCCAGTCCGTGTCCCATCCCAGGTCGTACAGCAGGGGCCACTCGTGCAGGTCCACCGGGTCGGCGGGCCTCCCGCGCGCCTCGATGAGGGCCGGGCTGCAGACCGGAAACAGATCCTCCTCATAGAGCGTCTCCTCGTACAGCCCCTCCGGGCGCGGCGCGGCGGTCTCGCCGACGTATGCGATCCAGACGTCGAAATCGCGCGCCGCAGTGTCGACGCCCCGGTGGTTGGTCTCAAGCTCGATGACGACGCCGGGGTGGGACGCCTGGAAATCCGCGAGCCTCGGCATGAGCCACTTCTCGGCGACGGACTCGACCGAAACCAGTTTCAGCCGCCGTGTCCCCGAATCGCCCCGGCGGCGTTCCGTGACGGCCCCGAGCTCGGCCAGAATGCGCTGGACATCCTTCAGATACGCCTTGCCGCGCCCGTTCAGGCGCACTCCGCGATGGCCGCGCTCGAACAGCGCGCCGCCGAGATGCGCTTCGAGCACCTTGACGCGGTAGGCAACGGCCGAGGGTGTGACGCTGAGTTCCTCCGCCGCCTTGGCAAAGCTCTCGCGGCGGGCCGCGACTTCAAAAAAGCGCAGGCAATCGAGCGGCGGAATGGGTGGCATGGTCGCGTAACTCCCAAGGGGAATGGTCGTCAGTTTGATCGGCTATCAGGATAAGGGTATTTCACGGGAGTTGTGAAACGCGAAATTTTATGGCTACGGGATATTATAATTTGGGCAAACGCGGGGCCCTTGCGGGGTGGCGATTCCCCGCGCGTATTCCTGGAACGACCGGACGCGCCCGGCGCGTTGCCGGCAACAAGGCTTCGGCCAGGCGGGCGGAGGCGGGCTGCACGCGCCTCCCGAGCGCACCGGCCGACGTCATCTCAGCTCCCCGGACCCTCTGTGCGCGGGCCAGGCGCCGGCCCAGGATGCAAAAGACGACCGCGCAGAGAGCGACGCCGCCCACCCCAATCCAGAGGCCCAGCCAGGCCTTTGCATGGACGGCGCCCAAGAGGCGCCTCCTGATCCGCTCGATGCGCGGGTCCGCCGCGATGAGGGCGATCCGCTCGCTCGTCCGCGCGCCTTCGCGCCACTCGTAGGCCTGGCGCGAATCGGGAGAATATCCCAGGCCGAGCTTGGCCTCGGCCAGGGCACCCAGGCCTACGACCCGCCATTCATGGGCGCTCGTGGTGCGCCAGACCCTGATGACGGGGACCAGAACGATCGTCAGGAGGAGTCCTATAATCCCCCAGCGGACGAGCTGGCCCCACATATGGACGTCGTGCAAGAGGGTCTGGCCTCCTCTCAAGGTTGCGTTTCCGAAGGTCATCGTGTCCTCCCGTTCGAGGTTTCATGGTCGATGGTGCTCCCGGTGTCCACGCTTGGCCTCGCGCCCCGCGGGAGGTCGAGGAGGGTTGGGGCTAAGGGCGCGGGAGCAGATTCTGGAGAGAGTTTATGGCATGGCGCCCGCTACCTATTGACTCGCAATCAGAGAGGAACGACCCATGCGGAATGACAATCCATCCGGCGGAACCGGCCGGCGCGCCCGCGCCCTCGTCCTCGGGGGACCCCTCCTCGCGTTTCTCTTCACCCTCTTCGTCCTCACGACCGGGAGCGGGTTCCATCTGATCGTCGGCGTCTGGTTCTGGGCCGTTCTCTGGACCTTCTCCTCCGCGCTCATGGGCGTCCTGTGGCGGGGAATCCGCCATGGGGACTGGTCCGCCTTCCGCCGCTACGAGTTCCCCGAAGATGACGGCGAGCGGTTCGATTGGTCGACCCGGACCGGCCGCTACGCCTGGCGCCGGGATTACGAGGAGGGAGGTCTTAACGAGGAAGGGGGTTTTCACGATCACGGCCCCATCACCTGATCGCCCGAGAAAGCGCTTCCGGCTTCGCGCTCTTTCCTCTCGTCCTGCTCCTTCCCCTCGGGTCCGGGCGCCGCGTTCCGTGCGGTGCCGTAGAGTTTCCCCCCCAGCCATTCCCCGATGAACGGGACTTCCTCCGTGGCATGCTCGACAAAGGGCTTGTCGGCCTCCGCCGCGACTTTCACGTTGCCTCGTCCGATGCGCCCCCCCGTGACTCCCGTCCGGGCCTCGCGTCCCGCTTCGCGGATATCGAGTTCGGTCTCGATCTCGGCGCGCCCGCGCGCAGCCCGCTTACCGGCGTCGCCCGGCCCGGGCGTACCGGCGCCCCGCGCCCGCTCGCGCACCGAGTCCGACCAGCCCTCCCAGGCCGCCGCGGTCCCGCTCACGCCGGACTCTTTCAGTCCCTCGCGCGCCCGTTCGTAACCTGCCGGCCCCGGGGCCGGGCGCACCCCCTCGGGCGCCGGGAAGCGCTCCGCGATGAAGGCGGCGGCGTGCGCGCGCAACACTTCCGCGTCTTCCGCCGTCTGGGGCGAGGCGAGTCGCATGGCGCCCGACGCCCCGATCTCGCGCCCGTCCGCGCCGGTACGCGCGCTCAGCCAGGCGAAGAAGGGCTGGCCGAGTTCGCTGTCGACCGCCTGGGAGCTGCCGCGCACCTGGGCCGCCTGGGTGCTCCAGTTCTCCGCTTCGCGGCGGCTCACCGCTTCTTGCTCGCCGAAGCGGCGCAGCCTCGTCATGTTGGCGCCCAGACTCTCATCCAGGCTCTTGAGTTCGCTCTCCCCCGAGGCGGTGGAATAGCGCCTCGATGCCTCGGCGGCCCGGGACCAGTGGTCGAGCAACTGGTTCTGCTCGGCGTAGTCGGTCATGCGGTTCCAGGCTTCGCGCCCGAAGGTCTGGCCCCTCCAGCTCGCCGACCCGTCGGCGCCGAACTTCACGATGAAGTCGAACCCGCCTCCCAGCCTGGCCTCGCCCGTGAGGACGGCGGCCTGCTCCTTCGAGATGCCGCCGGCTTGGGAGAGTTTTTCGAAGTGGGACTCGAGGCTCTGCGCGCTCAGGCTCTCGTTTTCCGTCACCCCCCTCGCATGGGTGAGGCCGGTTCGCACGTCCCGGGAAAAACGCTCGACCATGGCGGCGGAATCGGTCGCCGCGGCGGTTCGCGCCGTAGCGGCCTCGGCCGACCAGTGACGGGCCTGCTCCAGGGCCGTGCCCGCCCGGTTCTCGTGGCTTGCCGCGAGGGATTCGGAGAGCCTGACGCCCGCCGCGGGGATGCGGCTGGTGGCGGAGCCTGCGTCCATCACCGCGGCGCCCTCTCCGGTCACGGTATAGGCCGCGCCCCCCGGGGCGAAGCCCGTGTAGCGGTCCGTGTCGACGTGCGCCGAAGTGCGGAGCTGGTGTCCCTCGAGCGATGCGAAGCGGTGCGTGTCTCCTTGCGTGTTGGCGAGCGAGATGTTGCCCGTCGTACCTTCCTGCGCGGCCGATGAGGCCGCGTCCTGGCCGACCGAGAGCACCGAGGTCGCGAGGCTGGTCGCCCGGCCCACCCCGTAGGCGAGCGCCGCGGCGAGGAAGGGCACCGACATCGAGAGGTAGCCCGACATCACCGCCACGTCGGCGGCCACGGCCCGGATCCCCGCCTGGGCCACGAGCGAGACGCCGATATCCCCACCCGGCATGAGCGCACCCGCGCCCATACGCTCGGCGGCTTCGCCCATGGCGATGCGGTGCAGGACAGCGTAGAGCGGACCCCAGCTCTGCAACCAGACGAGTCCCGCGAAGTAGGAGCGGAATATCCCTTCGCCCGCGGGCGTCAGCATCAACAGGACCGCCATCGGGAAAGCGCCGACGTAGAGGCACTCGAACACGATGCGAAGCATCGGGACCCACGTCTCCGCCTGTCTGCCGATGGCCCGGTAGGCCGAGACGGTCTGGGCCTCCGCCCTGGCCTCAGTATAGGCCCTGAGCGCGGCGGCGTTTCCGGCTTCGGCGCTCCATTGCTCACCCGCGCCGTGGACGGCGTTCAGCACCATCTGCTGGCGTAGGATATCGGCCGCGGTCCTCGAAGCCCCGATCAGGTAGTCGTGGGCGGCGGGCAGCGCGGCCAGCAGTTCGGCCCTCGCCAGCGCCTCGCTCGCCGCTCCGGGGAAGAGTCTACGCCCGAAGATTGCGGAGGCCCTCGCGATCTCCGCCCCCCAGAGCGCGCCCATTCGCGAGGCGGCTTCGGCGCAGGTCACGATCTCGCGTGTGAGCGGCGTGGCGCCCGTGCCCGCCGGTGCGTCGCGGGTCGCGTATTCGACCATGCGCGCGGGCGAGGCCCCGGCCGAGGGTGAGCCCGAAGCGGTGACGAGCGCCCAGAGGTCCGTACTCTCGCGCAGGTCGTCGGCCGATATGTGGCCCAGCAGCAGGGCGTGGAACACGCACTGCCGCGCATAGGCCCGGAGGTTCCGGGCGAAGACGGCGTCGGTCACCTCCATCCGGGTCGCGGCGGCCGCGAGCCTGGCGCCGAAGATGAAGCCGTGGCGGCGGTAGGCCAGGTCGTCAGGCAGGGAGAAGGCCTGTTCGGTCAGCCGCGTGAGCCCGTCCCCCACCCGGCTCGTGAGCGAGGCGAAGAGCGCGAGACCGAGCGGCACGTTCGCCACGACCGCGGGCGCGAGCGCAGGGTCCAGCCTGTCCACCACCCGCACGGTCGCCTTGGGGACCACCATCGCGCCCCAGACGGCTGTGAAGAGCAGCAGCCACTTCGCGTTGTCCTTCCACGACCCGCCGAAGGCGGTGCGGAAGAGCACCCAGGCGAGCCCGCAGACGCCGGCGATCCGGGCCAGCGTCACGAAGGCCCCGCCGCCGGTGATCGCGGCGACCGCGTTCAGGAGATCGACGAGGTAGGTCCCGCCGCCCAGGGTGAAGAGTTCGTACATGGCTGTTTATCCCTGCTACGGCGCTACCGGGCGCCGGCCGCGCCGCGGGAGAAGGCGAGCGCCGCGCGGAGTTCGGCCGAGAGCGCGCCCGCGAGTTCGGTCTCGATGAGCCTTAGTTTCTCGACCACGGCGAGGGCGGTGTTGAATCGCGCAAGTCCCTCGTGGCGGTGGCGAGCGAGCGCGGTCCGGTTCCTGCGCAGCCCCTCGCGCCAGCGCGAGAGCCGCTCTCCGTCGGCGACGTCGAGTGCGCCCGCGCGTTCCTCGACCGTGCGGTGTAAGTCCGATATCCAGACCTGGAGCACGTCGAGCGCCACCGCCTCGGCCAAGGCGTCCACCTCCTGTTCCACCACGGCGCCGCGGTAGGCGGCGGCGGTGTTCACGATCCGGTAGACCGGAAGCGTCGTCAGGTTGACGAGTCCCAGGGCGTCGGCCGGGGGCGCCGTGTCGGCCCGCACCGCGTCGACGAGGCGGCGGAGCAGTTCCGCGACCCGGTTCCTGAAGCCCCGCGCCGCGGGCACGGTGAGCCTCCCGAGGACGGGGTTGAGACACTCGGTCGAAGTGTCGCAGCGGTATACGGGCAAGTCGCCGCCTCCTTCCATCAGGATCTCGGTCACGCGGCGGTCGAGCGCCAGGGGTTCCAGCACGCGCACCCGGGGACCGGAAGGGTCGGAGTCCGATACCGGGGCGGTCACGATCACGCTCCCCGATACCGACATGGCGAATTCACCCAGGTCGCGGTCGGACGCCAGGAAGCCCGAGGCGCGCACCGCGCGCCAGGCGTAGTTCACGTTGACCGGCGCCTGGTCCCTGAGCGCCCCCGCTGCCGCGGCCAGGGTCGAGTGGCGTTTCCCGTCCGCGCCGCAGCCGTGGCGCGCGGCGGCGTAATCGGAAAAAATGCCCTGCCGCGTCCCGACCGCGGCGCAGATCGCGGCGCTCGCCCGGTCGTTCTTCGACCAGACCGCGCCGACGAGAGCCTGGGCCGTCTCGCAGGAATCGAGGTTCCGGTTGTTCACCCACTGGGCGAGGGCCCTCAGCTTCGACATGGTCTCTGCGATCACGGGCGAGATGGTCTCGAGGGCGAGTTCGAAGGCGAAGCCCGCTGCGTTCTGTGCGACGGCGCGGGCGAAGGCGATCATCTGGTCGGAATCGATGAAGGAAAATGCGCCGGCGAACGCGTCGATGCCGCCGCAACCGGCGCGGTAGGAGGGCAGGCTCACCGTGGCGATGGACTCGGAGCGAACCGGCGCGCGCAGGTAGAGGTTGCCGAGCGTCCAGTGGCCCGAGGCCTGTCCGTCGAAGGCGGTGGGTCCGGTGGTGTTCACCGCCGCGCCCCGCCAGAAGTTCTCCATCTCCGACATCACGTCCGCGTGCGCGGGCGCGGCGAGAAGGAGCGCGAGGAGCAGGGCCGGCCCCAGGATTTTTCGTCCGGTGGTCATCCGTCTAGTAGTCACTTCCGACCTCCCTTGCGGTAAGCGTGAAGATGCGCTCGGCCAACTGGTCCTCGGCGACGACGCCGTATGCGACCGGAAGCGTCCGCTTGGTCCGCGTATCGTATAAGACCACGGTGGGCAATACCGGGGCCTGGATCCCCATCCGCGCGGCGCGGCCCTGATCGGGCACCGCCTCCGGCCAGCCCGCAAGCGGTCCGCCCGTCATCGAGACCGCGAGCACCTCTATCCCGTGACGAAGCGCGAAGGCGCGAAGCAGCGGTCCGAATACGCGGCACGCGGGACACCGCTCCGAGCCCAGGTAGATCAGGCCGTAGCGCTCACCGAGTCTGGCCAGTGCGCCCTCGCGCTCGGCCCGGCGCTCATCCGACCAGAGTTTTTTGGCGAGCGCGCCCACCGGACGTTTTAGGGTGTAATCGAGAGCCGGATTCGCCCAGACCGTACGGCGGAAGGCGTCCGAAAACGACGCGGCGCTTTGCAGGGCTTTCTGCTGGAGAGCCAAGTAGGCCGTGACGTTCTCTGTGCTCGGTTCCAGGATCGCACGCGCGCGGGCCTCTTCCAGCGCCCGGCGGGTCGAGAGAATGCGTTCGGTGGCGCTCGGTGTTTGCGCGGGCCGTGGCGCCTGCGCCTCATCTTCCGTCGTTTCATCGCGGTCGCAATAGAAGTGCCAGCCGAGCGGGGAACCGGCATCGGGCGTACCGCACCACGAGCGCCATTCCCGCGCCTCCGCGGGCAGGACGGAGAGAACGGAGAGCAGGCAGGCGAGTATGAATGCGTATGAGCTGATCATGGTCGTCCCTCACTTGTTCCTGTCGTAAAAATCGCGGATGCGCGCGCGCATGGCATTGCCGGTTTCGTCGGCTTCGGGAAGCGCGATCGAGGGCGCACTCGACCCGTCTACGATGTTCTCGGTGAACTCCGACAGGTCCACGGCCTCGAAGTCGATCCGCTCCATCTCATCGACCGTGAAGCCCCGGCAACTCCCCCAGCCGAGTCCGAGCTGTCCCCGCGTCGCCTCCTGCAGGATGCGCCCGAGCTTGGAACCGAAGACGCACCAGACACGCTCCCGGCGGATGCAGACGCCGAATATCCGCTTCGCGCACCGCGTTCCGAGGTAGTGCGTATTCCCGGCATGGCGCTCCTGGGCTAAAAGGCGCTCCCCCTCGGTGCACTCGGCCAGGTCGATGAGTAGACCCGAGTCCTTGCAGCAATCGGCCAGCCCGCCCCATCGGATCCGGCACGAGCGGCGCTCGCCGCGGAAAAACCTCAGATTCTCGCGGTCGAATTCCTCCCCGCCCATCTCCATCACCATGTTGAGCCGGGCCGTTGCGCCGATGAACCCGGTGTTGGCCTGTGGGGTCGTGGTTTCACATCCCGCGCCGGCGCACCAGGAGACCGATCCGCAAGGGCCGCCCGTTTCCGCCTGCGCGAGGCCGGCGGCGCAGTTCGCGACGGACCCCGACGCCAGGCCCGAGGCGCCGAAGCGCGAAGCTTTCGGGTCGCCCTGGATTTCCTCCCCGCGCACCGGGATCGGGTCATCCGCCCTGACGGACGCGTCCGGACGCCCGGTAACACCCTCGATCACGGCGCGTCCGGCCTTTCCGCCAGGATCGGTGGGATCCGTCAAGACCCGGTTCGCTGCGGATTCCAGCTCGGCTGCGCCGATGCCTCTTTCGGGCGGGTTCGTTCCTGCGTAACCCGGAACGCGGGCGGTCGAAGCGGGGTCCCTCGCGACGGCGGCGGCGGCCGCCCGTCCCGCATCGCCAATCGCGCGGGCAGCCGCCTTTGGGTCTTCGGCACGGGCGTTGCCGGCCGACAGGTACGCGAGGAGCACGAGGGCCGGGGCGACGGCCCGCATCCATAGTTTCCGCTTCATGGAGAATCTCCTCTGAGCTTTGCGAGATGACGGCGCGCCGTCTCGCGGCCCGGCCCGCCCTCTTCAGCGATGATCGAAAGCGCCGCTTCAAGGCCGATGTTCCCACTAATACGGTCATGGGGCGGCGGCGGGTCCGCTGCGCAGCCACGGCTCTTACAGGGCGGGACCCCGCCCGGGACCACGGCGACGGCGGGGATCGCGGTGATACCGAAGAGGCGGAACAGGCGCGGGTCGATCGCGGCGCCTGCGCCTTCCGCAAGATACGCCCCGATACGCTTGACCGTGGCCTTGAGTCCTTGGGGGCCAAGTCCGCGCAGGACCAGCGGCGCGCCGATTCGCGCCGCCTCCAGGCTCCATTCACGCCGGCTCGCAGCGGGGGCCGAGAGGCTCATGAAGACGATGACCTCGGAGCCACGGGGACGCGTGGTGAGGCCGTCGGCAACGCGACCGGCATGGCCCTCGGCCGGGAGGGGAATGGGGGTTTGAGAGGGATTTTCCCCTGCGCGCCTGAGCGCGCGCTTAATCACCGACCGTGACCAGGCGCTAAGATCGCCTGCAGGCGATTTTTTCGTTTTCCGTAATACCCCTTCCACCATCTCGCGCGCTGCTTTTTCATTGCTTTCCTGCGCCGGGACCGGAGTGGCCCACGCCGTGAGGAGGAGGGTGCAGGAAAGCGCCATGACAGTCTTATGAATCACTTTGCAGCCCATTATCAATTTCCTTAGAGGAGACAGCAGTTGCGCTTGCGCCAGAGCAGGTACCCGAAATTCTCCCCCGCCACGGGCAACTCGCGCAGCGCTTCCCACAGCACTGTGGAGCGGCCCGTCGGGTTGCAGCCCGTGAGGGGTGACGTGGCGGGAACCGGCTGGGTCATCTGCCAGCGGTATTGCGATTTCTTCATGATCGGCATGGGATAGCGCCCACACAGCGCCGCAGTCCCCGAGGTGCCCCAGGCGAGCAGCAGCCTGTGGAGGCGGAACACGAGCCTTTGGGCCGCGAGCAGCGAGGCCTGCACTCCTCCCACGTGGGCGCCCACGTTCCCGGTCAGGGGATACATCCCGCCCTGACAGCCCGCGCACCAGTACAGGGGATCGATCGGCAGGCCCGCAGACGCCGCCGCGCAATCGGCGGCGCAGGCCGCCTGGGCCGGCAGGTCGGCGAAGAGCGCGGCCTCGGGGTTCAGCAGGAAGGAGAGTTCATCGTCGCGCCAGGCGGGGTCGAGCTCCGAAACCCAGGCGATGTCGAGCCCGCCGCCTTCCAGGCAGCCCAAGTCGAGCAGCGCTCCGATCCACGAGAGAAGCGGGTAGACGTAGTAGTGGGCGTGCCAGGTGGAACCCTGCGCGCCGTCTCCGCTTGAAGAACCCGTTCGCCCGCGTCCGGCGGGCAGGCCTGAGTCGATGGTCATGCCGCCGAGATTCGGGAAACACCAGGGCGCGCGGCTCGCGTCTACCAGCCGCGCCGGCTCCCACATCCCGAGCGAGAGCCCGATCCGGGGGATGGGCTTTCCGCAGAAGCATATCGGAGAACCCGGGTTGGGCGTGTCCGGCGCGCCCGAGGCTGAGCCCATCCGGATCGGCCCGATCGATATCGGGAACAGACACTCCCAGCACACGTCAGTCACGGGGTTCACGAAACGCCCGGTGCACGATTGCGCGGACGCGTGACCGGCGGGCAGGACGCAGGCGAGGAGGATGATTAGAATGAAAAAAATCCGGTGTTTCATGGCCGGTCTCCTTCGCCCAGGGGATCCGGTTTGTCTTCGAGAGGCACTTCCGTGATTTTCAGGGTCGATCCCGCAGCCGCGACCACGGACGGCGTGGCGAGAAGCCCCAGGCGCCCCGTGAGCCGACCGCCCTGATCGTAAAAGAACGCCCGGCCGCGGGTACGGGCCAGTTCCAGCGGACGGCCCGCGAGCAAAACGATCACCGAGGGATTTTCGTGGCGAAGCGCCCAGGCGACCTCGACAGGACGGGTCCCGTCGATGAACAGGAGATCGCGGGTCAGGGGATGCGTCGAAAGCGGATTGACCCGCGCGCCGCGCGCCGCGAGCAGGGTCCCGTCCGCCGCCCGGACGTCTTCTTCAAGCGTGACGGAAGGATCGAACAGACGGGTGCGGCGGACACGCGCGGGGAGGATGTCCGAGACGCGGGGAGGCGCCTCGACGCGCTCCCTGACCCGGGCGAGCGCCTCGCGGCGCATGCGGGCGAGTTCGCCCGTAGTTTCCATCGCCTTGAGTCTGGCCTCGATATCGAGCAGCAGGTCGGGTTCCGTGATGCGCCATACCGCGCCGCGCACGCCGAGATCCTTCGCCGTCACGGCTTCCGCCATGAGCGTCAACGCGAATGCAATCACGACGGACAGCAAACGGGATAGTGGAGGACGCCGCCTCATGGCAGCACCTTTTTTTGACTTGCGAGCGGTCCTTTCAGTCCCAGCCACGGGACGTCGGGAAGCGCCAGGGCACGGCCCCGGATGCGTTCCAGCGGGATGAGCCCGATCTCCTCATAACGGCTGTCGTGGCTGTCCGCGTGATCGGCGTGGACGTAGTAATGATCCTGCGGGATCACTACAGGTTTGATCGCTTCAAGCTCGCGTCCGTTGAGCGCACGCCTCTTCGCGGTCCCGATGAGGGCGCCGTTCAGGCGGATGCGGCGCTCCGCGTCCACCTCCACCCACTCTCCCGGCAGGCCGCGCACGCGCTTCATGTAGGGGATAGGCGATCCCGCCGCCTCCGGCGGGTCGAAGAGCACGAAGTCGCCGCGTTTCGGCGCGCCCATGAGCGGCAGCGCGAAATACCCCCACGCCGGATCGGAGGTGCTCGCGTTCACGTGCACGCGCGAGGCCGCCGCGAGCCACAGTCCGGACAGAACGGCCATACAGACCAGGAACCTGAAGCCCCGGGTGTTGGCGCGTCCCGGCGCCTTGGCGTCGGTAATCATCATTTTTTATCCTCCTTCTTATCCTTCGGGGGATGCGCACGGGGCGGGACCGCGGCCATCGCCGCCTCGACTTCCGCCGTCAGGTCCTTGGCGCCCGCGGCGACCGCGCCCGCCGTGAGTAGGATGGCTCCGTGGCGAGCCGCCGTCTTTGCGAGCGTCTCTTCCAATCGCCTGGCCCAGGCGCGGGCCGCACCCAAAGCCTCCTCGTTGTTTCCGCCTTCCCGGAGGGTCCTGGTCACGTAGTCCGCCGTGAGGCTCGATAGACGTACGCTCGCGATACGCGGGACATTTTCGAGGGAGGCCCGCACCGTCACTGCCGAGACGGCCGCGGCCACGCCGGCCGCGAGGAGCAGGGAGGCTGCGAACGCCGGGAACCCGCTCATGACCGCTCTCCCGCCGCACGACGCCGCGCACTCATCGATATCCATGCCCTGGCGTCGTACCGCCTGAACCAGGCCGTTCCCTCCTCGTCATGGAACATGTAGAGGTAGCGGCCCGCGTAGAGCGGATCGCAGGGATCGGCCGAGAGCACGCGCGCTGCGATAGCGGCGCGGAACACGCCCTCGGTGTCCTCGAAGACCTGGACGCTCCGCTTCCGTTCAGGCCGCCGCCCGCGTCCAGGCCGTCGCCTGCGATCAGGCCGCATCGCGTGAGCCTCCGGCCAGGGGCGAGCGTTCCGACGACGCCTCCGGCGCCGTCCGTACGTGCGCTCCATCTTGTTTCTCCTCGTTACTTTCGCCGGCCTCATCAGTGCGGGGCGCCGCGGCGCTCCCGCCCGCGTCCGGCGGTCTCTTGAGGTCGTGGAAACGATCGAGCCAGAGCCGCGCCGCCCGGGCGGGATCGAGTAGCCTGATGCGGCGATCGAGCGGCGGAAAGGCGACGGACGTGGCCGCGCCCTCGCCCGCTCCGGGGACGTCGCGCGCCTCCGCGGCTTCCGCCATCCGGGCGATGAAGCGCAAAAGCTCCGCCTGTTCCGCAGAAGGTTCTCCCTCAAGTCCGGCCGCCTCGAGCACGACCGCCTCGACCCGCCCGCAGAGCCGTCTCATGCGGTCCGTCGGCCGCAGCGAGGAGGCGGCGTCGGCTCCCAGCCACGCGACGCTCGCTTGAGAGAGCAGCGCGTAGAGCGCCGCCTCCCGGACGCGCCTGCTCCCGGGTCCGCCCAGGTCCTCTATCGCCTCGCTCATCGTCACCGCGTGGGCCGCCAGGGAATGGAAGCGCTTGAGTCGCCCGCCCCTTCGGCAGGTGTTGGCCAGCACGTGGGCCAGGGCCTCGAAGTCGACCGCTTCGGCCGTCAGCGATTCGGGGTCCCCCGGCCAATCGAGGGGTCGATCCTCCGTCCCGCCCGCTGCGTGTGCGGATATCCTTCTTTTCGCGTTCATGCGGTTTCTCCTTTCCCGTTGGTGGTTTCCTGTTCCTGGTTCGTATTCGGGTATCAGGGGATGAAGGGGCTCACGGCCCGCCGTCCTCCGCGATGCGCGCGACCGCCTCCTCGGTGCTGAGGCCCTCTTCCTTCAATTTTTCGATGGCGGCGAAGGCGGGCCCGCGCGATGAATAGAGCGCGGACGATGCGCGGTCGAGCACCAGCCGCGCCACGCGCCACCCGTCCGGACCGTGCAGCACCAACTCGGCGTGGCGCCCGTCCACGGTGGCGAGGCTCTTGAGCGCCCGCTCCATGCCGGGGTCGCAGTGGATGCGCTTTTCCTGTTTGAGGAGTTCGACGGACTCGTCCTTCTGGGCCAGGAAGATCGTCCAGTCGGCGTTGTCCCAGGCCGCCCGCGCCGCGGGGTTGGCGTAATAGTCGTTCACGCTCTGGGTGCCGGTGACGAGTGCGCCCCTATACTTGCGCGCCCGCCGCGCCGCGCCCTCCAGGAACGCGCGGCTGTCCTCGCCCGAGAGCAGGTCCCATGCCTCATCGATAACGATCGCCTTGGGCCGCGTCCTCGGGCCGTGGTACATGCGTTGGGTGGCGAGAAAGACCACGAGCATGAGCACCACGCCCTGCAGGTCGCCCCGGCCCTTTAGTTCCGCGAGTTCGAACACGGTGAGCGCGGCGTCCAGAGCGGGGGTCTCGCCCCCCTCGAATAGCCGTCCAAGCGCGCCGCCCGGGCGCCAGGGGCCGAGAGCGAGCGCCATGTCGGACGCCCGCCTGTCGCCCGCAGCCTCGAGTCCCCGCTGCACGGCGCCCAGATCCGCGTCGTTTCCGGACTCCTCCCAGGCGCGCGCGATGGCCTCATCGATCAGCGCCGCCTCGATGTCGTCGATCCGGCCGCGCCTCCTGCACATGCGCCCGACCACGGCGGCCAGCATGGCGAAGCATTCCTCCCGGTAGTCGCCGTCGCGCGCCGCGGTCTCCGCATCGATCATGGCGAAGGGGTTCAACCGCGCGGGGTCCTTGCCGAAGGCGATGAAGGCGCCGCCCAGGGCTTCCGCCGTGTGCTGGAACGAACGCCCATCATCAATGACCACGGCTTCCCCGCCCGCGCCCGCGATGCCGGCGACGAGCTCCTGCATGAGAACCGACTTGCCCGAGCCCGATTTTCCCGTCACGGCTACGTTGTAGTTCCCCGCCTCGTTGGCGAAGGGGGACCAGCAGGCGGGCTGGCCCCGCCTCCCCACCAGCAACAATGCGGGCGGCGCGTCGGGCGTCGTACGCTGGCCGCGCCACTCGCCGTGCACGGGGGCGAGGTTCACGGCGGATGAGGTGAGCAGGGTCTTCATCCGGCCCATCCGGGCGAGGTCGGCGTCGAGTCCGCCTGCCGGGACCATGGGCAGGCAGGAGAGCCAACCCGGCAGGTGGGCGTAGCGCTCCGCCCCCAAGCGCCAGCCCTGGCCGTGGTAGATGGCGCGCACCGCCTGTTCGGCCTCGTCGATTCCGTCGAGCGGCGCGTAGACACAGATGGTGTAACTCGCCCGGACCAGGCGCTCGCCTTCCTTGAGCCGTTCGGTCACGAAGCGCCAGTCCCGGGCCTTCTCCGGGAGGCCGGGCAGGTAGCGCGCGATGCCCGTGCCCGCCTGTTGCGTCGCCCGGGCGGATTTGAGAAATGCGCGCTCACCGTCGGCCGCCTCGCCCATCATCACGGTGAGCGCGGTCAGTACCGGGGCGCCCGGCTGCAGAAAGTCGCGATGGAAATCGCCGATCAGCGCGTTGCCGCGCCAGCCGGGCCAGACCTCAGGATATGCGCGTGCGGAGAGTACGCGCACCGCCACGTCCGTCCCCGCGGGATGGTGGAAGACCAGCCCCGCCGGCGCCACGCTCATCGCACGGCCGGGCGCCGCGCACTGCAGGTGAATCGGGTCGCGCGGCGACCAGCGCCTCTCGGGACGATTAAGCCCGCCGTCGTGTTCTCCCTCCGGGTCGGGCGCCGTGAGTTCCGCCGCGAGTGATAACAACCCGTCCGGCTCGAGCCTTCGCGCCCAGGTCCCGATCGAGGCGAGAGCGCCCTCGAGCGCACGGCGGAAGCCGCCGAGCGCGGTCTCTGACGCCGGTCCCGGCCGGCCCGGCAGGCAGGCCGTCAGGAACACCCGGCAGTCGTTCAGCGTGAACGGCGGCCCGCCCGCATGAAGCGGGCGCCAGCCGGCGCCCGAGAAGAGGGCCTCGCGGCGCGCCGCCATCACGGCTTGCAGGCCGCCCGCTCCCTCCCTAGGTTGCGCCCAGTCCCTGATCGCCGCCCCGTAGCGCGGGCTCGTCCAGTGGATGACCTGCACCACCGAGCGCTCGGGCGCCGAGTCGGCCAGGGTCCCGGCCAGCGCGTCCAGCGTCCCCTCGTCGATTCCCGCGAAGGGCGGGAGTTCCAGAACGAAGCCGCAACTCGCGGCGTTGACGTAGAACTCGCCCGCCTCGTCCCAGGCCCGCCAGGGCAGCAAGTCGACGAGCGGCGCCGGCATGGCCGGGAGCGTCCAGGGCTGGAGCGCGTCAGGTCCTTTGAGCAAATCCTTCAAACGTTCGATCACGGTAGCCTCCAACTCGCGGGCTCGACCACGACCCGCACCCAGCCCCCTTCGCGGTAGACGCCTTCCGCGTCCACGAAGGGCGCGATCCATATCCGCGCGATCCTCTCCTTCGTGCGGAAGTTTTCATCGGCCGGAGCGGGGGTGTCTTGCACCGGTGGCAGGGATAATGGTTCGGCGGTAGCCGCGCCTTCGTCGTGTTCCTCGTCGGGACTGAAGAGTTCGGCGAACCAGGCGAGGAAGCCGCCCAGGGTTTCGGACACGGGAGTTTCCACGCGGCGAAGCGGGACCGGGAAGGCAGTCTTTCGTGCTTCTTCCTGCGCCGAGACCGCAGGGTCCGCCTCGGATACGCTCGCACACGCCACGCCCTGCGCCAGGGGGCATTGCCAGGCCTCGCCCACGTGGCTACCCCCCGCGCAGCCGGCGAGGAGCGCCGCTCCCAGGAGCATCGTGATCGGCCGCCAGGGTTTTCCGGTTCGTTGATGGATCGTAGTACTCATCCGTTTCTCCTCTGCTTGTCGCCTGTTTTTTTCTTCTTCTCCTCACGCCCGTCGATCCGGGCGCCCTCGATGAACACGACCGTCACCCGCGTACCCGTCTGCAACTGGATTACGGGCTGGTACTGCTCGGCCCGGCGGATCAGGTAATCGGCGACCCTGCGCCCGGCCGATGCAGCGCCGGCGCCCAGACCCGCGCGGCCCAGATCGCGGAGGCCCGCCGCGTTCGCGGCGCCCTCCGTCCCGGTCGGGGTTTGAAGCAGGTTGGCCGCGGTCTCCCCCGCGCCGGATACCAGACCCGCCAAGAAGGCCTTTTCCACCAGCGCGCCCTCGCGGCTCACCACCGGACCCCGCACGCCGGCCTTCCCGCCGCCCGCGACGAAACCCGTGACTTTCGTCTCAATCACGGTCTCGGGATCCGGCCCGGCGCAGGTCATGGTCTGCAGCCGCACGTAGATTTTTTCCGAAGAAAGGTCCCCGTAGGTGGCGCCCGTCAGCGTGCAGCCCGCAACGTCGGTTTCGAGCGCTTCTCCGTCCGAAGCCGCGCTCTTCGCCTTGCCCGTCAGTCGCAGCAATACCGGCCGCGGGTCGCCTTGGGAGGAGACGCCCACCGAGGCGTCCACACCGGCCAGCACCACCGCCTCCGCGTAGGCGCCCGCGGGCAGCCAGGAGGAAAGCGGACGGGGTCCCGTGTCAGGGGTGTTTTTACCTGCCGGTCCCGCACCGGTCTCGAACTCCCGGATCATCGGTGTGATGGGTGCGCCAAGGTCGCCCGGCGCAGCGGAGGCCCTCCCGCCGGAAGCGGGGCGGCCTCCCTTCGAACCCGGAGCAGTCCGTTTAGCCGGAACCGGCGCGGCCGGGCGGGTTTCGAGCCTCTTGCGCATCTCCTCGATCATCGCCGCCTGCCGGTCGATCACCATCCGGCCGTCCTCGGCGCCCCGCGCGAGGCTCTCGCGGAGCTTGGCGTTCTCCCCCTCGAAGCGCCGGCTCTTGGTTTCCATCTCCCGGAGCCGCGTTTCCAACTGGCCTATCCGCGCCTCGGAGCGCCGCACCCAGACCGCCTCCGCCGATCTGGAGCCGGCCAGTTCCGCCCTGATCCCGCCCCGTGGCGGCGGCGCCTCGCCGCCGCCCGCCGAGAACCAGACCGCGAACGCGATCAATAACGCCGCGGCGATACCCGAGAACAGCAGCAGCTGTCGCCCGCGGACCCGTCTGCTCTCCGGGTCCATCGGGGTTTTATCCTGTCCACTCATCGCGCCGACCCCATCCGGGAGGCTTCGCGCACCGCCACGGCGAGCCGTCCGCCCGAGGGGCCGCTCGCAGGCTCCGCCAGCCAGAGCGCGGCGACGCCCGGCGCGAGACTTTGCATGAGTGTTTCGAAGTCGTCCCCCAGACTTAAGTCCGCCTCGAACACGCGCGCGATAAAGCGCGGCCCGCGCCAGACCTCGATAAGCGTGAGGCCCTCCGTCTCGGGCGTTCCCGCCCGCCTCTCGATCACGTAGCCCGGAGGAATCTCGCGCCGCGCCACCGCGCGCACGAGCGCCACCAGCGCGCCCACGCGACGGTCGCCCGGTCTCGGAATAGCCGGTTCTTGCGCCGCGGCCGCGTTCCGGATCAGTATCTGCGCGGAACCCTGCTCGGTCGCCCGGAGCGTCAGTAGGTAGGTGAAGCCTTTCACCGTCCCGATGAACAGCGTCACGGGCTTGCGGGCGAGGTTCTCGTGGTCCAAAGGCCGCAGGTAGATGTCCCCGCGCGACTTGTCGTGCTCCACCGCGAAACCATCCGGTCCTCGGATCACGCGCGCGACCCGATCGTCCGCCAGCGCGATACGGCTCACCGCCCGGTCCGATATCACGGCTTCCAGTTCCGCGTGGTCGGCGGCTTCGAGTATCTGCATCGCAGACGCCGGAGCCGCCGACCAGAGGAAGATCGCCGCCAGGAGGAGCGCCGCGACCGGCGGGGCAGCCAGGTTTTTGGGGGTATTCCTCGTTCGCGTCATTTTTTCTCCTCCAGTTCTTCGAAACGAAGCAGCCCGATCCGGCCCGCGTCCACGCGGAAGGACAGCCGGTAGCGTTTCCTCGCGCGAGATACCGGCTCGCGCCCCACCCAGGTCGCGAGTTCCCCGCTCACCACGACGGTGAGCGTTCCGGTGTCCGCCTCGATACGACCGGGATAGAAGGCCGTCGAGAGGTCGCGGCGCGCCATGCGACCGGCTTCGGCCGCGACCCAGGCCCCGATCGCGCCGCGGGCGGAGGCGTGGGCGAGCCGCGCCGCCGCCTCGCGGGCGTGTTCCGCGTTCTCGGGAGTCAGCGTCAGCAGCGTCACGGCGACGGTCCGCCCCATGTCTTCCAAGTACCTGCTCCCGGCCCGCCCGCCGCCGACCTCCCACGCCGGTCCCGTGACCGCCGGGACCAGCACCGTCATGCGCTCCACCGAGGCGAGAGCGATGCTCAGTCCCAGGTTGGCCAGGAGCGAGAGGGCGAGCAGCACGGCCAGCGCCGCGCGCCCGTCCCTCACCTGCCGCCTCTGCGCTTCCATCATGTCGCGTCTCATTAAATCCTCCTCATCCGGTGAAGCGGCGCAGGTGGCTCGGCGGTGCGCCCCTGAGTCCCAGCACGAAGCCCGGCAGGAACCAGTAGAGCGCGCAGATCGCGACATCCGCCCCGCCTCCCCGCTTGGCCCGGCGCAGCAGGGCCCAGCCCGCAAGACCGCTCAGGAGACCGGTCACGAAGGCGTTGGCCGCCAGCCCCAGGAGAGCCGGCCCCAGAAGGGCCGCCGCCTCGTCCAGTGTCCAGAACAGCCAGCGTTCGGGGTCGTCCAGGCGCGAGGGGATCGCGTGCTTCGCCTGATCGCTCATTCACGGCCCCCCTCATATGATCGCCGTGCCGACCAGCCCGGTGACGACGCCCGTCCCGGCGCCTGCCGCGATGCCCACCCCGACCGCGCCCGCCAACTGCGCGGCGTTGAAGCGCATGACCGAACCCACCAGGGCGGCGCCCACCGCGAGCGCGGCCGCGAGCTGTCCGCCCGTGCCCGAGACGATCCCGGTCACCGTGCCGAGCGGACCCGCGAACGTCGTGTCCGTCGTGGCCCAGGCAGCATCCAGACGCCAGAGCGCCCAAATGAGCGCCGTTAGAACGTGTTTTCCAAAGAAGAAGTTTTTCATCGCGTATTCCTCCCCAGGGCCAGGGCCCCTCCGTCGTCGGACGTGGACACCCGCCGCCGCGCCGAGGCCCACGCCTCGATGTCGGCGAGCAGGTAGCGAACCCGGGAGCCGAAGCGGTGGAATACCGGTCCCTCGCCGCTCACACGGTAGCGGTCCAGCGTCCTCGGCGAGAGGCCCAGCCATTCCGCCGCCTCCCGTGTGCTTAGGTAGTTCCTGCCGTTCTCGTTCATGCGCATTTCTCCTTTCCGTTCGAAATCGGCCCCGGTGGTCGGGGCCTTTGCTGTGAATGCGCCGGGTGTCCTCCCGGCGAAAGGGTCCGTTATGTCCGTCAGCCTGTCCCGGATGGCCCGGAGCTCATCTTCCCTCGCGTGCGCAGCCATCCAGGCGCGCATCCGGTCGACCGTCCTGAGCAGTGGCGGGTACCCCCTGCGCAGCCTTCCCACGAAGGAGGGATTACAGACGGCTTCTTCGCCCAGCACCGAGGGCTTGGTCCCGGACACGGCCAGGAACGCCTCGACCTCGCGCCGGAAGACCGGACCCAGCGGCGGATACCCCATGAAGGCCAGCACCCGGTCCGCCGTCACCAGGCGCACCGAACGCCCCCGTAACTGCGAGGCCACGAAATCCGGATCGCCCAGCGCGTCTATCCCGAAGCGACTCACGCACACCCCGTGGCGCGCGCGCCAGGCCGCAACGATCCGCCTCAAACGATCGTCCGAAGTCATGTCGGTATGGGTATCGAACGTCTTCATGCAGGCGAACATAAGGGAATCATTTTTGTTTGACAATAGTTTTACGTAGTGTATAACCTTAGTTTACATTAAGTTTGCGCCCACATTTGCGCCCGGCTGCGCAGGGATGCGGCAAAAAAAACGGGGATTTTCCCGCGACGGTGGAATGAAAGGGGGCAGAATGAACGAGTACGGAAAAAAGGACGAGAGGGAGGCGCTCCGGCGCGACCCGGTCCGTCTCAGGCTGAAGGAACTCCTGCGGAGCAACGACCTCACCCTCTCCGCGGTATCGCTGGCCATCGGCCGCAACCAGACCTATCTGCAGCAGTACGTTGACCGCGGCGTGCCCGTGGTGCTCGGATACCGCGATAGCGAAACCCTGGCCGAACTCCTCGGATGCGACCCTGAGGAACTCCGCCACGAGACCGTGCCGAAACGAAAACCCATGACGCGCAAGCGGCCCGGGCCGCTGCCCGGGCTTCCCGGCGCGCCGGTGGTGGCCGTCCCGGAGATCACGTCGGAGGCCGCCGTCGCCGAGGCGCTCACCGGCGAGCGCGCCCCGGAACTCGAGCGCTGGGGCTGGCCGTTGAACATCATCCGCTACGAGTCGGGCGCCGCGCTCGGGAACCTGCGCATCATCAGGGTGCGGGGCAACTCGATGGAGCCCGAGATGCGCGAGGGTGACCGCATCCTGGTCGACGCCTCGAACAAGCTGCCGGTCACGGGCGAGAAGTACTTGCTCTGGGACGGCAACGGGCTGGTCGTCAAGCGGGTCGAGGTGGTCCACCGTGATGCGGCGGACGGGGACGAACCGCCCCGGCTCAGGCTGATCTCCGCCAACCCCGACTACGCCCCCTATTCATGCCTCGCCCGGGACGTCCACGTCTTCGGCAAGGTGTGGTGGGTGGTGGGGCGGGTGGCGCATGGATGACGCAGGGAATGTCGGCAGGTCGGAGGACGGGTAAGGGAAAACGGTCAATGAGACGGGATTGGGAAAACCAGTGACGATGCAAGGGCTTCGAGCCCGCCAAAGCGATTCGGACCCGATCCGCGCATCTCCATACGGGCCCGCGGCAAGAGTGAAGCGCCAAAATCGAGAGGTCTGACATAAGACTGCGCCTGACCGCGTACCGAACCGTTCGAACAACATGCTTGCGTTCAAGGGGTCGTCCACATACATTCAGTCGTCGGGTGAGATCGTCGCCGGCGCCAGAGGCAGTTGTTGGTATTGCGCGGCGTAGTCGGTTTGGACCCATGCTTTCCTGACCCCCATCACCCCACGGTTGAATGGTTCGACGACAGGTACCCGCCGGGATGCGCAGAAGTTTTAATGAACCCGCTTTCGTTTTGATTACGAATTGCAGAAGGCAGATTCTGAACAAGTTCGGAAAATTTATATATCCAAAATAATTTCAATAAGATATAGGGGTTTCATAGCCGATCAAAACCTCTTGATTTCTCTAAGGCGAGCCAATGGCGCGAAACTTGAGAACGGGCGGCGGTTGCCGTATAATTTCAGAGTATATGGGAAATTTCGGTTGAAGGGACTTCGGATGCTCAGGGATGGGGGAGGCCAAAAAGTGGCCTCGCACTTCGGTGTTGTTCCACTTTGTGGAGGAAAATAAAATGAAGAATTGGGCGATCAGGTACCTTGGCATCGTGATTTGTACGGCAGCGATAGGAACAGCTCCTGCTATTGGTTCGGAGTATCCTCCCGAACTCGTTTCCGCCGCGAAGAAGGAAGGCAAGCTCGTTATCTACTGCTCTCACCGGCGCAAGATCATGATCCCGGCGAGCAAGGAGTTTGAAAGATTGTTCGGCATCAAGGTGGATCACACGCGGAAGTCGAGCAAGGGTGTCATCCGGATAGTCGAAGCCGAGCGCATGGCGGGACGGCAAAGGGTCGATATCATTTGCATCGGCGACAGGACGGCGCTGATCCGGTGGGGGAAAGAGAAGGAAGTGATCCCTTATCAACCGAAAAACAAAAGCATGATGGACCCCATCTTGCGACCGAGGGAAAACTTCATCAACGACAAGTATGTTCTTAATATGGCCATCACCTACAACACCAAGAAGGTGGCCAAGTCGGAAGTGCCGAAAACTTGGAAAGACCTTTTGGACCCCAAATGGAAGGACCGGATCGTCATGGCAGCTCCTTCAACGGGATCGGGGCTCGCCACTTTCGGCGTCTTATTAAAGAAATACGGTTGGAATTACTACAAAAAACTCGCGAGGAACCGTCCTCTGATCGTTATGCAGAGTAAGGCCGGCGAGGTTACGATCATTCGGGGAGAGCGGGATATCGGACCTGGCGTCGTCAGCGTAGCGAATAAGCTCAGGAGGAAGGGGGAACCCATCGGGATAGCATTAATGGAAGATGTCACGCCGATGTTTCTTGGCGGCTCCGTAATCTGGAAACACGGCGGCCACCCCAACGCGGCAAAGCTGTGGATGGAATTCGAGCTCAGCAAATTCTATCAGAATCTCATAGTCCAACAAAGTTATTTTGGGGTTCGCAAAGATATGCCATTGCCCAAAGGGGCGCCGTCCCTCAGCGGGTTGAATCGGGAAACGCCGGATTATAAATGGCTGCTGGCAAACAAGACGAAACTGCTGAAAAAGTTTGATAAAATCATGGGGAAACACAAATGAGTAAAATGAATAACAGTAGATCCATCTGATATGTCGAACCACTTTGAGGAGGGTTTCAATTGACGCATGAAACTCGCGAGCAGAGGATCCGCCGTATCAAGGAGAAGTTAAGCCGGGACCGCGGCCGGCCCAACGATGGCGTTCTCTTCGGGGTGGAGGTGGACCCCGATTATTTCGAGGCGTTCTCCCAGGTGGGCTGGGGCTTCTTCAATCGGGATAAGCCCCGCCATGTGCCCGAAAAGATGCGGGCGATTCTCGCCGCGATCGTCACATGCTCGGTCCTCTGGAAGAAGGATCCAACGGAACCTGGCGCTACACTCCACTGCGAGAGGGCGCTGGAGCATGGCGCCACCATGGAGGAGATTTTGGAGGCGTTCGAGGTTGCCGGCTTCGCGGGGGGACACCCGCTTCTCCTGATGGGCCTGAGAGTTCTCAAGGAAATCGCCGGCAAAAAGGGCGGACTGAAAGAGCCCGGGAACGGGTTAGAGAGTCCGCGCGCTGGAGCCTCCTCGGAGACTCGCGAGGAAAGGGTCCGCCGCATTACCGAGAAGATGGATCGGGACCGGGGCTATACCGACGAGGCCCTAGGCTTTGGCGCCCGACTGGACCCGGATTACTTCGAACCGTACTCCGAGATAGGCTGGGGCTTCTTCAATCCGGATAGACCTCGCCACCTGCCCCAGAAGAATCGGGAAATCATCGCCGCCGTCGTCGTGGCTCTCAGGGGGAGCGAGGAGGACGCCTACCACCACTGCAAAAGGGCGCTCCAGCATGGCTCCACCATGGAGGAAGTCCTGGAGGCGTTCGAGGTGAGTGGCCTCCCCGGGGGAACTCCGCACCTACTGAGGGGCCTGAGGATCCTCAAACGGATTGCCGACGAAGGGGGAGGACTGAAAGATCCAATTGGTGGGCCTGGGGGCCCTCGCGGAAAAAGAATCCGCCGTATCACCGAGAAGATGAGCCGGGACCAAGGCCGGATCGACGAGGCCCTAGGCTTTGGCGCCCGACTGGACCCGGATTACTTCGAACCGTACTCCGAGATAGGCTGGGGCTTCTTCAATCCGGACAAGCCCGGCCGCTTCTTGCCCCACAAGACGCGCGAAACAATTGCCGCGGCCCTGATGGCCTTCAGGACGGACGAGGAGGGCGTCGCCATCCACTGCAAGAGGGCGCTGGAGTACGGCGCCACCATCGAAGAAATGATAGAGGTGTTCGAAGTGTGTCTCGTCCCCGCGGGAGCCGGGGCCCAATTATTTGGGCTGAGGGCCCTTAAGCGCATCGTTGAGAGGGCGGGTGCGTCATGTGATGGAGGTTCTTGGATGAGTGAGCTGAAAGAGGAGGTTCTTGAATGAGCGAGCTGAAAGAGCCCATCGTGGTGGTGAAGTATTCCGATTTCACCTGACCCTACTGCTATGTGGCCACCGTCGGTGGAATCCCGATTCTGGAGCAGGATCCGGACGTGGAGGTCGAGTGGGTGAGCTGGGAGGGAAGGCCGCCCGGCGCCCCGTTCAAGTCCTTCACGCCGGAGGAGCGGCAGGAAGTCTACCAGAAGGTGCACAAGCCCCTAGCGGACAAGTACGGAGTGGATATCATCGTCGTCTCAAAGAACAGCTACCGCACCACGAACGCCCACATGACCTCCTTCTACGCCCGGGACATGGGCAAGTTCGTGGGGTTCCGGGACCGGGTGTACCAGGCCCTCTGGGTGGACAACCTCGACCTGGAGAGCCCCGACGTGCTCGCCCGGCTCGGGGAGGATGTGGGCCTCGACGGGGATGAGATCCGGAAGGTGATCGAGGAGAAGCGCTACTTCGGCGCGCTCCAGAGCCAGCGCGCCCAGGGAAAGAGTCTCGGGATCTTCGGCATCCCCTGCTTCGTGGTGGAGGGCAAGATCTTCTGGGGAAAAGACGTGATCGACGATCTAAAAGAGGAGGTCGCGCGGCTGAAAAAAGAGAAGCTCGCCGAGCAGGTAAAAGAGGAATGGGGCTGTCCTAGCTAAGCGGCTTGTTTAGTCTAGGATGGCGTGATGTACGAGAGGAAAAGCCGGCTCAGTGATTGGAAGCGCGGTCGTCTGATTGAGCACTTCGTTGCCGGTACGACGGCTCGGGCGGCAGCCGAACTGGTTGGCGTCCACCGGAACACGGCGGTCTCATTTTATACTCGGCTTCGCAAGGTGATTGCCGAGGCAATGGAGAAGGCCTCGCCTTTTGCCGGAGAGATCGAGGTTGATGAGAGTTATTTTGGCGGCCGCCGCAAAGGCAAGCGGGGTCGAGGCGCTGGCGGAAAAGTCCCGGTTTTCGGGCTTTTGAAGCGAGGTGGGAAAGTCTACACGGCGATGATCCCCAATGCCCGGACTGCCACGTTGATGCCGATTATGGAGCGTATGATCCGGCCTGACAGCATCGTCTATACGGACGGTTTTTCGAGCTATGATGCCCTGGACGTTTCGGACTTCCACCATGTTCGGATCAATCACTCGGAGCGGTTCGTCGATGAGCGGAGCCATATCAACGGGACCGAGAACTTCTGGAACCAGGCGAAGCGGCATTTACGGCGCTTCAATGGCGTCCCGAAACAGAGCTTTCACCTGTTCCTGAAGGAGTGCGAATGGCGGTTCAACGGAGGTGATCACCGAGAACTGCTTAACCAATTGAAGACATGGATCATTTTGAGACAGAAACGTACTTAGCTAGGACAGCCCCAAGAGGAAAGCTAAGCGCAACTTCGTGCTTAAATGGACAGAGAGATCTATTCGTTAAAGCCGCGTCAGAGCAGACACAATGAGGGGAGAAATGAGCTAGTACAAAAGCGAAATTCGAGGCGGCATGCGCATCGACTGGGACGTTCCGCTCGAAATTGACGATGACGTAGTTCTGCGTGCCGACGTCTTTCGGCCCGTCGAGGAGAGGAATATTCACAAAGACAGAGGCTTCGTCTACGATGTTTTGGGTTTCGGCGCCCAGCTCGACTCCGACTCTTTCGAAGTCTACTCCCAGATGCACTACGGCTTTTTCAAAGAAGAACCTCGCAACCTCGATCCCAAGACCCGCGAGCTGATCGAGAATCAATAGAAATTTAAGGAAATGGTATGGCGGTAGCAACGTCAAGTCGCGGTTCTCTCTGGTTGGGCCTCGTGGGGGCAGTGCGCGGCTGGCGCCATGAAGCCCTTCGCTCGCTTATTTTTCTCGCCACCGCCATTATCCTCGGATTTTTTGTCCTCTACCCTCTTGGAATTTTGTTCAAGCGAAGCCTGTACGACTACGACGTACAAGTGTGGACCCTGAACAACTACAGGACCTTTTTCTCTGATCCGGAACTTCTCGATGCTTTCTGGACCACGATCAAGCTTGCAATCGGGACATCCATATTTTCCCTCGTTGTAGCGCTTCCGATGGCGTGGGGAGTTTCCCGGACGGACATGCCTTTCCGGGGATTCATCCGCTCCATGGTGGTGCTCACCTTCGCCACCCCGAGCTTCCTGGGGGCGATTGGATGGATTGTCCTGCTCGGTCCCCGGGCGGGCATATTGAACAAGGCATTCATGTGGATTTTCTCGACCGACACACCGCTGTTCAACATCTTCAGTTTCGCCGGGATGACCTTCGTAATGGGGTTGTTCGTCTATCCTTTCCTTTTCTTCTCGGTCGTCTCGGCGCTCGACAACATGGACCCGAGCTACGAGCAGGCCGCCCGGATCCTGGGTTCCAACAACTTCCGGGTGATGCGGACCGTGACCCTTCCCATTGTCACCCCGGCTATCCTGTCAGGGCTCATACTCGTAATTTTGGAGAGTTTTGTCGTTTTCGGAGCGCCGGCCATTGTGGGAAACCCTGTCCATATCCAGACCCTATCGACCCAGGTCTATACCCTGTTTTCGAACGATCCGCCCCAATTCCACATGGCCGCGACGGCAGCGACGCCGATTGTCATCGTGACCGCAATCTTGCTGGTCCTCCAGCGCTTTTATCTGGGGCGGAAGCAATACGTCACCATCACCGGCAAATCTCCTCAGCCCCAATTGGTGGATATCGGCCGGTGGAAATATGCTCTCGGGGCATATTCGTACGGCATCGTCTTCGTGAGCATCATTCTCCCGATGCTGGCGCTTTTCGAGTCCTCCATCCTGCGCATCTGGGGCGCTCCGCTTTCATTTTCCAATCTCACTTTCGAGAACTACATCAACCTGTTCACCACCTCGGACGTCGTGGTGCGCGCGTTCACGAACAGTTTCAAGCTCGCTGTCGGCGCCGCCTTTGTCTGTATCGGGTTTACCTTTGTCATGGCGTGGATCGTCGAACGAACGAATGTGCCCGGAAAGGAGGGCCTCGCGCTGCTTTCGATGATCGGAATGGCGTTTCCCGGGGTCGCCCTCGGGGTGGCGCTCGTGCTCGCGTTCGCGGGCGGCCCGCTCCCGCTCTACGGCACCCTTTGGCTGTTCCTCATCGGCTACTTCGTCAAGGGAACGCCCATCGCCTTCATGTTCGCCCGGGCCTCCCTGAAGCAGATTCACGAGGAGCTTGAGCAGAGCTCGCGCATCCTCGGGGCGCACTGGGCCAAGACGATGAAGGACATCACCCTTCCTCTCATGAAGAAGGCGTTGCTCTCCGTCGGAACGATCATTTTCTGCCTGAAATTCCGCGAAATGGCGACTTCCATCATGCTCTACACGGGCGGGCTCGAGGTGATCTCGATCCTCATCTTCGAATACATCGAAGAGGCGGAGATGGGAACCCTGGGCGCCCTGACGTTCCTCGTATTTTGCGTTAATCTGACTCTTATCGGGCTTTCCCGCAGAATCGTGGGAAAGGGCGCGTTCGAGATGTGAGGCGGGAAACCGATGCCGGATCTATCCATTAACGGCCTGACGAAGGCCTTCGGCGAGACCATCGCCGTCAATGACCTTTCGCTCGAATTCAAAGAGGGCGAATCGGTGGTGCTGCTCGGCCCGAGTGGGTGCGGAAAGACCACGCTCCTCAAGCTGATCGCGGGTTTCCTCCAGCCAGGCGCGGGCGAGATCGCCATTGGCGGCCGGGTCATCTCGACCCGCCACGAGATGCTTCCCCCGGACCACAGGAAAATGTCGATGGTGTTCCAGTCCTACGCCATCTGGCCGCACAAGTCGGTGTTCCAGAACGTGGCCTACGGGCTCGAAGTGCGGAAGATCAAAAAGGCCGAGATCGAAAGGAAAGTGATGAACGCCCTTTCCCTCGTCCAACTCGACGGCCTCGAGGGCCGCTACTCCACCGAGCTCTCGGGCGGACAGCAGCAGCGCGTGGCCCTGGCGCGAGCGATCGTGGTCGAACCCTCCCTTCTTCTGCTGGACGAGCCTCTCTCGAACCTCGACGCCAACCTCAGGGTTGAGATGCGCGGGGAGCTGGCCGACCTCCACGACCGGCTGGGCATCACGTTCATCTACGTCACCCACGATCAGGCCGAGGCGATGGTCCTGGGGGATCGGGTCGTTTTGATGAATCAGGGAGTCATGGTCCAGCAGGGCCCGCCCGAGGAGATCTACGAGACCCCAAAGACCCGTTTCGCGGCGAATTTCATGGGGACCTCGAACATTTTCACCGGGTCGGTGGCCAGCGGGGCCGGTGCCAACGGCGCGATCCGGGTGGACACGAAGTTCGGGCCGGTCGCCGTGGCGCTGGGCGCCAGGCAGGCCCCCCCCACGGGGGAGGAGGTGCACTTCTGCATCCGGTCCGAACTCGTTCAGATTCATCCGGGCGCGCCTTCTCCCGAGTCCAACCGGTATACGGCACGGATCCTCAAGCGGCAGTACTACGGCAAGCACGTTCAGTACGTCATGGATCTCGCGGGCGAGGAGCTTCAGGTGGAGTCTTTATCGGACATGAACGTCTCGGCGGGATCGGAAGTGACTATCGAATTACCTCCGGAGCATTGTGTGTTCCTGGAGGAGTAACCGGAAACCACTCGGTGCATCGGCACACATCACACAGGGGAGAACATCATGGGTAGAAAGCTGTTTGTCATCGTGGCGGCCGCGGCTTTTGCGGCGGCGGGGTTGCCGTGACTTGCCCTCAAGATACATGAGGCCAGAAAACCCACCAGCGTGATTGTGGCGGCTGTCTGCAATCGGTGGATAAGGTGACTCTATCATCAGATGCAGCGGCAGGCCGCATGAGTGAGAGGGAGACACGGTCGCCTTCCCGCGCTTGCGACGGCGAAATCGAGCCCCCTTGGGCTTCAAAGCTCGGTCTAAGATAGGTCAGCCGTCGCCCTCTCAAAGCACCCAGATGGGCAAGACTCACAAGCCAACGCTCGGATAGAAGAATAGGACTCGCGGCTGCCTGGTTGAGAAAATACCTTAACGCGCAACGGGCTTTCATAGAAGGGGGGAACGTCAGGAAGAATTCAGCGATACACTGCAATATGATAGGCAGCTATCAATATCGCCAGAAAGAGAACCGCAAACGGCAATAAGGGAAGGAGAAGAGTTCTCATTTTTCGGAAGAACGGCGGTGTTTTCATATCTTGAAGGGAAGTCCAATCAAGTAGTTCAATAGATACACCAAGCCACCCAGGCCGCTCAGGATCCCCAGCATCAGCTTGAGGTAGTGTTCGGGCACGAATTTCTGCGTTTTGGATGCGCACCATGCCCCCATTACAGCGGAGGAAGCGACCAGGAAGCCCCATCCCCACTCCGAATTTACATAACCGCCAGTGAGCAGGGGGAGAGTGACGTTGTAGGCGAAGAACCCGACGAGCGACTGCACCACGACGAACGGGATGGAGGCGGCCACGACCACAAACATCGGGAGCCGGTAAATCTTCACCAAGAGCGGGGTCATTAAGAACCCTCCGCCCACGCCTATCGTAGAGGATACTAGGCCGACCCCTGTCCCCAGAAGCAGCAGCAGGGGCGGACACAAAGTATAGCTCTCATCCCAAAAGGAAATGGTGATTCTCCGCCACGAACGCTCCAGCGTATGAATCATCGCCTTCTCCGGGATGCCAGAGGGATTCTTACCTTCTCGGAGCATTTTCTTCACATGGGCGTCGAACTTCGCCTTGAATGTTGTGAGGTCGCGCCTCCGGGCCAGATACCGCGGCGTGACCTCGTACATCAGATGACCCCCCAAATAGAAAAGCCCTGCGCCGATCAATGCCTTGATGGGAGCCGGCTGAGACAGGAAGTACACCCGAATGAAGGGGCCAGCCTGCGACCCCACCAGCGTGCCGAGGCAAAGCCACAGAGCAATGTCCAGGTTCCAGCGCCTCTCTCGCCAGAAGCCCATGAGCGCGCCATAGGGATTGAGGAATGTAATGAGAAGGTGGGTGGGGGTTACGGCGAGCGTCTGAAAATTCAGCACAGACATCGAGTAAGGGAGCGCGAGAAGACCGCTGGCCTCACCCACCAGCGCCATGATGTAGCCGGTCCAGAAGCCCAGCCAGAGAAGATGCCACAATGGGACCGCCACTTCGGCGAGGGGATACGGTCGATCTCCTCCCGGCATGAAACCATGCTGCAAGTAGTTAGCGGCAATCCCGAGGACAAACAGAGAAATCACGAAGGGAGCCTGATCCAGCAGAAACTCCCGCAGGATGGGATGTCGAGAAAGTAATTTCTTTGGAAGCATCTCGCCCTCTTCAATGGAAACAGATGTCTTTTCGGAGTCAACCATATGGCGTGCCCAATAAATCCCAGTCGGCGAAACCCCTATCGTCATGCCACAACATTTGAAGCAAGGGAGCAAGAACAATGGCATGGAGGAATTCTGGGACTGCAGACGCTCATGGTTCCGCCTCACTGCAAGACAAGGTCAGATTCGACGACTGAGCCATAATCAAATTCTTGTTCGTTTTTCATCTAGCGATGTCAAGTTCAACTGCCTAGGTTCGCCGTCCGCATCCCATTTCCCGAGCTTCAAACGGGGAAAATGCCCTCTTGACACCTGTCCGAGTTAATGAGAAAGTTCCGTAAATTAGCATAAGAGGTCCGGAAAATGAAACTACTCGAAAAGTTGTTGTCCATCTTGGACCTTTTTACCTCCCAGCGGCCGGTCCTGACATTCCCGGAAGTGGTCAAGCTTTCGGGATTCCCCAAGAGCACCGCACTCCGACTTACGCGAACCTTGGAGGAGTCGGGTCTCATTCAGCGAACGAGCACCGGACGGGGTTGGGTCTTGGGCCTAAGGCTCATCGGAATGCTGAGAAGCCTGGTCCATCAGGACGTGGTGGCCAGCAGCTCCTATCATATGCGCCATCTCCGTGATCGAACGCAAGAAACGGTGTGCCTATGGAGAAAGATGGGCAATGCGCGTGCGTGTGTCATGCAGTTCGAAAGCTCACACGAATTGCGGATGGCCGCCGAGCTCGGCAAACTTGTTCCCCTCTATTGCGGAGGGGCGGGGAAAATTCTGCTGGCGCACTTGAGCCAGGAGGAGACCGACCAATATTTCCGACAGGTCCTGCTCAAGCCCGTCGGCCCTTCGACAGTCGTGCGCGAAGAAGAACTGCGGCGCGAGCTTCCGCGCATCAAGGCCAAGGGGGTATCCATTGGGGTTCAAGAGCGGACCGTGGGCGGCGTGGGCATCGCGGCGCCAATCTATACGGCGAACGGCTGTGTGGACTATTGCATCAGCCTCTACGTGCCTGATTTGAGATTTTCCCGTAAAGCGAAATCGAATCTCACACGGGAACTCCGAATAGCGGTATCTGATATCAGTAAGGATTTGGGATTTCGAATAGATTTGCTTTCGTCAAATCTGTCTTATGGGAGATTGGCATGAGAGAATTTGAAGGGAGAAAATTCATCGCTTTCGGCGAGCGAGACGGCGTCCAGGGGCGCCTGATCGGCGAATGCCTGCGCGGCGGGGGACTAGAAGTGGTCCTCGAACTGACCCAGTGCTTCGTCTGAACCGCGGCGGGAGGCATGGACTTTGAAAACCAAGCCTCCATCAAGCGCCTCGTCGAGGCGCACGGCAAAGAGAACCTAATCGCAGTCCTGGGTGCCAAGGATCCGAGCACCATCGAAACAATGGGGGTTACCCTCACCAAGGGTGACCCCAGCTACGCGGGACCGCTGGGAGGGGTGGAGCTCGATCTCCCCTTCTACCACATATTCGAGCCCGCCTTCGAAGCGATCATCCCGGAAGCGCTTTACCAGGAGAAATTGGAGTTCCCCAAGCTGTCGACTGACTTGGACTCTCTGTTCGGAGCCATCGAGAAGGTGCGCAGCTTGAGCGCCGGCTAGCGGGGCACATCGGCTCGGCAAAATATAATGGGAGGTTCCCGATGGAATTGATGGCGGCAGGATATCATCTCTTCCACGTTTCCGACCTCGTGCGGTACGGCGCCAAGCCTCTGTGGGAACTGTCAGTCCGACCTGCCCTTCGCTCCGAATTCGCCAATCGCCTGCGGACGTTCCAATCGGTGGTCGATTACCTCCCTCATCAGGTGTTCATCGGAAACCAGGGGCCGGAAGATCTGAATCGGGAGCCGAGGCCTTGGTTTTGCCGCACAAATGGGTCCGCGCCGGTAATCGGGAAGTTCGGGGAGATCCTTACCCAGCCGGATTTCTTTCTCCTCATGAAGGAAGCGGACCAGTTTGACTTGGTCTGGCTTGAATACGAGTGGCTATCCGGTCAGGAAGACCCCTGGAGGTGCCGAGGGTGGAGTCAGGAGGGCCTCGGACCCCTGGAGGGGAAACTCTTGGGGGACATCAATGACGAGATAGACCGAGAAGGCGCTTTGCCGCTCTTCCACGAGGGGAAGACGGTGGGATGCGTGCGCCAAGCCCACGAGCAAGATCCAAATCTCGAACCGACGGTGCTTCTGGAGAATTTTGCCGCGAAGGCCACCGGTGCTTTCGCGCTGCGTCACCTGCTGACTCAACAACGGATGGATCCCGAAACGGTCGATGTGGTCCTCTCATGCTCTGAGGATGCGGTGGGCGATCGGTACAACAGGGGAGGGGGGAATCTGGCCAAGGCGATCGCGGAGATGGCGGGCTGCTCCAATGCGAGCGGGGTAGACATCAAATCCTTCTGTGCCTCGCCGGGTTACGCCATCGTCCACGGTGCGGCCCTCATCTCGGCCGGAATTGCACGCCAGGTGGCGGTGGTGGGCGGCGGCTCCCTCCCCAAGCTCGGGATGAAGTTTCTGGGACATCTCAAGAACGACATGCCCATCCTGGAGGATGTCCTCGCCAGCATGGCCTTCCTGATGACCGGACGTACGGGGGAAGCTCCCTTCATCCGCATGGAGGCGATTGGGCAGCATCGGGTCAAGGCGGGGATCTCCGAGCAGGCGCTGCTCGAGACGCTGGTGGGCGAGCCGCTCCGGGCTCTTGGGATGAAAATGCTGGACATCTCCCGTTTCGCCGTGGAGCTCCACAATCCGGAAATCACCGAGCCAGCGGGTAGCGGAGATGTCCCGCGCAACAACTACCGCTCGTTGGGGGCGTTCGCCGTTCTGCGGAAAGAAATACTCGCCACCGAGATCCCGGAGTTCGTGACTTCCCGGGGGATGGTGGGATTTTCCCCGACGCAGGGCCACATACCGGCCGCCGTCCCCTATGTCGGCCACGCTCTGTCCCGACTTCGGCAGGGAAGCTTGGACCACGTGATGTTCGTCGCCAAGGGAAGCCTCTTCCTCGGGCGGATGACCCAGCTGATGGACGGGATCTCGTTCGTCTTGTCACGGCCGGAATGAGGTCTACGCTTTGACTGGGAGATGCCATGCGCCTGGAAGTTCATAATCATACCGTCCGCGAAATAGAGTTCGGATCGAAAAATCAGATGAAAGATGGCAACTTATGCATCGATCCCTCGTACTTGGAAAAGCTCGCACGTCCGCATCCGGCCATCCAGCGGGTGGCCGTTGAGATTGCGCGGCCGAACGAATCCGTGCGCATCGTCAATCCGCTCGACGCCGTCGAGCCCATCGCCAAGGCGGGGCCCGCGCCCCTGGACGCCTTCCCCGGTTTCATCGGCCCATCCCAAACGGTCGGCAGCGGCGTCACACACCGGTTAAGCAATCTGCGCGTGGTGCAGTGCGGAATCTTCCCCAAAAAGTCCACCGGCGTCCTGACCGTCCGCCCGGCAGTGATCGACATGGCTGGCCCGGCCGCCCCCCTCTGCGCCTGCTCGGACAGCTTCAACCTCGTGCTCACGTTTTGGCCTTGTCCGGACGCGACGAACCACGAGTTTGATGTGGCCATTCGAACAGTGACTCTGCAGTTCGCCCATCATCTCGGGAGCCTCGGCTTCGAGCAGGAGCTGGACGACGTGGAAGTGTTCGACATAGCAGCGTCATCGGACGGCCAGAAGCCACGCGTCGTCTATATCGGCCAAGTCCAGGACCAAGGGGAACTCGTCCAAACCTTCCTTTACGGGCAGAGCACGCGAATCCATACCCCTACCGCTCTATACCCGACGGAAATGCTGGATGGCGCGGTGGTGAGCGGCAATTACAAGAGTGCGATGAAAATTCCCACGTTCATGCATTGCCGCAACCCGGCAATCATGGAATTGCTAGACCGGCACGACAGAGATCTGCTGTTCGCGGGGGTGATTCTGACGCGGGGTCACAACGACAACCACTTGCTGAAGGAGCGGAGCGCCTATTTTGCGGCGAACCTGGCGCGGCTGCTTCAAGCCGATGGCGCGATCATCAGTATCGAGGGGACCGGCAACACCATCATCGATGCAATGCTGACGGTGCGGGCCTGCGAGTCGGCAGGCATCAAGACGGTGCTGAAAATCCATGAGCACGCAGGGCAAGACGGGCGCGACTTTCCGGTCGCGGATTTCGTCCCGGAAGCGGATGTCATCGTGAGCACGGGGAATCTGGACGAGCCGTTGGTCCTGCCGCCAGTGGAAAAGGTCCTCGGGCCCCAACCGCTCGAATTCTACGAGCGCCCACCCATCGATCCATTGGCGGGCGGGGAAGTGACGGGACACGAGCTTTACGCAAGCCAGTGGCAGATGGGGATATCGGGGATTTCCTGCGTCTCCTTCTAGGAGAGAATTCATGTCCATTCGAGTGGTCCATTATCTCAATCAATATTTTGGCGGCAAGGGGGGTGAAGAAAAGGCGGATTGCCCATTGGAGATCATAGAAGGCCCCGTAGGGCCCGGGAAGCTACTCCAGCGGGAGTTGGGCGACGACGCTTTTGTGACGACCATTATTTGCGGCGACGGTACCTTCGAGAAGGCCGAAGGCCAGACCCTCGAAGAAATTCGGCGGGCCATCCGGGGGGCATCGCCCCATGTGCTCATCGCGGGGCCAGCGTTCGCGTCCGGAAGATACGGACTGGCCTGCGGTGCGGTGGCGGCCTGTGCCATGAGCGACTGCGGAGTCCCGGCGGTCGTCGGAATGTCGGAGGAGAATCCCGCCCTGGAGTTATATCGCGCGCATGCTTATGTGGTCCCCTCAGGGGATTCCGTCGTGGAAATGCCGGCCTCTCTGCAGCGGATGGCCCACCTCGCAGTGCGCTTGGGGAGGAGGGAATCCGTCGGAAGCCCGGAGGAGGAAGGCTACTTCCCTCGCGGCATCCGAAGGAACGCCCGCCATCGCCGCTCGGCGGAAGGGAGGGCGCTAGATCTTCTCCTCGAGAAAATCCGGATGGAGAGCCCGCGGACCGAACTTCGCCTCAGCGCGGCCGAGGTCGTTCCGCCTCCCTCACCCCTGGCCAACCTGACCGAATCCACCATCGCCGTGGTGACCGAGTGTGGGGTCGTCCCCAAGGGAAATCCCGGTCGAGTCGAAGGTGTCCGAACGCAGAAATGGGAAAAGTACAGCCTCGATGGTCTTAAGGCGCTTTCCGCCGAGACCCACGAATCCATTCATGGAGGATACGACAACACGCGGATCAACGAGGACCCCAACAGAGGCGTGCCGCTGGATGCGCTTCGGTCGTTGGAAAGGGAGGGGTTCTTCGGAAGGCTTCACGATACCTACTACGTGACCTGCGGGAACTGGGGCAATGTCGGCGTGATGAGCCAGATCGGTAAGGTCATCGCCGCTGAACTGAAAGAGGCTGGGATTCACGGGGTCTTGGTGCCGGCTACGTGAGGGTCGGGGACGCGTAGCGGAGCTACGCTGGCGAAACAACTCGAGGCGGCGGGGATTCCCACCGTCTTGGTAACCTGCTTCTTCACCGTTGCCTTATCTATGGGCTGCAACCGCATTGTGCGGGGCGTCCGATTCCATCACCCGTTCGGGGATCCGGAACTGACCGAGGAGAGAGAGCGCACCCTTCGGAAGGATCTGGTGCGCGCGGCTCTTCAGACGCTCACCATTTCGATAGACAAGCAAACGGTCTTCGACACGGGCGCGCTGCTAGATGCGAGCAGCGTGAATTGAAATGTCCGGGTGAATTCTTGAGGAGAAACGACGATGAAAAAAAAGGATTTCTGATGAATCGCCGGGGATTTCTCCAAAAGCTCATCGCGCTCGGCGTCCGGGAGGGGGGAGCACACTACGTCCGGAGTTCCGCGGAGAACATCTCATGCACGCTACACACAACGCCTCAATGAGTTATAAAGCGAGGCTCTTAACTGAGGAGGGAGAGTGATGCCACGTAACAAAAAGATGGTGACACGGAGAAGTTTTCTGAAGAAATCTGCCTTTACTCTGGGAGCATTAACTGCAGCACCTGGCGTCCTTGCCAAGCCTAGGAAGGGGTACGCTGCTAGCTTCCCAAGCAAGCCAATACACGTGACAGTGCCCTGGAGACCGGGTGGCGGGACGGATATTTTTACACGGGGCATTACGCCTGCCTGGGAGAAAGTTCTAGGAGTTCCGATTGTCGTCATTAACAAGCCTGGGGGCAACAACCAGGTCGGCTACGAATATGTCTACGGTAAGGAACCTGATGGCTATAACATGGTCTTCGGCCAGCTGCCGAATTTGAATATCACATATCTCTTCCAGAAACCCCCCTACAAGGCGGAGAGCTGGTCATGGCTGGCGCTGGTTCACGATGACCAGCAGATTTTCTACTGCGCCAAGCAAGCGCCGTGGAAAGACCTGGGAGACCTGGTTGGAGATATGAAGCGCCGCCCGGGAGAGATTAGTGTCGGAACCACCTCAAGAGGCTGGCATTACTACTTTCCCCGCCTTCTCGAAAAGAAGACGGGCCTTAAGTTCGGCAAGATACTCCCGTTCGAAAGCGGAAAGGGAGCCAGTTTGACTCGTGAAATCCGAGGCGGCCATCAGCTGCTCGCGACTCATGGTAGTTGGGTCTCCTGGGCTCGCAGAGTTCCAACATTTGCACGCGGCTTGGGGACGTGTGCCTTGAAGAGAAGTCCCTTGTGGCCAAATGTTCCTACGTGGAACGAGGTCCTGCCTCCAGAGCAGCATGTCACAGAGGATGAAATCTACCCGACTGTTTACAAGGGTTTCGTGTTTCCGAGTGCAGTCAAAGAGCAGTATCCAGACCGTTGGAAAGTGCTAGATGAAACATGGCGACAAACGATGACCACGAAGGCATTTAAGGATGCCGTTGCTAAACTTAGGGCGACAACAGTTATTCGATATAAGGGACTCGATGAGGCTGACAGAGAGATGAAGAAGTTCGACAAGATTTTGACGGAGCACAAAGACATTTTCGCGCGAAGGTAGAACAAATTTGTAGGGTGAAGCTGGATCAAAGACAGGGATGAGGGGGAAACGTTCAATCCTGAGCACCCTCAGGAAGTAGGGCACTTATGCGCTTACATCGCTTATTCTTGCCAACTTTTGCGGTTGTATTCTCAATCGGTTATTTCTTTGACACCTACTCTCTTCCATTTTCCTCGACTTTGTATCCGCGAATCCTCATAGTTCTTCTTCTTGGCTTGTCCGTCTATGAGCTTTGGAAAGAACTCCACGATGCCAGCCCCGAAACAGAAGAAGAGAAAATGCCAAATCGCCAAATCTTGTCAAAGATTGGTGCTGTGATCATTCTTTCTGTTGCCTATGCCCTCACGGTCGAGCGCATGGGCTTCCTACTGGCGACTCCCGTATTAGTATTTTTTATGCTTCTCGTGTGCCGTGTGACGGCCTGGAAATCGATACTCATGGCAATTTGTACGACAGCGGCATTTTATACTGTATTCGTAAAGTTTCTTCTTCTTCCGCTTTAAGGGAGCGTCACCATGTATGACGCGATGTGGCCCGGGCTTCATTTGCTTTTTAAATTCGAAAATTTGATTTTTCTGTTTATCGGTGTACCAATAGGAATTATTTTTGGCGCTTTACCAGGAATAAACTCGACCACTGCCATGGTATTAATGCTTCCCTTCACTTTCTGGATGAAGCCAGAACAGGCCGTCATATTTTTGATGGCTATTGCTGGTGCCTCAATTTACGGTGGCGCAATTCCAGCGATTCTTTTTGGAATGCCTGGAACACCAGGATCTAGCGTAACCGCCATTGAGGGCTATGCAATGACCCGCAATGGCGAAGGGATTAGAGCTCTTTCCATATCAGCTCTCGCCTCTTCCATAGGAGCTTTCCTGAGCGGCATTTCCTTAATGGTACTTGCTCCCCTCCTCGCTGTTTTCGCTCTCACATTCAGCTTTCCGGAGTTGGTGCTTATTGCTTGCTTTGCCCTTATCTTCCTCGCAGCCTTCAAAAAGTCGATGACTAAAGGACTCCTGGCCGCTCTTTTAGGACTTTTATTGGCAACTATCGGGACAGACCCTTTCTTTGGATACCCCAGGATGATTCTGGGCGTAGTCGCGTTATATGAGGGCCCATCGATTATTGTAGCCCTTATTGGCTTCCTCTGCTTTTCTGAGGTTCTGATCCTTTGTGAGAGGCAGAGCGTAGTTAGGAGGGATGTGGAAACCCGAAGGGGAATAAGAGAAGTATATTTAGGTATATCCGATGTTTTACACAAACCAATCCATGTGCTTGCCGGCACTATCGCGGGTATCATAGTTGGCGCAATTCCTGGAGCTGGCACTGGCATAGCCAACTTTCTGGGATACGTCGCGGGGAATGCCTTATCCAAGAACCCCGATCAATTTGGCAGAGGGACAGTCGATGGCGTTATCGGACCAGAGGCCGCAAACAGCGCAGTGGAAGGCAGCTCGTTGATTCTCGCGCTTACAGTTGGTATCCCCGGTAGCGGGATGGCTGCTGTAGTTCTTGCAGCGCTTATGATTCACGGCATTGTACCGGGGCCTGATGTTTTCATACTTAAAGGCGAGCTCGTGTGGGCTGTGATGTGGTCAATTCTTTTGGGCGCTGTCGTAGTTTGCATTGTGGGCTTGACATTGTGCAATTATTTCGGCCGCTTGGTGAGCCTTCCCATATCATATCTAGTCCCATTTCTAGTCCTGTTCATGATCATCGGGAGTTATGCTGCGCGCAATTCAGCAGTCGACATTGTGACGATGATAGTCCTTGGGGTGCTTGGCTATTTCATGGCAAAATCTGGGTATGAGCGGCTGGCCATCGTATTTCCGTTTATTCTTGGTGGGATGATTGAGCAAGGAATTGTATTATCGTTGCAACGCTCAGACGGGAACCCCCTCATATTCTTCCAAAGGCCTCTCGATTTAGTGCTTTGGGCTTTTCTTGTCCTAGGGCTTCTCTCAATTAGGTGGCTGAAACGGCGAGTAGAGCGCACAGCTGAGCCATTCGTTTAGTCCCACGTGGGGTCAATCCCGCCCGGGGAGCCTGAATACGAGACTACGGATTGATAGATAACCTAAGCTTAAAGCTCAATTCTAATCTTTTCATGTGAGGATTGCACGCAGCTTTTGAACAGAAGTATGGGCAGTTGACCTGCCCTCAGTTGTTGTACCACTCCTGTGCTCCGCAAAAATTGGATCCTCCATAAAAAGAATACTTTGCCGAGGTCGCCAGATCAGGTTTAGGCGTGCCATGATCCATCTTATGGTCAAAGCCAAAGCCATTTTTCATGTTCTGATTGCCCCGTGCATGGCAAATTAGTAAATCGCCATGCACAGGATTCATGGAGTAGGAAAAAACGACTAAAGCCCGATCCACTTCCGGGAGGGCATTTGCACAGGCCTGAGGAACCCACCGGAACCATCTGGGTGGTGTCCTTATAGGTAACTACAACCGGTGCGTATCAGTACCAACCGGAGTCACTCAGGTTCACTTCGGGAATTGCTCAACTCCTTGAAACGTATCGCTCCAGGTCACTACAAGCTCAATCAGGCTCATACCCCTTGCATTGCCCTTACAAGGCAACGTTTCTCGGCATCTGAATTATTCTCCCCAATATTTTTCTCGGGCCATGTCACATAATCCGTATACTGGCCCCCATGGGCACAGGGGCAGGGGGCGCGACACTCGTTTTCTGATACCGGTGCTAGCGCTCCCCCCTGCGCGCCCTCTCTCCCCGAGTGCCTTCCCCTGGATTTGAAGGCGGACAATTCACGGACAGAGCAGAGAATTAGGTTGGAAATAAAGAGATTCAAGGGGGCCGTTGGGTTCATAACCCAACGCGCGCGGAAAAAGTGGCTCGCGAGGCATTGATGCGATTCGCCGAAGAATCTTTTTATACTCAAAACCCACCACCATATAAATTGACAGATAAAACCATTATCCTGCATCCGCTTGGGCGCGATTTTTTTAAGCGTAATATGAAAATCGTCTGGTGTTGGGCTTTATGCACAGGACGAACTATCGACAAGCACGGAACCCAAACATTCCTGCGGTCGCCAACAAGATCGGTTTTCCAGAATCTCGCGGACAATGGAAAGGAGAGCGGGAGACTTCCTGCGCGGGGGCGCGGACCCCCGGGAGGGGGAGCACCTCTTCGAGCGCAAGGCGGCGGACGCTCTCTCCCCGCGCGCTCACTCGATGAGCGAACTGCTTCTCGCGAGTTCGTTTCACATCGCCTCGGGGGAGGGCGAGGGCAAGGGTGAGTCCGGACGCTGGTCGCTGTGGGGCCCGGGGGGCGCGCTCGAGCTTCAGCGGCAGGGACGGCGACCTCGCGCTGGACGGCGACGTCACGACGGGTCTCGTGGGCGCGGACTACGAATCGGGCAAGGCGCTCCTGGGCGTGGCGCTCGCCTGGAGCGCGGGGGATGGTTCCTACAAGGGCGCAGGCGCTGCGGGCGAGCTCGAATCCACGCTTGCGAGCGTATACCCCTACCTGCGCTACAGGATGAGCGAGCGCCTCTCGGTCTGGGGCGTCGTGGGAATGGGCGAGGGCGACCTGACGCTTAAGACGCCCACGGGCGAGACGATGGAGACCGGCCTCTCGCTGGCGATGGCGGCGCTGGGGGTGCGCGGGGCGCTTCTCTCGAGGGCGGGCTACGAGTTGGCGGTGAAGTCCGACTTCACCTTCGTGCAGAGCGAATCGGAGAAGACGACGGGCCTGGCCTCCGCGGAGGCGCAGACGAGGCGCCTGCGCCTCGTGTTCGAGGGTTCGCGCGAGATGGACTTGGGCGCCGGTTCGCTGACGCCCTCGGTGGAGGTGGGCCTGCGCTACGACGGTGGCGACGCGGAGACGGGCGCCGGCGTGGAGTTGGGCGGCGGGGTGCGCTACGCGGCTTCGGGGCTCACGATGGAGGTCCGCGTACGGGGCCTCCTCGCGCACGAGGAGAGCGACTATGAGGAATGGGGCGTGAGCGCCTCGGTGGTCTTCTCTCCCGGTTCGGAGGGGCGCGGGCTCTCGATGCGCGTGGGTTCGGCCTGGGGCGCCGCCTCGGGCGGGGCGGGCCGCATCTGGACGGGCGGGGCGGCGGGTCTCGCGGGGAGTGCGGATCAGCCCGGCGCGAGCCTGGACGCGGAGGTGGCCTACGGGCTGGACGCCTTGCGCGGCCTGCTGACGCCGTATGCGGGCGTGGCGCTCTCGGAGAACGGCGAGACCTGGCGCGCGGGCGCGCGCTGGAAACTCGGTCCCGCCTTCGACTTGGAGCTGGAGGCGAGCCTGAAGGAACCCGTAGGGGATGAGGAGCCCGAAGGCGGACTCCTCCTGCGCGGCTCGAGAAGGTGGTAGGCGGACCGCTTCCCGCTTGAAGCGGACGCCGCCGCCGGAGGAATCCGGCGGCGCTACGGGGCGCGGGCGGTGGTTCCCGAACCGACGTTTCGGGCTGGACTTTGGAGGAGCGCCGCACGATTCACCGACACGTGTAAAAGTTCAGTCGTGGGGTGATAGAGTGGACCACAGCATCGACTGGGTCGATCTTGACGGCGGGTTCACGGACATGATGACCAGATTGAGAATGCTAGCCGTATACCGCAACCGCTTGATTCTTCTGCCGCCTTCGAATTAAGAAAGCACCGGGTCAAGCCAACTATGATCGGGAAGAACACAGAAACGTCGCTGGCCCCGACGACGCCATCACCCCACGACTGAACCATTACGACGTGGACGCGACGGGATGCGCAGAAGTTTCAATGAATCCGCTTTCGTTTTGATTACTAATTGTAGAAGGCAGATTCTGAATAAATTCAGAAAACTTATATATCCAAAATAATTTCAATAAGATATAGGGGTTTCATAGCCGATCAAAACCTCTTAATGTCTCTAAGACGAGCGAAGGCAAAAACAGAATGAGGATTGAACCCTCTACCGAACCGCCTGGACTTCGAGCCGAAGCCCCTCGCGCTCCTGGAGACAAGCGATGACCTCGAACAAATTGCGGGCTTGGGGTCAGCCCCGACCGAAGAGGGAGTCGAGCTTCCCCGAGGAGGGGAAGGTCGTGCCGGCCCGAACATGCGCATCAAGCTCTTGGGCGATTTTCCGGTGAGGTCAATCGCGACTGATGAAGGAGCGATTGCTACGATTGATGAAAGCCGATGGTCGCGTTGATGAAATCGCGCAGCACCGCCTTGCCGACTTCCATCCGATGTGTGTCTCAGAATTACTCCCCCCTTGAGGGGGAGTCAGTGAGGTAAGGGCGTTAGCCCGCTAGTGAACTGGTGGGGGGAGCTTTTACTTTAGAATCATCCCCCCACCGCATCAGCCTTCGCACAAAACACTCGGCTTCTGCGACTCCCCCTCAAGGGGGGAGTGAATTTGAAGACTCTCAATGCGGAGTGAGAAAATCCTACCCATCCAAGCCGCATCTCTGAGATTAGAAATCTTGCCTGCTTAAGGGGTTGCGTGATAGGAAGGTGTGGAGAAGATGACTTGTAAACCGACGGCGGTGGATGCGGACAATGCGTCCCGCTTCTTTTAGGAACAATGAAACCAGAGGAGCAACCCATGGCGAAAGAACAGAACCCGCCCCCGAGCAGAGCCGGACAGCCTTCGGGAATCAATAAAGGGGTATCCCGTAAGCCCCCGGTCGCCGGCAAACCTCCTCCTCCCCCCGCTCCACCTCCCAAGAAGAGGTAAGGGAGCCCAGGGTTTCGAAGCCGATGGTCGCGTTGATGATATCGCGTAAGACGGCCTTGCCGATTATCCAATCTGAACTGCGGATTCACTCCCCCCTTGAGGGTCATTTCCGACCGAGAAGGGAGGGAATGTCGCAGAAGACGAGCCTTTGGCGAAGTCTGATGCGGTGGGGGACGATTCAAATAAAAAAGCTCCCCCCACCGGTTCGCTTTCGGGCTTGCGCCCTTACCTCACCGTCGGGCTTTCCCCTCGGGAAGCCCGACCTCAAGGGGGGAGTGAAGAGAGCTTGCGCCACCCGATGCCACAGCTTCGTACTACCCTACTTGAACCGCGCCTCGTTAAGCCGCCTGTAGACCTCCGTCCCTCTGAGCACGGGGTTCTCTTCCGCATAATCCCCTGGCGTTTTACCCGATCTGTCTCTTGCCGACGGATTTGCTCCTGCATCCAGCAGGGCCTCCACGACCGCCGGAGTCTTGCCCTCCAGCGCCGCCGTGTGCAGGGGCGTTTGTTTGTATTTATCCCGCGCGTTCGGATTGGCTCCGGCTTTCACCAGCGCCTTCACTATCGCCGGCGATTTGCCGAGCGCTGCGGCAGTGTGCAGGGGAGTCGTTCTTTTATACAAGTTCCGCGCGTTCGGGTCGGCTCCCGCTTTCACCAACGCCTCCACGACCATCGGATTTTTGCTGTAAGCCGCCGCTGTGTGCAGGGGAGCGTCTCCGTTGAATATGCTCCGCGAGATCGGGTCGGCTCCCGCCTTCAGGCAACGGGAGACATCCGATTCATCGGCGCGCTCGAAGAACTTCTGCGTGTTCCAGTCGTCACACGAAACTTCCGCCGCCGCGTCGGACGCCGCGCCCATCGCCACCGCGAGCCACAGGCAGAATCCCGTAAGGAACACTTTGAAAAGTCGGGTAAGTAGAGGCATCTCAATTTCTTCCTTTTCCCCCACCTCTTCCACTTCACGAAATCCAGCCACCACGTCTATCTTACCGCGTTTTTGAGATTAGGCCTTGTTCGTCATTCCTGAGTATGCCGGAATCCAGGCGGATGAGGAACGGGCTGTCGATCCCGACAATAGAGGGTAAAACGCGATAGAAGTGGTAGATGCTCCGTAATAACTCCCCCTCATGGGGGGAGTGAAGAAACCTACCCATCCAAGCCGCAGTTTCGTAGTACCCTCCTTGAACCGTGCGTCATTCAACCGTCGAGGTTTCACTAAGTATCCCCGGTGTGTGCGAGGTGTTAATCTTATAGTGTGCATTGCTGGGTTGATCCCAGTCTCATCAGAGTATTGCCGAACTGTCTTGAAAACACTCATCCAAAGTGATGAACATCTAGTAGAGGAGTGAGATGTCTGAATCTGAAACGAGAACTAACGGAGGCGACGAGAGGCTTGAACTAGACGCGCTAAAGGCCAGCATCCTATCGAACGAAATTTCAATCTTCGATCTGTTACGTTCTGTGCCAAGTGGTGATTTTTGGGCGTTTGTTCAGTGGAAGCGCTTATTCTACGTCTTGTTGGAAGAACCAAACTTTCGGCAGCAGTTTGTAGCAGAGTCGCGCTCAATGATGGTTAAGGCAGGTTTCAACCCTGATGATGACGTGATAGGTAAGAACCTTACGAAAAAGGATGCCTACCGTCGGTTCTCAAAGCTCGCAAACAAGCGATCCCAAGCGTTCGATACTCAGCCTTCACTTCTAAACGGCGACACTTTTGAAACATGCCTCGCCCAGTACAAAACTCTTATCGGATATGTCGAAAAGCTGTGGGCTGAAGCGTGTCAACTTTATAAGCATGGAAATTTTCCACTTGCGACTTTCCTTTCCATACTTGTCATTGAGGAGATTGGTAAACTAACGAATCTCGCTCAAGATCTTATTTTGTATGATGTGCCGCGTCCCGCTAAGCAAGTTCATACGGTCGAACGAGATCACCGAACGAAGCATTTCATAGGCGTTGTATCGGGGGCGCTGATCAACGCCCGACTAGATCGCGTGTTGGGCAAGGATGTTATCCGCAAAATCCTACACTGGGCCGAAAGCGACGAACTTGAAAAGATCAGGCAAAGCTGCCTCTACATCGATGTGCAAGATGGCCGTGCAGTGATACCACACGAAAGCATCGATGCAGAACGTGCTCGGGTGTTCACGGTGCTTGCGGGGGAGTTGATAGCGGAAGTTCTAGGCCATTTCCCGTGGGAATTTGAACGCATGCGTGAAAACGCGATCGCTTTCGAGAGCGCGATAGGTATGCCTGAGAAAAAAATCGCTCCGTAGTACCAAAAAACCTAGCTGGAGTCTTCTTTGAGGGTTAGCTAGTCAGAGTCGGTTGTGATTCTCGTGAGCGACTGATTCGTATAGAAAGAACGACATAAGCTCCCCCTCCCCCCCTCTTCCACTTCACAAAATCCAGCCACCACGTCTCTCTTACGGCGTTCCCCAGATTAGGCCGCATGGCCGCGCTTCGGGGGGTGCCGTAGGCGGCTTCCTCCCAGGCGTCCGTGGTGGGAATGACGGAGTGTCTTCCAAGCCACCAGTGGCCAGCAAGCCCCCGCCTCCCCCGCCTCCCCCGCCGAAGAAGAGGTGAGGCGCTGATTCATGGGTTGGGCGGCTGATACTCAGGGAAGCAGTGCAAGTGGTGTCGTCGAATGTTTTGCTCAGAACCACGAGGTGGATTTGCTTCAAAAGCGTGTCGAGAATATAAAACATCTATGGCCTTCTGAAAAAGACAACTGCCACCTTCGTCAAAACATGCAAGGAGGTCAATGAATAGTAAAATGCCGCCGGAAAGTTAGTATTTGACGGGAGCACGCAGGGATGGAAAATCTTCAGGAACGCGCAGAACGTTTGGCTGAACAATTTACTGAAAAGGCGCGTAAACCGTTAGTCATCGAGTTTGCAGGAGTTCCCAAAGCGGGTAAGACGACCACGCTGTCACATGTGCAGACGTTTCTCAAGCGTTGTGGCTTTCATACTGATGTCGTAGTCGAACGTGCTTCAGTTTGTCCGATTCGCGATAAAAAGCACGCGAATTTCAACATCTGGACCGCATGTACTACACTCGCTCAGATTTTGGAAAAAACACAAAATCCGCCACGGCCTGGCGACCCGCAGATTCTTTTTCTTGATAGAGGGCTTTTCGACTCTATCTGTTGGTTGACCATGATGGAACGGCTCTCTCGCTTGCGCTCGGATGAAAAAGCTTGCGTCCAGCAATTCCTCACCATTGATGATTGGAGGAAGCGTATCTCGGCTGTTTTTGTGATGCTTGTTTCTCCGAAGGACGCGATGAAACGCGAGCAAGGAATAAGGCCTGTGAATGCGAAAGAGGGCTCCATAATGAATCTTGAGATCCTTGGGAAGATTAGGGAAGTGAACGAACAATGCGCCAAGCAACTTGAGAGGGATTTTCGGATTTATCGAATCAATACGTCTAGTGGTGCTGCCGGCCGAGATCAAGAATCTACGGCGGAGACGGTCACCGATGTCATTCTCGGTCTGATAGAAGAACAGCTCGCGGAAAATATACTTTCATGCTCCAAGGAAACCGTAAAAGAATTCTTTGGGGACAAGAGTTTTGTTGATGCTTCCAAAGCGAATGAACTGGCGCGGTATTACGAAGAATCTGACGATAGCAATTTCAAGACCAGAGAAGAGGTGGAAAACGATGCTTCTCGCGTCCAGGCGCTTCCCGTGGTGGTTGTTCGGAATGCGGACGGGGATGTACTTCGTCTTCGCCGACGTGAAAATAGGGGCGATAAGCCCCTTCATGATAAGATCGTGATCTGGGCCGGTGGACATGTTCGATGTGAGGATGCCGTCAACGGCGCTCCACTTATAAATTGCGCCATACGGGAACTCGGAGAGGAGTTGCGACTCCAACTCGAATCCTCATCGATGAAACTGATTGGTGCCTTGTACTTCGACAATGGTGGAAGTACTTCGAAGCATGTTGCAATCGTTTATGAATGGCGCGCACTCAAAAACGACGTTTCGGTGGTGCTGAGTAGAACCGAATTCTTTGAGAGGCGCGGAACGTCTCTTAGCGGGAGTTTCGCGTCTGTCGATAAACTCGTTGAAGATGTTAAAAACAAAAAACTTATAGAACCTTGGTCTATTGAGTTGGTACGAGAATATTTAGCGAAAGATAAATTTGAGCCACGTCTGTTTTGAACGGTTAATCTCTGTTGTGAGCAGTCGAAGTTGAGTAGACTAAATTGCAATAGTTTCCTGCGCGCACAATTTGGCGGTTATCGGCAGATTCTTTTTCTCTACCCCCCCTCACCCTCGCTTCCACTTCACGAAATCCAGCCACCACGTCTCTCTTACTGCGTTCTTGAGATTGGGCCGCATGGCGGCGCTTCGGGGGGTGCCGTAGGCGGCTTCCTCCCAGGCGTCCGTGGTGGGGATGGTGGGGTCTTCCATGTCGTAGAGCGCGATGATGCGGCGCGCGCTCCTCTTCGTCTCCTGTATTTCCGCCTCCGCCGTCGCGCCTCCGGTGGCGGCGGTCTCTAACTGATACACGCGGCCCCGCGTCATGCCTTGGACCTCATAGAGGCGGTCCAGGTGTTCTTCGCGGTACCAGGCGAGCATCTCCTCTTTTAGCTCCTCGCCCTCGGGGTTGGGGCACACCATGTAGAGATAGGGCGAGTCGTAGCGGTGCGGCTCGCCGATGGAGACTTCCAGGCTGTACACGGCGCGCTCGGCGTTTTTGATGAAGGCCATGCACTCTTGCGTCCAGGGGGAGGGGTTGTCCCTCGATTCGCGGTAGTAATCGCTCTCAAACGCCGCGAGGCTGTCCCCCTCGAAGGTGCAGAGAATGTTGTGGTGCGCGCTGGCGTCCACCGCGTTGTAGCGATAACCCACGCGAAAGCCGGGGCCGTCCATCCTGTCCGTCGAGTGCTCGCAGTTGTGCCACTTTCTGAATTCCTCGTGGTTCTCGGGGTCGACGTTCAGCCAGATGGCGACGAGCGCCTGGGTCGGGTTCATCCCAAAAATCTCCTTATTCGATGCCTGCGAGGCGTTTCGCGTAATCGATGGCGGGGCCGATATTATGCTCGCGCCAGATGGTCATCTTCTCGGCCTCGATGCTGCCTTCCGCGTGAATCGCCAGCACGGCCTGATAGCCCGCGAAGTCGGACGCCGTAATCTCCGCAATAAGGTTCATGAGCCTGAGCCGCTCTTCCGTCGAGGCGGAGGGGGCGGCGCCCAGGTATTTGTCGATGAGTTCGGCGAGTTTTGGGTCGTCCAGGTCCTCCGCACTCGGGCCTGTGACGAGCAGTCCGCCCGCGATGTCCTGCACCCATGCGAGGGCCTGGTGGTAGCCCGTGGCGAAGTGGAGCTTCGCGATGTTGATAATCTCCGCATTCGGCACGGCGACGCCGTCCGTGACCTTGCATTCCCTGGCGGCCTCGCGCGTCATGCCCCGGCAAATCTGCGCGTAGGAGATGAGCTTGGCGAGCTTATCCCGCACGTGGCCCGCGCGGAGGATGCCGTTGTACTCCGCCATCAGGTGTGACGCGCCCACGAACAGGTCCACCAGCGGCAGCTTGTAGCTCACGGCGGTGAAGCGGTGGAACTCAACGAAAGTCTTGGCCAGTGGCCCGGCCATGTCCCCTTCTCCGTTTAGGAACACGCGCTCCCAGGGGACTTTTACGTTATCGAAAATGGTGAGCGTCTCCATCATCTTGTGTTTGCTTGAAATCGGGTTTTCAAACTCCGTTCCTTTTCTGCCGCCATACCCGCTGGCCAGCATGGTGAGGCCTGCCGCATTGGCCGGCACGGCGCAGGCCACGGCATACGCCTCATCGCCTTCTCGCATGTTTCTCGTCGGCAGCACGATTATTTCGTGCGCATTCGTGGAAACGGAGGTGTGCGCCTTGGCCCCGCGCAGGGTGACGCCTTCGTCATCCTGGGCGACGACGCGGACGTAATAATCGGGATGCGCCTGATCGCCGGGGCCTTTGCCCCTGTCTCCTTTCACGTCGGTCTGGGCGACGGCGACGGCCAGGTCGTTGTCCCGGCAGTGATCGTGGAATTTCTGGACGCGGGGGAGGTAGTCCGTGCCTAAATTCTTATCCATGTAGGAGGCCAGCAGACGTAAGGCGAAGAGCGCGTCGGTTCCGATTTCCTTGATGAGTACGACGAGCGTTCCCCCTAAGGCCGTGGCGCGCTCGATGAGGGCGCTGCGCTTTAAGAGATCGTCCGCGCATTCGGGGATGTGGTAGTAGCGCGAGTAGGGGCCGTTCGGACCTTCGACCAGGGCGAGTTCGGGCTCGTCTTCGGCCATCTCGTAGTCGATGGCGGCGTGATCGACCGCCACGCCGATGACGGGGTGTGCGGTTACGTCCTCCACCCGCTCGCCCCGGTAATAGACCACGCGGCCATCGCGCAGGCTTTGTTTGTATTCACTCGGACTCATGAGCGGCATGGCGCTTTCCTCCCGGTCGTGGCCACACCCTGCGGGCGGGCGTTTTTCATGTTAGAGAGTGGACAGGGTATCTTCTTTCGCGCTTCGGTGAAACGCCGCCCACGGGGCGTGAGCAAAAAATGAGGGCCGCCCACGCTTTTTTCACGCGGACGGCCCGGCAAACTCTACGCTTCGGCGAGTTCGCTCAATTTGCCTTCCTTGTCGTAGGCCTGGAGCTGGGGAAAGCCGCCGATGACCTCGTCGTCGATGACGATCTGGGGCACCGACTTGCCGCCCGTGCGCGCGAGCATGGCGTCCCATTCGGGCGTGCCGCCGAACACCAGGTGCTCGGTCCATTCGAGACCGCGCTTTTTCAAGAGATTCTTCGCGGCCAGACAGAAGGTGCAGGGCTGGGTGGTGTAGACCTCGATTTGTGCTGCCATTTTTCTCTCCATGAAGACGGCATTGATGGGTGAACGGGTTTGCGCCTCTCATGAGACGCCCACTCGTCCATAAAATAACAAAACTCCGGGCAATCGTCATCTAAAAGAGAGGTTTTCCTCTCAGGGACCCGGACTCGTTTTCCCCCTTCAAAAATAGGGCGTTCATGAATTTTTGCGAAACGGAAAACCGGCGTTTTTCGCCGAAGGAAATCGTTGACATGTAAGTGAAAAGAATATATATATTTTCTCCTTGTTGTTTAGGAAACATATTTTTGCAATCATCTTTTGCTAAACAACCGATTCGACCGCCCGGCTCCCCCTATAAAATACGGAATCGTGCGGCCGAATCCCACGGACGCAAGCAAGCGTCGGTTCGTCCCGGCCTTTATGAGGCCGGACGCTGGACGGGCGGTGATATGGCGCAGGATTTGAAAGAGAAATCGAACAGGACCGGCATGAGCCGCTCCGTCGAGAGCCTGTTGCGCGTGGGCGCGCGCATCCGGGGTCTGCGCCGCTCCCATGGCTTGACGCAGGAAGAACTGGCCCATCGCTCGAACTTGACCAAGGGGTTCATCTCTCAGCTCGAGCGCGACCTGACCTCACCCTCGCTCGAGAGCTTGCTGGAAATCCTCGAAGCCCTCGACACCGACATCGTCCGCTTCTTTCAGGGCCACCAGGAAGGACGCATCGTGTTCGGGGAGGGGGATTCGCGCAACGCGGCGACCTATCCCGAAGTGCGGGCCTTTGAGCTCATGGTGCCCGGGGCGGCGAACCGCAATATGGAGTCCGCCCTCGTGACGATGGAACCGGGAGAGTCGGTCGAAGAGGAAGCGCACGCGGGCGAGGAGTTCGGGTACGTCTTGAAGGGCAAGGTGCAGGTCGCATACGGGGAGAAGCGCGCTACGGCGAAAAGTGGCGAGTGGTTTTATTTCGCCTCCGATAGAAACCACCGGGTGGCGAACCCCTACAAGAAACGGGCGAAGCTCCTGTGGGTGTCCACGCCGCCTAGTTTTTAATCTCGGGAGTTGACGGAATGATTCATCGATTCGTGTGGGGAGGAAGCGAAAATTGATTTCTCTGGGCCGCCACCTGCTGGCGGAATTTTATAATTGTGAATCCGGTGTACTGAACGATCCGGAGCACATCGAGCGGCTGATGAACGAGGCCGCGCGCCTGAGCGGGGCCACCGTCGTGCAGAGCGTGTTCCACGTCTTCAGCCCCCACGGGGTGAGCGGGGTGGTCGTGGTGGAAGAAAGCCACCTGGCGGTTCATACCTGGCCCGAATACGGCTACGCCGCGGTGGATTATTTCTCCTGCGGCGATGTCGACTGCGAAGCGGCGGTGCGCTATCTATCGAGACATCTCGCAGCCTCCCGCGTGGAGACGAAAGAGGTGCCGCGCGGCGTCATCGAGGGGCGTATGGCGTCATTGAGTGCGCCGTTCGCCTCGAACGGGGAAGCATCCGTCGCCCTTCGCTCCGGGGAGGGGGGAGAGCGATGATAATCCCCACGCCGAGCAGGTATTTCATGGCCCATGGGTGCGCCGAGGGTATGAGTGAGCTAAACGCCTTCGACGCAGCCCTCATGAACGCAGGCGTCGGCAACACGAATCTCGTGCGCATGAGCAGCATCCTCCCGCCCCGCTGTGAGGAGGTGGCCTCAATCGAGCTGCCGCCGGGCGCGCTGGTGCCCACGGCCTACGCGTCCGTGACTTCCGCTGCGCCGGGCGAGGTGATCACCGCTGCGGTGGCGATCGCCATCCCCGAGGATGAGGACCACCCCGGCCTCATCATGGAACATCACGCGCACGCCCCCCGCGCGGTGGCCGAGGAGCAGGTGCGGCGCATGGCGGAGGCGGGCATGGCGTTTCGCGGAAAGAAAATCCGGGAGATCAAGAGCGTCGCCGCCGAGCACGTCGTGCGCGAGACGGGCGCCGCTTTCGCGGGGGTCATCCTGTGGAACTGACGAAAGCCCCCTTCATGCCCGAACGTCCCCCCGGGAAGCCGGCGACCTGGTTCACCGAGTACCACGGTCCGGGAACGGGCATCACGATGAAGGTGTTGCGCACCCTGTATTCGGCGAAAAGCGCGTTTCAGGAAATCACCCTGGTGGAAACCGAGGATTTCGGGCGCGTCCTCCTGCTCGACGGCGTCATCCAGACCACCGAGCGCGATGAGTTCATCTATCACGAGATGCTCACACACGTGCCCATGTGCTCGCACCCTGCGCCCAGGAACGTGCTCATCATCGGCGGCGGGGACGGCGGCTGCGTGCGCGAGGCGCTCCGGCACGAGACGGTCGCGCGCGTCACGCTCGTTGAGATCGACGGGATGGTGGTGGATTGCTGCCGCGAGTTTTTGCCGTCCATCGCCGGAAAGTTGGGCGACCCCCGGGTGGAGATAAGAATCGAGGACGGGGTGAAATTCATCGAGGGCCATGAGAAGGCGTTCGACGTCATCCTGGTCGATTCCACCGACCCGGTCGCCATGGCGAGTCCGCTGACTAAAACCTCCTTTTTCCGGGCGGCTAAGCGCGCCCTCGCGCCGGGCGGCCTGTACGCCGCGCAGACGCAAGGGCCCGTGTTCGAGGGCCACATGATGGGGAGGATCACGAGGCGCATCAGGAGGGTGTTTCCGGGCGCATCGACTTATCTGGCGAACGTGCCGACGTACCCTGGAGGGATATGGTCGTTCGCCCTCGCGCCGAAATCAGGGAAAGCGGACGCCCGCGCCAAGCCAAGGGAGCTGCCCGCAGGCGAGAATACCCACTATTACTCCCCCGAGGTCCATGCGGCCGCATTCACGCACCCTCCCTACGTGGCGGAGATTTTGAAGTAATGGCCCGCATGGCCCACCCCCGTTTTCTTTGCGCTGAGAGCGCCTTTGAACCAGCGCGCACCGTTCTCCTGGGATGCCCTTTCGATGAGACGGCGAGCTTCAGGCGGGGCGCGCGTCTCGGCCCCGGTGCGATACGCGAAGCGTCCGATTGTCTCGAAACATACAGCCCGCATCTCGATAAGGATCTGGAAGACGCCGCCCTGTGCGACTTGGGCGACGTTGATTTCGCCTCCGATGATACCCAAGCCGTTCTCGATTCCATCCAGGCCGAGGCGAGGGAGATATTCCGCGCAGGCAAGCGTCCCGTATTCCTGGGCGGTGAGCACCTGGTGAGCCTGCCCCTTGTGGAGGCGGCGCTTGAAGTATTCCCGGGTCTGGCCGTTTTCCAGTGGGATGCGCACGCGGATTTGCGCGATGACTATCTGGGCGAAAAACTCTCGCATGCCTGCGTCATGCGGCGCATCCTGGATCTGGAGGGCGTCGGCCCGCTCCATCAGTTCGGCGTCCGCTCCGGCACGCGCGATGAGTTCGAATGGATGAGGGCGAACGAGACGCTGCGCCCCCTCACGCCCGAAGGGGTCGAATCGGCCCTGGAAGAAGCGGGCGACCGCGCCATATATCTCACCCTCGACGTGGACGTCATAAACCCCGGCGAGATGCCCGGAACCGGCACTCCCGAACCCGGCGGTCCCGGCTTCGATGCGATTATGGATTGCATCTCGGTTCTCGACGCCTCGGGCGCGCGCATCATCGGCGCCGACGTGGTGGAACTCGCCCCTGAATTGGACCCCTCCGGCGCAAGCGCCGTCGCCGCCGCGAAGCTGGTGCGTGAACTCGCGCTGGTAATGGGGGCGTGAAGCGGGCGGCGTCATTCACTCGGCTGCACCACGTTTCCGAGAGGCGCGCGCAGCACTGTCATCGCTTGCAGCGCGTAGCGCTATACATTACGATAACGCTATGAAGATCAGGCGCAAGGGTTTGCGGTCGCTCCACGAACGGGACGACCCGGCGCGGTTGCCTGCCAATCTGGCGCCGCGGCTCCGGCGCATCCTGTTTCGGCTGCAGGAGGCGACGCGCCCGGGTGATGCGGATGCGCCGGGCTTCCGGCTGCATCCACTGAAGGGCGACCGGGCGGGCGATTGGAGCGTGCGCGTTTCCGGCAACTGGCGCGTGGTGTTCCGCTTCGAGGACGGCGAAGTCGTGGACGTGGACCTGATCGACTACCACTGACGGGAAGGAGGATGAGCGATGAACGAGAGCGGAGGCGAACGTGTAGGACCGATGCTGAACCCGCCGCATCTGGGCGAACTGATCCGAGAGAGTATGGAAGAGGTCGGCTGGAGCGTCACCGAGACCTCGGCTCGCCTGGGCTGCGAGCGCGGGACGCTTTCGCGCCTGCTGAACGGAAAGGCGGGCGTGTCCGCCAACATGGCGATCGCGCTGGAGGGCATCGGTTGGGGAACCGCCGACCACTGGATGCGCATGCAGGCGAGCTACGAGCTGGCGCAGGTTCGCAAGGAGCGGTCCAAGGGGACACGGTTGGCTGATGTGAGGTCAGCGTGAGCCGGCGTTGCAAAGGCGATGTGGAACGGGAGGCAGCCCCGAACCCGGTGGCCCGGGCTTCGATGCGATTATGGATTGCATCGGTATTCTGTGGACTGCAGGTGTTCGCATCGTCGGCGCCGACGTGGTGGAACTCGCTCCCGAATTGGACCCCTCCGGCGCAAGCGCCGTCGCCGCCGCGAAGCTGGTGCGTGAACTCGCGCTGGTAATGGGGGCGGAGTAGAGCGCGGGTCCGGCGTCTATTTTTTTGGGGGATCATAGAAATGTCCAGGCAATACGACCATGTTTGTAGTGCCAACCATGGTCGACGAGCAAAAGACCCTAGTTCAAGGAGACGAATAACATTGGAAAAAATTGACAAACTTACGCAGTTGCTCAATAACAATGAGCCACTCAGCACTGAATGGCGAAGGGAGCTTTATAGTGCGTTCAGTCGGCGAGTCGTAGGAAAGATGCTTGACGACGGGGTTAGCTATGGCAAAGCATCAGACGCACCTGAGTTCTATAATCAAGATTACCAAGCCTTTCGTGGCCACCTCAGGAAAACGGACCAGGACCTTGGTTGGCAATGTGATAGTGTCAGAGACGCCTTCTCTGGGTACCTGAAAACAGGAGAAATACCAGCCCCCTATTTCCCAATGCGTATCGCTATCCTGCTAAGGAAGGCCAAAGAGACTGAACGCGAAAAGATGTTCCTGACTGCTTGGTGTCGTCATTTCGGAACAGGCAACCCGTCTTCCGGTAAGTATTACAAACTCTCGGAACGCCTGCAGAAGCTAAATTCTAAGACCTCAAACTAAAAAATTCCGTAAATATAAAATTTTAGTTGCACCCAAGATACTCACCATGAGAGCGAATTTGCTTATGAGCGCAATTTCTTCCTGAACGCGTTTGTGTCGAAGTCGAACCAAGGCGGTCGTTGAATTTTGAACCGCGCCTCGCGCACGTTGTATACAGTGTCGGGTTTGGCTTCGAAGAGAACCTGCCTGATGATCGACAGCGCAGCGCCGTACGCGTCAGCGGCGTTGGATAGCGTTATGTCACCGCCATACCGGATGTCAGTCGCGTCGTCTCCGGACAGGATTAGGGCCAGCTTTACGCGATCAATGGCTTCAGCGCCCAGACTCTCTGCCCGATCTGCCAGTGCTGAAAGATCGTGGGTATAAGGCGGCGTCTGTCCTTTTCGCCGAATTAGGAGCTTCAGCGCTTTCTCCGTGGCCTGCGACGCATCCCACGCGGCCGAGCGCAAGCAGGCGTCGTTCCGTTCACAAAGATTCCTAGCGCTGCTTTGAATATCTGTGCGAACCGACCCAGCTAATTCCGCGATGCTTAAATTCTCATTATGCACCAGTGCCCGGACGTCGAAGCCTATGCTCCGAACCAATTTTGCGGTCTCTAAAGCCTCTTTTCGGACAACGTCCAGTCCTATGCCTGATAACCCATCGACCACGCCTCTGCTCTGAATCCAGCTAAGTGGGTCTTCTTCTGCTTGGACCGATGCAGGCCATCCAATCCAGACCATATTCGGCTCATCTGCGGATATCTTGAAACGCTTGGGTACCTGCATGGCGAAAGGTGTTCCATGAATAAGTAACATCGACACAAAGACCCCGGTTTCGTCGTTATCGACAAAGTCGCCGTAGCGGTCGCGATACCAGTCCTCTATGATGAACAGAAATGCTCCGTGCGCCACGCTGCGGTAAAATGTTTCGAAATCGGAAAATTCCATCGCCGTATCGCACAGAACTTCGAAAGCCTTCAATTTGCGGGCTGAAATCGGTATGTTCGCCTGACTAAGTGCCCCGTCGATTTTCGGGAGTTCTTCGTTCAGAAATGCAGCGATCTCCTTCCAGTTACTTATGTCGTCGGACACGGATTTGACCTCCTCTCAATTGCCAGACTCATTCAAGGCATCTCCTGTGCTTCCAGAATAACAGGAATTACGGCGTGATGAAGGTCGTGAGCTCATGCCCACCCCGCAGTTCACGAACGTGTGTTTGACCCCGCCGAGCACGGGATAGTACGCTTGGTTGCTGCGTCCTGCTCCCGGGCGGGGCCGGTTCCCACCACGCCGCCAAAGCGCAAGGAGGTCCTCATGAAACCAGCCGTATCGCGGGTTATCGCCGCCGTGTTCCTCGCCGCCGCCCTGCTGGCGCCCGGCGCGCTTCACGCACAGGCCAAACGCGTCATCACCCGCATCGCGGGCGATCTATACCGCTTCCAGAACAATTTTCACTATTCCGTCTTCCTGGTGACGCCGGATGGCGTGATCGTCACCGATCCCATCAACAAAGAGGCGGCCACCTGGCTCAAAGCCGAGATCGCCAAGCGATTCAACCGGCCGGTCAAGTACCTGATCCTCAGCCACGATCACCGCGACCACAGCTCCGGCGGCGAGGTCTTCACCGACACCGCGACGGTGATCGCCCACGAGAGGGCCAAGGCCGCGATCATCGGCGAAGGCCGCCCGACCGCCGCGCCCGACATCACGTTCACCGACCGCATGACAGTGGCGCTGGGGGGCAAGCGGGTCGAGCTCATCTACACGGGCCGCAACCACTCGGACAACTCGATCGTCATGCTGTTCCCCGAGGAGCGGACCCTGTTCGCCGTCGACTTCGTGTCGGTCAAGCGCCTGCCCTTCCGCAACCTCTCCGATTCTTACTACCCCGACTGGATAGATTCGTTGCGGCGTGTCGAGCGGCTGGACTTCGACATCCTGGCGCCCGGTCACGGGGCCATGGGCGCCAAGAAGGACGTCGCCGATCATCGCCGCTACCACGAGGACCTGTACAACGCCGTCGTCGCCGCTGCGCGCGCGGGGCGGAGCCTGGAGGAGATGAAGGCGTCTATCACCCTCGACAAGTACAAGGGTTGGGGTTCCTACGCCGCTTGGCGCGAGCTCAACATCGAGGGGGTATACTCCCGCGTCGTGCTCCAGCGACGGGGGAACTGAACGAACGTCTGGCGCATCTCCCGGCAGGCGCTCCAGGCCTTCTCGTGAAACGTGCTGACGTGCCGCACTTCCCGATAATCCCCGGCGGATGCGGGTGGAGTCGCTATATTTTCTATTGACGGATGCTTCGGATAGCGGCATCCTTATGCTCACTCCCCCAGTGGCTTCGACCGCTGGGTGCGGGGCCTCTCACGAGGCCCCTGCTTTTTTAAGGTAAGACATGCGAACTTATATTTACGTCGATAGGTTCAACCTCTACTACTGCTCGCGGAAGCGCTCGTTCCCGGCGCGCATCGCCTAACCCACCTCCGCCTCGACCGCTTCGGCCATCTCGCCCATCGAGAAGAATATGAAATCGGTCGTTGGGGTCGCCTCGACCTTCTCCGTCGCCCCCCAGCTTCCCCCCTCGGAGAGCCTCTGCCGGTCGATCCAGGCGTTGGCGAGGCCGAAACGATTCGCCGGCGCATGGTCGTGCCGCAGGCTCTGCGCGGTGTGCAGGACGTCTGAGCAGTCGAGATCGAAGTCAGATTTCAGGTGCGAGAGGAGATACTCGAAGTTGGCGTCGGCGGGCTTGTAGGAGCCGACCTCCTCGGCGGTGTAGACGGCATCGAACGCGACGCCCAGCTTGCGGTTCGAGGCGGCGAAGCCCTCGCGGTGTACGTTCGAGAGGATGACGAGCTTATAATGCCGCTTGAGGATGCGCAGCGCGTCCGCGGTATCAGAGAACGCCGGCCACAGCGGCACAGATGCGCCGAACGCCTCATCGAGCGCGTCGCTCGTCTCGAGATCGAAGCTCTCCGCCATGCTCCGGTGGACCCTGGCGAGGAGATCGGGATAGCGAAGCTCAGGCGAGGCGTGCTCGTGGTGGGCTTCCCACTTCGCAAAAGCGAGGAGCGCGGCCTCGCGCGTCACCGCCGTGTCGCCGCCCCCCATGATCAGCGGCTGCAGCGCATCCCAGATTCCAGCCTCCCAATCGATGAGGGTGCCGTAGCAGTCGAACGTCAATACTTTGTAATCGGTCAGTCGAGCCATGGTTTGTGCTTCCTGTGCGGGGGGATTGGGTGTCCTCTTGTCGGCCAAGCCTGAGTCTATTCGAGAAAGTTTCTACGGTCGCGCGCTGGGGGGTGTCAAGAGCCGTCCCGGCAAGACTAATTCAAAAACCCCGATTGCATGGCGGGGCGGAATGTTTGTATAGTAGACTTACTTTTGTAACTCATTAAATTGTATACAGTATACTTTATTGATGGCGGTTTCGCGCGCGAGAGTCCGAATGGCGAAACCCGCCGATAATCAAAGTATTCTTAGAGCCAATTCATCACTTGCGTTTGGAGACGCCCATGGCTGAAGAAAAACCCCGCCAATTCGTTGGAAGTGTGGAATTCAAGAAAGGTCTCGAGGGGGCCATCACGAACGAGAGCGCCATCAGCTACGTCGATGGGGCGAACGGAAAGCTCATCTATCGCGGATACAGCATCGACGATCTCTGCGCCGGAGGCGGGGGATACGAGGAAACGGCCTATCTGCTGCTCAACGGGAAGCTGCCCACGCGGAGCGAACTCGACATCTTCAACGCGGATCTGGCGCTGCGCCGCACTATCCCCCAGGAAGTGAAAGACCTGATCGTGCAGATCGCCTCCAAATGCCACCCCATGAGCACGCTGCGCACCGCCGTCTCCATGCTCGGCTGCCTGAACCCGAAGGAATTCGAGGTGACGGTGGAGAACGATTACGATATCGCACTTACGCTGACGGCGCAGTTCCCGACCCTCGTGGCGGCCATCCAGCGGGCGAGAAGGGGCGAGTTCCTCCTGGAGCCCAACCCCTCGAAGGGCCTCTCCGAAGATTTTCTGCGCATGATGACGGGCGAGACGCCCGACCCGCGCACGGTGGAAGTGATGGACATAGCGCTCATCATCCACGCCGAGCACGGCATGAACGCCTCCACTTTCTCCTCGATGGTGACGAACAGCTCCTTGACTGATTTCTACAGCTCCATCGTCGCAGGGATAGGCTCGCTCAAGGGGCCTCTCCACGGCGGGGCGAACGAGGCCACGCTGCGCACGTTCCAGGAGATAGGCGACCCCGCCACGACCGAAGATTGGTTCGCGGCGGCGAAAGAAAAGAAGGTGAAGGTGATGGGCTTCGGCCACCGCGTATACAAGGCCTACGACCCGAGGGCGCGGCTGTTCGACCCCATCGCCAAGGAATTCTCAGAGCGCGCCGGAACGGCCCATCTCTACGAGATAGCGAAAAAGCTCGAAGCCCTCGTGGTGGCGGACCTGGGCGGCAAGGGCATCTTCCCCAACGTCGATTTCTTCTCGGGCGTCATCTATGACGCGATGGGCATCGACACGGATATGTTCACGCCCATCTTCGCCGTGCCGCGCATCGCCGGATGGTCGGCGCGCATTCTCGAATATCTGCCCGAGAACCGGCTCTTCAGGCCCCGCGCGGTCTACATCGGCGATCTGGAGTCGCAATACGCGCCGATTGGGGAGCGCGGGTAGATAAAAGAAGCGGACCGAAAAGCGGCTCTCGAGCGGGAGCCGCTTTTTTTCGCCTGGCTTTCATGATCCCGGGTTTCCCGCCGGGCTTGTTGGGGCAATCTTAAATAGAGGAGGTTTACCGGTGGCGTTCGAAGATGGCTTCGTGATCGAAACGACGAGGCGGACGGATATTCTGGACATCACGCCGCAGGTGGAGCGCGCCGTTTCGAAAAGCGGGATATCAAGCGGAATCGTCCTGGTGTTCACGCCCGGCTCGACGGCGGGTTTGACGACGATAGAGTATGAACCGGGCGCAATTTCGGATCTGAAAGACGCGATTGCGCGAATCGCGCCCGAGGGGATGGCCTATGCGCACGATGCGCGCTGGGGGGACGGGAACGGTTTCTCCCACGTCCGCGCCGCCCTGCTGGGGCCGAGCCTCTCTTTGCCGCTCAGAGAGGGCGCGCTCGTTACCGGAACCTGGCAGCAGATAGTCCTGGTCGATTTCGACAACCGCCCGAGGAGCAGGCGGGTGGAAATCCAGATTATCGGGGATGCGTCCTAGTCAATCCGCGCCGGACGCGCAACCGAGGGCGTGTCGACCGGAAATAAAGATACCCGGACTCTTGGAGCGAAGTATTAATAAATCCGCGCCGGACGCGCACCCGTTGGCGTGTCGACCGGAAATCGAGATACCCGGAGTCTCGCAGCGAAGTATGAAAGATCAGTCGTCGCCTTCGGCGAATTCCTCAAAGGTGTAGAACAGGCCGTCGAGCACGCGCGCGGCTTGCTCGTCGAGGCCCGGCTTCTCGAGGGGCAGGTCGATGGCGTAGCGGAACACGCCGTCGTGGTAGTGCTCCACCTTGTGTTCTTCCTCTTCTCCCGCTTCTTCCATGCCGTCGTACACGAAATCGTCAATCGGGTCCTTGCTGTCCAGAATAGCGAGTTCGATGTCCTCGTTCATGTAGCGGTCGGCGGTGACGAAGCTGATGCGGAGTTTGCCGTCGTCCTCGTTTTTCGCGATCTCGAACCAGCAGACGTCGTTCAGCACCAGCCGGATGGAGCGGCCCGAAGGGTCGGGTTCGGGCGTGAAGCGATCGTCGGTGGCGTAGCGTTTGATCATGCCTGTAATGATGTCGGCCAAAACAGGAGCCTCCCTGCGCGTGGGTGTTTTAAGAGTGGGAGAAACTGCTCTTCCCTTGTTTGGCGGGCAATATAGCTTGGAGTTTTCGTTTCGCCAAGCGGCGCCGGGCATCGGGAATGGCGTTCGCTTGCGGTGGGTGAACCTGAGCGGCGCGTAAGAAAAACAGGGGATGAGCGGCTTGGATTTTCCGTGCCGCCGCCCATCCCCCTGAGTGAGGCCTTGGGCCTTCTCTATTTCTTCATCGTCATGGCCTTGATGAGTTTCGTGTAGCCGTCGTAGTTCGGCTTTCTGACCTTCTCATAGTCCGCGCCGTTCACGAAAACCACGTTTTCGCCGATGCTGCGCATGAAGCGCTTGAAGGATTTGTTCTTCGTGAGCTTCTCAAAAGCGTCACGGAGCGTCTTCAGCCTGTCGGCGGGCGTCTTGGCAGGCGCCATGAAGATGCGGTCCATCGTGAAGCCCACGCCCATGTAGCCGAGTTCATCCGTGGTGGGGACTTCCTTGAAGTCATTGTCCTTCGAGAGGCGCGCATTGCCTGTGAGTGCGAGCACGGTGACCTTTCCGGCCTTCTTATGGGGGCGAAGCTGGGTCGGGAAGGCGATGCCCACGTCGTCCTGTCCGGCGAGGACGGCGCGCAGAGCGGGGCCGCCGCCCTTATGCGGGATGAAGTTCACCTTGATGCCCGCCGCGCGCACGAACTGCATGGCCGGCACGTGGCCCGCCCCCCAGACGCCGCTGTGGCCCCAGTTGACCTTGCCGGGGTTTTTCTTCGCGTAGGCGACGAATTCCTTCATGTTCTTCCACGGCCTGTTCGACAGGGAGAAGAACACCGGCTGCCCGTGGTTGATCTTGGCGACGGTCTTGAAATCGCGCAGCGTGTTGAAGGGCACCTTGCGCGTTTGCGGCACGAGCTGATCGAAGCCATTGTGGCTGAAGAGCAGGGTGTATCCGTCCGCCTTGGCCTTGGCCACGAAGCCGGTGCCCTTCATGCCCGCGCCGCCGGGCACGAGCTTCACCACCATGGGCTGGCCGAGAATGTCGGCGATGATGCTGGTGATGCCGCGCGCGTGGAGGTCGTGGCTGCCGCCCGCGCCCACGGGCAGAACGAGCGTGATGGGACGATCGGGATAGGCCGCCGTGCTCGCGGAGGGCAGCCCCAGCCCGACGAGCAGAACCAGCGCGGCCAGGACGGCGAAGAAGCGTTTTTTCATGATGTTCTCCTTTGATGAATATGCCCTCATGAAGCGGCGGGCCCCCTGGCGCGCCGCCACATCGGGCGAAGAATGAGATAGCCGACCCAAGTCAGCGCCGCCACCAGGAAGATGGAGGCGATTGGTCTTTGTACGAACAGGTACGAAAACGGAGAGCCCTTCGCATACAGCATCGACTGGCTCAAACGGTACTCTATCGGTTCGGCCAGCACAAAGGCGATGATGAGGGGCGCCAGGTCGAATTTGAATTTTCTTAGAATATAGGCGCACACGCCGATGATGACCATCAGTATCACGTCCGTGTTCGACCCCGTGGAGAGCGTGCCCACGAAGGCGAGCGCCACGATGAGGGGGATGAGATACGCCTTTTTGAGTTGAATGGCGCGGGCGAAGGGCTTGAGCAGAACGTAGCCCAGAAAGAAGAACAGCACGTTCGCCAGCACCATGGTGAGGATAAGGGCGTACATGAGCGCGCCTTGTTCCTGAAATATCTGGGGTCCCGGCCGCATGCCGTGCGCCACGAACGCGCCCAGCAGAATGGCGGTGACGTTGTCTCCCGGAATGCCCAGCGTCAGCAGGGGAACCAGCGTGGGGCCGTTCACGGCGTTGTTCGCGGCCTCGGGCGCCGCTATGCCGTCGAGTTCGCCCTTGCCGAAGGTCTCGGGATGCTTGGACGCGCGCTTCGCCGCGCTGTAGCCGATGAAGGCGGCCACCACCTGTCCCACGCCCGGCACCATGCCGATGCCCGTCCCGATGGCGGTGGAGCGCAAGATGGAGCGAATCGACGCCTTGAACTCATGCCAGCGCAGGCGCTCGCCCGCCTTGGCGAGGTCCACGTGTTCGCTGATGAAGCGCACGGTGCGCGATTCGACCGCCTCGAGCACTTCGGGCATCGCGAATATGCCTATGGCCAAAGGGATGAGGGGGATGCCCGCGCTCAGGGCTTCCAGGTCGAACGTCATGCGGGTGGCCCCGGTGGTGGCGTCGGTGCCGATGAAGCCCAGCCCCATGCCGATGCAGGCGGCGATGGCTCCCTTTAAGCCTGACTCGCTCGATACGCTGGCGATGAGCACCAGCGAGAAGATGATGACGGCGAACACCTCCGGCGGGCCGATCAAGAGCGTGACGATGGCGATGGGGCCGATGAGCGCCAGGGTGAAGATGTCGGACAGCGTGTCTCCGATGGTGGAGGAGAACAGCGCCATCTCGAGCGCCTTCCGCCCCTGGCCCTTGCGCGTGAGCGCGGGGCCGTCGAAAGTCGTGGCGATGGATGCGCCCGTTCCCGGAATGCCGACCAGAATCGCCGGAATGCTGCCCCCGTAAATCCCGCCCTTGTAGATGCCGATCAGAAAAGGAATGCCGAGCATGGGTTCGAGCTTGAAGGAGATGGGCAGAAGGACCGACATGGCCAGTATGGTGGTGAGGCCCGGCATCGCGCCCACGAACATGCCGACGGTGAGCCCTGCGCTGATGTAGAGATAGGTGTCTACGCGCAGCAGGAGGGCGAAGGCCTGAAAAAAGGAATCGAGCAAACCTTGGGCTCCCTATTTCCCGAGAAAGACAGAGGATAAGAACTTCATGATGGCGTCCTCGACGACGGCGATGGCTTCGAAATCGCTCCTCGGCAGCGAGATGAGCAGCAACCTCTCGAAGACGAAGCGCACGACGATGGGCATTAGCACGGCCACGGGCGCGATGACCCATATCTGCCGGATGCCCAGATAAAAGATGATCGCCGCCGCCATCAAAAGCGTCGAGAGGCCGTAGCCCAGGATAGCCACGAATATGGAATACGCGGCGATGATGACTATCATCTTCGCGCCTCGGAGTATCCGCGTCGTCTCGGCTGAATCTGTGGCGTAGCGGATGTAGCGCCCCTTTCGCCAGGCGTCCAGCAGGTAGAGCAGGCACAGGACGGCGAGCACGGCGAAGGCGAGCCTCGGGAAGAAGACGGGTGATAAGGTCAGGAAATCCTGCGCGGAGGTAATGCCGCCAGACGCGATGAGGTAGGGCATGAAGACGGAAAGCCCCGCCGAGGCGAGCGCCATCGCGGCCGCCAGATAGATTTCCAGGCGCAATATCATGGGACTCGGCGCGTTCGTCGATTCTTCGTCCGAAGACATGGTGCATCCTGTCGCAAGGGGTCTTTTTCTCTCGCCGACCCGGAAGCGTTCCCCATCACTCGATGAAGTGGTTTTGTGCTACGGGTTTGCGTATTATTCACCAATCGCTTGGCAGTAGCAAACTTTCATTCCATCCGTTCGGATGAGCGGCGCGCGCGCGGCGCGCGGATTCGAGGAGATCATTTCCGTGAAAATCATCAATTCCATGAGTGTGGACAAGGACAACGCCTATGAGCCTCCCTATTCCATCATGTGGGGGGTGAACGACGAGACGACAGGCACGAAGGTCATGACCATGCAGCGCACCATCATCCCCCCCGGCGGTAAGAACAAGATGCACACCCATGCGTGCGACGCGGTGTTTTACGTGAACAAGGGGCCGATTTACGTCTATTGCGGGGATCCCCAAAATCCCGAGAAAACCCTGGTCGAGGCGGGGCATTTCTGCTACGCGCCCGCCGGCGAGCCGCACGGACAGGAGAACCCCAGTTCGACCGAGCCCGCCGAACTCATCGCCACCTACGGGAATTGCTCCCACCACGACAAGGCGGGCACGACCTTCGTGCAGTAGCGTCTCACCAACCTTATAAATGGAGTTATGCGATGGACCGAGGAATCTGGGCGTCCTGGTACGATCTGCCCGAAGATAAAAGAGAAGACTACTGTGCGTGGCTGCACGGGCGTCACCTGCCGGCCATGCTGCGGCGGGCGGGCTTTCTGTGGGCGGCGCATTACGAGGTCGCAGGCGGCGGAGCGCAGATGGAGCAGGTGAAGAACACCGCGCTCACCTATGCGGCTCCCGGTGAGCTTCCCGGCGGCACGCAGTACGTGCTCCTGTTCGGGGCGGTCTTTCCGCATGTGTTTTTCGACCCCACGCTCGCTGACATCGAAAAAGAATACGACGATGAGACGCGCGCCATGCTGGGCCTTCGCACCGGGCTTCGCGCGTGCATATTCAGTGAGGAGGCGCGCGTAGACGGCCCCGCCGTCGCCGCGAGGGGGCCGGGCATCACGCCGGGACCCACGATTCAGATGGGGCAGTTTCTCTCCCAAGACGCCGAGGCGGAGCACGACCTGGGCGCATGGTACGCGCAGTACCGCCTGAAATTCATGGAGCAGATGCCCGGCTGCATCGGCGCGCGGAAGCTGCTCTCGGCCGCCGGCTGGGCCAAGCATTCGATTTTTTACGAATTCATCTCGCCCGAAGCGAGGGAGGAGGGGTTCCAGAAGCACGAGAGCCTCTCGCTGGATGAGAGCGGCTGGTCGGGCCGGGTGGTGAGAACGCTCATACACGCGCCCGGCAGCCCGAGCGTGGGCCGCCGCCTGTGGCCCCCGGTGCTTTAAAGTCGGACAACCGAAAGGGGAGAGGAAATTCAAATGGCGCAACTACCGATTCTGAGCGATGAGGAGGCAGGCCCCGAAGCGACCGTGGTGTTCGACGCGAGCCGCAAGATGTTCGGCCGCGTGGCGAACGCCATCCGCGTGAGTTCGGCCAGCCCGAGGATGCTTCAGCCGCTTTTCGGCTTTCTGCTCTCGCTGTGCAGGGCCGAGATCACCGACGTGCTCGACGCGAAGACCAAGGCGCTGCTGATCTTGAAGACCTCGATGGAAAACGGGTGTAAGTACTGAACGGCGCACAACGTCACGTTCGGTCGAGCGTGCGGGCTGTCGGATGAGCAGATTGACGCGGTGAAGGACGATGCCTATCAGGAATCGGATTTGTTCACCGACGCCGAGAAGGCGGCGGTCGCCTGGGCGTATCACCTCACGAAATACACCTTCGCCCAGAACCCGGAAGCCCTTGCGAACATGAAGAAACACTACGATCACGCCCAGCTCGTCGAGGCGACCTTGGTTTCTGGTTATTTCAACATGTGGAACCGCTTCACGGACGCGCTCGAGACCGACCTGGAAGGCTCGGACCAGATGACCCTGTTCACGAAATCCGCCGTGCTCGAGAAAAAAGATTTCGCGGAATTCATGAACGAGTGCTGGTGGGCGAAAGAGGGCGCATCCGAAGAAGATAAAGAAGCGCTCCCGGCTTCCGCCGAATCGGGGAGCTGATTTTTTTCGGGTTTACGGGAAGACGGAACCGCTCTGCGATCAGACGCCCAGGAAGCGGGACTTGATTTCCTCGTTCGCGGCGAGTTCCTCCGGTGTGGAGGAGTGAACCACGAGGCCCCGGTTCAGCACGTGCACGTAATCGCACGAGGCGAGCGCGAACTTCATGTTCTGCTCGACGAGCAGGATAGCCAGTTTGCTTTCCTTGAGTTTGGAGAGCGTCTCCCCCATCGCGCGAACCAGCAGGGGCGCGAGTCCTTCGGTGGGTTCATCCAGAAGAAGCATCTTCGGGTTCGTCATCAGCGAGCGAGCGAAGGCCAGCATTTGCTGCTCCCCGCCGCTCAACTGGTTGCCCATGTTGCGCAGGCGTTCCTTGAGGCGCGGGAAGAGGTCCAGCACCCGATCCAGGTCCCAGGGTTCTTCGCCGCCGTCGGCGGCGCCTTGTTTTTCTCCGAGCAGGAGATTCTCCATCACGGTGAGGGAGCGGAATATCCGCCGTCCCTGCGGGACGAGGGCCACGCCGAGATTCACGATCTCGTGCGGTTGTAAGCCCGTGATGTCGGCGCCATCGAAGGTGACTTTCCCCGTGCGCGGCTTCGTGAACCCGATGATGGAGCGGATGAGCGTGGTCTTGCCCATGCCGTTGCGGCCGAGCACTGCCATGACCTGTCCCTCGGCTATTTCGAGGGAAAGTCCCTGCAAGACGTAGCTGTCCCCGTAATAGGTATGAATCTCATCTACTTTCAGCATCGGGCCGTTATCAGTCATATCCCAGATATATCTCCTGAACGGTCTGGTTCGCGCGGACTTCCTCTTTCGGGCCGTCGGCGATGACTTCCCCTTCGTGCATCACCATGAGCTTGTCCACGAGTTCGAAGGCGACGTCCATGTCGTGTTCGATGATGAGCATCGTCATGTCCGAATCGAGATCCTTGAGGAGGGAAACCACGTCGGCGGATTCGGCGGGCGAGAGCCCGGCCGTAGGTTCATCGAGAAGCAGCAGCTTCGGGTTTTCGACCAGAGCGAGGGCAATCTCGATTTGCCTCTGGTAGCCGTGCGAGAGGTTTTTCACGAGAAGGTTCTGCATGTCCCACAGATTCAGTTTCCCCATCATCTCCTCGGCCTTGCTGTAAATATGCCGTTGGGTCTTGATGGTGCGGAATATCGAGAACTTAGACCTCTCCAGGGCCTGCGCCGCCAGCAGGACGTTGTCCAGTACGGACAAATCGGGGAACAGGTTGGTGATCTGGAAGGTCCTGGCCATGCCGAGATGGGCCCGCCGGTGGGTCGGCAGCCGCGTGATGTCCTCTCCGTAGAGGTGCACCCTTCCGTGCGTCGGGTCGAGTTCGCCTGCGATCATGTTGAAAAACGTCGTCTTACCCGCTCCGTTCGGACCGATGATGCCCCGGCGTTCGCCGTTTTCCACCACGAGGTCGACGTTACTGACCGCGACGAGGCCGCCGAAGTGCTTGGCGAGTCCCTCTACCTTCAGACACGCGGCGGACCCGTTCGAATCCTGATGGGCTTCCTGCTCCAAGACCAACCTCCTTAGCGTCGTTCAGCTTGCCTCGGTGGGGCTGAGGGGACCACCGCGCGCGGGTTGCGGGAAAAATTCCCCTCCGCGCGCGATGGCCCTGTATCAGATACTTTAACCGGCCCCTATTTCGCGCAATTCTTGCACGGGGGATAATCCCTGCTGTAGGGCGGATTCTTCATGAACTCATCCGGCTTGTACGTCCAGAATTGGCTCACGTTCGGGATGACCGCCAAAACCTTGTTTCTTTTCTTGCCGGTTTCATCCTTCGTGACCATGCGGACGTAGACGTTCATCTTGAACGTCCCGTGGCCGTCGGACGCCCTCGGTCCCGCCGGCATGCCGGAGGCAACCTTCAGGTTCTTGAGCGCGGCGAAGAATTTGTCCTTGTCCTCCACGTTGCCGTTTACGACCTCGATCGCCTTGTAGATGAGCCGCAATCCGCCGTAATACCCCTCGGCGTAGTAGCCGGGGTCTTTCTTGGCGTGCTTCCTGAACGCCTTGACGAAATCCTGGTTGACCTTGGTCTGGATGTCGGCGCTGTAGATCAGGGCCGAAATCCAGCCGAGCACTTCATCCCCCTGTGCGTCGATGACGAATTCGTCCGTGTTCGTTCCGTTGCCCAGAATCACGTACTTGTTCGCCAGGCCCGCTTCTTTGAGCTGTTTCGGAAGCCGCAGACCCTGCGCCGCCGCCAGGGTGAGGAACAGGGCGTCGGCGTCTTTTCTGAGCTTGCCGATGTAGGGTCCGTAATCCACCGTATTGATGGGCATATACATCTTCTGGATCACCTTGCCGCCCATGTCTTCGAACACCTGCTGGAAGCCGCCCGTCGACTCGTAGCCGAAAGCGTAGTCGGGGCCGATGGTGATCACTTTCTTGATGTTTGGCATCGCCGTCCGCACCCAGTGGGCGAATGCGTGCATAGGCTGGCTGCAGGAGAAATACGTGATCGCGTATTTCTTGCGCTTGCGCTTGGAAATGTCGTCGGGACACGACCAGATGAGAATCGGGGTCTTGTACCTGTCGGCCAGCGGCGCAATCGCGTAGCCGGTCGAGCCGAAAAGACCGCCCATTGCGATATGGACCTTGTTTCGCGTGAGAAGCTTCCGCACCCGGGTCACGGCCAGGGCCACCTTGCTCTCGTTGTCCTCCACGAAGAATTTCACATCGCGGCCGGCGACCTTGTCCCCGAACTTCTCACGAAACACCTTGAGGGCGTTCATCTGGTCGGAGCCGTGCTTGGCGAGAACCCCCTTCTTGGAGGTGAGCAAGCCGATTTTAATGGGCCCCTTCGCCGCAAGGGCGGGTCCTGCGCCGATGAGCGCGGCGAGCGCAAAAACGAGGGGAACGACGAGAAAAACGGAGAGTTTTCGAATCATGGGAATTCCTCCTTTTATAGACGATGACGACTCTGAAGTGAGCCGGTCATTCGTTGTCCGCTTCGTGAACCTTCATTCTCAGTTTCTTGATGAAGCCCATGATGCCTTTGGGCGCGAAAAGAACCACCACGATGTAGATGCAGCCCACGACGGTCAGCGAGCGTTCGGTAAACGTATTCACGGAATTGTCGAGAAGGACGAATATGGTCGAACCCAGGAGGGGGCCGGCCAGTGTTCCCGGTCCTCCCAGCGAGACCATCAGCAGGGCGTTGAAGGAGGTCACCAGTTCGACGTCGGTCGGAGCGACGTAGCTGTTGTAGTAGACCCAGAGAAAACCGGCGAGACCGCTGAATATCCCTGAGATCATGTAGATGATGAACTTGTGGAGCCACACGTTGTAGCCCAGGGCCCGCATCCGCGATTCACTCTCGCGGATCCCCACCATCGTCTTGCCGAAACACGAGTGAACGAGAACGGAGAAGAACAAGAAGACGCCCGCCGCCACAAAGAGGGTGAAATAGTAGTAGGTGACCGTACCTTCCATGAATAATGGGCGTTCGATGCCCGCGATGCCGTTTTCGCCGCCGGTCATCGAATCCCAGCGGTAGGCGAGCCCCCAGACGATCATGGCCAGGGCGAACGTGATCATGAGGAAATACACGTCCGAGGCCCTCAGCGCGACGAGTGCGCAGATGGCCGTTACCACCGCCGCGGCGATGAGCGCGACGACGAACGCTTCGCCGAACGATGCGCCGTAGGTCGCCGACATGATGGCCGTGGCATAGGCGCCCGTGCCGAAATAGGCCGCATGGCCCAGAGAGGCCATGCCCGTGTAGCCGAGCATCAAGTCGAGGCTTAAGGCGAGAATTCCCCAGATCAGGCACTGGTTCAGGACGAGCACGCTGAATTCATCCACGAACAGCGGCAATATGGCCGCCAAAGCCAGAACGGAGGCAATCGCGATCATTCTTACCCGGCTGGTCAGAAGTTCGCCTATCACATCACTCTCCCGAACAGCCCGGAGGGGCGAAGCGCCAGGATGACCGCCATCGGCAGGAACAGGGTGAAATAGGCGAATTCGGGAAAGAAGGTTTTGCCCAAATTGTCGATGATGCCCACGAGCAGGCTGGCGACGACGGCGCCTTTGAGGCTGCCCATCCCGCCCACGATAATGGCCACGAAGGCGAAGGGGAGTATCTCGAAATCAAGCCCCGCCTGGATGCCGAGCCACGGAGCCGCCAGAACGCCGCTCATGCCGGCCAGGAACGAGCCGAGTCCGAAGACGAGGCTGAACACGACGGGCACGTTCACCCCCATGCCTCCGGCCATCTCCACGTCGTCGACGGCGGCTCTCACCGAGGAGCCGATTTTGGTCCTGCTCTCGAAGAACCACAGCGCTGACGCCGTCATGGCGGCGAATAGGATGAGGAACAACCTGTACATCGGAAAGGAGAATCCCCCGATCCGTCCCGTGCTGGCCAAAAACTTCGGCGCATCCATGCTGACCGGGTCGGGCCCCCAGATGACGAGAATAGCGTCCTGAAGAACGAGAACGAAGCCCATGGTGATGAGCACCTGGCCCAGGTCGTTTCCCTGAAGGCGGCGCAAAAAGATGCGCTCGATCACGACGCCCATGATGGCGATAGCGATTCCGCCGATCAGGATCGCGAGGAAAAAACTCCCTGTCGTCTTGAGGGTCGTGAGTCCGACGTATGCGCCCACGAGGAAATAGGTTCCGTGCGTGACGTTGATGACCTTCATGACGCCGAATATCAGGGATAAACCCATCGCGAGGAGGAAGACGATGGCGCCGTAGGAGACGCCGTTGAATATCTGGGTGAGCCAGAAAATCATACGCACGCGCCCTTCGGGTAGGGTTCGGCGCGAAGAGGGGAAGGCCTGGAGCAGTAACCATACATGCCGCAACACTCCTTCAGGGGAAGGGGGTAGAATGCGACAACACATATTGTTTCTTGTGGTTGCGACTATATCATTCGAGGGTGCCAAAGTATACTCTTTCGTACCATTAGGCCGAAAATCAGAAATCATGCACCCGTTCCCGACGCATACGGGATGCGGCCCGGCGGATGAAGACGGTTTGTCCGTGAGGGTTTTTCGCATCCCGGGATTCAGAAGAGGGAGCGCGTTCCCGGGGAGGGCGTACCATGAGCGGAGAAGATATTTTCTGGCTTGGGATTCACGAGCTTTCAGAGCGAATCGGGGAGGGTGAGCTTTCTCCCGTGGACGTGGTCGAGGCGCTTTTAAGGCGCATCGATTCGCTCAACCCCCGCATCCTGGGCTTTCTGGAAGTGACGGCCGACTCCGCGCTGGCCGAGGCGAAGCGCGCGGAGGAGGAAATCGCCGCCGGGCGCAGGCTGGGGCCGCTGCACGGGATTCCCTTTGGCGTCAAGGACATCATCGACACAAGGGGCGTGCGGACGACGCGCGGGTCGAGCTTCTTCCGGGACAGAATACCCGAGGCGGACGCGGAGTGCGTCGCCCGCCTCAAGCGCGCCGGCGCGATTCTGATGGGGAAATGCCATACCCAGGAGTTCGCCTCCGGGCCGCTGAGCATCAACGCGCACTTCGGCACCGCGCGCAATCCGTGGGACCTCGAGCGCATGACGGGCGGCTCGAGCACGGGGTCGGGCGCCTCGGTCGCCGCCGGCCTTTGCCCGGCCGCCATCGGGACGGACACGGGCAGTTCGATCCGCGGGCCTGCGGCGCTGTGCGGGCTCGTGGGGCTGAAGCCCACCCACGGGCGGGTCAGCTTGCGCGGCGTGTGCCCCAACTGCCTGAGCTACGACCACGTGGGGCCTATTGCCCGCTCCGCGCGCGACGCCGCTCTCTTCTTGCAAGGGATGGCGGGCTACGACCCGGAAGACCCCTACAGCCGCGATGCGACGCTCCCCGATTTTTCCTCCCTCCTCGATGAGGGCGCGAAGGGTCTGCGGGTGGGCCTTTGCCCCGGTCTTTCGGGCGACTTCGAGGCGGACGCCGAGGTGATGCGGGCTTTCGAGCGGGCCGTCGGTGTGTTCCGCGAACTGGGTGCGCAGGTAGAGACGCTGCCCTTTAGTGAAGCGGAGCGTCTCATGCAGGTGAGCCGCATCATCATCCAGTGCGAGTTCGCCGAGTTTCACAGGCCGCTTTATGAGAAGAACCCCGACGGCTACGGCGCCTCTACGCGCGAGCGGGTGGAGGCGAGTCTTGCGGGGGCCGATCTGGACGAGTACATCCGCGCGCAGCGCGAGCGAGAGGTGCTTCGGCGCGAGGTCTTGGGCCTCTTCGATAGGGCGGACGTCATTCTCACACCGTCTCTGCCGTGCATCGCTCCGAGAATCGATGACATCAAGGCCCGGATCAACGGCGAGGAGGTGGATTACTCCCTGGCCCTCACCATGCCGTTTCTCACCCACCAGAACCTGACGGGATTTCCGGCGGCGGTTGTTCCCTCGGGGTTTTCGGAGGAAGAGGGTATGCCCCTCTCCTTCCAGGTGATAGGCCGTCCCTGGGAAGAGGCGGAGGTGCTGCGCGCGGTCCACGCCTACGAGACGGCGACCCCGGAATTGCGGAATCGGCGGCCTGCGCTGTAAGGGTCGGTTGCCTGGTTTTCGTCTTTTCCCGCACCGGGCCGCCCGTATGATTCGCTGATTCAGGCGACCCTACACTGTTGACGCAAAGGGGACGATGCATGCGTATGAAAGCAGCCGTTTATCACGGACCGCGGGACATCCGGGTGGAGCAGGTGGAGCGGCCGGTAACCGGTGATGATGAGGTATTGGTGCGGGTGAGGGCGTGCGGTATTTGCGGCTCTGATCTGCACATGTACCGCCTCGGCATGTTCGAGGTGCTGGGGCGCCCGATTGACGAGGACCGGCGCATTATGGGTCATGAACTGAGCGGTGAAATTGTCGAGGTGGGGGAGAAGGTCAGCGGCTTTCGGGTCGGGGATCGCATCACCGGGTTAGGGCACGGCGGCTTCGCGGAATACGTGGCGGTTCCTGTTACAAAACGCAGCCCGCACATCCTGCCGAAGCCCATCAGCTTCGATGACGGCGCGACGCTTGAACCGCTGGCCACCTCTCTGCATGGCGTGTCCCTGGGACGGCCCGTGCCCGGTGAGACGGTGGTTGTACTGGGTGCAGGCATTATCGGCCTCGGCTGTGTCCAGGCCATCCGGGCGACCGTCGACTGCCGCATCATCGCCGTCGACGTTTCCGAACGCCGCTTGAACATGGCCAAACGTCTCGGCGCTGACGCCATCGTCAACCTGAGCGAAACCGACTCGGTGGAAGCCGTGATTGAACTCACCGGCGGCGCCAAGCCGGTGGAGCCTTTCGGCGTTCGCGGCGGCAACGCCGATCTGGTGATTGACTGCGCCGGCGCACCGTCTTCGCCAAACCAGGGCCTGCTCATGCTGAAGCAGAAATACGGCCGTTTGGTGTTGGTCGCCCTGTTCGAGCGTCCCGTGGATATGGATTTCAACCAGGTGGTGCGCAAACACGTGGCCATCTATGGGTCCTGGACCTGGACCGGGGACGACTACCGCCGCGCCATCGAGCTTGTCGAAAGCGGCAAGGTCCAGCGCCGGCCCTTGATTTCCCATGCCCTCGACCTGGATGATGCTCCCGAGGGGTTCGCCATTCAGGACCAGCCCGGCGCCGCCATCAAGGTGGTGCTGAAGCCCTGAAGGTATACGACCGCGCGAAGTCATACGCCTCACGTAGCGTCACAAGGTCCATGATGAGTCGCCACCGAGAATATCGGTGGCTATGAGGACCGCGTCCGCGGTCATCGTCCCGCGCTCTGAAGATCGTATGCCTGGTTTTACTCTTTTCCGGCGCCCATCAGTTCCCCTATCAGCTCCTTGCGCTTCCAGAGCAGCATCGCGGCTATGACGACGGTGAGGCTTATCAGGGGGATGTCTCCTTTGCCTACGAAGACGGCGACGGCGGGCAGTAACAAAATGGCGATGAGTTCCGCGTGATCGCGCCTGCCGGTCAAGGAGGCGACGAGCAGCGCGATGGTCGCGCAGATGGCCAGGGACAAGGGTGATACGCCGAGCAGCGCGCCCGCCGTGCTCGCCGTTCCGCGTCCGCCGCGAAACCCGTGAAACACCGGCAATATCTCGCCGAGCACCACGGTGACGCAGGCCAGAGCGACGATCCAGGGAGAGTCGCTCATGTACCAGGCCAGGCCCAGCGCCAGTTGCGCCTTCAGGAAATCGGCGATGAAGACGAGCGCGCCCACGCGATCCCCCAGCACCATCCAGGCGTTTGCGAAATCGAGTGCGCCGCTTCCGTACGCGCGCAAATCGATTCCGCGCGCCTTTGCGGCGAACCAGGCGGGGGAGACCGAACCGATGTCGTAGGAGATGCACCCCACGATGATGACGGGTACAAGAATTTCCAAGAAAACCTCCGGGTGAATAAAAATCCCGGCCCATATTGCAGCATTCTCCCGCGCATGAAAAGCGATGCGCGCGCCGGTGGGGCGTGATACAAAGGGCGTTCATATTCCACGGTCATCATCAAGAATGGGAGGGAGCAGAGCATGGGCGAGCGGATTGGTTATATCGGTTTGGGCAAGATGGGGCTGGCCTTGTCGAAGGTTCTGCTGGAAGACGGCCACGAGGTATGCGGCTACGACGTGGACGAGGAGCGCAAGAAGATGCTGGCGGACGCCGGCGGACGCCCGCTCGACTCAGGCAGAGAGGTGGCCGAGAACGCGGATATCGTCTGCTCGATTCTCTTGAAGCCCGAGCACATCGAGGAGAACGCTTTTGGGGAAAACGGGGTCGTCTCCGCCAATAAATCCGGGCTGGTCTATATCGAGATGAGCACCATGCCGCCGAGCTGGCAGGCGGATCTCGCGAAAAGGCTCGGTGAACACGGGATAGAGATGCTCGATTGTCCCATCTCGGGTTCGCACCCCAATGTGATGGACAGAACCATCACGATGATGGTGGGCGGAAAAAAAGAGGTGTTCGAGCGCGTCCGGCCCATTTTCGAACCCCTCACGGCCGGCTTCGACTACACGGGCGAAAGCGGCTCGGGCGCCACGATGAAAATCGTGACCAATCTGTACGTGAACGCATCGGTGGCGCTTCTGGCCGAGGTGATCCTCACCGGCGAGCGGGCCGGACTTTCCCATGAGACGATGATGCGCTGTCTGGGGAAAGGCTCGGTTCGCGGAGCGATGCTCGAGCAGACGGCTCCGAGGATCTTCGAGAGGGATTTCGCGCCGAGGGGCGCGGTCGAAATTTTCGTGAAGGACATGGGCATGGCGATAGACCTGGCGCGGGAAAACGGGGTTGACCTCCAGATCGTCAAGGCGGGCCGTGAGATGTTCCAGCGCGCCCTGGATGCGGGCTGGGGCAAGGACGACGCCGCCCGCGTCATCGAGGTCTATGAGGGGAAGGATAGGGGCTAGGTGAATTCCGGCTTCCCGTCCAATCCACGCATGACCGGGGAGATGGCGGCGCGGCTGGCGGATTCTATTATTTGTTCAGAATCTCGTGCTTGCGGCGCTGGAGGAAGATGCTGCGAATGAGGCTGTAGTAGTCCAGGTTCAGGGGGTCTTTCTTGAGGAGTTCCAGGGGTTCGATGAGGCGTTCGCGGGCGTCGACGCCTTCTAGGAGTCTTACTCCGAAAAGAAAATCCGCCAGATCGACCCTGTGCCCGAAGAGGATTTTTTCCTGATCGTCACCGGCGGCGCCCAGGTAATTGAGCGGGTTGATGAAGGCGTCCCCCACTTTGCCCAGGCCGTCTCGAACCGTCGATGGCCCCAGAATCGGGAGTACGAGGTATACCCCTTCTCCTACGCCCCAAACACCCAGGGTCTGGCCGAAATCCTCATCGTGATGCGGAATTCCTAAACCTGTCGCCACGTCGAACAATCCCCCCACTCCCAGGGTGGTGTTGACCAAAAACCGGCTCAGGGTCATCCCGGCGCGCTCTCCCTCCCCCTGGAGGACGTCGTTCGTCAACACGAAGGGGGCGTTCAAGTTGCGCATGAAATTGCGGAACGTATCGCGGATGGGTTTTGGGAATATGAACCGGTATATCTTCGCGAGCGGCAGGAAGATGACGGTGTCGAGCGCCTCGTTGAAACCGAAGACTGCGCGGTTGAATTCCTCGAACGGGTCGATGGATTCAACCGTTTGTTCTTCTTTGTCGAGATCGTGGTCCGACGCCCAGGCGACAGAAGCCGGCGCACTCAGGAGCGTGAGGCTCAGGACGAGGACGAGCAACCCACGCAGCCATGAATATCGTTGTCTGGTTCCTCTTGGGCGAGGCAATGGAATTCACTCCGTTTTCGCGTCGTGCAGCAGCCCCGAAACATAGCGTATGCCAGATTTTCGAAGCAACCGCGTGGATGACATCATAGCTTGACGGCTGGAGGGAGGCCAGAAAATTTTTTCGGCGATTCCGCTCTCTACGCCAGAGAGCCCCCGCAGGAGGAGCCGGCCCCCGCCGTGCAGCCGAAGCAATGATCGCCCAGCAGAATTTCCCGGCCCAGCAGATCGGCGGGCGCTACGTCCCAAAGCTTCAGGGGCGTCCCGTTGCCCAGGGACATGTTGAGCATCTGGTTGAAGTCGCAGTCATACAGCACGCCGTCCCACCCCACGCTGATGAGGTTTCGGCACATCAGTTCGGGCAGCGTCCCGGGGTTGTAGGCTTCGCGCAGCGTTGTCATGTAGGAATCCAGTTTGCCGTTCACCTTCAGATAACTGGCGAAACGGGTGATGGGCATGTTGGTGATGGTGTAGAGACGATGAAAGCGAATGCCGTAGCGCTTGAGGAGTTCGCGTTTGTAGTCCGCCTCGAGCGCCTCCTGGGGTGGCGGGAGATTATCATCCACGGGGTTATAGACGAGGTTTAAGGCCAGGTCTCCCAGCGGGCCGAACCCCGCCTCGTTCAGGTCCCGGAGCGCGCGGATGGATTTTTCAAAAACGCCGTCTCCGCGCTGGGCATTCACGTTTTCCTCGAGATAACAGGGCAGTGAGCAGATGAGCTCCACCCGGTTCTCGCGGTAGAAGTCGATCAAATCCTCCTGGCCCGGCTCGTAGACGACCGTGAGGTTGCAACGAACCATCACGTGGCGGCCCTTGCGGCGGGCAGAGGCGACGATGCGCCTGAAGTGAGGGTTGAGTTCGGGAGCTCCTCCCGTGACGTCGACGTTGGGTATCTGCGTATCCTCGAGCCATTCGATGATGCGGCTCGCCGTCTCCTCGGTCATGATCTCCTTTCGGTGCGGACCCGCGCCCACATGACAGTGCGCGCACTTCTGGTTGCAGTACTTGCCCACGTTGATCTGCAGCGTGGAGAGTTCGGTGCGCTCCAGGCGGGGAACGTTCTCCTGAATGCGGTCTGCGAACTTTAGTGCCCCGTTCGAGGACAGGGGCAAGGAAATGGATGCGGGCATTTTTTCTCCCGAAGCGGTGGCGTTGTTGGTCGTCTCTTTCAGTCTAGGCGGTTCTCACGAGTTTTCTGCGGAGTGATTTGATGCGCCTTCTCACGCGCTTGAGCTGAACGCCGTCTTTCGTCTCGATATGCTGATCCCGCGTGTTCTTGAGAGCTTTAATCTGTTGTTTGACGGCGCTTCTGTCGATTTTGGAGGTGCGCTTCGCCTCGATCAACGGAATGTCGTTTATCTCCTTGAGGGCCCGGATCAGCTGGGTTTTGTCCATGCCGTGGACGCCCGAAATCTTTCCGCCGTACGACAGAGCGGCTTCCTTGAGCTTGGGCACGTTCATCTTGTTGATCTCTTTCGCCGTCAAGACGGGACCCTCGGGTTCGGGGGCCGCCGCTTCCTCTTGGGGAGCTTCCGCTTCCTGTTCGGTGGCTTCCGCTTCGTTTTTTTCTTCTTCCGCCATTTTCATCTCCAGTGAAAAACGATTTCGCCCCGATGCGTATCCAGTCGCATTCATGGGGGATGTCCGGCTGAATAGTTCCCGCTGATGCGGGCTGACCGCCAAACCTAGCAAAACGGGGTTTCTTGATCAATGGCGTCGGGGGAATGAGGCGCGCCGGGAGCAAAAAGGATTTTGAGAAAGGGCCGAATCGCACCGTGTCCGGGCGAGGCGGAATCGTTTCCCGGGGGGATTTATTCTCCAAATGCGTCGATAGACTCCTTGAGACTTGCCCGCTGGTGGCCGCAATGTTAGAAATTGGACATACATTATTTTGCAGCGCGAATTTTCACTGAACAAGAGAGGCGTGGCCGTGGCCGAGAAACTACTGGAAGTAAAAGATTTGGTGAAGTACTTCCCCGTTCGGGGGGGCGTATTCTCCCGGGTTCGCAACTATGTGCGCGCCGTGGACGGGGTGAGCTTCGATCTGGAGCCGGGCGAGACGCTCGGGCTGGTCGGGGAGAGCGGGTGCGGGAAATCGACCACCGGCCGGGCCATCCTGCGCCTCATCGAGCCGACGTCGGGCGAGGTGAACTTCGAGGGCACCGACGTCTGCTCCCTGAACAGGGAGTCGATGCGCAAGCTGAGGCGGGAGATGCAAATCATCTTCCAGGACCCGTATGCGTCCCTGAACCCGCGCATGACGGTGGGCAGCATCGTCGGCGAGCCGTTGACCATCCACGGCATCGCCAAGGGAAATGAAAAAAAAGAGCAAGTCGCCGCGCTCCTCCACCGGGTGGGCTTGAGGCCGGAGCATATACGGCGCTATCCGCATGAGTTCTCGGGCGGACAGCGCCAGCGCATCGGCATCGCCCGCGCTCTGGCGCTCAACCCGAAGCTCATCATCGCGGACGAGCCCGTCAGCGCGCTTGACGTGTCGATTCAGGCGCAGGTGATCAACCTGCTCGAAGACCTGCAAAAAGAGTTCGGAATCGCGTTTGTGCTCATCGCGCACGATCTGGCCGTCGTCCAGCACGTGAGCGACCGCATCGCCGTCATGTATCTGGGCAAGATCGTGGAGATGGCCACGGCCGACAAGGTGGTGATGGAACCGAAGCATCCCTATACCGAGGCTCTGCTCTCCGCCGTGCCGATTCCCGACCCGACGCTCAAGAAAAAGCGCATGATCCTGACCGGCGACGTGCCCAGTCCCGTGAACCCTCCCTCGGGGTGCCGATTCCATACGAGATGCCCCTACAAGGAAGACAGGTGCGTCGCCGAGGAGCCGCCGATGCGGGAGATCGCGACGGGTCATTTCGCCGCGTGTCACTTCTCGGAAAAACTCTATGGCGGGGCGCCGATAACGAACGGGGCGCCCGCGGGCTAGACGGTTCTACCCGTCGCCCGACGATGCGCGGGCGCATCGCTTTTCCTCAGGCGGGGCGCATCGCCCGGCGAGGGCATCGGTCGACGTGTGATGGATGAGAATTCCAAAAAATCAATTTCCCCTCTCCTGCTTTTTGCGCTCATCACGGCCCTCTTTGCGGCGGGTGCGACCTATTTCGCCCATCGAGCCGTTCAGGGTGTGCTTCTGAGCCGACACGCCGAACGCGACGCAAGGCGCCTGCAGGACCTCAAAACCAGGATGCGTGGCCGCGTCGATTCGTTGGTCGGGAAGATTCAAGGGGCCGAGCTTCTGATGGCGGCGGTTTCGGGTGTCTCGAACAGGGAGGGGAAAGCGCTTTCTTTTCTCCTGGGCGGGGAATCCAGGGAATCCTTCGCCGCCTCGGCGCTGCTCGATGAGCGGGGAGGGATTGTGGACTCGCGCAGGGTGGGGAGGATGCCGCCCCCGGGAGCCGAGGAGAAGGGTCTCTGGTCGGGGGCGAGGCGTTCGCTCCTCTCCTTGATGAGGCGAGAAGGGGAGGCGGGACCGCCGAGGAGGAAATTCGACGTTCAATCGAGCACACTGAACGGCGCGCCGGTGGTGCTGGTGTTGGCCCCCTCGGCGTCGACCAAGGGTTTTTGGGGCGTCGTCACTTCCGCGGAATCCTTATTGCCCTTGCGAAAGAGCGAACTGGCTCCCGGTGAGAGCGTTTTTCTTTTGGCGGAACCCGAGCAGAAGGTGCTCTTCGCCAGGCGGGGGGAAAAGTTCTTCTCTGAGAGCATCGCAGGGGCCTTCAAGAAAGAACTCGCCTCTGCCCTCGGCATTGCGGTTTGCTGCGATTCCGCCGCGTTTAACGCCGCGAACGAGAACAAACGCTCGATGGCGCAGTCCATATTCTACCTCGGGGTGAGACGAATGCGCCTCGTCCACCTAGCGGAACGCTCGGGAACGGGCGCCGGATTGACAATAATGGCTGGTGTGATGATGGCGGGCTGGCTCGCATCGCTCGCCTTGTTTTATTTCCTGAAACCCGGGGAGGAACACAAAACCGGAGTTCGCCAGACGAGTGAAGTCGGGGGGGACGAGGAGGCATCCGGGCGGCGGCTCGATTCGAATCAGCTCGCGCTCATTTGCAGGGTGAGCGAATCAGTCGCGGCAGGCGCGCACTTTAGCGACGTTATTCTCACCGTCGCGCGGGAGGGTTCCCGCTTTGTCTCGACCGACAGGTATTACGCCGCGTTGTACGACGAAGCGACGGAGCGGTTTCAGGAGGTTTGTTCCTCGCGCCTGGGCCAGGCCTACCGGCGCGCCATCACCTCCCCCGACTCCGGCCTGCCGGAGAGGATTGCCCTCAGGGAAAAAGAGATCGTCGAGGTGCCATGCACCGATGAATGGTACGGTGCGCCCGAAGTGCTGAAGGCTGAAAAAGTGGGTGGCGCCGTGGTCTTTCCGCTGGTCGCGCTGGGAAAAGTGGTGGGGCTGGCCTCCTTTTATTTCGATGCCCCCCGGGAGATGACCGATGAGGAGGTCGACTATTGCGCCGTCCTCCTTCAGCAGGCCGCCGTGGCCATATCGCGGGCCCTGGCCGCCTCCCCGCAGGCCGCCGCTCGCAGGATCCCCCCGGCGGATTCGCCCAAAGACGCAAGCGAAGATGAGGCGTAGCGAGAAAAGATGAACGAGGCGAGGCTGCGGCCGAAGGATTTTGAGGCTCTCTACGCGGATTTAGCGAGTCCGCCCGCGCGGTTCGACTGCGGAAAAAAATGCGCGCCCTTTAATGAGGGCGTCCCTTTTTGCTGCGATTCGGGCTGGGTGGTTCCCGTCGCCTACCGCAAGGAATGGAGATTTCTTGAACCGCGCACGCGGCTCTGGCACGAGTTCAGGCCGCGCTCGGCGTCTGAACTCGCGATGGTCGAAGAAGTCGACGAGGAACAGAGCGTGTTCATCGAGTGCCGGGGCGTCGCGCATTGCGAACGGGAAAACCGCTCCGTCTCGTGCCGCACGTTTCCCTATGAACCCTATTTTGATGGCGAGGAGAATTTTCTGGGCCTGGTCTACAACCGGGTGCTGGAGGGAAAATGCTACCTTGTGGATCGCCACCGCGTGGCGACGAAAAAGTTCGTCGGTGAGTTTATCCGCTTCTTCAACCGGCTTTTCGAATTGCTGCCCGTCGAACGCGAACTTTATATCGGACAAAGCAGGCGCTATCGCCAAAAGATGAGCAGGCAGAAAAAGCCCCTCGTGGTCTTGACGTCCGAGGGTCCATACGAGGCGGCCTACCGGGGCGGAAAGCTCATCGGGCCCTGGCGGGAGCCCGACCCTCCCGAGAGCGCGTATCGGCCCGGGGGCTGATGGGGCTTTACCGTTGGAATATATGTGTAATCACTCCCCCCTTGAAGGGGGAGTGATTTTCGTTATAGTCGTCATCCCCGAATTAACGCCCACGCCCCGCGGCTGCGCTCAATCACCCATCTCCTCGGCCATGTCGGCGATGGCCTTTCCGATCATCAGAGACGCCGTCGCACCCGGCGAGGGGGCGTTGCACACGTGGACCGCGCCCTCCGTCCGGATGATGGAGAAATCATCGAGCAGGCCGCCGGCCCGGTCCACCGCCTGCGCGCGAACGCCCGCTCCTGCGGGAACGAGGTCTGATTCGCGAATCTCGGGCATGAGCTTTTGCAGCGCGCGCGTGAAGGCGGACTTGCTGATGGAGCGGACCATCTCGCCCAGCCCCGTCTTCCAGTATTTAAGAGCCAGCTTCAAGAAGCCGGGGTAGGTGAGGGTTTCGAAGAGATCGTAGGGGTCGATGCGCGTTTTCGTATAACCCTCTCGCATGTAGGCCAAAACGGCGTTCGGCCCCGCTTCGACGCTCCCGTCCACGCGGCGGGTGAAGTGCACTCCCAGAAAGGGAAACGCGGGGTCCGGCACCGGGTAGATCAGGCTCTTGACGAGCGAGCGGCGCTCGGGCGTGAGTTCGTAATACTCACCCCGAAAGGGCACGATCTTCATCGGCGGCGCACCGCCCGCGAGCTTCGCTATCCTATCGGCGTAAAGTCCCGCGCAGTTCACGATGAGTTTTCCCGCGAAATCCCCCGCCGTCGTCTCGACGAGTTTTTCTCTTCCCGCGACGGCGATGCCGGTGACTTGCGTGGAGGTCTCGATTCTCTGCCCCGCTTCGGTGACGATGCGCGCATAGGCGCGCACGACGGCGCCATAGTCGATGATGCCGGTGGAGGGCACCCGAAGGGCCTTGACGCCACGGGTATGGGGCTCGATTTCCCGGAGTTCTTCGGGTCCCAGAACAGCGATGTTCTCGATGCCGTTCGCTACGCCCCGGCGGCGTAGTTCCTCGAGCCGGGAGATTTCCGCCTCGGTGGTGGCGACGACCACCTTCCCGCAAATCTCATGGTCGATGCCGTGCTCTTGCGCAAAACGCACCATGGCCGCCGCGCCCTCCACACAGGTCTTCGCCTTGAGCGAGCCGGGGCGGTAGTAGAGTCCGGCATGAATTACGCCGCTGTTGTGGAGCGACTGGTGGCGGCCGACGCCGGCCTCTTTCTCCAGGACGAGGACGCGCTTGCGGGAATGGCGGCGGGTGATCTCCATGGCGGTGGAAAGACCGAGTATGCCGCCCCCGATGACGATGACGTCCCACGCTGTCCGGTTCATTGTCCGACCTCGAAGCCAGAATAAGATAAAGACGAGAAATTTTCAGGCGAAAAGGATACCCCAACGAGGCGCAAATGGCTTGTTGACAACAGGTTTTTCGCTCTTTATCCTTCAAATAGGCAATCATCCATAGAAAAAGAATTTGCAAAGACATAACTCAGAGGTTTTCCGAAGAATTCGCCATCCACAAGGAGCACCTGTGGATGCCGTTTACACATTGGAAACGCTCATCAGCAATACTTGGTAAGTCTATTATCTACTTCACCTCACTCAAGGAGAATATCCGATGAAAAAAGCAATGAAGTTTCTGCTCGCTTCGGTAGTGGCGGTTTCGATCGCGGGCGTGGCGGTTCCGGCGAGCGCCGCGAAGTTCCTGGTGGTCGGCGGCGGCTCCACCACGGGCGTGTACTACCAGGTGGCTCTCAACGTCTGCAAGCTGGTGAACAAGGGCTTGAAGAGCAAGGGCTATAACTGCATCGGCCGTCCCGCGCTGGGTTCGGTGTTCAACATCAACGCCATCAAGCGCGGCCTGCTGAACTTCGGCGTCGCCCAGTCCGACAGGAACTTTCAGGCGTATAACGGCACGGCCGACTGGAAGGGCAAAGCCTACAAGGGTCTCAGGAGCGTCTTCAGCGTTCACCCGGAAACCATCATGCTTGTCGCGCGCGCGGATTCGGGCATCATGAAGGTATCGGACATCAAGGGACGCCGCATCAACATCGGCAACCCCGGCTCCGGCCAGCGCGGAAACGCGACGGACATTCTGCGCATCTACGGCATCAATAAAGACAAGGACATCAAAGCCGAGGGCTTGCAGCAGGGCGGGGCGAACCGCGCGCTGGTGGACAAGAAGATCGACGCGTTCTTCTACACCGTCGGCAACCCCTGGGGCGGCGGTCTCGAGATCTCCAACAGCACGGCTATTCGCATGATTCCCGTTAACTCCATGGGCATCCAGAAGCTCGTGGCCGGCAAGCCCTACTACGTGATGACGAACATCCCGGGCGGCATTTACAAGGGCGTCGACAAGGACGTGCCCACCTACGCGGTGAAGGCCACCTTCGTGACCGGCGCCAAGCAGCCCAACGACGTGGTCTACAACGTCGTGAAGACCATCTTCGATAATCTCGACCAGCTCCGCGCCACACACGCGGCGTTCAAGTACCTGACGAAGAAAGACATGCTCGGGGGCCTCTCGGCTCCCTTCCATCCGGGCGCAACGCGGTATTACAAGGAAAAAGGCCTGATGAAGTAGTAGTTTGCAAGAATATCCACCGCATGGGCCGGGGGGCGCTTCGCCTCCCGGTCTCGTGTGGTGATTCGAGTTTCATTCTTTCATGAAGTGAGGAAATTGTTTGAGGGGCGGATGAATGAGCGAGCCGGGTGATTCCGCAGACGTTTTGGGCGCAGAGATCGACGAAGAATCCAAGCGGGCAGGGGAGGAAATCGCCGCAGAAGCTGAATCCGGCGGGCGGCAGCCCAAGAACCTCACGGCTTGGCTCGTCTCGGTTCTGGCGATCTCCTGGTCCTGTTTTCAGCTCTACATCGCCTACACCCCCCTGAACTCCATCATCGCCAGAAGCATCCATCTCACCTTCGCCATCATGATGGTCTATCTGGCCTTCCCGGGGACGAAAAAGCCCGGTGAGAGTTGGGTTCAGCGCGTATCTCTCCAGCTTTTCCCCGGTTTCTTGCGGCCCCAGCGCTCCACGCGGGAGGTCATCCCCTGGTACGACTACGCGCTGGCGATCATCGCAGGCATGGGCGCGCTCTACATGGCCTGGGACTACGTGAACATCATCCAGCGCTCGGGCCTTCCCATTCAGCGCGACGTCATCATAGGGGCGATTCTCGTCGTTCTCCTGCTGGAAGCGGCGCGCCGCGCGCTCGGGCCCGCACTACCGATTCTCGCCATCCTATTCTTGCTTTATTGTTTCGTGGGTCCCTATATGCCCTCGTTCATCGCGCATCCGGGCATTCCGCTCGAATTCGTCGTGGACCACATGTATCTGAGCGACAGCGGCATCTGGGGCGTGCCCATCGGGGTGTCGACGAGCTTCGTGTTCCTCTTCGTGCTGTTCGGCTCCCTGCTCGACAAGGCGGGGGCGGCGAACTACTTCGTGCAGGTGGCCTTCGCGGCGCTGGGCCGCTTCAGGGGCGGACCCGCCAAGGCGGCCGTGGTCGCCTCAGGGATGACGGGTCTTGTTTCGGGCTCATCCATCGCGAACGTGGCGACGACGGGCACCTTCACGATTCCGCTGATGAAAAAAGTGGGCCTACCCGACTACAAGGCGGGCGCCGTGGAGGTGGCCGCGAGCACGAACGGACAGCTCATGCCGCCGGTCATGGGCGCCGCCGCGTTCATCATGGCGGAATTTCTGGGTCTGGCCTATCTCGACGTGGTGCGCGCCGCCATACTGCCGGCCCTGCTCTCCTATATCGCCCTTTTCTACGTGGTTCACCTGGAAGCGCTCAAGCTCGACTTGAGGCCGCTCGAAGCGGATGAGTTGCCCGCTTTCTGGAACACGCTCATCAGCGGCATCCACTACGTCGTTCCCATCCTGGCTTTGATCTACACGCTGGTCATCCTGCGCATGTCGGCCGTGGCGTCCGCGTTCAACGCGATTCTGCTGACCATGGCGATCATCGTGGTTCAGCGTCCCATGCAAAACACCATCGCCGTCCTGCGCGACATGAAGCGGGAGAAGAACGTCGCCCACCTGCGCGAGCTATTCGGCGAAGCGCATTTCAATGAATTGGAAGATCGCCTCTGGTACGGGGTGCTCGCAGGCTTCGGCCAGAGCTTCGGCGACGTGTGGCAGGGCATGCTGGCGGGGGCCAAGAACATGATGGGCATCGGCGTGGCGACCGCGGCGGCGGGCATCATCGTCGGCACCGTCACGCTCACCGGTCTCAGCGGCCGCTTCATCGAGCTTATTGAAATCGTTTCTCTGGGCAACGTGGTGCTCATGCTCCTGCTCACCGCGATATGCTCCCTCGTCCTGGGGATGGGACTGCCCACGACGGCGAACTACATCGTCATGGCGACGCTCACCGCGCCCGTCATCGTGAGCCTGGGCGCCAAGTCGGGCCTCGTGGTGCCGCTGCTCGCGGCCCATCTGTTCGTCTTTTATTTCGGCATCCTGGCCGACGATACGCCGCCCGTGGGTCTCGCCGCGTTCGCCGCCTCGGCGATAGCCAAGTCAGACCCCATCCAGACGGGCGTGCAGGGCTTCGTCTACGACTTGCGGACCGCCGTCCTACCGTTCGTGTTCATCTACAACCTCGAGTTGTTGATGATGCAGGGGGTCGGCCCCAAGGGAGAGATCATCTGGATCAACGACGTGATGAAAATCGCCTGGGTGTGCTTTGTCTCCCTTGTGGCGATTTTCGCCTTCGCGTCTGCGCTTCAGGGTTATTTCGCCGATAATTGCAACTGGGGCGAGCGGGCGCTCTTGATGGTGGTGAGCATCGCGGCGTTCCGGCCCTCGCTCATAACGGGCTTCACGGGCGGGCCGCGCCCCGTCGTGCAGCTTCTGGCGGTGGCGGTGTTCGCCGCCTTGTACTGGTATCAGCACAGCAGGCGAAAAGGGCAAACGGCGCAGCCCGCGCCCGCCTGACGCGCGTAGGCCTGTCGGCTCCCGTTCATTTCGGTTTTTCTCCCCTTTGGTTCCAGTGCGAGAAAGGGTTGTGGTACGCTAGGCCGCCTCATCGGGGCGTGGCGCAGCCTGGTAGCGCGCCTGCTTTGGGAGCAGGAAGTCGGAGGTTCAAATCCTCTCGCCCCGACCATGTGAAATCCCCTCTATGATGCCCCTCCCAAGCCGAGAGGGAAGCGCTTCCTCAAATCGTGAAATTACCCCTTTCCGCACTGCGCAAACGCGATAAATTCTGATATCTTAGGGGCGGATGAATCTCCCTTATTCTTGAATCGTTGTATTTTTCACAGGAGCCTGTACGTGCAGAATAATTCACTACCCCTTTCGCGTTTCAAGGTCCTGGATCTCACCCGCGCGCGGGCCGGCCCCACGGCGGTTCGCCAGTTCGCGGACTGGGGGGCGGACGTCATCAAGATAGAAGCGCCTCTCTCGAGCGGCTATGCGGACAACATGATGAATCCCCGGAGCGGCTATGAGGCGCAAAATCTGCACCGCAACAAAAGGGCCATGACGCTCAACCTGCGAGAGGAAAAGGGCCGCGAGATATTCTTCCGCATGGTGAAGGGCGCCGACGTCGTGATCGAAAACTACCGGCCCGACGTGAAGCACCGCCTGGGGGTGGATTACGAGGCCTGCCGCGCGGTCAACCCGCGCATCGTCTACGGGAGCATCTCCGGTTTCGGGCAGGAGGGGCCATACCGCACGCGGCCGGGGCTGGACCAGATAGCCCAGGGGCTGAGCGGCCTCATGTCCGTTACCGGAAAGCCGGGGGATGGCCCCATGCGGGTGGGCATCCCGATTGCCGACCTCTCCGCGGGCTTCATGCTCGCGCAGGGGCTTCTCATCGCCCTGCTCGAGCGCGAAGTATCCGGCGAGGGACAATGGGTTTATACATCGCTCCTCGAAGCCCAGATTCAGATGATGGACTTTCAGGCCGCCCGATATCTGCTATTCGAAGAGGTGCCCACACAGCAGGGAAACAACCACCCCACCTTTTTGCCTGCGGGCGTCTTCGAGACGGCCGACGGGCGAATCAACATCCAGTCCGGCCCCCAGCATCTCTGGGAGCGCCTCGCGCATGCCCTGGAAGTGCCCGAACTGCTTGAAAACCCCGACTATGCGAGCCTCGAGAAGCGCTACGAAAACCGCGAGGCGCTTCACGAGGCCATCGCGCGCCGGACGCGGACGAAGCCCGGGGCCGAGTGGATTGAGATCCTGAACGAGGCGGGAATCCCCTGCGGCCCCATCTACACGGTAGACCAGACGTTCGCCGACCCCCAGGTCAAGGGGCTGAACATGTCGCCCGAGGTGGAGCATCCCGAGATGGGGCCCATAAAAATCGTGGGCCAGGCGGTGAAGCTTGCGCGAACGCCGCAGAAGATGCGCAACGCGGCGCCCGAGTTGGGGGCGCATACGGAAGAGATTTTGAAGGAAATGGGCTACGATGCGGAATCGATAGATCAATTGCGAGATGAGGGCATCGTCTGAAAACAATCCTGCCCCCTCGGGGGCGCAGCGTATGGAGCATGGAATGCAGTTATCGACGGAGAAAATGGCTTGCGAGGTGGATGGTGGAATCGGCTGGATGATCTTCAACAACCCCGAGCGGAGAAACGCGCTCTCGCTCGAGATGTGGGGGGCCATCGCCGAGATACTCGAAAATTTCGAGGCCGACGACGCCGTCCGTGTCGTGGTGATGAAGGGCTCAGGCGATAAGGCGTTCGTATCGGGCGCGGACATCTCGCAGTTCGCTAAAAACAGGAGCAACGCCGAGCAGGCCGCCGAGTACACGCGGATATCGGAAGAGGCCAAAGAGATCATGGTGGGGATGAAAAAGCCTCTGATCGCCATGATCCAGGGCTATTGCCTGGGTGGCGGGCTGGGCATCGCGCTGAACGCCGACATCCGGGTGGCGTCTGATGATTCGCAGTTCGGCATCCCCGCCGGGCGTCTGGGCATCGCCTATGGTTTTGACAACTTGAAGCAGCTCGTCGATTTGGTGGGACCCGCGAAGGCGAAGGAGATTCTCTTCACCGCCCGGCGCATCCCGGCGGCGAAAGCGCTTGAGATCGGGCTGTTGAACGACGTCACACCCGTGGATGAACTGGAGGATTTCGTGGTGGATATGGCTTCCACCATCGCGAACAACGCGCCGCTTTCGATCAAGGCGTCCAAGCTCACCATCGGCGAGGTGGTGAAAGACGGCGCGGATCGCGATTTCGAGACGATCGCCAGAATCTCGAAAGAATGCTTCGACAGCGCCGACTACAAAGAGGGCCGCACGGCGTTCATGGAGAAGAGAAAGCCCGTCTTCACGGGCAGATAAGAAGGCTTGAGCCTGGAGAATCCGATGAACGAGGAGATATTCACCGGCATCATCTCCCCCGCAGGCATTCCCAGAATACCGGATGAGGCTCTGAAACCCAGACCCGAGACGTTAGAGGGTGCGACTCTCGGTATCCTGGAGAACAACAAGGAATTCTCCGACTGGGTGCTGGACAGGGTGCGCGACCGGCTTCGGACGTCCTTTGAAATCACCGAAGTCGTCCAGCGCCGCAAGCACCATCTCGCCCAGTCGGCATCCCCTGAAATCCTGGAGGAGTTGAACGCGCGCTGCGACGCCGTTCTGGTCGGCGTGGGGCACTGAGGCTCCTCCACGTCGTGGAGTGTCCGCGACGCGGTGGAGCTTGAGAGGCTGGGAAGCCCCGCCTGCGTCATCGTGAGCCGGGGCTTCAGCCATAGTGGCCGCGCGATAGCGAGAAGGCAGGGCTACGGCGGCCTGCCCATCGTCGAGATGGACCATCCCCTCGCTGCACCTGAGAGAGAGGCGCTTCACCCCAAGGCGGACGCCATAGTGGAAGAAGTCGTCCACGCGCTCACGGCGGATGCGGGAGAGCTCCAGGCCGAATACAGGGTGAAGAAATTCAAAGGCCCCCGGAATCTTTGCCCGAAATAGGGGGAGGTGGAGCTTGGCCGAAAACGTCGAAAACCCCTCCGCGGAAGCGGGCAGGCGGGTTCTGCCTATCACCGGCTCCCTCGATGAGGTAAACGCCTATTTCTACGAACGCGGCTGGACGGACGGGCTGCCCATCGTCCCGCCGACTCACGAGCGCGTGGAGCATCTGCTCGGCGGCCGGCCGGGGGAGCCGGACGAGGAAATCGCCGAGGTTCCTCCCCTGATGGGAGTGGCGACGGTCCGCGCGGTCGCTGTGAACGCCGTGATGGCGGGCTGTGCGCCCGAGTATCTGCCCGTCGTCGTCACAGCCGTCTCGGCCATCACCAAGCCGCGCTATGGCCTCAGCCACCGGCAGACGACGACGCACCCCGCCACCGCGCTCATCATCGTGAACGGCCCCATCGCAAGGCGTCTCAGGATAAACTCCGGCTCGGGCCTTTTCGGCCCCGGGTGGCGGGCGAACGCGACGATAGGCCGCGCGCTCAGGCTCTGCCTCATCAACCTGGGCGGAGCGATTCCCGGCGAGGTGGACCGCGCCCAGCACGCCCATCCCGGCAAATACACCTACTGCATCGCCGAGAATGAAGACGCGAACCCCTGGGATCCTTATCACGTGGAGCGCGGCTTCGCGCGCGATGAGAGCACCGTAACGCTCATGTGCGGCGAGTCGCCCCACTGCATCACGGACAACTACAATACCGACCCCCACGCGCTTCTCTTCGGCTATGCGGACTCGATGGCGACGCTGGGCGGGAACAATCTCTCCTCCCAGGGAGAGCCCGTGCTCGTCATGGCGCCCGAGCACGCCGCCTATATCGCGCGGGCGGGCTGGAGCAAGGCGGACGTGAAGCGCTACCTCTTCGAGAAGGCGAGAAAGCCCTGGAAGCACGTGGGCGTTCGCGGAAAATCGAAAGGCCCCACCTTTCCCGTCTGGGTCGACAGAACGAACCCCGAAGCCTCCGTGCCCATCCTCACCCACGCGGACGCCCTCATCCTCATCATCGGGGGAGGCGAGGGACAAAAATCCATGTGGATTCCCACCCCCGGCGCGCAGACGCTGAGCGTCATCGAGAAAATCCGGGAGTAGGGGAGAGTTTGTGGTAGTGCAAGTCTGGATATAGAAATACTTGCACGGATGTATTCTGCAGGATACAATTAGATAGTGGTAGAGGTTCGCCAAACCGATCAATATGCCCGATGGTTCGAGAGGCTTCGAGACGGGCGAGCAAAGGCGCGCATCAACACTCGCATCAGACGGTTGTCATTGGGCAATCCCGGAGATGTGCGGGCGGTCGGGGGAGGGGTCTCGGAGCTTCGGGTCGACTATGGGCCCGGCTATCGCATTTACTTCGTGCAGCAAGGACAATCCTTGGTGCTCCTGCGGGCCGGAGGGGATAAAAGCACTCAAGCTCGTGATATCCAAAGGGCGAGGAATCTGGCGAGAGAGTTATAGGGGTTTGTGATGGCGAAGACGAAGACCAAGCCATGGGATGCGGCGGAGCACCTTGAGACCAAAGAGGATATCGCTCTCTATCTCGAGGCGGCTTTCGAGGATGGCGATCCGGCGCTCATCGCGGCGGCATTGGGCGACGCTGCGAGGGCCAAGGGGATGACAAAAGTCGCCGCCGAAGCCGGTTTGGGCAGGGAGAGTCTCTACAAGGCGCTCTCGCCCAAGGGGAATCCCGAGTTCGCCACCATTCTCAAGGTCATTCGCGCCCTGGGTTTGCGGCTTCGCGCATCCGCTTGAGCGCCCGGCAACGATTTTATGGGCTCCGGGCGGGTATGCCGGTACGCCCCCTCCAATCCATATGCAGCTTGATGAATGCCTTATCCACCCCGCTGGCCAAAGATTTCATAAAAAAAAGGTTGTGAGAAAATCCCCATCATGTTATTTTTTATTTCCACATTTGCGACACGCCAGAGGACGTTTCTATATTTTCTTGATGCCCACGAGGGCCCACGAGGGAGACATTGCGATGAAACAGTACTTATCCACCGTAGTATGCGCGATTGTTGTCTTGGTATTGACTGCAAGCGCCGCGTTCGCCGCCAGCGCGACGCTGGAGACGGTGAAAAAGCGCGGCAATCTCATTTGCGGCGTCAACACCGGCCTCACGGGCTTCTCCTCGCCCGACGACAAGGGCGTCTGGAGAGGTTTCGACGTCGATTACTGCCGCGCCGTCAGCGCCGCTGTTTTCGGCAATCCCGACAAGGTGACCTACAAGCCGCTGACCGGTAAGACGCGCTTCCCGGCGCTTCAATCGGGTGAAATCGACGTTCTCTCCCGCAACACGACGTGGACCTTCAAGCGCGACGTGAACCTGGGCTTCGAGTTCGTCGGCGTGCTGTATTACGACGGGCAGGGCTTCATCACCCGCAAGTCCCTCGGCCTCAAGAGCGCCAAGGAGCTCGACGGCTCTTCGGTCTGCATTCAGACGGGCACCACGACCGAACTCAATCTGGCCGACTATTTCCGCAGCAACAAGATGAAGTTCAAATCGGTCGTCGTCGAGGACGCGGCCGAGGCGCGCCAGAACTACGCCGCCAACCGCTGCGACGCCTACACGACGGACCGCTCCGGCCTCGCGGCCCAGCGCTCCGTGCTCAAGAACCCGGACGCGCACGTGGTCCTGCCCGAAATCATCTCGAAGGAGCCCCTCGGCCCCGTCGTGCGCCACGGCGACAACGTATGGGGCGACATCGCCCGCTGGGTGCGCAACGCGCTCATCGTCGCCGAGGAACTCGGCCTCACTTCCAAGAACGTCGACGCCATGAAGAAATCGAACAACCCCGAGATCAAGCGCTTTCTCGGTCAGGAAGGCGACTTGGGCAGCATGCTCGGCCTCTCGAAGGACTGGGCCTACAACGTCATCAAGGGCGTGGGCAACTACTCCGAGATCTACGAGCGCCACATCGGCCCCAAGACGGCCATCGGCCTCGCGCGCGGCTACAACAACCTGTGGACGAACGGCGGCATTCTCTACTCGCCTCCGTTCCGCTAGGCTGCTTCTGCAACCGGTAACATGAACCCGCTCCGGCCTCGGGGATTTCCCCGGGGCCGGGCGGCGCGTTCTCGAAGCAAAGATACCGCGCCGGCGACTTCGCACTCCGGGGGCTCGATATGGCGGTAGACTCTCAAGACGGCGGCGGACGGCCAAGCGCCGCCCGCTGGTGGTATGACCCCAAAGTCCGGGCGATCGCGTTCCAGGTCGCCTTCGTGCTGACCCTCATCGGCCTTGGCGTCTACCTGATCCACAACACGATCATCAATCTCGAGAAACGCAACATCAAGGCGGGGTTCGATTTCCTCAATAGCCCGGCGGGCTTCGAGATTCCGCTCACGCTCATCCCCTACTCCGTCGAGGCGGGCTCGACCCACGGCGCGGTCTTCATCGTCGGCCTGCTGAACACGCTCCTGATTTCGGTCTTAGGGATCGTGCTGGCGACGATTCTGGGTTTTATTCTCGGCGTACTCAGGCTCTCGAACAACTGGCTGGTCTCGCGTCTGGTGGGGGTCTATATCGAGAGCGTGCGCAACGTGCCGCTACTGCTGCAATTTTTGTTCTGGCACTTCGCCGTCTTTCAGTCGCTTCCCCTGGTGCGCCAGGCGATACCGCCGTTCGGTACGATTTTTATCCACAACCGCGGCCTCACGATACCGAAGCCGCTCCCGCAGCCGGGCTTCTGGGTGGTCGCGCTCTCGGTCGTACTCGCCGTCGCGGGGATTCTCTATCTCAAAAAATGGGCGCGCAGACGCCAGGACGCGACCGGGGAGCAGTTCCCCGTGTTCTGGGCGTCGCTCGGCGTACTGATAGGCGCGCCGCTGCTCGCCTCGGTTGCGACCGGTTTTCCGCTGGCCTGGGAATACCCCGAACTGGGCCGGTTCCGCTTCACGGGCGGCCTCGAAATCCAGATAGAACTGTTCGCTTCGCTGGCCGCGCTCACGGTCTACACGTCTTCGTTCATCGCCGAAATCGTCCGCGCCGGCATTCTCGCCGTCTCGCGCGGCCAGCAGGAAGCCGCCTATTCGCTGGGGGTGCGGCCGGCGCCGACGCTCAAGCTCGTCATCATTCCCCAGGCGCTCCGGGTCATCGTGCCGCCGCTGGTGAGCCAGTACCTGAACCTGATGAAAAACTCCTCGCTCGGCATCGCCATCGGCTATCCCGATCTGTTCAACGTCTTCGGCGGCATCTCGCTGAACCAGACCGGCCAGGCCATCGAGATTATCGCCATGTGCGTGGTGGTGTATCTCACCTTCAGTATGCTGATATCGCTCTACATGAACTGGTACAACCGGCGCATATCGCTGGTGGAGAGATGAGGCCATGAGCGATATCGCGAAAAATCCGGACAGAAGTTTCGTTCGCACCGAAGACGTCCCGCAGGCGGCGCCGCCGATCTCGACCGCGGGCGTAGCCGGCTGGCTGCGGACGAACCTTTTCTCCTCGCCAGCCAATACGGCGCTCACGCTGCTGACGATTTATTTCCTCTATCTGGTCGTGCCGCCGCTGTTCGAGTGGGTCTTCGTCAACTCGCTCTGGGAAGGGGAGTCGAACAAGGATTGCCGGGGGATTGAGGGCGCCTGCTGGGTTCTGATACCGAAACGATTCGGGCAGTACATCTACGGCTTCTACCCCGAGCCCGAGCGCTGGCGGGTGAACCTCACCTTCATCCTGTTCTGCATCAATCTCTTGCCGGTGCTATCGGACAGGGTGCCGGGCCGCACCTTCGCAGCGCTTTTCCTCGTCTTCGGTTTTCCGATTATCGCCTTCGTTCTGCTCCACGGCGCTTTCGGCTTGGAAGTGGTGCCGACGCACAAGTGGGGCGGCCTGACGCTCACCCTCGTGTTCGCCTCTGTCGCCATCCTGTTCTCCTTGCCGATCGGGGTTCTGCTCGCGCTCGGGCGGCGCTCGGAGATGCCCGTCATCCGCACGATCTGCATCGCCTTCATCGAGCTCTGGCGCTCGGTGCCGCTCATCACGGTGCTCTTCATGGCCTCTTTCATGCTGCCGCTGTTCACGCCCGAGGGGGTGAACGCCAACGAACTGCTGCGCGCCCTGATAGGGTTCATCATGTTCGCATCCGCCTATATGGCCGAGGTCGTACGCGGAGGCCTGCAGGCCCTGCCGAAGGGCCAGATCGAGGCGGCCCAGGCGCTGGGGCTGAACTACTTGAAGTCGATGCAGCTCATCATCCTGCCCCAAGCGCTCAAGATAGTGATTCCGGGCATCGTCAACACCTTCATCGGCCTGTTCAAGGATACCGCCCTGGTCTCGATCATCGGGCTGTTCGACTTGCTGCTCGTGGCCCGCTCCTCGGTGACGGACCCCAAATGGCTGGGCCTGGAGCATGAATCCTACATCTTCGCGGCTCTCATCTATTTCATATTCTGCTTCAGCATGTCGCGCTACAGCCTGTGGCTCGAGCGCAAGCTCGACACGGGCCACCAAAATTAAGCGGGAGGAACCGATCCATGAGTGAAAACGCGGGCGAAGCCGGGGCGGCCGACGCCCCACAGGCCCTCTCGGATGAGCCGATTATCCGCATCGAGGGCATGAACAAGTGGTTCGGCCAGTTCCACGTTCTGCGCGACATCGACCTCACGGTCTACCGGGGCGAGCGCATCGTCATCTGCGGGCCCTCGGGTTCGGGCAAATCGACGCTCATCCGCTGCATCAACCGCCTGGAAGAACACCAGAAAGGCGCCATCGTGGTCGAGGGCATCGAGTTGACGGGCGACCTGAAACAAATAGAAAACGTGCGCCGGGAAGTCGGCATGCTGTTCCAGCAGTTCAACCTCTTCCCGCACCTCACGGTGCTGGAGAACTGCGCCCTGGCCCCCATATGGGTGCGCAAGACGCCCAGGGCGGAGGCCGAAGAAATCGCGATGGAATACCTCACCCGCGTCAAGATTCCCGAGCAGGCCCTGAAATACCCCGGCCAGCTATCGGGCGGCCAGCAGCAGCGCGTCGCCATTGCGCGCTCGCTCTGCATGCGGCCCAAGATTATGCTCTTTGATGAACCCACCTCCGCGCTCGATCCCGAGATGATAAAAGAAGTGCTGGACGTGATGGTCGAACTCGCCGAAACCGAGATGACGATGCTGGTCGTGACGCATGAGATGGGCTTCGCGCGCCAGGTCGCCCACCGGGTCATCTTCATGGACGAGGGCCAGATCGTCGAGCAGAACGAACCCGAAGAATTCTTCTACCGCCCCCAATCGGAACGCACGAAACTCTTCCTGAGTCAGATACTCTCGCATTAGGATCAATCGCGACTGATGAAGGAGCGATTGTAGGCGGATGAGGAACAATTGGTCCGCAATTCCATCCTCTTCGCTCGGAATTCACTCCCACTGGTGCGGTAGCGAACTTCGCCCTTGGACAGCATCGCGAACCAACGAGGGAGAAGAACCACTCCCCCCTTGAGGGGGAGTCAGCGCGGCAAGGACAATGTCCGCAGCCGCGCTGGTGGGGGGAGCTTTTCCAATTTTAGAATCGTCCCCCCACCGCATCAACCTTCGCATAAATCGCTCGGCTTCTTCGACTCCCCCTCAAGGGGGAGTGGTTGTTAGGCTTTCTCCCCGGTCGGCTCCATACGCTGAATCACGAAATCAGGGCTTTTTCAACGGCCCCATTAGGGGTAAGGCTCGCGTTCAGGCGTGTTCAGTGGTTGTACTCGTGCGTGTATTGTAGGAAAGATGCGTGTCCGGCGTGGGACGCAGCGGATAATTTTGAAACCAGATGAGTTCTGAGAGGGAATAAGTATATGAGACTTAAGCCTAAACCGCTTGAAATTGGAGATGACACTGGTTTTGGTGAGCACGATCTCTTTGAGCGTAAAGATTTTGCCGAACGTCTCACCAATCTTGTTAAAAATATAGAGGATCCGACGGTCTTTTTGTTGGATGATTCTTGGGGATCTGGAAAAACCACGTTCCTGAAACAGTGGGTAGGGGAGTTGAGGCGCAGCGGTATTCCTGTTGTTGAATTCGATGCTTTCGCTCGGGACTATCAAGCCGATCCCTTCATTGCTCTGTCGGCAGAGATATTCGCTGCTGCCCAGAAAGTAAAATCGTTAGAAGAAGCTACACGCGAGGATTTTATTGAGAGAGCGAAATCACTAGGGAAAGCCTCCCTCTCCATCATTGCTCAAATCGCGATAAGCAAAATCACCTCGGGCGAATTGTCAATTGAAGATGTCAAGAAGCTGGGCGAAACACCTATGAATGATGTTTCGGCCATTATTGAGGAACGCTTGAAATCAGCGGAAGCCGATGCAGAGCTTCTGTCTTCCTTTCGCGAAACACTTGAGAAACTGGCGAATGGAATGTCAACCGAAGAAGGAGTGCCGCTCGTCTTGATTGTTGATGAACTGGATCGGTGTCGTCCCTCTTTTGCAGTGGAACTCATCGAAAAGGTCAAGCACGTTTTCGCCGTGCCGGGCGTTCACTTCGTACTGTCGGCTCATCTACCACAGTTGGCCAAAATCTTTCAGAATACTCACGGCCTTGGCAAAGATGAACAGGCTCTCGTCTATCTCGAGAAGTTCTACGATGTGCGGGTTAAATTTCCCGCTCCACTATATTACAGAAATACCACGACAAAGAGTTATATTGAGCACCTATGGTTTAAACTAAACTTGCCGTCTATGGATCTAAATAATGGGAGTGTTAATTTTCGTGAGTCACTAGAAAGTGTTTTCCAAAATCGTCGGGTTTCGTTGAGAACGGTAGAAAAAATCATGACGAATCTCGCCTTGTATTATGCGGGGAATTCTGCAGGAGGTGTAGAGAATGTTCTCTTCGTTACGGGCGTCTGTATTATTCGGCATAGCGATCCGGAACTGTATGAGAAAATCGCATCATCAACAGTTACATGGGACGATATCAATGGGTTCTTCGGGTTTGATAGTTGGTCCCAAGACAAGACCTCTGCTCTATTTCGAGAAAACTGGCGTCTTATATTTGGCCAGGAAGTCAGTTCTGACCTGATGAGTTTTTCAGGTAGTAAAGGAGATGCAAATCAATTGCTCTCCGAAATTACAAAGCAAATTGACAACTTCTATTAACCCCTTGATCAACCCTCCGGCCCATAAGCCCCCGGCGCGAGGGCTTCGATGTCCGTGACGACGTCCAGAATGACGGGGCCTTTGTTCATGCTGAATGCCTTGTCGATCGCGGAGGCGAGTTCGCCCGGTTTTTCCACGCGAATGCTCTCGGCCCCCATCGACCTTGCGATCTCGTAGAAATTCGTGCGGTTGAAGCGCCAGAGTTCGTGCGCCTTTCCGTGCTGCTCCCCGCCGTAGGCGTCGTTGAAAATCTTGGTCTCCTGGTTCTGGGAGCCGTTGTTGTTCACGAGGATGACGGCGTTGATGCCCCAGCGCACGGCGGTCTCGATTTCCCCGATGTGATACCAGAAACCCGCGTCGCCGGTGAAGAGGATGACGGGCCGCTCGGGCGCGCCGCACTTGGCCCCCAATGCCGCCGGGAATCCCCAGCCCAGGTGGCCCGCCGCGCGTATGAAGCTGATGCCGGGGCTTTTGAGGTCTAGATAACCGCCCGTCCACATGCCCGAATGCCCGGTGTCGGCCAAGACGATGGCGTCAGACGGCAGTTGTTCGCTGAGCGTCTTACAAATCCGCTCGGGCCGCATGGGCGAATCGTCTGAATTTAAGAACGGCGCGAATTCCGCCCGCCACGCAGCGCCCATCTCGTTCACGCACGCGAGCCATTCGCCGCGATCTGGAGCGGGGCCGGCCGCCTCAATCAATTTTTCGAGCGAGATTTTCGCATCGCCCATGATGGAGGCCTTAAGCGGATAGTTGCGCCCGAGTTCCTCGGGGTCGATATCGAGTTGAACGGCGGGCGTTCCTATCTTCGGTACGCGCCAGAAGTGGGTGGTCATGCCGCCCGTCTGGGTGCCGATGAAAAAGACCAGATCTGCTTCCGATACGAGTTCGTTGGCGCTGCGTCTGGAATAAGAACCCACCACGCCGACCGAGAGGGGATGATCGCCCGGGATGGTTTCCTTGCCGTTCATCGAGGTGGCGACGGGAATTTGCAGCTTCTCGGCGAAGGCGACCAACTCGGCGTTTGCGCCGGAGGTCCGCACGCCGCCCCCCGCGACGATGATGGGCCGCTTCGCCCTCCCGATTACTTCCAGCGCGCGGGTGATGCTCGCGGGCTCCGGTTCGGGCCTGAAGGCGGGCACTTGCCTGAAATTCTCCTCCACTATGAGTTCCAGATCGGCGACTTCCTGTTCCACCTGCCCTAAATTCCCGCTGAAGCGCAGGTGCACAGGCCCCGGCGTGCCCGAGGTGGCGACACGGAAGGCTTGTCTGAGCAGATCGGGAAAACGCGAGACGTCATCAACCGTGGCGTTGAACTTCGTCACCGGGTCGAACGCGCTGATGTCCTCTGTTTCCTGGTAGGCGTTCCGGTAGCGGATTTGGGGCGTGGTGCCGCCCGAGAACGCGATGAGGGGCGTGCAGGCGAGGTGGGCGTCGCGCAAGCCGGCTGCTAAGTTCACGCCGCCGACTATCTGGGCCATGCAGACGCCGGGGCGGCCCGAGGCGCGCGCGTAGCCGTCCGCCATGTAGGCCGCGGCCTTCTCCCCGTGCGTCAGGACGCGGGCGATGTTCGTCCCGCGCTCATCCATCTGGGCGAGGGAGTGGCTCAAAATCGTCGGCACGAAGAAAATGTGGGTGACGCCGTAGGCGTGGAGGGCGTCAGCCATGAACTGCGCCCCGCTCATTTTGGGCATCTTTTTCTCATCCTCAGAAAGTGTGGGTTATGAAACCTTTATCATCTGTTTCGCCTCATCGACGCTTGCGATTTTACGGCCCATCTCGCCCGCGATTCGCGCGATGCGCGCGACGTGATCGGCGTTATCCCCCAGCTCGCCGGGGTGGAGATAGGGCTCATCCTCGGTGCCCACGCGCACGTGGCCGCCGTGCATCACCGCCATCGTCTGCATGTGGATGTGGGTGGGGCCGGTGGCGCTCGCGATGTATTTGGAATCCGCCGGCAGGTTCGCCACGCGGTGTAAGAACTCGCTCAGCGAGGGCGGCGACCACGCCCCGCCCGGACGCCCGAAGAAGCACGTCATGAGAACGGGGGGCTCCAGCAGCCCCTTCTGGAGCAGATCGTCGATCATCCACGTCTCGCCCAGGGTGAAGACCTCGAACTCGGGCTTCACGTTATAGTCCTTGCAGAGCCGCATCATCTCGGCGAGTTCCTCGCGGGGGTGGAGCATCATCACGTCGCGCGCGATGAAGGCCATGTTGTGCGCGCCCACGGCGACGGACATCATCTCGGGATGGTTCTTCACCACTTCTTTTCTCTGCTCGACCGTCTGGGTCGAGATGCCGTACTGGAGCATGATGTTGCACCGCTCCCGGATGGCCTTGGAATGAGACTCCCAGGCGTCGTAGTTCGTGGGGGGCGCATGGATGTGGGCGATGGACGCGCCCGCCTGATAGGCCTTTTCCACCGAATCGGCGAGGACTTGTGAATCCGCGAAACGCTGCGGCACGCCCTCGTGCATCGAGGTGTCCGCCGCGCAGTTTACGATCATCAGTTTTTCCATGAATGGCTCCTCCCGATGCCTATAATATGTTTAGTTCATCCCCAGTATTTTCCTGGCCTCATCCACCGTGGCCGGGTCGCGTCCCAGTTCGTGGCCGATTCTCGCGATGCGCGCGACCAATTGCGCGTTGTTCTCGCACAGGACGCCCTCGGTGTAGTAGGGCTCATCCTCGGTGCCCACGCGCACGTGGCCGTCCCGGATGATGGTGACGGTCTCGAGCGCGTTCGAGGTCGGACCCGCCGAACTGCACGAGAACACGCAGCCCTCCGGCAGGTGGTCGATGCGGTGGATGAGTTCGCGCAGCGTCGCGGGGGCGTAGAAACCGCCCGGCCAGCCGAAGAAGATGGTGATGACGACCGGGTCCGCCACCAGCCCCTTGTCCAGCAGCCACTCCAGGTTCCACAGGTGGCCCAGGTTGAAGCATTCGAACTCGGGCTTCACGCCGTTGTCGTTGAACAGGCGCACCTGGTCTTCTATCTCCTGGCGGGAATGCTCGACGAGCAGGTCGGCGTCGACGAAGGCGAAATCATGCGAGCCCAGGGCGATGGAAGCCATATCCGGCTTCAAGTGGATGATCTTCTGGCGGCCCGGCAGGCCCATCGCGGCGATTCCGAACTGGATCAACACCTCGGGGCAGGCTTCGCGCACCGCGTTCGTGAGCGGCTCCCAGCTTTCGAGCTTCATCGGGATGCCGTGGATGTGGGCGATGGCCGCGCCCGCCTCGTAGCTTTCCTTGATTTCCCTGGCGACGGCCTCGGGCGTCTGGAGCCGCTTGGGGACGCCCGCGTGCTTCCGGCTGTCCGCCGCGCAGTTGGTGATGATGAGTTTCTCCATTCGTTGCGCTCCTCAGGATGTGCTTGCGGTGTTTTATTTAATCCAGGGAACCTTCCACGTAGAGGAGGCTTCTGATCTTCTGCGTGAGTTTGACGAACATCTCATCGCCCATGGTGGAGAGCGAGCGCGGACGCGGGATGTCGACGGGGATGATCTCGGAGATGCGCCCCGGCCTCGGCGTCATGACGATGACCCGATCGCCCAGGAACACGGCCTCGGGGATGGAATGGGTGATGAAGAAGACGGTTTTTTTGCTCTCCAGCCAGATTCTCTGGAGCTCGAGGTTCATCTGCTCGCGCGTCATGGCGTCGAGCGCGCCGAAGGGTTCATCCATCAGCAGAACGCTCGGGTCGTGGATGAGCGCGCGGATGATGGCGTTTCGCTGGCGCATGCCGCCCGAGAGTTCATGGGGGTATTTGTCCTCGAAGCCGTCCAGGCCCACGAGGCGGATGAGGTCGTGCGCGCGCGGGAGTGTTTTCTTGATGTCCAGCCCCAGAATTTCCGCGGGCAGCATGGTGTTCTGGAGCACGTTTCGCCACAGGAGCAGAACCGGGTCCTGAAAGACGACGCCCACGTCGTTGCGCGGGCCGTCGATGGGCGTGTTCTTGAGCGCGCAGGCCCCGGAAGTCTTGGCGAGCAGGCCGCCCAGGATTTTCAGGAGCGTGCTCTTGCCGCAGCCGCTCGGACCGACGACGGTGATGAACTCCCCCTCGTCGATCTCGAAGTTGATCTCCGTCAAGGCGTGCACGATCTCGCGGCTCGCGGTGATGTATTCCTTTTCCAGATTCGATACCGAAATGTATGCGCTCATCTTTCTCCGAAACCCCCGGAGGAGCGAGTTGCTCCCCCGGGGGCCGTATCCCTTAAAAATTTCGCCTCTAGGCGCCCATCGTCTTGTCCGTCTCGGGCGCCCAGAAGAGCACTTTTTTCTTCACGAAGCGCACCACCTGGTGCATTCCCAGTCCCATGACCGAGAGGATCACCAGGATGGCGAACGTGCCCGTGGTGTCGCTGCTGAAGCTCATCTGCATGAGCAGAATTCCCAGACCGCACTGGCCGCGGCCTCCCCACATGCACTGGCCCGCGCCGACGAACTCGCCCAGAATCGCGCCGAGCAGGCTGAACACCACCGCGATCTCGAAGCCCGCGAAGATGAAGGGCAGGGCGTTTGGGAACTGCATCTTCCAGAACATCTGCCAGCGCGAGGCGGAGAGCGAGCGCATGAGGTCAATTTGATCCGACGCCGCGGATTTGAGCCCCACCATGGTGTTCACCAGAAGCGGGAAGAACGCCACGAGGCCGGCGAGGAAGATTTTCGACTTCACCTCGTAGCCGAACCAGATGATGAACAGGGGCGCGATGGCGAGCTTGGGCAGGGTCTGGAACGCCACCACGTAGGGCATGATGATCGCCTCGACCCATTTCGACTGCATGAACGCCAGCCCCAGCCCCAGCCCAATGATGCTTCCCATGAAAAAGCCCATGATGGCCTCGAACAGCGTGTGGCTGATGTGGTTGTAGAAGCTGGTCTTCATCAGGCCCATGAAGTCCGCGGCGCCCTCGACGTCCCCGCCCACGTCGTAGAAGAACAGCCCGCGCATAAGCGCCGTCGCCACACCCGAGGGGGCGGGGAAGATGAAGTCGTCCACCTCGAAATAGCGCACCGTCCATTCCCATACGACCAGCAATATCACGAAGGAGACGGCGAACAGCAGATACGGCCTTTGCAGCAGCGTCTCTGAAAGCGAGGGGCCGCCTGCGATCTTTGGTGTTTCGCTTCCTTGGCTGTCGGTTTCCATTCCGCTTTCCCTGTTATTTCTGCATCTTCATCATCGCCTTGAAGCGCTTGATCTCCTTGGCGAAGTCGAAGTTTTTCGCCCGCTTGATGACCTCGTTGCGGTCGAAGTTGTTGACCTCGTCGATCAGCTCGTTCGTGTAGAGGGATTCCACCTGCTCTTTGGTCAGCGTCTTGTCCAGGCCCACGAACTTCACGTACTCGGCCCACTCGCCGTCGTGGTGCGCGCCGAACTTGTTGATTTTCTCATCATCCAGGCGCAGCTTGGGGGCGCGCGACTTGAGCACCTTGATCATCCGGGCGGTGGCCTGCGCGTCGCTCATGCCCTTGGGTTTTGATTCGGGATAGAGCACCCAGTGGATTTTAAGAGAGGCTTCCGGGTTCGTGTAGAAGAAGAGGCTGCCCTTGGCCAGGCCGCGCAAAAAGCCGACCACGGTGTCGCGGTTGCTCGCCAGGAACTTCTTGTTGATCCACACGACGTTGCCGAAGAGGTTCTGCGTCCATTCCTTCTGGTAGGGGATCATGTCGAACTTGAATCCGGCCGCCTCCGCCAGGGTGTACTGGATGTCCACGTTCGCCCAGGCGTCCACGCGGCCGAGCTTCATGGCGGCGGCGGCTTGGGAGGCCGGCCCGACCGGAAGATACGTCACCTCCTGCTTGGCGGCGGGGATGCCGCAGGTCTCGAGCGCTTTTCTCACGAAGATGGGCCCTGAGTCGCGTTGGCTCATGACGCCCACTTTTTTGCCCTGCAAGTCGCAGACGGATTTTATCTTGCTGCCCGGCGGCACGGCCACGCCGTCGGCGTAGATGGCGTCTCTGTTCAGGATGTAGACGCCCATGACGGGAGGCATCTTCTTTCCGCGCGCGGCGCGGAAGAGAATCGGGATGGGCCTCGGCAGGCCGACGTGCGTGCGGCCCGAGAGGACCCAGCCCATCGCCTGGGCTCCGCCCTGGGCGGCGACGAACTGCGCGTCCACGCCGCTTTCCTGGTAGTAGCCGAGAAAATTTCCGATCCACAGGAAGGAAATGCCCGGGTTGAACAGCGGATTCGCCATCGTCACCTTGATGTTCTTGAGTTTCATGGCGGCTGTGGACGGGGCCGGCGCCGCGATCAACAGCGCGAACAGGGCCGCGACGGCGATTACGAGTCGAAACTTTTTCATGCGAGTTCTCCTTACTTGGGAATTATGAGTCAGGAAAATATCCTCTTTCTAGTCCTCTACTATAGCGACCGGGCGCACCCATTCGCCGCTCGCGCTCTTTGGGTCTTCATTGCTCAGGCCGGTTGTTTCCATTGCGCTTGTCTTTTATTTCTGCATCTTCATCATCGCCTTGAAGCGCTTGATCTCCTTGGCGAAGTCGAAGTTTTTCGCCCGCTTGATGACCTCGTTGCGGTCGAAGTTGTTGACCTCGTCAATCAGTTCGTTCGTGTAGAGGGATTTCACCTGCTCTTTGGTCAGCGTCTTGTGCAGACCCACGAACTTCACGTATTCGGCCCACTCGCCGTCGTGGTGCGCGCCGAACTTGTTGATCTTCTCATCCTCAGGGCTCAGCTTGGGCGCGCTCGCCCTGAGCACCTTGATCATCAAGGCGGTGGCCTGCGCGTCGCTCATGCCCTTGGGTTTTGATTCGGGATAGAGCACCCAGTGGATTTTAAGAGCGGCTTCCGGGTTCGTGTAGAAGAAGAGGCTCCCCTTGGCCAGGCCGCGCAGGAAGCCCACCACGGTGTCGCGGTTGTCCGCCAAAAACGTCTTGTTGATCCACACGACGTTGCCGAAGAGGTTCTGCGTCCATTCCTTCTGGTAGGGGATCATGTCGAACTTGAATCCGCGTGCGCGGGCCAGGGTGTATTGAACGCCCACGTTCGCCCAGGCGTCCACGCGGCCGAGCTTCATCGCCATGGCCGCCTGGGAGGCCGCTCCGACGGGAAGATACGTCACCTCTTGCTTGGCGGCGGGGATGCCGCAGGTCTCGAGCGCTTTTCGCACGAAAATGGGTCCTGAATCGCGCTGGCTCATGACGCCCACCTTCTTGCCCTGCAAATCGCAGACGGATTTTATCTTGCTGCCGGGTGGTACGGCTACGCCGTCGGCGTAGATGGCGTCTCTGTTCAGGATGTAGACGCCCTTGACGGGAGGCATCTTCTTCCCGCGCGCGGCGCGGAAGAGAATGGGGATGGGCCTCGGCAGGCCGACGTGCGTGCGGCCCGCGAGCACCCAGCCCATCGCCTGGGAGCCGCCCTGGGCGGCGACGAACTGCGCGTCCACGCCGTTTTCCTGGTAGTAGCCGAGGAAATTTCCGATCCACAGAAAGGAAATGCCCGGGTTGAACAGCGGATTCGACATCGTTATCTTGATGTTCTTGAGTTTCTTGGCGGCCACGGACGGAGCCGGCGCCGCGACGATGAGCGCGAACAGGGTTGCAGTGGCTATAGCGAGTCGAAACTTTCTCATGGGATGCGCCCTCCTGAAAAATTTCTCGTCCTAATCTTCCACAATCGCGACCGGACGCACCCATGCGCCGCTCGCGTCCTTCACGTTGATCGGGAAACAGCAGATCTTGAAGCCGTGCGACTTCGGGATCGCCCCGATGTTGGTGATTTGTTCGATTTGGAAATACTCGCGCCGTCTGCCCAGAATGTGGTGGCAGGGCATGAGCGATTCGCGCTTGCCCGCCTTGAACTCGGGGACCTGGAAGCTGAAGGGCCTGTCGAAACCGAAGGCGTCGATGGCGATGACGCGAACGCCGCGATCCAGGAGATACTCCGTCGCCGGGATGCTCATGCCCGGATGGAGTTCGGGATAATCGGGGCTGTCGCGATGCTCGTCGGTGCCCGTCCACAAGAGCACGATGTCGCCTTCCTTGACTTCGTAGCCGATTTTGGCGAGACATTCCTTGATGTCTTCTTCGCTAATCCAGTCGCCCGTCTTCTTGTGCCTCAGATCGAGCACCACGCCGTCGCCGTAGCACCATTCGAGCGGCACCTTGTCGATTTTACGGGAGGGTTCGCCCGCCACGGTGGGGCCGTAGTGCCAGGGAGCGTCCATGTGGGTAGCCGAGTGCGTGGAGACGGTGACGAACTCCGCCGCTCCGCCCATGCCGTCGTGCAACTCCTCCACCGGGATGCCCCAATTCTTGGCCGCGCGTCCGCCGAACTCTTCATGGTCGAGATAGGTGACCTCGGGCGGGCGGGGTTCGTTCGAGCCGTTCATGATGGGGGTGCTCAGGTCGATGAATCGCGTAGCGCACATGGGCTGTCCTTCATAGGTTGGTATTTGGTTGTTCCGGCTCGCCTAGACGACCCAGAGTTTTCTCTCCTGCGGGTAGATGAACTCATACCCCGTTTCGGTGACCACCACGGTTTTTTCTATCTGGGTTCCCCCCATGCCGAATATCTGGCAGGGGTTTTCGACGCAAATCGTCGTGCCCGCCTCGAGCGGGAAATCGCTCGAATCCGGCAGGAAGGGGCTGCCCTGAGGCGCCGGGTCCGCGAGAACGTAGGGCACTTCGCGCTGCTCCAGCCCTATGGCGTGGCCGGCGAAGTTGCCGTTGTGCTCGGGTAATCCCGCCGCGCGCGTGGCCTCGAGCAGGGTCCTGAAAATGGTGGAGCCGAGCACGCCCGCCTTGACCTTCGACATCGCGGCCTCGAAGCCCTCCTCAGTCGCCTTCCACAGGTCGAGTTGCGCCTGGTTCGGCTCGCCCAGCACGCCGCCCCAGCCGGTGTCCCCCTGGTAGTTGCCCAGCACTAGACCTGCGTCGAACTTCCACATCTCGCCTTTGGCTATCTTCTTGTCCGTGGGCGGGAAGATGCCCGTCGCCCGGCGGCCCGAGCAGAAGTGGAACCACTGCCATTTGCCGCCCATGCGCCCTACCTCCGCCGCGAAAACGGAGGCCACCTCGCGCTCGGTCGCCCCCTCGGCCACCGCGTTCGATGCGGCGATTCCCGCCTTCTCGTTCACCTCGGCGGCGGCGGCGAGCGCCGCTATTTCATCGGGCGTCTTCACCATCCGGATGAGGCGGAAGAAATCCGCCGCATCGACGATTTCGGCATCGGGCAGGGCCGCTTCTATCTGGGCGCGCACGTTCGGCATCACACGCTCCTGATCGAGCGCCAGGCGCGCTTTCGCGAGGCCGCGTTCCTTGAGCGCAAGGGCCAAGGCCGCGCCCGGGGTTTTGCCGCGCTTGGCGTCGTCGTTGTACATGCCGAGGTAGGTTTCCTCCTCCGGCGTTTGGGCTCCCTCTCCGGGAGGTTGTATGAGGGCGCTCTTGCCGCCGAAGGTGTAGAGGTCTTTTATCCAGGACTGCTGGGCCGAGACGTAGGTGACCTCCTGGCCCGGCACGATGACGGCGGGGGCCGTTCCTTCGTCGCGCGCGAAGACGGCGAACATGTGGACGGAATAGGCATACACCTTGTTCGACCAGCCCACGGTGCCCGCCAGGTAGGTGAGGTTCTCCGGCGTGCTGGCGATGATGGCGTCGAAGCCGAAATCGGCCATCAGCCCCCGCGCGCGCTCTTCATTCAGATACATGATGTGTTCCTTAAACCAGGGGGATACGGGAGATGCCGAAACGCCCCGTTCGGGTCCCGGCCTTCCAAACGATCCGCGTTAATTTGATAGTGGGGAGGTTATCAAATCGGATGAAGGCTGAAAAGAGAAGCGAGGCCCGAATCGCGGCAATTTGTTCTACATATCGGGACGGGGAGGGGGTATATTGCCGAAATCGAGAAGGAAATGGCGGTAAAATCCCCATTTCTATATCTCCAGCGACTCTCGCCTACATGAAGCATTCCACCTTTTGTTGACTGTAGTTATGTTACGGTGAAAGCGTCATCTTGTCCTGATGCTCATAGCGCGTCGTAAAATAGTAGTATGCTAGGGATTGTGAATAAGAAATTCTTGCGTTTTCGAGAAAGGATATAGTTATGCGGCCAGAATTACAGGGTCTTGAATACGATCCTCCAACAGACTTTCGTGCTCTTTACCAAAGCAATTTTTGTGGGGCAATCTGGGTTTTTTTGAGGAGTTCGGATAACGTTGTGCGGATAGAGACCGCGACATTTCTCGAACGGCCAGCCGTTGAGCCTTTGGCTCCTGGACTGCTTCAGGAATTTGAGAAGCATTTTAGTAGGTGTAGCTCTGAGGACCTAAAGATTACCAAGCGAATGATCGGCCACATGGTGAAGCACATCATGGAGATGATTGGCTACGAAGTTGATCGAGCGCAAGGTGATAATGGGAACGTGCCGGTTAAGGCAAACCCTCTTTTTTCGAGCGGCAGCCGTTATAAAAGGAAGCCATAGTTGAAGAAATTAGTTTCAAGCATGTTAAATCGTCTGATCTGGAGAACGGGAGGATGATAACGACATCCTCGTGCAAACTGGCCCAATAAGTAATATCAACCTCGCTTCTCCTTTTTCCTAGTGCAAGCGGTGAAGTTTGAACAATCCTTAATGCAGTTGCCAGTAGACACTTGTGTTCTTAATTGCGGTGTTTCTTTTTGCGTAATCCCCCGGCGTTTTTCCTTTGTTATCCCTCACTGTCGAGTCGGCCCCGGCGTCCAGCAACATCTCTACGATTACCAGGCTTTTTCCCCATTCTGCCACATCGTGCAGGGGTGTTCGTCCACTCTTATCCCGTGCGTTCACCTTCGCTCCTGCATCCAGCAAGGCCGCCATGACTGCTTTGTTATTGTTCTGAATCGCCGCGTTATGTAAAGGAGTTTGTCCGTTTTTATCCCGCACGTTTAATTTGGCCCCGGCAGCAAGTAAGAATTTTACGATAGATGGATTTTTGCTGTTAGATGCTGCCTTATGTAGGGGGGTCTGTCCGTGTTTATCCCTTGCGCTTACTTTGGCTCCGGCAACAAGCAACACATTTAGAGAGGCTGAGGTTTCCCGATTTAAGGCCGCAGCATGTAAAGGAGTCCATCCATTCTTCCCCTTTGAATTCACTTTAACCCCGGAGGCTAAAAATACTTTTACAATATCTGGTGTTTTGCTGAGTCTCGCCGCTGTGTGCATTGGTGTCCAACTTTGTCTTCCAGCCTGCATATTGGGATCAGCCCCGGCATCGAGTAGGGTTTTCACGAAGGTCGGGGATTCGCTCCATCCCGCAGCCAAGTACAGGGGCGTCCATCCGCGTTTGTTACGCGCGTTGGGGCTTTTGGTTTTAAGGCAGCGGGAGAGGTCTGCTAAAGTCGCGCGCTTGAAAAAATACTTAGTGTTCCACCTCTCACAAGAAATAGCTGCTGTGGCGGGCGTGGCGCAGTTCCACATCATAAGCCACAAAGATAATCCCACTACGAGTGGTTTGATGGGTAAACGCATCCCCTTCACTATCCTTTTCGACTAAACACTATGCGTCATTTGAACCACACTTCGTTTCGTCTCGCCCCGAAAACTACACCGGTTGCGCGCCCCGGATCATCAGGGCGGACACATAGGTCCGCCCCTACGGCAAATACGATGATTTTGTAGGGTCAGACATATATGTCTGACCTGTGTGTTCTCCCTATTCCCTACACCGGTTGCGCGCCCTGGATCTGGGTGCGGTGCATCAGGCGCGGGTGCGTGCCCGCATGGGGCTCGCGGTAGTGCATGGCGCAGCGATTATCCCAGAGAAGCACGTCGCCGAGCCGCCAGACGTGCGCCCAGACGAGTTCATCGCGGCTGGCTTGCTCCCAGAGAAAATCGAGAAGCTCCTCGCTCTCCTGTTCTTCCATGTCGTCGATGTACTGGGAGGGATAGACCCGCCTGCGGCCGAGATAGAGCGCTTTTCTGCCCGAGAGCGGATGCGTGCACACGAGGGGATGGTGCGGCCCCGGCACCTCGGATGGTTTGGTGGGCAGCTTGACGCCGGGCCTGAGCGTGCCCGCGGAGTTTCGGCTCGCATCGTGCACGGCGGTTTTGCCCTCGATTTTCTGTTTCACATCCTCGGGCAGGGTTTCATAGGCCATGTATTGGTTGCTGAAGCAGGTGTTCCCGCCCGATGGAGGCAGCTTCCGCCCGTAGAGCATGCTGCCCGCGGGCGGTTTTTCGGTGTAGGAATTATCGTTGTGCCAGACGACCTCGCCGCTCCCGAGGCTTTCGTTCTGCTGCACGGGATTTCCGTTTTCATCCAGGTTGTGGACGACGGTGATTTCGGGATACTTGGCCGCCCAGGTCTGTTCTTTCCCCGCCTTGTCGTAGAAGGCCTTGGCGGCGGGCGCCACGGCCTCGCCGAAGATGCGCGTGGCGTCCAGGTGCTGCTCCTCGCTCATCTCCTGATCGCGGAACAACAAGACCAGATGCTCCGTCCATGCGTCGCGCAGGGCTTCTTTCACCTCCTCGGGCATGGGTTGGGCCAGGTCGACGCCTCTGATCTCAGCACCCAAGGCGCTTCCCGTCGGCGCCACTTCCAGACTATCGAGTGAATTCTTCGTGCTCATTTTTGTGAACTCCTATTGCTGGGGTTTCTCTTATCCGGGAGCAGATTCCCCGGATGTAGTGATTGGATGTTTGAGTCAGTGTATAAAAACAGCGCCTATATGTAAATAATTCCAGCCCTTTGATGATGGAAGCCCATATTCCGGAACAGATGGAACAGATCTCCACGCTTGAGGAATTCTAGGTGGCGGCGCTCGCCCGCGCGCGCCTTTTCTGCTCCGCGTGAATGAGCCAGGCGATGCTCGTGGCGAGGAGGCAGAGCAGGGAGTAGAAGAGAAACGATTCCCGGAGTCCCACCGCCTGGGCGATGAGTCCCCCCAGGAAGGGCGACGCGACAGACGCCGCCTCGTTCGCCGTATACATGAGGCCGATGGCGCTCGTGCGGTTTTTCTCGCGAACCACGCCGGTGGTGAGGGTGAGCATGAGGCTCTGGGAGGGATTGAGGCACGCGCCCAGTAGCGCGAGCAGGCCCAGAGAGATGATCATCGATTCGGCGCGTGACAAAAAAGCGAGGGCGAGGGCGCTCGTCGCCATCATGATGATGATGATGCGCGTCTCGTTCTTCCCGTCGGTGTATTTCCCCCATATCACGGCGAAGACCGTGCCGACCAGGAAATAGCCCGTGAGCACCCAGCCCACCTCGATGGTGCCGAGCCCCAGTCCCTCGGCCAGCAGAAGCGGCAGGAACGTCATGATGCCGCGCAGGCCCATCACCCGGCAGGAGGAGAGCAGGGTCATCAGGATCATGAATTTATCGCCAAACAACTCTGCGAAGGTGGATTTGGCCTCTTTCGCCATCGATTTTCGCTCGCTGGGCACGTCCTGAAACCGCAGCCAGATGACGAGGGCGCAGGCGATGCCCGGCAGCACGAAATACTGAGCCGCGGCCTGCCAACTCGCGAGATAGACCGCGAGCCAGCCCATGGCCACCGGCGTCAGGATGCTGCCGAAGTCACCGCCCGCCTTGAAAAGGCCCATGGCGAGGCCCCGGTTCCTGGGGCTTTCGCGGGCGATCATCGAAACCGCAGCGGGGTGATAGGCCGAACACCCCAATCCGCTCAGGAAGACGAAGATGAGCAGGGTCGCATAGGTGGTCGAATAGCCGTAGAACCAGGCGGGCAGGGCGTTGAACAGCAGAGAGAGGCCCAGAATCAGGCGGGTTTTTCCCGTAAAATCCCCGAGAAAGGAGATCGGCAACTGAAAGAGGCTGCTCGATAGGGCGTAGACGGAAGCGATGAGGCCCGTCTGGGCGTAGTTCAGGCCGAAATCCGCCATGATGAGCGGGAGGATGGGCGTCAGCATCCGGTTGTAGACCGAGTTCACCGAGTGGCTCGACGCGATGATGAGGATGTTGGCGTTGAAGTTCATGCCACCAAAATTCCCGGGTGGGGAGAAAGGGTCGATTATGAAGCCGGGGCCATTCATACCATCAAACGGCGAGTGCGGGGAAGCAATGGCGGGGTCGGGGAGAAGGGGAAACAAGCGCTTTCCCCCATGCGGGGCGTTCGGTGGTAGAGCCCGATGATGGCTATCGATGCCCATGCGCGATACATGAGGATTTGATATTGTGTGATTGAAACGACTATGCGGTCACCATGATAGAGCCTACAAGAGGGCGCGAAGGGACATTATCGCGTGAAATTGAAATACGATTTCGATACGCTCCGCGGAGATGTTTTCGGCGGCGTCACCGCCATGGTGGTGGCCTTGCCGCTCTCGCTGGCCTACGGCGTGGCGTCGGGCATGGGGGCTGCGGCGGGTCTGTACGGCGCGATAGCGGTGGGTTTTTTCGCGGCGGTCTTCGGCGGCACGGCGACCCAGATATCCGGCCCCACGGCGCCGATGGCCATCGTCATGGCGGTCATCATCACCAACTACGCGGAGAATCTCACCGAAGCCCTGACGGTGGTCGTCCTCGGCGGGCTCTTCCAGGCGCTTCTGGGCGTTTTGAAGCTCGGCCGCTTCGTGGCCTACACGCCCTACGTGGTCGTCTCGGGTTTCATGTCCGGCATCGGCGTGCTCGTGATGGCGATTCAGGTCCTGCCCTTTTTCGGTTCGGCGCCCGCGCCCGGCGGCGCCGTGGGCATGATTTCTGCGCTGCCGGCTACGCTCACCAACATCAATTCGAGCGCCCTAGGCGTAGGCGCCGTCACGCTCGGCGTTGCGATTGTCTGGCCTCAGCGGTTCCGGAAAATCCTGCCGACTCCCCTCGTGGGGCTCGTCGTCGGCACGCTGGTGGGCGTCTTGTGGCTGAACGACGCGCCCATCATCGGGAAGGTGCCGACCGGCCTGCCGGGGCTGCAACTGGGGCTGCCCTCGCTGAGCTTTCTGGCGCGCGCGGTGGAGCCCGCGCTCATTCTCGCCCTGATCGGTTCGGTGGTCAGTCTGCTCACCTGCCTCGTGGCCGACTCGCTCACCCGCACGAGCCACGACCCGGACCGCGAACTCATAGGCCAGGGCGTCGGCAACGCGTTCGCGGGCCTCATCGGGGGACTGCCCGGCGCCGGGACTCCCGTGTATACGGTGCCCAATATCCGCTCCGGCGGGCGGACCCGGGCGGCGGGCGCGATATTCGCGCTGCTCCTGCTGGCGCTCCTGCTGGGTCTCGGGCCCTACGTCGAGTCGATTCCTCTCGCCGCTCTCGCGGGCGTTCTGATCAAGGTCGGCTGGGACATCATCGACTGGCGCCTCCTCACCCGTTTGCACCGCATCCGGCGCGAACATCTTTTCGTCCTGCTGACGACGCTGTGCCTCACGGTGTTCGTCGATCTGATAAGCGCCGTGGCGATGGGGATGATCGTCGCGGGTCTCGCCCACGCGGGACAGCTCGAGAACATGGAACTCGACAGCGTGGTCTCCGTGCCCCTGCTGGACCAGATGTTCCTCTACGAGGGGGAGGAAGTCGAAGGGGCGGACCCGTTCGAGGCGCGGGTCGGCATGGTGGCGCTCCGGGGGAGCTTCACCGTCGCGTCGTCCAAAAAACTGGTCCGGACGATAAGCCTGGACATCAAGGATCACGAGGTCGTCATCTTCGATTTTTCGGGCGCCACCTACATCGACGACAGCGCCGCCATGGTCATCAAGCAACTCATCGACGTCGCCACCGATGAGGAGACCGAAACCATCGCCATAGGACTTTCGGGCGACGTCGCGGAGACCCTCGATGCGCTCGACGTCCTGAGGGAGGTGCCGCCGGAGCGCATCGTCGAAAACCTGGATGAGGCGCGAGAGATCGCGAAGCCTCTACTGGGCGTTTGAGGCGAAGGGTGCGCATCGAGATGGATAAGGGTTTCCTCACTTGAACTACAATCTTAAGACGCTTCGCGGAGATATTTTCGGCGGCGTAACCTCGACGGTGGTGGCGCTGCCCTTTGCGCTCTCCTTCGGCGTGGCGTCGGGCATGGGCGCGGCGGCGGGCCTCTACGGCGCAATAGCGGTGGGTTTTTTCACGGCGCTGTTCGGCGGTACGCGAACCGTCATTTCAGGTCCCGCGTCTTCCATGACCGTCGCCATGGCGGTCATCGTCACCACCCACGCGACGAACCTCAACGAAGCCCTGGTCATCGTCGTTCTGGGCGGTCTGCTGCAAGTGCTTCTGGGTGCCCTGGGGGCCGGGCGCTTCGTGGTCTACACGCCCTACGTGGTCGTCTCGGGCTTCATGTCCGGCATCGGCGTCATCATCATGATGATAGAGGTCCTGCCCTTTCTCGGCGCACCGCCTGCGCCCGGCGGATTCACGGGCGCGGTTCTCGCACTGCCTGAGGCGTTGGCCGGGTTCAACGCAGACGCCTTTGGCGTCGCCGCCGCCACGCTCGCCGCCTTCGTGTTCTGGCCTCGCCGCTTCGCGAGATTTCTGCCCGCTCCCCTGGTGGGGCTCGCCGTCGGCGCGCTTCTGGGCGTGATGTGGCTGAACGGTGCGCCCACCATCGGGCGGATGCCGGCCGGTCTGCCGGGATTGGAGCTGGGTCTGCCCTCCGCCGGCTTCCTGGCGGGGGCCGTACAGCCGGCGATCGTTCTCGCCCTACCGGGCTCCATAGACAGCCTCCTGGCCGCTCTGGTGGCCGACTCGCTGACCGGCTCGCGCCACAATCCGAACCGTGAACTGGTGGGACAGGGGATTGGCAACGTGGCCGCAGGCCTCATCGGCGGCCTGCCCGGCGCAGGCGCCACCGTGAGCACGGTGACGAACATCCGCGCGGGGGGGCAGACCCCGGTATCGGGCATGTTGCGCGCCGTGCTCCTGCTGGCGCTCCTGCTGGGTTTCGGGCCGTACGTCGAGTCGATTCCTCTCGCCGCTCTCGTGGGCGTTCTGATGAAAGTGGGCTGGGACATCATCGACTGGCGGCTTCTGCGCCGCATCCGCCACATCCGGCGCGAACACCTCTTCGTCATGCTGACGACGCTGTGCCTCACGGTGTTCGTCGATCTGATAAGCGCCGTGGCGATGGGGCTGATCATCGCGGGTCTGGCCAACGCGGGACAACTCGAGAACCTCGAACTCGACAGCGTGGTCTCCGTGCCGCTGCTGGACCAGATGTTCCTCTACGAGGGGGAGGAAGTCGAAGGGTCGGACCCGTTCGAGGCGCGGGTCGGCATGGTGGCGCTCCGGAGGAGCTTCACCGTCGCGTCGTCCAAGAAACTGGTCTGGACGATAAGCCTGGACATCAAGGATCACGAGGTCGTCATCTTCGATTTCTCGGGCGCCACCTATCTCGACGACAGCGCCGCCATGGTCATCAAGAAACTCATCGACGTCGCCGCGCAGGAGCGCACCGAGTTCATCGTGACGGGCATCTCGGGCGACGTCGCGCACACCCTCCACGCGTTCGACGTTCTGCGGGACGTGCCGCAAGAGCGCATCGTCGAGACCCTCGAAGAAGCGCGGGAGACCGCGAAGAACATCCTGGGCGTGTAGGGGGGGGGCGCGGAGCGCGCTCCTGGATTTTTCAGGCGGAGACGGCGTCTGTCGGCGGACTCGCCGGCTCGATCCCGGGCAGGATGTCGGCGAGTTCGTGTTTTGCCGCTTCCAGGTCATAGGTCATCTGCATGCGCAGCCATAACTTCGCCGCCTCGTCGTCCTTGCCGCATAGCCGGGTGAAACGAAGCGCCAGATTCGGCGTGACACGTTCCGGGTTGTTCTCACGGATGACGGCATGGAGCCGCTGACGAGAGATGCCCATGCGTTTTGCCGTTTCGGTGACGCTCAGCCGGAGACCTTCCTTGAGGATGACGCTCCAGGCTTCACCCGGGTGGGAGGCCCGCATACCGCGCGCACCGGCGGGGAGTTCTTTCTTGCTCATTAGTGATAATCCTCCAGGTCGACGCAGAGAGCCGCGTCGTCGTCTTCGCTCCACTCGAACGTGAGCCGCCAATTGCCTGTTACGCGCACGGCGTATCGCTTCGGTTCGCCCTGGAGTGGGTGATAACCGAAGCCAGGTTGGTTCATGTCCTCGGGCCGCGCCGAAGCGTCAAGAGCATTCAAAAGTAACGTACACGCTTTCTCATGTTGGCGTTGATGCGGGAGTCGTCGTCCCGATTCCAAAGACGCTTCAACGCCCGCTCCTTGAAGCTCTTGATCATAGGTGCAATTTTAATGCGTCAAGTTTGTTGTGTCAACTAATGCATTACATTTCGGCAAGATTCGGATGAGAAAGGCATCATGCTGGTGGTGATAGTTTCCTGAGCGGTCTTGTTTTAGTTATTCCTATACACAATCGGCAATAATTTCTGAAAAAGTTATAAAAACAAATAAGAAAGTTGCAAATAAAACAATAATTAGTTTATAGTTCGCCGCATTAAGTTGTAAATATTAAATGAGAAAGTTTTAAATAGGTCGTTTCATATGGTCAAAATCAGACAAACCGAGGAAATAAGAGAGTACATCCTCAACAGCGTAGAAGCGCATCCCCAGCATATCGCCAGGATGACGTCCGAGAGATTCGGGATCTCCAGGCCCGCCGTGAGCAAACACTTAAGGTCGCTTATAGAGGGTGGTTTTCTGGAGGCGAGCGGCTCAACGAGCGCGCGTAGGTATTCGCTGCGAGAAATCCTGGATGAGAGTTGGAGGTTCAAGGTCGATGAAATCGAGGAAGACCGCGTTTGGCGTGAAAATGTACGACCCCACCTTAAGGAGCTTCCCGAAAATATTTTTGACATTTGTTATTACGGTTTTACGGAAATGCTCAACAATGTGATTGATCATTCAGAGTCGGAAGAAGCCCTGGTTCACCTGTCTCGAACTGCAACGAACCTTACGATTAATGTGATAGACGCAGGCGTTGGAATTTTCAAGAAGATTCAGGCGGAGTTTGACTTGCATGATCCCCGCCACGCTCTCCTGGAACTATCGAAAGGGAAACTCACGACGGATGAGGCGAGGCACACTGGCGAAGGGATATTTTATACTTCGCGAATGTTCGACAAGTTTACTATCGTCTCGGACACTCTTTGTTTTATTCGTGAAAACGATGAAGATGACTGGCTGATTGAAACATCGGAGGGAGAGAGCCTTCAAGGAACCATAATCAGGCTGGAAATAAAAACAAAGACCCAAAGAACGTCGCTGGAAGTTTTCGAGAAATTCGCCGCCGGGGAGGAGGATCTGGATTTTTCCCGAACCCACGTTCCTCTTCAGCTTCTATTATATGAAGGAGAAGAGCTTATTTCCCGCTCCCAGGCGAAGAGATTGTTGATACGCCTCGATGGCTTCAGGGAAGTCCTCCTCGATTTCAAGGGGATCAAAAGAATCGGACAGGCTTTCGCGGATGAAATTTTCAGGGTCTACAAGAACACGCATCCCCATGTAGAAATTGTTGACGTCGGGGCGACCGAGCATGTGCAGCAAATGATCAACCGGGCAAGACGCCGTTGATGCGTGTGTGAATGAAGAGGCGGCTTTCTGGCCGATTCCTCATCGGCGCAGAGGCTTCACGCCGAAGAGCAGCGTGGCGTCGCCGCTCCCTTGTAATCAGTGTAATCAGTCGCTCCCCCGCTACAGCCGATGAGAGCGAAAAAGGCGATGAGGGGCGTGGGGCGTTTTCGCATGAGGGGTGGCCCTTGTGGCGTCGGGTCCATCAGTGGAGCCATGCGTGATGTTAGCCCACATGGGGATTTGGGGCTATGGGGGTATTAGCTCACCAGTGCTTTGTAATATATGGACTGGCCACATTTGATTGTCTTAAAGGGACGATTTGGTTGCTTGTTTTTTACTGGAGTAGATCTACGTTTTTTGATGCTGCCAGTGATATGAAGCAAAATGAGATGCTGATTTTTAATCGCAGGATTTAGATAATTTGGGTCATTAAAAAAACGATAGCCTATAGAAGCGCAATAATCCATCACGCACTGTGCTCCATGAAGTTGCCGCTCGACTTCCGTTCTTTGAAATTTGCCGGATTTAAGCTCGATAAATACGATTTCATCATTATTGACTACCGCATAATCGGCGCGTTTTGCTATGCCGTGCCTGCCGTTTAAGAAATCGGTTTTCTCCTTGAACCTGTCTATTTTTACGAGGAGGCTATCCGGCGGCAAACCTTTCAATTCGATTTGATAAGGATTCGATGGGTCGGTTTCTTTCAGAATCGCCACGCCTTGGCTAGAGACTTTTGTGATGGATGATTGATGGAGAATGCCGCGTAAATTATCGGTGCAGGGCGCCACTTAGTCTTCCTCCCACATGATGGCATCCTGTATGCGGTTCATGTCATCAATCGTGGTATCGAAACTTCGCGCCTCGATACCTAACTCCGGGTCTATTTTCGCTTCCACCAAGGTTTGGCATCTGGTCCTGCGTTGGTTGCCGTCGAGTTTAACGAGCGCTTCTTCCGCGATATAAACTTTGATTTTTTCGGAGCCTAGAAGTTCGGAACTGTCATACCCTTCTCGCTTGGCGATTTTTTTCAAGTGGGGTTTATTCTGGCTTAGCATGATCAGGGTGTTGAGTTCCTTGACGATGTAATCGCTATGCGTGGTGATGAAGACCTTGATACCGAGATTCACCAGCCGCGCAAAAAGCCGCGCGATGCGGCGTTGGTTTTCGGGATGCAGGTTCAATTCCGGCTCATCCACAATTAACAAGTCGCCGCGTTTGGCGACATGTCGCAAATAGAAACCGATATCGAGCATGGAGCGCACCCCGCTGGAGCTCTCGTCCATGTTCAGCCTGATGCGCTTGCCCCTGGGTATGAAATACAGTTCGTCGTTGCGCATCACCCTATATGTCCCACCAATGATGTCGGCGAACCGCTTCAACACTTCGGGATGCTTGGCGGCGAGAAAACTTTTTTGTTTGGCAACGTCCTCAAGCTGACGTGTGAAATCAACATTTTTTTCAACAGGCAATGGGTAGTCCTGGTAAGACTTGTACAGTAGTTCACGAGGGTCAATCTTATCATCCGCCTGGCTCATTTCTTTCAACAAACGATTGCGGGCGAAGTTCAGTTCCTTTCGGAAAATTGCGGCGCCCGTCCGTTCAGCGCTGGCGATGAAAGGAGTGGGAAAAAACGGGCCGAAAATGATTTCATTGATAGCCCCGGCAACCCTTCGCTTAAACAAACTAGGCGGCCTGTACACGGCTTGCATGTCCATTAGCAATGAGACTTCCAGTTCCTCACTTCCTTTGCTCTTAGAAAGGAAGATGATTTCACGATTCAAAGCGCGTATGTTGCGCTCAAAAGACATTGGTTTTATTGAACGGAACAAAGCCTTCTCTTCCAGCGATACCTGAAACCGACTACCCTGAAATTTCTCTCGTGATGCTGCAAAAACATTATGTAAATCCAAATAGTAACCACGACAGATCCGATTAAGGATTTTTTGCGCGTTTTGGGCGTATTCCGGGAGGTTGATCCGCGTGACACCATTTTCCCTTAACTCATCGAATGCCTTGTCGGGTAAATAACGGTAGTCATCGGTACGAAAACGCTTCCGCAACAAATCCAAGAAACCATACAGAGCATAAGTCGCGTAGGTTTTACCGGTATTGTTTTCACCACAGATGATGGTGAAATCGCCCAGGCTGAACTCCGCCTGTTTTAGAACACCGAGATTTTTGACTATTATTTTCATAACCTCACCTCCACGACGCTCACCGTATCGTTGTTGAAGGTGTCTCCAAGTTTCTTCGCACGAAGCTCGTCAACCTCACGTTTGCTCCATTTAATTGCATGAACTACTCCGCCGCACTATAGGTGCGTATGCGTCCGAAAGGCAAGATTGCCTTGTGATGTCTAAACCATGTGCGGCGTGCGCAGGTGAGTGAAAAGTCGGCGCATAATCAAAGTGAACGAGTCATAGCCGAGCGATGCCCCCCGCGATGCGCGACTCAGGAAGGTGCGGTTTCGTCGCCCTCGCCCAAGGCGCGCTGCATGATCACGCAGTCGAGCCATCGGCCGTGCTTGAACCCGATGGACTCAAGAGCGCCGACGAGTCGGAAACCGGCGCGCTCGTGCAGCTTGATCGAGGCCGCATTCGCGCTGTCGCCGATGACCGCGACCATCTGGCGCAAGCCCTTTTCGGCGCATGAATCGATCAACGAGTCGAGAAGCGCGCCGCCGAGGCCCCGGCGCACGGCGCCCTGCTCGACGTAGACAGAATTTTCGACGGCGTGGCGGAATGCCGGCCGGTGGTGATAGGGCGCGGCATAGGCGTAGCCGCAGACGGCGCCTTCGATCTCCGCCACGAGATAGGGGAGGCCTTTGGCTCTGACGGCGCGGAAGCGGCGGCGAATTTCATGGACATCTGGCGGCTTCTCCTCGAACGAGGCCAGCCCATGCAGCACGTGGTGGGCGTATTTCTTCTGGATTACGGGCAAATCTTCTTCGCGGGCGTCTCGAACGAGCGGCCCCGCTTTCGAAGCGGCCTTATTCAATGGTCCTGACTCCCGGCTTTCGTGGATTCGTGGATTCGGCGCACCGGGTGCGCCAGTGAAACGAGTTGTCGAACTATATACACGGAATCATTTCCATTGGCGATGAAAACCATGCTGGATGAGTCGCGCATGCCGCGATGCTCCCATCACATCACCTGACATCTAAACAAAATTCTTTTCTTCCCGGTCGAGGCCGGCGTGTGCACAATCCCTCCTTCAGCAGTCGGCAAATCCTCCTTCAGCAGTCGAATTTGACCTTCCTTCAGCAGTCGGATTTGACCACATCGGTCAAGACTGACACAGGCATTTACCCGCATTTGCCGTCATCGGACTCAAGACGCGCGCGTGTATGATTGCGAAGCGCATCGCCGCGTTCGAGAATAAGGAATTTCTGAAAATATCGATAAATTCACGGGGTTTTTCGATAAATAAATGAATACTTTTGGGAGGGTCGAAAAGACGCCGCCGCATCGCAGCGCAGGGGAATTCTGACATGGTCCGCGACTCCCGCGATGACGGATGATGCGCGGATTTGCGGGGAGTTGCGGGGGTGAAATTCCCCCGGGCGCGCTTTGCATGGACGCGCGCGTTTTGCCAGAATGCGCGCGGTTGGTTTCGTGTGGTTTTCCTGGGAGAGGCGAGTATGGCGCGGCGCATGATTCTGGTGTTGACCCTGGGCGTTCTCATCGGACTGGCGGGTGCGCCCGCCTGGCGCTGGCTCGAAAGAAGCCTTTTCGAGAGCCTGCCCGTCTACTCGCAACTACCTGATTTTGAATTGGTTGACGCATCGGGCCGCAAGTTCACGAGAGAGCGCCTCAGCGGGAAAGTCTGGGTGGCGGACTTCATATACACGCGCTGTGAGGATACCTGTCCGCTTCAAACCGCCGAGATGAGGCGGCTTCAGCAGGTGTTCGGTACGCATGAAGACTTCCGGCAGATATCCATCACCACGGACCCTGCGCATGATAAGGAGGCGCTGTTGTCGGACTATGCGCGGAAATTCGGCGCAGATACGAAACGGTGGTTTTTCCTCACGGGTAAGGAAAAAGAAATCAAAGACTTGGCGCTCAAGGGCTTTCGCCTGAGCTATGCGACCAAACGAGCCATGCGCTCTCCGAATGGCATCGGTGATTGGGCTTTACGGCTTCTTCCGCCCAGTGCGCACGCCCATCATCCCGGGCATCAAGAAGAGGGAAAGACGCCGGGAATCCTGATCTCCCACAGTTCGCGCTTCGTGCTCATCGACAGGAATTTCACCATCCGGGGCTATTACCACAGCGACGACGCCGATTCCCTCAAAAAGTTGAGGCGGGAATTGAGGATGTTGCTAGATAATTGAATTTATTCTATTTACGTTGTTTTCCATCTGCAATCATCTCGGCATAGCCCTCCCGGTAAGACGGGTAGAGAAAGCGATAGCCGGCGGCCTTGAGCCTGGCGTTCGAGCATCTCTTGTTTGTCGCCGCGCGCGTGGAGACGGCTTTACCGGCACTGGTTTCGCGCGGATGCGGGACGCCCAGCCGATCCGCCAGCCAGTTCAGCACCTCGCGCCGGTCGGCAGGCGCATCGTCGACGCCGATGTATATCTCATCCGGTGCGTCCATCTGCATGAGGTGGAAGAGGGCGCCCGCGCAATCGTCGCGGTGAATGCGGTTCGTGAAGCGATGGGGTCCCGTATGGCTCTCGGCCCGGCCCGCCCGGACGGAGTCTATCAGGCGGGTGCGGCCGGGGCCGTATATGCCCGCGAGACGCAAGATGGTGGCGGAATGGTTGCTCTCCAGTAAAGTACGCTCGCCTTCCAGCAGGATGCGGCCCGAATAATGGGTTGGCTGCGTAGGTGATTCCTCATCCACCCAGCAGCCATCGGTTTGCGCATAGACGGCCGTGCTCGAGGTGAAGAAAATTCGCTTGGGTCTTTCTCCTTTTTTATCAATCGCTTCGATGAGATTTCGGGGTCCATCGGCATACGCCGCCCGGTAGCCGGCCTCGCCGCCGCCACCCGAGGAGAGGGTGTAGAAGATGAAATCGAGGCCCTTGGGGAGGAAATCGCTCAGGTCTTTATCGTGGACGTCGGCCCCGAGCGGTTTGATGGATTCGGGCAGATTTTCGGGATTTCTACGCATTCCCCAGACGAGATGGCCTTCACCTGCGAGCGCCGCCCCGAGTGCTGAGCCGACGTAGCCGCATCCTATGATGAGAACGTTCGCCATGAAGAGCCTGTGATTGAGAAATGTTTATCTTATGGCGTTTCGAGCGAGGGCACCTTGCCGCGAAATATGCTTTTCAGGTGATGCGGCATAACACGCAGACCGGCGTAGAAGGGCCCGAACTCGCCATACCAGACGCTGGCCTCATCGAAGCGCATTTCATATACGAGGCGCTTGAATACGAGCGGGTCTTGCGAGAACAGGTATACCCCCCACTCCCAGTCGTCAAAGCCTATGCTGCCCGTGATGATTTGCTGAACGCGGCCGGCGTATCTTCTGCCGACGAAACCGTGTTCGCGCATCATTTGCTGGCGCTCCTCTATGGGCAGGCCGTACCAGTTCTTCTCCTCGCCCCTGCGCTTGTTCATTGGGTAAAAACACAAATATCTCGTTTGGGGGATATCCATGTAGAGGCGCTCTTTCATGCGTTCGCGCTGGTTGTCCATTTCTTCGGACCATTTCGATTTCCAGTCATCGCTTCCCGGCTCAAGACCCTCATCCACGAACTGGGCGTGGAGTTTCACGGTCATTTCGTAGAGGCCGAGTTCCAGGAACGAGAGGTAGGATGTCGTTTCATCCATATATTCCGCCAGCGCTAGCCGCCGTAGACCGAGTTCGACTTCATTGAGCGCATCGAGCGTGGGTCTGAAATGAAGAAACAGTAAATCTCCTTTGTGGCCCAACAGGCTGAAAAGGGCGCTTTCTCCGGATTCGGGCCGGGCGATGGAGGCGAAGAATTCCGTCGCTTCATCCAGTATGCTGTGTTGCCGGGCGCTCTCCAAGCGGTTCCAGGTGGGCCAATTCACCTTGAAAATGTGGTGCAGAATCGCCCATCCATCGAGCGTTTCTGGCATTTTGGCGTCTTTGAGGTTCGGATTCAATTTCTACTCCCGGAAAATCGAGCGTATCGGCGATGCGTCGTCTTGGGAAAAGAGATACCCCAGAGTCGGCCATGTTGCAAACATCACGGCTTTAGAGCCCTTCCGGCTACCGGGTAGATGGTGAAGCGGGCAACTGGATGGGTTTGCCGGTGGAGTCCGCTTCCTGGAAGATTTGGTGGCATTTTGAGCAAAGTGTTCTTGCGGCGGCGAGGTTCTCGGCGAGCCGGTCGAAGTCCGGCTTTTTGGTGTTTTTCTCCATGATTTCGGCGAGGTCGAGTAGTTTCCGGGTCAAGCCATCATATAACTCCTGTGCTTCTCCCTCCCTGAGATTCGATATCCAGGGAACGAGGTACCGGAACTTTTCGGCTAATTGCCCGATTTGGTGTTCTTTTCGCCGTGGGATGGACTTGCCGTCAAGACCCAAGGTGAGCGTTTCACGACCGAGGTTCGCCAGGGTTTTTTCTAGGTCCCTCATCACGTCCTTGACCGATTCGGGGTCGAAATCGAAAGAAAATTGCGCTCGTATGAGATGAGGCGCCAGACCGGATATGACAGCCGTGATGGTATATGGACCTATTTCGCCTAGCTTGACGTTTGCGCCATAGATTATTTGTTTGCCTTTCTGGAATCTTTTGAGCGTGAAGGTCTTTTCCCATTCGTTTTGGGCGAATTTCAATTTCACATCAATTTTTCTCGTTGAGTAATTACTGTCTTTGGCGTTGCTAATCCGCATCTCAAAACGATGGGTGAATCGAGATAAGAGCTTATGGGTGTGTCCAAGATATTTCGGAGCGTTTCTGTGTTTTATCAACCTTGGGGGCATGATGTTCAGTTCTATCTCAGTAGATCCTATATTCTTCTTGCCGACTTCTTGGAGGATATAGGCTATGGAACTGGTGTGGTGCGCAGGGCTGTTACGAGGGAAGAAAGCAATGCAGAATAGAAACAAGAGGAAGAGACTGATTGCCAAGTAGTGGAAATTTCTCATAGCCCTTATCTCACTGAAAATATTCTTAAAATCTGCACTGATCGGCCTCTTTTCGCGGCGGAATTCATGCGCTCTTTCATAACAGCATTCGGCCCAATGAGGCAATGAATCAAGGTGAATTTCAAGGCCAACTACGAAGAGGGTTGACTTAGAGTGAAAGGTGCATTACTTGAATGGAGAAGGTGTGAGTTCCTGGCGGTTCCGATTTGATTAGAAGTCAATTTTATAGGTCCTGTGCCTGAAATCACCGATATTTCGTGTGCGAATGACTGCGTTGCACATTTTTGAAAACAGTAGCTGCCAATCTGAAAAATTCTTTGAGAGGAGTAGGTATGATTCCCAAACGCTTTCAATTGTGCTTGATGTTTGCGATGTGCCTGAGCATCGCCTTTGCTGGCTCCGCGGATGCTTATAAGGAAGGAAAAGTAAGCGGTGGGGGGTCGATTAGCGGAGCAATCAAGTTCGAAGGCACCGCCCCGAAACCCAAAACGTTTTCCGTGAACAAAGACAAGAAAGTTTGCGGCAAAAAACCGATTACCGATGATAGTCTGGTTGTGAAAGACGGCGGCGTGGTATGGGCCGTCGTGTCTTTGAAAGGCGTGAAATCCGGCAAGAAGTGGTCGAAGAGCCAGAAAAAAGCGGTCGTTGACCAAAAAGGATGTGTGTACCTGCCTCGAGTCGCCGTGATGAAGCAAAAAACGAAACTTTTGATGAAAAACAGCGATAAAGTTCTCCACAATGTCCACACCTACCCTGGTAAAACCGGGAACTCGATAGCCAATATCGCGCAGCCGAAATTTAAGAAAAAACTGAGAATGTCGACCCGCTATTTCAAGAAGCCCGGTATTATTTCAGTGAAGTGTGACGTACATGACTGGATGAGAGGGTATATCGTTGTGGCGGATAATCCCTATGTCGGCGTCACGGGGGCCGGGGGCAAATTCGAGATAAAAGATGTTCCCGCAGGCTCCTATACCCTCGAGATTTGGCATGAGGTTTTGGGCAAGAAATCCATGAAGGTGTCGGTGAAGGGTGGCGCTGCTACGGCGGTGAACGTAACACTGAAAAAATAACCCTGAGCCAAACAACAAAAAAAGGCGGCGGTGAAATAACCGTCGCCTTTTTTTGTGTGGTTTTGGGTTTTTCTTTTATCGTTTTCTTCTGCCAGCAGCTATTGTGGCTATCGCATTTGCAATCGAGTCCATTTCTTCTTCCGTGTTCAAATAATGAATGGAAACTCTCACGGCGGGAGGCTCTGTTACCACTGCCCTAAGGATGATTTGGTGTCTCCTGTAGAGTCTTTCCACAACATTTTGAGATTCCACGTTCTCAATTCGAAAAGAAATCAGACCAGACTGAGCCTCTCCTTCGGGTGTAATGACATCAACGTTCTTGATTGCACGTATTTGGGACAGCAGGCGATTCGCCAGCGCCAGAATTCTTTTTTCGATGGATACGGGCCCTGTTCTCTTAAAGTGTTCGACCGCAGTACGGAATCCCAAGAAACCGGATGTATGAAGAGTGCCGACTTCGTAACGCATGGCGCTCGGCTCCGGCGTAAAAGATAGGGTTTTTAATCTCTTTTTTTGAGCTGATCGAAAACTTGCAGATGAAAGATGAATCTTTTTGCCTGCTCCGCGTCTAATATACACGGCCCCCGTACCATCCGGACCCATCAGCCATTTTTGGCCTGATATGGTGTAGACGTCTACGCCGGTGTCTTTGACTTTGACTGGTATATGCCCGACGGATTGGGCGCCGTCTACGATGAAGAGCGCGTCTGCTGAGACGCAGATTTGGCCGATTGCCTCCAAAGGGAATCTCCTCCCATTTAGCCATGAGATGTGACTCACACAAACCACTTTTGTTTTTGGGGTGATAGCCTTTTCTAAATTTCGGAGAAGTTCCTGATCATTTTTACCGGTTTTGAATAATTTCACTTTGATGGAATTTCTCTTGCGCCATATCAACCAGGGCAGGTAGCCGCTTGGATGCTCTAAATCCGAGACAAGTACTTCATCCCCTGCATTCCATGCCAATCCGGCCGCCGCAATGTTGATCCCGACCGTTGTATTATTCGTTAGGGCGATTTCTGAAACTTCTACGCCGATGAGTTTTGCGCAGCTCTCTCTAGTCCGTTTCTGAGCTGCGGTGGTTTCATTCCTGATTTTTGGGTGAAATGAGCCGAGTTCTAAATCGCGTTTCGTGAACTTATCCATTTCACGAAGAATCGATTTGGAAGATGGTCCCCCTCCACCCCAATTTACATAAATCTGATTTGCCAGTGCCGGGACATCGGAACGCAAGCGTTGGATTTTATTATTGTCGAGAGGCATTTTTTATTCCTTATGCATACAGGGATTTTATCTCGCGTCTGGCCGAAGCACTCTTTTGTCTCCCACCCGTAGCGTAACGCGTGCGGTATCGAAATATTCAAGCAAAGGTATGGCGTGTTTTCTTGTGATGCCCAACAGGTCCCGAAATTCCGCCGCCGAAATTTCGTTGTTGAGTGATAGATGTTCTTTAAGGAGGTTTTCTGCTTCGTTTAAAGCATTTTTATGATAGATAATGTTATCCTTCAGTCGCAGTAAGGCGCCTTGGTCGATGAGGATTTGCAAGGCATTTCGATTTGAGTTGTCTTTGTCGTCGCTGTGTGAGAATGCGTCTTCGACGGATGGCGGTTGAAAGTGGGCAATCTCGAAAATCTTCTCTAGTTTTGTTTTCACTTCTCCGAGTGTTTCATCAATTTCTACTGAATGGGAAGCGAGCCTTAGGATGGCGCCATTTTCAACTATTTCGTTTGATTCGCTTAAGTGTTTAAGTGCGGCGGCAAAGATTTTTTCATTGATGTCGCCTGCCTTACCGCGAACTTCTTCCTTAGGTGCTCCTGTGCGAAGAGGGTTCTCAGTATGATATTTCTTCAAAAAAGTGAGAATATTTTTTTGGGCTGTGTTGAAGTGGGCTGTAGTCATCGAGAAAAAATTGACTTGGTCGATAATTTGCACTTCTCCTTGAGCAGCTAATTCTTGAATGGTTTTTTCGATGTCACTTCGCTTGAGTGTGAGACGGCCTGTGAGGACAGTGAGATCAACCCCATTCAACCGTGAGTCCTGGAGTAAAATGAGCAATCTTTCCGTCTCATCACCTTGATAAAGTGATTTCAAGTGATCTATAGACGAACTCCGCAATCGTCTATGCTTGCGAGGCATAATATCCAAGATTTCCCCGCCACCTATCGTGATGATTGGCGAATAACTTCTGATGACAAATCGATCTCTGGGCAGTACGACGATAGGTTCCTCCAGCCGTATTTGGGCAAATGAATTATCTCCCGGTTCGAGCACATCTCGTCCGATGAGAGATATCCTGCCCATGATTTCAGCGGTACCTGCATGGAAGCGAATACGATTCCGGGTTTTCAAAGGACGAGGTGCGTCGGCCAGATGCTCAAGATGAACATCGAGCATATACGTTGTTTTCAGTTCACCACGATGACCGATGATGTCTCCCCTGAACACCTCCGCTCGCTCGAGGCCCTGAAGATTCACGGCGGTTCTGAGGCCGGCAGTCGATTTTTCCACGGACTCCCCATGTACTTGTAAGCCACGAACGCGCGCCTGAAGAGCCTTTGGGTAAACTTCAATTTGTTCACCTACAGCCACACTTCCACTGAGCAAGGTTCCCGTTATCACGACACCGAAGCCCCGCATCGTGAATACACGGTCAATCGGTATTCGAAAGATACCCGTTTCGCTTTTTGCAGGCGTCTGATTTGCGATTTCGACCAAAGCTTTTTTGAGATTTTCCAGACCATCTCCAGTGTGAGCCGAAACCGGCACAATGGGTTTTTCTTCCAAAAAGGTATCTTTGACGAAGTTTTGTATATCGTCCATCACAAGTTCAACCCATTCTGGTTCGACCAGATCTGTTTTGGTGAGCACGATGAGGCCGGTTTTTACCCCGAGAAGTCGGCAAATCGACAAATGCTCCCTCGTTTGCGGCATGACGCCTTCATCGGCAGCAATGATCAGCATCACCAAATCGATCCCTCCGACTCCTGCCAACATGTTTTTTACGAATCGTTCATGGCCCGGAACATCCACGATACCTGCGTGGATGTTACCGAGAATCAACTCCGCAAACCCGAGCTCGATGGTGATGCCGCGTTCTTTTTCTTCTTTTAGGCGATCAGTGTCTGTGCCGGTTAACGCTTTGACGAGAGAGGTTTTGCCATGATCAATGTGGCCAGCGGTTCCGATGACAACATGTTTCATAAGATGGCTTCGCCTTCGTGGTTGATAGGCGAGATATAAAAATATCGATTAGTCATGGCGATGGATGAATTCAAGGATCGATTCATTGAATTCAACCGGTTTTTCAAGATATACGAAATGGCCGCCTTCATCAAAAATTTTCAATTCAGCTCCAGGGATGGCATCGCTCAATTGGTGAGAATAATAGAGGGGAGTGACGACATCGTCTCTTGCCACTGCCACCAGCACTGGACTTGTGATTTGACCCAAGCGGTCCAACTGGTCATGCGCAATAATGCACTCGATTCTCTCGGCCATAATCTCAGCCGGAGGCGCGTTTGCAATCGATTGGTTTTCCTGCAATTGGATTGTCTGAAAGTTGTCGGTGAAAAACTTTGGGCTATGCAAGGTGAAGGTAGAAAACCTCGTGTAAGTCTCCCATCCCATCCCGAGCAAGACTTCTTTGCGTACACGAAACTGGCGGGTGAAATATTCGTCGCTCTTGGGCCAGGAACTTACTATGGAGCCGCTTTTGACACGGCCGGGATAGTCAATGCACATTACTTGGATGATGGCTCCGCCGGTTGAACTGCCGACGAGATGCGCTTTTTCTATTCCTAGGTCATCCATGATAGCGGTGATATCTTTCGCCATGTTGGGAACGCTGTATACCCCGCTCGGTTTTGCGCTATTTCCTGTTCCCCTATGGTCATGAAGGATGAGTGGCCTGGTCGCAGAAAAAGCATCGATTTGCTTCGTCCATGATGCACGAATGCCTCCCAGCCCGCTGATCAGGAAAACAGGCGTATCGTTATGCTGGGGGTTGATGACTTCATAATCTATTGCAACACCTTCGGAATTAACGGTTGGCATCGGAAAATTGTCCCCTGTTTTCGTGTTAGCGAGAGAAATGAAATCCAGACAAGGTCGAAGATTACTTTGCGAATTCGTTGAGAATCACGCCAAGTTGATTTATTTCCCCTACTCTAATGCATCGCAGGTCTAATATTACTTTATCCTCATGAATGCGTGCCACAACAGGTGGAGTAGCATTGCGCAGCTTGGTTTCCAACGATTTGGCGGAAAAATTTTTGGGAGATAATGTCACAGCGTAACTATCGAGTTTCGCCAGGGGCATTGCCCCGCCGCCTACCATCCCCGAAGTTTCTTCCACCTTGGCGCCGAGCACGGAACAAGTATGTTCCCCCATCAGATTCATCAAAGATTCCGCCTGTTTTTTCAGTTTTTCCCGGTTGGTGGACAACATTTGAAGAATCGGGATCTGGGTGTGGGCAGCATCAGGATCTAGATACACCCTGAGTGTTGCTTCTAATGCGGCGAGCGTTAGCTTATCCAGCCTGAGAATGCGCATGAGAGGATGTTTTTTCATTTTCTCTATCCATGTCGCCTTGCCTACAACAATCCCAGCCTGCGGGCCGCCGAGTAGTTTGTCTCCGGAAAAAGTAACGACATCGATTCCCGCTCGGATTGACTCTAGGACGGTGGGTTCATGAGGCAAACCATCAATATCAATCAGCGAACCGCTCCCCAGATCTTCTAGCGTGGGTATATTTGTTTCCCTGCTGAGTTTTGAGAGTTCATCGCGAGATACTTCTTCCGTAAAGCCGACAATCCTGTAATTACTTGTATGTGCTTTCAGCAGCAATGCCGTATGTTGGGTGATGGCGTTGCGGTAGTCGTTTATTCTCGTTTTGTTGGTTGTCCCTACTTCTATTAATTTTGCGCCGCTTTGGCGCATGATATCCGGAATTCGGAAAGAATCACCGATTTCGACCAGCTCTCCTCGTGAAACGATTACTTCAGCGGAATTGGCCATCGTATGAATCGCGAACATCACGGCTGCAGCGTTGTTGTTGACGACCAATGCCGCCTCCGCCCCTGTAAGTTGGCAAAGAAGAGATTCCACATCTACTCCTCTTTTTCCTCTCCGTCCGAGGTTCAAATCGAATTCCAGGTTTGAATATCCCTGGGTCACATCATTGAGGGCGGACCTTGCTGCCTCACTTAATGGCGCTCGACCCAGATTTGTGTGCAGCACGATTCCTGTGGCATTAATGACTTTTTTCAAGCCAAGTTGTTTATTCGAAGAAAGGATTTGTTTTGCTTCATTTAGAACGATATCCCGAAGCGTTTGCTCGGACAGCGATGCGTTTTCCGTAGGATTCGGGAATTCCTGGTTCGTTTGTTCAAGTAGAAGCTGTCTTTTCGTTCCGATTGCTTTTCTGACGGCATCGGATAGGGCGGTGTCTGATGAGCTATTTACACCGTCATTTTTGAGGCGGGTAACGATTTCATCCACCGAAGGTAATAGCCGAAGCAGTTTGGATTGAAAATTTCGAGCGTCTGGAGAAGTCATGCCGCATCCCTTATATGAATACGAAGGATGACTATAAGATTGCAGGTTTTGAATGGTCAAGTCGTCAGGATCAAGGTCGGCTGAAGACTCATGGTGGCCATGGAGGGAGGTCATTTTCAAACAGCGGATAAAGGACGCGAAGAATTTGCTGTGTCGGGATTTCCCGAACCTTGATTCATCTTGACACTTACCTGACCCCCTGATAGTGTTCGCGCCTAATCCATGTTTGCCTATGAGTTTTAACTAGCTGTTTACATTTCGTTTATTTAGATTTGGTTTTTCGGAACTTCGAAGGCAGGGTAGTAGATGAACTCCCCCCAGAATAACCCTCCGATTTTTGTTCCTGACAAAAGTAAAGTTGTCGTTCCGTTTATGCGCGATGTTTTTACGATTCCCAGGAATTCTCGCCATAAGCCCAATCTCATTGGGTCTGTTTGTAGGGAATGCGAGGAGTATTTTTTCCCGAAAACCGGGTCGAAAACCACTTGCGACAACCCGGTTTGTCCGCGTAGCACGAGCGAAGTGCTTCTGAGCGGGAAGGGCAAACTTCTTTCGGCCACGATCACGCGTTCTTCCGTAGACGGGAATGTAGAACATGTCTCCGCGGTCATACTCCTGGATGAGGGGATAAAGATAAATTCCCACTTGATTGACTGGGAAGGTTACCGGGACATGTTGGTTCCCGGTTCTCCGGTGGAACTCGTGTTGCAGGATCTCGGAGAGAATGAATGGCGTGAAACGCAGGTGGGCTATGCTTTTCGCTTGATGACAGGACGTAGAAAACCCGTATTCCCGCCTACGGAAGAAGAAAAACGGGCGGCCGAGGCGGCGCGCGCAGAAGATGAGAAAAAAGCGAAAAAACAACGGGCGCGGCAGAAAAAAGCTGCAGCGCAGAAAAAGCGAACGGCAGCCAGGAAAAAAGCCCCCGTTGTGAAGAAAAAAACGACTGCCGCTCCCAAGAAAACCACTACGGCGAATAGCAAAACGGCCAGCTCTCAAGGGAAAGCGGCTGCCGCAAAGAAAAAAGCGGCAACGACGCGGAAAACGGCGGCTAAAAAGAAAACGCTCGCCGGCAAAGCCGTGAATACTGCCAAGAAGAGGACTCCCGCTAGAAAAATCGCTGCAAACAAGGCGGCCAAGGCGAAGGCTCCGAAGAAAACAGCGGTGAAAAAGACCACTCAGAAGAAAACTGCCTCCAAAACCACCAGGAAGCGCCGCTAGAGAGAATTTACTCATCCGATGCCACTCCTCCAGGGTTTGAAAGTCGTTGACGCCAGCCAGTTCAATGCCGGCCCCATCGTATCGCTCTATCTCGCGGGCTATGGGGCGGAAGTCATCAAGGTGGAGCGCCCCGGCGGAGAGGACAGCCGCGCCATCGGTCCTTTCAAAAACGGCGAGAGCAGCTATTTTATGAGCCTGAATCGCGGCAAGCGCTCCATCACGCTTGATCTCAAAAACCCGGAAGGTGTGGAGGTGTTCAGGAAGCTTTGCCGCGGGGCGGATGTTCTGGTGGAAAACCTCCTCCCCGGCGTGATGGATCGTCTGGGCGTCGGCTGGGAGGTACTGAAAGCCGAAAATCCCAGGCTCATATACGGCGCGGTCTCAGGCTTCGGCCAGAGCGGGAAAAACGCGAGGCGCCCCGCCTTCGACAGCCTCTTGCAAGCCGCGGGCGGCCTCATCAGCGTGACGGGGCCTGTGGACGGAGAGCCCGTGCGCGTGGGCGTCTCTATTGTCGACGTGGCGAGCGGCCTCTACCTCCTCTCGGGCGTTCTCACCGCCCTGTTCCGCCGAGAACGCACCGGAGAAGGCATGCGCGTGGATGCCTCGATGATGGGCGCGACCGTCAACATCATGGAAAACCCGGTGGCGCGCCACACCTTTACAGGCCAAGTACCTGAACCAGAAGGGCTTTCCCATCCGGTGGTCTCTCCCTTTTCGGGCTATAAGACGAAGGACGGCCTCATATTCGTGGCAATCTCGAACACGAACCGCTACCGCGTATTCCTCGAAGCCATTGAAAAGCCTGCGCTCGCTGACGATCCCCGCTTCGCCGAGAACAAAGACCGCGTGGCGAACGACGCCGCCCTGCGCGCGATTCTCGAGGATATCCTCACTGAAAAGACGACCGCCGAGTGGGAGGAACTCCTTATTCCCCAAGGGGTTACGGTGAGCGCCATCAACGACGTGGCGCAGGTGAAAGAGCGCTTCCCGGAGGCCTTCGTCGAGGTCGACCACCCCGCGGCGGGGCCTGGGCTTCTGCCCGCCTCACCCTTGACGTTCGCAGGCGTTACCCCTGATTTTTCAAGGCCTTCGCCGGTGGTGGGCGAGCACACGCAAGCGATTCTCGCTGAATTGGGCTACTCGGCGGAGGAAATCGCCCGCCTGCGCGCCGAAAGCGTCGTGTAATCTCTAACTATCTAATAAACAATCGCTTACAGAGATGTTTTCCCGTTCCAGGCATTCCCGAAAAACCCCGTTAATTTATCGAAAAACCCCGTGAATTTATCGATATTTATCGTATTGTTTACTTGTTTTTTAGCTATGGAAGGGATGTTCGGGATGGTGCGGCCGGGTGCCGGTGAAACAGCGTCGCGGGGTCGGCTCTTCCCGGCTCGGAAGCGATGGGCCGAGGCGCCACTTGGGCCGATGGGTCTGCCCGCTTCCGGTGGGGATGAGCGCCGCCTTTCTCGAGGCGCGGCCCGTGGTGTAATCTACACACGCGCGCAGGTTTAGCGCGATGCGCAAGTGCGGGCAAATGCTGGCTCAAAGCCGAACGGGGTCAATCGCGACCGAGTAGGGGCTGTTGAAAAAGCCTTTGTCAAGGGAGCAACCCCCCTGTCCCCCCTTGTCAGGGGGGTAAAGGCGATGCCCCCCGACGAGGGGGTGGAAGAAAAGCCCCCCTGACAAGGGGGGACAGGGGGGTTGCTTTTACCAGTCGAAAGGGGTGTCCCCTCTACTCTCTAAAAAGGGGTCTTTTTCAACAACCCCGAGTAGGGAGTGATTGCAGTTTGCCGCCCGCGCACGGATGCGGGGCGGACTCGAATTCAGAGCGCGCTTGCTGTCTCTACCGGGTCGATTCCGCAGGCGCCATGCGCCGTCCCCCAAATGCCTCGGGAGTATGAAAAATGCTCATTGTGAACGAGAGGCTCCGAATCCCTTTGCGGGAAATCCACTTTCAGTTCGCGCGAAGCTCCGGCCCCGGCGGGCAGAACGTGAACAAGGTGTCGAGCAAGGCGGTGCTGCGCTGGAACATGGCCGCCTCGCCGAGCGCGCCCGATGACGTGAAGGAAAGGCTCCGCGCGCTCCACCCGCGCCGCGTGACGCGCGAGGGCGAGGTCGTCATCACGAGTAGCCGCTTTCGCGATCAGGGCCGAAACGTCGCCGATTGCCTCGAAAAGCTGCGCGCCGCCCTCGCCGAAGTCTCTACGCCTCCCAAACCCAGACGCCCCACGCGCCCCACCCGCTCATCGGCCGAAAAACGCCTCCAGGAAAAACGCGAACGCGCCGAGAAGAAGAGGAAGAGGGGGAAGGTCAATCCCGACTGAGGAGGGAGGGATTGCGAGGCGAGGGGGTGTTCCGCTTGACCGGTTCGATTTTCGAAAGATAGACTCGCGTTCCGCCCGATTGGTGTTTCTTTACATTTGTTTTGTCATTTGTAGGGGCCGTTCGCGAACGGCCCTATTCCATCAGGTATGCGAGCGATAAAATGTCTTTGCGATTCTCGGACGACGGCCCGGAATTTCCCGATGAACTTGTAGACGACCTGCTTAAAGGCGAGGTTGTGTTCCTATGCGGGGCTGGGGTAAGTGCGCCTCAACTGCCCGGGTTTAAGCAACTGGTTTGCCAGTGTTTTAAGCCTCTCAACGTTTCAATGAACGATACCGAAAAAATAGCCTTTAAAGCAGAACGGTACGAAGAAGTCTTGGGATCGCTTAGTCGACGTATAGTCGACCCTAGCGAATTGACGAAAGTTGTCTCTAAGGAAGTACAAGCACCAAGTAGGGTCAACCTTTCCAACCATCGCACAATCCTTCGCCTATCACGCGACCTCGAAAATAGGCCTACTATCGTCACTACCAACTTCGACACTTTATTCGAGAGGGCAGTAAACGAAGCAGGATTCACAGACAAGGTTGCCAACCTCAGCTTTGCGGGACAAGAAATCCCCGCGCCCGGAAGCGTAGGCTTCGGTGGCATCATCCATATTCATGGCCGGATAGCCGATGAACAGATTCAACTCGGTCAGACACCACTGGTTTTCACTAGCGCTGACTATGGCGATGCCTATCTGCGATCTGGTTGGGCATCCCGCTTCTTTTTCGATCTGGTGCGCTGCAAGACGCTCGTGCTCGTAGGATATAGCGCTGGTGATGCTCCGGTGCGTTATCTTCTGAATGTTCTTGAGAACGATCGAGAACGCTTCCCGGATTTGCGGTTGGTCTACGCGTTTGATGGGATTGATACGGATGCTGCAGAAGCTGTGGCGCGCTGGGCATCATTGGCAGTTCCTCCGCTTTTCTATCAGAAGAAAAAGGATTCTAAAAAACGTCACGAAGCTTTATGGAATGATCTTTCCTTATTGGCTGACCTGATTGAATGTCCTAAAGCGACTAGGCGTTCAATGGTTCAAGAAATTCTTGAGAAGTCCTTCGAAGAAACTGACGACAAAGAACGAGATAACGTTAGCTGGTTGTTTAACGAACGAAGCGATCTATGGGGCGTTGCTATCCGAGCGATTCATGATCCCGACTGGTTCGATTTTCTGGCAGATAAAAATCTATGGTCTAACGATGATGCTGCGTGGGTACTCGCCGCATGGATAGCCCGCGATTTTACAGATGCCCAGCGTTTTCAGACTGCAATCAAATGGCACAATCAGAAGCTCAGTGAAGAAATTGCCAGACGCCTATTGTATAGAGAATCAAAGCAGGAAGTTTCTGATATTTGGCTTCGAACTTGGCGTTTGTTGACAAGAAATGTACCTCTCCAAAATGCAGACGATGGAATCCCATTTTATGAAATCAAACAGATACTGGCGGGGCCAGTCGTCTTGCGTGCAGATATTGAGAAAGCTGTGGATTTACTTTCCCCAAGGGTTAAGCTCTCGACTCGGACTCTTTACGGTACACCTATACCGGAAAATCCCAATAGGCTTGCTGATCTGGCCTATGTGGAGATAACAGGCCCCAATCACAATGATTCATCCGATCTCATTGAGGCCTTGCTCAAGATTCCGTGTCACGAAGAACTAGTGGGAATTGCAACAACTGCTCTGCGTTCAGCTATTGGCTATATGGTCGATGCCGAGTTAATTGGCGATGCCTATGATGAGAATGACTTTAGCGTACCATCAATCGAAAAGCATCCACAAAACAATCATCGTGACGGGGTTAGATTTTTGGTTCGGCTTTTGGTGGGACTACTACCACTGGTGGCGAAAACAGATCCCGAAGTCGTCAGGCGATATGTAGAAGAGTGGAAAAACATTCCAGGGCGCATAGGCAAGAGATTGTCGTTGCATGCGTTTAGGGATGAAGCGCTTTTCACGGCTAACGAAGCATTAAACTATGTTTTGAGTTTGTCCGAGGTGGACTTTTGGATAATTCGCCGTGAACTTGCTCTTGTGCTTCGGGACCGTGCTGGTACCGCCGATGAAGCACTTGTTCGAGAGGTTGAAGAGCGCATCATCTCTGAAGGAGATCGGTTTTTTCAGCGTTATAGTGTCGAAGAAGGACAACCCGATTGGCGACCATACGCTCGGGATAGAGATGTTTGGTTGTTACTCAACATGATGGCCGAAGCAATAGTCATTTCTGAAATTGGTCAAACAGAACTTGAAGAAATCAAGGCCAGACGTGCGCACCTTAAGCGCAAGGTCGAGTGCCGAGACTTTTTCAGTTCCTACACTTCTGGTGTTCGTACCGTAACCGGGGACGCAAAGCCGATTTTAGAAGCGGATGAGGATGATAAACTACGTGTCGCTCATGAGTTAATGCAGAGTCCAGATATCGAGAAACAAGAAGGGTGGAACACCTACTGCCGATCTGATCCGAAAGGTGCCCTCAACGTTCTAAAGGAAGCGCCTCTTGAACTCGCAAATACTCGCCTCTGGCAAGACTTAATTTCTGCGCTTTATATTGCCAACGAGGAGGAAAGAACAAAACGCGAACATATTGTTATTGATGTTTTCCAGATACTTGAGTCTGCAAAAAATGATTTCATCCTTAATCTCCTCATGGAACTCACCCAGTTGTACCGCTCTACGCCACGCAAAAAGATAACAAACAGTAATGATTGGTGGACTCGACTTTTTGAACTTACGAGCAAATCTGAAATTAGACTTCTTGACGCAAAGCAAAATTTTTATGGTCGCTCGATCAATTCACCCTCTGGTCATCTTACCGAGGCGCTATTGCTAGATGTAGAGGAATGTCACAAAGCGGCTCGGACAATTCCAGAGGTATATCTAAACAATCTCATTACTGCCGCAACGTCCGACGGGTCTTCCGGCACTCTTGCCCGTGCGCCTCTTGTCCACAATGCAGCATTTCTTTTGTCAGTTATTCCTGAGTTTGATGCCACCCCCTTGGTTGATGCTTTATCAGGTGACGATACTGAAAGCGCTGGTTTGAGAGCAGTGCTTGTTACCAACAGTTCAACCACATTGAAGTTTTTCCAAGTTTTTTCTTCTCAAATCCTGAGAGGAGCGAGAGAATTTGATGGTTCTGGTCATGAGACGCAAACCGCTGCCTCGAAAATATTACTGCCGCTCGTTTACGTTTTATTGGGAAACGAAGAAGCAAAGGATTGTGGGATTACAAAGCGAGAAGTCATTAGAACACTGCGTGAAGGCTCCAACGAACTTAGGGTCGGCGCTGTCCAATGTTTGTCGTATTGGGTAAGAAAACTCAGAGACCGGCCAGCCGAAAAAAACTGGAGAGACATAATAGGCCTACTTCACGACGCGGTTTGGCCGCGTGAACGTCGCTTCCGCGACTGTTCAATTAGCCAACACTTCGGATCACTCGCTGTTGGTGCAGGTGATGCCTTCCCGGAAGCACTGGAGCAGTTGCTGCCTTATCTTGTCCCGCTTACTCGTTATGGAAGTATCCATGATATTGAGCAGTCTAAGGCTCCAGACAAACATCCGCACGAGACGTTGAAATTACTTTGGATTCTTTGTGGCCCCAAAAGCAATCGAGAGTTCCATGAAATGCCAAAGGTACTCAACCGCCTAATCGAAGCCGATCCTTCGATTGAAACTGATCGCAGATTCCAATGGCTGGAGCAAAACACGACACGCTTTGAGTAAGAGGCATGAGAGTATATTAACATTTTCGGAAACTGGCCCCTCCACGCCGCTCCGGGAGTATTCACCCATGCTCATTGTGAACGAGAGGCTCCGAATGGGAATTATATACGAAATTACCCAAAAACACTTTACAAATGAGTCGGGTTAGGGTAAACTGTTGCCATAAGTAAATGGAGGTTACAAGATGGCGCAGAGAGCACCCGGCAAGGCATACCGGAAGGGGATTTCACTCGTAGAGTTAATTCGCATGTTTCCCGACGATGCGGCCGCGGAGGCATGGTTCATCAAGACGCGCTGGCCCGTGGGCGTATGTTGCCCCGAATGCGGGAGCCTGAACGTTCAGGAGCGCAAAACACGTAAGCCCCAGCCTTTCCGTTGCCGTGATTGCCGCAAGGATTTCTCGGTAAAGACCGGAACGCTCATGGAGGGGTCGAAGCTGGGCCTTCAAAAATGGGCCATCGCCTTCTACCTTTCCTCCACGAACCTCAAGGGCGTCTCCTCCATGAAACTACACCGCGATCTGGGCGTTACACAGAAAACCGCATGGTTCATGATGCACCGTATCAGGGAGACGTGGCGCGATAATGGCGGGCTATTCGATGGCCCTGTCGAGGTAGACGAAACCTACGTGGGCGGGAAGCGAAAGAACATGCCGAAGGCCAAGCGGGAGAAATTAGAGGGTCGGGGAATCGCCGGGAAGGCCGTGGTAGCCGGCGTAAAGGATCGGGAAACGAACCTCATTAAGGCCAGCGTGGTGGAATCGACCGATAAGGAAACATTGCAGGGCTTCGTTCATGAACGGGTAAAGAGCGGGGCCAAGGTATATACCGATGACCATACCTCCTATCAGAACATGCGCGGATTCGACCATGAGGCCGTAAAGCATAGCGTCGGCGAATACGTGCGGAAGCAAGCCCATACGAACGGCGTGGAGAGTTTCTGGGCGATGCTCAAGCGGGCGCACAACGGCGTTTTTCACAAGATGAGCCGTAAGCATCTGGGCAGGTATGTAAACGAGTTCGCGGGCCGCCACAATATGCGCCCCATGGATACCATCGACCAGATGGAATCCATGGTTTCAGGAATGAACGGCAAGCGACTCCGCTATAAGGAATTGGTAGCACCAACACCTAAGCGTTCTCCGCAGGGCTTGTATCTGTTTTAGGACAACACCTTATCCCGACAGAGAATGCCGCCGATTTTTTCTGTTTAGCGGGTCGGCCAAAATTGTTTTACGCATGGCTTCTTTGTCAAAAGAAGGGGCCGTTTTTCGATCTGGCATTCTGGCGGCAATTTTCTTTAACAGTTCGTCCGTGCTTCGCATGATTCCGAGAACAGCGGTTTTGAATTGCTTAATTTGTCGGTCTTTTTCTTCTGGCGGAGCCATCATGAATTCAATCATGACATTGAGGCCAGTTCGTTGATTCGCGTGCATGTCTAAACCCTTCCGATAGGCACACCTATCCTAAGAGGTTGACATGAGCACTTTGTGGGGATATATTCAGGTTGCTTATGACTGAACATATCCCGTAAGCGGTCATGTCAACCTGGCGAACGGGCGGAACGGAATTGAGGGCGTCGCGAGCGCCCTCTTTTCATTTTTAGGATCAATGATCTGGCCCCGCTCGTCAAGCTCCGGCGAAAATCTCCTGTTGTATTTTCTGCTCTATTTCCATTACAATCCCCTCACGCCAAACGATTCAAACATAGACCCAGCACCACCGGGTCGCCCGCCGAATAAAAGATCGCGCCACTCGGCGCGAGAATAGGCGGGGAATCCACCTTATGTTTGATTCGTTTGGCGACCGACCCGGCCCCAGAGGGGCTGGGCGGGCGGCCTGTTTTTACACACGGAGGGATGAACCATGCGTTACGTTCTGGCGGTTGTGTTGTTGGTTTGTTCTGTATCATTCGCCTTTGGCGCAGACTACACGGTCATCGAAAAGATCAACCGACCCTACAGTGGCCGCCATCGCTTGCTCATGAAGATACGGGCGACCGATGCGAATACGGGTGAGGCAATACTTGAGACCATGATGGACGCGGCCATGGATGCGCAGAAGGCAGAGGGAGCGCACGCCGTCAACGTGAAACTGTATCGAGACGTAAAGGGATCGGCGGATGGCATTATCACGTATTCCGTGGACGGATGCGGCTGGGCAAACCGGGAATGCAACGCCGGGAACAACTGGAGCCAAGTAATGGTCTGGGATCCTTATCGGCCCGGACATTTGGTGTTTAACAAGATTCCCGACCGCCTCAAGGATTATGGCCGCCCCACCGGCAAACAGATGAAAGCGGCCAAGGCGGGAACATGCAAAGCAGACTTGAATTGTTGGGATAAGAAACACCGGGTAGATGCCATCACCAGTTGCCAGATTATGATTGAGGTCATATCGGATCGGGCAAGATATAAATACAAGTGGACGACCGGATGGCTTGAGCATAAGTTTTCTCGCGTCTCCTGGCCCTCGGGCGAGAAGGGAGGGGAATCCCTTGCTTATTGGGGCAATAAACTGGAAATGCAAAACAAATATGGAGCATGGGTTCCGTTCACGTATTGGTGCAGATATAACCCGACGACAAAGAGAAGCAAAGTTACACATCTGGCTCCCAGATAATAAGTTTACTTTTCATTACAAGTTCTGCTACCATCCCCATGGTAAAGTTGCCCGTGGGAGGGAGGTTACATGGACGAGGAAACCAGAGAAGAGTTCAGAAAAATACATGAGCGATTCGATGGGGTCGACGAAAAACTCGACGACATAGATAACAAGATGGATCATGGATTTAGAATTTTGCTCCCGGATGAACAATGGCCTCCAGACGCACATGATCTCCAAAAAGCCGAAATCCGAAGAAAACTGTAAGGATTAGCCGATATGTTGCGCAGGCAATTTTTCCAATACGTTCTGTCGATATGCCTTCCTCGAATTATACGTTTTTTTCGAACCCGCAAAAGGCCGCGCCCAAGTATGCAGAAAATCCATCTGGAAATTCGAGGCATACAACTGTCCGGTAGCGGAGGGATCCTGAACTGTCAATTAGTTGTCGCAAACAAAGGAGTGGTTACATGACCGAAGAGAAGAAGCCCCGGGGCCGCCCCGTAGAAAAAACCATGCCACCCCCCATCCCCGACACCCCGGAAAACATCGCCCGCGCATGTATGCAAGGCCCGCCGAAAAAAGAATGGGCTTTTTTGAAAAAATCCGCTAAATAAGGTCGTTTGGGTAATTTCGTATATAATTCCCCTCCGAATCCCTTTGCGGGAAATCCACTTTCAGTTCGCGCGAAGCTCCGGCCCCGGCGGGCAGAACGTGAACAAGGTGTCGAGCAAGGCGGTGCTGCGCTGGAACATGGCCGCCTCGCCGAGCGCGCCCGATGACGTGAAGGAGAGGCTCCGCGCGCTCCACCCGCGCCGCGTGACGCGCGAGGGCGAGGTCGTCATCACGAGCAGCCGCTTTCGCGATCAGGGCCGAAACGTCGCCGATTGCCTGGAAAAACTGCGCGCCGCCCTCGCCGAAGTCTCTACGCCTCCCAAACCCAGACGCCCCACGCGCCCCACCCGCTCATCGGCCGAAAAACGCCTCCAGGAGAAACGCGAACGCGCCGATAAGAAGAGGAAGAGGGGGAAGGTGGAGGGGTGACGCTTTTTGAAAGAAGGGTATGGAAATTTAAGTGTTACTCATTTTGGATTGATTCCCCTGCAAAGAGACGAACTATGAATCTTTCGCCTTCTTCTACAAGATAGGGATCGGTTCCGTTATGTTCTTTCATTCCACGAACGATTATACGGGGTACGCCCATCCCCATATGTTCCAGATACCCGTAGTCGCGCATTATGTCTTTAAGGAGTTGATTTCTGGCAGCTCGGGTTCCGATTCGCATACGATCCGGTGTGATTCCATTTGGGAGTTTGCCAGGGGAGATTACCTCCAATCGATCCTCATAAATTGCCAGTTCAATATCGGTGTCTGCCAGAAGGTAGTCCCTATGAATTAGGGCATTTACTACTGCCTCTCGAATGACCTTGGCTGGATATGTTCTCTTTTCCACGCGACGCGTACCGTCTTCAAGGACGGCAGTCACAGGAGTGTTGCGTCTGACAAAATCTAGTGCCTGCTCGACTAACCCGGCTTCCAGAGTAGCACCGGTCTGATCTAAGAGTGGTGTCATCGGCCCGCGCAATGCCGCCCGTTCTTTAGTCGCATATTCTTTTTCCGTTCCCGGAAACACCGCCGCGTCGATGCCCGCTTGTGGCAGAAACCGGTTCGGTATTTTTCCGAAGAGCAGTATCCCTGAAAGGGTTACACCCTCTTCGACCATAATCTCCGTATTTATCAGCAAGGACTCCCATCCCGCGCCTTCGTCATCTCCCGGAATATCCTGTTGGCGTATCCGGTTGAAGTAATCTTTCAGCCGACGGCGATCTAGATCATCGACCGTTGCACCGGAAATCGGTCGCAGATCGGCGCGAAACGTGCCGCGTTGCTGAAATAGACGGCTTAATTCCTGTGGTGTCGGCTCCCGACTTTGCGAACCTACCCGGATGTAATAAGTGTTCCTGTTGTTGTGCCACTGACTGTGCACGTCACCGCCGCGCGGCACTCGCACGATCGCCACGTCCTTACCCGGCTCCACATCCTTGATCGTTTGAAAAAACGGAATGATGGCTGGTCTGATCTTGTCACGACATGCGTTCATAACCCACTCTTCCAGACGATCTCTCGTTAGCCCGGCAACGTTTCCATCATCATCCACGCCAAGCAGCACCATTCCGCCTTCTAAGTTCGAGAACGCGACAAGTTCTTTTGCCAAGTCATGGTTTTGCAAAACATCTAGTTTGAATTCGACGCCGGAATTTTCGCCGTTTGCGATTATTTCCAATAGTTCCGTCCGCGTTGTCATAGCTTAGAAACCATACTTGGAGCGACGCATCTCGAAGGCGTCTTTTCCACCTTCGAGTATTTCCTCGACCAACTCTCGTACTGGTTTAGAATCAATGGAACCCATATGTTCTGGAGCAATCCTGGCCTGTCCTACTTCCGCTTCGCCAGAAGCGGTAAGACCCAAGATGAGTTCCGCATCACCCAGTACGGGAATGTTCGCGTTATGTGTAGAGAAAACGAATTGTCGCCGTCGTTTTTCCTCCCTAATAATTGGCACGATGCCTTCGGTGATGAAGCGGTTGTCCAAGTCATCTTCGGGCTGATCTACTACAAGTGGGGCCTCGGCCTCAGATTCGAGCAGAAGGAGCAGAAGGATAGCTGTTGCTTTCTGCCCAGTAGAAAGCGCTTCTAGCGTTCGCCAATTAGCTTGCTCATTTTCCGCTGCCGTGTTGAGTTCGATTTTTGTTGTGGCTGGAAGTTCTAGCTCTTCGATTCTCATGAATAGGTCAAGACCACCTTGTGTAATCCGATCCGCCGCTCCTGAGGGGAAGCCATAATTCTCGATCAAGGATTCTTTACCTTCTCGGCATAGCTGCGTGAACTCCGGAAGGGATAGTTGATTCATCCTGCGAAGTCGTTCAAGAGCTGCAGCGAGATTGCCGCCAACTTCCTCCCGCAAAAGTTGTTCAAGTGGCTCGCGGTTTCCCGACATCGTGACTTCTACGCGCACTCGATTACATAGCTTTTTCGAAACTTTCCTAGCAGCCGCTTCAGTTTCACGGTATTCAGTAGCTTTAATGTCTTCCCACTCTGAGAGAAGCATGCGTCGATTCGACTCGTGAGTGGACAGATCGCGCTTAAGTTTCTCTGTCCTATCATTTAGAGGGCGTAACTCCTCAATATCTTGACGTAGACGGATGAATTCTGAACCATCGATGTTTGATTTTTGAAGTTCTCGCAATAGCTTTTCGTAAGTTTCCTCAATAGTTCTACGCTGCTCGTTCCAACGCGATTTAGTATCCGCGATTGCTGAGTCGGTTTCGGACAACGCTTGCCCGAGTTGATCTGCAACTTCTTTGAGGCGTGTACTAAGTGTTTCGAGAATTTCCTCTATATTGTTTAAAATTCTCGCGTTTGGTAATCCTTCAAGCGCCTTTTGCGAGACGAAAGCCGTATCAATCGGAAGTTCATCGGCTAGTTCCCTATGAAGCACTCTCATCGGGGCTAACCGTTCTTCAACATTTGAGAATAACCGATCTTCCCGAATTAGAAGACTTTTCTCCTTTAACTTCTCTTCCAATCCTGCTTCTTGGAATCGCTTTTGCATCTCTTCGAGACCGGGTAACGCCGCCAGCCGCTCCTCAAACCTTTTCATCTCTCGTTTTACGTCCACGATTCGGCTACGGGACTTCTCAAGCTCTAGTTGGACACTTGCCTTGCGCTCCAACAGAGACGAATCGCGATCTACGAATCGCTCCAGCAACAAAGTGAGTTTATCGGGACTTTTAGTAAGTTCGGAAATCTCATGCTGGCCGAATACTTCCACACCGGGCATCACGTCACGGGGCGAGAGCATCAGAATTTCACCACTCTCGTCTTTTACAGTGGGCGGATTCGGTACTGAACGTTCGACGGTATAGTGCCGTTCAGACGGCTTGTGTGAACGTACTAATAGCGAAACTTTCGTCCCGGATTTCAGTACATGCTGTATTACTCCTTCATGAGTCTTGCGTGCATCTTCTCCTATTGGGTCAAGACCCAGCACATAGCGGATGCTTTCAACTATTGTTGATTTTCCCGTACCACGTCCGCCGATTAAGGTATTAAGATTACCATTGAAATGGACAGAGGTATCACGCAAAAATCCCTCTGTCTCCCATGTCATCGCCAGAAATTCGGCATGAAACTCCGGTTGCGAATCACTGTGCAGCCGCATACGGGACCCTGGGTCAAGGAACGCTTGGCGAAGTGCTTCGACGGAGACTTCTGACATCTTGATGAAGCAAGACGAACGTTCTTCTTGTAGGTCTTTGGGGTCATTCACATCCGAGGCATTTAAGATAGCTGGGGGATACGTTCGCTTGTGCTCGGCATTCTTGTTTTGAAGGATTGGCTTGATGTCCTCTGGGGCATCGCCAACTGGTCCGGGGAGCGCACAGGCAAGTAAATCTGGTGATGTCCAAACATTAACTCGTGTTTGTCCTGAGAGTTTTCTGAGCAGGCCACCGTCTGATGCTACATGTGCTGCGATGCAAGCGGCTCCCCAACTCCTTGAATGTTCCAAAAGCTCAGTACAGTCCAACGTGCCTATTGGTGAGAGTTGGCTCGAATCATGAATGCCGCAATCCCCGATGAGCCTTTCTAGCTGATCATCTTTGTCGGGGTCGAAGAGGCAAAGAAAGTGAACACCGTCTTTCGTTACGGCTTCAAATCCGCTAAAAGCCCACAAACTGGCTTCGCGAGCGGTGGCGATTAGGTTCCGAGAATCCGCTATGCGGTAATGGTCCGTGACGCCAATCACCTCGGTTTCTGTTTTAAGACAGGCCTCAATGATTGCTTCGTTGTATTCGTCTTCGGACTGAAAAGGTGTCGATATATTATGCCTGATGAGATAAGCGAATGGGTTGACCTGCAAAGCGCAACGATAAAACCGCGCACCATTCGGGAGAGCTAGTGCGGCTCGCATGGTTTCGGACTGGAATTGCTTGACTCCCTCCATAAACACTTCACCTTTAGGTTTTATCTTGTTTCAATGGTTTAATGATATGCTTCTCGACGATATCCCTTCCCTCTCGTGTTTGATGATTCGTTTAACACACATCCGCGTTTTTTTCACTATAATGCACTATCCTAGGAACTCAACAGGCTCTTGGGTTTATTGTTGACTCTGGCAGAATTGATTTCCCTTCAGTGCAATCTCCACTCTTCCCTTATTATCTCCCCTTTCCTAACGCTTAATAACGGGATTTGTTATTGAACTTTATGCGCTAAATGTTAACAGCGGGATTCGTTATTTTACTTTCGATGCTAAAAGCAAATAACGGTATTCGTTATTGTACTTTGGTGAAGAAGGACATACCCCTCAATACCGCTCGGGCACGAAGGTCTGCTCGCCGATGGGGGGCCGCACGTAGGCTTGATCGGGCCGGCGCGGGGGGAGTTCGATGGGCGAGGGCGTCAAATCGTCATAGGGGATGAGGGAGAGCAGGTGGCTGATGCAGTTCAGCCGCGCGCGGCGCTTCGAATCCGCGTCCACCACGTACCAGGGGGCCTGCTTGATGTCGGTGTGGGCGAACATCTCGTCTTTCGCCTTTGAGTACTCCACCCAGCGGGTGCGCGATTCGAGGTCCATCGGCGAGAGCTTCCAGCGCCGCGTGGGGTCTTCGATGCGCGCGTGAAAGCGGCGCTCCTGCTCCTCGTCGCTCACCGAGAACCAGTATTTGATCAGGACTATCCCTGAGCGCGCGAGCATCCTCTCGAACGTGGGGCATGAGTGCAGGAACTCGCGGTAATCCTCATCCGTGCAAAAGCCCATCACCCGCTCCACGCCCGCGCGGTTGTACCAGGAGCGATCGAAGAGCGCCATCTCGCCCGCTGCGGGCAGGTGCGGTGCGTAGCGCTGGAAATACCACTGCGTCTGTTCGCGCTCGGTGGGCGCGGCCAGCGCCACCACGCGGCAGATGCGCGGGCTCAAGCTCTGCGTGATGCGCTTGATGACGCCGCCCTTGCCGGCCGCGTCTCGTCCCTCGAAGATGACGACGACTTTAAGGCCCTCCTTCCGTATCCACTCCTGGAGCTTTACGAGTTCTATCTGGAGCCTCGCGAGTTCGGCCTCATAGACCCTTTTGGTCAGCTTCTGGCGCGGGGCTTTTCTGGCGTCTCCCCCCCGGGTGTAGGCGGCGGCGCTCCCCTCTGCGCGCTCCGCTCCCCGGTGGTCTGTGCGGGGTTCGTTTGCTTTGCTCATGCCGGGTCGGTCCTCTTTTGTGTTGTTGGTCGTCTCGATTATGAACGCCTCGCGGGAGGCCGCGCAAGCAATAAAATAGGGGAGGCGTTGCGGCGGAGGTCTTTTCAGATGCCGCGCGGGGGGGGAGGTTGGCGAGGGCGAGGTGGACGGCGCGGGCAAGTACGTGCCGGCCATGATCGTCCTCTACGTGGCCATCGCCCTCATCTTCACCCACGCATACTTCGCCGAGGTGAAGGCGGTGCGGAAAATAAAAGGAGCAGGTAAGCCAAAAGTGCTCGCCACGGTGAAGATCGAATTGGGCTCCTATTGACCCCTGGTCGAATATATTCTCGGTGCGTCGCTCCTTACGGAGCGGGGAGGTCCATCAACCCGGGAATTTTTCAGGCGCACAAAAATTGTGGTTTTTCGTCAAAATTTTTGTTATTATGACGTTGCGACACAGACGATGACCACAAGGCATAGGGAAGCGTAAAACTTCCCCTTGGAACATCGACCGCAAGTGGATGGCGGGACACCTGCTTTTCAGGGCAATCCCGTACCACCATCCAGGAATATTGGACGTGAAATTGCCCGGAATGGGGAATGGTTCACCGGCTTTTCGAATCATTCCTGCTCCGGGTGTGGAACGAACGCAGGCGAGGATTGTGAAAGCGCCTGCGAAACATCACGAACGGCAACTGATTCTTTGGATTCAGTTCCCGATAACCAGAATGGGGACCAATCATGACGGACGACACGAGGACGGGCGGTGCGAGAACCGACATATTCGACGGCGCCGATGGCGACGACAATCTGGATGGCGGCGAAGGCGTCGACTTCCTCTTCGGCGGAAGCGGTGACGACACCCTCACCGGCGGCGGCGGGAGAGACTTCCTCCTGGGCGGGGGCGAAGTAGACACCATCTACGGCGGAACCGGAGATGACTGGATACGGGGCGGCAGCGGCGACGACACCATCGAGGGCGGCGAGGGCGACGACATCATCCTGGGCGACGCCGGGAACGACACCATCGACGCCGGCGCGGACGACGACACCATCATAGACGGAGGAGGCGACGACACCCTCACCGGCGGAACCGGCGAGGACACCTTCGCGTTCCTTCCGGGGCACGGTAGCGACACGATCACGGATTTCGACACCTCCGACGACCAGATAGACCTCTCCCAGTTCACCATGGCCATCACGTTCACACAGTTGCAAGCGAAGATGTCGACGGTCACGGATCCGAATGACGGCAACGTGGTAACGGGGGTGCAAATCGACCTCTCGGATTTCGGTGGGGGGACGATCACGCTGGAGGGCATCACTGCCACCAGCGACCTGACCGCTGATATGTTCTGCCTGCCGGATTGCGACAGCCCGGTCGACGATCTTCTCGTGGAGAGTCCCGTCACGGGTGATGAGAACAGGAACTTTTATCTCGGCGGCACGGGCGATGGCACATTCACCACCCTGGGAGGCCATGACATCGTCTTCTCCGAAGAGGGTGATGACACCATCTACGGCGGTGAAGGCGAGGACTGGCTGGTCGGCGGCGAGGGGGCCGACACCATCGAGGGCGGCGCGGACGACGACCGGATCTATGGCGGCGAAGGCGCCGACACGATCACCGGCGGGACCGGGGACGACACGCTCACTGGCGGGGCCGGGGAGGACACATTCGTATTCAGCTCGGGTGATGGGAACGACACGGTCACTGATTTCGAGAACGGGACGGACACTATCGATCTCTCCGCGATTACCGCCATCACCGGGTTTTCCGACCTGACGATCACACAAGAAGGCGACGACACGAAGATCGACCTCGGCGAGAACGTGGGCGAGATCATACTCGAGGACTTCACTTCGACCAATCTGGATGCGACGGATTTCGACTTTTCGATGTGACGCGCATCGTCGCTGTGGCCAACTGCGGCGGAGGCGTGAATCGGGTGCCTTCGGAATAGACAAAACCACCCATTACAGCACCCAAGAGGGAACTCGCAGACGCTTCGCGCCTAATCCGCCTCAATCGTTTCCGAGTTGGCCGACCGCCTCCTTGACCGCCGCCTCCCGCTCGGACTGACGCGCAGCGGCGCCCTCCCGCACGGCGGCCACCATCGCCGGGTCCGCTCGCTCCGGGCTGCCGGAATCGAACGGAGGGCGCGGGTCGTACTCCATGCCGAGTTGTATCTTGCGGGCGGCTTCGGCCCCCAAATGCTCTCCAGCCACCGTCAAGGCGAAATCGATGCCGGCCGTGACGCCGCCGCCGGTGATCACGTTGCCGTCGACGACCACGCGCTCGGCCACGGGCACGCAACCGAAGGCGGCCAGCATCGGCAGCGACATCCAGTGCGACGTCGCGCGCTTGCCATGCAGCAGTCCCGCGGCGCCCAGCACCAGCGACCCCGTGCATACGGAGGTGACGTAGCGCGCCCCCGCAGCTTGGCGGCGCACGAAGTCCAGCGTCTCTTCATCGTTCAGCAGCGGGTTCATGCCCGCGCCGCCCGGTATGCAGATGAGGTCGAGTTGCGGGCTTTCGGCAAAAGTCGTGGTCGGCAATATCTGCATGCCGCCGCCGGCCTTGACGGGCTCCAGCGTCTTCCAGATGAGATGGACGTCGGTGTCCGGGAACTTGGTGAAGACCTCGTACGGACCTGTCATATCGAGTTGGGTGAGATTGGGGAAGAGAAGAAGGCCAATCTGGAATCGCATGGCGAATCGGGCCCCTTTGTTATTGGATATGCAGGTAGGTTATGGGCGGCCTGCGTTTGTGTCAAGTTGTGGATCAGCCCCGACCGAGGAGGGAGGGGCTGCCAGACCGAGGAGGGAGGGGCTGCTGCGGATGAGCAACACCCCGGCTCGCAATTCCTCGCTCTCCGGGGTTGTTGAAAAAGACCCCTTTTTAGAGAGTAGAGGGGACACCCCTTTCGACTGGTAAAAGCATCCCCCCTGTCCCCCCTTGTCAGGGGGGTAAAGGCGATGCCCCCCGACGAGGGGGTGGAAGAAAAGCCCCCCTGACAAGGGGGGACAGGGGGGTTGCTCCCTTGACAAAGGCTTTTTCAACAACCCCTCTTCGCCCGGAATTGACCCCCCATGCTATAATATCTCTCGAACCGACATCCCCCGCTCTCCTGCATGAAGGCGTCCATTGGCATACCTCTCCTTCGCGTGGAAAAACCGCCGGTTTCTCGCATTCGGCCTTTTGCTCACGTTTTTTTCGTTCTTCGGGCAGTCGTATTTCATCGCCGTGTTCAACAAGGACATCAGGAGCGCCTTCGCGCTCTCACACGGCGATTTCGGCCTCGCCTACGCCGTCGCCACCGTATCGAGCGCCATGTGCCTGATATGGATTGGCCGGATGATCGACAAGACGAGGCTCAAGATTTTCGCCATCTGCGTTTGCCTCGGGCTCATCGGCGCCTGCGCGGCGATGGCGGCGGCGCCCACCTTCTGGGCTCTGTTGTTCGCCTTGTTCGCCCTGCGCTTGACGGGCCAGGGATTGATGGTCCACACCTCGGTGACGAGCATCGGCCGGCATTTCGCCGCTGAGCGCGGACGCGCCATCAGCATCATCTCGATGGGCGGACCCTCCGGGCAGGCGGTGATGGCGCTCGTGGCGGTAGGCTTGAGCGCGTGGTTCTCCTGGCGGCACATCTGGCTGGTGATGGCGGCCTTCTCCGCCCTCGTGCTGATTCCCTCCGTCGTCTGGCTGCTTGCGGATCATCAAGACGAACATTTAGGGCGTAAGACGCGCGCGCAGGAGGCGTCCGCCTCCGGACCCAAAGGGGTGTGGGGAAGAAGGGAGGTGCTCAAGGACTTGCGCTTCTACTTCATCATGCCCGTTTCTCTCGCTCCCTCGTTCATCGCCACAGGATTTTTCTTTCACATGGGGCACCTGGTGGAGGCCAAGGGGTGGAGCCTCGCCTTTTTCACGGGCGCGTATACGCTCTACACGGTCGCCTCCATCGGCTTGACGCTGCTCACCGGCCCCGTCGTGGACCGCATCGGCGCGGTTAGAATTCTCCCCTGGCATCTCGCGCCCATGTGCGTCGGGCTCCTGGCGCTCGGGAGTTCTGATCACTGGATCGTCGCCGTCATCTACATGATCATGACGGGGGTCACCGTCGGCGTGCGCATCACCATAGGCGGGGCCATCTGGGCGGAAATCTACGGGGTGGAGAATTTAGGGGCCATCCGCTCGCTCGCCACCTCGTTCATAGTGCTGTCCACGGCGCTCTCGCCCGTCGTCATGGGCTGGCTGATCGACTACGGAGTGAGCGTGGAGGCTCTCGCGCTCATGTGCCTGGCCTACGCGGTGGCGGCGTCGGTATTGAGCGGGGTGTCTCTCAAGATGCGGCGTTAGGGGGAAAGGTTTTGTTCTGCAAGGCAAAGGGAGGTTTCTTATCGGGCGGACCCATCTCTTTTATCACGGATCACTCGAACAGGTCCGAATGCGTGCCCGTTCGGATGAGAGTAACCGAGTCCTCGGCCTCATCCCAGATGAGGAGCCAGTCGGGTTCTATATGACATTCCCGGCAGGGTGACCATTCACCGGACAGGCGATGGAGTCTGTTTTGTTGATCGATCGGTTCGCCGGCGAGCAATTTATCGACGATGCGCATGAGCTTTTCGATGTCTTTGCCGCGTTTTCTGGTTCTTCTGAGGTCTCTTTTGAACTGCGTGGTTGCGCGAAGTTCACGCATCGTCGAGTTCGGCGATCAACTCCTCGACGCCGCCATACGTGCTTAATCCTTCCTCGGCGCGCGCCTGCCGAATAGCTTCGCGGGTCTCCTCGTTGGGGGTCGGTTGCGGTGGCAGACCATGATGCGAGACGAGCAACTCGTAGAACAAGGGAATCGCCTTATAGAACAGCGTGATCGCTTCGGTCGGCGACAGACCGAGCGCGGAGAAAATTTTTTCGGCCTCTTGCTTCAATTCGGGATCCATCGGCGTGCGGATCATTTCCGTGTTGTCCATGGCGCGCCTCCTTTCCTTAAAAATAATCGCAATATTGGGGAAGGTCAACATACCATCAACCCGCTCATGCGTCGTTAGGAGTCAATTCCGACCGAGAAGAGGGGGCGTGCCTTTTGTAGGGGCGACTCTCCGTGGTCGTCCGTCCCCCTTCCCCTCAACGCCCCCGTCGTTTGGGAGGAGCGAAGCGTCGCCGCCAGCTCGCCGTCTGCGAGCGGGTGATGCGGTAGAGCATGTAGCCGCCCCCGGTCACCGAAACCAGGATGAGCGCGAAGCCTATCGTCATGGCTTTCTGAAACGGCGTGGCGCGCCTGTTTTTTTTATCCGTCATGCCTGCTGTTTTCTGCGCAGCGGAGGTTTTCTCCGGCTGCGGCGTGACATCTGGCAGCCAGATGAAGGGAATCGCCACCATCCCCGCCACGAAGAGGATGGGCAGTATAAGGCGCGTGAGATAAAGACGAAACAAGTTGAATAAACCTCCCTGCCGGAGAACATCTATCTACGAGGCCCTCGCGAAATCATCGACCACGTCGAAGAACTCCGGTAAATCTCTCATTCGGAATATAAAGGGTGCTGTCGCGGGAATCCACCCTTCCGCCGCCGGCGCGCGGCCGCGTGGCGCGTTTCGGGCCTTGTGGGTTCGGGTGGTTTCCGTTTCGCCTGAAATGTGATGATATTCGTGTTGCGCCTGCGGTGCGCGGGCGAGCGCAATTCTTATGAATTTTCCTCTGTTTTTCATGATCCTGGCGAGGGAGGCGGCAACGGATGAAACGGCCGAGAATCGGAATCACTTGTGACGTGGGCAAGAGAAATTTCCCCGAAGAACCGAAGGTGCGCCCGCGACACGTGCTCATGGACGCCTACGTGGAGTCCGTCCTCAAGGCGGGCGGAGCACCACTGCTTCTGCCCGCGGTGGAGGACGAGCAGGCGAGCGTCTCTTTGATCCTCGGCATCGACGGCCTCATCATCTCGGGCGGCGGACACGACCTCGACCCCATGCTCTACGGCGAGGCGCGCCTTCCAGAGTGCAGCCCCACGAACCCCAAGCGCGAGACGGCGGAGATGGCCGCCTGCCGGGGGGCGGTGTCGCGAGACATGCCCGTGCTCGGCATCTGCGGCGGCATGCAGGTCATCAACATCGTGGCGGGCGGCACGCTGTATCAGGACATCCCCTCCCAGGTGGAGGGCGCGCTCACGCACCGGCCCCGGAACACGGATGAGAACACCTACACGTTTCACGAGATAGAGATCGGCGAGTCCATCTTGGGAGAAATTCTGGGAGACGCCTCGGTGGTGAACAGCCACCACCACCAGAGCGCGCGCGAGGTGGGACCGGGCGTGCGGGTTTCGGCCAGAACGAAAGACGGCGTCATCGAGGCCATCGAATGCCCCTCGCATAATTTCGTCGTGGGCGTGCAGTGGCATCCCGAATCGATGTCGGCCTACGGCTACGCCGACATGGACGGAGCGGCGCAGCTTTTCGCGCGCTTCGTCGATGAGGCCCGCGCCTACGGGGAATAAGAAGCACCAGGCGAGGGTGATTCTCGTCGGGATTCCACTTTTCATCCGCCCATCATTCATCTTGCGTATGTGATAAGCCAAAGAGAAGTATGAGAATGCGTATTCAGCCACTGGAAATCGACGTACCCGAAGACGATCCGTTCAAAAACGATCTGCTCGGACGAGAAGAGACAGTCAAGGTTCTCACCCATATCGTCCGTTCCATCGAGGGGCCGTGCGTTCTGTCGGTCGATGCGGCATGGGGAGCCGGGAAAACCACGTTTCTCAATATCTGGGCGCAGCACCTCCGCAACGAGGGGTTTCCCGTCGTCGGGTTCAACGCTTGGGAGACGGACTTCTCCGAGGAGCCTTTCATCGCTCTTTCGACCGAATTGACGGTGGGTCTTAATCAAGAATGTGAAAAATGTGCGGATGACTCGCTAAAGGAGTCGCTAAAAAAGAAGGTTAATGATGTAAAGGGCAAAGCGAAGGAGGTCGCCCGATCACTCATTCCGGGAATCATTAAGGCTGCCGCCGCTGGCATTCCGTTAGTTGGAGGCGAATTGGGCCAAGCACTTGCTTCCTTGGCTGAAGAAAAGCTGAACGCATACGAGAAAGCGCGTATGTCGGTCAAGGATTTCAACCGCACCTTAGGGGAAATGGCGAAATCCTTATCAAAATCGAGAAAAGACCGTCCGCTGGTCATGGTGATTGACGAGTTGGACAGGTGCCGCCCTTCCTACGCCGTCGAGCTTCTTGAAGTCGCCAAACACATCTTCGCCGTGGAGCATGTCGTCTTCGTGCTGGGGGTCAATCGCTCCCAACTCGCGCATTCGGTCAAAGCGCTTTACGGGGTTGAGTTTGATGCCTTGGACTACCTAGGCCGTTTCTTTGATTTGGACTTCCGCCTCCCTGAGCCCGACCGATCTGCGTTTGTAGACTCGATGATGAAAGAAACAAGAATAAACCATTACCTGATAGAACGATGCAAAGGAATCGCTGCTTCGGAAAGAGACGAGATAGGTGGATCTCAAGAGCTGTTGCATGATTTCTTGGGAAAGATTGATCTCAGCCTTCGCGAGATTGGACAGGCTATCCACCGGCTGGGGCTAGTGTTCACATCTTTACCAAGAGACCAGTTGTTGTTTTCTGGAATGATGACAGTGATGTTCCTGCTTCGGACGAGCGACACCGATCTTTATTATCGGTTCATCGACGGCGAAGTTTCCGATCTTGAAGTTGTGGATGCGGTGTTCAATCGCCCCGGAATCAAGACTCTTCGACACACGCCTGGAGGTCAGTTTTTTGAGCTTATGATCATCGTAGCTGCGGAGGAGAGACAGAGCGAATTGAATCAGAGTGAGCAGATATTTGAAAATTCGCGTTTGTTGGAACGATATCGTGCAGATTCTATTGGAGTGGAATCTTCTGATCAACAACACGCTAAGATAATGATTGCAAAAATTAATGCTTTCAGCCCAGGCCATACTGGCTATAGAGGGTTCAAACAGGCAGTTGAGCGGATTGAATTGCTCTCAACCGTTCTTATAGAGCCGGAGCCGTCGCCTCTTAAATACAATGCAAGTCTGAGCAAAGCGACTGGATCGGTCAATACTCAAGCCTACCCCAAGGAACCCTCCTGATGGACAAGCGACTCGACCCCTACCGCTTCGACGTGGGCCGCGCCCGCGTGGAGCCTGAAACCCCCATCGTGGCGGGGGCGTTCTTTACCAGGAAGATCATCTTCACCGCCGGAACCTACGGGGTGGACGAGGGCGCGCAGATACTCGTGTGCAAGCGTCTCTCGAGCGACATGGAGATCCCCCAGTTCGCGGACCCTGCGGCGTCGGGCTACGTGAGCGTCTCCTGCTCGAACTTAAGCGTCGGCCTCACGCTTTCTTATCAGGAACAAGGCTATCTCGATGATTGGCGCTCCGGCGTCGCCATCAAGGTGGCCAAGGGTTTTTTATGCCAAGGCGATGAGGTAACGCTCGTTCTGGGCGATACCTGCGGCGGCGGACCGGGCATCCGCGCGCAGACGTTCCCCGAATCCCGCCACACGTACAAGATCGTCGTGGACACCTTCAACCGCAAGCATTTCTACGAGTTGGAGCATGACCCCGAAATCCGCGTGGTGGGCGGCGCGCCCGAAACCTGGCATCTGGCCTGTTCGCAAACGCCAAAGCTCGGGGAGGAGTTCTCCGCCATCGTGCGCGGCGTGGATAGCTGGGGGAACCCGGCGGAGGAATTTACCGGCGAGGTGTCCGTCCGCAAGAGTCGCTCCAACTGGCGCGAGGAGGATGAGGCGCCCGGACGGGTGACGTTTTCCTTTGGTGACGGCGGTGTAAAGCGCGTCGGCGGCGCGCGGTTGACGGGCGAGGGGCCCTATCGCCTGCGTTTAGAGGACCCGGCGGGGCTGATATCTTTGAGTCCGCCGATTCTGCCCAAGGCTTCTGATGATCCCTATTCGCTCTTCTGGGGGGACATCCACGGCCAGACGCGCTCGACAGTCGGCACGGGCACGGTGGAAGAGTATTTCCGCTTCGCGCGCGATAAGGCGGGGGTGGACGTCGCCGCGTGGCAGGGCAACGATTTCCGCGTCCGCAAGGAAGACTGGGCGGAGGTCGTGCGCGAGTGTAAGGCGTTCAACGAGCCGGGCCGCTTCGTCACGCTTTTGGGCTATGAGTGGTCGGGCACGCGCGCAGGCGGCGGCGATTACAACATCTACTACGCGGGCGATGAGGGGACCATCCACAGAAGCTCCCATGCGGGCGTGGACGATTTATCCGACGCTCATGAGGACAGGTTCCCCATCTCGGCCCTCTGGGAGACCTTCCGGGGAAGAAAGGACGTGATGAGCGTCGCCCACGTGGGCGGACGGGCGTGCAATCTTGATTTTTTTGACCCCGAATTCGTTCACTTGACGGAAATCCACTCCCATCACGGCACCTTCGAGTGGTTCGCCGAGGAAGTGCTCGCGCGCGGTTTCACGGTCGGCTTCATCGGCGGGAGCGACGATCACACGGGCCGCCAGGGGCTGGTCTACCCGAACCGCCGCTCGAACAACGTCGTCACCTTCGACGTCAAAGGCGGCTTGATGGGCCTTTATGCGCGCGAACTCACGCGCGAGGCCGTCTGGGAGGCGATGCGCGCGCGGAGAACCTACGCCACGAACGGGGAGCGGATTTATCTCAAAACCTCGTGCGGGGAAGCCTTGATGGGCGAGGCGGTGGAAGCCGAAGGCTCGCCCACGATTAAGGTCGAGGTCCACGGCACAGCGCCCTTGCTGGACGTGGAGCTAAAGCGCGGTATTAAAACCATCCACCGCCATCCGGTGAACGCAGGCTCAGAGGCTGCGGGCCGCTCGCGCCGAATCCGCGTGCAGTGGAGCGGGGTGACGCAAAAAAGCGGGCGCGACAAGAAGGTCGAATGGCGCGGCGGAATCGCGCTCGATAAGGGCGCCATGCTCGCCCACACGCCCTATGCGCTCAATCAGTACGACGACGCGATCACCCGTGTATCGAACAAGCTGCTCCGCTTCACGACCGCCACTTCGGGGGATCCCGACGGCGTGCTCATCTACGTGGATGCCCCCGCCGACGCTGTTCTCTCTTTTTTCAGCAATGTGAAGAGTTTCACGCTGCCACTCGGTGAGATTTCAACCGAGCCGACCATCATCGAAGCCGGCGGCGTGAACATCCAGATTCTCGTCGCAGAAGTCGCGCCGACGCTTAAACACTGGAGCGCGCGCTTTCAGTTCACCGACGAGGCCGCCTCCCCCGACGCCGTCAACCCCTACTGGGTGCGCGTCCTGCAAGTCGACGGCGGCCAGGCCTGGTCGAGTCCGATATATGTGAGGTGTAAGAGGTGAGGAGAACGAGGTGAGAGGATTTTTCGGCAAGCGGATTCTGGCGGTTCTCGTCGCGGCGTTGGCGTTGGGTTTTTTGGCGCAAACGGGGGTGTCCTTCGCTCAAGCGGTGGCGGAGAAGGGGGTGGTGAAGGAGGCTGTCCCGGCGAAGGTGGGGAAGGGGGCGGGTCAGGAAGCCAAGTCTGCTGCTGCACCTCCTAAACCAGCGATTCCTCCCGCCACGGAAGTCGAAATTCAGCGCCGCTTCAATGAGTTGAAAGGTGAACTGCTGGATAAGAGCGAAAAGGATGCGGCCACTCTTATCGAACTCAGGCGTGAAGTGTTGGATGACTGGGCGAGCACTGTCACGTGGTGGCTGACCGGTATCGCCGTATTTCTTGTCATTGGTGGTTTTATCGGAATTAAGATTTTCCGTGACATCGTAAACGATGCGCGCGAAAGTGCGAAGGAGGCCTCTCGAATCGTAACCGATGCGCGAGAGAGTGCGAAGGCGGCCAAGCAAATTGTCGAAGCAATGGAGAAGAATCGGGAAAGAGCTGAAGATATACTTGGGCAACTAGCGATCATTCTTTCTTCACCAGAGAATGACCTTTCCTCTCAGGAGGATGACAGCAGAGAGCAAACGGTTGAAGTCCAAGAACAGGGCAGTAAAAATGAAATCATTGAAGCGTGGCGGAACATCGCGAAGGTCGCTGAAGGAAGCGATAATGATCTTGCTGCTAGAGCTTGGTTTTCGATTGGTTATTTGCTTGGACAACAGGAAAAGTACCAAGAAGCGATTGTCGCCTGTAACGAAGCTATCCGTCTGAAACCGGACTTAGCTAGAGCCTATAACAACCGAGGCATTGCGAAGCGGCGCATGGGCCAATATGAAGATGCCATTGCCGATTTTGACGAGGCGATTCGCCTGGACTCAAATTATGCTAGAGCCTATAACAACCGAGGCAGTGCGAAGCGGCAACTGAACCAATATGAAGATGCCATTGAGGATTTCAATGAGGCTATCCGTCTGAAGCCGGACTATGCCTTTGCCTATAACAACCGAGGTAATGCGAAGCGGCAACTGAACCAATATGAAGATGCCATTGAGGATTTCAATGAGGCTATCCGTCTGAAACCGGACTTGGCTAGAGCCTATAACAACCGAGGCAGTGCGAAGCGGCGATTGAACCAATATGAAGATGCCATTGCCGATTTTGACGAGGCTATCCGTCTGAAACCGGACTTGGCTAGAGCCTATAACAACCGAGGCAGTGCGAAGCGGCAACTGAACCAATATGAAGATGCCATTGCCGATTTTGACGAGGCGATTCGCCTTGATTCAGATTACGCTAGAGCCTACTACAACCGGGGCCTTGCGCATCTGGCACTAGGTGACCAAGAAGCGGCGCGGTCGGACTTCGAAAAAGCGCGAGATTTAGCGCACGCGGCAAGTAATGAAACCCTCGTAACGCGGACGGAGCAAAAGTTACAAGAACTAGACGAACAATAAGACACATAAAACCACATAACAGAATACGCCCCATCAATCCCCCTTTCTCTGCAAGGGTAAATTCCCCTTTCTTCGGGAAGCCCGACGGCAAGACGAGTCAAGGCGAGAATCACTCCCCCCTTAAGGGTCAATCCCGATTGAAGAATGAGGGATTGTCGCAGAAGCCGAGCGTTGTGTGCGAGAGTTGATGCGGTGGGGGGTATGATTCTAAAATAAAATCTCCCCCCACCGGTTCACTTGCGGGCTATGCCCTTAGTTCACCGACTCCCCCTCAAGGGGGGAATGAATCCCTCTCTCATCGGTCAGAATTGGCCCTCAAGGGGGGAGTGAATACGTACCCCCTCACCTTTATCGTCTTGCTGCAAAAAACCCCCAACCAAAATTCACGCTCCTCAACATGAAACCCCTTCCGGGGGTGAGCCGGAAGGGACCGGAGCGGTGCGGCGGGATGTTCAGGCGGAAGAAACCCTCTTCCTAGGAGGGATGCGCGGGTTCGATTTCCGCTCCTGTACCCACTATTTGTTTTTCACGGGTTTTGCCGTTTTTTCCAAGTGCTTGTGCGGGTCGCAGTTCGCGGGGCCGCACGAGGTGGGGTAGCAAACCAGGCGGTCCCCTAGTTTGCCGCAGGTGATGTTTTCGAGACAAACCTTCGCTTTTTCGCACCCTTTGTGCTCGTTCTTGATGTCGTGCGCGAACCCGGGGTTTGCGACCCCGAACGCCATTCCCGTTGCAACCAATGCGGCGAACAGAATCTTTCTCATCGTTGATTCCTTTTTTCGGCGGCGATGCTGTCCGATTGTAGAATTGCGTTGCTGAACGTCCCGCTCGGTTGGTTTTCCGCTCCCTCCTTATGACTAAATATAGGCCTTGCGCAGCGAAAGCGCCAAGTTTTTTTTCGGGGAAAAGAAGGCGCAAGGCTCCCGGCGGCATTCGCTGCGTATGAACACGATTTCCAATTCACTCCCCCCCTTTCCAGTCAACCCCCTCCCTCCTCACTCGGCAGCCCTTCCTTCTTCAGTCAGGGCTGACCTCCCGTCCCTTTTGACCTCACGCACCCCTCTCTGTACACTCGCGCGTTTGTTCGTTCATGGTTCATCAAGGAGCTTAAGACGTGAAAATCGGGATCATCGGCTTGGCCGCCGCAGGCAAGACGACGCTGTTCAATGCGTTGACGGGCGGTGCGGCATCGACGGGGGGATACGGCGCGGTGCGGGTGAACATAGGTGCTGCGCACGTGGCGGACGCGCGGGTGGACGCGCTGAGCGCGGTTTTTAGCCCGAAGAAGACGACCTACGCGGCGGTAAACTTCGTGGATGCGGGCGTGGGCGACGGGGGCGCGGCGAAGAACGCGGAGGCGATTCCGCAGGCGCTGGAAGGGGCGGATGCGCTCCTGGTGGTGGTGCGCGCCTTCGAAGACGCAGGGGTTCCGCATCCCAAGGAGAGCATCGACCCCGCGCGCGATCTGGCCGACGTGCGCATCGATTTGCTCCTGCGCGACTTGTCAGTGGTCGAACGCCGCCGGGAGCGTCTGGAAAAACTGGTGCGCGTCAAGAAAGACCCCGCCGAGGCGGCGGAGTTCGCGCTGCTTACGAAGATTCAGGAGACGCTGGAAGAGGGCCGCCCGGTCCGCGCGCTCAAGCTGGGTGAAGAAGAAATGCGCATTATTAAAGGGTTCGGCTTTTTATCCGCCAAGCCGCTGCTCGTGGTGGTGAACGTGGGCGAGGAGCAGTTGGGGGACGCTTTCGGTGAACTGGACGGCGAAACCCCCGTCGCCCTCGCCGCGCGGTTGGAGGAAGAACTCGCGCAATTGCCCGGTGAAGAGCAAGCGGAGTTTCTCGCGGATTACGACCTTAAATCCTCAGCCCTGGATAGAGTCGTTCAGGCGTCATTCGCGCTACTCAATCTCAGGTGTTTCTTCACCGTGAGCGGGGATGAGGTTCGCGCCTGGCCGGTTCGCGCGGGCGCCATCGCCCTCCACGCGGCGGGGACGATTCATACTGACTTGGAGCGCGGCTTCATTCGCGCCGAGGTGGTCTCCTACACCGACTTCATGGCCGCGGGTTCGCTCTCTGCGGCGCGGGATAGGGGAACGCTCAGGTTGGAAGGCAAGGACTACGTCGTGAAGGACGGCGACATCTTCCACGTGCGCTTTAACGTGTGATTTTCAGGCTCCCCCGACCGCCGCGAGGATTCTTTCTCTGGCCTCCCGGTGCGCCGCGCAGCCGATAACTTCGAGCATTTCCGCTCGCCAGTTCGGGCGGCAGTAGCTTTCCTTTAGTCTGCGTATCCGATCCGATGAGGCCTCCTCCTGTTCCGGGGGGAGGTCGCCATCTCCGATTGCCCGCGCGATGGCGTCGACCGCGCGTTCCTGTGCGTCTTCTGCATGACAGATGAGGGCGACGTCCGCCCCTGCGAGGATGCTCTGAAGAGCGGCCTCTGCGGGGTTGTCTATTGCCCCCATGTCCAGATCGTCGGTGATCGCGACGCCTCTGAATCCGAGTTCCCCGCGCAGAATGTTTTGAAGAAAAACGGGGGAGAGGCTCGCGGGCGCAGCCTCGTCTATTTTCTCGAAAACGGCGTGGGCCACCATGACGCAGGCGGGAGGTGCGCGGCGGATGAGGTGCTGAAAGGGCGTAAGCTCGCGCGCTCTCAGGTCTTCTAGCGTGAGGCGGGAGGTCGGTAGCTCTTTGTGGGGGTCGGGGGCCATCTCCCCGATGCCGGGGAAATGCTTGGCGCACGCGGCCACGCCCGCCTTCTGAAGTCCGGCGGTTGCGGCCTCGCCCATGCTTGTGACGACCTCTGGAGTTGTTCCATATGCGCGGTCGCCGATGACGGCGCACTCGGGGTTCGTCAAGATGTCCACGGCGGGTGCGAAGTTCACGTTCACGCCGACGGCCTCTAGCTCCGCTCCGGTGATTTGGGCGGCTTCCCTGGCGAGGGCGGGATCCCCAAAGTCGCCAAAATCCCGCGCCGCCGGGAATATCGTGAAGTCAGGGGACAGCCTGCTCACGCGCCCGCCCTCCTGGTCGATGCCCACAAGCAGGGGAGCTTCGAGCGGAGAGGCGAGGGCGGCAGCTTGTAAGGAAGCGATGAGGGCCGCCGTCTGCGCGGCCGACTCGATGTTTCGCTTGAACAGGATGACGCCGCCGATTCTGCCCGCGCGGACGCGCTCTATGAGCGAGGCCGGGGCCGCTACACCCTCGAAGCTTGCCATCAGGTGCTGACCCGCCCTGGCCTCGGGGGTCGCAGCGTCCATGCGCGCGCCTTAGCCTTCCCGCATCCGCGCGATGACGAAAGACTCCGCCATCGGGAGGCCGGCTTGGCGGCCCGCGTTTTCGAGGCGTTGGCGCGTGCGTTTTTCGAACGCTACTGGGTTTTTGATCTGACACTTGTGCGCGCACACTGCGCGGACTTTCGTATCGAAGGTTTTTGAGATGTCCACGAAGAAATTCGGTTCGCGCGTGTTGAGGTAGAGGAGGTTGTTCGTGTGGTGCGCCTTGATGCCTGCGTAGGTGAGTTCGGGCAGAAAATGGTGATCCCGCGCATAGACCACCGCCTTGAACGTGGCGTGGCCGATGGCCTGGTGGTCGGGGTGCTGGTAGTGGGTGCGCCACGGGTCGTGGGTGAGGATGGTGTCGGGCTTGAAATGCCGGATCAGGAAGGCTATCTGGTTCCTGAACGCGCGCGTGTCCTCGAGCTCCCCGTCGCGGTGGCGCAGGAAGATGGTCTCCTTGACGCCGAGTATGCGGGAGGCTTCGAGTTGTTCCGCCTCGCGTATCTTGGCCAAGTCGAAGGGGCTGATGTCGTCTTTCGTGCCCTTGTCCCCGTTCGTGCAGACGACCGTGCGCACGGTGGCGCCCTCGGACGTCCAGCGGGAGATGCTTCCCCCCGAGGATAGTTCCGCATCGTCGGGGTGGGCGACGATGACCAGTATTTCCCGAAATTCGTTACGATCCAAAGCTGATTTCCTTCTGGTTGATGGGATTATGGAGTGTGGGATGATGAGAGCGCGGCCGTATCCCGCAGGCGCGCCCATATATCGAGTTCCGCCTCCGCTATGCGCCTCCAGGCGAAAGATTCCGCCCATGCGAGGGCTTGGCAGTCCGGGTTTTCATGGCCGCTCTCAAGCATTTCGAGCATCTTCTCCGCATAGGCGTTGATGTCGCCGTCCGCGATAAGACAACCGCTCACGTCCTCGCCTACCGCCTGTGAGACGCCGCCCACGTCGAAGGCGAGCGTGGGCAGTCCACACGCGGCCGCCTCGACGGTGGTGAGACCGAAGCTCTCGTAGCGAGAGGGCAGCGCGTAAAGATCGGCTGCGGAATAATAAAGAGGGAGCGCCTCCTGCGGCTTGGCTCCCAAAAAGATGATGGCGTCCGCCACGCCGAGCCTCCGTGCGAGGGATTCCAGCCGCGCGACCTCGGCTCCCTGCGCGGGGGAGGCGAAATCCTCTGGATGATAGCTTTCACCGATTCTCACCGCGCCCTCTCTTATCTCGCCCCCGACGTGTAAGAGACGGGCATCCAGCCCCGGTCGTTCGCGGCGCATGACGGCGAAAGCCTCGATCAGGCGGTCGAGTCCCTTGACGCGCTCGATGCGGCCCACGCTCAGGACGTATGCGCCATAAGGCTCGAAGCCCAGGCGCGCGCGCGCCTCGGGCCTGGGATACGGACGGAAGGTGTCCAGGTCCACCCCGCAGGGGACCACATGAACTTCGCCTGCACCCAGTTTTTCACGCAGAGCGCGCGCCTCGGCGGGCGATGAGGCTAGAGCTGCATCCGCCGTCTGCGCGAGCCTCGGTTCGACGTTGAGCCGTACTTCCGACTCGCGCCTTGTGTCTGCGGGTAAGGCGTCGTTTTTGAGCGCGGCCAGGGTGTGGAAGCGAAGGGCGAGGGGAACGCCCCACGCTTCGGCCAACTTCTCGCCTGCGAGGCCGGAGAGCCAGTAATGCGCGGAAACGCCGTCGTAGCGGGTCTGGTCTTTTTCCGCGAACGCGAGAATCCCGCGAGCGAAGGCATCCACATGGGCGTATTGCGCATCCTTATCGAGTCTTTCCTTGGGGCCCGCCTCGATGCGGATGAAGCGGCAGCCCTCGGCCAGGGAAACTAGCTCTTCAAGAGCTTCCGATTCCAGGCGGGTGAATACGTCTACCCGGACGCCCAGGCTCGCGAGCGCTTTAGCGATTTCGCGCACATAGACGTTCATGCCGCCCGTGAGGTCGCCTCCCAGCGGGGCGAGCGGGTCGGTGTGCATCGCGATGATCGCCAAGCGGGCCGCCGTCATCGGGCATTCCTCTTGATCTGCACGCGCATCACGCGTTCATCCTGCGCGCCGAAGCGGTATTTGTAGGCCTCATCGCCCCTTAGGAGATCGAAGGAGGAACGCCCCGCCTGAATCGCTTCTTCCACGTTGTGGGCGAGCAGCACCAGCCCGCCGCTCAGTTCGTGCTCGACCGGGTCGAAGCCCGAGTTGTAGAGATAAATCCTGTCCGCATAATCGAAAGAGAGGTTGGCGGCGACGGGATGGCCGTCCACGCGCATGAAGCTCAGATCCAGATAGCCCAGCGCCAACATCGCCCGGGTCACGTCTTGGAAAAAGGATCTTCTGTCGGCGTTCCAGAAATCCGCCTTTTCCTGTTGGCTCAGCGCGTGAAGGGTGATGAAATCTTCCAGATCGGCGGGGAGCGTCTCCGCCGATTCGGTTCGCTCATAGGCCAGTCCCGCCTCCATGTTGGCTTTTCGTATCTTTCGCCTCAGATCACGCTCGTCTCGGGGCGCGAGCATCCCGGTGTATTCATCCCACGAATCGGGCAGCGCGATGACGGGGCAGACCTCCTCTTCTGAAACCTCAGCGCCTCCTCCCGTCAACTCTTGGGTGGCCGCGATGGTGGGGGAGGTTTCGGGGATTCCCCGCAGGGAGAGTTCGCGCCAATCGGGCGCGTCCGCCTCATCAAGAGTGGCGAGAATCGCCCGCCAGCACCCGAGATGCGCCCCGTCTGCGGCGATGATGTCGAGGTAGTCTGAGAGATCATCCCCTCCCGTGAGCCGCAGCCGCCCGCCCCCGCTCAAGACGAACGGCGCAACTCCTACGAGCGCGCCGTTCTCATCGCGCAGGGCGTAGAGATACAACTCGCCTGCACCGAAATTCCGCCACCACGCGGCATGCCAGGCGGGGTCGTAAAAGGGATGCGCGTGGGAGGAGCGGGCCATCAACGCGCGCCACTCGCTCTCTAAGTCTGAGAACGCCTCGGGCGACGTGAAGGCTTCTAACTGCAACGAGGAGCATGAGCTTTGCGACATCGGGATTCCTTCGCATCCATCGCGTCCACGGACGCGAGTTGATTTTCTCCGCTACACGTATTGATCCAGCCCGACGAACGTGGCCGGGGAGTGGCCTGCCAGAGGTTCTGAGAGGCGCGAGCGGGTGAAGACGAGCAACCGGCTGAAGTAGAGCGTCTGAAACTGGATGAAGCCTGCCTTGTCCACGCCGCGCCTCGAGGGGGTATTCTTCGCCTCCACGAAGATGAGAGAACGCGTAAGGCCCAGCTTCTCTCCGTATTCGAGCGCGCGCTTCAGCACGGCGGGGTAGAGGTTCCTCCCCCGCCAGGGCTCCAGGGTGAAGGCGTCGTAGAGATAGATTTCCTTGGCCTCGGGCTTCACCGCCTGGTTGATCTCCTCTACGCCCACCACGCCGCGCGTTCCCCAGATGTAGCTCACCGCCTTGCCGTTTTCGAGGGCGACGAAACACTTCTCGCCCCGCTCGAAACGCCTCGTCGTCAGGCTCTCGCCCTGAACCTCGGATATGAGGTGGCGATTCTCCGACGCGCCGTCGAGGATGATGTGCTCAACCTCGATTCTCGCCTCGCTCGGCGGTATTTCACTGGGATGCGGAAAATCGTAGAGACAAAGCTCCACCGACGTCAGGAATGTCGTTTTCAAGAAATCCAAAAGGGGATGACTCCTTTATTTGAGAAGCGCGTCGAGGAAGGGCTCGAGCGAAGCATGGAGACGGGCCAGATCCCTCCTATTTTCCAAATGCCCCTGAACCATTCTTGCGGTATGCGGAATGCTCACCAGGTAGCGATCCGCCCCGCGCACCGCCTTTTGATAGGCGAAAGTGCCGATGGCCTTCAAGTTTCGCTGTATGGCGGTCGCGCGCAGGGCGCATTCGTATTCTTCTTTATCCGAGAAATGCAGGTGGCCGCAAGTCTCCCAGTAGCTGTGGATGAGGTAGGCCCGCTCTTCGTCCTCGAACTCGACGTAGCTGTCGAACGCCAAAGACGCCAGATCATACAGAGCCGGCCCCATGCGCGCGTCCTGAAAATCGATTGCGAATACTTCGTCATTCGAGACCATCAGGTTCCTGCTGTGGTAGTCGCGGTGCGTGAGGCGAAAGGGAATCCGGCAGATTTCCTTGCACAATTCGCGGAAGGCCGCATCCAGCGCGCGCTCATCGGTTTCCATCCCCAGGAGGCGCTCGAATGCGTATTTGCGCGTGTGGTGAAGCTCGTTCGTAAAAAATTCAGCGTCGAAGCGCCGCGTGAGCGCGAGCCTGCCGCTTTCGGGTGCGTTCGGAGCATTCTGCATGACGGCCATCGCCTCGATAGCGTCGGCATAAAACGGCTCCGCCCGTTTCCATCCGCCTCCGCGCCATACGTCTTCGATCGATTCATCACCGCAGTCCTCTAAAAGGATGACGCCGGCTTCTTCATCCACCCCGAAAATTTCAGGCACTCTGACGTCGATTTCGGTGAAATGCCTTTGCACGTCGATGAAGGGGAGCGTTTCTTTGGTGAAAGGCTCCGGCATGATCATGCCGATTGAACTTAGGCTAGCGCCGCCTGAGTGGGTGAGCCGCACGTAATCGCGCGTCGAGGCGTCGCCGGCAAGCGGGGTCAAGGACGTGACGCCGACGCCAAAATGCTCGCGCGCCAGGGTTTCCAGGCGCTCGTGCGCTTGCGTCCGCTCGGTGAGGCTCGCCTTCATGCGGGACTCGGCTTGTTCTGTGAGGCGAGCGCCCCAATGGCGCGCGCCGATGCGGCGAGCGTCTTGGCGTAAGGTTCGTCTTTTCTCCTGAGCTCAAGAGTCAGCGTCCCCCGGTAGCCTTGGGTGTCGAGTGTCGTGAAAAAAGATGCCCACTCGAACGCGCCCTCGCCCGGTATCAGGTGCGCGTCGTTTCGCCCGTCGTTATCGTGTAAGTGCGTTGCGACACAAAGGGGCGCCAGCCGCTCGATAGCGCCCGGGGCGTTTTTCCCTTCGGTGATGAGGGCGTGGCCTGTGTCGATGCAGATTTTTACTCTCGGATGGTCGATGCGCTCGACGAACCCGGCCAAAGGCTCGGCGAGGCCCAAAGTTGAAGGTATGTTTTCGACTGCGATGACGGAGTCGGTTTCCTCGGCCACGGGCAGGAGCAGCGCGATGCTCTCTTCTAACGCCTCGTAGGTGTCCCCATCCCCGGCTTTTCCCGGCGCGCTCGGATGGAGAATGGCGATCCGCGCGCCCAGAGGACGAAAAGCACGCAGGGCGTTCATCGCTTTCTCCAAGGCCGCCGCGCGCGCATCCGGCTCTTTGTCGGCGAGAGAGAGCCAGCGCCCTTTTCTCGCCTCGCTTAAATCCGCATAAAAAGGCGCATGAAAAGAGGGTGTTGTGAGGGAGAGGTCCTCCAGCCAGCCTTTGAGGGTTTTGAGCCTCGCGAAGTCGCCCACGTCGAAGTTGGGCGTCATCGCCCACAGTTCGATTTTCCGGAAACCGGTTTCGGCCGCCTCATTTAGATGATCGAAGGAAAGCGGTTCATAGGCGAACAGATGCGCCGAGAGGGCTAGGTCGGGTGCCAAGAGGTTTCCTTTTATGAGCGGGGGCGGTGAAACGCGCTTGATGGGGCGCGATTATACGCCTTGGGATGCGGGAGCGGCAATGAGAGGCCCGATTCGTGCGCCATTCGCCGGACGAAAAATCGTCTCGCACCTGTTGACAAGGGGGCCGCTGGGCTAGTATTGGTCATACCATCTGACCAGAACTTCCGGTCTCGTAAAAAAAAAATAACAATCCCTGCGTGGTTTTCCCTCATCGCTCGGGATGGCTTGCGTCATCAGGAGGCGGTTCATTGCTCAGGCCGGTGAGAAAAACGAGGCTCTACGAAGACGTGGTGGAGCAGATACAGCAACTCATCCGCAAGCGAAAACTCACGCCTGGCGACAGGCTGCCCTCGGAGCGCGAACTCGCGGCGACTCTCGCCATCGGGAGGCCTTCGGTGCGAGAGGCCCTGCGCGCGCTCGACACCACTGGCCTCATCGAGGTGAGGAGCGGCCAGGGCGCTTTTCTGCGCAACCTCTCGGTGGATCCCTATCTCGCCACGGTGCGCGAGAGCCTGGCGTTTTTGCTCGACGTGAAAGAAGACACCCTGCTCGAACTCTGGGAGGTGCGGCAGGGGCTGGAAGAGCAAATCGCGCGCCTGACGGCCGAGCGCAGAACGGGAGAACAACTCGAACGGCTGAGGTCTCACACCGAGGAGATGCGTAAGCGCATCGAGAGGCCCGAAGCCTTCGTACGCGCGGGCGTCGCCTGGCACCGCGCCTTGTGCGAGGCGGCGGAGAACGCCGTTTTGAGAACGGTGTGGGAGGCCATTGCGGGTCTCATCGAAAAAAGCCAGCGCCGGATCATCGGCACGCCCGGCCAGCCGGACGAGGCCTTGCGCCAACACGAGAAGCTGCTTGCGGCCGTTGAGGCGGGCGAGCCGGAAGAAGCCGCGCTCGCCATGCGCGAGCACATGGCGGCCGAGGGCGCGCGCCTGAAAGAAGCGCTGGCCGTATCGCGAAACGGAGGGGCGCTGCGCGTTTGACGCGCTTTTTTGTTGTGATTGCGGGACGATTTTTGATGTCGTTTTATGAACGATTCACCCCCATTTTCGTATAGGAGGAATTTTCATGGTGGAAGTGAGTAAACAAGGCATGCCGATGGACTTTTTGCAGAAAGAGCATTACCAGTCCCCCCGGCGTGTCTTCAGCCAGACGGGCAGTGATTGGCAGCGCCGCGTCGATTTCAACCAGATGAGAATCGACAGGCTCGACCGCGCCAAGGCGATGATGGAAAAGCACGACATGGACGCCATCATCATGTACAAGGGCGAGAACATCCGCTACACCGCGTCGGTCTTCCAGGGCAACTGGAAGAACAACATCTTCATCCGCTACGCCGTGCTTTGCCGGGGCGCGGAAACGCCGGTGCTCTTCGAGACGGCCGGATCGGACTTTGAGTGCGCGCGCATCGACGCGCCCTGGCTCGAGGGCAACATCCGGCCCGCCATCACCTGGAAGTGGTCCGAAACCGCCGAGCAGATGATGGTGAACCGCATGGCGGATTCGGTGATCGACGTTCTCAAAGAGAACAACGTTCCGCTGAACGGGCGGATCGGCATCGACATCATGGACATGCAGGCCTACAGCGCCTTCACCGAGAAGGGCGTGAACCTGGTGAACGCATGGCCGGTGATGAGCGAGGCGCGCGTCATCAAGACGCCCGAGGAAATCGAGTGCCTGAAGATCAGCTCCGCCATCGGCGACACCTGCATGTGGAAGATCAGAAACGAGTGGCTCAAACCCGGCATCCGCGAGTGCGACCTCACCGCGTGGGTGAACAACCTGCTCTATGAAGAGGGCTTCGATTTCGTCTACGACATCATCGTCGCCTCGGGCGGCAACACGAGCCCCTACCGCCGCTGGCACACCGACAAGATGATCCGCGACGGAGACCTGGTCGTCGTCGACATCAACGCCATCGGCCCGGGCGGTTATTTCGTGGACTACGTGCGCTGCTTCAAGTGCGGCGGCGGCTGGACGAAGAAGGAAAAAGAGCTTTACCGGGAGGTCTACGACACCATGTATGCGGGCATGAGCCAGCTCGTGCCGGGCAAGACTTCGAAAGACGTGGCCTCGGAGTTCCCCGTCTACGCCGATGACAAGTACGGCACGGTGACGCTCCAGCAGTTCGCCCACTCCATCGGCCTGGACCTCTATGAGGGCATGTGGATCAGCCGCGCCTACAGCCTCGATTATCCGGTGGAGATCAAGGAGAACATGTACTTCGCCATCGAGACGTTCGCAGGCCACCCGGGGCTTCCTCAGACGGTGCGTCTGGAAGAGAACGTGCTCGTCGGCCCCGACGGCCCCATCGTCTTCACGGGCTCCTCGCATTATGACGAGTGCATCGAGGATTCGCCCTACTTCGACTTCTCGGCGAAGTCGCGCGGCGAGCCTCGCTTCGAGCTGCCCGCGTAGCGGTTGTTGCTTCCCGTCCGTGTCCCCGCAGCCTGGGGCGCGGGCGGGAGCGTTTTCATATTCGTAATGCAGGGGAAATCGCCTCCCGAAAAGGCGAATAGGAGAATCATGAGATGAGCGAACCCTGGAATACCGATATGTGGTTCACCAGCCCGTGGAATTTCGAGGGCGAGGTGACCTCCAATATCAAGTTCGACCCCAATCCCAAGATCCACGACGTGACGCTCCGGGACGGAGAGCAGCAAGCGGGCGTCATGTTCAACAAGGACGAGAAGATCCGGATCGCCGAAGCCCTGGCCGAGACGGGCGTGCACCGCATCGAGGCCGGTATGCCTGTGGTTTCGCCGTCTGATGAGGCGGCTATCCGCGAGATCGTCAAGCGCCTGGAAGGCACGGACACCGAGGTGTTCAGCTTCGCGCGCTGCATGGCGGACGACGTGAAGCGCTCCGCCGACACGGGCGTGAAGGGCGTGGTCATGGAAGTGCCGAGTTCCACGCACATGATCGAGCGCGCCTATAAGTGGGAGCTCGACAAAGCCATCGAGACCTCCGTCAAGGCAACGCAGGTGGCGAAGGAATGCGGCCTCTACACCGTGTTCTTCCCCATCGACTTCTCACGCGCCCCGCTGGACTGGGTGCTGGGCCTCCTCAAGAAGGTGGCGACCGAAGGCCACATGGACGCGCTGGCGATCGTCGACACGTTCGGCGTGCTGAGCCCGCACACCGTGCCCTACGTCATCAAGAAGATGCGCGAGGTCTTCCCGGACGAGCCTTTCGAGCCTCATTTTCACGACGACTACGGAATGGGCGTGGCCAACACGCTGATGGCGATGGCCGAGGGCTGCCAGGTGGCGCAGACGTCGGTGAGCGGCATCGGCGAGCGCGCGGGCAACGCGGCGTATGAGGAACTGGCTCTGGCCATGCTGACCATGTACGACGTGGACATGGGTCTGAAGACCGAGAAATTCACCGAGGTCTCGAGGCTCGTGCAGGAGTGCGGGCGCATCAGCCTGGCGCCCAATCGCTGCGTCGTGGGCGATAACCTCTACGACATCGAGAGCGGCATCATCGTGAGCTGGCTCAAGAACTGCGAGAAGGATTTCCCGACCGAGCTCGTGCCCTTCCGCGCCGGCCTCGTCGGCCAGAAAGAGCCCGAGCCCGTCATCGGCAAGGGCAGCGGCATCGATTCCATCAACCTCTTCCTGGAGCAGTTGGGCATCACGGCCTCAGAAGAAGAGAAGATGGCGCTCCTGATGGACGTGAAGGAAAAATCCCTGAGCCTCCATCGCCTCCTCACGATGGACGAGTTCAAGGAGTTGGCGGGAGTAAAATAGTTTTCAGCCCGTTCCCGCGTAGGGGCGGATGAGCCAGGCGGCGCCGGTTCGCCGGCCGGACCCAGCGGCCTTGGTTCTCCGTCGCGACGAGCGGGTTGAAAATGAAATGAAAAGGGCGGCTCATTAGGGGCCGCCCTTTTTTTGCAAGTAAACCCGGCGGGACGAAGGAAGTTTCCTGGCCGGGCGGTGTTCTGCGCGATGGACTTGGAAGCTCTCCTTCTTTATTATCTCGGTATCACACAGATTTCGACTCCCCGCACCGGAGGACATCCCATGACGGACTGGAAGAAGAAGATCGGCTTCATCGTTCCATCCTGGAACACGGTGATGGAGTACGAATGCCAACGCATGGCGCCTGAGGGCGTATCGGTTCATTTCACGCGCATCGCCCACACGGACGATGAGGAGGAAACCCTCCTGCACATGATAGAGGTGGTGCCGGAGCTGGCCGATCTGCTCGGCCACGCGAGTCTGGACGCCATTTGCTTCGGCTGCACGGGCGGCAGCTTCGTGCGTCCGGGCATGGATGAGGACATCATCGGGGTCATCGAGGAGCGCACGGGCATCCCGGCCACGACGACCTCCACCGCCCTGGTCGAGGCCATGCGTGAGATGGGCGTCGCCAAAGTGGCGCTCGCCTCGCCCTATCCCCAATGGCTGAACGACAAGCTGGGTGTGTTTCTCGCGGATAAGGGAATCGAGGTGGTCGCCGAGAAGGGCCAGAACGTCGAGTGCCCCGCCTTCCTGCCGCCCGAAAACTCGGAAGCCCTGGCGCGCGAGGTGGATTGCGCGGAGGCGGACGGCATCTTCATCAGTTGCACGAACTTCCGCTCGCTCGAATCGGTCGATAAGCTCGAAGCCGCACTCGGAAAACCCGTACTCACGAGCAACACCACGGCCATGTGGCACACGCTCAGGGTGGCGGGTTTCGAGGGCGATGCCGCAGGGGGCGGCGCGTTGATGCGCGAACACCTCGCATCCGCACGCCGCGTTTGAGCTTCATATGGGCGAGAGGAGCCGCCGCGGCCAGCAGTGGGTGACGGAGGAGTTCTACAAGGTTCACGACGTCTACGCCTTCCGCTCGGTGATGTACGTGGAGTGGGGCTTCCGGCCCGCCGACGTGAGGAGGACCACCGAGCGCATCAAGACGCCCGGCTCCGTGCCCAAGGAGTGGGCGCGCACCGCCGCCCAGGAAGAAGCGCTCGCCAGAGAGGCCGAAGCGGCCGGCCACCGCGAATCGGCGGCCGAGTTCTATCACCGCGCCGCGCTTTATTACGGCCCCGCCTGCGGCGTCATCCACAAGAACACGCCCCAGAAGCTCGAACTCTACGCGAAGATGATCGCCTGCTACGAGAAGTTCATCGAGCTCTTCGATGAAGCCCCCGTGGAGCGCGTGGAGATTCCCTTTGAGAACGGAAAGACGATTCCGGGCATCCTGCAAACCGTGCCGGGGGTCGAAAACGCGCCCTGTGTCATCATCGTTCCGGGGATGGACACCATCAAGGAATTTCTGCCGAATCCCTATCACAACCATTTCAGGCGGCGCGGCCTCGCCACGCTCAGCATCGACGGCCCCGGCCAGGGGGAGAGCAACACGCGCGAAACCTGGGTGACGCTCGATAACTTCGAGCGCGCAGGCTCTGCGGCGATTGATTTTCTCGAATCACGCCCCGAGGTGGACGCCGATAAAATCGGCCTCTACGGCTGGAGCATGGGCAGCTACTGGGGACCGCGTGTGGCGGCGCACGACGCGCGCTTAAAAGCGTGCGTGGGCGCAATGGGCGTCTATCTCCAGAAAGACTCCATCTTCAAGCGCGGAAAGCCCGCCTACCGGGCGAACTACATGTATATGTCCGACACCTATGACGAGGACGCCTTTGACGCCATGGCCGAGGAGATGACGCTGGAGCACATTGCGGGCGACATCAAGTGTCCCACCCTCCTGGCGATGGGCGAGTTCGACGAGCTTTGTCCCCTGGAAGACGCCGAGCGGCTCTTCGACCTTCTGGGCGGCCCCAAGGAGCTTTGGGTATATGAGAACGAAACCCACACGATGGGCGGACGCCTGCCCGATTTCTACCTCATGGTGGCCGACTGGCTGCGCGACGCCATAGAGGGCCGCTTAGGCCCCGACCACGCCGAACGCAGGTTCTTCGAGGCGCGGTGAGAGCGGTTTCTTTTCACGCCGTCACCCGGCCGGTGATCTACTGAAAACATCACGAGCTTTCCCCAAAAGGACTCAACCAATGACCCTAAGAAATGTGGTGCAAGGCTCCGACACGAAGGCGGGCCGCGCGTTCGATTCCGTCATATTCGTCCTGATTATCTCCTCGATCATCGCGCTGACTTTCGAGACGTGGCCCGACTTGTCACCGGCTGCGAAACGGGCGTTTCATATTTTCGAGGTGGTTACGGTCGTTCTGTTCACAATCGAGTACGTTCTTCGCATAGCGACTTCGCCCGAGAAGAGGCGTTACATCTTCAGCTTTCATGGCATCATCGACTTGGTCGTCATTCTCCCGTTTTATCTTTCCCTCGGATTCGGTTTTTTTGCTGGATTCGATCTTCGCGCGGCCCGCGCTCTTCGGTTGTTTCGTATTTTCCGTATCTTGAAAATCGCACGCTACAACAGAGCAATGGCGAGATTTGGAAAGGCCATTTCGGAGGCCAAAGAAGAAGTGATGATCTTCCTTTTCGCCGCGATAATGCTTCTCTATCTTTCGGCAGTGGGCATCTATTATTTCGAACGCGAGGTTCAACCCGAAAAATTCGGCTCAATCGTCCATAGTTTGTGGTGGGCTCTTGCTACGCTCACGACGGTGGGCTACGGAGACGTGGTTCCCGTAACAATAGGAGGCAAGCTGTTTACGTTCGTCATTTTGATGTGCGGCCTGGGCGTCGTGGCCGTGCCGGCGGGGATTGTCTCGTCGGCGTTGTCAAGAGTTGTGAGAAATGAAGATCAGAATGGGGAATGACTCTGCGGGGGTAGGGCTTTTGGTTATTGTCTCAAACGCGCTTTTCCTCATCGGCCCGATGCCGTATTCTAGGGCGGAAGCGATTCCCATTTTCCCTGAAACGCACCTCATGTTCCGACGGAGAATTTCATGAAAGCGGCTTTGCTTGAAAAAATAAGGGCTATGAGCGTGGGCGATCAGCCGGATCCCGGCCTTCCCGCCGACCATGTGCTGGTTCGCGTGGCCACCTCCGCCATCTGCGGCACGGACGTATCCATCTGGGCGGGGAAGATGCCCGCGCGCATCCCCCTCATCCCCGGCCATGAGTGCACGGGCACGGTGGAGCAGGTCGGCGAGAGCGTCACCCGCTTGAAGATAGGCGACCGGGTGGTGCTGAATCCTCTTTCCAGTTGCGGTTCTTGTTTCTACTGCGTGCGCGGGCTGACGAACATCTGCCTGAACGGCGGATTGAGAGGCCGCGAAGTGCCGGGCACTTTCGCCGAGTATATTGCCGTGCGCGAGACCGAAGCCTTCGCCTTTCCAGAGAACGTGAGTTTCGCCGCGGCGACGAACTTCGTGGGTCTTTACACGGTAGTCTACAGCCAGAGAAAAGCGCCCTATATTGCGGGCTCGCGCGTGGCCGTCCTGGGACAGGGCAGCAGCGGCCTGCTCCATACGCAGTTGGCGAAAGTCTCAGGCGCGGCGTCCGTGATCGCCGTGACGAGGAGCAAGTGGAAGCTCGAGGTGGCCCGGCAAATGGGTGCGGATGAAATCGTGCCGGCGGGCGAGGTGAACCCCGTGGAAGCCGTGCGTGAGTTGACCGACGGGCTCGGCGCCGACGTGGTGATCGAGACGGCCGGAGCCGCCCAGACCATGGTGCAGGCGTATGAGATGGTGCGGCCCGGCGGCGTCATCCTGCAATTCGGCATCGGGCCGGCTGCGGTCGACGGGGTGCCGGGCCAGGCCTATTACTTCAAGGATCTGACCGTCATCGGCTCGCGCGCAGGGCTCCCGGAGGATTTCGAGAGCGCCATCCGCCTGGTGGCGACCGGGCAAATCGACCTGGAACCCCTCGTCACCCACCACTTCGCGCTCGATGACATTCAGGCGGGCTTCGAATTCGTCGACTCAGGCGGGGACGGCGGCACGCTCCGGGCGGTGATCGAGATAGCGAATTGATTTGTACGGGCGCGCATTTGTTTCCGCTGTCGATGATCGAGGCGCCTGGACGCGGTGCGCGCGGCGGCGAGGTGATTTCCGTCGCGCGCGGGCTTATCTGTAGAAAACAAGGAGGTCGTCATGGCTCTTGAACACCCATACATTCGCATCGCCAACATAACGCCCGAGAAGCTGGACGAAAAAGAGGGTTGGAACGTCTCCGATTTCCGGGTGGTCGTCAGCGGGAAGGAGGGTTCCTCCTCCATCATGTACCACGCCACCCTGGCCCCCGGGGATCGCCACCACAAGCACCGCTACGAGAACTGCCAGATGCAGTATTACGTCGTGAGCGGCCACGGCCTCGCGGGAGCGGGGGCGGATCGCGCCGAGGTGCACGCGGGCCACTTCCACCTGATCCCAAAAGGCGTGGAGCACTGGCTCGTGAACCTGGGCAGGCACGATCCCCTCGTCATCATCGGGTTCTACGACCGTGTTCCCCATTTCAAGGACACCGGCCACGTCTATCTCGGCGACGTGGGCGAGGCCGACCTCGCCGCCCCGCGCACGTTAAGCGCCGCCGCCCTGCAGCATCCCCTCGTGCACAACGACTCGGTTCCCCACGTCAAGGTGTCGAAAGAAGAAGGCTGGACGCAGGATTACTTCAACGAGCCGCTCAATCGCAGCAACGGGGCGGGTTCATGCTGGATGCAGGGCTACTTCGGCCCCCACACCGTGCACATGAAGCACCGCCACAACAATTGCGAGGAGATATGCTATATCCTGAAGGGCCGCGGTTTGGCCGGAATCGGTAACGATCGGGGTGAAGTGTTCGCCGGGGACGTCAACTACATACCCGCCGCCACGGAGCATTGGCTCGCGAACATCAGCGACAGCGAGGATCTCTCGGCCCCCGGCTGGTACATCGGCGTGGGCGGACTCGATGAGAGCGGCTTCGAGTATCTGGGTCCGGTGACAGATGAGGATTTGAAACAACGAACGGGCGCGATTGAATAGCGCTTCCTGAAAGAGCAACCATTTTGTGAGGAACAGACCGATGGCGCTCCAATACCCCCTGGTTCATATAGACGATATCGCCCCCGAGAGGATGGAGGAAAAAGAGGGCTGGGCGATTTCCGAGTTTCGCCTGCCCATCACCGGCGCGCACGGAAGCTCGACGACCGTCTTTCACTCCATCTTCCGGCCCGGCTCCACGCACGCGAAACACTTACACACCGAGTGTGAGGAAATCGCGGTCTACTTGAAGGGAAACGGCGTGGTCGGCCAGGGCGACCAACGCGCCGAGGTGCGCGAGGGCCACTGCCGCCTCATGCCCAAAGGCTCGACGCATTTCTTCTATAACGAGACGAAAGACGAGGAAGCGATGGTGGTCGGGTTTTATCTCGGTGCGCCGAGCGTCGCGGGCACGGGCTATCAATTTCGCGGCGACGTGACCCAAGCGGACCTCGACATGCCGCGCGATGGGCTGACCGATGGCATCCTGGTTCATCTCGACGACGTGCCGCAACAGAACATGAACGAGGGGGAGGGATGGTCGATCACCGATTTCAGGCTTCCTCTCGGCAGGCGCAACGGCAGCGATACGACGCTTTTTCGCGCGCGTTTTTTCCCGGGCGCCGTGCACAAAAAGCACAGGCACGATAATTGCGAGGAAATCTACTACATCATCAGCGGCCACGGCCTGGCGGGCGCGGGCGCTGATCGCGTCGAGGTGCGCGGCGGTCATTTCCACTACATCCCCAAAGGGGTGGAGCACTGGCTTCACAATCTGAGCGATACCGAACCCATCGAGGCGGTGGGTATCTACATCGGGAGCGGGAGCGTGGAGGAGACGGGCTACGTCTATATGGGAGACGTTACGGAAGAGGACATCAAGGAGCGGACCCCGCTCTAGGGGCTCATCGGCGCTTTCAAGGCCCGGCGGAATATGGGAATAGTTGCATCATGTATTTTATCTTTTGCCTTTTGCGCACGCCGTGGTATCCTTGAGGGGCATGGGGAATTGGCGCATATATACGAGACAAATCATTCGGGAGTAATGCCATGAAGATAACCGAGGCGGCAGCCGGTAAAGTCAAGGAAATCATGGAGCAAAACGGCGGTGGTTTCGCCGGAATCCTGCTCAGTTTCGAGGGCGGCTACAAGCTCGACCTGGTGAAGGATGAGGATGTGGCCGAATACATCCGGGTAGAGAATTCCCTGCTGGGCGTTTTCGCCTCATCCGAGCACGTCGCCAGGGCGGAGAAGGCTCAAATCGAGTTCGTAACCGAAGGCCCTACGAGCGGGTTCAAGGTGACGCGCGAGATGTCGGATGGCGATGTGTCCCTCATCGATCAGATTCAGGAGATTATCGACACGGAGATCAACCCGGCCGTCGCGTCCCACGGCGGCGTCATCAACCTGCTGGACGTGGAGGAAAAGCGTGTGTTCGTGCAGATGGGCGGAGGCTGCGCGGGTTGCGGCATGGCGGACGTGACGCTCAAATCAGGCGTCGAGGCGCGCCTGCAGCAACTAGACCCCGAGATTCAGGTGATCGACACCACCGACCACGCATCGGGCTCGAACCCCTACTACGCGCCGACGAAAAAATAGTTTTAGTAAATAGCACGACGAAGGGCCGGCCGTTTGGCCGGCCTTTTTTTGTTCTATTCCCCGATATCGAAGCGGAGCTTCCCGTGCGCTAAGCGCAGAGCGGCTTCCACCTCTTCGGGCTTCTCTCCTTTGGCGAAGATAAACCCCAGGTATCTCTCTCCCTCGGGCAGCGGCACGACGCGGCCGCCGATGTGGATGGATATGTCCAGGCTCACGATTCCGGGCACGGCGAGCGCGTCCTCCTTGCCCTCGACGCGCTTGAGCACCCCCGCTCCGGGTATGGGAATCATCATGACGCCAGAAGCCTTTTCCTCCCGCTCCACCGATGGCGGGGCCACGCCCAGGGCTTGGGAGAGAATGAGGTGTTCGAGCGAGGCGCCGCCGCCGAACTCGAGCGCGCCCGAGCATTTCCCGCCGATAGAGCGGCTAGCCACGTCGATCACCCATATTCGGCCTTCCTCGTTGATTCTCAGTTCCGCGTGGAGTGGACCCTCGCGCAGGCGGATCGCCCGGGCCGCGCGAATGGTTTCTTCGCGGATTCTGGCTTGGCTTTCATCCGGTAGCCTCGAGGGCGTGACGTAGATGGTTTCCTCGAAAAAAGGACCCTCGAGGGGGTCGGGCTTGTCGAAGATGGCGAGAATGTGGACTTCCCCCCGCACGACGAGGCCTTCCACCGCCACCTCGACGCCCTCCAGGTAATCCTCCACCAGGATCATCCGCGCCTCCGGGCCGCCCCGGGCGATGGTCTCGGGGTCTTCCAGTATCGCGCCGACCCGGCGGTAGGCCTCTGCGAACTCCGCCGGGTCGTTCGCTCGAATCACGCCCCGGCTTGCGGCCAGAAAGGTGGGCTTGAGCACGCAAGGGTAGCGGAGGCCTGCGGCGATTTTTTCCGGCTCTTCTTGTGCGGAGACCAGGCGAAAGGCGGGTGAGGGCAGGCCTTCTTCGGACAAGACTTTTCTGAGTTCATATTTGCTTCTCGTCGTGCGGGCGGCCTCCACGGGGTGGTAGGGCAAGCCCAGCGCTTCGGCGGCCATCGCGCCCAGGATGAGCGTGTCGTCATCCACCGGGGCGACCGCGTCGATGGGAAACTCTTTCGTGAACGCCTGTATGTGGGAGGCGCCCGCTTCGGGTTCGTTGTAATCGAGCGTGATGGAGCCGCCCGGGTTCAACTCGGCCAACAGGTCGGGCCTGTCGGTTCCCACCGTCAGGCGCAGTCCCATCTCCTGCGCCGCCGCCATATAGGCGGATGCCCGGTAGGTGGCCGTCGTCATCAGCAGGAGAACGCGCTCCCCTTCTTCAGGTGGCATACCACCCGCCGTCCACCAGGAGCGATGTGCCGGTGACGAGACTGCTCGCCTGTGAGGCCAGAAAGACGGCCGGGCCTACGAGTTCACTCATCTGCCCGAATCGGCCCATGGGCGTTCTGTCGCAGATGGCGTCGTAGATGAGTTTGTCTTCCTGGAGAGAGGCGGTGAGATCCGTTTCGATGTACGTGGGGCAGATGGCGTTCACCTGGATGTTCTCCTTCGCCCATTCGGAGGCGAAAACGCGGGTGAGGCCGATGACGCCGCTTTTGGAAGACGTGTAGGGCCCGTAGCACTGTTTGCGCGGGTTTCTGAACACCGACCAGCCCATGAGCGAGGAGATGTTGATCACCTTGCCGCCGCCCGCCTTTTTCATCTCCTCGCCCGCGCGCCTCGTGATGAAGAAGATGCTCTTTAAGTTCAGATCGAGCACCCTGTCCCAGTCCGCCTCGGTGATATCCCAAAGAGTTTTCCGCACGTTCGTGCCCGCGTTGTTCACCAGCACGGTGAGGCCGTCCAGCGCGGCGGCGGCTTCGATCACCATGCGCTCGGCTGATTCCATATCGGTCACGTCGGTCTGGATGAGCGCGCATTTACGGCCCATGCCCTCGATGGCTTCTTTCGCCTCCTGGGCGGGGCTTAAGTCGATATCCGCGATGGCGACGTCTGCGCCTGCGGCGGCCAGGCCCTCGGCCAGCGTGCGTCCGATGCCGCGCGCAGCGCCCGTGACGAGCGCCTTGGCACCGCTCAGGTCGAATAGAGATTGGCTCATGTGTCGGTTCTCCTCTTCTTGGGGTGTCGGTTTTTCCCGATTCTCTCCGCCGGGGCGTTCCGGGTCAATGGGGGCCGGCCTTCTCGTTGGCCTTCATAAGAGAGTATGATAATCAATATGGAAATGTTTCTCTCCCCTTTGCGTTCTCGCATGAGAGTGGGTTCCGGTTCGCTTGGCGCAGGAGTGAACGATGGTGAAAGCCGGGGATAACGGCGCGAAAAAAGAGCGTCCCATCCGCGAGGCTGCCTATAACTCGGGCAAGCCCGTGCCCGTGGTGTACGGGCCGGACGCGCCGGATGAGGCGTACCGCGATAAACTCGGCGCGCCTGGGGAATACCCCTACACGCGGGGCATCTACCCCACGATGTACCGGGGTTCGCTCTGGACGATGCGCCAGTACGCGGGTTTTTCCACCTCGGCGGACACCAACGCGCGGTTTCATTTTCTGCTCGGAAACGGCCAGACGGGCCTCTCGATGGCTTATGATCTGCCCACCCAGCTTGGGCTCGACTCGGACGATGAGACGGCGCAGGACGACGTGGGACGCCTGGGCGTCGCCGTGGATACCGTCGAGGACATGGCCGGTATTTTCGAGGGAATACCGCTGGAGCGGGTGAGCGTCTCGCACACCATCAACTCCACCGCCGCCATCATCCAGGCGTTCTGGCTCATCGCCGCCGAGCGCCAGGGAGTCGCGCTGGAGAAGCTGCGCGGCACGTTCCAGAACGACATGCTCAAGGAATACATCGGCCGGGGCACATGGATTTTCCCGCCCCGGCCCTCCATGCGTCTTGTGGCGGACATCATCGAGTACAACGCGAAGCACTGCCCGCGCGTGAACGCCATCAGCGTTTCCGCCACTCACATCGCCGAGACCGGCGCCACCCTCGCGCAGGACGTCGCCTTTCCCATCCTGAACGCCCTGGCCTACATACGCGAACTCACCGGACGCGGCCTCCACGTGGATGATTTCGTGCCCACCATGTCGTTTCACCTCTCCATCGGCGGAGGCGTAGGGCCCTTCAATCTGCTCGAATCCATCGGCAAGCTGCGTGCGGCGCGGCGCATCTGGGCGCGCACGATGAAGGAGAAATACGGCGCGAAAAACCCGAAAACCATCCAGCTTAAGTTCTCGACCGGCAATTGCGGCAGTCGCATGGCGGCGCGCGAGCCGCTCAACAACATCGTGCGCCAGACGCTCTTCACCCTGGCCGCCGTGCTGGGCGGCACGCGCTCGGTCAATATGGCGTGCTTCGATGAGGCCTTTGAGATTCCCTCAGACGAGTCCATTCGCACGGCGCTCCGGATTCAGCAGGTGATAGCCCATGAGAGCGGCGTGGCCGACACCGTGGACCCGCTAGCGGGCAGCTTTGCGCTGGAAGCCGTGACCGATCAGGTGGAAGAGGAGATTCAGGCAATCGTGGATGATTACGAATCGCGCGGGGGAATCGTTCCCTTCATCGAGAGCGGCGAGATCCAGAGGCTGCTGGCGCGCCAGGCCTATGAGCATCAGCAGAAGATTGCGGCAGGCGAGCAGGTGTGGGTGGGCGTGAACAAGTTCACCTCAGAAGAGGAAGACCGCATGAGCGCGGGCGAGGGCCTCTACGAGATGGACGATTCGACCCTCGAGAAACAAAAGGCGCGGCTTGCGGAGGTGAAGGCCGCCCGCGATGCGGGAGAGGTGGCCGCGCAACTAGAACAACTGCAAAGAACGTGTGAGTCGAAAGAGAATCTGGTGCCTTGTTTAATGGAGGCAGCCCGCGCGCGCCTTACCGTGGGGGAGATGACGGAGGTGATGCGCGGTGTGTTCGGAAGCTATATGGAGCCTTCGGTGGTTTGATGGCGAGAACTGAGAAGCGCATACGGGTGCTGATGGCGAAGCCGGGCCTCGATGGCCATGATCGGGGTGTGAAGGTAATCATCCACGCGCTCAGGGACGCCGGCATGGAGGTGATCTACTCGGGTCTGCGGCAGACGGATGCGCAGATAGTCGCCGTCGCGCTTCAGGAGAACGTGGACGTCATCGGCCTGAGCGTGCTCTCGGGCGCCTATATGGGGATTGCGCGCAGGCTCATGGCCAGATTGGCCGAAGAGGGCCTCGATGATTGCCTCGTCATCTTAGGCGGGAACATTCTCGAGCGTGACGTGGCGGAGCTCAAATCCTTAGGCGTCGCCGAAGTCTTCAACCACCATGCGGACATGGCCGAAATCGTCTCGTACATCAGGAATAATGTAGTAGCCGGCGCGGCCTAGCGGCGGCGTATCTTTCGTGGGGGAATCAGTTTTGGAAAAGCCGCTGGAGGGCGTGCGCATACTCGATCTTTCCGCCCTGCTCGCAGGCCCGTACGGCAGCATGGTGCTGGCCGATTTGGGTGCGGACGTCATCAAGATAGAAGTGCCGGGCCGGGGCGACCTCGTCCGCACGATGCCGCCGCACTACGTGGGGGAGACGAGCGCCTACTTCATCGCCCTGAACAGGAACAAGCGGGGCATTTTTCTGAACTTAAAAGACGAGGAGGGCTACCGCGTCTTTTGTGAGATGGTGAAAAGCTCCGACGTCGTTTATGACAATTACCGCCCCGGCGTACTGGAACGCCTGGGCGCGGACTATAAAACACTCAAAAAGGTGAATCCCCGAATCATCAGCGCCTCCGTCACGGGCTATGGACTCACGGGGCCTCAAAAGGACAAGCCCGCTCTCGACCTCATCATTCAGGGGCGCGGCGGCATCATGAGCTTCACCGGCGAGCCGGGCAGGCCGCCCGTGCGCCTGGGCGTGCCGATGGGGGACATGGGCGGGGGTCTGTTCGCCGCACACGGGATTCTGGCGGCCCTTTACAAGCGCGAGAAGACGGGCGTCGGCCAGAAGGTGGACGTCTCGCTCCTCGACAGCCAGCTCTATCTCGCAAGCTACCGTTCGCAATACTATCTGACGGCGGGCGACGTGGCCAAGCCGATGGGCACGGGCCACGCATCCGCCGTTCCCATCGGCGCGTATCAGTGTGGCGACGGGAAGTGGCTTGTGCTCGATGCGATTCTGGATCATTTCTTCCAGGGTCTTTGCGACGCGCTGGGTCATCCCGAATGGAAGGACGACCCCAGGATGAAGGATCGCCCCACCCGCCTCGAGAATCGCGAATACGTGGATGCGAAACTCTCGGAAGTCTACAAGACGAACACGGCGGCGTACTGGATAGAGAAAATCGAGGCGCACGGCGTTCCCTGCGGGCCGATTCAGAGCATCGACGAGGCGCTCAACGATCCCCAAACGCGCGCCCGAGAGATGGTGGTGGAGATGACCCACCCCGAACTCGGCAAGATGCAGACGTTCAACACGCCCGTCAAGATGGAGGGTACGTGGGGGGCCACCCCTTCGCCGCCTCCCCTGATGGGCGAGCACACCGAAGAAGTGCTCAAGGAAGTGCTTGGTCTGGGCGATGAGGAAATCGAGCGGTTAAAAGAGCGCAAGGCGATATAAGAGGCCGTCATGTTTCATGACAAAAAGGCTTTCGTGTTCGACCTGGAAGGAGTTTTTTTCGCCGGAGACGAGGTGATGTCCGGCGGGGTGGAGTTGATGCGCGCCATCAAGCGGAGAAACCTCCCCCATCGCTTCATCACGAACATCAGCCGCAGCACGGCTGCGGAGATTCGCGCCCACATGGCGGGGATCGGCCTCGACCCGGGGGAGAACCTCATCGTGGCCGCGCTGGATCGGGTTGGTTCGTTTCTGAGGAAGAACTTTGGATCTGGCCGGGCGTACGTGCTGGGGACGGATTCGCTCAAGGGAGCGGTCGCATCGGGTGGTTTCGAGATAGTGGGCCTGGAGGAGGAAGATGCGGCCGACGTCGTCCTCGTTGGTCTAGACGAGGCTCTCACCTACCGGACGTTGAGCGCAGCCGCCCGGGCGGTCAGCCGGGGGGCGCACTTCGTCGCCATGAACCCCGACGTGCGCCTGCCGAGTGAGGATGGTTCGTTCTCCCTCGGCGGGGGCGCAATCATGGCTTCGGTGCAGGCGGCGGCGGGCAGGGAGCCGGTTTTTTTTGGAAAGCCCGAGCCTTTTCTCTTTGAAGAAGCGCTTCATGAGTTGGGCGTGGAGGCGCGCCACGTCGTCATGGTGGGAGACAACCTAAGGACGGACATCGCGGGCGGCCAGAAAGTGGGCATGGCCACCGTGTGGGTGAACCGCTGGGGCGTGATAGCCGGGGACCCGGACGTGACGGCGGACCTGGAAGTGAAGACGCTTGATGAACTGATGCCGCATCTGCCGGGCGGTTGAGTCTCCGAAAAGAGAGGACGATATGGCGCTGGTCGAATATGAGGTGAGAGACAAGCTGGCCTGTATCACGCTGAACAGGCCGGAGAAGATGAACGCGATCAATCACGAGATGAGCGAGCGCATCTTTTCGCTCTTCGACGAGATGGAACGCGACCCCGGCGTTTGGGGCTGTCTGATCACAGGCGAGGGAAAAGCGTTCTCGAGCGGGCATGACCTCACCGAGCCGCCGCCCGAGGATAGGGAGATCAAACCCGTCTCCGACCTCTATCAGGTCATCATGGAACTCTACAAGCCATGCTTTGCGGCGATCAACGGGTTTTGTCTGGCGGGAGGAGCGGGCATCGCGCTCTCCTGCGACGTGCGCGTCATGGCTGAAGATACGCAGCTCGGCTGGCCCCAGGTCGTGCGCGGCATCTCCTCCGTCAGCGGGCCGATTCTCCTGGCGAAGCTGCTGCCCTTCAACCTCGCGCACTACCATCTGTTCACCGGCGAGCCCATCAACGCGGAGACCGCGCTCAGGCTCGGCCTTGTGAACAAGTTGGCGCCAAAGGAAAACGTGTTGGAGGAGACGGAGAAGATCGCGCGTCAGGTACTGGCGAACGCGCCCCTGGCGGTGCGCGCCATCAAGGAGATTACCGTCCGCGCGCGCGACATGACGATGGAGGACGCCCTTCGCTTCGGCGACGTGATCTTAAAGCGCCTACTTGAGACTGAAGATGCCGAGGAGGGCGTGCGCGCCTTCAAGGAGAAAAGAACGCCGCATTTTAAGGGGAAATAAAGATTATTCTAATCCTTTGCTCCATCCTTCTAGCTGAAAGGAGGCGGCGGTGAGATTTGACCTCACGGACTCTCAACGAGAAATCCAGCAAAAAGCCCGCGAAATCGCCACGAACCTGATAGCGCCCAAGGCGGCGTTCTGGGACCAGACCGAGGAATATCCCTGGGAAAACGCCAAGATTCTGGCGGATGCCGGCTTCATGGGAATGAACGTCCCCAAGGAATTCGGCGGACCCGAGCGTCCGCTGATAGAGGCCGTCCTGGTGGTCGAGGAGATGGCCAAGGTCTGCGGCATCACGGGGCGCATCGTGGTGGACAGCAACATGGGCGTGGTGGGAGCAATCATCAAGTACGGGACCGAGGAGCAGAAGAAAAAGTATCTGCCGATGGTGCTCGCAGGGGACAAGCCCGCCATCGTCATCACAGAGCCCGAGGCGGGAAGCGCCGCCACCGACATGACGACGAGGGCCGTGCTCGACGGCGATGAGTACATCCTGAACGGCAAGAAGAAGTGGATTACCGGCGCTGGCGTCTCCCGCATCAATCTCGTGTTCGCCCGCGTGGTGCACGGGGGGGATGAACAGGGAATCGGCGCCCTGATCGTGGAGTTGGGCGCGGAGGGCTTCCGTATAGGGGATCGCGCCTTCATGATGGGCTTGAGGGGAATCCCCGAGAGTGAGGAGATCTTTGAGAATTGCCGTGTGCCTCAGAAAAACTTGGTGACGGTGGGATTCGGGCGCCTGATGGCCGCTTATAACGCACAGCGGGTGGGAGCCGGCACGGTGGCTTTGGGGATTGCCGAGGGCGCCTTCGCCCAGGCGGTGGAATACGCCAAAAAGCGCCACCAGTTCGGCCGCCCGATATCGGAATTCCAGGGGCTTCAGTGGATTCTGGCGGATGCGCGCATTCAACTCGACGCCGCGCGGCTCCTGCTCCACCGGGCGGCGGTGCAGGAAGACCCCAAAACGGGATTTCCCGACATGCGCCTGGCCGCCATAGCCAAGACGTTTTCGGCTGAAGCCTCGATCAAGGTGACGAACGACGCGCTCCAGATTTTTGGGGCGGCGGGCTATTCACGCGATTTGCCGATTGAGCGCATGGCGCGTGACGTGCGTATGTTCACCATCGGCGGCGGCACCACCCAGGCGCAGAGGAACGTGATTGCGTCTGGCATTTTCGGGAGAAAATTCTCTCAGCGCAGGGGAGAGTGAAAAAACCCCGTTCAAAGGGTGGGCGTCTCACGAAGGCGGCCCGCGTCCGCTTGGCTTATTGGGGCTGGAATGTCCCCGGAGAGAGCAGATAAACCCTGGCCGTATTGCAAAGGAACCATGATGGCTATCTTTACGCTGCAGGAAGCCCGTGCCCTGCTGCCGCAGGTCAAGGAAGTGACGCAGCATTACTTCGATGTCGTTGAGGAGATGCGCGAACAGCTGGAAACCCTTGATGAGTCGCGCGATGTCAAGCGCCTCGAAGGATTCATGAATGACGCTGTTGGCGAGTGGGTGAAGGCCGTCAGAAACCTCGGGGTGGAAGTCAAAGGCTTATGGCTGGCGGATTTCGATTCGGGAGACGGCTATTACTACTGCTGGAAACTCGGCGAGGTCGACATCGAACATTTTCACCGCTACGAAACGGGGTTCGCCGGTCGCCGTCCCATTTCGTTGCTCGAGTAAGACTCACGGCACCGTTCCGGTAATCATTCATCCAGGGTTCATTTACCAATATCCATATTACCGCTACTCGCACACCTGGAAATTTCTTACGGACGAAGCATGCCCCAATCAGTGCGCGCCGTGCGGAGGAGGAGATGCGCCCTAGCCGTATTGCAGTATCATGCCCGTGATCCCGCATTCGATGCAGCCGGCCACCTCGATGCAGCGTGAATTCGCCGGCGGCATCACCACGCCGGTAATGCCCTCCCTGTAGTATCGCTCGAACGGATAGCGTCGCGCGATGGAGCGGCCCCCCACGAGCCGCATCGCGTGCTGCACCACCTTGGCGCAGACCTCGCATGAGATGTATTTGGACTGCATGACGGTTTTCACCGTGTTCTGGTTCGCCATGCCGTCTCCTTGTTCTTTCACGTGGCACGCCTCGTACAGGAGCATCCGCGCGGCTCTGATTTCGGAGCTCAACTCGCCGATGCTGGTCTGGTACATCTCGTTGTGGCTCAGCGGCTCGGGGTTGGGCGGGTACTGCGTTGTTTTCACATACTCGACCAGGTGATTGTAGGCCCCTTCCGCGATGCCCAGATAAGCGGCGGCAAACCCGAGGTGGAACATGGTGATGTCGATTTTCCCCAGCGCGCCGATGAAGTTCTCACCCCCCAGGATGTCTTCATGCGGCACGAAGGTATCCTCGAAGATGATGTCGTCACTCGCCGTTCCCCGCATCGACATGGTGTCCCACACCACTTTCACGGATGAGCCTCCGTAATCCTTGTGGAGCACGGCGGTCATGATGGCTTCCGCAGCGGTATTCTTCCCCTCGAGGAACCCGGTGGTGAAGTAATAATCGGCATGTGCGCCTATCGAGGCGGAAATCTTCCTGCCGCTTAAGCGGTAGCCGCCCTCGACGGGAGAGAAGATGGTCTTGAGCGTCACCAGATGACGGAAGCTCATACCTCGTTCCGCCGTGACGGAGGAGAATAGCTTTCCGTTCTCGACGATGTCGGGTAGCACCCGTTTTTTCTGCTCCTCGTTCGCCAGGTCGAAGAAGAGGCTCACGCATGTCTGGTGCATATTCCAGGTGAGGGCGGTGGAGGCGCACGCCTTGCCCAGTTCTGCGAGCGCCATGTTGTAGGTGAGGGAATTCGCGCCCGAGCCTCCCCACTCTTCAGGGATGCACAGGGCGTTCAGGCCCGCGTCGGTGAGCAGTTTGTAGTTCTCGGTGGGGAAGCGGCCTTCGCGGTCGATTTCAGCCGCCATCTCGGCCATCTGTGGCGTGAGGGCTTTGATTTTGTCGATGATCTGTTTGTCGTATTTCAGATCCATCAGCGTTTCGTATGACTCACTCGCCGCGATTTTGGGACCCATTTTTTTCCTCCTGTTCATCAAGGCGAAAAGCGCCTCGCCCTCGATCATCCAGACGGCTTCCTGCTAAAGGTCGAGCGAGAAGACATGCTCGACGCATCTCGTGTTCAACTCATTCCAATCTCCATTTTGGTTTTCTATTCTCGCATCGCTCCGCCGGCTCGATTTGCAAAGGCGGTCGCGCCACATGAGAAAAGGCGCAATTCCTCCGCCGGGGGATGATTGTCGATTCTATCAGACGCCCCCTTGAGTTTGACAGCGCTTCATGGAGGCATGTAATCTCCGCTGGGTTTTCCATACTTTAACCCATTGTGAAAATTCGTGCACCAGCCGCCCGGCGGTCCTGGTTTCGTTTCTCATGTTTTCTGGGAAGGTGTCCATGGCTCCCCGCGTACTCGTCTCCACCACGCCATTCGGTGAGATAGACCCGAAGCCCATCGAAATGCTCGAAAGCGCAGGCGTGGAATACGTGCGCAACACTTTGGGCAAGCGTCCGAACGAGGATGAATTCGCCGAGATGATTTCCGGTGGCTTCGACGCCGTCATCGCGGGTCTCGAACCGTTCACCCCGAGAATATTGGATTTGGCGAAGAGGCTGCGGTTCATATCGCGCGCCACGGTGGGTCTCGAGACGGTGGATTTGAACGCGGCGAGAGAGAGAAGCATTCTCGTTGCAAACACCCCCGGAGCCAACTCGGAAGCCGTGGCGGAACTGACGCTGAGCCATCTGCTCTCACTCCTGCGCGGCGTGCATCACTCCCACAATGCGCTCTTGCGCGGGGAGTGGCTCCAGTATATGGGCCGCACGCTCGATGAGATTACGCTGGGCGTCATCGGCGTGGGGCGAATCGGTAAACGGGTGATACGCCACGTATCCGGTTTCGGGGCGAAGATCATCGCGAACGACCTGGCGCCCGATGCGGAATTTGGCGAGCGCTACGGCGTGGAATGGGCCGAAAAAGAAGAAATCTACCGCCGCGCCGACACCGTCTCCTTACACGTTCCCGCCACGCCGGCGACGATCCACATGATGGGTGAAGAGGAGATCGCGATGATGAAAAAAGGCGCGTTTCTCATCAATACGGCGCGCGGCGTCATCGTGGACGATGAGGCGCTGGCCCGCGCGTTGCGCTCGGGCCATCTGGGGGGCGCCGGGATCGACGTTTTCCCCGAAGAACCCTACCGGGGAGCTCTCGCGGGAGCGCCCAACTGCATTCTCACCGCGCATCTAGGCGCGCGTGCGCGTTCCTCGCGCCTACAGATGGAACTGGACGCGACGGAGAACGTCTTGTGCTTTCTGGCGGGCAAGCCGATTCCGGGGCTCGTGCCGGATGAGGAATACGAGATGCAACGCATCATCACCGCCGACATGAACACGTAAACCGGGGAGGGTGAGTTCCTCCCGATCAATGGAGTCATTCGATGCCCAAGACACCTGATTATTTCGTGGACAAAACCATCATCGTCACCGGTGCTGCCAGCGGCATCGGCAAGGAGACCTCCCTCATATTCGGGCGTGAGGGAGCCAACGTCTTCTGCGCGGACCTGGACGAGGAAGGCGCCGCCGAGGTCGCCGAGCGCGTTACGGAGAACGGGGGCCGGGGCGTTCACATGAAGGTGGACGTCACCTCGCGCGAGGAGGCGTTCGCGATGACGAGGCGCGCCAAGGAGAGGTTCGGCCGGGTCGATTTTTCGCTCAATTCCGCAGGCGCTGCTCTTAGGCGTTCCGATTTTTTAGGAATAGAAGACGACCTGTGGGACCGGACGTTCGACTTGAACGTCAAGGGCGTTTTCTACTGCATGCAGGCCGCGATTCCCGAGATGCTCGAAAACGGCGGGGGCGTCATCGTCAACATCGGAAGCATGGCGCACAAGCGCGGGGGGCCGGGTCATTCGGTGCACTACGCGGCGGCCAAGGGAGCGGTGGTGACGATGAGCATGGGCGTGGGCCGCGAATATGCGGACAGGGGTATTCGGTGCATGTCCATATCGCCGGGTCCCATCGACACGCCGTTTCACGACGTCTCCTCGGAGGCGCTTAAGGAGTCGATGCGGAGTCAGATACCGATGGGCCGCTTCGGCACGGCGGAGGAAATCGGAGAACTGGTGTTGTTCATGTGCTCGGATGCGTGTGCGTTCATGACGGCGGACACCGTGTACGTGAACGGCGGCGGGGGCTGGAAGTAGCGCACGCCAACGAGGTCTTCTGGCTTCGTTCATCTTCTCGAAAAAAGATTCAGAAGCAGCGTCAGCACGATACTGATGACGATGCAGGTCACTACAGGGAAAGAAAAACTCCAGTTCTTCCCGCGCAGGTGGATGTCGCCCGGCAGTTTCCCCAGAAACGGAATCTTGGGCGCCACGAGAAACACCACTCCCAAGACCATCAGGACAGCGCCGAGCAGAATCAGCGTTTTTCCAAAGCCGCCGAAAGGCTCCATCTGCTTTATTCCCTTTTAAGCGGATGTATCGGTTTCCTCATCTTTCACGCTGGCGTCCCAAAGCTCTCTCTGGACGCCTTTGGGTAGCGCGACGCCCAGATGCGCGTAGGTCGTCGAAGTCGCACGCCGCCCGCCGCGCGTTCTTTGCACGAAACCGGTACGCAGCAGGAAAGGCTCCACCATGTCCACGAGGGTGTCGGATTCCTCGTTCATGGTGGCGGCGATGGCCTCCACCCCCACCGGACCGCCGCCGTATTGGTCGATTATCGTCCGGAGATATTTTCTGTCCAGCCCGTCCAGACCCAGCTCGTCCACACCCTCCATAGCGAGGGCCTCGCGCGTGGTGGAGAGGCCGATGGCGCCGTCGCCCCGCGCCTGGCTGAAATCGCGCGTCCAAAGCAGGAGCCGGTTCGCCGTCCGGGGCGTGCCCCGGCTTCTTCGGGCGAGTTCGCGCGCCGCCTCTTTTTCAATCGGCACGTCCAGGCGGGCCGCGCTTCGCAGGAGTATCTGCACGAGTTCTTCCTCGGAGTAGAAATCCACGTGGTAGACGAGATAGAAGCGCTCTCTGAGAGCAGCGGTCAGGGCGCCGGGGCGCGTCGTGGCGCCCACGGCCGTGAATATCTTCAAGGGAAAATTGATGGTGCGGGCCATGGCTCCCCGGTCGACGACGAAATCCACGCGGTAGTCCTCCATCGCGGGGTAGAGGAATTCCTCCACGGCACTGGGCATCCGGTGAATCTCGTCGATGAACAGCACGTCGCCCTGTTGGAGGCCCGTGAGTATTCCCATGAGATCGGCCGGTCTCGAGAGGGAGGGGCCGGAGGATTTCACGAGGCGGGTCCCCATTTCTTCTGAGATGATGTGGGAGAGCGTGGTCTTCCCGAGACCCGGCGGCCCGTGGAACAGGATATGGCCCAGGGGTTCGTTTCTCCTCCGGGAGGCCTCGAGCGCAATCCGCAGCTTGGCCACGAGGTCGGTCTGGCCCACGTAGTCTTCGAGTATCGTGGGCCTGAGCGAGGTGAATGTTCTCTCCTCCGCCGGACTCGCCGCCTTCGCGCTCACGCGCCGCTCGATGACCATGATTTCTCTCCCGTCCTCTCTATCGGCCCAGCCGGAACACTTCTTCCAGGATGGCCTCGGCCTCCGCGTCCGCCCCCAGCGAGGCGACGGCGCGCTCTATGAGATTCTCCGCCTCAGGCGTGCGGTAGCCCAACTGGCCCACCAGCACGGCCATGACGTCGCCGTGCAGGGGCGTTGCGTCTCGATGTTCGAGCGATGTGACCTCGATATCGCGCGCCAATTGAAGTTCTGCGATTTCTTCTCTGAGCGTTGAGATTACTAGTTCGGCCTTTTTCCTGCCGATGCCGGGCAGTTTGGTGAGCATGACGGTGTTCGCCGCCGCGATGGCTTCTGCGATCTGAAGGGGAGGGAGGCTCATCGCCCGCACCCCGCTTTTGGGGCTTATGCCGGGCACCTTGATGAAAGAGAGGAAAAACGCTCTTTCTTCCGCCGAGAGGAAACCCACCAAACGGGGCAAAAGCTGGCCCGTGGCCACGTTTCCCTCCAGGTAATGGTGTGTGTGGAGTTCCACTGCCTCGCGTGCGCCCATGAGGGCTTGAAGTTCATGCACCGCGTATCCACCCACCTGTATCTCATACGCGATGCCGGCGGACGTCTTGAGGATGACGTGTTCGACCTGCACGTCGATGATCTCTCCTGAGATTTGGCGGATCATGCGCTTCTCCCGACCGCCTGGGCGCGCCTCAGGTAGCTTCGGTCGATGTGGCAATACGCTGCGGCGATGGCGTCGGCCACGTCCGGGGGTTCGGGCAAATCGGCCAGTCCCATTCTTTGCTGGACCATGAGCTGCACCTGCGCCTTCGTGGCGCGTCCGGCGCCGACGAGCGACTTTTTGATCTCCGTGGCCGCATAGCTGACCACTTCAACGCCCGCCTGAGACGCGGCGAGGAAGATCACACCCCGCGCGTGGCCCATGATGATGGAAGTGCGGGGGTGCTTGTAGTGGCTGTAGAGGTTTTCCACCGCCATGACGTGGGGTTCGTTCGTCTCTATGATGTAGGAGAGATCTTTGTGCAACTCGTAGAGACGCTTCTCGATGGGTTCGCTTGGGTCGTTTTTGAGCACGCCGCCATCCACCAGGCGCGGTTCGTGTTCGTTCCCATCGAGGCGCAAGACGGCATAGCCCGTCACGCCCAGACCGGGGTCGACGCCCAGAACGCGGAATGTGTTTTCAGGTTGCGGCAAAAGAAGACCCCACGGGCGGTGGGTTCAGCGTTTATGTGGATGCCTCCACCATCTGTTCTTCGGAAATGTCGAAATTGGCATAGACGTTCTGCACGTCTTCGTTATCCTCGAGCGCTTCCATAAGGCGAAGCATCTGTTCCGCTTGCTTGCCTTCGAGCTTCACCGTTGATTTGGGCAGCATGGTGATTTCGGCGGATTCCGTCTGGATTTTGTTTTTCTCGAGCGCTTCGCGTACCGACTCGAACGCATCCGGCGAGGTATGGATTTCGAACAAGTCATCGGCGGGTTCCAGGTCCTCTGCCCCCGCTTCTAGTACCAGTTCCATGAGTGATTCCTCGTCGACGGCCTCTTGTGGAACCAGCAACAATCCCTTTTTTTCAAAATTCCACGCCACGGCGTTCGGCTCCGCCATGGAGCCGTTGTTCTTCGTTAATATATGGCGGACTTCCGCACCCGTGCGGTTGCGGTTGTCGGTGAGCACTGCGATGAGAATGGCCACGCCGTTGGGGCCGTAGCACTCATAGGCGTATTCCTCGTAATTCACTCCCTCTAGATCGCCAGTTCCCTTGGCGATGGCGCGCGCGATGTTGTCCTGGGGCATGTTGGCCCCTTTCGCCGTCTGTATCGCCGTGCGCAACCGGGGGTTGCCATCGGGGTCTCCCCCGCCGAGGCGGGCCGCGATGGTGATTTCCTTGATGAGCTTGGTGAAAATCTTACCACGCTTGGCGTCGAGCGCGCCTTTTTTCCGCTTGATGGTGCTCCACTTGGAATGACCGGACATGATTCGGGTGCTCCTGTGATTCTCCTGCGGTGGTGCTTATTTTCCCTGCACCCAATAGAGGTTCGTATTCACAACGTGTTCTGACTATAATTTCTAGCATGGGGGGCGGTGGGAGTAAAGACTTGGCCTGTCAGGTCCGGTCTCGAAATGCCCCGCGTGGACACTCAAGGGCCAAGGTGATATTTTTCCGCCAGACATTTCCGAGGAGGATCGGTTCTGGATTCTCAAAAAACAGTATCTTCGATGAATCCCGTCGAGCGGGGAGCCCGCACGCTACGGATTGAGGCCGAGGCGCTCTCCGGACTCATCGAGCGACTGGATGAAGGGTTTATCAAGGCGGTCGATATCGTTTTGGGATGTAAGGGCAAGGTGGCGGTCACCGGTATGGGGAAGAGCGGGCTGATCGGGCAGAAGATTTCCGCCACCCTCGCGAGTACGGGCACGCCGTCTTATTTTCTCCACCCCGCCGAGGGCGTTCACGGCGATTTGGGCATGGTGACGAAAGACGACGTCATCGTCGCGCTGTCTTATAGCGGTGAAACCGACGAGGTTGTGCGCATCCTGCCCGTCTTCGCCCGCATGGGTACGCCGCTCATCGCCATCACCGGCAGCGAGAACTCAACGCTCTGGCGCGCGGCGCAGGCCGTGTTGAACATTCACGTGAAAGAAGAAGCCTGCCCGATTCAACTCGCCCCCACGGCGAGCAGCACCGCCTCCCTGGCCATGGGCGATGCGCTCGCGATGGCCGTTCTGGAAGCAAGGGGGTTTCAGCCGGAGGATTTCGCGCGTTTTCACCCTGGAGGTTCGCTGGGGAAAAAGCTCATTCGCGTGAAAGAGCTGATGGCCGTGGACGATGATATCCCGCAGGTGGACGAAGCGGCTCCCCTGGCGCAGGTCGTGCGCGAGATGAGCGCCAAGAGGCTGGGTATGACGTGCGTGATGAGCGCGGAGAATGAACTGTGCGGCGTCATCACGGACGGGGACTTGAGGCGCGCGCTGGAGAATACCGAAGAATTGCCCAATCTCAAGGCCGAGGATTTGATGACGCTCGCTCCTAAGACGATAGATGAAGACGAGATGGCAGCCGCGGCGATTCAGTTGATGGAGACGAGCACTATCACGTCCCTGGCGGTCACCGCAGGCGCGGATAAGCGCCTGGCGGGCGTGCTGCACCTACACCATCTGTTGCGCGCTGGCGTGGTGTAGAGGTTTCCCCGCTCTTAAGCGTTCTGCGGATTTCTCCCGGCTTCAAGAGAGCGTCTCTCCGGCGCCCTTATTCCCACCCCGAAGGCCCGAAAATCAGAAGAGAAAGTGCTGCGGCTATCATCAGCCCCAAACCAACCGTGAAGCCCAGAGCGGGGGGGATGCGTCCGCGCAGCAGCCTTCCCAGCAAAAATCCGGCGACCGCTGGCAGAATCGATAAGGCGGAGCGCGCCGATTCAAAAGCCCCCAGCGCGCCCGAGCCGCTCAGCAGGGCCACCTGAACGCTCGCGAACACCAGCGCGCTCGTATAGGTGAGCCGCATCATCCGGGCGCGGCCCGCACCCGTGCTGTCGAGATACATGATGCTCACGGGGCCGCCCGAGTACGAAAAACCGCTCAGACCGCCTGCGAAAAAACCCGCCAGATAGGTGAAGAAGGTCTCATCGCGCATGTCGAGTTGTACTCTCTGGCGCGAGATGCTGTAGGCGGCGAACAACAGGACGAGGACGCCCACCGACCACTTGAGGAACGTGGGGGGGCTTGAGATGAGCGTCAGCGCGCCCACGGCGGCGCCCGCCGCGCCCGCGCCCAGAAAAGGCATGAGGCGTCTGAGTGATGGAGCGGGAACACCGCCTCCGATAGCGCGAATCGCCACCAGGATGAGGTTTGGGAGCGAGAGGGTGAGCACGGAATCACGCACCCCGATGAGAGCGCCCAGCGCCGGGGTCGCCAACAGGCCGAAGTCGATTCCCGCGGCTCCCTCCAGCAGTCCTGCGGCGAAAATGAGAAGCGTGATATCCCAGGATGGCCACATCGGTTTAGGGATATCCGCTTAGAGGTTCAACAGGGACTGAATGTTCTTGTGTGAGACGTTCTCGTATTCTTCCTGGCTCAATCCCGATTGCCGGAGCGTTTCGACCGCCTCGGTGTCCGTCATGTCATAGGGCAGGTCCGTGCCCAGCACGACCCGCTCGCTCCCCATGGTGTCCACCAGGAAGCGGACGACGGGCGGATGAAACACCAGCATGTCCAGATAGAAGTTCGAGCGAAGATATTCCAGCGGTGAGCGCAATATTTTTTCGCACTCGGGCCGCACCTTCCAGCCATGCCCGAAACGGCCGATGAGGTAGGGCGCGGTTCCCCCGCCGTGTAAGAAGATGAAGGTGAGGTCCGGCAGCCTGTCGAAAAGGCCGGAGAAAATCAGGCGGCCGATGCAGTTCGCGCTCTCCGTGGGGAACCCGACGAGGTTGAACAGGTGGTATTCCTTCATCTGGTCTTTGCCCGCCGGGTTGGCCGGATGAACGATAATGGGTACGTTCAGACCTGAGGCAGCCTCGTAGAGGGGGTAAAAACTCTCATCATCGAGATAGCGGTCGTTCACGTTCGTGCTCAGAAACCCGCCCTTGAGCCCCAGCTTGTTGACGGAACGATCGAGTTCCTTCACCGAGAGGTCGACGTTCTGCGCGGGCAGGGAGGCCAGGCCATGAAATTTGGTCGGATGTTTTTCGATGATACTGGCGTAGGCGTCGTTCGCCGCCTGGCAGAGTTCCACCGCCAGACCGTCATCGGCCCAGTAGACGCCCGGGTTCGATGAGAAGGATAGAATATTCATGTCCAGCTTCATCTCGGCCATGGTCTGGAGGCGTAGTTCGACGTTGGTGAAAGGCTCGATGGGCGGGTGCATCATGCCCTTGATGTCCACGACGCGCTCGCCTTCCGCGTTCGTCATGAGCCTCACGCCATAGCGCGGACCCTCTTTTTCCAGGATTTCAAAGTATTCGTCCGGGTATATGTGGCAATGGGCGTCGATGTGCATTCTGGTCATCTCCATAAGCGAAAGGGCCGACCCGGATTGTTAGCACCCGTGGACGAGGGGTGTCAATGATGGAGCGGCTCTCGCCATGAAGCAGAGAAGGGGTCTGAGCGGTGGATTCTCAATATTCAAGACGTCAGCTGAGACCGAAGAAACTCAGGGCTTGACGGCCCGGATGGTCGCGCTCGCGAGTTCGGGGGCGACGTAGGGCTTTCGGTTGATGATTTCCACGTCGACGAAACCCGCCTCGCGCAGCGCGGCGATATACGCGTCGTCTCGGATGGCGCCTGCGATGCACGCGCACCAATCCGCGATGGAGGTGGCGTCTCCGGCGGGTTCGGACACCTGGATGACGTCTGAAACCACGAAACGCCCGCCCCCGCGCAGGACGCGGAAAGATTCGCGGAACACGGCCGCCTTGTCCGGCGAGAGATTGATGACGCAGTTGCTGATAACGATGTCGACCGCCTCGTCCTCAATCGGCATGTTCTCCATCTCGCCCTTTCTGAACGAGACGTTGTGAACGCCCAGGCTTTGCCTGTTTTTCTCGGCCTTCTCCAGCATGGCGTCCGTCATGTCCAGGCCGATGACGCTCCCGTGAGGTCCCACCTCCTTCGCGGCGAGAAAACAGTCCAGCCCCGCGCCCGAGCCCAAATCCAGCACCGTCTCGCCCGGTTTGGGATGCGCGTCCGCAATGGGGTTCCCGCATCCCGCGTTTGCGCTCAAGACATCAGCCGGAAGCTGCTCCACGTCCTCTTTCGCATAGCCGATGGTTTTTATGTTCGCAGCGCCCATGGGCATCTCGGCGCCCGCCTCCCCGCAGCAGGAGACCTCCCCGGCGGCTACTTTCGCATACAGCTCACGAACCGCGCTTTTTATCTCTCCCTCATTGTCACAACATCCTGTCATGGATGGGAACTCCTCCTGCACGGCTTTAGGGTTACAGGAACAGACGCTTAGAACGCGGGTAGGATATCAAGGATGGGGTAAAGAGCAAAGCCCCCCGTCTTCCTGCGCAGAAGAGGGATAATCGCGTATAACCATATATATATCAATTGGATACGTTTTATTTTTTTATCGAAAAACCCCGTCAATTTATCGATATTTTCAGGAATTCACGCCTTTTTGAAAAAACAGCATCCTATGGTATCGCACGGAGATCCTGCCGCACGCCCAAACCCGCGCCATGACGGCGAATGCGGGCGAATGCGGAATCGCTCGCCTGCGTAGGGACGGTTGGCGAGCTGCCCCTGCAAAAAACGTCATTCCTCTCTCCCCGGTCGGGTCAAACCCTTCTCCTCGGGCGGGTTTAAGCCTCGAGGGGGAGGGGAAAGATCGGGAGCGTCGATGCGTCCGCGCGGCGGAGGGGATACGATACGCGAGATTACAATGAGAACGAGGCGGTGTATAAAAGAGCCGGGCCGGCGGCTCGAAACGTGGGCCTGAGTTGCGGGAAAATCGCTTCCGTGCAAATTTGAACCGGAACCGCCTCCTTTCCTCTTTCACGTGATAAGACATGACGGAAGAAAAAAAAGAAATCTATCTCATCGACGGCTCGGGCTACATGTTCCGGGCCTATTACGCCATGATGCGCCAGCGTCTTTCGAACTCGAAGGGCGCGCCCACGGGCGCCACCCTGGCTTTCGCCAGAATGCTCCTGAACGTAATCCGCGACCGCGCGCCCGAGTACGTCGCCGTCGCCTTCGATCGCCCCGAGCCCACGTTCCGCCACGACCTCTACCCCGCCTACAAGGCGAACCGGGACGCCGCGCCGGAAGACCTGGTCGAGCAGATCCCCTACATGCACCGCGTCATCGAGGTGTTGCGCATCCCGCTTCTCGTCCAGGCGGGGGCCGAGGCGGACGACATCATCGGCACGCTGGCCGCGCGCGCGGAAGAGGAGGGCTACGAGGTCGTCCTGGTCACGGCCGATAAGGATTTCGCGCAGCTTGTCTCAGAAAACGTCCGCATCTGGGACCCGATGAAGGACGAGGAGATGGGGCCGGCGGAAATCGAGGCCAAATGGGGCGTGCCGCCCGAAAAATTCGTGGATATCCAGGCGCTCATGGGAGATACGGCGGACAACATTCCGGGCGTGCCGGGCATCGGGGAGAAAACCGCCGTCGCCCTGATTCAGCAGTTCGGCGGGCTGGATGAGGTGCTCGCCTCCACGGATCAGATAAAACGCCCCAAACAGCGCCAGAGCATCGAGGAAAATGTGGAGTTGGCGAAACTCTCGCGGGAGCTTTGCACCATCAAGCGCGATCTGGTGCTCGAAGGAGACCTGGAGTCGTGCCGTCTGGGCGACGCCGATATCGAGGCGGGCAGAAAACTTTTCGTCGAGGAACTCGAATTCAAGAACGTCATCGAACTGCTTCCCGGCTACGGTGAATCCGGTGCGGCCGAGGATGCGCCCGAGGAAGCGGCCTCCCCATCCGAAGAAGGGGAGCGCGATTACCACGTCATCCGCACCTCTGACGAACTCAAGTCGATGATTGGAGAGCTCGAAGGCGCGGGGCGCTTCGCGTTCGATCTGGAAACCACCTCGCTCAACCCCATGAAGGCGCGAATCGTGGGCTTTAGCTTCTCCGCCCGTGCGGGGCGCGCGTTCTACGTTCCCGTGGGGCATGAAACGATGGATTCCGGCCCCCAGCTTCTACTGGAGGACGTGCTCGCCGAGGTCTCTCCGCTGCTGGAATCGACTGAAATCGAAAAAATCGGACAGAACATCAAATACGACATCGCGGTGCTCAAAGAGGCCGGCCGAGAGGTTCGCGGCCCCTTGTTCGACACCATGCTCGCCTCCTATCTCCTGCTCTCGAGCCGCAGAAGCCACGGGATGGACCATCTGGCGCAGGAGTATTTCGGGGTGACGACCATCAAATACGCCGACCTTTGCGGCAAGGGCGCCAAGCAGATTCCCTTCTCCCGCGTGCCCGTTGACGCAGCGGCCCCTTACGCCTGCGAGGATGCGGACATCACGTATCGCCTGGCCGTGGAGATGGCCCCGCAGCTTAAAAACGACGGGCTGATGAACCTTTTCGAGGAAATGGAAGTTCCCCTCCTGCGCGTCCTGCTCGATATGGAGCGGGCGGGCATCCGGCTGGATCGGGAATTTTTACAGAACATGGGAAAAGAACTCGAATTGCGCCTCGAGCAGATGCGGGGCTACATCCACGAAATGGCGGGTGAGGAGTTCAACATCAACTCCACCCAGCAGTTGCGCGTCATCCTGTTCGAAAAGCTGAACCTTCCGGTGTTCAGGAAAACGAAAACGGGTCCCTCCACCGACATCGACACGCTGGAGAGGCTCGCGCCCCAGCACCCCCTTCCCCAGGAGATTTTGAGTTTCAGACAGCTCTCCAAACTCAAGAACACCTATGTGGACACCCTGCCCGAGTTGGTGAACCCGCAGACGGGCCGCATCCACGCGCGCTTCAACCAGACGGTCGCCGCCACGGGCCGGTTGAGTGGTTCGGACCCCAATTTGCAGAACATCCCCATCCGCACGGATCTGGGCCGCGAGATACGCCGGGCCTTCCTGCCCGAGGATGGGTGGAAGCTCCTATCGGCGGATTACAGCCAGATCGAACTGCGGGTGCTGGCGCATTTCACGAACGACCCGGCCCTCGTCGACGCCTTCGGCAAGGGGGAGGACATTCACGCCACGACCGCCTCGGCCGTCTACGGCGTGGCCCTCGACGTGGTGAACTCCGAGATGCGCCGCGTCGCCAAGGCGGTGAATTTCGGTATCATCTACGGGCAGGGGGCCTTTGGCCTTTCCCAGACCATCGGCATCCCCCAGTCCGAGGCGCGCTCGTTCATCGACACCTATTTCGAGCGCTTCGCCGCCGTGCCCGCCTTCGTGGATGAGACCATCGAGAAGGGCAGGGCGCACGGCTACGTTTCCACCATCATGGGGCGGCGCAGGTATCTGCCCGATCTGAACAGCAGGAACCGCAACGCGAAAAACGCCGCCGAGCGAACGGCGGTGAACTCCGTCATCCAGGGCAGCGCCGCCGACGTCATCAAGATCGCGATGATTGCCATCGCCGATCGCCTGAAGAGAGAAGAGAGAGAAGCGCGCATGCTCGTGCAGGTGCACGATGAGCTCTTGTTCGAGATACCGCCCGGAGAAATCGAAGAGGTGGCCGCCTTGGTCGCAGAGGAGATGCAGGGCGCGATGGACCTGCGCGTTCCGCTCGAGGTGGACGTGAGCACGGGAGATAACTGGGGCGAGTTGAAGTAGCCTTGGGCTTGGTCTGCGAACCGGGAATTTCATCGTCTGAAGAACACCCCGCACCTTGCGCACTCTAGCGCGCGCGCCATAGAATCGAGCGCGTCGGTCCCATCCGCCCGCAATGATGCTTGAGGGTCGAATTCACCGGGAGGCCCTTGCTTCGCCATGTCCAATCTCTATGCGGTCGGCGACATTCACGGCCAGATCCACATGCTCGAAGCCCTGGTGGAGCGCGTACACTTCAAGGAAGAGGATGAAATCGTCTTTCTCGGTGATTCCATCGACAGGGGGCGGGATTCCAGGGCCGTGGTCGAGTTTTTGATCGGTTTCAAGCGCGAATTTCCCAACACCGTTTTTTTACAGGGGAACCATGAGGACATGCTTTTGGATTATCTGGACGGAGGCGGGAACTATTATCCGGGCGTCTACCTCGTGAACGGCGGTGACGCGACCCTTGAGAGCTATGACCCGGACGGGATGGGCGAGGTTCTGCTCCCACCCTCGCATCGGGAATTTTTCGATGGGCTTTTGTGGATTCACGTAAGCCGTGGATTCATCTTCGTTCATGCGGGTCTGAGGCCGGGCGTTCCCATCGACCGCCAGGACCCGATGGATATGGTCTGGATACGAGAGGAATTTCTCGATGCCGAATATGATTTCGGCAAGCCCGTCGTATTCGGTCACACCCCGGGATGGGAGATAAAAAACAAACTCCCGTATTACCTGGGCATCGACACGCGCGCCGTAAGTGGCGGGTGTCTGACGTGCGTGCAACTCGCCGATGGCGAACTCGTGGACTGCCATCAGGTCTTTGTCCAGGAAGTCGAATGAGTTGAATCCTTCGTGAGGCGAAAACCAGACACGATTCCAGGCGATAAGAAGATACGCGACCTGCTCGCCAAAGAGGACAGGCCCATGGCCGTGCGCGAACTCGTGCGCCTGCTCGAAGTTTCCGCCGCCGCGCGGCCTTCGTTCAGGAAACGCCTGCGCGCCATGGCGGAAGAAGGCGCTCTCACCCGCGTTCGCGGACGCTATTCGACGCCGGGCTCTCTCTCCATATATCAGGGAATCTTCCGGGGGCACGGACAAGGCTACGGGTTCGTCGTGCCGAAGCAGACGGAGAATGAGGAAAACCCCCTCGACATCATGATCAAGAAAACACGCACGCGCGGCGCGATGGACGGCGATCTGGTTTCCGCCCGGGTGGAGAAGGTCGATGCGGGCGGGAGGCGCGAGGGCAGCGTGCTCGACGTGATGGAGCGCGCGCACGAAACCCTGGTGGGCAGGCTTTGCGTGGAAGGCCGAAGCGCGTGGGTGGAGCCCCAGGAAAATCGCATACCGCATCTCGTGTTGCTCGAAGCGGGGAGCCGGGAGGGAGCCAGGCGCGGTGAATGGGTGGAGGTCGAGATAAGCCGCTATCCGACCCAGAGGGAACCGGCCAAAGGACGCATCCTGAAGTCGTTCGGCTATCCCGAAGATCCCGCCGCCGAGGGGCGGATGGTGCTCGCCAAGCACGGGATACATGAGGATTTCCCCGAAAAAGTTCTGGATGAGGAGGCGAGAATATACCCGCCGGGGGAGGATACTCCCTTCCCCGAGGGGGTGGAGGATTCGAGGGACCTGTGCGCGTTCAGCATCGATCCATTCGACGCCAGGGACCGCGACGACGCGGTTTCGATTGAAAAAATCAAAGGTGGCCGCCGCCTCGGCGTGCACATCGCCGACGTGGGCCATTACGTGAAGCCAGGCGGCGCGATCGATAAAGAAGCCCGCGACCGGGGGACGAGCGTGTACTTGCCGGATAGGGCGGTGCCCATGCTGCCGCCCCGCCTCACGGGCGAGGTGTGCTCTCTGGGCGAGGGAGCGGTGCGCCGCACCTTGAGCGTCTTCATCGATTTCGACCGGTACGGCAACCAGACGGGGATGCGGCCCACCTTCGCGCGGATTCGCTCGCGCGCCTCTTTGACCTATCGCGGCTCTGCCGCCGTTCTGGAAGGCGCTGAAATTTCTCAGGAAAACGAGATGGAGAGCGCTCGCGCGTTAGAGGGGCCGCTCCGGGAGTTATCGGCCCTTGCGGATAAGCTCCACGCGGGGCGCATGCGCCGGGGCAGTCTCGATTTCGATCTGCCCGAAGCCCAGGTTTTACTCGATGAGGAGGGAATGCCGGCAGGCGTTGAGCGTGCGCCCAGAACCTCGGCGCACCGGCTGATTGAAGAGTGCATGCTGGCGGCGAACCGGGCGGTGGCGGAATATCTTAGCCAGATGGGCGGAGCCTCGGTCTTCCGCGTCCACGACCCGCCCGCCGAGGACAACCTGGAGGGATTAAGGACGATTCTCTCCAAACTGGGTCTGAAAGCGCCCCGTCTGGAAGCGTTAAAGCGCCCCGGAGGGTTTCAGGAGGTATTCGACGCCGTAAGGGGTTCCGAGGTGGAGCGCTACGTGAATTTCGCCACTTTAAGAAGCATGAAGCTCGCGCGCTATCAGGCCGCACCGGCTCTTCACTTCGGGCTTGGTTTCGAGCACTACACGCATTTCACCTCGCCTATCCGCCGCTACGCGGACCTGTGTGTTCACAGAAGGCTCCAAAGGCTCATGCGCGGTGATAAGCGTAAACCGCAGGCGAAACCGCTCGCCGCCCTTTGCCATGATATTTCCGAGAAAGACCGAGTGGCTGAGGCCGCCTCGCGCGAGATGGTGCATTTCATGAAGGCGCTCTTCATGCGCGATAAAATCGGCAAGCGCTTTCACGGCCACGTCTCGGGCGTCGCGAATTTCGGGATTTTTGTGGAGTTGGAGGACATTTTCGTGGAGGGCATGGCGCCGCTCGAATTCATGACGGATGACTATTACCGTTTCATTCCCGAGGAACACGCGGTTCTGGGCCGAAGGTCCGGCCGGCGGTTTCGCCTGGGAGACCCCGTCACCGTGCGGGTGGAAGGCGTGGATCTGGCGGCGCGTCGCGTCACCTTTCAGCTACAGGCGGGCGGTACGAGAGAGGTGGCCGGCGATGCGCCCGCCTCACGCCGTCTCGCCGGGCTCAGCGGTATGCGCCGCCCCGAGAGGAAGAAGCCCCCGACTCCCCGGCGTAAAAAAGGGGGAAAGCCTGCGCCCAAGCGGGGGCGCCGCCGCTGAACTACCCATATGGCTTGAACTCCTGATTCCCTACCTTCTGTTTCTTGATGAATTTTCCTTGTGGCGAAAAATCTTGTGAGGGGCTATATTGTTTCTTGATATGAGGGAGACGCGGGGAGCGATGCGCTCCTCTTTCTTTTTCTCGGGTTTCGTGAGGTTGACGATGGCGGGCGGCATTAAAATCATCGCGGAGAACAGGCGCGCCCGCGCCGATTATGCGATCGATGAAACATACGAAGCGGGCCTCGTACTCACGGGCACGGAGGTGAAGGCGCTCCGCGAGGGGCGCGCGAATCTAAAGGAGAGCTACGGCGACATCTTCGGCGGCGAGGCCTGGCTGGTCGATTGCCACATCAGCCCCTACGGGCACGGCAACATTAACAACCACGAGCCCACGCGCCGGAGAAAGCTCCTGCTCCACAAGCGGGAGATCGGGCGCCTGATTGGCCGCGTGAACGAGCGGGGCATGACGCTCGTGCCGATGAAGATGTATTTCGCCCGGGGCCGCGCGAAGGTGGAGATCGGCGTGGGCAAGGGCAAGAAATTCCATGATCGCCGCGAGGAACTCAAAAAACGCGACGCGAATCGTGAGATCGCGCGCGCGCTGAGAGAGAGGAACCGGGGGTGATGCGCATTATCAAAGACTATACGATGCGCTGGTGGCAGGTGAGCCTGCTGAAAATTTCGATGATGGCGCTTGGTCTGGCCGTCTGCGCCACCTGGCCGGGAGCCTTCGAGGGCCTGTTGCTCTGGCTCTGGCTGATTTTCGCGCTCCCCGCCGCGTATCTGTGCTACGTCTTCTACCCCGAAATGTGGGGTAGGCGAAAATAGGGTATATAGAATCGGGCGCGGGGCGATGATCGCCGCCCCGGAGCCTGAGCTTCATCTCTTATGGGGGCGATCTGGCTTCGACGGGAGGATTTGAAGTCTGAGCTGCGCGCCGGGGACGCCACTTGGCCCCGTTATCAATGTGGCAAAATCTCACCAGCCGACAACGAGCTGGCTCTCGCTGCTTAAACGCTAGCGAGCGTTCCCCCTCGCCTCGTTCGCGGGTGGGGTGTGGAGCGTCATGATGCGGACTAGCCGACCCAGGTTTCGGTCCGGAACCTGCTAGGCGAATTCTAATCGGACTAGCCCGGAGGATTGCCCGCCGGTGGGCTTGAGATTGGGCGAAACCCTTACCACCGGCTACGCGCGTAGACGCTCAAGACGGAAGCCTTGCGGACGCGGGTTCGATTCCCGCCGCCTCCACCAGAATACAATACCTGCGGCGACATAGCGGACGATAACGTCTCGTCTTGCGTCATGGCCGGGGCGGATAAGCGCCATGCGCCGCCGATCGAACGGGAGTTGAAATGACCGAAAAAAGCGCCATTCAGAACATGGCCCTGTTTTGCGATTTCGAAAACATCGCCCTTGGCGTTCGCGACGCCAAATACGCGGATTTTGATATTCAAAGGGTGCTGGAGCGCATACTGCTCAAGGGCAGCATTATCGTCAAGAAAGCTTATTGCAATTGGGCGCGTTACAAGGAATTCAAGGCTCCCATGCACGAGGCGGCCTTCGAGTTGATCGAAATACCGCACGTCCGCATGTCCGGCAAGAACTCCGCCGACATTCGCATGGTCGTCGACGCATTGGACCTCTGCTATACCAAGGCGCACGTCGATACCTTCGTGATTATCAGCGGCGATTCCGATTTTTCGCCTTTGGTCAGCAAGCTCCGCGAGAACAACAAGGTGGTTGTCGGCGTCGGCGTAAAGAACTCGACCTCCGACTTGCTGACCTCGACCTGCGACGAGTTCATCTATTACGACGACTTGATGCGCGAATCCGAAAAACAGGGAAAGGCCAAACGGAAACGGCCGGCCCCCAGCGCCGGAAGAAAGAAAGTCGTCGACGGCGACGAGGAAAAACGGCTGGAAGGGCTCAATCTGGTACTGGAGACGACCGAGGACTTGGCCCGGGAGCGGGGCGAGGAAGAAAAGGTCTGGGGGTCGATGGTGAAGCAGGCCCTGAAACGCCGCAAACCAGGATTCAGCGAATCCTATCACGGATACAAAACGTTCAAACACCTGCTCGAAGACGCGAAAGCCCGCGGGATGCTGGAACTGGAATACGACAAAAAGTCCGGCGGATACATCGTGAAGAGTGCGCAGCTCGATGAATAGGCGCGCGTAGACGCTCACGACGGAAGCCTTGCGGACGCGGATTCGATTCCCGCCGCCTCCACCAGTTTCATATGTCTTGAGTACACATGTTTAGCGACTGTCGAGCATAAAATAGCGGCAAAGTGGCCGAGTCATGAATTGCATTCAGCCTTTCGCGCGGATTAGAATGCGCTCGTCATCAGGGCGGCGTCGCAGAGTCCTTCCGGTTGTTTCGAATGATCTTTTCGGGTTCGCGTCGCCTTGAGCCGGTAGGTTTCACGAGGCATCCATAGAGGACGCAGAGCATGACGCCCCTGGCCGAAGAGGAATCCTCATCCGTCGCGATCGAGCCGATCCTCGATCCGCGCCGCCGCTATCTGAATCGCGAGCTCTCCTGGCTCGCCTTCAACTGGCGCGTGCTCGCCGAGGCGAGCAACCTCCGCCATCCCCTGCTCGAGCGGCTGCGCTTCCTGTCGATATCGGCGAGCAATCTCGATGAATTCTTCATGGTGCGCTTGGCGGGTCTCAAGGGCCAAGTGGCCAACGGCGTGACCCAGAAGAGCCTCGATGGCCGCACGCCCGCCGAGCAGTTGGCCGAAGTCACCGAGGAAAGCGCGCGGCTCATTCGCGAACAGGAAGCGGTGTGGACGCGCTTGCAAGGCGAACTCGCCGAGGCCGGTATATCGATGGTCACCACGAAGGATTTAAGCGCCGAGGATATCGAATGGCTCGGCAATTACTTCCTGAAACAGGTCTTTCCCGTTCTGACGCCCCTGGCCATCGACCCGGCGCATCCGTTTCCGTTCATCGCGAATCGAGGTTTCTCGCTTGCGTTAGAGCTCAAAGCCACCGAGGGCGCGAGGAAAATGCGGGCTCTGGTTCCCCTGCCCGATCAGGTGCGCCGCTTCACCCGCCTGCCGGGAGAGGAAATTCGCTTCATCGCGCTGGAGAATCTGGTGCGGCTGTTCATCGAGCAGTTGTTCCCCGGCTACCAAATTATCGGCAGCGGCGTGTTCCGCCTGATCCGCGACAGCGACATCGAATACGAAGAGGAGGCCGAAGACCTCGTCCTGTTGTTCGAGACCATGCTGCGCCAGAGGCGGCTCGGCGGCGTGGTGCGCCTGAACCTGAGCGTCGACATGCCGGACTCGCTGCGTGAGTTGGTGACAGACGAGTTCGACGCGCAGCCGGAAGACATCGCGGTACTGACCGGCACCATCGGCATGGCGCAACTCGACGAGTTAATCGATTGCGGGCGGACGGATCTGATTTTCCCGGCCTACCGGGCGCGCTTTCCCGAGCGCATCCGCGAGTACGACAACGATTGCTTCGCGGCGATTCGCCAAAAGGACATCGTCGTCCACCACCCCTATGAGAGTTTCGACGTGGTGGTGCAGTTTCTCGAACAGGCGGCGGCCGACCCGAACGTGCTGGCGATAAAACAGACGCTCTACCGCACGACGGCCGAGTCGCCCATCGTCAAGGCGCTCATCGCGGCGGCGGAATCGGGCAAATCGGTCACCGCGATGGTGGAACTCAAGGCGCGCTTCGACGAGGAGACCAACCTCAAGCTCTCGCAATCGCTTGAACGCGCAGGCGTCCACGTGGTCTATGGCTTCATGAAGCTCAAGACCCACGCCAAGATCACCTGCGTCGTGCGGCGCGAGGGCGAAGATCTGCGCAGCTACGTGCATTTCGGCACCGGCAATTATCATCCCATCACCGCGCGGGTCTATACCGATTTGTCGTTTTTCACCTGCGATGAGCGGCTCGCCCACGACGCCGCGCAGGTGTTCAATCTCACCACCGGCTATGCGCTGCCGCGCAGCTTCGAGTGCGTCGCCGTGGCGCCTTCGGGGTTGCGAAAATGCGTACTGGAGATGATTGACGAGGAAATAGCCAACGCCGAGGCCGGACGGCCCGCCGCGGTATGGGCGAAAATGAACTCACTGGTCGATGGAACGGTGATCGACAAGCTCTACCAGGCGAGCGCCCAAGGCGTTCAGATCGATCTCGTGGTGCGCGGCATCTGCTGCCTGCGTCCGGGCGTGCCGGGCCTGTCCGAGAATATCCGGGTCAAGAGCATCATCGGGCGTTTTCTGGAGCACTCGCGCATCGTCTGTTTCGCCAACGGCCACCCGCTGCCCTCCCCTCATGCGAAGGTGTTCATGACCTCGGCCGACTGGATGCCGCGCAATTTCGATCGCCGCTGCGAGGTGCTGGTGCCGATAGAAAACGAAACCGTGCATCAGCAGGTGCTCGAACAGATCATGGTGGCCAATTACAAGGACGATGCGCAAAGCTGGAACATGTCCGGCGACGGCGGCTACGAGCGCGCGCCGCACGGCGAAGAAGATTTCACGGCGCACACCTATTTCATGACGAATCCGAGTCTGTCCGGCCGCGGAAGCGCGCTCAGGCGGGCCGGCGGCCCGGCGAGGTTGCGTATTGCGGAAGATGGCTGAACAGCCGGGTCCTGCGGAAGAGGCGGTCGGCGCCGAGGCGCGCTACGGCGTAATCGACATTGGTTCGAACTCGATCCGCATGGTCGTGTTCGAGGGCCTTAGGCGCGCGCCCCTGCCCATGTTCAACGAAAGAATCCTGTGCGGCCTGGGCCGCAATTTGCACGACACCGGGCGGCTTGATCCGCAAGGCGTCGAACAGGCGCTCCTGAACATCGAGCGATTTGGTGTCCTGTTGCGCTCAATGGGAGTGGCGCGCTTCGACGCCGTCGCCACCGCTGCGGTGCGCGACGCGGAGGACGGCGGCGCCTTCGTCGCCGAGGTGGAGCGGCGGTGCGGTGTTCGCGTGCGCGTGCTCTCAGGCGCCGAAGAAGCCGAGATGGCGGCGCTCGGCGTGCTGAGCGGAGCGCCCGGGGCGGACGGCGTCGTGGGCGACTTGGGGGGCGGCAGTCTAGAGTTGGTCCATCTGCTCGATGGCGCTATCGCCGAGCAGGCGACGCTGCCTCTGGGGCCGCTCAACCTCTTCGCCGCAGCGGGTGGCCAGCGCAAGCGCGCGCGGAAGATTATCGACGAGGCTTTGGCCGAGTTGCCCTGGCTCGCCAAAATGCGCGGGCGCGCATTCTACGCCGTCGGCGGCAACTGGCGGGCGCTGGCGCACGCCCACATGGCGCATTCGGGCTATCCGCTCAACATCATTCACCATTACCGGCTGCGCTGCGGCGACCTCGCCAAAATCGCCGGTCTGGTCGCCTGGCAGAGCCGCGAGTCGTTGACGGGCATCCGGGGCGTTTCGGGCAGGCGGCTCGATTTGTTGCCGCTCGCCGCGCTGGTGATGGACCGCCTGCTGGCGGCGGCCGCGCCGCGCGACGTCGTCTTCTCCGCCGACGGCCTGCGCGAGGGGTTCGCTTTTGCGCGTCTGGGGAAGCGGAGCCGGATGGAGGATCCGCTGCTCAGCGCGGCAGGCGACATCCATGCCCGCACCGCGCGGTTTCCCGATCACGTCCCCGAACTGCTCACCTGGACGGAAAACCTTTTTCCCGAAGAAAGCGCGTCCGAACGCCGCCTGCGCCACGCCGTCTGCCTGCTGAGCGACGTCGGCTGGCGGGTGCACCCCGATTACCGGGCCGCCCAGGCCGGCGCCGAGGTGCTCCACGCGCGCGCCCTGCACGTCAGCCACCAGGAGCGGGTATTTATCGCCCTGGCCGTTTTCGGGCGCTATACGAGCCGCGAGACCCACGGGGATCTGCGCAACGTCGAGCGGCTGCTGGATGAGGAAACCGCCGGGCGCGCGCGGGTCATGGGCTCCGTCGTTCGCCTGGGCGAGACCCTGTGCGGCGGCGTGCCGGGGGTGCTGGGGCGCTTTTCGCTCAAGCCCGCCCCGCGCCGGGGTTCTCTCAAGCTCAGGTGCCGCCGGCGTGACCGCAACATGCTGGGCGAGGTCGTCGTGCGCCGCTTCGAGGCCCTGGCCGCTCTGATGGGACTGGCGTCCCAGGTGCGCTTTATCGACGAGGAAGACGACTGATGATGCAGTGACGCGCCGCGCGTCTATCGGGACGGCTGGTCGGGTCGGTTCGCAGGCGCGCCCTGGATTATCCCCAATTCCCGCAAGGCCCGGACCGCTCTCAGAACCACCGTATCCCTTTCCTTGATGAGTTCTTCTCGCGAGCGCCCCCCATAGTCGCGCCATCCCTTTCCCGTGGAGAGTCCCAGTTCGCCTTGTTCGAGTCGGGCCAACAACCAGGGAGAGGGCTTGAACTTGGCGTCGCCTTCGGCCTTGTAGAGGTTCTCGAAGATGTTCAGCGTGATGTCGGCGTCGTGAAGGAGATCGTTCCATTCGAACGGCCCTTTGCAGGCCAGACGGATTCCGAAGCCGTGCCGGACGGCCTCGTCCACGTCTTCGGGGGTGGTGAATCCTCGCTCCACCAGGCTGATGGCTTCGTTCAGCATGGCGTACTGCAAGCGGTTGACGATGTAGCCTGGGACGTCCCGGCAGGAGACGGGCGCTTTTCCGATTTTCTTCAAAAAGGCGAGGAGCCCGGCATGCGCCTCCTCGCTCGTAGCGGGGCCGAGAACCACTTCCACGAGCGGGAGAATGTGCGGGGGATTCGCCCAGTGGGCGCCGATCACGCGGCCGGGATCGGAAACGGCTTGGGCGATGTCCGCCACGCGGAGCGACGAGGTGGTCGTGGCGAGCACGGCTTCGGGCAAGGCGTGTTCATCCAGTTCACGGAAGACGCCTTGTTTGACGTCCAGGTCTTCATAGACCGCCTCGAAAACGAAGTGGGCCTTCGCCGCCGCTTCTTCAACGCTCGCAACGAGAGATACGCGCTCAGAAAGTGGAGACGGGGTCTCGGAAGGAACCAGGCCGTATTCTCGTAAAATGCGGAGGTCGCCCTCCATCCACTCCAGGGCGGATTCCAGTTGCGCCGGATCCATGTCGGTCAGTGTGACGCTTGCGCCGGAAATCGCGCAATGAAGGGCGATGCCGTGGCCCATCATGCCGGCGCCCACTACAGCTACGGGGGAGCCCACGCGAAGTCTCCTTTCCTAGAAGGGGTTCGTCGCCCAAAAGAGTTCTTGCCTGATTGCTCACGGAATTTGAAAAGCCTAGCACCCGGACGCCAATATGAAAAGTCGAATGGTTACTCGAGTGTGGGCCTCCCAGGCAGCCGAGCAAGAATGAGCGCCCGCTTGCACGATAGGCTTCCGTATTCTACTATTTTGTTCATATATTCATCGCAATAGTTGGTCCATCTTCTTTCCTGAGCGTAGAGGGTAATTGATGAGCACTATATCTGCGTGGTTTTTGCCGGTGGTCTGCGCCGGTGATGAATGCGAAATCAACCCCAGAAAATCCGGGCGGGAACCCGCCTTCGAATATCTTTCCAAGCCGGTGCGCACCGCAGCTCAAAAAAAGCTTCACGGACTTTTTGCGCCGAGGGGCGAGCGTTGCCAGGCCCCGGGTGGTCGCCATCGTCGACTCCCCGGCGTCGTTTCATAGCGTTTCATCCGGTTGAATGGCGGCTCAATCCGCCCGCCGGTGATTCTTTCCATCTCCCAAAGGAGGTACCGATCATGCGTAACAGATTTAAGTGTCTCCCCCGCATCAGTGGAGCCGTCCTCACAGGATTGGTAGCCATGTCCCTGATGGGCGTCCATTTGAGTTCCGCGCCCGTAGAAGCCGCCACGGTGTATCTCAACTTCGCGGGCAGCCGCCCCGGAGGCGGGTGGTTTTACATGGCGGGCGGCTTGTCGCCCATCCTGACCCGGGAGATCAAGTCTCTCAACGTGGTGGCGGAGTCCACCCAGGGCGACGTGGAGAACGTGCGCCGCATGGCCACGGGGGATCTGGATATGGCCATCGCTCACGCGCCGACCATGGCGGAGGCGTATCTCGGGGTCAGATCCTTCAAGGGCAAGAAGCCGGCCAAGGACGTTCGGGTGCTGATGAAATTCTACGACAGCCCGTTCGGGGTGCTCGCGCTGAAGAGTTCCGGCATCAAGACGTTCGACGATTTGGCCGGCAAGACCATCGCCGGCGGCCCGGCCGGCAGCGGGAGCATCAAGAACTTCAAAATGGCCCTGGAAGCCTTCGGCCTGATGAAAAAGATAAAGGCGGTCAAGTATCTGACCTACGCCGATGAGACCACCGCCATGATCGACGGCCGCCTCGACGCCGCGGCCCAGAACGGATTGCATTCGGCCTGGACTCTTTCCCTGGATGCGCAGCGGCCCATTCGCCTCGTGCGCATGAGCGAGGTCCAACGCAAGTTGTTCATCAAGACGTATGCCGGATTTTGGCCCGGCACCTACGATCCCACGAAAGTGTTCAAGACCGTCAAGGAGCCTTATCCCACGATTTGGAACACGGTTTTCTGGGTGATTAACAAACGTGTGCCGGAGAAAATCGCCTACGACATCGTCAAAACCGTATTCACTCCCCGGATCAAGAAGGTGCTGCCCAAGATCCACAGGCTGATGCGAGGGGTGGACAACGGAGTCGTAGAGTCGCGCAAGTCCGGTCTGCCCATGCATCCGGGCGCGGCCAGGTACTGGCGTGAGAAGGGCATGAAGTAAATCTCAAAGCCGGAAACTTCGCCCGGGCCCCGCGGCGTCGGCCGCCGGCCGTTGGGGCCCGGGTTCCATTTCGCCGAGGAGTAATGGCATGGCTCGCAAAACGGGGCTGCCTCAGACGAGGCGGATCGAGGGGTCACTGCGTTACATGGTGATGGCCGTCGCCGTCGTCTTCTCCCTTTTCTACATCTACACGGGAACCTTCGGGATTTTCTCGACGCACAGCCACCGGGGATACTATCTGATCTTCACCGGCATCCTTCTCTTCCTCCTCTACCCGGCGAGCGATTCCTCTCCGCAGTCCCGGCCCAGCGCCGTCGATTGGTTTCTGGTAGCGCTCACGGTCTTCGCCGCCGGCTACTGGATATGGGACACGCCCTACCGCGCGGAACGCATGGGCGAGCCGACGGCGATGGATATGGTCATCGGCGGCATGCTGATCGTCGTCTCCCTGGAGATGGGCAGGAGGGTGCTGGGTAACGTGTTGCCGATCCTGGCGCTGATCTTCATGACCTACGCTTTCGTGGGACCCTGGCTTCCGGACATCGTCTTCGCCCATAAGGGGTTCACGCTTCAGCGCATCCTGGAGTTCATGGCCTCGGAGGTGGCGGTGTTCGGCGTCGTCATCAACGCCTATGCGTCCTACGTCTTTTTGTTCATCGCGTTCGCCGCTTTCCTGGAGGAGGCGGGCGGCGGAAACTTCCTGGTGCAGTTCGCCAACGCCCTGGCCGGCCGCAGCCGGGGCGGTCCGGCCAAGGTGGCGGTCATCTCCAGCGGCTTCGTGGGTTCGATGATGGGCAGCGGCGTCGCCAACGTGGTGGCCACGGGGTCTTTCACCATCCCGCTGATGAAGCGCACGGGCTACCGGCCCCACATCGCCGGCGCGGTGGAGGCGGCCGCCTCCACGGGAGGCCAGTTCATGCCGCCGATCATGGGAGCGGCCGCGTTCATCATCGCCGCCATCACGGAGATCCCCTATGTAGAGGTCATCGCCGTCGCCGCCGTCCCCGCCGTCATCTATTTCCTGTCGATTCTCTTCTTCGTTCATATCGAAGCGGCCAAGGAGGGCATCCGTCTGGTTCCGGCCGACGAGGTGCCGGCCTTGAAGGCCGTCCTAAAGAGTGGGGGCCACCTTCTCCTGCCCGCCTTCTTCATGGTTTTCGTTCTCTTACAGGGGCATTCTCCCAACCTTGCGGCCGTGGTGGCCATTTATTCCATCGTCGTGGTGAGTTTCCTGCGGCGGGAGACGCGCCTGACGCCCCGGCGCCTTTTGGACGCCCTCGTGCTGGGAGCGCGGAATTCGCTGGTGGTGGGCGCCACGGCGGGCGTGGTGGGCCTGATGATCGGCGCCATCATGTTGACGGGACTGGGGATCAAGTTCAGCGATTTCATCATCAACGCCACCGGCGGTTACCTGTTCCTCACGCTCACGCTCGTGGGCGTCGTCTGCTATATCCTGGGGATGGGCATGACGGTGGTGGCCGCCTACGTCGTGGTCTCCGTCATCGCCGTGCCCGCTTTGCAGCAACTCGGCGTTCCGCTTCTGGCCTCTCATCTGATCGTTTTCTGGTTCATCCTCACCTCGGGCGTTACCCCGCCGGTCGCGCTGGCCGCCTTCGCGGCGTCGGGCATCGCGCAATCAGACGTCAACCAGACGGCGTACGCGGCGCTGCGCATGTCGCTCGCGCTCCTCATTACGCCTTATCTTTTCGCCTATACGAACCTCCTGGAGATAAATAACTTCGGGCCCATGCTGCTGACGGCCGTCAGCGTCACCTTGGGTTTCCTGGCGATGGTCGGCGCCTTGCAGGGGTTTCTTCTGGCGCCGGTGCCGCCGGTGCTGCGAATGCTGCTGGTGGTGTCCGCCGCGCTCCTCTTCACGCCTTCGCTGCTTCTACGCGCTTTGGGGTTCCTCGGTCTGGCGGGCGTATTGGTCTCTCAGAAATGGGCCGGCCGCCAGGCGTGAGCCGGAAATTCCTCTTTTTGGGGCAAGCGGCATTTGAAGCGGCGGATTGCATTTCGTATCCGCTCGGCTACAATGATCATCGCCACATTCTATTGTCTTGATGCTGAAATCTTTCGTTTCTCAAGCCGCGCCATCCGGCGGTCGGAACGCGCTTACAAGGAGAACAAAGCATGGTGGAACGCAGAAGCTATTCGGGAATCCTGCCCGCGATGCAGGTTCCCATGCTGGACAACCTGGATATCGACGAGGCCGAACTGCGCCGCTTCTCCTCATGGCTGGCCGGGTTCGAAGGGGTGAACGGGCTCGTCACCAACGGCCACACGGGCGAGGTATTCTCACTCACCGCGCGTGAGCGCGCCGAGGTGACGAGAATCGTCGCCGACGCCGTCGGCGGAAGCGTGCCGGTCATCTCGGGTCTCGCGTGCGAGGGCATCCGCGACGGCATAGAACACGCCGAGATGGCCCGGGAAGCGGGTGCCGACGGGCTGCTCGTGATGCCGTTTCACCACTGGCTGCGCTTCGGACATCGTCCGCAGCACGTCATCGACTACTTCACGGCGATAGGCGAGGCGTCCGACCTGAACCTCGTGGTGCACGTGTATCCCGCGTGGACGAAGGCGAGCTACAGCTCTGAGCTTCTGGGCGAACTCGGCCAGATTCCCTGGGTCACATGCTTTAAGGTCGGCACGCGCGAGATGTCGCAATACGCGCGCGACATCGCCTCCATCCGCGAGAACGCGCCCGATACGACGATCCTGACCTGTCACGACGAATATCTTCTCGCCTCGATGGTGCAGGGCGTGGACGGCGCGCTCGTCGGGTTCGCCTCGTTCATTCCCGACATCATCACCGCGCTCTATGAGGCCGTAAAGAACGGCGACCTGCACCGCGCGCAGGAGATACAGGCCCGGATTCTCCCGCTCAAGGAAGTCGTCTATTCGAGCGGCGAACCCTCAGGGGAGGCCCACGCGCGCATGAAGACGGCGATGGTGCTCGCCGGGCGCTTCAAGTCGCCCGCCGTGCGGCCCCCGAGCGAGGTCGCCAAGGGACGCACGTTCGAGGCGATCAGAAACGCCGTGGAGCAATCGGGCCTGCTGGCGCTGGAAGCCACGACAGCCGGATAGTCGTTCGTTTCATAGGGGAACCCAAACAAGGGAGAGAAAACCCATGCTCAAGAAGAGAATACGCTTCAAGGGCCTCATGGCCGCCCTTCTGCTGGCTGCGTCGACCCTGGTCGCCGCTCCTGCGGCGTACGCCGCCGATCCGTTCAGCATCGGCGCGATGCGGCCCGGTTCGGCCTGGTACGTCTTCGGCGCGACGCTGGCCCAACTGCTCAAGCCCAGCCTGCCCAAGGGCAGCAACCCCGAGGTCATCGCGCGCGGCGGAGGCGTCAGCAATCCCGCCGCCGTGGACAAGAAAAAGGCGACCATCGCGCTCTCGAACGTGGCTTCGGCGCTTTGGGCCTACAATGGCCTACAGGGCGTCTACAAGCAAAAGCACAACAACATCCGCGCGCTCATCGGCGGGCTGAACAAGGTGCGCGTCACCGCCATGGTGACCGAGAGCTATATCAAGCGAACGGGCAACGACACGCTCGAAAAAGCGCTGCTCTCCAAGCCGCCCGCGCGCATCGTCATGAAGCCGGCGGGCAGCACCGTCCCCGTCGTCGCCGACATGCTCATGGCTGCGCTGGGAACGAGCCGCAAGGACATGAAGGCTCGGGGCGGTAAGATCTTCCAGGTGGCCGCGAACCAGATTCCGGCGATCATCAAGGACGGCCGCGCGGACCTCTATTTCGAGGTCGCCATCCCCAGGCACCCGACGGTGACGGAGGTCACGACCACCAACGCGATGCGCTTCCTGAGCTTTCCTCCTAAGGCGCTCAAGGCTCTCGCCGCCCAGGGCTTGAGAACGGCGGCCGTGCCGGGCAAGTGGTTCAAGGGGATCAAGGGAAAGGTGTTGGCCGTCGACCTCGGCACCGTGCTCATCGCGCACAAGGACATGTCGGATTCGCTCGCCTACACCATCACGAAAACGCTGGCCGAGAACAAGAAGGCTATGGGCAAGGCCCACGCGGCCTGGAGATTCTTCAAGCCCGAAAACGGCGGCAAATCCGCGAGCGTCGGGGTGCCGCTGCATCCGGGCGCGGCGAAGTATTTCAAGGAAAAAGGCTGGCTGTAGACCGGCCACGGCGGGGCGGGGGACGGCGGGTTTCGTCCTCCGCCCCGTTTCCTCGCAGCGGGGTTTCATGAGCCATGCGCATGGTCACGCTCGCTATCGGCGCCCTCTGGCTGGCGTTCCAGATGTGGATCGTCTTCTACCCCCAGGCGCCGCTGGTCGAGCGGCCCCTCCACCTGCTTCTGGCGCTGGCGCTCGTCCTTCTCTTCAATCCACTGAGTACAACAGGCGCTCCGGGGCGGCGCGCCCGCCTGATGGACGCCCTGCTGCTGGCGGGGACGCTGGCCGTCTTTGCGTATTACGCCCTTTCATCGACCAGGCTCACCGAACGCATGGAAATCATCGACCCGGTGCTCGCCGTCGACGTGGCGGCTTTTGCGCTCATCATTGTGCTGTTGTTCGAGGGCGTGCGCCGCACGGTGGGCTGGCCGCTCCTGGGCGTTTTGCTCGTTTTTTTCGCCTATGCGTTCATCGGCAAGATGCTGCCCGGCGCTTTCGGTTTTAGGGGTTTCACGATCGACGAAGTGGTCGAGATCATGACCATGACGACCAACGGCGTACTGGGGATCACCACGGCGACCTCCCTCCAGTTCGTCTTCTACTTCGTTCTCTTCGGGGCGGTCTACTCGGGCATCGGCGGCGGGCAGTTGTTCATCGACCTCGCGCTCAAGGTGGCGGGCCGCTTCGCCGGAGGCGCAGCGAAGGCAGCCGTCGTGAGTTCGAGCCTGATGGGGTCGATCAGCGGCAGCGCGGTGGCGAACGTGGCGACGACGGGCGTTTTCACCATCCCGCTGATGAGGAAGACCGGCTACGGGCCGGCGCACGCGGGCGCCGTGGAGGCCATCGCTTCCACCGGCGGCCAGTTGATGCCGCCCATCATGGGCATCGCCGCGTTCGTGATGGCGGAGATGTTGCAGATATCCTACGCGCGCATCGCAGCCGCCGGACTCATCCCGGCGCTGGCGTTCTACACCGCCATCTTTATCTACATCGACCTGCGCGCCCGGGCGGAGGGAGCGCTCGCGCTCGATGCGAGTGAGCTGACGCCCGAAGACCCCATCGCGGGAAGACTCTACCTGCTCCTGCCGCCACTGGTGCTGATCGCCATGCTGGTCGCGGGCTTTTCGGCCACATACGCCGCCGTCATCGGCACGGCCTCGTGCGTGGTGGTCGCCTACCTTCGCCGCAAGAGCTGGCTTAACGTTTCCGAATGGTTCGAAGTGGTGCGCAGCGGCGCGCGACAGGCCGCGGAAATCGCCGTGCCCATCGCCGCCATCGGCATCATCATCGCCGTCGCCATCCAGTCGAACCTGGCGCTCAAGTTCTCCTCCGGGCTCATCGGCGCATCGGGCGGTAAACTCTATCTCGCCATGTTCCTCATCATCATCGGGTGCCTCATCATGGGCATGGGCCTGCCGACGGTCGCCGCCTACATCATCGGCGCCATCCTCTTCGTGCCGGCGCTCAAGGATTTGGGAATCGCCGAGCTTCCCGCTCATTTCTTCGTCATGTATTACTGCGTGCTCTCGATGGTCACGCCGCCGGTGGCGCTGGCGTCGTTCACCGCGGCGGGAATCTCAGGCGCAGGCTCGATGGAGACGAGCTTGATCGCCTTTCGCTTGAGCCTCGTTTCGTTCCTGATCCCCTTCGCCTTCGCGTTCGACCCGAGATTGTTGGGGCAGGGCGATTTGGGCTGGGTCGCCCTGGCGTGCATCTCGCTTTTCGGCGCGACGGGCGCATGGGCGGTCGCGCTCAGCGGTTACCTCAGAGGCTTCCTGCGTTTCCCCGAACGCGCTCTCTACGGTGCAGTCGCCGTGGCCGTCATTCTGTTCCCGACCGGCGGGGCCGCGTGGGCGTTCGCGTTCACGGCGCTCCTCGTTCTCGCGGCTTGGGGACTGTGGTTCGGCCCGCGTATGCGCGCATCGGGACGCGAGGGAATCTGAATCATGAGGCCGGGCGTTTCTTAGGGAGAATCGATCAGATGAATTGGCGCCTGTTTCATCATAAAACTGGTTGCGAACATCCGTTCCCGGCGGTGTGTATCCGCTTCGCGGTGGTTTGCTTTATGTTGCCGGCGGCTTGGTGCGTATTCCCGAAGGCGCAAGTTATTGGGGCGACTGCTGCGGCTCCCACCGTCGTGCTGGCGGACTCCCGGAAGCCCCCAAAGGTCTCCGAGGCCGCTCTGCTGGCCCACCGGATACTGGCGAGAGAAACCGACGATTTACTCCTTGACGCGAAGCGGCGGCGCGAACTCGCTCGTGAAATCGAGGGGGTTCTGGTGCGGCTTAGATACGCGCACCCCGAGGTGGCTGAGATTTCCGCCCGGGCGGCCCATCTGCCCGGAGTGCTTCTCCTGGGCGTAAAGCCTGATTTGATGGATATCGTCTCGCGTCTGCTTAGGGGTAAAAGCGGACCCGTGGCGCTGCGCACCGGGAAGGCGGCGTTCGACGCCCTGAACGCGAGGCTTGGGCTTCGGGCCGTGCGTCTGTTCCGCCGCACGGGCGTCCTCCTCATGCGCTTGAGCGAGCGAGCAAACGTCCAAGCGGCGCGAAGGGCGTACCTGAAGATTGCGGGAGTCGAATACGCCGAAGCCGACGCGCACCTGGGAGATGGCTCCGACATCGAAGCGTCGAAAGCGGGTGATGCCTGGCATATCGTCGTTCGCAAGGCGTGGGGGGATTGCCCCGCCGGCTGCATCTACAAGAAGATGTTTTTCTTCATCGTGAGGGATGAAAAAAACGAGCGAATCGAACCCTCGAAAGCAACAGGGATGCCCGAATTCAGGAAACTCCTCGAAACAAGAAAGTGGCGTTGACGACGGGCGTGCGGGATGAGAGTCTCACCCCCGCTTCCAGATGACAGATAAACTTTGCTTGCTGCGAACAGGGGTAGCAGGGTCATTATCAACCAGTCGAGAGACGCACCCGAGGAGGAACTGAAACAATGAACATCGCATATGTTTTCGCCACCGACATGTCGGCCACCTACAAGCTCGGCACCATGATCCTGCCGCAACTCGAAGCCGGCACGCACGGTGTGAACGTCGTCGGCATGTTTTTCTTCGACGATAACCTGTTCTGCCTGCGCGAGGGCGATGAGATAGGCGAGCGTCTGGCCAAGGTCGCCGCGGAGCAGAACATCCTCCTCATGGTCTGCGATCAGTGCGCCGTGCGGCGCAACCTCGCCGAGGGCACGTTCGAGCAGTGCGGATCGGGCGACGTGACGGCGAAGGGCCTGGTGGCCGGCGTGGGCGCCGGCTGCTTCCCGCAGCTCTACACGGCGCTCGCCCCCGCCGCGCCCGACCTCGTCATCACGCTGTAGGGCTTGGCGGATAGACCCGTATTTCGATCTGTGATTCTTCTGTTTCCGATCGGGATTGCCTTAGCCCCCTTGAGGTGCACTTCAACATCACTCCCCCCTTGAGGGGGAGTCGCAGAAGCCGAGCCCTTCTGGGCGAAGGCTGATGCGGTGGGGGGTCAAACACAAGTAAAGAGGGAGCGATTGCTCCGTCGGGTCCCCCCACCAGTTCGCTTGCGGGCTTGCGCCCTTACCTCGCTGACTCCCCCTCAAGGGGGAAGTGATTTCAAGTCCAAGGGGAGAGCGATTCCCGCCGCCGTGCATCGCGGACCCTTTACACGACAGCGCTCGGGTGCGGTGGGGTTATCATTACTTTTCCGAAACTCAGGCGGATTTGAGCATGCAGTAGGAGTGCAGCCCGCTCCACTCGGCGAGCGCCGGGGCGGATTCGGGCGCATGGCGTTTGCAGACGTCCAGCATGGCGCCTGATTCGATGATTTCGAGCTTGTTCCTCTTCTCGAAGGCGGAGAGATCGTCGAAGCCCGTCACCCATTTCGCCCCGAAATGGTTTTCGAAATAATCCGTGGTCGCCGTCATCGTCTCGTTCCCGGACGTGCGGTTGATGATTTTTTCGGAGAAATAATCAAAGGCGACGATGAGGCGCGGAATCCGCGCGCGCAGCCTATCCAGAAAATCATGGATCAACTGGGCGGGAAGATACATGGTGTTGCCTTCCCAGATGAAAAGGGTCGGAGCTTCTAAGTCAAAACCCCTCCCGGCGAGTTCTCCAGGAAGATCGAGTTCGAGATAATTGCCCGGAATCGAAGTGCAGGGCGAAACGCCGCGGGTTTCGAGAATCTTGCGTTTGAACGCGAGCACCGCAGGCTGATCGACGTCGCAGAAACGGACGCCTTGGGTTTTGAAAATGTGGGCGCGCATGTCGAAGCCCGCGCCCAGTGTGACGATCTGTTTCACGCCGTCTGCTATCGCGCGCTCTAAGGTCTCGTTCATGATGCACACCCGGTAGCGCGCCGTCTCCCGGACCGCCGGAAAGTTGTGGATAAGTTCGCGGAACTTCGCCGTCGCTTCCTCATCAATGAACCACGCAGCAAAAGGGTCCTCGAACAGAGGGCGCGCCTCGTCTTTTTCTATCGAGCGAACGCATGAAGGAAAAAACGCGGTTGCGCCGATTTCGTTTATGTCCATTGAACTCAGGACGCTTTGAGCACGCAGTAGGAATACAACTCCAACAGGTCGGCCGCCAGGTCCATCTCTTTTTTCATTTCCGCCACGGATTCCGGTGCGCGGCGCTCTCCGACCTGCATCAGGCTTGCAGATTCAACCACCTCGAAACCGTGTTTTTCCCTGAAAACGGAGAGATCGTCGAAGCCGGTCACCCATTTCACCCCGAAGTTGTTTTCAAAAAGATCCGTGACTTCGGTGATTCTCTCGTCGCCGGACGTGCGGTTGATCACTTTTTCCGAGTAATAATCAAAGGCGATGGTCATACGCGGAACCTGCGCGCGCAGCCGATCGAGAAAATCATGGATGAGCTCGACCGGCAGATACATGGTATTGCCTTCCCATATGAACAGGACGGGAGCTTCAATATCGAAGCCCGCTTGCCTGAGTTTTTGAGAAAGATCGACTTCGAGATAATTACACTCGATTCCCGCGCAGGGCGTGACGCCGTTGGCTTCGAGAACCTTGTTCTTGTACCCGAGCACCGCCGGCTGATCGACGTCGCAGAACTTCACGCCCTCGGTCTGATAAATGTGAGCGCGCATGTCGAAGCCCGCGCCGAGCGAGACGATCTGCTTCATGCCGTCCGCGATGCCGCGCTCGACGACCTCGCTCATGACGCAAACCCGGTAGCGAACCAGCTCCAGCGAGGGCGGGAAAACCCTTATCTGTTCCTGAACCATTTCTTCTATCGCCTCGTTGACGAACAACGCCGCATAAGGATCGTCGAACAGTTTGTGTTCCCGGTCTTTTTCCATCGCACGGATACAGGAAATCACGAACGCGGTCGCGCCGATTTCATTGATGATGTCCACCACCGTTGCTCCTCTGGATTGCGGATGCCGCTCCTCTCCCTCGAGAAGAGGGGATGCGCGCCTCGTGTGTCCTGGCTTGCCGGGAATGGATAATAGCCGAGTGTGGCGGGGGCGGGCAATTCGGTGAGAGCATCTCCCGCCGCGTTATGTCGGCCGCTATGGATGATATGGACAGGTGCGCAGGGAAGAACCTGTGTGTTCTCCCTGGGTGGTGCGTTCGCCTTGCCGCGCAATCGTATGTGCCGGATTCCAAGACGGGCGGACACGCAGGTGGCAGACATATATGTCTGACCCTACGAAACCATCGCCGCCGAGCGGGCGCGACTTGCTGCCCAGAGTGACGAAGATTCTCTTCAGTCCACGACCGCAATCGCGTTGACCTCCACCAGGCACCTGGGGTCGGTGGCGAGGCGCACGACCTGAAGCGTGGTGGAGGCGGTCCGGTGGTCGCCGAAATACTCTTTTCGGATGGCTCCCGCCTCGACGGCGCCCTCCATCGTCGTCGAGAAGAACTGGAAGAAGACGATATCACTGAACGTCCCACCCACGGCCTCGAGGCTTTTCTTCAGGTTCTCGAGGGCCATGCGCGTCTGGGTGGGCAGATCGTCCGGGAGCGTATCGAACTCCTCGGGCCGGTGGGGATGGTGGTGGTAGGGCGGCGCGGCCGTGACCCCCGCAAAATAGACGGTCGTCCCGCCGCTCGCCTTGACGGCCATCGAGTAGGGGGTCCAGACGTCGAGCCTGTCGGGCCAATCCACGGTTTCGATCTGCTTCGGCATCGTCGGTCTCCTTCAAGTATGAAAAAGTCGAAAGTCAGGCTCATGCGCGGCAATCGACGCCGGGGGAGGGAGGCGATCCGCCCGATCGTCCCGCTCCCTGGTCCCGGACTTGCGCTTGGCGAATGGATAATTCTATTTTGAATTCAGGTCTTTCGTCACCTTGCTCCCCGGATCGATTCTCCTTAACCTGTAGATGGTGAAATACAAACTGGATGGCTATTCCCCTCCGATTGACAGCTTAAAGGTTCGGTCGAGTTTTGTGCAGTACGCGATTTGAAAGGTGGTAAGGAGGGGAGTGCGGCTGAATATACGGTGTTGACTTTGGCGCAGAGGAGAAATGAAGAAAATGGCGATTGTCGGCGCATTTCATCATGTCCATATGATCAGCAGGGATCCCGACGGGGTAGCCGATTGGTTCGAACGCTTCTTCGGGAGTGAGATAGTGGCCGAGCAGTTTCCGGCCGGGGCGCGCAACCTCGTCCTCCGGGTGGGGGAAGGGACGCTCAGCGTGCGCACCCCCCGGCCCTCGGACGGACTCACGGAAGCGGATGGCCCTCGCCCCAAGGGGTACGGAATCCATCACTTCTGCTTCGTAGTGGATGACCTGAAAGGATTACTCGAGGACTTGCGCGCCAATGGGGTGACAAATATCCAGGAGATGCCCGTCCACGTGAGTGGCAAGTTCGCCGCCTTTATCGAGGGCCCCGAGGAAATGCCCATCGAGCTCATTCAGGCCTGACCCGGGCGGCCAGGAGTAGACGTTTCCGAAGTCCACCTCACCCTAAGCCGATTATCGGGATGCTATTCGGCCGGCAGGCCTGTGATCCGCGAGCTGATCTTGATCCGGAAGATGTGGTTGTTCCCGGCGCCGTGGAGAAACGAGATCACGTCGCGGAGGTATTTCTCGACGGGGCATTCGCGCATGTAGCCCACGCCGCCGTGCACCTCGAGCGCCAGGCGGCAGACTTCATACGCGGCTTCTGAACAAACCACCTTGGTGAGCCATGACATTTTCGGGTCGTAGTCCTCGGCGTAATCCACCGCCCATGAGGTTCGCCACAGCACGGAGCGCGCCGCCTCCAGCCTCGTGTACATTTCCCCGATCATCTGGGCGACGGCCTGATGCTGACCGATAGGTTTTCCGCCCTGTATCCTCTCCTGCGAGTAGCGCACGGCCTCCTCGAAGGCGGCCCGGCCCGCGCCCAGTACGGTCGCCCCGTAGCCGCCCCTTCCCCGGGCTATGCGGCTGGTGCGCAGAGCCTCGGCCTCGCCCTCTTTTTCCCCCAGCCGGTTGCGGGCGGGAACCTCGGCATTCTCGAAGACGAGCGTGGCGTTGCTCAGAAGGCGGCGGCCCATCTTGTCGTGGATCTGGCCGACGCTTAAGCCCGGCGTGTCCGCGGGAACGAGAAAGGGCGTCATTCCCTTCAAGCCCCCCTGGGTCTTGTCGGTGCGCGTGTAGACGATGTAGAGCTTGGCCGTTCCGCCGTTGCTGATGAATTGTTTGACGCCGCTCAGCCGGTAGATGTCCCCGTCGCGCTCGGCGCTCATCTGCACGCCCGCGCCGGGGGCGGCGTAGGGCAGAACGTGATCCGTTCCGGCGTCGGGTTCGGTGATGCACGTCGCCAGATGAAAGCGGTGATCCGAAACGAACGCCGGGAGGAAGCGCTCTTTTTGCTCGTCGTTCGTCCAGTGCTCGATGATGGGGGTGAACTTCCACGTCTGATCGAAGGTGGCGGCCACGCCGAGGTCACCCGCGCCTAGTTCCTCGCCGACGATGGAGAGGGTGAGCATGTCGGCCCCACCGCCGCGCTCCCCGCTCAGCGCCAGCGTGCGGAGGCCGAGCTTCGAGCCTTCCTCGACGACGTCGGTGGGGATGCAGTCGAGCGGATCTGGATTCCTGTCAAACTCGGCGGCGACGGGACGCACGTGCCGGTCGACGTAATCGCGCGCCAGTTTTTGAAGCGCCTTTTGTTCGTCGGTCAGGGAAAAATCCATCGGCCCTCCTCAATCATTTCCGGATATAAGACCTTCGCGCACTTTGGGCATGGTGACCGGGAGGTCGAGAATCGGCAGGCCGTGGGAGGGCGCGACCACGGCGACGTCGAGTTCTTCGAGTAACTCCTCCAGGCGGTCCGAATAGATGTTCATGTCGGCGAAGCGGGTCCAGAACAGCGCCCGCTCCGCGAACACACCCAGAACTTCCGCCAGGTCGAGCGAGTCGGCTTCTTCCGCGATTTTTCCGCAGTGGCCGTCCCAGTGGTAATGGCTGTAGGCGAAGCCGTCCCCCGGAAAGAGGGTGCGCGCGCCGGTGTCGAATCCCCAGAGCGAGGTCCGCAGGTCGCGCACGACCGGTTCGACGGCGATGAACCGCCTGTCGCCCAGATCGACCGTGTCGCCGACCTCCATGTGCCTCAGCCTGTCCGCATGCTCCGGGTAGGAGAGATGGTAGTCGCTCACGTCGCAGTGAACCGTCATCTCGGGATAGGCTTCGAGCAGCCGCCCCAACCCGCCCGCGTGGGGGGTTTCCTGGTGGGAGAGGAACAGGTACTTGAGCTCCGAGCCGTGTTCCGCCAGAATTTCGCGCAGCTGGCGGGAAACGACGGGGTAATCCCCCTGGTGGCCCGTTTCGACGAGCATGGAGCCAACTGATCCGATGATGAGGAAGGCCGCATTGTAGCTGTGGTAAATCTTTCCCTTGTGGTGCTGTTCGTGGCAGATGCCGAGCCAGAAAACGCCGGGAGCGATTTCACGCGGAAGAGGATTTTCGTGCGGATTCATATCTACCTTTCCATGTCGCGGGGAATGTAGCGCGGATTGACGACGGAGCGATCGAGATCCCGCAGAACCTCATCGAGCACCGAGAACTGGCGTTCGACCAGTTCACGCCCCATGAGAATGGCCCCGTATCCGGGGGCGATGTTTTCGATGTCGTAGCGGTGGAAGACGTCGGTGATGCCCTTGCGGACCGTCCCGGTATCCACGCCCTCGAGCCACCAGTAGCGGGTGTTCAGCAGAAACGAGCGCACGAACGCGGAGGTCGTCACAGATTCTTCCTCCACCGCCCACGGTCCCTCGGGGTCGTCCTGCCACACGTGGCTGAACATGTCCGAGGAGAAGAGGGTGCGGGTGGCTTCGTCAAAAATCCACATCGTGGTGATGAGGCGGATGGGCGCGTTGATGCCGCGGATTATGCGCTCATTGTTCTGCCCTACGCGGCATTCGAGCTCGTTTCCCAGAACGGTCGTCGGGAATATCTGCTCCTCCTCGCTCTTGGGGCCGAATTTCTCCACGTCGAAATCAAGCCAGAAATCCATGTCGGGCCGCCGGGCGAAGCACTCCACGACGTTGAACTCTTTGGCGAGGGCGGCCGCGTTTCCCACGGACATGAACTCGTTGAGCCTAAGCGGGTAGATCGACAGCGGGGTGTCGGGCGTGATGATCGAGCCGATTTGCTCGAACAGGGAGCGCCTGTGCCCGTTGTAGCCCGTGTCGAGCAGAATCGCGCCGTCCTCCTCGCAAAGAAGATAGCAGTTCGAGGGGGCGAAACCCCTGGCGCTGCGAGGGTAGGCGCTTATCCGCCCATCGAGTTCAAATACGTTGTGCAGGGCGTAGGCCTTGCCGGATCCTAAGTCCGTGACGCCGCTGTAAGACAACACGCTGCTGTCGGTCATGAATGAATTCCTCCGGTTATCCTGAGGCGATGCGCCACCATTCCTCTCCCGAGCTTCGGGTTCCCGCATCCGCCGCTTCTTGGCGAGTTGCTTCCCATACACCTCGGAGTTTTTATGATGCCGACATTAAATAGGATTTTCAGAGGTTTTGCACCCCGCTCGGCGAAGTAACGCGTTCTTCTCGCCCCGCCGGACAAATCCGCCCCTCTTTGAGGTTGTTGAAAAAACCCCTCGTCGGGCGCATGGCCTTTACCCCCCTGACAAGGGGGGCTTTTTCAACAACCCCGCATCGGTCGGAAACCGCAGTTCCTCCCTTCTCAGTCGGAACTGACATTCATCAATCGCGTTTGATCTTCCTGCCGTCATTCCGGCGCATGTGGGTGGCAACCGGGAGGTTGACCAGAGCCGACGGGAATGCCGACATCGCAGAACGACCTCAAGGCCATCCTCAAGGGCGATAAGTCGAAAAGATAAAATTCCCTGGATTCCGGCATGCGCCGGAATGACGAACGAAAGGCGCACCTGTGAGATAAAGCCCCTGCGCCTGTCAGGCCCACTCCTCAAGGGGGAGTGGTTTTCCTCCCTCATCAGTCGCGGCGAGAATTCCTCCCGCATTGGGGCTGTTGAAAAACCCCTCCGCGCTCGGAGTTAACCACCGTCGTCATTCCGGCGAAAGCCGGAATCCATTCTGATGCAAAAGGACAAAACTCCGGCTTTTCATCTCCTCGTCATCGACGGGAACCAATCAGAAAATAAAAAACAAAGGCAAAACAAATGGATTCCGGCTTTCGCCGGAATGACGAACAAAACCGCACCGCCCTGTAAGGACAGGTCGCGACCTGTGGGACGACCCCGAGGAGGGATTGTCCCTACGGACTCTCCTCCCCGGTTGGTTTCATTCACCAATTCACGGAATCAGGGGTTTTTCAACAACCCCGAAAAAGGAGCGTTTGACCTCCGGCATGGCGACCGCATACGCGCGCTCCTCGTCCATTCTCGTGATTGCGGGCCAGATTCCGCGCGAGCGCATCGGCAAGGACTTGGGCGCCGTGCATGAAATTGTCGATCAGTCCGACGTGGTGCGCCCCTTCACCAAGTGGCGGCGGCAGGTGCTCAGACCCCGCGATATTCCCGACGCCGTATGAGAGGCGTTCCGGCAGATGCGCACCGGCCGTCCCCGCCCCGTCCTCCTCGAGATTCCCGCTGATGCCGGGGTGGAGCGCGAGGAAGTCGAACTGCGCGACCCGGCCCCCGTCTCGCGAATCGCGCCCAGCCCCGAACAGCTTAGCGAGGCCGCGCGCCTCATCGCCGAATCTCACTTTCCGCTGATATACGCAGGCGGCGGCGTGGCGCGCTCCGATGCGGAAGACACCCTCGTCAAACTGGCCGAAGCGACGAACATACCCGTGGTCACCTCCAGCGGCGGGAAGGGGACGATACCCGACGATCATCCGCTGTCTTACGGTTCCTGTTTCAGCCCCCGGGGGGAGAGGCAGGAAATGAACCAGCTTTTCGAGGTGATGCAGTCGGCCGACCTCGTCATCGGAATCGGCGCGCGTTTTTCGCTGGGCAATCCGGCCGGCGAGTCTTCCACGCTGGTGAACATCAACATCGACGACGCCGAACTCACCAGGGTGCAGTCCAACTGCATCCCCTTGCACGGCGACGCCAGGGCGACCATAGAGGCCATGCTCCCCCATCTCGCCGAAGGCCGGGGCGGGGGATCGCCCATCCCCCGTCGAAGCGGTCACGGCGGCTTGCAAGCTCATCGCCTATTACGACATCCGGCTCAAGGAGCCGCAGTACGCGGTTCTCGAGGCGATCCAGAGCGCCATTCCCGAGGACGCCTTCATCGCCTGGGACGTCACGCAGTTCGGCTTCTACGCCCGAACCCATTACCAGGTGAAACATCCGAAGACGTACATAGACTCCGGCTACCAGTTCAATCTCGGCTATGCGTTCCCGACCGCGCTGGGCGCGAAGGTGGCCAGGCCCGACCGCCCCGTGGTGTGCATGGCCGGAGACGGCGGGTTCATGTTCAACGCCGCCGAGCTTTCCACGGCGGTCCAGTACGGCATCAACGTAACGACCGTCATCTTCCGGAACGATTCCTACGGCAACGTCGCCCGCGATCTGGATGATATGTTCGGCGGCGCATACGGGACCGATCTGCACAACCCCGATTTCGTGAAGTTCGCCGAGTCGTTCGGCGCGGTCGGGATGCGGGCGGACGACCCCATGGACCTGGCGAAGCTGCTTCCGCTTGCGCTGGAGCAGCAGGCGCCGGTGGTCATCGACGCGCCCTTCGCGGAGATGCCGATACCACGCGCTCCCCAGATTGCATTCGTCTACAAGATGCCCTGGACACATCCCCAGGAAGGCCGGATCGACTCCTGAACCGGTGGAGCTGGATCCTCCGCGCGGCGGAGCTCTTATTACTCCCTTGCTTTGAAATCATTCCCCCTGAGGAATGATCCCGAGGCGGAATGACGAGCCAAGGCGAGCGGCGCGAACCGGGCAAAGTAGTTTGCAGATTGAATTAAAAAACAATATAGTTCGGCTCAATACCACTTATAGTTGGAATCAACACCCTGTAAGCGGGGTTTTTTATTGCCCCTTTTTTACCTACCCCTTTGTCTCATCCCTTTAAGGAGGGAACACGATGTCGATCTTCAAACGCGTTCTCGTTCTCGCAGCCGTTCTGATTTTATGGAGCGTTCCCGCGATGGCCCAGAAGTTCCCCTCGAAGCCGATGGAGCTGATTTGCACCACCTCGCCGGGTTCGAGCGTCGCTGTCTGGTGCCAGCTTCTCGCGCAGGAGTTTCCAAAAGTGCTCGGCGTGCCCATGCGGGTGACCTTCAAGAGCGGCGGTTCGCAGCACGAGCCGGTTCTCTACGTCTCGGGCAAGCCCGCCGACGGGCACATCATCATGCACATCAGCGCCAGCTTCTACGGGTATTTCCACCTGCCGCACTACAAGAGGTCATACGCCGACTTCCAGACGCTGGCCCAGGTCGAAAAACACGTCTACGGCGTCGCGGTGAAGTGCAAGAACAAGTACGGCATCAAGACGTTCGAGGATCTCGTCGCCTACGCCAATAAGAACCCCGGCAAACTGTCGATGGGCTCCAACAAGCGGGGCTCGACTCACCACCGTCATCAACTCGCCTTCCTGAAGGCCGCAGGCATCGGGGACAAAGTCAAGACGATCTTCTACCGGGGCGACGGCAACGTGGTGAAGGACGTACTCGGCGGCCATCTTCCCAGCGGGCAGGCCTCGCCGCGCACGTGGAGGCCGCATATCGAGGCGGGAACCATCTGCCCGCTCGTCTCGCAGACCCATAAGCGCCTCACGCACGACCCGATCTGGAAGAAAGTCCGCAGCGCGGTGGAAGTCGGCCTCAAATACGACCTCCCGCTCCACTGGCAGGGCCTCATGGTCAAGCGGGGCACGCCTCCGGCAATCATGAAAATACTGGAGGACGCCGTGTACAAGGTGACCAGCTCGCCCGACTACAAGGACTATCTCTCCAAGGGGACGCACATCGTCCTGGACGTCAAGACGGGCTCGAAGTGGCTCAACAAGGACATGGCGAAGAACCAGGCGGTCGTGAAACAATTCATGATCAACCACAATATCATCAAGAAATAGAGGTTTTCGAACGGACGGCGGGAGGCTCCGCCGTCGTTAAGGCGCGAAGATGACGGAAGAAAAAGAAAAGAGCGCGTCCTCTCCCTATGAGTTGAAGGTTCCGATGAGGGCGGCGGTGTTGACCACCACCGCCCTCATCCTGGGGGGACTCGCGTATCTCTACTACGAAACCTATGCGATGCAGCCTCCCTACGAGCCGGGGTATCCGGGCGACGCCTTTTTCCCCCGGCTGACTCTGGGTTTCTCGATTATCTGGGCGCTCATCGTCCTGGGGCGCGGGTTTTTCCTGCCCCAGGCGGCGCAGGCCGAAGGCGCCGAGGAGCCATATCTGCAGGCGCATTGGCTGGAGTTCGTCTCCATCGTCGTGTTCGTTTACCTCTACGCGGTTCTGCTCGAGCCGGTAGGATTCGAGATCATGACCGTCGCGCTCATGATGTGCCTGCTGGTCCCGCGTATGCGGGCGGAATCGGCGCCGCGCGGCGCGCTGCTGCTGGGTTTTGCGTTGTCTCTGGCGACGATGATCATCCTGTATCTGGGACTGGTGCCGATGCTGAACATCCCGTTGCCGCTTAAATTCTTGCCGATCTATATCTTCTAAGGCCGTAATCGATGGAAGGGCAGTGATAGATGGAAGGAACTCTCGGGCACATATTCGCAGCGACCAGCCAACTAGCCTCGCCCGCCATTCTTGCGATCATGCTGGGGGGAGTCGCCATCGGCGTCCTCATGGGCGCCATGCCGGGGTTCGGCAGTTCACAGGCGCTGGCCCTTCTTTTTCCCCTGACCTTCACGATGCCCGTGGAGCACGCGACCATGTTCTTCCTCGCCGTCTATTCCGGCGTCGAATACGGCAGTTCCATTCCGGCCATCCTGATCCGCACGCCGGGGACGGGGGCGTCCGCCGTCACCGTGCTCGACGGCTACGCCATGACCCGCAAAGGGCTTGCGCGCAAGGCGCTGCGCGTCTCCCTCTACTCAGGTGTGATCGGCGGCGTCACGAGCACGCTGATCTTCATCGTCGCAGGCACCTCACTCGGCAACATCGCCCTGATGTTCGGGCCGGGCGAGTTGTTCGCGGTCGGCGTGTTCGGTCTGTCGATCGTGGCGAGCTTCTTCGGAAAGGACGCCGCGCGCGGTTTCCTCGCCACGGGCATCGGATTGTTGTTGGCCACGGTCGGGAGTTCGGGCTTCGGCGGGCTGCGGTTCACCTTCGACCAGGGTTATCTGATGGACGGCATTCCGCTCGTCGTCATCATTATCGCCTTCCTGGCGGGGCCCGAGGCGTTCCATCTCCTGGTGGAGCACAGGCGCACCATCGAGAGCAAGGAAACCGCCGCTGAAGGAGCCTCCGCCGAGCGCAACCGGATTCAGCCGTGGGAAATCCGCAGCCTCATCCCCACCTGGATTCGCGCGAGCCTCATCGGAACGGGGGTCGGCGCGGTTCCGGGAGCGGGCGGATCCATCGCTGGCATGCTGGCTTACAGCGAGGAGAGGCGGTGGTCGAAGCGCCCGGCGGAGGAGTTCGGCACCGGCATCATCGAGGGCGTCGCCGCGCCCGAGTGCTCCAACAACGCCCTCGTCGCGGGTACGCTCGTGCCCTCGCTCTCGCTCGGTATTCCGGGTTCGGGCGGCGCGGCCATTCTTCTCGGCGTCCTGATCAGCAAGGGACTGGTTCCCGGACCGCTGCTCTTCCGCGACAACGGAACGTTCGTCATGACGGTGTTCATCGGCCTTTTCGTGATCAACCTCATGCTCCTGTGCACGGGCCTCGTCGGCACCCGCGCCTTCAGCTTAGTCGCCAAGGTGCCCCGCCGCATCCTGGGGCCGTTCGTCCTGATTCTCATCGTCGTCGGCAGCTTCGTGTATGCGAACTACACGTCCCACGTCGTCATGGTGCTCATTCTGGGCGCTATCGCCTATTTCTTCGAGAAGATCAACATTCCCGTCGTGCCCATCGTGCTCGCCTTCATCATGGGGCCGATCATCGAGATCAACCTGAGCCGCGCGCTCACGATCTCGGGCGGGGACATGTGGGCGCTCCTGTCCAGCCCCATCACGGCGACCATTCTCGTGCTCTCCCTCATCACGGCCGTCTACAGCATGGCCTCGATGTTCCGAGCGGCGAAGCTCGGGCTGACCGGCGGAACTCCCGCCGAATAGGCGGGAAAGATGGGGGCGCTCGCCCGGTTGTGATAGTCTCATCAACGATATGCCCGAGGTGTCAGAACCATTGCAGTCGAGGGATTCTTCACTCGTAGGTGTGAATCACTCCCCCCTTGAGGGGGAGTAGCAGAAGCCAAGCGGTTTGTGCGAAGGCTGATGCGTGGGGGGTATGGTTCCACAAAACAAAAGCTCCCCCCACCGGCGCGACTTCAGACTTCGTCCTCGTCTTGCCGACTCCCCCTCAAGGGGGGAGTGTTGTCTCCTCCCTCCCCGGTCGGCTACATACACCGAATCACGAAATCGGGACTTTTTCAACAGCCCCGCAGAGGGAAGGGGAGTCGCAGAAGCCGAGCCTGCGCCCATGTTCGTCATTCCGGCGGATGCCGGAATCCAGGACAGATGAGGGTGATGACATGGCGGGACGGCTGCAAAGGCAAAAACGAAAAACAAAGTCGCTGGATTCCGCATGAAAGCATTGCGGAATGACGAGCGAAGGCGAGGCCACTCCCCGTTCGGGGGCCTGCGCCCTCAAATAACGCCGTCTCGCTTGAGCTTTTCGATCTCTTCTTTCGTGAGACCGAGCCTCTCACCGAGAATCTCCTCGTTGTGCTGGCCGCTAAGTGGAGCGGGAGCGTCGTAGCCGCCGGGTGATTTGCTGAATTTAAGCGGAAAGCCCGCCGTTTTGACTCCGCTCAGAGGGCCCAGCGTGGGATGAGGGAGGTCTTCGAGCATGTTCCGGGCTTTCAAGTGCGGCCACGCGAGAATGTCCTTGATGGTGTGCACCGGCCCGCAGATGACGTCGAAACGGCGCAGTGCGGAGAGCGCCTCCTCCGCGGTGTGTTTTTCCGTCCATTCGGTAATGACGGCGTCCACCTCGTCGTTGTGCGTGATGCGGCCGCTCAGATCCGCGTAGCGCGCATCGCCCACCAACTCCTCGCGCCCGACGGCGCGCAGAATGTTGTTCCAGTGGGCGTCGGTGCCGGAGCCGATGACCAGCCAGCCGTCCCTGGCCTGATATGCGTTAAAAGGAGAGAGGCGCATGATGCGGTTCCCCAGCCGTTCGGGCAGCCCCAGCGCCTCGTAGCAATCCATCGGCTCATCGAATACCAGGGACAAGAGGCAATCCACCATGGAGACGTCTATCCACTGGCCTTGGCCTGTGCGCTCGCGGTGCAGCAGCGCCGTGGTGATGGCGCCGAAGGCGAACGTGCCCCCGATGCTGTCCGCGATGGCGGAGCCCGCCTTGGTGGGGGGGCCGTCGGGAAAGCCGGTGAGGTTCATCAGGCCCGAAACCGCCTGGGTGACGGCGTCGTAGCCCTTGAGCCGGGCATCGGGGCCGCTCTGCCCGTAGCTGGTGATGGAGCAGTAGATGAGTCTGGGTTTTCGTTTTTCGAGCGTCTCGTAATTGATTTTGAGCCGCTCGGTCACGCCTACCGAGAAATTCTCGACGAGCACGTCGGCCTCATCCACCAGGCGATAGAACAAATCCAGCCCGCGCGGCTCCTTGAGATTGAGAGTCAAGGATTTCTTGTTGCGGGTTCTCTTTAAGTAGGCTATTCCCAAGTCATCCTCGCTTTGCCGGTGAAAAGACACGCCCTTTGAGCCGGCGTAGGGAGGCCCCATGGCCACTACGTCACCCGTGGCCGGATGGTTCACCTTGATGACTTCCGCCCCCAGACCGGCGAGCAGGAGCGTGGTCCAGGGTCCCGAGTAGAACTGGGTGAGGTCCAGCACCCGCATCCCTTCGAGCGGTTTCGGCATGACAAACTCCTGATAAAAAGAAAGCGGGACGCATTCTCCTGCATCCCGATGAAGATTATTTGGGGAATAATATACCAAAGGAATGGTCAGGAAATTTTATTGGTGTTTTTGTACTCGCCTGTCATAACCCTTCTTATAATCTCACGCTTGATCCTGCCTAGCGCATCATCGTTGTCTCGGCCAGGAATTATAGCTCTAACTGAGTCATTGCAGTTTTCACACAGAAAATGTATTTCTCCGAATAGGGTGTTTTGACAAACCAAAATTCCATTGCAATAAGGACAGAAAGCCCATAAATCTAAGATTTCTTTTTTTGCCCATCGCCAACGCCATTTAGCGATACCATAAGAAAAAGAGTCTTCATTATATGAAATATGCTCGGGTTCAGGTATGGATTCAGTTTTGATGATGGCACTTTTCAGGACTAAAATAATGTCAACAACTTTCCAAGCAGCAAACGCAAAAACAACAAACAAAACCCACCCAGGCAAGAAATACGATGAAATAAGAGCCGTCCAGCACCATAGGATTCCGTGCCATAGCCATATTGTGAGCAGGAGAACAAGGTTAATAGCATAAGGAACTATCCCAATATCCGTAAAATATTCTGCCAACGCGATACCTAGCGCAGTAACAACAAAAGCTAATAGTTTCTTCATTGTCCTGTTATTTCTGGTGCTTGATTTTCATATCTTGAACGATAGCCTTGGCGAGATTTTCCGGTGTAGTAGGGATGTAAATTTTATTTTTCAGTTCGATTTTACTCGATTGATAATCCGTGGATTTTATTTTGAGGGTTCGCTTTTTCATGGCCGCTCATTTCAGTACTGTTACATTGCCATCCTAGGGCGGTGTAATGGAAATGTAAAGGATTAGCACTTCATATTGGTATCCCTCCCCATGAAAAGCCATTCTCGTGTCGTATCCAGTACCATCTTATCTCCTATCTTAGGATTTGCTGGCACTTTCAATATGTAATTGGAAATGACTCGCTTGCCGCCTACATATACGCTCAATGTGCCCATTTCAAATTTCCACGTTCCTAACTCCATATGCGAACAATCCGAACGTAATGCCTTCATGCTCCGGTCTTCATACAACCACATATAGGCTTTGCCCGCTGACCATACACCAACGAGATCAGCTTTCTCCGCGCCATCGGCGGATGTAATCCCCATAGCACCAAGAACGATAATGGTTGCGATTGCATAGATAAGTTTCCGCATGGCATACGCTCCTTGCCCTTTTGGGATTCATTTGCCCCTGACTCTTACGGGCCGGGCCGGTTGCCAGACGTATCTCATACAAGGTGGATGCCCCGCCTATTCTCGCGCTAGGAGGCGCGATGTTTTATATCGCATGTCCGGAGTAGTCAGTCCCTGCCGTTCGTCGTCACCTTGTCTTTGACGCGCCTCGCCTCGTCCATGGGACACAGGGTGATGCAGGTGGCGCAGATGTGCGGCGCGTTCTCGGTAAAGGCCATCATTCGCCCGGCGAGCTGGAGTTCGGGGTAGCCGTAGCGTTTCTTGAAGACGTCGACGGCCTTCTCGGGCGAGACTTTTTGGGGATACATCACCATACATTTGTAATGATCCACCGCGCCGTCTCCCGGGAGCGCGCCCGCCGGACAGGGCTTGATGCACTTGTAGCCGCACTCCACGCAAAAATCGGGCACCACGCCATATTGTTTGGGCGGGTCGGCTTCGAGCGTAGCCGTCGTGATGACCGCTCCCAGGCGCAGGCGTGAGCCGTATTCGGCGGTGATCAGGTTGTTGTTCACCCCGATTTCGCCTATCCCCGCATTCACCGCCGCGAGCCTGAGGTCGAAAGAGCCTTGCATGAACACTTCGGGTTCGGGGCCTTCGCGCAGAATGCGGAGCGAGGGAATGTCCCGCCCGGCGGGCGTGGGCAGCGCCATGTGTCCTTTGTCCTCGAGCCAGAGCGCCAGCCGGTATGAGAGCTTGTTGATCCAGGCCTCGTGCCCGTAATAACCGAATTCGAGGTAGCCTACCGAAGGCCGGGAAGTGGCGTTGCCAAAGGGCATCCGGCGCGCGAAGACGACCACGCTCCTGGCGTCCTTTAGCAGGTCTTCGGGTCTACAGCCCGGAAGAGCTTTCTCAAAACCCGCACCTGAACAGATTCCCACGAGGTCCGCGCCGAATTCACGGGCCTGTTCCTTGACGTCGCCGGCGCCAATCCCGGTTTCCATGGCCGTTTCCATGCTATGTGTTCTCCAATAGACTTGGGTCTATGACCTTGAGCGCGTCTTCCTCGGACCATGATTCGCGGTGAAAAGGTTTTGTTGCGAACTCACGGCCCTGATCCATCGGGCACAGGGCGATGCAGGTGCTGCATGGGTGTGGTGGGCTGTCGGTGTAGGAGAGCCCTTTGGCGGCCATGATGAGGGGTTTGCCCCTAAAAAGTGTTTTGAAATGTGTGAGGGCTTTCTCCGGCGCGACCAAATCCGGACGTATGACCATGCAGCGGTAGTGATCCACCGCGCCCTCGCCCGAGAGCGCGTTCGCGGGGCAGGCCTCTACGCAACGAAAGCCGCACTCACGGCAAAACTCCGGCACCGAGCCATATTGGTTGGGCGTGTCGGGCTCGAGACGCGCTTCGGTGAATACCGCGCCCAGGCGAACGCGAGAGCCGTACTTCGGCGTGATCAGGCAGTTGTTGGCTCCTATCTCACCAACTCCCGCCTTCACCGCAGCAAGCCTTAAATCAAAGGAGCCCTGGAGGAAAACTTTTGGTTCCTGGCCTTCTTCTTCCACGCGAAAGTTCGTGATGTCGCGACCCGCCGGCGTGGCCCCCGAGAGATAGCCTCCGTCTTCGAGAAAAAGCGACAGGCGGTAGCAGGCTTCGTTCAGGAAGTTTTCTGGAATGTATTCACCGAATTCCATCGCGCCGATGCTGGGATATGGTGTTGCCGCGGCGAAGGGGATGCGCTTGGCCATCACGATCACGCTGTTCGCCATGCCGAAAAGGTCTCTGGGGCGGCAGCCCGGCAGCGCCTCGCCGAAATCCTCCGCCGATGCGACCCCTACCAGATCCGCGCCCAACTCGCGGGCGGATCGCTTCACTTCTTGGGCATCAATGGATTTTGGGGCGTCGATTCTGTCCATGGAAAGCCTCGTGATTCCATCGTTGGCGTTCTTCGCGGTGACGTGAAGTTCGTCTTCTCCCGGAATTCCTGTGTTGCGCCGAAGTTTTCATTTCCAGAGCGATCCCGTTAATCTATCATACCGCCGTTATGAGACCAAATCATTTCGTGTGGGGCATATTTTGCTCTTTCACCGGAAAAGCGCCGCCGCGTTTCATGACGGTGAAGAAAGGGATGGATAAGAGAGCTTCGATTCGAGAAAATCCTTCTCGCCGGCCTGGAATCGGGAGGAACGCATTTACACGCATTTGCCGTCACGTGTTTTCGGGACGATGGAGCGTGCTCGGAAGGCCGTCCGACGGCCTTCGGTTTTGCAGGTGGCGGAGGCGGCGCGGACCGCTGGAGCCGGGTGGACGCTCCAGCGAAGTGAGGAACATGCAAAATGCAAAAAATAATATGTGAAAATATCGATAAAATTAGATAAATTCACGGGGTTTTTCAACAAATTATTTTTTTGGGAAAAGACGCCGCGGCATCGCAGCGCAGGGGGATTCTGCCATGGACCGCGCATTCTGCGATGACGGTAAATGCGCGGATTTACGGGGAGTTGCGGGGAAAAAGGGCGGAAATTTCGTGAATCGATGATTTTATCGTAGAATTCAAGGCGTATTTCATATCGAGGAGCGCCATGAATATTTCCAGACGCCATCTGTTGCAGGCTGTGGGGGGAATTGCGCCCCTGGCCGTCATCGGGATTCCGCGCGATGCGCAGGCCTCGATGATGGGTCATTTGTTCGATTGGCTGAACAACCGCCCCGTCGAGACCCCCGAACCCGGGGAGGGAATTCTCGAGTTCGCCGCGCGCGTTCTTCCTGAAATCACGGCGAATGAGAAATTCTACGTACAGAGCATCGGCCATTCTGCACCGAGGATATCTCGCCGGGAATGGCGGCTGAATATAAAGGGGGAGGTGAGCGCCCCGCTTTCGATTTCCTTTGCGGATTTGAGCGCGCTACGACAGGAGAAAACCTGGGCGACGATGACCTGCATCGGAAATCCGGTGGGCGGCGGGCAGATAGGAAACGCCTTGTGGGAAGGAATACCGCTCAAAACCCTCATCGAGCGCACAGGCGTGGCGGAAAGCGTGCGCCGATCGGTCTCCGCCAGGGTCATTTTTCGCGCGGCTGATGACTACCATGATTCCATATCCGTAGAGCAGGCTCTGGATCCGAGAACGTTCCTCTGCACCCGGATGAACGGGGAATATCTTCCGCAAGACCATGGCGCTCCCCTCAGACTCCTGGTGCCGGGCACTTATGGCCTCAAGAACGTGAAGTGGATCGAATCGGTCGACATCTCCACCAAGGGGCATGGCGGCTATTGGCAAAGGCGCGGCTGGTCGAATGAGGCGATCGTCGAGACGCTCAGCCGTTTCGAAGCCCCCAGAAGACGCGTTGAAGTCAGAACGCCCGATATCTGGCTCGTTGGCTCCGCTTTTGCTGGAGAGCGGGGAATCCGCAGGGTGGAAGTCACCTACGGCCAGGGAAAGCGTTTGCGCCCCTGGACCCCTGCTTTGCTCAAAAAGCCCCTCGGGCCTCTCGCCTGGAGCGTCTGGGCGTTTCCCATGCGTTTTGAGGATAGTGGGTTCTACCCGGCGACGGTGCGGGCCGTGGACGGGGCCGGAGCGATTCAGACGGACAAGATTTCAGATCCGCAGCCCGGTGGGTCGACCGGGCGCATGGGGCTTAGCATACATGTAAAAGGTTTATAGTAGGCGAATCGAGGCGACTCACAGAAAAACCCCGCCGGGTACCCGGCGGGGTTTTGTCTTTCAGCGAGCGTGATGCTTAACGGCGTTTGCCGCCCACGATGTTCGTCGCGCGCTTTTGGCGCTTGATCATCCACTCTTTGGGCGCCTCGATGCCGCTGCGATCCAGAATGTCGAGGTTGTGCTTATAGGCCATGTAGTTCTTGATGTAGCTGAGCGTGCCGCCGCGGTGGGGGGCGCCGCCCGGCTGCCGGCCTTCAATCAGGTCGATTACGTTATAGACGGCCTGTTTGGCCATGGCGATCTGCTCGGCCAGAACGGCCGCATGCACCCAGCCGTCACGAATGTCCTTCTCGATGCCGACGACGAGGTTGTGCGTCACGATCTTGATCTGGCCAGGCTTGTAACCGGCCGCTTTCACGGCATCCACCGTGCCGCGGGCGATGAGCGTCGCCCAGGGATAGATGCCTTTTACGTCGGGGTGTTTCTTGAGCAGGTCTTCCGCCGTCTGGTAGGCGGCCTGCACGTTGGACTTGGTGAATTCCTTGGCCACAACCTTGATTTTCGGGTAGTGGCTCAGGTAATCCTCAAAACCTTTGGCCATGGAAGTCACCATCTCGATGCCGCTGGGTCCGGGCAGCAGCATGACTTTGCCTTGGTACCCGATGGCGTGGGCCATGGTGGAGCCGATGAGAAGGCCCAATTCGTAGCTGTTTTTCATGACGCGGTTTTTGACGCGATTGCTGTCGAGGTCGATATTGTCCACGACGACCTTGAGGCCCTTGTCCATCGCCTTGTGCACGGCGTCCACCATGCCCTTGGTGCTGATGGGGCAGATGATCATCCCGTCGTATTTCGCAGCGATGATGTCCTCCACGTGGGCCACCTGCTTGGGCAGGAACTCATAGCCGCCCGCATCGAACATCTTCACGGTTACGCCGGCGTCTTTGGCCGCCAGGACGCTGCCGTACCATTTCGAGAAGAAATAGGGGTCGACGCCGTTCGGCACGACTACGGCGATCTTGTATTTCTTCTTCGCCTTCATCCGGGCCGCATCGGCTTCCGGTGCTGCTGTCATCGACACGAACAGGAATGTGACGACAGAAGCGAGAATCATGAAAGAGCGAAACAGTTTCTTCATCTTGAATCTCCTCCTCGCAGAATGGGTTTCACGGACGGAAGCTCTCTCCTCCGCGAAAGGGAAAAATAACTTGCACTTGAGATTACTTTTTACTCCTGCCTTTTACGTGAACTCAACACCACGGCCGTAATGAGCAAAACGCCTACCACCACCTCCCGGGCGAATGTGCCCACACCCAGGAGGATGAGGCCGTTGAGCAAAAATGTCAGGAACAGCGCCCCGATTGCTGCCTGCCTCACGCCGCCCTCGCCGCCGTGAAACGTCGTGCCACCCACCACGGTGGCCGCCAGGGATTGGAACTCGAGCTGAAATCCCGCGAGACCGTTCGTGGCCGGAAGTCTCGCCAGGTAGAGAAACGAGGTGATGCCTACGCAGATGCCGCTGATCAGGTAGCAAATGAGCTTCACCTTGCCGGTATCGATGCCCGAGAGGCGCGCGGCCTCTTCGTTTCCTCCGGTCAAATAGATCGCCCGGCCCAGTGCCGTACGTTTCGTCAGAAGATAAAGAACGATGAAAAAGAAAATGGCGATGAACAGCGTACCGGGGATATGGAAGAAATCCGTGAGGCCGATGGTTTGCAGAATATCTTTTTGCTCGTCCGTGAATTGGTGAATGGTGCGCCCGCCCGTGAATACCAATGCGATGCCTGCGCAGATGAAAAGCATGCTCAAGGTGACGATAAAGGGCTGTATCTTCACACGGCCCACGAGGTAGCCGTTGATGAAGCCGAACATCGTCGCCATTCCGATACCCATCAAGATGCCTACGGGAAGGCCGAAATCCAGGATGCCCTGCGCCATCACCACGCTCGAGAGGCTCAGCAGGGAGCCCTGGCTCAAATCGATGCCCGAGACCAGAAGCACCATGCTTTGCCCGGCGACGATGAAGAACAGCAGGGAAGCGTTCCGCAGTTGGTTGGTCAGGTTATGGGCTTCGATGAAGTTGTTCACGTAGCCCATCAACTGAAGAATGTAAAAAATGACCATCATCAAGATGAATACGGCTAACAAGCCGTATTTCTCGTAATTGAACTTGGCCAATAAGGAGGCGGACGGTCTGGCCGGAGCCTCCGCTACATTCGCCATTATGTAGAATCTCCCTTAGTTTTTCTGCTCACGCAGGGTACTGACCCAGATGGATGAGAGAATCACCAGACCGACGATGATCTGTTGCCGGTAGGTGTCGATTCCCATGATGTTCAAACCATTCACCAAGAATATGATCAGGAAAACGCCCAGCGTCGTGCCCAGCACGCCGCCTCGCCCTCCAAAAATATGCGTTCCGCCGATGATGGTCGCTCCGATGGATTGGAGCAGTTGATCGCCGCCGCCCAGCCTCGGCTCGCCCGCCGCGCTGACGTTCGCCGAGAGAAGAAGGCCCGCGAAGCCGCACAAAAGTCCGCCTATACCGAAAATGGCGATTTTCATGGCCGGAAAGTTGATGCCCGCCGAAATTGCCGTTTGCTCGTTTCCGCCCAAGGCATACACATAGGTGCCGAAGCGGGTGTATTTGAGCAGATACCACATGGCGCCCAGTGCGATGAGAATCCAGATGAATGTAAAGGGAATGGGACCCAGGTTTCCTTTCGCCAAAAGGACATATGCTTCTTCCACGTGCTTTGGCAGCGTTGCGCCCTCACGCGCGCCCCCCATTTGAAGGCCGCCGGTCCAAAGCTGGGCCGCGCCGCTGCCTATAAAGAGCATCCCCAACGTGGCGATGAACGGCTGCACCCTCATCACGCCGACGAAGAATCCGTTGATGACGCCGCACAACAGGCCGATGCCGAGGCCGGCGATAAGGCCGCCGAAAAACCCGAAGTGCAGCATCGCGCTCCAGGCCATCACGCTCACCACGCTCAAAATCGAACCCTGTGAAAGATCGAAACCCCCCGAAATGATGACCAAAGTTTGCGCATAGGCCAGGAAAAAGAGCCAGGCATCGCGGCGTACGACGTTTACGAAGTTTTCAAGCGTGAGGAAGTTCTCGGTCGCAATAGTGTAGAAGAGCATCAAGGCGACAAACGCGGAAATGAGGAGTATACGCTCCCAAGGCATATCCTTGACAGGATATCCTAGAATTAATTTTTCATTTCCCGTAGAGGCCGCAGCACTCATTGAATGTACCCCCAATCGGTCATGCCTGGATGAAACATTTTGGTGAAATGCGGATTATTCCGCCGTCATGGCGTAGCGCAGGATTTGTTCCTGGGTTGCTTCATCCCTGTCGATATCTGCGGTGAGCCGTCCTTCGCGCATGACCAAAATCCGGTCGCTCATCCCGAGAATCTCGGGCAGTTCGCTTGAGATCATCATTACCGCGGCGCCGTCTTTGGCGAGTTGGAGCATCTGCGAGTGAACTTCGAATTTTGCGCCTATGTCGATCCCGCGAGTCGGCTCGTCAAAGATGAGCACATTGGCGCGCCTGAAGAGCCATTTGGCGAGAACGACTTTTTGCTGATTACCGCCTGATAAGAAACGTATTTGCGTCTCCTGGTCCGGCGTCATGATTTTCAGCTGATTGATGTGCTCATCCACGAGGTCTTTTTCCATGGCCAGATTGAGCAGCCACCGCTTGATGAGGCGGCGCAGGTTCGCGCTCGTTGTGTTAAAGGCGACCGAGAGAACCTGGGTGAGTCCTTGGGTTTTTCTGTCCTCGGGTAATAGCCCGAGTCCTCGCCGAATGGCCAGGCCTGGGGTCCACTTGCGCTCGTGGGTGAGGGTTTTCAAAAATCGAAGAAGAACCATGGCGACGCCACCCCAGATCATGACCCATTCGAGAACGAAATTTTGAGTGAAAAGGCTTGTCACGACCATCGCGCCTATCGCCAGGGCATACCATTTTGCGAAGTCGATGACCAAGGTGCGCCAATGATACTGCCGCTCCATGAACCAGAGACCCGCTTGCCGTGTGATCACCAACCCGGTGGCGACGATATAGGGGGTGGGGCCATTCAGTATGTTGTACAACGGCCCGCCGATGATCCACTCATAAAACCACTTGCCGCTGAACAACGGTGGCGGTGAATTCATGTTGAGCGTCACGGGATCGTAAATTCCCTGGAAAATGATGGTGAACAAGGGCAAAGCCAGCATAAAGACAAACACGTCCACGATGGCCATCCAAAGCGGATAGTGGGGGAGATTTCGTATCTCTTCTTTCTCTTTTGTCGCACTGGTCATCTCTATGGAGCCGCCATCCACTGGGTCCGCACCCATGACGGCCCGCGCCACTTCGGTTCTCCCCGCACCGACGAGACCCGAAAGGCCGACGATTTCGCCATAGTGCAGGTCGAAATCGATGTCTTCGAATACGCCGTTTCTGGTAAGTCCGCGCACACGCAGAGCCACTTCCCCGCGCTCGCGGGGCGTCCAGGGGAATTTCTCATCGAGTGTGCGTCCCACCATCTGCGTGATCAGGAAATCAAGCTCCACGTCCTTTACTTCCCACGTGCCGATGTATTCCCCGTCTCGCAGGACGGTGACGCGATCTCCGATTTCATGGACTTCTTCAAGACGGTGGGAAATGTAGATAATGCCGACGCCTTGCTCGCGTAACAGGTTGACCGCCTTGAAGAGCTCCTCGATCTCATGTCCGCTCAAGGAGGACGTGGGTTCATCCATTACGAGAATCTTGCAGTCAAATGCAAGAGCACGCACGATTTCCACCATCTGCTGATCCGCCACGCTGAGAGAACGGATCGGCGCATTGACGTCGATTTTCACATCCAGGCGCTCCATGATCGCTTGGGATTCCTGTTCTACTCTGGCCCAATCCACGCGCTTCATGACGCCGGGCAAGACAGGTTCTCGGCCCAGGAAGATGTTTTTCGCCACGCTCAAGTCGGGCACCAGGTTCAGTTCCTGGTATATGACGCTGATTCCCAAATCACGCCCGGTTCTGGCGTCGGGAATAATGGTGGGTGTTTCGCTGATCTCAATTTCGCCTGAATCGGCGTGGTAGATGCCGGCCAGAATTTTGATGAGCGTGGATTTCCCGGCCCCGTTCTCGCCCAAAAGAATGTGAACTTCGCCTTCTATGAGATTAAAGTCGACTTCTTTGAGCGCATGAACGCCCGGGAAGGATTTGTCGATTTTCAACATGCTAAGCAAATTCTTGGATTCTGACACGAGAAATCATTTCCGAAATGAGGTTTGATGAACTCCGTATAAATTGGTGAACGAAGGCGTACCATCACCCGCCATATTTGTACAGTCTCGATTTTTGAAGACTTGGCATACCTTATAGAGGTTGGGATTGTTTTTCAATAAGGTAATTTTGGGGAGGCCAAGTTGAAGGATCATTTCATCAACTATCATGGTATGATTCTCGAATGTGCGTGTCGAAGGAATTTTCATGAGGGACTTTTCATGCGCTATCTTCAAGTGATGGGATTTGTTGTTATCATTCTTGGGGGTATGGCAGGCGCAGCCGTCGGGGAAACACGTAGCAAGACGGATGCCTGTTTGGTAACCCTGTATAACTATCCTGCGGAGACGCCCCAGGATGTTTCGGAAAAGGTGTCGGCAAAATCGCTTTTGGGGTTGAAAAAGAACTTACGGGCAAGCAAAGCCGATGAGAATACGCATTCGCAGATGGGTCTTCCGTTACAAAAACATACCTCAAAATAAATCTGTTCTTCGAAATTCAAATCCATAGGCATACATCGTCACCGGTCGATGACGTTTCGGTATTCGGCGGATGGCGTGTGTTGCGCCGGCCAGTCCATCCCGTCTTCAAAACGCGCCAAAACACTTGCGTGACGCGCAAAACCACTCTCCAGCAAGGCGACCGAGACGATCTCCACGATGGCCGGCTCATCAAAGCCATGCTCGCGCAATGCCTGGAACTCTTCATCACTTAGTTGTTCGTTGAGCGTGAGTTTTCTCGCCACGCGGAAAACCGCTTTTTCCGCCTCGGGCAAATCGGCATTTTCAAAGTCGTGGAGTTTGTCCACTTCGCTCTCGTCGAGATCCATGCGGTGAATGAGGTCTGTTTTGTGGAAGTTCACGCAACGGGGACAGTCCGAAGCGACCGCGCAAACCATCGCGATGCGATTGGTCAAATCGCGTGAAATGTGACCGTCCAAAACTTCCAGGCGTTTTTGCAGTTCCCAGAATCCCCTCAGGAGACCCGGCACGTGGGCGAAGAACCCGAATAATGGTCCCAGCCAGCGCGGGTCTTTCAATCGGCATATCTCATCATAGATTTGCGAGACTTCTCCTTCGGCCTCATCGGGTTTTACGAGGCGGAAGGTTTCAAAGCCGGTTGTGCTCATTTTTTCTCCCGGGAATGGTTGGTATGTGGATATGATTAGACTCTAACATCATTTTCATCGTGTGTGGCGAGCAGCATGATAAGCCAACTAAAAACCCCCCGCCGAAGCAGGGGGCTTTTAGTGTTTCGGTGTTGCTTACATCATGCCCGATTCTTTCCAGTAACGAGCGGCACCCGGGTGAATTTTGAGTTTCTTCATGCCGCGAAGGCCGGTCTTTTTGGTGACGAACTTTCCGGTTGGGTGGTATTTGGTGATTTTCTTGTGATTGTCATACAGGGCTTTAACGATCCCGTATGCGTTGTCGTTGCTCATTACGCTGTTGGTCATCAAAGTCCACATCTGACCCCAGCTTACGACGTCTTTTTTGTATCCGGGAATGGAGCCGGCGGTCACGACATCGCGCACGATGCCCGCTTCGTTCACAACCAGTGCTTTGATGGTGGCTTCATCGGGACCGAAGAAATGGAGTTTGCCGGAGAGCGTGCGCGCGAGTTCCATGTACACGGGTGCGGGAACGTTCGCGTTCAGAAAGAAAAAGCCCGCGTCCACTCTTTCGTCTCTGATGGCGGCTGCATTCTGGGGATTGTTGAAGAACTCTTTTTTCGCATTCACGCCACTGTGTTTAAGCGCAAGCTGCGTGACGATGTAAATCGAACCCCCGCGACCGCCGACGACAAATCTTCTTCCTGTGAGGTCGGACCATTTTTTAATTCCGGAGGTTTTAAAAGTTGTATAGACGGTCGTCAATGGGTATAGGGCCCCTAACGCCAGCACGTCTTGAGGTTTCTTGAATGGTTTTCTTCCCGTTTGCCCCCAAGAGACGGCCGGCGCCGTGGCCATGCCTATGCGGAAAGGCTGCATTTTGTTCTTTTTCTGAAGGGTGCGGACGTTTGCGGTGGAACCACCGGTAATGGATGCAGATACCGAAATCTTTCCACCTGAGTTATCCGTGATGACTTTGCCCATCGCGGTTCCAATCTCGAAGGTGGCGCCGCCGGGCTGAGACGTACCCAGAAGTATTTTGGCTGCGTTTGCCGCCGGGGCCGTGCCGATAACCAAGGCAAGGCCTGCTGCCAACGTAATCAGCCTAAGTGTAGATTTCCTCATTCGTATCTCCTTTTTGAGGTAAAGTAATGAAACTTTTGGGTTTCAACCTTGTTTCGATTTGCAATGTCGAAACTCATGAATAAAATACGGAGCCTTTAATTTGAATCGAAGTGGCTATACTAAAGCAAAACCATAAGATTTGGTCAAGCAGGAAAGTTCGAAAAGTGCATTGAGAAATTTCATGAGTCACTGGCCAAACAATCAGCCTATCCGCTAGAATTAAAATAGTTCATACAAATAGCTTTGTTTCAGTATGATGAACCCACCGCGTTGGAGGAAGCGCGGTGGAGAAGGAAGGGAAAATATGAATACCGAAACAGATCCCGCCCAGTCGGCTCCTCTCGTAAGGGCTCTGGTTTTCATCACTTCCTGGTTGTGCGTGCTCTCGGGTTTGTACCACATTTCCGCGGTCTATCTGCGTCCATTGCCGGGCGAAATGCACCCCAACATGCATATGCTTCTTGGCTATTCCATACTTCTGGTCGGCGGCGCCGGGGCGATGCCTCAGATCTATGGGGATAAAATTCGCAAGTTGAATTTTCTTCCCGTTTTGTATCTTTTGTCCCTGGTTCCCGCCGTCATTTTCTACTACTTCGTCTATGAGATGGGAGAAGGCTGGTCTGACTGGAGTGTTTGGTGGGTTTATGCGCTCCCGTTCGCTATCTGGATGGCGATGATGGTTGTCGAGAAGTCATGGCTCGCGCTTTTGCTCTGGATTTTGGGTTTTGTTCCTGTGCCCATACTGTTCCTGTATTGGAATTTTTTGCCCGAAAGCACGCATGAACCCACGTCTTGGTGGCTGATAATCGCATGCCCTGTCATCCCTACGATGTGGACCTTGTTCGCGGTTTTCTTCAGGCCCGCCGAGGGGGTGAAAAAAGCGGGTGGTTTTCTCGCGGTGTTTTTCGTAGCGCTTGTTCTGATCGGATGGCGGGTAGGTTTATGGGCCGGGCAAAGCGATGAGGTGAGAAGTGTCTTGTCCCTTTGGCCGGTAGTTGTATTCGCTTTTCCTCTTTTTTGGGCCAAAAAACGAATCAAAGAGGTATTTGAAGAGTATCCGGCTCACCCTTTTCCGGCCGGGTTCACCATTGGCTTGAACGCCGGCATGCTTTTTTTCGTAGCGACGGCCTGCCTGTACTTATTCTACTACCATGAAGAGATGGTTGACCGCCCCGGCGCTCCGACAATCGGTGATGCGCGCGTCGGCTTCGTCATGATTGTCGTCGCTATCGAATTAACAAGGCGTTGTTTCGGCCCTCCGCTTCCGATATTGGCGATGATTTCCTTGGCCTACGGGATCTGGGGCAATTTGTTCGCGCCTCCTTTTGGCCATGGCGGCCATACGTGGATAGAACTTCAGGCGAAACTCTCGACCGATTTCATCGGTGGGGTATTGGGCTTTTTGGTCGTCATCTCGGCTACCTTCATCATCATGTTTTTGATTTTAGGAGCGTTCTTGCATGAATCGGGTGCGGGCCGCTTTTTCGTGAATTTCGCCTTAGGCCTTTTTGGAAAGATGCGTGCAGGCGCCGGTCTCGCCGCTGTGGGTTCAAGTGCGCTCATGGGTACGGTGTCGGGCAGCGCATCCGGTAACGTCGTGACCACCGGCACATTCACGATTCCCCTGATGAAGCGAATCGGGCTGAGCCCACACATCGCTGGAGCGGCGGAAGCGGCGGCCAGCAGCGGGGGGCAGATCATGCCGCCTGTCATGGGGGCGGGCGCCTTCATCATGAGTGAACTCATCGAAGTGCCGTATTTCCAGCTTATCGGATACGCCACCATACCGGCCATTTTGTATTTCACCATTGTGGGGATTAACATCCATTTCGCCGCTGGTGCGCTGAATATCAAGCCATTGCCTCCTTCCGAGATTCCGAGTTGGAAAGCGGAACTCAAGAATGGGTGGTTCTATCTCGTGCCCCTGGCGTTTTTGGTCTATTTCCTCTTTGAGGGCAGAACGCCCGTGTTTGCGGGTGTCATGTCGGTTTTCATCATGGTGGGCATTTGGTTTTACCGAAACGTGACGGAATTCCTGGGTACGATGAGGAGGGGCGATAGGACAATCGCCGATGAAGTATTCGTTTTTGTGCCGGTTACGTTTTGGGTTTTTACCTTCTTCTTGTTCGCCTTCCTCTCGATTCTCGAATTGGGTTTCGGGGCGCCGTTGGGCGTCTACGGAAAACCAGCCTGGGGCGGTGCCATACGGGCCGCTCTGGCATTGGGCGTCACCGGGTTCGTTCTGGTGAGCATTTTCACCCGCATCTTCTCCTGGGTGGGTGAATTCTGGAATGAGATAGAGCGTAGCTGGTTGGCTATCTTCCCGCTCACTTTGCTGGCCTTATGGAGTGCTTTCGGCTGGTCTTCCGGCGTGGCCGGGGCTGCCATTCTACTGGCTCTGCTCAGCGTATCGTCTGTCCTCAGGGGAAACCGGGCGCAACCCACCACGGCCATACCCTGGTATTTCGTCATGATTTGGGTAGGTGCCTATTACGTGCAAAAAGGGATTTACGCTCTTGCTCCCGCGATAGCGAATTTCGGCGAATGGTTCGTTCCCTTCGGGTTCATCTATGATGCCCTGATCTTTTTTGGATTGGCCATTATCGTGCAGAAGGTCATTTTTTCATTCGGCTCGCAAGAATCTGACGCCGATAGCGCGACGCCGAGCGTGAAACAAGTATTGGCCGTATCTTGTAATCCGTTTACCTATCTGCAGCGGGCAAAGAATACAGGCGAGACGGGCGCAGGCGTACAGGCTGCGCAGAGCGCCTCCGACTGGATTTTCAGCATTCGCAATGCCTTGAGGGTAGGGGGCAGGCAAGGGGCTGAATTCGCCGTGACGCTGGCCACCATCGAAGTCGTCGTTCAGGTTCTGAGCATCACGGGCGTGGGTAACAAGTTTGCTTACATGATAGAAACCCTCGCTAATGATATATGCCTGTTCGGCGCCGCTGTGGGCGGGGGGTGCGCATATTATATCGGTCTTGATGGTTTCTTCGTCGCGCTGCTTCTCACGGCGGTTTGCTGTGCGATATTGGGAATGGGCATGCCGACGACGGCGGCATACGTGCTGCTCGCCATTCTGGGCGGCCCCGTGCTGATTCAACTCGTGGGGCCTGAACTCACTCATGTCTATGGAGCCGAATGGGCCAAGGAGTTCGTGGCCGCCAAAGGAGACCGGGTCGCCGCCCACATGTTCATCTTCTATTTCGCGATACTCTCCGCCATTACGCCGCCCGTGGCGATAGCCTCGCTCGTGGCGGCCAAACTGGCGGGCGCGTCCTATTTCAAGACGTCCATGATGTCTCTTCGCTTCGCCATCGTGGGCTTTATCGTACCCTTTTTGTTCATGTTCGACCCGGCCCTGCTCACGTTCGGGCATCCGTTGCGCGTCGCTCTCTCCGCGTCCATGACGCTCTTGGGGTTCATCGCCTTCTCGGCGGGAACGCAAGGCTGGCTTCTGGGGAGGCTCTATAAATACGAGCGAATTCTCTTGTTCGTCTGCTTCGTCACGTTCATCCTGTTCGTTATTTTCTTCAGCGTCACCATGCTGATAGCGGGCCTGGTTTGCGGCGGGATTCCGCTTTTCCGGCAAATCAGGGACAAAAGGCGAGCCTGATATTCAACCACAATTGCCTGTTCTCCTTTGGGGGTATCCATGCTTTTTCATAAACAACGCGCGCTCGAGTTCATGGAGAGGTTCGATCTCGACGCGCTGGTAGCGACGACACGGCACAACGTCTTGTATCTCTCGGGTTTTCAGGGGTGGGCCCAATATACCTACGGCGACGCCACGACGGAGACCTTCGCGCTGTTTTTCCGGGATCAGGCTTCCCCGCCCGGGTTGATACTCTCCCGGCAGGATGAGACCTACTATGCGGCGACGGGTTCGTGGATCGAGGACGTCAGGGGCTATGGACCCCGCTCGGCGCTCGATATGGCGCCCGACGAGGCGGGAGAGACCGAAGAGGAGAAGAATTACATATCCTTAATCGCCGAAGACGCCCCGCGCGAGGCGAATTCCACCGATGCCATGCTCAGGATTTTGCGGGAGCGGGGCCTGTCGAGCGGGAAATTGGCGCTCGATAACGAGGGAATTCGCCCGAGTACGCGTGGCGCTCTGGAGGCGGCTTTACCAGACGTGTCTTTTCTGGAGGCCTCGAATCTGTTTCGCTTGATTCGCCTTCAGAAGACGGAAGAAGAGATTGAGCGCATGCGTGCCGCGGCGCTTTTGAACGAACAGGCCGTCGTCGCCTTCCACCAGGAGATGGCCGTAGGGCGAACCGAGCGCGAAGTGGCGAGCCACTACTACCGCACCGTGGCCGCGGGTGGAGGTAAGTGGAGCTGGTTTCATTTGGGGGGCGGGAGGCGTTCGGCCTCCATTTTTCCGCCCTCTGAAAGGAAATTCGAGCCGGGAGACGGCTTTTTCTTCGACGCAGGCATGAGGCTGAACCACTACTGCGGGGATGTGGGTTGTTGCGGCTCGTTCGGCGAGCCGAATGCCGAACGCAAGGCGCAGTGGAACGCCATCCAGGCGGGACTCGAGGCCGCCTTCGGCGTGATCAGGGCGGGGGTGAAGCCATCCGATATTTTTCGCGCGGCGGTGGCGGCGGCGAAAAAATCGGGTCTGCCGCGCTATAACGGCGCCTTTTGCGGACACACGATAGGCATCGAGGCGCGCGAGTTGCCCTATACGCTGAGCGAACCCGTGAAGCTCGACGATCCCTTCCTGCCCGAGAATTCAGACATCCCGCTGCCCGCGGGCGCGGTGCTCTCGGTGGAGTTGCCCTCCGGAAAGTTCGGTGAGGGCGGCGTGCATGCGGAATTCACCGTTCTGGTTACCGAGACGGGCATGGCGCATCTGGGCGAGCCCACCCGCGAGCACGTCGTCATCGAATGAATCTATAACAATATAATAATCAATCACTTAAAAACGTCCCCCCAGTAGCCCGGAGCGCGCAAATCGACTCATTTAATTATCGAATAACCCCGTGAATTTATCGATATTTTCAGAAATTCCTTATTCTCGAACGCGGCGATGCGCTTCGCAATCATACACGTGCGCGTCTTGAGTCCGATGACGGCAAATGCGGGCAAATGCGCGCGCAGGTGTTTTTCCCGTCATCTCATGCGCACTCAGGAACGTCCGCTCAGGGTTCCGGATGCTCTTTGTCATGGATGCGGGGGTAGGCGACTTGTCCCCATACTTGCGATTCGGGGTTGGCGTCGATCTCGGCCTTCATGACTTCGAGAATCACCGGCACGACGTCGGCCATGAGGCGAAAGACGCCGTGTTCTGGGACAGGGATCTAGCCGGCTTCGGAGTACGGGTCCACGCCACGGGCAGGAAGGTCTACGTTGTGCAGTCCAGAGGACCCGGGGGGCCCAAGCGCGTAACGCTGGGCCGCCACGGCGAGTTGTCCGCCGATGAGGCGAGGAAGCGGGCGGCCGCCGTCATCGACCGCATCAAGCGTGGCGAGGAGCCGAAGCCCGGACCGCCCGAGGCGGAACTCACCGTGGCCGGACTGGCCGAGCGCTTCATGCGCGTCTATGCCGGGGCGCACTGCAAGCCGGGCACGGTCGCGACGTATCGCTCCGTACTGGAGAACCACGTCCTGCGGGCTCTGGGCTCGATGACGGTAGGCCAGGTCGGAACAGCCGAGATATCGGCATTGCACCACCGGCTTCGCGAAACGCCCGCCATGGCCAACGCGGCCGTGGGTATTCTCTCGAAGATGTTCTCGCTGGCCGAGGGGTGGGGTCTGGTCCCGGCCGGACGCAACCCGTGCCGGGTGGTGCGCCGCTACCGGGCGCGCTCGTGTGAGCGGTTTTTGACGCCTGCGGAATTCCGTCGCCTGGGCCGGGCGCTCAGGGATATGGAAGCGGAGGACGCGGTCTGGCCGCCTGCGATAGCGGCGATCAGGCTATTGACCCTGACCGGATGCAGGAAAAGCGAGATACTGAGCCTTCGCTGGGACGATGTGGACCGCACGGCGGGCGAGTTCCGCTTGAGAGACGCCAAGGCGGGTCCGCGCATGGTTCCCTTGACGGCGCGCGCCTTGAGTGTACTCGATGGTATGGAGCGGATTGAGGGGAATCCCTGGGTGATCCCCGCAAAGAAGGGGGGTGGCCGCCTGCCGACCCTCACCTACTACTGGCAGGCCGTCCGGGCGAGGGCCGGGCTCGATGACGTGCGGATCCATGACCTGAGACATTCTTGTGCAACATACGGGGATTTCCCCGTGCTCAAAAGTCTTGTATCTATTTGTTATCACTTGTTTTTCTCACCAACACCGCAACCCGCCTGATTACGCCTTTCCTCATTACGTAATCGTTTCGCAACCGGATTTGATCAATATGCAGGCATGGCATGTCAACGAATATTTTACGAAAATTGGATATCCGGCTACGTTCATACGAAAAACACCGAGCCGCGTCCTGAACCGGTATCAGTCCACTTCCGACAGGAGAGGCGCGCGAAGGAGAAAGTAGCGGTAGGGAAATTTTCCCGGAAACCGGCAGGATAACGAGTCCGTCGATACCGTTTCACGCCCGCTTAGATGCGGATGAGTGTTTTTATCGGCGAAGAAATTCCATTACCTTACTGATATAATTGTAAATATCTATTTTTACTAACTTCATCTGGAATCCGCCTTCCGCAATATGCAATCAAAACGAAAGCGGGCGAATTCAAACGCCCGCGCACCCAGGCGGGTCCGAGTCGCCGGAACCATCCCGGCTCCCCTACCACCCGCACTACGCAACCGCGCCTCCGTCCTGTTTCGCCTTTCGCCATCGCCTCGCGTAGCGCCGTGTTCCTGCGGCTTGGGGGCTTCGACATCTCATGTCTCCTCCCCTCGCCTGCGGCCAGAGGGCTTCGTTTCCGGCTGTAAGGGGTCGTGAAACGCCACCCCGCAAGGGCCGCGATTTGCACAAATTTAATTATCCCTAGCCCAAAAATTTCCCGTTTCACAAGGTGTGTCCGAATCGGTTATCCTGGAAAGTGTTCAGACTTTGGCTTGGAGGCGCCCGGTTCCGTACTACGAGCCGGCTCCGTGTCGTTCGGCGCATCGCCCGGGCCCGTAGGGGTTCCACGGGGCGCCTCGTGAAACGAACGCAAGAAGAAAAGGGAACGAATGGGATCTCAAGGGAAGTTGGCGAGAGGCCTGAATTTGCGTGAGACGCCGGGTCATCATATACTGAGCGCCTCAAGCCTCAAGAATTAGATCGGGAGCCGGGCCTTCGGCCCGGCTTGGGGCGCCGGAACGATCACGGCCCTGCCCGCCCGGGCGGGGTTTTGCGCCTTTCCGGGCGCATTTGCGCCACAGATGCGCCCGGAAGCGAGCATTCCGGCGGCCCGAAGGGGCGTTCCGCATCCCCCGGCGGCGAATACCAGCTAATCCCCCACCGACAAGCATGAGTCATGGACGACCCGGATGCCGGTCTTGCGGCCGAACCAGGACGGCGGCGCACCACATGAAAAGAAAGGTGAGACAATGATGTTACACGCGATAGCTTCGTCTCCAGGGAACGACGGTTCAAGAACGCATCATGGCTCCCCTTCCGGACTTCGGCGCCGCATTGCGGGCGGGCTCCTCCGCTCCGCACGCGCGCTGGCCGCAGCGGCGCTGTTCGCGCTCTTCGGCGCACTCGCCCTGCCGCTTCAGGCCCATGCGCAGACGACCACGACCTTTGTCAGCAACCTGGGGCAGACAGATGTCAGCGCTAACGCCCTTACCTCTCCAGCTACACCGCGTGCACAACAATTCGAGACGGGAAGCAACTCGGGCGGGTACACGCTTACGGAGATAGTGGTCAATATTAAGGATGCGAGAACCGGAACCCCGGCGTTCGCCCTCCACACGAGCACGGCGGACGATAAGCCGGGCACCAAGGTTGTGGATCTGAGCGGCGACAGTTCCACGCCGGGCGAGCAGAGTTTTACCCCGGCCAGCACCACCACTCTCAGCGCGTCGACCAAGTACATCATCGTGTTCTCCATGACTAGTGGACAGGCAAACCTGCAAAGGACGTCTTCGGATAACATTGACTCGGGGGCTTCGACGGGATGGGACATTGCGGAGACTTCGTTGTTAACTATCACAGTCTGGAATGCATCTTCTAACTCTGTTGAAATCGCCGTCAAGGGCACTGCGGCGGCCACGGCCCCGGCCAAGCCGACCGGGTTCACCGCGGCGGTGGGCAACGCGCAGGTGACGCTCGCCTGGGACGCGCCGGCGTCGGATTCGGGGGTGACGCGCCACGAGTACCACTACAAGACGGACGGCGGTTATCCCGCGACCTGGACGGCGATTGCGAACAGCGCGGTCGGCGGCGCGAACCAGGCCGGATTCACGGTGACAGGGCTCACCAACGAGAAGGCCCACACCTTCGAGCTCCGCGCGGTGAGCGGCGGCGGCAATAGCGACGCGGCGGAGGCGGGTCCGGTGACGCCGACGCCCGGCATCTGCGACCGCACGCAGCAGGTGCACGAAACTATCGTCGGCGCCCTCTCGGGGGTAGACGATTGCGCGGCGGTGACCGTCGCCGACCTGGCAGGGCTCACTAGTCTGCAGATAGCAGGCCAAAACATCACCACGCTGAAGGCGGGCGACTTCGCGGGGCTGACGAGCGTGACACTCCTTAACCTTGCCAGCAACAGCTTCACCACGCTCCCCGACGGGGTGTTCTCCGACCTGACGTCGCTGACAAACCTCGTATTGGCCGCTGGCAAACTGACTTTGCTCCCTGCCGGGGTGTTCACTGGCCTGACGAATCTGACAGGCCTCAATCTGGGCAACAACTCTCTGAGTTTGCTCCCCGTGACCGTGTTCTCCGACCTGACGTCGCTGACAAACCTCAATCTGAGCGACAACTCTCTGAGTTTGCTCCCCGGGACTGTGTTCTCCGGCTTGACGGCGCTGGAAACTCTCACTCTGGACAGCAACGCTCTTAATGCGCTCCCCGACGGGCTGTTCACCGGCCTGACGGCGCTGACAGGCCTCGGTCTAAGCGGCAACCCCACCAATCCGCTGCCGCTCACCGTGACGGTGGAGAAGGTGGGGACCGACCAGGTGCGGGCGAAGGTGCTGGCGGGGGCGCCGTTCGCGGTCGAGTTTTCGGTGACGCTGGTGGACGGGACGCTCGCGGGCGGCGCGACCAAGCTGGGCGTTGCGGTGGGCTCGGTGGACGGCACGGCGGTCACCGTGACCCGCACGGCCGGGACGACGGCGGCGGTGACCGTGGACGTCGACCTGACGACCCAGCCGACGCTGCCCGGGAATCACGCGGGCTACACCTTCGTCAAGTCGACCTCGGGCCTGCCGGCAACCGTCCTGCCGGCGGAGGGAGCACCGGCCGCGCCGACCAATTTGACGGCCACGGCCGGCGACGCGCAGGTGGCGCTGTCCTGGGAACGCCGTCGCCGAGGTGACGGTGACGCCGACGCCGAACCATGCCGAGGCGACGATCGAATATCTGGACGCGTCCGACACGACGCTCGACGACGCGGACGCCTCGGCGGCCGGCCACCAGGTGACGCTGGTGGAGGGCGCGAACGTCATAAAGGTGAAGGTGACGGCCGCGGACGGCACGACGACGAAGACCTACGCGGTGACGGTGAACCGGGCGGCGGACGCGACGCTGAGCGCTCTGGTCGTCAACGACGGCAGTAGGGACCTGACGCTGAGCCCGGGTTTCACGCCGGGCGCCACCTCCTACACGACGTCGGTCGCCAACCGCATCGCCGAGGTGACGGTGACGCCGACGACGACCCATGCCGCGGCGACGATCGAATATTTCGACGGGGACGACGTGACGCTCACCGACGCGGGCGCGGCGGCCGGCCATCAGGTGACGCTGGAGGAGGGCGACAACGTCATCAAGGTGAAGGTGACGGCCGAGGACGGCACGACGATAGAGACCTACACGGTGACGGTGACGCGCCGCGCCGTGGACGCCCCGGGTGATGAGGGCGATTTGCGCTTGACGGACGAGAAACCGTACACGTCACGCCCGGATGGGACTGTGGTGGTGGGGGTCGAGGGACGTGTGGAGATATTCCACGCCGGGCGTTGGGGCACGGTGTGCGACGACGGCTTCTCGAGAGAAACGACCTCCAGGTTCAAAGTGGAACTGGATGCGGACGGCAACGCAACGGACAATGTCACGGAAAGTGAACACGACAACGATGCCCCCGCCCTGGTCTGCCAGTCCATGGGCTACACCACCGGCGAATACGCGTCGGGCTTCGGCCGGCCGGGGCCGAGCCAACCGTCCGCGCTGGCGTCCTACTCTCCGGTGGGCGAGACCTATCCGGCGAACGGACCGCTGCCGATCTGGGTCGACGACATGACGTGCGCGGCGGGCGACGCCGATCTGACGGTGGACGCGTTGCCGGCGCCGTTGGCCCACTGCGGGTACGCGGGCTGGGGGCTGCACAACTGCACCCACAACGAGGATGCGGGGGTACGCTGCTGGAACGTGGAGGACAGCGCCATGGCCGGTGCGCGGGCGCTGAAGGCGCGGTTCGTGTCGCCGCCGGAGCGGCACGACGGCTCGGGCCGGGTCAAGGTTCGGGTGGCGTTCAGCGAGGCGATCGAGGAGAGCCCGGAGAACGTGGGCGAGCACGGGGTGAAGGTCGAGGGCGGCCGGGTGACGTCGGTGCGCCGGGTGGACAACCGGCCGGCCGGGGGCGCGGGGGCGCGTTCGGCGGGCCGTTCGGGTGGCGGGCAGGAAGACGGGCAGGAAGACGGGGAGAGCGTGTGGGAGTTCGAGATCGAGCCGGGCTCGGCCGAGGACCTGACGATGCGGATCGACGCGGGGCGTCCGTGCGACGAGGCGGGCGCGATCTGCACGGCGGACGGGCGTTCGCTGTCGGAGGGGATCGTGACGACGCTCGAGGGTCCGGACCCGGTAGCGCTGACGGCGGAGTTCCAGGGCGTGCCGGAGGCGCATGACGGGGAGGACGCGTTCCGCTTCCGGGTGGCGTTCAGCGAGGACATCGGGATCGGCTTCCGGACGATGCGCGACGACTCGTTCACGGTGAGCGGGGGCGAGGTGACCGGGGCGCGGCGGGTGGACGGGCGCAATGACCTGTGGGAGATCACGGTCGCGCCCGAGACGGACGGGGCGGTGACGATCACGCTGCCGGGCGGGCGCGAGTGCGCGGTCTCCGGGGCGATCTGCACCCGGGGCGAGAACCGGCGGCTGTTGACCAACACGTCGGCGGCCACGGTGGCCGGCCCGGTGGTCGAGGCGGCGGTCGCGCCGCTGACGGCGAGTTTCGTGCAGGCGCCGGCGGAGCATGACGGGTCGAGCCCGTTCAAGCTCCGGATCGGGTTCAGCGAGGGCATCTCGATCAGTTTCCGGACGTTCCGCGACGCCTCGGTGTCGGTGGCCGGGGGGAGCATGACCGGGGCGAAGCGGGTGGACGGGCGCAAGGACCTGTGGGAGGTGACGGTCAGGCCGGGTTCGATTAGCGATGTGACGGTGACGCTCGAAGGCGGGCGCGCCTGCGGTACGCCGGGGGCGGTGTGCACCGGCGACGGGCGGGTGCTGTCGGCGACGATCTCGACGAGGGTTCCGGGTCCGCCGGGTCTCTCGGTGGCGGATGCGGAGGTGGAGGAGGAACCGGACGCGGCGCTTGCCTTCGCGGTGACGCTCAGCCGGGCGCCTTCGGGGGCGGTGACGGTGGACTACGCGACGGCCGACGGGACGGCGAAGGCGGGCGCCGACTACACGGCGGTGAGCGGCACGCTGACCTTCGCGCCGGGTGAGAGGACGAAGACGGTATCGGTCGCTGTGCTCGACGATGCGCACGACGAGGGGCGGGAGACGCTGACGCTCACGCTCTCGAACGCCTCGGGGGCGTATATAGAGGACGGTACGGCGACGGGGACGATCAAGAACACCGACCACATGCCCAAGGCGTGGCTGGCGCGCTTCGGGCGCACGGTCGCGGAGCAGGTGCTGGAAGCGGTGGGCGCGCGCATCGAGGGAAATTCAAATTCTCCGGGTCCGGCGCGGTTGACGCTCGGCGGCCACCAGGTGGTCCTGGGCGCTTCCTGGCCCGGAGCGGAGGGGACTCTCCTCGGAGCAGGCGTCCTCGGGCCGGACTTGAGGGAGACGAAGGACCTTCTCCGGGTGGAGGCGGACGATTCGCCCGCGCAAGAGATATCGACGGCCGGGCTGCTGATGGCGAGTTCGTTTCATATGGCCTCGGCAGGTGGCGAGGATGAGTCCGGGCGCTGGTCGCTGTGGGCCCGGGGGTCGCGCGCGAGCTTCAGCGGCAAGGAGGACGCGCTCACGCTCGAGGGGGACGTCTCGACGGGCGTGATGGGTGCGGACTACGAGCGGGGCAGGGTCCTGGCGGGCGTGGCGCTCGCCTACAGCACGGGGGAGGGTTCCTACACGGAGGCCGACGCGCGGGGCGAGGTGGAATCGACGCTCTTAAGCGCCTACCCCTATCTGCGCTACACGTTGAGTGATCGCCTCTCGGTCTGGGGCGTCCTGGGCCTGGGCGAGGGCGGGTTGACGCTCGAGGTGGAGAACACGGGGGGGATAGTGGAGCGCATGGAGACCGACATCTCCATGGGGATGGCGGCGTTCGGGGCCAGGGGCAAGCTCGCATCCGTCGCGGGCTACGACCTTGCGGTCAAGACCGACGTCCTCTTCGTGCGGACCGAGTCGGAAGCGGTGACGGGACTCGCCGCGGCGGATGCGCAGACGCGGCGCCTGCGCCTGGCGCTGGAGGGTTCGCGCGAGGTGAAGTTCGAGGGCGGCAGTGTCCTCACGCCCTCCCTTGAAATAGGGCTTCGCCACGACGGAGGCGACGCGGAGACGGGAAGCGGCGTGGAACTGGGCGGCGGCCTGCGCTGGACGAATTCCGGGGGTCTCACGATGGAGGTGCGCGCAAGGGGCCTCATCGCGCACGAGGAGCGTGATTATGAGGAATGGGGCGTGAGCGCCTCGCTCGCCCTCTCCCCCGGGGAGGAGGGCCGTGGGGTCTCCGTGCGGGTCGGCTCCACCTGGGGCGCGTCATCGAGCGGAGTGGGCCGCCTCTGGTCGCAGCGAGCGGTGGCGGGCGGGGAGTTCGACCCCGACGCGGGCCTGAACGCGGAGGTGGGCTACGGGCTGGACGCGATGCGCGGCCTCCTGACGCCCTACACGGGCGTGGCGCTCACCGGGGGCGGGGAGACCTGGCGGGCGGGAGCGCGCTGGAAACTCGGTCCCGCCTTCGCCCTGAACCTCGAGGCCACGCTCGCCGAACCCGAAGGGGACGGTGAGCACGAAGCCGGGCTCGTCCTGAGGGGTTCGAAGAGGTGGTAGTCGGACCCGAGCGGAGAGGGAGGGTTTGCCGACCGGGAGGTCGCCGGGGCAATCCCGCGCGCGCCTCCGGGAATCGTGAACGTGGAGTGAAAGGATGCGGGCGAGGGCCCGCGGAACACCGGGGACCGGGTTCCCCGGATTACCGGAAAGGAATATCACCATGACGGACGACACCGGACCGGGCCGTAACGGGATCGACATGATCGGCGAACTCGTCGAGCTGATCCCCGGCACGGGAGATGACGACAACGAGATCGGCGAGCCTTTCTGGGTGGAGCATCGCACCGAAGAAGGCGTAAAGACCACGCACCTGCGCATCGTGCGGGTGTGCGACGACTCGATGGAGCCTGAGTTGCGCGAGGGCGAATGGGTCGTGGTCGACCTCGAGAGCCGGCGCCCGGAGGCGGGAGGAAAGTTCCTGGTCAGGCTCGGGGAGAGGCTGGTGGTCAGACAAGCCGAGGCGATGCCCGGCGATGGAGCGGAGGACGAACGCCTGAGGTTCATCCCCGCCAACCCCGCCTACGCCCCCTGCTTCGCAGAAGACGTCGAGGTCCTCGGCGAGGTGGAGTGGGAGGTCAAGCGGCCGTGAGGAACAGGCGCCTGACGCCCTGCGCCGGTAGAGGAAAGCGGCCCCTCCCGCGAAGCCGCAAGGCCATGAACGGATCGCGGGGAACCGTGTGACGGCGGATGTCGTGGCGGAGTTCCCGATTGCCTGGATGACCCGGAAGAAAGACTCCCATGACGGACTGCATCATCAACGGCGGTGCGGGCGAGGAGGCCCAGGCCGGAGACCTCATCAAGCCGGGTCCCGCCACGGGAGATGAAGAGCCCGGCGAGCCTTTCCGGGTGACGTATCGCACCGACGAAGGCGAAGATACCACACACCTGCGCATCCTCGATGTGGAGGGCGACTCGATGGAGCCTGAGATACGCGAGGACGAACGCCCGAGGCTCCGGCTCATCCCCGCAGACCATTCTCCCAGCCGCGCAGAAGACGTCCATATCCGCGACAAGGTGTTGTGGGTGGTGCGGCGGGTGGTGCGGACGGGATGCCGGCGCCCCGGATGATGCTCCGTAGCTCGTGTCCGCCGTCGGTTCCGGCGCCATGGTGGTGTGAACGGCCGGAAGTGTTCCTCCTTACGGAACGCACATAAATGCCTTTCGCCCGCTTTCAGACAGTGGGGGATTTCCAACGGGCGGGGAATCCTTATAGTTTGTTGAAAGTATTGAGGGTATTGGTTTTTTCGAGTTTCGATTGAGACCCGGTTTTTGCAATATGTAATCAAAGCGGTAGCGGGTGAATTCAAACTCGTGCGCAACCTGGAGCATTCCTGTCGGAGCGTCTTCGTATCCGTTCGTTCGTCCCGTGGTGGGCGTGGTTCCGCACGGTGACGTTTGGGGAATGGCGGTATGGCAGTTGATCTGCTCTTCGTGGTGACCAGCCCCACGTCCCAGGAGACGCACCTCGCCCGCTTGGCGGCCCATGTGCGCTACCCCCTCGCCGAGCTGAGCTAGTCCCTAGTCCTCGACCATGTAGGCCAAGCACCAGGCGCCCAGCCCCAGGTGGGTGGCGAAGATCGGGGCCGTGGGGCCGCCGAGGATGTCCACGTCGCCGTAGCGCGCGTGCAGGGCGGCCGAGACCTGCTCGACGATCTCCGGGCACCCGACGTGCACCACGCCGAAGCGGAGTTTCTTTGCACCGGCCGGGATGCGGTCCTCCAGAAGACCGAGAACCGCCGGAAGCACCTTTTTGCGGCCGATCACCTTGCCGACCGGAACGACCTTCCCCTCCTCGGTCAGCGACAGGATGGGCTTCACCCCCAGCATGCCCCCGAACCAGGCCTGGCCCTTTCCCACCCTCCCCGAGTGCAGCAGGCGGTCGAAGGTGTCCACGGTGGCGAAAATGCCGGACTGGTCGCGCACGCGGGAGAGTTCGGCCAGGATCTCGCCGGCGCTCGTCCCGCTCTCCGCCAGTTCCGCCGCCTTCAGCACGAGCAGCCCCTCGAGAATCGACACTCCGCAGGAGTCGAAGAGGTGTACCGGCGCCTCGTCGAAGGTCCGCGCCGCCGCTTCCGCAGAACCGAAGGTGCCGGACACGCCGCTTCCAAGCACGACGCCCAGGATCTGGTCGCCGTCCTCGGCGGCCCGCGCGAAGCCGTCCACGAAGGCCTGCGGCGGAGGCTGCGAGGTTGTGGGCAGTTCTCCGCCGGCGTCGCGCATCTTCTCGTGGAATTCCTCCGCGGTGATGTCGATGCCGTCGCGCAGGGGGCGGCCTCCGTCCACTAGCACGACCGGGACCACGTGGATGCCGTGGGCGCGGATGATGTCTTCGGGGAGATCGTTGCCGCTGTCGGTCACGATCGCGAAGGGACGCCGCACCAGGGTCTGATGGCCGCCCCCGCCGTGGCGCGCCGCCGCGTGCTGGGCGCGCATGTCCTCGGCTTTCTTCGTGGCGAGCCTGCCCAGCGTGCGCAGGTAGGAGAAGACTCCATCAGGACCGTCCGTGTGCACGTGCACCTTGAGCAGTGTGTCGGAGCTGACCACGATTATGGAATCGCCATGGCGGCGCAGTTCCTCACGCACGATCGCGGACGCCGGCAGCCCCTCGCCGCGCACCAACGCCTCGGTGCAGTAGCGGTACTGCTCCTCATTCTCGGGATACTCGACCTCGGCGACGGTCGCCGGGACCTGCGCGTAATCCGTCTCGTCTCCGGTGGCGACGATCGGGTCCCCGTTGATGAGCAGGAGCACGCCCTCCAGCATGTGCACGAAACCGCGGCCGCCGGCGTCCACCACCCCCGCTGCCTTGAGCACCGGGAGCAGCGAGGGCGTGCGCTCGAGCGACTCGCGCGCGGCGTCCACCAGCCGGTCGACGCAGAGGACGAAGTCCGTGGCGGAGCTCTCCTTCGCAGCGTTCGCGGTGTCCCGGATGACGGTCAGAATGGTGCCCTCGACCGGGTTGTCGAGCGCGTTGTAGAGGTTGTCGATGCCCCCGCCCAGCGCCTCGGCGAACCCGCGCGGGTCCACGCGCTCGCGTCCCTTCAGGTGGGCCGCGAAGCCCAGCAGGAAGTGCGACAGCATCATCCCGCTGTTGCCGCGCGCACCCAGTAGCGCCGCTTCGGCTGCATCGTCCGCGACGGCGGAAACTGCCCGGTCGCGGTTGCGCCGCAGGCGGTCCGCGATGGCCTCCACGGTAAGGCCCAGGTTGGTGCCGGTGTCGCCGTCGGGCACCGGAAAGACGTTGATGCGGTTCAATTCCTGCCGCTGCTGGCGGGTATACTCGCAGGCGGCGACCAGAGACCGGCGCAGGCGCGGTCCGTCCAGATAGGCGATGTGAGCACTCAACGGCGTCTCCCGGTTGGCGCACCGGAGGAAAGCCGGGACCACGGACCCTCAGTAGCGCCCGCGAGCCCGTTCCCTGCCCGGCGGGAGCTCCAGGTTGGTGGTCCACCACCCGGTGCGAATCGTCGTGACGAACTCCTCACTGATGCCCTCTCTCGCCATTTCGCGAGCCGGCGCCTCGTGATCGTAGCGGACCGGAACATGCTCCACTTCCAGCCGGTCCGCGTCCGTGGATAGCGTAGCATACCAGACGCAGGTTCGCCCGTAGATGGCCGGCAAAAATGCCATTCCGCGCCACCAATTGGTCCTTAATCATCCGGATCGGCGCTATGATGGCTGTCAATCGAAGGAGAATTGCACGGCGAGCGGTTTCGAGATACACTCAACGGGCTGGGAGGGTTCCATATGGGGAATCTCGAGTGAAATACTCCGTTGGGACCGTGCTGACCAGTCCGAACTAGATCGCGAACACCCGATCTGCTTCCTGTTATCGTCGTCTTGGGATGAGACTCGATGGGCGGTTGTACCTCACTTTGAACCTCGTGCATGGGTTGAGAGGTCCCAAGGAGTGGTCGCGTTTGTTCTGGACATGCGAGACTACACCAAAGACAAGTACCAAGGGATCAACTTCTGCCGGGTCGTCTGTTGGAATTCAACAGCCCTAGCGAGGCGGAGCGGTAGCCTCACGAGGCCGGGGCGCATACAAGGGAAAAGATTATAGGTTAGCCGTATCACTATGACGAAACGGACCATAATCTCACTCATGAAGATCGTGCCCTGTGTAGAGAGAGCCGAGCAGTTTCTCAATGGGCAACTCTACTGCAACACTCTTTCCTTCTTGCGCGAAAATTTCGACGAGTACGAAGGAACCGTCCCACTCTCCGGAATACTGCGGATCGGCGATTACGAAGTCCCCAAAGAAGACTTGGCCGAACCGCCGCTACTGATACCTAACTTGGTATCTGACCTGAACGTGTTCTGCATGTTCTGCTGGGCGTCTCCTAAAGCAGGTGGCGACAATATCCTCTTTGACCCGGAATGTCAGCTCGGGAGCATCCGAATCTTGGAGCAAACGTTCGGCACGCACACTGTCGTAGTAAAGAATGTTACGGAATTCTTCCGAAGGGCAGACAAGGCGTTGGAACATTCATACAACGGGGTGCTCCGATCGGTTTGTGGTATTGTCGATTACGTCGAACCAAGTACGGGCGAAATACCACCGACCTCACTTTTGGCTTTGCTGAAAGTCGCCCTTCGAAAGCGGAAAAGTTTTGCCAACGAGAAGGAGTATAGGTTCGTCTATTTGACTGGCCGTGAGCCTGCTGGACCATTCATCTTGAACATCGGAGACATCCACGACATCGCATTCCGAATGAGGACGCAAGATGTGTACGACCGGGTAGAGATAAACGGTCGACCGCTCTCCGGCCTTTAGTCACTCGACCTTCATGAGCCTAGTTTTATTCGGACGGGAACCCGGCGTAGCCTGGAGGAGTCCCAGTGCCTCGTGCTGAAGCGCAGAAGCCGAGTCACCGGAAGACCTACTGGAAGCGCCGCACCGAGACTGTTAAGCCGGGTTAATCCAGATGGACACCCCATGTCCGACGTCCCAGAAGGTAGACATGAACTTGCGATTGATCATAGGGAGCAACTCCGATACTTTCACAGTCTCATGTGGGGGGCCGACACCCGCGAGCGCGCGCAGAACGCGTTCGAACGCTTCCTCGCCACCTGGGAGGCGAAGTACCCCAGGGCCGCCGAATGCCTGGCGAGGGACCGGGAGGAGTTGCTCGCCTTCTACGACTTCATGGCGGCGCACTGGCAGAGTCTACGGACGACGAACCCCATCGAGTCGACCTTCGCTACGATACGATTGCGAACGGCGAAGACCAGGAACTGCCTGAGCGAGAAGACGGCGTTGAGTCTGGTTCACCAACTCGCCATGAGCGCCCAGAAGCGGTGGCGCCGGCTACGCGGCTTCCGTCATCTTCCGCGCCGCCTGGGCGAGGCCACCCCGTTGGCGGGCCGTTCGCGTCCTGCTAGACTGGGGCTGGGCCCACAGACCCACAGAATTAGATAGCTCAGGTCTCGCTGAGGGCCGGGACGTGCGCCGGCCCTCACGGACCCGTTCGGGTTTCGCTTCCCGCACGTACGGGCGCGATGGTTTTGTAGCCCCTCCTCGGGATTGTCCTGCCCTCCGTGGTTGTCCTTCGTCAGGACAGGCTGGAGGCCTGTCCCTGCGCGAGACGAGACGCTTCCGCAGGGGCGTCAGTAGATCGGGGTGAGAACGTCGGCGAAATTCGGGTCCTTGCCGCGGGTGGCGCGGAAGAACGCTTCCTGAAGCTCCCGGGTGAGAGGGCCGGGCTTCCCATCGCCGACCGGGATCCGGTCCACCGAGACGACGGGCGTCACTTCCTCCGCCGAGCCGCAGATCAGGATCTCGTCCGCGAGATAGAGCTCGGTGCGGTCCACCTCCCGCTCCACCGCCGGGCGGTTTCGGACCTTCGCGAAGAGCCCCATCAAGGTGGCGCGGGTGATCCCTTCCAGAATTCCCGCCGTCACGGAAGGCGTGATCAACTGCCCGTCGCGTACCAGCATCACGTTCGCGCCCGACGCCTCGGCGAGCTTGCCGTCCCGGTTGAGGATGAGGGCGTCGTCGTAGCCGTTGACGCGCGCCTCCACCCCGGCGAGGCGGCTGTTCTGGTAGTTGGACCCGACCTTCACCCGGGCCGGAATCGAATCGTCGTGGATGCGCCGCCAACTGCTGACGCAGACGTGAATGCCGTGCCGGAGGGCGTCGTCGTGGGGGCGGCCCCCCCCGCCACCCACGCACCGATCTCGATCTCCTCCGGCCGGTACTTCTTGACGTCCCCGGCACCGCCGAATCCGAAGTACGTCACCAGACGCATGTGGACGTCCTCCCGGAACCGTTTCGCGCGCGCCCAGTCGAGGACCGCCTGCCGGTACTCGTCGAAACCGTAGGGGGACGTCATCCGCATGATCTTCATGTTGACTAACAGGCGCTCGAGGTGCTGATCCAGCTTCCAGACGAAGAGGTTGTCCCGCACCTCGTCCCAATAGGCCCGCAAACCCTCGTAGACGTTCGCTCCGCGCATGGCGGTGGCGGTGAGGACGCTCACCTTGGCGTCCTCGGGCGCGACCATGCCGCCGTCGAGCCAGACCTGGAATCGCTCCGAATCCTTGCTCATGCTCCCTCCGTCTCTCTCGGCCCTGTCATGCGAGCCCCCCGCTACCGCCGCTCCCTGCGTCGTGCGGGGCCGACACGACCGTGAGGTTCAGGTTGCCCTGCTCGTCGCTGCGGGCGACCTGTCCGGGCAGCACGACGGTCGTCGAGTCCATCTGCTCGAGGATCGCGGGGCCTTCGAGATCGGCGCCCCGGGGGAGACCCTCCCGGGCGTAGATCGGACAATCGACGAATCCGCCGAGCTCTGCAAAATGCACCCGGCGCCTCCCTCGCTCCGCCGCGCGCAGGTCGCCGCCCGTCCCGGCGGCGCCCGCGACCGGGGGCGCCGTCACCCGGGCGAGGGCGGTGACGCGAAAGGTGACCAGTTGAACCGGCGCGTCCGGCGCGTAGCCGTACACTCTTTCGTGCTCGCGCCGGAAAGCGTCGACCAGCGCCGAGAGGTCGTGGTCGGCGAATTCCCGCTCCTGAACCGCCACCGTGATCTCGTGGCTCTGTCCGACGTAGCGCATGTCGATGGCACGTTGCACCGTGCGCTCGCCGGGCTCCACCCCCTCCCGGTCGAACCATTCGAGCGCTCGCTGTCCGACCTCCGTGAAGGTGACGTTGATGCCGGCGGCGCCGGTTCCCTCGAGATCGGCGATCCGCGTCAGGCTGAAATCCGAGCGCACGTCGGCGACGAGGAGCCCGAGCGCGCACAGGAGACCCGGTCCGGGCGGCACCATGACCCGGGTCATGCCCAGCTCGCGGGCGAGCGCGGAGGCGAGGAGAGGCCCCGCCCCCCCGAACGCCACCAGGGTGAAGTGCCGCGGATCGAAACCCTTCTCCACCGAGATCACGCGTATCGCCTGAACCAGGTTCTCGTTGAGGATGGTGAGCACCGCTTCGGCCGCCTCCTCGACCCCGAGCCCCATCGGGGCCGCCACCTTGTCGGTGATTGCGCGGTGCGCGAGGTCGGGACGGAGGCTCATGCGGCCGCCCAGCAGGGATTCGCCGGAAAGGCGGCCGAGCACGACGTTGGCGTCGGTCACGGTGGGCTCGGTTCCCCCGAGGCCGTAGCAGGCGGGGCCGGGCGCGGCGCCGGCGCTCCGGGGGCCCACGTGCACGAAGCCGCCCGTGTCCACGCGCGCGATGCTGCCCCCTCCGGCTCCCACCGAATGCACGTCGACCATCGGAAAGCGGATGGGATGCCCCCGCACCTCCCGCTCCTTTGCGACGAGCGGCCGGTTGCCTTCGATGAGGCAGACGTCGGTGCTCGTTCCCCCGACGTCGAAGGTGATGACGTCCGGACACTCGGCTCTTCCGGCGAGAAAGCCCGCGCCGGTGACTCCCGCCGCCGGCCCCGACATGAGGCAGCGGCCCGCCATCGCACCCGCATCCCGAAGCGAGGCGACGCCGCCGTGGGACTGGAGGATCTTCGGGCCCACGATGCCCAGGGCGCGGGACCGTTCCCCGAGGCGCTCGAGATAGCGGCTCACGACCGGGCCCAGTGATGCGTTCAGCACGGTGGTCGTGGTCCTCTCGTACTCGCGGAACTCGGCCACGACTTCGTGGGATGCGCAGGTGAACGCACCGGGAAGGTGCTCGCGCACCGCGGCCGCGACGGCGGCCTCGTGGGCCGGATTGTGGTAGCTGTGCAGGAAGCAGACGGCCACCGCCTCCACGCCTTCGCGGCGGAAGTCGTCGAGGATTCCATCGAGCGCTTCGAGGTCCGGCGGCACGTCGGAAGGCCCGAGGAGATAGGTGCGCTCCTCGATCTCGCGCCGGAGGTGGCGCGCGACGAGGGGCGGGGGCTTCGGCATCCGAATGTCGTAGTTGTGGGGTTGGCGCTGGCGGCGGATCTCCAGGATGTCGCGAAACCCTTCAGTGGTGATGAGGCCCGTGACCGCCGTGTCCCCCGTGATGAGCGCGTTGGTGGCGACCGTCGTTCCGTGGCCGAAGTAGCGGACGTTCCCGGCACCGGCGGCTGCACAGTCCAATAGCTCCGGAATGCCGGCCGCAATCGCCCGGGACGGGTCGTCCGGGGTCGAGGGTGTCTTCAGAAACCACGTCTTGCCGTCCGAGAGGCGGACGAGTGCGAAGTCGGTGAACGTCCCGCCGACGTCGACGCCGAGGACGTAACGCTCAGGCGCCACGGTTCGAATCTTGGCGGGCCTCCCGCAAGGCCGCGGTCCGGGAGGCGTCGACGCTTCCGCGGACGAGCGCGACGCCGTAGCTCTGCTCCGCCGCGGGTGCGGTCACCTTGCCGGCGGCCACGTCGTCGCGCACCCTCTCCGGATCGCGTTCCCACGGGTCGCCGAAGCCGGCACCGGACGGGGTGTCGACCCGAACCGTCGTTCCCGCGTCCACCTTGAGCTCCGAGAACGAGCCAGGAAGCTTCGTCTCGCGGTTTCCGCCCGGGTCCAGAACGAAGACGCCGGGACACCCCGAACTTCCGCCAAACAGCCCGGACGCGCCTCGGGATTGGCGCAGTCCGCGGCCTGCGAGCCTCGCCCGCTCCGCCCAGATGGTGACGTCGCGGCGCGTCGCGAGGCCGCCGCGATGCCGTCCGGGGCCTCCCGAGTCGGCGATCAGCTCGTAGCGGCCGACGGTCAGCGGGAACTCCTGCTCCACGGATTCGATGGGCAGGTTGGCCGCGCCCGAAACGTGGACCCGGACCGCGTCTTTTCCGTCGAGCGCGGAAAGCGCGCCGGACGCTCCCGCGTAGGTCTCGTAGTCGACGAAGTACTCGTTCCGGCGCGGGTCGACGCCGCTGAAGATAAGCCCGTGGAGCGGACCGCAGCCGGCCATCACCCGGTCCGGCGCCGCGTCGGCGAGCGCGCCCAGCAGCAGGTCGCCGAGCACGTTGCCGGTCGCGCCCCGATCCCCGACGGCGGCGGGGGGGCGGCAGTTGACGACCGTGCCTTCCGGCGCGGTGACGCCGATGGCGCGGAAGTACCCGGAGTTGGGCGGCAGCGCCGGGTCCGTCACCGCCTTGACCGCGTAGTAGACGCCGGACAGGGTGGCCGCGAGCGGCATGTTCCGGGCCCCTGCGATCTGCCCATCGGTGCCCGTGAAGTCGAAGTGAATGCGATCGACGCGAATGGTGATCTTGACGCGGAGGCGAACGATGCCGTCGGCCACGCCGTCGTTGTCGACCACTTCTTCGTTCTCGTAGGTTCCGTCCGGCAGCCTCGCGATCTCGGCGCGCGTGCGCGACTCGGCGTAGTCGAGGAGCGCTCTCGCGCCCCGGTGCACGCTATCGGCTCCGAAGCGAGCAAAGCACTCCTGCACCCGGCGGACCCCGATGGCGTTGGTCGCGATCTGGGCCCGCAGATCGCCCTCGCGCTCGCGCGGGGTGCGCGAGTTGAGGAGCACGAACGCGAGTATGTCGGTGCACAGCTCCCCCTCGTCCAGCAGCTTGACGGGAGGGATTCGCAGCCCTTCCTGGAAGATGCTCGTGCAGTCGGCGCTCTCGCTCCCCGCCACCTTGCCGCCGATGTCGGAGTGGTGGGCGATGTTGGCGACGAACGCGACCGGCCGGCCATCGAAGAAGACGGGGCTTGCGAGCGTCAGGTCCGGCAGGTGCGAGCCGCCTCCCACGTACGGATCGTTCGTGAGGAAGCCGTCGCCGGGGCGAAAGCGGTCGAGGGGGTAACGCCGGGTGATGTTCTCCACGAGGCCGAGGAGCGAGCTCAGGTGAAGGGGGGCGATGGCGGTCAGGGCGAGGAGGTTGCCCGCAGTGTCGAAGATCGCGACCGAGCAGTCACGCCGCTCCTTGATGTTCGGGGAATACGCGGTCTTGACGAGGGTGGCCATCATCTCGTCGGCCGCGGTGGCGAAGCGGTGCGCGATGACCTCGGTGGTGATTCGGTCGCAGCCTGGATCCATGGGCACTCCCCGACGAGTTACTGTCAGAAGTTGTGTATGAGCTGAATTGAAGAAGGCGCATCCTGCTGAAATAGGGTTGTCCAAAGCCCGGTCATTCAGCACACAGGAGATGCTCCACCATGAGAGAAGATACGACGATTCCTTTCCGGAATCCAGCCCTACGGGACGAGTTGAGCGAACTGGTGCGCGAGGGCGCGCAACGAATCATCCGCCAAGCGGTGGAAGCGGAGTTGGAGGCCTTTCTGGAAGGGTATGCGGCCGACCGTGACGCGCAAGGTCGACGCGCGGTGGTTCGCAACGGCTACCTGCCGTCGCGGGAGGTGTTGACGGGTGTGGGTCCGGTGCGTGTCCGGGTTCCGCGGACGCGGGACAGGTCGGGCGCGGGCCGGTGCTTCCGCTCGGAGTTGCTGCCGCCGTATTTGAAGAAGACGAGGCGTATGGAGGCGGTGATTCCGTGGCTGTACCTGAAGGGGGTATCGACGAACGACTTCGGTGAAGCGCTCACGGCGCTGTTCGGCGAGTCGGTGAAGGGATTGTCCCCGGCGAGCGTCGCGCGGCTCAAGGACGGCTGGGAGCGTGAGTACGCGCAGTGGCGCGAGCGGGACTGGGGTGGCGAGGAGTTCGTGTATCTGTGGGCGGACGGGATCTACGTGAACGTGCGCGGCGAGGAGCGGCGTTGTCTGCTAGTGGTTGTGGGCTGCGACGCGCGTGGCCGCAAGCGCTTCCTGGCCCTGGAATCCGGGTTCAGGGAGTCGAAGGAGAGCTGGAGGCGGTGCTGTTGAGCCTGCGGGACCGGGGCGTGAGGGCGGCGAAGCTGGCGGTGGGCGACGGTGGGCTGGGGTTGTGGTCGGCCCTGGCCGAGGTATATCCCGAAACCCGTGCGCAGCGTGCTGGGTGCACAAGACGGCGAACGTGCTCGACAGGCTGCCCAAACGGGTTCAGGGCGAAGCGAAGTCGATGCTGCACGAGATATGGGGGTCGGACACCCGTGCGCATGCGAAGGAGGCTTTTGAGCGCTTCTGTGCCACCTGGGAGGCGAAGTACCCGAAAGCCGCCGATTGCCTGGCGGGGGACCGCGAGGAGTTGCTCGCCTTCTACGACTTCCCGGCGGCGCACTGGCGGAGTCTTCGGACGACGAACCCCATCGAATCGACCTTCGCCACCATCCGCTTGCGAACGGCGAAGACGAGGAACTGCCTGAGCGAGAAGACGGCGCTGAGCCTGGTGCATCAGCTCGCCATGAGCGCCGAGAAGCGATGGCGCCGACTACGCGGCTTCCATCATCTGGCCGAGGTGATCGCCGACGTGAGGTTCATCGATGGGGTGGAGGAAAAAGAATCGGGCGGGAGGGCCGCTGGATTCAGGACGGCCATACAACAGATTTGTGTATGGACGCGCCCAAGAATGCAAGCGTTGGCCCGGAGGTTTTGGTGCGTTATGGTCAGACTCATTCGTGTATACGGCCTCTCAATTGCGGCGTTTCACTATTACCGCGGGCCCGTATGGAAATGCGAGGATCGGGTCCGAATCGACCGTGCGAGCTTGAAAAACTCCAAAATCTGGTCCTGGTTTTCCCGACCCCGTCTCAATGACCGTTCGCCCCTACCTCCTCATTCGGCCTGCTCACATTCCCGCCGTGCTCCGCTCGCCTGCCGCTCAGGCGGCCGGCGCCGGCTCCCGGTAGAATTCTCTGTTCGTAATCAGCGCCCAGTCGATGCGCGCCATCCTGTTGGCCAGCGCCACCGCAACCAGCATCTTGGGCTTACGCGCCAGCATCCGGGCCAGCCACGATCCGGGAGGCGCGCCTCGCCGGACCGCCCAGCGCACCACGCTCATCGCGCCCGTGATCAACAACCGCCTCACGTCGCGCTGGCCCATCTTCGATATCCTACCCAGTCGCGGCTTGCCTCCGGTCGAGTGCTGTCGCGGCACGAGACCGAGCCAGGCGGAGAAGTCGCGCCCGCGCCGGAAGCTTGCCATCGGCGGCGCGAAGGCCTGTATCGCCGAAGCGCAGATCCGCCCGACCCCCGGGATGCTCATCAGGCGCCTCGCCTCTTCGTCCTCGCGCGGAGTCGCCCCTCCAGCTCCGAGACGCTTTCTGCGGTGGCCAAGACGTCCAATACCTCGTCCAGCTATGCTTTCAGGCGGGCGCCCTCAGGGTCGAACATCGCCGAGCGCGAAGCCACGGTCACGGGGAAGCACTCGCTCATGTATAGCACCTGCAACTTGATGCCGGCCACCGCCCGCTCGATCGGCAGGTAGGCCAGCAGGAGGTGCTGGCCGAGGGACGGTCCCATGCCAGCCGAGGTGACGAAGGACTCCCGTCCGCGGACGTCGACGAGGCGCTTGCCGTCACGCGTCAGGATCGGTTCGCTGCTACCGGTGGGGAACCGAAACACCCCGGATTCGCTGGTGTGACCGTCAACCGTCAGCGCACACAGCTTCGCCGCCGGACCTTCGGCGCGTGCCTGCAGGTAGGCCTGCTTCCCGATGAATTCCGCGGCCTTCACGCGGGGCCGCGCCAAGCCCGCCTCCACCGGCGAGTACTCGGAGGTGAGATCGGCGCCCATGAGTGCGTATCCCTTTTCAAGGCGTCCCGTGGTGCCGTAGACGCCGATACCGACGGGTCGGGCGTCGAAGGCGCGGCCCGTCTCCCAAATCGCGTCCCACAGGCGCACGCCGTGCGACGTGCGCGTGTAGATCTCCCATCCGCTCTCGCCCACGTAGGAAATGCGCAGCATCGTCGTCGGAACGCCATCAATAATCACCTCCTGCATCGTCCCGTACGGAAACGCTTCCTGTGTTAGCGGGGTGCTGGCAATCTCGGAGAGCAACGCGCGGGCATCCGGTCCCCATACCCCTATGGTGCAGAATGCCGACGATTGGTTCTCGAACTGAACCGAGCCGTCCCTGGGCAGATGGCGGCGGAACCAGACCTCGTCGCGCGCACCGTCGAAGACTCCGGTCACGATGCGGAACCGATCATACGCCAGCCTCTGTATGGTGAGATCGGCGCGGATCCCGCCATCCGGCGTTAACAGCGGGGTGTAGATCGAGCAGCCCACCGGACGATCGCAGAGGTTGACCGTCAACCGCTCCAAGTAGGGCACGACGCCAGGTCCGGACACGTCAAAGATCTGAAAGGCGCTCAAATCCACGATCCCGACTTTCTCCCGCATGTGGAGATGCTCCGCGTTGATGATCGGCGACCACCAGCGGCGATCCCATTCGTGCGGGCGATCCGAAACGCCGTAGCGGGCGACCAGATCCTCGTTCGACGCGTACCACTGGGGTCGCTCCCAGCCGTGCGCTTCGAAGAATTCGGCGCCTAGGTTCGCGGTGCGATCGTAGAACGGTGCCCGGTGCATGCCGCGAGCGGACGCCCACTGCTCACGCGGATGCACGATTCCGTACGTCTTGTTAAAGTGCTCGCAGCAGCGCTGTCGAATGTGCTGCTCGGTTCGCTCGTGCGGGTAGAACCGCGTGATGTCCGAGCCGTGTGGATCGCACAGACGCGGATAGCCGTAGGTGATCCACTCGGCGATCAAGCGCGCGGTGCCGGGGCCCTCCTTGATCCAAACTGCGGCCGCCGACCAGAGCTTCTCCACCTCGGCAGTCTCGCCCAGCACCTGCCGCGCATCCGGGGTCAGAGACAGTAGTCCGTTCACCGAATATTGCATTTCGGAACCGGCAAGCAACTCGCCCATAATCGTCCGGGCATGCTCGAGCTGCGGAGCGAAGTCATCGCCGGTGAAGGGCATCTCGGTGGGTGTCCGCTCCGCCTCCGCAAAGGAAGGAATGTCATCGGGTTGCACCAAGATGGGGCGATGGGCATACGAGCCGATCTCCATCGCCTCGTGACACTGTCGCTCGTACATGAAGGTGTCCATGTCGCGGACGATCGGATAGTCGATCTCGTTTCCCGTCCTTCGCAGCAGGTCGATCGAGCCCATGTCAGCCATCTGGTGCACCGCTGGGGTAAGCGGGATGGTCGCTCCGGCGAGCGCGGCGACTCGCGGGCTCCAGACACCGCACGCAATCACCACCTGTTCCACCGCGATCGTGCCGCGCGTAGTCGCCACGGCCCGGATGCGCGGACGGCCGAACGGCGGGCGTGATACCTCCAGCCCGGTGACCTCGGTGTTGTCCAGCACGGTCAGCACTCCCTTGGCCCGCGCCTGCTCACGCATGATGGTGCCCGCCCGGACCGAGTCGACCACCGACACGCTCGGCGTGTAGAAGCCGCCTAGGATCACGTCACCGTTCACGAACGGTACCTTGGCAACCACCTCGGCGGGATTAAGTAGCTCGGCCTCGATACCCCAGCAGAGAGCCGAGGTCATCCGCCGGAGCAACTCTTCCATGCGAGCATCCGTGCGTGCCACTTCGATACCGCCACACATGGTGTTGACGCCGAGCGCGGCATACTGGCGTTGGCTCTCCAATGTCAGCATCGTGATCTCGCGATTGTGATCAGTGGGGAAGATGAAGTTCGACGCGTGGCCGGTCGAACCACCGGGGTTAGGCAGCGGCCCCTTTTCGATCAGCAGTAGGTTGTCCCACCCCAGCTCCGCCAAGTGCCGCACTAGGCAATTGCCAACGATACCGGCACCGATCACGGCAATCGTCGCCCGTGTCGGCGGCGGCGAAGTGCTCTCGGCTAGGCTGCTGATGGAGTCTTTCAGAATTGATCCCCCACGTACGCATGACGGTCACAACTCGCGACATGCTCGGCCCCGGAGTCGATCGCGTAGGTTTCCGGTCTTGCCCCCATGAGCGGCATCGGCGTCCACATCACGCCCTGGCCAGAAGGTCAGCCTTGAAACATGGCCTATATGGCATATAATTAGCCCTGTTTACAAGTGTCGCGAGAGTCGGGAGCACCTCGGTAACGGCGGCAAACTCGTACCGCGAGGCATCGCCGGTATCGGGGCGCCGTTGGCTTTCGGCATTAGCTGTGCCACGGTTGGTGCAGTCGCTGCCGTTGGATCATTGTGAGTCGATCGCGTACCGGAGCCGCGCCAGAAAGCCATAAGGCGTGACGGAGCAGGAGGAGCCATGAGTGGCCAGCCGCACAGTGTCGACCAGTCCGACCGAATCGTTCCCATCAACCTGCGCCAGAGTGGCCGGACGCCCACGGAGCTGCTCATCTCCACGCGGGTGCGGAAGTCGCCCTACTGGCATCTGTCCCACGACACGGGCTGCTGGCGAGCCACGGTCTACAATCGCACCTACCATCCGCGCGGCTACGTAAGGCCGGAGGAGGGCGGCGCAGCCGTCGAGCACGAGGCGCTGACGAACCACGTGACGCTTTGGAACGTCGCGGTCGAGCGGCAGATCCAAATCAAGGGACCGGATGCAGAGCGGTTCGTCGACTACGTCATTACTCGCGACGCGACCCGCATCAGGCCGATGCAAGCGAAGTACGTCATACTCTGCAACGAGAAGGGCGGGATTCTGAACGACCCGGTCCTGTTGCGCCTGGCCGCGGAGGAATTTTGGTTCTCGCTGGCGGACTCCGACATGCTGTTCTGGCTGCAAGGCGTCAACGTCGGGAAGCGGATGGATGTGGAAATCAATGAGATCGATGTCTGCCCGTTACAGATCCAAGGGCCGAGGTCGCTCGCGCTGATGGTCGATCTACTGGGCGACGATGTCCGGGACATCCCCTACTACGGCATCCTCGAAACCGAGGTCGAGGGCTGCCTGGTGGTCGTATCCCAATCCGGCTTCTCGGGAGAGAAGGGCTACGAGATCTATCTGCGCGACGCCACCCTGCACGCCGAGAAGCTGTGGCACGCGCTGCTTGACGCGGGCAAGCCGCACCAGCTAATGGTCACCGCCCCCGGCCATCAGCGTCGTATCCAGGCCGGCATCCTGTCCTGGGGGCAGGACATCGACCACGAGACGGTGCCTTTTCAGTGCAATCTGGCCTATCAAGTGCCGCGCAAGAAGCAGGGCGACTACATCGGCCGGACGGCCCTCGAACGGATGCGAGCCGAGATCGTCGCGGGGCGTCCGCCGTTCTCGATGGTGATGGTGGGCATGAAGCTGGGCGGCAAGCCGATCAACGACTACGCGCCCGACTTCTGGCTGGTCTCGGATGCCGACGGAGGCGACCCGATCGGTTACCTGACTTCGCCGTGGCACGCCCCGGAGTTGGGGTCCAACATCTCACTAGGTTACTTGCCGATCGGCAAGTCGGCGGTTGGGACCGAGCTGCTGGTCTGGCTGCCGGATGAGTATGCCAGCGAGCCGGGGCAACCCGACCGTGCGCAGGTTTGCGAGGTCCCCTTCCGCCCATCGGTCAATCCGAGTGCGCGCGAGCTGGCACATGCCCGCGGCGAGGACGCGGCCGACTAGCCCGGCAATCATCACCTTGCTGCTCTGCTTTCCGCTCAACCAACCTCCCAGCAATTCCTCACCGATCTCAGGTCTTGAGGCGTTTGATCGACTCCGAACGGGTGGGGGCATGGCAACAGCACCTGGGCACCGGATCCCAGTGGATTCCGGGTAAGAAGCGTCCGGTCGGACGTAGTTCCAATGCCTTCGACAGGACCAGCCTCGCGGGGAGCGCGGACCTGCCCGGCGCGAGCCTCGACGCCGAGGTGGCCTACGGCCTGGACGCCATGCGCGGCCTCCTGACGCCGTATACGGGCGTGGCGCTCACGGAGAGCGGCGAGACCTGGCGCGCGGGTGCGCGCTGGAAGCTCGGTCCCGCCTTCGACTTGGAGTTAGAAGCCAGCTTGAAAGAATCCGCCGCCGAGGAAAAACCCGAGAGCGGACTCCTCCTGCGCGGTTCGCGAAGGTGGTAGGCGGACAGCATCCTGCATGAAGCGAAGGCGCCGCCGGAGGGATCCGGCGGCGCCTTTCGCGCATCCTGAACCGGACGCGAGACGCGAGTAGAAGCCACCTCTTTCGAGTCCACGTCATATCAACAGCGCCAGGACCGTGCCGAAATGTTCGGCCCATCCACTACCATAATTCATGGTATATGAAATTGAACAGTCCAACACGGACAGACCGCCCGGTTGTCCTAAGGGTTATCGTTTCCTTGTCGGGGTGTTTCGGAGTCGGTGGATAGCGGTGGCGGGGTTCCGCAGATGCATTCTCTGCCGTGCAATGGATGTCGCCGCCGATGGAAAGGCGAAACATGACCGCAGGCAAACCGTTGTGAGCGGGACTTTGCAGAAGGAACGCGCAATTGTCCGACACGGGTATCCTTTCAATCGTCGGGTGAGATCGTCGCTGGCACCAGAGGCAGTTGTTGGTATTGTGCGGCGTAGTCGGTTTGGGCCGGTGCTTTCTTGGCCACCATCACCCCACGACTGAATGATTACCGGGAAACAATATCGAAAGACGGCATGGTTGAGATCCTTATGGGGCGGCGCGTCGTGCGGCCGCCGGAGTATTACCGGCCCGGATGAGTCACAGCACGAACAGTAGGTAGAGCAAAGCGAGGATGATCTGGACCAGGGCAAACGGAATTGCCGCCTTGACGAAGTCGACGAACGATAGTTTCAGCTCGTATTTGTGGATGATGGTGACCGCAACCAGCGTTGAGGCCGAACCGATCGGGGTGATGTTACCACCCAGATTGGCGCCGAAAATAAGCGACCACCAGAACGGCGACTCCGGGGATAGATCTATTCCGCCGAGGATTTTTGCCAACATCGCCGCGAGCGGGATGTTGTCGGTGACCGAACTTGCCACCGCCGCGGCAACCATCAGCGCGGGCGGTCCGGCGATATCATTCAACGCCAGGATCGGTGTCAACAGGTCACCGATCAGCTCGAGCACCAGGGCGTGCTCCATCATGTTAATCACGATGAACAGGCCGCCGAAGAACGCGAGCAGATCCCAGTCGATTGCCTGATAGAAGCGATCCGCGGTTGCCTTGTAGCGAACCAGCATGATCGCGGCGAACGCCAGCGCGACGTAGCCGAGGCCGAGCTCCTTGATGTAGGGCATGACCGAGGCACTTGCCATGGCGGCGATAAACAGCCCGGTCATCGCCGTGCCGAACCAGAAGAAGCCACGCGATTCAACGCCGTCGTTTTCGTCGAGGCCAGCGACCAACCCACGCGCTTCGGCCCGCGCCGCCTCACTCGCCAGCGGCCGGATATCGAACAGCCGAACCCCGAGCCAGATTGTTGCCGCTGTCGCGACCACCACATAGGGACTGGCTTTGAGGAAGAACGTGACGAAACTAATGCCAGCCGCGTTGCCAACGATGATGTTGGGGACCGAGGAGATCAGCGTTAGCAAGCCGCCGACGTTGGTCAGCAGCCCTTCGATCAGCAGAAAGCCAAGCAACTTATCCAGCCGCCCGAGCTTGCCGAGCGAAACTCCTGAAAGCGTGCCGACGATGATCATCGCGGTGACGTTGTTGAGCACGGCCGAGAACACCACGGTCATGACGCCGTAATAAATCAACAAGCGCAGGGGATCGCCGCCTGAGAGCTTGGTGAGGCGGATCGCCATCCAGGTGAAGAGACCGGATTTACTGGTGACGTCGACGAAGATCGACGAGCCGAGGATGATCGCGATGACCTCCCAATCGACGCCGGGGATGTAAACAGGAAGCCGCACCGCGTGGCCGAGGATTTCTGCGGTCTCGGGGCGCACCAGCGCGAAGAACGCGGCCAGGAATAGCGCTGCAACGGCGAACAAACCAACGATCACCGACTTTTTGGCATGGATCTTCTCTTCGAACGCGAGGCACAGAATCATCGCCACCAGCATAACGGAAAAAATCGCGGTGACGTGGGTTGGAACGTGATGCATGGCGGTCAGATCATCAACAGCGGGATTTGCCTGAGCTCTACCGCCAATGGGTAGGCCAGCCCATGCATGGCGAGTTGTTCCTCGTCTTTAGCGCGCATGACCAGCAGATCGACCTCATGCGACTCAATAAGCCGCCGGTACTCCGCTATGCGGCGGCCCATGACGACGATTTCTTCGATGGCGATGTCGAGCCCGGCCGTTTCGATGGCGGCGCGGCAGGAGCGGATATAGTCGTGCGGCTCCTTGAGGAGCTGAGCCTTGATGGTCTCCGTCGCGGTGTCGGTATCGATGAGCGGGATCTTCGAGATGATCTCGATGTAGCGCTCGAAATCCGCCGCGCGCTCAACATGGGTGAGCCAGCAGGTCCCGCCTGCGGCCGTGAAACCGAGCGCTTGGTCGACCAGGCGGGCGTCGCCTGCGAGGTGGTCGGTAATCGCCATGGCGACGTCGGTATTCCGAACGGTGTGTGGCAGGCTGCGGTCGGCCTCGGGATGCGGCAAGATCAGTATCGGCAGCTCGGTCGCTTGGGTTAAGACATCGACGTACTCACCGAGACTGTAGGGCCAATGCCAGGCGTTGGAATGAAGATGCCGATAGGTGACAACAAGATCCGGCTGGTGTGCTTCGACCTGCGCCAGCAGCGCCCGCACACTATCGAACGAATCACCGGCGAGCGACTGCCAAACGGTTTCTGCGCGGTCGATCACCGCAAGAAACTGGCGCACGGCGTCGGTAACTAGCGCGGCACCGTCGGCTGGCAAATCGGTTGCGACCAACACGCGCTCGATGTTCAGCGGTGTATAGGCGTAGGTCTCCTTGGCCGCCGCCCGAAAGGTAGCTTCGAACTGATCGATCTTGGTCATCGCCGCCCTTGCCTTCCGCAACGTTGCTGGGGAACCGAACCCATTCTAGGCGTTGTTTCGATGCCGCGTTCGCCGCAAGTTGTTACGCGGTTGTAGGCGAACAAAATAATTGCGAATTGAAATAAAAATAATTACGAATGCCCTGGAAAACCTCGCGATTTTCTAGCCGTTTTTTATCTTGAAAAGGCCGATTTTCGGACCGTTTGCAATTATTTTTATTTCCCCACAATGAGTCGCGCCGAGGCGTTTGTCAATTCTGGTATTTTGCCGTATGGCAATCTGCCATAGGCAGGGCTATGTTTCAGATAGTACCCTATAGTTGAGGGCCCCAGAAGAGGGATAATTCATTGATGACCAACAAAAAGAAGAAGAACCGTGACGTGCACTACGAGCCAGGTTCCATGATCTTCCACGCGAAGTCATTGCGGTGTGTTGTGAAGGAATAGCAAAGGAACGGGTCTGAATCTCCCCAGTCGGACCTATTGCTTTTCTTCGGGACGGGCTTGGCGAAACCGATCTTATTGTCGCTGGCGACGGAAGTCGCGTTGAAGGCGTGGCAGTGTCGAGAACAGAACGGAAAGCCTATGCACTGTCATGACTTGCTGAAGCTGTTCGATGGCTTAGAATCGGGTACACAAGATCTACTAGCACAGGGGCTGGCAGGCCTAGAACACCTACTTTTCCCGCAGATTCTCGAACAATCGATGCCCGCGGGCAGATACCGTTTTGCGCGCGATCCTGAGGCACCACAGTAACTCTTTCACGCACTGGAGGTACTTGTACGAAGACCACAGGGGCACGTTTGCCACAGCTGCATTCGACTTGGCACTCACCGTAATAATAGACGCCTACGACAAAAGGTAGGGAGATTCAGCCTAAAGCTCGGACTCTGAACAGACGGCCAGTTGCCGCTCCGGCTACATTCGAGGAGAGGCCGGCCTCGAACCCAGTTTAGGAAGCCAATTGAGGGTCCGGCTCGAAGGTCAGCTCCGGCACGATCACTTCCCAGGCATCGCATTTCATGCCGTCACGATACTCCGGCTTCAATGCCTCGCGGTTCCATCCCACGACGGCCAGAACCGTGACGGACCGGCACCGTGCTCCGGCCGGTGGCCTGAAGCTTTTGGCGAGACGTCCAACCAGCATGCCTTCCGGGTTCAGCAGTTCCCAGCGCCCGGCGTTCACAACTCGTGTCTGTAGGGGATCGCCGGGAGACAGCGCGGCGATGGCACGATGCACCGGTCGATGGATGCCCTGTCGGCCCGCAAAACCGAGATCCACTTCTTCAAGGCTCGGACGGATAAAGCGGTATTTAAGCGCTGCGGCCGTGGGCGGAAGCTCACTTGGTTCGCGATGCACAACACAGGGTTTGTCGAGCAACACATTTTGCAACGGTTGAGGCCCCTCGAAGCGCGTGAGCGCAAGGGTCTTCTGAGCGCGCGTCATGGCCACGTAATACAGCCGTCGCGGCGCATCCGGGTCCTCGCCGTGTCCGACGCGGTTCCAGCCGCCGTCCAGCACGACCACATGGTCGAACTCGAGACCCTTGGCGCGGTGCGCGGTCATCAGCAGTAGTCCGCCGCTGGCGCCGGCGTATGTCGCGGCCCCACTCCGCCAACCATTCGATGAAGTGGTTCACGGGGGTTTCCGCGCCACCGGTCTCCAGGGCACGCTCCTCGATGGCTTGCCGCAGTAACTCGTTCCAGGGGTTGGACGCGCATGCATCCGCCCAGCCGCGCAGGACGGCGGCGTCGACGACGCGGGGCTCCCGGCTGCGCAGCCATTCGATGAATACGCGGGTCTCGCGCAGGCGCCAGAAGCCGGGTATTTCCTCGTTCCCCATTTGCGCCGGAATATCGTGTAACTCGCAGAACGCACGCACTGGAACCAGATACTCCCACTCCCGCGCGATCACGGCGCAGCGTGACCAGTCCCAATCGGGCGACAGGTTCTTAAGGCGTAGCAGTTCCGCTATGGCGGTTCGCGCCTGCGAGACCGGATCGCGCCCCGCCGGTAGTATCTGCACCCGCCCTTGCGAGATCGGGTCCAGCTTCTGCCACGCTCCGCCCGGCTGGTCCTTCGCGCGCGCCCGGTCGATATGGATGGGATGCTCCGCCTTCATCCGCTCCCGCGCCGGCGGGTTTCCCGGATGCCGACGCGAAGCCGGAGTTCGGGGCCGCATGCAAAAGTCGGTATCGAAAATGACCGATACCCCGGGCTCCGGGGATTTCACATGAGGACCCATGGGGCGGCGTGCATGCGGAATACACCGTTCTGGTTACCGAGACGGGCATGGCGCACCTGGGCGAGCCCACCCGCGAGCACGTCGTCATCGAATGATTCTATAACCATCGAATAATCAACTACTTAAAAAACTTCTTCGCTAACCCCTGGGCGCGCAAATCGCCTATTTACTTATCATTTAATTATCGAAAAACCCCGTGAATTTATCGATATTTTCAGAAATTCCTTATTCTCAAACGCGGCGATGCGCTTCGCAATCATACACGTGCGCGTCTTGAGTCCGATGACGGCAAATGCGGGCAATTGCGCGCGGGCGTTTTTTGCTCTTACTCCCCCGCTCGTCTCGGGTAAACGCTCCCCCTAGGGTTCCGGATGCTCTTTGTCATGGATGCGGGGGTAGGCGACTTGTCCCCATACTTGCGATTCGGGGTTGGCGTCGATCTCGGCCTTCATGACTTCGAGAATCACCGGAACGACGTCGGCCATGATGCGCACGCCGCCCCTGAGTTGGTTGCGGCCCCATCCCTCGGCGAACGTCATGCCCCCGTGGAAGACCTGGTTGCGCAATTCATACAGCCGCCGGAAGATTTCGCTGAAAACGACGTGCACGTTTCTCTCCTCCAGGGCGCTTCTTATTCTGTCTCTGTTGGATTCGAACCCTTTGCGCCAGTTATAGGTCCTCGAGGGGTCCCGCACCCACCGCCAGAAGAGTTTGAACAGGTACTGATTCTCCAGCAGAACCCGAGTCGGCCCGGAATACGTTTCCCAGAGAATGGCTTCTATTTCTCTTTCTTCGTCACGTTCGATGACTTCGCGCAGGAAATTCTTGATCTGCTGGTTCTCGGAGGGGTGGTGTTCATCGATGCCGGTCGACTCGGCTCCGTAGGCGGCGTTGAAGGCGATCCATAAAAAAATGAACCTCTCCTCGTCGATCCGGGCCCTTTTGCTCCGTTCGAGCCAGCTGAAGGCTCGCCGCATCCGGTGTTCGTTGTGTTTTCTTTGTTGTAGAAATCCGTCGCTTCGGGTCATCATCGGACCTCTCGCCGCCCTCTCGGCGCGAGATGATGAAAGCGAACTCCCCGGTTTCGCCGACGCGGAAAAACCTTGGCATCTCCGCGTCGGCGAGGGAGCTTCTCGTTTCCGTTTCTCTGTTCGAGCCGAGTCCTCTAATTTTTTATAGGTTTTTGCTCTTCGGAATTCAATAAAATTCAACCATCTTTATCAAAATATTATATTTCATGTCCAGGAGGCGTTTTTCGCGCATCCGCGAACGCCCATTGCTTGCCCCATCCAACCGGATGCGCGATGGTCGGCGTCTTCTCAGGTGCATGCAGGCCTGCTGCGGCATCGACGTGCTGCGCATCGCTCCTCGGGGTCAGGCTTATAGGCGATAGGAGGACGGCATGAACAAGACGCAAGTCATTTTTGACGACCTCGGCCAACCGGCGTTCGCCGTCATCCCGTGGCGTGAGTATGAGCGTCTCTCGAACGGGGACGCCGAGTCGCTCTTGAGCGATGAGGAGCTTTATGATCGCGCCGGAGCGGAAGGAGGCGAGTCCTTTCCCGCCCTAGTCGCGGATCGTCTCCTGGCCGGTGAAAACCCCATCGGCGTATACCGCAACCATCGCGGCCTGAAGCAGGGCGAGTTGGCCGCCGCAGCCGGCATCCACCCGGTCTACCTCTCTCAAATCGAGACGGGAAAGCGCTCGGGCTCCACAAGAACGCTGGCCGCCATCGCCAAGGCGCTCGGCGTAACCGTGGACGACCTGATCTAGGGGGAGTGAACCCCACAGGTGGACGATCGTGAGCGCCCCACATTTCTCATCACGCATCCCGTAGGTGGGTGTTCGTGAACGCCCCCATGTTCGTGAACAACCCTCACACCCCCACGCCACTTCCGCTGACTGAACTTGCCCCATCCAACCGGATGCGCGATATTCCACGCTTTGCGATATGAACATGTGGACGCTGTTTTCGGGAAATCAAACCCGCCCATGCGGCGGGTGCTCATTCAAGGGAAAGGACGAGAGCGATGACGTATTTCTACAAAACGGACGATATGGAAAAAAACCTGGCGGGCGCGGCCTACAGCTCGGTGGCGGGCTCGTGGGTGACGGGCCTCAACGAAACCTATAGCCTTTCCTTGGTTCCGGCAAGAACGACGATATGACCCGTTGCTCCTACATCTTTCTTGACGAGGCGGGCAATCTCGACTTCAGCGCCAACGGAACACGCTACTTCGTGCTGACGAGCATCAGCATGCGCCGACCGTTTCCGGTATACGAGGCGCTTAACGACTACAAGCATGATTGTCTCGAATACGGCTTGGACATGGAGTATTTCCACTGCGTCGCCGACAACAATCACGTTCGCAAGGGTGTGTTCGACCTGATCGCCGCTCACCTTGGTGGTATGCGTCATATGAGTATCGATTCCCTGGTGGTTGAGAAGCGCAAGACCGGCCCAGCGTTGCGGGAGGACATGCGCTTCTACCCGGAGATGCTGGGTCATCTACTGAAATTCGTGTTGCCCAAGGAGTTGGATGCGGGCGCCGAAGAGGTCATCGTGATCACCGATAAACTTCCGGTGAACAGGAAACGGCAAGCCGTCGAAAAGGGCACTCGCCTTGCGTTGGCCGAGATGTTACCACAGGGAATGAGGTATCGCATTCTGCACCACGCATCGCGGTCGCATTACGGGCTACAGGTGGCGGACTACTGCTGCTGGGCGGTATTTCGGAAATGGAATAGAAATAAGACGCACTACTACGACCTCATCAAGCAAGCAGTTCGCAGCGAGTTCGATATTTTTTAAAATGGAATCAGGTATTACTATTGACAACCGAGGTCATAAAAAGTGACCTCCCCGACTACTCCGTCTTCCGTCGCCGGAGGCTGGAGAGAACCCCTTGGGTTCTTGTCATCGGGGAGGGACCTTTTTATCTTTACCAGATATAAACTTTCAAAATTTAATATAGTCCCTTCGGCTTCGGAATGCAACTAGCGGCGCGTTTTGCCCCCACCCCACCCCCACGGCGGTTTCCTGCCCCGACCTTGCCCGATTCATGCGGATGCGCGATATTTCCCGTCTTGCGATATGAATATGTGGACGCTGTTTTCGGGAAAACGAAACCGCATAGGCGGCGGATAATCATTCAAGGGAAAGGACGAGAGCGATGACGTATTTCTACAAGACGGACGATATGGAAAAAAACCTGGCGGGCGCGGCTTACAGCTCGGCGGCGGGCGCGTGGGTGACGGGCGAGCGGCTCATATTCGGGAAAATGCGTATGCCCGCCGGCACGCGCTCAAGCGCGCACGCCCATGCGAACGAGCAGTTCGGCTATTGCCTGGCCGGCAGCACCCGCCTGAACATCGAGGGGGACGAGCGAATCTTGACGCCCGGCCACATGGCCTACAGGCCCGCGAACGCCGTGCACGCGGCCGAGGTGCTGGGCGATACGGATTATGAGTTTATCGTGGCGAAAGATACGGCGACGAGCATTGCGGGCACGCCCACGGAGATGACGCAAACCGCCGAGCACGTCCCTTATTTCTACGATACCGAGGCGATGGAAAAAGGCCTGGCGGGCGAGGCCTACAGCCCGACCGAGGGGGCCTGGGTGACGGGCGAGCGAATCATTTTTGGGAAAATGCGCATCCCCGCGGGCGGGGTGGCCGAGCTCCACTCTCACCCCAACGAGCAGTTCGCCATCGTCCTGGCCGGGACTTGCCGCATGACGATTGGCGGCGAGACCGGGACGATCACCGCCGGCGACATCGCCCACATTCCCGCCGACATCGTCCACTCCGCCGAAATCCTGGGCGATGAGGACTACGTCTTCGTGACGGCGAAAGACACCTCCTGGGGCATTCAGGGGATTAAGGCGTAGGGGGGGGATACAACTACGCCACGACCCGCTCGACCTTGATCTCATCTGCGCGTTTCATCGCCTGGGCGAAGTCGTAGGCCGTCTGTAGGCGATACCACACCTCGGCTCCCCCGCCGAAGGCTTTATCCAGGCGAATCGCCATCTCGGGCGAGATGCCAGAATGCCCGTTGACGAGGCTGGATAGCTGCTTGCGGCTCACGCCGAGCCTCCGCGAGGCCTCGGTTACGCTCAATCCCAGCGGCTCCAGGCAATCGTAACGAACGGAAAGACCCGGATGGGGCGGGCTCTTCATGGGCATGTCATGGTCCTCCTCTAGTGATAATCCGTTAAATCCACATCAGTGACGTGTTCGCCCTCGTAACGAAACACGATCCTCCAGTTGCGGGAGACACTTACAGCCCAGAACCCGGCGAGTTCTCCTCTTAAAGGATGCAACCGAAAACCCGGCAAATTCATGTGCGCGGGTATTATAGCCCGGTCAAGACGGGCGAGAATCCGCTCGATTTTGTCGACATGCTCTGATGGCACCCGACGCCGATTTCCCCTCTCGTATAGAAACTGAAGCCCTTTGTGTCGAAAGTGGATAATCATGCCTAAATTGTAACCTATAACCTCTCAGGTTACAATCCCCTTTCAGCGTGAAAGGAGTTTTTCGTATATTCAACTCTAAGGATTGGAAATTACCCGGTCGACAAGGGGCCCTGAAATTTTGGGGCCTTGTTGTTACTACGGCCCCAGTCTCTCGACGCGCCACTCCCCGCTTGCTTCCAGCGTGTAGCGCACGCGGTCGTGGAGGCGGCTGTCCCTGTGCTGCCAGAATTCCACCGCGTGGGGTTTCAGGACGTAACCGCCCCAGTGGGGGGGACGCGGAACGTCGCGGCCTGCGTATCGGGCTTCCAGGGCGCGCTCTTGCGCTTCGATAAAGGCGCGGGAGGGAATCACCCGGCTCTGGGGCGAGGCCCACGCGCCTATCTGGCTGCCGCGCGGGCGGGAGGCGAAATAGGCGTCAGAAACTTCTGCGGGCAGTTTTTCCACGACTCCCTCGGCGCGGACCTGCCGGGCGGGGGGCTTCCAGTGGAAGAGGATGGCGGCTCTTGCGTCGCGCGCGAGCTGCGCGGCCTTATCGCTCTCATAATTCGTGAAAAAGGGAAAGCCCGGCTCTGCGAAGCCGAGGTCGCTTAAGTCCTTGTAGAGCACGATGCGCGCAGCGGGCGCGCCGTCCGTCCCCACGGTGGCGAGCGTCATCGCGTCCTCACGGGGAATCGCAGCGCTTTTCGCCTGCGCGTACCAGCGGCGAAACTGCTCTACCGGATCGGCGGCCACGCTCGCTGTGTCGAGCGCTTCCGCCGCCATCTCGCGGATCAAGTTCTCGTCCATAGCGCTCATGGGCCTGACCGATCCGAATCATCGCGGACCTCGGCCCGTATGACATTCTCGTCCATTGCGCTCATGGGCTTGGCGGCTCCGAATCATCGCGGGCGTAGGCCTCTATCAAATTCTCGTTCATTTCGTTCATCAGTCAGAAACTCTTTCTGGCGGCGGAGTGGGGATATCGTTATTTCTACCCGGCCACGCCGACCTGTACGATGCGGGGTTTGTCCACGCCCGCCACGCCCACGTATTTGAATGACTTGCCGTCCAGTTTGCGCGGCTGAAAGCCCTGGACGACGATCTTCTTGGCTCCGCTCAAGAGCGCGGCGAAGGGCGCGGCCTGCGACTTGGCGTTCACGTCGGTCGGGAACTTGAAGTTCGCCCCCGGTATGTTGGTGAACTCAATCCGGCCCTTGGCGTCGCTGATCCAGAATTCCGAGATCACCGATTCTTTCGCCACCTTGGCGAGGACGCCGTTGATTTCAGTTTTGTTCATGCCCGCCTTGAGCGCCGCGGCGATGAGGTGCGCCGTCAGGGTCGCTTCGGCGATCATGTGTTTCGAAACGGCGTCGTCCATCGAGCGGGCCTTCTCGACCCCGGCGCCCAGGCTGAGACAAAGAGCAAGGATCACGGCGGCTATGAGGGCTTTTGTCATCGGGGTTTCCTCCGGATTTCGCCAAACGCGGGATGTTTTTCCTCGAACATCCGCGAGATGATACTAGGCGCGGAAACCACCGCGCAAGGGGGCGGCTCTGCGACGCCGCTTCGCGTTCAGGCGTCCTTTTTCACCGGCTGTACGTCGTTCTGAGCGGGGTCGTTGGGGTGGACCCTGTCGGGCTGGATGTAGGGGGCCTGCATCTCGAAGATGTCCTGCGTGCGGCAGTATCGGGGGCCGCCCAGCCTGCCCACGGGCTGGAGCTTCGCCGGGTCGATGTAGTTTTTCCCCTCGATGGTCATCATCAAATCCTCGCGCACGTGCCAGCGCAGCACTTCGCCGATAATGAGGTGCGTCACCCACTCCTTGCCAAAGGGAATCATGCGCTCGAAGCGGCACTCCATCGCCACGGGGGCGTCCTTGATGCGGGGGGCGTCCACCAGGTCTGCGGGAACCGTCTCTAGGCCCGCCGCCTCGAACTCGCTCTCATCGGGCGCGTAGTTGCCCGCGCAGACGTTCATCGACTCCTCCCAGCCGTTCACCACCGTGTGGATGACGTAGCCCTTGGTATCGAGAATGTTGCGCGCGGTGTCCTTGGGCTTGTTCTCGCGCTCGCCGACGGAAATCGACGCCATCGGCGGATGGTGCGACACCATGGTGAAGAAGCTGAAAGGGGCGAGATTCGCGACGCCCGCAGCGCTCATGGTGCTCACCCAGGCGATGGGCCGGGGGACGACCGAGCCGATGAGCAGGCGGTAAATCTGCTGGTGGTCTATCTCAGCGGTGTCGAAGACGCGGTAGTTCATCTTTTATCCTTGTGTCGTGAGGGGAGAGGGAGCGTCTTGGCTCTCAGCGGGGTATTCGAGCCGCGCGGGGTTCGTGTCTTTTAAGAGCGGCATCACCTCGCGCCCGAAAATCTCCGCTTCTTCCAGATGCGGCCAGCCCGAGAGGATGAAGTTGCGAACGCCCAGATCGACGTATTCCTTAAGGGCAGCGGCCACCATCTCCGGCGTGCCGACCAGCATGGCGGCTGCGCCAGAGCGCACCTTGTTCACGCCCATCCAGAGGGTATCGGTGAGCCAGGGGGAGCCGCCCTCGTAGAGTTCGTTCATGCGGCGCTGGCCCTCGCTTTCGGAATGATTGCGCTGGTCGGCCCACATGCCCGTGTTCTCAAGCGCGCTGTCTTCTAAAAGCGCCTCCGCCGCGCGGCGGGCTTCTTTCTTGGTTTCGCGGCACATCACGTGGAGCCTGAGGCCGAAGCGCAGGTCATCCCGCCCCGCTTCCTCTGCGCGGCGGCGCATGTCCGCAGCGTCATCTGCGACTTGTTCGGGCGCCACCGCCCACATCATGTGCACGTCGGCGTGCTTGGCGCCCACCCGGCGGCCGGCTTCGGAGCTTCCTCCCAGGAATATCGTGGGGTGCGGCTTGGAGACGGGCTTGGCGTAGAGCGTGGCGTTCTCGATCTGGTAATACTTGCCCGAATAACTGACCGGCTCATCGCTCGTCCAGAGCGCCTTCACGACGTCTAAGAACTCCTCCGTCCGCTCGTAGCGCTCCGCGTGGGCGAGGTGATCGCCGTAGCGTTTCTGATCAAGCGGCGTCGAGCCCGTCACCACGTTCACCGTGAGCCGCCCGCCCGTTACGGCGTCATACGTGTTCGCCTGCTGGGCGGTGAGTACGGGGCTCGAAAGCCCGGGCCGGAAAGCCACGCAAAATTTGATGCGCTCCGTGCGCTGGGCCACGGCCAGGGTGATCATCCAGGCGTCGAGGCAATGCGTGCCCGTCGGCACGAGGAGATTCACGAAGCCCACCGCCTCCGCCGCGCGCGCGACTTCGCTTATGTACTCCACCGTCGGGGGACGCTCGGGAGTCTTGGCGTTGATGGTGTGGCCGTCGCCGTATCTTCCCGTCGGCAGAAACCATGCGTATTCAGTGAAGGTCAAGTTCGCTCATCCCCCGCGATGCGGACGGAAAAGGGCGGCCCGCCGCATGGGCCGCCCGCATATCCTCGTATCATCTCAAGCGCCCCCTCGCTTCCGGGGCGTTTTTTCCACTCTTCTTCTAGGCGGAAGCCGCCGCTTCGGCCTGCTCGGAGAGCAATTCGTCGAGCAACTCCTCGATGCGCGCAGCCTCCATCCAGTCGGACTTGTAGGCGATTTTGCCTTCCTTATCCACGATGAACGTCATGTTCGGCATGCGGCCGAATGCGTGCACGACGCTCTCGTCCAAGTCGTCGATCAAAACGGGCACCTTCATGCCGAATTCCGCCACGAGTTCCGCCGCGTATTTTTTCTTGTGCTCATACGTCTCGTGCTGCGCGTATTTCTTGAAGTGGCTCGTCTCCCCGGCGTGGGGTTCCTTGGAATACACGACGAAGAATACGACGTCCTCACCCTGGTATTTCTCCTGCAAGCTCTCGACGCCGGCCACCTGCCGGCGGTAGGGGGGTCACGTGATGGCCCCGAACTCGATGACGATGTTCTTCTTGCCAAAGAAATCAGAGAGGTCGAACGCGGCGTCCTCGGTGGCCTTGAGACGGACGTCCGGCATCGGGTCGCCCGGCTTCAGGGTGTCGCGGAACGCTTGTTTGCGCTCTTTTCGAGCTCCCATGAGGTTTCGTTTCAAAAACTTCCACTTGTCGATGTAGAACGCGCTCCAAAGCCCGAACAGCGGACCCGGCGGCCTGTCGAATTCATCCACTTCTCGCATACTCACTCCAGATATGGGGTCATGAAAATTTGTTTCCCCATTAAAAACGAACGAAGCGCGAAGCGCAAGCACGGGGGGAGTGGCGCGCGGGGGTGAGGGGGGGATTAAGGGGTTAGGGGGAGTACTCGGTGAGAGGAAAGATTATGGGGATCCATTCTGGGATTCCAGCCCATCTGTACTCATCATCATCTTGTAATGAGCGATGTGCCCAGCTTCTTCGAATATTCGCTTGAAAACGTTCAGATAAATTTGAACATCTGAATCATTAGAGACGTAGAGCGAATCGTGGGCAGAGTGCGAGCCGTCGTTGACCCAAGAGAATAATGAATTGCAAATTTGTTTTTCTTTCCCTTTAAAATGCTCACAGAGATCGTTGAAATCTACTCCCCCTAGAATCTTGAAATAGTTCTCAAGAATCCTTCGGAGCGTATTTTGAATCGCCAAGTTATTCCGGTCGCTATTGCGTACTTCGTCCCACAAGAGTTCATATCCGGTTTTAATTGGATTCGTTTTGTAGCCCTTAATTTTAGAGATGATGTTAGATTTTCTCACTATCCAGAATGTTTCGTCTTTTAGTTTCTGATTTTCGTCTCTCCTTGAGTCAAAAGAAACCTGCTTGTGAAAATAGACGTTGTGGGTAAGAACAAAAACTTGTTTGATGGTCCCAGGGCTGTTTCTCATTTCGTCAAAGAGTTTTTGTATCAAAGTGCTGACGATAAAAAGGATGTCGCTGTCGAGGCTGGATACTGGATCATCGAAAACGACTACACGATCTGATGTGATACCGCTTTCTGATATGCTGCCTTTGAGCAAATGGTAGAAATACAGAAAAGCAACAAAGCTCTTCTCTCCTTCGCTGAGCGTTGTTTTGGCGTCGGAATGATCAGCACGCTCAATTTTGTAGAACCTGTCGCGGTCGGATTTCGCAAGAGAGAAGCCTTGGAATCCAAACTCTGTGAGGAAATCGTTTATATCGTCAATCGTAGGTTGAATGCTGGTCGTGTCTTTTTCTAGATTTTTGATTTCTTCTTCTTTGCTTCGTTCCTTCACAGTCTCTTCTTCGATCTGTTTCTCAAGGTTGGCTATCGCCTTCTCGATATTTTCCTTCTTTTTTTTATAGCTGGCCAAATCGTCTTTGATTTCATGATCAAGCAGATATCTCCACACTTGAGCCGTAAGTTCGGATTTCTCTGCTGTTAGATTCTCAACCACTTTGTTGTGGTTACTAATGTCAGTGTTTGCGGCATCCAAAAGCCTCTTGATGGCATCAAAATTTTCATTTAGAGATTCAAGTTCAACTTCTTTGCTTGGTTCTTGTATTTTCCCCTCAATACGTTGGATATTTAGATTCATGCTGGGGTCGAGAAGGTCGCTTGCAGCTTGTAGTTTTTCATTGTCAAGGTGCCTTATCGGATTCGTGAGGAGAGTCTGCAAGTTTTGTCGCAGGTGCTCGGAATCAGACTTATAGTTTTCGTAAAGTTTTTCAATCACATCAGAATCAGCCTTAAAGGTATCGTCGAAGTACTCATTCAAACTTTGCTCTAGTAAAGGCTCGGTGTCTTGTTGGCAAAAAGGACAAGTAGGTTTTGATTTCTCATAAAACCCTCGGCCTTGTTTGACCCAGTCGCTGTTGCTAAGTTTTTTGATTATCGCCGCAATGTCGACATCAGATTTTCCAATGACTGGCTTTTGCAGAATCGGGTTGGTTTCGTGAGTGAGCAGAGCCTTTAAATCGGGGAGTCTAAGCAACTCCTCACGCTGAGGAGTTTCACCAAAAACGGTTTTAGCCCTCTGTTTTAAGTCGTCGAGCGGAGCAAAAGTGGCAGAATTAAGTCTCGATTCCTCGATTAGTTTTTTCTTAAATTTCTCTTTGTCTGCCCGATATCCCCTGAGTGCTTCCTTAAAGGGCTCATCGTGTTTTTGCTTCAACTCCCAGAATTTTTCGGTAAATTCCTTTTCGCATTCTTGCAACTCTTTACGCTTCCCGCCGTTGCCTTGGTCGTCTTCAAGAGTGTCTCTAAATTTAGCAATGTGGTCTTTTATGGAATCCAGTTCTTCTTTGGCGCGAGTAATTTGGGCGAGAGTTTCCTTGTCCTTCTCGCCTAGAGTGAAAATCCCTTCGAGTTCATCCGGCTGGTTGAAGTTCTTATCGATGAAATCACGATTGTAGACTAATGTTTTCAGTTCTGTTTCGTCCTGCCAAGTTATTGCGCAGTCTGAATAGTCTTTAGAATAGTCTGGGTCATTCGCAATCGCCCGAGAGATCGTTGTCTTCCCTGTAGCGTTTGAGCCGTAGACAAAATTGATCTTCTCTAAACCATCTAACTCCTCTGGAGATTCTCCATAGGTTGCAACTTTCTTGATGCTAATCTTCTTGATCACATTGACCTCACAAATTGAAGAGATTCCAAGGACTGGAATTTCAGTTCGTCGTAATTTGATGGTGCGAGGGCGAGAACATCTTAGTCTCGAAAAGGCATCGATGTTTTCTAAAGGGGAGTATTGCTTGAAGTGGTACTACCCCAAACAGGAAATACCTACCACAATATAATGTTATTTTCAATTTTTGCATCATAGATTTGGCATATTTAATTATTTTAATTTCTGACATTGTGCGCTAATGTAATAGTGAAAGACGGTAAAAATTCCTCCCGCCCCATCGATCTCATCGACACGCTTTATCGCCCGAGCGGAGTCGTAGTACATCTTCTGGAAAACTCGTTCAATTTCGTGTATATTCCGGCATAGATAGGCAGTGTATCTGCTCTCCCCCCGAAGGAAATCCGAATGACAATCCGCTTTGAGATGAACGAAAACAAGGTCATCGAAGTTTTGTCCTGGCTGGCGAATGAACAGCCGGGGATCGGTGCTTTTCACGTCTCGAAGGTTCTCTATTATGCGGACAAGGAACACTTGAACCTCTACGGCAGGCCTGTTTTAGGGGATACATATATCCGAATGGAATTTGGCCCTGTGCCTTCGAAAACATACGATCTGATCAAGAAAGAGAAACTGGAGCAAAGCGTCATAAAGAAATTCAGGGAAGCCGTTGATGTCCGCGGGGGTTTTCGGCACTTGCATCCCCTGCGGGAGCCGAACATGGAGATGCTTTCACGGACGGATATCGAATGCCTGAGGAATGCGCTCAAAAAATACGGAACTCGTGATTTTGGAGTTCTGAGTAGAATTTCACATCGTGAGACTGCATGGACGAAGGCGCAGGAAAACGGGCCGATGGATTATGAACACATGATTGAACAAGGCCCTAACCAGGAAGAGATCATACAAAATCTCAAAGAGTATTCGCACCAAATCGCATTTTAAGCAATGCTGTCCGGCGACGTCTTTCACTACCATAGCCGTATTACCAGACCGCCAAAAGACAAGTTCATCATCTGTGTTTGCCCGATAGAATTATTGTTCTTTTTCATAAATTCCAATCCACCCATCCCGGTGGGTGCGGGGGTCGAAATTACGCCATCTGAACTTCCTTGCCTGAGTCACGTATCTTATGTTGATACGTCCATGATGATAATGGTTTATCCAGAAGAACTGGATGAGACATCAGCGAGGGGCAAGATATTGCTGCCCTTGCGTCGAAAGATTGTGACGTGCGCCCGAAGTCACGGAATTCTCCCGGAGAGATTCTTGCATTTATTAGAGGAAAATTTCCTTACATAGTTTTCAGTCTAACTTCCTTGGGTAAGGTTGGATCTGATCCCACCCCCCTCCCCCATAGACAAACGCAAAGCCGTGTTTTACCTTCGGTTGAGAGAAAAAACAGGATGGAAAGGCTGTGCGGCGCCCGCCGAACCGGGTGATTTTCAGCCTTTCGTTTCCGGGGTTCATCCGCAATGCCGAGGTGAGAGAGTGAAATACCCCCTGCCGGAGATTCGCCACGATCATGAGAGTTTCGAAGCGCTGGCGGGCCTCCATGCGCGGACGAAGGATTGCTATCTCGAGGAAATCGAGATCGATTTAAGCGAAACGGCGTATTTCGAGGCCGATATGTGCGCGGCCCTGGGCGCGATTCTCTATCGTCTGGGGCGTCAACTGAACACGGTGCGCCTCGTCGGCGTCACCGGGGAGGTGGCGGAAACGCTTTCTAAAAACGGGTTTCTGAGCCACTACGGGCGGGCGAAACTGCCCGATTCCTGGGGAGCGGCCGTTTCTTATAGAAGGTTCGACGTGCGCGACGATCACCATTTCTCGGGCTACATCGAGCGCGAACTCATCGATCGCCCAGGACTCCCCGAGATGCCGCCGGGTCTGGTGAAGAAGTTCCGCGAAAGCATTTTCGAGATATTCAGCAACGCCGTGCTGCATTCCGACACCAGGCTGGGGATATTCAGTTGCGGGCAATACTTCCCGGAGCTTGAGCGGTTCGATTTCATGGTGACCGACCTTGGCGTCGGCATGCGGCGCAACATCAGGGACCGCATGGGGCGCAGCTTGGGGTCGGTGGATGCGATCATCTGGGCGACCGAGGAGCACAATACGACCAAGCGCGCCGGCGTGCCGGGCGGGCTGGGCTTGAAACTGCTCGGCGAGTTCATCGAGGCGAACGGCGGCTGCATCCGCATCGCCTCCGACGGCGGGTATTGGCAGAAGAAGAAAACCGAGGTCTCCACCGCGACGCTCGCCCACCCTTTTCCGGGCACCGTGGTGAGTCTCGAGGTCAAAACCTCGGACGCAGGCGCCTACAGGGTCGCCTCCGGGGTGAGCGTCGACGATATTTTCTGAGAAAGGGAACCATGATGCGCAAGGATATCGCCATATCCATTTTCGAAGTGGTGGGCAGTCCTCTTTGCGTCGCTTCGGGCGATGGCCAGAAGGTGTATGAGCGTCTTGCGTCGGTGCTCGCGGAAGAATACGGCGCGGTGCTCTCGTTCCACAACGTCCATATGCTGACCTCGGCCTTTTTGAACACCGCCATAGGCCAGTTGTACGGCAAATTCACAGAGGAGCGGATTCGCTCCTCCTTGAGCGTGGTGGACATGGAGCCCGAGGACGTAGCACTTCTCAAGCGCGTCGTCGAGACGGCCAAGCGCTACTTCAAGGACCCCGAAAGATTCGAGCAGGCGAGCCGCGACGCGCTTGAGGACGATGATGACGCGTGACGTGCGGCAATACACATTCACGCCTGAGGATCGCTTGTTCCTGGACACCAACGTCTGGTGGTACATCTACGTTCCCCAGAAGCCGAAAGCCACCCGCCAGGTGGACATCTATTCCCAGGCCCTTCGAGATATCCACGAGGCGAGGAGCCGCATCCATATCGACGTGCTCGTCGTTTCGGAATTCATCAACGCATACGCCAGGCGGGAATGGAGAAACCGCAGGCCGGACATCAGGGACTTCAAGTATTTCCGCAGGAGCGAGGATTTCGAGTCGCTCGCCGCGGATATCGCCCATGACGTAAAGCTGGTGACGAGCCAGTGCGAACAGGTTCCGAGCGGCTTCGACACGCTGCGAATCGACGAGATGATGAGCGCATACGGCGCGGGCCATTCCGATTTCAACGACCAGGTAATCGCCCATCTGTGCGAAAGAGAGGGGCTGACGCTCATCACGCACGACGCCGATTTCACGTATCAGGGAATATCCGTCCTGACCGCCAATCCCCGGTTACTGGCCGCGGACGGCGTCGTCTACTGACTCGCGGCGTTTTCAGCCTCACGGCCTTCGAGCGCCGTCCCACGCCTTGCGGACAGGTGAAATTCACGTACGGCTTCGGATTTGATATGCTCTGGCCGTGGCGCCTCTTGAGTATCGGGCGGCGCCCGCCGGATGAGCGAACCAGCCGCTTTCCTCCCGGAAGGAGGGGACGATGAACAAGAAAACGCAATTTTCCATCGGGTACTTTCTCTTCATATTCATCATCATGTCCCTGATCCACACCCTGTTCTTCCAGGGCGCGCGCTACCAGCGCATCCCCTACAACGAGTTTCGCGCCATGCTGAAAGAAGGCGACGTGGAGCGCGTCGACATCCGGGGCGATCGCTTACAGGGCGTTCTCAAAAGGCGTGACGTGAACGGGGGGCAGAGGTTCTTCGAGACCGCGAAGGTGGCCGACCCCGAACTCATCAAGCTCTTGGAAGGCGCGGGCGTCACTTTTCAGGGCCAGTTCGAGCCGCCCTGGCTGGTGCAGGTGTTCACGAGCTGGGTGCTGCCGCTCGGGATACTCTTCGCCGTCTACGCGTTCGTGCTGCGCCGCATGGGCCCGGGCCAGGGGGTGATGGCTTTTGGCAAGAACAAGGCGAAGATTTATGCGGAAAAAGAAGTGGGCGTTCGCTTCTCGGACGTCGCGGGCGTGGACGAGGCCAAGGCGGAACTCGAAGAAGTGGTGGATTATCTCAAAAATCCGGATCGCTACCTGCGCCTGGGCGGCAAGATTCCGCGCGGCGTCCTGCTGGTGGGGCCTCCCGGCTGCGGGAAGACGCTCATGGCGAAGGCCGTGGCGGGAGAGGCGGGGGTCTTTTTCTTCAGCATCAGCGGGTCGGAGTTCGTCGAGATGTTCGTGGGGCTGGGTGCGGCGCGCGTGCGCGATTTGTTCGAACAAGCCATGGAGAAAGCCCCCTGCATCGTCTTCGTCGATGAGTTGGACGCCCTGGGCAAGGCGCGCGGCGTGGGGAATTTCGCGGGCGGCCACGACGAGCGCGAGCAGACGCTCAACCAGCTCTTGGTCGAGATGGACGGCTTCGACACCCGAAAGGGGGTCATCATCATGGCGGCGACCAACCGGCCCGAGATTCTCGACGCAGCCCTGCTGCGTCCGGGGCGCTTCGACAGGCAGGTGCTGGTCGACAAGCCGGACTTGATCGGGAGAAAGCACATCCTGGAGGTGCACACGAAGGTGCTGGTGTTAGGCGTGGACGTGGATATCGTGAGACTCGCGGAGATGACGCCCGGCCTTTCGGGAGCCGACCTCGCCAATCTCGCGAACGAGGCCGCGCTCTTAGCGGCGCGACATGACAGGGACGCGGTGATGATGGCCGATTTCGAAGAGGCCTTCGAGCGCGTGGCGGCGGGTCTCGAGAAAAGATCCCGCGTCATGACGAGCGAGGAGCGCCGCCGCGTGGCCTATCATGAACTCGGCCACGCGATAGTGGCCGAACTCGTGGGCACGGCGGACCCGGTGCAGAAGGTCTCGATCATTCCGAGGGGCCTCGCCGCGCTGGGCTACACCCTGCAGCGCCCCACGGAGGATCGCTACCTGCTCTCGAAAAAAGAACTGGAAGACAGAATCGCCGTGCTCTTGGCGGGCCGCGCGGCGGAAGAGGTGGTTTTTGAGGAAGTCTCCACGGGGGCGCAGAACGATTTGCAGCGCGCCACCGACATGGCGCGCTCCATGGTGACCGAATACGGCATGAGCGAGCGCTTCGGCCCCCACGCGATGGGCGGCGCGCCGCGCCCTTTGTTCCTGGGCGGCGGGATGAACGGCGCATCCGGTCATCTGGACATCAGCGAGGCGACCCAGCGCGAGGTGGACGAGGAGGTGGAGAAAATCCTGGACGGCGCCTACGCGCGCGCGACGGAAATTTTGACCGAGAGACGCGACGACCTCGAAGCCCTCACCGCGCGCCTGCTTGAGCAGGAAACCCTCGGCGGAGACGAGTTGCGCACGGCCTTGGGCGTGACCGAGACCCGAAACGGCGGATGACGAGGGGCGGCGAACCCGCGCTTCAGCCCGATGCGCACTCGTCATTCCCTCTTAGACAGTCCCGCCTCCTAGTCCTCGTCACTCAGCGTGAACGCGCCGTCGCTCGCCGGTATGTAGGTTTCCGGCAGGCCGAGTTCCTTCTTCACCAAGTTCGTTCCCCGCGAGAGGGCTACCATCTTGTAGAACGCGTGGCGGCGGCTCATGCCCTCACGCCCGAAGCCGCAGTCGGTGGAAATGCACAGCCGCTCGGCGGGAATCGTCGTGAGCGCCTTTCGGATGAGGGCGGCCACTTCTTCTGGGCGCTCCACCTGGAGCCCCCGGTGGTTGATGACGCCGATAGCCACCTTGGGTTTCGTGATGCGCTTTCCGATTTCATCGAGATCCATACCGCCCGTGCTCGCGCACTCGAAGGTGAGCACGTCGACGTCCAATTCGTTCATGTACTCGAGAGCGGGCGCGTAGCTTTTAGAAGACTCATAGAACCTCTGCTGGGCCGGGTTGCCCCAGCAGGTGTGGCACCATAGCTCAAGCTTATCCCGCAAGCCCGCCACGCTCTTGTTGAACGCATCCACGTAGAATTCCATCGACATTTCCGAATCTTCCGAATGAAAATCGAAGCGGTGCACCCAGGGTTCCTCCACCTGAAAAATCTGGCAGCCCGCGTCTGCGAGTCGGTGGAATTCGGCGTGCATGATTTCGCATAAATCGAGGCAAAGCTCGCGCCTGTCGTCATAGAACTCGTTCGAGATGATGGATTCCACGCAATCGGCGCTGATGGAGCCGAATTTGAGCGGTTTGTCCGTCATCGCCTGCGCGCAGCGCCACATCTGGGCGTATTCGAGGGGGCCTTCGCCCACCTTCGAGGTGACCTTGGGGAGCATCCTGGCTTCCAGCACCTCGTACATGATCTCCCCGGGCACGGACCCTCCCCAGGTGGCGTGGCTCCTCGAGGTTTCATAGCCAGAGAAACCCTCCAGCCTGTCGACGATGTAGCCCACCCAGTCGCGCCCGCCCACGTTGGTGTCGAAGCGCGCGTCCCCGTCGGTCACGATGTCCAGCCCCGCGCGCTCCTGATCCCGGATGACGCAGGAGACGTTGTCGAGATACTGCTCGCGGAATTCCGCGTCGATCATCGCTTCACGGAATGCCCTTCGCCCGATGTTCTGGCGAAACCAGCCGGGCCGGGGCAGGGAGCCCGTGATGGTGGTGGGCAGTATGACGTCATTCGTGGAGATATACATGTCGATTCCCCCGCTCGAAGTGTTTTAGCCGAATCATCCCCGTGGACAGGTTCGTTGTGGTTGTCTTGATTCCCCCAGTTCGCGTCTTTCTGGACGCGCGCGTCTTACAGTTTCATGAGCCTCGCCGGCGTCTCGCGGAGGATTTTTTCCTGCGCTTCTGCGGTGAGGCCCGCCCCCTCGACGAAATCCACGACGCGCTGCTGCATCATGTCGTAGGGGTAGTCCGTGCCGCACACGACGCGATCCGCACCCACCTCCTCGACCATCCACTTGAGTGCGGAGGGGTTGAAGGTGATGACGTCGAAATAGAGGTTCTTGAAATAGTATCGGGGCGGATGCGGCGTGTGCACCTTCGTCTCGGGCCGCGCCTCCCAGCAGTGCTGGATGCGGCCGATAGCCCAGGGGAGGTTTCCGCCCGCGTGGGCGAGAAGAAGCTGGAGGTTCGGGTAGCGCTCGAAATGACCCGAGAAGATGAGCCTTGTGGCGGCCACGGTGGTGGACAGCGGGTTGCCGATGCAGTTCGCCATGTAGTAGGGGAACAGCGGCTTGTAGTCTGCGAAATCGGGATGGATGAACACCAGGGCGCCGAGCCGCTCCGCCGCCGCCCAGAATTCCTCGTACTGGGGCTCGTCCAGCGCGTGGGCGCCGATGTGATCGGAGATGATGCAGCCGAGCAGCCCCTTGCCCATCGCGCGCTCGAGTTCGGCCGCCGCGGCCTCGCCACCGTTCTGCATGGGTAGGTTGCAAAGGCCCCGGAATTGCGCGGCGTTCTTGTTGCAGAAATCGACGACGCCGTCGTTTTGCACCTGAATGATCTCCTCGCCAGCCGCGCCGCCTATCCAGTAATAAAAAGTCGGCGGCGGCGGGGAGGCCAGCGCCATCTCGAGGCGGTCCTCCTTCATGTCGCTGAGCTTACGCTCCGCGTCGGCGAGTTGAACCGCCCAGTTCTCCTCCGTCATCTTCGCGTTGTACCGGGAGGATTCGGGAGGGAAGAATCCCTCGAAGCTGTCGGCGTGCTGGGGGCGGCTTTCGCGCTCTTTGGCGGCGAGCGCTTCCGCCTCGGGGATATAGATGTGGTGGTGCAAATCGATGTTGGGCAAGGGGACTTCCCTCCGTTTGGGTTCTTTTGCGGCGTCTTCACGCCCGCTTGGTTGTAGAAATGATGATGACTCTTGGGGGAGAGAGTAGAATCTGGCGCTTTCGGCGTCAATCGGGGTTTGCGCCCGCCGATTGACGCCCTCGATTCTGAGTGAGAAACTTGGGGTCGCGTGCTCGCCCGGGTTCGGCGGCGGGAGGTTTTCCGGCTCCTGGGCTTGCGTTGGGGGGACGATTCCGGTGAATGACGAGGACGCTCCACAACTCCCGCGTTCCTATGAGGGCTTCAGGGCCTTGCAGGCCGAATTCGCGCGCTATCAGGAGCGGGCGTTTCCGGAGCGCGAGCCCAGGTTTTTCGCCCTGGAGCTGGCGGGCGAGACGGGCGAACTCGCGAATCTGGAGAAAAAAGAATGGAAGGGCCGCGAAATCGACATGGCGGCCTATACGGATGAAGCGGCGGATGTCATGATCGCCGTGATGAACTACGCCAACGCGCGGGGAATCGATTTGGGCGAGGCGGTTTCCGATAAAATGGCCAAAATCGAGCGCATCAGAAGGCAAGCACCGGAGAAATAAGCCGGGAAATCTCGTCATTTTTCAATTCCGTATTGGGGCGGTATCGAAAAGGGCGGACACAGAAACAAGCCGCAGGATGAATGTTCTGCAGAGCGGAAAGGATGAAATTCGATGTCAGGCCACCCGACGGAGCCTGCCGACCTCGCCGACGTGCAGGCGAGTTCCGATGAGCGCAACGTCAAGATAGACAAGGTGGGTGTCAAGAACATCCGCTACCCCATCGTGGTGAAGGACAGGGCGAAAGAAGCCCAGCACACCATCGGCAACGTCAACATGTACGTGGATTTGCCGCACCACTTCAAGGGCACCCACATGAGCCGTTTCATCGAAGTGCTGAACGAGCATACCGACGCCATCGGCGTGGACAGCGTGCCCATGCTATTACAAACCATCCGCGAGCGCTTAGACGCGCAGACCGCGCATTTTTCCGTAACCTTTCCCTACTTCATGCAAAAGGCGGCTCCCGTCACGGGTGCGGAGGGCCTGATGGCGCTCGAGTGCGGATTCGACGCTTCGGCGGGTGCCGTGGACGACTTCATCCTGAGCATCATGGTGCGCATCGCCACGCTGTGCCCGTGCTCGAAGGAGATCAGCCTGCGCGGCGCGCACAACCAGCGGGGGCACGTGAGCATCAAGGTGCGTTTCGACGGCGAGTTCTGGATAGAGGAACTCGTCGAGATCGCCGAGAGCGCAGGCAGTTGCGCGCTTTATCCGATACTCAAGCGCGAGGATGAGAAGTTCGTCACCGAGACGGCTTTCGACAACCCCCGCTTCGTGGAGGACGTGGTGCGCGAGGCGGCCCTTCTGCTCAGAAACGACAAACGCATCAGGTGGTTCCAGGTGGAGGTGGAGAATTTCGAGTCCATCCACGACCATAACGCCTACGCCTTCATCGAGGAAGAGGTAAGCCACAAGGAGTAGTTCGTTTCGGGCTCAGGGTGGGGTAAGGGCAGAGTCGAGAGTTAGAGGGAGAAGTAGTATTTCCTGTCCCATCCCGCGATCATAAAGATGCCTCTGTCGATGATGTCCCTTCCGAGAAGCCCTTGGTATCTTGACGTATCTCCAAGGTATTCCATCACCTGGATATTCTGAACGGGAAAGGTTTGCAGATTGGAACCCTGAGCTCTTTTGGGGTCGCCGAAAGGAATCAGCAGATCGACGAGGTAAGTGTTCATGCTTGCGACGCCGGAAGCAACGCCGACGGTTTGTTTCCCGAGAGAACGTAAACCTGTTCGTTGCACGATTTCAGGAGATATACAGGTGATGGATGCGCCAGTATCAATCAGAAAATCCGCCCCTGTAGCCTGCCCTGTTGGTGCGACCAACGCCCCCGCTTGTGTGAAGAGAATGTGTATTATCGGGCCAATGGCAGGGTCATACTGAAACGACATGGATGGCATGAGAAAAGAACCCCATATCTACGATTCGTTCGGTTATTTCTTGAACCGAAAACAAATCGTCGTCGTATTTATCTTTGGCGAAAACAACGGCGTCATGTACGGAATCGAAAATTTGCTCCACTTTCTCGCCGCGCATGAGGGCGAACCTTCCGTAGTGCTCTGCAATCAGTTCCGGCAGCAACTTTTGAAAAGCCTCATAGTTTCTGTCCACTTCGGTCTGAATTGCCGAATTATTCATCATCGCTCCTCCCCGAATCTTTCAGGGAAACCCTCACTTGTAGTGAGTTCCCGATGCGCTTTGCGGGCCCACGCTGCGGACAAGGCTCACCTATGCTCAGATATAATATATGACCTCATATTCCAATATACTATACCATTGTCGATACGATTTCACGACAAATGTCGAATTACAGATAAAATTTTACTTCCCGTAGCAGAACATAGCGGCCATGTTCCATGAGCCTTGGCGAATCATCCCGAACACTACTAGAACACTACAATAGAAATCTTGCGCTTTTCTCGCGCTTGAAAATCACTTATAACCACTCTTTGGTTGGCGTTTGAACCTTTAAGCGTTTGATTCGGGGCTGTTTATGGATGCACATACAAGAAGCGAGCGGATAGACGCGCTCATGGAGCTTCTGGCGTCTCGCATCGTGATCATCGACGGCGCGATGGGCACGATGCTCCAGGACGAGAAGCTGGATGAAGCCGGCTACCGGGGCGAGCGCTTCGCCGGTCATCCCTGCGACTTGAAGGGCAACCACGATCTGCTCAGCATCACCCGGCCCGACGTCGTCAGGCGGATTCACTCCGATTTCTTAGGCGCGGGCGCGGACATCATCGAGACCAATTCGTTCAACTCCACGTCCATATCCATGGCGGACTACCAGATGGAGGAAATGGTCTATGAGATGAACGAGACGTCGGCGCGCCTTGCCCGCGAGGTGGCCGATGCTTTCGAGCGCGAACATCCGGGGCAGCCGCGCTTCGTCGCCGGGGTTTTGGGTCCCACGAACCGCACCGCTTCCATCTCGCCGAGGGTGAACGAGCCGGGCTTCAGGAACATCAGCTTTGAAGATCTGGTGGCGGCCTACACCACTTCTATACGCGGCCTCATCACGGGCGGCATCGACGTGCTCCTGGTGGAAACGGTCTTCGACACGCTGAATTGTAAGGCCGTGATGTTCGCGGCCGAGCAGTATTTCGAGGATGAGGGGGTTCGCGTCCCCGTCATGATTTCAGGAACCATCACCGACGCGAGCGGGCGTACCCTCTCGGGCCAGACGACCGAGGCGTTCTGGAACTCGGTCGCGAGCTACCGGCCCTTGGGCGTGGGGCTCAACTGCGCCCTGGGAGCCGAGGACCTGCGCCCCTACATACGCGAACTCTCCCGGGTGGCGGACGTGCCTGTGAGTATTTACCCCAACGCCGGGCTTCCCAATGCGTTCGGTGAGTACGACGACACGCCGGAGCTCATGGCCGAGGTGCTCGCTGAATTCGCCCAGAGCGGTTTTCTGAACATGGTGGGCGGCTGCTGCGGCACCACGCCCGCGCACATCCGTGCGATTCGCGAGTCGGTGGAGGGCTTCGCCCCGCGCCGGATTCCTGAAATCCCGCCGCGCTGCCGTCTGAGCGGCCTGGAACCCATGAACATCGGCCCCGAGACGGGGTTCGTGAACGTGGGCGAGCGCACCAACGTGGCGGGATCGGCGCGCTTCGCCAAGTTGATCAGAGAGGCGGACTATGAAAAAGCCCTCGAAGTCGCCCGCCAGCAGGTGGAGAACGGCGCCCAGATCATCGACGTGAACATGGACGAGGGGATGCTCGACTCGGAGGAGGCGATGGCCACGTTCTTGAGACTCATCGCCTCGGAGCCCGACATCAGCCGCGTGCCCGTGATGATAGATTCCTCGAAGTGGGAGGTCATCGAGGCGGGGCTCAAGTGTCTGCAGGGAAAACCCATCGTCAACTCCATCAGCTTGAAAGAAGGCGAGGGACCCTTCATCGAGCAGGCGCGGCTGGTGAAGCGCTACGGCGCCGCCGTCTTGGTGATGGCCTTCGACGAGAAAGGCCAGGCGGAGAGCGCCGAGCGCAAGTTCGGAATTTGCGAACGCGCCTATAGGATTCTCACGCGCGAGGTGGGCTTTTCGCCGAACGACATCATCTTCGATCCCAACATCTTCGCCGTCGCCACCGGCATCGAGGAGCACAACGGATACGCCGCGGCCTATTTCGAAGCTATCACGCGCATCAGGAAGGAGTTGCCCGGCGCGCTGGTGAGCGGGGGGGTGAGCAACGTCTCCTTCTCCTTCCGGGGCAGCAACGGTGTGCGCGAGGCCATGCACTCCGCGTTCTTGTACCACGCCATCCAGTACGGGATGGACATGGGCATCGTGAACGCGGGGCAGTTGGCGGTGTATCAGGAAATTCCCCCGGAACTGCTCGAAAGAATCGAGGACGTGCTCTTGAACCGCCGCCCCGACGCCACCGAGCGCCTGCTCGAGGTGGCCGAGGGCGTAAAGGGCAAGGCGAAATCGCGCGCCGAGAACCTCGCCTGGCGCGAGCGGCCGGTGAACGAGCGTCTTGCCCACGCGCTGGTGGAGGGGATAACGCAGTACATCGTGGAGGATACCGAAGAGGCCCGCCTCGAGGCGGCGCGTCCCATCGAGGTGATCGAGGGCCCGCTCATGGACGGCATGAACATCGTGGGCGATCTTTTTGGCTCGGGCAAGATGTTCCTGCCCCAGGTGGTCAAGAGCGCCCGGGTGATGAAGACCGCCGTCGCCCATCTGATTCCCTTCATCGAGGAGGAGGAGGTGGAGGGCGAGAAGAGTACGAACGGCAAGGCGCTTCTCGCCACGGTGAAAGGCGACGTTCACGATATCGGCAAGAACATCGTGGGCGTCGTGCTGCAGTGCAACAACTACGAGATCATCGATCTGGGCGTCATGGCGCCTTGCGCGAAGATTCTCCAGACCGCGCGCGAGGAGGGCGTGGACGTCATCGGCCTGAGCGGACTCATCACTCCCTCGCTTGATGAGATGGTGACCGTGGCGGGCGAGATGGAGCGCCTGGGCTTCGAGATTCCCCTCCTGATCGGCGGGGCGACGACTTCCAGGGTGCATACCGCCGTCAAGATTGAGCCGAGCTACAGCGGGCCGACTGTCTACGTGCAGGACGCATCGAGAAGCGTGGGCGTGATGAGCAGTATCATGAGCGATTCTCTGCGTGAGGATTTTCTTGCCGCAAGGCGCGAGGAATACGAAGGACTGCGCGAGCGGCACGAGGCGCGGCGCGCCCATGCGGAGTTCTGTACGATCGAGGAAGCGCGCGAGAACCGTCTGCAGGTCGATTGGACGGACTCTGCGCTTCCCGCCCCGAACATCCGAGGAGTGCGGGTTTTCGAGGACTACCCATTGGCGGATTTAAGGGATCGCATCGACTGGACGCCGTTTTTCCAGACCTGGGAGCTGAGCGGCTCCTATCCTAAGATACTGAAGGACCCGGTGGTGGGCGAGGCGGCGCTGAGCCTCTACCAGGACGCGCGGGACATGCTCGAGCGCATCATCGAGCAGCGCTCGGTTAAGGCGAATGCGGTCATGGGCCTTTTTCCGGCGAATTCGGTGGGCGATGACGTGGAGATTTATGCGGATTCTTCCAGGAGCGAGGTGGTCGCCGTGGCCCGCTTCCTGCGCCAGCAGATGAGGAAATCCACGAACAGCCCGAATATGTGTCTCGCGGATTTCGTGGCCCCGAAAGAAAGCGGGGTGGCGGATCACATCGGCGCCTTCGTGGTGACGGCGGGCCTGGGGGTGGACGAGGCGGCGGGCGCGTATGAGCGCGCGAACGACGATTACGGCGCCATCATGATTAAGGCCCTGGCCGACAGGCTGGCCGAGGCGTTCGCCGAGCGTCTTCACGAACGCGTGCGCAAAGAGTTCTGGGGGTACGTCACGGACGAGGGTTTGGGCAACGAGGCGTTCATCAAGGAGAAATACCAGGGCATCCGGCCTGCGCCGGGTTATCCGGCGTGTCCGGATCATACCGAAAAGCAGGCGCTCTTCGATCTCATCGACGCGCAAGGCCGAGCGGGCGTGAAGCTCACGGAGAGCTTCGCCATGTGGCCCGCCGCCTCGGTGAGCGGGTGGTATTTCTCTCATCCCGAGGCGAGGTATTTCGGCGTGGGCAAAATCGGCAGGGATCAGGTACGCGATTATGCTGCGAGGAAGGGTATGGAGCCCGCCTTCGCCGAGAGATGGCTCGCCCCCTCGTTGAACTATGAGGTCTCCCGCGCGCGGCGCGTCGAGGAAACGACTCCCGAGAGCGGAACGTCCCTTGAACGCCGCTCTCCCTTGGCCCCTTGACTTTCGTTTCCACATCACGCATCACGCCCGGGGGGATGGCTGCATTCTGATTTCCCCGTTGACGGCCCGCCTGTGTGCGATTAGATTGAAAGGCTTAAGGTACCGGCCCGGGGGACTCTTGATGGGCGGTGGATTCGGACGTGGCTTTCAAGTATAAGCCTTTGTTCGCCAAGGAGATGCGAGGGTGGCGGAACTGGTAGACGCGCTGGATTTAGGTTCCAGTGCCTTCGGGCGTGGGGGTTCGAGTCCCCCCCTTCGCACCAATGGCTGTAATTTTTCATGTTGTTGAGTTTCGATTCTGGAGAGTGAGGAATGACCGGCACAGTGAGCGACATCGACGCCTGCACGAAGCGTCTGGAAGTCGCCGTCCCGCGCGCGGAGGTAACGGAAGAGATAGACCGCGCCTACAGGCGCCTCTCGGGGCGCGTGAAGATCAAGGGTTTCAGAAAAGGGAAAATCCCCCGCCGCGTACTCGAGCGCTATTACGGCGAGGAGGTGCAGGCGGAGGTTCTGAACCACCTGATATCGACTTCTTACCGGAGTTTGCTGGAGGATATGGGCATGCGCCCGGTAGGCGAGCCGAACGTGACCGACATCCAGATGGAGGACGACGCGCCGGAGTTGACCTACAAGGCGACGGTGGAGGTCATCCCTCCCTTCGAACTCGGCGAGTACAAGGGGCTTCAGGTGAAGGCCCATCGACATACGGTGACGGATGAGATGGTCGAGACGCAGATCGAGGCCCTCCGGAAGCGGGCCGCCACCTTCGAGGACGTGGACAGGGAGGTTCAGGCGGGAGACTATGTTCTCTTCGACATCGAGGGGTTCGAGGACGGCGAGGCCGTGCCCGGCACCCGGGGGGAGAACCAGGCCCTCATGATCGGAGGCGATGAGGGTGAAAAGGAGTTGAGCGATGCGCTCCTCGGCGTGAAGAGCGGCGAGGAGAAAGAGGTCGACATCGACGTTCCCGAGAACGCCTCGCCGAACATCGCGGGCAAGAGCCTCCAGTTTCGGCTTCACCTGAAAGAAGTGAAAGAGGCGCATCCTCCCGAACTGGATGAGGAATTTGTAAAATCCTTAGGGAGAGGCTATACGAGCACGGAGGATTTGCGGGCGGACGTCGCCAAGGAGATGGAATCCATGGAGGATGCGAATGCGCGAGGCCACGGAATCTCGGAGCTTCTGGCCGCGCTCTTGGAGACGCATCCCTTCGAGGTGCCTCCCTCCCTGGTGAAGGGGGAGGCGGATGAGCAGATTCGCGAATACGAGCGGCGCCTGCGCCAGGAGAACCCCGACGTTCAACTCTCGGAAGCCAAAATCGAGGAGTTGCGCGAGGAGTTGAAGCCCCGGGCCGAAGAGCGGGTGCGCCAGCTCATCATCGTGGAGCGCATCCGCGAGGCCGAGGAAATCGAAGCGAGCGCCGAGGAGGTTCAGGCGCAGATCAACATGTCGGCCGCGCGCTACGGCATGACGCCCGACAAGCTTCGCGAGAGAATGATGACGACCGGGGCGATGGCCTCGCTCGTCTCGAATATCAACTACAACAAGACGGTGAGTTGGCTCTATGATCAGGCCGACGTGGAATTCGACGTTCACGATGCCGCCGAGCATGAAGCGCATTCCCACGACCATGAAGAGGGTGGGGAGCATTCTTCGGACGGCGATTCGAAAGAGGATGGATAAAAAGTGGCTCTCGTACCCATGGTGGTGGAACAGACGAATCGAGGCGAGCGGGCGTATGACATCTACAGCCGTCTTCTCAAGGAGAGAATCATCTTTCTGGGCACGGCGATAGACGACACCATCGCGAACCTCGTGACGGCCCAGCTTCTTTTCCTGGAGGCGGAGGAACCCGACCGCGACATCGCCATGTACGTGAACAGCCCGGGCGGCGCCGTCACGGCGGGTCTGGCCATTTACGACACGATACAGTACATCAAGCCCGACGTGTCGACCATCTGCATCGGCCAGGCGGCGAGCATGGGCGCGCTCCTGCTGACGGCGGGCGCGAAGGGCAAGCGCTACGCCCTGCCCAACTCGCGCATCCTGATCCATCAGCCCCTCGGCGGCGTGCAGGGACAGGCGAGCGACATCGACATCCAGGCGCGCGAGATTCTCCGCATGCGCGAGAAACTCAACGAGATTCTCTCAAGACACACCGGCCAGTCGGTCAAGAAGATTGAAAAAGATACCGATCGTGATAATTTCATGACGGCCGAGCAGGCGAAGGACTACGGCCTGCTCGACGACGTGATCGTCGCGCGCACGGCTCCATCGAACGGCAGGCCGGGCACCGGCGACGATGACGACAAGAACCAGGAGAACAACGGTTCCTAGCCGGGGGTCGGTTTTGTTTCGGGAAGCGTTCTTCTCCGAGGGGGAATAATCGATGGCCAGGCGAGCCTCAGACAAAAAAGACGCTCTTCGTTGCTCGTTCTGCGGAAAAAGCCAGGAGGAGGTGAAGAAGCTCATCGCGGGTCCGCACGTGTATATTTGCGATGAGTGCGTCGAGTTGTGCCAGGAAATCATGATGGAGGAATGGAACGAGGAGCAGAAGAACAAGGCCAAAACACTCCTCAAGCCCACCGAGATCAAGGCCATCCTCGACGAGCATATCGTAGGCCAGGAGAAGGCGAAAAGATCCCTCTCCGTCGCCGTCTACAACCATTACCGGCGCGTGGAAGCGCAAATCGACTTACACGACGTGGAATTGCAGAAAAGCAACATTCTGCTCATCGGCCCCACCGGCTCGGGCAAAACGCTCATGGCCCAAACCCTCGCGCGCCTGCTCGACGTGCCCTTCGCGATCGTCGACGCCACCACCCTCACCGAGGCCGGCTACGTGGGCGAGGACGTGGAGAACATTATTCTCAAGCTCTTGCAGGCGGCTGATTTCGACGTGGCGATTGCCGAGCGCGGCATCATCTACATCGACGAGATCGACAAGATCAGCAAAAAGAGTGAGAACCCCTCCATCACCAGAGACGTTTCCGGCGAGGGCGTGCAGCAGGCCCTGCTCAAGATCATCGAGGGAACGGTGGCCAACGTGCCGCCCCAGGGCGGGCGCAAGCACCCCCACCAGGAGTTCCTGCGTGTCGACACCTTTAACATCCTCTTCATCGGCGGCGGAGCGTTCGTGGGTCTCGAGGAGATCATCAAGAAAAGAGTCGGCCAGATGGGGATGGGTTTCGAGGCCAGCCTCAAGAGTGAGGATGATGACTCACTGAGCGAATTGCTCGCACAGGTGAATCCCGAAGATCTCTTGAAATACGGCCTGATTCCTGAGTTCGTGGGCCGTCTGCCTGTGGTGGCCACACTCCATGACCTGGATCAGGAGGCGCTCGTGCGTATTCTGACCGAGCCGAAAAACGCGCTCGTGAAGCAATACCGTAAGCTGGTTGAGTTCGAGGGCGTCTCCTTGCAGTTCACAGAGGGCGCACTCGTCGTCATCGCCGAAAAAGCGCTCGAGCGCAACACGGGCGCGCGCGGGCTCCGCTCCATCATCGAGGATCTGATGCTCGACACGATGTACGAGTTGCCGGACATGGTGGGCGTCAAGGAAATCGTCATCAATGAAAATGTGGTGAAGCGAAAGGAAAGTCCGCTGCTGGTCTATGAAAAAGCGAGTTAAGCCATCTTCCGCGCCATTTCTACACTCGATGAGCGTTTCGTGAGTCTTAAGCCTCATGGTCGGCCTTACTTCGCTTCGAGAGAGTCCGCCACCGGCGGGAGCTGGTTGGTTTTTTTTATGAAAGGCGTTATTTTTAATTCGCATGGGGAAAGCGCGCGTTGACAATGCGCGGGACGCTTCCCTATCATTTCGCTATACCGGATATGCTGGACGAAGGCGCGTAGCTCAGGGGGAGAGCGCTTGCTTGACACGCAAGAGGTCGGCGGTTCAAAACCGCCCGCGCCTACCATAATGGAATTGACGATGGGGCCGATTGCCGCCGCATCGTGAGGAAGATTCGAGAAACTTCAAGAGGAGCTTGCGGCGCCAGCCAACGCCCGTTTATGTCTCAACAAACCAAGCGCAAAGATTTCCCCAAAGACGCCATCGCCCTGAAGTTCAACGGCGCGCCCGTTGATTTGAATCGCGATCTTCCCGACGACGCCGAGCCGGAGGTTATCTTCCTCGATTCGGAGGAAGGTCTGGAGATTCTACGCCACAGCACGGCGCACCTCATGGCCCAGGCGGTGCAGGAACTCTACACTGGCGCGCAACTCACCATCGGCCCTCCGATCGAAAACGGGTTTTATTACGACATCGACGTCGACGTCACCTTCACGCCTGAGGATTTGAAGACGATCGAGGCGAGAATGAAAAAGCTCGCCAAAAAGAAATACGCCATCGAGCGCGAGGATATCTCGCGCGCGGACGCTTTGGCCCTTTTCGGGGAAAGGGGCGAGAACTACAAGATAGAGATGATCCATGACTTGCCCGAAGGCGAGGCGCTTTCCATCTACCGCCAGGGCGGTTTCGTGGATTTGTGCCGGGGGCCGCATGTGCCCGGAACCGGGGTGCTGCGCAACTTCAAGCTCCTGAGCGTGGCGGGCGCCTACTGGCGCGGGGATGAGAAGAACAAGATGCTCCAGCGCATCTACGGCACCGCCTTCGCGACCAAAGAAGACCTGGCGGCCCACATCCAGAGGCTCGGGGACGCGAAAAAGAGAGACCACCGCGTCATCGGCAAGCAACTCGGCATATTCCTGGTGGATGAGGACGCGGGCGGCGGGCTGATCTATTGGCCGCCCAGGGGTACGACGCTTAAGAAGGTGATCGAGCGCTTCTGGGAGGATGAGCACGTAAGGCGCGGCTACCAGCTCGTCTCCATCCCCCACATCGCGCGCGACGTGCTCTTCAAGACTTCCGGCCATTATGATTTTTACCGGGAAAACATGTATGTCCTGAACATCGACGAGGACGAATACGTCTTGAAGCCCATGAACTGCCCGGGCCATATTCTGGTGTACCAGCAGAAAATCCACAGCTACCGCGATCTGCCCTACCGCCTGGCGGAACTGGGCACGGTCTACCGCTACGAGCGCAGCGGTGCGCTGCACGGAATGCTCCGGGTGCGGGGCTTCACCCAGGACGACGCGCACATCTTCTGCACGCCGGAACAGGCCGAGGGAGAGGTGCTGGGCGTCATCGATCTGGCGCACTTCATGCTGCGGACCTACGGCTACGAGGATTTCGAGACCGAACTCTCCGTGCACGACGCTTCTGATTTCAGCAAGTACGCCGGCGAACTCGAGGATTGGGAGGCGGCGGAGGAGGCGCTGACAAGGGCGCTCGAAAAACGCGGCATCGCCTATAAGCGCATCGAGGGCGAGGCGGCGTTCTACGGGCCAAAAATAGACATCAAGATGCGCGACGCCCTGGGCCGAGGCTGGCAGGGGCCGACCATCCAGTTCGACTTCAACCTGCCCAAGCGCTTCGATCTGAACTACGTCGGCGCGGACAGTGCGCGCCATAAGGTTGTCATGATCCACAGAACCGTCATGGGTTCGATGGAGCGTTTCGTTGGCGGGCTGATCGAACACTACGCGGGTGCGTTCCCCCCGTGGCTCGCGCCCGAGCAGGCGCGCGTCATGACGATCACCGACGATCACATCCCCTACGGCCGTGAGGTGGAGCAGAAATTGCTCGCCGCCGGTTTTCGGGCGGAAGGGGATTTCCGAAACGAGAAGATTGGGTATAAAATAAGGGAAGCCCAGAGAGACAAGATACCGTACATGCTTATCCTCGGCGCCCGGGAGGCGGAGAGGGGCGAAGTTTCCCTCAGGCTCCGCGAGCAGGGCGACGTAGGGGCCATCTCATTGGAGGAACTTATGGAGAGAATGCGAAGCGACATCGAGAATAAATCACTCACCTCGGGAACGGTCTGATATGGCGTCGCGATTCAGAGGACGGGACATTCACCCGACGGCTACAGGCCCCAGGGCCAATCGTGACATCCGTGTTCCGATGGTGCGGGTCATCGACGAGGAGGGCCAGCAACTCGGCGTTCTTCCCGTGGAAGAGGCGGTGAAGGCCGCCGAGGACAGGGATCTGGATCTCGTCGAAGTGTCTCCCAACGCGGATCCGCCCGTTTGCAAGATCATGGACCTGGGCCGCTACAAATACACGCAGCAGAAAAAGGCGCAGGAGGCCAAGAAGAAACAGCGTGTGGTGGAGGTGAAAGAAGTCAAGCTTCGCATCAAGATTGAAAACCATGACTACGTGATAAAGAAAAGACACGCGGAGCGGTTTTTGAACGATGGGAACAAGGCGAAGGTCACCATCATGTTTCGCGGACGCGAGGTGACGCACCCCGACCTGGGGCGAAAACTCCTCGAGCGCATGGCGAACGAACTCCTCGAAATCGGCACGGTGGAGCAGTTCCCCAACCTGGAAGGCCGCAACATGACGATGGTGATCGCGCCGAAATCGACAAGACCGCCCAAAAAGGATACAACGCCGCGAAAGAAATCGGGCAGGAAAGCCGAAGTCGTCTCGATGGGCGAGGAAAAACTGACGGCTCCTCTGGCGGAGGCGCTCAAGGGAGCGGAAATTCAAATCAGCCCGGCTGACGGGGCGGGTGACGAGAAACCCGAAGGAGAAGTGAAAGAAGATGCCTAAGATGAAGACGAACCGCGGGGCGGCCAAGCGTTTCAAAATAACGGCCACGGGCAAGGTGAAGCGCTTCCACTCCCATCACCGTCATATCCTGACGAAGAAGGCGACGAAAAGAAAGAGAGAACTCCGCCACAGCGTCATCGCGAATCCCACGGATGCCAAGATGATCAAGCGGCTGATACCTTATTTGTAGCCTTTTCGTAGAGATGGTGACGGTTTCGCCCCGGGCGGCGAAGAGCCCGCGCCGTCATTTCACCGGAGTAAAGAAGAGATGAGCAATCCGGTGGGCAATCTGAATGACTTTATAAAGTCGATCTTCGACGGGATTGGATCGTTTATAGTTGATTATCCTTACGCTGCTGGGGTAGTCCTTTTTGTAGCCATAGTCCTCAGGCGCACTATCAAGCGCGCCCGAAGGTAACCCGCTCTTTTTTCTGACGCTTAGGGCTTGCGGTCCTCAGCCCGTGCGGGTATAGTCCCCCCGGTCGGTCGCAGGAATTTGTGGTATTTCGAGGCGGCCTCAGAGGGAATGGAAGAAAATCATAGATTGAGGGAGTAACCGAATCATGCCGCGTTCGACAGGAAAACCGGCCGGTAGGGAGAGACATCGCAGGCTTCTCAAGAAAGCGAAGGGCTATCGCGGCGCGCGCTCGAAAAGGTTCCGCTCCGCCCGGGAGTCCGTGCTTCGCTCCCTCGCCTACGCCTATCGTGACCGCCGGGTGCGCAAGCGCGTGTTCAGGCGTCTTTGGAATGTTCGCATCAATGCGGCGGCCCGTCTGCATGGTCTCAATTACAGCCGTTTCATCTGGGGGCTGGGCCAGGCTGGCGTGGAGGTGAACCGCAAGATTCTGGCCGAATTGGCGATAGAAGACCCCCAGGCCTTCGGCAAACTCGTGGAAATCGCCAAGGCGCAGGCCTAGAGCCGGACGAGAAGAGGTGCTTCAGGCTCCACCCTGCCGGGTGGGGCCTTTTTTATGCGGCCCCGAATGGATGGGGGTAGAGGAAAAAGCATGAGCGAAGACCGGCTTATCGATATTATTCGTGAATCCTCGAGCCTGGTGTCCGAGGCCTGGACCGCTCGCGACGCGCAGGCGGCCGAGAACGCGCGCATCCGCTATCTGGGACGCAAGGGCGGTGCGCTCAACGAGGTGATGCGGGGTCTGAAGGATTTGCCCGCCGATGAGAAGCGCGTCGTCGGCCCACTTGCCAACTCCGTTCGCGCCTACATCGAGGCGAGCGTTTCGGCCATCAAGGAAGATGACAGGGAAAAGATAATCGAAGCGCACCGCGCTCTCGGCGAGCGTCTCAGGGAAAGAGAGAGGGACGAGGCGTTGGGCGAGGAACTCGAGGGCAGGGCGAGTGAGATTCTTGGCGCCGGCGATGTCGCCGCCACTTCCCGTTCGCAGCTCGACCTCACGATTCCCGGGCGCTCGCCGCTCATCGGCCACGAGCATCCGCTCGTGCAGACGATGGAAGATTTGATCGAGGTGCTCACGCGCCTGGGCTATTCCGTGGCGGAAGGCCCTGAAGCGGAACTCGACTATTACAACTTTGAGGCCCTGAACATTCCCAAGGACCATCCGGCGCGCGACATGCAGGATACGTTTTATCTGAGCGGCGACGCTCTTTTGCGGACGCACACCTCGCCCGTCCAGATCCGGGTGATGGAGAACCAGGAGCCGCCTGTGAAGGTCATCGCTCCCGGTAAGGTGTTTCGCTGTGACGCCGACGTCACGCATTCGCCCATGTTTCACCAGATCGAGGGCCTGTACGTGGATGCGGGCGTGACGTTCGCCGACCTCAAGGGGACGCTTGAGGCCTTCGTGCGTGAGATTTTCGGGCCCGAGTACCGCGTGCGGCTCCGGCCCAGTTTTTTCCCGTTCACGGAGCCGAGCGTCGAGGTCGACATCGCCAGCGATTATGTGGCGGGCGGGGAATGGATGGAGGTTTTGGGCGCAGGGATGGTAGACCCGGCGGTCTTCGAGGCGGTGGGGTATGACCCCGAGCGATGGACCGGATTCGCCTGGGGCCTGGGCGTGGAGCGCATCACCATGCTGCGCTACGGCATCAGCGACATCCGTCTTTTCTTTGAAAACGATTTGAGAATGTTGCGGCAATTCTGAATTTCAGGATTGGCCGCGCGATGAGGAACCCCGATGCGGATTAGCCTGGAGTGGCTCGCCGATTTTATCGATTTAGACCTCGAAGATGCCGAACTGCCCGAACGCCTGGCGAACGGGCTTCTGCTCGCCGGCCTGGAAGTCGAAGCGCTCGAACGCCCCGAGGCGGCGTTCGACGGGCTGGTGGTGGCTGAAGTCTTGTCCGTGGCGCCACATCCCAACGCGGACAGGCTGAAAGTCTGCCGCGTGGCCGATGGCGCGGGAGAGCGCTCCGTGGTGTGCGGTGCGCCCAACGTCGCGGCGGGCAGGCGCGTCGTCCTGGCCACCCCGGGGGTGCGGATGCCGGGGGGGATGAAGGTTGAAATCGCGCGGATTCGCGGTGAGCAGAGCGAGGGGATGATCTGCTCGGAGCGCGAACTCGGCCTGGGGACGGATCATAGCGGCGTCATGGTGCTCTCAGACGCGCACGTTATCGGGAGCGACGCGGCGGAGCTTCTGGGGCTGAACGATGTGATTTTCGATATTTCGATTACGCCGAACCGCGCAGATTGCCTCTCTGTCCTGGGCGTGGCGCGCGAGGCGGCGGCCCTTTTGGGAACCTCGCTGCGCATGCCCGAGATTTCCGTCGAAGAGGATGAGGACGTTTCCGCGGCTTCGGTCTGCGCGGTGGAGATATGGGACCCGGATAAATGCCCGCGCTACGCCGCCCGCATCATCCAGGGCGTTCGAATCGGCCCATCGCCCAGGTGGATGGCGCGGCGCCTGCGGGCGGCAGGGATGCGGCCGATCAACAACGTGGTCGACGTGACGAACTACGTGATGCTTTCCCTGGGTCAGCCGCTCCATGCGTTCGACCTGCACCGTTTGGCTGAGCAGAAAATCATCGTGCGAAGGTGGGCCGAGAGCGATGGCCCCTTCACCACGCTCGACGGCCAGCAGCGCGAGATGGACGATGAGGATCTCATGATCTGTGACGGTGAAAAGCCCGTTGCCATCGGCGGCGTGATGGGGGGTCTCGACTCCGAGGTGAGCGACGACACTCGGGATATCCTTCTCGAGAGCGCATATTTCACGCCCCAGACCATCCGGCGCACCCGCAGGCGTCTGGGCATGTCCACGGAGGCGTCGTATAGATTCGAGCGTGGGGTGGACCCCTCGGGCGCCGTTCGAGCGGCGGATCTGGCCGCCGAACTCATTCGCCAGACGGCGGGCGGCGTCATCGCCCAAGGTGCGGTGGATGCGCATCCCGCGCCCATCGCGCCGAAGCAGGTGCCGATTCGGGTGGCGCGCGCATCGAGCCTGCTCGGCATATCGCTGGATGCTTCCCGGGTCAGGGAGACCCTCGAATCCTTGGGGTTTCTCGTGAGCAAGAAAGAAGACGGCGTTTTTAGCGTCGAGGTACCCACTTTCCGGCCGGACATCGAACGCGAGATCGACCTGATCGAAGAGGTGGGCAGAAGGGTGGGGTATGAGAATATTCCCGCTACCCTGCCGGCTTCTGGAAACCCCGCCGCAAGGCCGACCCGCACCCGCTCCCTGGAGCTTCAGGCGCGCCGGATCATGGTGGCCGGCGGATTCAGCGAAGCGCTCAACTATAGCTTCGTCAGCAGAGAGGCTCTGCGGGGCATGGAATGGCGCGATGAACAGATGGTGGCGCTGCGCAATCCCCTGAGCGGTGAGATGGACGTGCTCAGAACCACCCTGCTCGCCGGTTTGCTTGCGAACGTGGCGCACAATCTGAGCCGTGGGGTGGGTGAGATTCGCCTGTTCGAGTTGGGGCGCTCGTTTCATCCCGTGAATGGAGAATCCTTGCCGGATCAGGTATTGCGCATGACCGGCGTCGTCGTCGGGAGCGAGGTGTCTCAAGACAGCGTGTCGCTTCCGGGAGCTTTGTCGGAACTCAAAGGGGTGCTCGAACGCTTCCTGGAATCCTTGAAGCTGGAGAACCTTCTGTTCGAGCCGGTCGACGCCGCTCCGGGTTGGGAGCCGTCGGCGGTTTCTAGGATTCTTGCCGGCGGCGTGTCGCTCGGCCACGTCGGTTTGGTGGCGCCCGAGGCGTTGGGCGTCTGGGACATCGAGACGGGCGTATCCGCTTTTGAGATAAACCTCGCCGCATTGGCCGAAATCGACCCCGCCCCCCGTCGCCTGACGCCCTTGCCGAGGTACCCGGCCTCTCTGCGCGATCTGGCGGTGGTGGTGGATGCCGCGCGGACCAATGGGGAGATTGAGGAGATCATCCGCCAAGAGGGCGGAAAATGGCTCGAGTCGGTGAATTTGTTCGACGTCTATCAGGATGTCGCCCTGAAGGCCTCGGGAGAGAAGAGCCTGGCGTATTCGCTGGTGTTCCGCCACCCCGAGGCGACGCTCACCGATGAGCAGGTCAGCGAGGCATTCGATGGAATCGTAGGGGCTTTGGGTGCGCGTCTGGGCGCGCGACTTCGTTCGTGATGGTTTCCTTGACACTCTTCTTTGCCGAACTTAGAATTATCCATATTCGTTAACCGCGATTCTATTTCTTGCGCCCTTGGAAAGAGTGTCTGAATGGTCATCGACAAATTGAACGCGCTCGAAACCGCGCTCTCGAATCTTTTGGAGGAACGCGATGCCCTGAGGCGCTCTCGGGCGGAGTTGGAGTCGCAACTCCAGAGGTTGAGAGAAGAGGCCCGCACTGACTCCGAGTCCGTGCGGGCCCAGGCCGATGAGTTGGCGAAATGCCAGTCGGAAAACGAGCGGCTTCAAAATGAGCAGGCCGAGGTTCGAGAGCGAGTGGAGAAGATTCTGACGCACATCGAGTAGTTCGTTGAAAGTATGCAGGACAACGGCATAAGGAGACAGCTTATGGCCGGGGAGAATAAATTCGTGGTGGAGATCTTTGGTCATTCCTTGAACCTGAGAAGTTCGGCCAACGCCGAATATACGTTGGAACTCGCCGAATATGTTGATTCTCAAATTCACAAGGTCTCGCGCCAGTCGAACGATCCGATCAAGGTCGTTCTGCTGGCGTCGATGAACATCGCCAATGAGTTGTTTGAGGAGAGAGAAGCGAAAGAAAAAAGTGAGGAAGCCCTCTCACAACGCGCTGATTCTCTGTTGGAGATGGTGAAAAGAGTGGACTGAGCAGAAGTTTCTCCCCACGCCAGTAGCTTTTCCTTGTATTCATCCCCTGGTTTTAGTGTCATAATACTTCTTTGCTTTGGCCCTGCCGTGTTCGTGATGAGGGAAAGCATTTTGACCCAGTACTATTGTACCGGGAGTCCTGCCCCACGGTGGTGAGCTATTCCTCTCGGGGAGTTCGGCCTAAAGCCATGGACGTGGACGCCCACCTGGCGAAAGCTGGGTTCAAAGCGAACCTCACACGGCACAAGGCGGGGTCATTACTGACATGGACCTCGAGTCCGAGATAGGGTTTCCGCTTCTGATCGTGAGGACTCGGGTGTGTCGTTGTAAGAGAGTTCATGGCCGAATCAAACATGGAGAAACGTGACGTTCGGCTGAAAATGAAGGAGATGAGAGAACAACTCCCCCCTGCCGAGACTGGCGCGTTGAGTCGCCTGGCGGGACGGCGCCTGGATTCTTTTCTGGTCTTCATGGGCGCGAGCAGGGTGGGAATATATGCGGCGGTTCGCGGTGAGATGGACTTCTCGTCGCTCTGGAATGAAGGCAGCGATGCGAAAAGAATATTTTATTTTCCCAGGGTGGAAAAAGATGTTTTGCACTTCTGCCCGGTGAATCATCCCGAGTCGGAGCTTCAGTCGGGTACGCTTCAAATTCCAGAACCTGTTCGCGATATCCCCCCCCTGGATGTGAATGAATTGGATGTGGTCATTATCCCCGGCCTCGCATTCGATCTGTATGGCGGTCGGCTGGGAACCGGCGGTGGATTCTACGATCGCACTTTTCAGGGTCGCCGCGGCGGACCGAATGGGTCCGGCCCTCTTCTGGTGGGCGCTGGCTATGCGTTTCAGTTGCTCATTGGTGAGTCCTGGAAGTGGGACGCCTGGGATGTCGGCGTTGATTGGGTGATAACCGATCGGGGGGCGCTGCTTTGCCTCCCACGTGAATATATGCCCTAGGAGGCGAATATGGATAACGTGGTTTTGTTGCAGATAGTCGTTGTTGCCGTTGCCGTCGTATGCGTGGCGGTGCTCTTGAGCATGCGGGGAATGAAGCGCCGGCATGAAGAGATGACGTCCCGCCTGGAGGCGGACGCCGACAAGCGGATTCAGCAGATTAACGAGAGCGCAGCCAAAGAACTCTCGCAAAAGATTCAGGAATCGCAGGTAGCGCACAAGGCGGAATTGCTGCAGGAAAGAGAGCGCATCGAGCGGGAGAACAAAACCCGCGTGGATGAGCTTCAGAAACTCGAACAAAGGGTGATCCAGCGCGAAGAGATGCTGGACAGGCGCCGAGAGAGCCTCGACGGCAAGGAGGCGGCCGTTGAGCGCCGCGATGCCGAATTGGGTGAAAAAGAACAGGACTTGAGGCGTCAGGAGGCGCGCTACAGACAACTGCAGGAGGAGGAGATCAAGAAGCTGGAGGAGATTTCCGGCCTCAGCGTCGAAAACGCGAAGAAAGAGCTCCAGGATCGCTTCATGGAGGAGGCGAAACAGGATATTGCCGCCGAGGTGCAGCGTCTCGAACGCCGGGCGAGGAATACCGTCGATACCGAGGCGAAAAAAGCGCTTGCCCTCGCCGTGGAGCGTTTCTCTTCCGAACACGTTGCGGAAAACCTGGTGAGCGTGGTGGATTTGCCGACCGATGAGATGAAAGGCCGCATCATCGGTCGCGAGGGCAGGAACATACGCGCCCTGGAGATGGCGACCGGCGTGGACGTGATCATCGACGATACGCCCGAGGCCGTCGTCGTCTCGGGCTTCGACAAGGTTCGCCGTGAGACGGCGCGCCTGGCGCTCGAAGCGCTCGTGCAGGACGGGAGAATCCACCCGGGCAGAATCGAGGACATCGTCAACAAGACGAAAAAAGACATCGACACGCAGATACGTCAGGCTGGCGAGGAGGCCGTCATGGAGCTTGGGATCGGCGATGTGCATCCCGAACTCGTGAAGCTGCTGGGGCGTCTCAAATACCGCACGAGCTACAGCCAGAACGCGCTGATGCACTCCAAGGAAGTGGCCTATCTCGCCGGGATGCTGGCGGACGAGTTGCGCATTGACTCCGCGATGGCGAAGCGCGCCGGCTTGTTTCACGACATCGGCAAGGCGGCGACGCACGAGGTCGAGGGCTCCCACGTCCAGATAGGCTACGACATCGCCAAGCGCTACAACGAGCCGCCCGAGGTTCTCAACGCCATTGTTTCGCACCATGAGGATGAGGAGGCGAATTGCATCGAATCCGTCCTGGTGAAGGCGGCCGATACGCTCTCCGCCGCCCGTCCGGGGGCGAGGCGCGAGATGGTGGAGAGCTACATTAAGCGCCTGGAGGCGCTGGAGAAGATCGCCGAATCCTTCAAGGGCGTGGAGAAGTGCTTCGCCATCCAGGCGGGCCGGGAGATTCGCGTGTCGGTCCTGCCCGATGAGATCACCGACTCGCAGGCTACTTTCCTGGCGCGGGACATCGCCAAGAGAATCGAGAGCGAGCGAACGTATCCGGGTGAAATTCTCGTCACCGTCATCCGGGAAACCCGCCATATGGCCACGGCGCGTTGAGGTTGTCTTGAGGCTTCTGTTCATCGGAGACGTCACGGGAAAGGTGGGCCGCCGGATGGCCTGTGCCCACATGGGCGCACTCAGGGAAAAACACGCGGTGGACGTGTGCGTCATTAACGGAGAGAACGCAGCCGGCGGCTTCGGGATCAACAACGCCCATGTCGATGAGTTGCTAGATGCGGGCGCGGACGTCATCACCTCGGGGAATCACATCTGGAATCGCAAGGAGACGGCCGAATTCATCTTGCGTGAACCCCGCTTGCTCAGGCCCGGGAACTATCCTCCCCGAACGCCGGGCAAGGGCGTCTACGTGCTGGAATGCGCAAAAGGACCCCTCGCCGTCTTGAACCTCATGGGCCGCGTTTTCATGCCGCCTATTGAATGTCCTTTCAGGGAAGCCGATGAACTCATTAGACGGGTGGGTCATGAGACGAAAATGATCGTGGTCGATTTTCACGCGGAAGCCACGAGCGAGAAGGTGGCGATGGGTTGGCATCTCAACGGTCGCGTGAGCGCCGTCTTCGGTACGCATACCCACATTCAAACGGCGGACGAGCGGGTGCTGCCCAAGGGCACGGCTTTTATTACGGACGTCGGCATGACGGGACCGCGCAATTCCATCATTGGTATGAAAACGGAGATTGTTCTGGATAAATTTCTATCGGGACTTCCCCGCCGTTTCGAGGTGGCCGGAGGAGTGGGGCAACTCAACGGCGCGCTCGTCGAGATGGCCCCGGATACCGGAAAGGCTCTTTCCATCGAACGTATCCAGGTGCTTGAGGGAGAGCGTTAGCGATTGCGCCTGCTTCCCCTACATCCCGGTGAAGGCTTCAGCGTCCGTTTCTATGGGTGGACTTCTCGTAGTCGGTGATGGCGAATTTCGAGGGTTTGTCTTTTTTGAGAAATGCAAGTAATCGCTTCAGGCGCCATCTGAGAGAGCGCGACCCCAGGAAGGCCTGTTTTTCCCTCAGCGGCAGTCTGAGGGCCTCGGCGACGGCGAAGGAGAGGTGGAACGGGTCTTTCAGCAACTCTTCGGGCAGGTTCGGGGGCGTCGGCCCGCTTTCCTTGAGGGTGTTCCACACCATTCGGCACAATGACGTGGGGTTCTCCACTTCTTCATCATCAAAGTCGCTCGCCTCTCCCTCGAAGTAGGGTCGGGTGTCATATATGCGGAGAACCTCGAAGCGTTGCCCGCCTCTGGTGAGGATGTTCATCCTGCCGTCGGGGAATTTGTCTAGTATTTCGACGATGTGGGCGACGCATCCGATTTTGTGGATGCCGTTTTTTCCCACTAGGACGATGCCGAAGGGCGCGTGATTCTCCATGCACTCGCCGATCATGGTTTTGTAGCGTTCCTCGAAGATGTGTAGGGGCAGGTGCTGACCCGGCAAGAGTACGACCTGAAGCGGAAACAGGGGCAGGCGATAGGTAGTCATGAGAAAAGTGTAACCTGAATGATTCGATTTTGGAATTCCCGAGAAATTCTCAGGAGACGCAACGCTCGGCGCATATCGCTCTGGGCAGGAGTCTTGCAACCTACCTCAAGCTGGCCTGATTGCGCGTGAATATGGTATTTTGTTCTCTCTTGAAACTAAGGCGTCATTCGGATTTTCGTTTTTTGAGGGTTTCCCACGATGAGCGAGCCGAGCATCGCCATGGCCCAAAGGGCCTGGAGCAAGCCTGCGGAGGAAGGGGGTAAAACCACCCTCTCGGGCATCGCTTTGCCGGCGTTTTTCGGTTCAGGAGAGGTGGATTCGGAAAGTCTCGATGAAAAGCCGGGCGCGCATCCCTACACGCGCGGCATCTACGGGAACATGTACCGGGGCAGGCTCTGGACGATGCGCCAATACGCCGGTTTCGGCAGCGCGAGAGAGAGCAACCACCGCTACCGCTACCTTCTCGATCACGGGCAGATGGGAATTTCCGTGGCGTTCGATCTGCCCACCCAGATTGGCTACGACCCGGATCATCCCCTGGTGTACGGTGAAGTGGGCCGCGTGGGGGTGTCCATCGCTTCTATCGAGGACATGGAAATTCTGCTGGAGGACATTCCTCTGGATAAGATTTCCACGTCGATGACCATCAACGCCACCGCCCCCATTTTGCTGGCCTTGTACGTCGCGGTGGCCGAGATGCACGGTATTCCCTCCGAAGCGCTTCGCGGAACCGTCCAGAACGACATTTTGAAAGAATACATCTCGCGCGGAACCTATATTTATCCGCCCGAGCCGAGCCTGCGCCTTATCACCGATACCATGGAGTTCTGTAAGGAGAGGGTGCCCAAGTGGAACGCCATATCGATCAGCGGCTACCATATCCGTGAGGCGGGCTCCACGGCCGTCCAGGAGGTCGCATTCACGCTCGCGAACGCTATCACCTATGTGGAGGCCGCGGTGGACTCAGGCCTGAACGTGGATGAGCTCGGCTCGCACGTCTCATTTTTCTTCAACGTCCACAATCACTTTTTGGAGGAAATCGCAAAATTCCGCGCCGCGCGCAGGCTTTGGGCGCGGATCATGCGAGAGCGGTTCGGGGCGCGCTCGGAGAAGGCCTGTATGCTGCGGTTTCATTCCCAGACCGCCGGCAGCGCGCTGACCGCCCAGCAGCCGAAGAACAACGTCGTGCGCGTCGCTCTTCAGGCGATGGCCGCCGTGCTGGGGGGCACGCAGTCGCTTCACACGAATTCGATGGATGAGGCGCTTTCCCTGCCCACGGAGGATGCGGCGAAGCTCGCGCTCAGAACCCAGCAGATACTCGCCGAGGAATCGAACGTGCCGAACGTGGCGGACCCGTGCGGCGGGGCGTACGCCATCGAAGCGCTGACGTCGGAGATCGTCTCCCGGGCGGAGGAGATAATTCGGCAAATCGACGATTCCGGCGGCATGCTCCGCGCCATCGAAACGGGGTGGGTGCAGCGCCAGATTCAGGAGAGCGCCTATGCCTACCAGCGCCTCGTGGATGAGGGAGAGGTGGTCGTCGTCGGCGTGAACCGCTATCAACAAGAAGAAGAGGCCGGCATCTCGACGCTCCAGATTCGCCCGGAAGTCGAGGGGGAACAAAAAGAACGCGTCGCCTCGCTCAAGAGGAAGCGCCATGCCGCGGACACGAGCGAGGCGCTGGAATCCCTGCGCCGGGCGGCCGGGAGTGATGACAATCTTCTGCCCTACATCCTGAGGGCGGTGAAGGCCCAGTCCACCGTCGGGGAAATCGCGGATACTATGCGCGAAGTATTCGGCCTTTATCAACAAGACGTTGCCATCTAAGGCGGAGCAGGTCATATCTTGCCGCTGAAATTTTGATATCAGGTGCGTCATTTGGAGAAATCAGCATATGAAGGGCAATGAGGTTCGCCAGAAATTTCTCGAATTCTTCGCCGACGAGGCGCACAGAATCGTTCGAAGTTCGGCGCTGGTGCCCATGAACGACCCCACCTTGTTGTTTACCAATGCAGGGATGGTCCAGTTCAAGGATGTGTTCACGGGCCTGGAGAAGCGCGACTACTCCCGGGCGGTGAGTTCCCAGAAATGCCTGCGGGTGAGCGGCAAGCACAACGACCTCGAAAATGTCGGCCGAACGGCCCGGCACCACACGTTTTTCGAGATGCTGGGCAACTTCTCCTTTGGGCAGTATTTCAAGGAAAAAGCGATCGAGCTCGGTTGGGAATTTTTGATCAATCGCGTGGGTCTCGATGGAGATCGCATGTGGATAACCGTCTTCAGAGAAGATGACGAGGCGGCGGAACTCTGGGAGCGGCTCGTCGGCGTTCCGCCCGAGCGCATCGTCCGGATGGATGAGAAGGATAACTTCTGGGCGATGGGGGACACCGGACCCTGTGGTCCCTGCTCGGAACTCATCTACGACCAGGGGGGGCACATCGTCGGCGCGCCGCCGGGCAGCGGACACGAGGATGAGGACGGGGATCGCTATCTCGAGTTGTGGAACCTGGTGTTCATGCAGTTCAACCGTGAGGCTTCGGGCAAGATGGAGCCGCTGCCTAAGCCCTCCGTCGATACGGGAATGGGTCTGGAGCGCCTCACGGCGGTAGTGCAGAAAGAAGACAGTAATTACCATACCGACCTCCTGATGCCGCTCATTCATTCGGTCGAGGAGCGCTGCGGCAAGGAATACACGGGCATTGACGCACCGAACGACGTTTCTTTCCGCGTCATCGCGGACCACGTTCGCGCGGTCAGCTTCTTGGTGGTCGACGGCGTTTTGCCGAGCAACGAGGGCCGGGGCTACGTGTTGAGGCGCGTGGCGAGGCGGGCCTTGCGTCACGGCAGGATGCTGGGCATCGAGGGGCCGTTCTTACATCAGACGGTAGGCGTGGTGGCCGATATGATGGGAGATGCGTTCCCCGAACTCAGGGAAGGCCTCAGTTACATCTCCCGCGTCACGCTGGCGGAAGAGGAGAGATTCGACCACACCCTCTCGCAGGGGCAGCCGCGTATGGACGCGCTTTCAGAAGAAGTAAAATCATCGGGCAGCGACACCATTCCGGGCGGGGAGGTGTTCACCCTGCTCGACACCTATGGTTATCCATGGGATTTGGCGGTGGAAACGGCCGCGTTTCATGGCCTCGATATAGACCAGAGCAGTTTCGATGAGGCGATGGAGCAACAGCGCGAGCGGGCCCGCGCCCACTGGAAGGGATCGGGCGAGGCCGCTGTCGATGAAATCTGGCACCAGGTGCGCGATGAGGCGGGCGCGACCGGATTCACCGGCTATGAGCAAGATGAGGAGGACGCCTGCGTGCGCGCCCTCATCGTGGATGGTGCGCTGCGTGACGAAATTGGCGAGGGAGTCGAGGCGCGTGTCGTGCTGGATAAGACGCCGTTTTATGGAGAATCGGGCGGGCAGGAAGGCGATAGGGGCGGATTCTCCTGGCCCGATGGCGCCGCCGCCGTGCTCGACACGCAAAAACCGCTTCCCGACGTGTACGTCCATCATATCAAGGTGACGGAAGGAACCCTCGAAAAAGGACAAAACCTTAACGCGCGAATCGACACGGGAAGGCGGGATCTTTTAAGGCGCAACCACTCGGCCACCCACCTGCTGCAATATGCGCTGCGCCAGGTTTTGGGAGATCACGTCAAACAGGCGGGTTCCCACCTATCGCCCGAGAGGCTGCGGTTCGACTACGCCCATTTCACGGCGATGACGGCCCGTGAAAAAGAGAGGGTCGAGGACATCGTGAATGAGCGGATTCGCGAAAATACGCTCGTCGATACGCGCGAGATGTCGATAGATGAAGCGCTGGCCGCAGGCGCGACGGCGCTCTTCGGCGAGCGCTATGGCGAGGACGTGCGGGTCGTCTCCGTGGGTGATTTCAGCATGGAGCTCTGCGGGGGTACGCATGCGCGCGCCGCAGGAGACATCGGCTTGTTCCGCATCCTGCACGAGGGTAGCGTGGCCTCGGGCGTGAGGCGCATCGAAGCCCTCACGGGGGAGGGCGCACTCCGGCAGGCGCGCAAGGAGCAGAACGTCCTCTCCGAGATCGGGGAACTCACCAGGGTGGCGCCCCTGGAGGAGGCCGAGCGGGTGAGGCGCCTGCTCGATCGCGTGAAGACGCTGGAGCGCGAGTTGAAGGATTCGCGGGACAGGCAATCGCGCGATGAAATGGGCGATTTGGCTTCCGAGGCCCGGGAAATTTCAGGCATCAGGTTCATCTCCGTAAGGCGCGACGGCCTTCAGGCGGGTGATTTGCGCGGGATCATCGACGCGGCGAAGGGCAAACTCCAAAGCGGCGTCGCGGTGGTTGCCGCCGTGACGGACGGGAAGGTCGCCATCGCCGCCGGCGTCACGAAAGACCTCACCTCTCGTGTGCATGCCGGGAATCTGGTGAAAGAGGTCGCCTCGCTCGTCGGAGGCAGAGGCGGCGGCAGGCAGGATTTCGCGCAAGCGGGCGGCAAAGACGTGGAAAAAGTGGACGACGCCCTCGCCGCGGTGCCCGGGCTGATCGAAAAAATGACATGATCCTACATCCGCGCCCGGTTCACACGGGCTAACCACAGCATTTTTCGTTTCGGAGAACATATTGAGCAATACGGCCGTGGCCGGCGCGGCTCCAGAGCGCCTCAAGAAGAGAAGAATATCCCTGCTCATCGTCGCCCACGTCGCGAACGACAGTTATTTCGGCTTTCTCCCGCCATTGCTCCCCCTCATCGTGGAGCGCATGGACCTGCCCTTGAGTCTGGCGGGTCTGCTGGCCACCACGCTTTCCATCACCGGCGCCGTGGGCCAGCCCCTTTTCGGCTACTTCGCGGACAGGATCAAGAAAGGATGGCTCCTGGCGCTCGGCCCGTTGGGCGGCGCGCTGCTCGCATTCATGCTCTACATGCCGAATTTCTGGATGCTCATGCTCCTCATGCTGGTTGCGGGATCGGGCTCGGCCTGTTTCCACCCCGTGGCATCGGTCATTGCCGGCCAGTCCGCGGGCGCGAGAAAAGGGTTCGGAATGTCGCTTTACGTCGCAGGCGGCCGTCTGGGCGTGGGTCTGGGCTCAGGCATGGCGACGTTCATCGTCACGAAATGGGGCATCGACGCCATACCATACGCGAGCCTCGTCGGCATCATCATCGGAATCCCTTTGTTTTTCGTCTCCCCGCCCATCCGGGACACAGGGGGCGGCGCATCGCAAAGTTTCGTGCAGACGACGCGCATGCTCAGGCTCGTGTTCCGTCCACTTTTCCTGTTGTGGGTCGTGAATCTGTGCCGCACCACGGTGACGATGACGGTGCAGGTCTTCTTGCCGATATACATCATCGCCAAGGGTGGTTCGCTGGCCGCGGGTGGTGTGGCCATCACCCTGTTTCTGGTCGCCGCTACCGTTGGAGGCATTTACGGCGGGCATCTCTCCGATATCTTCGGCAGGCGGATCGTGACGATCTTGGCCATCTGTGTGGGTACGCCGGCGCTGGGCATGGCATTTTTGTTCGATGAGCCTTTGCGGACCGTCTTCGTCATGCTCTCGGGCGCCGCTTTTTACTCGCAAATGGGGGTTTCGGTGACGTACGCGCAGGAGATTGCGCCCGGGCACGCCGGCTTGGTGAGTAGTTTCATGCTCGGTGTTGTCTGGTTCGTGGCGAGCATCGGGATGATCGCCGTGGGTGGCCTGGCCGATTACATCGGCGTGGAACAGGCCCTGCCCATCGTCTGTATGGCGTTCGGCGTCGTGGGCTCGTTCCTCTCCCTGGGACTGCCCAAAGAGACGGCTTAGAAGAATGTCCAAGGAATTCAAGCCCCTGGCCGTGGAGCGCGAGATAGCCGAGGAGATGGCCTCCACTCTGGGCCGCATCGGGAGTGAGTTCTCCAAGCGCCACCAAAGGGCGTGGAATGCCTGGCGCGCCTGGGAGGAGAGGCAGGATCCGGGAGATAAGACGGGAGAAAGGCTAGAGCGTTCGCTCCACCAGGCGATGGATGAAGCGGAGCGCTACCGGTATTTTCTCATCGTGCAAAGAGAGGCGATGGGGCTTCGAAACCATGCGGAGGTGAACCTCAAATATCCGCTGCCCCGCGTGCCGGGCAGGCCGCCTGCAGCGGGTGATCCCTCTAGCCCTCGTCTCGCTTGGCCCGGAGGATTTTCACGAGGTTGGCGTAGGAAGTTCTCCGGATGATGGAGCGGAACTGGTCGCGGTAGTTTTTCACGAGGCTGATGCCCTCTACCAGAACGTCGTAGACGCGCCATCCGTCTTTCTTTTTGTGCAAGCGGTAGGTGATGTCGACCTCTTTCTTGTCCGTTGTGATGATGACGGTGTTGACCTTGGCGAATTCCGAGTCGCTGGTTTCCTTGCCAAAGACGACTTTCTCATCGGTATAGCTTTCCAGTGTACTGGCGTAATTGCGCTCCATGAAATAACTGAAAAGCTCGATGAATTCGGTCTTTTCCTCAGGCGTGCGTTTTCTCCAACTTCTAGCGAGGCTTCGCCTGGACATTTCCTCGAAATCAAAATACTGATGGATGACCTTGCGCATCCGGTTTCTGCGATCCACCTTTTTCCCGGGGGCCTTCAAATCGGGTTGGCGAAGAATCTCCAGCACTCCGTGAATCCCCGTGCGCACCACCTCGGTCGGCTCCCCCGCCTGGGCGGGTGGCGCGAGAAGTACACAGGCGAGAAGCGCAGCGATGAGGAACGACGTACGCTTTTTCAAAAACATGGATTCTCCTCGTGCGGTATGGCTTGAATTCGGGAGTGGCGAAACCGGGATGATGTCATGACCTCAGTATATGTTGCGGCCCTCTCGATTCTGAATCCATCTGCGTCAAAATCTTATTGACGAACAGCTTCTCGGCCATCTTCAAGGGTTGCCTGGGCGGCGATGGCCCTTTATTTCTTCACCTTGCCGAAAACAAAGTCGCCGATGAGTTTCTCGATGTCAACCGGGGGTTCCGTTTCGCGAATCCGCCCGCCCGGGGAGATGATCTTTTCCGACCCACCCTGGCTGAGGCTGACGTATTTATCGCCCAAAACCCCTTTTGTGCGAATGGAGGCGATGGAATCCCGTGAGAGGCTGATGTTTTCATTGATGCGGAGCGTGATTTTCGCATCCTCTCCATCGAGAGAGATTCCGCTCACACGCCCGACGCGTACACCCGCCATTTCCACGGAGGCGCCGCTCCTCAGGCCCGTGGCAGTCGTGAAATTCGCCGAAACTTCATATGTGCCGTCATCGAAAATATCCAGGCCGCCGAGGTTGATGGACAGATAGGCGAGCGCGAGGATTCCCGCCAGAACGAATATGCCGACGCCGAATTCCACGTTTTTTCGGTACAAGGCTCGTTCCTTCTTCAGATAAGAATCGAGGTGAGGAAATAATCGCCCACCAGTATCAGCACAGAAGACAGCACCACGGCCGAGGTGGTCGCCTTGCCCACTCCCTCGGCCCCGTGGCCGCAATGATATCCCTTATAGCAGCAAACCCATGTGACGATCAGGCCGAAGACGATGGATTTCCATAAGCCTACGTTGATGTCGACCATCTCGATCTTGTCCTGCATCTCCCCGAAAAAGGTGCCCGAACTCACGCCCATCAACTCCACGCCCACGAGATAGGCCCCGAATATGCCGATGAGGTCGCAAAGCGCCGTGAGTAGGGGGAATACTATCACGCCCGCCAGCAGCCGGGGAGAGACGAGGCGCTGGAGTGGGTTCACGGCCATGCTCTTTAGAGCGTCCACCTGTTCGGTGATTTGCATGATGCCGATTTCGGCCGTCATGGCGGAACCTGCCCTTCCGGTGACGACGAGCGCGGTGAGCACGGGCCCGAGTTCGCGAATGAGGCTGAATGCGACGGCGGGGCCGAGGAAGGCTTCGGAACCGAATTTTCTGAAAGCGTATATTCCTTGGAGCGCCAGGACCATTCCGGTGAACAGGCCGCTCAGCAAGACGATGGAGAGCGAACCCGTGCCGATGATGTATATCTGGCGAATCAGGAGCGAGAATCTCCAGGGCGGTGCGAAAATCCACCGAACGGATTCGAGGAGGAAGATTGCGGCGCTCCCCATGCCGGCGATGATCCCTATCGCGCGCCGACCGAGCGTTCGGATGCCTTGCTTCACCATTTTCACGGTACTCATGGGGTTTGCCTTCTATTCCTCATCATGAGCGAGTATAGTGGTCGTCATCAGTTGCGTGGCGGCTTCTACGGGCGTTCTCGCGATTCGTTGGGCTGATAAAATCGAGGCCTAGTGTATCGTTCCTGAAGGATGAAGATCAACGCTTACACGAACGGCCATATTCTTCTAAGGGTTTGTTTTTTATATGAAAAATACAGCAGTCGGCCCCCTGTCCAAATATATCGAGTTCGGCGTGCGCAATCATAAGGCGGATTTTGCGCAGATCACCCGCCTTTTCGTCACGATTTACGTACCCATATCCATGATTGCGCTCTCGGCGCATCCTTCGATCAAATCGTTGATAGCCCCCGACGCGAACCTCATGTTGCTGTTCCCCCTCATGATCGGCTCTCAGCTTCTCCTGCGCGTATTGCAGGTGTTCTTGTTCATCCTCCTGATTTTGCGGGTCGAGTCCGAGCGCAATGGCGATGGGGCTGTTTGGGACATCGCCGAGGCTGTGAATCGTCTCAAATCCGTCGCCAAGGTGGATTTGGCGTATACATTCGGTTTGCAGTTGCTGGGTGTCATCGGGTTTGCGACCTCGTTGTTCGTCTTCGGTTTCCTGTTCGGTGATTCGCCCATCGGGCTTCCGTTCTCATTCGCCGTCACGGTTTTTCTCGTGCTCACGCCTGCCGTGCGCTATTATTTCTGCACCTTGACCGCGATGCTCTATGGCGATGACTTCGCCCAGGCTTTTCGCCGCGCCGGGGTGATATCGAGCGGAGGCGAGAGAACCGTCGTCGTCCTGGCGATGACCTATCTGCTGGTCTGGTTCATTCTCTGGCAGGTGATACAGGGGATTTTTGGCGGGGGTCTGTTGGGGCAGGTCTTGCTGCAGACGGGCGTGATGGTGACGTCGATCTCGTATTATCTGGCGGGGTATCTTTTATTCTCGGATCTCTGCCAGGGGGCGAGCGGAAGCAGTATGGATGAAACGAAGGAAATCCCGGAAGACACGAGCGATATGTAGTTCAGCCCTTACAAAAAAACCTCGAAACTCAGCCCGTCATATGCGAGTTCCACGCCGCTCGGCAGGTTTCGGTTCGTTTCGTAGTATTCGAGTTCGAAGTTGGTGTGGGTGAAATAAGTCTGCTCGGGCTTGAGCACCTCGACGATCTCAAGCGCCTCGGCGACCGTGAAGTGTGAGGGATGCTCCCGGTGGCGCAAGGCGTCCAGGATGAGGACGCGCACTCCTGTCAGGATTTCCATGGATTTTTCCGGAATGGCGTTGCAATCCGTGGCGTAGGCGAAATCCCCTAATCGTAGGCCCATTACCTTCATGCCCGCGTGTTCGAGTTCGAAGGGGATGATGTTCATGTCGGCCGCCCCGAAAGCAGAGTCTCCAATCTCCGCCAGCGTGAGTTGTGGTTTGAAGCCGCTGTAGTTCCTCGCGTCATTGAAAATGTAACTGAAGTTCTGGCGGAGAATCTTCACCGTATTGGGATAGGCATAGCAGGGAATCGGCTTTCTCATCAGGAAATTAAAGGCGCGCAAATCGTCGATGCCGTGGGTATGGTCCGCATGATAGTGAGTGTAGACCACGGCATCCACTCGGGTGATCTGGTGCCTGAGCGCCTGTTCACGCAAATCGGGGCCCGTATCCACCAGCAGGTTACGTCCATTGTGCTCGATGATGATGCTCGGGCGCAGCCGCTTGTTTCTGGGATCATCCGAAAGACATGCGGCGGTCGTGCACCCGATAGAAGGAACGCCGGTGGAAGTGCCGCAGCCCAAAACGGTGACCCGAGCGCGCGAACTCATCTCACCGAATCCGCCAAAACCTGAGCGGCGGTTTGCACGCCTTCCCTCGAGACGTCCAGATGGGTGACGGCGCGAAGCATTTTCGCGTTCGGAACGGAGAAGGCGACGCCTTTGTCCATCGCCGTCTCATTGATTTGATGCGCCGTCTTGCCGCTCTCCGAGACGTCCAGGAACACGAGATTGGTGGGCGTCGTATCGTGGACGGGTCGAACGCCCGGAATGCCGGCTGTGAGTTCGGAAAAAAGCTGGGCGTTGGCGTGGTCATCCGCCAGGCGCTCCACATGGTGGTCCAGGGCGTAGAGACCTGCGGCGGCGAGAATGCCCGCTTGGCGCCAGCCGGCGCCCCACATTTTTCGGTACCGGCGCGCTTCTTGAATGAACGCTTCTTCCCCGAGCAGGATGGAACCCACGGGGCAGCCCAATCCCTTGGAGAGGCAAAAGCATATCGAATCGCAGCGCCTAGCCCATTCCTGCGGGGGAATGCAGGAGGCGACGATGGCGTTGAAGATGCGGGCGCCGTCGATATGAAGAGGGATGTTCTGCTCTTTTGAAAAAGCGCGCAGTTCATCGAGTTGATCCAGCGGGAAAACATGGCCGCCGCCCTGGTTGTGCGTGTTCTCCACCCAGAGCAGAGTGCTTTTCGGGTACCCCCCCTTGGGGCGGAGCCATTCTTCGGCGTCTTCCCGAGCGTATGCCCCGCGATTCGCCGAAATCAGGGCGAATTGAACCCCGGATAAAAAGGCGCTGGCGCCCAGTTCGTTTCTAAAGGGATGACAATGGGAATCGGCGATGATTTCATCGCCCGGGTTCGTGTGGACCTTGATGGCCAGTTGATTGGCCAGCGAGCCCGAAGGTACGAAAATGCCGTCTTCCTTGCCGAACAGGGCAGTCGCCTTTTCGATGAGTTCGTTGACGCTCGGGTCCTCTCCGAGCATATCATCGCCCACGAGGGCCTCGGCGATGGCCTCGCGCATCGCTTGTGTGGGGCGTGTGGCCGTATCGCTTCTGAGATCGATGAGATGAGGGGACAAAGAGTAGACCTCCCGGGTTCCGGCCCCCATCTCCGGGAGTCGGAACCCATGAATTGGATTTGTTTTACGTTCGTTAGCGGAGAGTATATTTGCACAATCGCAAGTGATTTGCCAAATTATTGCCCTGTCATTTTAGGCTTTCACAATCTTCACTGACGCCCAGAGATTGAACCGACATGCCGAATACCGATAGACCTCCTGATTTCGAGGACGATTTCTTCAGGCGCGCAAGGGCGTATCAGATGCGGCGTCTGTATGTGGGATTGGCGTCCTCCACTGTGGAATTCGGTGTCGTGCTCACGTTTTTGTTCTGCTATCTGAGCGCGGAGGCCGCAAAGCCGGCGGACGGCGTGTTCGTGAGCGGATTTGTTGCTTTCTCCCTCATCGCCGTCTCGAAAACGCTGGTTTCTTTACCCTTCGACTTTTACAGCGGCTACGTGCTCGCCCACCGGGAAAATCTGTCCAATCAATCGATGGCGGGTTGGGTGTGGGACAGATGCAAGGGGGCAGCGCTTTTGCTGCTGTTGGGTGGCGCGGCCAGCGGTGGTTTCCTGATGATCATGGCCGCGTGGCCGGAGCGTTGGTGGTGGATAGCGGCGCTGGCTTCGTTTCTGTTGCTCGTTTTCATCTCCCTGATCGCCCCCGTGCTGCTCGCGCCCATTTTCTTCCGCTTCAAGCCCTTGGCGGATGAAAACCTCAAAGAGCGGCTCCTCGCCTTGCTGGAGAGGACAAAGGCGAGAGTATACGGCGGCGTGTGGGAGATGGAGATGAGTTCGAAGAGCAAGACGGCGAACGCCGCCCTGGTCGGTTGGGGGCCGTCCCGGCGGGTAGTTCTCTCGGATACGCTGCTTGATTTCACGCCCGATGAAATCGAGGCGATCCTCGCCCATGAAATCGCGCATCACGTGGGTCGTCATATCCCGGCCCTCATCGCCATGAAAGGCATCACTCTGGCTATTGCCATGTATTTCTCCCGCCACGCGCTCGAATGGATCGGAGAATGGGTGAACCCCGCTCTCGTGCAGCCGGGGGAGCCTGCCTGCGTCGTGGTTTTGTGGGTTGTCTTGAGCCTCATGGGAGCGGTCGTGTCTCCTATGCTTCTGGCGGTTTCACGCAAACTCGAACACCGCTGCGATCACTATTCCACCGAGCATGCGCGGGTGCGAGGCGGTTTGGCCTCCGCTCTCATGAAGTTATGCAGACAAAACCTGACGGACCCCAATCCGCCCGGCTGGGTGGTTGCGCTCTTTCATTCGCATCCCTCGGTTCGCGATCGGTTGGCCAAAATTGAATCCTGGGAGAGGGCCTAGGCGGTCTTTTGACTCAGCGCGGTTTGCGTATTTTCTTGATGAAGGGGATGACCCAATTTCCAATGTCGGGATGTGTGAGTGATTCGAACGGGCCCTGGTTTTTTATTCTTTGCAGTTTCACATTCCCGCCTTTTGTCTCGATGGCGTTTAGAAAAGCCTCTGCGCCGCTGAGCGGATAGGGCCCTCCTTGGCTGTGGAGAAGCAGAACCGGGGCTTTTATCTTGCCCGCCACCCGGATGGGGGAGCGCTCTCGGTAGGCTTTCCCTGTTTGAGCGGGTAGACCTCCGAGCAGCGCGCTTATTCTGCTCTTCTGTTTTTGGGATAAGAGCGCGTAGGTTTTCTCCAGGTCATAAAACCCGTTTACCAAGATTAGGCCCGAAATATTCGCGCTCCGGGCGGCTGAGAGGGCGGCTACCGAAGCCCCTTGTCCGATGCCGTAGACGAAAATGCCGTCTTTATTGACGTTCTCCCTGTCTCTTAAATAACGGACTGCGCCCAGGGCGGCTTCCACGCTTTTAGGTCCGGCGAAATCCTCTGGCCCGGTCGATGCGCCGAAACCGGGCAGCGAGATGCTCATGAGGAAGAAATCATCTTGTACGTGGTTCAGCATGGCGCGTCTGAATCGTTGGGCCCGGGCGTCAGCTCCGTGGAGGAGGAGTATCGCCGGGTAGCGTTTTTCAGGAGATGACCCTCCGCCGGGGGGTCGGACGGCGTAAGCCTCCACGCGCCCCCAGGCGAATTCCATGAACCATTCCCGAATCACCTCGCCGCGGGCGGTTTTCGTCTCATGGTCCACGGCGCAGCCGACGAGCAATAATGTGGTCATCAAGAGAAAAAACAAGTCGAGGAAGATATTTTTCGAGATTTTATTCAAGATCACGTCGGGTCCTTTTCGTCTTTGCGGATGCTGCCCGCAAAGGTTTTCGTCAATCAAGAGTGAATGAAAAATATAAAAAATGACATCTTAACATACTGATATGATGGCGCTAGACATACCAGCAAGAAAAAAGAGTTGTATTTTTCTAATTTACGTATTATATTCGTATTTTGAGGGGACGTAAAAATTCTTCGTTTAGTAACAAACATTTAACGTACTTTTAACACAAAATATAGTGCGTAAAAATTAAATATGCACTATATATAGATTAAGAAAGTAATTCACCCCTTTTGAAAAGGGGGCAGGAAAGGAGGCCCGTCATGGCGATGAGAACTCAAAGACCCGGACACAAGACGAATGGGACGAGCCGGACTTCGAAGCGCATTCACCAAGCTTGCATGCGGAATCTCGCCCTCTACCTGCAAGGCCAAATCTCTTATGAGGATTGGCAGACTCGACAAGAGGAACTCGAATCGAGGCTTGCGCCCGCACCCGAGCTTCCCTTTGGTACGTGTGATCCCAAAACCCCCGAGGCCGCCTGATCCCTCCCTCGTTTGGGCATAACGGCCCAGGCAAGCGCATCGCTTCTCCCTGATGCGCCTACGCCGCTTTCTCCGCTCGGTCCTGCTATGCAGCGGGGCATCACCCGTAGGCGGCATGAGGGATGGGGAGAATTTGAAATTCATTTTTCTCCCCTCGTCCATGTGGCAACGAACCAAGGTTGAGATTCCGTCGGACGGATGGCATGGCGCAAACGGTTGAAAATCTTTATTTGTTTATCCCTTGCGTTTATTGTTGATAACTGGTAGAGTCTAATATCTTTTCTCGCAATAGGTGTGGGAAAAAGTATTGTGGGTATGCAGGACGAATGAAGATTCCCTTCCAAGAGATGCTCCATTCATCGTTACATTCCCCCAGTTCAATCTCTTTTTTTTGAGGAAGTGTATGTCAACAGGAACAGTGAAGTGGTTCAACGATGCAAAAGGGTATGGTTTCATCACTCCCGAGGATGGTGGTGAGGATCTGTTTGTCCACCACACGGCCATCCAGGCGGAAGGATTCAAATCCTTGAGCGAGGACGATCAGGTGTCGTTCGAAGTCGCCCAGGGCCCCAAAGGGCTCCAGGCGCAAAACGTCGTCAAGCTCTAGCACATCACACGGCGTTTAAAAAAGCGGTGGTCGGTTTCCGGCCACCGCTTTTTTTTTCGCCTCGGGCTTTCCCGTCTTCTCCCTCCCAAGGTAATCTGCGCCTGGTTTTTTTCCCAAAAAGAGGATTTTTTCGATGAAGCGCCCAGCGCTCGAGATGAGAAGAAACATCGGCATCATCTCCCACATCGACGCCGGCAAGACGACGACCACCGAACGCATGCTGTACTACTCGGGGGCCGTGCACCGGATCGGTGAGGTGGACGAAGGTTCGGCCACCATGGACTGGATGAGTCAGGAACGCGAGCGCGGCATCACCATCACCTCCGCGGCCATCACCACCACCTGGGCGGATCATGAAATCACCATCATCGACACGCCCGGCCACGTAGATTTTACGATCGAGGTGGAAAGAAGTTTGCGCGTACTTGATGGCGCGATAGCGATTTTCAGCGCGGTGGAAGGCGTCGAGCCGCAGAGTGAGACAGTCTGGCGCCAGGCGGATAAATTCCGAGTACCGAGGCTCGCCTTCATCAACAAGCTGGATCGCCTGGGCGCTGATTTCGAGAGAACCGTCGAGATGATGGTCGAAAAATTAAGGGCCAGGCCCGTGCTGATGCACTGGCCAGATGGGGAGGGTGAGGGGTATACGGGCCAGGTGGAGGTGCTGAGCGGGGATTTTCTCACCTGGGAGAGTGGAGAACCCCACCGGAGCGAACCCGCCGGAGCGCTCAAGGAAAAAGCGGCGGAGTTGAAAGAAGCTCTCATCGAAGCGGTGGCGGATCATGACGAGTCCGTGATGGAGGAGTATCTGGAAGGAAGCGCCATTGACACCGAAGCGCTCAAGGAGGGGTTGAGGCGCGCCGTGCTCGCGGGCGAACTCGTGCCCGTTTTTTGCGGCTCGTCCTTGAAGAATAAAGGGATGGAACCCCTACTGGACGCCGTGGTGGATTATCTGCCGTCTCCGGTGGATGCGCCGTCCGCGAGCGGTTTCCCTCCCGGAGAGGAAAACCCCATCACCCGTCCGCCCACAGAGGATGCACCTTTCTCCGCCCTGGTCTTCAAGGTGCAAATCGATGAGGGTAGGCGGCTCACCTACCTGCGGGTCTATAGCGGCGCGGCCAGGGTGGGGGACAGTCTCTGGAACCCCGCAAGGGGAGACAGCGAGCGTTTTGCCCGGCTGTTCAGGATGTATTCTCACAAGCGTGAGCGTCTCGACGCCGTGGGGCCGGGGGATATCGTCGCGGCGGCCGGGATGAAGGAAGCCGTGACGGGCGATACGCTTTGCGACCGGCAAGAGCCGATAGCTTTCGAGTCGATTCTCGCGCCCCAGCCCGTTATCTCGGTGGCGATTGAGCCCAGAGACGCCACAGGGACCAAAAAACTGGGCGAGACCCTGGCGAAACTCCAGGTGGAAGACCCCACATTTCAGGTGCGGGTGGATTCCGAATCCGGCCAGACGGTGATGAGCGGCATGGGTGAACTGCATCTTGATGTGCTCACGCGCCGGATAGATGAGGATTTCGGCGTGAACGTCCGGGTAGGTACGCCTCGTGTGGTCTACCGGGAAACGCTCGCGAGAGAAGCCGACGCGGAGTTCACCTTCGACAGGGAGTTTGCGGGTGAACCTCAATTCGCACGGGTGCGCGTGGGCGTGGCTCCCCTGCCCGGCGTAGGCGTATCGTGTGAGAGCGCGATAAATAACCCCGCTATACCTGAGAATTTAATCGCCGCCGCGCTTGGGTCACTCAAAGCGTCTACCTCGAGCGGCGCCATGGCGGGCTATGAGATGACCGATGTGGGTATTACCTTGCTTGAGGCGTACTACGACGCCGAGCGCGCCACGGAGGCCGCCTTTTCCATCGCGGCGGCGAACGCCTTCACGGAAGCCTGCCGCAAGGCGGGCGGGCAGCTTCTGGAACCCATCATGTCGGTGGAGGTCGTGGCGCCCAGTGAATTTCTGGGCGGGGTCATCGGCGATATCAACGCGCGTGACGGAAAGGTGTCCGGCGTGGAAGAGCGTGGCGGCGCGTTGCCGATGAGCGTCGTCCGGGCCTCGGTGCCCCTCGCCAAGGTGTTCGGTTACGCCACCGCCCTTCGTTCCGCCACCCAGGGCCGCGCCACCTACACCATGCGTTTTTCGCACTACGCCCCCTGCGAGATAGCGGGGGTGTAGATTTTTTTCGCGGCGAAAATTTTCTGTATCAGTCCGAATTTCAGGCCCGGTTCCCATCCGGCCTCCTGCCATCGCGAGGCGTACGATACGGCCAACCCGAAATTCTACACGTTCGTTTTGGGCGGCTCTTTGCGGCCTTGCACAAGAGATTTTAGGAGATGTATCTGCTACCTTCGCCGTTTTAAGTTTTGTCGATGGGAAGGCGTATCCTGAATGACCACCACCACCCTCTCGGTTCTCTTCTCACTGTCAACCGCCGTCGTGGTCGGCTCCTTCACCCTCTTCGTGAGAAGTGGGCAGCGGCACGCGAATGCGGTATCGGGCGTTCTCATCGGGATTATCGTGTCTTTCCCACCACTACTCGTGGTAGCGATATGGACCTGGGAGCCCACCCACTACCAGCCCTTGGCCTGGTTTTTTTTCGCGCTGGCCGGAGTGATGGGCCCCGCCGTGGGAAGGGTGTGTTTCTTTCATTCCATTCATCTGATAGGCGTGGCGCGCGCGGTGCCGCTCAATTCCACCATGCCGCTTTTCTCGGCGATAATCGGCATCCTCATTCTGGGCGAAAGACCGGGAGTGTACACCCTGGCCGGCACGGTGTTCATCGTTTTAGGGTGCGTGGGAATTACCTCGAAAAGGGGAGAGCCCCGGTCCATCCGGAAAGAATACCTCCTCGTCGCCCTCGGCAGCGTGGTTTTTTTCTCCATCTCGCACATGCTGCGCAAGCTGGGCGTCGGCCCGGCGCCCAACCCGTTTGTGGGTATATCGATCATGAGCGTCTCGGGCGGGATATCCCTGTATGTTTTCGGGCAATATCTGCCCCCGGGCTTGCGGCCCTCCTTGGTCGTGAAAAAAGCCTGGGTGACGTACAGCATCGGCGGCTCGCTGAACGCCCTCTCGGTTCTTCTGCATCTTTATGGCCTGCGCTATGGCGACCTCACCATCGTCATTCCGCTCTCCGCCACCGCGCCCCTGTGGGCGCTGCTGCTCACGGCCATATTTTTGCGGAAAATAGAGCGAATCACCTGGCCGATTCTCCTGGGCACGCTGGCGGTGGTGGTAGGCGGGGCCCTGGTGGCCGGCCGCGCGCTCTGACGAAGCGGGGTCCGATCTGTTCTGCTATAGTGGAGCCGGTTTCAGTTTTTTTCCGCTACGTCGCCAATCTATCATTTCCCATGGCAGGCAAAGAAGATGCATCCCTGCGAGGATTATTTCGGGGAGGAGTGGATATGAAATTCATTGGCAGGTTTTTTTGTGTTTTTGTGCTGATTGCCCTTTTTCAGGCGGTTCCCGTCCAGAGCGCGGAGATGAGCGGCATCACCCTCCATATCGCAGGAGGGAGGCTCAAAGGGGATAAAAATGTAGTTCGCCTAAAACAAGGCGACAAGGTGAAGCTCAATCTGATGGCCGATCAAACCACCGAAATCCATCTCCACGGCTATGATATCGAAAAAACCGTTTCGCCGGGCCGGGCGGTCGTAATGGAGTTTCAGGCCAGGGTTGCGGGTCGGTTTCCCGTAACGGTGCACGGATCTCACTCCCACGGGCGCAAAAAAAGAAAAAGCGGTGGCCATGGCGAGTAGGTGTTGTTCTACCTGGAGGTGCATCCATGACGGGGGTGATTCCATGAACTTTTACATCCGATGGCTTGCGCTCGCTGCCGCGGTCGCTTTTCTCCCGTCCCCCGTATCGGCCCATGGGTTCGGCCAAAGGTATGATTTGCCGGTGCCCCTGGGCCTGTTCATGATCGGCGCGGGCGCATCCGTGGTCCTTTCGTTTCTGGGCATGGGGCTTTTCGTGCGCGACAAACGAGAGGATGGGGATTATCCGGGCTACAACCTGCTCGATTCCCCTGTTTTCGGGTGGATGGGCGGTGCGGTTTTCCTGTCTCTCGTAAGAGTGCTTTCCGTCGTTTTGTTTTGCGTGACGCTGGTGGCGGGTTTTTGGGGAACCGATGAGCCGGAAAAAAACATCGCGCCCACCATGATCTGGATCATCTGGTGGGTGGGGCTGGCCTATGTGTGCGCGCTGATGGGGAATCTGTGGTCGCTGGTGAATCCTTGGGAGGTCATCTTTTCCTGGGCGGAGGCGCTCTACCGGAAAATGAGACCGGGCGATTCCTTATCGCTCGAGCAACCATACTCCGAGCGTCTGGGCGTGTGGCCGGCTTTGTGTCTGTTCTTGTGGTTCGCCTGGGCGGAGATCGTCTGGCCATACAATGACATTCCACACAATCTCTCGACCGCCGCCCTCGGGTATTCCATCATCACCTGGGCCGGCATGCTCGTGCATGGGAAAAAGGCGTGGCTCGAGCGGGGGGAGCCGTTTTCCATCATATTCGGCGTGATGGGCCGTTTTGCCGTCACCGAGGGACGCGCGAGTGGAGAGGGGACTAGAGAGTGGCGGCTGAGGCCGCCTGCCGCGGGCCTTCTGAAAACGGACGATATGAGCGGCTCCATGGTGGTTATGGTGGTGTTGATGTTGGCGACGGTGAGTTTTGACGGTTTTACGGAAACGCCGCTTTGGCACGTGCTCCGGGCGGGAATATACAACCAGATCGTCTGGGTGGGGCGCGATGCTCTGCTCGTGGCGGATACCATCGCGCTCATCGCGGTTCCGGGGCTGTTCCTGGGCGTGTATTACCTGTTCTGCACCCTGATGCGCGCCATGAGCGGGAGTGCGCTCTCCACGCAGGAATTCGCGCGCTTGTTCGTGCTTTCTTTGGTGCCCATCGCGATTGGCTACCACATAGCGCATTATTTCTCCTTTCTCTTCATTCAGGGACAACGCATCATCCCGCTCCTGTCCGACCCGCTCGGGATGGGCTGGAATCTGTGGGGGACCGCCGCCTATAAGGTCGATATCGGGGTCATCGGCGCGAAGACGACCTGGTATGCTTCCATCGCAGCGATCGTCATCGGCCATATATGCGCCGTTTATCTCGCGCATGTGACGGCGCTGCGCGCGCTCGAGAACCGCTTCGCCGCTGTGCGCAGCCAATACCCGATGCTCGTTCTCATGGTGGGTTACACCATGGTGAGCTTGTGGATCATCGCGCAGCCGATAACCGGGGGCTGATGGCTTGCGGGTTCCATTGCCCGAAGCCGCTTCATCGTCCCCGAAGATGAGTCTCATCCTGCGTCTTCAAATGCCCGTCTCGACATGGCTTTGGCCCCGCTCCTCTGATAAGACATCCATCTTGCGCTGTTTTTAGTTTCGTAGATTTTTTTCGTGTTTCAGGCTGGGAGAAGCGCCATAACTAATGCGCTGCTGGCGGCGGGATATGCCCTGGGCACCGCGTCGATGTCCTCGGCCTTTAGCCTCATCGCCAGGCGGGGGCAGCGGCACGGCACTGCCATGACGGGCGTCGTCATTGGTTTGGTAGTCAACGTTCCCTGGCTGGTGGCGCTCACGATTCTCACCTGGGAACCCGCCTATTGGAGTATGGAGGCCTGGTTCTGGTTCTTCTTGTCTGGCATCACGGGGCCGTCGCTTGGGCGCGTGTTCATGTTCCATGCCATACATCGCCTGGGCGTTTCGCGTGCGGTTCCTCTGCTGGCGGCCAATCCGCTCTTTTCGGCTGCTTTCGCCTATGTATTTTTGGGGGAGCGGCCGGGAGTTTACGTCTGGGCGGGAATTTTCCTGGTCGTTTTCGGCTGCGCCGGAATCACCTACCAGCGCAAGAGCGACGCTCCCTGGAACAGGCGCGACATCTGGTTGCCCCTGATGGCCGTGTTGGGGTTTTCCACGTCGAACATTTTCAGAAAAATTGGCATTGACCTCGTTCCCTCCGCGCTGCTCGGTATCACGCTCACCAGCGTTTTCGGTCTCCTGGCGCTGATCGCGCTCGTGTGGTTTCTGCCCAAGGCCCAGCACCCATCTCTCAAATGGGGAAAGGCCTGGCATTTTTACGGTCCCTGCGGGCTCATCAACACCCTGGCGTTTTTAAGTCATTTCGCCGCCTTGAAGTACGGGTCCGTTTCGGTCGTATCGCCGCTTTCATCCACGGCGCCGTTCTTTGCGCTCTTGTTCACGTGGATATTCTTGCGCGACCTGGAGCGCATCACGCTGCCCATCTTGCTGGGGACAGTATGCGTCGTAGCGGGAGGGGTGCTCATCGCTCTGAAAGCGATGTAGCGCACAACCTTCGCGGTCCTCTCGTGCGGCTCAACCCGTGAGAAGCGCCCTTATCGTGGGAGCAATCTCCTTCGCGCGTCCGCTGAGTTGCTCATCCGTGAGGCTGCCTACGGGATGGGGGATATAAGCCACCGGGTAGTCCGGCATGCCGCGCACCTTGGAGACCATTTCGACCGTGGGCCGGAAGGGCTCGGTGCAGATGACGGCCGTGGGGACGCCTTTTTTCTCCAACTCGATTCCATCGTGCACACTGCACGAAGAGCAGGAGCCTCAGTCGCCCACCGCGGTAATGGCGAGGTCGCATTTCTGGGCCATCTCCGCATACACTTCCGGCTTCGCCGGTCGGGTGTCGTATTCTTTGGACAATTCAACGGCGAGGTCCGGGTCCGCGCCGTCCTCCTTCAATTCGTCCAATATGTAGCGCATGAGCTTGTCTGCGCCCACCTTGGAGTTCCAGAGCAAACCGATGCGCTTGCCCGCGAGCACGCCGTCACGGTTTGTACGGTCTTCGGTTTCGATTTCAGGCTCCACGGTAGGATCGTAAATCGGTATTGCGGTTTCTACGATGGGGTTCATCGAATGCCTCCTCCTGTATGGTCATCATCGCCGGGATGATTTCTCGTTTTGTATTCCATAAACTGATTTTCTCTCGGGTGGCCTCTTTCTTCAATCAAAAGATAGTCTCTGGTGAAGATTCCTCGTATACGTCAAACGCCTGATTTATGAGACTCCCGTCGCTCGGCCGCGCTCAGCACCGGACGGGTGACGACCTCGCCGTTTCGTCTCCTGCTCCAGGCGGGGACCCAGGAGGAGTGCCCGCCGGCCTCGCCTCCCGCGACGACGATGTAGATGTCATCGGGCTTGAGCGCGTGGCGCACGTTGCCGTAGTCATCGGCGGCGATGGGCTTGTCGAGCTTCCCGGTGCGCAGAAGCTGGCTCAGGGGAAGCGTCGCGTTTTCAAAGAAATACTCTTGTAATTCTTTTTTCGTGGGAAATTCCTCGGCCAAAAGGTGCGCGTGCTCGGGCGCAAAGACGAAAAAGGATTGCCCCTCGCTCATGCTGCCCAGACCCGCCATGGTGGCGGCGGCGGTTTCGGCTATTCCCAGGCCTTTTCCGTAGTGGTTCTGGATGTTGTGCGGACCCTCTGCGGCGAGGAGCGTCACCGTGCTCGTCTCGGCCTCATAGCCAAGCTCGACGTTCAGCGCCTCCCAGGGGCTGTTTTCCTCCCATTCGGCGAAGGTGAAGCTGTATTTGCCCGGATTCCCCTGGGTGGAGCGATCCAGAAGGCCCGGCTTCGAGCCCAGGCAGTTGATGATGATGAGCCTGAGCGCGCGGCCTATCGTCGCACCCGCGCGGTTGCCCGGCCCGTAGATGTTTCCCTGCATGTTGAGGCCTATCTCGCGGCGAATCGGGCCGTTCACGACCATGAAGGGCGCCGCCCCGCCCGTGCTCGTGGCGCTCGAGTGAATGTTGTAGGCCGGATCGGCCATGGCTTCGAGCGCGGCGAGGATGACCGGCATGTAGGAAGGGAGACACCCCGCCATAATGGCGTTGAGCGCCACTTTTCCGGCCCGGACGGTTCTTTTTCGCTCCGCCAGGTGAAAGACGACGTCATCGGCGTCCAGCCCTGAGGCCTCCAGGAAGCGCTCCAGGAGTTCGGGCGTCGGAGGAATGACGGGCAAACCGTCCGTCCAGCCTTTCGCATGATACATCTCTATCGCTTCATAGACATCCGCCGCTTCGCTCACCGCTTCCATGGGGTCTCCTGTGTTGGTGATGGCTTTTCTCCATGTAGCCGCAGGATATCCCAGAGAGCCGGTTTTGAAAATGCGGGTTTGCGTCCTTGGCTCCCGGTTTCATAAAGCCTTCGGGGTTGGTATATCATCCGTTCGATATCTCGCATCCAGCCGCCGCCTTCGGGAAGCGCATCTAAACGAAGAGGGAATATCCTGCCATGGATTTTGAGTTGATTCGCGCCGTAAACGCCCACTTTCAGCCGTTTTACCCCTATGCGGCGGCGGAGATTCATGCCGAATACGGCAGAGACTCGGGCGACGTTCTGGAAATCGGCCCCTACGGCCCCGGCGTGGCGCTCGCCCTGGCTGCACGCTGTCCCGAAATGCGCCTCACATGCGGGGATGATTCCGAGACCCTGAATGATTACCTAGCCGAGACGATAGCGGAGGCGGGCATGGCTTCGCGCGTTCGCGTGGCGCCGCTCGACAAATACAGCCTGCCGTTCGAAGCGGCCTCCTTTGATCTGGTTGTCTTTAGGGGCGGACTTTTTTTCTGGGACGAGCAGGAGAGAATCGTCGCCGAGATCAATCGCGTCTTAAAGCCCGGCGGGATGGGCGCGCACGGCGGCGGCTTTGGTGCGGGCGCATCGGATGAGCTCATCGAATCGCTGCTGCCCGAGGCGCGCGATTTGAACAACCGCCTCGGCAAAAAGCGCCTCTCCCGCGCGGATGTTCGACAAGTCGCTGAAAGTGTGGGCCTTACATCATTCCGGATCGCGGCGAAACACGGCCTCTGGCTCTATTGGGAGAAGGGGGACTAAAGCTTTCCGCACGTTTCGCCTGCGCAATTCCCCGCATTTCCTGTTTTTATGAGGGAGGCGATGCGTCTAATATACATCATCGCGCCTCGGGAAAAACCCCCGTCCGGCCCCATTTTTCGCCGATTCAATCTTCAGAAATTTATCGAATAACCCCGTGAATTTATCTATATTTATCGAATTTTTCAGAAATTCCTTATTCTCGAACGCGGCGATGCGCTTCGCCACCATACTTCAGTGCGCTTAATATCCCACGACGAAAATGCGGGGAAATGCGTGGTTAAACGTGAGCGGGAAGCGAGCGTTTACGCGCCCCGGGGAGGTCAATCGCGACCGATGAGGTCAGGCTTCCCCGAGGAGGGGAAGCCTGCGCCTTTGTCGCGACTGAGGAAGAAGCGATTGCTGTTTACCGACCAATGCGGGAGGTGTTGCGAAGTTGCGGTTGAGACTAACCCCTCACGCCACCTTCAACAAACTCGTTTTCGTGAACACCGCATCCAGCTCGTAGCCGCGCGCGGCGAGGTTCTCGCGTCCGCCTTCTTCCCTGTCCACGAGGCAGATGACGTGGGCGACTTCGAGGCCTGCGCCCAGGGCCGCGTCGATGGCCGTGAAGGTGGAAGACGCGGTGGTCACCACGTCCTCGATGATGGCGACCTTCATCCCCGGCTTCAGGTTACCCGCCCCCTCGATGCGGTTCTGCATCCCGTGGCCCTTCTCGGCCTTCCGTATGATGAAGGCGGGAACGTCTCGGCCACAGAGCGCGGCGGTCATCGAGACGGCCGTCACCATCGGGTCGGCGCCCAGCGTGGGTCCGCCCACGGCCTGGACGCCGCCGTCCTTGATGCGCTCGAAGATCACCCGGCCCACGAGCCGCGCCCCCTCCCCGTGTAAGGTCACCTGGCGGCAGTCGACGTAAAAATCGCTCACCTTGCCCGAGGCGAGCGTCACCGTTTTTTTCTCATACGCTTTTTCCAGCAGAAGCCCTCGCAGAGCTCCCAGGTCCGCATCGTTGCTCGTCATGGCGTTGCCTCTATGTATCGATGGATTTATTCGGGCGCGTCTTCGGTGGTCCGAATCTTGTGGTAGAGGTGGAGGGCGGCTTCCGCGAAGGCCTCGGGCACCATGAGGTGCACCGAACCCAGATTCGTCCGGCTGAAGGCGTAGACGGAACCCGCCGAGTCGTAGCTCAGGTGCACGGGAATTTGTTCGGCCTCGAGCCTGCCTTTCAGGATCAGGGCCTCCATCTGCCCGCCCACCGTGGCGATGCGCTTAAGATCCGATGATCCCTTCACGCCCTCAGGCGTCTTATCGCCCCACACGTTATCGCTCCTCAATCGGGATTCAGAAACCACCGGCCCATGTTCGGGGAAATTCGCCACGGGCGCAAGGGTAATCCCCCGTCTTCATTCTGATTGATTTCCATACCTCCCCGCCGCCCGCGGTTTCCCGAGGCGCGACGCATGGGGTGGACATGTGAAAAACCGGGCCGCATATATGCGGCCCCTACGGATGGCCTTTTCACAAATGTCTGTAGGGGACGCATACATGCGTCCCTGCTCTTTGTTTCGATCGTCATCTCGCAATGCTTGTATGCTGGAAGCAGCGGGGAGTTTGGTTGCTATTCCAAAAGAGGCTCTGGATTTCCTATGAAATCATCACGGAACGACGGCTCTGTGTTGCTCTCCCCGTAGGGGCGGTTCGCGACTTGTGGGACGACCCCGAGGAGGGGTTGTCTCTACGGCGGGTTTGCCTTTTGTCGTCATTCCGGCATACGCCGGAATCCAGGCGGACGAGAAATTCATCGGTTCTGGGTTCCGGCATGAAAGCATTGCGGAATGACGAGCACAGGCGGACCGTAGGTGGGCATTAGGGGTCGCCCCTGTGCAACGCCCTGTCGGCTGATAATCACTCCCCCCTTGAGGGTCAATCCCGATTGAAGAATGAGGGATTGTCGGCAAGACAAGGTCGAAGTCCGAAGTCGCGCCGGTGGGGGGTCAATCGCGACCGAGAAGGGGTTGTTGAAAAAGACCCCTTTTTAGAGAGTAGAGGGGACACCCCTTTCGACTGGTAAAAGCAACCCCCCTGTCCCCCCTTGTCAGGGGGCTTTTCTTCCACCCCCTTGTCAGGGGGGCTTTTCTTCCACCCCCTCGTCGGGGGGCATCGCCTTTACCCCCCTGAAAAGGGGGGACAGGGGGGTTGCTCCCTTGACAAAGGCTTTTTCAACAGCCCCGAGAAGGGAGCGATTGCTCATTTTTAAGTCAGGCAGCCCCTCCCTCCCCGGTCGGGGCTGACCCCCCACGCATCAGCCTTCGCACAAAACGCTCGGCTTCTCCTACTCCCCCTCAAGGGGGGAGTGGTAGGAGCGGCGGCGGACAGCCAATTAAGTCTGTCACTACCAAGTCCATGGATTCATCCTGCAGGTGTGCCGTCTTCTTATCCTCGCTCCCGGTTGGTTTCCTATTCCATGAAATGGTAATTTGTGCCCAGCAAACGGAGGAAACGTCTTGCGCCGGTATTCACTCATCATTCTGGCGGCGGCCCTTGGGCTGCTGGTTCATCCGTGCGGCGATGCCCTGGCCGGGCCCGCACGGGAAGGAATTACGCCGCGCCCGAATCAGGCGGCCCCGATTCAGTCGGCCAAGCCCGGCGGCCCCACGGCTTCGGCTCCTTTCGTCGTGGTGATCGACCCCGGACATGGGGGCCGGGATGCGGGGAGTCGCGGCGCGCTGCTTTTAGAGAAGGATTTCGCACTCCGCGCGGCGGGGATGTTGGCCGCGCTCTTGTCCAGACGCCCCGAGGTGAAGGCGATCCTCACGCGCGAGGCCGACACGGAGATGACCGCCGTGCAGCGCGCCTCGGTGGCGAATTACAACGCCGCCTCCTTGTTCCTCACCCTGCACGCGGACGCCTCCTGGCGGCCCGGCGCGCGAGGGCCCGTGATCCTGGTGGCCGCGCCCCGCCGTCCGCCGCGCGTGGCGGGAGAGCCGGCCCAGGCCGTCGCGTTTCGCTGGCAGCGGAGCCAGAACATCCATCTGGCCTCGAACCGCCGCTTCGCCTTAGGAATACAGAGACGCTTCGCCGCCATACGTCCCGACGAAAAACCCCCGCTCCACATTCTGGCCGTGCGCGATCTCGAAGGCGCGCGCATGCCCGCGGCCTACGTGAGCCTGGGCGTCATCAGCACGCCCGAGGATGAGGCGCGCTTGAGCGAGACAGGAGAAGAAGACCCCTACCTCACGGCGCTCGCAAAGGAGGTGCTCAAATTCGCGGGCCTCACGGAAGACCTGCCCCCGAAACCGCCTGCGCCCGTAGAGGCCGCGCCGTCCGATTCATCACAGTCACTTGAGTCGGCGCAACCGCCGGAATCATCCGAATCGCAAGCCGCGCCGTCTGAATCGCCACAACCCGATGCGAGTGCGCCCGAGGCGCAAAACGCCGCTCCGGCGGGGGAGGGGCGCTAGGGTGTCCAGGAAGATCGCGCTCGCCGTCTTGGTCATCCTGATTAGCGGAGCGCTCGTGTGGAATTTTCAGGAAGCAGTGCTCGACTTCATGGAGCCGGGCCGCGACGCCGCGCTCGATCCCGCGCGGCGAAACGCCACGCGCGCGCCGAGCGTGAAGAAGACGCTTTATTTCGCAGGCTCCGAAGAAGACTTGCTGGTTCCCTACCCCGTGGAAGTGGAGATCGGAAAAGACAACGTCGATACCCTGCACAACGTACTGGCGGCCCTCATCGAGGGACCCAAGGGGGAGGGGTATGCGCCGATCATCCCCAAGGGCGCCAAGCTGCGCGCCGCGTTTCCGGGGCCCGATGCAATCGCCTACGTCGATTTCGACGAGACCTTCAGGGACGCGCACCCGGGCGGCGCATGGGCGGAGTTGATGACCGCCTATGGTGTGGCCAACACCGTCATCAGGAATTTTCCGGATCTCTTCGATCGCGTCGTGCTGCTCATCGGGGGACAGGAGGCGCAGAGCATCGCCGGTTCGCTCGCCATCACGGGTCCGCTCAGGGCGCGTGAGGAGTTGATATCGAAACGAGCACCCGTCCCCACGGCGGGTGATGCTCCCCCGAGGGCGTCAAACGAGAAGGCGGTGGGCGACGCGCCCGCGACGGCCACTGGGCAGCCTCCCGCAAGCGCCGTGGGAGTGCCCAAGGAGAACCTTCCGCCGGTGGGCGGCGCTCCGGTCGGGGCCGTAGGCGTGCCCGAGAAGAAGCAGGACGTGGGCGCGGTGGGCGCACCTACCGGTGAGCCTGAAAATTCGCGTTAAGCGCACGCCTCGCGGATTGACTCATCCAGAACGCGCACCATCCAGCTTATCTCCTCGTTCGTCACACAGTAGGGTGGCATCAGGACGACCACGTCGCCTAAGGGCCGCACGGCGAGGCCGCGCTTTCTCGCCGCCAGGATGACCGCGCGCCCTTTGCGCTCCGCGGGCGTGTAGGGTTCTTTCGTCTCCTTGTCTTTCAGGAGTTCCACGCCCACCATCCAGCCCAGGCCGCGAACGTCGCCCACGTGGGCCGCGCTTTTCAGTTTTTCGAGTTCGCTCCACAGGTGGGCTATCTTGGGCGCGTTGTTTTCAATCGTTTTTTCCCGCTCGAAAATATCGAGATTCGCCAGCGCGGCGGCGCAGCCCAGGGGGTTTCCCGTGTAGGAGTGTCCGTGAAAAAACGCGCGGCCCATCTCGGGCGGGCCGCGAAAGGCGTCGAATATCTCCTCGGTAGCCAGCGTCGCCGCCAGCGGCAGATAACCGCCCGTGATTCCCTTGGCCACGCACAGGATGTCGGGCGCCACGCCTTCGTGCTCGCAGGCGAACATGGGGCCTGTGCGCGCAAAGCCCGTGGCCACCTCATCCGCGATGAGGAGCACGTCGTTATCGGTACATGCTTCGCGCACTTTCATTAGAAAGCCGGGTGGTTGAACGATCATCCCCGCCGCCCCCTGCACCATGGGTTCTAGGACCACGGCGGCGAGATGAGGCGCGTTTTCTGCGATCTGATGCGCCATTTCATCGCCCGCGCAGACGGAGCAAGGCGGCTGCTCGGCCCCCCTCGGGCACCAGAAGCAATAGGGCGCCTCGGCCCGCATGGTCTGGAACAACAATGGCCCGAAGATGTGGTGAAACAAGTCGATTCCGCCGAGTGATATCGCGCCGACCGTATCGCCGTGGTAGGCGAGGTTTAACGTCAGGAACCTGTCTTTCTCAGGCTTTGGGGTCTTTCTTTGTTTCTGGAACTGAAAGGCCATCTTGAGCGCGATTTCCACCGCCGTGGCGCCTGAATCCGAATAGAAGACGCGGGTGAGGCCCGCCGGTGCGATCTGCGTGAGCTTTTCCGCAAGTTCTATAGCGGCGGGGTTCGCCATGCCCAGTTGGGTGGTGTGGGCGATCCGCCCAAGCTGCGCGCGAACCGCACTGTCGATCTCTTCTTTTCGGTGTCCGTGGATGTTCACCCACAAAGAAGATACGCCGTCGAGATATCGCTTGCCCTCCACGTCGATGAGGTATGCCCCCTCGCCGCGCTCGGCGATGAGAGGCGGGTCCTCGCTCTCCCATTCGTCCATGGGGGTGAAGGGATGCCAGAGATGCCTTCTGTCCGCCGCTATCAAGCGGGCGAGGCGTTCGGCTTCGTCGGTGCTCATGAGGGGCGTTCGGCCAGTATGACTGCTTCTTGCTCATCGAAGGCGTATTCGCCGTCCTCCTCGCGCGGGTCGAGCCAGTAGGATATCGCGGGCGAGGCGGTTTCGAGATATTCGCGAAGCGCCGCCTTGTCCTCATCCGTGAGATGGGGGCGCTGCACCCAGTGGGAGAGCACCATCTTCTTCCTCAAGGTCTCGGAATATAGGACGCGAAAGCCCGCGGCTTCCAGCATTTCCACCAGGCCGGGCAGGCTGTCGCAGCGGTTGTGGCTCGGGTCGCGCCGGCGCTCGAAATCGTTATAACTATCGAGTTCCTTGGGTTCTTCGGGCGCGATGTTGTCGATGTAGACGAGCCTGCCCCCAGGTTTGAGCACCCGGAACATCTCGCGCATCGAGGCCTCGACGTCCGTGAAATGATGCGGCGCGATGCGCACCGACACCGAATCGAGCGAGCCCGTCTGAACGGAGATGTTCTCGGCGTCAGTTCTGAGATATGAGACGTTCCTGATTCCTTTTTCCTTCCCGAGCCTGCGCGCGGAGTCGAGCATGCCGCCGGTCAAATCGCTCGCGATGACGTGGCTGCACTTGTCCGCCATCTGGTAGGCCGTGTGACCCGCGCCCGTGGCTATATCGAGATGCACGCCGCCGCTCGGGTTCAGCACCTCGGCTGCGCGCGCGAGAGAGTTGCTCCGCGCGTGGGGCGCACTGGTGACGTAGTAGTCCGAATCCTGGTTGTATATCTTCTGTACGGCCTCTCGCTGTTCCCTGGACGTGTCCATTCTGCCCCTCATCGTAAGTTGGAAATCGGTCTGCGGGGGGGAGTATTTCCCGAAAATCGGTTTTGGGGCAAGCGGCCTAGAGGGTTCTCAAAACCGCGCGGGCGGGCGCGCCGTCGCGTCCCGTGAACAGGGCGGGCAGGGCGATGAGCTCGTAATCGCCCTCGGGCGCATCGCTAAGATTCAAGCCTTCGAGCAGGACGACGCCTAAGGGCATCAGCAGCCGATGCACGGGCGCGTCGCCCTCAGGCGGATCCACGGAGAGGTAATCCACGCCCAGGAGAGTCATTCCGTTATCGAGCAGAAGCTGCGCGGCTTCCGGCGTCATATGGCGAAAATGGGGGTCGAATGGCTTCTCCCACCATTTTCCCTCTGAGTTGCGCGTCTTGATGAGAAAGCGCGTAGCGCCCTCCAGATTTTTCGCCGAGAGTTCTTCCGCCGTGATGCACTCGTGGTTTTCTATCGCGATCACCCGGGCGGGGCCCATGAGGGTGTCCAGGGAGAGCGCCTCCACACCGCCCTCGCCGGGCAGGAAGTGGATGGGCGCGTCCACGTGAGTGCCCGTATGCAGACATAGGCTCGCCTCGGTCAGGCAGACCGGATCCCCCGCCTCGAAAGAAGCGTGAAAGCGCAGCTTTGGTTCCGGATCCCCGGGCCAGAGGGGCATTCCCTCGCGTATAGGGACGCTGATGTCGATGATGGCCATGCCTCTCCTCCCGCCGCCAAGATAGCAGAAAACGGCTGTCGACTCCTGGGAGAGAGGATGTTCCATGTCGAGGCGAACTCCATATTCGGGTGTCGTTCCGCGTCGGGGATGAGACAATCGGATTCGAGACGGGCCTAGAGGGTTCTCAAAACCGCGCGGGCGGGCGCGCCGTCGCGTCCCGTGAACAGGGCGGGCAGGGCGATGAGTTCATAATCGCCCTCTGGCGCATCGCTAAGATTCAAGCCTTCGAGCAGGACGACGCCCAAGGGCATCAGCAGCATGTGGACGGGCGCGTTGGGGTCGGGCGCATCCACGCCGAGATAATCCACGCCCAGTAGTTCCATCCCGTGGTCGTAGAGAAGCTGGCCGGCTTCCGCCGTCATGTGGCAGTAATTGGGGTGATATGGTTTCGCCCACCATCCCTCATCGGAGTTTCGCGTCTTGATGAGAAATCGCGTGGCGCCCTCCAGATTTTTCGTCGAGAGTTCTTCCGCCGTGATGCACTCGTGGTTTTCTATCGCGATCACCCGGGCGGGGCCCATGAGGGTTTCCAGGTCGAGCGTCTCGATGCCGCCCGCATCATGCAGGTAGTGCATGGGCGCGTCGAGATGCGTGCCGGTGTGCACGCCGAAGACGGCTTCGGTGAGGCAGACGTCGTCTCCCGCATCGAAGGATGTGTGAAAGCGCATCGAAAGCCCCGGATTCCCGGGATAGATGGGCATTTTTCCTTCTTCTACGGGAACCGAGATGTCGATGATGTCCATGCGCTTTCCTCCGGCGGGATGGGGCGGGATGGATGAGGCCAGAATATCAAAAAATGGCGGCAGGTGTCCAAGAGGGGGTTTTGGATGCGTTGGGCGAGGGAAGCGAACAGAGAGGGATGATGAAATTTATGGGAAATCCCAAGCGAAGCCGACGAAACCTTTTGCGCCTCAGACGCCGTCGACCTCAGAGTCTACCGGCGGGGTATAGAACAGGAAATCCGAGGCGTCCATATCATCGGTATCGACGTTCTCCAACGTGATCGAGCCGCCACCGTGAGCGGTGAGGTCGATAACGGTGTCATCCCCGTCCGCCGTGATCGTCAAATCCCCGATGCCTGTAATGCCCTTGATCGCGGTGAGGTCGATCGCGTCTTCGCCGTCGGTGAAATCCGTGATTATATCGTTTCCATTATCGTCTTCGAATATGAATTGGTCCGTGCCTGCACCACCTGTGAGCGTGTCGTTCCCCGCCCTGCCGTATAACTTGTCCCAGTCTGCGCCGCCATAAAGCGTGTCGTCGCCTGCCTGGCCGTTGAGCAGATCACTCCCTTCGCCCCCATACAGCGTATCTTCATCACTGCCGCCATAGAGCCAATCGCCGCCTGAGCCGCCATACAACGTATTTTCGCCGGAGGTATCGGCAAGCAGATCGTTGCCTTCCCCGCCGTAGAGCTTGTCGTCTCCCGCGTCGCCATACACGCGATCGGCGCCGCCGCCGCCCACGAGCGTGTCGTTTCCTGTACCGCCATGAAGCGCATCGTTGCCGGCGCCGCCTCGGAGGTAGTCGTCGCCGGCATTTCCGTGGATTTCGTCTTTATCTCCAAGGCCGTCATATCTGTCGTCACCCGAGGTCCCCTGGAACGTGTCCCTGCCATCGGTCCCGTACTGCCAGTCATCGTAATCCTCGACCGGAGGAGGCCCCGAGTCGGCGAAAATGAAGTCCCCTGCGTCAAGATTGTCGAGAGCGGTGCCATCAAGAAAGATGGTGCCGCCCCCGTTTTTGGTGAGGTCGATGGTGACGCCGTCATCGCTTTCAGTGATGCTCAGGTCGTTGAAGTTCGTGATCCCGGCAATCCCGGTCAGATCGATTTTGTCTGCCCCGGCGGTAAAATCGTAGATGGTGTCGTCTCCATGACCTGTGGCGAAAACGAATACGTCGTCCCCGCCATCGCCGTACATTTTATCGTCGCCGGTTCCGCCCACGATGGCGTCGGCTCCTGCGCCCCCCTCAAGGATGTCATCACCCTCGCCGCCGTAGAGTTCGTCGTCGCCTTCGTGGCCCGCCAGGCTGTCGGCTCCGGTCCCGCCATAGAGGGCGTCTTCGCCTGCGCCGCCTCTGAGAAAATCAGCGCCTTCATCGCCCTCGATGGTGTCGTCGCCCTCTCCACCATCAATGGTGTCGTTCCCTTCGCCGCCCGTGAGGGTATCTGCTCCACCCCCGCCGTATAGCAGGTCCGCAGCGGCGCCGCCCGTTATAGAGTCGTCCCCGCCGCCGCCTTCGATTCGGTCACCGTCGTCGTCGGCTTGGAGGACGTCGTTTGCCGAGGTGCCGCCGCCGTCCAGCCGAGAAAAAATGAAATCCCCGGCGTCCAGTTCATCCAGGGAAAACTCTTGGAGAAGTATCGTGCCGCCGCCGTGTGCGGTGAGGTCGATCGTGACGCCGTTATCATCCGAAGTGATGGTCAGGTCGGAAAAGTTCGATATGCTGGAAAACGCGCTGAGGTCGATGAGGTCTTGCCCGTTGGTGAAGCCGGTGATGGTGTCGTTCCCGTAACTTGGGGCGATAACGAAGGTGTCGGCGTTCTCGGTTCCCGAGAGCGTTTCGTCGCCGTCTCCACCGGAAATCACATTGCGGTTATCGTCAGGCATTTCGAGTCCTAATTATGATATGTGAGAAAGAATAACCCAATTCCCCGGCCTTGGGAAATTCGAATATCTCCCTTGTTATTCGTGCACGACGACGCTGCGGGCCACCTCGCCGTTCAGGAGCGCCTCGTACGCCTCGTTGATCTGTGTGATGGGCCACTCCTTGGTGAGCAGATCGTCGAGATTCAGTTTTCCGGCCATGTAGAGATCGATGAGCCGGGGCACGAAGAGGCGCGGGTTGGATGAGCCGTAGAGGGAGCCGATGAGCCGTTTTTCCTCCGTCACCAGGACCGTGGGGGGAATCGACATTTTCGTCTTCACGCCCGCGATGCCTACGATGACGGCCGTGCCGCCCGTGCGCACGCTGTCGAACGCGGTGGACATCACCTCGGGCACGCCGATGAACTCGAAGGCGTAGTGCGCGCCCTTGCCGCCGGTGATCTCGCGGATGGCCTCTATCGCGTCCTCATCGGAGGAGTTCACCGTGTGGGTCGCGCCGAATTTTTTCGCCATCTCGAGTTTGTTCTGCATCAGGTCGATCGCGATGATGGGATCAGCCCCTATGAGGGCCGCCCCCTGAATCGCGTTCAGCCCCACGCCGCCCGCGCCGAACACGGCCACGCTCTCGCCCGGGGCCACCTTGGCGGCGTTCACCACAGCGCCCACGCCCGTGATGACGGCGCAGCTCAACACCGCCGCCTTCTCGAGCGACATGTCTTCTCTTATCTTGAGCACCGATTTCTCGGACATCACCGAGTGGGAACTGAACGTGGAGACGCCGAGAAAGTGGTGCACCTTCTCGCCGTTGACGGAAAAGCGCGTCGTTCCGTCCGAGAGCGTGCCGTCGGCCCGCATGCGGATGCCCTCGCCGCAGATGGCGGGCCGGTTCGAGAGGCAGAGCTCGCACGCGCCGCAGCTGTAGCGCCAGACGGATACCACGTGATCGCCGGGCTTCACGGAGGTCACGCCGGGGCCTACTTCTTCCACTATCCCTGCGCCCTCATGGCCCATGACGATGGGAGTGGGCACCGGAAACAAGCCCACCATGGCGTGGTGGTCGCTGTGGCAGACGCCGCCCGCTCGGTAGTGCACGAGCACCTCGCCCGCCTTGGGCGGGGCCAACTCGATGGTTTCGATGGTCATCGGTTTGCCGACTTCGTGGAAGATGGCTGCTTTCATGGGCATGCTCCTCGGTCGATGGGTATGCGCAAGGTTCGCTGAACCTGAGGCGATATCTTGTATTTTCTCGTATTCTTACCCGAAAACGGGGTGAATTGCACACGCTGGTTCGTGTTTCGGCGTTGCAACTCGGGGAGCATCCGTATATGCTCCGGGGGGAAAGTTCCTGCTAGGGGTGTATGTGCTGAGAGCCTGAAGTCGCGGGCAACCCTTGGAACCTGCACTGGGTAATTCCAGCGAAGGGAAGCGGGCCTGAGAATGCAGTCGTCTTTGGCCGCTCCCGAATCGCGGGGCGGCTTTTTTTGATGGAATGTTTTATATGGGAAGCCGACTCAGGAGATGAATTCTTGCAAGTCCGGGTGAACGGAGAGGACAGGGAGCTGGATGCGGGCGCGACGATAGCCGCTCTTCTGGAATCCATGTCGCTCGAAGTCAACGGCATCGCCGTGGCGCTCAACATGGAAATTGTCCGCCGGGGCGAATACGGGGACACGCATTTATCGGATGGAGATGAGGTCGAGATTGTCCGCGCCGTGGGCGGGGGCTGATCATAAATAAAAACGGGCGCGGCCTTGGGAGCCTGCGCCGGGAGGGTGTGTGATGAGCACTTATGAGATCGGGGGCAGAACTTTTACTTCCCGCCTTTTGGTGGGTTCGGGCAAATATCCGAGTTTCGCCGTGATGCGCGATGCGCTCGAAGCGAGCGGAACGGAGATGGTCACCGTCGCCGTGCGCCGCGTGGACCTGGAAGATGATTCTTCCGAGGGTTTCTGGGCGCATTTCGATAAAGAAAAATATACGATGCTGCCCAACACGGCGGGCTGCTACGACGTGAAGAGCGCGGTGACGACGGCGAGGCTCGCGCGCGAGGCCACGGGGTCTGATTTCGTGAAGGTCGAGGTCATCGGCGATGAGGACACGCTCTTCCCGGATAACGAGGGCCTGCTCGAAGCGTGTAAAATCCTGCTGGATGACGGCTTCATCGTCCTGCCCTACTGCATTGATGATCCCGTAATCTGCAAGAAGCTCGAACAGTTGGGCTGCCACGCCGTCATGCCCCTCGCCGCGCCGATCGGCTCGGGCTTAGGCATACGAAACCCTTACAACCTCCAGATCATCATGCAGCAGATTTCGGTTCCCGTCATCGTGGACGCGGGCGTGGGCACGGCTTCGGACGCCGCGGTGGCGATGGAACTGGGCGCGACCGCCGTCTTGATGCAGACGGCCATCGCGGGCGCCGATGATCCGGTAAAGATGGCGCGCGCCATGAACCTGGGCGTCGAGGCGGGCAGGCTCGCGCATGAGGCCGGGCGCATTCCCATGAAGCTCTACGCCACGGCGTCGAGCCCGCTGGCGGGCGTCATCGGTTCTTGAGATCGGCTTCGCGAAGACTTTGGAATCATTAAAACTCGACCCGCTCTATCTCATCACGGACAGGAACGCTCTCCCGTCAGGCGATCTCCCGCGCGCGCTGGAGGCCGCCTTCGCAGGCGGGGTGCGCTTCGTTCAGTTCCGGGAAAAGGATTTACCCTACGAGGAGCGTTTGAGCCTGGGGAGAGAAGTCGCCTCCCTCGCCGATGAACACGGCGCGCGACTGCTGGTGAACGGCGACCTCGAACTGGCCGAAGCCCTGAGCGCGGACGGCGTACACCTCGGCAAGGGCACGGTGAGTGTCTCGGCGGTGCGCGCGAGGGGGTATGCGGGCGTCATCGGCTATTCCGCCCACTCGGGAGTTGAGGCCGCGGGCGCGTTCGCCCAAGGCGCTGATTTCGTGACGCTGAGCCCGGTTTTCCCCACCAACAGCAAATTCTCATCCGGCCCCGTTTTGGGCCTTGATGCCTTCGAGCGCGAACTCGCTGTCGCAGGCGGACCCGTCTATGCCTTGGGCGGCGTGGAGGCTGCGAACGCCTCCGCGTGTGTTGAGAGAGGCGCGCACGGGGTGGCGCTCATCGGCGCGATCCTGGGAGCCCGCGACCCCGCGCAGGCGGCGCGGGAGGTGCGGGCGGCGCTCGCGCTTTGATCGCGCCGGTGCGCTTCTCCGCGCGCCTACTTGAGAAATCCCCCCGAATACACAACAATAGCGAAAAATCGCCAAAGATATAATTTCACATGACCGAGCCGGGAGGTTATCTCATGGTCGACGACAGACAGTTCGACACCTTGTTGCAGGAAAAACGGGTTTTCAAGCCGAGCAGGGATTTTTCAAAACAGGCCCACATCCAGTCCATGGCCCAGTACCGGGAAATGTATGAGGAGTCCGTCAAGAGGCCGGCCAAATTCTGGACGAAAGTGGCGAACAACTTCCACTGGTTCAAGAAATGGAAGAAAGTTCTCGAGTGGACCGAGCCGCACGCCAAGTGGTTCGTGGGCGGTGAGACCAACATCTCCTACAACTGCCTGGATCGCCACCTCACCACGTGGCGCAAGAACAAGGCGGCCCTCATCTGGGAGGGCGAGCCGGGCGATTCCCGAACCCTGACCTATCAGGAACTCCACCGCGAGGTGTGCAAGTTCGCCAACGCGATGAAGAGCGTCGGCATCAGAAAGGGCGACAGGGTCATCATCTACATGCCCCAGACGCCAGAGGCGGCCATCGCCATGCTCGCCTGCGCGCGCATCGGCGCGCCGCACAGCGTGGTATTCGCCGGCTTCAGCGCGAACTCGCTCCGCGACCGCATTGACGACTGCCGAGCCAAGGCCGTCTTGACGGCGGACGGGGGCTTCAGGCGCGGGAACATCGTACCGCTCAAGAAAAACGCGGACGAGGCGGTCGAAGGCGCCAAGTCGATCAAGTCAATGATCGTCTTGCGCCGCACGGGCAACGACGTCAAGATGAAAAAAGGGCGCGACCACTGGTATCACGACCTGATGGAAAACGCCTCGCCCGATTGCCCCGCCGCCAAGCTCGATTCCGAACACCCCCTCTACATCCTCTACACGAGCGGCACGACGGGTAAGCCCAAAGGCATCCTGCACACCACGGGCGGATATATGTGCGGCACCTACCTGACCTCGAAATACGTCTTCGACCTCCGGGATGAGGACACCTTCTGGTGCACGGCGGACATCGGCTGGGTGACGGGGCACAGCTACATCGTCTACGGGCCGCTGCTGAACGGCGCGTCTTCCGTCATGTACGAGGGAGCGCCCAACCACCCCGACTTCGGGCGTTTCTGGGACATCGTGGAAAAATATAAAGTCAACATCTTCTACACCGCCCCCACCGCCATCCGCGCGTTCATGAAGTGGGGCGACGAGCATCCCAAAACGCGGGACATATCCTCCCTGCGTCTTCTGGGCACGGTGGGCGAACCCATCAACCCCGAAGCCTGGATGTGGTACCACAAGGTCATCGGCGGGGAGCGCTGCCCCATCGTGGACACCTGGTGGCAGACCGAGACGGGCGCCATCATGATCACGCCTTTGCCCGGCGCCACGCCGACCAAGCCCGGCACGGCCACGCTTCCCTTCTTTGGAGTCGTGCCCGACGTGGTGACGAAAGACGGCGCGTCCGTAGGCCCCGAGGGCGGCGGCCTCCTCGTTATCCGGAAACCCTGGCCCTCCATGCTGCGCAGCATCTGGGGGGACGACAAACGCTACAAGAAACAATACTGGAGCGACGTGAAGGGTTGCTACTTCACCGGCGACGGCGCGCGGCGCGACAAAGACGGCTACGTGTGGATCATGGGCCGGGTGGACGACGTCATGAACATCTCGGGCCATCGCCTGGGCACGATGGAGGTCGAAAGCGCCCTCGTGGCGAACCCCGACGTGGCCGAGGCCGCCTGCGTGGGCATCCCGCACGAGATCAAGGGCGAGTGCATCGCCGCCTTCGTCACCATGAAGGGGGCGAACAAGAAGGACGACGCCCTGGAGAAGCGGCTCAAGGAATGGGTGGTCAAGGAGATCGGCGCCATCGCGCGGCCCGACTACATGCGCTTCACCGACGCGCTGCCCAAGACGCGGAGCGGGAAGATCATGCGCCGCCTCCTGCGCGACATCGCCTCGGGGGCGGATAAAATCGGCGACACCACGACGCTCGAAGACATCTCCGTCCTCCAGAGCCTGCAGCAGTACCAGGACGAGTAGGTACAGTAGGGACAACCTCCTGTGGTTGTCCGTTCTCGGGATAAGCGCGATCGGGACAGGTGCGGGGTCTATTTTGTGTCTGCGATTCTCCCCCGTAGGGGCGCTTCGTGAAGCGCCCGCTTCCTCCTACAAGGGCCGTTCGCGAACGGCCCCTACGGTTCATTTCCGACTAAAGTGGGAGGAAATCTCGCCAAGACAATAATAGCGAGGTAAGCGGAAACACTCCCCCCTTCAGGGTCATTTCCGACCGAAGAGAGAGGGAATGTCGCAGAGGCCGAGCCGTTTAAGCGACGGCTGATGCGGTGGGGGGTATGATTCTAAAATAAAAGCTCCCCCCACCGGTTCGCTTGCGGGCTGCGCCCTTAACTCACCGACTCCCCCTCAAGGGGGGAGTAATTCTAATCGGGGCTGTTGAGTACATAAATATCAAGAAGAACGCCGACCGTCTCGGCGAAAAGGAGCACCCATGTCCTACCTATCCCATCTGGTATGCACCGATTGCGGGCGAACGCACGCGGCGGACGCGCTCGTCAACATCTGCGCCTGCGGGGGGTGTTTGTTCGCGTGTTACGACGTGGCGAGGCTCAAAAGTGAGGTGACGAGGGAGCAGATAAGCGACGGCCCGGCGACGCTTTGGCGCTATGCGCCTTTTTTGCCGGTGGAGAAGGCGGAAAACGTCGTCTCGCAGAACGAGGGCTGGACGCCGCTCCACCATGCGGAGCGGCTCGGGCGTGCGCTCGGTCTCGACGCGCTGTGGGTGAAGAACGAGGGCGTGAATCCCACCGGCACCTTCAAGGATCGCGGCGCGAGCGTGGCCTTGAGCCGGATGCGCGAGTTGGGGGCTGCGCACGTGGTGTTGAACAGCTCGGGCAACGCGGGCGTGGCCTGGTCGTCCTATGCGGCGCGCGGGGGCGCGGCGTGCAGCGTTTTGCTGCCCCATGACGTCCCGGCGGGCGCGGTGCGCCAGTGCGCTCTTTTCGGCGCGCGCGTCTTCACGCTCGACGGCCACTGGTCGGAATCGGGGCGCATGGTTTTCGAGGCCGCAGGGGCGCACGGGTGGCACTACGTAAACACGATGCGCGAGCCCTACCGGGTCGAGGGAAAAAAGACCATGGGCCTTGAAATCTGCGAGCAGTTGGGCTGGAAGTTGCCCGACGTCATCTTCTATCCCACGGGCGGGGGGCTGGGCGTCGTGGCGATTTACAAGGCGATAGCGGAGTTGCGCGAGATGGGTTGGGTGGAAGGGCCGGACCCAAGGCTCGTGGTGACTCAATATAAGGGGTGCGCGCCCATCGTGCGCGCCTTCGAGCGCGGAGAGGAGCACGTGGAGACTTGGGGGGAGATCGACATCATCCCCGGTGGCCTGAAATCGCCAAACCCCGCGGGAGGCGTTCACGTGCTCAGGCTGATTCGCATGACGAACGGCTCCGCCATCGCCCTCGGCAAAGAAGAAACGCTTCTCGCCGTGAAGGAACTGGCGCGTCACGAGGGGATTCTGGCCTGTCCCGAGGGAGCCACGACGCTGGCGGGCCTGAAACGCGCTCTTGAAGATGGCGTCGTTCGCCCCGATGAGCGCGTGGTGTTGATGAACACGGGCTCGGGCCTCAGATATTCGGACGCCTTAAGCGCCGCTGGCGTCACGACGCTTTCTGCGCGCGATGAGATACCCGCCTAGAAATTTCTCTCTCGACGCTGACTTCTCACCCCGCTTTGCCGAGCATCTCTCGCGCGTGTTCTCGGGCGGCGTCCGTAATTTCGAGCCCCGTTCCCATGCGGGCGATCTCCTCCACGCGTTCTCCATCTTCTAAAAGCTCGATTCGCGTCGCCGTTCGGCCTTCGGCAACGTGCTTTTCCACCCGGAAGTGGCGCGCGCCCAGGCTCGCGACCTGGGGCAGGTGGGTGACGACGAGCACTTGATGGCTCTCCGAGACCCCTTTCAGTTTTCTTCCCACCACCTCGGCCACGGCCCCGCCGATGCCGGCGTCCACCTCGTCGAAAATGAGGGTGGGGATCAAGTCGGCGCGTCTCAGGACGGATTCCAGGGACAGCATCAATCGGGAGAGTTCACCGCCAGAGGCGACGCGGCTCAGAGGTCGCGGCGGCTCACCGGGGTTGGGCGAGATGTGAAACTGCGCGCGGTCGACGCCATCGGCCCGAATAGCCACCGCGCGCCCGCCGACGCGGATGAAGCCCTCGGGATCTTCTTGATGCGTGATGAACGTCTGGAATCTGGCGCCCGCAAGACCCAGTTCGGCCAAGGCATCTTCCATGCGCTCATCCAGACTTTGGGCGGCGCGCGCTCTTTCTTCAGACAGCGCGAGAGCGGCTTTCGAGAGGTCGGCGCGGAGCGCGTCGCGCGCATCCACCAGGCGCGCCTCGGTTCCCTCCTCATCCGAGATAACGGCGAGGCTGTTCCGGCATTCCTCAAGATACGCGAGGCATTCCGCCTCATCGCTCCCGTATTTCCTGATCATCTCGCGAACCAGCGCGCGCCTCTCTTCGAGTGATTCCAGGCGTTCGGGGTCGTGTTCTATCCCTTCCGCGTAGTCGCGAAGAGAATCGGCGAGGCTCTCCAGTTGCGCCTGGGCGGATGCGGCTTCTTCCGCGAGGGGATGCAGAGATTCATCGAGACTGGCTATATCTTCGAGTCCCCTTTGGATTTCACCCGTTTTCTCGACGATGGCCCCTTCCGCCTCATAGAGCCGCTTATAAAGCGAGGCGGCGCCTTCTATCAGGCGGCCGGCGTTTCTGAGCCGGGGGAGTTCAGCCTCGATTTCCGCCAGTTCGCCTGCGCGCAGCGCGGCTTTTTCCAGTTCTTCCACCTGAAAGCGCAGAAGATCAGCCCTTTGGGCGCGCTCGCGCACACCCTCATTGTGGGCCCTGAGTTTTTCCTCAGCGGTTTTCAGATCGCGCACGAGTTCGCCCAGTGCGGTTCTTTCCCCGCTCGTTTGCGCGAAATCATCCAGAAGCCCCAGGTGGCCGGCGGGGCGGAGGAGGCTCTGGTGCGCGTGCTGGCCGTGAATGTTCACGAGGCGCTCGCCCACCTGGGATAGCAGCGATGCCGTGCCGAGGACGCCGTTCAGATAGATACGGCTTCTGCCCGCCTCCGCGACCCTGCGCCGCACGATGAGTTCGCCTTCGTCCTCGATTTCGACGCCCGCTTCTACGAGCAGGGAGCGGGTAGCGAGGCCGGCGGAGGTGTCGGGTATCTCGAAGAGGGATTCGACGACGGCCTCTTTGGCGCCCGTGCGGACGAGGTCGCCCCGCGCCCGCGCGCCTAGGGTGAGGTTCAGGGCGTCGAAGATGATGGATTTTCCCGCGCCCGTCTCACCCGTCAGGACGTTCAGGCCCGGGCCGAAGGCGATTTCCAGGTCGTCGATGATGGCGAAATTCGTGATCTTGAGTAGGCGGAGCATGGGGTTTTACGTTTTCCGCCCGCCGCGCGGGTGGGTCTCCCACAGGAGTTTCTCCCGCAGGGTCTCGAAGAAATCCGCCCCCCTGGGGCGTATGATCCGCACGGGGGTCCGGCTTTTCCTGATTTTCACCGAATCGCCGGCCTCGAGTTCACACCCGGGAAAGCCGTCGAGCGTGAGGAGAACCTCGCGTCCCTCAGCTTCGGTGTCCGGGAAGATGGTGATTTCCAGTTCCGTCTCCGCAGGTACGACGATGGGCCGGTTGCTGAGCGTGTGCGGGCATATCGGGTTGATGAGCATCACGTTCAGATCAGGCAGCACGAGAGGCCCGCCCGCTGAGAGGGAATAGGCCGTGGAGCCTGTGGGGGTGGCGATGATGAGGCCGTCGGCGCGGAAATAGCCGAGGTGGCGGCCTTCCATCTGAATCTCGTATTCGACCATGCGGGCCAGGGGTCCAGTGGTGAGCACGATGTCGTTCAGCGAATCGGAGAGCACCGGCGGCGCGCCCCCGTTTTTTTGCACCGAAGCGCCGAGCCGCATACGCGATTCGGTGGAAAACTCCTTGTTGATCAGTATCCTCTCCAGCGCCGGGTAGAGTTCGGCCTGCGGGATGTCGGCCAGAAAACCCAGATGGCCCGTGTTGATGCCCAACAGGAGGGGAGATTCCTCCCCGATGTTGTGCGCGGTGCGCAGCATGGAGCCGTCGCCGCCGAAGACGATTACCAGATCGGCGCGCTTGACGACCTCCTCGCGGGGCAGTCCCGTTTTCTCTCCCGCCATCTCGGCCGTGTCCAGATCGAGATGAACCTCGAAGCCCCTCTCCCTGAGCCAGGCGGTGAGACTGGCGAAATCGAGCGGGCTTTTTTGCGCTCCCGCCCATGCGGTAAGTGCGATGCTTTGAATGTTCGTCGCCACGTGATGAATCTCCCGAATCTATCTGGGTGGCAAGGTATCCCAGGGTATGTACAGCGGCAACCACCCCCGCCGTTCATGCGCGCGCCCGCTTCGCGGCGTCTTTTCTTTTTTGGGGAAGACGCCGCCAGTAGCGGCAGGCGTCCTGAAGAGGACAGCCCGCGCAGAGCGCCAAGTTTCGCTTGCTCGGACAATGCTTGAGAATACCCATCCGCGAGATGGCGAAATCGTAGCGCACCGGGTCGTCCGGGTCGATGCGTTTCAGGTTTGCGGTGATCTCGAGCGCCATCTTGAGGTCCGGCGTCTTCCTGTCGGTGAGTCCCAAAAGACGCCCGATGCGCGCGATGTGGGTGTCGAGCGGTATGATGAGCTGATGCGTTTTGGGCCCTTTCCAAAGCCCCAGGTCCAGGCCGTCGGCGGGCCGCACCATCCACCGGAGAAACAGGTGAAACCGCTTGCACGCGCTGCCGCTGCCCGGGTCCGGCAGCAGGTAGTGGATGCCGCGCTCGACCTTTGGGTTCGCGGGCGACGCCGGGAGGGAGCGGAGCAGGCGGTCCCTGAATTGCTTGAGCGCCCCTTGGAGCGTCTCCTCCTCAGCGCGGTAGCCTTTGAGAAACAAGGCTTCCAGCGAGCCCTCGCTCCTGAGCGCGGTGCCGATCGCCTGGGCGAGGAGCCCGATGGCCTCGGGCCCCACCCATCGGTGGTAGAGGCCCTCGAAGAGGCGGGCGTTCTTCTCGGGGCCATAGCGCCGCAGCGCGCCGGCAGGCTCGGGGCCGAGCCGATCCATGATGCGCTTGACGCTTTCGCGTATGGCGGCGGCGTTGCCGAAGGCCAGCGATGCGCTCAGAAAAGCCGCGACCTCGCGATTCCGCTCGCCCTGATAGGCGTGCGCGATCTCGAGCGGGTCGGTGGCGAGATAGGCGTCGTGATAGGTGCGGGCGAGCGCGTCGAGCTTGTCCTTGAGGAGCGGCACGTCTTTGGCCTTGAGAGCCACTAAAACGCGCCCCTCGTATCGAGCAGCAAGGTGACGGGGCCGTCGTTCACGAGCGCCACTTCCATCATCGCGCCGAAGCGGCCCGCCGCGACGCGAACACCCAGTTTTTCAACCTGCGCGATGAATCGCTCATACAGAGGCTCCGCCTGCTCGGGCGGGGCCGCGGCGATGAAGGCGGGACGCCTCCCCTTTCGGCAATCGCCGTGCAAGGTGAACTGGCTGACGACGAGCATCGCTCCGCCTGAATCGAGAAGCGAGAGGTTCATTTTCTGCGCCTCATCCGGAAATATCCTTAAACCGGCGGTTTTCCAGGCGAGGAAATCGACGTCTTTTTCGCCGTCCTCGCGTCCGACTCCCAGAAAAACGAGGAGTCCGCCCCGAATTTCTCCGACCACCTGAGAATCCACCCGGACGCAGGCCTTGCTCACGCGCTGAACAACGGCTCTCATGTTCGCTCATCCCGTGGTGTCATATCATTTTCTCCAAGTCGCCCACCATTCCCCTAACTGCTTTTCATCGGCGATGGCGTCCAGAATATATGGCGATGGCGTTGAAATTCAACGTCCTCGAACCTCATCTCGCCCGGGCGGCGTTTTCAAGTCTTCTGCGTGACTTGCCTTGGTTGAAATGCGGGAAGCAATGTGCGAGAAATCAGTTGCGAAATTTTTCGCGCCAACTACTCACGTAAATGTGAATACGGCTTCATATCCTTAGCCACAATGGGGGCGGCCATTGTCCAGTGCGGAGAAATTATTCAAGAAAAAGGTGTTTACGACGTTCGAATTAGCGGAAATCTGCGACGTCACGCCGGTTACGATTCAAAACTGGATAGACAAGGACTGGCTGCACGCATACCGAACGCCTGGAGGCCATAGAAGGGTGAGAAAAGAAGCGCTTCTCTCCTTTCTCGAATCACGCAACATGCCCCATCCTTTTCCGAAGAGGGGGGAAGTTCCCCGGGTCCTCATCGTGAACGGCGAGCAGGGCCTCGCCGATTCTCTCAAAGAAGCGCTCTTGTTCGATGAGTCAGGCTATGAAATTCAGGTGGCGCGCGACGGGTTCCGGGCCGGCGTCCTGTATTCCAACTCTCATCCGGATGTGGTGATACTCGACCTGAATCATTCAAGTGTGGATGGTTACGAGGTGTGTCGTCAAATCAAGCAGAGCGAAGCCGGCGGCGAAACGGTCGTCCTGGCGATCGACGGCGGCGATGGGGAAGGGCGCAAGCGCATTCTCGACATGGGCGCGGCGCATTGCCTACCCAAACCGGTGGATGCGGTGGGTCTTAGAAATCTGGTGAAAGAGGCCGTCCTGAATCGCTGGAGGTCCGCTTAGGCGCGCTCGGCGCCCCGGAGCCGCCGCAGGCGAATCGGCGCGGCCCCTTGGTTTTCATGGCGGTGGGTTGTGGGATCGCCCGTGCCGGGCTGAAATATGTGTCGCCTACTTCTCCTCGGGCGCGTCCCCATCGGCGCCCCGGTTTCTCAGGAAACGTTCCAGTTCCCTGGCCAAATCATCTCCTGAGGGCAGCTCGCCCGGCTGGTGCTCTTCATCGAAACCATCGTCTCTGAGCTTTAGCTGCTCCACGTAGTCTCTCACCGACTTGTTTTTCTCCAGTGCTTCATCGACCTTCTCCTCGAATTCATACGCACCCGCCTCTAGTTCCGAGAGGTTGAGGGGGTAGGAGAGAAACTCGCTGAGCCGCTCCACGAGGGCGAGCGCCGCCTTCGGGTTGGGCGTCACGTTCACGTAGTGGGGCACGTTCGCCCAGACGCTGACGGCGGGCAGGTTTTCTTCGCGGAACAGATTGTTCAGCACGCCGACGATTCCGGTGGGCCCCTCATAGCGCGAGGGCCTGAGGCCCAGTTGCGAGGCCAGATCGGGGTTCGTGGAAGTGCCGGTTATCCGGACCCTGTTTTTGTGGTAGACGTCGGCGAGCAGGGCGCCCACCGTCACGGCCATCCGCACCCGGCATTCACGCACCATGGACAAGATGATTTTTGAATAGCGGCCCCATTGCAGATGAGGTTCCACGCCCAGGAACACCACCACGTCATGTTCGAGATTCGGCGTCTCGCATGCGTAGAACGTGTTCGAGGGCCAGGTGATCTTCCGGCGGCTCTCTCCATCGAGGCTGACGTGGGGCCGCATGTCCTGAAAATTGTAGAACGGGTCGGAGTCGATTTGCGCGAATTCCGAACCCCCCATTTTCTCGGTGATGAAGCTCGCGGCGGTCGTGGCGGCGCTACTCGCGTCGTTCCAGCCTGCAAAAGCCATGAGGAGAGCGGGGTCTCTGAGCTTCGGCGTTTCCTGGATGTCGAGATGTTCCATTTGTTTGTCCCCCCTGTGCCGCTTTATGACTTCAAAATAAAAAAGCAAGATACCCATTGTATGAGGTCTCGGAAGGGGATTCAATCCTTTATTTCGAGGTTTCTCGTGCGGCGTTTGATGACGGCGCGCCCGTGGGATATAAATTTCCAGCCCGTGAGTCTTCGTCGCTTTACGGCAGGGTGGAGGCGATTCCCCGCCTTGGGGGAGTGGGCGTGGGCAGGAGCGGGCTAAATGCGGAGTAGACGTGAGGGTTGAGCCATGAACGCGCCCGAATCGGCGGGTATGAAGGAAAAGGTGGTTTTGGTGACGGGCGCCTCGCGCGGCATCGGCGCCGCCATTGCGAGGCGCTTCGCGCGCGAGGGCGCGCACCTGGTCTTGAATCACAGGAACGAGAGAGGCCGGTCCTCCCAGATGGCGGCTGAGCTTTGCCGCGAGGTCGAAGCCGCCGGGGGACGGGCTGTCGCCGCTCCTGCGGATATTTCAAAGAAAAATTCCGTCAAGACTATGTTCACGCAGGTGGAGGAGGAGTTCGGGCGGCTCGACGTGCTTGTCTTAAACGCGGCGCGCGCGCCGTTCAAGCCGTGGGAAAAACTCCTCGAGCGCGATCTCAAACTGCTGGTGGAGACGAATTTTCTGGGCAACGTCTTCTGCCTGCAGGGGGCGCTTCCGCTGCTTTCGCGCCAGGGCGGAGCCATCGTGTTCATTTCGAGTCTGGGGAGCCGTTTTTATAGTCCCGAATACCCGCTGGGGCCCATGAAGGCGGCCATGGAGGCCGCGGTCAGGCATTGGGCTGAGAGTTTCGAGGAGAGAGGCGTGTCGGTCAACGCCGTCTGCGCAGGGTTGGTGAAGACCGATTCGTTCAAGACGCTGCGCATGATTCAGCCGGAGTTGGACGCATTGGACGAACGATATTTCGTGACGCCGGAGGAAGTGGCCGAATCGGTCTATTTTCTAGCCGGAGCGGGCGCGGCTTCCATACGGGGGCAGACCCTCGTGGTCGACAGGGGACTCAGCAACCGCCTGAACCGCCCTCCGGGGTGATGGAACGGGGGAGATTCTTCGGGAGCGGTTGATTTTCGCTCCCCTCCTTGGTTGTATACGCTTGAATGCGTGGGGAATTTCGCGCGTGGCCTGAGGGAGGATGGACAGCGCGCTTGATCGTTACAGAGGAAAGCCATGTCGCAAAACCTGGTATCAGACGATACGATTTTAGAAGAAGTGAAAAAGGCAATCGCCCACACCACGGGAATCGATGAGGAAACCATCGAGCCGGACAGTTCCCTGGTGGATGACCTGGGCGTTTTGTCTCTCGATTTTCTGGACGTGAACTTCCGCCTCGAGCAGGTGTTCGGCATCAAGATGGCGCGCAATTTCGTTTTGGAGCACGTGGAGGAAATGTTCGGCGAGGGCGTGGCCATCAACGAGGAGAGCGAGGTGACGGAAAAGGGTGTCGAGGTCTTGAAGCTGCGCCAAAGCGAAGCGGCTGTGGATCTGGAGCCCGGAACCCCCGTGGATGAGCTTCCGGCCCTCGTAACGCCGAAAACGCTGGCGGGCGCGGTGCGCGACGTGCTGAACTGCCTGCCCGAGAAGAGCCCGGCGGGGGCGGAGTGGACGACCGAAGATGGAACGCGCATCGTATGCGCGAAGACGAACGAGCCTGCCTCTTTGCCCAGCGGGGATGAAGTGGTTCAGAACTGGTTGAACCGGGTGGAAGAGGAAAGAGGCCTCTTCTCCTCCTGAGGCCGCTGGCTTCATCCAAGTCATTTTACCGGGAGAACGCCTGAATGGCCGGTAGCGACAGACGGGTCGTGATCACCGGATACGGGGCGATGACGCCTCTGGGCGGGGACGTCGCCTCCACGTTCGACGCCGCGCGCGAGGGACGCTCCGGAATCGACGTGGTCCGGCGCTTCGATCCCGAAAAACTCCCCTGCCGAATCGCCGGTGAGATAGAAGACGAGTGGCTCGCCTCCCAGGAGAACGGCGGCGGACGCAGGCTCGACAAATTCTCCACCCGGGGCGTGCGCATGATGCGCGTGGCCGTATCCCAAGCGGCCCGGGCGGCGCGCTTGGGTGAGGTTCCGGAGAGAAAGCGAGTCGGCGTCGCGCTCGGTTCCCACGGCGATCACCCCCAGGTCGAAGAATTGCTCCGCATCTTTCCCTACTGGAGGCCCGCGGATGGCGACCCCCTGCGGGGCGGGTGGGACATCAAGGAACTCAAAAGCCGCGGCGTCTATGATCTGATGACGTTTTTCAGAAGAAAATCCGACGTGGCGACCTCGGTCGTCGCTCTCGATTTCGACTGCCGGGGTCCCACGGTTTCCATCTGCTCGGCCTGCGCGGCGGGAGCGCAGGCGATCGGCGAGTCGGTGCGTCTCATCCGCGACGCGAAGGCCGACGTCATGGTGGCGGGCGGCTGCGAGTCGGCCATCACCTACGTGGGGTTTCTCGGGTTCGTCCTGCTCACCGCGCTCGTGGAGAGATACGAAACCCCCCAAAGCGCGTCTCGTCCCTTCGACAGGAGGCGAAACGGCTTCGTGATGTCCGAAGGCGCGGGCGCGTTGATACTCGAGAGCTACGAGCACGCGCGCGCGCGCGGCGCCGAGATTCTGGGCGAAGTGCTCGGCTACGGCGATTCCTCGGATGCCTTTCGCATCACCGACATGCACCCGAGGGGGCTGGGCGCGGTGTTCGCCATGAAAAAGGCGCTCGAAGACGCGGGCGTCGCCCCCGGTGGCGTCGAATACATCAACGCGCACGGCACCTCGACGCCCAAGAACGATTCCACGGAGACCAGGGCCATCAAGGAGGTGTTCGGCGCCCATGCGGAGAGGATACCCATCAGCTCCAATAAATCCATGATCGGCCACACCATCGGCGCGGCCGGCGCCATCGAGGCGATTCTGGCCGTCGAGGGGATGCGCCGCTCGGAAATCCTGCCGACCATCAACTACCAGAATCGCGACCCCAAGTGCGACCTCGACTACGTGCCCAACGAGACGAGGGCGCAGGCCCATCGCGTGGCTCTCTCCAACAGTTTCGGTTTCGGTGGGCAGAACGCCTGCCTTTGTCTGGGCGGCCCCGAGATCGCGTGAAGTTCTCGCCCCTCCCCATCACCGGGGTCGGCCTGGTAACGGCGGCGGGATGTGGCGTCGAACCCGCCTGGGAGGCGCTTTGCGCGGGCCGCTTCCTTCTCGCCTTAGACGCAGACCCCGAACTCGCCGGTTTTCCTCCCATCGAAACGGCGCGGTGCGCGCGGATCGACCCCGAATCCATCGGCGCGGACCGCCGTGCGGCGAGAATCATGGGCCATCACACCCACATGCTCCTGGCGGCGGTTCACGATGCGCTGGCGGGCGCTCCCGCCGCCCTGGAGATGGCCGGGGAGGAGGTCGCCTTTTTCGCAGGCATGGACTCGGTCGATCCGGGGAGCGATGAGCTGCTCGGCGCGGTGAGGGAATCGGGGGGCCGGGCGGACCTCGGGCATTTCTTCCGCGAGGGGATGGACGGCATCCCTCCCTTATGGCCGCTCGGCTTGCTGAACGCGATAGGCTTCAGCCAGGTGGCGATTCAGCATGGCTGGCGCGGCGAGAACGCCGTTTTCAGCGCGGGTGCGGAGGCGACGGCGCGAGCCGTCTGCGAGGCGGCGGACTCCGTGGGGACGGGCAAGGCGAGGCTCGCTCTTGCCGCCGGCGTGAGTGGGGTGATTTCCCCCCGGATGCTGGCCCGCGCGGCGCGGCGGGGCGTCTGGCCCCAAGCCGGGGGGCTGGGCGAGGGTGCGGGGGTGATTCGTTTCGAGAAGCCTGAGGATGCCGATCCGTCCAAAATACTTGGTTGGCTCAAGGGTTATTGTTCCGTTCGCGCGCTTAAAAAACGAGGCGGCCTCGCCCGGGCGATTCAAAAATCGGCCCAAGGCGCGCTCGCAAGTGCTGGTCTCGCGCCCGGGGAGGTGGACCTCCTCGTGCTTCATGGGGAGGGGGAGTCCCGGGCGGATGACGCGGAGGCGGAAACAATTTCCGCCATTTTCGGGTGCCACAAACCTTGGGGGCTTGCGACGAAGGGCATATTCGGCCACCTTTGGGGGGGGAGTCCGGCGCTGGACTTGATCATGGCGCTGAGAGCGTTGGCGGAAGGCGGGGCGCTCCCGGCTCCCGGAATGATGGAGAATTTGTTTCGCGGCGCGGCGCATGTGCCCGGTCGGGACGAACTGCAAAACGCGCTCGTGCTTCTGCAGGGCTTCGACGGCGTATGCGCAGGCTTCGTCGTGGGGAAAAACGCTTGACGGGAGAACGGGAAATTGCGGTTTCTCTTTTTCGATCAGATCAAGGAAGTGGTGCGCGGCGAGCGCATCGTGGGCGTCAAGACGTTTCCACTCTCGGAAGCGTATCTGAACGCCCATTTCAGTCGCGCTCCCCGGGTGCCCGGCTCTATCCTGATAGAGGCGATGGCGCAGATTACGGGGTGGCTCGTGGTCTACACGCATGATTTCAAGACCTCGTGCGTCATCTCGCTCATCGACGACGTGGAGGTGGCGAGCGACCTGCGCCCGGGGGTGTCTTTGGAGATTCATGGCGAGATAATCGATACGAACGAACGGGCGAGCCTGTGCCGCGCGAGGATCGAAAAAGACGGCGTCCCCGTGGCCAAAGCGGAGCGGTTCGTCTATCCCCATTTTCCCAACGATGACCCCGACGGCCTAAAAGAGCGCTTCAGGAGCTATGGCTGGCTGGAGTTCGAGGCGAGCCCATGAGCGCGCAGGTATTCATCACGGGTCTCGGCATGGTGACCTCGCTGGGCGCCGACGTGGAAACCTCGTGGCGACGTGCGCTGGCCGGTGAATCGGGCATCGCGCCGATAGAATCTTTCGACGCGAAGGCGCTGCCCATCGCCGGAGCAGGGGAGGTTTCAGAGGAAACGCTCCTCGCCATCAGGGAGAGGCTGCCCGAAGAATACGCGGGAGAGGGCGAGTGCAGGGTGTTGTTCGCGCTCGATGCCGCGCAGAGCGCGGTGGCCGACGCCGGGATGCGCCCCGGCGATTATGCGCCCGAGCGCGCGGGCGTGGTGATGGGAACCGGGCTGAGCAGCTACCGGCTGGAAGATTTTTCCGCCTGGGCGGACCCGGAAAACGGTTTCGACGCCGCGCGCTTCGCCAGAGAACTCGACAAGACGCAAGTATCGGGCTACTTCAACAACCCGCCCGAGCGGGCGACGTCGAAGATTGCGGAGTGGTTCGAACTCGGGGGCCCCACCGGCACCATCACCTCCGCCTGCGCGGCGGCGGGACAGGCGATAGGCCTCGGGATGCGCATGATCCGCAGGGGCGAGGCGGACGTGGTTCTTTGCGGCGGGGCCGATTCGATGATCCATCCCGTCGGGATGGCCATATTCCTCCTGCTGGGCGCCGCGTCAAAATCGAAAGACCCCGTTTGCCGCCCGTTCGACAGGAGACGCTCCGGCCTCGCCGTGGGCGAGGGAGCGGGCGTGGTGGTTCTCGAATCAGAAGCCCATGCGCGCAAGAGGGGCGCTGCGCCCTATGCCGCCCTGTCGGGCTATGGCGCGAGCATGGACGCCCACCAGGTGACGGCCCCCCACCCGGCGGGCCGTGGCGCAGTTCGCTCGATGAGCGAGGCGATAGAAGATGCGGGTCTCGCGCCTTCCGACGTCGTCTACGTCAACGCGCACGGCACGGGCACGAAACTAAACGATCCGGTCGAGAGCAGGGCGATCCGCGAGGTGTTCGGCGCGCGGGCGGATTCGCTGGCGGTGAGTTCTTCCAAATCCATGATCGGGCATTTGATAGCCGCCTGCGGCGCGCCCGAGTTCATCTTCACGGCCTTGAGCGTCGCGCGCGACATCGTGCATCCTACGACGAACCTGGAGAACCCGGACCCGAAGTGTAATCTCGACTACGTGGCCGAGGGGGCGAGAGAGATGCCCGTGCCCGCCGCCATCACGAATTCCTTCGGCTTCGGCGGTCAAAACGCCACCCTCCTCGTGAGAAAGGCGGCTTAGAGACTTAGAAGAAAGGTGATTCAGAATGAAAATCGATTTAAGCGGAAAAATTGCGCTGGTGACCGGAGGCGGGCGGGGCATCGGACGCGCCTGCTGCACGGCCCTGGCCGAGGCGGGCGCTTCGGTGGCGGTCAACTACAGCCGCTCGGCCGAGGCCGCCGAGGAAGTGAAACAGGAGATCGAGTCAGCCGGCGGCAAGGCGCTCACCTACCAGGCCGACGTTTCCTCTTATGAGGAGGTGACGGCGATGTTCGATAAGGTGAAGGAGGATTTCGGCACGCTCGACATCCTGGTGAACAACGCGGGCGTCATCCAGGACGGTCTGCTGCTCACGATGAAGCCCGCCGGCTGGCGGAAGGTCATCGGCGTAAGCCTGGACGGCGCCTTTCACTGCACGAAGGCGGCGGGCGAGATTATGTTCAGAAAGCGTTCCGGCAAGGTGATCAGCATCTCCTCGGTCATGGGAGTCTCGGGCGGGGCCGGGCAGACGAACTACGCTTCCGCCAAGGCGGGCATCATCGCCTTCATGCGCGCCTGCGCCGCCGAAATGGGAAAACGGGGTATTCAGTTCAACACCATTTTGCCGGGGATGATCGTCACCGACATGAGCGAGCGCGTGCGCGAGAAGGGTGGAGACGTGATTTTAGGGCGCATACCGGCTGGCCGCTTTGGTGAACCCGAGGACGTGGCCAGGCTCGTGGTGTTCCTGGCTTCGGCGCAATCGGATTACATCACCGGTCAGGCGATAGCTGTGGATGGCGGCCTGCTTACCGGCTGAAGGCGGAGGAGTTTTGGGGATGCGGCTGTACCAGGGGGTGGATTTGGTGGAGGTGGCGCGCTTGAAGGAGGCCTACGAGCGTCACGAGGCGTTCGGCGAAGACGTGTTCACGGAAGCCGAGCGCGCCTATTGCTTGAAGCGCCGCAATCCCTATCCCCATTTCGCGGCCCGCTTCGCGGCGAAAGAGGCCTGCCTCAAGGCCTTCGGACTCGGTCTTTCCGAACCGGGCGGGCTGGGCGGTCGAGGCCGTCTGCGCGAGATCGAAGTGGAATCGGCGGCCTCGGGCAAGCCCACGCTCAAGCTGAGCGGTTCGATGGAGCGCATGAGCGCGAGAAAGAAGATCACCCAGTCCACCATTTCGCTGAGCCATACGCTGGAGTTGGCGGTGGCCCAGGTGATTCTCTTAAGCGATGACGGGCCGGAAGAAATCGGCTAGGGGGTTGTTCGTTTGAGATACATGCTCGTGGACAGGGTGATGGCGTGGGAGGCGGGAGCCTCCATACAGGGGGTGAAGAACGTCACGATGAGCGAGGATTTTCTGGAGTTTCACTTTCCCCGGTTTCCCGTCATGCCGGGTGCGATGATATTCGAGGGTCTCGTCCAGCTTGCCGGCTGGCTCGAGGCGGCGGGCTCTGATTTTGCGAACTGGATTCTTTTGGAAAAGGTTCGCAGCGTCAGGTACTATGGATTCGCCTTTCCGGGGGATCAGGTCCTCCTGAACGTGGAGGCGCGGGGAGAGGAAGAAGGACTCAGGAATTTCAGGGGTGTGGCCACCGTGGAGGGGGAACGCCGGGTGGTCGCCGATTTTGGGGCAAAGGTGGTGCGGCTTGCGGATTACGAGGATCCTGAAGAGCAGCGTCATCATTTTCGTGTTCTCGGCCGCGAGATTCGGTTGAGTTAGGCGGGATGACCGATGCGAGGCGCGGATGTGTGGATCACGGGCGTGGGGTTGCTGACTTCTGTGGGCGAGAGCGCCCCGGAGAACTGGGAAGCGTTTCGCGCCGGCAGAAGCGGCGTCGCCTATCATCCAGGCGAGGAGAACGACTCTTTTCCGGATAATTTCTTCTACCGTGGCGCAATCCCCGGCCACGAAGACCCGCCCGAGGTGCCGCCCAGACTCGCGAGCCAGCGGAAATTCCTGAACAGAAGCTCCATCCTGGGGCTTTACGCGGCGGCGGAAGCGGTGGCTTGCGCCGGCCTCGACATAGGGGAGGTGGCGCCCGAGAGAAAGTCCCTCTATGTGGGCGCCGGCGATTTCACGCGGGTGGGCTATGTGGATTTCTACGCGGCGCTCAAACAGACCGCCGGCGAGGCGTGGGATGTACCGAAGCCTGAGTCCCTCAACGAAGCGGCGCTCCACAAGGTAAGCCCTTTTTTCCTGCTCGAGGGCCTGCCGAACAATCTGTTCAGCTATCTATCTGCCATGTACGAATTCATGGGGCCGAACGGCAGCTTCTCCAGCCTTTCTTCGTGCGGCGCGCAGGCGCTCGAGAATTGCGACCGCGTGCTTCGCTTTGGGGAGGCCGATGTCGGCCTGATCGTAGGTTGCGGAAGCTGGGCGCACCCCGTGATGCTTCTGGAACTGGACGGCCTGGGTATTCTCTCCCGGGCGAAAGATGGTCCTGCGTCGTTTCGGCCTTTCGACAAGAGGCGCGATGGATTCTTCCCCGGAGAAGGGGCCGCCGCCCTGGTGCTGGAGAGCGCCGAATCCGCCCGGGCGCGGGGCGCGAAGCCCCTGGGCCGCGTCATCGGCGCGGCGAATTGCCAGGAATTCTCCTCTGAGCGCTATATTCCCGTTCCAACTGGAGCGGTGCGCCATTCGGTGGAATCGGCCATGGCCGAGGCGGGCCTCGCGCCCGATGATCTGGCTTTCATCCTTCCCCACGGGAGCGCGACGCCCCAAGGAGACGCGGGCGAATTGTCCGCCTTGCTCTCGTATTGCGGCGAAGCGAAAGGCGCGATTCCGCTCGCGGGCTGGAAGCCCTATACGGGACACATGGGCTCCGCCAGTGATTTGAGCGAGATGATCCTGGGGCTCTCCGCCCTCAAAGACGGCCGCCTCCCGCCCACGCCGGGTTTGGAGCAAAAAGACGATGCGTTCGAGGCCCTCCACATCCCCACCGAAGAATGCGCCGTCGCGGGGGCTGCGTTCTTGTCCTTGAGTCACGGCATCGGCGGGCAATCCTCCGCAACCATCGTCGCCGCGCAGTGAACAAATCCGGGAAACCCAAAAAGAGAAGGCGGAGCAAAGACAAGGGCGCATTTCACCAATGGGTGGAATACGCCGTACTCGTCTCGTTTCTGAAGCTGATTCGCCTGCTGCCCTACGGGGCTTGCCGCGCCGTCGCCGCCGTGGCGGGAGAGGCGATTTTCCGGTTCGCTCCCAGGAGAAGGCGCATCGCGCGGGCCAACCTGCGCATTGCCTTTCCCGAACTCGACGAGACGCAGCGCCTGGTTCTGGCGAGGCGCAGTTGCCGTTCGTTCGTCCTCACCTGTCTGGAGGGTGCGAAGTTTCTCTATCGCTTCGAGCCGCGACGCGCAGAGGAGACGATGCGCGAGATCGTGGACGGGGCGGAGGAGATGTTCGAAAAGGTGCGCGCGGTTCACGAAGACGCGGGCGGCTGTGTGTTCGTCGTGCCGCATTTGGGGAACTGGGAGTGCCTCGCCCATGCCGGCGCGCTGGCGGGGATTCCGCTCACCATACCCGTGCGTCCCCTGGACAACCGGAAGCTCGAAGCCTTGCTGTATGAAATGCGCGCGTCCTCCGGGCAGGAGATACTCGCCAAGAAAAACGCTTTCTTCCATCTGCGCGAGGCGCTGCGCAAGGGTCGCTCGGTGGCGATTCTGGCGGACCAGAACGCGGGCGGCGAGGGGATAGACGCGCCGTTTTTCGGCAAGCCCGCCAGGACGACGCCGGCCCCCGCCGCGCTCGCGGTTTTGTACAACCGGCCCATCGTGCTGATTTCGTGCCTGAGAAAAGGGGATGGCCGGCGCTATGAGATATTGGTGAGCGAACCGGTAGTCCCCGATATGGATGCGCAAAGCGCGAAGGGGGAAATCGAGAGGCTCACGAGGGCGGTGAACGAGGAGACGGAAAATTTCATACGGAAAGGGCCGGAGCAGTACCTATGGATACACGACAGGTGGAAACTCACCAAAAAAGTAGGACCCGCGCGTTGGGCCGACTCAAATTGAGGATTGAGAGGGAGAGGCGGTTTCTTCCAGGTGCATGAAGAAGGGGACGCCCAGTTTCTTCAGTTTCGCCTCGATCTTTTCCGTGCAATCGCAATCGCCGCAGACGGGATAGCCCTCGCAATCTTCGAGTTTTCGGGCGAAGCGCACGTCGATTTCCTCGAAATACGCCTCCCAGTAGGGCAGTTCCTCGTACAGTTCATAACCCGGCCCGAACGCCTCGCGGCAGTAGCAGACCTCAAGCCAGCGGACCTCGCCCTCGGTCGTGAGCCTCGCATCTTTCATGCATTTCAGGAAAGTTTTATGCGCGATGGAGCCGCGCCCGAGTTCGCCCGATTCGATGGCTTCGAGCAAGGCGGCGCTTTTCCCATCGATGACTTTTCCGCGCACCAGATATCGCATGGAACCTCCACGCCTTTTTCATGAACCATTCATTCGATTGTAACATAAGCGTTATGATTCATGTATAGATTGGCGAAGGCTTCGAGCATCGAAGGCGTGCGAGAGCAGGGATGAGCTCGATGAACCCGGGAGTCGGTGGCATGACGGAAAAACCAATCGAAATCACCATGGTGGCGAGCGAGATGTTTCCCTTCGCCAAATCGGGCGGGCTGGGCGACGTCATCGGCGCGCTGCCGGCGGCGCTGAGGCGAATGGGCCACAATGTCTGTGTCTACCTGCCCGCGTACCGCGCCATTCTCCGTAAATACGAGCCCGGCTCCCCCGCGCAGGTCGCAGACGTCTTCTCGGATGCGCGCTACGAGGTGTTCTCGCTGGAGCACGAGGGCGTTTCGGTCAAACTCGTCGCTGCGGATGAGCTGTTCGATCGGGACGGGTTCTACGGAGACGCAGACGGGGCGTTTCCCGACAACGCGGAGCGCTTCGCCCGTTTCGCCCGGGGCGCGCTCTCCCACATGGAACGGGAAGGGGCGTATCCGTCCGTCATCCATTGCCATGACTGGCAAAGCGCCCTGATACCCCCCTTGTTGAAATATCGCCGCGCGGACGATGCGAATTGGAGCGGTGTTTCCACCGTTTTCACCATCCACAACCTGGCGTATCAGGGCCGCTTCCACCCGGATGATTTCGCGCACACTTGCCTTCCCGATGAGGCGATGGGCTTCGAGGGCCTGGAATTTCACGACGACGTGAACTTCATGAAGGGCGGCATCTTGTTCAGCGACGTCTTCTCGACGGTGAGCGAGCGGTATGCGCAGGAGATGCTGACGAAAGAACAGGGAGAGGGGCTCGAAGGGGTGGTCGCTCTCAAATCTTCTTCTTTGTTCGGCATCATGAACGGCATCGACGATGGGGTCTGGAATCCCGAAAGCGACCCCCACGTTCCGGATCCGTTCTCGAGCGCGCATCCGGAAGCGAAGGGGAAGTGCAAGGCGGCGCTGCAGGCTGAATTGGGGTTGGACCCGGACGCAAAGGGGCCTTTATGCGTCGTCGTCTCGCGGCTCGCGCATCAGAAGGGAATCGACCTGATTCTCGAAACGATGGACGAGTTGATGGATTCAGGCGTAAGCCTGGCTGTCCTGGGAACCGGCGAGGAGGAGTTGGAGGAAGCCCTGGCGGAGGCCGCCGCGGCCCACCCGGGCCGGGTGGCTTTCGCGCCCGCCTACGACGAGGCGCTCTCTCACCGCATGTACGCAGGAGGCGACGTTTTGCTGATGCCCTCGCGCTATGAGCCTTCAGGCCTGAACCAGCTATACGCCATGCGCTACGGCGCCCTCCCTTACGTGCGGCGGGTCGGCGGACTCGCGGATTCTGTTTCTTCATCTCCCGTACCTGCGCCGGACGTGGACACCGGCTTTCATTTCGACGCCTTCGCTCCTGCCGATTTCCTCGCAGGAATGAAGGGGATTTGCCGGGTGTTTTTGGATCAGGGGCTTTGGCGTATGATGATGCGAAACGCGATGGATAAGAACTCCGGTTGGGACGGCGTCGCGCCCCGTTATGTCGATTTATACGAAAAGGCGATGCGCCCGCAGCCGCGTTGAGACGAGTCGAACAAAGGAGCCAGAGTTTGGATTCGCGTGATCCCAGAGTCATAGCTTTCGTCATGGCGGGCGGCGCCGGAAACAGGCTTCGCCCCTTGACGGTCGCGCGCGGCAAGCCGGCCGTGCCGTTCGGCTCGAAATACCGCATCATCGACTTCGCGTTGAGCAATCTGGTGAACTCGGGCTATCAGTCCATCTACGTGCTGGTGCAATATCTGGCGCAATCGTTGATCGAGCATCTGAGGCGCTCTTGGAACATCAGCGGGACGCTGGGCAAGAATTTCGTGACGGCCGTCCCGCCCCAGCAGCGCGCAGGCGAGTTCTGGTTCAAGGGTACGGCCGATTCCATCCATCAGAACAGAAACCTGGTGACCGACAATGCGCCCGACATCGTTCTGGTGTTCGGGGCGGACCATATCTACCGCATGGACGTGAGCCAGATGGTTCGCTTTCATCTCGAAAGCGGGGCGGATGCGACCATATCGGCCCTGCCCGCCCCCATCGAAGACGCCCGAGAATTCGGGGTGCTGGCCGTGGACGAGGCGGGACGGGTGGAGAGTTTCGATGAAAAGCCCGCCCACCCACGGCCCATGCCGGGTGATCCCTCGCGCGCCCTGTGCTCCATGGGAAATTATGTGTTTTCCTCCCAGGTGCTGGTGGATGCGCTCATCAGCGACGCGGCGCGCGAAGGGGAGCACGACTTCGGGCGCACCATTATCCCCGCCTTGCTGGGCGAGCGTAAAATACTCTACGCCTATGATTTCATGAAAAACGAGATCCCGGGGGTGAGGCCCACCGAGGAGAAGGGCTACTGGCGCGACGTGGGCACCATCAAGACCTACTGGGAGACGCAGATGGACCTGTTGGGAGAGGCGCCGCTCCTTGATCTGAGCAACCCCGACTGGCCGATACACACCAGCGCATACCCGGGGCCGGGCAGCCGAATCGTATCCACGCAGGTGGAAAACGCCCTCATCGGTGAGGGATGCCAGATTGTGGGCGCGCGAATCGAGCGCTCCGTCATCGGTCGCGGCGTGGTCATCGAAAAAGGGGCGGAGATCACCGATTCCATCGTCATGGATCACACCCACATCGGGGCGGGGGCTAAACTGGAAAAAGCGATCCTCGACAGGTTCAACCAGATCGGGGCGGGCGCTTCGGTGGTGGTTGAAGAGGCCGAATCCTTCCCCGGCGCCGTCGCCGATCCTTCCGGCATCATCGTCTTGCCGCGCGGGTTCACCCGGCCCGTCATATGAATCCACTGCGTTTGGCGAATATCCGTACCCGCGCCGAAGCCTTTCTCACCGAATTACGAAAAGAGTGGTACGAGGTCGGCGCCGGTCTCAAGGAAGATGTGCGCCTGAGCGAGATTTTCGCTGAATACGCCGACCTTTTTACGCGCGAGAACATCCATACTCTCCGCTCCCTCGCCGATTCGGCGGAAGGTGAAGCCGAATCCACGAGGCTCTCCGAGTTGCGCGGTTTTTTGACCTTGGGCCACATACGCGACGCGACCAGGGAGTTGAGCGAGGGGGCGCTCCTTTTCGAGACGCAAACGATGGTGAAAACGCCCGGGGGAGAGTCCATTCCCTATCGGCAAAGCGCCGTCGCGCTCTTGAACGAGCCGGACCGCGAGAAGCGGATTTTTCTGGAAAACGCCCGCTCGGAGGCCTTGGCGCAGAAGAACGAATTCTTGCAGCAAATTCATCACACCACCCATGAAATGGCCGATGATTTGGGTTTCAAGGGCTACCTGGGGATGATGGCGGCGTTGAAGCGCTATCCGCTGGAGCCGGTTCACAAGGAGTTGGAGCGGTTTTTAGGGCGCACCGGGGAGCTTTATGCGGAGGCGATGGAAGAAGAACTGAGCCGAGCGGACGTTCCCCCGGCTTCCGCGCAGCGCCACGATGCGCAGTACTGTTTTCGCGGCGCCGAGTACGACGCTCTTTTCCCGGCGGAGAAAATCGAAACCTCGGCGCGGGAGGTTTGCGCCTCGATGGGCCTCGATCTCTTGGCGGAAGGTCGGGTGCGCCTCGACATCGAGGATCGTCCGCTCAAGAGTCCCCGCGCGTTTTGCGCCTCCCTGCACGTACCGGAAGAAGTCTACCTCGTCATCAGGCCCCGGGGCGGTTATGACGATTACCGCGCGTTCTGGCACGAACTCGGCCATGCGCTTCATTTCGCCAACGTGGCGGCGGACGCGCCTTTCGAGTGGAAGCGCCTGGGGGATAACTCCGTGACCGAGGGGTTCGCCATGCTCTTCGATCATCTTCTGTTCGACCCGCTCTGGCTCGAGGACGCCCTGGGCGGGGAGGCTTCGGACTACGAGGCGTTTTTGGCCCATCATGCGCTTTTCGAGCTATACATGCTGAGGCGCTATGCGGCGAAAATCGACTATGAGCTCACGCTTCATCAAGGTGCGGAACTCGCGGGCAAAGACGCCGTTTACCGGGAGAAGCTGAGCGCCGCGACGAGGGTGGAATACCCCGAAGTCTCCTATCTCGACGACGTGGACCCGTTTTTCTACTGCGCGAATTATCTGCGGGCGTGGATGCTCCAGGCCCAGATGGCCGAGGTCCTGAAGACGAAGTTCGGCAAGAGGTGGTGGATGAATGGCGAGAGCGGCGGATTCCTGATGGACATCTGGCGCGATGGGCAACGCCACGACGGCGATTCCCTCTCCCGCCACCTCGGCTACCGGAGGCTCACAACGGAACCGCTCGAGGCGCAAATCAGGAATCTCATGCCGCGCTAGCCCGCCGATAAGTGAAGGAACACGCAGCGGCGAGCCTCCCGGTTCGCCTCGGGCGGCTCGCCGCCGCGTCAGCTTCTAATCCGTCTGAACCTTAAAGCTCGATGGGCTTGCGCTCCTTACACGAGCGGTCCGCCGCCATGGTGAGGGCGAGTACGTCTCTCGCATGCGCGCCCGTGGCGAGCCCCACCCCGCCGATTCCCAGGATGTGGCGCACGAAGGCGTCGGTCTCCTCCTTCATGGGGCCGAAGAACTCGCCCATCACGAAATCTCCCGGCATGGCGGAGCCCAGGAAGGCGACGTTCACCTGATGCTCGGGCGTGTAGGGGCAGGGAATCGCTTCTTCGGCCGCTAAAATTACGTCCCTGTGCGCGTCGTCCACGTTCAGCGAACCTTTCGTGCCTTGCAAGTCGATTTCCATCGTCGCCGTATAGGCGGGCCAGTGGTGGGGCTGGAGCCAGCTCGTGCCCAGCGTGGCCACGCTCCCGTCGTCGAAGGTGACGATCATCCACTGGAAATCGTCGCGGTTGTATTTCTTGAACACGAAGCTCGCCGAGCGGGCGTAGACCTCGACGGGTTTTTTCCCCTCCATGTACCAGAGGATGAGGTCGACCATGTAGGTGAGGGTATTGATGGAGGGCGTGGTGTTGGGCGAGCGCTTCGCCACGGCCTCGCCCACGGCGCGCGTCACGTAGATCTTGCCGAGCGCCATCACGATGTCGCCGAGCTGGCCGGCGAAGGCCGCCTGTTTCGCGAGCAGAAAGCGCCTTCTGTAGCGCTGGGTGTAGCCCACGAATATCTCGGCGCCCGACGCGTCGGCTTTCGCCAGAATGTCGTCCGCCTCGTCCAGATTGAGGACGAAGGGTTTTTCGATGAGCACGGGCTTTCCGAGTTCGGCCGCCAGAGCCGCCGGGCCGTGGTGAAACTCCTCATCCGATGAGACGATGACGGCGCCCACGCGCTCGTCCCTTATCGCCACTTCATATTTTTCCGTCGCCACGTCGGCCCGCACCGACTCCGCCAGGCGGTCGAGCTTCTCGGGCACGATGTCGCATATGGCGAGATAATCCACCTGGGGGATTTGCGCGCAAGAATGCGCTCTGAGCGTTCCGATGCCACCGGCGCCGATGACGGCTACTCCTGTCGTTTTCACAATCATCTCCTCACAGAATTTGCATCCGCTTCGTTTCAGGGGAATAATCCCCTTGTCTCGTATATATTCCCATCATACATCGGGAGAATTCCATGCGCATCGACGTTCAGACCCATCACGTGCCACAAGCCTATGTCAAAGCGCTCGCCACGCGCTCCGACTTTCCGCACTACGAGAAGGCGGAGGATTTCTGGTGGGGGTGGGCGAGCCCGGATGAAAAACTTCCGATGCGGCCACCCGCCCTGGACATCGCCATCAAGCTCGCCGAAATGGATGAGCAGGAAATCGATATTGCCCTAATCAGCATCAACATTCCAGGCGCGGACCTCGCAAAAAACCCAAAAGACGCGGATGAACTCGCGAGAATCGGCAACGACGGCCTGGCCGAGGCCGCGGCGCTTCATCCGGGGCGATTCCGGGGGGTGGCCTCGCTCGGCTTTGGCGATATCGACGCGACTTGCCGCGAGTTGGAGCGCTGCGTGGATGAGCTTGATTTCGTGGGACTGCAGGTGTTCGCCTACGTGGGCGGCAAGCGCTACATCGACGACGCAGCCCATGAACCCCTCTGGGCGCTTCTGGCCGAGCGCGGGGTTCCGCTCGTACTGCACCCGGGGCCTTCTCCATCGGGGCCGCAGTATAAGGACCACTGGCTGGGGCCGATGATAGGCTTCATGTTCGATGAGTGTCTGGCGGCGCTGAGACTCATTCTGGGCGGCGTACTGGAGCGTCACCCTGCTCTCAAGGTGCTCTTGCCGCACGGAGGCGCATCGCTTCCATTCTTCATCGGGCGGGTGGACAACCTGAGTTCGCGCTACCGAGACGATCAGGACTTGATCACCCGCGAACCGAGCGAATACTTCGCGCGTTTTAGCACGGATACGGTGGTTCACTCCCAAACGGCGCTCGAGTTCTCCTTGAAGGAGATGGGCGCATCGCGCATGATGTTCGCGAGCGACGCCCCCTGGGTGCCCGTGAAGCGCCATGTCGACATGGTGAACGCGCTGGATATCTCACCGGAAGATGCGGAAAAAATCTGGAGCGGCACGGCGAAAGAGTTTTTCGGGTTGTAGAGCGCCTGGTTTATGCATCGCTTCTGAGAAGCATGCGCTTCACGTCGTATTCGAGCACCACCTCGCCCTTTTGATTGAGCACCCTTTGATGCGTGGAGACGACGCCGCGATCGGGCCTGCTTTTAGAAGGACGCACGTCGGTCGTCGCCACTTCCACCGTGAGCGTATCGCCCACGTAGACCGGCGCGCGCGCCACGAGGCCATCGACGCCCAAAAGGGCGATCGCATAATCGTGCAGGACGCCCGTCTGGACGATGAGCGTATCCGCTATCCCGCAGGTGAATAGGGCCGGCGCCATGCGCTTCTCATGGCCTTTTTCCCGTAAAAACTCCATGTCGAGAAACAGGCTTTCCGTATAGCCCACCAGATTGACGTAGGTCACCACGTCGGTCTCGGTGATGGTTCTGCCCCGGGTGGTGAATTTGCTCCCGACCTCCCATTTTTCAAACGCAACGCCTTCGCCCATGTAACCTGAAACCTCCTGAATAGTCGTGTGGTTCCGCGGAAGAGCGATTCTACAGGTGAGCGGCGAAATCTTCAAAGTTCGCGCGGGTTCTGCTTGTCGGGACGGGAAACGAGAGGCGTCAAGCCTTTGATTCGGTGAGCCGGCCCCATCTATACTGACCCGTATGTATTGATCGAGTATGTGTCCGTGTACGACTTGCCCGATAAAATCGTCTAAGAATAACCGGATCGAATACATCGTCATGACGCGCATCGTGTGCTGCAACATCGCAAAGAGAAACCCGCCTTGGAAAGAACTGCTGGAGATGGAGGTGGACGTCGCCTTGCTACAGGAGGCGGGTAGGCCGCCGTCCAATCTGGCCCGCCCGGTCGAGTTGGGACCTCAATTTCCCTGGGAGCCGTGGGACGAGAGTCTCTATGACCGAGGGGCGATGGTCGTCAAACTCTCCGAGCGGGTCGAGATAGAGTGGTTCAAGCGCGTTTTTCCGATCAGCGTGGCGAAGCGCGATGAAATCCCGGTCAGCGGTATCGGCACCATCGCGGCCGCAAGGGTGATTCCGGGAGAGGGGGAGCCGTTTATTGTGGTGTCGATGTATGCGCGCTGGATCAAGCCTCATGTCACGACCGGGACGAAATGGAGGGTAGGCTACCCGGATGGGTCGGCCCACCGAATCATCTCGGATATGTCCGCGTTCATCGGCGACATTGACCCCTCGACGCACCGCATTCTGGCGGCCGGCGATCTCAACACGATATACGGCGCGACGGACGACAATCGGCTGGCGCTTCCGGCGCGGGATCGTACGATCTTCGATCGAATGAACGCGCTGGGCCTGGAATTCATAGGGCCGCAATACCCGAACGGCAGGCGGGCGGAGCCCACGCCGAAAGGGTTGCCGAAAGACACGAAGAATGTTCCGACCTACTACACGACGAGGCAATCTCCCGCGACCGCCCAGAATCAACTCGATTACGTCTTCGCCTCGCGGGGATTCCACGAGAGTGTGGCCGTCCGCGCCCTGAACGGCGTCGATGAGTGGGGTTCGAGCGACCACTGCCGAATATGGATAGAAGTCGGCCCGTAGTGGGCCTTTGGATGGCGTGAGAGACGCTTCGGACATGGAATGATACAAATGTAAAGATATCAATGCTTTATCTAAGAGTGGAACCCGGCGGCGTCTATGAGTATAATATGGGAGTCGCCGGTTCACATCTTTTCTCGTCAAATGAGGAAAGTTCCAGGGAGGGCGGACGAATGAGGCGTTATGGAATTATCATCGCTTTAAGCGTTTTGGCGGTCGTTTTTCTGATCAACACTGCGGCGGCGGGTGACCGTCGCGGTCGGCGCCACGGAATTAAACGGCATCATAAATATAAATCGCAGCGACAACACAGAGTGCAACGGCATCGCAAATGGCAACGCAATCACCGTCGTCCCCGCACTATCATTCGCCACAACTACTGGTACGGCCTGCGCTTCGTCGCTCCAGTCTTGTACGGCTATCCGGTCTGGAATGGCCCGCGCGTCATTTATCGGCCCTACCCGCGTGAGCGTTACGTGTACCGCTCCCCTGATTATGGCTGCGCATCCTATGTCTCGGATAACGACAACGAGGTTCTCGGCTCGATGATCGGCGCTATCAGCGGCGGCGTCATCGGACACCAGGTCGGCAGGGGAAGTGGGCAGGCGCTGGCCACCTTCGCGGGCGTGCTTCTCGGAAGCGTCGTGGGTGGGCAGATCGGACGAGACCTCGATGACGCCGAGCGGCTCAAGCTCGCAAGCGCCACGCAGTACGCGCTCGAGAACCAGCGCTCCGGCACGCGAACCGTCTGGGACAACCCGGACAGGCGGGTTTGCGTCGTCGTCGTTCCCAAGCCTGCCTTCAAGAACGAACTTAACCAGTATTGCCGGGAGTTCCAGCAGTCGATCGCCATCGACGGCAAAAAGCAAAGCGCCTACGGCACCGCTTGCAGGCAGCCCGACGGGCAATGGAAGATCGCCAACTAGCCCGCTGACGCTTATAGCCTAATCCATCACGACGACCGCGCGGCCCGTGACGGCAGCCACTTCCAGCCGCTCGTGGACCTTTTCCACCTCATCGACGTTGAACGAGTAGGTTTCCGTCACCACGGGCCAGACGTCGCCCCGCGCCACGAGGTCGAGCGATTCCTTGAGCTCCTGTTTCGACGCGTACCGGCTGCCCATGAGTTCCAGTTCTTTTTGCACCATCTCTCGCGATGCGGTCTGAAACGTCTGCCCCGTGCCGCCCAGCGTCACCAGGCGTCCGCCGATTCCCAGGGCTTGAACGCCCGCTTCCATCGTGGCGGCTGAGGAGACGAAATCGATCACCACGTCCACGCCCTTGCCGCCCGTCAAGTCCAAAAGCGCGCCTGCGACGTCTTCCTGGGATGCGTCGACGGCCTCATCCGCTCCCACGTCGCGGCATTTGCCGAGTTTGTTCGCCGCGATGTCCACGGCGATGACTCTGGCGTGCGCCCACTTGGCCATCATGACCATGTGGATTCCCACGCCGCCGCCCGCGCCCACGACGGCCACGGTCTCGAGAGGCGCGATGCGCGCGCGCTTCGTCACCTTGTAAGGTGTGGCTATCGCGTCGCAGATGACGGAGACTTCCGCGGCGTTGTTTTCATAGTCGAGCCTGGCGGGGAGTTTGATGAAATTCCTCGCGGGCAGCTTGATGTATTCGGCATAGGCGCCCTGCACCTGGCGGCCGATGTAGCCCGTGAAATTCTCGCACAGCGTCTCGCGGTTGATGAGGCACCACTTGCACCTTCCGCAGGTGACGTAGAAATGGGCGGTCACCGCGTCGCCCTCCTGTAGGCCCTCCACGCCCTCTCCGACGGCGGAGATGACGGCGGTGATCTCATGACCGATGATGAGGGGATAATCCACCCCGGGCACCCGGCCCATGCGGGCGTGGTGGATGGTCAGCCCGGCGCCGCAGGCCAGTATCTTCGCAACCGCTTCCCCCGGCCCCGGCACGGGGTCTGGATATTCTTCCTCGACAAAGGGTTTTCCCGGCTCTCTCAGCACCATCGCCTTCAAGGGGCGTCCTCCTCGTAAAAATGGAATGGAATTTCGAAGGCTCGATTACAGCACATAGGCGCGCGCCTAGGCAATGAGGAACGGATGGCGTACCCTCCTCGGTGACGTCAAACTACGAAAAGCGAAAGCATGGTGAATGAGCCCGTTGGAAGTGAAGAAAGAACGTTCAGCGCGAATCGCGCTGCCAAGACTACGCTGCTGGTCGCCTCCTTGATGCTCGCCTTCACCGCGTCGGCGCTCTATACGAACCAGCCGGGCAGGGTGGGCTACGGCTGGGCGACGCTGGCGGGAGGGGTGGCCCTGGGCGTCTTCGGGCTGGCGACCTGGCGCGGGTTCACGTGGTGTTGCTACCTATCGGCCCTGGTTCTGGGCGTATTCGATTTTATCTGGATGATGCGGGTACTCGAGGGCTTCGAGGTCGGCCTCGCCATCTGGATAGCGATATGCTTTTTCTCCATCAAGGAGATTTGGCCGGGCATCGACGAGAAATTTCCCTGGCTCAAGCGCAATCCCTAAAGAGGGGCCGCGCTTCTATCCCCTATTACAATTTGTCCATCACGTAGCGGACGCTCTCGAAATGGCGGGGCGCACCGCCCGGCGCGAAATCAGGCGCGTTCAAGGCCCATAGCGGCACCTCGCTCTCGTGCAGCGAGCCGTGGCTTCTGAGGCGAACCTCGCGCTCTGCTTCATCCATCACGCCGAACACGGTCTCCTCATCCGCCAGCACCATGATGTCGCCCACCCGCTCGGCCATTAGCTGAAAGCGCGCGGCCGCTTCCTGGCGCGTCAGCGCATCCTCGATTCCCGGGCAGGCTTTGAGGATGGAAACGGCATCAGGGAGCGCATCCTCGCTTTCCATGTGGACGTAGGCCGCGCCGCCCTGGTTCCCGTGGTGGACGACGTATCTATCCTTGATGATGGGCACGGCTTCCGCGCCGACGCCCTGGTTTCTCAAGATGACGCCCGGGTCCAGCGCCCTTGTTTTATCGCGCATCCCGTGGTCTGCGGTGATGAATATCGCCCCGTCTTTATGCGTGCTCATCCAGCTATCGACCAGCTTTCCGATTTCCGCGTCGAGCGCGGCGTGGTGTTCCTGCGCCTCGGCATGCTCGGGAGCGAATTTGTGCTGCAGGTAGTCCGTGGTGGTGACGTAGAGCAGGTCCGGCTTTTGATCTTCGAGCACCGCGCGCGCCGCCCGCAGAAGCCAGAGGTTGACGGCCCCGCTGTATATCTCCTCTTTGGGACCCGCTTTTTGGGTGAGCCACCCGGGCGGGTCTTCGGCGGTGACGACCGCTCCCGCCCCTTTGCCGATCATGTCGCAGAGTTTTTGTTTGGACGCCAAAACGGCGGTCTTCCGCCCCGAAGCGCGGCCCATCTCCATGAGCGTGGGCGAGAGGACGAAATCTCCCGATTCCATGTAGACCTCTTCGCCCGTTTCCGGGTTCAGGAAGTAATTGGCCGTAATTCCGTGTGAGGCGGGGGGCGCGCCGCAGATCATCGAGACGTTGTTCACGTTGGTGACGGAGGGCATCTGGCACGAAACGATGAAGCGCGCGCCCTGGCTCTCGATTCTATCGAGATTCGGCGTGGGGGAGGCCTCGAAATAGGCGGGGTCGCCGCCGTCGATCAGGATGATGAGGGCTTGCATGCGGAGACGCGATCAGCCCAGGCGTCTTAAGGCCTTGGCGCCGATATCTTTCCTGAAATACGCATCTTCCCAATAAACCAGATCGCTCGCCTCATAAGCGCGCGCGATGGCTGCGCGGATGTCGATCCCGCGCGCGGTGACGCCCAGTACGCGGCCTCCGGCGGTCACGACGACGCCTGTATCGTTCAGGCCCGTTCCGGCGTGAAAAACGTGAACGCCGGGCAGGGCGTCGGCATCCTCGATTCCGTGAATCGCGTCGCCCTTCCGGTAGGCGTCCGGGTAGCCGCCCGCCGCCATGACGACGCAGACCGCGGCGTCTTTCGAATAGCGGATGGTCGTCTCATGGAGCCGCCCCTCGACGCACGCCATGAGGATGGGCAGCAAATCCCCCTCCATGCGGGTGAGCAGCGGCTGGCATTCGGGGTCGCCGAAGCGGCAGTTGAATTCCAGGACTTTCAGCTCATCGCCCTGCACCATGAGGCCGGCGTAGAGAATCCCCCGGTAGGGCGTTCCTCGCCTCGCCATGGTGCGGATGGCGGGTTTGATGACGGTTTCGAGCGCTTTTTGCTCGAGCGCGCCCGAGAGCACGGGTGCGGGGGAATAAGCGCCCATGCCGCCCGTGTTGGGGCCGGTATCGCCTTCGCCGATGGCCTTGTGATCTTGCGCGGAGGCCATGGGGAGCACGGTTTCGCCGTCTGCGAACGCGAGAAAGCTCGCCTCCTCACCTTCCAGGAATTCCTCCACCACGCACGCGGCGCCCGCCTCGCCGAACGCTCTTTGTTCCATGATTTGGGATATGGCGTCGTGCGCGCTCGCCACATCGGGACACAGCAGCACGCCCTTGCCTGCGGCGAGACCATCGGCCTTCACCGCCCATGCGCCGCCGCGCTGCGATACGAAATCCCTGGCCGCTCCCGCCTCTTCGAAAACGCCGTAGGCGGCGGTGGGGATTCCCGCCTCGTCCATCAAGGCCTTCGAGAACGCCTTGCTCGCCTCGATGCGGGCGGCCTCGGCCGATGGGCCGAACGCCCGAATCCCGAGCGCTTCGAGTTTGTCCACCAGCCCTAAGGCGAGGGGGGCTTCGGGGCCGACGACCACCAGGCCCGGTTTTTCCTCTTTCGCCAGAGAAAGGAGGCCTTCGACGTCCTCCGCGCCTAAGCTTATGTTTCGCCCGACCTGCGCCGTGCCCGCGTTTCCGGGCGCGCAGACGACCTCGTCCACTTCCGGGCTTTGGTTCAGTTTCCAGGCCAGGGCGTGCTCACGCCCGCCCCCGCCGACAATGATGACTTTCATCGGATATTCCCGTTAAAGAATGGTGAAGGCCACAACTTAAGGCGGCGCGAAAAAGGTGTCAAACGATTGGGACACATCAACCCATATCGCCCAGCGCGTGTTGCACGATGGTGAGGAGCGAGACGGGAGCCGTGTCTGCGCGCAGGATTCTCGGGCCCAGGGATACCGGCAGGAAACCATAATCCATCGCTTGCCCTGATTCCTCCTCCGTGAGGTCTCCCTCGGGACCGGTCAAGAGAGCGGCGCGAAGCGGCGCGTCGGCGCTATGATCACTCACGCGCGATAGCGCCTCTTTGGCGGACATCGCATGTTCTCCCAGATATCCCATCAGCTTGAGGTCGAAATCCTTCGTCTCGGCGAGAAAACTCTCAAGGTCACCGAGTGGATGAGCAACAGGCGGGGGCACGCGATCGCACTGCTTGGCGGCTTCCAGGACAATTCGCCGCCACCGCCTGTGGCGCTCGGCGCTCCTTTTTTCCTGAATCCTAACTTCGCACCGCTCGAGCATGAGGGGATAGAATGCATCGGCGCCCAGTTCGCAGCCCTTCTGAAGAACCCACTCGAAGCGCTCACCTTTGAGCAGGGGAAGGCCCAAGGCGATCGACAGGGGCGAAGACGGCCTCCTTGGCAGGCGCTCGATGATTCGGGCGGTGCTTTCGCTCGCAGTAATTTCCGTCAGTTCGATCTTGTATTCTTGGCCCTCTGAGGTCGCGGCGCGGCAAATCGCGCCCACCTTCATCTTGAGGACGCGGCGGATGTGCGCGGATTCCTCCGCCCCCAGAACGACCCGTTCGCCCTGAACCGCCGCAGGCGGAATGTAGAAAAGCCGCAGCCCGTCGCGCGTCATGGCTTCGCCACCTCGATGCTCCCCCACTCCTCGATTCGGTTCGTGTTCTCGAGGGTGAAACCGGCCTCCCTGTAGATGCGGGCGAGAGTCTCCGTCTGCTCATAGCCTATGCCTGCGAGAACGGCCCGGCCACCGGGAGCGAGCGCCCCGTGAATGAGCGGCGCGAGTTCTCTGAGAGCGTCCAGGAAGATGTTCGCCGCGATGAAATCGACCCGGCCCCACCATTTTTCCAGTGCGCCGGGCGCAAGCGTCGTGTTGCGCGTCGTCATGCGGTTCGCCACCCCGTTTCTTTCCGCCAGGCCGATGGTCTCCTCCACGGCCTTTGGATCGAGGTCGAATGCGGTTACGCGTTTTGCGCCGTAGAGGAGGGCGGCGACGCCCAGGATGCCCGAGCCGCAGCCTAAATCCACCATACGTTCGGGAGGTTTTTTGGCGCATTCGTTTTCCACGGCGAGCAGGGCCAGGCGCGTGGAGGAGTGTCTGCCCGTGCCGAAGGCGAGGCCGGGTTCGAGCGTCAACTCGACGCGCCCGTCCGGCGTCTCGCTTTCATCCCAGGGCGGCCTCACCCAGAGTTTCTCCCCGTAGGCTTCGCCCTTGAAATGGCCGCGCGACTGGGCTATCCAGTCCTGATCCTCGATGTTTTTAAGCGTGATGGCGCTTTTCGCGACGCCCAGGGTGGCGAGGAGCGCCTCTATCGCGCGGAGTTTTTTGGTCGCGCCGTCTTCAAGAGCGATGTGCGTGATGAGCAGCGATGCGCCCCCCGCGCCGACTCGCTCCTCCACGGCGGATGCGCCCGCATCCAGTATGAGAGCGGCGGCGTCCTCGGCCAGACCCTCACAAACCTCGATAATGAGTTCGAGCCATTTTTTCTTCACAGGCTCTCGCGTTTTATTCCGGCAGCCGAACCACGGCCGAGCCCGCCGTCGCCAGTTCGCCTTCCTGGTTCGTTCCGGTGATCTCCACCTTCACGGTGCGCTCGGCCTCGTTTTTCTCGACCACCTTGCCCGTGTGCCGGATGGTGTCGCCATAGATCATGGGGCGGCGCACCTGGACGTAGAGATTCTTGAGGAACGCGTTGTCCCCCATCCAGTTCGTGATGAAGGGGCTCACCCAGGCGAAGCGCATGACGCCGTTGTCGAAAGGCCCCGGCATCCCGCGCCCCGAGGCGAGGTTGAAGTCTTCGTGTTGCTGGGAGTTTTTCACCTTGATCCCGATCTGGGGGATGAGGACGGCGTTGTGCGGCGCTTTTTTGAGGTCGAGATAGCCGCGCCTGCCCGCCTTGTAGGAGGGGCCGTTGCCCGCGTTCCAGGCCACCATGTCGCCGATGGTGAGGGGGCCGCGAAGCATGGACGGGAGTTCATCCCCGACGGATACGTCCGCGAAGCGGCGCTTCTCGCCGCCACGTCTCTCCTCCGTCTCGTAGGCGTTTTCGATTTCTTGGAATTCCGTCTCGTCATACTTCTTGACGGGCCTCTCGTAGAGGAGCGCGTTTCCTTCTTGTAAGGTTCTGATCATCGTGCCGGCGCCCCTGGCGACGACCTCATCCTCCTCGTTCCAGTAGGTGCACTCCGAGATGATGAAGATGAGTTGACGGCCCGCCTTGTTCGTCTTGACGAAGGAATCCTTCTGGATGGACTCCGCGCGCAGCTTGGCGCCGCGCGGGATGGGCTTTTCCCATTCGAATTCCACGCCCCCGATAAGGGAGGAGAGCGGAACTTCCATGGGCGCTCCGTGGAGAATCGGGTAGAGAACCGACACCAGAAACGCAGGCGGCGCCATGATGTTCCCGTGCGAGGCGCCGGATGCGTATTCGGCGTCCAGCCAAAGCGGGTTGTCGTCGTCGATGCCGTATGCGAAATGGCGGATGGCGTCGGCGCTCGCCTCGTTGTTCCACGCCTCCCGCTCGCGCACGGGCCGGCCGTTCAGTTCTCGTGTCTTTTCGATGAACTCATCGATGCGTGCTTGATTCGACAATGTAGGATGCTCCTGTATCTGTTGTTAAGTGGATATACCGGATGGCTCGGTGAATTTTATTTTGTTTTTCGGAAAAGATATGTAGCAGGAAATTTCGGGCGCAACAAGGCGGCGCGGGCCACATTATTCGAGAAGGGATTTCATCTTCTCCAGAAACGCCCGGGTTCGCGGGTGGGTGGATGGCGAGGAGATTCTCTGGAACTCGGCCAACATTTCGCGCTGACGCTCGTTGAGCTTGGTGGGCGTTTCGATGATCACACAAATGCGCAGATCGCCCGTGTTCCGCCCGCCCGCCGGCGAGAGACCCTCTCCTTTCAGGCGAAACACCCGGCCCGACTGGGTTCCCGCGGGAATCTTGATTGTCCGCGTGCCCTTGAGGGTGGGCACGAGGGCCTCGTGGCCGAGGGCGGCCTGGGAGATGCTCACCGGCAAATCGAAGAGGATGTCGTTGACCTCTCTCTGGAAAACGGGATGGGGTTTTGCACGCACCGTGACGATGAGGTCTCCCTCCTCACCCTCGCGCGAGTCCTCATCGCCCTTGCCCTTGATTTTGATTTGAGCGCCCTCTTTGGTCGCGGCGGGAATCGTCACCATCAGATTCTCCCGCCTGTTCACGCGACCCTCTCCCCCGCAGGCCCGGCACGTCTCACCCGTGTGTTCACCGCTTCCGTCACAAGCCGAGCAGGGAATGCGCAACTCGGCGAGCCCCTGGTTGTAGCGAACCTCACCCGCACCCTTGCACGCGGGGCAGGCGCTCATCGGCGCGCCCGTTTCGGCGCCGCGCCCCGCGCATGAGGCGCAGCGAACGCGGCGCGAGACGGAAATCTCCTTTTCGGAATCCCGCGTCAATTCCTCGAGCGTCACCTCGACGTGGGCGTTTAGGTCCTGAGACGCGGTTTTTTTCTCATCCACAGGTTCGCGCGCGCTCCGGAAAATATGGGAGAAAATGTCCTCCCATTTTTCTTCGTATTCATTTTTGGGGCGCGTCGAATTCCGCCCGCGGGGCGTTGCGCGGGTGTCTGAGCGTTTCGGGTTTTGGAGGATTTCGTGGGCGATGACGACTTGCTTGAAGCGCCTTTCCGCCTCCGGGTCGCCCGGGTTTCTGTCCGGGTGGAATTCCAGCGCCAGTTTCTTGTAGGCGCTTTTCAACTGGGACGTGGAGGCGTTTTTCTCCAGGCCGAGAATTTTGAGGGCGTCGGCGACGTTCAAGAAATCATGACCTCCGCCGGGGGTGGGGATGAAAGCGCTTTTTCGTCTATCGTTTTTCCGAGGATAGGAATTTCGACACCGAATCCGCAGTCCATTCCACCAGCGACACGGCGCGATCGTAGCGCATGCGCTTGGGCCCGATGATGCCGATGCTGCCCAGCGGGCGGTCGTCCATGTAGTAGCGCTGGGCGACGATGCTGCAATCCTTCATTTCTTCGAAATCGTTCTCGGAGCCGATGAGAATCGTGATGTCCGAGGATTCAAGACACTTGTCCAGCAGGCGCACGAGTTTTTCCCTCTCCTCGAACGTACGGTAGAGAGACTGGAGCTTCTCGGTGTTGGTGGCGAAGTCCGGCTGTGAGAACACGCGCGAGGCCCCTTCCACGAAAAGGGATTCCTGCGCGTCTTCGGATTCTGAGAGCGCCTCTTTGCTGAGCTTGAGGGCTAGCTGGAAGAGAGTGTCGAGGTTGTCCCGCGCATGGGACATTTTCTGGATGATCTTCTCGCGCACCTCCCTCAAGGCGACGCCGCTGAATTCCTCGTTCAGCAGGTTCGAAATCCTGTTCAACTCGTCCTGGCTGATGGGGGCCTCCATCGGAATGACGCGGTTCTGAACCACCCCGCTCATCGAGACGATGACGGCCAGGGTTTTTTCCTCCGACATCTTCACGAAATTGATGTGCTTGAAGTGGAGTTGCTCCCCTGCGGGCAGGAGCACGAGCCCCGCCGTGTTGGTGAGTTCGGAGAGCACGCGCGTCGCCTGTGCGAGCACTTGTTCGATTTGAGCGGCCTGCGCGGTAGCGCCTAAGCGCATGGATTCCTGCTCCTCGCTCGTGAGGGTATGGGAATCCATCAGGTCGTCGACGAAAAAGCGATACCCCAAGTCGGTAGGGAGCCTGCCGGAGGAGATGTGGGACTTGGTGAGGAAGCCCGCATCGGCCAGGTCGCTCATGATGTTGCGGATGGTGGCGGGGCTCAGGGCCAGGTCTGAATGCTTCGAGAGCGTGCGACTCCCCACGGGTTCGCCCGTATCCACGAAAATGTTGATGATGGCGCGCAGGATTTCCCGGTTTCTCCGGGCAAGTTCCAGGGCGTCCATTCCGAGTGCCTCCCGGTGGGGCGTCTTCCCCGCTGAATTTTGGTGTGGCACTCAAGGGGATTGAGTGCTAATTTATGCACGATATGGGGGGATTTTCCCCGTGTCAAGCGGGTGGCGCAGGGTTAGGGGGAGTGGTTTTCCGAACCGGAAGTCTAAACCCCGGGGTCTGCGCCGAGTTGAGCGAAAGAGGCCGATTTTCTAAGGAATGCAGATGCCGAACGCATGGACGAGAGCCTTTCGGGCGATTTGGAGACGATGGTTCGGGCGTCGGACGCCGTCGCGCTCCCCATCCGTCCGCGAAACCGGGGATTCGGCGCGCTCGCGCATCGCCCAGTCGCGCCGGGCGAACCGGAAGTTCCAGTATTGCACGATAAGCGCGACGTTCATTTTGATAGTGATATTGAGTTTTCTCTCCTACCGGCTCTACGTGGACACCAAGGCCGAGACCGAGGAGAGGTCCAACCGCCGCCAGCTTCTTCTCGTGGAGCAGTCCGGCGATAGAATCGCCTCGTTCCTGGAGGCGCTCACGGCGTCTTTGCGCTACAGCGCGGGGTTTCTGCGCACCATCGAACCCGATCATCCCGGACGAATGGCGGTGATGATGGGATTGTACGAAAGGCTGGGCGGAAGGTTCCGCGTGAGCGAGCTGGGCTATTTGCAGGAAAACGATGGGCAGATCGCCACCATACCGAAGGAATACCTCGAAAGACTGGCGAACTGCTCCTGGCCGAAGGGCGCCTGTATCCTCGTCATTCGCGACGAAGCCCAAAGGGTCTCCTCCTTGTTCGCGGCGGTGCCGGTGGAATCCAGAGGGGATGGGACTGAAGGAGTTGAGGCGCAGCGAAAGCGCGACTGGCTCTACGCGCAAATTTCCATGGCGGATCTGGTGCGCGCCTTCGTCGAGCCCGTTCAATCGGGAGGCCGCGAGCGGGCGTGGCTCGTGGACGGGACGGGCAGAATCATACTCCCTCCGGGCATCCCCCGGCTGGAGGGGGTTCATTTGTCCACCCTCGCGCGCGAATTGGGAGATGTGAGACTCGAAAAACTGGCCGGGCGCATGAAGAAAGAGGACAACGGTTTCGATTGGCATCTCGACCTCAGGCCCGATAAGAAAGAAAAACGCATGCGTTACCTGACGGCTTTCAGCAACTTCCCTGTCGGGCATGAGAAGTGGACTTTCGCTCTCACGGCGCCGTCTACCGAGTTCGTCGGTCTGATCGGGCGCTTGTTCCGAAAAGGTCTGCTCTTGACGGCTTTCGGGTTCGTCGCCTTGATTCTGGCCGCTCTTTTGATACTCGACCGCGAGCGCAGGCGCATACGGGCCGAGGATAGAATCCACTGGTCCGAGCAGGTGCTGGAGAGCAACAGACGCCTTCAGGCCCTGTTCGACGGCATCACGGACGCCATCGGCATTCTGGATGAGGATTTCCGCATCCGAATGCTCAATCGCTCGATGGGCAGACTCTTCGGACGCGAGACATCCGATTTGCTGGATCAGAAATGGGAGATATCGCCGCTCACCGCGGTGCCGGAGTCTTTCGTCGAGCGATCCCTCGTCGTCAATACGTTCGCGACCGGCGAACCGGGCTTTTTCGAAAAGTCGATTTCGTGGGAAGATGGGCGCCGGATGGATATGGAATACTATACCTATCCGATTCTCGACGCCTCGGGAGCGACGCTCCAAGTGATTTTGTATTTGAAGGATGTGACCGAGCGCAAGGCGCTCGAAAAAGAAGTTCTCCAAAGCGACAGACTCTCGATCGTCGGCAAGATGAGCGCCCAGGTGGCGCATTCCATACGCAATCCCCTCTCGGCCATCAACTTGAACTCGGAATTGCTCGGCGATGAATTGGCGCAATTCAAGGAGGCGGACACCTCCGAGGCGTGGGCGCTGCTCAAATCCGTGAGGGCGGAGGTGGATATCCTCGGCCAGGTGACGGCCGATTATCTCAAATTCGTGCGGATGCCCAGTTTGGAGAGGACGCCGGTCGACTGCAACGATATGCTCGAGGATTTGCTGGACCAGCACGCGGAAGTGGCGGTGGGCAGGAAGATCCGGATCGAAAAGGATTTCGAAAGAGACATCCCCGAGGTCGTCCTGGATGAAACGCAAATGCGCGTCGCGATTCAGAATCTCATCTTGAACGGTTTTGACGCGATGCCCGATGGCGGTCGCCTGCTGGTGAAGACCGAATCGGAAAATCAGCACCTCGCTATCCGGATTTCGGACAGCGGCAAGGGCATCAGCCTCGAGGAGCAGGCTTCTTTGTTTACGCCGTTTTTCACGACGAAGGCGAACGGAACCGGCCTAGGCCTCGTGTTGAGCCAACAAATCATCACCGAGCACAACGGGAGCATCCACTTCGAGAGCGAGGAGGGGACGGGCGCCACCTTCATCGTCGAACTCCCGCTCGCCGTTGCGCAGGAGGCGAAGGTATGAGCGAACACGACGGGGTGCGCGTGCTGGTGGTGGACGACAAGCGCGGCAGCCGCGAAGCCCTCCAGAAGATGATCGCCAAGGAAGGGTTCGACGTCGCCATGGCCCACGACGCGGAAACCGCCGCCGAGAAGTTCGGCGCCGAGCCCGTGAATCTGGTGATTACCGATCTCAGAATGCCCGGAATGGACGGCATCGGTTTGCTGAAGGAAGTGAAACGCCTCAGCCCGGATACGGAAGTGATTCTGATTTCCGGCGCCGGGAGCATCGAGTCGGCCGTCGAGGCGATGCGCGAGGGGGCGTATGATTTTCTGACCAAGCCCCTGGAGCGCGTGGTCGTCTTGAAGGCGATAGACAAAGCGCTCGAAAAACAGACCCTCATGCGAGAGAACGCGGATTTGAGGGCGCAGCTCCAGAGCCTGAGGGACACCTCGGGCATGATGGGGGACCACCCCTCGATTCGCCGGGTGAAGGATATGGTTCGCCAGGTCGCGCCCACCTCCGCCAACGTCCTCATTCTGGGCGAGAGCGGAACGGGCAAGGAACTGGTGGCGAGCGCCCTGCACGAAGGGAGCGAGAGGGCGGGCAAGGCGATGGTGAAGGTGAACTGCGCCGCGCTGCCGGAGACGCTCCTTGAGAGCGAACTGTTCGGCTACGAGCGCGGGGCGTTTACGGGCGCCGTGGGCCGCAAGGAGGGCCGTTTCAAGATCGCGCACGGGGGTACGCTGTTTCTCGATGAAATCGGGGACATGCCCCTCGTGTTGCAGCCGAAGATTCTTCGTGTATTACAGGAGGGGGAATTCGAACGCGTCGGCGGGATCGAGACGCTCAAGGTGGACGCGCGAATCGTGGCTTCCACCAACGCGGACTTGCAAACCGCCGTGGCCGAGAAGACGTTCCGCGGGGATCTCTACTATCGCCTGAACGTGATCACCATCCACCTGCCCGCCCTGAGAGATCGGCGAAGCGATATTCCGCTGATCGCCGAGCATTTCCTCCAGCGCTTCGCCGCGAAGAACAACCGGCCCGTTCTCGCGTTTTCGCGCGAGGCGCTCGATGCGATGTCGAACTACCATTGGCCGGGAAACGTGCGTGAACTCGAAAACATGGTGGAGCGCGCCGTGGTGTTGGGCCGTGGAGTAATTCTCTCGATGGATGACCTCCCTGCGCAGGTCGCACGGGGCGAGCCCACGAACGGGGAGCAGTCGATGGCGCCCGACTCGCCGCTCATCAACCTCGAAGTCGGCACCCCGCTCGCGGAAGTCGAGCGGCGGGTCATTCTGGAGACTCTCCGGCATACGGGCGGCGACAAGAGCGCCGCCGCCCGCCTCTTGGGAATCGCCACGCGCACCATTTACCGGAAGCTGGACGGGAGTTGATCGCTGGCGCATGCCGCTTCATGAGCGGGTTGTGCTAAGGTGTTGTGCGAAAATCTGCGTGGGAGTTTGCCGATGCGGGGTCGTTTCATCACGTTCGAGGGTGTGGAGGGTTGCGGCAAGTCGACCCAGATGGCGCGCCTGCACGCGTGGATGGAAGAGGCGGGACTCGCGGTTCTCGCCACGCGCGAGCCCGGCGGCACGGAAGTAGGGGAGGGGATTCGCGAGTTGCTCCTTGCTCCGCGCGATGAGGGCCTGGGCGCCGCCACGGAACTCCTGCTCTACGAGGCGGACAGGGCGCAGCACGTGAGCGAGGTAATTCTGCCGGCACTCGAGGCGGGCGCCCACGTTCTTTGCGATCGGTTCTTTGATTCCACGACGGCGTATCAGGCCTTTGGACGGGGGCTGGATGAGCGCATGGTGCTGGAGATGAACCGGATGGCGAGCGGTGGACTTGTCCCCGAACTGACGCTGCTGTTCTCCGTAGCGATTGAGGAAGGCCTCGGGCGCGCGCGGGGGGAGAGCGCGGGTGATCGGCTCGAGGGCGAGAGCTTGGCGTTTCACCGAAAAGTGCAGGCGGGCTTCGCGGCGCTGGCGGCGCGCGAGCCCGGGCGTTTTCGCGTGCTGGGCGAGGGCGCGATCGAGGAGGTGCACGAAGAGGTGGTGGCCATCGTGAAGGAAAGATTCGAATGGGCTGGAAATCCATCCGCGGCCAGGACGCGGCTTTAGACCTGCTGAGAAGGGACTTATCCTCCGGGCAGGTGGCGGGCGCTTATATGTTTTATGGCCCCGACGGGGTCGGCAAGGCGAGCGCGGCGCGTCTTTTCGCCCAGACCCTCCAATGCGCCGGCGATGCTCCGCCGTGCGGGGTCTGTAGGGCGTGCGAGAAGGTGCGCGCGAACGTCCATCCCGACGTCGTCTCCATCGGCCCGGTCGCGGGGTCGCGCTCCATCAAGGCGGAGGAGATCAGAGAAGAGGTGATCCGGCGCGCCCATCAGCGTCCCAACGAGGGGATGTGGCAGGTCTTCATCATCGAAGACGCGCATCTGCTGACGCGGGTGAGCCAGAACGCTCTGCTCAAGACGCTGGAGGAGCCGAGCGCCGGCACGATTTTGATTCTGGTGACGCCGAACCTCCACATGCTGCTGCCGACGATCATCTCGCGTTGCCGGAGGCTCAGGTTCCAGGCTCTGCCTCGTGCGGATATGGTCGCTATTCTCGAGGAACGATGCGGGGACGATGGGGCGGACGTGGAAAAACTCGTCTCTCTCAGCATGGGGAGGCTGGGCGTCGCCCTATCTTCTGACGTCGAGGCTCTCTCCGAGCGCCGGGACGAGGCGATGAGGTTCCTGGAGGAGTTGAGCGCGCCGGCGGGCCGGGCGGACGAGGTAGTCCTCATCACGCTCGCCTCCGAACGGGCGGGCAGCGGGGCTTCGGGCAGAAACGAGACAATTCTCTTTTTGGAAATGCTTCGCGGGCTGCTTCGCGATATACTCATCACGCAGGAAGCGCCCGAGGCGATAGAATTGTGGCACACGGATATTCGGGCGGCGTTGGCCGCCATGGGAGAGCGCTGGGGAAGCGCAGGTCTGACCAAGGCCCTCGAGAGGGTGGGGTCGGCCATGCGCGACGTGGGCGGCGGGAATACCAACCCGTCCCTGACGCTCGAAACTTTGGTATATTCCCTGCGGGAGACAGTTCCCGCCGGGGTTTGAGGTGAGCGAATGAGTGATACATCGAATGGCGGCGTCGCCCTCGAGGCGGCGCCCGAGACGCGCAAAATCGGCGTGGTCGGGGTCAAGACGCGCTTCGGCGCGCGGCCGGTTCATCACACCTACGGGGAATTGCGCCTTCGCGTCGGCATGAAGGTCATGCTCAAGAGCAACGATGGGGATACGGAGTTCGGCGAGATATCCGAGAATCCCCGGGTCATGGGTTCGCGCTATTATCCCGAGCCCCTCCCCGAGGTGTTGCGGATGGCCACCGAGGATGATGAGAAAAAGGTGGTCCGCACCGAGGCGAACGAGAAAAACGCCTATGATTTTTGCCGGACGAAAATATCGGAACTCAAACTGCCCATGCGCCTCATCGAGGTTCGCTACATTCACTCGAACAAAAAGGCGACGTTTTATTTCTCCTCCGACGGGCGCGTGGATTTCCGCAAACTGGTGCGGGTGCTCGCCGAGCGCCTCTCCGTTCGTGTGGAGATGCGCCAGATCGGCGTGCGCGACGAGGCGGGCATGAAGGGCGGTTGTGGAGATTGCGGGCGCACCTATTGCTGCAGTTCCTTTCTCAAGTCGTTCGACCCCATTTCCGTCCGCATGGCGAAGGATCAGAGTCTGAGCTTAAATCCCGTCAAACTTTCCGGCGGCTGCGGGCGGCTCAAGTGCTGCCTTCGCTTCGAGCATTCCCACTACGTGTCGGTGAAGAAGAAATTGCCCGCGTGCAAGAAGAAAGTCGGCGGCTGCAACTGCGGCGCGACCGTCGTGCGTCAGGACCTGCTCAAAGAAGAGGTCACCCTGGCTCTCGAAACGGGAGATTTCATGACGGTTCACGCGAAGGATTTGATGCGCTTGCCCACGGGCCAGTTCTCGCTTAAAGCCGCCGTCGAGACCGATGCGCCCGGAGATGTTCCAAATAAGGAAAACGGCCCGAAACGATGAGCAAAAAACCATTTTACGTCTCTACGCCGATATATTACGTCAACGACAAGCCGCATCTCGGTCATGCCTACACGACGGTGGCGTGCGACGCCAAGGCCCGCTTCCACAGGCTGCGCGGCGAGCCGACGCAGTTTCTCACCGGAACCGACGAGCACGGCCAGAAGCTCGAGCGCGCGGCCAGAGAAGCCGGCATGTCGCCCCTGGCGTTCTGCGACATGAACAGCGCGAAGTTCCGCGAACTCTGGGAGAAGCTCGATATCTCCTATGACGATTACATCCGCACGACGGAGGAGCGCCACATTCGCGGCGTGCAGGAACTCTGGCGCCGCGTGGAGGCGGCGGGCGACATCTACCTGGGCGCCTACGCCGGCTGGTACGCCGTTCGGGACGAGGCCTTCTACACCGAGAGCGAACTCACGGAAGCCCCCGGAGGCGTGAAACTCGGCCCCACGGGTGCGGAGGTCGAATGGGTGGAGGAGCCGAGCTATTTCTTTCGACTGAGCAATTACGCCGAGCCGCTCCTCGCGCACTATGAGAAAAATCCCCTGTTCGTTCAGCCCGAGAGCCGAAGAAACGAGGTGATGAGCTTCGTGCGGGGCGGACTCAAGGATCTTTCCCTCTCACGCACGAGCTTTCAGTGGGGAATCCCCGTGCCGGGGGATGAGAAACACGTGATCTACGTGTGGTTCGACGCGCTGAGCAACTACCTGACCGCTCCGGGCTTCGATGAGAACGGGGTTCGCGAGGGAAGCCCCTGGCCGACGGACCAGCATTTCATCGGCAAGGACATTCTGAGGTTTCACGCGGTCTACTGGCCCGCCTTTTTGCTCTCCGCCGGGGTTCCCCTGCCGGGCCAAGTCTTCAGCCACGGGTGGTGGACGGTCGAGGGCCAGAAGATGTCCAAGAGCCTGGGCAACGCGGTCGACCCGCACTGGCTGATCGAGGAATACGGCGTCGACGCCATCCGCTATTTCCTGCTCAAGGAAATCCCCTTCGGGCTGGATGGGGATTTCTCCCACAACGCGCTGATCGACCGCATCAACAGCGACCTGGCGAACGATCTGGGAAACCTGCTGCACCGGACCCTGAGCATGGTGAAGCGCTACAGAGAGGGCCGGCTGGAGCGCTCCCCGGCGGGCGATTCCGAGGCGGAGAGCGCGTTTCGCGAGTTCGTCGCCGAGGCGGCCGTGAAATACGAGCGCGGCATGTCGGCGACCCGCTTCCAGCACGGCTTGAGGGCCGCTTGGGAGGTGATTTCCTGCGCGAATAAATACATCGACTCGAACGCCCCCTGGGCGCTCGCCAAAGAGGGCGACGAAGCCCGCCTTGGTTCGGTGCTCTGGCACGCGGTGGCGGCGATTCGCGTCGTCGCGGCCATGATATCGCCCGTCATGCCCGCCTCCGCGCAGAAGATAGCGGCGCAACTCGGTCTGGCCGAAGACTGGGCGAGCGCGCCTTATTCCGAATTGATGGACATGCGGGGGTTGCCGGAGGAGCTGATCACCAGGCTTGGGCTTCCTCTGTTTCCGCGCATCGAGGCTGAGGCGAAAGAAGCCATCCAGGAGAAGGTGGCCAGGCGCATCGCCGGTGGTGCGGAGGCCGCGCCGGAAGAGGATGCGAAAGAGCGGATATCCTTCAAGGAATTTCAGAAAATGGATTTGCGCACCGCCCAGGTGCTCGAAGCCGAGCGTATTCCGAAGTCGAAAAATTTGCTGAAGCTCACCGTTTCTCTCGGAGAGGAAACTCGGACCGTCGTGGCGGGTCTGGCGAAACACTACGCGCCCGAGGATTTGCGGGGCCGCCAGGTGATCCTGGTGGCCAATCTCGAGCCCGCGAAGCTCATGGGCGTCGAGTCGCAGGGCATGGTCCTCGCCGCCGAGGATGGCGAGAAGCTCCTGCTCGCAGGCGTGGATAAAGCGGTGGCGCCGGGCGCGCCGATTAGGTGAAGACGAGACGCCCCGCCCAGAAGAATTGGAGTTTGTGGAGTGAATGAATCAGTCGAGTCCGGGCCGGACTCATCCGGAGATAAGGACTCATTCTCAGGCGCGGAAAAAAAAGGACGACCCAACCGTCGCAGACGCAGACGCGGCCGGAGGGGCGGGAAACGCGCAGAACACACGGAACGGCCGAATACATCCGCGAAAACCGAACCCGCCGTGCGCGCGCAAAACGGGGAGAAAACAGTTGCGCGCCCGGAAAACGGCGCATCGCGGGATGCCGATTCCCGGCGCAAGCCTCACGGGCGCAAGGGCAGGAACCGCCCGCGCGAAGAGCGGAGGCAAAGACCCAAACCGCAGGTCATCATCGCCGATCTGCCCGATACGAACGGCCTGCCCGTACTGGTGGACACCCACGCCCATCTCATCGACAAGGCGTTCGAGCCGGACCGCCAGGGGGTGGTGGAGCGCGCCATCGAGGAGGGGGTGCACTACATCATTTCGATGGGCACCTGCCTGGAGTCGAGCCGCGATACCCTGGACCTCGCGGCGTCCTACGCGGGCGTCTACGCGGCGGTGGGCGTGCATCCGAGCGACGTCAAGGACGTAGACGAGCGAACCATCAGGGATATCGCCAGGCTCGCGGAGGATCCCAAAGCGGTGGCCGTCGGCGAGATCGGGCTGGACTACTACCGGGACAACGCCCCGCGCAAGACCCAGCGCAGGTGGTTTCGGGAGCAAATCAGGCTGGCCGTCGAGGTGGGCAAGCCCATCGTCGTCCATTGCCGAGACGCGGCGGATGACGTTTATGAAGTACTCAATGAAGAAAAGGCGTGGCGCGCGGGCGGGGTCATCCATTGCTTCACGGGCGATGACGAGCAGGCGCGAAAATTTCTGGACATCGATTTTCATCTGGGCGCGGGCGGAGCCATCACCTTTTCGCGCTCAGAAGAACTCCGCGAAGTCTTCGAGCGCATCCCCATCGAGCGCGTGCTGCTCGAGACGGACAGCCCCTATCTCGCCCCCCCGCCCCACCGGGGCAAGCGAAACGAACCGGCTTACGTCGCGCGCGTGGCGGAGACCCTCGCCGAACTCCACGGGATGTCGACGGAGGAGGTGACGCGCCTCACCACGGAGAACGTGCGCCGCCTGTTCGGGGTAGGACCGGAACGCGACGGGGGGAGCATCGCCTATTCCCTCGGCGATACGCTGTATCTCAACATCACGAACGATTGCCAGAATTCGTGTTTTTTCTGCGGTCTTCTGAGCGATTGCGTCTACAAGGGCCACAATCTGGCTCTTCAAGCAGAACCCGACGCGGGCGAGGTTCTCGCCGCCGTGGGCGACCCGTCCCGTTACGAGGAAGTCGTCTTTAGCGGATTCGGCGAGCCGACGCTTAGGCTCGACGTGGTGAAGGAGGTGGCGGGCGAGCTCAAGCGCCGGGGCGCCAGGCGAATCCGCCTGGTGACGAACGGACTTGCGAACAAGACGCACGAGAGAAACATTCTGCCCGAGTTGGGCGGCCTCGTGGACGCGATATCCATCAGCATGCAGGCGGAAAGCCCCGAGGCCTATGCGAAAATCTGCAAGACCAAGGACATCGAAGACCCCTACCCGCTGGTCAAGGAGTTCGTCCGCTGGGCGAAGAACTACATCCCCGAAGTAGAGGTGACGGCGGTCAACATGTCCGGCCTCATCGACATCGAAGCGTGCGAGAAGGTGGCGACCGAGGAGTTGGGCGTGCCCTTCAGAGCGCACGATTACGTGCGGATGGATTAGGTCAATCCCGACCGATGAGGGAGGGGCTGTTTTTGTAGGGACAGGCCGCGTCCTGTCCCTACGGCGAAAACTTTTGTAGGGGTCGCATATATGCGACCCGCCTTTTTTCGGGTGGCCTGCGTGCCCACCTCTTCATACATCATACCTGAGAACACGCGGTAGGGGCGGTTCTCGAACGGTGGGACAGCCCCGAAGAGGGGCTGTCCCTACGGGGAACTCCCGTATGCGGGCAGGTTTTGTTCGTCGTTTCAAGCCGATACCTTCCCCGCCTGCGCGGGACGCATATATGCGTCCCCTACACTTACGTCTACGCGAATGAAGGGTGGACACACAGGTGGCAGACATATATGTCTGACCCTACAAAAACCACCGCAATCCGGGATATTCTCCCCTGAGGGGGAGTAATTCCCCAAGCTAGTCGTTCCCGATCGAAAAGAAGTTTGCCGTCTACAGAACAATAAACAACCCGGCCCCGTTGGGGTAGAATGGCCCCATGAATAACCGACATTCCCCGGAAAAATTTACGAGGCCCTTTCAGCCGAATCCGCGCATCATCCTTTGGAACGACAGGCGATGAACCGGCCCTTCTTCATCCTCTCACTCGACGGCGGGGGCTCGCTCGGGGTCTACACCCTGGGCGTGCTGGCCGAGGTGGAGCGCATGCTGGGACGCCCCCTGCACGAGATGTTCGACCTTGCCTACGGCGTCAGCACGGGTTCGATCATCGCCTCGATGGTGGCCCTGGGCGACCCGGTCGAGCCGACGATTGCGGAGCGCTATTTCGAGCTTGCGCCCGACGTGCTGGGGCCATTGCTCGCGCGCTCGAAGACAAAGGCGCTTGAGCGGCACTCCCAAAGAATCTATGGCGAGAGAACTTTTGAGGATTTCACGATGGACGTCGGAATCCTCGCTACGCACGCGGAACATGATCGCCCCATGGTGTTCAAAAGAGTCGTCAAACAAGCCGGCGGCGGCCCCGATAGTTTCTTATCGGGCCGGGGCCTCAAAATATCGGATGCGATTATGGCGTCTTGCGCCGCCTATCCGTTCCTGAAATACAAGCGCATCGCCATGCCCATTCATGGTGAGCGCACCGCGCTCGATGGCGGGTTCACGGCGAACAACCCCACGCTTTTCGCCATCGCGGACGCCCTCGGGCCGCTCGGCGTCGCCCGGGAGGATATCCGCATACTGAGCGTCGGGACGGGCAGTTATCCCGAGACGCGCAAATGGACGCGGCGGATTATCGCAGGAGTACGGCCGATCAAGACCTTCATGACGCTCTCGAGAACGAGTTCGAACACCGTCGATACGCTGCGCGATCTTTTCTTCCCGGACATTAAAACCCTGCGGATCAACGAGTCGTTCACCGACAGCGCCTATGAGACGGATTTCATGGAGCACGACCCGGGAAAGCTCAAGAGCATATTCCAACTCGGGCGCAAATCCTTCGAGGGCGCCGAGGCCTGCCTGCGGGATTTTTTCAAGGATGCGCAGCCGCAGGCGAAGTGAGGTTTTGACGTTGTAGGGGCGGACCTGCGTGTCCGCCCTTTTTTGTTTTCTTTCTTGTTCGCGTAAGTAGGTTCGTGGTTTTCCTGTTGCGGGCGGACACGCAGGTGGCAGACATATATGTCTGACCCTACGGTAGTCATCCCCGACCGGTAAAAGAACGCGCCCTTGAGGCGTGGATTCCATCCGCCCCCGTTTGGGGTAGAATGCCTCCGCTATGGACAGACACTCATTTCATCCGCTGATTACGCGCTGGTTCTGTGAGAAATTCGGGGAGCCGAGCGCTCCCCAGGATGCGGGCTGGCCCGAGATAGCCACCGGGCGCGACACGCTCATCGCGGCCCCCACGGGCACGGGCAAGACGCTGGCCGCCTTCTTGTGGTCTCTCGATTCACTCATTCGAGACGCGCTTGCGGGTGAACTCGAAGACGCCTGCCGCCTCGTCTACATCTCTCCCTTAAAAGCGCTCGGCAACGACATCCAGAAGAACTTGCAGGAGCCTTTGAGCGAAATCCGCGCGCTCGCGCGAGAAGAGGGCGTGGAGCTTCCCGAGATCCGCGTGGCGGTGCGCTCGGGCGACACGCCCGCGCGAGAGCGCAGGCTCATGCTCAAAAAACGCCCCCACATCCTCATCACCACGCCTGAATCGCTCTATATCCTCTTAACGGCCGAGCGAAGCCGGAAGGTGCTGGAATCCGCGCGCGCCGTCATCGTGGATGAGATTCACGCGGTCGCAGGGGATAAGCGCGGCGCGCACCTGGCGCTTTCTCTGGAGCGGCTCGACGCGCTTTGTAATGATCGGCTCCAGCGCATCGGCCTGAGCGCCACGCAAAAGCCGATTGACGAGATAGCGCGCCTGCTCATCGGCGCGGGGAGGCGTAGGGAGGACGGTTCTCCTGATTGCGCTATCGTGGACGTGGGCCACAAGCGCGAGATGGCGCTCACAGTCGAGGTGGCCGATCTGGATATCGGCCCCATCGCCTCGCACGAGTACTGGGCCGAGGTGTTCGAGCGCATCGCCGCCCACATCGAGAGCCACCGCACCACCATCGTGTTCGTCCACACGAGGCGGCTGGCGGAGCGCGTCTCCCACCGGCTCACGGAGAAACTCGGCGAGGGGCGCGTGGCCGCGCACCACGGCTCCTTGTCGCGCAAAATCCGCTTAGACGCCGAAGAAAGACTCAAATCCGGCGCACTCGCGGCCATCGTCGCCACGGCGTCGCTCGAACTCGGAATCGACATCGGCCACGTCGACCTCGTCTGCCACCTGGGCGCGCCGAGAACGCTCGCTTCCCTGCTTCAGCGCGTGGGGCGTTCGGGCCACTGGAAGGGCGCGGTGCCGAAGGGAATCGTCTTTCCCCTGACGAGGGACGAACTGTTGCAAAGCGCCGCCGCGATTCGCTCGGTGCGGGGAGGCGCGCTCGACCTGGTGGTCTTCCCCAAAGCGCCCCTCGACATCCTGGCCCAGCAGATGGTGGCCGAGGTCGCGGCGCAAGAAGAGGTGGAAGAAGAGGCGCTGTGGTCGCTCATCAGGCGCGCTCAGCCTTACGGGGAGCTTGAGCGGAGCGTTTTCGAGGACGTGCTCGAGATGCTCTCGGAAGGCATTTCCACCAGCCGGGGCAGGCGCACCGCCTACCTGCACAGAGACCGCGTGAACGCCCTCTTGAGACCGAGGCGCGGTGCGCGACTTTGCGCCATCACTTCGGGCGGCGCGATTCCCGACACGGCGGATTACGACGTGGTCGAAGGCGCGGCGGAGACCTTCGTGGGCAAGGTGAACGAGGATTTCGCCATCGAATCGAACGCGGGCGACATTTTCCTGCTCGGCAACCACTCCTGGCGCGTCAAGCGCGTGGAGCGCGGCAAGGTGCGCGTGGAGGACGCCGAGGGTCTTCCGCCCAACATCCCCTTCTGGCTGGGCGAGGCGCCCTCGCGCACGGCGGAACTCTCGGAAGCCGTCTCCGCGCTCAGGAGTGAGTTGGCGGGGCGTCTCGACGCTCCGGGCGAGGCGATTCGGTGGATGCGCGCCGAATGCGGGCTTTACGCCGCAGGCGCATCGCAGCTTATTGATTACGTGCGCGAGACCGTGCGGGTGCTGGGCCGCGTGCCCACGCAGGGCGAGATCGTGGCCGAGCGGTTTTTCGACGAGGCGGGCGGGATGCAGCTCGTGATTCACTCGCCTTATGGAGGGCGCATCAACCGCGCGTGGGGCCATACGCTCAGGAAGCGCTTTTGCCTCACGTTCGATTTCGAACTCCAGGCCGCCGCCACGGACGACGGCATCGTACTCTCGCTCTCATCGCAGCACAGCTTTCCGCTCGAATCGATTTTCGGCTACGCGCGCCTGGCTTCGCTCAAGAAAGACATGCTCCAGTCCGCCCTGCAGTCGCCCATGTTCACCAACCGCTGGCGCTGGAACGCCACGCGAGCCCTCGCCCTGCCGAGGCGCAGCGGGGGCAAGAAGGTGCCGGTCGCGATTCAGCGCATGCGCGCGGAGGATTTGCTCGCCGCCGTCTTCCCGGCTCAACTCGCATGTCAGGACAACCACCACGGCCCCATCGAGCCTCCCGACCATCCCCTGGTGAACGAGACGGTGGAGAACTGCCTGACGGAAGCAATGGACATCGAGAGTCTGAGGGCGCTCATCGCCGAGGTCGAAAGCGGAAAAATCATGACTTTCGGCGTCGAGACACCAGCGCCCTCGCTCATGTCGCACGAGATACTGAACGCGAATCCCTACGCCTTCATCGACGACGCTCCATTGGAGGAGCGCCGCTCACGCGCGGTGCCGCTCAGGCGCGCCCTGCCCGATGACGCGGAAAACGCCCGGCTCGACGCAGACGTCATCGAAGAAGTTTGCGAGCAGGCCTGGCCTGCTCCGCGCGACGCGGATGAGCTGCACGACGCGCTGCTCTCTCTTTGCGTGCTGCCGGTGGAGGAAGCGGGCGAATGGTCCGCCTGGGTGGATGAACTCCTCGCCCGGAACCGCGTGGCGAAAGCGGCTTGGGGGGCGGAGGGCGTCGAACGGGAAGGCTTGGTTCCGGCGGAGAGAATGGCGCTGATACGCGCTGCGATCCCCGGAATCAAGCTCACGCCAGAGTCGATTCCCTTCCAGGGGGATGAGGCGGAAACGCCCGCGCAGGATGAGGCGGCTCTCGCTCTCGTTCGGGGGTGGATGGAGGCGTCGGGCCCCGTGACCGCCGAGGAGCTCGCCTCGCGGGTCGGCCTCGCGTTGCCGGACGTCAATATCGCCCTGGCCGCTTTGGAAGGAGAAGGAGCGGTTCTGCGGGGCCGCTTCGCGCGCCTTGCGCCCGAGGCCGAAATCGAATGGTGCGACCGCGTATTGTTGGCCCGCATCCACAGGATGACGCTCGGCAAGTTGAGACGGGAGATAGAACCCGTCACGGCGGCGGATTTTATCCGCTATCTGCTCAGGTGGCAGCACGTGCACGAGGACGCCATGCTGCACGGGCGCGACGGCGTGCTCGAGGTGATCCGCCGGCTTCAGGGGCTGGAGCTTCCAGCGCCCGCCTGGGAGGAGCGGATTCTTCCCGCGCGAATCAAGAACTACGACGCAGCCGATCTGGAGGCGCTTTGCCTCTCGGGCCTCGTCGCGTGGGGACGCCTGCGACCGGGCGCTCCGCCCGAGCCGCTCGATGTTCCGGAGAGCGGGAGCCGATCCAGAGGGACCCAGAAGGCGCAGCCTTCGCGCCGGGCCCTTCTGGCCTTTCTGTTGAGAGAGGAGGTGGGGCTGTTCCTGAAACCACGCGAAACCGAAGATGCCTGGCGGGGGAATCTATCTCGCACGGCGCGTGAGATACTCGATTTTCTGAAGGACAGGGGGGCCTCTTTTCTGGCCGACATCACGGCGGCGACGGGCAGGCTCAGAACCGAAGCCGAAGAGGCGCTTTGGGAACTCGTCGCGCGCGGTCTGGTGACGGGCGACGGCGTGGCGGGTCTCAGGGCCCTGATAGCGAGCGCGAAGGAGAAGAAAAAGGGCGAGCGGCGGCTGCGCGCCCTGCCGGGCGGGAGGGCCATATCGCGCGAGGCGAAAAAGCGCTTCATGCCCGTGGGCCGCTGGTCGCTTTGGGGAAGCGCTATCGCCCCGCTCGATGAGGAGGCCGTGCGCGAGGCCTATGCGCGGCAGTTGCTCAAACGCTACGGTGTCGTGCTCCGCGAGTTGGCCGTGCGCGAGGCCGCCGCTCCGCGCTGGCGTGAAATGGTGCGCGTATTCAGACGCCTGGAAGCGAAGGGCGAGATTCGGGGCGGGCGCTTCGTCTCGGGCTTCATGGGCGAGCAGTTCGCCTTGCCCGAGGCGGTGGAGGCCCTGCGCGCCGTGAGGAGGATTCCGGCGCGGGGCAAGCCCACCATGGTTCATGCGAGCGACCCGATGAATCTGGTGGGCGTCATCGCGCCCGGATCTAAAATTTCGGCCAGATCGCGCGACGTCATCCTCTACCGCGACGGCCTGGTGGCCGACAGCGGCCCGCTAGGCGAGGTGAGGAGTCGTCTTGCGAATGAATCCCTCACGGGCGGGGGGTAGCGGATCAGTGAATGACCCCCCACCGGCGCGACTTCGGGCTTCGCCCTCGTCTTGCCGACAATCCCTCATTCTTCAATCGGCAATCGCTCCTTCCTCAGTCGCGATTGACCCTCAAGGGGGGAGTAATCAAACGCTCGAAACGATGTAGATGAAATATTATTCCAATCGAGATGCCACTTCAAAATCACTCCCCCCTTGAGGGTCAATTCCGACCGAGGAGGGAGGGAGTGTCGCAGAAGCCGAGCGCTGGCGAAGGCTGATGCGGTGGGGGGTCAAACCGGACAGATGAGGGGTTATTCAACAACCCCTGCCCGGTCGGGTTTGACACCGGAATGACGGCGGAATGGTTCAGTCTCGTCGGATGCGAGGGGGTGTAGGTGGCGGTCCCTCCCTCTCCGGTCGGAACCGACTCTTCGGGGCCGCCCCACGCATATATGCGACCCTCCTTTTTCGCCTTCCAGCGATGGGCCGCATGTATGCGGCCCCTACAAATAGAGAGTTCATCGATTGGATGGACGATGAATCCTCCGCGCCTTTCTCTAAAAAAGAAAACCCCGGCGAATCGCGCCGGGGTTTTCCTGTATCTTTCAGGTCTCGTTATTTCTTTTTTTTCTTCTTCCTGAACGACTTGTGGCATGCTCCGCATTGTTTGCCGATAAGGCCCACAGCCTTCTTGATGGCCGCCGGGCCGCCCTTGTAGTGGATTTGCGCCAAGACGGCGGCGTTCGCGGCCAGACCGTCCGCAATGAGAGCGAATTTCGCCTTGTCCTTCCAGATGGCGGCGGTCGATGTCGTCTTGCCCGCCAGGGTGTTTTTCTTGAACGCCTTTTTGATCTTGCTCGCTTTCTTGTACATGTCCCCGGCGGCCTGGCGCACCTGCTCCTCGACCACCCAGCCGCTGCCTTGCTTCATCGCGGTTTTCAGGCGCTTCATGTCGGCGCCGATGCCGCGCATGAGTTTCTTCCGCGCCGTGACGGCGGGGTCCTCACCGCCCTTCATCATCTTCTTGCCCATTATCTTGTCTTTCATGCCCGTCATTGCTTTCTTCATCTTGCCCATCATCTGGTCGTCCGCGCAGCCCGTAATGAGCGCGCCCGCGACCACTAGAACGGCCAGGCTTCTGAATACGTCTTGTTTTTTCATGACCGGATTTCCCCCACAAAATCAGAAACGAAAAAGAACGCTCAGGCGGACCTGAATGAAACCCTCTTGCGCCGAAGCGCGTGAAAACCAAGCATGGGCGGATATTTACCCAGCTTCACTGTGTATGGCCTCATATTAGCCTAAAAGAGGTCAAGCGGCCAGCCCGAAAAACGGGTGGGGGCGGGGCGCTTCAAAGGGGTAGTGTTTTCAGGGATGGGCATTTCCTCGCTCTTTAGTCGGAAATTACTCCCCCCTTGAGGGGGAGTCGCAGAAGTCGAGTCCGTGGACGAAGGCTGATGCGGTGGGGGGTATGATTCTAAAATAAAAGTACCCCCCACCGGTTCGCTTTCGGGCTTGCGCCCTTACCTTACCGACTCCCCCTCAAGGGGGGAGTGATTTTTAGCGCTATCAAGGGGGGAGTGATGCCCCGAGGTCAATCCCGACAGGGGCGGGTAAGTCCGCACGCCTTCATTCCCGCGCCGTCGGGGCGGCGTTGATCCCGAGGCCCATTTGTGAAACCTTGGGACATTCCGAGGGATTCATGAGCGTCTTGCCTTCCATTCCGGCGAAGGCCGGACGGGGAGGAGAGATGAGAGACGCCGCGATGTCCGCGGCGTGAAATCTTTATTTCATTTGCCGGGTCGCTCGGCCCGAACCGCTTCCGGTCGGGCGGCCCCATTTGCGAAAGGAGTGAACATGAGCGCATTCGTGGTCGGACACATCACCGTCAAGGACGAAGAAGGATTCAACAACTACGCCGAACAGGGACTCGCCATCGTCGCCTCCGTCGGGGGCGAGTTCGTGCTGGGCGGAGAACTCGTAAAGGTTCTCACCGGCGAGCACGACAGGCAGATGTTCGTCCTCCTGAAATTTCCCGACCAGGAGGCTGTGGAGAAATGGTATTACTCGGACGGCTACCAGGCCCTGATTCCCGGCCGCAACGAGGCGGTGGACATCACCTTCATCTCCTATGACGAGCCGTCGGAGTAAGCATTTGAGGAGGGGGGACGCTCGGGCTGGAGCGCCGTTGCCCGCTTCTCCCATCCAGTCTCCATGCGCGCCGGGAATGCGCATCCGCTGCGCCGCGGCGTTGAGCGGCCCGGCTTTCCGAGCGGAGGAATTTGAGGGATGAAGCGTCTCTACCCCGACCTTTGGCGGACGGCCGAGGAGAAGCAGTTCGGCGTCTTGACCGTTCACGCCTATCTGCTGGAGCGCCCGGGGGGAAACGTCCTCTTCTACAACCCGAGGAGCACCGTAGATTTTGAGGAGATAAGCGATCTGGGCGGAATCGCGCATCACTGCCTGAGCCATTGCCACGAGGTGGATGAATCGCTCGCCGAGGTGACCGGGCGTTTCGGCTCCAAATTGTGTTGCCACGCGCTCGTGGAACCTTATCTCCCAGAAGCGGTTTCCGCCGACGTGCTTTTCGGTTCTCCCCCGCGCGAGTTTCTGGGCGGCGACATAGAGGTTATCCATACGCCCGGCCACACGAATAACAGCGTCTGCTACCGCTACCGCTCACCCCACGGCAAGACGTATCTCTTCACGGGCGACGCGATTTATCTCGACGATGGAGAGTGGAAGACCATCGTCGTCGCCGATGACGGGGGCGATGAGGCGGAACTCGCGAGCAGTCTCTTATCCCTCAAGGATCTTCAGGTCGACGTCGTGATATGCAGCGTCTCGATAGGTGAGATGCGAATCGTGGAAGTCACGCCCGATGAATGGCGAAGCATCATCGATGGTTTGACGGGGTAGGGGGGGGTGAAGTGGTTGAGGCGTATTGCGGTTCTTGTGCGATGGCTCATTTTCGGCAAGGATGCGACTCGAATCGCTTCCCCTGCTTGTTTAGGACTTACCCATGCCTATCATCCGGCAGACGCCCGATATTTCGAAATTCAATCCCGACATAGAGTCGCCTTATCAGCTTCGCCGGGAAGATTTTGCATTGGTCATGCAAGATGTCTACGATTTCTTTTTTGACGTAAATACGCATTTGTTCAACAAGGGCATCAAACGCCTGGATGAAATGTTGCGGCCCGCCGCCATGTCCGGGCTGATTTCCGACATGATTACGGCGAGCATGGCGCAGCACTCGCGAACCCTGGTTGAGAACCGGTATCACAACGGTCACCCGGACCTCATTGTGAACGGTGTATATCCTAATGATTCAGTAAAGGCCGGAGATGAAGGCGTCGAGGTTAAAAGTACGCGTAAACCAGGAGGAGCCGTCGATACGCACGGCGCAAGGAAGCAATGGATGTGCGTCTTTGTTTACCTAGTCGACAAAGAGACGGAACCTGCTGTTGATCGCGCAGCCATGAAATTTTCTGAAGTCTATCTCGGCCACGTCACCGTCGATGATTTTCGTAAAAATCCGCGAGGCGAACTGGGGACCAGAACGGCTACTTTGGACAGAGAGGGTATTCGAAAGTTGCGGCGCAGTTGAGTGTATCTGGACACCTGATTGCTTCCAGTTTCGGTATGGCCTGTTGGGCGAGTTTCACGTATCGCTCTGAGGATTCGACCCCGATGCTTCGGTAGCCGATGTGGTTGGCGGCGGCGAGCGTCGAACCCGAACCCGCGAACGGGTCGAGTATCACGCCCTTTTGCAGCGGCAGGGCGGCGCGGACCAGTTGACGCAAAAATGCTTGGGGTTTTAAGGATGGATGCGGCGCCAAGCGTTTCTCCGACGATCTGGTTGGATGCGACGAGATGACGTCGCCGAAAGGTTTTTTGTTTGATATTCGGCGGAGTCCACCGGTTCCCCATTTGCGCAAATTGTCCTGGACCCGGCCCTCCAAAGGTTTGCGGAACAACAACCAAGGTTCGGCCATCGAGCGAGGCATCACAGTGACGTCGGAGAATTCTTCGTGCGCGTTCTTCGGGCGATCACCGCCGCGCATCGTCATGACGAGTCGAGTGATGACGCCCCGGTTTTCCAGCCCGGCGGCGGCTAGCGCAGACGCGACGATATGAGAAACCAAGGGATTGGACGCCATAAAGATATGAGCGCCGGGAACCAGAGCGCGCGATGCGCTGCGACCGAAACGCTCGAAAAATTCATGCATATTTTCGAGATCGGAGGTGCTCAAGGTAGTGAAGCGAGGGAGCGGCGCACGTTGGCAGCCGTCGAAGGATGGAGGGATTCGCCAGACCCCGCCTTTACCTTTGAAAAGTTTACGTTGCTCTTTCTCTGTGTATTCGACTAGGCCATAGGGTGGGTCCGTCACGATCGCATGAATGCTTTCTTCACGGCAATTTTCTAACCACTCGAAACAATCTTGGTGGTGCAATGCCGCTTTGCCGTGAACGATTACGGGTTTGGCGACTTTGCATGTTTTCTCGATGATGGAGGCCATGCTCATCCAGTTTCGCATTCAAGCTGGTGGCGGCTATGCCCGGTGTGTTTGAACATGTCGGGCGGGATCGTATGTAGGGGCGGACAAAAATCAGGAAAACTGCCAGCCTTAACTGCTATCGCCCATTTAATCTCCTGAACATTGATATCATCATCCCTCCCAATCGGGCAAGTAGTAAGTGTGTCTCGGATGATGTCGGGGAAATGTTTCTCGGGAGCGGACGATGAAGATTCGGATTCACTTCTTGTCTCGATCGCCAGTTCCTCCGTTCCCCATCGGAAATAATCCAAACGCATTTCCCCGCATATTCCGTCGCGGGTTTTTCGGGGCGATGGGGTATGCCCGGAAGGCCGCCCGACCGCCTTCGGTTTTTCAGGTGGCGGAGGCGGCGCGGACTACAGGAGTCGGGCGGTCGCTCAGGCGAAGTGAGGGACACGCAAAATGCAAAAAATAATATGTGAAAATATCGATAAAATTAGATAAATTCACGGTGTTATTCGATAAATAAATGAATACTTTTGGGAGGGTCGGAAAGACGCCGCCGCATTGCAGCGCAGAGGAATTCTGCCATGGACCGCTACTCCTGCGGTGACGGCAAATGCGCGGAATTGCGGGGAGTTGCGCGCCCGCTCGGGGTGTCCGCCCGGCGCCGGGAGAGTAAGTTCACGCATCCATGAATGGCGCCTCTCGCTCTCTAATCGCATCGCCTAAGACGCTGTAAATATTTGATTTCGTTTATCTTCCCTTGAATTCGGCGGCTCTTTTCTCCAGGAACGCGGAGGCGCCTTCGACCTTGTCCTCGGTCGTCATCAGGCAGGCCTGGCCGAGCCGTTCGGCCACCATGCCCGCCTCGGGGCCGAACTTGAGCCCCGTGTTGATGGCGATTTTCGCGATGCGCACCGCCAGCGGGCCTTTGCTCATCATCTTTTTCGCGCATTTGCGCGCAGTTTCCAGCAGTTCCTCGGCCGGGACGACCTGGTTCACCAGCCCGATGCGGTGGGCCTCGCGCGCGTCGATGATGTCGCCCGTCAGGATGAGTTCCTTCGCTCTTCCGACGCCCACGAGGGAGACGAGCCTTTGGGTGCCGCCGGCTCCGGGCATGATGCCGAGATTGACTTCCGGTTGTCCGAATCTGGCGTTTTCGCTCGCGATGCGGATGTCGCAAGCCATTGAAAGTTCACAGCCTCCGCCTAGAGCAAAGCCGTTGACCGCGGCGATGACGGGCTTCTCAATTGCCTCGAGCCGCATGAGGGCGCGCTGCGAGGGGGCCGCCAGCCCGTCGATGAAGCTTCGCTCCTTGATCTGGGCGATGTCCGAGCCCGCGGCGAAGCATTTCTCGCCCGCGCCCGTGAAGATAATGACCTGAACGTCGGTGTCCGCTTCGAGTTCTTCCACCACGGTCCCCACCTCGCGCCACGTCTGCGGGTCGAGCGCGTTTCGCTTCTCGGGACGGTTGATGGTGATGAGCGCGATGCCTTGTGATTTCTCGATCAACAGGTTCTTGTACGGCATTTCAATCAAACTCCTTCTGCGTTGCGTATGAGAGGTTCTCCATAGCGAGGAGAAACGTGGATGCCATAATTCGACGAGAAGATAGCCCATGATGCGGAATACGTCACCCGATCACGGGATGGACGAAGGGCGGGATTTTGCGAAAATTCCAGGAATTTATTCATACTGGACCCGCCGCCATTTCCGGATGTGCCGATAAGTAAATAGAAATCAGATATTTAATTGAAGTAGCCGCGTTGTTAGCAGTCTAGTACCTTGAGTGCTAACAGCGCTTGACATATGGTCTCTTTTTCCCTATACCTCGCTCAGAAGGAATGAGGTGAGAGTTCAAGAGTCGTTTCGCCCGAAAGACGACTTGCGGACGATAGAGATCATTTTCAGTTGGGTGTCCCGATTAGAAGCAACATTTCTTTATTTTACAAGGAGGAAGTGATGGCAAAGGTTAAAACCAGGATACAGCCTCTTCAGGATCGCATTTTGGTGAAACGTCTGGATGCGGACGAGGAGGAGCAGGTCGGCGGAATCATCATTCCTGATTCCGCGAAAGAAAAACCCCATGAAGGGGAAGTTATCGCCGTGGGCCCCGGCAAGGTGACCGACGACGGGAAAAGGCAGGCGCCCGAGGTGAATGAGGGTGACAAAATTCTTTTCGCCAAGTATGCGGGCACCGAGGTGAAGTCCGAGGGTGAAGAGTATCTGATCATGCGCGAAGATGACGTGCTGGCGGTCATCAACTAGCCGGTTGTCCAACAACTAAGGAGCATTACGAAATGTCAAAAATCATACTCTTTGATGAAGAGGCCCGCTCGAAGATCAAGCGCGGCGTGGATCAGTTGGCCGATGCCGTGAAGGTGACGCTAGGCCCCCGCGGGCGCAACGTCGTGATCGACAAGAAATTCGGTTCTCCCGCCTCCACGAAAGACGGCGTAACGGTGGCCAAGGAAATAGAACTCGAAGATCATTTCGAGAACATGGGCGCACAGATAGTCAACGAAGTGGCGAGCAAGACCTCGGACGTCGCGGGCGACGGCACCACGACGGCGACCGTGTTGGCCCAGTCTCTGTTCAAGGAAGGTCTGCGCAACGTAACGGCCGGTGCCAATCCCATCGACTTGAAACGTGGAATCGAGGCAGGCGTCGCTAAGATCGTCCATGAGTTGGAAAAACTTTCCAAGCCCGTTCGCGATAAGAAAGAGATCGCGCAGGTCGGCACCATCTCGGCCAACAATGATCCGACAATCGGGGATCTCATCGCCGAGGCCATGAATAAAGTCGGCAAAGACGGCGTCATCACCGTCGAGGAAGCCAAATCCATGGAAACTTCTCTCGACATCGTCGAGGGCATGCAGTTTGACAGAGGCTATCTAAGCCCTTACTTCGTAACGAATCCGGACCGCATGGAAGCCGTTTTGGAAGATCCGTATATCCTCTTCCATGAGAAGAAAATCTCCAACATGCGGGACCTTCTCCCGCTACTCGAGAAAATTGCAAAAATGGGCCGGCCGCTTCTCATCGTCGCCGAAGACATCGAAGGTGAAGCGCTGGCGACGCTGGTGGTGAACAAGCTGCGCGGCACGCTCAATTGCTCGGCGGTCAAAGCCCCCGGATTCGGCGATCGTCGCAAAGCCATGCTCGAGGATATGGCGATTCTGACCGGCGGCAAAATGTTGAGCGAAGATTTAGGCATCAAGCTCGAGAACGTATCCGTGGACGACCTCGGACAAGCGAAGCGCGTGACCATCGACAAGGACAACAGCACCATCGTCGAAGGGAAAGGCAAGGCCAAGGATATCGAAGGCCGCGTCAAACAAATTCGCAACCAGGTTGAAGAGACCACGAGCGACTATGATCGCGAGAAACTCCAGGAGCGTCTGGCGAAGCTGGTCGGTGGCGTTGCGGTGATCAATGTAGGCGCCGCCACGGAAGCCGAGATGAAAGAGAAGAAAGCGCGTGTGGAAGACGCTCTGAACGCAACTCGCGCGGCCGTGGAAGAGGGTGTCGTGGCCGGCGGCGGCGTCGCCCTGATTCGCGCCCAGAAATCCTTGGGTAACGTTGATGTGGTAGGGGATCAGCAGGTTGGCATCGATATCCTCTCCCGTACGCTTGAGTCCCCGTTGCGTGAAATTGCGAACAACGCGGGCGTAGAGGGTTCCCTGGTCGTGCAGCATGTAAAAGGTCTAAAAGGAAACAACGGTTATAACGCGGCGACGGGCGAATATGAAGATTTGGTCAAGGCAGGCATCATCGACCCGACCAAAGTGGTTCGTTCCGCTCTACAAAACGCTGCTTCCGTGGCTGGTTTGATGCTCACGACAGAGTGTATCATCAGCGAAAAGCCGGAGGAAAATGGAGGTGGTGGAATGCCGGGTGGCATGCCTCCGGGCGGTATGGGCGGCATGATGTAAGTTGTTGTTCTGATGTTCAAAGGGGGCCTCTCGGAGGCCCCCTTTTTTTGTGTGGCGATGCGCTTTCTTGGACGCCTTGAAGAGAAGCCACTCGTCTCATAAAATCAAAATCGAAGGGTTTTGAGCACTCAGGCCACGCGTTTACCTTCTCGCACTCATACAGACGATAATGGAGATTGAGCAGAGAGGGATATATGGCGAGAAATGAGTCGAAAAAACTTCCGTTCACCCTTTTCTTGATATCGCTATCATTGCACTTGTTCGTATTCGCGGCCTCAAGTCATGAATACGTTTGGAGCAAACCTGTCAAGACAAGCCGTCCTCTGAAGTTTCGAGTCGTAGCCGTCGAGAAGGCCAAGAAAAAACTTCCACCTAACCCCCAAAGTCGGTTTTTATCGAATGCCAACCGAAAAGAAAGTGGTTCCGGCAAACCCGGCAAGACCCCGCTCTTAAGGCGCGAAAACAAAGACCGTATTCCCTCGCGTAGAGGTGAGCTTGTCCCTAATGTAGCGTCTTTAGCGCCAGCTCCAAAATCGAAGCTTCCAGTTCCAGTCGCCACGCCGGTGCGGCCTACACCCCCGGCAGTCGCAATGCCAAAGCCTGAGCCTAATAAGGTGGAGAAATCGAAGGAAAGGAAAGCTCTGCCGACACCGGAAACAAAGGAAACGCCCCAGTTAATAGAAACGGCGAGACTTAGCCCGGCCCCTAAGCCTCCACTTAAAATCCCATCACCTGCTCTTAGAGAAAAAATCAAACCAAAAGAAGAAAAGATAAAATCAAAAGCGCGTGTAGAACCAATAAAGAAAAAAATCGTAAACAAGGTTGTTGCAAAAGACAAGCGCAAGCCTAAACCAGTGGTCAAGAAAAAGGTGCTGAAGGAGATCGTCAGGAAGAAACCTCCCAAAGAGAAAAAGAAAGTCCAAGCAAAGGGAATAAGAAAAGAGAAGCTTAAAGTAGCCGCGTTGAAACCGGTTCCTCGGCCGATTCGGCCGCGACGTCCAGCCCCCAAGCGGCCTGAAACAAAAGACCCTTTGGCGCTATTTAGAGTGAAGCCCCAGCCAAAGGGAAAGCCCAATGCCCCCAAGTTCGATCTCTCGGATGAAGAGGCGGACAGAATCGCAAAAAAAAGTTTGTTGGATAAAGACCTGGAAAAAGAAGAAGGTGAAACGATTTCGCTTGATACGCGTGATTTTCGATACGCTTCCTATTTCGCTCATATAAAGAGAAGAATCCAGAATGCCTGGATATGGCCTCCAGAGGCGCAAAAGTACGGGGGCAAGTTGTTGTTGCGTTTTAAGCTGAGAGAAAATGGAACTTTGGAGGAAGTGCGTCTAATAAAGTCTGCAGGCATTCGAATTCTCGATGACTTGGCAATGGCCGCGGTCACCAAGGCGGCGCCGTTCGAGCCGATTCCTGTGGGTCTTAAGCGTCTAATGCGTAAATCAATAACAGCCACGTTTGTGTATGATTGAGTCGGATAGGAGCCCCATTAGCGCATTTTGGGGTGATATAATTGGTTGACACCTGCAAGTGCTGAATTTACGATAATTTTTTGGTTTTTAATGCTAAGCAGGGGATTGTTCTTTGCCCGAGTCATCGTCACGGTTAAGCAAACATATCGAAGATTATTTGAAAAATATCTTCAAGCTTCAACAAAAGGCGTCTCCCGTCACTACGAGCGCGATTGCCGAGTGCATGGAAATATCGGCGGCATCGGTAACGAGCATGGTCAAAAAACTCGATCACTTGGGTTTGTTGACATATAAGCCATACAAGGGGGTTGTCTTAAGCAAAAAAGGCGAGAAAGTCGCTTTAGAGATTATTCGGCATCATCGATTGCTCGAACTGTATCTCAACCAAAAGATGGGAATTGAATGGGACAAGGTAGATGTCGAGGCGGAAGAATTGGAGCATGTCTTGAGCGAGGAGTTGGAAGCCGTTTTGGACAAAGAACTTGGCTATCCCACCTTGGATCCCCACGGGGATCCGATTCCCGCAAAAGATGGCACCATGATTGATACGAAGGAAATTGGTCTACTATCGCTTGAGGTGGGGCGAGCCACAAAAATCACCCGTGTTTTGCAAGATGATCCAAATATATTGCGCTACTTGGGAGAGCTTGGTTTTTTCCCCGAAATGGCCATTGAGGTCATCGAGCAATCGCCTCTCGCAGGTACGGTAACGTTATTGGTCAATGGAAACAGACATATATTGGGCCGTGATATCGCCTCTCGAATTTTTGCTCTAAACGAATAGAATTGTATCTTTCATCGAAATCAATTCCTTGTTTCGTAGTTCTTTCAGCATAAAGTATACTTTTCCATATGGCGTTTATTTGAAGTAATTGCTGGACAGAACTTGGCCATACTGTCTGAGAGCAAAAAGACGAATCTCAGCCAAAACCATTTGGAAAAACAACAGCATCGTGGGGTTTTTGAGCATTTTCATTAGGAGATGACATGCCTGCAAAGAAACAGACAACCAGGGGAAAGGCCGCCAAACAAGATTTTGACCACCGTTTCCGCGCCATCTATGCCAAGGATGTCGAGTGGCAAGAAGATGTGAGCAACGAACTGCTTACGCTGCCGAAAGGGGTTAAGGTGAAGATATTCGCCCATGATCCGGTGATGAAGCGCATCGACATGAAGGTGAAATTTCCGAAAGGCTATGTGGAACCTAGTCATACGCACAAGAGTTGGCATTCCATTCTGGTGACTCGGGGTAGGATGTGCGTAGCGGGCAAGGATTTGAGGCCGGGCGATTATGTTTTCGGGTGGGATTTGCCGCATGGACCCTATGAATACCCCGATGGCTGTGAGGTTTTTGTCGTCTTCATGGGCGACGGCACACAGCACGTTTGGGAAGAAGAAAAGCATCTCAAGCACAAATTAAAGTGGGAAGCCGAATCGGCTGCGGGCAAAAAAGCCGCCGCCAAGGGCGATATGGCAAGGAAGCAGGCATTGGCGAAAAAAAGAGTGGCTGCAAAGTCCGCAGGGAAGAAAAAAACGGGTCGCGCGGGATGAGATAATGACGCCGCAACGAATCGCCGTAATAGGAGCCGGCGCCTGGGGAACGGCGCTGGCGGATTTGTTCTCTGAAATCGGCCACGAAGTGACGCTTTGGGTTTTTGAAGCCGACCTTTGTGTTCGCATGGCCTCGCAACGTGAAAATGACGTGTATCTCCCGGGTATCGCCCTTCATGAAAACTTGCGGTTCACGTCCGATTTGGCCGAAGCCGCCTCGGCGGGGCAGGATATTCTCGTGAGTGTGATGCCGAGCCACGTTGTTCGAGGAGTGTGGGCGAAGCTGGCGCCTTCGATTCACGAGGAAACGATTATCGCCAGCGCCACGAAGGGCGTGGAAGAAAATACCCTGCGCCTGCCCAGCCAGATTATCTCTGAATGCATCGGTGAAGCAGGTGGCGAGCAGCGCGTGCTCGCTTGTCTCTCTGGGCCTACGTTCGCTCGCGAGCTTGCGGAGAGAAGACCCACGGCCATCACGGCGGCGTCTGATGATTCCGAAGTGGCGCACGCGATTCAAGAAGCGCTCTCCGCGCCCCATTTCAGGATTTACACGGGCGTTGACCCCATCGGCGCCCAGCTCGGCGGGGCGCTCAAAAACGTCATCGCCCTGGCGGCGGGCATCGCGGACGGCATGGAACTCGGGCTCAACGCGAGGGCGGCGCTTATCGTGCGCGGGCTGGCGGAAATCGGGCGATTGGGCGTAGCGATGGGCGGGCGGGCGGAGACGTTCGCAGGCCTCGCGGGAATGGGCGATCTTGTGCTCACGTGCACGGGAGATCTGAGCAGGAATAGAACGGTGGGCGTGCGATTGGGGAGAGGGGAACCCTTGCAGAAGATACTCGAATCCATGACGGCCGTCGCCGAGGGCGTCTCCACTGCGCCGGCGGCCGTGGGGCTGGCGGATAAGTTCGGGGTGGAGATGCCCATATGCCGCGAGGTGCACGCCATATTGTTCGAGGGCAGGGGTCCCAAGGACGCCGTGAGGGCCCTCATGTCGCGTCCGCTGAAGGCTGAACTCCCCTAGGAGGCTGCGGGCAATTGCGGGCAGGTGCGGGGAAATGCGGGGGAGGCGAAAACCTTTTTTTGTCGCTAAATCTGAGTGCAAGTCGCAAAGATTTGAAAGCAACTCTTTGTATTACAACCGTTTACATGGCTAATTCTTTTTAGAAATTTATCGAAAAACCCCGTGAATTTATCGATATTTGCAGGAAATTGGATTATTTTCATTTTTCTCGTCATTTCCAGGTCCATGAGCACGCCTCCCCTGCTCGCCGTGACCGATCCCGAGCGGTGAGGATCAAACATGATTGATGAGGGATGGGTTCTTCCGACTGAGTACGCGGCAATCGCCGCCTTCACGCTCGCCCTCTCGCCGGTTTCCATAAGAAAGCCTCCTCTCCTCTTGGTGATCAATCCCGATTGATGAATGAGGGATTGACCCCAGCGGTCAGCGAGGGTCGATTCCGACCAAAGCGGAAGAAATTCCTTCCCCGCGTCGCGCGCACGATAGCGGAATACGGGATATGAGGAAGTACGGCAATTGCGGGGAATTGCGGTCTTGTCCGGTTTTATGGAAGTTGTAGGGGCGGCCCTCTGTGGCCGCCCGCGCCGCTTTCCCGAGGAGGGGATGAGCATGCGCGTTTGCTCGTGGGCGTGAGAAGGTGAATAAGTGATAATACGATAGAAGGATATGTTGTCCGCCCTTGATTGCGTTGCTCCGATGTTGACGATCTTTGTAGCGGGCGGCTCGCGAGCCGCCCGCGCTTCTTTGATATTACCGTGATTCCGGCGCATGCCGGAATCCAGAACTGAACAATTTCTCATCCGACTAGTCCCCCGTGGTTGCCACCGGTTTTTGCCGGAGTGACGAGGTGGTGAGATCAATTCCGGTTAGGGAGACAAATTGGCAACTGGTATATAGAGGGGGCAATGAGATCTCGGTGCGCGAACTTTATCCGTTCGTCTTGGATTCTTCTGCTTGCCGAAACGTTTCTTCCACTTCTTTAATTCGCTGTGATTTTGCAAACCCCCGAATCTCGGAATATGTCTTGGGGCTGGACATACTTTTGATGAACTGTTTCTTGGCGTATTCGTTTTTGAGAACCTGCGGGATTACTTCGCGCATGTAATCTTTCACTTGTTCCTTGGTGGTGCCATAAAAGAGGCTCTTGTTGTGCAGGTGGCATGTTCCCTCAAGCAGACTCAGAACTTCGACTAACTCGAAGTTTTTGTTCTTCTCTTCCGCGTCCCTGAATTTCCGCCAACTATTAGAGAATTGTTCTCTGATTTGCAAATAGCTATTCAGGTCACTCGTTCTTGCTTGTCTGCGAATCCACCAAGCGGTGAAACCAAGCGTGATTCCATTGAGAACAAGTAGACCAAAAAGTATCCAATCTCCACTGTCCATGTTATTGATGAAGCAATATAACCAAGACAAATCCAAAACCCTACTGCTTCTGATTTGGTTTATCTTGGGAACTTATCCGTCGCTCTCCTGTTCCCTTTTGCAGATTATCGCCGTCGCCCGAGCCGTCGCTAGGTGGATTGCCACTATTCTTTAGGTCCTCGTTACTAATAGCGGGTAGAATTTGGAGATGATGGGAAACCGGCTCGCTTAATTCGAGCATTTCCGATTCGTTAAATGGGAGCTTTTCAAGAAGTTTAGAGCGAGATTTGACCGACCTTTCGTGGTCCTTGTCATTCATAATGTTTTCCTTTCACAATTGTGTTACTCGCCACCATCAAAACTTGAACCGAGGAGCTTTTCCATCATCATCAACCGGGCTGATATGTTTTAAGATTCATCGCTCTGTGTATTCTCGCCGTCGCCTTGGGAACCATCGCTGCTACTTGCGTTGCCACCGGATTGTTCTACTTCTTGTCCCCCACCTTCTCCGTCACTATCCAAGGTATCAGTGTGATGACTTGTAGGAGTCGCCGCATCCTTAATTAAACGTTCTTGAGACCTAATGGGTGCAGATAACTCCTGTGGCTCTTTGTTGTCTTCGCCCGTCATGGTGTTTGCTCCTTCTCATCTGCGTTCTGAATGTTGAAGAACCCCGCTTAGAGCATCATATTATCATTTCCAGATTCATCTTGAGCAACTCCGCTAGCGCATCCTCTTCGGAAATGCCAGTGAACTGGCCGTAGGGACACTACGGTCTTCCCCCCCTATATCTCCTCAAGCAACTCTTTCCAGCGTTGTCTGTTGCTCGGCTGCGTGCCGTATTCGTCCAACTGCTTGCCGACGTTTCCCAGAAAATCTTTTCTGCCGGGTTCGCCGGTGAGGCAGAGGCCGACCCTGACGAGTTCATCGATGGAAAGACGATAAAGATTCGTGCCCGACGCCCATGTCTTGGCGAACAAATCGGCAATTTCTTCTTTTTCGGGTGGATTCGCGCCGGGCGCATTGAACAGCAACTCGCGTAAGGAGGCCTTTCGCGCTTTAAACACCGCGCTTCTCACGTCCGCAAGCGTCACGTTTCTTTCCTTCACCTCTATTGCGAGTCTCAATTCTCCGTCGCCGCCGATGCACTCGATATCTCCGGCCATACCCGTCGCTTGATCGGCAGCGTTTATCGCGTGGCGCTTCACCTCCCTGTAAATTCCAAAATACCTGCCGAACGTCTCGAACAAGGCCGCCGCAACGGAAAGCCCCCGGTCGCCTCCGCTGCTTTCGGACAAAAATTCACCGATGAGCTTTTCCGTCTGCTCGATGCTCACTCTCTCCGGCACGATGTATTCGAAAACGAGTTCGGCGAATTTCCCGTGAATGCTCCGTAACGTCTGCGACATGCGCAGGCGCGCGTATTCTTGCGAACCTCGCCGTTCGACCTCATCCAGAACCCGATACAGTAAAACCCACTCTTCTTTTCCTTTGACGTTTTGGGGATTTTCTTCAAGGCGCGCCTTGCGGAGGGGCTTGCTTACATACGGGTCAGGGCTCGTACCCAAGACGGACTGGTTTTCCGCTGACCATGGAACGATTACTTTGTTTGAAAAACTTCTGGGGTCCCACTGCGAATCGGAATCGCCACTGCCCTTTTGCAGGCAAAGGCAATCCAGCTTGGGGTCGGTGAGTTTTCCGAGCAACTGGGTCGGCAAACAATATCGAATCGAAACAAAGCGGCTGCCGACGAGTTTGGCGATATCCTGGTTTATTTCCCCACTTTCTTCTTGAGTTACTATTTCCCAAAGTTCATCCAGCAACTCACGCGCCGATTCAACATCCGGGGAGATTTTCTTCTCCGCCACCATTATCTCCCGGATGAAAGTTCAACCACAAAGATTCCTGTCTTTGCCCCTTCGATGAATTACACGTCTTGGTCGGCGCATCGATTCTCACCCAATCGGCGAACAGCCTGTCGTAGAGAGCTGTCCTGTACCCCGATACGACGGCCCTGCCGCGAATGGAATGCAGCATATCGGCGAGCTCCGCGTGTTCCTCGTCCGTCATCTCGTATCCATAGGCATTGGAATCGTTGCGGCTTTCGTGCACATACGGGGGGTCCATGTAAAACAACGTATCTTCCGTGTCGTAGCGTTCGATGAGTTCCAACGCGGGGACATTTTCAATCTGCACCCGCAGAAGTCGCTGGACTATCTCAGGCAGCCCGTCGATGGCGCCTAGCCAGCGCGAAACCGCTCCGGCCATACCCGCCCGGGAGGTGAGCACGCAATGGGCCCAGCGACCCTCGCTGCTCGTTTGGGCCAAGCCGGTGCGCGTTTGTCTGGCTCTTACATAAAACCTTCTCGCCCTTTCCAGACTGGGCAAGTCGGGTTCGAAACGACACGCCTTGACGAGTTCTTCCCGTGAAAACGGCGTGAGGCTGATCGCCTTGATCAGTTCCTCCCCGTGGTTCCTCAATGTTTCGAAGAAATTGACCAGTTCCGAATCGAGGTCGTTGTATGTTTCCACCAAACTGGGTTTTCGGTTGATCAAAATCGCCGCCGATCCGCCGTATACATCACAAAAATGCACGGCGTCGTCCGGCAAATGCGGCAAAATGAAATCGAGGTGCGAGAATTTTCCGCCATACCAGCCAAAGGCGATCATCTTCTTCCGCCTTCGGCTCGCGTTCTTCACTATCCGCCTGCGGTTAATCGACCTTTGCATTTCATGTCCTTTTGACCCATTTGCTTCTGTGGGTACACTAGTAGCCTCAACAGACGTCATTTCGCTCTGTTTCGCTCTCAATCGGGGTCTCGTTCGGGCGTGGAATGATCCTGTTCACCCATACTAATGGGGATTTGGTTTTTCGTCAAGCATTTTCGTTAAATTATCGTCTTGTCCCCTAGCTCCCTAAAAAGGCAGCCAGCCGAATCCTGTAATGAATCCCCGGAGATAGCAAATTTGTCCGCCGTGCTGGATGTTGTCGGCGGCCACCCTGCCCAGATAGTCCCCGATTTTGATGGTCTGGCCCATCGTGGCGGAGATTTCCTTGTCCAGATCCTCGGGCGAGAGGTTCTCCAGCACCGAAGACGCACGCGCCCGAACGGCGTCGGCGTAGCCAAGCAGGTTTTCTTTCTTGCACTCGAGGCTTATCACTTGTTCGAGTGAATCCCCAAAGCCCATTTGCCCCGGGTTCGGTTCCATGCCGAATTTCTCGTGCCACTTATCTGAAATCCAGAACTGCTCCTGGCCTGAGGCGTCCGCAAAGGCGATGTCCTCGACCCTCGTCTTGTGCCAGATCAGCCAGCCGATGGTGTTGTCCTGATCGCTCGGCCGCTTGATGAGGTCCGCATCCTCCAGCCCCTCCAGGGCCCGCCTGACGAGGCTGTCGCTCATCTCCAGCATGCCGGAAAGTATTTTTGCGCCGTTCATGAAAAACTCCCCTTTTCGAGTAGTGCGCCTGATGAATTTCATAACAAACCGTATGCGCAGGCATATTCCTCTTGCGCTCCGCCGTCAAGGTTGCATGGGAGTGGATTTGCGCTCGTCCGCCTTGTCGGGGAGCAGGATATGGGCCATGCTTGCGGGTGTTCGCCTTGCCGCCCGAGGACCGAGACGGGTGAGTTCATGAAATCGTTTTTGTACCGGCCCCTGGCCTGGATGATCGCCATATTCATGCTGCCCGCCTGTTGGGCGGCGGCGTTTTCGTTCGGAATAAACCTCCCGGCTGCTTTTCTCACAGGCGGCGCGGGCTCGTTTATGCCTGCGCCGGAGGGCTGGGCCTTCATCGCGGGCGTTATCGCATACGCCCTCTGGCATCGCTTGCGTCCCCCTGAGTTTCTCTACGCCTTCGTCCATGAGTTCACGCATATGGCCTTCGCCCTGCTCACTGGCAAGAAGGTGAGTTCCTTTGAAGTCAACCGGGGGAGCGGGAAGGTGGGCTTGAGCGGAACGAACCCCGTCATCACCCTGGCGCCTTATTTCTTCCCGCTTCTGACGATCGTGGTCCTGCTTCTGGGCGCGACGCTCGACTGGATTTTTGGTTACCCGCAGATTCGCTGGGCGACGGCGTTTCTCGCCGGCCTCACGCTCTGCCTGCACGTCCTCATGACGTTCCGGGCCCTGGGCGCGTCGCAGCCCGACATTGCGCGCGGCGGGCGGGTTTTCTCCTGGGCCTTCATCTTTTTCTTCGGATTTGTCTTTATCGGAGGCGCCGCGCTCGTCTCGACGGGGGGTTGGGGGGTGGCGGCTTCATACGGCGCGTCGATTTGGCGTGAAAGCTGGAATGCGTATGCGCTGCTCTTTGGCTGGATGGAGAGAATCGCATGGGGTGTCGGCTCTTGAAACGCAAGGTTTTCGCACCGAGGTTTCGATATTGCTTGATGGTGATATCACTCCTCGTGGTTTCATCCTGCGCCTATGAGGTATCGACGATACAGGGCGTCGCCAGGCCGGGGAAAATACGAACGCTCGAGCGCATCGCCGTCGCCCCTTTTCACTATCCGAGTGACTGGACGGGACTTTTCCGGGACGTCTACGCGCAGGCGGGGCTCAAGGCGCCCGAGGGGAAGAAAATCGAGTTGATCCAGGGCGCCTTTCTGGTTCGAGACGCCCTCAGCGCCAAGGGGTATATAGTTCTTCGCTGGCCGAAGGAACTCGAAAAAACAAAAGCGGACGATTTGCTGAACGCGGAAGGCGAAATCGCGGGCGCCCATTTGGAGAGGTTGAGAGATTCGGGCGCGCAGGCGGTGGTGTTGGCCCGTGGCGGCCGCACCTGCGCAGACGTCGAAGTGTGTACGGCGAGGGTCGAAATACGCCTGCTGGACTTAGGCTCCCAAGAGGAGTTGTGGGAATCAGAAGCCGGCGCAACGACGGCGCTATCCCAGGGAGATGAGATGAAAGCCGCCGTTTCCGAGGCGCTCGACGAATTTCCCAGGCAATCGTCCGATTCGGGTTGAACCAGGAAAATTCCGTCCATATAGCCAATCCCACCCATGACGATTTGTCGTTTTGCCGGGCATAGTGTGACAAAATGACAATTTTACCAATCGTATTAATTCTTATCTCATTGATAAATAATGAGTTTTTTGTTTTTGATAAATGGCACGGCACTTGCATATTATATGAGCAGTGCTAGTCGCGGCGTTCTTAGGCGGCACGCCTCGGTTAGCCGGCGCGGGGAGTAGCTGATTGGGTCGGCGCTCCTCCGCCACGCAATTATCCATCTCGCGTCTTTTACCCCTCGCGAGAGCCTCCTCCCCGCAAGGGGAGGAGGTTTTTTTATTCGTCCGTTTTTCTCGGGTGTAATTTCCCCCTGCATGGTTTTCAAGCGGGCGATATTGGTTTATGGTGCTTTTCGTATGCAATCATGCGGTGTCTAGTCTGCAGGATGCCGAGAATTCACCCATTCAGGAAATGAGGAGTCGAAAATGGCTACGGGTAAAGTGCGTCTCGCCTCTGTCGGGCTTGGCTGGTGGGGCGGTGTTCTGGTGGACGCCGTGAACCGCGGTGGTTCCGGCGAAGTGGTTTCGGGTTTCGCGCGCAGCGAGGATGCCCGAAAAGCGTTTTCGGAGAAATTCGGCTGCCGGACGGCGGACAGCCTGGACGATCTCTGGAACGACCCGGAGGTGGAGGGCGTCATCGTCGCGACGCCTCATTCGACGCATCTGGATATAATTTCCGCGGCCGCGTCGGCGGGTAAGCATGTTTTTGTCGAAAAACCACTCACCCTGACCGTCGATGAAGCCAAAAAGGCGATCGAGGCGACTTCGAGCGCGAATGTCACCCTGCAGATAGGACATCACCGCCGCCGCCTCGGCGCGAACCGCAAGATCAGGGAGATGATAGACAGCGGCGAGTTGGGCGTGTTGCATCAACTGGAAGCCAACCTCTCGCTCCCCATGGGGTTCGAACCCAAGCAGGGCTGGCGCAACGACCCGGCGGAATGCCCCGCGGGCTCGATGACGGGCTTGGGCGTCCACATGATCGACAACCTCCAGTATCTGGCCGGCCCCGCGAAAAAGGTGGCCGCGTTCAGCAAGAAGGTGCTGGGCAAAACGAACCTGGACGACACGACGAGCATCATCATCGAATATGAAAACGGCCCGCTGGGCTATATCGGGTCCACCTTCGTTATTCCCAAAATCTGCGACACTGCGGCTTTCGGGACGAAGATGAGAGCCTATAGCGAAGAGGAAGGCGGAAAACTCTACGTGGCGAAAGTCGGCGAGGAGGCCCGGACGGAGGTTGACGTCGTGGGTGGAGACGCCCTGGCGGATGAGATGAATGAATTCTGCAGGTGCACCCGGGGCGAGGCGACTCCCGAAACGGGCGGGCCCGAGGGGCTCGAAGTCGTCGCCGTCCTCGAGGCGGTCGTGCAGAGCGCGACCACGGGTCAGGTGGTGGATGTCGCATCCCTTCGCGGATAGCTTGCGAGTCTTATTCTGGAGGAAAAGATGGTTCAGATGACGCATGTCGGCACGTCGCCGACGAAAGACGACGCTTTGGCGAAAGCAGTCGGCGATACCGTTTACGGCGATGATTTCCATTTGCCGGGCGAGATATACGGGCGAGTCGTACGCGCCTCGATGACGCCGGCGAAGATCAAGGAGATAGACGCGAGCGCGGCGCTCGCCCTGCCGGGCGTGCACTGTGTTTTGACCGCAAAGGACATTCCCGGGAAAAACGAGGGCCGCTATCCCGATTTCCCGGTGCTGGCCGAAGATGTTGTGGCGGACATCGGCGACGCCGTGGCCCTGGTGGCCGCCGACACCCGTGATCTGGCCGAAGAAGCGGCCTCGCTCGTGCGCGTCGCCTACGAGCCGTTGCCCGGGGCGTACGACTTCGCCGGCCTCGAGGAGGGCGAGGTGGTCTGCGACTGGAAGACCGACAAGGGAGACGTGGAGGCCGGCTTTGCGGCGGCGTACGTGGTCGTTGAGAACACCTATTTCTCCGCCTGTCTGGATCACGCCTTCATCGAGCCCGAAGGCGGCGTGGCCTGGGTGGACGAGCGCGGGGTGGTGAACATCCGCGTGCCCACCCAGATGATCGAGAACTACCAGAACGTGGCGAGGACGCTTGATTTGCCGCTCAGCCGTGTCCGCTACGAGTGCCCGATGCTGGGCGGCGCCTTCGGCGGCAAGGAGCACCCGCTGCTGGGCGCCTTCATGGCGCTTCTGGCGATCAGGACGGGGCGGCCCGTGCGCATGGCCTACTCGCGCGAGGAGACCATGAACACCGGCAGCAAGAAGCACCCCTTCCTCATGAAGTACAAAACCGGCGTAACGAAGGACGGAAAGCTCACCGCGATAGAAGTCGACATCATCGGCGATGCGGGCGGGTATGCAGCCAACAGCAAGGGCCTGCTCCTGGGGGCGCTCGTGGTGAGCGGAGGCCCCTATGATATCCCCAACGCCCGGGGCCGCGCGCGCGCCGTCAAGACGAACAACCCCTTCACCGAGGCGATGCGCGGCGTGGGCGCGAACCAGGTGTGCTTCGCCTATGAGGCGCAGATGGATGAACTCGCGGCGCGCCTGGGGATGAACCCCCTGGAGTTTCGCGAGATGAACTTCATCACCAAGGGCGAAACCCTCATGCAGAACCAGCCCGTGCCCTCCCGGGTGATGCTGCCCGAACTGGCGGCGGAGACCAAGAGGCTCATCGGCCGCCCGGCGGGCCGCGTCCCAGAGAAGGACCACGGCCCCTGGCGCGTGGGCGTCGGGGTCGTCGCGAACATGGGCGGATACGGCAGGCCCAGGAACGAGGGCGAGGTCTATGTGTCCATCGACGAGGACGGCAGCGTGAGCGTGCGCACCGGCGCCTCGGACGTGGGCGCGGGCCAGACCCAGACGAATCGCCAGATTGCCGCCGAAGCCTTAGGGATCGCACTGGATGACGTGACGGTGACGATGTCGGATTCCCACGTCACCCCGCTCGTTGGGGTTACGGCCGGCAGCCGCCAGACGATGATTTCGGGCGGTTCGTGCTACCGCGCGTCAAGCGAACTGAGGGATAGAATCCTGAAAGGCGCCGCCGAGTTGCTCGAAGCGGATCCTGAGGATCTGGATATTCAAGGCGGAAGAGTTTTCGTCAAGGCCGCAGAGGAGCGCGGGGTCGCCTTTGCGGAAGCCGCGGCCCAGTGCAAGAAGATGGGGGTCGACCTCCACACCGTGGGCAAGACGAAAATCGGCGTCCACGAGTTCGAGGGCCACGAGCAATACGGCGACGCGGGCGGCTGGATGGATTACGTGTTCGGGGTTCACGCGGCGGAAGTCGAGGTGAACGTCGATACGGGCGAGCTTCGCGTGCTCAACTACTGGTCGGGCCACGACGTCGGCCAGTCCATCAACGTGCAGCACGTGGAAGGACAGTTCGAGGGCGGCGCGATGATGGGCGTCGGCCACGCACTGGCCGAAGAAGTTCTGACGCAAAAGGGCGCGCTCCTGAACAACGAGTTCCACGGCTACCTCATCCCCACCTCGGTGGATACGCCCGAGTGGGACAACGTCATCCTCGAATCCGGCGAAGGCCTCGGTCCCTACGGGGCGAAGGGAATCGGCGAGCCCCCCTGCACGGCGGGAGCCGCGGCGGTGGCCTGCGCGGCGGGCCAGGCGATAGGCGCGCGCATCACGCGCATCCCCATCACGCCGGATCACGTCATGGAGGTCCTTGGCCGCCTGCGCACCAACGGAGATCAGGCCTAGACGAACATACCGAGCACAAGATTCTACTCGCATGAAGCGCCCCGCACGCGCTGCGGGGCGTTTTTGCGTCTCAAGGCGTGTTGGTGCGGATGCCAGCGTGAGATCGTTTGTATATCTAGGACTCGGGCGCCTGCGCCATCGCCCGGTTTCCGTTTTTAGCCGTCATTCCGGCGAATGCCGGAATCCAGGGAATTTGCTTTTCGCCGCTATTCCCGCTCGATTAGAAAAGTAATGAAATTCCGGAATGTCTCCACCCTCATCGGTTCTGGATTCCGGCATTCGCCGGAATGACGAACGAAGGCTACAGGGGAGCCTCTGTGAAACGGATAAGTTGCAGAATCACTCCCTGGAGAACTGTTGTCGACCGACGAGAGTAGAGAATCACTCCCTTGAGGGTCAATCCTGACCGATGAGGGGCTGTTGAAAAAGTCCCGAATTCGTGATTCGGTGTATGTAGCCGACCGGGGAGGGAGGAGTGTATGGTTGGCGTTCTGCAAGGGGGGTCCGTAGGGACAGGTCACTACGAGGCGGTGCGGTTTTGTTCGTCATTCCGGCGCATGCCGGAATCCATGTGTTTTGCCTTTGTTTTTTATTTTCTGATTGGTTCCCGCCAATGACGGGGAGATGAAAAGCCGGAGTATTGTCATTCCGCTTGGGAATGGATTCCGGCTTTCGCCGGAATGACGGCGGTGGTCAATTCCGAGCGAGGAGGGGCTTTTTCAACAACCCCGATGAGGGAGGGATTGCGGGCGATGGGGGGGGTATTTGTAGGAGAGCGACTGCAGTTGCCGGAAGATGGGGAAGGGGGTATTTTCTCTGGCGGCCTTTCCATTAAAAGAAACAATCTCGAAATTTTGACTGGCCTTGCCCGTAGGCGGACTCAAGGGAGATTGCCCTAGATGCAAAGAGCGTCCACGACGGAGCAGTTTTTTAATTCCGTGTTCGGCCAAGTATTGCGCGAAAAACACCCGCTTTGGAAAGAATCCATTGGTGTTGAGCAAACTCATGTCCTGCAAGGATCTGCGGGAAAACAGCCTGACCTGATACTTTCGCTTCCGGATACCTCTCCGGTGGCGATAGAGACGGAGTTCATGCCTGCCGCCACGGTTGAGGAGGACGCCGCTTCCCGCCTGGGTGAAAGTTTGGCGAGTGACGCTAGAACGATAGAAAACGTCATTGCGCTTCGCATTCCGTCCGAACTGCGGACTGTAGATCAGGGTGGAATTGCAGACGCAATCAGGGAAGCGAATTTCACCTATTGTGTTCTTTCTGAAACAAAAATTGGGGACACTGAAAGATGGCCCGAGAAGGGCTGGCTGCAAGGAGGCATCGACGACGTGGCGAACTGCCTGGAATCGGTGAGCCTCTCCGAATCCCTCATATCAAGAACTACGGACGTTCTTGAAGAGGGAGTTACCCAAGCAGCTAACATCTTGAAAACGGCGGATTTGAGCGTACACCAAAAAATCGCTGAGCATCTGCACCAGTCTTCAGGAGAGCAGACCAACCGCATGGCGGTCGCCATCATCGCCAACGCCGCCGTGTTTCATACGCGCATCGAGGGACGGCAGGGGATATCCCCGATTGGTGAATTGAGGGGCCCGACCGGGTTCATCAATATCGAAGTCATCGAATGTTGGCAGTGGATCATCGAAAACGTCAACTACTGGCCGATCTTCAAGATTGCGTCGGATTTACTGAGCAACATACCGACGGTGCAAGCGAATCGGGTGTTGAACCTGCTTTACAGGACGGCGTCCAAACTGGCGGATATGGGCGCTACGAGCCTGAACGATCTTTCCGGTCGCATGTTCCAGAAGCTCATAGCCGACAGGAAGTTCCTCGCAACTTTTTACACCCTGCCGGTGTCCGCCACCCTGCTTGCCGAGCTTGCCGCCTCAAGATTGCAAACAGACTGGCGAGACGCGGATGTGGTGAAGGACTTGAGAGTCGCTGATCTCGCTTGCGGAACCGGAACCCTCATCGGCGCGCTCTACCACGCCATTTTGACCCGCCATCGCCGAATGGGGTGTGACGACGCGGCGATTCATTCCGCCATGATCGAGGAATCCCTTTACGCTTTCGACATCATGCCCGCCGCCACGCATCTTGCGGCATCCACATTGTCGAATGCTCACCCCGACATCGTCTTCGGGACCACCAGAATCGTTACGATGCCCTACGGCTACGACAAGAACAAGCATCCGCACATCGGTTCGCTGGAACTCATTGACCACATCTACATAACGCCCCTTCTTAGCTTGGGCGAAAAGAGAATCGTTGGCCGTAGGAGCAAGAAGACGGATAAGAGACTCGGCGTTCCACCTTGGTTGTTTGATATCGTGATTATGAATCCACCCTTCACGCGCCCGACCAACCACGAAACGGCGGAAGTTCCTGTTCCCTCCTTTGCCGGCTTCAACACTTCCGAAGATGAACAGAAAGCTATGAGTGCCCGGTTAAAACAAATACGCAAAAGCCTCCCTCAACCCTTTGGGCACGGCAACGCCGGACTGGCGTCGAACTTCATCGATCTGGCGCACGTTAAGCTGAAACCGGGCGGCGTGCTGGCGTTGGTCTTGCCTGCGACCTTCGCCCAAGGCGAATCCTGGAGCAATGCGCGGAATATGTTGGCTGCTCGTTACCAGGACATTACTATCGCCTCCATCGCAAACGACGGGGCGACCAACCGGGCCTTTTCCGCTGATACCGGGATGGCGGAAGTGTTGGTTATCGCTACCAAGAAGATCGATGCGGACCGTAACCCCACATTTCAGTTCGTCAATCTTAGGCGGCGTCCGGCGCATCACGTCGAGGCGGTCGAGTTGGCGAAGTTCGTCGCCGAACTGGATCGTCGACCGGGAGTCGGACGCATCGCCATCGGAAGTGAAGATAGTAACGGCAATTATATTAACGCCGAGCAATTCAGTTGTGGCTGTGCGGGCGTGGCGGAAGTTAATCTTGCCAGGTTCATGCTGTCGCTTTCGGGTGGCGAGTTGTTGGCGATCAGAAGGAACGAAACAACGAAATTACCTGTTACGACGTTGAGTGAATTAGGGAATCGCGGCTTGCTTAGTCGCGACCTTGACGGACCGCCACCAAGGGGACCGTTCGACAAGGAATCGTTGCGACCGGGGCAAGTTCCAACCTACCCCACGCTTTGGAGCCACGATGCGAGGCGTGAGCGGGCCTTTGTAGTTCATGTGGATTGCGAATTGCTGGCGCGAAGGGAATACGAAGAGCAAGCAGCCGACGTCTGGAAGCGCTTTGCGTCCCGCCTTCACCTGACAATTGATTTTCGGCTTAACTCGCAAAGTCTGGCGGCTTGTCTGACACCGGAAAAAGCCCTAGGCGGCAGGGCTTGGCCGAATTTCATCCTGGAGGAAGAGGGGCATGAGGGTGTTGTTATGCTGTGGCTGAACTCGACGCTTGGATTGATGAGTTATTGGTGGGGGGGAACCAGACAACAACTTGGCCGGGCAGTAGTGAAAATCACGGCTCTGCCATCGTTGTTGTCAATCGATCCTCGACAATTCGACAAGGCAATCCTCGCGAAAGCTGACATTTTGTTCGAGCGATTCCGCGACGTGGAGTTTCTACCCGCAAACGAGAGCTATCATGACCCCAACAGGAAGGCTCTCGATGAAACCTTGCTTGTCGAGTTGCTCGGTGTTCCAAAGGATATCGTGGACGACTTCGACGTCATACGACGGCAATGGTGCGCCGAGCCGAGCGTCCACGGTGGGAAAAGCACGAAGCCTTACTAAAGGCAAACCACGGGTGGCTCGCGAGCCGCCCCTACGGAATATCTCCCTCTTCGGTCGGGAGGCTGCTTCTCCACGCAGCCTCACCCAGCATTTCCCCGCAATTGCCGTACACCCTGATATCCCGTACTTCGCTATCGTGCGCGCAGCGCGGAGGAGCAATTTCTTGCTTCCCGGTTTGGTCAATTCCTCCCGCCTTGGTCGGCAAACGCTCGCTCCTCACTTGCGTTTGACCCTCCATCATCAGTCGGGATTGACGCGCAAAGGATAAGAGGCTTCCTCATGGAATCAGGCGTTAGGGTGAGAATGAAGACGGCAATTCCTCGCTCGGTTTTGATCATCGTGAACCGGGGTGGCGCGCTCATGGACTTAAACGTAACGAGGATAATAAAAATAATCCAATTTCCTGTAAATATCGATAAATTAACGATGTTTTTCGATAAATACCTGAAAAGTGGGCGCGAGGAAATAACGTGATAATTAGTTATATTTCAGCTATTTATGGCGTTATATTCAAGCAGAAAACAAACATTTTATCGAATTAAAAAAAATTCTTCGTCCCCCGCATTTACCCGCACCTGCCCGCATTTGCGCAAGTGGGAATCATTGAGCGCCGCCGAGACAGGGAGATATCTCCCGGATAAAGCGATCGGCCACGGCGCGCCAGCAGTAAGACGCCGCACGCTCGATTCCGCGGCGGCCCAATTCACCACGCAAGGCTTTGTTCCTCAGTAGATTGATGAGCGCATCGGCTAAAGATTCATCACTATCCAGCGGCAGCAGAATACCTGCATCACCCACTATCTCAGGCGCCGCCGCCACTTCGAGCGCCACCACGGGAAGGCCCACCGCCATCGCTTCCAAGAACGCGATGCCGAAGCCCTCCTGAAGCGAGGGCAGGCAGAAAACATCCGCCCCCGCGTATTCATGGCGCACAGCTTCATCCTCGGGTACCTCGCCCAGGAGTGTCACGGCGTTCTCGATACCTAGGCTGCTCACCTGTTTTTCAAGGTTCTTCAAAGACGGTCCGCCCCCCACGATGCGCAACTTCGCATCGGGCACGGCCGCGAGCACCCTCGGCAAGGCCTGGATGAGGCTTTTGGTGTTCTTTCTGGGATATTGCCGCGCCACCGATAAAATGATTCGCCCCGATGGGTTCCTCATTTCGCGCACATGCTTCCAATCGGCAGAATGAATTCCGTTTCCCACGACGCCGACTTTCTCGGCTGACAACCCATATGCCTCGCAGGCCACGCCCCGGCTGTATTCGCTGGTGACGATGACCCTGTCGGCGCGTTGCGCGTTGGCGCGCTCGAGATGGGAGAGCGCGCGTAGATACTGACGCGGCGCACCGCGTTCGAATCGCATTTCATCGGCCGATATCCCGTGCAGATACACGATGAAGGGGACATTGATGTTCAAATCGAAACCGTCGATGTCGAAACCCACGATGAAGTCGAAATCATCGGGTGATATTCGATCCTTCAACTCCAGATTGTACAGGAGCCTTTGCAGTAGAAGGCTCGCTGCCCGCTCGTTCGGGCCGATGATCTCCACCATATGCCCGTTTGCTTCCAGCCCGCCCGCCAGGCCCATGATGGCAGCCGCCGTCCCTGAGCCTTTCGCTATATCGAGGGTCCAGGAGTTCAAAAAAGCGATTCGCAAACCTCCCCTCCCCTCAAAATAAAAGAGGGCGTAATTTCACGCCCTCTTCGTGGGTCCTCACAATAAGGATGCTCTCCTTATAAGGCCTGATCCGATTTGGCCGCGAAGACGAAATCGCTCTCAGTCAATCCGTCTATCTTGTGCGTCCACACCGTGACCTTCACCTTCCCCCACGCCAGATAGATATCGGGGTGATGGCCCTGCTCCTCGGCCATCTCACCCACGCGGTTCGTGAAATCAAGCGCCGTCTGAAAATCGGGAAAGCTGTATTCTTTTTCCAGATGGTGCTCATCCACCACGCGCCAATCACCACCCAACTGTTCTTGCAAGGCGGAGAGAGCCTCTCCCTGAAGCGGGGGCACGCCACCTTTGCACGGCACACACTCTTTGGCCGCAAGCTCGATGCTCATGGTTTTTTTGCTCCTCTATATTAATGATGAAATAACCTGTTGACTCGCCTCGAAAGAACGCTTCATCATCGCGTCTTTCACAAAAAGCCGCAAGACCGTGTCATGCGCTCTTGAGTGTGGGCATCACGTCCTGTGCGAACTTTTCCATGCTGGAGGCAGCTTTCTCCACGCTCAAATTTCCGAAATGAAAGTAAATCACCATACCGCCGAAGCCCATTTGTTCTTTTTGCGTTATCAGTTCATCACGCACTTCATCGGCGGTCCCTATGGCCGCCATGCCGTCATTCATGAGTTGCGCAGGGGTTCTCGCTTCCTCCCCGAGCAATCCCAAGGGTTTCCCCCGCGCAACTTCGGTTTCAGGGTTTGAAGGTTTGGGAGCAGGCAAACTGCCCGGAAAACGGCGTTTGAGTTCCGCCAGAATCTCCGGCTGCGCGCCGTAGAGATTTCGCCAGTAATACGAGAGCGCAGGCCCCGCCTCATCAAATGCCTGGGAGCGCGAATCCGCCACGTAAACCTGATGTTCGAGCCATACGTGCTCCGCTCCCGCCTCCCAGCCATGAGCGCGGCAGCGCTCGCGGTAATATGCCGCTTTTTTGAGCAAATCGTTGAAGGGCCTGTGGCTCAGCACCACGGGTGTTCTCATCCTGGCGCCCCAGTCGAGCGAGGCCTCGGAATCCGCCGGAAAGAGGATCGGTGGATGAGGCTGCTGCCAGGGCCGCGTCCAGAGCTGGCAGCGCGGGTAGTGGAAATACTCTCCCTCCCAATCAAAGGGATCAGGCTCGCTCCAGGCCTTGAGAATGAATTCCCACGCCTCCTGAAAACGCCCGCGGCTCTCGGCCGGATCCACGTTGTAGGCCAGATATTCCCTGTGCGCGCCGCGCAGGAAACCGGCTACGATGCGTCCGCCGCTCAGCACGTCGAGCGCCGCAATCTCCTCCGCCACGCGCAGCGGCTGGGGATAGAGCGGCAGGCAATAGCCGAGTATCGCGATTTTGGCCCGCCTCGTCCTCGCGGCGATGTGGCCCGCATAGACGCCCGGCGTGGGCATCGAGCCGAAGTGCGTGCCGTGGTGCTCATTGAGGCCGATGCCGTCGAGCCCCGCCGCCTCCACGCGTTCCCAGAAGCGAAAATGCGCTTCCCAGAGCGCGTGGGCCTTCTCGGCGTCGAACTCCGACGCATCGTGCGGATAGCGCGTCTTGCCCTTCAGATACGGCCAGGGAATGGTGTCGAACGAATAGATTTCCAGGAAACCGCCTCCTCGCCGAATGCAATGCCCGTTCACCTTCTTGTAACACCCTTTCACGCCGCTGCAAACGGAGGCGGGCCTTACGTCAAGCGCGTGCGCAAATGCGGGCAGGTGCGGGGAAATGCGGGGGTCGAAGAATTTTTTTTAATTCGATAAATTTCGATAAAATGTTTGTTTTCTGCTTGAATATAACGCCATAAATAGCTGAAATATAACTAATTATCACGTTATTTCCTCGCGCCCACTTTTCAGGTATTTATCGAAAAACCTCGTGAATTTATCGATATTTTCAGGAAATTGGATTATTTTTATTTTCCTCGTCACTCCTGAGACCATGAGCGCGCCTCCCCGGTTCACGGTGAGCAAAACCGAGCGAGAAATTGCCGTCATTACTCTTGTCCCATCGCCTGATTCCATGAACACGCCTCCTTTCCCACAGTAAATTCCGACACGCCCAGAAGGTGGGGCGATAACGGGAATTGTTTTCCCGCGTCGCGCGCACGATAGCGAAGTACGGGGTTTCAGGGAGTACGGCAAATGCGGGGAAGTGCGGGGTGAGGCTGCGTGGAGAAGCAGCCTCCCGACCGAAGAGGGAGAGTGCGAGATCATCCACCGGTGAGGCTGGCATTTTAGGCGAAGGGGGAGGGAGTGTTTGCGCTTCTCCTCCTCGGGAGGCCCGACGGAAAGACGAAAGAGGAAAAATACTCCCCCCTTGAGGGTCAAGCCCGATTGAAGAATGAGGGATTGTCAGCAAGACAAGGGCGAAGCCCGCAGTCGCGCTGGTGGGGGGTCAATCGTGACCGATGAGAGAGGGTTTCGTTTTTGTAGGGGCGGACCTGCGTGTCCGCCCGCGCGGTTCGCCGGTCGAGAAAGCCCGCTATTTGATCCTCACGCAAAAAGCCGATGCCGCTCCGCCCTTGCGCATCCCCGCCCAATCGGCGAAAAGATAGCCATGAGCGCAACGAACCGGAACTTGACGGCGGCAGTGGAGGGCTACTTCTCCGATCTCGCGCGCACGCGCGCATCAGGCGGGGCGACGGGAGAACTTTCATACCATACCCCGCTTGCGAACCTGCTGAACGCCGTCGGAGGCGCGCTCAAGCCCAAGGCGTTCTGCGTCCCCGAGCTTGCGGATCAGGGTGATGGTCGACCCGATTTCGGCCTATTTGCAGCGAGGCAGATACAAAAGAGCAAGCCGCGCGAGGGCCAGACGCCAGAGCGCGGCGTGGTGGAGGTGAAGTCCGCAGAAGACGACGCCTGGCTCACGGCGGAGGGTGAGCAGGTGAGCCGCTACTGGAACCGCTACCGGCTCGTACTGGTCACGAACACGCGTGATTTCGCCCTCGTGGGAGAGCGGGCGGGCCGACCGATCATGCTGGAGAGATTCAGGCTCGCCGAAAGTATGGAGGATTTCGAGCGGCGTCTGGAAAGACCCCGCGTCTTCGCCCGCAGCATGGGAGCCGGACTGGCCGAATACTTGACCCGCGCGCTATCGCATCAGGCGGCCATCGCGGAACCCAAGGATTTGGCGTGGCTTTTGGCGTCCTATGCGCGCGACGGCCTCTCACGCGTCGAGCGCATCGACGCAAGCGGCGACGCGCTGGCGGCGTTGCGAGGCGCTTTGGAAGAAGGCCTCGGCGTGCGCTTCGAGGGCGAGCGGGGACTTAGCTTTTTCCATTCGACGCTGGTGCAGACGCTCTTCTACGGCGTGTTTTCCGCATGGGTGCTCTGGGCGAGACAATTGCCGTCGCCTGCTGGCCCGTTCAACTGGCATGAGGCCGTCTGGCATCTGCGCGCGCCGGTGATGCGTAGTCTCTTCCAGCAGATTTCTGACCCTGGCCGCCTTCGCTCCCTGAATCTGGTCGAGGTGCTGGACTGGACGGCCGCCGCGCTGGATCGCGTGGATAGAGAAGCCTTCTTCGCCCGCTTCGCCGAGGGCGAGGCGGTGCCTTATTTCTACGAACCCTTCCTCGAAGCGTTCGACCCCGCCTTGAGAAAACAACTCGGCGTCTGGTACACGCCGAACGAAGTCGTGCGCTATATGGTCGCCCGCGTGGACAAGGCGCTAAAAGACGACCTCGGCATCGCGGACGGCCTGGCGGCGGATAACGTCTATGTCTTGGACCCCTGCTGCGGCACGGGGGCCTACTTGGCCGAAGTGCTGAAGCGCATCGCCCAGAATCTTGAGACCCAGGGCGTGGGCGCGCTCGCGGGCGCGCGGGTAAAGGAAGCGGCGCTCAATCGTGTGTTCGGCTTCGAGATCATGCCCGCTCCTTTCGTCGTTTCGAATTTACAGGTCGACCTCACAATGCGGGAACTCGGCGCGCCGCTTGCGGAGGAGGAGCGGGCGGGCGTTTTTCTCACCAACGCGCTCACGGGCTGGGAACCCAAAGCGAACAAGCCGCTCCCATTTCCCGAGCTGGAAGAAGAGCGCGACCGCGCGGAGAGGGTGAAGCAGGAAACACCGGTTCTCGTGATTCTCGGCAACCCGCCCTACAACGGCTTGTCCGGCTTCGACATGGATGAGGAACAGGAACTCATGGTCGCCTACCGAAAGACAAAGCGCGTCCGAAAGCCAGCAGGCAAAGGACTGAACGACCTCTACTTGCGTTTTTTCCGCATGGCGGAGCGGCGCATCGTTGAGAAGACGGGCCGGGGTGTGGTGTGCTTCATCTCTAACTACTCATGGCTCGATGGGTTGACGTCTGCGGGGATGCGGGAGCACTACCTACATGCGTTCGACGCAATCCGCATCGACTGCCTGAACGGGGATATTCGTAGTGGCGGAAAGACGCCTGATGGAGAGCCAGACGGAAGTGTTTTTACGACGGACAGCGCGGTGGGCATCAAAGTCGGCACTGCAGTCGCGACGCTGGTACGCAAAGAAGATCACGCTCCAACAGAACGGATCGACTTTCGCCATCTGTGGGGAGGGGCAAAGTTCAAGCGAGAGAAACTTCTGGCGACAGCGGAAGCCAAGCCTGGCACGCTCTATAAAAGTGTTGAGCCTGTACTTCCCCTCGGCCTTCCTTTTGTGCCAGTGAGGGTAAGCGAGGACTGGTTCGACTGGCCCGCCCTGCCCGATCTGTTTTCTACTTCGTTTCCAGGAGTCGTAACCAATCGCGACCCTTTTCTCGTGGATATCGATCTTGACCGGCTTCAAGCGCGTATCGCCGACTATTTCAACCCAAGTTTGAGCCACGAGGAGATCGCCCGTCGCTATCCAATCATTATGAATACAGCGCGACATTTTGATGCTCACTCAACGCGCGATGCGTTACTTAAACGCGGCGGACCGAACGAGAGCGGCTTCATCCGCTACTCCTACCGTCCCTTCGACAATCGCTGGCTCTATTGGGAAGCCATCGGAACGCTACTTCATCGCCCGCGTGCAGACTACATGCTCCACCTGTTTGAGGGAAATATGTGGCTATCCGCAGCACCTCACCTGAGGAAAGATGTGACGGAACCACAAGCCTGTTTCGCCCAACATGCCGCTTCGCTGCACTTGATTGAACGCGGGACGGACATGTTCCCAGCTTGGCTCCGCGATGAGGACGATAAGGTCAAAAAAGAAAAGCGTCGCCCTAACCTCTCCGAAGCGGCGCAAGGCTACTTGAAACGCATCGGCGCAAACGTGGAGGATTTGTTCCACCATGTTCTCGCCACGCTGCACGACCCCGCCTACCGGGCGGCCAACGCGGGCGCGCTCAGAATGGAATGGCCGCGCATTCCCCTTCCGGGCAGGGCGAAAGACGCTGCGGAAATTTTAGCCGAATCCGCCGCGCGTGGCCGCGAACTCGCCCGCCTGCTGGATACGGACGCGCCCGTTCCAGGCGTAACGCAGGCTCCTTTGAGATCAGAGATGGCCGCCATCGCCGTTCCCGCCACGGCGAGGGGAGGCCAGATGATGAGCGATGATTTCGCCGTAACGGCGGGCTGGGGGCATTACGGAGCGGGCGAGGCCGTGATGCCGGGTTCTGGCCGCGCCGTCGAGCGGGCCTATACGGAAGAGGAACGCGCCGCCCTGGGCGATGCTCGGTCTGTGCTCGGCGAGACGGCTTTCGATGTTTATCTAAACGATCGCGCCTTGTGGCGATGCGTCCCCGCCGCCGTCTGGCGGTATAAGCTAGGCGGCTATCAGGTCTTGAAGAAGTGGCTCTCCTACCGCGAACAGGCCATCCTCAAACGCTCCTTGAAGCCTGAGGAAGTCCAGCACTTCACCGACACGGCGAGACGCATCGCGGGGATTTTGATGCTGACGAAAGGGACGCATCCGTAAAGACGCTTCCAAAATTACCGGGGAGAACACACAGGTTCTCCCCTATAGATCGTTTCCCACCAAGGAGGGCAATCCCCCCTCATCGCCTGCAATCCCTCCCCCTCACCCAAAAGGCCGCGCCGCGCAGCCTGCGAATCCATGGAGGGTTCACGCCCGCATTTTCCTGGATATATCCGGGCGACAAACCAAAAGCGAGCCGCGAGGATCAATTCCAACCGGGAAGGGGTTGTTGAATAACCCCCTCAAGGGAAAAATGCCTGCGGCGCATTCGCCGCCCTGGCGCGTAATACCTCCCTCGTCCCGAACAAGTCCGTCGAACCGCGACGACACTCACCCCTCATCCCGAGTAGGCGCGCTTGCGCGCCGTATCGAGGGAGAGCCGGGGCGCATCGGGAGCGCGTCGAAGGGGAGCGCCCTTCGATACAAACGCTCCTTTTTCGGGGTTGTTGAATAACCCGGTTTCGGGAGCGGGCGGTATGGAGGGTCACGCGGCGGCGGACAGGAAGCCCACGCAGCTTGCGAGGCCGCGATGGACGCACAGAGGCTCTTCCCGGGCCGACCAGGCCCTCCAGAGGGCGAATAACCTTGCAGCAAGTGCGGCGGAGAGCCGCTTGAGGTTGATCGCCGCCGCCGTCAGGTAGGACTGTATCTTCATGTTCTCAAGACCGCGCCGCACCGCGCGCGCAAGCCCGTGCCAGGTCTTCGCCTCGCCGTGGTAGCCCTCCGAGCGCCACATATGACGCCGGTACATCCGCCGCTCCTCCTCCCTCCATCGCGCATGGCGCCGGCGCGCGCGCAACAGCGCCGGATACGCATGCGGAACCAACACCACCTTGCTCGACCACGCCTTCGGCAGGCAATCCTCGCGAAGCGCGCAGCCCGCGCAATCACGGGTCTTCGAACGATAATAACGCCCCCCCTTTGCGGGCCGACGGGGGCTCAGTATCTTGCCGCGCGGACACTTCACGATGTCGTGCCGCGCGTCGTAGCGGAACAGGCGCAACGGAACACGGCTCTGCGAGGGTTCCCTCTTCGCCGGAATGAGCGCGGCCACACCCCGGCGCTCCAGGGCCGCGTAGACCTTCGAGTAGGCGTAGCCAGAGTCCGCCGTCACCATCGCGGGCGCGCGCCCCGATACCTCGCATACCGCTTCCACCTGCGATTCGAGCACCTCACGCTCGTTCACCGTACCCTCCGTCACCGATACGTCGAGCACCACCCCGCGCGTGTCGTCCACCACAGCGTGCTGCTTGTAGCTCGGCTCGAATCCCCCGCCCGTTCTCGCCAGCCGCGCGTCCGGGTCCGTCCGGCTCACCTTCCCGGAACCCCCGCCACGGCGGCCTCCTCCACCCTTCTTCCCGGCCTCCTCCTCGACGGGGTTCTCCGCTATCACCTCGTCCACGTGACGCTCCACCAGACTCTCCCAACTCACGTCCGCGCGGATCAATGAGGCGTCCACGTGCACGACTTCGGCCTTGGCCACCTTCGCATCCAGGCACGCACGGACCGTGCGGCGGAATATCTCCCGGAACCGGGCCTCCCCCCAGCGCTGCCGTATCCGCGTCAGGCTCGAATGATCCGGCAGCCGATCCTCCAGCCCGTAACCGATGAACCACCGGATCGCGATGTTCACCTGCGCCTCGCGCATCAACCGACGGTCGTGCACGAACCCCAGCAGAAGGCCCGCCAACATCAACCGAACCGCCACTTCGGGGTCGATCCCAGGACGGCCGTTGTCCGCGCAATAACAATCCGCCACTTCCTCGCGCAGCCAACTCAGGTCCAGAACGCGGTTCACGCGGGCCAATATGTGATCCTCGGGAATCAACCTCTCCAGCGAACCGGTGATGAACAAATCCATCTGGGCGCGGTTCTTGCGTCCCAACATCGCGGATATTCCCTTCTCGGGCGCGTAATATCCATACATCCAAGCATAGAGTCAGGGGTTTTTCAACAACCCCTTTTCAGTCGCGTTTGACCTTCGGCGGCTACTCAGGGTGAGGTCGATACGGTGGCCATGAGGGTGAGGTCGATACGGTGGCCATGAGGGTGAGGTCGATACGGTGGCCATACAAGACGAGGGGAGCGGGCGGTATGGCGGTTCACGCGGAAGTTGTTCAGGCAGAGCTTTCGTTTGTCGAGAGGCGTGATGTTCGGTGGCCTCTTCCCCCCGAGACGCGCTCATGCGGGGCGCCGGAGGTGCGTTTGCTGTTCGAGCGCGAGCGGATGTCGCTGCCGCCCGCGGCGGAGCCCGGTTCGGTCGGCCTGGAGCTCGCACTGCGCCTGCCGGCGCTGCCCCACAGCGGAATCCATCCAAAATACACGATAACAACACGATATTTCCGCAAATATTCACACTAAGTTCACGAATTTTGTGCTTAAATGGGTTCATGGTTATTTGCAGCGCTTTGGAGAGCGACCTTGGGGCGGTTCCTGGGTTTGGGCGGTCCACGGGGAGTTTTTGGTGCGCGTGAGCGTTTTGGGGGATTTTCGGGATCCCTCTCTGAAGAGAACCGAGTTGTGTCCGCCGGGGCGCCCATTGCCCCGGATTCACTTTAGAGAGGAGACATGCCGTGCCTGACGATTATTCGGCCACGACGCAGACCAGCGGCGCGGTTGCGGTGGGCGGCCCGGCGACGGGCGAGATCGAGACCGGGGGCGACCGCGACTGGTTCGCGGTGACCCTATTTCGGAAACAGCGAGTGAAACTTGCGGTGGCGTGTATCTGAAACCCACTCGATAGGGGATGAGAAATTCCTCCGAGTTGCGGAATCAGCCGGCGGGAGGTGATTTTCAGATGGTTGCGAGGACGGGGGGCCGAGACGGCGAAAAGGAGATCCGGGCGGTTCTCTCGGAAAGCCGCTGGCTCTTGATTTCGTGCGGTTTTTTCAGTGTGGTGGTGAACCTGTTGATGCTCACGGGTCCGCTGTTCATGCTGCAGGTCTACGACCGGGTGCTGGGCTCGCGTTCGATAGCGACCTTGGTGGCGCTGGTCGTCATCGTGGCGTTTCTGTTTTTGATAATGGGCGTACTCGACCACGCGCGCGGGAGGGTTCTCGCCCGCGTGGGCGCGCGGCTGCAGGCGCGGCTCGATTCGCGCGTGCTCAGGGCCATCCTCTCCCGCTCGGTCTCTCCCGCAGAACGCGCGCGCCCGGCGACGGGTCTTCGCGACTTGGAGGCGATCCAGCGTTTCGCCTCGGGTTCGGGGCCTTTCGGCTTCTTCGACGCGCCGTGGACGCCGGTGTTCCTGTTCGTGCTCTTCTCGTTCCACTGGATGCTCGGGTTGCTGGCGGTTTTCTCGGGTTGCCTGCTCGGCGGAATCGCCCTTCTTAATCAGGCGGGAACGTCGAGCATCCAGATGGAGGTCGGGCAGGCGAGCGCCAGTTCCGCCACCTTCATCGAGTAGATGCGCGCGGGCGGCGAAACCGTGCAGGGTCTCGGTATGCAGAACGCCATCGTGACGCGCTCGGCCAAATTGCGCGACATTGTGCTTGACAGGACGCTGGCGGCCTCGGACAGAAACGGCTTCTACAGCGTGCTCTCGAAAACGCTGCGCCTGTTCCTCCAGTCGATGATGCTCGGGCTCGGGGCCTTGCTCGTGATTTATGGGGAACTGACGCCGGGCTTGATGATCGCGGGCTCGATCCTCCTGGGCCGGGCGCTCGCTCCCATCGATCAGGCGGTGGGCCACTGGCCGACGCTTCAGCGCGCGATTGCCGCGTGGCGCTCGCTCGCCGCCCTTCTGGACGATATACCGCCCGCCATCGACCGCACCAAGCTGCCCGCTCCACGCGCGATCCTCGAGGCGGAGGGCCTCATGGTCGCCGCCCCGGGAGCGAAGGTGGCGGCAGTGCGCGGCGCGTCGCTTCGTCTCGAGCCCGGACAGGCGGCGGGAATCGCGGGGCGCTCCGCCGCGGGCAAGTCCACTTTCGCGCGCGCGCTCGCCGGGGTGTGGCGGCCGATTGCGGGCTCGGTGCGACTCGACGGAGCGGAACTCGATCAATACGGCGATGACATGGGGAAATACGTCGGCTATCTGCCCCAGGAGGTCATCCTGTTCGACGGGACCGTGGCGGAGAACATCGCCCGTTTCTCGCTCGAGGCGAAAGACGAGGACATCGTCGATGCCGCGAAGCGCACCGGGGCGCACGAGATGATACTCGAACTCCCGGGCGGGTACGATTTCCAGGTGTCCGCGGGCGGCGCCGCCCTCTCCGGCGGGCAGCGCCAGCGCATCGCGCTGGCCCGGGCGTTCTACGGCTCGCCCGTGGTGGTGGTGATGGACGAGCCCGACTCCAACCTCGACGCCGAGGGCACCATGGCGCTCGCGAGCGCGGTGGAAGGTCAGAAAAAACGCGGCGGCACGGTGCTCATCGTGGCGCATCGCCACGGCGCGTTTGCGCAATGCGACACGGTGTACGTGATGGAGAACGGACGTCCCGTCCCGGCGACGGGAGGGCAAGGCGGCGCGCAGCAAAGGGCCCAGGGTCGGGGCGCTCCCGAGGCAGCGGCCGGTCGTCAACCGCCGCGCAGCGGCGGGAGACGTGGCCAGGGAGGAGGACAGCCCGCGCGCCAGGCTCCGCCTGCGCCTGGGCGTGAAGGAACTCCGGCGCGCGCCGCGTCTGGCGGGGGAGAAGATCCGAGTCCGCCCGCGCCCCCGGCGCGTGGGCGCGATGAGCAAATCGCCGGCGCCATCGAGCGAGTGAGGAGTTCGCCACCTCCCGGAACAGATGAGAATCAAACAGTAACTCCGCCTCCTGCGCCGCAGGGAAGTGCACAGGCGCGTCGGCCTGCGGGTGATGGGGGGCGAGCCGCTGCTCCCGCGTCTGCTGCTAGCGGACAAGCCTCTGAATCCAGGGGTGGCCGCGATGCGCAAATCGCCGCCGCCGTTGAGCGGGTGAGCGATTCGGCTCCGGTTCCAGGCGCGAATGACAATGAAGAAACGGGCGCGCCCCCCGCGCCCGAGAGGGGTGAGGCCAGTTCCGGGAATCGCGCGAAACGAGGTGATGCGTCATGAACGAGAGACGATTTTCGGCCCGCAAGGCGCTCTACATGGGGTTCATGACGATGTTGGTGATGGGAGGCGGACTCCTCGGCTGGAGCGTTTTCGCCTCCCTCTCGGGCGCCGTGATCGCTTCCGGACGCCTCGGGGTCAAGAACCGCAACCAGGTGGTCGAACACATCGACGGCGGCACGGTGAGCCGGATTTTCGTGCGAGACGGCGATTCCGTAAAGAAAAACGACGTACTGCTTCGCTTCGACGTCTCGCTTCTGCGCTCCGAGGAGGCGATCTTCGCGTCGGAATACGCCGAACTCGTGGCCCGGCGCAACCGCCTGGAGGCCGAACTCGAGGGTGCGGACACAATTGTGTGGGAGGAAGATATCGCCGCGCTCTCGGGGAGCGACTTGCGGGTGCGGAGCATACTCGACGGTCATGAGAGGCTCTTCCGCGCGCGGTTGGCCTCGCGCAACGGCGAGGTGGCTCAGCTTCGCGAGCGTATCGGCCAGGCGCGCAAGGAAATTAATGGACTCGAAGCGCGGGCCGTCTCGCTTGTGGAGCAAAGAGAACTCATCTTCCGCCAGCTCAAGGCGTATCGCGAATTGTTCGACAAGGGGCTGACCTCGCTCGACAGGCTTCTCGCACTCGAGCGTGCGGCGAAAAACATCGAGGGCCTGGTGGGAACGAACGCCGCCTCCATCGCCGGGGCTTGGGGCCGCATCTCGGAGTTGGAGATTCAGATACTCCGGGTCGACGCGCGGCGGATCGAGGAGGCGGAGCAGTTGGTCCACGAGGCGAAGTCCCGGGAGAACCAGATTCACGAACGCCTCGCAATGGTGCGCGAGCGTCTCAGTCACATGGAGGTCCGCGCGCCGGTTTCAGGCAGGGTGTTCGGCATGAAGGTGGTCGCTCCGCGCGAGGTCGTGCGTCCGGGCGAGCCGATCCTCTACGTCGTGCCGGAGGATTCGGGCCTGGTGGTGATGGCGCGCCTCAATCCGATTCACGTGGATCAGGTATATATGGGACAGGAGGCGCGGCTTCGGTTTTCCTCCTTTCCCGCGCGCGTGACGCCGGAATTCCCCGGATATGTGATTCGCGTGTCGGCGGATGCGGTCACCGACCTGAACAGCGGCCTGTCGTGGTACGAAATCGATCTCGCCATGGGCAAGCCCGATTCGAACGGGACGGTCGCTCCGGCCGCGAAAACAGACGATTCGCCCGGCTCGTTCATGGACTTTCTCCGCTGGTTGACGGGAACCGGGCCCGAGGAGCCCGGCGATTCGCTTGAAACGATGAAAGAGCAGCGGGGGTCGGACGCGTTGCTCCGTGAACTGGCCCTCACGCCCGGTATGCCGGTGGAGGTGCACATACAGACCGGGGAACGCTCGCTGATAAGTTATCTCGCCAAGCCGCTCACGGACTTTTACAGCCGGTCCATGAGAGAGGAATAGGCTGCGCGCCTCTTTCGCGGGGAGAAGACATCTTGGAAGAAGATACCCTTGAAATCTCGCTCGTCAACGATCTGAGGGAAATAGCCGGAGTCGCCACGCAGATCGATGAATTCTGCGCGGAGAGGAACTACGCTCCGCAAATCGGTTATTCGGTCAATCTCTCAATCGAGGAGATCCTCACCAACAGGATCAGCTTCGGGTATGAGGATGACGAACCCCACCGCATCGAGGTCATCCTGCGCGTGGAGGGAAAAGAACTCGTCGTCGTGTTTGTGGATAACAGCGCGCCGTTCGATCTCTCCTCCGTGGCGGAAACCGATATCGGGGGCGAGGCTCTTGAAGACGACCCTTTGGCCGGACTGGGCCTTTTCCTCGTGAATCAGATGATGGACAGCGTCGAGTATCGGCGGGAGAGCGGATGCAACGTCCTCATCATGACGAAGGAGACGCATGAGGCCCTCGAGGCGGAAGCGGACGTCGTGCCGGACCCGGAATCCTGACCCCGGAAGCGCATTCGCCTGTCACGCGCAAATTCCGCCGGAAAAATTTCCTCCCGTTTTTTGACTTTTGCTCGTGTCAATCACTCAAAAGACGATCCGCAAAGCGAGCGAGAGGCGGTGGCTCCGGCGCGAGTCTTCCCCGAAGCGTCCGGAGTAGCCCACGAGGCCGCTCGCGCGCTCGCCGAGTTTCGCGCTCACGCCTAAGTCGGCGCTCACGGTGCTGCTCGAAGGGGTGAAGCCCGGGATGCTGAATCGCCCCGGCATGGTGTTCGAACCCGCCGATACGAGAATGGGGTCATCCTCGAGTTCGTGCTCATAGGCGATGCGGGCGTAGGGGCGGAGCCCGCCGATGCTCCAGGCGAAGCGATAGCCGCCGCGCGCGATGAGGGAGTTGCGCGAGAAGTCCGAGAAATTCATCGCGGTCGAGGAGTTTCCACTCTCCCGAAAGCCCTTGACCTCCTGGTTGAGCAGCGAGAGACCGAAAAACGGCCCATGCCGCAGGCTCTCGGAGGCGCCCAATGTCCACCCCAAATCGAATTCGCCCCCGAACTGGGCGGCTTCGGTGGAGCCGCGCTCGGTGCGCGTGAACGCTCCGAGGGTGACCGGGCGCTCGACGTCCACAGAGGTCTGCCCCAGGGTAAGGGAGACGCTCACTTCGAGGCCGCCGCTGCGCCACGCGCCGTGCAGCGAGCCGAGCGCCACGTCGCTGTCCAGGTTCGCGCCCGAGAGTTCGTTCTCGTGGCGGGCGATGCTCAGCGCGGCGCCCCAGGAGAGGTCCGGCCCGGCGCGGTGGCCGGCGCCCAGGGTGATGACCGTCATGTCGGATTCGATATCCCCGAGACGCGCGAAAGCGCCCAAATCGCTCCCGCCGAACTGACCCCTCGCATAGCCGCGCCAACTCCCGACGGGCAGCGCGAAGTCGGCGGCCCGCTCCGCAGAAATGACGCCGTCGTGAGCCACCGCCGCCTCGGCGCCCGCCTCCCCTGCGAGCGAAACCTGCAGCGGAGCCGCGAGCGTGGAGGTCACCAGGCTTGCGAGCATCGCGTGGACGGCGCCGCTCGGGTGGCTGCGATCCGCGAACAGATAGGTATTGTTGGTATCGGGCGCATAGGTTACGGGAAAAGGAGAACCCGCAGGCCCGCATTGGATGGAGAGTGCGCTTCCCGCGTTCGGCGCCCCGCAGGCCGTCCCGGTGACGTTGGTAAGGCCGTATCTCCCGGGGTTTGCGGCGAGGGCGGTGAGCGCAACATTGATGTTGATGGGGACGACGCCCTCCTCATTCTCGCGAATGCCGGCGTAGAGTTTCTTGTTGTATTCGGTGACGAGCGCGGAGAGTCCCGCCTGGGCGGCGGGCCCCTGGGCGGCGGCGAAAGGCGCCAGAGAGGCGTCGGGCATGTTGAACACCACGACGTGGCGGGCGCCTGCTTCGCGGAGGCGGCGTATCTGCGCGGCGTTCACGTCCGCGGCCGCGAGAACGTGGCCCAGCGCGTTGAGCGGATCGCCTAGCGCGGAATCGGCGATGTCGTTCAGGCCGCCCCAGATGGTGTAGAGCGCATTCGGGTCGAGGCGTCCGCCCCGCAAGGAAAGGTGTTGGCCTATCTGCTCCGTCACCGTCGGCACGTCGTCGAAGTCACAGGGCGTCGCCGGGTTCATGCACGCCCCGCCGAAGGCGTAGTTCGGCCCGCGGGAGAGGGAGTTTTGCCCCGATGCGCCGAAGGCCCCTGCGATAATCTCGGCCCAGACGGGGTCGGGATTCGTGGTGAAGCTGGTGCCCGGGGGCAGCGGCAGTCCCGATGCCGCGGCCGCATTGCCGGAATCGCTCAGGCTGTCGCCGAACACGACGACGTTGCTGAAGCTCTGCGCCGAGGCGTTTCCGGCGAATCCCAGGGAGAGAATGAGAACAAGGACGCCGATAAGGCGAAGATGATGCGGCATGTGAGCGACTCCTTTTTTTCGGAAGAGAACGAGTGTGGATATCGCGATATGATTCGCGTGTCGCATGAGAGCAACATAGCAAATTCGCGCCTTCGGAGGCAATGAAAAACCCGCGGCTCACGGGTGTTTCTGCTCCGGGGGAGCTTTGTCCTGAAGCGTTTACGCGCGTTTGGGCCGGGGGGAATGAAACCGCCGCGAATAGTGGTATAATGCCGTCTCTACTCTGACTACGTCTGAAAAATGGAGCGCGGCATGGCGGATGGATTGTCCGGGTTCAGGGAGCGGATTGATGCGTGCGATGCGGAGATCATCCGCCTGCTCAACGCTCGGCTCAAAATCTGCCTCGAAGTCGGCGAATACAAGAGCGGACGGGGAATCGCCGTCAAGGACGAAGCCCGCGAGAGCGAAGTCATCGCCAAGGTTCTGGACGGCAACGAGGGTCCATGCCCGCCCGAGGACCTCGAGCGGATTTACCGCATTCTGATCGACACCGCCGTCCGCCTCGAGGAGGAATGATTTCATACGGGCGGAGCGGAGCGAGGTGCTCAATCGTTTTTGCCGAGCCGTCACCGCCCCACGCAAAGTAGCTTGATACGGGCGGAGAAAAACGAGCGCCTGGCGCGTTTTCGCCGAGGGGAGCCGCGCGAGGGTGAGAATGGTTTCATGGGGACATCGGAGCGGTTCGCCGTATCCTCAGGAGAGCCGCTTGGAGAGCCCCGATCCCGCCGGGAAGCATTTTTGAGCAAATACTGATACAATAAGTTACAAGTCGCTGGAACTTCCGCTACTCGCCCGAACCTTGAAATCATCGCCCCAGGGAGAATTCCCGCATGGAAGTATGGCACGTCGCCTCGGGAGCCGCCGCTCTCGTTTTATGTTTCTGGTTCGCCATGAGGGCGCGGATTTCGGGCCTGTCCCGAATGCTGAGCAACGCCGAGATGGAAAAGGCGGATGCGCAGGCCTCCCATGCCGCCGAGATCGAGAGGAATATGGGCTTGAGGTCGGACGTGGCGCGTCTTGAGTCCGATTTGGCGCACGAGCGCAAATCGGCGCAAGAGAAAATCGACCTGCTTCGCCGCGCGACGGAGGAGATGCGCGAGAGTTTCGGCGCGCTGAGCGCCGACGCCTTAAAGAGCAACAACGCCTCTTTTCTCGACCTGGCCAAGTCGACGCTCGAAAAATTCCAGAGCGAGGCCAAAGGCGACCTTGAAGCGCGCCAGAAGGCGGTGGAGAATCTGGTCGCCCCCATCCGGGAGTCGCTCGACAAGGTGGGGGGCAGGTGCAGGACCTCGAAAAGGCCAGGCGGGAGGCTTATGGCTCGCTCACCGAGCAGGTCAAATCCCTCGTGACCACACAGAAGGAGCTTCAATCGGAGACGGGGAATCTCGTGAAAGCCCTGCGCGCGCCGAACGTGCGCGGACGCTGGGGGGAGATGCAGCTTCGGCGCGTGGTGGAGATGGCCGGCATGGTGGCGCATTGCGATTTCCTGGAGCAGCAGACGCTTGCGGGAGAAGAGGCGCGCCTGCGCCCCGACCTCATCGTGAAGCTGCCCGGCGGAAAGAACGTGGTGGTCGACGCCAAGGCGCCGCTCGATGCGTACCTCAACTCGCTCGAGGCGGAGGATGAGGACGCGCGCCGCGTTTTTTTGGGAGAACATGCGCGCCAGATTCGGGACCACATGAGCCGCCTGAGTTCCAAGGCCTATTGGGATCAGTGCGAGTCCACCCCTGAGTTCGTGGCGATGTTTCTGCCCGGGGAGAGCTTCTTCAGCGCGGCGCTCGAACAAGACCCCGGCCTGATCGAAGAGGGCGTGAACCAGCAGGTGATACTGGCGACGCCCACGACGCTCATCGCCCTGTTGCGCGCGGTGGCCTATGGCTGGCGGCAGGAGAAGGTGGCCGAGAGCGCCCAGGCCGTAAGCGCGCTAGGCGGGGAGCTTTACGCGCGCCTCAAGACGCTGGCGAAGCATTTCGACACCATGGGCCGGGGACTGGACCGCGCGGTCGAGTCCTACAACAAGGCGGTGGGTTCCTATGAATCGCGGGTGCTGGTGTCGGCGAGAAAATTCAGCGACTACGGCAGCGCGCCGGGAGGGGAGATCGACCTCGTTTCCCCGGTGGAGAAAACCCCGCGCGCGCTTCAGGCGCGTGAGGCGGATGAGGAAGGGAATGTTGTACGGATCTCCTCCGAGGAGGAAACACCGGAGGAGGTTGAAGCGCGTCAGGTGGATGGGCGGGAAGAGGGCGAGAGCTTGTCTGCTTCGGAGAAGACCCCGCGCCCGGGCGATGTGGGCGGCGTGGATGAGGCGCTCGAGACCTATGGTGAAGAGAGTGAGCCGAACTTTCACCGCATCAGTCCCTGATTCGGTTTCTGCTTATACCGACTACAGACGTCTCAAGTATGGGTGTTTTCTGCGCATCCCGTCCTGGAACCAGCGCGGGTAGCCCGGCCAGCGCGCCTCGATGTGGTCGAGGTCCTCCGCGTCGGGGTCCAGGTCGTTGAGCCTGAGCGTGGGAGGAAGCCTGAGGGGAAGCGTGACGACCTCGCCTCTGAGCGCCAGGATTTTTTTGGCCCCGACGAGGCGGAGCCTGCCGTCCTCCACCTCTTCGACCGCATGAAAGCCTTTGACCACCTGGTGGAGATAGACGCTGAAAGCCTCCAGGTTTTTCTGGAATTCCTCCAGGGGCTCCACGCTCTCGTGCTCGAAGTGGAGGTGTCCTTCACGGATTTTTTCCGCAATTTCCCAGATGGGCATTTGCGCGGTCAGGGGCAGGTATTCGTCCACGATGCAGTCGGCGAGGTTGTATTTGTCCATGCCTTCGAGTATGAGGTCGAAATAATAGCGGTGCCGGCGCAAGCGGAAATCCCCCCGTCTCGATTATCCCGCAGAGGGTCTGTTTCGTGGTGGATTTTGTCAAGAGATGGGTTCATAATCTCCTGAGAGTCAGGGTGGGGACCTTCCAGTCGCGCCCGCTTCATATATACGGTATTTGAGCCTACGGCAATGAAGGAGAAACAAAGAATGCGCATGACCCTCGGCATGGGATTGGCGCTTCTCGCCGTCTTTCTCGTTTTGAGCGGGTGCGGCGACGTGGTGCCGCGCGGCGTGGAGGTGATCACGGAGCCTCCGGGCGCCACGGTGAAGCTCGGCAAGGAGAAAATAGGCAAATCGCCGGTCATCATCCCCTGGAAGAAGATAAAGGACCATTACGCGGATACGTTTACGGTCGAAATTCTCAAGGAAGGGTATCGCCCTCATCATCTGGTGGCCGCGCAATACGGGGGTACGATACGGGTGGCTCTTCAGAAAAAATAGTGTAAACTCTCCTTTTTCTATTTCCTGTTGCCAAAGAAGCAGAGGTGTTTGTGCGCACACATGGTATGGGTTTGCTTGCCGAATTGTTCGATTTCACCGAGGGCGAGGAAGGGGAAGCGCACGCGTGGCTCGATGAGGTTCGCCTCTCGAGGATGCTCGAAGTACCGGGCATGAAGGGAGGGGCGAGCTATGAGGTCATCGGTGGCGCGCCACGCTTTCTGAACTTGATCGAAGCGAATAACATTCATGTGTTCTACGGCGAGGAATTCACTACTCTCATGAATTCCGAGGAAATGCGCTTTCCCAAAACTCCCGGGACGCATATCCGACTCGTCTGCGCGCAGGTCTATCCCGGCCTTCCGGCGCGGCAACCCGATCTCCCCTCGGTGGATGTGGCGGGTCTCGGCCCCATCATTCAGTTCGGTAGAATCAACGTACCCGAAGAGAATCTCGGCGATTTCAACGGCTGGTACTCCTGTGATCGCGGCCCCCTTTGCGAGGAGGTGCCGGGGGTGAGGCGCCTGCGCCGCTACAACACCGTGGAGGGGCCGAGGCTCATGATCGTGCTCTACGAGATGGAAGATGAATCCGTGCGCGAAACGTCCGAGTGGAAACACATGAACGCCTCCGAATGGACGGCGCGCGTAAGGAGCTATTATCGCCAGGAGCCCGGCTCCCCCGGCGTCTACAAGCGCAGGGGCTACGCCCGCTAGCCGCCCGGCGGCTTTCCGCCTGCGTTCTTCTTCAAGTGAAGGGCGCGCCAGACCACCCTGCCGATGATTCTGTCCTCGGGTTTTTCACCCGCTGCCAACTCGCATATGTCCACGCGAAACTCCGCGCGATTCGCCGGGATGAGGGCGATGCGCCTCGCGTCGATAATCTCGACGTGTTTGACTGCGCACCGCCCGTCCGCCGTGCGCAAGGCGTATATGCCGTCTTTTCGGGGCGTCTTGTCGTTCGTGTCGATGAGGACGAGGCAGCCTTCCGGAAGCAGCGGCTCCATGCTGTTCCCGAGAATCTCGGCCCCGGCGTAATTTTCCGTCTCGAAGCCGAACTGATCCCGAGGCAGCAACAGCCAGTCCAGGGCCTCCGCATCCACGAATCGCGCATTTACGCCCGAATCGTTCCACGCGCGTCCCGGATGCCGCCCGGCCTCCTCGCGCATCTTTCCTTTTCCTCCGATCGGACATCGGATGAGGCGGCGGCATGATGCGTGAACCGGCAGGCGCGCAGGGTGCGCGCCCGCCGGGTCGTGGAAAGCTCTCCAAGCCTGATTACTCCGCCGTCCCTAGCGCGGGAAGCGGCTGAAGTCAGGTGGCCTTTTCTCCTTGAACGCGTTCATTCCCTCGGCGGATTGCTCGTTGTTCCACACGGCGTTCAGTAGTTCGCTGCCGTGCGTCCAGGAGGGATAATGGAGGTCGCCCAGGAAGTTCAGGTTCGTCTTCATGTAGCGCAGCGTGGCCGGAGCGTGGGAGTTGATGGTGGCGCACCACTCTTCGGTCGTTTTTTCGAGTTCATCGTCGGGCATGACCTCGTTGATCAGGCCGACTTCCTTGGCCTCCTGCGCGGAATAGCGCTTGGCCAGGAACAGCATCTGGCGCGCCCTGCGATCACCCATGAGCAGGGGAAGGTACTGCGTGGCGCCCACCACCGGCAGTGCGCCCACCCGCGCGCCCGATTGCCCGAACGTCGCGTTCTCGCTGGCGATGCACAAATCGCAATATAACTGCCATTCGTTCCCCCCGCCGATGCACCAGCCGCGCACCATGGCGATGGTGGGTTTGCCCGAGTTTCTGAGCGTCATGCACAGCCGGCGCATCTTGTTGTTCCAGATGTGGCCCGTCTGGTAGTTGAGCCCCAGCATCATGTCCATGTCACCGCCCGAGGAGAAGTTCCCGTTCAGGCCGTACAGGACGCCCACGCCGATGTCGGGGTCCTCATCGAGCCGCGTGAAGGCTTCGATGACTTCGTTGATCATCTGAAAATTCATGGCGTTCAGGGTTTTGGGGCGATTCAGCCCCACCCAGAGGGTTTTGTCCCTGACCTCTACGACGGTTGCTCTTTCCGACATGTTCAAAATCTCCTTCTCGTCCGCCGCTCCGGGTGGACGCCTTGTTGAATGGAATTGTCCAAGTGGTCTTAAACCAGAGGCCGCATTCTCACACACGACGCGCCGATTTGCCAGACCAGCGCGCCATCTACCAAAACCACTCGCTAGCGCCCTTATAGAGAAGCTGCAAGGAGACGAGCGTCATCAGCACCGCCAGAATGCGCGTGAGCGTGACGGATTTCACCTTGTTCGACATCGCGGCTCCCACTTGCGCGCCCACGATTATCCCGATCGCGAGGGGGAGAATCACGCTCTTCATCGCATAGAGATTTCCGTGGAAGAAATGAACCACCACGGCGAGGGCGGTGGTCAAAAGAAGCTCGCACTGCGAGGTGGCGGTAGCGATGTGGGGAGGAATCCGCAGGATACGTATCATCACCGGCACGTGCATGGGACCGCCCCCGATGCCCAGAAAGCTCGCCAGAAAACCCACGATGGAACTGATGCAAACGCCGAGTCGGAAGCGGAAGGCGTATTCATAGACGCGGCCCTGGTAGTCCACGATGCGCCGATGCGCCAGGGCGGCCAGACCGCCGCCGCTCGCCTGCGTCGCCTCGAGGGGAGGCGGCGGGTTGATGATGGAGATGCACAGGATGAGCAGAGCCAGCCCCAGAATGATGTCGAACGGCCCGCGCGCGACCTCGCTCGTGGCGTAGACGCCGACGATCACCCAAGGGGCGCCCGCCAGGGCGAATGATGCGCTGGTCTTCAAGTCGATTCGCTTTTGGCGGTAATAGGCGACCGAGCCTGAAAGGGCGTTCAGGCAGACCACGCTGAGCGAAGTGGCGGCGATGACCTCGGAGGGTTGCTCGGTGAAGATCAGCAAGAGCAGGGGCGTTAAGATGAAGCCGCCGCCTGCGCCCACCAGCGTGCCGAGGAAGCCGACCACTAAGCCCATGGTCAGGAATTGAATGAAAAAAAGCATGAAAATCTTCCTCAGATGCAAAAAGCGTCTTTGATGCGCTTTGGGAGGTATGGGGAGGCAATATGTCTATTGGACTCGCTTGTCCTGCCTTGCGCTGATGGAGGCTGAGTCTAATACAGGATGAAGGCGAAAGACAATTTCATCCGGCCAATATTACCTGCCTCGCTGGTTTCACTCCCGCATCGCCGGGTAGGGGGAAATAACCGGGGCATGGTTTCGCAAAATCGGCTTTGGAAGTGTAGAATACTTCGAATAATGGAAACCGATAATCATCTTCCTCCGGAGGAGTGATAATGATAGTTCCACTCGATACGCCCGTGGCGACGCGGGCCGAGAATTTCAGGAAAGCACTTGATTTCGATGAATCAGCGGCCTATCGGGTGTTGCAGGAGACGAAACAAGAATACCCCGAAGCGCAGGCCCCGCCGCTTCGCGCGCCGCGTCTGAAGAAAGAGGGCAAGAGCCTCGTGGCCATGGTTCGGGGGGAGACGCGCGATGAGGCCATACGCCTGGCGGTGGAAAAACTGGGCGGCATTCGGCGTATCATCGATTCGCCTGCGCCTGCGCTCCTGAAACCCAACTTCAACTCGGCCGATCCTTTTCCGGCCTCGACGCATCCCGATACGCTCGAGACCGTCGTTACGCTCTTGAAAGAAGCGGGTTGTGACGATTTGGCCGTGGGCGAGATGGGCGGCCTTCTCTCACTGCCCGCGCGCGCCAATTTCGAGCGCTGGGGGATGAACGATTTTCAGGAGAGAACGGGCGTGAGCCTCCTGCGCTTCGACGAGGAGCCGTGGGTGAAGGCCCGCGCGCCCGAGGCGATCCGCTGGGGCGGGTGGGTGCACTGCATCGAGCGACTCTTAAGGCCCGGCCAGCACGTCGTCAACCTGCCCACCATGAAGAGCCACGGCGGGGGGCCGCGCTTCAGCCTCTCGCTCAAGAACGTGTACGGGTTCGTACATCCGAGAGACCGCGTTCGCGCGCATTTCGTCTCCCAGATGGCGGAGATGATCATGGAGACGAACTTGCTCTATTCGCCCTCCCTCATCGTGCTCGACGGGACGAAGTGCTGGATATCGGGCGGTCCCTATACCGGGGAGGAGCGCGCGCCGAACGTGATGATAGTAGGGGATGACCGCATCGCCGTGGACGTCGTGGGGGCGTCGGTGGTGCGCGCCATGGGGTCCGAACTCCTGCGCGACTATCCGATATGGTCGCACCGGCAGATCAGGCGCGCTGTCGAGCTCGGGCTCGGCGCGTGCGGACCCGGAGAAGTGGAAGTCCTGACCGAGGATACGACCGGCGGCGCCGATTTCGCGGAACTAGCCGATCAAGTGCAAGCGTTCGTTCGCGAATCCGACCCTGGCGAATAAGGATGTTTCGTCCGGCTCGCGCCCGCGTTGACGAGGGCGCGCGGTTTCCGCTACATTCCTTCGCACCCTTCGGGGATGGAAGGTCTCCTTCTGTAAGGGGCTGTAGCTCAGCTGGGAGAGCGCATGACTGGCAGTCATGAGGTCAGGGGTTCGATCCCCCTCAGCTCCACCAAAATTCTTCTCCCAATATTCGAATTCCAGGCGCGCCGCATCCTGAAGGCTTGATTATTATTCCACAAAGCCGGTGCGTGGCCTCTTCCGTTGCGGTAAACACAAGCGAAAGAATCCCCGACGAATCGTCGATTTACCTATTTCTATGCGGTAGAGACCGTGAATGTACTCATAAGTCATTGACATTCGACGCCTTCGCGGTATAAGGATGATCTATGGACATCCATATCACCCACGAGTTGCCGAGCGAAGGTCCGGGCTCGGGCCCGGTGAAAATCGGCTGGTTGCTGAACGAAGAGCGCGGCGGAGTCATCTATGACGCGCCCACGCGCGTGCGCTCGGTGGAGATGAGCAAGAGCCATGCGAAATCGGCTTCGCGGTGCCCGGCGATACTCAATCTCGAGAGTCGCTATTTCGAGGTGAAATGTCCTTTCGACCTGCGTCTGGGTTTCGCCCGGGACAAGAACGGCAAACCGACCCTGCGGAACCTCCTGGGCCAGAAATCTCCGGTGCGCTCGAAAAAACTCTCTTCTTTTCTTCACCTCACGTCCGAGGCGGAATGGCGTTATCCGGACCGGCCCACGATTCAGATGTCCCTTCCCTACGTGTTCATAGCGGACGAGCCGGTCTATATGTCCCAGATTGCGCCTTTCATGCACTACCAGGCCGAGCCCTGGCCGGGCACAATCTTCGGTGGCCGCTTTCCGATCGACGTATGGCCGAGACCCCTGATGTGGGCATTCGAGTGGCATGACGTCGAGAAAGAGTTGCGCCTCTCCCGCGGCGAGCCCCTCTTTTATTGTCAGTTCGAAACGACGCCCCAGGATCGACCCGTCCAACTGGTCGAAGCTGCGCGCACGCCGGAACTCGACGCCTATCTCGAACACATTTCCGGGGTCGTGAATTTCGTGAACCAGACTTTCTCGCTATTCAAGACGGCGCAAGAACGCCGCCCCGAAACTTTGCTGGTTCCGAAGTCGCGTTGACGCTAGCCCAGGAAAATATTCCTAACCCTTTGTTTATCAGATATTTAAGCTTATCGTTATTTATCGATAAACCTCGTGAATTTATCTAATTTTATGGGAATTATATACTTAAATCCGCAAGAATATTTGCACTTAAAAAAGGAAACTAAAATGGATGATGAAAAATATATACCAATAGAGTATTTAGAAAAAATAAAACAATCTTTTCGTGATCATAAAAAGACTGGAAATATGCTAATTGAGGAAATGTACAGAATGATAGATCGTATAGGGTACTTAGAAGAAAAATTTAAGGACTTACCCATGCATCAGACTGTTGATCCCCGTTAATCTCAGTTTCAGCGTCTTCATGTAGTTTTTTAATTTCAGAATTATCCGGGTGTTTTTTCTTCAAAGAGTACAGCCACATTAAATGAAAATGTCCAGCAGATATTGATTCTATCGCTTTTATTTTGGCATCTTCTAATGTCGGAAATTCATCGCCTCGGATATATGAATTTTTAGTACCGAAAACATTACAGGTGTCTTTTAACCATAAGACATGAGTATTAGAGTTAGGGTTGAATTCCATGTGCCCCAATTCTTCTTCATTGTTTCCAACTCGTTGAACTATGTGGCCATTTTGCCAATGGATAGAACTCATTTTTGAAATCCTTAAATGGTGGAAGATAGATAAGAGCGGGGGCAGACTACGAATTATGAGAAAAGGAGTCAAGAATAAAGAAAGAATTGCTGGAAGACGTATGCCGACTTGTAAAGAACTTGAGCAGAAGTGAAAACTTGAAAAGAAGTAAGTTTCTTGCGGATTTAAGTATATAATTCCCTATTTTATCGATATTTTCAGAAATTCCCGCTTGTGCGACCCTGAGTCTCCGGCCGGTCGCCGTCGCGCCACACGCAGGGGTCCGCGCGTTCCTCGCCGGGTGAGGCGAAACTCCGCCGATTGGTCTTTCGTAGGCCCGCGTTTTTGCGGGGAAACGCTAAAAGTGTTACTAATGTAATCCAACCTGACATTCTTGTTTGCCCCTTGATGAGGGCATCTTTCCTTTGATGACGAGATAGGGATTCGATTCGATGAATGAGACGGGAAACTTTCATTTCGGCTATCTGCTGCCCACGCGCGGCGTCGTCGTGGCGGCGGGGGGTGAGGCGCCGGACACCGAACCCATATTTACTTTGGCGAAAAAGGCCGAGAACCTTGGCCTCGATTCCGTGTGGCTCGGCGACAGCGTGCTGGCCAAGCCGCGCATGGAGAGCTTCACGACCTGGGCGGCGGTTCTCGCGTCCACCGAGCGCGTTCAGGTGGGCACGGCGGTCATGCTCGCGGCGCTCAGGCACCCGGTGATGCTCGCCCAATCGATGAGCACGCTCGACTGCATGTTCCCCGGGCGCGTCCTCCCCGGCCTGGGCGTGGGTCGCACGGACCTCAAGTTCGAGTTCGAGACGATCGGCGTTCCGCTGGGCGAGCGCGCGCGCCGGTTTTCTGAGACGGTGGAGATACTCAAGCTGCTCATGCGCGAATCCCGGGCGGATTACGCGGGCAAACATTTCTCCTTCGAGGGTGTGGCGCTCGAACCTCGGCCCAAAACCCCCGGCGGCCCTCCGGTCTGGCTCTCGAGCAATCTGGTGGATTCTGGCCTTAAGCGCGTGGCGCGCCTGGCCGACGGCTGGATTACGAATTCGATTACCCCGGACCTCTACCGGCAGTGCTGGGAGAAGATACTCGTCTATGCGGATGAGTTCGGCAGGACAGATGAGATTCAAAGCATTCCCCAGTGCCTCTACGTCACCATGAACGTGAATCCCGACGGAGAAAAAGCGGAGGCGCAGTGCGGGGAATTTCTCTCCAAGTACTACCACAAGACCTTCGATGAGGTGCGCAAGCAACTGCTCGTCATCGCCGGAGACGGAGATCGCGTGGAGGAGCAGCTCAGAGAATATGCGGGGGAGGGCGCGCGCGTTTTCGTCGTTCGCTTTGCGGGCGGCAGCCAGGAAGAACAACTGGAGAATTTTGTCTCGGAACTTTTGCCGAGGTTCAAGTAGATGGTTTTAGAAAACGGAACGGGCGCTTCCAAAGAAGAGATCAAGAAGAGGGTATCGGATTCGCGCGACCTCATGCGCGCAGGAGAACTCGATGTTCTGCTCGTCATCGGACGCTCTTTTTATGACCGCATGGGAAGCCTGACCTACCTCACCAACCACTTTCCGCCGTTTCCGCCGGGAGCGTTCAGCGAGACCGTTCGCGGCATGGGCCACGGGGTGCTCGTCCTGCCGCTCGAGGAGGAGCCGCTGCTCTTCGTGGACCACCGGAACTATCGCCGCGAAATGGTGCACGTCGAGAAGGTCCAGGTGGAGGCGAACATCTCCGCGGGCCTGGTCAATCAACTCGAGCGCTTGGGAGCGCAGGGCGCGCGGGTGGGCATCGCCGGAGAGGACATCATGCCGGCCACGATGTACATCGACTTGACCACGGCGTTGCCCGATGCGCAGTTCTCGAACGCGAACGCCCTGGTGGAGCAACTCCGCGCTAGGAAGAGTGAAACCGAGGTCGCCTATCTCAAACGCGCGGCGGAGATCGTCGAGACGGGCTACACCGCTATTTTCGACGCGATTCGCCCCGGCGTGAGCGAGAGCGATTTGTGCGCAGAGGGCCACGCGGCGGGAATGCGCGCGGGCGCCGACTTCGTGCGCTACGTCCGCGTTCACAGCGGCCCGTGGGCGAGTTGGGGTTCGCGCTGGCCGCAGGCGACCCAGAGAAAACTGGAGGCGGGCGACCTGATCCGCTTCGACTACGTGGGCGCGGTGGAAGGCTATGGATTCGACGTCAACCGCACCGCCGTGGTTCCCGGCAAGAAACTCGAGAAGAGCGTGGAGGAGATGCTGGAGTTGACCATCGCGACTTCCGAGGCGGCGATGGGCGCGGTTCAAGCGGGCGCCAGGGCTTCGGACGTTCACGAGGCGGCGAGCCGGTTCCTGGATGATAACGCGAACGGGGCGGGGCAGTACCTCTTCCCCATGGCGGGGCACGGCATCGGCCTGGAAACCGTGGAAGCGCCCATCATCAGGCCGGACAACGCGATGGTCCTGGAGCGGAACATGGTGCTCTGCGTGGAGCCGCAGTTCGTGCTGCCTGAAGTGGGGGGCACGAACATCGAGCAGATGGTGCTCGTGACCGATGATGGATGCGAACTCCTCACGACGACCACCACGCGCCCGTGGGCGGAATGAGGCGAGCGTCCGCTCATGACAGGCGGATGAAATCGCCCGATAAGTAAGAATCGATACCCATGCGCTCGTGATGCGCTGGTAATTTTGTGTGAGACGCTTTTGGGTGCGTCTGGCGTTTGTTTGTGAAAACGCCTCACCAAGGGGACGGAATTTCCATGAAGCGGTTCCTGAACCCGGTCGCCATGCTGGCTATCGTCTGGTCGGTCATCCAGCTCTACTGGGCCTTTTTCGGGATGTTGCACGTCTTTACCTCCAGGCCGCTTCATCTGAGCTTCGCGCTGGGCATCGTCTTTCTCACAAAACCGTTTCGCAAGGAAGGCCGCGTCGGCGCCGTCGATTACGTCCTGACCGTCATCGCCATGTGTATCGCGCTGCTCTATCTGTTTGAGTGGAATTTCCTGAACGAACGCATCCGCGACGTGGATTACGTTCCCGTGCGCTATATCTACTTAGGGTTAGCCTACATCCTCCTGACCGTAGAGGCCTCGCGGCGTTATCTCGGCTGGGGCGTCACCTCGGTCGCCGTCGTGGCGCTGGCTTATAATTTCCTGGGTCATTTTATTCCTGGCCCCCTGGGGCACCGCTTCATCGAGTTGCCCGAGTTTATCGAGTTCCAGATCCTGGGCATCGAGGGCCTGCTGGGCGTTCCGCTGGGCGTGAGCGTGGAGGTGGTGTTCTATTTCGTGCTCTTCTCGGCTGCGCTAGAGGTTTCGGGCGGCGGACGCATGTTCATCGACCTGGCCATCCGGCTCACCGGTTCGTTCCGGGGCGGTCCGGCCAAGGCGGCTATCGTGAGCAGCAGCCTCATGGGAACCATCAGCGGCAGCGCGACGGCGAACGTCGTGGGAACCGGCATCTTCACCATCCCGCTGATGAAGCGCTTGGGCTTCGCCCCCCATTACGCCGGCGCGGTGGAAGCGGTGGCCTCAACGGGCGGGCAGCTCATGCCGCCCATCATGGGAGCGGGAGCTTTCATTCTGGCCGACATGACGGGAACCCCCTACCTGCGGGTGGCGGGCGCTGCGGCCATTCCGGCCGTCATCTACTACGTCTCGCTGTTCTTCATGGTCGATCTCGAGGCGAAAAAGCTGAATCTCAAGGGATTGAGCAAAGACGAGATGCCCGTACTCAAGAGCATCATCCTGGAGCGCGGTCTTCTGCTCCTGCCGATCATCCTGCTCTTGGGCTACATGGTCGCCGGTTTTACGCTGATGTGGTCGGCCACCTCGGCGGCCATCGGCGTGGTGGTGCTCAGCTGGGTGCGCAGGTCGACGCGTATGGGGCCCGAGAAGATAATCGAAGCGCTCGAGAAGGCCGGGCGCATGACGGTCCCCGTCGCCGTTCCCTGCGCGATCGCGGGCGTCGTGGTCGGCGTGGTGGACGATACGGGCCTCGGACTCAAATTCTCCGGCCTCATCGTGAACATTTCGGGCGGCATGATTCTGCCCGCGCTGGTGCTGACGCTCATCGGCTGCGTCATCATGGGCATGGGGATGCCCACGGCCGCCGCCTACATCATGGCGGGCACGCTTCTGGGGCCCGCGCTCGCTAAGCTCGGGCTTCCCGTTCTGGCGGCGCATATGTTCATCTACTATTTCGCCATACTCTCGATGCTGACGCCGCCGGTGGCGCTATCGGCCTACGTCGCCTCGGGCGTGGCCAATTCGGACCTGACCGCTACGGGCTGGAAGGCGTTTCAGCTCTCTTTGGCGGGATTTCTCATTCCCTTCGCGTTCGTATATAATCCTGCCATGCTGTTCATCGGTCCGCTCGGTGAGACGCTCTGGGTATCGATCACCTGCATCATCGGTGTGGCGGCCCTGGCGGCGGCGATCACCGGGCACATATCGATCCCCCTGGTGGCTTGGGAGCGGGCGGTTTTCTTTATCTGTTGCCTGGGGCTGATCGTTCCCGAGAAGTTGACGGACGTCATCGGCTTCGTTTTGGTGGTCATTGTTTTCTGGCGCCATCTGGCGCGCGCCAAGAAAAGCGCCCTCGCTGTAGAATCGGCGGGTCCGGTCTCTTAGCGAAAAACGCATTATAGGCGGAACAATTCGTGTTATTTCCAACAGAGGAGTTTTCGACATGAAGCGCACATCCTGGAAAATGGGTTTCGTTCTCGCGGTGGCCATCGGGGTTTTCCTGGCCGTTCAGGCCGAGGCGGCCGGCCGCCTCACGATGGGCAGTTGGAAAAAAGGCAGCGGCTGGCACGTATACTCGGCCACCATGGCGAACATCGTGAACAACGCGAAAGTGGGCGTTCAGATAGACGCCCTCTCCAAAGGCGGCGGCGTGGGCAACCCCAAGCTCGTCGGCACCGGCAAGTTCAACATGGGGCTTACTTTCAGCGTGGCGGCGGCTTGGGCGTATCAGGGCAAGGTGGCCTACGAGAAGCCCTACACGAACCTGCGGGGGCTGATCGGCGGCCTGGACCAATACTACCTGGGCATCGTCACCACGAACCCCAAGGTGAACGGCATCCTGGACTTGAAGAAAGTGCCCGTGAACTACGTGACGGTTCCGCGCGGAGGGCTGGGCCAGTGGGCCACGCGCGCCATGCTCGGAGCGCACGGCATCACCTATGAGGGCATCAAGAAGATGGGCGGGTCGGCCACGCACACCGGCTTCGGCGCGATCAAGAGCCGAATGAAGGACGGTCAGGCCGACATGCTGAGCCACACCGTGAACGCGGGCCACCCGGCGCTCACTTCGATCGCGATCCAGAAGAAGCTGAAATTTTTAGGAGTAGCCGATGAGTTCCGCAACAAGCTTCTGGGCATCGGTTTCCTGAAAGCCACCATGCCGGCCAATACGTTCCCGGGGCAGAAGAAGCCCAAGAACACGTTCGGCTTCACCACCGCGGTCCTCGCCTCCACCGCCCTGAGCAACGACGATGCGTACAAGATCGTGAAGGCGCTGCTCGACAACGTGAAAGACCTGCGGGCGGGGCATAAGGGCCTCAGGGGCTTCGACCCGGCGAAAACCGGCTGCAAGGAATCGCAAATGGGCATACCGTTTCACGCCGGCGCGGCCCGCTACTGCAAGGAGAAGGGCTGGAATTAGTTGATGATTCAAGCGGCGGAAAGAGGATTTTCGTCGGGTGAAGTAACAAGCAAGAAATAGAATCGAAACTGGTTGATGAAGGTTTCACTCCCGCCGTTCGTCTTTGATGGTCGGCGGGAGCCTTCTATTTCAGAATCTGTTTGCTCCAACAGGGGGAATGCCATGCCGTACCGCTTCGTCGATCTCACGCTCACCGTCGACCCGGAGGACACCTACGTTCAGTTTCCGCGCGATGAGATTTACGACAAACCGGCTCCGGGCACGACCATCACCCCCATTGCGACGCTGGACGTGGACCACATCTGCAACTTCGGCTTCACCACGACCACGCAGAGCTACACGCACTACGACGCGCCCTATCACTTTTTTCACGACGGGCTGAAGAACGACGAGCTGCCGCTCGATCACGTATGCGGCGACGCCTGCGTGCTCAAGGTGCCGGGCAAGGGCAATTCCGAGACCGTAACGGCTGCGGATTTGGAAGCCACGGGGGTGGAAGTGCGCCCCGGCGACATCGCCATCGTGAGCACGGAATGGACCGACCGCATGTGGGGATCGCGCGATTTCTGGGAGCACATGGTCTATCTCTCGACCGACGCGGCAGATTGGCTCATCGGGAAGGGAATCAAGGCGCTCGTTCAGGATTTCATGACGTGCGACTCGCCGCTTTATCCTCCCGGGGAGCGCAAATGGCCCGCCCCGAACTGGAGTCCCAACCACATCAAGTTCCTGGAGCGCGGCATATGCCTCATCGAGTGGTGCACGAACATGGGCGCCATCCAGAAAGAGCGCGTCCTGCTCGTGACGGGCGCGGTGAAGCTCAAGGACACCGAAGGCGCGCCCGCGCGCGTCATCGCCATTGAATTCTGGGATGAGGAACCGCCCCGCGATGGCGCTCCCCCACTGCCGCCCCTCGAGAATCCTTATACGGATCGCGGCTCCTGGGCCAAATAAAGAGGCGCAATATGGTCGACCAAAGCCTGCGCGGCTTCCTGGAGATGGTGGAGAAGAACCACCCCGAAGAACTGGTGCGCATCAAGGAGCCCGTCGGCAGGGAGGACATCACGGCGGCGGTATTCGAATTCGAGCGCGCGGGCAGATACCCCGTCATCATCTTCGAGCGCGTGGAGGGTTTCGAGGGTTCGGTCGTCACCAACATCGCGGCCAACCGGGATCTCCTGGCGGCGTGTCTCGACGTGGAGCCGGGCGAATTGCCCACGGCGTACAAGGATCGCTGCCAGAATTACCGGCCCGTGGAGGTGGTGGAGGACGCTCCCTGGCAAGAAATCGTACTGGAAGAAGACGAGGTGGACCTGAACAAACTGCCCATTCCCTTCCATTTTCCCGTGGATGCGGCCCCCTACATCACGGCGGGGCAAATCGTGGCGCGAGACCCCGAAACAGGCGTGGACACGACGGGCTTTCACCGCTTACAGCTCAAGGGAAGAAACAGGCTTGGGCTTTCCCTGCACTCGAGACGGCGCATGTACCATTTCCACAAAAAGGCCGAAGACGCGGGCGAGGCCCTGCCCGCGGCGGTCGTCATCGGGGTTCACCCGGTTCACTACATGGGTTCGATGGCCTATCACTACCCGCCGGGGGTGCGGAAGTACGAGATTATCGGCGCCTTGTTCGGCGAGCCGTATCGCGTCGCCAGATGCGGCACGGCGGACTTGGAAGCGCCTGAGGGGGCGGAAATCGTTCTGGAAGGGGAGATTCTGGCCGAGGTGCGCGAACCCGAAGGTCCTTTCGGCGAGTTCACGGGCTATGCGTCCTACCGCAGCACGCAGAACGTATTCGTCGTGAAGCGCGTACAGATGCGGGGCGACGCGATGCTCCACAGCGTGGCCTCGGGCATGTCGGCGGATCATATACTCATCTCCTGCGTCAGCCGTGAGGCGGAAATCTTGAACACGCTCAGGCGCAACCTGCCGGGGGTATCGGCCGTGCACGTTCCCTCGAATACGGCGGGCGCGCTGCTGGCGATCGTGCAGATGAAAAAAACGGCCGAGGGCCAGCCGCAACAAGCCATCATGGCGGCGCTCGGCACCGAGTTTTATTGCAAATGCGTGGTGGTCGTCGATGAGGACGTGGACATCTTCAATCTCTCGGACGTCGCCTGGGCGGTCATCACGAGAACGCGGGCGGATAAGGACATCAACTTCATCCACGGGGCGATGGGCGCCATTCTGGACCCGACCTCTGACCCCGTGGACCACACCCTCACGAAAATGGGCATCGACGCCACCAAGCCCGCCGGGCGTGATTTTGCGGAACGACTCTATATACCCGACGCGCAGCGAGAGCGTGTGCGCGGGATCCTCGCAAGCGCGGGCATTCACCTCTAGTTTTTCGAATGAGCGAGAGAAAAGTAAAACTCGGCGTGCTTCTTCCCACGCGCGGGGTGTTGCTCTGGAACGAGGGTGCGCCGGAGGTGGGCCCCATCATCGACTTGGCCGTGCGCGCGGAGGAACTCGGCTACGATTCGGTGTTCGTGGGTGATTCGGTCCTCGCCAAGCCGAGGCTCGAGGCGCTCAGCGTGCTCTCCGCCGTCGCCGTGAAGACGAAGCGCGTAAAGCTCGGCACCGCCGTCTTTCTGCCCTGCCTCAGGGACCCCGTTTTTCTCGCCTATCAGGTGGCGACGCTCGACGTCATCTCGGGCGGCCGCGTGGTTCTCGGCGTCGGCATCGGCCCGCCGAAGCCCCAGGAATGCGAACACGAGTTCGAGACTCTGGGCGTTCCGTTCCGAAAGCGCATGTTCTACATGCAGGAACACATGACGCTCATGCGAAGGCTCTGGACGGAGGAGAACGTGACCTTCGAGGGCAGGTATTATCAGGTCGAAAACGTGACGCTGGCGCACAAGCCCATCCAGAAAACCGTGCCCATGTGGATCGCCTCAGCCACAGTGGACACCGCATGGCGGCGTGTGGCGAAGTATGGGGATGGCTGGTTCCCCAACCGCGTGACGCCCGAGGAGTTCCGCGAAACCTGGGGTAAAATCGTCGGGCTCGCCGAGGAGAATAAGCGCGATCCCGGCACGCCCGCGTGGTACATGACCACCTGCATCGACGATGATAAGGAATCGGCCATGAAAAACGGCGAGGCGTTCCTGCTCGATTATTACTACACCCCCTTTTGGGGTGATTCCATCGAGAAATGGGGAACGTACGGCCCCGCCGAAGACCTGATAGAGCGCATTAACGCCTTTATCGAAGCGGGAGCCGAGCACATCTCCTTGCGCTTCACGCACCGGGATCAGATGGGCCAACTGGAGCGATTCACCCAAGAGGTGCTGCCGCACCTGAATTTGGAGTAACGTGGTTTCTCTCCGACCCCGCCGTCCATCCCCAAAGAAAGAACAGGTGCAGTCAAACTCGAGTGAAGAGGGGTTGTTGAAAAACCCCTGACTCTATGCTTGGATGTATGGATATTACGCGCCCGAGAAGGGAATATCCGCGATGTTGGGACGCAAGAACCGCGCCCAGATGGATTTGTTCATCACCGGTTCGCTGGAGAGGTTGATTCCCGAGGATCACATATTGGCCCGCGTGAACCGCGTTCTGGACCTGAGTTGGCTGCGCGAGGAAGTGGCGGATTGTTATTGCGCGGACAACGGCCGTCCTGGGATCGACCCCGAAGTGGCGGTTCGGTTGATGTTGGCGGGCCTTCTGCTGGGGTTCGTGCACGACCGTCGGTTGATGCGCGAGGCGCAGGTGAACATCGCGATCCGGTGGTTCATCGGTTACGGGCTGGAGGATCGGCTGCCGGATCATTCGAGCCTGACGCGGATACGGCAGCGCTGGGGGGAGGCCCGGTTCCGGGAGATATTCCGCCGCACGGTCCGTGCGTGCCTGGATGCGAAGGTGGCCAAGGCCGAAGTCGTGCACGTGGACGCCTCATTGATCCGCGCGGACGTGAGTTGGGAGAGTCTGGTGGAGCGTCACGTGGACGAGGTGATAGCGGAGAACCCCGTCGAGGAGGAGGCCGGGAAGAAGGGTGGAGGAGGCCGCCGTGGCGGGGGTTCCGGGAAGGTGAGCCGGACGGACCCGGACGCGCGGCTGGCGAGAACGGGCGGGGGATTCGAGCCGAGCTACAAGCAGCACGCTGTGGTGGACGACACGCGCGGGGTGGTGCTCGACGTATCGGTGACGGAGGGTACGGTGAACGAGCGTGAGGTGCTCGAATCGCAGGTGGAAGCGGTATGCGAGGTATCGGGGCGCGCGCCCGCGATGGTGACGGCGGACTCTGGCTACGCCTACTCGAAGGTCTACGCGGCCCTGGAGCGCCGGGGTGTGGCCGCGCTCATTCCGGCGAAGAGGGAACCCTCGCAGAGCCGTGTTCCGTTGCGCCTGTTCCGCTACGACGCGCGGCACGACATCGTGAAGTGTCCGCGCGGCAAGATACTGAGCCCCCGTCGGCCCGCAAAGGGGGGGCGTTATTATCGTTCGAAGACCCGTGATTGCGCGGGCTGCGCGCTTCGCGAGGATTGCCTGCCGAAGGCGTGGTCGAGCAAGGTGGTGTTGGTTCCGCATGCGTATCCGGCGCTGTTGCGCGCGCGCCGGCGCCATGCGCGATGGAGGGAGGAGGAGCGGCGGATGTACCGGCGTCATATGTGGCGCTCGGAGGGCTACCACGGCGAGGCGAAGACCTGGCACGGGCTTGCGCGCGCGGTGCGGCGCGGTCTTGAGAACATGAAGATACAGTCCTACCTGACGGCGGCGGCGATCAACCTCAAGCGGCTCTCCGCCGCACTTGCTGCAAGGTTATTCGCCCTCTGGAGGGCCTGGTCGGCCCGGGAAGAGCCTCTGTGCGTCCATCGCGGCCTCGCAAGCTGCGTGGGCTTCCTGTCCGCCGCCGCGTGACCCTCCATACCGCCCGCTCCCGAAACCGGGTTATTCAACAACCCCGAAGAACGAGGGTTTGCCAACCAACGAGGCGGTTATAAAACCACTCCCCCCTTGAGGGTCAATCCCGATTGAAGAATGAGGGATTGTCGGTGAGGTAAGGGCGTAAGCCCGCAAGCGAACCGGTGGGGGGTGAATTCCGACTGAGGAAGGAGGAATTCTTCCGAGCGAAGGGCGAGAAATTAAGGACTGATGTTTTCCTAATCCGCAGTAAACCCTCCTTCATTTGTCGAGGTTGACCCCCCACCGCATCAGCCTTCGCGCAAAACGCTCGGCTTCTGCGACAATCCTTCCCTCTGCGGTCAGAATTGACCCTCAAGGGGGGAGTGGTTGTATTTAAGTACAGAGATAGACATTCGCACCTGTTTGCATCATTCCCGATTTCGCGTTCTAAAACGGCGCATCCGCGCCTGAAAATTTTTACTGCCGGGTTATTTGAAGATTCGCCTGTCTTGCGTGGTGAGAATTTAGTCGAAGCGTCTAGAATTCCGCTTCTTCGGCTCCCGGAATCTTGAGAGAGCGGAAATGGCCGTCCAACTCGCCCAGGGGGGCCGTGGCGTCCATGCCCATCTTCGCCGTGACGCCGCCTTGGGCGGAGGGGTCGAGGCGGCTGCCCCAGGCGCCTGGGACGATGAATAAATCCTTATCCGCCTGGAATCGCGTGGCCAGCGCCCAATCGACCTGCGCCGGGTTGTGGATGTCGATGTCGTGATCCACGCAGATGGCGTGCTTGACGTCGTAATGCGCCGCGAGCGCCGCCATGAGCGCGCTTTTCGCTTCTCCCTCGTTTGTTTTTCGTATCTGGACCACGCAGTGAAAGCGGCCTGCGCCGGAGAGGGGGAGTACGACGTCCGTGACGGCCGGGACCGCTTTCCGGAGGTCTCGCAGAAGTCCTGCCTCCCTCGGCACGGCGCCCATCAGCAGATGATCATACCCAGCCGCCACGATGGAATAAAAAACGGGCTCCTCGCGCATGGCGATGGATTTCACCCGGAAGACTTCCCGCTCTCCCGCCGGACTGTAGTAGCGCGGAAACTCGCCGAAAGGACCTTCGCGCCTGCGCTCGTCCGGCGGAATTTCCCCCTCGATCACGATTTCTGCGCCCGCGGGCACGGGAATTCCCGACCAGGGGGCGGGGGCGACGTCCACGGCGCGGCCCTTCAGGCCGCCTGCCGTTTCCAGTTCGTCCTCCCCGGGGGCGAGCACGAGCTGGCTCGCCATCAGAAGCAAGGGGTCCAGACCAACGCAGACGGCCGCTTTAAGGGGTTCTCCACGCTCGGCGGCGCGCCTTATCATCCCCTTCAAATGGCGCGGCAGGACGAGCAGGCCGAAAAGGTCGGGCTCCAGGGCGTGCATCCTGTGAATCGAGACGTTGCCGACCCCGGAATCGGGGTCCTGCGCGATGAAGACGCCGGCGGAAATATAGGGGCCGCCGTCGAGTTCGTGGTAGGTGGGCAGGGGGAGAATTTTCTGAACGTCGATTTCTTTCGTGATGACGTTGTGGAGAAATGGCGCTTCGGCGACCACGTTGGGTTTGATCTTGATTTCCTGTCTTCGTTGAACTTCACGAAGCAATTCCCCGGGCGCCACTCCCATGGCGTCGGCGTACCATTCTCTCTTACACGCGATGTTGGCGATGACGGGCATCGGCGCGCCGTCGGTTTGCTCGAACAGGAGGGCGGTTTCACCGTCCGCTTTTTGTGAAAGGGCGGCGACTTCATAGCGAAGGGAAACGCCGCGCGATACGCGCTTGAGTGATCCCTTCTGCTCGAGGTGTGCAATCCAGCTTTTCAAGTCGTGAGCATTCATGCGCGTATCATGGCAAATGGGGGGAGGAGCGTCAAAAGTGCGCGTGGACCGAGGCCGTGTCACATTTCTTGCGTCATCAAAGTTTCTCTCAGCATGGTGAGATAATCGTTGGCGTAAGGGGGGAGGTAGATGTCGTTTCGCCGGAACAGGCCGATGCGCTTTTTCCCGAAAAAATGGGATATGTTGGAAGTTCGCCACTCATTAGCAGATTCGGGTCGGGGCCAGAGCGCGTTGACGACTGCGATGCCCGCCCCGTTCAGGACGGCTTCGTTGATCAGGGTGTAGGAGGACGTATCGAAGACGACGTTGATTCGCAAATTTTCCTTCTCGAAGGTGTGCTCGATGTGCTGGCGATCCGCCGTGCCGCGCTCCAGAAGGATGAGCGGGTGTGTCGCGATGGTTTCTAGGGCGATTGGTTCGCTTTTCGCGATAGCGTGCCCCTCGGGATAGAAGAGGAGATAGTCCGTCTCCGTCCACTCTTCGAAGGAGAAATTTCCGCGCGCCTCGGGCGCCGAACCGAAAGCGAAATCAACTGCTCCCTCCGAAACATGCTCGAGCAGGTTCGTCCAGTTTCGCTCCAGCACGGATATCTGAACGTTCGGGTAGCGTTCGCGAAACTTGAGAAGCGCGGCCCTATGGCCCTTCAAGATCAGCATGGGCGCGGCTTCCGCTACGACGAGCCGTCCGTGCGTTTCTCCGCGCAGGTGCCGCTCGACCGTCTCGAGGGACTCGAAAAAAGGTTTCACGGCGTCGTAGAGGTACTCGCCGCTCGGTGTCAGTTGAAACTTGCGGCCGACGATTTGGTAGAGCTTCACCTTGAGGTCTTCTTCGAGTGCTTTCACCCGGATGCTGAGGGCGGGCTGCTGGATGGAGAATGGCAGTTGCCTCGCCGCGCGGGTGAAGCCGCCGTGTTTCGCCACATAGAAGAAATACTCGAGTTGTCGTAGATTCAACATGAAAACCTCGGGAAACCCTTTGCCGCGGTGTTCGTCATCTCATTATATATTTTGATGGTATGAAACGAACCTCCACGGATCTCGTTTCGCCATATTTCCTTCAAAAAAGGGATATAATAAAAATAATCTCCCCAAAAACGAACTAATGATACTGGCAATCCATTAAATTATTCAATGGGTTTAATTCTCTTTTTTCTCGTTGCGAATCCGGTGTCTTGCGTTTAATCTACACGAGGGGAAAATCTGTATTTTCAGAAGCCAAGATGAGGATTTCAGGGCGTTGTGAGCAAGGGAAATCCTCGCCCTCGGCATGATGGAGAAAAACGTGACGCAAGATTATCTTTCGCTCAGGGAGAAAACCCAGTCGCGGGATCGCAGTTTGAGAGACAAGGTGATGACGCTCGAGGAGGCTTGCGACTTCGTGGGCGATGGCGAGCACGTCAGCCTCGGCGGCTCTACGGCTTCGAGAACACCTTTCGCGATGATTTGGGCGCTGATCCGCGCGAAGAAGAAAAATCTTTCCTTTTCTCGGAGCATCGTCTCCACCGAGGGCGACCTCATCTTCGCCTCCGGCATCGGTGATCACATTCTCACGAGTTGGTTCAGTCAGGGAATCGTGTGGGGCGTCTCGCGCGTAATGCGCCATTTCACCGAAAAAAAACTGGCGCGTTTCGAGGAATGGAGCCACATGTCCATCGGCCTGCGCTACAGGGCGGGCGCCATGGGTGTTCCGTTCATGCCGATGCGCTCGATGATGGGCTCGGACGTGGCGGGCCGGCTCGATAATCTGGAGGAAATGACCTGTCCGTTCACGGGCGAGAAAATCCTTCTGGTTCCGGCCTTGAATCCAGACGTCGCTCTGATTCACGTGCAGCGATGCGACCCGTTCGGCAACGCGCAGCTCGACGGCCTGACGTTCATGGATATCGACATGGCCATGGCGGCGAATCGCGTCATCATCACCACCGAGCGCATCATCTCGAACGATCAGATTCGCAGAAGGCCCGATCAGACGAAAATCCCCTTTTTCACCGTCGAAGCCGTGGTGGAGGCGCCCTATGGTTGCGCGCCGCATGAATGCTTCGGCGTCTATGAGCCTTTGTTTTCCCATATGGACTATTATGCGGAACTCACGAGGAAAGAACCGATGGACGGCGTGAAGGCGTATCTGGACGAGTACTTCTACGCGCCGAAGAGTTGGACGGAGTATCTGAATCTCATCGGGTTGGAGAAGCTCTTGGATGCGGCCCGCAGGGGGAGGAGCATTTATGACGATTGAGACGAAAGACTTCACGGCGTCGGAGCTTCTGTGCGTTATGAGCGCGCGCTCGCTCGAGGATGGCCAGGTGGTTTTCGCGGGCGTGGGGATTCCGCTTTTGGCCGCCACGCTGGCCCAGCGCCTCCATGCCCCGGGCGTGACGATTCTTTTCGAGGGCGGCACCATCGGCCCGCACGTCGTGCCCGGCCAGCTTCCGCCCACCACGAACGAACAGCGCTGCACGCGCAAGGCGAACATGCTGGTGAGCATCACCGATGTCTTGCTCCTGCTTCAGCGCGGCTACGTGGACGTGGGCTTCATGGGGGGCGCCCAGATCGATCAGTACGGAAACCTGAACAGCTCCTTCATCGGAAGCGCGGACGATCCGTCCGTGCGGCTGCCCGGCACGGGTGGGGGGAACGATATTTCGAGCCTCACCAGGATGATCGTGGCGATGCCGCAGGAAAAGCGCCGTTTTGTGGAAAACGTGGATTTCATCACCAGCCCCGGCTACATCAGAGGCGGGACCTCGAGGCGCGATTCGGGCCTGATAGCCGGGGGCATGTACCGCGTGGTGACCGACCTGGGGATTCTGGGATTCGACGAGACGGGCAGGATGCGCGTCGAGGCCTTACACTCGGGCGTGACGCCCGAGCAGGCGCAGGAGAACACGGGCTTCGAGTTGATCATCGACTCCTCCGTTTCGACCACGGAGCCGCCCACAGAAGAGGAATTGGCCGCGCTTCGCCATCTGGACCCGGAGAAGATCTACACCGCATGAACACATGGAGTCGCCATGAGCGCTGAGAACAGAGAAAAAATTCTGACCCAGGTCGACGCCCATCGGGACGAGATCATCTCCCTGCTCACCAAGCTCGTCCAGATACCGAGCGTGACCGGCAACGAGCAAGAGATTCAAAATTATATCGCGGACTTCGTGCGCGAGATGGATGTCGAGGTGGACGTCTGGGAATCGGACTGGGAGGAGTTGAAAACACACCCCGAATACGTGCCCGTTACCAGGGGCTATGAGGGGAGGCCGAACGTGGTCGCCGTGCTCAAGGGTTCGGGCGGAGGTAAATCGCTCCTGCTTAACGGCCACACCGATACCGTCCCGAACGGCCCGGATGACGCCTGGGAGCATGGGCCGCTCTCTGCGGACATCGAGGACGGCCGTCTGTACGGGCGAGGCGCTTCGGACATGAAAAGCGGAGTGGCGGCCATCATGATGGCCGCCAAATGCTTCATGGCGGCGGGGCTTAGACCCAAGGGAAACGTTATTCTCGATTTCGTCGTGGATGAGGAGTTGAGCGGCCACGGCACGCTCGACACCATTTTGCGCGGCTATACGGCGGATGCGGGGATTTGCTGCGAGACGAGCGAAAACGCCATCCAGCCCGGCTGCATCGGCAGAATATGGTTCGAGATACTCGTGCGCGGAAAGGCGGCGGGCATCCAGCGAAGGTATGAGGGCGTGAACGCCATCGACCTGGGCTACAAGATTGTTCAGGCCGTGGCCGATCTCGAGAAAAAACGCTTGGAGACGGTATCCCATCCGTTGTATCCTAAAATCATCGACGCGATTCCTTGTATGGTCGGTTCGATGGAGGCCGGGAGCTTCCCGAGCGCCTTTCCGGATACCTGTGTGCTAAAGGGGAGTCTCGCCACCGTGCCCGGCGAGGATCACGACGCGGCCAAGCAAAGCCTGGTCGATCAGGTGGCGCAGGCGGCGGAGGAAGATCCGTGGATGAAGGATCATCCGCCGGAGGTGCGTTTCGTGGGGTATTACGCCGAATCGTCCGCCGTAGACGCTGAACACCCGATCGTAAAGACGGTGGCGAACGCCTATCAGGAAATATCAGGTAAGACGCCTGAAATATCCGGGCGTCAGGGAGCGGCCGATACACGTTTTTTGAATGGCTTCGGAATCCCGACGGTCATCTTCGGCCCCGGCCCCACCACCCAGATGCACGCGAACAACGAGTGGGTGGCGGTGGAGGACGTGATCGACGCGACGAAAACACTGGCGCTCTCCATCCTGGATTGGTGCGGAGCGGAATAAGACCGAGGGAATCGATATGTCAGGACAAGACGTCAACTACGGAATCGCCATGCGGAATTTCACCGCGTATCCCGAACTCCCCGACCCGGCGGCGCTCATCGAATATGGCGTCGCCATGGAGGAGTTGGGTTTCGAGTCCCTCTGGGTGTGGGATCATATTCTGCTGGGCGTGGAGCCGCACTTCCCCATCATCGAGGCGTTGACGCTTCTGACGGCGGTGGCCGCGCGGACGAGCAGAATCAAACTCGGCACGGGCGTGCTCGTCTTGCCGCTGAGGAATCCGCTCGTACTGGCGAAGCAGCTTTCGAGCATCGACCAGATATCGAATGGCCGCCTCATCGTCGGTATGGCGTCGGGTTGGTACAAGCGCGAATTCGATGCCGTGGGCGTTCCCTTCGAAAAACGCGGCAACATCATGGATCAGAATATCGAAATCATCACAAGGCTTTGGACCGAGGATATGGTGCGCGCGGAATACGGGCAGTACAATCTTAGGAATTCCGTCATGTTCCCAAAGCCCGTGCAGCGGCCAAGGCCGAGCATTCTCATCGGGGGCTACGTCGACCGCGTACTCAAGCGCGCAGGTACGAAGGGCGATGGCTGGCTCACATATTTTTATACGCCGGAGAGCTTTACGCAGTCCTGGGAGAAGGTGCGCCGATTCGCCGAGGAAGCCGGACGCGACCCAGCCGAGCTTGAGAGCACGAACCAGCTTCCCATCATGGTGGGCGATTCGCGCGCTGAAATCGAGGGTCCGATGAACGAGTGGCTCCACACGGAGTGGGACTATGCCTCCTGGAGCGAGTCCACGGCTTCAAGCGCCGTCATGGGAAACGTCGATGAGTGCGTGGCGCAGCTACAGGCCCATATCGACACCGGGGTGAACCGGCTCATTTTCGTTCCCTACAAATACGAGATGGAGCAGGTGGAAATCGTGGCGAAGGAAATCATCCCTCGTCTGAGAGCGGGGTAGGCCAATAAAGTGATACGCCGCCTCACGGGAGCAGAACGATGCAAACGACATCGAGAACGTGGGATAGTCTGGCTTCGGCTTCGGAGACGATCTTCGACGCCGTGGGCTTCACTCCGCTGGTGAAGCTCGGACGAATCGGGTATGGAGGCGGCGCTACAGGAAGTCGTCGAGGGGGACAGGGAGATGATGCTCCAAAAGTTCAGGTCCTCATGGGAGATCATCGAATAAGGTATTTCCCTTCTTATTAAGGCGCAAGAAATGGGTATTCGGAAACGAGCTTGGGATTCTTACAGACGCTATTCTGAAAACATTTTCGACGCCATCGGGGGCACGCCTCTGGTGCGTTTGAACAAGGTGGCGGTGGATGTTCAACCCGAGGTTTACGCGAAACTCGAGTGGTACTCGCCCTCGGGGAGCCTCAAGGATCGCATCTACTACAACATGCTCTTGAAAGCGGAGGAGCGCGGCGACCTGAGAGCCGGAATGACGGTGCTCGAATGCTCCACCGGCAACGCAGGCATCGCCTGCTCGTTCGTCTCTGCGGTCAAGGGTTACTCCTGCATCGTCGTCATGCCCGAGGGCATGAGCGATGAGCGCAAAAAGCTTATGCGCGCCTATGGGGCCGATTTGGTATTTACGCCGGGCGGGGAGAGCGACGTCGACCTCGCGCTTGAGAAACTCGAAGAAATCCGCACGGCTTCGCCTGAGAAATACTGGGTTCCCGCCCAATTCGACAATTTAGACAACAACGAGGCGCATTACCTCACGACGGGGCCCGAGATTTTCGAGCAGTTGGACGGGCGCGTAGACGCCGTCGTGGCGTCGCAGGGAACGGGTGGCTGGGTGAGTGGCGTAGGGAAATTCCTGCGTGAGGACAACCCGGATGTGAGGCTCTACGCGGTGGAGCCTCAGGAATGTCCGCTCCTGAGCCAGCGGGGCTGGGGGCCGCACGGCATCGAGGGTATCGGGGACGGCTTCGTGCCCAAGGCGCTCGACCTGTCGCAGCTTTCAGGCATCGTGACGACGACGACGGATGAGTCGGTCGAAATGGCGCAACGCCTGGCGCGCGAGGAGGGAATTTTCTGCGGCATCTCCTCGGGCTGCAACGTGGCGGCCGCCATCAAGCTGGCCCGCAGGCATCCTGAGTTGCTCAACATTGTCACGAACATCAACGATACGGGACAGCGTTATTTCACCACCGCCTTATGCGGGGAGGAAAAACACGTCGAGATTCCCGAACGAGACCACCACGTGGACCCATACAGCGCGGCGCAACTCGATCGGTATTCGAGCGAATGGGAAATCATTACCTAGCATCAACTGTGGGTAGAACATATGCTTTATGCCCAGATTCTGATTAACAGCATTCTCTTAGGCGGCATATACGCCTGCATCGCGGTCGGCTTCTCGCTCGTCTGGGGCGTGATGAACATCTTGAACGTCCTGCACGGCACGTTTTTGATGCTGGGCGGCTACGTTACGTTCTGGATGTTCAAGCTCTATGGCGTGGACCCGTTTTTGTCCCTTCCTGTTTCCGCCGCCGTCATGTTCTGCGCCGGTTATGTGGTGCAGCGCGGATTGATCAACAAAATCGTACGCGCGCCCATGTTCATGTCCCTGATTCTCACCTTTGGTCTTCAGTTAATCGTCGTGAGGCTGGCGATATTTTTCTTCACCGGTGATTACAGGTCGGTTCAGCCCTCCTATGCTGGTTTCTCCATTACCGTCATGGGTCTTTCCATACCATTCGTCCGGATTTCCATATTCGTGCTAGGCGTCATTCTCACGAGCATTCTCTTCTGGTTCATGGGGCGTACACGCACGGGTCGGGCCATACGCGCGACGAGGATGGATTTGGATTCCGCCCAGTTGATGGGCGTCGACATCGGAAAAATATACGCCATCACATATGGAATCGGCGCGGCCGTCGCCGCCACGGCGGGTTCCCTTGTGAGCGTGGGTTTCGCCATCTCGCCGGTGAGTGACGTGGAATTTCTCTCGAAGTCCTTCATCATCTGCACCATCGGAGGCCTCGGGAACATCACGGGTGCGCTTGCCGGGGGGCTGATACTGGGACTCGCCGAGAATTTCGGGGCCCTGTATTTCGGCCCGGGGCTGCAAAACGCCATCGGCTACGTGCTCTTGATTCTGGTGCTCTTCATCAAACCATCGGGCCTGCTGGGCAGAAAGGGTTTTGAATAACATGTTCAAGCCTTGGGCCCACATTCAATGGCTCGGCATGGGAGCGGGCGTGCTCGCCCTCATCCTTTTGCCTTCTTTCGTGGAGAACGACGAGATTCGCAAGTGGATGGATATCCTGATGGTGGCCATACTGGCGACGAGCTGGAATTTCATCGGCGGCTTGACGGGCTATCCTTCCTTCGCGCCGGCCGCCTTTTTCGGGCTGGGTGCCTACACGACGGCCGTCCTGATGAACGCGGGGTTCAATTTCTTTATCACCTTAGGGATTGGGGCTAGCTTCGGCGCTCTCGTGGCGCTCGCCCTGGGCGTTCCCATATTGCGGCTGAAAGGCCACTACTTCGCCATCGCCACGTTCGGTGTGGCGGAATTTTTCCGTGAACTGGCGGATAATCTGCGCATCACCGGCGGGGGGGACGGGATCAACCTTCCCCAGATTACGGGCGGGCCGGATTATTTCACGCGCTTTTTTTACTTCTCCATGCTCGGGGTGGCCGTGCTCGCGGTCTTGACGCAGTACTTCGTCACGCGTCACCGCCTGGGTTACGGGCTTGTCGCGATTCGGGAGAATGAGGACGCGGCCGCCATGACGGGCGTGGATACGACAAAATACAAGATCATCGCTTTTGTTCTCTCATCCATTTTCCCCGCGATGGGCGGCGGCGTGTATGCCTATCGCGCCGCATTTTTAGAACCCATCGATGTGTTCGACATCATGTTCTCCATCAAGGCGATCGTGATGTCTATGCTCGGCGGGGTGGGGACGGTGATGGGTCCGGTCATGGGCGCGTTGATGATGGAATACCTGGCGGATTACCTGTGGGGGGCGTTCACGGAATTCCACAGCGTGTTTTTGGGAATCATCATCGTGCTGGTCGTTTTATTCCTCCCGCGTGGCCTGATGGCCGTCTCCCAAGAAGTGAAAAGCCGCGGGTGGGGGTCTTTGGGGGTTATCCTTAAGAGCAACATACAGAGGTTCAAGGTGTGAGCGAAACACTGTTAGAAGGGAGGGGCGTCACAAAGCGTTTCGGCGGACTCACCGCCGTCTCGGCGGTGGATTTCACCGTGCGGAAAGGAGAGATCCTGGGCGTCATCGGTCCCAACGGTGCGGGGAAGACGACGCTCCTCAACTGCATTACGGGTCTTGATCCGTTGAATGAGGGGGAGATTCTGTTTCGCGGCGAACGCATCGAAACCTTCAAGCCCCATACCATCACGAGAAGGGGGATTGCCCGGACGTTTCAGATTGTTCAGCCCTTTCCGGGTCTCGCGGTGCGCGAGAACGTCGTGATGGGCGCGCTGTTCGGCTCCCAGAAGTCGAGAAAAGAAGTGAAGCGCGCCCAAGGCCTCGCGGATGAAATGCTGGCGTTCGTGGGGCTAAGCGCTAAGGCCACGCAACTCGCCTCCCAACTCACGCTCGCCGAGAGAAAGCGCCTCGAATTCGCCAAGTCTCTCGCCACCGATCCGGAGGTGCTTCTTCTCGATGAGGTGAATGCCGGCCTGAACACGACGGAAATCGAGAACGCCATTTCCCTCATCCACAAGGTGAGGGATCAGGGCGTGACCATCCTGGTGATCGAACATTTGATGAAGGTGATTACGGGTCTCTCGGATCGCGTCATCGTTTTACACCATGGGGAGAAGATAGCGGAAGGTTTGCCCGGCGAGGTGACGAGCGATGAGCAGGTCATCAAGGCGTATCTGGGCGAGAAGTATGTGGCGATGATGAAAAAACTGGAAGAGGAGTCCTAGGTGTGGCGACGAGTGAATCGCACGGCGGGGCGAACCTCCTGGAAGTGCGCGGCCTGGCGGGTGGTTATGACGACGTGCAGGTTCTGTGGGGCGTCGACCTGAGCGTGCGCGAAGGCGAGATTGTCGCCATCGTCGGCAGCAACGGCGTCGGAAAATCCACGTTCCTGCGAATGCTCTCGGGCGTGCTCCCTCATCGGGCGGGCACGGTAACGCTGGATGGCGAGCCCCTTGGAGGAATGTCGCCGGAGGGCATCGTCGCCAAGGGGATTTCCCATGTGCCCGAGGGCCGGAGGCTCTTCGCCGCGATGAGCGTGGAGGAGAATCTCTTGATGGGCGCCTATGCCCGGAAGATGGCCGATCAGGAATTGGCGGCGGATTTAGAGAGGGTGTACGGGTTTTTCCCGAGATTGGCGGAACGTAAATCCCAGCTTGCGGGAAGCATGTCCGGCGGCGAGCAACAGATGTGCGCGATTGCCCGGGGGTTGATGGCGCGTCCCAGACTCCTCTTGATCGATGAGCTTTCCCTGGGTCTTGCTCCCAGGCTGGTGGAGGAGTTGTGTGGTTTCGTCCAGCAGATAAACGAGGAGGGCGTCGCCATCATTCTCGTGGAACAGGATGTTCTTACCGCGTTCGAGCTCGCAGGCCGGGCCTATGTTTTCGAGACGGGGCGTGTAACGATTTCCGGTACGTCGGATGAACTGCTGGCGAATCCGCAGGTGAAAAAAGCATATCTGGGCATGTAGCCTGTTTTCATATACTCTGTCTGGAATCAGGTTATGTGAGAATTGTGGAGAAATCGAGAACGGAAGAGGTAGCGCTCACTTAATGAGGAGGCGAATCATGAGATATCGGAGTTTGTTGTTTCTCATCGCAGTGGTTTTGTTTTTTGCTTTCGGCGTAACAGGACTTCAAGGCCTGGACGGCGCCCAGGCGGCGGAGGTCAAGTTCGGCGCCGCCTTGCCGCTCACGGGTCCGCTCGCCACGGAGGGGAAAAAGCAGCAGGCGGGTTATGAAATCTGGCGAGAGCGTGTGAACAAGGCGGGCGGCATCAACGTAGGCGGCAAGAAGATGAAAGTGAAAATCGTCTACTACGACTATGAGAGCAAGACGCCGACGGCCACCAAGCTCGCCGAACGACTCATCACCAAGGAAAAGGTGGACCTCCTTCTTGGCCCGTTTGGAAGCGGGGCGACGAAATCCGTCGCCGCGATTACCGAGCGTTATCAGGTTCCCCTCATCGCGCCCGTGGCGAGTTCCGAGCCGATTTTCGACCAGGGCTACAAATACCTCTTCGGTCTTTTAGCGCCGAATGCGTATTTGCCGAACAACTTCCTTACGCTCTTGAAAGAGCAAAAGCCGATGCCGAAGACCATAGCGTTCGTGACGCGCAACGACTTCTTCCCGCGCGCCGTCACGAGGATGGTCAGAGCAGCGGCGAAAAAGCAAGGTTTCACGGATGTTTACTACGCCGAATTCCCGAAAGATTCCAAGGACATGTCCACCTGGCTCACGATCGTGAAGGGCAAGAATCCCGACGTGCTCATGGTGGCCGGCTATCTTCCCGACACCCTTCTCGCCACCAAGCAGGCGAACGAGTTGGGAGTGAAGCCCAAAATCCTGTTCACCATGGTGGGTCCGGTTTATGCCCAGTTCACGGAATCTCTCGGAGGCACGGCCAACAACATCCTGACCGCCGCCTGGTGGGGCGAGGCGCTCGATTATAAGGGTGACTTCATCGGCACGGCGCGGGATTTTGGAAAAATCTGGCGTGACAAGTTCAAGCAGGAGCCGGACTACGTCGCCGCGGCATCGACCGCCGCGGGCATCGTCGCCCAGAAGGCCATCGAGACGGCGGGAACGCTGGATAAGAAGAAGGTTCGCGACGCGATTGCGAACATCAACTTGCAGACTTTCTTCGGCCCCGTGAAATTCGACAAGCGCAACATGAACGCGGCGAGCGCCATCGTTTTGTTCCAGGTGCAGGACGGAAAACGCAAAACGGTGGGACCGAAGAGTGTGGCGAACGCGAAGTTCAGATATCCGAGATAGTTTTCAGGCCGGGTTCAGGAGCGCCGCCGAGGTTGAGGCGGCGTTCTTGAACTTGGCGTTTGAGGGTTTTGATGCCGACGATTCGTCAGTTGGCCGATGATGAGGTGCCCGAAGCGGCGCGCGAGCTCGTCGAGCGCATCAAGACGCGTGAAAAACGCGTTTTCGGCATCGATACGCTCTCGAACGTCTGGCGCGCCATGACCCATCATCCCGAATACATGAAGGCGAGTTGGGAACGCTCGCGGGCCACGATGCAGCGCGGGGATGTGCCGCCTTTGGTGAAAGAGATGGTCGCCTCGGCGGTCTCCATCGTCAACGCGTGTGAATACTGAATCGACTCCCATATCGCCGCGGTCATGCGGATGGGGGTCGATGAGGTGGGGATCACGGAATTGGTTGGGTTGACGGATCATGTCTCGGGGATGAACAAGGTCGCTTTCGGGCTACTATTGGAAGATGAGGACGCGAGTGCATCGCCCCTTCTGCCTTATGCGGAAGAAGAGGAATTCGATCCGGTTGTCCGGGAATTGATGAGTGAAGTGGCGGAGATGGAATCGGCGCGCCTGGGCAGAGATGGCGTTCCGCGCTATTGGCGTTGTTTGGCGCGAAACCGGCATTATTTCGAATCGACGTGGAACAAGCACAAACTCTTGCTCGATGGGGGCGTTCTCGAAAAACAGGCCAAGGCGGCGGTGGGTTTGGGGGTGAGCGCCACGAACGGATCCAAATATTTCATACGGTATTTTCACGCGAATTTGGTGAACATGGGCTGGGACCCGGGGCGGATCCTCGAGATTCTCGGGGTGGTGGACCATTACAACAGCTTTAACTCCCTGGCGACGGGGATGCAGATTGAATCCGACATCAGGCCATGATTCGCGGGATCTTTCGCATTAGCGCCGCATGAGCTTGGTGCTTGCCTAAATGGAAATTTTTGGGGCAGAGAATGGAATTTTTACGCGCTACATCGGTGAATGAGGCGCTGGCGGCTGCGCGAGATGGCGCCGCTTTTGTGGCGGGCGGCACGAACCTGGTACCGGATGTTCTTTTCGGGCGAAAGCAAATTGCGCGCGCTGTGGATATCAGCCGTCTTGATGAGCTCCGTTTTATCGAGGAGGAAGACGGGAAAATAAGAATCGGTGCGCTGGCGACGGTCACGGATTTGCTGGATTCTGAATTGATACGCGTCGCCGCCCCGCCTTTGTATGAGAGCGCTCTTGAATTCGCAGGTCCCTTGGTGAGAAACCGCGCGAGCGTAGCGGGTAACCTGATGGATGCCTCGCCCGCCGCGGATTTGGCGCCACCTCTGTTGGCGCAAGATGGCGTCGTTGAATTGGCTTCGGTGGATGGTGAACGCTCCCTGCCGCTTTCCGAATTTTTCCTGGATTATCGAAAGACGGCTGTGCGACCAGAAGAACTCATGACGGCAATTGTGATTGAACCACTGCAGAGAGAAGATCGTTGCGCCTACTACAAACTCCAACTCAGGCGTGCGATGGCGATAGCCGTTGTAAGTGTGGCGATCTCTCTTCGGATGAGAGGAAACGTTTGTGCGGAGGCCGCCATCGCTCTCGGAGCAGTGGCCGCGATCCCGTGCCGCGCGCACGACGCCGAGGCGCATCTGCGCGGCAAGGAAATCGGGGAGGCGGAAATCGAGGCGGCGGCGACAGCCGCAGCAGATAGCGCGCAACCCATTGACGACGTGCGGGCGGGTGCGGGGTATCGGAAAAAAATGTGCGGCGTGCTGGTTCGCCGCTTGTTGAAAAAGGCGTTGGGCATGTCCCAAGCCGTGGTCGTGTGATGAAATCCTTTGGATTATGGATGACGAGACGATGAGTGCGTATGAAATAAAATTGCAGGTGAACGGAAAGGATGAAACCCTCGCCGTAAAAGGGAATGAGACGCTCCTGCGCGCGCTCAGGCGGATTGGGTATGTGGAAGTCAAGCTCAGTTGCGAGGGCGGCGACTGTGGTGCGTGCGCTATTTTACTTGATGGTGTGGCGGTGAACGCTTGCCTCATGTTCGCTGCTCAGGCGGATGGCTCCGAGATCACCACCGTACGCGGCATCGGAACCGAAAATGACCTCCACCCGGTTCAGGAGCAGATTATCGAAAAAGGAGGTGTGCAGTGCGGTTTTTGCACACCCGGGATAGTTGTATCGGCAAAAGCGCTCCTGGATGAGAATCCCGCGCCTACGCGCGAGGATATACAGCGCGGTCTCGCTGGAAATCTTTGCCGATGCACGGGGTACAAAAAGATTTTCGAAGCCGTCGCGGCCGCTGCTCGGCAGATGAATGAGGGAGACGACTCATGAACACGCGCGTCGTCGGCCGGCCTCATCCCATCATCGATGCCGTGGAGAAAGTCTCCGGCGCCACGATATTCATCAATGATTTGGAGCTTCCGGGCGCTCTTGTCGGCATGGCCCTGCGAAGTCCTCATCCCCATGCGAAGATATTGTATCTCGATACCTCGGACGCGGAGCGCCTGCCGGGAGTCGCCGTCGTTCTTTCGAGGAACAATACGCCAAACGCACCTTTCGGCATCAATCACAAGGATGAAGCCGCGTTTTGCCGCGAGAAGGTGCGCTACGTGGGAGACGAAGTCGCCGCCGTTGCGGCCGTGGATGAGGAGGCGGCGCGCGAGGCGCTCTCGCTCATTCGCGTGGAATATGAGGTTTTGCCCACGGTCGCGGATCCTTTCGTGGCGCAAGCGCCGGATGCGCTTCTTGTCCATGATTCCGTTGCCGGCAACATCGCGAACGAGTTTCATATCAAGCGCGGCGAGATAGACGAGGCGTTTCATACGGCTGATGCTACGTTCTCGGATGATTTCCACACCCATCTCGCGCACCAGGCGTATATCGAACCCACGGGTTGCGCGGCAAAGTGGCATCCGGACGGGAAAATCTCCCTCTGGGGTTGTTTGCAGTCGGTGTTTTTGATTCGAACGTTTATGCTGGCGCCCGTCATGGGCATGTCCCCCGATGATTTTCGCGTGACGCAAACAAAACCGGGCGGCGCGTTCGGAGGCAAGCTGGACGTGAAAGCGGCTCTTATGGCTGCGATGTTGAGCCGCGCGGCGGAAAAGCCCGTCCGGTTCATCATGAGCCTGGAGGAAGATTTAACCGCCATGCGCCCGAGGATGCCGGTGCACATATCCCTGGAATCCGCCTGGATGAGCGATGGCGCGCTCGCGGGCAAGCGCGTCAAAATCGTGGCGGAAAACGGCGCTTACAGCTCGCTGTCCCCGGCCATTATGAGTTCCATCGCGCTGCGGACGGATAATCTCTACAAAACGCCTGCCGCGGAGATTCAGGGAAAACTCGTCTATACGAACGTGATTCCCTCGGGCCAGATGCGGGGGTTTGGCAACGTGCAGGCGACTTACGCCTGGGAGAGTCACCTTGACAACGTGGCCGATGGCTTAGGCGTGGACCCGGCCGAACTTCGCCTCAAGAACTATACCGAAAAGGGAGATGTCTCGCTCCACGGCTGGAAAATCGCCAGTTGCGCCGTGGCCGACGCCACGAGATACGTGGTGGACAAAATAGACTGGAAAGCCAAGCGCGCCCGGGGAGGAAAAGGCCGTGGCGTAGGTCTTGCGAGTTGCATCCATGTTTCGGGAAACAAAGGATTTTCCGTCGAACTGGGGCCCGATGGCACCGATCCCTCGAGCGGTGTGGTTCGCGTGGATGAGGAGGGAAAAGTCGAAATATGGTCGGGCGAGTCGGATTTGGGCCAGGGCGCCACGAGCGTGATGGCCTATATCGCCTCTGAGGTCTTGGGTATTCCGGTCGACCGGTTCAAGGTGCCTCCCACGGATACGGGCTACATGCCCTTCGGTATGGGGGCGTTCGCGAGCCGTATTACTTTGATTGGCGGAAACGCCGTAAAAATCGCTGCGGAAGACGCGCGTAGAAATTTATTGGATGCGGCGGCGGATTTCATGGAAATTCCAGCGGATGAAATCGAAATTATCGAGGGAGAAGTCCGGGCGAAAGCCCTCCCCGAGCGGAAGATGACGGTGGGCGAAGTCGTCAGGCGGGCGGGAAGCGTGATTGAAGGCAACGGAAAATGGCTGGCCGGGGGAGACGTGCTCGATAAGGAGAAATACGGGAATCCCTCGACCACGTATTCTTTCAGCACCCATGCCGCCGAGGTGGAAGTGGATATGGAGACGGGGCTCGTCACCGTTTTGCAGATTTGCTGTGGGCATGACCCGGGCCGGGTGATCAATAGGCTGGGCGCCGAGGGCCAGGTCGAGGGCGGTGCGGTTCAGGGGATGAGCTTCGCGATGATGGAAGGCCTGGCGCCGCTGGAGGGGCATATACGCGGCAGGAATTTTCACGACTATTTGATCGCCACCTCGATGGATGCCCCGCCGATAGAGCATGATTTCTTTGAATCGATGGATCCTTACGGCCCCTATGGCGCCAAGGGTTTGGCCGAAGTGGCGATAAACCCGATTACGGCGGCGATTTGCAACGCCGTCTATCATGCGACGGGCGGCGCGCGGATTCACAGCCTGCCCATCAGCCCCGAACGCGTTCTCGAGGCGATCGAAGAAGCAAGGAAATAAAATACCTCTTGAATTCGCTCAAATTCGCTCAATTTCCCGGGTGACCCCGTGCAAAATCTCTCCTGCGGCGTATTGATCCTGGGCGGCGGACCCGCCGCGATGACGGCGGCCATCGCCGCCATGGATAGCGGTGCGGACGCGCTTTTGGTCTGCAAGCAGTCTCCAGGCAGTTCGGGCAACATCGTCATGGCCCGGGCGGGGCATTCGGCGAATTTCGCGCCCGATGACAGCGCGGCCCTGTTCCTGGAGGATACCCTGGAGGGCGGCGCGCACCTCAATCACCCCGCCGTCGCCGACGCCATGTGCGCGGATTCCGCCGCGCGGATTCGCGACCTCTACGACTGGGGAATCCCTTTCATCACGCGCGAGGACGGCTCTTTCGACTTACACCCCCAGGGCGGCCACAAGAGGGACCGCGGCATTTACCCGCTCAGGAACTGGGGCGTGGAGGTGGCGAGGCCGCTGCGCAAAAAGCTGGACGCCGACGCCGCCCGGATTCTCGAAAACGTCATGGCCGTGGATTTACTCGTGGATGAGGGGGTGTGCCGGGGCGTCATCGGCTTTCATACGAGAAGCGGGGAGATTTACGCCATATCCGCCGCAGCCACCATATTGGCCACGGGCGGGGCGGGCCAGATATTTTCGGAGAACACGAACGCGGGCGGCATCACGGGAGACGGCTTCGGGGTGGCGCTGCGGGCGGGTCTCGCCCTCTCCGATATGGAGTTCGTCCAGTTCTACCCGGCCGTCATCAAGCGCCCCGAGAGCAATATGGTGGTGGCGCCCACGCTGTTCCCCCTCGGCGCGCGGTTCCTGAACCGGGATGGTGAGGACGTCCTGCGCGATGTGCCCGGCGGCGGCGGCGCCACGCGAGATTTGATGTCGCGGGCGGTCTATCTCGAACTCATGCGGGGCGGCGGGGTGGACGGCGCGGTGCGGATGGATTTGTCCGGCATATCGATGGCCGATCTGGAGCATTTCGCCCCCGACAACTTGAAACTCTTCGCCAGGAGGGGCGTTTCGCCCCACGGCGGCGATATCTACGTCTCGCCCAAGGCCCATTTCTTCATGGGCGGGGTGCCGATCGATGGAAACGGCGCGACGGCCATGCCGGGCCTCTACGCGGCCGGTGAGGTGAGCGCGGGCGCGCACGGGGCGAACCGCCTCTCGAACAACGCCTTCACCGAGGCCCATACGCTGGGCTGGCGAGCGGCCAAAGCCGCCGCCGACTGTGCGGCTGGCATGAACGGGGCGGCGATAAACCCTGCGCTCGTGAAGGCTCATGCCGATGCGCTCACGGCGCGCGCGGGCAGGGTGAACCGCGCGGTGGAGTTCACCCGCGAGATCAAGCGCCTCTGCTGGGAGAAGGCCGGCATCGTGCGCGAGAGGGGCCTGCTGGAGGAGGCGAGGGACGAACTAGACGAGGCCCGGCGCGGCCTGGCCGCGTGCGGGGGGAGCGAGCCCGCGCGGCTAATAGAGGCCATCGAGGCGGAGAACATGTGCCTGAGCGCGCGGGCGGTCGTGGAGTCCGCGCTCATGCGGACGGAGAGCCGGGGCGCGCACTACCGGACCGATTATCCCGAGCCGGACGATGCGCGGTGGCGGGTGAACATTTTCGTGAAAAAAGATGAAAACTCATTTTTGGCTTGCACCCGCCCCGTCGGCGCCCATGCGTGGTGAAACCCCGTAACACATTATATATCAATGAGATATTCCTTCATTTATTTACCGGAAAACCCCGTGAATTTATCGATATTTTCAGGTATTCATCCCTTTTTGAAAAAACAGCATCCTAGGGTATCGCACGGACATCCTGCCGTGCGCCCGCCCCCCAGCCATGACGCCAATTGCAGGCAAATGCGCGCGCGGTTTTTCATCGGTGATTTCTGCGGGAGCGTTTGACCCGATTGACGAGGGAGGGCGAGCGGGGCGAGTGAAGCATGATTCTCTCCAACCCCCCAACCCCCCTTGTCAGGGGGGCTTTGTTTCTTACCCCCCTGTCAAGGGGGGGTAGGGGGGGTTGCTCCTGCGGGATTATGCCGACCAACGCGGGGGGTCAGTTCCTCCCTTCCCGGTCGGAGCCGCCCTTCGATACGCCGTCTTCGTCGGCTACTCAGGGTGAAGTCGATACAGTGGCGATGCAAGACGAGGGGAGGGAGTGTTCATGGCAAGGAAGGATGGGGGGGAGTCGGAGGGAATAGTGCTTTACCCGTCCCGCTCGCCCTCTTTCGGCTGGTAAAAGCAACCCCCCTGTCCCCCCTTGTCAGGGGGGTAAAGGCCATGCGCCCCGTCGAGGGGGTAAAGGCCATGCCACCCGACGAGGGGGTAAAGGCCATGCCACCCGACGAGGGGGTGTTGAAAAAGCCCCCCTGACAAGGGGGGACAGGGGGGTTTATGACAAGAGGGGTTGTTGAAAAACCCCTGATTCCGTGAATTGGTGAATGAAACCAACCGGGGAGGAGAGTCCGTAGGGACAATCCCTCCTCGGGGTCGTCCCACAGGTCGCGACCTGTCCTTACAGGGCGGTGCGGTTTTGTTCGTCATTCCGGCGAAAGCTGGTGGCAACCGCGAGGTTGACCATTTGTTTTGCCTTTGTTTTTTATTTTCTGATTGGTTCCCGTCGATGACGAGGAGATGAAAAGCCGGAGTTTTGTCCTTTTGCATCAGAATGGATTCCGGCTTTCGCCGGAATGACGACGGTGGTTAACTCCGAGCGCGGAGGGCTTTTTCAACAGCCCTTCATCAGTCGCGTTTCACCCCCAGCATCCAAGCAAAAAAAAAGGAACCGCCCACCCTCCCGTATCCAGGTCGGTTGCCTGGGAGAGGGGGGCAGTCCCTTTTTCCGGTGTTACGGTGTTGCCAAGCGTCCTGATGCTGCGTATAAAAGAGAGCGGGGGTTGCCCCTTGTTCCCAATCCCGGCCCGAGGACTCAAACTCTAAGCAAGGAGTGGTACAGTTTGCCCTATCACGAGGGAAGCAACCAACGGGCAACCCCCATTTCGCTCTCCTTCAAAGCATCGTGCTCTTTCGGTTTCTACCTGTTCGCCCCGAATGCCCCGATGAAGGCGGCGCTTCCCACCGGAGCGCTTTGCTGGGTAGCACATAAAAGGTTCCCGCCACCGAGCCGGGATGCTGAGACGAATACGTCGTTGTTATTGTTCTTGTTGTAACACCATCAGTCGGAGTATCCGCCGCAGTCACTGTTGTCGGCGATTCTTTTTTGTATCTCAGTCCGAAAAACTGGCCCTTCCATGCGCCGCTGAAGGATTTCCCATCAACCACGCCGATGGCCACACCAGCTTCAAATGCGGCATTTATAGTATCGTTGTCAAAGGTCTGTTTCTGTAATTCGATGCTGCCCGCCATGGATTGTCCACCGGCGGTGATGTTGGTGACCGCGCCTTCGATGCTGCCCTCGCCATCCGTACCTGTGCCTGTCGGATTCTGGAACTCGGCGGTGAGTTCAACTGTCGCCCGGAAATAGCCCGTCTCTCCTCCCGCGAGGTAGGCGCCGTTCGCATCCCCCTTGTAGGTGGCCGTTACATCTTCGCCGTCTTTCACAAATCCGCTGATGCGGTCGAATCCAGTAGTATCCCCGCATAATCTGTTCGTTATGGTTGTTCCGGATGTAGATGTAGTTTGACCACTATTTTCATTACCACTACAGAAGTTTGAAGTGGCGATGATGGGTTGGCCACCATACGTGAAAGCCGTTATTCTGGAATCGCTCAGATTTCCGTTGTCCACCGTAAGCCAGATTCCGGCGAGCAGATAATCGGTGTCGGGTTTATAGTCATACCGGTCGTCGTGAAGCGTATCGGTTTCATCAGCCGCGACTTTATTTCTTACCCTTCTCTCTTTACTGATGTCCGTGTAGGCGTTGACGAAGGTGGTGCCGCCTTCGTTTTTCAGATCGAAGCCATTGGAAAGGCGGCCCGTTCCACTGAGTTTAGGCGTCTTGCTGTTCGATGTAAGACCCTGTACCAAAACCGTCCGCTGTCCAATTTTTCTGTTTGCGCCGGTCCCGATATCCGCAGGGTATTCAGCGCATGGCGCAACGCAAGGAGTACGAGGGTTGCCGCTGGACGGGCCTGAGTTACCAGCCGGGCCTACGACAATGCTTCCGGCTGTCAGGGCGGCCGTGTCCAACACGGCGTCAGAGAGGAGTTTGTTGTCTCTCATGTGCTTGATGAGGGAGGAGTTGTTCGTCAGAGCGGCCTCGCTCGCTTGCCGTTGTCTGCGAGCGGACGCAACCGCATTTGCGGCGCTCAGGATGGACCCAACCGACGATTGCGCGCTTATCAGGTCACCACGCGCCGCCTGCGCCTCCGCCAGCGCGCTTTCCGCATCCTCCGGCATGGTGGCCGCATCCGCCGTGTCTTTCGCGTCTTCAATCTCCGTCAAGAGGTCTTGCGCTTCGACTGCAAGAGCGAGAGCTCTTGTTATCTGATCGGGCGTGGCGTCGTCGTGGGCCTGCACCGCCGCCGCTGCAGATCGCGCCGCCAGTGCTCGATCAATAGCGTCGTCGACGATGTCGTCGAGATCATCCTGCGCGTCTGCTATCCTTTTCTCGTCCGTCGGCCCCGGAGCCATGCAGTCCGGGTACGTCCCGACTTGACCCTCCGTACACATCATCACCGCGCCGTCGTCGTCCATGGCGGAACCGCCGCCTCCGCCACCGCAACCGGAGGCAAATGCCGTAATGAACACCACAAAAACCATCAAGCCCAAATATCTGAGCATTTTCATCATTTGCCCCCTAAGGCTACGCCCCCCTTCCAGGAAATCAGAAGGGGGCGGGCGGAAAAACTGAATTCAATTTATTACGCTTATGTGCGCCGAAGCGCCGGTAATTCCCGTTCTTTCATCCCCCGGCCCCGGGCGTCATGCCGACGCCCGGGGCCAAAGGGGCGTCATGTCTATCCTCTTATTACTATTACTCCGCCTTCCAAGAGCCGAACGCGCCCAGAATGCTCACCGGGGCAGTGCCACCACTCGTACCGCTGAAAGTGCCTGCGGCGGTCGTGGGGAATTCGGATTCAATCGCCTTGCCGGTCGCCTTGTTGGGGCCGTAGAACTGGCCGCCCCACGCGCCCTTCAACAAGGCGCTTCCCAAGGTGCCCTCAGTGACGCCGATGAAGCCGCCGTCGCTGGCGCCATTTGCTGCACCCGCGATGACTTTCGCCCTCTTCAACGTCAGCGAACCTTCCATGTCCATGCCGCCGGCCCTGATGTTGGAGACGGTTCCGGTGACGGCGCCTATGAGCAGCCCGTCATTGTCGGTAACAGCCGCCTCACTACCAGGTGTGTTATCAGCCCCGGCGTTGCCGCCGAAGTTGGCTTCCAGGCTGACGTCCGCGTCGAAGTACTCGACCCATGCCGGCCGCCGAGTACAGGCCGTTTGCGACACCGTTATACGTCGCGCTGCCCTTGAGTACGGCCATGACGTTGAACCGGTCGTTGCCGTAAGCGAATGCGCCTGCCTGGGCGTCTGGACCGGTTTTATCCGGGTTGGAGTCTCTGATGGAAGCTTGTACCCAGAAACCCCAGGCGAGGTAGTCGGTATCGGCCTTTTTGGTGCCCGTTGCGTTCGCCACGGGCTGAAACACGTAGCCCACAGTTGTGATGATTTCGCCCTTGGCGTTGGCGCTTATGGAGCAGTCTGTGGCTGGAGCGCAGTAGAACCGCCCTTCCTGCGCCGGTATATTGTCGATAGCGGACACATCATGTGTTCCCTCGAAGCTCTTTCCGTCTCCCGGAATAACGCCGGTGATTACATGGTCGTCTGCCAGAGTGACATCGGCTCCATAGCTCGGCGTCGCCACATCCCCTTGAATGTCCGTGCTGACGACGAGATGAGTTTTCAGCATAGTAGTCTCTTCGGTGGTGGTGTCCGGCAACAGCAGATCCTGGGCTTCCCAGTTTCCTTTGGTATTGAAACGTGAAGCAGTTTCACCCGCCAGCAGACGATTACCCTCACCAATTTCAAGCGCAAATGCTGATCCACTCGCCTTATGCGCCGCTACTGCCGTGGCCGCTACTGTAGCTACCACAATCTGAGTGCCTTCGTCGGCATCGCTTTTTCCGCCCTGGTTAGTCAAACTACCAGCTACAGTTACTGCTGGCTCTCCAATTTGTAAATCAGCATCAGCAGTAGGAGCATCTCCGGCAGCCCCTATTGCGGCGCCCACGTTTTTCGCATTGTTAACAGCCTTGGGCGCTTCCGAACCACTCAACTCGGCATTTTCGATATCGTCGCCGTTAAGGGGCTTGTTCGACAGCATAATTATTCCCAGACCGGTCGCGCCGCCCGCCATCATCGCGCTGTCGCGAGCCGCCTCGGCTGCCGTCTGATACTCCCCGGCCATTGCGGAAGTCGTGGCCATCGCCGCCGAGTCGGACGCGCTTTTGGCCATGGCCGCGTACTTATACGCATTGCCTGACGCCACGGGGTCCACCGCGCTGCCCACGGCGGCCATCGCCGCTACCGCCGCCGCCATGGCGCCTTCCTGCGCGTCACTCAGGGCCTTCGCTTCGATTTGATCAGGCGTCGGGCCTGGATCCACCGGATCCACCGGATCCACCACAGGCGGCATTTCCTCATCCATATCCATCATGGCGCTGCCGCCGCCGCAGCCGGCGAGCGTCAGCGCAAACACGGCCGCCAGTGCAAAAGCGTAGAACTTGCTTATTGATTTCTCTCTGAACATCATTTAGTGAGTCCTCCTGATTACAGTAGAAAAAGGGATTTTCAGTGTATTTCCGGCTTTCTCCGATTAACCTCCTTTCCTCGCGTATCTTTCGGGCCGTAAAACCTGGTTCTGTGTTTTTTTAGTTGACCGGAGAGCAACGACGTTTCGGACGGGCCGTCCGGTCCGTATGGGACAAAATTCAGGAGGCATGGGTGTAGCGGGATGGTCCCTGCCTTCGGCAGGGAGGGTCTTTTTGTTTTCCGCCGTCATCCCGAAGGTGACCGCGCCTCGTGAATCGTGTCGCAAACTTAGGTCAAAAAAGGTTTCTCAACGTATTTCCGCTTTGTCCGGTGAGCCTCCTTCTTCTCGTGTATACATGCGGGCTGTTAATAAGCCGATTGAGATCTTTTTTCGTCGGCGCCGGAGTGCGAAGAACGGCATGTCGCAGTCCGGGCCGGTTGCGACACAATCCACGAGGTATAGGATCTTGAGGTGGGTTCCCGCCTATTCCGGCCTTCAGGAGAAGGTCGTCTTGTATTCAGCGGGCAGCCCGAAGTCGACTGCACCTCATGGAATGTGTCGCAACATTCATCTTGCTACAGCTATTTCCGTTTTGTCAAGGTGATTAATCGCCTAATTCGGCCTTCTGTGAGAAGACCGCCTCGTGTCGGCGGGCAGCCGAAGCCTCGTCACCTCGCGGATTGTGTCGCACAATTTTCATCTTGCGGGAATTTTTCCGGTTTTGTCAAGAGAAAGTTTTTGCTCAATTTCGAGCGGGGGGGGGGGTGGGCTTTGCCGGGGAGGGAAAGCCTGCGCCTTTGAGGAGTGGGGAGCGATTGTGGTTCCCCTCCTTTATATTCACTCCCCCCTTGAGGGGGAGTCGGTGAGGTAAGGGCGCAAGCCCGCAAGCGAACCGGTGGGGGGTGCTTTTATTTTAGAATCGTCCCCTCACCGCATCAGCCTTCGCACAAACCGCTCGGCTTCTGCGACTCCCCCTCAAGGGGGGAGTGATTCCCGTCCTTCTTCAGTTGGCAATACCCTCAAGGGGGGAGTGTTCCCGTCTGCTCGGCTTCTGCGACATCCCCTCCCTCATCACTCGCGTTTGTTACCCAACACTTCGTGTATTTTCTCCAGAACGCCGTGGAGATTCTCAAAAACCTCCGTGTTCCAGAAGCGCAGCACGCGGTAGCCTCTGCGCCGCAGAAATTCATCGCGCTCTCGATCGCGGGCTTTCCGCTCGGCGTGGCCGCCGCCGTCGAGTTCGATCACGAGTTTTTCGGACATGCACGCGAAATCCGCGATGTAGGGGCCGATGGGCTGTTGGCGGCGGAATTTGCGGGCGCCGAGCCCTTTGTCGCGCAGGCGAGCCCACAGCAATCCCTCCGCGTCCGTGTGTTCGCGGCGGAGGGTTTGGGCGTTTTGCAGGGTATTTCGGGCGTATCGACGGTTGGGGTCGGTTTGCTTGCGCGGTGGAGGGTTTTTCATGCGGTCTCCTCGGTGGCGGCTTTGGTATTACTCCTTCTTGGCCTTCATAATCACTCCCCCCTTGAGCAACGCCCTCGAACTAGCATTGTATCCAATCACTCCCCCCTTGAGGGTCATTTCCGACCGATAAGGGAGGGAATGTCCCCTGCCTAGCGAGATATGTGGTCACTCCCCCCTTGAGGGGGAGTCGCAGAAGCCGAGCGTTTTGTGCGAAGGCTGATGCTGTGGGGGGTATGATTCTAAATAAAGGCTCCCCACAAAATAGAAGCACCCCCCACCGGCGCGACTTCGGGCTTCGCCCTCGTCTTGCCGACTCCCCCTCAAGGGGGGAGTGATTCCCGTCCTTCTTCAGTTGGCAATACCCTCAAGGGGGGAGTGTTCCCGTCTGCTCGGCTTCTGCGACATCTCCTCCTTCATCAGTCGAAGTTGACCCTCAAGGGGGGAGTAATTTTATAATGTGTAAGTCTAATGAGAAATCCAATCCTCCATTTTTCCCATGGACTTTTTTCACTCCCCCCTTGAGGGGGAGTCGGCAAGACGAGGGCGAAGCCCGAAGTCACGCCGGTGGGGGGAGTGGTTTTGAAGACCAGGGAGAAGACCGACTCTCACACCGCCTCATACGCCCGGTGCACCGCGCGGCTTGCGCCGTTCCACCCCGGCATCACCGCGCCAAGCGGCCCGTTGCCGCCCGCCACGATGAGGTGCAGGTCTTCCGGTTCGTTCACGGCGCGGATGAAGAAATCATCATCATCCCTGTCCACGGGATACTCCCACCGCCCGTTCGGCTTATCCTCCCGCCAGGGGCCGCCGCGCTTGAGCTCGCCCACCGTTCTGCCCGCGTTCGCTGAGACGTATGCGTGCACGTCCGCGCGGGAAAACCCCGCCTTGGCGCACAGGCGGGCGTGTTCGGGGGAGAGGATGAGCACGGTGTCCGACCTCACCCAGATGGGCCACGAACCCATCGCCGCCATGTTGTCCATGTGGGAGACGAGCAGGCGCTTGGGGTCGCGGTCCACGTCGTTGAAGATGATGTGGGGGTTTTCCACCATCACGGCGGTGATGACGTCTTCATCCGCCCCGTAGCCGCGCGATGCGGCCAGCGATTCCCAGGGGCTGTCCTCTTCGTTCTCCGCTATGCAGAACGTGAAGCGAGACGGCTGGCTGTAGATGCTCATGCACGCCACGCGCGCGACGCCGCCCCCCAGGTTGAGCAAAAGGAGCCTCACCGCGCGGCCGATGGTGGCGTTCGCCCGAAAGCCGGGGCCGAAGCATCCCTGGCCCCCCGTGACGCCGATTCGCTTCGCATAGGGGCCGTTTAAGATAAGAAGGGGCGCCACGCTGTGCATGGTGGCCTGCACGCCGCGCAGGTTGAGCGGTTCCTCGACGATGAGTTCCAGCGCCGCGATGACGACGGGCAGGTATTCGGGCTTGCAACCCGCCATCACGGCGTGCGTGGCGACGCTCCGCACGGTGGCGACCTCATCCAAAGGCGGGACGGGCGTCACCACCTCATCGGGGGCTCTGGACGTTCCCGCGAGCATGCGCTCGATTCTTTCTTCTGTTGGCGTGACCACGGGGAGGCCGTCCGACCAGGGTTTTTCCAAAAAAAATTCGAATTCATCCATCTCGTTCATGGGTTGTTCTCCGGTTGGTGTTTTTAGAGTGTATGTTTCCTCACACTATCACGCATGGCTTTGTTTTGGCTCGTCATTCCGGCATACACCCCGAATGACGGGCGTTGTGATTTCTCCAGAATGACGGCGTAGGGGCGGACCTGTGTGTCCGCCCGTTTTATGTCTCCTCCATATAAGGGGGTGATGTGATAGGTGATCGCATAGGGCGGACACACAGGTCCGCCCCTACAAACCCTCCCTCCCCGCACAGCAACCCCTCATCAATCGGGTTTGACCTCACCCCCCGGCCTTGTTTTTCTCTATCGCGCGCTTCGCCGCCGCAAGCGCGTGGTTCGTTTTAGGAAAGCCGATATAGGGCGTAAGCGAAATGATGGCCTCTATCAACTCCTCGGGCGAGAGGCCCTGGTTCAGCACGCCGCGCGAGTGGATTTCCACCTCGCCCGATAAATCCTGCGCCGCCGCCGCCGCGACGATGAGCATCTCGCGCGTCTTGTTGTCGAGCAGGGGCTGGCTCCAGCAGGTGCCGAAACAGTATTCCACGATGGCGCGCGTGTGGGTGGGGGCGAGTTCGCCCATCTCGGTGAACGTGCCCGCGAGGCCGTCCTCACCATAGATGCCGAGAGATTTTCGTACCTCGATACCGCGCTCGTATCGCTCCTCGTTCATGTGCGTCTCCTTGTGTGTGAAGGATGATGGGCCGTAGGGACAGGTCGCGACCTGTCCTTGTCTTTTATATTGGACGGATGGTGATGGGCCGTAGGGGTGTCGAACTTCCCGAAGAGGGGAGCTCTAGTGTAGCCGCCCGCCTTTGTTTTGATCGTCATTCCTTGTCGGCGGTTCCTCCCCCCTCATCCGTTGCTCTCACTCGCTCTCCTCGGGAATCACGCCGGGCCGCGTGGTGATGAAGCACACCACGCACGCGCATATCGCAAAGAGCAGGACTCTCGCGTAGGCCGGCGCGCTTAAGAGATAAATCGAGGGCCCCGCCAGGATGACGATGAGCGAGACGGAGGTCCACTTGGCCCGGGGCCTGATGACGCCGTGGCGCTGCCAGTTCGTGATGAGCGGCCCGTAGAGCCTGTGGTTCAGCAGCCACCCGTGGAGTTTCTCAGAGCTTTTCGAGAACGCGAACGCCGCCAGCAGGATGAACGGGGTGGTGGGCAGGACGGGCAGCAGCAGGCCGATTATTCCCAAGCCCAGAGAAACGTAGCCCAGCGTCAGAAACAATGGACGGGATATTTTTCCCCACATGATTTCGCCACCCCCGCATGGACTGCGTATCTGTTTTGTTTCAGGAATTCTCCCCCGAAGCGGCGTTTTCCACAACGCGCGCGCTTGGGCTTTCTCCGGGCCGATGTATTAGAATGGGCGGACGCTACCTCTTATATATATCTCAGGAGACGACATGGCCGTTCAGGACAAAGTGAGCGCGGATTCTTTGTGGAAAGACTTGGAGGGCATCTGCCGGTGGGAGCGGTACACGGGCACGGAGGGCGAGAATGCGGCGGTGCGCTACATCGAGGCGGAGCTTTCGAGCTTGGGGATAGACGTCACCGTCCATGCGTTCGAATCGCTCATCAGCATACCCGGCGCGGCGACGCTCCACATACTGGGAGAAGGCGGAGAGCGGATTTCCGCCATCACGGCCGTTTTCGGCGCCTCCACCGGGGCGGCCGGCGTGATCGGGCAGGCCGTCTACGTCGGCGAGGCCGGCCCGCCGGCTACGCCCTTCACCCATCCTTATTATCAGGGCGCATCGGGGGAGCACCCCGTGGCGGGGCGCATCGTCGTGGCCGAGGGGATGCTGAGCCCGGGGCGCTTTTATTTCTTTGAGCAAAGGGGCGCCATCGCCCAGGTCTATGTGAACAAGGGCAACGCGCATGAGCTCACCGTCTCCACCATCTGGGGCGCGCCGACGCCCGAGAGCATCGCGCGGCTGCCGGCGACGCCCGTCATCACCTTATCTCGCGAACAGGGCGCGGGGCTGATGGAGCGGCTCAAGGCGAAAGAAGAGGTGAGGCTCCTCGTCCATGCCAAGACGGATACCGCCTGGCGCGAGACCCTCATGCCCGTGGCCACCATCACGCCCGATAACGGGAGCGATGAATACGCCCTCGTGGGCGGGCACGTCGACTCGTGGCACATCGGCGCGAACGACAACGCGGCGGGCGACGCCACGCTCATGGAGCTTGCGCGCATCGCCCACGCAACGCGGGGAGAGCTTAAGCGCGGCCTCAAGGTGGCCTGGTGGAACGGGCACTCGCACGGGCGCTTCTCGGGCTCCACCTGGTATGCGGACCACATGTTTCACGAGTTGCGCCGAAACTGCGCCGCTTATCTTAATATCGATCAGCCCGGCTGCCGGGGGGCGACGCTCTATCGTCCGTTCTGCACGGCGGACATACGAGACTGGGTGCAAGACGCCGTGGCGCGCATCGGCGGCCAGAGTACGCAGCCCGATCATCCCCGCAAAATGGCCGACCAATCCCTCTGGGGGGTGGGCGTTCCCTCGTTCTCCTTCCTGCCCGTGCTCCCGCCGGGTCATCCGGAGTTGCGAAAGGATCACCCATCAGACGGCTTTCCCGAATACTGGCATCACCCCGCCGACACGCTGGACAAGATGGATAAGGACTTGTTGGCGGAGCATTGCCGCCTCTACGCGGCGTCGCTGCACGAGCTTTGCTCTCTCGAGCGGGTGCCCCTGAACCCGGCTGCGACCGCAGCCGTCGTGAACGAGGAGATCGGCAGGCTTGAAGAACAAGGGGGCGGCGCGGTGGACCTGGGCGATCTGCGCGAGGCGGGCGCGCGCTTCTCCCGTGCGTGCGAGGCGTTGGGCGCGAAGCTTAAGAGCATCGACACCGCCCGTGCCAACCGCGCGCTTCTCGATATGAGCCACGCGGTCAATCCCGTTCTCTACACCCTCGCGGGGCCGTTCGATCACGATCCGGCGAGCGGCGCGTTCAGAATGCCGGGGCTTCAGTGCGTGAAGCATTACGCCGAACGAGGCCCAGAGAGCGACGGGGGGAAAGTCATCTACACGCGCATCCTGCGCGAGAAAAACCGCGTCGTCTCAGGCCTCGATGCCGCAAGCGCGCTGGCGGAGTCGGTGGAGGTCAATTCCGAGCGAGGAGGGGTTGTTGAAAAACCCCTGATTCCGTGAATTGGTGAATGAAACCAACCGGGGAGGAGAGGCCGTAGGGACAGGTCGCGACCTGTCCTTACAGGGCGGTGCGGTTTTGTTCGTCATTCCGGCGAAAGCCGGAATCCATTTGTTTTGCCTTTGTTTTTTATTTTCTGATTGGTTCCCGTCGATGACGAGGAGATGAAAAGCCGGAGTTTTGTCCTTTTGCATCAGAATGGATTCCGGCTTTCGCCGGAATGACGACGGTGGTTAACTCCGAGCGCGGAGGGGTTTTTCAACAACCCCGAGGAGCGAGGAATTGCGTACCAAGGCGGGAGGGTTTGACGCGACGGTGGAGGAATGGAATCACTCCCCACTTGAATGTCAAACGCGAGCGATGAGGGGCTGTTGAAAAACCCCTCGTCGGGCGCATGGCCTTTACCCCCCTGACAAGGGGGGCCAGGGGGGTTGGTTTCCAGCCGAGGGAGGGCGAGCGGGACGGGTAAAGTACTATTCCCTCCGACTCCCCCCCATCCTTCCTTGCCATGAACGCTCCCTCCCCGGTCGCGTTCGACCCCCAACCCCCCTTGTCAGGGGGGCTTTTTCAACAACCCCTCATCGGTCAGGTATGACCCCCTACCGCACCCTCAGGATAATCTTTCCGCGCACGTGGCCGGTTTTGCTGATCTCGTGCGCCGCCGCCGCTTCGGCCAGCGGCATCTCTTGTATCTCGGGCGGGCGCACCGCTCCCGATGCGGCGAGTTTGATGATTCTCCCCAAATGCGCGCGGTCCCGCCGCACGTCCGGGCGGATGACGCGCACGTCCTCTCTAGGCGGCGAAAAGCCCGGCGGACTCGCCACGATGTGCACCAGCCGTCCCCCCGGTTTCAGGACCGAGAAGCTCCTCGCTTGCACCTCCCCGCCGATGGTGTCGAACACCACGTCGCAAGGAGGCGCCGCCTCGGCGAAGTCCTCCTTTTTATAGTCGATGGCGAAATCGGCCCCCAGGCTTTTCACGTATTCGTGGTTGGCCGCACTCGCCGTCGTGTAGACGGTGGCGCCGACGTGTTTCGCGTACTGCACGGCGAAACCGCCCACGCCTCCCGCGCCCGCGTGGATCAGGACTGTTTCACCGGCTTTCAGCCTGGCTTCGTCTTCAAGGGCTCTCAGGGCCGTGAGACCCGTGATGGCGAGCGCCGCGGCTTCTGAGTGTGAGAGGAAATCCGGTTTCGGGGCCGCAAGGGCTGCGGGTATGGCGATAGCCTCCGCGTATCCCCCTTCGCAACCCTGTTCATTGATGGCGAACACGGGGTCTTTGGGCTGAAAATCGGTTACGCCTGCCCCCGTTTCGCGGACGACGCCCGAGAAATCCCTCCCCAGGATGTGGGGGAAGTGGGCGCGCACGTCTTCTTTGCGGAGTCCCTCGCGCACCTTCCAGTCGGCGGGGTTCACGCTCACCGCGTGGATATCGACCACGATCTCCCCCGGCCCCGCCACGGGGTCGCGAGTATCTGCGTATTCGAGCACTTCCGGGCCGCCGTAGCCCCGCATCAAAATGGCTTTCACCGCGTTCTCCTTGGCTGTCTCATTCTTTTACTTAAGGTCCGCGAAGGGCCCTGTGTCCTCGATCAATCCCAGGTAGTTCGTGCGTATGTGGTACCACAGGGCGAACTTCGCCTCGGGGGACCGTCAGAATGGTTATTGGGAATCTTATACATCATTTAACGAATTCCCGAGAAGGTGAGGTGTTTGAACGCTCTCGTTTTTTCTTCCGAAAATTTTGTTATGATTCTGGTGCAAGAATGTTGCGACACAGACTGTCAAAGCAAGTATAGGGAAAAATCCAGCGACCCTACAGAGCCGTACAATGGAGATGGGTATCCGAGTGCATCAATCTCCTGTCCAGGAATTGAGAATTCGGGATTTCTCGGAGTGACGAACGGCTTGTCAATTTTTTGATGGCTCCCATGTCATAAGGAGTTGGGCATATTAAACGGTTTCTCAAAGTAGAATGCCTTTTCGGATTGTTAATCAGCATCTTCGCTTTTGGTGCTTTCGGAGAAACCGCTTGGGCCTGCTCGAACGATATGAAGACGACCGTATCCGGGGGTGAGGCGTGCTGGGCGATCCATGTGATCAATGACGGCGGAATCGAACCCGGACGGCCTCTCGTCGTCTTTCTGCATGGTGATGCCGAACCCGTCGGAAAAAGCGGAAGATATGGAAAAAGTATTAGAAGAATGCTGCGAAAGCTCAAAAGTAAGAATATAAATACCATACTCTTAGCGCGTCCAGGTTGTGAAAGAGAATTGCCCACCGGTTTGATTACCACCGGAATCGACGTGTCATGCAGAGGCAATAATTATACGCCTGAGGTTCTCGATGGGCTGGCCGCTGCGCTGAAGGCGCTCAAAGCCCACTACAAACCCTCGAAGCTCATTTTGCTGGGACACTCCGGTGGAGCGATGATTTCGGGCATTTTGCTGGGGAGGACCCCGGGTCTCGCGCAAGGCGCCGTGCTAGTGGGCTGGGGGTGCGACACTGCGGAATGGAGGGACTGGCGCAACTATTCCGCCGGGAAAAGGGGCGAGTGGGATGAGAGTCTTTCCGCTATAGACTTTGTTGGCAAGGTGCCGGTGAAAACCAAAATCGTCGCGCTGACGGGAAGCAAAGATCAGAATACGCTTCCCAAGTTCGGCAAAATGTGCACGGATAAATTGATCGCCCGGGGCGTCACCGCGCGCTTTGAGGTTCTGGAAGGCTGGGGCCATGGCTCCGCTCTAAGGACCGGTGACGTGACAGAGGCGGTTCTGGAGGTTTCTCGTTGATTTTGGGGCGTTTCTTCCCGAGATAAAGCTGCGAGGGGTCGAATTCCAGTTGTTTGCGTCCGCTACTTCAAGCGCATTGGCCTTTATTAGTTGTGCCTGATCGATCCGAACACCCTGCGTCTCACCGTGTTCTCCTTGGCTGTCTCATTCTCTCATGCGAGGTCCGCGAAGGGCCCTGTGTCCGCCTCCAGCCCCAGATAGTTCGTGCGTATGTGGTTCCACAGGGCGAGCTTTGTCCAGTCGGCGGTTTCGAGGACCCGGTAGTTTTGGTCGAAAAACGGGTTGGGGAGATAGAAGGTCACCATCTGCTCGTCGCGCCCGTTTAGCAGCGCCACCGAATAGCTCACGGGGGCGTGGCCCGCGATGGGGGGATTCTGGTAAATCCGCAGGAGCATCGCCCGCGCGCACTTTCGCCACCGCGCCAGTTCGGGCGGGCAGGGGTGTTGCGCGTCGCCCCGGTGCTCGCCGATGCACAGGTGAAAATGCCAATCGCCCAAATCGACGGTCAGGTAGCCGTCCAGATAGCTGATCCGGCGGGGAGGTGATTTCACGCGGCACTCGAACACGGCTCCTTGGATGCAGGGGCCGAAGACGAGCGATTCGTAGTGGTTCTCGAACAAGTCGCGCAGCATGGTTTCCAACGGCTCGCGCTCGGGCCGGAATTCCCAGACGCACTGCCGGCTCCCGTCCGCGCCTGTTTCTTGTCGATACAGCACGTCTACCTTCATGCGAGACCCCGTTTGCGAACCGCGCCGCTTGTCTCGGCGGGACCCGGGCGGCGTGATTCTTAGGTTATTCAGTTGTTCGCAAAAGAGTATAGCGTATGGTCAGCACGAGTGTCTTATCCAGGTAGGGCAGGGGAGCCGATTTTCGCACCGCCTCCAAAGAGGCGTCATCCAGAAAGGCGTTGCCCGAGGTATTCTTGACTCTCAAGTCATGCAGCCGCCCATCCGGTAGAATCTGAAAACTCACCGTGGCCGCGCCCTGGGCCCCTGATTCCCGTGCGATGCCCGGGTAGTGCTGGTAGCGCCTGATGCGCTCGATGATGGCCTGAAGGCGCGCGTCCGCATCGACCCGCACCCGTCTTTTCCTGAAAGTGAAAGAGGGCGTTTCGGACGATGCGGGACGACTTGTCTTGAGCGATGGCGCGTCCACGGAGGTTTCGATCTCCTGGGCGAGAAGCGGTGCGGGCATCGCGAGAAGAAAGAAGGTGAGGATTCTCGCGCATACGAGGGTTTTGCCGGTTCTCATTCTCTCTCCTCCAGCGTGCGCATGATGAAGTATCGCTCTTCCTCGCCGTTCACCGGAAGAATCTGGGCGCATACGTGAAAAGCCTTTTCGATGAGCCGGGGCGTCAGGACGCTGCCTGCGTTTCCTTGGGCCAGGATTTCTCCTTCATACAGCAAAAGCAGTTCATCGCAGTAGCGGAGCGCGAGGTTCAAATCGTGCACGGAGACGACCACGGTGCGTCCCTCACGGGCCTGGGCGCGCAGGATTTCCAGGATGGCGAGGCAGTGCCTGACGTCGAGATTCGCAAAAGGCTCATCGAGCAGCAGGACGGGCGTTTGCGCGGCGAGCGTTCTCGCGATCAGGACGCGCTGCAACTCTCCGCCCGAGAGTTCGTTGAGCGTACGGCTTGCAAGGTCGGTAGCGTCCACGTCGCGAAGCGCCGTGTCCACCGCCTCGCGATCGGCCCCGGTCTCGGGCGCGAGTCTCCCGAGATGGGGGTATCTCCCCATCATCACCGTCTCCTCGACGCGGAAGGGAAACGTCGGCTCCTGCTTTTGGCCGAGATAGCCCACGCGGCGGGCGGTTTCTTTTCTGTCGAACGAATCGATGGGTTGGCCCTCCAGCGAGATACTCCCCGCCTTTACGGGCAGCAGACCCGCGAGCGCGCGCAGGAGCGTCGTCTTGCCCGCTCCGTTCGGGCCGATGACGCCCGTGAGCGCGCCCGGATGAAAATCGGCCGACACGTCTTTGATCACGTCCCGCTCGCCGAGTTCGAGGTATGCGTTTTCCACTTTGAGCAGCATCAGAACATCTCCGCTCGCGCGCGATTACTGACGATTAAGTAGAGGAAAAACGGCCCGCCGATGCTCGCCGATAGAACGCCCAAGCGTATTTCGCCTGCGGGCGAGAGCGTTCGCGCCAGCAAGTCCATACCCATCACGAATATGGCGCCCGCCATCATGCTGAGCGGCAGAAGGCGGCGGTGGTCCGGCCCGGCCAGCATGCGCACGATGTGTGGAACGAGCAGGCCAACGAAGCCGACCACGCCAGATACGGCGACGGACGCCCCGGCGGCTGCGGCGGCGATGACGAGAATCCACGCCTTCGTCCGCGCCGTGTTCACGCCGAGCGCCATCGCGGATTCCTCCCCAGACATCATGAGGTTCAGTTCGCGCCCGAAGAAGGCGGCGGCGACCGCCGAGGCGGCGAAGAAGGGCGCCACGAGGAACACGTGCTCCCACGTGCGGTTCGTGAGACTCCCCATGAGCCAGAAGAGAATCTGGCGGGCGATCTCGAAATCGCTCACGCTGTAGCTGAGCACGAGCGTCGTCAAAGCGCCCGCGATGGAGTTCATCGCCATCCCGCAGAGGATGAGCGCGCCCAGCGGGGTGTGTCCTTTGTGGGAGGCCACCAGGGAGACGAGAACCACCGTCGCAAGCGCGCCCCCGAAGGCGCTCAGGGGAACGGCCCAGATCGAGGCGGCTCCTAATCCCAAAGCGATGGCGCTCGTAGCGCCCAGCGCGCCGCCCGTGCTGACGCCGATGACGACGGGGCTCGCCATCGGGTTCCTGAAAAGACCCTGGAGCATCACGCCCGAAAGCGCGAGCGAGGCGCCGACGAAAGCGCCCGTGAGCGTCCTGGGGAGGCGGATGTGCCAGATGATGGCGCGCTCGTGCGCGGAGACGCCCGCCCCCTCAGCGGAGAGAAAGCCCAGTTCGCTCAGGATGACCTCGATAATTTTCTCAGACGCGATGTCCGTGACGCCCAGGCGGACGCTGAGGGCGGCGAGGAGCAAGGCGAGGGCGATCAGCATAGCCGTGAGGGCGTATTTCCTCATCGGTACAATCCTCTCACCAGATCGCCCAGTCCATCGACGATGTATTGGGATACGCTCGAAAAACGCGGATAGGGAATCTCGACGATCTTCTTATCCCGCAAGGGGGCGTATACCCCGTTCGCGTGGATGGCGGCTTTCATGCTTTCTCCCGATTCGGGGTTAACGCCCACCATGATGACGTCGGGATTCCAGGCGATGGCCCGCTCCGCCGATATCCTGCGCGCTCCCCGGATTCCGCGTTCGGCGGCCACGTTCTCACCGCCCGCCAGGCGGATGAGCGCGTCGTGCGAGGTATGGCTTCCCGTCACCCAGCCGCCCCGCACGAGGGTCAGGATGCGCGGGGGTTTCATATTGGGCGGAATGCGTGCGCGGATGGCGCGAATTTTCTCTCTCGCGCCTGTAATGAGTCTTTTCGCCTTCTCTTGTTCTCCGATCAGGCGGCCCATCTTCTCGATGTTCTTGAAGACATCCTCCACGCTCGAAAAAGAGGAGAATTTGGAGACGGGAACCCCGGCGGCGCGCAGGTGGTCCAGGAATTCCGCGCTGGAGTATGAGGCGACGAACACCATGTCCGGCCTGAGAGCGATGATGCGCTCGGGCGTGCTTTCGATGAGCGGGATGCCCCCCACCTTATCCGCGACGTTGGAATACCCCGGGTGTCCGGCCAGCTTGTGAAGGCCGACGATTTTTTCCCGAGGCGCAAGGGCCATGAGCATCTCGGCGGTGGCGAGCGTCATGGCGATCAGGCGCGCGGGTTTCCTGGCGGCGCGGGCGAGTACGGGTCCCTCCGGAATCGAGGAGACCGCAGCTCCCAAAAGAGCCGCCGCCAGGAAAAAGATTTTGAGCTTGCCGCTCGCTCTCATCTGCCGCCCTTTGCGCGAAGCCCCTCTTCTGTGGAGGGGGTTTTCCTAAAAGATCGCCCTTCAGTGGAGGGGGTTTTCCTAAAAGATCGCCCTTACGCCCGCGAACCACTGGATGCCGGGCGCGCCGAAGCCGTATATGGCGTCGTATTCCTCATCGAGCGCGTTGTTCACCTTGAGTTCGACCGTCAAATCCTTGACCTTCGATTTCCTCGTCTTGTCGAACATTGAAATACGGTCCTTCACGACGTCCAAAGAGAGCGCTAAATCCACCCGCGTGTAGCCGGGGTTGACCACCCGCACGGGGGGCGAGGGCAAAGGCGCCGAATCGTCGCGGTCCCACCGATCGCTTACCGTGTTCACCCTTAAAGTGGCTCGCAGGCGATCCGGGTGGTAGCTGATCGAGGCGCTCCACCACCAGTCCGGGCGTCTTAAGAGCGCTTCTCCTTCCGCGTAGTTCAGTGAGGAGACGCCTCCGTCGTCCAGCGTGATGGTGTCCATGGTGTTGAAGCTCGCATGGGCCGAGAAATCATGAAAATCGAGGAGCGACAAGGAAAGTTCCGCGCCCTTGATCCGCGCCTTTCGGATGTTCTCGTAGTTCGTACCGTTGGCGAATGGGGGGGGAGACCCGGGGGGCGTGGTGGGCGTGGGGGCCCACGCGATTAAGTCGTCTATTTCGTTTTCATAATAGGTGGCGCTGAACTTGAGCTTTTTGTTCGCGAGAAACTGATCGAAGCCCGCCTCCCAGCTCTTCTGCCTTTCGCTCTTCAGGTTCGGATTTCCGATTTGGCCGTAGAGGTCGAGTGTCTCACCGAAGGTGGGACGCTTGGTTCCCTCGCCCACCGCCCCGCGGATTCGCGCGCCGGTTCCGGGGATTTTATAGGAAGCGGAAATTTTTCCGGTCGTCTCGTCTTCGGCGCCGTCGAAACTATCCACCCGCACCCCGCCCGCGAGTGTGAGGCCTTCCCGGAACTGGAACTGCTGCTGCGCGTAGAAGGAGACGGCTCGCCTATCGCTTTCGTATTCGGTTTTCCCGAACCCGGAATCGCTTGCTGCGGAGATGTCCTCGTTCTCCCATTCGACGCCCAGCGTGGATATGGACCGGCGAAGGGCGCTGAACCCCAGTTGCTCTCCCGAGAGTCTGACGTTGACCTGATTGTCGAAATGGAGCCTCGTTCCTTCCGTCTCGCCTGTGGAGGAAGATGGATTCGCATCCGGCTTGTTTTCATGCAGTGTATCCCGCAGATACAGGGAAAGGCGCGGGATGTACTCGAGCCACGGGAGGGGCTTGAGATGAGCGCGCGCGCCGATGATTTGTTCGGTAAATTTCGAGTAGTTGTTGGGGTCTGCATAGCCTTGGTAGGCCGGTCCCGGGATGTCGTAGCGGTTCTGGTTGACGTGGTGGAGAAAACGCAGTTTGGCGTTATCCGAGAAGAAATGGTCCAGCCCCACCGTCCCCACTGTGCGCTGATACCCGTCGTTGGGCAGGTGACCCTCGGTGTCGAGACGGCTCAGGGTGGCTGCGTATCCGCTTCTGGTCGTTCCACCCTTGAGTTTGAAGGACTCCTCAAACGTGTCGTGGCTGCCGCCTCTTGCGCGCATGGTGAAGGAGGGCGCTTCTCCGGGTTTTCCGATGTCGGGCAGGAAATTCATTACCCCGGACGCCGCGTCCGATCCGTACAGCGGACTTTGCGGACCCTTGAGCACCTCGGCTGCGCCGACCCATTCCGGGGAGAGATGCCCGAAGTCATACGCGCTCCCGTCCGGGAAGGTGAGCTTGAAGCCGTCTATCATGACGCTGGTGAAGTTGCTCTCACTGCCTCTTAGGAAAAGGCTTGCCTGACCGCCCCTGCCGCTCGTCTGCGGGAGGATGACGCCCGCCCCCTCGATGAGGAAGTCGATCGCGTCGCCGGGCAGGAGGCTCTCGATTCTGTCGCGGCCGAACACCTCCACCGAGTCGGCCACGTCGCTGAGCCGCTCGGGCGTGCGCGTGGCGGTGACGGTGATGGGGTCGAGATAAAGCTCCTCCTCGGCGACAGCGCTTTGCGCGTCGGCAATGCCTGCCCCGCCCAAGAGGATGAGTGCTGCGGCCCCCAGGATGATGAGGCCTCGTTTTAAGCGGATAGGGAATTTCGTGGTTTTTCCTGCGGGATGCTGCATGAGAGTACGCCTCCTTGAGCGGCCCAAGCGCTCAGAACCGACCCCTGGCGGGGTCGCGTGGGAGATGCCGACAGGCCGGTATTCTGGCTCGCGCCGATGGCCGCTCTTCATTCCTTCCCGGGGTGTATCCCAGTGGTTGCATGAAAAGCGCGTCGCTTACAGCTGCTGGGCAGCTCCGGTCTTACACCGGATTCCCGAACACCTGCGGCTGTTTAGGCGGCGGATGGGTCCACCGCTCCTATGACGAAAACTTTAACGCAGCGCGTGCGTGATGCCCGCGCGTGCGGTGATGCCGTCGAGTTTGGGTTCAGTGATCAAAAAGATACCACCCACCTCCCGTTCCGCGAGGACGTGACGGGTCATCGGCAGTTGCAGGTCGGTCTCCTGGCTCCCGGAAACACCTACTCACGGCCCCTTCCCGGCGGCATCCGCCAGTGGTTACAGCCGCTTTCGTCCCCGGTCACAGTGGCGGGTCCGCGCCGGATTCTCACCGGCTTCCCGGGCTTTCATGAGGAAAGCCCCCCTGCAACAAGTCAGAAAAAACTACTCTATTCGAACAATCAGCACGCTACATATTGGAGCGGTATCAGACCGCCTCGTACTTGTCGCGCGTGATGGTGTCCAGATCGATGCCTTCGATTCGGATGAGGCGCGTCTCTCCCTCGCGCTTGGGCGAGTGGAATTCCCCCACGTCGTAGGCTTTCGAGAGTCCCGGCGAGAGGTCGTAGCTGCGCACGGGCTTCACCTTGCCGGGCGCGGCTCCGTTGGGCCTTTCCACGAGTTCGTAGTCCGTCATCGTGGTGGTGCCGACCGCCTGGCCGTAGATGGCCCACGAGTCGCCGTGATCGTGCGGGGTGCTTCCGCTCGCGCCCTTGTGCACGTGGGCGAAGATGCAAAAGCCGAGTTCCGGGTCCTGATACAGGAGTTCTCGGGGGGAGTCGTTGTCCGGCCCGAGGTGCTCTTGTACGAACTCTTGTTCCACCAGCACCTTCTCCAGGCCGTCGCTCACTTTCTGAAGGCCCGCCTTGCTCGAATCCGCTTTCAGTATGTCGTGGCACTCGGCCGCGAATCCATCGAGAATTTCACCCATAATGCGCTCTCCTTATTTTTGAGAGATTGATTTTAATTCATTCTACAGGTAGTCCGCGTATTTTGTAAATCCAGGGAGCGGTTTTCCCGAATCGGGTGTATGATTCGCTTATACCTCATTTGACAAGCGCGCATCTAAACTCCCACGAGGAGGTTTTTGATGGATACGGCGAAGCAGCGAAACATCGAGACTTTCACGCGAATGGCGGAGAGCTACGCTGGCTATTACAGCGATGCGGAACAGGCGCGCCTGGGAGCGATGGCCGAGCGCATCGGCTTCGGCGCAGGCTCTTGGCTGGTCGATTTCGGGATGGGCACGGGCACTTCCGCGCGGCCTTTTTTGGTGGCGGGCGGGAACGTCGTGGGGCTGGATCTCACCCCCGCGATGGCCAAAAACGGACGCGAGCGCCTGCGCGAATGGGGTCTGGATGCGAACGCCCGCTACGTCATGGCGAACGCGCACGACGCGCCCGTGGCGGAGGGGACCGCCGACGCCGTCATCTGCCGCCACACGTTTCATCATCTCGAAAACCCCAGACAAGTTTTTGGGGAGATGGCGCGCGCGGTGCGACCGGGCGGCCACGTCTTCTTAATCGACTATCACTATCCCGACGAGGCGGATGAGCGCGAAAAAATTGAAGAACTCGACCGGGTGCGGGAGCCGACCATCACGCGGCATCTATCCGGAAATGAGATGGAGGGCTATTTTCAAGAAGAAGGAATCCGCATCAAGGAGACCTTGGTCGACAGGAACGACACGCCCTTTGATGAGTGGATGGACGTCGCCAAGACCTCGCCAGACGTGTTCCCCCGGCTTAGGGCCGCGTTCGAGTCCCTGCGCGATCGAGGAGGAAGCTGGTATGAGGAAAAAGGCGAGGGCGCGGAATTCACCGTCGTCAGAAAACGGCTGACCATCCTGGGCCAGAAACCGGCCTGAGTTTCTTTTCGAGGAATTATGTCCTTAAGACTGCAAAACCATAGTAACATCTGTCTTACAGCGTCGTTGGATTCATCAAATGTTGTTTCTTCATAATTATTTTATTGTTCATCTTGAATCCACCATAAATTCGAGTTTTTTGTTTTGACGACGAAGGCCCGCTAAAGTGTAGATATTACTCTTTAACTTATTGCATGGGCCACAAAGAAGAACTCGATTTGAGATATGATTTAAGCCACCATCGGAACGAGGCGTATTATGATCTAATTCCAGATATCTAGGATCATCAAATTCTCGATCACATCCTTGGCATTTTTGTCCATATTGGTCCAATAAAAATTCGTACATTTCTGCACGAGTCCTTTTTTCACCTTTAGGCTCATCTACTTTTAATTTAGTTTTCAGAAAAGGAACAGCCTCTTCTCCATCGTCCGTACGAACAGGAAGTTCTCTAGTATAGGTTATCGTTCCTTGAGTAATGAGCCATTCACCCCACTCTTCGTCGGGCGTTACTAACTGCTCTTGCTTGAATCTATGAAGCACTGCATCGTGCGCTCCGGCCCAGATATCCGCCCCCACCCATTGGCGTTTAAGCCGTTCAGCCGCAACTAATGTTGTGGCACAACCGCAAAACGGATCAAGAACAATGTCATTAGGGTTAGACCCAACCTTAACGATGCGGTCAAAAAGCTGAATTGGTTTCTGTGTAGGGTAACCATACCGCTCTTTTGACATTGGGGGTATAGCGGGTATATCCCACCAATCTTCAGGTATCTTGCCATCTTTATGGGGCATATATGTTTTACCTGTATCCTTACGGGTAACCCCCCTCCCCGAAGTTTGATAACCGCCTGTCCCCCTATATGGCACCCGCGTTCTGTCGGCATTAAAAACCCAATTCTTGCCCTTAGAATACCAAAATATAATGTCGTGTTTACGTGCAAACTCCTTAGATGAACGCCCTCCCTGCCTATAACACCATATAATTTCATTCCGAAAATTCTTGTGTCCAAAAACAGCATCCATAATGGCTTTGAGATAGTGGCTCGCCGTTGGATCACAATGGAGATAAATACTTCCATCTTCTCGTAGTATTCGCTTCATTTCTAACAACCGTACAGCCATAAAGCACATATAGGCACCCATACCATCCGAATGAGCATATCGAGCGCTCTCTATTGCTTCCATTAGTTTCGGGAAATCGTCTGTAATCTTATCAACCCATTCCTGATGAACATCCCTATCCCAAGACCACCTATCCTGAAAAGAAGCACCATCGGCTAGGCTATCTGGCGTAGCATGAAAATCTCGATTCTTGTTGAAGGGCGGATCAGTAGCAATCAGATGAATAGAATTACTATTGATCTCACGAAGAAAATCTAGGTTATCGCCATGATAAAGAGTTCGATTTTCGACATTTAATTTCGACATTTATCCTATTCGCTCCTTCCGGTTACTTTCCAATGACGCAATCAAATCTTAGAATTTAAGTCTTTTATTAAAGTTGTTGTAGTTCAATGGTAGAGCAGTTGTTAAGCAAATGACAGATATTGGGCTGAGTCCCGCCAAAGATTCCATGCTCGGAGTCCCCTGAACAAATTCAATCTCATAATTTGTAGATTGAAGTATCCGACCCCCTTGCCCCCTCAAAGCACCTGTGGCGCGCCGCCCAAAGGGGTGGGCTTGACGACCGCGTCGATGAGGAAGGGTTTCTCGCTTCGGGCGGCCTCTGCAAGACACGCTTCCAGTTCATCGGGCGTATGGACGCGGGCGGCTTCCACGCCCATCGATTCCGCCAGCTTGATGAAGTCCAGGTTCGGTTCGGTCAGGTCCATGCCGACGAAGCGGTGAAATTCCTTCGCTTTTCCCTCCAGGGCCAGCACGCGCCCTTTCAGGATGTGGTAGGCCCCGTTGTTCGCGATGAGGAAGACCACGCCGACCTTGTACCTCGCCGCCGTCCAAAGGGTCTGGTTGGAATACATGGCCGAGCCGTCTCCCGAGAGACAGATGACGGGTCGATCGGGCGTCGCTATCTTGGCGCCCAGCGCCATGGGCAGGCCGTTTCCGATGCCGCCGCCCTTTCTGCCGAAAATCTGTGAAGCGTTGCGCCCCACCGCGCGCCGGAAGTTAGGCCCGGCGGAGGTGAGCGCCTCATCCACCCACACGGCGCCCTCGGGCGCCACTGCGCCGAGCGCCCGGTGGAAAGCGGGGAGGGACATGCCTCCCGAAAAATCACTCTCCTCTTTTGGAGATGAGGCGGCCTCGCGGGCGCTTTGGTTCTCTTTCGCAATCCGCTCCGCGCGCGATTTCGCTCCCGCTGCCTGCTCGCTCGTCTGCGCTTTTTTGACCGCCTCACGCAAGACGGGGAGCGTGGTTTTCGGGTCTCCGTAGAGCGAGGCGTCGAGTCCGAAATTCTTGCCCATCTCCCATGTGTTCAAATCCAGATGCACGACCCGGCAGCTTTCGGGCAGGGGCCGCACGTCGGGGGGGTATGAGAACAGGAATACTTCCGTGCCGACGAGGAATACCAGATCCGACTCCGCAAGGCGCTCCCTGAGGGGCCTGGCCAGATTGGGGAGCTTCCCGGCGTAGAGCGGGTGCGCGAGGGGATAGGTGATCATGTTGGCGAAATTTTCTTCATAGACTCTGGCGCCGATTTGTTCGGCGAACTGCGCCAGTTCGCCCAGCGCGCTCGATTTTGCGACGCCTGAGCCCGAGACGACCACGGGCCGCTCCGCTTTCGCGATGAGCTCGGCTGCCGCTTCGATGGACTCGGCAGATGCGGCGAAGCGCGTGTGAATGCGCGTGGGCTTTTCCATCAGACCCGAGGCGGCGCTAAGCATGACGTCTCCGGGGAGAGAGAGGAATACGGGCCCAGTCGGCGGCGTGAGGCACACCTTGATAGCGCGCCGCACGGCCTGTTCCAGGTCCTCGACGCGGCGTACTTCATACGACCACTTCACCAGGGGTTCCGCCATGCGCGCGAGATCGTCATAGAGGATGATTTCCTGAAAATGCCCGCTTTGGGGCTGGTTCCCGGCGGTGACGAGCATGGGCGCTCCAGAGCGCTTGGCGTTGTAGAGAAGCCCCATCGCGTTGCCGAGGCCGGGCGCAACGTGAAGGTTGACGGCGGCGGGCTTACCCGTACTCAGGCCGTATCCTTCCGCCGCCGAGATGGCCACACCCTCATGCAGCGTGAGAATGAACTTGAGCCTTTCTTCGTTCACGAGCGCGTCCATCAAGGGAAGCTCCGTCGTGCCGGGATTCCCGAACAGGTGCGTCACTCCCTCATCGAGCAGGGTTTCCAGGAACAAGGATGCGCCGTTTTTGTTTCTCATCGATGAAACCTCTAAAAATTAGTGGAAATGAATGCCGCCGTTCAGAAGGAGGGTCTGGCCCGTAATGTAGCCGTTTCTAATCATCATCATAATGGCGTCGACCGTCTCCTCCACCGTGCCGAACCGCTCCATCGGGTTATGGGGGGTGGAGACTTGTAAGTCTTGCGTCATCATGTCGGTTTTTATTACGGCGGGCGCCACGCTGTTCATCGTGATGCCTTCTTTCACCAGGGCGGCGGCGTAGGCGTGGGTGAGCCCGTGCATGCCCGCCTTGGAAGCCGCGTAGTGCGGCCCGACCCGCCCTCCGGTGAAGGCGGCGTTCGATGAGACGTTGACGATTCTTCCCCACCGCGCTTGTTTCATGTCGGGCAGAACGGCCTGTGTGAGTAAAAACGCGGACTTGAGATTCACGTCGAGCGTGGCGTCCCAATCGGATTCGGTGAGTTCCTCAAATGGCTTCTTGATGGCGACGCCTGCGTTGTTCACGAGAATCGAGACGGGGCCGAAGCGCGCTCTCGTCTCATCCACGAGGCGGCGGACTTGCGCCTCGTCCGATACGTCGGCTTTCACGGGATGCGCCTCTCCGCCCGCTTCATCTATCAGGCGGCAGGCTTCTCCCGCTTCGTCCGCGCGCTCGCGGTAGTTCACCGCCACGCGGCAGCCCGCGCCCCCTAATGCCAGCGCGCATCCGCGCCCGATGCCCCGGCTCGCGCCGGTGACGATGCAGGTTTTCCCCTTCAAATCCGGTGGCAACTCGGGGCCCTCACAGAATGAGAATATGAACGCCCATCCTAATCCATACGCCGCGAGATGGGCAGTCGAGATGGGGATTTTTGTTATGGTTTGAGAAATCTACAAGAAGATTGACAGTGAGAAACGAGAAGTATATTTTCAAATTGCGTATCCGTGATCGTCGCCGGGCATATATTGTGCGCCGGAAAGACGGGAAGCGGGCCACCATTTGTCGGTAACGTTCCGATGAAGGGTGGACGGGTTGCCGACGGATGTGTCTTATCAGACCCATTCGCAGGTCCCGTGAAGCAACAGGTTAGCCTTGCCTCAGGAATGACCGTTGCCCTCGATGTGGAGGTCCAGATCGAGTGTCGGGCGGTCAATGGGGCAAATTATAGGCTGCGCCTGTCCGGGGCGGTCGATTTGGACTTGCTTTCCTCGCGAAAAAGGTACAATGCTTTAAGGAGGAACGCACGATGAAATCGCACCCATGCAAAAACGTGCCAACTTCCGAGTTGGACATGTAGCTATCAGATTTGTTCACGTGATAGCGCTTGCAGTTACGTTGCTCGTCGCCGGGCATATATTGTGCGCCGGAAAGACGGGAAGCGGGCCACCATTTGTCGGTAACGTTCCGATGAAGGGTGGACGGGTTGCCGACGGATGGGTCTTATCAGACCCATTCGCAGGTCCCGTGAAGCAACAATGCTTCCAGAGGCAAGGCGAGGCAATCCGACGTCGCCTGCCCCAGAGATCCTTTAGTGGTGAACTTATTTATTGAAGCAACAAAACAGTCTTCTCTTCGCCATGCATGGTACAGGATCCGTGCAAATGGTATCCGATCACCGCAACAAGAGACCCGTGATGCCATTAATGAATTTGAACGCGCTGCTGAGAACTATATTGTCCGTGTTCAGAGAAGATTACGTAATGGCAGCTTTTTGTTTGAACCACAAACAGGTGTTAGGAAGAAAAAGCGAAGTGGCGGAAAAAGGGGCATCGTCATGGCCCCTATTCAAAACCGAATCGTCGAGCGTGCTTGGCTGAACTGTCTGCAAAAACATGTGCCCTTTGTCCGCAATGTGATTCAGACGCCGACGAGCGTAGGCGGCGTTCCTGATCGAAGCGTTCCGCATGGACTACTTCTCATCCGTGGTTCTATGCGCGAAGGAAAAAAGTGTTTCATTCGGGCGGATATTTCGGGATTTTTTGACGGAATCCCGCGTCGCGATGTCATCTGCACATTGGGGCAGCATATTGATGATGGCAATTTCCTGAAGACTTTGGAAGCTGCAACCGAAGTAACCTTGGAGAATGAAAAAGCGCTCGGTGAAGATCGGAAGCTTTTTCCGACTGATAGAGAAGGTGTAGCACAAGGATCACCTCTCTCCGCCTTGTTCGGCAATATTCTACTTCATAAATTTGACAAGCAGTTTAATGAACGAGGGATTGTATGCGTTCGCTTCATAGATGATTTCATCATGCTTGGCGAACGACAAAGTGATGTACGCAAGGCGTTTGAGAATGCAAATGTGCATCTGGAGGATCTTGGTCTCAAATGCCATGACCCTTTCAAGAGTGAAACGTCCCAAGGCAAGGCGCAGTATGGCCTTGTTGAAAGTGGTTTTATCTTTCTTGGTTACGATATTCGGCCTGGCCTTATGCAACCGTCAAAGCAAGCACGGAAGACGTTCTTAAATACGCTGGATCGTCATCTTAGATATGGTCGAGAAGCGATTTTAGATGTTTTGAGCGCGCAGGACAGCTTCGCGCATCGGCAACGTTATGTGCAGACTTTGGCTCTGCTAGATCGAGTTGTCCGTGGCTGGGGAAACTCGTTCGCTTATTCAAATGCGACAGCTACAACGAATGACCTTGACAAACAAATCGAGCTTAAGATTGAGCAGTTTCGTGATTGGTATCGGCGCAAATTGCGCGATGCTGATTGGAAGGCAAAACGCCGGGCTGGCGGCGTGTGCCTCCTGGCTGATATCGAGTCGAAAAGCCTTGATGAGCTTCCATTTCGCTTAGGAGAAAGAAAACGATATCGGCGAACAAAAGGTATGATCGTTGTTTCGACCGACGGTTCGGTGATCGGTGCTGGTCCTCGTGCTGGACGCGATAAGGGCCCAGGTGGCTGGGGAGTCGTTTTTCATAGTAGTGGTAAAGAGGCGAGTGGGAACGCTTCTGATGTGACGAATAACGAAATGGAGTTGGTGGCTGTCATTGAGGCGCTAAAGCTAACGCCTCCAGGAAGCAGGGTAAAAATTCGAACTGACAGCCAGTACGTTTATCGTGCGGTACAGGAAAATGCGATGATAAGTTCAAATACCGCGCTATGGAGTTGCTACAAAATCTTGAGTGCTGAAAGAAAAATCGATGTTGTCTGGATAAAGGGTCACGCAGGTGATCAGCACAATGAACGAGCAAATGAACTGGCTCGGCAGCAGGCCAGTAACATGCTCGACTCATCCAAGGCGGGGGGATGGGCGCGCGTGGAATCGCCCTGACGGGATTCAGGAGGAGAGGAGCGCGTCGTCCCGCCTTAAGAAATCACTTGCCCCACACGACGGCCCATGCGCCCAGGACGGAACACGCCCCGCCGATGATGACCTGCGCGCTTATGCGCTCTTGTTTTCTGAAAAAAAGCCAGGAGAAGAGGATGACGATCAGGATCGAGAGCCGGTTGATGGGAACCACCTGAATAACCTCTCCGTCCTTGATCGCCCACCAGAAGAAAAATGCGGCCAGAAAATTGCACACCGCGCCCAGGGACGTGATCGTGAGCGAATGGCGGGTGAAGGGGGCGCTTTTCATCTGGAGCGTCGGGAGGAAGAAAAAGCTCGAGACCAGCAGTGTGAGCGACGTCATGTTCGAGATGCTCATTCCCAGACTGACCGATGGAATGTGGACGAAGCCGTATTTGCGCACGATGTGCGAGATGCTCGCAAAGGCGGCCCCCACCACGGGGATGAGGTAATAAGTGAGCGGAACCCGTCTTTCGATGGCTTTCTTGTCGTATAGGAGCAGGACCCCGCCCGCCATGATGCCCAGCGTCCCCAGCGTCACCAGGGGGGTGAGCGTCTCGCCCAATAGAATGACGGCCAGCCCTGTGGACCAGATGAGCCCCGTTTGCGTCAGTATGGGCGTGCGGGCCAGGCCCAGAAGCTTGATGGATATCATCCCCATGTAGCGCCCGCCCAATCCGCCGACCACCCCCACGAGAACGAACCACAAGACCCCGTAGAGCGGCCAGTGGTCGAGCCCCTCGCCCATCGCATAGAGGCCCAGGGCGAAGAAGGTGGTGATGATCGTCGCGATTACCGTAGTCACGAGGGGGCTCAAGCTCATGAGCGCGCCCCGGTAGAGGGTTCTGGCGACGGAGATGAAAAACGCCGAGAGAAGCGCCATCAGGTTGGGATGCAGTGGCTCGAGCAAATGGAAAACCTGAGATAAGAGAAAAACCTATTATCCACCCGCGGAGGGGGCAGGGCAAGGGAGGGGTTCCGACCAATGCAAGAGGAATTGCGACCGAAGAGGGATGATTGCGATTGGACCGACGTCATTCCGGCGCATGCCGGAATCCAGGCGGACGAGGAGTTCATCGGTTCTAGATTCCAGCATGCGCCGGAATGACGGTGTTACAGGACAATCTCGACCGATGACGTAGGAGCAGCGCCTTTGTAGGTCGGACATATATGTCCGCCACCCATATATGCGTCCCATGCTCTATCGTCTTCAAAAGAAGGGTCGCAACATGTGCGACCTCTACGAGGTTCCTCCTGCCCGCCACGCGCGAACGGCTCCTACGCCCTAGTAGGGTCCGTTCGCGAATGGTGGGGCGACCCCGAAATGAGGCCGCCCCTACCATGTATTCGTTCTACTTCTCAGGCACCACGGGCAGCATGATGTAAGACGCGTGGTCCGGTCCGCAGTGGAGTGTCACGTTTTTCCCAAATATCTCCTCGGGCCTGTCCGTGGGGTCATCGTGTAAGAACGGCCCGCAGCCCCTGAACACGTTCTTCATGTTCGAGAGTTTGTGTGTCGTGGCGCAACTGTACTCATAATCCTTGCCGCGCACGCTGAGCGCCAGCCGGTAGCCGGGGGGCGCCACGATGCAGGTGGGCCAGACCTCGATGTCGAGATCATATATCTCACCGGGGTTTAAGTATTGCTTCTCATCATGCGCCTGGTAGGGCTTCCACTCGGTGGACAACTCGGGCACGAGCTTTCTGTGCGAGGCCCGGAGCCAGCCCTGCGCGATGGGGGTGTTCGGGTCGAGCGTGCCCTGGAAGGTGATCTCCTTCATATCGGGCGTGAACAGGCGCAAGACGAGGAACAAGTCCGCGTCCTCGGTTTCCGAGGAAACGAAAAGCTTGGACGCGATGGGGCCCGTTATCTCCGTCTCCTTCTCAAAGGGCGGCAGCATGAAGGTCACGCCGTCGCTCAACCCCGCGTAGGTGATGGTTTGCTTGGCCTCGAGAGGTGCGGAACCCAGGTTCATGTGGGCCGGGTCCAGATAAAACTTCGTCCACTGCGTGCGTGCGAGGGGCCATTCGTTCTCGCCGCGCTCGACGAATTTTTCCCCCACGTGTCGCACCTTGAGCATGACGGGCGGTTTTTCCATCCAGCCTGTGTCTTCACCCTTCAAGTAATGGCCAAAAAACTGTTTCTGGAGCTTTTCCCCGTAGGGGGTGTAAAACTCCGTCCAGTGCTCGAAGCCGTGGACTTCCAGCCATTTCTCGGTAGAGGCCGCCCGCATGAAGCCCTCGTAGTTTCCCCTGGGGTGTAAGCCCTGTCCGCCCCAACTCGCCGCCGAGATGAAGGGTGTTTTTATCTTGTCCCAGTGGGCGGAGCGATCTGTATACCACTCGCCATCCAGCGGGCGTTCGAGGATGTCACCCCCGTAGTCCGAGCGGTTTTTCTCCATCTCTTCTTCGCTCAAGGTCTCGGGGCCGCAGGCCAGACCGCCGTGGACGCGGCTTTTCGGGCCGTTCTCCCCCAGGCCGTACTGCACGCTTTTGACCTGCATGTCGTACCAGTTGGCGAGGAACGTCGTGAGGATGCCGCCCTGGTGGCTCATGTCGCGGTAGAAATCGGCCGATCCCTCCCAGACGCACATGGCGGCCAGATTTTTGGGTTGCAGTCCCGCCACATGCCATTGGTTGATGGCGTAATAGGAGATTCCCGTGAGGCCCACCTTGCCGTTGCACCAGGGCTGCTCGCCCGCCCAGTCGATGCAGATGGCGAAATCCTTGGTCTCGCGCGGGGAGAAGTGGTCGATATAGCCCGGCGAGCGGCCGGCGCCGCGCGAATCCACGCGCACGCAGATGTAGCCGTCCGGCACCCATTTCTCGGGGTCCACGACCTCCCAGCTCTGGTGGACGTTCGAGGAGCCTTCGATGGCGTCTGGATGCGCGCCGGCGAAAAGCTCCCACGCCGTCTCGTACCCGTCCTGCCATGCCAGGTCCTTCGCATAGGGGCCGTAGCTTAATATGACGGGGTATTTGCCGTCATCATCGGGACGGTAGACGTTCGCCCGCAGCACCAGGCCGTCTTCCATCCGGATGGGGACGTCCCATTCGATAAGAAAGCCGTCTCGTTTCTCGGTTCGGTATTGAGGGTCCGTGCTCAGGTCGATATCGCTCATGTTCACCTCATCGGTTCATTGTGGAAACAACGCGCCCCGAATGGGCTTTTTCATAACTCTGTCTTGGTATCCGCTTAAAGCTCGTCATTCCGTGATGATTTAACACGGAATCCAGAAACACCCCAAGCTAGGCGTCTCACCTTTGGAAACCTCCGGATTCCGCCTGAGAGCATGGCGGGATGACGTATATTCAATATGCCATCGCCTCCGTTCTTATTTCTCGGGTATCACCGGCAGCATCACGTAGGCCGCGTGCTCTCCGCCGCAGTGTAAGGTGACGTTTTTCCCGAACACCGCGGCCGGCCTGTCCTTGGGGTCGGTGTGAATAAAACAACCGCAACCAGTGAACTCGTTTTTCATGTTGGAGAGGCCGCCGCCCACGCCGCCCGGATATTCATAGTCCTTTCCGCGCACCGTGAAGGCGACCCGGTAGCCCTCGGGAATCACGATGCAGGTCGGCCAAATCTCGATGTCGAGTTCATAGACCGCACCCGGCGTCAGGGGTTGTTCCTCATCGTGCGTGTGGTAGGGCCTGTAGGGCAGTGTTTTTTCAGGGTCGAGTTTCCTGTGCGAGGCTCTCAGCCAGCCCTGCGCGATGGGGGTGTGCGGGTCGAGTGCGCCCTGGAATACGACTTCTTCCATGTTGGGCGAGAAGACGCGCACGACGAGGAAGAGGTCCGCGTCCCTCGACTCTGAGGACACGAAGAGCTTGGCCGCTATGGGGCCGGTGACTTCCGTGTCTTCGGAGATGGGCGTCGTGGTGAAGGTGACGCCGTCGCTGAAGCCCGCGTAGGTGGTGGCCGCAGCATCTGCGACGGGGGCGTCTTCGAGCGAGTGTGTATTCGCGTTTAAGTAGTATTTCGTCCACTGCGTCCGCGCGAGGGGCCATTCGCTCTCGTGTCGCTCGACGAAGCGCTCGCCGGGGTGGCGCACCTGGAGCAGCACCCGGGGCTGCTCCGGCCAGCCGGTGTCCTCGCCCTTGAGATAGTGGCCAAAGAATTTCTTCTGCATGTTGACGCCGTAGTCGGTGTAAAACTCCGTCCAGTGTTCGATGCCGTGGACTTCGAGCCATTTCTCCTCACAGCCGGTTTCGAGAAAACCCTCGAAGTTCCCGCGCGGGTGCAAGCCCTGTCCGCCCCAGTTGGCCGAAGAGAGGAGGGGTACCTGGATTTTACTGAAATCGGGCATTCTCGACTGCCAGAATTCGTCGGTGTCCAGCTTGTGGGAAAAACAATCCTCGCCGAAATCGTTTCGGTTCGCGCCGAGTTCCTCCTCGGTGAGGGTCGGAGGGCCGGAAACCCAATCGCCCGTGAAGCGGCTCTTGAAGCCGCGCTTGCCGCGACCGTGCTGCACGCTGTAGACCTGCATCTCGGGCCAGTTGCGCGCGAAGCCGTTACAGAAGATGCCGCCGTGGTGAGCCATTTCCCGGTAATAATCGGCCGCCCCCTCCCAGACGCACATGGCGGTCAGGTGCGGCGGCTGGAGCTCGCCCACCTGCCACTGGTTCATGCCGTAATAGGAGATGCCGTTCAGCCCGATCTTGCCCGTGCTCCAGGGCTGCACCGCCGCCCATTCGATGCACTGGTAGAAGTCTTGCGCCTCGCGCGCCGACCAGATGTCGATGACGCCTGGGGATCTGCCCGCGCCGCGCGAATCCACGCGAATGCAGACGTAGCCGTCGGGCACCCATTTTTCCGGGTCCACGACCTCCCAGTTCTGGTACTTGTTGGTGGAGCCTGCGGGCACGTCAGGGTGTTCCTCGACCATGCGCGTCCAGCAGGTCTCGTATAGGTCTTCAAAGTGCAGGTATTTCCCGTACGGGCCGTACGTCATGATGACGGGGTATTTCCCGTCGTCCTGGGGGCGGTATACGTCGCACCGCAGAACGACGCCGTCTTCCATGGGGATGGGCGCGTCCCAGTCGATGCGCATCCCGTCTCTGTCTTCGGTCTTGAAATCGCTCATTCTGTCTTTCTCCTTCGTTCGTCAAAGGTGTTTTAGAACAGGCGGCGCGAATGGCCGCCACGAAAAATTTGGTTGTCCTATCGGTGAACGCGGCGATTATAGCGGGCTTGCGCTTCGTGATCCAGATGGGCGGGCCAATCGCGACTGATGAAGGAGCGATTGCTTGCGGATGAGGAAAGCATCCGTTCGCAAACCTCCTCGCTCGGAATTGACCCCCACCGGTTCGCTTGCGGGCTTGCGCCCTAAGCTCACCGACGGACTTTCCCCTCGGAAAGCCCGACCCTCAAGGGGGGAGTGGTATTCGTTATTGTTCATAGGTTTCGTAGGTTAGGTCGCGACCCGCGCTCCCCTCAATTCGTCCGGTAGGCCTGCGTGATGGCCTGGCTCGAGGTGTTCCAGCCCGGGATGACGAGACACGAGGGGCCGGGGATGCCCCCTGCGACGATTAAGAGAATGTCTTCTGGCTCATGCACCATGGGGACGGGGAAATCATCGTCTTCGTGGTCCACCCAGGCCGGCCAGCGCGAGAGTTCGGGCCCCCGGTAGCGCCCGCCTTTTTTAAGCACCCCCACGGGCATTCTCGCCCGCTCGAAGAGTTCTCGTTTCACATCCGCTCGGCTCAGGCCCCCCCGCGCGAGAATGTCGGCGTGATCGGGGCCGACGACGATGACCCAGTTCGTCTGCGTGTAGGCCGTCGTGGCGCCCATCGCGCACATCGTGCTCGCCAGGGTGGTGAGGACGCCTTCGGGCTTTGCGCTCACGTCGTCCATGGCCATGCGCGGGGGTTCGGCGTTGCAGACCGTGAGGACGTCGGCATCCCGCCCGTAGCCGAAATCGCCCGGCAGCGGCTCCCAGGGGCTTTGCTCCTCGTTCTCACGGACGCAGTAGGTGAATTTCGAGGGGCTGCCGAAGGTGCTCATGTCCGAGACGCCCGGAAGCCCGCCCCCTAAATTCATCATGATGAGCCTTATCGCCCGGCCGATGGTGGCGTTCGCCCGAAAGCCGGGGCCGAAACAGCCGGAACCCCCGTGGACGCCGATCTCACGGGCGTAGGGGCCGTTCAGTATCAACAAAGGCCCGCCGGTGAACATGGTGGCCTGAATGCCCACGAGGTTGAAGCGCTCGACCAGCATGGTCTCCATGGCTCCGAGCACCACGGGCAGATATTCGGGTTTGCAGCCCGCCATCACGGCGTGTAAGGCGACGCTTTCCACAGTCGCCGTGTTCAGCGAGGGGGGAACGTCTCCCAGCACCTCTGCCGGATCTCTGCTAGTGCCGCCCAGCATCCAGGCGAGGCGCTCGGGCGTGGGCGTCACCACGGGCAGCCCGTCCGACCAGGGCATCTCGAAAAAATACTCAAAAGGGTCCGTCGTCTGGTTCATCGCGTGTCCTTACAGGGTGAGATTGTAGAAATTTCTTGCGTTCTCGAACGACACTTTGCGGATCGCCTCCTCCGATAAACCGGCGTTTCGCATGGCACGCAGCGTCTTGGGAACCGAGAGGATGTCGATGGGCCGGTAGCCCAGGTGGTCGGAGTTCAGCATGATACGGTCCGGCCCGAATGTCTCCACCCACTCGATGACCTGGGCGGGCTGGAGCGGCCTGAGCGCGCTGCCGATGCTGATGGCGCACATGGCGCGCGTGTTCTTGTGGATGTATTCGACCGTCGTGGCGTCGGTGTGATCGACTGCGACTTGGGCTTCATCGAAACCGGCCTTGGCCAGCACCTCTAAATCTTTTTGCATGTAATGAAGCCGGATTTGCTCGGGCGGCACGTCTTCCTGCACGGCGACTTTGCCCAGAAAATCCTTGCTCTTTTTAGGAGTCGGCGTATGCAGGATGATGGGTTTATCGTGTTTTTTGGCTATCTCCGCCTGGGCTTCGAGGCAGGCGGCTTGTTCTTCCATCGGCCAGGTGAGGGAGAAATATTGCGTGGGGTCCAGGCCGATCTCCCCGAAGGCGACGACGCCGGGGTTTTCGAGTAAGCCGGGGAGTTCCGCCAACAATTTTTCCCAGTCGTTCACCCGCGTCATCGAGCTGATGCCGACCGCGCAGTGGATTTTGATGAAGTGCTGCGCCTCCAGAGCCCGGACCATCTCGATGGGGCCCTCCCAGAAGCGCATGATGTCGTCGTAGCCCGGCGCTTCGTCCCACACCTCGCGGTAGAGGTGGGGGTTGCCGCAGGAGAGCACCGCCGCGCGCATACCCGTCGTGCCGAGGAGTTCCCATTCGTCCCAGTTCAGGGCGTGCATGTGGTTGTGGCTGTCGATGTATTCGCCGAACATCGGAACCTCTCAGCTCGTTGGACGCTTTGAGGGTCAACCTATCCGCATGAACCCCGGGGGTCAAGGGGAGGAGGGGAATAGGGAATATCAGGCGGGAGTGAAGCCCTACAATAACCAATGCCGGAGACGCGTGCTCCCGGCGATAGAATTGGACTCTATATATCGCGGGGTGGGTTACGAGAAGATCGGCCCGCGTTCCGTCCGCCGTATCGCGGATGGTCTCGCTCGGCTGGCCTGTGGTAAAGTCATCTATAATTGTTACGTTCGCAACAATATCCGCCAGTGTCGACCCGTGCACGGTTTCCCGAAGATGAACTATTAACTACTACAGTTCGCCCCAGTATGCTAGGTTACTATATTGAAGAGTTACGAATTGCACTGACAATACTGTTTGTTTGCCATCCGACCATCTCGTCTGCAAGGTTTTGTACATCGACCGGGACGCGAATTTGGCCCCATGGAACGATGCCAATGATTGGCTTTCGGTAGGCGCGGGCGGTATCGATTTCCTCCTGAATCCATTTCCGGTGATTCAAATACATCCCCGACACGACCAAAAAGCAGTTAACAGGCCGAATTTGTCTGTCGAGTGCCGTGCTAAGTTCCTTATCGGTCTTGGTTCCTAGTGGATCGTGCTCTGGTACGGAGTAGTTTCTCCAAGAAAAATTTGGGGCGGAACCAAGCAACTCCGCAAGGCGATAATATTCCGAGTTCTCGGTGCTGCGCCATACGTGACTCAAGAAAAGATCATATGTTTTGAGAATAGGCATCGGATATCACTTTGCAGTTATGGATACAAAACTTGGCACACATAACTTGCCACAAAACCGAGGCCAAGAATACCGTATAAAAGCATGAATATAATAGGAACAATCTTCTCGCTATTTGTAGAAGCCTTGTATATCTCCGGATTTATCCCTTCGCCTAGAGCATGCCACTCTGCGGCAAATAGCGCCATCGGTAGATGCTTCTCAATAAGATGGATTATCTTAAATTTCCCTGTGTTGAGTTGGTTGTATGAGTGAATTAATGTGCGCCAAGCATGACAGATGAAGCACCCGGCCACAGAAACAACTATGATGCCTACTGTAACCAGTTCTATTTTGATCGCGTTTTTCCCCATCAACCCAATAGCCAAGCCTAGTGCCGACATAGACAGAGTATTTATTGAAAAAAAGAAAGTATTCACTGTTTGGCGACGCGACACCAATTTCTCAGATGTTTCGACAAATATTTTATACTGTTCCAAGATAATTGACAGCTGTCCACTTTCGTTATTTGGAACTCCTTGAGGAAATAGAGTCGATTCTAAGTCGAGTTCTCTAAGCTTAGTCATTTCACCAGTTCTCTCAATCTTAGCTGCGCTTCATATGACAGCAATTTAAAATCGTAAGATAGTGGCGCAATGGAATTTTCTCTTAATATCGGGGGAATCTGTACTGCACCGTCAACGATTCGTATTGGGACAACTGGCTTTGCAAGTTCAATCGCTTTGCTAATTTCCCAAGTGACAGCGGCACTTCTGTGAGTTTCTCCACCAATCAAACAGATAAAGAAGGTTGATTGTCCAATCTTTGTCTCGCAGTGGGATTTCCAATCTTGTTCGTAAATGTCTGTTACAGGGTGCCCCAACAGTCGAAGATGCGGATATTGATGACTCACTTTTTTCCTAAACAAGGCAGCATACAACTTATCAGTTGTGGAAAAACTGACAAACGCGCTTGTATCCGAGTCATTTAGAAGACGACGCGAGAACATTGACAATTTATCTTTACATGAAGTTACCTGCTGAACATTCAACATTAGCAATTCCCAAGCCGAGGTTGGTTCTTTGTCCACTAGGTAGCGTCAAACGTTGCACCCAACTTTTCGACCCGGTGAATCCAACGACCAGATACAACGTCGGACCATATGATGACAGCCCGGTCTCTTGATGGCCGCCACCTCTTTCGCCGTTATGTTTTTCATGGAAAATTCTCCCCAAAAATTGATTTGCCACGCAAAATACCACTCCCAAAACCGGAATACAACGGAAGCAAACGGAGGCGTCAAGGTGCAGTGCGCAACAAAAAATCAATATTTCTCAATCATTTGTTGAGAATATTGGAATGGTGTGAAATTTAGTGGAAACATGAGTGGTGCGCGTGGCAGGAGTCGAACCTGCGACTTCCTGCTCCGGAGGCAGGCGCTCTATCCTCTGAGCTACACGCGCATATTCATCAAAGACTTAAAAAAACCTCACCCCTATATCTTGGAGTGCGTGCCGTCGCACATGGGCGCGTTGCCCGTCTGCTTGCAGCCGCAAAAGGCGCAGGTCTTGCCCGCCTGAACGTCGAGCACGATGGGGCGGAATTCCGATCCCTTGTGCGAGCCGTCACAGAAAGGCTGCGATTTGCTCAGGCCGCATGCGCACCAGGCGACTTTTTCATCTTTTTCCGGTTTATAGATATAAGGCGATTTCTGGGCCATGTGGGGGTCGGCCATCGATACGTTCTCCTTTCGTGCAACGCGGTGGTCGGTATGGAATTCGTCCGGTATTCTAGTCCGAATCATCGCCCTTGAAAAGAAGGCTGCGCCGCAAGGCCGCCGGTTCGTGTGGCGCAGATGCGAAATGCCCTATTTGTAAGTGAAACGGAGCGCATATGCCCGCATCCTCGACCGCGCGTCTTCTGCGCGTATTGGAGCAAACCTACCCCGCTGCGCGCTGCGCGCTTCACTACCAAAACCCGCTCGAACTGCTGGTGGCGACGATGCTCTCCGCCCAATGCACGGATGAGCGGGTGAACAAGGTCACCCCCGCTCTTTTCGCCCGCTACCCGGACGCCGCCTCTTTTGCGGAGGCGGAGCCCGCTGAACTCGAGGAATTGATTCACTCCTGTGGCTTTTATCGCCAGAAGGCGAAGTCCATACGCGCGTGCTGTCGCCGCCTCACCGAGGAATTCGGGGGTGAAGTACCCGATGAGATGGATGATCTGGTGACCCTTCCGGGTGTGGGGCGCAAGACGGCCAACGTCGTTCTGAACGAGGCTTACGGGCGGCCCGCCATCGCCGTGGATACGCACGTTCTGCGCACGGGGAACAGGCTGGGCTTGATATCGACGCGCGACCCGGTGAAGGCCGAGTTCCAACTCTTAGACGCCGTGCCGAAAAAATGGTGGGGTCGCGTCACCTTGTTGTTGATTCACCACGGGAGAAATTGCTGCTCGGCGAGAAAGCCCCGTTGCGCGGATTGTCCGATTCTGGAGGATTGTCCCCATGGCCGGGAGGTTGTCTCTCCTTGATGGTTTCGGTTTGTTCCCTATCGGGCTGGACAATTGAATTTCCGAGTCTTTATAATCAGGTATTGATCATTCGTCTTGTGAAGCCGAACCCGTAATCCGGAGGTTATCCATGGCCAATGGCGCAGCCGTCGGTACCGACACGATTCTGGAACTAAGAGATCTGCACACCTATTTTCATACGCCCGAGGGCACGGTGCGCGCCGTGGACGGCGTGAGCTACAGCTTAAAAGCGGGAGAGACGCTCGGGGTCGTGGGCGAGTCGGGGTGCGGCAAGACGGTGACGGCGCTTTCGGTGCTTCGCCTCATACCCGAGCCGCCGGGCGAGATATTCGGAGACGGCATCTTCTTCGAGGGCCTCGATCTGACGAAGCTCAACACGAAGGAGTTGCGCAAGATTCGGGGTAATCACATCTCGATGATCTTCCAGGAGCCGATGACGAGCTTAAACCCGGTGTTCACCATCGGCTTCCAGATCGCCGAAGCCGTTATGCTCCACCAGGGGATGACGAAAAAAGACGCGATGGACAAGGCCGCCGAGATGCTCGACCTGGTCGGCATCCCCCTGCCGCGCCAAAGGGTCCGGGAATATCCCCACCAACTCTCGGGCGGCATGCGGCAGCGCGCGATGATCGCCATGGCGCTCTCGTGCAACCCGAAAATCCTCCTGGCCGATGAGCCGACCACGGCGCTCGACGTGACCATCCAGGCGCAGATTCTCGACCTCATGGTCAAATTGCAGGACGACCTGGGCACGGCGGTCATCCTCATCACGCACGATTTGGGTCTCGTGGCCGAGACTTGCAAACGCGTCGTCGTGATGTACGCCGGCAAGGTGGTCGAGGAAGCGACGACGGAGGAAATTTTCGGAAACCCGCTCCATCCCTACACACGGGGGTTGCTCAACTCGATACCGAAGATCAACACCACCAACCCGGGCCAGCGTATTCGACTGGAGGAGATCAAGGGCATCGTGCCCAGCTTGAACCGCCTGCCGACGGGTTGCAGCTTCAATCCGAGGTGCCCCGAGGTGAAGGCGATGTGCCTGGAGCACGAACCCGAACTCAAAGAGGTAACTCCCGGGCACTTCGTCCGCTGTCTGCTCTATTAGCCGCGTTCCCCGCCACTGAGGCCATCCGAAATCATTTTCTCTCCTCCTCTTGGAGAAAATATAGATTTTGGGATATAGTCGCCTTTCTGTGGACTCGGTTGTTGGTCCAGATTGACCTGATTTTGAATCCGCACGCGCGTGGTCGATGGCGAGAATCCTGACGTATGGACTCGATTCCGGATTCGCCTTTTAAGGCCGCAGCGACTGCAAAGGCAGGAAAGGAAACGCATACATGTCATTGATTCGCATCGCCATCGCCGGCGTCGGGAACTGCGCGAGTTCCTTGCTACAGGGCATCGAGTATTACCGCCATGATCCCGAAGAGGAACTGGGCCTCATGCACCGGGATCTGGGCGGCTATGGGCCCGAAGACGTCGAGGTCGTGGCGGCTTTCGACATCGACGTCCGCAAGGTGGGGCAGCCGCTTCACGTAGCGGCCTTCGCCAAGCCCAACTGCACCAAAACGATCTGGGAGAACCTGCCCGACTACGGGGTGAACGTCCTGATGGGACCCATCCTCGACGGGGTGGCGTCCCACATGGCGGAATATGCTTCTGATCGCTCTTTTCTGCCCGCCGAGGCCGAACCCTGCGACGTGGCTGCGGAGCTTCGCGAGAGCGGCGCGGAAATCCTCCTGAACTTCATGCCCGTGGGTTCCGAGCAGGCGGCGCGCCACTACGCCGAAGCGTCGCTGGAAGCCGGTGTTTCCTTCATCAACTGCATGCCGGTGTTCATCGTCTCCGACCCCGAATGGGCGGGCCGATTCACCGAGGCGGGCATTCCCGTGGTGGGAGACGACGTGAAGGCCCAGCTCGGCGCCACCATACTCCACCGCACACTCGCCAGGCTGTGCGCGGACAGGGGCGTGAAGCTAAAGCGCACCTATCAGCTGAACACGGGCGGGAACACCGATTTTCTGAACATGCTGGAGCGCTCCCGTCTCAAATCGAAGAAAATCTCGAAAACGGACGCCGTGCAGAGCCAGTTGCCCGAACCACTCGATTCGGACGACATCCACATCGGCCCCTCAGACTACGTGCCCTGGCAGAACGACAATAAGATATGTTTCCTGAGAATCGAGGCGGAAGGCTTCGGCGGCGTGCCGCTCGAAATCGAAGCGCGCCTCTCGGTCGAGGATTCCCCCAACTCGGGCGGCGTCGTCATCGACGTGATTCGCCTGGCGCGCATCGCGCGCGACAGGGGCGAGGCGGGGCCGCTCTACCCGGTGAGCGCCTATATGATGAAACACCCCCCGGTGCAGGTGCCCGATTCCGTATCGCGCATCATGATCGACGAGTTCATCGCGGGCGATCTGCGTGCGAGCGATCAGGTCGAGTTCAACGGAAACGGTTTGCCTGCGCGCTACCATCACAAATAGTTCCTCGCTTCAGAGAAAATTCAGCCCCCGGGTTTGACGCCCGGGGGTTTTTGTTTACAAGGCGCATCAATTCCCGCCGTAGGTCTCTCCCGCTCGCTCTGAAAGTTCTATTCGCACGTCCTCGGGCCCCCGGATGTAGGCCGTCGTTCTGCCCCCCATGCCCGAAGGAGAAGGGTCGCGGATGAAATCCGCCCCTGCTTCTTTCATCTGGGCGGCGAGGCCGTGAATGTCGTCCACGGCGAAGGAGAAGTGGTCGAGACCCATGACGGCCTCGGGATGGTTCTCGCCGATGCTCTCCCCGGGCCGCACGCCCCTTAGGAAAAGCCTGGCTTCCCCGACGCGGACGACGGCGTTGGGCGCGCCATGAAAGTTTTCTTCCTGGTAGATGACTTCGCCGCCGAAGATGTCCTCGAAGAAGGCGACCATCTTTCCTGAATCCTTGCAGATAATGTGCACATGATCGAACGATAAGCCCATGGATGACTCCTTTTATATGACGGTTGGAACCCCTCGTTTTGATGAGGGCCAATGTCGCCCGTTCGGGGGCGTGTGGTCAATCGCTCTCATCGTGTAGAATGATGAACCTTAAAGAGGAGGTGCGCATGGCCGGTATGCAGAAAGTGCCCACCAGTTGGAAAACGGGGCTTCAGCGCATGGCCCCGGGTGTTTACGCCTACATTCAGGCGGGCGGGCTGAACGTCTCGAACGCAGGCCTCGTCGTGGGAGATGATGAAGCTCTCGTCGTCGATGCGCTATACGTGCGGCCGATGACGCAGGCTTTTCAGGAGTCGATCCGAAAGGCGACCCGAAAGCCTGTGCGCAAGATAGTCTGCACCCACCACCATGCGGATCACACACTGGGGCTCACCTGGTTTGATAAGGATATCCCCATCATCGCGCACCGCTACATGCGCGAGCGGATGGTGGAAACGGGCCTCGACCTCGCGCATTACAGGGGCGTGAACCCCGAGCACGCGGGAGAACTGAAAAATCTCAAACAGCGGTTTCCCACCATCGCCTATGAGGGGGGGATGACGCTGCGCCTGGGCAAGCGCGTCGTGGAACTCCACCACCTGGGCCATGCGCATTCCAAGGGCGACACCGTCGTCTATCTGCCGAAAGAACGCGTTCTCTTCACGGGAGATATCTGCTTTCACTTCGTCACGCCCGCCACGTTCGATGGCCACATAAGTGGGTGGATACGGATTGCCGAGAAGATACTGAAAACCTTCTCCATCGAGAGGGTCGTTCCGGGGCACGGGCCGCCGGGGGATAAGGGAGCGCTTCAGGAGACCTTGGGGTACTTGAGGCTCGTGCGCCGTGAGGCGAAAAAGCGTTTCGAGAAAGGGATGCCGCCTATGCGCGCCGCGCGCGAGATTCCCTTAGGGCGATATGCGGACTGGATGAAGCCGGACCGCGTCGAGCAGGCCGTGATGAAGCTCTATAACGAATTCAAAGGCAGAGGCGAGCAAGGGATATCGCTTCACGACGCACGGGGCGGATGAGTCTCCGGGCCGGGCCGCCTGAAAGCCGGGAGGGCGCGATGCCCGAAAATTACGACCAAAGACGAAGCCGCTGCATGCTCGATCAATCCTCGAACACCCAGAACCCCATACACCTCATCTTGAGAAGCCCCTATGCGCTCAAAACGGGCTATGCGGATTCGCATGATGACGTGCGCGCCCTACTCGACGCCTATAACACCCTGGCTACTCTGGATGAGCCCGCCGCCGATGCGCGCGAAGCCCTGGCCAAAGACGCAGATGCGCTCTCATCGCACTACGCCCGCGCGCACATGTCGGCCCTCTCTGAACACCTGGGTTTTCTCGCGGAACTCCTGCGCAGCGGCTACCCCATCCGGCCGGTGATGGATGCGACCAGGCTGGAGGAAATTTCGTAGAATCGAAAAAATTGCTGCTCGGTAGTTTTCAATTAAAGGTTGCAAGAAGTTTCAATTTTCGCTATCATTACGCCTGTCCTTGAAGTTTATATTCTGCTACTATATTTTGTGTGCAGATTGCTAATTTCTACAAGATGCGGTAATTATATCTATCATTCAACTTAACGATGAGCTAATATATTTGCATGAACGATGTGCCTCGATTCGTATGGCTCTCTAAACTATGGATAATTCCAAAAATTTGATGACATTCCACAATTACCATGAAACCGAGAAGGGAAAAATGGTATTGGGGGACTCGGCTGAGTTCTTGTCTCTCTGCGAAGAAAATTCCGTCAATCTCATAATGACAAGCCCTCCTTTCGGCTTGGTTAGAAAAAAGGACTATGGAAACGTACATGCGGATGACTATATAGATTGGTTCAAACCTTTCGCGCAACATTTCAAGCGGGTTTTAAGGGATGATGGCAGTTTGGTAATTGATATCGGAGGTGCCTGGAATCAGGGACAGCCGACGAGGCATCTTTATCACTTCAAATTATTGATCATGCTTTGCGAAGAATACGGATTTCATTTAGCGCAAGATTTTTACTGGTGGAATCCATCGAAGTTGCCGACACCGGCGGAGTGGGTGACTGTAAGAAGAATCAGGGTCAAGGATAGCATCAATACCGTTTGGTGGTTGTCGAAAACTCCCTGGCCAAAAGCCAGTAATCGTAGAGTTCTCCAGCCATACAGCGACAGTATGAAAGAGCTTTTGGAAAAAGGATACAAACCAAAAGCTCGGCCATCGGGTCATGATATTAGTGAGAAATTCAGGGTCAATAATGGGGCGGCAATTCCACCTAATTTGCTTGCTGTTCCTAATACGGAAAGCAATAGTTTTTATTTGAGATATTGCCAGTCAAAAGGGTTGAAACCCAATCCCGCTAGGTATCCGGCGCAAATACCCGAGTATTTCGTTCGTATGCTGACTGATAAAGACGATTTGGTTTTAGACCCGTTCGCCGGAAGTTGCGTCACCGGTGAAGTATGCGAGCGACTGGAGAGAAAGTGGATATGTATCGAACTTGTTGAGGAGTATCTGAAAGGCGCAATCGGGCGATTCGGAAGTTCTGCGGAAATGAGTATGAATGTCGGATATACAAAGGCCTCCTCGAATTATTATAGAATCCCCAAACTTGGCTCTTTCTGGAATGGCACGCCAAATGATGTGCTACCCTCCGATGGTGGAAGAAAAAGGCCGAACAAAAAAATACAAAAAGTAGATGGTTAGGCTAAGTAAAAAACAATTACTGAAACACGTTGAGAATTCTTTTGCTGAAAGTGGATGGATTTTTTTCTATATATCAAGCACCGGCACTCACCCTGCACGATTCCATATCTATCGAAATGATCAGAGATTCATAGTTCGAGTTTACATCTGGAACCTTACACATGGTGGAGGCGTAGCCCGTCCCCCAGATGAATATAGAATTCAGATCACGGGGTTTGATCATTTTGAACCCGAACCGGAAGGCGTAACCTTGATTCTCGGTTGGTGGGATGACGCAGGTGTTTTTGCGGGATTTGATTATAAGCATCATTCAGGAATTTTGGGGTCTTCGCCGTCGATTCAAATTCAAGAATCAGCTTTGAGAACGGCGGCAATCAATGGATTCGCCCCGTACAATAAAGGCAGTGGGGAGCTGTCTATCGCTTTTCGACCGGATTTTATCGGAGCTTATGTCGAAAACATAGAGCACCTTCATGATTGCGGAAAAGCGAATTCCGATAGAGAAATTTTGATGAAAGTTGCGAATGAACCGGACTCTGTCGAAGACATCGAAATAGAAACGAGTGTTACCCAAAAGCGCCGGTATGCAATTACATCGACTCGTAGGGCCTTGAGAGATATTAATTTTCGGGATCGCGTTTTGACCGCTTATAAACATCGTTGCGCATTTTGTGGAATTCAACTCAAATTACTCGACAGTGCGCATATTTTACCTGCCAGGCATCCCGCAAGTAGTGATCTTACGTCGAATGGAATCGCATTGTGCGCTTTGCATCATAGGGCATACGATAGGTCTTTAATCACGTTTGATTCTAGTTTTCAAACAAAAACGAACAATGTAAAAATTCAAGAGTTTAAAGAGACTGGACATGATGGTGGGCTGACAAGTTTCTTAAAAGCAATGAGGCCAATTTTAATTTTACCACCCGATAGGCGGGATCATCCTCGCGAAGATTTCATTCAGAAAGCAAATCGAATAAGAGGGTGGTGAATTTTGTTGCAAGAACTTTGAGAGCCACACAAAAAACCCCCGGAACTCACGCCCCGGGGGTTTCTTATGGCTCGGCTTTTCTTACTTCACTACATCCGTTGCCCGCGTTGAGAGGGCTTTATGTTTTCCTCGCCCCTATCAATGCCCGTTGGCGGCGGCGCCGGCGGGGGCTTCCGTGAGGCCGCAGAAGAACTCGTAGTCGATGAGTTCGGTGATCGATGGGCTGTCTCCGCACACCGGGCAGGCCGGGTCGCGCCTGATCTTGAGCGTTCTGAACTGCGATTTGAGCGCGTCGTACATCAGCAGTTTGCCGATCAAGGGTTCGCCGAAGCCCACGATGAGCTTGGCCGTCTCCGTCGCCTGGATGGAGCCCATCGTGCCGCACAGCGCGCCCAGCACGCCCGCGTCCTGGCAGGAGGGCACCATGCCGGGAGGCGGCGGTTCGGGATAGAGGCAGCGGTAGCAGGGGCCGCCCTCTCCGGGGTGGTAGACGGTGGCTTGGCCCTCGAACTTGAAGATCGAGGCGTCGACGATGGGTTTACCGAGAAAGACCGCCGCGTCGTTCACGAGGTAGCGGGTCGGGAAGTTGTCCGCCCCGTTCACGATGACGTCGTAGTCTTTCAGGAGGTCGAGCGCGTTGTTGCGGTTAATCATCTCCTCGTGCGAGATGATGTTCACGTCCGGGTTCAGCGCGGTGAGGGTGGCCCTTGCGCTTTCCACCTTGGAGGTGCCCACGCGATCGTTCGTGTGGACGATCTGGCGCTGTAAGTTGCTCATGTCCACCACGTCCAGGTCCACGATGCCGATGTTGCCCACGCCCATGGCGGTCAGATAAAGCCCGGTCGGAGAACCCAGCCCGCCCGCGCCTATCAGGACGACCTTGGCGTCCAGGAGTTTGGACTGGCCTTTTTCCCCGATTTGAGAGAGCAGGAAGTGGCGGCTGTAGCGGTTTAACTGCTCGGCGCTCATCTGCTTGTCCACCTGGACGGGGAAGGCCAGGTCTTTCCATTTTCCGTAGCCGCCCGCCATGGATTTCACGTTCTGATAGCCCATGGACTGGAGCACCTGGCCCGCGAGCAGCGAGCGCACCCCACCCGCGCAATAAGCGATGATGGGCGTCGTCCTGTCGGGAACGACTTGTTCGATTTTAAGTTCCAGGAATCCTCGGCTCACGTGCTCGGCGCCCGGCAGGTAGCCGCCCCTGAATTCATCGGGTTCACGCACGTCGATGAGCGCCACATCGGCGCCTGAATCGATGGCGGATTTCACTTCTTCCACCGTGATCTCAGGAACATCGCCCCGCGCGGCCTCGAGCAGATCCCGTCCTGTTTTAGACATTTCTTGATCTCCTTTGCTGCCAGCGTTCGCTGAAAAGGGATATGGGATAAAAGAATCATATCGCGTAAGTCGTTTGGGTGGAAGAGCGCGCAGCGCCCGCCCCATAATTCTATTAAATACTAAACTAAATTACTCAAGAATAGCAAGCCTTCCACGAGAACCCCAAAATCGAGCCATTATCCCGGAAAATGCTCTTTATCGCCATGCGGGTTAATTCATCCCTGCGCTTTTTTCAAAAAACTCTAAAATGGCGTTTTGGTCCGCGTTCCCGTGCCCCAAAGCGGCCGCGCCCATATAGACCTGCCGCGCCATGGTTCCCAGCGGAATCGGCGTCGCGAGGCCATCGGCCATCGCCGCGATGATGCGTAAATCCTTGAGCATCAGGTTCACCGTGAACGTGGGCGTATAGTCCTTGGCGATCATGGGCGAGGCCTTGTATTCGAGAATCTTAGGGATGACGCTCGCCTTCAGGAACTCGACCATCTGCTCGGGGTCCAGACCCCCCTTCGTCCCCATCGTCAGCGCCTCGGCGATGGCGGAGATGTGGACCGCGAAGATGTGGTTCGTCACCAGCTTCATCTGGAGGCCCGCTCCGTTCGGGCCGAAATAATGGATCGAGGCGCTGAAGGCTTCTAAAACATCGCGGTGGGCTTCGAGTGCGGCCTCATCGCCCCCCACCATGATGGCGAGGGTTCCCGCTCTTGCGTGGGGCACGCTCCCGCTCACGGGGGTGTCCAGAAACCGGACCCCGCGCTTTTTCGCCTCCCCGGCGAGTTCCTGGCTGCCCTCGACCGTCAAGGTCGACAGGTCGAAACAGACCGTGCCTTCAGAAGCGGTGGTGAGCGCGCCGGTCTCGCCCAGATAGGCTTCTTTCGCGTGCTCGACTTCCGGCACCGAACTACAAATGACCTCCGCGCCCGAGGCGGCTTCCGCCGCCGTCTCTAAAACAGTAAGACCCGCTGCGGCCGCCCGCTCGCGCGTGGCTGGAACGGGGTCGAACCCGCGAACGTCGAAACCCGCCTTCACCAGATTTTTCGACATGCCCGAACCCATGTTGCCGAGACCCAGAAAAGCAACCACTTTCGCCATTTTGCGTCACTCCTGAAATTTTATCACTTCGCTGATCAACGCCCATTCTGCGAATCGATGGGCTGTATTGAGACAAGGGCCATACCCCTGAAATTCGCAGAGGCTTTTCCCGGCGCAGGTGTCCGCTCCGCCTCCCATGAAATCTATTTTCTCTTTATTCTCATTCCTGCGGCGTTCAGGAAAACCTCGAAAACCGAGTTGCCGTCCGCTTGTTCGAATCCGAGCGCGATGGCGGAGGTGTGCTGCTGGCGCGCGGCGGCTCCCAGGGGAACGGGTGCGCCCAGATCGTTCGCCTCCTCGATGCTGAGCCCCAGATCCTTGAAGCTTAGTCCCAAGTTCCCGATGACGTTGGAATAATCGCGCGCGGCCATCTCCGTGCCCTTGTAGAACATCAGGTTCGGGATCACGCTTCCCTGTAAAAACTTCATCATTTTGGGAGCCCTCATCCCCGCCTTCACCCCGAACGCCAGTCCCTCGGCCATGCCGGCGTGCTGGATGTGCAGAATGTGGTTCGCCACCAGTTTCATGATCAAGCCGTTTCCGGATTTTCCCATATACGTGACGGACTTGCTGAACGCATCGAGCACGTCTCGGTGTTCCTTGAGCGCGGCCTCGTCTCCGCCCACGATGGTGGAGACTCCCTTGCGCTCTAAATGCGGAACGCTTCCGCTCACGGGCGCATCCAGAAAGGCGATTCCCTTCTTTTTGGCTTCTGCCGCGATCTGCTTCGCCAGACCGACGCTGCTCGTTGAAAGCTCGAAACAGACAGCACCGCGGCGCATCGCCTTGAGCGCGCCGCCTGCGCCTAGGTAGACATCCTGCACGATGGCGGTTTTGGGAAGCGAACTGCACACAACGTCCGCGCCCTTGACGGTCGCCGCAACGGTTTTCGCGGTTTTCGCGCCGTTTTTCTTGGCCGCCGAGACGGCTTTGGGAAAAGGGTCGTAGCCGGTGACGTCGAAGCCCGCATCTACCAGGTGTTTCGCCATCAAACTACCCATGCGGCCCAGGCCCAGGAACCCGATCTTTTTCTTTGCCTTTCGCGCCATCTCTTCAGACTCCTGAAATCAAATGCGCCATCGCCCGCCGTCCGTGCTTGCGAACCGGCATGGGGCGCCTCTAAAAATCAGGCGTGGCGTCTTTCCACGCGAGCACATATTTCCGTTTGCCCCTATAAATTTATTTTCTCTTCGGCCTCGTGCCCATGGCGTTCAGGAACGACTCGAAAACCGCGTTGAAATCCGCATCTTCGAGTCCGAGCGCCATGGCGGAGGTGTATTGCTGGCGCGCGGCGGCGCCCAGGGGAACAGGTACGCCCAAATCATTCGCCTCGTTGATGCTGAGCCCCAAATCCTTGTAACTGATGCCCAGGTTGGCGATGACGTCGGAATAATCGCGCGCCGCCATGGTCGTACCTTTGTAGTGGATGAGGAGGGGAATCACGCTTCCTTGTAAGAATTTCATCATTTTGGGAGCCGTCAGTCCCGCCTTCATCCCGAACGCGAGGCCTTCGGCCATACCGGAATGCTGGATGTTCAGAATGTGGTTCGTCACCAGTTTCATGATCAGGCCGTTTCCGGATTTCCCCATGTAGGTGATGGACTTGCTGAAGGGGTCGAGCACGTCGCGGTGTTCTTTGAGCGCGGCCTGGTCTCCACCGACGATGGTGGATACCTCCTTGCGCTCCAGATGCGGGATGCTTCCGCTCACGGGAGCATCCAGAAAGGCGATTCCCTTTTTCTCGGCTTGCGCGGCGATCTCCTTTGCGAGGGCGACGCTGCTCGTCGAAAGCTCAAAACAGACGACGCCCCGCCGCGCCGTCTCGAGCACGCCCTTGGGACCCAGGTAGACGTTCCTCACGACGGCGGGGGTGGGGAGCGAACTGCATACAACGTCGGCGCCCTTCACGGCCGCTGCTACGGTTCTCGCGGTTTTGGCGCCATTTTCCTTAGCAGTAGCGACGGCTTCTGGGGAGGGATCGTAACCCGTGACATGAAGACCGGCGTCGACCTGGTGCTTCGTCATCAATCCGCCCATGCGGCCTAAGCCGAGGAATGCGATTTTTTTCGTTGCGTTGCGCGCCATTTTTCTCTCCTATCTATCGAGCCCGAGCAGTTTCAGGGGGTTTTCCACGAGTATTTTTTCACGAACGCTCTCATCCGGCGCCCAGTCGAACAGTTGATCCAGCAAATCACCATCGTTGGGCATCGGTATCTTACAGACGGGATGCGGCCAGTCCGTACCCCAGATGACGCGCGCAGGCGCCGTTTCGATGAGGGCGCGAGCGATGGGGTCCACGTCCGTGTAGGGTGTCTGAGGGAGGCTCGTGATGCGGTAGGCGCCTGTGATTTTCACCCACGTCTTGCCCTCTTTGAGCAAATCCATAAATTCCCGGAGCGGTCCCAACCCCTCGCTCGCCGGAACGTAGCCCATGTGGCCGAAAACACTGTGGACGGGCAGGGAGGAGAAGGTTTTTCTCAACTCGGGGAATTCATGCACGTGAATGAGAAACTCCATGTGCCAGCCCATGCTCTCGATGCGATCGCCCATTGCCTGAACGTCTGAAAACGAAGCGAAGGGATTCCCGCCCTTGTCCGCGAGGTTGATGCGGATGCCGCGAACGCCCGCGTCGTGGAGGCTGGTAAGTTCTTCCTCGCTCACCTCCTTGTCCACGGAGGCTACGCCCATGAGTCTCCCATCCGAGCGGGCCATGGCGTCGAGCATGGCGGTGTTGTCGACCCCGTAAACGCTGGGCTGGGTGAGGACGCCGCGCGCCACACCGAGCGTTCGGTGGAGGGATTCGTATGCCGCAAGCGTAGCGTCGGGAGGCGTGTAGCCCCGTCGGGGGGAATAGGTGTATTTGCTCTCGGGGCCGAAGATGTGCCCATGCGTGTCCCACGAGTTAGGGGGGAGTTTGAAACGTGGCGCCCTGGGGCGGGGGTCTGGGGGCGGGCAGGGGAGCATATCCGGCATACGCGTTTCCCTCTAGTGGAGGTCGCCCTCGCGGCCATAGAGCTTGTGACGAGGTCGTCCTGCCAGAATCTCCGCTTTTCCCCAGTCCGTGACGGCGCGAAACGCGTCGCTCCTGATGAAGGTCATGAAGTCTTCCTGCGCCTTCCACTCCGAGAGGATGGTATAGGAATTCGGTTTTTTTACCTGTTGATACAAAAGGCTCTGCACGTGTCCGGCCTGTCCTTCCAGGGTGTCGGTCACGGTCTCGAATTTCTCTTCGAATTCTTTCTCCTTGCCCGGCAGCACATCGTAATACATGCCTACGGTGATCATGTTCCGCTCCTTGCCTGATGCTGTTGAATCATCCTAGATAGTCACGCTCCCACGTCTGAATTTCCGAGATGCCCAGGGCGTCGTTGTATTCCTGAAAAGTGGCCATCATCTCGCGCGCCGAGCGCGTTGAATTCTCCTCTTTGAGGATGTGCAGTACGTCGTTCACCGCTTTTAGGTATGTGCAGCGCACGATGCCTGGGTAGATGATGACGCCGAAGCCGAGTTCTCCGAGTTCATCCACACTGAGGGCTGCCTCGCGCCTCGATTCATCGAGCGTGGTGACGTGGGGTGGGGGGACCTCCGCGCCGATTTTCCTGAGTTCTTCCTCCGTGCCTTCCACCTCGATGAACGTGAGGTCGGCCCCCGCCTCTTTATAGGCGACGGCCCGGCGGATAGCCTCGTCCAGCCCATGGTCGGAGGCTGCGTCCGTACGGGCGAGGATGAGGAAGTCCTTGCTCTGGCGGGTGTCCAGGGCCGCCTTGAGCTTACCGAGTTGTTCTTCCAGCGAAATGACCGGGACCGAGCCGGGCAGGAAACCGCACCTTTTGGGAGTCACCTGATCCTCGATCTGGATGCACGCTACGCCCGCCGATTCGAGTTCGCGGACGGTGCGAATCATGTTCACGGCGTTGCCGTAGCCGGTGTCGGCGTCCGCGATGAGGGGAATCGAAGTGGCCTGGACAATGTTCCGGGAAACGTCGGCCACCTCGCGCAGCGTCATGAAGCCCACGTCCGGCTTGCCGAGGAGCGCCGCCGAGGCGCCGTTGCCCGTCAGATAGTTCACCTCGAACCCCGCCTGCTCCACCATGCGCGCACTGAAGGCGTCGATGCAGGCGGGAGCAAGCACGGGTCGTTTCTCTTCCAATAGCGCCCGGAGGCGCGCTCCGCGATGATCCATGGTTTTATCCCTCAAATAGATGGATAACAGGTTATTCGGAAGTTCTCCCACCACCGGCCTCGTGTCAAGCGAGCCTTGTATTCCGCGCGACCCGGGGTTAGGTTAGATATTACCTCCACGACAAGAACAGGGTCCACGTTCCATGCCGAAGAAGCGCTCTCCTCGAGTCGAGTGTGAAGAGATGGCGGTGCTCGCCCACGCCGTCCAGCGTTCGCTGGCAGAGGGTTGCATCGGTCTTAATCACTTGTCCACGCCCCTGGGACGCGCCAATTATCTGCGCAAAGCGGGCATCGTGAAAAACCTGAAGCCGGATGGCGGCAGGTTGCTGGATTGGGGATGCGGCTATGGGCAAATGTCTTATTTGCTTAGAAACCGGGGTTTCGAGGTCGTTTCGTACACCATCGAGTCGAGGGAGCCCTCTCCTTCGAATTTTTTTCTCCGCGAACAGACCCTCGATGTCGTTTATGGTGAAGACCCTGTTTGGCTTCCATTCGAGGATGAATCTTTCGACGTCGTTTTGTCCTGCGGCGTTTTGGAGCATGTGGAAGACGAGAGCGGTTCGCTCACAGAAATTCGGCGCATCTTGCGCCCCGGAGGGTTGTTCGTCGTGTTGATGCTTCCCAACGAATGGAGCTATGTGGAGTTCATGACGAGAAACGTCTTCAAGGCGAGTGATCACGACCGGCTCTATTCTATCAAAAAGATGTGTCGCCTCCTTTCCCGGTTCGGGTTTCAGGCAATCAGGACATGGCATTCGAATACTCTGCCGAAGAATTTAACCCCTTTGCCGGAAGCGTTGAGGCAATTGCTGGGAGCGCATCCACGGATATGGCTGGGTGCGGAGGTCTGGCTATCCAGGATTCCTCCCGTTTCCTGGTTTAGCGGGGTCGTCGAAGGCGTTTTTGTCCGTGTGTAGCGAAAATATATTGAGAGGTGGAATCGACCGGCGAGACGTGCAAGTATTCGTAGGTAGCGGTTTTAATCGCCTGAAATGTGCCGCAAGCGCCTTGCGCTTTTTCAGAGATACCGCTTTACTGGAAGCCCTGCACTCATAGGACCCACCAAATTTCTGGAATGAGAGCAATCGAAAATTTCAAGATTTCCGGATGATGGTAGTTCAGCACCGCTATGCCGCGAGGCATGCGCCTTCAGCATGGGTGGGTCATGATGCGTGTTTTAGTTATTTCCCGCTTTTGCGCGTCTCCGATTTATCGGGCGAAGTTCGCCGCGCTCGCCCGGCGACCCGGGTTGGAAGTTTCTCTGCTCGTGCCTGCGAAGTGGAGAGAAGGCGCTCGGGTGCTCACCTGCCGAGAAGGTGAAGAGGACGGCTACCGGATTTTCACCGGTCCCTTGATTTTCAGCGGCAAGGTAGGCGGGCATGTTTACCGCCGGGGACTCTGGAAGGCGCTCAGAGGAGTGCGGCCGGACATCATTCATCTGGAGGAGGAGTCCTACGGCTTCGCCGCGGCCCAGGTGTTGCTTTATCTAGCACTGATGCGAGCGCGCCCGAAGCTCATGATCAACAACTCGGAGAATTTCGACATTGTTCTCCCCTGGCGCGCCCGCAGAGTCGAAAAAATCGTTTTTCGCCGGGCGGACGCGCTGTTGGTCTTTGCCCGTACCGCCCGGGAAAGGTTGTTGCGCCTCGGCGCGCCGCCGGAAAAAGTGAGAACGCTGCCCCAATTCGGCCTGGACCCGGAACTTTTTCGCCCCCCTGAACCGGGTGTGCGTGGCGATGTTTTTTGCGTCGGGTATGTTGGGCGACTCGTCCACTCGAAAGGGGTGGACATCCTCTTGAGAGCGCTTGCCGGCTTTTCGGGGGAGTGGATAGCGCAGATCGTGGGGGATGGGGATGAGCGGGAAACGCTCGAGCGTCTGGCGCGATCCCTCGGGATAGAAGATCGGGTCGAATTCTTAGGGTGGGTCGACCACTTCGACGTGCCCGGGTATTTGCACAGGTGGCATGTTTTGGCGCTGCCATCGAGAACAACCACGCGCTGGAGAGAGCAGTTCGGCCGGGTGTTGATTGAGGCGATGGGCTGCGGCGTGGTTCCCGTGGGAGCGGCCACGGGCGAAATCCCGTACGTCATCGGCGAGGAGGGGTTCGTATTTCCCGAAGATGACGTAGAGGCTTTCCGGAAAATTCTCCAGAAACTGAACAACGAACCCCATGAGCGCAAACGGATAACGGAGGTGGGCCGAAAAAGAGTGCTGGAAGAATTTACCTGGGATGTGCTGGCCGAAAAAGCCCATCGTCTCTATGAAGACATCTTGAATGTGTGAGGTGAGGGCGCATGGACGAAGTGTGGAGGGCGGCATCGCTCATGACCCGCTTGGGTTCCGGGGGCGTTATATATTTCCTGGGATTATGTGGGGCGGAATTTCCGCCGAGGGGCGAAGCGCGATATATTCTTTATTGCCTGTGAGATTGAAATTCTTTTCGAGAGTGCAAGATGGATAGGTTGGAAAATGTAGGGATGCGCGAATCATCCCACGATGCGGCGACTTTTTTCGATGAGGCTCGCTTGCGCCTGCCTCCCAAATCCGCCGCGCCCTCGATGAGAGAGGTGCTCAGGCCGGAGCGGGGCCACAGGATTTCCGTTTTCGAGCGCAGCTACCACTATAAGAGGTTTCCGGTGAGGTGGGCGTTTCGCGCGCTCGACCTGATGGGTGAGACCTTTGTTCGCAAGACGAGGGAGCGACCACCGGCCATTCGCCGCGTTCTTTTGATGCGCCCCGACCATATCGGCGACGTCGTCTGCACGCTGCCTGCCATCCATGCGCTTCGCGAGAACCTGCCGGATGCACAAATCGACCTTCTCATTAGCTCATCGGCGCGCTCTTTATTCAGGGATCCGGGCGAAGAATTGGACGGGGTGGATTTCCTCGTCTTCAATGCATCCTGGCGCGACAGGCCGAATCGCAAGAAGTTCGCTTTCCTCTCCATGAGTCGTCTGAGGCGTTTGCTCAGATTGAGAGCCGAGGAAATCGGAGGGCCCTACGATCTGGCGGTGGATTTTGCCGGCGATTTTCAATCGATCATCGCGGCCAGGCTCGCGGGTGCGCGCTATCTGGTCGGGCGGGGAATCAGGGGATTCGGCTTCGGACTGGACGTAGAGGCCGAGGAGTTCCCGAAACGCCACCAGGTGGAATTTAATTTAGGTATGCTCGAATATGCGGGGCTGGGTCCGTTCGAGACGAAAAACCCCGCGCTGAAGCTCTCTAAAGCAGAACTGGCCGAGGGGCGCGCCTGTGTATCCGCCCTGGTGGAGGGCGACTCGGACTTTTTGATCGGAATTCACCCGGGTGCCGGAGGAGAAGAGAGAATATGGAGCCCGAAACTTTACGGGGAGTTGATCAGGCGGGTTGTCTCCACTCTTCCCGCTCGGGTCCTGCTGCTGGGCGGGCCGGATGATCGGCAAGTCGTCGATGCGATACTCAAATCCATGAAGGGCGTTCGCGTCCGGGGCACTATTGTGGACATGTGCGAGAAAGTTCAGCATCTCCGCTCGCTCATGGGGGTGATGAAGGCCTGCCGATTGTTCATCGGCAACGACTCGGGCCCCACCCATATCGCCGCGGCGCTTGGCGTTCCCGTGATTTGCATCTTTCAGGGACCGGCTGAACCAAGCGTTTGGGGGCCGCGTGGCCCGAATGTTGTGGTGTTGCGAAAGCGTCTCGCTTCCGCAAGCGGTACTCATACGGACAAAGAGAATCAGGAACTCGAGCGCTTCTACGAGGCGGTGAAGAGATGCGTATAGGGATTGACGCCCGGATGCTCTCGAAGGGCGGCATCGGCGCCTATTTGAAAACTTTGCTCGCCGGGCTCAGCAGGCGCGACGACGATGTCGAATACGTAGTGTTCCTGCAAGAAAAGGATATGGATGGTTGCGCAGGTCTGGGTAGTAATTTCAGGCGGCTGGTTTGCGCGGCGGCGCCCTATTCGCTCGCCGAGCAGGTGACGCTGCCCCGGCTCCTGGGGCGCGAGCGGCTGGATTTGATACACCATCCGCATTATTTCGCTCCTTTTTTCGGCCATACGCCCATGGTGGCGACGATTCATGATTTGATCCATCAGTTGTTTCCGGCGCTTTGCCCTTCGCCGCTGCATTGGCGCGCCTCCAAATGGATGATCGCAAGAACGGCGCAGCGGGCGCGTCTGATTCTCACTGTTTCCGAACACACGAAGAGAGATATCGCGGAGCAAGTGGGTGTCCCGGATGAAAAGATACGCGTGACGCACAACGCCCTGCCGCCTGGCTGGGAGGATGGGCGTGCTTCCAGGCCCGAAGCCCTGGAAAAACTCGGGGATGCGCCTTATTTCCTGTATGTGGGAAACCACAAACGCCATAAGAACCTGCATCTGTTGCTCGACGCCTTTGCGGATTTACTGAAGGAAGCGAGCGGAGTTCGTCTCGTCATGACGGGTGAACGGGAGAGTCTCGAGGATGTTTTGCGCTTTTTGAGGCTGGACGAGGAGGTGGTGTTTCTGGGGCAGATGCCTCAGGAGGCGCTGCCGGGCATCTATCGATCCGCGCTGGCGCTGGTGTTTCCCTCCCATTACGAGGGGTTCGGCTACCCTCCTCTGGAGGCCATGGCATGCGGCACGCCGCCGATTGTATCGGACGCAGCATCCCTGCCCGAAGTGGTCGGCGACGCCGGTCTGATCGTCGCGCGGGGGGATAAGGGCGCCTTGCGAAACGCGATGCTGCGCTTTCTCACGGAGCCGGGCCTGAGAGACGCCCTCGCTGAAAAGTCGAAAGAGCGGGCGCGCTTTTTTCACTGGGAAAAACTCGCCGCCGAAACGCACCGCGCCTACAGCGACGCCCTTTCGTGTTCGCCCGGGAGGATCCCCGCCTCGCCATCCGTCTCCAGGCCGTGAGACCTCAGGAGCAGACATGCGGGTAGCGATCGTGCACGATTGGCTCACGAGCATGAGAGGCGGGGAGAAATGCCTCGAGGTGTTTTGTGAGATATACCCGGAGGCGGATATTTTCACGCTGTTTCATCTGCCGGGTTCGGTTTCTGAGGCCATCGAGCGCCACCGCATACATACCAGCCCCTTACAGTGGATTCCCGGCGCCAAGCGCTGCTATCGCCACATGCTTCCCCTCATGCCGACGGCAGTGCGGATGTTCTCCCTCGAGGAATACGATTTCATCCTCTCCAGCTCGCATTGCGTCGCAAAAGGAGCGAAGGGAGGTTATGAAACATATCACCTCAGCTATTGCCATACGCCGATGCGCTACGCCTGGAGCGGGTATGAGGAGTATCTCGCGCGTTTAGGCGGCGCGGCCAAGTGGTTTTTCCCCCGCCTCGTCGAGTACCTGAGAAAGTGGGACAACGAAGCCAACAGGGGAGTGCATGATTTTATCGCCAACAGCTATACGGTGGCGGAGCGTATCCGTCGCTATTACGGCAGAGAAGCAGCGGATGTGCTCTACCCTCCGGTGGATACGGAGTTCTACCAGTCCCGAAATGAGCGCGTATCGGATTATTACCTCATGGTCACGGCGTTCGCGCCTTACAAGCGCGTCGATGTGGCGGTCGAGGCGTTCGGGCGGCTCGGCCGCCCGCTCATGGTGGTGGGAGAGGGGCAGGATTTCGAGCGCATCCGAGTGCTGGGAAAACCGAACGTGGAGTTCCTGGGCTGGCAGGACGATGAAACCATCCGCGAGCTTTACGCGCGGTGCCGCGCCTTCATCTTTCCGGGGGAGGAGGACTTCGGCATCACCCCGCTCGAGGCCCAGGCGTGCGGTCGTCCGGTTCTCGCCCTGGGCGCGGGTGGCGCGCTCGAAACCGTCGTGGGCGTGAATACGCAGGAATATGAAGTTCCGCCGGGCTTCACCCCTTGGGCTGAGGCGGAAGATGACGAAGCGGAGCCTACGGGAATGTTTTTCTCTTGTTCAGAGCCGTCGCATATCGAAGAAGCCGTCCTGGCGTTCGAGAGGATGGAGCACATGTTTTCTCCTAAAGCCGCGCGCAAACAAGCAGAACGATTCGCTCGTGAGAACTTCAAGAAAGCGGCGAGGGAGCGTTTCCGGCGGGGTTGGCTGAATCACCGCGATCGTCTGGAAAAATCGGATGAAATATAATGAGTAAGAGAGTAACACTGATAAGATAAGGTTGCTTGAAAGCGCCTTGCACGAGGAACTTTTGGCCGGACCCGACAAGGAATGTCATGTCGTGTTGCGCAAATACGGCCAATTGAACGCGCTTTTTCTCTTTGGTGGAGACGTCATCGCGCTGATTTCGGCCTGGTTCGTGGCGTATTGGCTGCGTTTCGTCGCGGAGATAGTTCCCGTTCCTTCCGGGTATCCCGATTTCAGCGTTTATCTCGTTTCGCTTTTCGTGATACTGCTCATTTGGCTCATCGCTTCGGGCATAACGCGTTTGTACCATTACCGTGCCGGCCTCAATCGCACTCAGGAGGTCATTCGGCTCACGAGCACGTTGGCCTGGACGGTTCTGTTGTTCGCCTTCTTCACGTTTTTCTATCGCAAACAAAGCTACAGCAGATTGTTGGTTGTTCTGTTCATGGGCCTGGGGCCTGTTTTTCTTTTCTCGGTTCGGCGTCTGGTCTGGTCCTTCATCAGACGCTTGAGGCGTCGAGGCGTAGACGTGCGGCGCATCCTCATCGCAGGAACAACGCCTATCGCTCGCCGGATCGCCGCTCATTTGGAGACGTATCGATATCTTGGCTTTCATGTCGTGGGACACCTCTGCGAGGGAGATGCCGCAGAAGACGCGCCTGTGCTCGGGAAATTGGGGGAAGTGCGCGAAGTCGTGACGCAAGAGAGAATCCATGAAGTCTACGTGGCGCTTCCCCCGAATTCGCGCGCCGCGCAGGAGGAATTGCTGAACGTTCTGGCGGACTCGAGTGTCGATGTCCGCCTGGTGCCCGATATCGTCGAACACATGCGGCTGAACGCCGGGATTGAGGAACTCGATGGTTTGCCGGTGATCCTTTTGTCGCAAACACCTCTTCTGGGCTGGAATCGGTGGGTGAAAGTGGTATTGGATTATTCTTTGGGAACCTTGGCGTTGCTCGTTTTCAGCCCGCTCATGGTGGTCATTGCGCTCGTCGTGAAGTGGACGAGCCGGGGACCCGTTCTGTATCGCCAGGAGAGAATGGGCCTGGACGGCGAGCGGTTTCGCATGTACAAGTTTCGCTCCATGAGGGTGGATGCGGAAGCGGAGTCGGGCGAGGTTTGGACGAGGGAAGACGATGAGCGGCGCACCCGGTTCGGCGCTTTCTTAAGAAAGACGAGTCTCGATGAGTTGCCGCAGTTGTTCAACGTGTTGCGCGGTGAAATGAGCCTCGTGGGTCCGAGGCCTGAGCGTCCGGTTTTCGTGGAGAAATTCAGAGCCTCCGTTCCCGATTACATGCTGCGCCACAAAATGAAATCCGGAATAACGGGCTGGGCGCAGGTGAATGGGTGGCGCGGAAACACGTCGATAGAAAAAAGAATCGAATTCGATTTACACTATATCGAGAACTGGTCCTTGGGCTTTGACATCAAGATTTTATGGCTCACCTTCTGGAAAGGACTACTAAACAAAAATGCGTATTAGACGGCGTCATGGGTGGAGAGAATGAGCGATATCCGGATCATCGCCGTCATACCCGCTCGCTGGGCTTCCACACGCTTTCCGGGAAAGCCGCTGGCTTTATTGTGCGGGCGTCCCATGATTGAATATGTGTATAGACGCGCATCAAGGTCGGCGTTGGTGGATTCTGTCTGCGTTGCCACCGATGATGAGCGGATAGCCGATGCGGTGCGCGGATTCGGCGGGAATGTGAAGATGACACGGGGTGACCACGCCAGCGGAACCGACAGGGTGGCCGAGGTCGCCTCTGGAGAAGATGCGGACGTGGTCGTGAACATACAGGGAGATGAACCCCTGATCCATCCTGATGACATTGACGCCGGCATCAGACCCTTGGTCGATGAAAGCGGTTTGGGGATGTCGACGCTGGCGGTGGCCTTCGATTCGCCCGAGGAGTTTCTGGACCCGAACGCCGTGAAGGTGACGAGAAGCGAGAACGGGAATGCGCTTTATTTTTCTCGCGCCCCCATACCATATCCGAGGGATGTCCTCTCCGGAGAGGGCAAGGCGTATGAGAAAATCCTGGAGAATTGGGAGGACATATCGCCAAAACCATTGAAACATCTTGGGTTTTACGCTTATGAAAAGGAAAGCCTGTTGCGATTTGCCGGGCTGAGGCCATCACCACTGGAGAAGTTGGAGCGATTGGAGCAGCTTCGCGCGCTTGAGGATGGGTTGGCGATTCGTGTTGTGGAAATCAATAGAGATGCGGTGGGAGTGGACCTCCCCGAGGATCGGGAGTGTCTGCTGGGTGATGACGCGATGCGCAGTGCACTCGAGGAGGAAAAGGGCAGGTGGCCAAGTATATCTTCGTAACGGGAGGCGTTTTGAGTTCTTTGGGCAAGGGCCTCGCCTCCGCATCCATCGGCGCACTCCTGGAAGCCCGTGGTCTGCGGGTGAACATTCAAAAGCTCGACCCCTACCTGAACATCGATCCGGGAACGATGAGCCCCTACCAGCACGGAGAAGTGTTCGTGACCGACGACGGGGCCGAGACAGATCTCGATTTGGGCCATTATGAGCGCTTCACCCATGCGCGGATGAGAAAAGAGAACAACTACACTGCGGGCCGCATCTATTACAACGTCATCACGAAAGAGCGCGTAGGCGATTATCTGGGTGGGACCGTCCAGGTGATTCCCCATATTACCGATGAGATCAAACGCTGTATCCGCCATGTTGACAATGGCGAAGACGTCGTGATTTGCGAGATAGGAGGAACGGTGGGCGACATTGAGAGCCACCCTTTCCTGGAGGCGATCCGCCAGTTTCGATTCGACCACGAACCCGGACACGTCATTCACATCCACGTGACGCTGGTGCCCTACATCAAGACTTCTGAGGAATTGAAGACCAAGCCGACGCAGCACTCCGTCATGAAGCTGCGCGAAATCGGTATTCAGCCCGACATCCTTTTGTGCAGAACGGAAATGCCTCTTGATGAGGACGTGAAGCGGAAAATTTCCTTGTTTTGCAACGTGCCCCCCAGCGCCGTGATCACGGCGATCGACGTGGACTGCATCTATGAGGTGCCCTTGAGGTTCAATGAAGAGGGTTTGGACCGGATTGTGGTGGATTTGCTGAAACTCGAAAAGGCGCGGCAAACACCCGATCTGAGCGTTTGGGAAGAGATCTCCCGCAAGGAGAGAGAACCCAAAGTCAGTAGCAATATCGCCATTGTCGGGAAATATGTGGATCTCAAAGAGTCTTATAAATCCTTGTCTGAAGCCTTGAGTCACGCCGGCTTCGGGAACGACGTCCAGGTGAATCTGCATTATGTTGATAGCGAAGAGATAGAAAAGCGAGGCAGTGCGCCGTTGCTCTCGCAGGCGCACGGGATCTTGATACCCGGCGGATTCGGAGAACGGGGAATAGAAGGAAAAATCGCCGCCGTCCAGTATGCGCGGGAACGGCTGGTTCCTTTTCTCGGTATTTGTCTGGGAATGCAGTGTGCGGTCGTGGAGTATTCGAGAAACATTTGTGGACTGGAGGCGGCGAACAGTTCGGAATTCAGGGGTGACACACCCCATCCCGTGGTGGCCCTCATGCCGGACCAGGAGGGCGTGGACATGGGGGGCACGATGCGGCTGGGCGCCTACCCGGGGGTTTTGCGGCCCGGCTCCCTGGCGGCGGAAATATACGGCGGGGCGTCGCAATTCGAGGAGCGGCACCGGCATCGGTATGAGGTGAACAATTCCTATCGCGACGCTTTGGAGGAGAGCGGGCTTCGTTTCAGCGGCCTCTCCCCGGATGGGAACCTAGTCGAGATGATAGAATTGCCGGGGCATCCCTATTTCATCGGGTGCCAGTTCCATCCAGAGTTCAAGAGCGCGCCCTACGCCCCGCATCCCTTGTTTCACGGGTTTATCGCCGCTGCCAAAAAGGCGAGTGGGGAGTTGTTTCCCTGATGCGCCCTCTCGTGCCGTTCATTCGGCATGGGGCTGGATAAGATAAAAATGGCTGAGAAAAAGATAGTAAATATTGGGGATGTAGCAATCGGTGAGCCGGGGTCTATATGCGTCATCGCAGGGCCTTGTATGATCGAAAGTGAGGATTTGGCCGAGAAATGCGCCCAACAAATAAAACAAGCGACAGAGAAATGCGGTATCGGCGGAGTATTCAAGGCCTCGTATGATAAGGCGAACCGCAGCTCGGGGAAATCTCCGCGCGGGCCCGGCATCGATAAGGGGTTGAAAATCCTCGAGATGATAAGACGCGAGACCGGCCTTCCCGTGATGTCAGACGTTCATAGCCCTGAGGAGGCCGAACGCGCGGCACAGGTACTGGACGCCATTCAGATTCCCGCTTTTTTATGCCGCCAGACGGACCTCCTCCATGCGGCGGGAAGATCGGGGAAGCCCGTGAACGTCAAAAAAGGACAGTTCATGGCGCCCGAGGACATGAAATACGTCGTAGAAAAACTCGAGGAAGCGGGTTGTCGACAAATACTTCTAACCGAAAGAGGGACCAGTTTCGGCTACCACAACCTGGTTTCCGACATGCGTTCGCTCGTGAAGATGCGCGAATCGGGATATCCCGTGGTTTTCGATGCGACGCACAGCGTTCAGTCGCCGGGCGGACTCGGGGTAAGTTCAGGAGGGGATAGAAGCATGGTTCCTCATCTTGCTCGTGCTGCAGCGGGCGTGGGCGTCGACGCTTTTTTTCTTGAATGTCATCCGAAGCCTGATGAAGCATTATCCGATGGTCCTAATATGATGGATGTCGAGGATCTTCATTCTCTTCTCATCTCGTTGCAGGCGATAGATTCTGCGCGCCTCAGCACACAATAGAATATCAAGAAGTTTGTTCGTCATTACATTGCAGATTTCACTCGTTTTCTGTGTGTTCCGTCTCATGCCTCCCCCGGCCAATAGGCCCACTTTGTCTTTATCGGGTGGATGAGGCCAGGAAATTTCTGGGTTTCTTGTGATGGCGGACTTTGGGTTTGGCGTCAAATATAAATTGGCGCAACTTTTGAACATTTTGATAAGATATGATTCATATGGAATGATTGAGAACTTGTGATTCACACTTTCGTGGGAAAAGTTCCATGCCAAATCAGCGACTCTATTCCGGTCCTCAGTCGAATCTCTCTTTCATAGGCACGAGTGTGCGCCTGGAAGGCTCGCTGCTTTTTGCAGGTAAAATTTTCGTGGAAGGCGAGTTCGAAGGAGTAATCCATGGCGACGGACACCTTGAGGTTGCAGAATCAGGAAAGGTCGAGGGCGATATCCATACGAATGAGTTGGTGAATCACGGCCATACCAAAGGTTCTATATTGGTGGCTAATCGTGTTGAATTCAAAGCCGGATGCTCTCACGAAGGCAATGTAACGGCTCGCAAAATATATATGGATCCAGAAGCAAAGTTCGAAGGCAGATTGATAATGCCCGACGTCGCTCCGACGCCTGCGCCCAAACCGTGGATTTCGAAAAAACGCCTGCAAATTGCGGTGGGGTTGATGCTGTTTTTGGCTGTCGGCATTGCCTCCACGGCGATTTCTCGTGAGTCTCCGGATTACTTGCGCAATATCTGGAAGCGCCTCGACGCAATTTGGGAGGCGAGGGTTGGTGAATGGCTAGAGTCGCGCGAGCCGACAAATCCGAAGCTCAGGGTCGAAGAACAACAGAGAAGATATATTGCTGAGGCGGCTCAACACGAAAGCAAGGGAGAGTTCGATAAGGCTGTGACCAGTCTGAGAAAAGCGTTGAAGTTCAAGGGGAGTCGCCAGAATGTGGCCCGGTACCGCTTGGCGAAAATTCTGGCGCAACAGAATCATACCCGAAAGGCCATACGTGAAATACAATTTTTACTCCAGCGTACTCCGGCGCACATCGAAGGGATGATCCTGCTTGGCGATTTGTATGTTCGGAGTGGGCAACTCTCAAAGGCGTTGGAAATATATAGAGAAGCTTATCTACGTGAACCCGAGGACATCGTTCTGAAAAGACGGCTTCAGATTGTTGAATCGCGTGTCAGGTCGGTTCGGCCCGAATTGCCCAAGCCTGTGAAAGAGATATTGGACCCGTCCCAAGTTTTAATCAATGCGGAGCGTTTCATATCCGGTAAGGAGCCAGCGAGGGCCGTGAACCTGCTTAGAGGCGCCATCGAAAAAACACCAGACAATGCGAGGTTCCATTTCTTGTTGGGCGCCGCTTTGGTTCAAATGAATCTGAGGGACGAAGCAATTCGAGCTTATGAAAAAGTTGTTTCTTTATCGCCCGACTGGCTGGATGGTTATATACGCCTTGGCGCTCTTTTGGAAGCTCAGGGTCGAGACAAAGATGCGATTGCACTATATGAAAAAGCAGGGGGATTGGACTCGAACGACATCGAGATGAAAATTCGCATTGCTAAACTTCATAATTCGAGGGGCCGGAAAGACACCGCTAATAAGATACTTTTGGATTTGTTGAAAAAGAACCCCCGCTCGTCTCGCGTTTTAGTGGAGCTTGGTGTTTTCCTTTGGGAAAACAGACAACCGAAAGAGTCGAAGATGGTGTTCATGCAGGTGCTCGAAATAGACAAAAATTCAGCGCCGGCGTTGAATCGTTTGGCGTGGTTTCATAGGAAGGATCAAGAAGGTTTGGAGCACGGCATCAAACTTTCAAAACGCTCGCTCGAAATCCAGCCCGATACGCCGGCGTATCTCGATACCTTGGCGGAGTTGTATTATCGTAACGGAGAATCGGTAAAGGCGCTCCCGCTTATTCAAAGGGCGATTGAATTAGATCCTGGAAGTCGCTATTTTCGTCTACAATTGGAAAAATTCAAGAGAGCGAGTCGCAAATGATTGCCGAAAAAGATCGGATGGATGTTTATACTCCCCACATTTTGATGGTTTTGAGCAACTGAGCACTTGTTCGCACATGAATAAAAGTGTTGTATGAGATGGTTGCAAACTAATGATATGAAGGGATGATAAGGCGTGATTCATCCCGCCCTTTTAGTGGTCGCTACTCTTGGTTTGGAGGGCTGAGAAATGGGTATTCTGACGATCTCGAGAGAGCTTGGAAGCGGTGGTGATGCTATTGGGAAGAAAGTCGCTGAAGAATTGGGATGGGCCCTTTTGGATAACGATGGATTTGCGGATGCCGCGCAATCGTATGGTTATGTCCGAGACGAACTGGAGCAGGTGGATGAGAGGAAGCCCGGTTTGATAGACCGCTTTTTCCGGGACAGGCAACTCGTATATCTCGATATCATGCGCGCCATTGTGTATGAGTCGGCCCTGAAAAATAATTTCGTCATCCTGGGACGTGGTTCTCACATACTCCTGGAGGGAATCGAAGGTGCTTTTCGGGCGCGCATCGTGGCGCCTAGGGATTATCGCCAACGAACATTGGTGAAGAACGAGGGGATTACCCCATCGATGGCGGAGCAGTTCATACGCCATAATGATGATGAAAGGATGGCGTATACGCGGCATTTTTTCGATGTCCGATGGGGAGAGCCGAGTCACTTCGATATCATATTGAACACCGGGCTGTTCGATGAAGACATGTCGACACGATTGCTGGTGAATATATTGGAAAGTGAAAAATTTTCACAATCTCAACCATCGGGATCTCAAAAACTCCAAAATCTGGCTTTTGCGCAAAAGATTAAAGCGACAATCATGACGGATGAGCGAATTGATGCGAGTGGCATTGTCGTGGACTGTCTCGGACCAGGAGAGCTATTTTTACATGGGCGCGTCAATAGCGATGAAGAAAAAGAATTGGCTGAATCAATTTCCAGAGAATATGCTGGAGTTGTCGGGTTGAGCAGCGAACTGGTCGTGATGCCACCTATCGAAGGATGGTATCCGGTATGAGTGCGAGATGTGGTCGACACATTGAACCATTGATGGGCAAGTTTCCTAAATTGCAAATGATGTTTTTGGGCGGGCTTATGATGATGCTATCCGCTTGTAGCTTGGTGGTAACACAAGCCGACTACGATATGGATAAGGAAAAAACTAGAAAAGATTTTGTTGCGATCCGCGGCCAGCTTCTTGCGCACACGCAAATCCTGGCGAATCATGGAAAGTCATTGAACGAATTTAAATTGCAGCTTCGTGACGCCGTCTCAAATGTGGAGAAGACGGTGAAGGAATTAAAATCGAAGCCCACGCCGGTGATTGTTTCTCCAAAGTTGGAGCGCAAAAAAGAATCTGTTGGGAAGCTGGTCAAACAAAATCGAAAGTCCAAGGAGACCAGATATATTCGCCGCACATATCAGGGGTTGTTGCTGAGTTATGCGGGAGGCTATGACGAGCCGCGTGGCTCTCGTTATCCCTACAAACTCAAGCCCGGAACGCGCGTAGCCATTATTTCCGGCGACCGGCGTGGTTTCACCAGAGTGGAGGTGGAATCAGGCCGTTGGGAGGGGAAGAAAATGTGGGTGCGCACCCGCTGGCTTGCAGAGGAGGTTCCGAAGCGCATGGGAGGCAAAAGTTGATTCTATAGTTTTTTCAGTCCCTCGCTGAGATCGTCCCTTAAAACCTCAAAATCCTCGAGTCCCACTGAATATCGAATCAGACCTGCGGAAATGCCCCGATTCTCAGCGCCTTCTATCCCGATATCCGCATACGCCATCTTTACGTGATGTTCCACCTGGCTCTCTGTGCCGCCGAAGCCGGGAGCAAACACGGGAATTTGCAGAGCGTTCACCAACTCGTCGGCTTTTTCAGGCTCTCCATGCAGTTCAAAGCTGACCAGCCCGCCAAAAGCGGACATGTATTTAACGGCTCGCTCATGATCCGGGTGAGATTCGAGGCCGGGGTAGTGAACCCGGGAGACCTTGGGGTGAGCGGCGAGAAATTCAGCCAATCGAAGGGCCGTGTCGCTGATGCTCCGGACACGCAATTCGAGCGTTTTCAATCCTCGCTCCACCAAAAACGCATCTTGCGGTCCGAGAATGGAGCCCAGCAAAGCTTGTTGTTCACGTAACGCGTCTATTATGTTCAGGCGGCCTGAAACCGCACCCGCGATGACGTCGTTGTGCCCGCCGATATATTTCGTCGCGCTTTGAACGGCTAAATCGGCTCCATGCTCCAGCGGGCGAAACAAAGCGGGAGATGCGATGGTTGAGTCCACGATGAACCTGGCTTTTCTTTCGTGGGCCCATTCGGCCATTTTTTCGATATCGGGTATACGCAGCGTGGGGTTGGATGGAATTTCCGTGAACAACACCCGCACCGGCTCGTCAGAGAGGTCTTCCAGAGATTCCACCGAATTCTCCGCCAGGATTTCGACGCATACCCCGTACCGTGAAAGGAGGCCCTCTGCGACGTCTCTCGTATGCCTGTAGCATTCTTGCGGGATGACGATTCGCGCTTTTGGCGCCAGGAGCGAGAGAAATACAGAAGAGACGGCCGCCATGCCGCTAGCGTATAAGAGGGAAGCCTCCGCGCCTTCCATGCGGGCGAGCCTGCGCTCGGCGGCTTCGTTCGTCGGGTTGCCGTAGCGTGAATAAAAAAACGCGTTTTTCTCGCCGCTATGAAAAGCTGCTAGATCATCCGAACTGTCAAACGTGAAAGTCGCGGTTTGGAAAATTGGCGGTGAGAGAGACTTCTTTGCCTGATTGCGCTCATCTCTCCTCATGTTTTTCGACAATGTACTCATCTCCTGTTGTTGCATGGGTAGAGCGAGGAAACGAAAAGCAAATGGATGTTACGTGACGGACAATGCTCCAAGTTTTTTCTCGATGACATCTTGAACCGCGTTGATATCCTCTGGAAGATCGATGGGAGTATTCGCGAATCGGCTATCAAGGCCCGGAATTTCTTTTTTGTGATAATTGACCTTGAATTCAGTAAATTTTAGCCCGTGCGCCGTAGAGATGACTACGACCCGGTCTTTGGGGTTTATTTCTCCGCGCGCGATTATTTTTTCAAGGGCGGCCAATGCCACGCCGGTCTGGGGACAGTTGTACATTCCGGTTCTGTCCGCGCGAGCAGCAGCGTTGGCCAATTCCTCTTCGCTCGCCTGTTCAACGGAGCCCTCGAAAGCTTTCAAGGTTCTGATAGCCCTCTCGATGCTTACCGGATTACCGATTTGGATTGCCGTCGCCAGCGTTGGTTCGGCGGCTATGGGGTGAAATTCCCGGAAACCGGTCATAAAACTTCTGTACAGGGGATTGGCTTTTTCCGTCTGAGCGCAAACGATGCGGGGCAACTTGTCTATCAGCCCCAAATCACGCATCTGCATGAAACCTTTGCCCAGCGCGCTCACGTTTCCCAGGTTTCCGCCAGGGATAATGATTAAATCGGGAACCTCCCAGTCAAACTGCTGAACGAGCTCTATGCTGATGGTTTTCTGGCCTTCGATTCGCAGTGAATTCATGCTGTTGGCAAGGTATATACCTTGTTCCTCGCACACCTGTTTCACGATGCGCATACAACCATCGAAATCCGTATCGATAGCGAGCACCATGGCGCCGTTCGCGATAGGCTGAATGAGCTGCGCCACCGATACTTTCTCTCGCGGTAGAAAAACGATGGCAGGGATATCGGCCGCTGCGGCGTACGCAGCCAGTGCGGCGGAAGTATCGCCTGTCGATGCGCAGGCGACGGCGTGAAGTTTTTTCCCATCGGCCATCATTTGCTGGGCGGCGGATACGAGCACCGTCATGCCGAGATCCTTGAAAGAGCCCGTGTGGCTGTTCCCGCATTGTTTGATCCACAACTCGCCGATTCCGAGTTCCCGGCCCAGACGGTTGGCCCAGAAAAGGTTCGTCCCTCCCTCATAGAACGAAATGATGTTTTCATCATTTATCAACGGACAAACCCACTCTTTTTTCCCCCACACACCACTGCCGTACGGCCATATGTTGCGCTGGTAGCGGTCGTCGAACAAATGACGCCACTCGGACGCGCTCCGCATTCGCAGGGTTTCTAGATCGTGGGTGACTTCCAGAAGACTCTCGCATTCGCGGCACTGGTAGACGGAATCGAAAATGGAATAGGTTGCTTCGCATTCAGGATTTATACATTGGAACCAACAGTTGCAGTCCATATCATCACCAAAAGTAAAAGGCGAAGCTTGGCCTCGCCCGATAGAGACAGTATTATTGCAAAGGCAACTCCAGGCGGCAAATCGGCATATTTATTTCGTGGCGTAAGGTTTCTGAATTCCATTCATGTGGAATTATGTCGTAGCCACCTGGGTAATACGGACCTCTTTTTCGTTGATGAAAGTGACTATCACCGCCGCCTGTAGGCAAAGGTAAGCGGCCAGAGCGAATGCGAGGTTGTAGCTGCCAGTCACGTCATAGATGTATCCGCTCAACCAGGCGCTAAGACCCGAGCCGAGTTGGTGGCTGAACGTGATGAGCCCGAATAGAATGGCCACATTCTTGGATCCAAAGAAATCTCCCGTCAATGCCGAAGTGAGCGGGACGGTCGCTATCCATGAAAGGCCGATGATCATGGGTGTGGCCCAGACGGTAAAATCATTCTTGTAGAAGATGAACAGGACGAATCCGAGGCCCCTGAAGGCGTAAATCAGGCTCAAGGGGATTTTTCTGCCTATTTTGTCCGATAGGGGGCCAACCGCCAGAACCCCAAGTGTGTTGAGGCCGCCTCCCAGGGCGAATGATGTGGCTGCAACGGTGGCGGAGAAACCCACGTCCGTCGCAAACGGCACCCAGTGGACGGAAACGACGGTCACGGTGAAACCGCAGGTGAAGAAACTCGTAAGCAAAAGCAGGAACGGCATCTTGTGAAGACACTGGACCCAGGGCAAATCGTATGGAACCACCATTTTGAAGTTGCCGCCGGAAGAGGTTGTGCCCGGGAGGGTATCCCCGGTTCCTGGAGAATTCTTGACGATGAAAATCGAAATGGGCATCAGAGTGAATATGAAAATGATGCCGATGGTGAGCGAAGTCGTTCTCCAGTCCAGAAAGCCCATCAGATACGCGAAGAAAGGAAGCAGTAAGAGTTGTCCCATGCTCGACCCGGCGCTGACGATCGACATGCCCAAACCCCGTCTGTCCGGGAACCAGTTGGATACCAGCGGGGTAAAGGCGGTCACGCTGTTGCCGATTCCCCCTATTCCCAGCAGGATGCCGAAAAACAGATACACGCCCCACAGAGAGTCGACCTGGCTGATTCCCAGCATGGCGATGGTCGTCAACGCCGACCCCCAGATGATGATCGTTTTGGGGTCCCAGCGGCGCATCATGAGTCCGCCCAATGGCTGGGATGCTCCGTAGAGAATCAGGCAAAGAGAGAAGGGGAGTGACAATGCGGCGCGGCTGATCTTGAAATCTTCGATCATCGGCTTGAGGAAGAGCCCAAAGGAATTTCTGGTCGCCAGGCCCAAAAACATCATCGTGAAGCACCCGGCCAGGATGTACCAACCGTAATATATTTTTTTCGGGGAAGCGGTTTGGCTCACAGATACCTCGATATTTTCAAGCGCGGATGGTCTCCAAATGTCCGTAATTTTCGCTTGACGCGCAGACTATAACATTAACGGAAGAAAGACACGCGCTCAGGACGCAGTTTCCCCGAATGAACGGAGTGGTTCCTCATACATTTTAGAATATGATAGAGGTATTGGTGAATAACGAGGAGGGTTTCCATTGAAAGCACCGAATTTTCTGGTTTCACATCCCGGCCCCAAAACTCGCAAGGAACTTGAACGCCTCAGGCACACGGAGAGCCGCGCGGCCCTCAGCTTCGGGATGAGCCCCGAAACTGTCGTCGTGGAGCGTGCGCAAGGGGCGGTCATCGAGGACATTGACGGCAATTTGTTTTTGGATTTTGTCGCGGGTTTTGGTTCCCTGAATGCGGGCCATTGCCATCCCAAGGTTGTCTCGGCGATGCAAAAACAAGCGGAACAGGTTCACCAAGCCATGTCGCTGGGCTCGAGGGTGAGAAACGAATTTCTCGAGAAAGTTCTTTCCCTTCATACGGGCGCGACCCCGAAAAGTATGATTCTAGGCTCCTCGGGCAGCGAAGCGGCGGAAACCGCTCTCAAGATGGCCCGCCGGGCGACGGGGCGCGATGAGATCGTCGGCTTTACGGGCGCGTTCCACGGCAGAACCTTGGGGGCCGTGGCCCTGATGGGTAGAAAGAACCAAAGAGAGGGACTGGGAACGCTTGTTCCGGGCATTCATCACGTTCCCTATCCCTATCCTTATCGAAACCCTTTCGGTGATGGAGCGGAAAAATGCGCGGAGGGGACGATTCGCTACATCAATGAATTTCTCGATAATCCGGTGAGCGGCTGGGGCGATGTTGCGGCCGTCATCATCGAGCCGGTTCAGGGAAACGGCGGCATGATTCCGGCCCCCATCGGGTTTTTGAAAGCGCTTCGAGAGGTATGCGACCGTCACGGGGTTTTGCTCATCATCGATGAGGTGATGAGCGGTTTTTGCCGTACGGGGAAGATGTTCGCCTACCAGTATGAAGATATAGAACCCGATCTGATCGTCATGGGAAAATCGATTTCAGGCGGGTTGCCTCTTGCTGCCTGCGTTGCGAAAAAAGAAATAGCCGACGCTTCGAATCCCGGTACCGAGAGCAGTACCTATGCTGGAAATGTCATGGCGTGTGCCGCCGGCCTGGCTTCCATCGAGGTGTATGAGGAGGAAAACCTAGCCGATCGCTCCCTCGAGATGGGTTCTTATTTTCTGAGAAGGTTGGAGGAGCTATCGGAGCGCCATTCCATCGTTGGTGAAGTCCGTGGACGCGGGCTGATGGTAGCCGTTGAACTGGTTTCCGATCGCGCGACGCGCGAACCTTTGAGCGTCGCGAAAAAGGCGAGTGACATGGCCTTGAAAAAAGGTCTTCTCATCTATCCTGGAGGACACCACGGGAATGTCCTGGCGTTTTTGCCTCCTCTGATTATCGACAAGGAGCAAGTGGATACGGCCGTGGGTATTGTGGATGAGGTATTGCTTGACATGGATGTTTAAGAAACCCGTTTGTGGCGGGAAATAAAATGTTCTCCTTTGTGTTAAGATGGAGCAATTGGTCCTGGCGCTTTTGAGGTATGGCATGCGGAGGAAATGTCACAGAAAAGTCCATTTGGCATTTTTGCTCTTTCTGGTGGCGATGGGCGCGATGTTGACCCTCTACCATGCCACCGCCGCGCCAAAGACGCCTCCCGTCGTGGTGTTGGACGTTGCCGACGCCATCTCGCCGGGCACTTCTGAATACATCGCATTTGGTATCGAAGAAGCCATCCGAAGGCAGGCGCAACTCCTCGTCATCCGTCTTGATACCCCTGGTGGTCTGGTCACCAGTACGCGGGATATCGTGAAATCGATTTTCGGCTCGGGCGTGCCCGTGGCCGTATACGTCGCTCCGGGAGGGGCGCGGGCCGCGTCCGCAGGGACGTTCATCACGATGTCGGCCCACATCGCCGCGATGGCGCCGGGCACGAACATCGGCGCTGCCTCTCCTGTTTCGGGCGGTGGAAAGCAGATTCAGGGGGATATGCGAAAAAAGGCGATGAACGACGTAGCCGCTTTCGCGCGGGCGGTGGCCTCCCGCACCGGGCGCAACATCGAATGGGCGGAGAGCGCTGTCAGAGAGGCGATATCCGTGGATGAGGCGGAGGCCCTGAAGCAAAAAGTAATCGACCTGGTGGCTGCGGACGTCAAATCCCTTCTCCTGGCGGTTCACGGCAAAAAAATAAAGCTGGCGAGTGGCGCCACCGTCACCCTGTCGACCAGGGGTGCTGCGCAAATCGTGCTCGAGCGAAGTTGGCGCCAAAAGGTGCTCACCCTTCTGAGCGACCCCAACATCGCCTATATCCTGATGCTTCTGGGGATGTACGGGCTGTTCTTCGAGCTTTCGAATCCTGGCTCCATACTTCCCGGCGTGGTGGGCGCCATCAGCCTTCTCCTGGCTCTCTACGCGCTCAAAGTCTTGCCGGTGAACTATGTGGGTCTTTTGTTGATGGGGCTCGCCATCATCATGTTTCTCCTGGAAATCAAGGTGGTGAGCTATGGGGGGCTCACTATTGGCGGAATTATTGCCATGACGCTCGGCTCGGTCATGCTCATCGATTCCCCGGACCCCTACCTGCAAATCAGCCTGAAGGTGATTCTGCCCGCGGTAGCCGGCACGGCCATGTTCTTCGTTTGGCTCGTGGGAATGGGCTTTCGCGCCCAGCGGGTGCGGCCGGTCTCGGGTTCGGAGGGAATGCTCGATCAATCCGGCATTGTGAGCGCCTCGCCCGGGGAAGGGTCGCCGGCCCAGGTTCGGGTGCACGGCGAAATATGGCAGGCGGATTCTCATGATCCCCTGGAAATCGGCGACAAAGTCCGCGTGGTGTCGGTGGATGGCCTCAGGCTCCACGTAGAGAAGGAGGGTGTGTAAATGAATTGGAGCTTGATAATCGCTGCTATCATCATCTTGTTGTTCTTCGTGAGTTCCATCCGCGTGCTGAACGAATACGAGCGCGGGGTCATCTTCCGGCTGGGGCGTTTCCTTTCCACCAAGGGGCCCGGCCTCATCATCGTGTTTCCGGTAATCGACCGCATGGTTCGCGTCGGTTTGCGGCTGGTGACGATGGACGTGCCGCCACAGGATATCGTCACGAAAGACAACGTGTCGGTGAAGGTGAACGCCGTGGTCTACTTCCGCGTGCTGAACCCCGAGCGCGCGATCATCGAGGTGGAGGATTTCCTCTACGCCACGGGCCAGTTGAGCCAGACGACGCTCCGGAGCGTACTGGGCCAGATGGATTTGGACGATCTGCTTTCCGAACGCGAAAAAATCAACTCCCAGCTTCAGGAGCTTCTCGATCAAGCCACCGACCCATGGGGCATCAAGGTCACCAACGTGGAACTCAAGCACGTGGACCTTCCCCACGAGATGCAGCGCGCCATCGCCCGCCAGGCCGAGGCGGAGCGCGAGCGTCGAGCCAAGGTCATTCACGCGGAGGGCGAATACCAGGCGAGCGAGCGGCTGGCCCAGGCCGCCACCACCATCGCCACGGCCCCGGGCGCGCTTCAGCTCCGGTTTCTGCAAACCCTCGCCGAAATCGCCACCGAGAACAACTCCACCATCATCTTCCCCTTGCCGATCGATCTGCTCAGGCCCTTCATAGAGGCGGGCACGGGCAACGCGCCCAAAGGAGAGATAGAAGGCGGCGACGCTTAAGCGGGCAAATGCGGGTAAATGCGCGGCGCGAAATATTTTTTTTATTCGATAAATTTCGATAAAATGTCGATGCGTTGCTTGAGTATATCTTGGTAAATATCTGAAATAAATTGTAATATCGAGTTGATTTCCACCATGAACCTTTTCATCAATTTATCGATATTTATCGTATTTTTCAGGTATTCGAAATCCACGATTCTCATCCTGATCCCATTGGAATTCATCGTCCTGGCATCTGCATCCATGTGAAACCACCTCCCTTTTCTCACGAGGGATTCTGGCGCATCCCCGGGAAACGCGATAACGGCAAATGCGGGGAACTGCATGGTCCAACCCGATCGAGGAGGAAGGGTTGCCGTGGTTGTAATCCGTAGGGGCGAACTCCTCCTCGGGGTCGCCCCACAATTCGCGAATCGCCCCTGCTCACTTTGAGAATGATGGGAGATGGTTTCGTAGGGTCGAACATATATGTTCGCCATCTGCGCGTTCTCCCGCAACGAGAGGCGAACTGCGCCAAAACGAACAGGGCGGACACACGGGTCTTCCCCTGCGAATGCGATTTCCCAGCCGGGTCCGCTCGCCAGAAACGGCTGCAAAGGATTCGGTTACCCACCGAACTTGTCCGTATGAATCGGCTGCAAAGGATTTTGGTGGGCCACCGGGCTTGCCTGTATGAATCGGCTGCAAAGGATTTGGTTGCGTCACCGAGCCTGCCCATATGAATCGGCTGCAAAGGATTCGGTTGCATCGCCGGGCTTGCCCGTATGAAGCGGCTACGAGGGATTCGATTTCTTCACCGAGCCTGCCCTTATGAAATTTAGCGGTCTATCGGGTCGCGCGGGTCGAATTCGTTTCCCCACACGCCCCGGCTGTATCGCTTGGCGAGGTTTTCGGCTTCTATCAATTCCTTGCGGTAGCGCACGTTGGGGTGTTTCACGAGGGCGCGGCCCAGACCCCGGAGCACCATGAGCACGTTCACGTGGCCGCCTTCTTCCAGAAAAACGTTATAAAGCGTCTGCCCATAGGCGTCCACGGGTTTTTCGTCGATTTCGAGGCTCACCGTCCTGTTCTCGATGAGGCGCTTCAGGTACGCATGGGCTTGGGCGGAGCCTGGCGCGCCGGGAGCGGGAGCGGCCACGCCGATGAGGGCGGAGCGCAGCCCGCCGCCTAGTTGAAAGCTCGCCCCGTCGTACACCTTGGTGACGCGCGCTTTGAGGCGTCTTCGGGGCGTCTCACCTTGCGCGGGGAGGGAAGAACTCAAAATGACGGCGAGCGCGAGCGCGCACAGAAAGGAAACCGTTTTTTTCATCCTCGCCTCATTCGGTTTTTATGGGGACAACCCCGAAATCTTTCGCGTTTTCTCAGGCTCATAAATCCCGCGCCATGAACCCCGCGCGGGTGTTTTTGATGGCGATAAGGAGAGGGAACAATCGAAGCCTTCCCGCCCCTTTCGGGGTTTGTTTATACCACAGAGGAAGCCGATGCGCTTTTGGGGAGACCGAGGGAGGAGAATTGCGTCCCCGAAGTGCCGGAATTGAGATGAGTTCGTGGACTTCAAAAGTGGCTTATCGTATCATAAACGTGCTTGGTTGTCTTGAGTCTGAATCTAGCCGACGCTACAGGAGAAACGACGTGAAACAAGATGACGACACTAAGGACGGACGCTTTGAATTCAAAATCGATGGTGAACAACTGTATGCTCCGCACGAATCGATAACCGTTGCAGAACTTATCCAGATTGCTTTGGATGCAAAGGTTCTTGATCCAGTACAGGAGGGCTACACCCTTGAAGATGGCAAGGGAAATACCTTCGCCCCTGATGCTGTCATCGATCTTGACAAGACTAATGTGTTCTATGCAACAGAAAATGAACCAGGACCCGCTTCGTAGATTCTTCCCCGCCTGGAAATGGATAGTGATTGGTGGAACCTCTAACTGACTCCTTCCCGCCAAACCTTGTTCAGCTCCGTGACGCACTTTATGAAATAGACGTTGCGGACTTGGAGATATGCACGTGGCTTACGCGTCGCATGTTACGTGCGTGCGTTCCCGTTTATGTCGGCAAGTACGCCGGATCGATCAAACGGGTTGGGTGGAGCTTTCCCGACGACTCACAACCGTTTCCAGAATACGCTCCCCATTGGTTCCATGTAGCGGGAGAATACGACGATGGGAAAGAGGGTGCATGTGAGAAAGATCACGATGAAGATGGCAAATTGTGGCTTGCTTGGAGTCGTCCAATTGGCCCGTCCTGGATCGGCCCGTATCGGACTCCAAAGAAGCTCCTTCGGTCGACTGTTACTCGATTTTGGAAGGCTTTGAAATGACTACTTACTCAGTGGCTTGGCGTTCTGAAGTTGAAGCTATTGCCCGCCGTCACCTTCTGCAGCATCACCATCTTGGCCGTCGCCAAGAGGATATTGCACTTGCTACATGGTATCCCGCGAGCGGTTCCAATCGCTATACTGCCATCATTGACGAAGTACTTTTGCCTACAGAAGAAGAACGTATTCTCCAAGGCAACGTACAGATGACACGCGATTTTCTGCGTCGTTGCCGCCAGCGAGCGCTTTCGAAGGGTGCCGGTATGGCGGTAATGCACAATCATTTCGGTCCCGGTTGGCAGGAAATGAGTCCGGACGACGTTATTATGGAGCGTCGGAGTGTCTCCAATCCTGCCCGTGCGACCGGGCTACCGGCTTTGGGCTTGACGCTCGGTACTGACGGAGCTTGGAGTGCTCGGTTCTGGATCCGAAAAAGATCGGATTTCGAGCGTCGGTGGTGCTCTTCAATCCGTATAATTTCTCCAAGCCGACTGTCGTTTCATGCCAATCCCCATGTTTTTCATTCTGACCTGAATGAATCGTCTTTGGAACGTTTTCGTCGATCTGTTGAGGCATGGGGTGTTGAGAGCCAAGCACTCCTAGGACAGTTGAAAGTTGGAATAGTCGGTCTCGGTAGCGTAGGCGCGCTAGCAGCCGAGGCGATGGGCCGAATGGGTATACGACGGCTGGTCCTGATAGATATGGACTGTGTCGAGCCACATAATTTGGATCGCCTTGTTAATGCAGGTCGTTGGGATATTGGTCGATATAAAGTTCACGTGGCAGCAGAACATCTAGAACGTACGGCGTCTCATCCTTTTCATGAACTTATCGCTTTACCATTATCGCTTCGTGAGTCAAAAGCCTATCGATCACTAGCTGATTGTGATGTTATCTTGGCCTGCGCAGATAAACCTATTGCACGTGATCTTGTAAACCATCTTGCTGTATGTCACTTGATCCCGGCAATTGAAGCTGGTGTTGCCCTTCGAAGCCGTGGTGGTCGCCTACATAAGGGTCATATCGTCTCTCAGGTGGTTACACCCGATAGCCGGTGTCTCAGATGCACAAAACAGTACACGACGGATCAACTCAGCCTGGAACTGGAAGGTCTACTAGAAGATCCGGAGTACATCCGCACCTTGCCGACTGACAAACGTCCCAATGCAGCCAACATTTTTCCAGCCAGTTTAGCGGCTGCATCGCAGCAAGTCGGTCTATTCACAAGAATGGTCCTTGGCCCGGAATGGTGGCCTCCGGTGTACCAACAGCGCCACCATTTAAGTGTTGCCTCACAACATATATCAATGGATGTTTGCAAGCCTTATTGCGACGTTCATGCACGCAACTGCCAAGGTAACCTCGGTGAGCCGAAGTGGCTTCTGCTATCAGGCGATTCTTCGTGACTTATGAGTGATTCCAAGGAATTAGAAGCGTTGCTACTGGAAGCGGACGGGATTGTCAATCGCGCCCATGAACTTCTTCATTCATGGCCTAACGCCAAAGCTGATCTAAAATCAGCCGAGGAGCTATCGTCATTACATCTAGCTCACTATACCTCTTTGGAAGCCATTGTTTATATGCTTCAAACTTCAGATGGTGGCCTTCGACTCTCTCATACCTCAATAATGAACGATCCTGAGGAGGGGCGTGCCACTCTAGAAGGTCGTATGATCTCGCATTTGCTGGAAAATGAATTCGGTGATGAGTCTTGGCTTTGGCAACGCTATGGTGCAGCTAATGTTTGCTGTTTTGTTGGTATCGTGCGTGACGGTGAGCAAACTATCGACGCTGGTGACGACCTTCTCTTCTGGCGTCTTTATGGTAATGACTGTCGAGGCATTTCCATTACCCTCCCTCCTCACGTATCGAGGCGACTTGTTGATTCTTCTACTGTCGATTGCGTTATATATACCGACGATCCATCACTCGAAATTGATCTGTCGTTATTTTCATCTCTACTAAGGGACCTTGATTCTCTCCGCTGTCGTGCCCGCAATGCAGGACTTTGGTCTAAGATTTGTCCAGATGTTCTTGCCGCTTGTGATCCGCTCTTAAAGCAACGTTTTCTGCGCAAACGTTCCCATTATGCAATAGAACGCGAATATCGTGTCGTCGCGTTTCAATCAGAAGATGACGCTGAGGATGTTCTCTACTCCGGTGGTGGTCGGCATGTGCAACACGGGCTAATTCGAAATTACATACAAATTCCTGAACTGAGTTGTGAAGATATCCTCACTACAAATAGCCAAATTACGATTGGTTCCAATGTCCTCGAATCTTCAACTACGAAAGACATACTTTACAATTTGCTCGAATCTCGTGGGATAGTCCGTGGTGTAGTTTCCGTTCGTATTTCGGAAATTCCTTATCGACCGCGCTGAAATCCAGCCACGACGTGCCCGAGGCGGTGATTCGCAAGAGGTTCGACGCCGGGTGGCGCAACTTCGAGCAAGTCTACCAGGACTTGGTCGATGGGTGGATTTTGTACGATAATTCGGGCGATGAGCCGAAATTGCTGGTAGAGGAGTCGAGTGAATGAATTCACGGAAACAAAACCTGACGCTAAAGCCTCGCGACCCGGACTTCGTAGGTTCTGATGTCGCGATGCTGAGGGCCGCCAAACGTGCGCGGCAACGAGCGAAAGAAACAGCCGAAATCGCCGCGGCGACCAAAGGAAGCGGCGAGAGCGGACGAGGCGTCCGAGGGTTTAGAGCGCAAACCGGGCGAGATACAGGGGATGAACACCAACCGCGACCCACGTGAGCGAGGCTCCCGCAAGGCGGAGTGAGAATCCATCACGACCGAGGAAGGTCATTGTGTCTTAGTAGGGGCGGACCTATGTGTCCGCCCTGGTATTGATAACGGGCGTATGCGTCAGACCCTGCTTCTCAATCGCCGTCATTCTTGCGAATGCCGGAATCCAGAACTGATGCGTTTCTCGTCTGCCTAGATTCCGGCATGCGCCGGAATGACGAGGTGGTGAATTTCGATGGTGTGGGTGTGATGCTTTGTAGGGACAGGTCGAGACCTGTCCCCACCCCTTCTTGAGGCCCGCCCCTACGGGAAAATCTAACCAAGAGTGGCTACGTGGGATTCGATTGCTCCACCTGCTCCGCCCCTATGAAAGCCTTTCATTGCGACTCACCCCCCCTTGCCCCTACAATGTCAAACCCGACTGAGAAAGGAGGGTCTGCGCGTTCATATCGCGGCGGTTTTATTTTTCTAGGCACAGGGCGGGTTCGACAAATCATGGCCAATATATCGATACTGAAAGAGGGCGAGCGGTTCGATTCTTTTTTCAAGATCAAGGAATACGAGGCGCGCCAGAGCCGTGCGGGCAGGGAGTATCTCGATCTGACCCTGGAGGACGCGACGGGCGAGGTTCCCGCCAAGGTCTGGGAGCCTGCGACCCAGGTGCAGGGGGCGATTCAGGCGGGCGATTTCATCAAGGTGCGGGCCGCAGCCGAGAACTACCAGGGCCGCTTGCAACTCAGGGTGGAGCGTGTCCGCCGGGTGAACGAGCAGGATTACGAGAGCGGCTTCAAGCACGAGGACTACGTGCAGCGCACGCCTTACGATATCGACGTGATGTGGGAAGAGGCGAAACGCATCGCAGGCGGCTGCCACCCGCTCGTGGCCGCGTATCTCACGGCGATACTGAATGGGTATGAAGAGAAATTCCGCGAATGGCCCGCCGCCCAGCGCATTCACCATCCTTATCTCGGCGGACTGCTCGAGCACACCTTATCAGTCACGAAAACGTGCCTATATCTCGCGGATAAATACGACGTCTCAAAAGACCTCCTCGTCGCGGGCGCGCTCTTGCACGACATCGGAAAACTCGAGGAACTCTCCACCGAGGGCGCGACGCACTACACCGCCGCCGGCCGCCTCCTCGGCCACATCGTGCTGGGGCGCGACATCGCCCGCGAATGGGCGCGGCGCGAGGGTGTTTTCCCAGAAGGAGAGTCGTTGCCCGAGGATTTTCTGCTGCATTTAGAGCACCTCATCCTCTCGCATCAGGGACAGCCCGACTGGGGCACCGTGAAAGTTCCCATGTCGGCGGAGGCGCTCCTGCTCCACTACGCGGACGACATCGACGCCAAGTTCAACCTGCTGAAGCGCGCGGTGGAGCAAGACGCCGGGGATGAGGATTTCACGGCCAGAAACCACATCATGGCGCGCGCCTTCTACAAGGGTGGCCCGCCGCTCCCGCCGGAGAATCCGGCCGATGTATGAGTTTGAAATGAATCTCGTCTCCTGCATACACCCCAACGCGGCTCGCCCCGGGCCACTGCTGGAGATTCCAGAAAATGTCTAACCATATGAAAGAGATTATGAACGAGAAGACGGGGCGCATCGTCATGCTGGCGGTGGACCACGGCTATTTCCAGGGGCCGACCTCGGGTCTCGAAGAACCGGGGAAGACCATCGAACCTCTCTTGGCCTATTGCGACGCGGTGAGTCCCACGAAGGGCGTTTTCCTGCGCTGTATGCCGCCCGAGAGCAAGACGCCCGTCATCTTAAGGGCTACGGGCGGAAACGCCATCGTCTATTCAGACCCCGTGGAACTGGAGCGCGAGTTGAGCATCCGGGGAGCGGGCCTTGCGGATGAGGCGGCGCGCGAGGCGCTTCGAGAGCGAATCGCCGATGAAATCTTGAACCGCGAGTTATCGAACGAGTCCATCACCGTCTCGGCGGCGGAGGCGGCGCGACTGGGCGTGGCGGGCGTTTCGGTGTCCATCTACGTGGGCGCGCGCTACCAGAAAGAATCCATCCTGAACCTCGCGCGAATGAGCGATGAGGGGCGCAAGAATGGCTTGATCGTTTTGGGCATCACTGCGGTGGGCAAGGAGATGACGCGCGACGCGCGCTATCTCGGGCTGGCGACGCGCATCGCGGCCGAGCACGGAGCGGACGTCGTGAAGACGTATTACTGCGAGGGGTTTGAGCGGGTGGTGCGCGGTTGTTTCGCGCCCATCGTCATCGCGGGCGGCAAGAAGGCGCCCGAGCGCGAGGCGCTCGCGTTTTGCCGCCGGGCCATCGATGAGGGAGCGGTGGGCGTGGATATGGGCCGGAACATCTTCCAGAGCGCGCATCCGGTCGCGATGATTCAGGCGGTGCGCGCCGTCGTGCATGATAATGTAAGCCCCGACGCCGCCTATGAGATGTTCGAGGATCTGAGCGCGGTGCCCCTCACGGATTGAAATCGGACGCATAGCCCAGGAAGTATGAAAATGCCTGATACCATGCAAGCGGCGGTTTATTACCGAAACGACGACGTGCGGGTCGAGGAGATGGCCACGCCCCGCGCCGGAGCGGGCGAGCTTCTTATCGAGACGCGCGCGAGCGGCATCTGCGGCAGTGACGTCATGGAGTGGTACCGGGTCAAAAACGCGCCGCGCGTTCTGGGCCACGAGGTGACGGGCGTCGTCGCGGAAGCGGGCGAGGGGGTGGAGCGTTTTAGTGTGGGTGATCGCGTCTGCGTGACCCATCACGTGCCGTGCAACCGCTGCGCGCATTGTCTGCGCGGAGACCACACGGCCTGCGCGACGCTCAAGAGCACGAATTTCGACCCGGGCGGTTTCGCCGAATTCATCCGGGCGCCCGCCATCAACGTGGAGCGGGGGACGTTCCATCTGCCCGATGAGGTGTCCGATGACGCGGGCGTGTTCGTCGAACCCTTGGGCTGCGTCCTGCGCGGTTGGAAGCGTTTTCGGTTGACGCCGGGCCTGAGCGTCCTCGTGGTGGGAAGCGGCATGTCGGGTCTGCTGCACGTTCAGGCGGCGCGCCTCCTGGGAGCGGGCCCCGTTTTCGCGACGGACGTTCATCCTTATCGCTTAGACGCCGCCGAGCGGTTTGGCGCGCGCGCGCTGCCCCCGTGTGCGGATATGGCCGAGGCCCTACGGGAGGCGAACGGCGGCCGGCTGTCGGACCGCGTCGTCTTGTGCGCGGGCGCGCCCGAGGCGCTTGAGACGGCACTCGCGTGCGTGGCGTCTTGCGGCGTCTTGCAGCTTTTCGCCCCCACGCCGCCGGGTTACCGTCCCGAGATGGATTTGAACCGAATCTGGAGTGAGCAAATCGCCATCACCACCACCTACGGCGCGGCCCCGCTCGACCTGGAAGAAGCGCTCGCGCTCATTCGCGCCGGACGCCTGGACGTCGAGGAGATGATTACCCACAGGCTCCCGCTCGCGCAGGCGCAGGAGGGCTTCCGCCTCGTCGCCCAAGCTGGTGAATCGCTGAAGGTGGTGCTCAGGCCGTAGAGGCGCGTAAAGTCGAATCTTGCAGGAGGGGGCGAAAGAGGGTAGTGTTTTATACGAGATTGCGAGCCATGGGACGCGAGGCCATGGAGTTTCGTAGTGTGAAAATAAAGGACCCGTAAGGGGAAACGGGATGACGGGTTTTGAAACGGCGACACTCGGGTTCTACACCATGCAGTCCATGATCGGGCTCGCGCAGTGCGGGCTCATCTGGATGGGCCTTAGGCAAATGGGCCGCTCTTCGGAATTGCGTGAAAGAGAAGGAGCGAGACGGCATGATGAGGTCATGAAAAATCACTCTGAATCCATGACCGCGCTTAAGACGCTCATCGAGCGGACAGCGAAGTAACACCCGCTTCCTACCACATTTCCCGCCTCCGTCCTCCAGGACGGGGGCTTTTTTCGTCGATCCTTTGCCACTCGTCCACGGGGTGGTAGGTCAGTTCGTTTTCGGGCGGGAGGCCCGAATCTTGCGGGAGGGGGCGAAAGAGGGTAGTATTTTGCCTGAGATTTCGAGCAACGCAGGGTGAGATGCCCTGGGTTCACGAGGTTTTCAATGTAACGACGGGGGACCCGTAAGGAGGAAGGAATGACGGGTTTTGAAACGGCGACACTCGGGTTCTACACCATGCAATCCATGATCGGGCTTGCGCAGTGCGGCCTCATCTGGATGGGCCTTAGGCAGATGAGCCGCTCCTCGGAATTGCGCGAAAGAGAAGGAGCCAGGCGGCATGAGGAGGTCATGAAAAATCATACCGAGACCATGAAAAATCACGAGGAGTCCATGACCTCCCTCAAGACGCTTATCGAGCGGACAGCGAAGTAACTCTCGCTTTCCGGCAGCCATACCGCCTCCGTCCTTCGGGACGGGGGCTTTTTTCGTCGATCCTTTGCTACTCGTCCACGGGATGGCGAGTCGGTTCGTTGTCAAACGCCATGCCCGAATCTTGCAGGAGGGGGCGAAAGAGGGTAGTGTTTTATTCGAGATTGCGAGCCATGGGACGCGAGGCCATGGAGTTTCGTAGTGTGAAAATAAAGGACCCGCAAGGGGAAACGGGATGACGGGTTTTGAAACGGCGACACTCGGGTTCTACACCATGCAGTCCATGATCGGGCTCGCGCAGTGCCTGCTCATCTGGATGGGCTTGAAGCAAATGGGCCGCTCCTCGGAATTGCGCGAAAGAGAAGGAGCCAGACGGCATGATGAGGTCATTAAAAATCACGCCGAGACCATGAACAATCACGCGGAGTCCATGAACAATCACGCGGAGACCATGAAAAATCATGAGGAGTCCATGACCGCTCTCAAGACTTTAATCGAGCGGACGGCGAAGTAACTCTCGCTTTCCGGCAGCCATACCGCCTCCGTCCTTCGGGACGGGGGTTTTCTTTTGCTCTACAGATTGGTGTTACTCATCCACGGGGTGGTAGGTCAGTTCGTTTTCGGGCGGGGGGTCCTCGTCGCCCTCGGTTGCTTCATTCTCGTAAAGGGAATCGGGCGGGGCTTCTTCGGTGAATTGCGCCTCGTCCGCCTCGGTGTCCTGTATCTCCTCGGCCTCAGGCGAGGGAGGGGAAGCCTCCTTGAGGAGCGGGGCGAGTTTCGCCTCGCGGCGGATTCTTTCGGGCAGGCCGCTCCACCTTCTTCTCACGCGCGCGTTTCCTATCGCCATGGCGAGCGCTTTTTTCGCCCCGACGAGCACCACCAGCCGCCTCGCCCGCGTGAGGGCGGTGTAGACGAGGTTTCTCTGCAGCATCGGGTAGTGCTGGGTGTGGAGCGGGATGACGACGGCGGGGTATTCGCTTCCCTGGCTCTTGTGCACGGTGATGGCGTAGGCGTGCATCACCTCATCGAGCGCGCCGCGCGTGTATTCGACGACGTTCGAATCGAAGGCCACGCGAATGCTTCCCTCCTCGGGCGCTACGCTTTTGACGACGCCGATGTCGCCGTTGAACACGTCTTTTTCGTAGTTGTTCCTCACCTGGATGAGCTTGTCGCCCGTGCGGAATGTGCGGCCCCCGCTCTGGAGCGCCGGGGCGTTTCCTGCGGGGTTGAGCGCTTCCTGTAAGCGCGCGTTCAAGCTCTGCACGCCGAGCACGCCGCGCTGCATGGGGGAGATGACCTGAAGATCGGCGATGGCGTCGATCCCGAACCGCTCGGGAATGCGCTCGCGGCACAGTTCGATGATGAGGTCCGCGCAGCGCTCCGCCTCGCTCTCCTCGATGAAATAGTAATCGAACGGTGCGTCTTCTTTTTCCCCTTTGCCGTTTCTGGGCATCTCGCCGCGGTTCACGCGGTGGGCGTTTTCGACGATCAGACTCTCCTGCGCCTGGCGGAAGACTTCGGTGAGCCGCACCACGGGGAGGGTTTCGGAGGTGATGGCGTCGCTCAGGACGTTGCCGGGCCCCACGGAGGGGAGTTGATCCACGTCGCCCACCAGGACGAGCGTCGCCGCGTCCGGCACCGCGCGCAGCAGATGGGCCGTCAGGTGCACGTCGAGCATCGAGGCCTCATCGATGATCACGATGTCCCCTGCGAGCGGGTTTTCCGCGTCGCGGGTAAAGCCGCCCGAGTGCCAGCTATACGCCAGCAATCTGTGGATGGTGGCCGCCTCGTGGCCGGTGACTTCCGAGAGGCGCTTGGCCGCCCGGCCCGTGGGCGCGCCCAGGATGACCTGGAGGCCGAGTTTCGTATAGAGGTTGGTGACGGCGCTTACGATGGTCGTCTTGCCGGTGCCGGGGCCTCCCGTGACGATGAGCACTTTTTGCGTGAGCGCGCCCTCTATCGCCGCGCCCTGATTGCCGGTCGCCTTTCCGCCTTCGAGCGCGCGCCGGGCGAGGTGTCCGAGGCGCTCTTTGGTCGTGTTTCCGGGCGCTCCCTGCCCCCGCATGGCGGCTTCGAGGCGCGCCTCGTCACGCGGCGTGCAAATGAGCGCGGCGAGGCGGCGGGCGACCTCGCATTCCGCGGCGTACAGCGGTCGCGCGTAGACGCGCTTGCCCTCGGCCGAGGCCAGGTTCTCGGTCATGTTCGCCGATTCGATCACCAGGGCGCCGCCCTGGCCCAGGCTCTCGAGGACGGGGGTCAAGGCGTCGGCTTCCGTCTCGAGCATTTCAGCGGCTGTCTCGACCAGATCCCCATAGGGCGAAAAGCAGTGGCCCTCGCGCTCGGCGAGTTGGTTCAGGACATAGACGGCTCCCGCCGCCAGGCGTTCGGGCGAGTCCGCGGGGATGCCCAGATTCTGGGCGATGCGGTCCGCGCTCTTGAAGCCCACGCCGTGAATCTCCGCCGCCAGGCGGTAGGGGTCTTCGCGGAGAATCCGTATGGAGGCTTCACCGTAGGTTCGGAGAATTTTCTCGGACAGATGAAGCGAGATGTCGTATTGACGCAGGAAGAGCATGATCTCCTTGACCTCGCTCTGGCTCTTCCAGCTCTCGACGATCGCCTCGAGTTTCTTCGCGCCCAGTCCGTTGATTTCCGTGAGGCGCTCGGGTTGGTTGTCCAGAATGTCGAGGGATTTCTCGCCGAAGCGCGCCACGATTCTCCTGGCCAGCGCCGGGCCGATGTTCTTCACGATGCCCGAAGCCAGGTATTTTTCGATTCCCTCGATCGTCGTGGGCTCCAGAGGGCGGGCGAGTTCGGCGTGGAACTGGCGGCCGAACCTGGGGTGATCCTTCCAGGCGCCCTCGAACCGGACGCGCTCGCCCTCGCGTATGGAAGAGAGATAACCCACCACGGCCACGCGCGGAAAATCCTCGTTGTCCGGCTGGACGAGCAAGACGGTGTAGCCGGTGTCCTCCGCGCGGAAGCGAATCCGCTCCACCGCGCCGGTCAGCTCGGTAGCGTCTTCGGGGAAAAGGCCCGCCTGGGGAGGAGGGGTCCCTCTTCTGGGGCGATGCGTTCTGGGTTTTCGCGTCATGAATCGATCCTGGTCGCAGCCGGGCGGGCGGGGCGATGTGTCACCGGGTGCGCATGGCCGGGGTCGTGCGAGAGTCAGGTTAGCCCTCGCTCCTCCCGGCTTTTTTCGCTTCACTCCAAAGCGCTTCCAATTCTTCGAGAGACACGTCCTCGGGCGAGAGTCCCCGGGCGCGCAACGCTTGTTCCATATAATGAAAACGCGCGGTGAAACGGCCGATGCAGGCGCGGGCCGCCCCCTCGGCGTTCACCCCGATCTTTCGGGAAAGGTTCACGGCGGCGAAGAGAAAATCACCCATCTCCTCCTCCAGCGCCTCGCGGTCTCCGCTACGCATCGCCTCTTTGAGTTCCGTCCATTCTTCTTCCACCTTGTCCGCCGCTCCGGCCGCATCCGGCCAGTCGAAGCCCACGCGCGAGGCCTTTCCCTGAAGCCTTTGGGCGCGCTGGAGGGCAGGCATGGCGGCGGGCACGCCGTCGAGAATGGATGCGGAGTTGTTCTCGTCCTCCGCGCGGGCCTTTCTCTTGTTGATCTCCCAGTTTCTGAGCACCTCGCCGCTGGTTTCGGCGAGAGCGTCCTCGAACACGTGGGGATGGCGGTCGATCATCTTTTGGGCGAGGGCGCGGGCGGTCTCCTGGGCGTCGAAGTGTCCGTTCTCCTCCGCGAGTCGGCAGTGGAATAGCACCTGAAGCAGGAGGTCGCCCAACTCTTCTTTGAGCATCGCGGGGTCGCCCGCCTCGATGGCCTCCATCACCTCGTAGGCCTCCTCGATGAGGTAGGGCTTGAGACTCTGGTGGTTCTGCTCCTTGTCCCAGGGGCAGCCGTCCGGCGCTCTGAGGCGGGCCATGACCTCCACCGCGCGCTCGAAACCGCTTTTATTCTCGCTCAAGGCTTGGTGGCCTCATGATTGGGGAATTCCGACGCCCGCAGTATACGCGCAACCGCCGAAAACAAGCAATAAGGCTCTGGTGGGCAATATCGCATGATATGGGAGAATCACAAGCCCCCGAGCGCAATATGTCGTGATGGGAGATGGGGCGCGGGGGGGAGTGGAGGAGTGATTCTGGAAACCACGTATGGGGAAGTAACGCGGGCGGACATACAGGTCCAACTCTACATAAGGGAATACTCTACCAGCGCACGGAACCGAACAGGCCGATGCCGTGCGAGGCGTCGCCTCCCACGCGTTCGCGGCGGTCTCCTTCGAGCCTCAGGCTCACGCGATCGCCGACCCGCAGGCGTCCGCCCAGGCGGTAGGTCTGGCTTCCCCTGTCTGAGAGCGCAAGGCCGGCGTAGGGCTTGATGAGTGCGCCGCCGGGCGCGTCCATCCCGTAGCCCACTTCGGCTTCATAACGTGCGCCTTCACTCTGTACGCTCGAGGCCAGACTCGCCGTGGAGGCTTGCGACCAGAGACGCTCCGCCCCGCTCGCGGCGTCACCCCACGAGGAACCCACCCGCACCGAGAGGCCTCGTTTCCGGGTGCCCCAGGTGAAGTGAGCCGAACCCGACACGCCCATCTCGCTGAACCTGCTCTCCTCGTGCAGCAGCAAACCGCGCGCGTTCACGTCTATCACCATGTCCAGCGAGGGGTCGAAGAAACGGAAGCCGCCGCCCAGCTCGATGCCTCCTCCTTCTTCCGCGTCGCCTTTGTCGTAGCGTACGCCCATCACCAGCGAGGGCGTGATCGATGCGCCGTGTCCGAGCTTGTACTCTCGCGAACCCTCGAGAAGCAGCCGAAAGCGGTTCGTGTTCGTATCCACCGGGAGCAGTTTGTCGCGCACCTCATCCGCCTCTATCTCGACCACCATGACGTCGCCCTTCACCGCGAGGTCGTAGCCAATCTGGCGCGCCAACGGCAAGAGGGAACTACGGAAACCGAACGCCCCCATCCGCATCGAGATGTCGGTTTCGATCTTCTCGATACCTTCTTCTTTCTGCGCATACTCACCGTTCCCGAAACCGAACATGCCCCAGATAGTGAGGCGCTCGCTCACCGTGTAGCGGATGTAGGGATAAGCGCCCGTGAGCCTGGCCTCCACGTCGTTGCGCCGCCCGTCGATCGAGAAGTATCCCTCGCCCAGGGTGTGTGAGAGCGCGACGCCCACCATGGTGCGGCCCCATTCGAAATCGCTCCCAATAGTGCCCGTGGTCACGTCGCCGTCGAAGGTGGAACTGTTCTCATCCCCAAAGAAGCTCGTCCGCGAGCCCCGGCCCCAGGCCGTCCAACTCGCGCCCAGGCCGTTTTCTGCGTTCTGCGCCGAGGCGAGATGGAACGAACTCGCCAGAAGAAGGTCGCTCATGGATATCTCGCGGTATTCCGCCGCGGAACCATCTCCGTAAGGCCGCCTAAGCCCAGGGTGCGGCTAGCGAGGCGGGAAGCGGAAGCGAAATCCGGGTCGTCCTGAGCGAGCGGAAGCGGAGAATCATCATCAAAGAAGTTCACGTCCTGTCCGGCGAGGGTCACCTTCGACTCCCGCCTCATGGAAGGCGATTTGAGGCGATTCTCGATCATCTCCACCGCCTGGCTCGCCACCGTGCGCCCGAAGCGCGTAAGCCAGTCGTTCGTCCCCTGGGCTCTGTTATCATCGACCTTCGGAGTGGAGTTGTTTAACTTCAAATTGTTGATGGGTCCGGCGGGAATTTCGGTCAAGTCGACGATGCGAGGGCTGCCGGGTGTGTAGCTGAGCGTTACTTCCTCCCCCGGCGCCACCGCCGATTCCAGTGTCAGCGTCACCTTCTTGCCTTTGACCTCGACCTTGGAGACCGTCCGATTCGCGCCATCCACCATCACCGTGAAAGAGCCCGTCGTCGGAACGGAAGCCTCATCCAGTGGCTCGTCGTAAGTCAAAGTTATCTGATCGTCCTGCAAACTCGTGTCCACCAGCACCGGCGCTTTTCCGATGTTCTCGACCGGCATGTTCGTGAAAGACGGGGCGTCGACCCCGGTTATGTGTTTGATCGGTTTTTTCCCGGTTGAATAGGAGAGCGTCACTTCCTCGCCGGGCATCGCCGGAGTTTCCAGAATCATCGTCACGCGCGAGCCGCTCACGTTGACCGATTCGACGTCACCCGTGCTCACCGTGAAATCACCGGGGGCAGGCACGGAACCCCTGTCCAGAAGCTCGTTGTAGGTGAGCACCAGCTTGTTTCCGTCTACGGTCGCGCTAATCGGCGTCGGGGGATCGGGTTGAGCGGGAGATTTCGTAACCCCGCCGCCGCCGCCACCGCCGCCACCGCCGCCACCGCCACCGGGATTGTTGTTGCCCGGGTTGGTGTTGGTGCCGGGGTTGGTGTCGGGGTTGTTGGTGGTGTCGGGGGTGGTGTCGGGGGTGGTGTCGGGGGTGGTGTCGGGGTTGGTGTTGGTGTCGGGGTTGGTGTTGGTGTCGGGGTTGGTGTTGGTGTCGGGGTTGGTGTTGGTGTCGGGGTTGGTGTTGGTGTCGGGGTTGGTGTTGGTGTCGGGGTTGGTGTTGGTGTCGGGGTTGGTGTTGGTGTTGGTGTCGGGGTTGGTGTTGGTGTCGGGGTTGGTGTTGGTGTCGGGGTTGGTGTTGGTGTCGGGGTTGGTGTTGGTGTCGGGGTTGGTGTTGGTGTCGGGGTTGGTGTTGGTGTCGGGGTTGGTGTTGGTGTCGGGGTTGGTGTTGGTGTCGGGATTGTTGTTGGTGTCGGGATTGTTGATAGAGTCGCTTACCGTTATCACGCCCACATTGTGTATCGGGCAATCTTTATCGGTATTGTTCTCCCACACCTCGTGCATGAATGTTATCGGCGTATTAATATCAAAATTCATTTCCGCCCTAATCGTGACCGTTCGCCATTGAGTCGGCTGATTTAGGTCCGAGTTGTCCGGGTCGAACTCCCAGCCGACCGACGGCACCCAGGTGATCATTGCGTCTTCGCGGTCGACGTTTGGCGGGTAGATTCCGTCTGACACCACCATGTTATTGACGTGTATCCTGACCCACCAGCCGTCAGTTATCGGCTGCTTCGTCAGTCTCAAGCGGTAGGTGAGGGTCCCTCTAACTCCGCTGTTCAACGTGTTCGTCAACACCTCCACTTCCACGGTTCCAGTGCTCGGGTCTTGGTTCACCCAAGTCGTACGTGGGGGTGATTGCGCCAGGGAGTTCGCGCCGTAGAATCCGTAGGCGGCGAGCAGGAACGAGAGCGTGAATGCGACGACAGTGCGGAAGCGCCTGCCCCGATTCGAGCGGACGCTCATGAGGCGAAGGCGGGGGACCGCTCCGCTCGTGATTCTCACCATCTGGTTTTTTGGCTTTCGCACTTTTTCAGTCCGTTTGCCCGGTTCACTCCCTCGTTGCGGTTTCACGGCGACAAGCCGATCCGCCGTGGGGAGTAGAACCACGATTGCCGGGCGGGCAGTTCGGTGCGTTGGTGCAACGGCCGGGTGCTCGGTGGTGCAGATATATACAGGACGGGCGAATGTACTACCTTGGGGGCAGTAAATGTCGCATAAATGCGCGTTGTATGCAACCCCTATAATGCGCGTTACTCCCCAAAACATCGTTGTGGGTAGATATCCCATTATATGGCGTAATCAGGTTCTCGAAGACACAAAATGTTGTGGTTTACGCTTGACATCTCTGTCGAAATGAGAGAAATTGCCTTGTGAGGAGCCACGAGGAATCCCCATGAGCAAAGAATCTCGCATACGCATACTGTCGGAATCGCTTGCGAACCAGATCGCCGCGGGCGAGGTGGTGCAGCGCCCAGCCTCCCTCCTCAAGGAATTGGTGGAGAACAGCATCGACGCGGGCGCCGCGCGGGTGGAAATCGATTTGGAATCTGGCGGCGCCGCGCGCGTGCAGGTGGTCGACGACGGACACGGCATGAGCGAAGACGACGCGCTGTTGTGCCTCGAGCGCCACGCGACGAGCAAGATAGCCACGGATTGGGACCTGGGCCGCGTCGCCACCCTGGGCTTCCGGGGAGAGGCGCTGCCGAGCATCGCCGCGGTCTCCAAGATGACCATCACCACCAGAAGACCTGGGGACGCCCTGGGCACGGAAGTGCGCGTGGAGGGCGGCAAGCTCCTGCGCGTCACCGAGATGGGCGCCGCTCCCGGCACCAGGGTCGAGGCGCGCTCGTTGTTCTACAACGTGCCGGCGAGGCGCAAGTTCCTCAAGAGAAAAGAAACCGAACTCGCCCGCTGCTTAGAAGTAGCGAACCAGGCGGCCATGGCGAACCCGGGCGTCTCGTTCGTTCTGCGCCACGGGCGGAGGACGCTGCTCGATCTCGACGTCTCCGGAGGGCTTCTCACCCGCGCGGCGGAACTTGTGGGCGAGGCGGCGGCCTCTCATCTGCTAAAGATCCCCCGCGCCTCGTCCGGGAACATGACGTTCAGCGGCTGGGCGGGCGCGCCGGGGCTCAACCGCTCCACGCGAGACGCGCAGTATCTGTTCGTGAACGGACGCCCCATCCGAGACCGTCTTTTCGTCCACGCGGCGTATGCGGCCTACCGCAGCTTCATGCCGGTGAGGCGCCAGCCCGTCTTCATCCTCTTTCTGGACATGCCGCCCGAGGACGTGGACGTGAACGTCCACCCAGCCAAGCAAGAGGTGCGTTTTCGCTTCGCATCGGGCGTCTACGATCTCGTGCGCGATAGCGTCGCCGCCGTGCTGGGCGCGCGGCCGGAGGGAGTGCGGCGCGATTTCGCCCACCAGGGCGCAGGCCATGCAACGTCCGGCGGGCCGCATTCTCCACCGGGCAATCCTGCCGAGGAAGAACTGACTACCCCGCCTTCAGCACCCTCTTTACTGGGCGGAGGCGGATACTTTGGGGACTATGGCGCCGCCGGGGATTACGGCGTCTCCGCGGAGGGGTCCGCGCCTGAGGTCGAAGGCGCCGGGTCGGCGGAACCCTCCCCGCCCGCGCCCGTGAGTCCGCCGCCAGAATCGACGGCGCCCTCGCCGCTCGAGCGCATGCTGGAACCGCCCCATCCGGCGGATCCCGTCGCTCTCTCCGAATGCCGCTATCTGGGGCAGTGGGAGGAGTGCTTTCTGCTCTTCGGCTCCCCGCAGGGGCTGGTGCTCGTCGATCAGCACGCTGCGCACGAGCGCGTGCTCTACAACCGCTTCCGCGACCAGTTCAGGGAGAGCCGCGTGGACAGCCAGGCGTGTCTCGTGCCCGAGGAGATTCGGCTCAGGCCCGAGGAGGCGCTCGGCCTCGAGGCGCACTTTGAGAATCTGTCGCGCTCGGGGTTCGAACTCGAATGCGCGGGTCCCGGGGAATACCGGATTCGGGCCGTGCCCGCGCTTCTGGCGGATCGCGACCCCGCAGGCGCGGTGCGCCAGATCGTGGAGGGTCTGGCGGATCTCGAACAGCCCGTGAGCTTCGCGGATCTCATCGACGGCATCATCGCGAGGATGAGTTGTAAGGGCGCGGTGAAGGCGGCGCGGCCCATGCGCCCCGAGGAAGTGGCCTCCCTCGTCGAGGAACTCGAGAAAACGCCGGGCAGGTGGACCTGTCCGCATGGGCGGCCCGTCATGCTCGTGATGGGCGCAGGCCTCGTGAGAAGGCGCTTTCTGCGAAGTTGAGCCGATTTTTTGCGCCAGGCCGGTGACGCTCTTGACACCCGCGCCCAAGCGCAACAGAATGACGAGGCAAGAAAAGGAGGGCCATCGGGGAGGGTTTTCGATGCCGCATCCTTTTGAACCAGCCTTTCGGTCCCGATTTCTTGCAAAAGCCATCTGCCGTCGATGGCTCAGGAGGTCTTCGCTACGCCCGCTCACTTTTGGCCTTTACGGCGCAATGGTGGCGGGCGTTTTCCTTATCTGCACCGCAAAACCGCAGGGGTATACTCTGTTTCCTCTCATTCAAGGGAGTGGCGCATAAAGATGCTCAACGCCCCGATAGAAGAAGCCTATACCTTCGATGACGTGATGCTGCTGCCCGCGCACTCGGAAGTACTGCCCAAGGACGTGGACCTTTCCACCCATTTGTGCGAGGAGATCGAACTCGGCATTCCCCTCATGAGCGCGGCCATGGACACGGTGACGGAGTCGAGCCTCGCTATCGCACTGGCCCAGCAGGGCGGTCTGGGCGTGGTGCATCGCAGCATGTCCGTCGAGCGTCAGGCGGCCGAGGTGGACCGCGTCAAGCGCTCCGAGAGCGGCATGGTCACCCAGCCCATCACCATGCGGCCCAGGCAGCTAATACGCGAGGCTCTGGAAGTCATGCAGACCTACCACATCTCGGGAGTGCCCATCACCGAGGAGGGACGCCTCGTCGGCATTCTCACGAACAGAGACGTGCGCTTCGAGACGAACCTGGACAAGCCGGTCGCTGAGTTGATGACCCGGGAGAAACTGGTCACGGTGCCGGTGGGAACGACGCTCGACGACAGCAAGGGAATCCTGCACCGCCACCGCATCGAGAAGCTCCTCGTCGTGGACGAGGATTACAACCTCAAGGGTCTCATCACCCTGAAGGACATCGAGAAGGTGCGACGCTATCCCAAATCGGCCAAGGACAAGTTCGGTCGTCTGCGCGTGGCGGCGGCGGTGGGCGTCGCGGCGGATATGCGCGAGCGCATCTCCGCGCTCCATGAGGCGGGGGCGGATTTGCTGGTCATCGACAGCGCCCATGCCCACTCCGAACGGGTGCTGGGGGCGGTGGAGGAGATCAAAAACGGCTGGCCGGACGTGAAGATTCTCGCCGGCAACGTGGCTACCGCCGAGGGCACGCACGACCTCATCTCCCGAGGCGTGGATATGATAAAAGTGGGCATCGGGCCGGGCTCGATCTGCACGACGCGCGTGGTGGCGGGCGTGGGCGTGCCCCAGTTGAGCGCGGTGGCGAATTGCGCGGCGGCGGCGGAGCCTCACGGCGTAAAAATCATCTCCGACGGCGGCATCAAGTATTCGGGCGATATCGTCAAGGCGCTCGCCGCGGGCGCGCATGGCGTGATGGTCGGCAGCCTGCTGGCGGGGGTGGAGGAGAGTCCCGGCGAGCGGGTGCTCTACCAGGGAAGAAGCTACAAGGTGTATCGCGGCATGGGTTCGGTCGGCGCGATGAGCAACGGCAAGAGCCGGGACCGCTATTTCCAGGACGTGCAAAACGGCTATCCGGACGAGGAGGAGCACGCCTTCAGCGATTCGAAGCTCGTGCCCGAGGGGGTAGAGGGACGCGTTCCCTACAAGGGGCCGCTTTCGTCCACCGTCTACCAGCTCATGGGGGGCGTGGCCGCAGGCATGGGATATACCGGTTGCCGCAGTCTGAAGGAATTGAGGGAGAAGGCGAAGTTCGTACGCATCACGTCGGCGGGTCTCAGGGAAAGCCATGTGCACGATGTCTTCATCACGCGCGAGTCGCCCAACTACCAGCGCGATTGATTGATACAGCATAGTCCAGGCGATGCCCGTTGGCGTCGAGGAGGGCGTGAGCGCACGGATGAGCGCTTACCCATCGCCCGGAAAAACGAAAGCGTCGGGTTGTCCAAGGGATCATGGAGTCCCGATTCATCCGCCCCGGCGCAGGAAATGTTTACCGATGGCCCGGCTCGGGAGCGGGCCTGAGAGTGGAGGGGGGATAGGCGGTTCGTTCCGCTGCATCCGAAAATGAAGATGCGCGATCAGATACTCATCCTGGATTTCGGCTCGCAGTATACGCAACTCATCGCCCGGCGCGTTCGGGAGTTGAACTTGTATTGCGAAATTCAACCATGCACCCGGGATTGGCGCGAGATAACGGGCCCGCACACGAAAGGCGTCATCCTCTCTGGCGGGCCGAGCAGCGTGTACGAGAACGGCTCCCCCTCGGTCGACCCCGCGCTGTTCGAGAGCGACTTCCCCATTCTGGGGATTTGCTACGGCATGCAGCTCATGACCCACCTTCTCGGCGGGAAGGTCGGCCCATACGCCAAAAGAGAATTCGGACGCGCGCAAGTGGTGGTTGAGGAGTCCGTCGGTATTTTTCTCGGTTTCCAGGGCGAGGAGACCGTTTGGATGAGTCATGGAGACACGATAGAGGCGCCGCCGCCGGGCTACAGGTCGCTCGCGCGCTCGGAAGGCTCCCCTGTGGCGGCGATGATGTCCGACGATGGACGGCGCTACGGTATACAGTTTCACCCGGAGGTGGCGCACACCCCGCGAGGCAAGGAGATTCTCCACAATTTCGTGCACAGGATTTGCGGATGCGCGGGCGATTGGACGATGCGCTCCTTCATCGAGGAGGCGGTCAAGCGCATTAAGGAGCAGGTGGGGCCAAAGCGGGTGGTGTGCGGCCTCTCGGGAGGCGTGGATTCCTCCGTGACGGCGATGCTCGTCAAAGAGGCGATAGGCGAGCGGCTCACCTGTATCTTCGTGGACAACGGCCTGCTCAGAAAAAACGAGGCCGAGCAAGTGGTGGAGACTTTCGGCGACAGGCTCAACCTCGTGCACGTGGACGCGAGCGGGGAATTCCTGAGCGCGTTGCGCGGCGTCACGCACCCCGAAGCCAAGAGAAAGAGAATCGGCGAGATATTCATCCGCGTGTTCGAGCGCGTGGCGAGGAAGCTGGGCGACGTGAAGTTCCTGGCCCAGGGGACGCTCTACCCCGACGTCATCGAGAGCGTCTCGTTCAAGGGGCCTTCAGCGACCATTAAGAGCCACCACAACGTGGGCGGGCTGCCGAAATGGATGCGGCTCGCGCTCATCGAGCCCCTGCGCGAGTTGTTCAAGGATGAGGTTCGCGAGGCGGGCGAGGAGTTGGGACTGCCGCGCGAGTTGCTCTGGCGGCATCCGTTCCCCGGACCGGGGCTCGCCGTGCGCGTTTTGGGCGAGGTGACGGAGAAGCGCGTGAAAACCTTACAAGAGGCGGACGCCATTTTCATCGAAACGCTCCGCAAGCACGATCACTACTACAAGGTCTGGCAGGCGTTCGCCGTCTTGCTGCCCGTGAACACCGTGGGCGTGATGGGTGATGCGAGAACCTATGAGAACGCCCTTGCGCTCCGGGCCGTCACCAGTCAGGACGGGATGACGGCGGACTGGGCCAGGCTTCCGCCGGAATTGCTGGCCGAGGCCTCATCGCGCATCATCAACGAGGTGCGCGGCGTGAACCGCGTGGTGTACGACGTCTCCTCCAAGCCGCCGGGCACGATCGAGTGGGAGTAGGGCGGGGCCAGAAAATTTTGCAAACCAGGAAAATACTATGTCGATAAGGATTATCGTTCTACTTGCCTTTATTTTGTTTCCACATTGGGCTTTTGCTCAAATAATCACCTCTTGCCAGAACCCTAAGGGTAAAGCTTTCTATCATTTTCAGGGGCTAGTTTCGAAAAAAAATAGTGGTTGGGTAGAAGATAAAATTACCGGTGGAATTACGATGTTACAAAAACTTGGTAGCGACAAATACGATATTCTACTGGATGACGTTAGAAAAAAGGTCCTTTCACTCACCAAAGATGATGGGGGGTCAGTGAAACTTTTTCGAAAAGGGGCCAAAGATGCATCGTTTCTTTATTACTTTCCCGGTAGGGTGCTGGAAATCTATACGTTTTGGCAAGATTCAGATGGTAATTACAAGCTAGATATGATTTCGAGCAAAGGTGGGAGTTGGATCGTTCACAAAAGTTCAATTTTAGTTGCAGATTGCGCCCGGATAGATTTTTCTTTGATAAAGTGATTGAAAGACTAGTAGTCGGATTGCCTTCACGGATTCAAAGACAATAATTTGGTCATGGAATCAACATGTTAGAAGAATGATCCTATCGAGTGGGAGTAGGATATATAATTCAAAAACAATGAGTTGCGTGAAATCATACCGTTTTTCTTTGTAATACCCGTCGCCGAGTCTGAAATTTTCCTGAAGGAGTCGAAAGAATGTATCGCGTGTTAAAGACTTCGCTCGCTGTGGTTCCGCTCTTTTTCCTGGGTTGGCTTCTCACGGGAGCGAGCGCCCATGAGGCGAATCAGCCTCACTGGCATATTGCTCAGGCTCATCACGGCAAGAAGGGCCATGCGCATCTGTACCTGAACGGGAAGAAGGTGACGAGGTTGTACGCAACTTCCCATTTCATGGATAAATTGCCTAAAGGGAATCTCGAGATAAGGGTCACGCTGAACACGAACATGCACGAAGACCTGAGCTACAAGGCAAAGCTCGTTCAGGACGTCGTGGTGTTCAAGGACTTCAACAACTAGGGGCGGGGGGCTGAAACCTTGCTGATATGGACGCATTTTATTCTGGCCGTGCTGGCGATTGCGCTCGGCCTCGTCAATCTAGCGTCCGAGAAGGGAACGCGCAGGCACCGGTTTATCGGCTGGTGCTGGCTCGTCGTGATGACCTACGTCACGGTCTCATCCTTTTGGATACGTGAGCTCAACGACGGCGATTTCAGTTGGATTCACATTCTCACGGTCTGGACGATTTTCTGCATGGTGGTCGCGGTGGTCTCGATACGGCGGGGAAGGGTGCGCACGCACGCGGCGTTCATGACGGGCACGATGATAGGCGCCCTCATCGCGGGCGGGTTCGCCATGATGCCCGGCAGGTTCATCAGCGAGCTTTTCGGATACGGCGGGTAATTTGTCGCAGGCGCGAAGGCGCTCTCGCGTAGTTGGGAAGATGGCGCCGACAGGTTCTAAGCGTTAAACTGAGATGCCGCACCGGCTACACGGGCTACACAAAAAGCAGTATCCTAAAAGAGCATGCCAGTATTAAAATACCGCCCCCGGGGAGCAGACCAGACATGCCGTCTGAATTCGTTCATTTACATCTTCATTCCCAGTACAGTCTCCTGGACGGCGCCACGCGAATCGGCGATCTGGTGCAGCGCGCCGCCGAACTCGGGCAGCCGGCCGTAGCGCTCACCGACCACGGGAACATGTTCGGCGCGGTGAAGTTCTACGAGGCGGCGAAAAGGGCGGGCGTGAAGCCCATCATCGGTTGTGAGGTGTACGTCGCCCCCGGCAGCCGCTTCGACAAGGGCGCTAGGAACGGCGGGGGACGCGCCTACCACATGCTGCTGCTGGCGCAGAACCAGACCGGCTACAACAATCTGTGCGAGTTGGTCACGCGGGGCTTCACCGAGGGGATGTACTATTTCCCGAGAATCGACCGCGAACTCCTCTCCCAGCACGCCGAGGGTCTCATCTGCACGTCCGCCTGCCTGCGCGGGGAGGTGAACGACCACCTCCTGCACGGCCGCGAGGAGGCGGCGCGCGAGGCGGCCGGGTTTTATAAGGATCTTTTCCCGGGCCGCTACTACCTCGAACTCCAGGACCACGGCATGGAGGAGGATAAACAGGTCATCCCGAAGGTCATCGCCCTCTCGAAAGAGATGGGGCTGCCCCTCGTCGCCACCAACGACGTGCATTATCTGAAAAAAGGGGATCACAGCGCCCAGGAGGTGCTCATCTGCATCCAGACGGGCAAGACGCTCAACGATCCCAACCGCATGAAGATCAAGAGCGAGGAGTTCTACTTCAAAGACGCCGCGGAGATGGAAGCGCTTTTCGGCGAGGCGCCCGAAGCCCTCGCCAACACGGTCGTCATCGCCGAGCAATGCAATTTCGATTTCAACTTCGGCGAGGCCCATTACCCGGATTTCCAGACTCCCGACGGGTCCGGCAAGAAGGAGTACTTAAGGCGCACGGCGGAGGAAGGACTCGCACGCAAGCTCACGCAGTTCGGAATCGAGGGCGCCGAGGCGGAGCGCTACCGCGAGCGGCTGAAGATGGAGCTCGAAGTCATCAACAGCCAGAATTACGAGGGCTATTTCCTCATCGTGTCCGATTTCATCCGCTACGCCAAGGAGCAGGGCATTCCCGTGGGTCCGGGGCGGGGCTCGGCGGCGGGCAGCCTGGCCGCCTACTCCCTGGGCATCACGGGCATCGACCCGCTCAAGTATTCCCTTCTCTTCGAGCGGTTCCTGAACCCCGAGCGCATCAGTCCGCCCGACGTGGACATCGACTTCTGCATGGACCGGCGCGATGAGGTCATCCGCTACGTGCAGGAGAAATACGGGCGCGAGAACGTGTGCCAGATCATCACCTTCGGAAGCATGTTGGCGAAAGGCGTCTTGCGCGACGTGGGCCGCGTGATGGATATGCCTTACGGCGAGGTGGACCGCATCGCCAAGCTGGTGCCCAACGAACTCAAGATCACCCTGGACGACGCGATGAAGAAAGAGCCGCGCCTGCGCGACACCGTGGCGCGCGACCCGAAGGTGGGCGGGTTGATGAGTACGGCCAGAAAGCTCGAGGGCAACATCCGCCATGCGGGAACGCACGCGGCGGGCGTGGTCATCGCGCCATCTAAGCTCACCGACTTCGTGCCGCTGTACAAGGCCTCGGGCGGTGAGATGATGACCCAGTTCGACATGAAGGACATTGAGGAGATAGGCCTTCTCAAGATGGACTTTCTGGGTCTCAAGACGCTCACTGTGCTCGATCGCGCCGTGAACCTCGTGCGTGACGGGGGAGGGGAACTGGATCTCGAGACGCTGGCCCTCGATGATGAGGCGACCTACCGCCTGCTCGCCGAGGGGAAAACGACCGGCATTTTCCAGCTCGAGAGCCGGGGCATCCGCGAGTATCTCAGAAAGCTCGCTCCCACGACGTTCGAGGACCTGATCGCCATGGTGGCGCTCTACCGGCCCGGCCCGCTGGAGAGCGGCATGGTGGATGCGTTCATCAACCGAAAGCACGGGCGCGAGAAGATCGATTATTTCTTCGATGAACTCCAGACCATCCTCGAGGGCACCTACGGCGTCATGGTGTATCAGGAACAGGTCATGCAAATCTCGAACGCCCTATCGGGTTTCTCCCTGGGGCGCGCGGACGTGCTGAGAAAGGCGATGGGCAAGAAGAGTCAGAAACTCATGGCCGAGCAGCAGGCCGACTTCGTGGACGGGGCCGTCGCGCGCGGCAATAACAGGAAAAAAGTACAATCCTTGTGGGATCAGATCGAAAAATTCGCGGGCTATGGCTTCAACAAGAGCCACAGCGCGGCCTACGCCCTCATCGCTTACCGCACGGCGTACATGAAGACGCACCATCCGCGCGAGTTCATGTCGGCGCTTCTCACGTGCGATAGAGAGAACGCCGATAAGGTGATTAAAGACATCGCCGAGTGCCGGAGCATGAAGATCGCCGTGCTTCCGCCGGACGTGAACGCCAGCCAGAAGGATTTCACGGTCGAGCGAGAGTCCATCCGCTTTGGCCTGGCGGCTGTGAAAAACGTGGGCGAGGGTCTGGTGGACGCCGTTTTGGCCGGCCGGAACGAGGAGGGGCCGTTTGTGGATTTGGGCGACTTTTGCAGACGCGTGGAGCATCGGCATCTGAACCGCCGCGCGCTGGAAAGCCTCATCAAGGCGGCGGCCTTCGATTCTCTGGGCGTGGGGCGCGCACAGGCGACTGCGTCGCTCGATATCGTGCTCGAAGCCGCGATTCGCAACCAAAAAAGCGTCGCCGTGGGGCAGGGCACTCTCTTCGGGGGGGAGGAAGCCGCCAGAAGTGCGCTTCACCTGCCCGAGGTGGCCGAATGGGAGGACAGTGAACGTCTGGCAAGCGAGCGCGAGGTGCTGGGCTTTTACGTTTCAGGACACCCGCTGGATGATCACAAGGAGATCATCCAGCGCTTCGCCAACATCGACACCCTTCGCCTCTCGGAAGTTACGAGCGGACGCAAGCTCAAGATGGCGGGGCTCATCCGCTCCTCGAGGCTGCGCACGACGCGCGCGGGCCGGCGTATGGCGAATTTCGTGCTCGAGGATCAAGTCGGCACGGCGGAGATGACGCTGTTCCCCGACGTGTTCGAGAATTGCCATGAAATCCTGGAGAGCGAAGAACCCGTGCTCGTCGAGGGCGTCGCCGAGGTCTCGGACGATGGGGTGCAGGTGGTGGTGCGCGCCATCGAACTATTGTCCGGCGTGGAGGTGAACCACGCGAGCAGGGTTCTCATCGATCTGGAGCCCGAGTGCCGCACGCCGAATCGCCTGCAATCCATCCGCGAGGTCTTGGCCAGACATCCGGGCAACTGCGCCGTGCTCTTTACGCTGCGCTTTTCCGACCGGGAGATGCGCATCGAGGCGGGCCAGGAGTTCGTGGTGGCGCCCACGGCGGAACTGACCGAAGAACTCGGGGATTTGGTGGGCGCTGGAGCCGTTCAATTTGAATAAATCATCCATCAGGGCCGCCTTCCTGGGGCGGGTGGCATTCCATGAGGCCTGGGATTTGCAAAAGCGCTTGTGGACCGAGCGCGCCGAAGGCCGCTTGAAGCAGGATATTTTTCTCTTTCTGGAACACGAGCCGGTCATGACGCTGGGCAAAGGGGGGGCCGAGGAAAACGTGCTTCTCAGGCGCTCTCCCGTCGATGGCGCGGAGGTTCCCCTGGTTCGAATCAACCGGGGCGGCGAGGTGACTTTTCATGGCCCGGGCCAATTGATGCTTTATGCCATATGCGATCTTCGCGAATGGGAGCGTGACGTGCACCTCCACTGCAGGCGGCTGGAGGAGGTCTTTCGGCGCTATCTCGAAAGAAAAGGGCTCCGCGCCGAGAGAAGGCCTGGGAACCCGGGCCTTTGGGTGGGTGATGAGAAAATTCTCGCCCTGGGCGTGGGCGCGAGACGCTGGGTGACGATGCACGGGGTTTCGTTCAACGCATCGCCTGATTTGAGATATTTCGAGATGATGCACCCCTGCGGCGAGGTGGGCGGGCGCGTGACTTCCTTAGAAGAGCTCCTGGGGAATTCACCGCCACTCTTAGAACTCGCGCAAGATCTGATTCCCGTTTGCGCGGACGTTTTCGATGCGGACATCACGATGGAAACCGACCCGGCGCGGGTCTTAGGAGCTCTCCCCGGTGTTTCGTGAACCGACAAATTCAAGAAGTCTAAAGTGGGCTTTCGTCGTGAGTCTGGCGGGCGCTTTTCTCCTGCTCGCCGAGGCGCAGGCGTTCGCGGCCTGGGACGTTGCCGGGTGGGGATTTACGCCCAAAATATGGGAACTCCTGAAGAAGGGGGGGTATACGATGATCCCCCTGGGGCTGTGCTCGGTCATTGCGCTCATGGTGACGCTCGAGCGCCTCATCTCTCTCAGGCGAAAGAAAGTCCTGCCCCATGCTCTGGTGAGCGCTTCTGAGAGATATTGGCAAAGCGGTGATTTCGAGGGGGCCGCCGGTATTTGTGAGCGATTCGACTCACCCCTCGCGCGTGTGCTGAAAGCGGGGCTGTCGAGGCGGCGCCTGGGACTCGGCGAAATGGAGCGCGCGATGGTCGGCGCGGGCCGGCACGAATCGACCATCTTGTCTCGAAACCTGCGTGGTTTGGGCGTCATCGCGAATCTGGCGCCTATGCTGGGCCTGTTCGGTACCGTCGTCGGCATGATTCGCGCCTTCGACGTCATCAGCCGCGCAGGCACGGGAAATCCGAATCTGGTGGCGGAGGGGATATCCGAAGCGCTTCTGACCACGGCGGCGGGCCTTTTGATAGGCATTCCGGCCCTTGCGGCGTATCACTTTTTCCGTTCGCGCAGCGGTCGCCTCCTGTTCGAGATGGAATCTATCGCTCTGGCGCTTTTGCAAAACCTGGCGGCGCAATCCGGAGAGCCAGGCGATGACCTGGAAGTTTCTTCCCAACACGAGGCGCAGGACCTGGAAAGCCTGAGTCCGCAGCACGAGGATATGTGAGTGCGCTTTCAGGGTGACTCGGAGGAGGATTACAGCCTCCAGCTCACGTCGCTGATAGACGTCGTCTTTTTGCTCCTGATCTTTTTCATGGTCTCCACCTCTTTCGTGGATTTCACCCGCAGGCTCGACATCGAACTGCCCGAAGCGAAATCGAGCGCCGAGGTGGTGGAGAAAAAATCGTTTCTCATCGAAGTCGGTGTGAAGAAGCGAATTTCGCTGAACGGAAAAACGGTGCTGCTCGATGACCTCGAAAGCGAATTGAAGGCGGGCGTCGTGAGCGGAAAGTTCAAACCTTCCCTGACGGTCAAGGCGGATAAGCGCCTCGATTACGGCTATGTGATCAAAGTGATGGGCCTCATATCCGGGGCGGGCATTCGGGACATCTCTCTGGCCACGAAATAGCGTCGAAACGGTTTTCGGGCGCGGCGGGAAGGCTTTTGCGCCTCATTTTACCCTGGAGAATAGGCGTGAACCAAAGGCGGGCCGATTCCACCGTTTCCATGCCCCACAAGGCCAAATCCAACACGCGCGTTCTTCTGCTCAGACACGGCGCGGCGGAGGGTTCGAAAGAGGGTTTTTTCTACGGCAGCACCGATGCGCCGCTCTTGGCCGAGGGCGAGACGCAGGTGCGGGAAGCGGCGGCGTGCGTCAAGGACTGGCTCATGGAGAGCGAAACGGCGCTTTACGCAAGTTCCCTTAGCCGCTCTGTGAGGACGGCGGAGATTTTATCCGAGACGCTGAACTTGGGACTCAAACCCGTGAGCGTCCCCGGTATCTCCGAACTCCATTTAGGCGATTGGGAAGGAGAGACGCACGCCGGCCTCACGGAAAAAGAACCCGAACGACTGGCCGCGCATTACAGGGATTTCGTTCATTCCAAACCGCCGGGCGATGGGGAATCCTTAGAAGAACTCGCCGCTCGCGTTTTGCCTGCGTTTCGCGGCATCTGCGCCCGCGAGAAAGGCAATAACATCATCATCTGCGCCCATGCGGCGGTGAACCGAGTGATTCTGTGCGATGCGCTGGGCGCTCCACTCGAGAGCTTTTTTCGGCTGGAGCAAGACTTTGCGGCGTTGAACGTGATCGACCTTCACGAGGGCGCGCCCCTCGTCCGCATGATGAACATTTGATGAAATACGCTTGGTGCGCCTTTTGGTGTAGTAATCCTTAAAGGCCCGTCTGATCCCCTAGCGCCCTTGAAAGCGCTGATGCGCAATAACCATCACGCGGGCAGGCCGCTTTCGTCATACCCGATGGTCTCATCGCTGCTTCGCTCGTCACGTCTCGGCAGCTTGGCGCAAAACAGAGCGATGCGGTCCAGTTCATCGGCAAGCGCTGCTCCGCCCTGAATCATCTCCAACTGCGCCAGTTTCTCCTGTATGGCGCGCTTGACGGCCTTGGCCATGGATTCTCCGTTCAAGCTCGCGAGCCTTTTCGCCAACTGATGGGTATCGTCATCTTTGATGTTGAGTTGCATCGCGTAAACCTTGCAAGTCAAGAGACTGAGTCCCTACTTCCCCCTGAAGGCCTTGATGATCGCAGCGCCTTCGGCCCCTGCGGCCTTGGTCCATTCGGCGGACATGGTAGCGCCGATTTTGGCCAGATCGGCGGCGAGGCGCTTCCCCTGCCTCTGTACGCTCATGCCGTTGGCGGCGAGTTGTTCGAGATAAAAGCCGGTCAACTCCCGCACTCGCGCCGTTCCTGCCGCTTCGGCCAGCAGCGCCGCCGAGCGCAGGCAGTTCCGGGCATGGGCGTCGAGCGCTTTGAAGGCGCGTTTGTTTGCGAACACGTAGTTGCGCGGCAACCAGGCGCGCAAATCATAAAAATGGCTCACTTGTTTCCAGAGCTTGTGGTCATAGGCGGTCGCGCTCGAAGTGATGAAGGCCTCCACCTTCCCGCTCGCGAGCGCCCGGTCGAGCTCCGCCAACTCGATGTGCACCGAGGGCATTCCGGCGAGTTTCGCGAATCGCGCCGTCACGGCGTTGTAGGTGCGGAACCTGACCCCGCGCATGTCGGCGACGCCGCCGATCGCGCGTTTGAAGTACATCCCCTGCGGCGGCCAGGGGACGGAGTAGAGAAGTACGAGATTCTGCTCGGCGAGAATCTTCGTCAGCCGGCTTCGGGCCGCCCGCCAAAGCTTGTCAGACGCCTCGAAAGACGTGGCCAGCAGCGGCACGGAGTCGAACCCGAAGACGGCGTTTTCGTTCTGGTGCGCGCTCAGCAAGCGCTCGCCGATGGGAGCCTCCCCGCTCTCTACGGCGCGCTTGATTTCACCGCCCTTGATGAGTGAACCGCCTCCATGCACCACGATATCCAGCTTTCCTCCGGTGCATACGCCCACCGCCTTGGCGAATAACTTTGCGTTTTGCGTGTGGTAGTTCGCGTTCCCATATGCCGTCGGCATGTTCCATTTTTCCGCCGCTTGGGCCGTCCCAGCCCACAGGAGCAGGCCCGCTGCCAGTCCCGCCAACCATTTCATGATCGAGTCTTCCGTTATGTAAACGCCGTGATAGCCGTCGATTGAAGCAAACGATGTACGAAAATACTGGTTGTTATTCTATACTAACAATCGTTCTCAGAGGACCCTCAATCTTCTCTCATAGAGGGTCTCATGCAACTAATCGAGAAAATCCGCAAAAAACAGGTTCGCGTGTGCGTGATGGGTTTGGGGTACGTCGGACTCCCGCTCGCGCTGGAGTTCGTGCGCGCAGGCTACCGGGTCTTCGGTCTGGATTCAGATTCCCGCCGGGTTCGTGACCTGAAAGAGGCGAAGAGCCATATTCTGGATGTTTCCTCAAAAAGCTTGGCTGCGGGGTTGGGGACGAATCGGCTCGAGTTCACTTGCGATCATCGAGCGATTGCGGAGGCCGACGCGATCAGCATTTGCGTCCCCACGCCGTTGGGCAAGACTGGCGACCCGGATTTGTCCTTCGTGCAATCCGCCATCGAGAGTATCGGGCATCACCGCAGGCGAGGGCAGCTTTATGTGCTCGAAAGCACCACCTACCCGGGGACGACCGAAGAAATCATTTTGCCCGTTTTATCCGAAGGAGGCTGGAAGGCGGGCGAGGATTTCTGCCTCGCTTTCTCACCCGAGCGTGTGGATCCCGGAAACGAGCGATACACCACGCGAAACATACCGAAAGTCGTGGGTGGCGTGACGCCAAAGTGCGCCGATTGCGCTTGCGCCTTGTATGAAGGAGTCATCGAGCAGATCGTACGGGTCGCCTCGCCCCGGGTCGCTGAGATGGTGAAGTTGCTCGAAAATACGTTTCGCAGCGTCAACATCGCCCTTGTGAACGAGATGGCGAAAATGTGCCATGCCCTCGACCTGGATGTTTGGGAGGTGATTGAGGCGGCGAAGACGAAGCCTTTCGGTTTCATGCCCTTTTATCCCGGGCCGGGTCTCGGAGGGCACTGTATACCCGTGGATCCCGTTTATTTGTCCTGGAAGGCGCGGCAGGCGGGATTCGAGTCGAAGTTCATCGACCTGGCCGATAAGGTGAACAACTCGATGCCGGGGTTTGTCGTGGAACTCATATCCAAGGCCCTGAACGAGACGGGCAAGGCGCTCAAGGGAGCGAGGATCCTGCTGGCCGGTGTGACGTATAAAGCGGACGTGTCCGACATCAGGGAGAGTCCCGCTTTAGACCTCTGGCTGCGTCTGGAGCGCCTCGGAGCGGTCGTTTGCTATTCGGACCCCCATGTGCCGAAAATCGACGCGCCCCCGATTAGGGCGCATTCGCGGCCTATCGGCGCCGATTTACTGCGTCAATACGACTGCGTGGTCGTGCTCGCGAATCACGAATTATTGGACAGAGAGTGCATCCACGCCCATGCGAATTGCATCGTGGATACGCGAAACGCCTTCGCGGATTTCGAGCAAAACAGCCGTTTGTTCAAACTGTGATGCGACTTTCTTCGGCCGATGGTTTCATTTGGAGTCGGCACTGGGTCTAAAGTGCATGAAAAACAATAAAATACGCACTACGTCCGCGTCCGGGTCCCTTTCCCGGGAAATTCCGCCCGAGGTGGTTGACATCGCCCGGCCATCTGGGGTTTATATACACCCTCGTCTTCTCCAGGGAAGATTGTTTGTGAACCAAAGAAGAGAAGAGAGCCGATGAGAATGTACCGCAAGACAGTCAGTCTCACGAAAGAGAAGGCCAACGCCCAGCGCGGTTGGGTGCTGGTGGATGCGAAAGACCAGACGCTGGGGCGTCTTTCCACGCGCGTGGCGACGTTGCTGCGCGGGAAGCACAAACCGGACTGGACGCCGCACGTCGATAATGGCGAATACGTCGTCATCATCAATGCGGAGCGCATCATACTCACGGGCCGCAAGCTTACGGAGAAAAAGTATTATCGCCATTCCGGCTATCCGGGGCATCTCAAGGAGGTGAGTGCGGAGCGCATGCTGGAAACGCATCCTGAACGCGTGATAGAACACGCCGTGCGGGGAATGTTGCCCAAAAGCAAGCTGGGGCGCTCCCTGTTGCAGAAACTCAAAGTATACGCGGGCGAAAAACATCCGCATGAGGCGCAATGCCCCGAAGTGATTCAGTTTGACTGAAACTCCAAGAGGTTTTTGAAATCGATATGGCTACGATACCGAAGCATTACGCAACGGGAAAACGGAAAACAGCCGTCGCGCGCGTCTGGATAGAGCCGGGCGATGGCAGAATTCTGGTCAACAACACGCCGGCGGACGAGTATTTCCTCCGCGACACCTCGCTCATGGTAATCAAGCAGCCCTTCGAGTTGACCGAGACCTGGGGCAGCTACGACGTGCGGGCAACCGTGAAGGGCGGGGGACTCACCGGTCAGGCGGGCGCCGTTCGCCACGGGATTTCAAAAGCCCTGTTGGACGTAGACCCCGCATTTCGGACGATTCTGAAAAAAGCGGGCCTCATCACGCGCGATTCCCGCGTGAAAGAGCGCAAAAAATACGGCTTGAAAGGCGCGCGCAAGAGCTCCCAGTTCTCCAAGCGCTAACCACTGCGGTGGTCGATTCGGGGGCTGGCTTTGCCGGCCCCTTTTTTTGTGCGGAAAAATGTATTCTAGCCGATATTCATTTTGAGTGAGGTTTGATGCGAAGGGCCGAGGATTCTGGAGGAGAAGGAGATGCCTAAAATCGCCGTGGTGGGCGCCACGGGATACACGGGTTTTGAATTATTGAGGCTTCTCGGGTCGCACGGGGGGGTGGAGGTGATGGCCCTCACGTCCGAGACCTATGCAGGCAAGAAGGTGGATGAGGTGTTTCCCGCCCTCGCTTCGGTGCACGATCACACGCTCGTGAAGTTCGAGCTCTCCGTCTGCGAGGGAGCCGACCTCGTATTCTGCTGCCTGCCCCACCGGGTGGCGATGAACACCGTGCCCTCTTTGCTGGAAGCTGGTCACCGGGTGGTGGATTTTTCCGCGGATTACCGTTTGAGGGATTTCGGCGTGTATGAAGCCTGGTACAAGACCAAACATACCTCACCCGAGAGGATAGCGGACGCCGTCTACGGAATACCCGAACTCTATCGCGAGGACATCAAGAAGGCGCGCCTCGTCGCCAACCCGGGTTGTTACCCCACGGGAGCGATTCTCTCCCTCGCCCCGCTTTTGAGGGCGGGACTCATCAAGCCCGATTCCATCATCGTGGATGCTAAATCGGGTGTTTCAGGAGCGGGCAGAAAAGCGGACCTGGGCCTTCAGTTCGGTGAGGTGAACGAGGGCTTTAAAGCCTATGGCGTCGGGAACCATCGCCATACGCCCGAAATCGAGCAGGAATTGTCCGTCGCCTTAGGCGACGCCGTGCAGGTTTCCTTCACACCGCATCTGGCGCCCATGACACGGGGCATTCTCTCGACCATATACGCTGGGGGCGAGGGAGGCGCCGATGCTTCGGCGGTTCGGGCGGCGCTGCGCGACGCCTATGCGGATGAGCCGTTCATCCGCCTGATGCCCGAGGGCGCGCTTCCCAACGTAACGCAGGTGGCCGGCTCGAATTACGTGGACATCGGGCTGGTTTATGATGAGCGGACGTCGCGCTTTATCGTTGTGGTGGCGATAGATAATCTGGTGAAAGGCGCATCGGGAGCGGCGGTTCAGAACATGAATCTGATGCTGGGGCTTCCCGAGACGCAAGGTCTCCTTCACCCGGGGTTTTGGATGTGAGCGAACAAGAATTCATACAGGCGATTGATGGCGGCATCTGCGCGGCCGAGGGAGTCCGCGCCGCATCGGTGACGGCGGGCATCAAGCCCTCGGGCAAGCCCGATATGGTGTTGCTTGTCTTTGACCCCCCGGCTACGGCTGCGGGTGTTTATACCCAGAACAAGATGTGCGCCGCTCCGGTCACCCTGTGCAGGGAGCGGGTCGGGAAATCGCCTTTGCGGGCGTTTCTCGTCAACAGCGGCAACGCGAACGCCTGCACGGGCGGGCAGGGTTATGAGGACGCAGTAACCCTGTGCGGCGTGGTGGCGGATTCGCTCGATTGCCCGGAAGCGCAAGTCGCCATGTCTTCCACCGGGCTTATAGGCGCTCCGCTCCCGGTGGACGTCATGAAGGCCCAGATCGGGAATCTGGTGTCCGGCCTTTCCGCGGATAACGGCCACGAGGCGGCGGTGGGTATCATGACGACCGACACGCGGCCCAAGGAGCACGCCGTCCGGGTGAGCGTGGATGAAGGCGTTTTCCACATCGGTGGCATCACCAAGGGTGCCGGTATGATCGCCCCCAACATGGCGACCATGCTCGCCTATATTGCGACCGACGCCGCCTGCTCGCAAACCGACCTCCAGGCCATCCTGCGGGCCGTCGTGCGCAAGACGTTCAACTGCGTGACGATTGACGGCGACACCTCGACGAACGACACGGTGATTCTGGCCGCCACGGGCGCATCCGGCGTTGCGTTGGAATCGGCGGATGCCCTGGCGCGGTTCAAGGCGGGGCTTTACCGGGTGTGCAAGGAACTGGCCCTGGCCATCGTTCGCGATGGGGAGGGAGTCAACAAGGTGGTGGAGGTGAAAATCACGGGCGCCGCCAGCGAGGAGCAGGCGCATCTGGCGGCGAAGTCGGTTTCCGAGAGCCTGTTGGTGAAGACGGCCATTCATGGCGAGATGCCCAACTGGGGCCGAATGTTCGCGGCGGCCGGCTACAGCGGCGCGGACATGGCGCCCGAGAAGATGTCGCTGAGATTCGAGAACGTGGAAGTGATGCGCGATGGCGCGCCTGTTCCCGGCTGGACCGAAGCCCTGGCTCCCTTGCTCAAGCAGCCCGAATACGGCCTCGAACTGGGCTTGGGGGTTGGTGATGCGGAGGCCGTCTTTTGGACGACGGATTTGAGCGCGGAATACGTGCGGTTCAACGCGGATTACAAGACGTGAACGCTTTTGATTCGCAGACTTGAATCGTCGGTGTTCTTATGAGACATTCCATGCGCCGAACGGTGGCGGACGCCGTGGTGGCGGAGCTGCTCGGCGAATTACTCAAACAAAATCAAATGCTTAAAAATTCGGTCTCATCCGCCAAGAGACTGGCGGGGCCCCCCTGATGAAAGGCGGGGCAAAAGGAGTGTTCCCTTGAACCCGATTACATTGCGCGAGTTGCTGGAAGCCGGCGCCCACTTCGGGCACCAGACCACCCGATGGAACCCCAAGATGCGCCCCTATATTTTCGGCGCGCGAAACGGGATTTACATCATCGACCTTCAAAAAACCCTCAAGTTGTTCAACACCGCTCGGGAGGTGATTCGCGATATCGCCGCGAAGGACGGCAAGGTGCTCTTTGTGGGAACGAAACAACAGGCCCAGGAAATCGTGATGGAAGAGGCCCGCAACGTGGGAATGCCCTTCGTCACCCAGCGCTGGCTCGGCGGGACGCTCACGAATTTCTCGACGATCAAAAATTCCATTGCGCGTCTTCTCGATCTGGAGACGATGAAGAACGACGGCACCTTCGAGCTTTTGGCCAAAAAAGAGGCCGTCAGGCGCGAGAAGGACATGGCGCGGCTCGAGAAGTTCCTGGGTGGCATCAAGCATATGGACAAGCTGCCGCAAGCCATGTTCATCGTCGATACGGGTCATGAGTACAACGCCATTAGCGAGGCCAGGAAACTGGGGATTCCCGTCATAGCGGTAGTGGACACGAATTCCAACCCCGACGGGGTGGATCATATCCTGCCGGGCAATGACGACGCCCTACGCTCGATTCGCTTCTTCGTGTCGCGGGTGGCGGAGGCCATCGCAGAGGGAGCCACCGTGCGCAAGGAGACTGGGGCCGAGGACGTCGAAGCCGTCGTCGCATCGGGCGACGCGGTGGCGGCGGAAATGATGGCGGTGGCCGCTGCGGGCGGCGAGGGAACAAAAGCGGAAAAATAACCTTTACTTTTTCAGTGATTGCTGGATTTCATGAGGAGAGGTGCAGGGCATGGAAGTAACTGCTCAGATGGTCAAGGAGTTAAGAACCCGCACCGGTGCGGGCATCATGGATTGCAAGGAAGCCCTCAAGGAAAACGAGGGAGATTTTGATGAAGCGGTGCGTTATTTGCGGGAAAAAGGACTTTCCAGCGCCGCCAAGAAGGCAGGGCGCGCGGCGAGCGAGGGCCAGGTATACGCTTCTCTTGGAGAAGACGGCCGTATGGGCGCCATCGTCGAGGTGAATTGCGAGACCGATTTCGTGGCCCGCACGGATGATTTTCAAGCGCTTCTCGAAACCGTAGCGAGCCATGTGAAGGACAATGGAGGCGATAATCTCGCCGAAGCGCTGAAAGATGTGTCTACGGGGGCTATTGCCAAACTGGGCGAGAACATCGTCGTCACTCGCGGGGAGCGCCTCGCCTTGGGAGACGGCGATTTGGGTAAGGTGGTTTCCTATATTCACCCGGGCGGTCGGATTGGCGTCTTGCTTGGGGTGAGATGTGAAACGTCCGAGAAGACGGGTGATGCCGCATTCGGCGAAACTGCACGCGATCTGGCGATGCACATCGCGGCGAGCAGTCCACAATTTCTCTCGGAAGATCAGGTGCCGGAAGTGGTTCTGCAGAGTGAGCGAGAGATTCTTCTTGCCCAGCAGAAAGATTCCGGAAAGCCCGAGAACATTTTGGAGAAAATCGTCGAAGGACGCATCAAGAAATACAAAAAAGAGATTTGCCTGCTCGATCAGCCATTCGTCAAGGACCCCGACAAGATGGTTCAGGCGTATTTGAAAGACAGAAGCGCGGAATTGGGTGAAGAAATTCGGGTTTCTTCCTGGGCTCGCTTTCAACTCGGTGAACTTTCCGCGTCGGATGTAGGTAGGTCTTTCTAACGAATTATTCGCACCGCCCGTTGTCATTGGCTTGAAATTTCTGGGGATGTCCATGCGCGGCGACCTGCGATTCAAGAAGATTTTGCTCAAACTCTCAGGCGAAGCACTGGGGGGAGATCTCAAGTATGGGATCGACCATAATGTCGTTGACGACATAGCGCAAGAAATCCATGAAATCCACCACATGGGAGTCGAAATCGCCATTGTCGTAGGCGGCGGGAACATCTTCCGGGGCGCGGCTGCCGCCGCTACCGGCATGGAGCGCACCAACGCCGACTACATGGGTATGCTCGGTACGGTCATCAACGCTCTGGCTCTTCAGCACGCGCTCGAGAAAGTGGACCTCGCCACGCGCGTCCAGAGCGCCATCCACATGGCGGAGTTGTGCGAGCCCTACATCAGAAGGCGCGCGATACGCCACATGGAAAAAGGCCGGGTCGTCATCTTCGCCGGCGGCACCGGCAATCCCTACTTTACGACGGATACCACCGCGAGTCTCAGAGCCATAGAGGTGGGTGCCGAGTGCATACTCAAGGCCACGAATGTGGATGGCGTTTTCTCCGCCGATCCCAATCAAGACGATACGGCCGAGTTCATCGATGAGTTGACGTATATCGAGGTGCTCAATCGCCAACTCGCCGTCATGGACACCACCGCCGTGAGCTTGTGCATGGACAACAATTTGCCCATTATTGTCTTTAACCTGCTAAAGCCCGGCAACATTCGCCGCGTGGTGGAGGGCGAGCAGGTGGGGACTTTGGTGAAGGCCGCCGGGGTCTGATGGGGCGCGGGTCGCACTAGCCCGGAATCGGCGCGCGAGAGTCTTTGACGAGAGGTGTAAAGTGATGATTTTGGACTTCCTACAGGGAGAGATGGTCGATGGATGAGGTTCTCGCCGCGTTAAGGAAAAGGATGCTGGCTACTGTGGAATCATACAAGTCGGAAATCGCCCGCGTGCGAACCGGGCGCGCTTCCACGAATCTCATCAGTGGGGTGATGGTCGACTACTATGGAACGTCCACGCCGCTGAATCAACTCGCCACCCTGAACGTGCCTGAACCACAACTCATCATCGTTCAGCCTTTCGACATCAACTCGTTGGGCGACATCGAAAAGGCGATTCAATCGGCGGAGCTGGGCTTGAACCCATCGAACGACGGTAAGATCATCCGCGTTCCGGTGCCGGCGCTCACCGAGGAGCGCCGCAAGGAGATGGTGAAACTACTCAAGAAGATGACCGAAGAGCATAAGGTCGCGCTTCGCAACATTCGGCGCGATGGCAACGATGACATAAAAAACCTTGAGAAGAACAATGAGATTACCGAGGATGATCTCAGGAAAGGGCAGGGGGACGTTCAGAGGTTGACGGATCAGTTCGTCTCCGATTTGGATGACTTGCTTTCAGCTAAAGAGAAAGAGATTCTAGAGGTCTAGTTTTCACCGGAGCGTGTATGGAATCTCGCATCGACTCACGCATCGATCTTGAACGGCTTCCCCGCCATATCGGCGTTATCATGGACGGTAACGGTCGCTGGGCCCAAAAACGGTTCCTCCCCCGAGTCGCTGGTCACCGGGAGGGCGTGAAATCGGTCGATAAGGTGGTGGCGCATGCGCGCCGCATCGGTATCAAAGCTCTTACTCTGTATAGCTTCTCTCTGGAGAATTGGAACAGACCCAAAGACGAGGTAGACGCGCTCATGGATATCCTGGCGGATTACCTCGAACGTGAACTTCAAAGGATGCTCAGAGAGGGTATCCGTTTCAATACGATCGGGCACGAAGAGGATTTGCCCTTGTTTGCGCGTGAGATCGTTCACCGCGTAAAAGAGCAAACGGCAGACCAGGATGGGATGGTTTTGACTTTGGCGCTGAGTTACGGCGCACGGCGGGAAATCACCGACGCGGCGAGAGCCATCTCCAGGGAAGTGCAGAAAGGGATGCTTCAGCCCGAGGAAATCGATGAAAGTGACGTCGAGCGCCATCTGTATACGGCGGATTTGCCCAAACTCGACCTCTTGATTCGGACCAGCGGCGAACTCAGGCTCTCCAACTATCTTCTCTGGCAAGCGGCGTATGCGGAACTGTATTTCACGGATATCAAGTGGCCCGAATTCGGAGAACGCGAACTCGAAGACGCCATTCTCGCCTATCAGTCCCGGGTGCGGAAATTCGGTCTCACCGAGGAGCAGTTCACGACTCGGAGAAACTAGGTTTTGACCCGCCTCATCAGCGCCCTGGTTCTTGCGGCGCCCATTCTCGTCGTCTTGTTTTTCACCTCTTCGGCCGTATTTCTCTGTGTGGTGCTTCTGCTCGTTTTTCGCGCGGGATGGGAATTTCAGACCCTGATCAACCTTTGCGGATGGCGCGTGAGAGCATGGGAAGGAGCCCTGGATGCCTGTGCTTTTGTGCTCGCCGTTTGGGTGGGCGGCCTTTTGCCGGCGGCGGTCCTCGCGGTGATTTTGTTTCGCGTCTTTCTCAAGGCGTTTTCGAGTGAGGCCCTTCGGGACAGTCTCTCCTTGACGGGCATGTCGCTTCTCGGCGTGATATGGGTGGGCGGCGCCGGTGGTTTGATCGCGCTTATCAGGACTTTCCCGGGTGGCATGGAGGCCACTTTCTTTTTGTTCGTCGTCGTCTGGGCGAATGATATCGCGGCGATGTTCACCGGCAAGATGCTGGGCAATAGAAAAATCGCCCCGAGAATCAGCCCCGGGAAAACGGTGGAAGGAGCAATCGGGGGGATCCTAGCAGGTGTCCTCGTGGGTGTCCTCACGGCGTTATATATGGATGTCCCCGGTGTCGACCCGTGGCTCGCGATTCCTGTTTCGGTCTTAATTGGACTATTCGCACTGATAGGGGATTTGGGTGAATCGCTACTAAAGCGCGCTGCCGGCGAGAAAGACTCGTCGGACATCATCCCGGGTCATGGGGGCCTGCTCGACAGAATTGATGGTTTGCTTATGGCGGGCCCTGCGTTTTACTGTTACTTGTACTGGATCCGGTTTTAGAGCATCGCGCACCGGGGGTAGCCGAAAAATGGAACGGCGAAAAATTGCCATATTAGGCTCTACCGGCAGCATCGGGGAAAATGCTCTCAGCGTCGTGGCGCAATTTCCCGAGAGAATCGACGTAGTGGCGCTTGCCGCTGGAAGAAATTGGAAGCGTCTATTAGAGCAGGCGAGGCGGTTTCGGCCGGACATTGTATCCGTGGCCGATGATGCGGACGCGGCGCGAATCAAGGATGCGCTCCCGCCCGGGACCCGCGTGCTTTCGGGGGATGAGGGCTTGAGGGAGGTGGCCGCGGGTGCGGGCGCAAGTCTCGTGGTCTCCGCTCTGGTGGGCGCGGCGGGATTACCACCGACGCTGGCCGCCATCGATGTGGGCGCCTCGATTGCGCTTGCGAACAAAGAAGTCCTCGTCATGGCTGGAGAGCTCGTTACGTCGCGCGTTTCGGCCCGGGGGGTCGAGTTGCTCCCTGTCGATAGCGAACACGCGGGCGTGTCGCAAGCGCTGGCGGGCAGGCCGCAGTTCCAGGTGGAGCGGGTCGTGCTTACGGCCTCGGGCGGCCCTTTCCGGAACCATTCCATAGAGGCGATGAAGAACGTATCCCTTGAAGAAGCATTGAATCATCCGAACTGGAAGATGGGCCCCAAGATTACCATTGATTCCGCATCCATGATGAACAAGGGTCTTGAAATTATCGAAGCAAGGTGGCTCTTCGGGCTCAAGCCAGAACAGGTGGACGTGCTGGTTCATCCACAGAGCATCGTGCACGCCATGGTGGAGTTCGTCGACGGGAGTTTCGTGGCGCAAATGAGCATGCCCGACATGCGGATTCCCATCGCCCAGGCCATTTTCTCTCCGGAGAGGTTGCCCATCGATTCTCCAAGACTCGATTTGGCGCAGGTCGGCTCCCTGACGTTCGAAGCCCCTGCCCCTGAGCGATTCCCCTGCCTCGTCCATGCCAAAAACGCGATGCGCGAGGGGGGGACGGCCCCTGCCGTTCTCAACGCGGCGAACGAGGTGGCCGTCGCGTCGTTCTTGTCGGGCGCGTCGAAATTCACGGATATCCCGGATGTAGTGAGGGCTGCGCTGGAAGCGCACGAGAAGATGGAGGCGGATGGGCTGGAGACGATTCTGGAGGCGGATCGCTGGGCGAGGGAGTACGCCGCCTCCCGCCTGAACGGAACCGCCACAAGCCACTAAAATCAATGAACCATCGAGATGAGAGCGAGGCCTTGCCCCGGCTTGTCGCCACGCTGGGAGGCCTTGGGCTGGTTCCTCTCGCACCGGGAACAGTGGCTTCTCTCTTTGCTGTTCTGGCGTATTTTTTGCTCTATGAGCTCAACCCCTATGCACCAGTCTTGTTTTTGATCTTCCTGATTCCCATCGCCATATGGGGGTCCGGCAAATACGAAGCGAGTATGAATCAGCAAGACCCCCCGGAAATCGTCGTGGATGAATGGGTGGGCCAGTTCATCTGCTTCATCGGGGTCGAGCCGAGCTTAAGCGCTCTGGTAGCGGGTTTTTTCCTTTTTCGTATTTTTGACATTATCAAACTGCCGCCGGTCCGGCGCCTGGAAGAGTTGTCGGGCGGGTTGGGCGTCGTGGCGGACGACGTTGCCGCGGGAATTATCGGCTGGGTAATCTTGTTTGGTCTGTCGTACTTGGGAGTCGTTTGATTTCTGGGGAGCAAAGGCGAATGGCGGGATCCGTGGAGGAATGGATTGGGGCGTATCTCAATGATAAGGGCTGGCGCATCGCTACGGCGGAGAGTTGTACGGGCGGCCTCATCGCCAGCCGCATCACGGATGTTTCCGGCAGTTCCGCTTATTTTGAACAGGGTTTCATCACCTATAGCAACGAAGCGAAAATGGCGCTTCTGGGTGTGTCGAAAGACATCGTGGCGACCGAGGGCGGGCCGGGTGCGGTGAGCGAAGCCTGCGCACGCGCGATGGCGGATGGTGTTCGCGCGGCGACGGGTAGTGAGATCGGGCTCTCCGTCACGGGCATCGCCGGCCCTACAGGCGGTAGCGCCGAGAAGCCGGTGGGCACGGTGTATATTGCCGTCGCCACGTCTTTCGGCACCACCTGCCGCCACTATGTGTTCGAAGGCTCCCGCCTGGAAGTGAAGGCCCAAACGGCGCAGGCCGCACTCGATATGGCGCGCGATGCCCTGGAAGCGTCGGGCTGACTATAAAATGCATGAGAGTGCTCATTCCCCGCGCAAGCGGGTGTGACCGGTCCTGAGAAGGAGATTCTCTATGCGCGCATTTCTGGCGATTCCATTCAGCACGGATGAATACAGGCTCTTCGAATCGCTTCAGGCCTTGCTTGCCACCATGCCGGCTCTGGAAGATTTCCGCTGGGTAAGACCTGAGAACATTCACATCACTCTGCGTTTTCTGGGTGATATCGAAGAGGAACAGGCCGCCGCCGCAGAGGCCCTGCTCCGTACGGGAGAAGACGTGCCTGCTTTTGATATTTCGATAGATCGCTTTGGTGTTTTTCCGCATCTCAAGCGCCCCAATGTGCTCTGGGCGGGGCCTTCGGAAACGCCGGAACCTCTGGTGGAATTCGAGGCAAGCCTTTCCCGTTATCTGATGGAGGCGGGGTTCCCGTCTGCGGAGGGACTTTTTCACCCGCATCTGACGCTGGCGAGGCGCCGCTCCCGCGACCGACCACCCGCAGGTCTCGAGGGAGAGCTCGAAGTTGCCGAGCAGCGATGGTTGACACCTCCCCTCATATGCCGCGCGCGCAAAGCGGTATTGTTCAGAAGCGAACTCAACCCCTCGGGCGCCATACACACCGCGCTGGAAAAAGTGACTTTAGGCCAGGCGCACGGCGGGTAATTCGTCCGTTTCGTGGCGTCAGATGTCCACCCGGAGCACTAGGTATTGGGCCATATTCTACTCCCTTTGGAAGAAAAATCGGACTTTGTACAGATTTTCGCTTTATATACTTGATTCTGAGCGTCATTTAACGTATATTTAGCGAAAATAAACCGCCGCCGTTGTTGGGAATCATGGATAGACAATGGAATGAGGCCTGCTCCTCACGAACCCTTTTGGAAGTAACGGCGCATGCCGTATTGCAGAAAAAGGGTCGATCCCCTAAATTGGTCCTATGTCCGCCATCGCCCGATCCGGTGCGTATTCCTCCATCCAAGGGAGTTTTCCGATGAACCTCAAAAACGGGTCCCCCTCCTCGAAATCCGAGAATCCGCAAGGGCGTGAGAGCCGCGAGAAGGCGCTGGACATGGCTTTCAACCAGATCAACCGTCAATTCGGCAAAGGCTCCATCATGCGCCTGGGCGAAGGGCCGGGTATGGGAGCGATTGAGGCTATTTCGACGGGTTCGGTATCGCTCGATGCCGCCTTGGGCTGCGGCGGTGTGCCGCGCGGGCGCATTGTGGAGATATTCGGGCCCGAGTCTTCGGGCAAGACGACCATCGCACTGCAAATCATCGCGGAGGTGCAGCGCAGCGGCGGAATGGCCGCCTTCGTGGATGCGGAGCACGCTCTGGACCCGATCTACGCCAAAGCGCTTGGGGTGCAGACGGACAACCTCATCGTCTCCCAACCCGATACGGGTGAGCAGGCCCTGGAGATAGCCGAAATTTTGACGAGCAGCGGCTCGCTCGGCGTGGTCGTTATAGACTCCGTAGCCGCCCTGGTGCCCAAGGCGGAACTGGAAGGCGACATGGGGGATCACCACGTAGGTCTCCAGGCGCGGCTCATGAGCCAGGCGCTTCGCAAACTCACGGGTGTCGTGCACCGCAGCAACACGTGTTTCATCTTCATCAACCAGATTCGCATGAAGATCGGCGTGATGTTCGGCAACCCGGAAACCACTTCCGGTGGAAACGCGCTCAAATTCTATGCTTCCGTACGCTTGGACATCCGGCGAATCGCCGCGATTAAAGAAGGTGAGAACAACGTGGGCAACAGGACGCGGGTGCGCGTGGTGAAGAACAAGTTAGCATCTCCGTTTCGCACGGCGGAATTCGACATTATGTTCGGGCGCGGCGTTTCGAAAGAAGGCGACGTACTCGATTTGGCCGTTGAAAAAGACATAGTCGCCAAGACGGGGTCGTGGTACTCCTATGGTGAGGAGCGCATCGGCCAGGGGCGTGAGAACGTGAAACGGTTTTTGAGCGAGAACGCGGATATCTTCTCGGAAATCGAGAGGCAGGTGCGCGCCGCCGTCGGAATCGGCGCGCCGAAAGCGACCCCACAGGCTAAGGAGACGCCCCAGGCGCAGGCGGCGACGCCGAAGTAGGAGCGAGAGCGGAGAAGCACTCTTTTCGGGGTGTGGATGAGGGTCGGCGTGGTTGGATGGATATCATAACTCATTGAAAATAAAAGGAATAATTTGATTCCCGCCGCTCTTATGGTCGGTTTATTTTATCGAAAAACCCCGTGAATTTATCGATATTTTCAGTAATTCGAAATGCGTGTTTTCATTGCGTTTCCAGGGTATTTCATCGTTTCGGCGCCTCTGTCCTCGTTTCACTTCGCTGTCCCGGAAAGCGCAATCCCTCTTTTCTCCCTCGTGATGTACTCCCCCTCCATCGGGACGATCCCTCCCTCCTCAATCGGGATGGGGCCGCGAATTTGCTTCCCCGCTTCGGATGGGTTACATGATGGCAATCGGCTTGGCGAGTGAGCCGATTGCGTACCCATTTCACCGGGGAATATCTCATGGCCGTGTTGGAAATTCTCAAGTATCCGGCTTCTGCTCTTCGCCGGAAATGCCTTCCCGTCGAGCGCGTCACGGAGCGGATAGAGGAACTGGCGCGCGCGATGCTCGACACCCTGCATGATGCGCCCGGCGTCGGCCTCGCCGCCCCCCAGGTGGGAGAGAACGTCCGGCTCATCGTGGTGGACGTCTCGCTCGGGAAAGACCTCAAGCAGGTGTATTTTCTCATCAATCCTGAAATCGAAAGCGCCGAAGGCGAGCGAATCGTGGAGGAGGGCTGCCTCTCGCTGCCGGACGTGACTGAAAAAATCCGCCGCCACGAGGCGGTGCGGGTGCGGGCGCTGAACTTAAACGGTGAGGAAGTGGTTCTCGACGCGCGCGAGGTTCTCGCCTTCGTCTTACAGCATGAAATCGATCATTTAGACGGAAAACTCATCCTGGATCACCTCAACAAGACGAAACGCGACGTCGTGAAGCGCCGCCTCAAGAAACAGGCCAGGGCCGCCTCTTAGAAAACCCTCATTCGCTCGTGCTATATTTTCGTGGTTGATCCGCGCGCGCTTTGGTCGGCGCCGCGGTTTTTCGGGGAGGAATCCATGCGGGCGGTTTTTTTCGGCACATCCGAATTCGCCGTGCCTGCGCTTCGCGCCTTGATGGCGTCGTCCATCGAGTTGGCGGCGGTGTTCACGCAGCCGGACAGGCCCGCGGGGAGGGGACGCAAGCTGACGCCGCCGCCCGTCAAAATATGCGCGCTCGAGGCGGGAGTCCCCGTCTTACAACCCGAGAGAATCCGCTCGACCGACGTAGCGGAATTTCGGCCCGACGTGGGCGTGGTGGCGGCGTATGGCCAGATTCTGAACAGAAAACTCTTGAACGTACCCCGGTTGGGATTGTTGAACCTGCATCCATCGCTTCTTCCGCGCTGGCGGGGAGCTGCGCCGATTCAGCGCGCCCTCCTAGAAGGTGATTCCGAAACGGGAGTCTGCGTGATGCGGGTTGCTCCGGAACTCGACGCAGGCCCCGTGCTCGCGAGGCGCTCGCTGCCGATTGGGCCAAGGGACACTTCGGGCGCGCTGCACGACAAGCTGGCCGCGCTAGGGGCCGAGCAGATGGTGGCGACGTTGATCGCGCTCGAAAATGGAAAAATCACAGAGCAGCCGCAGGATGAATCCCTCGTCACCTATGCGGAAAAACTCCAAAAAGAAGAAGCGAAACTCGATTGGCGCTTACCCGCGAGCCGGCTCGACAGGTTGATCAGAGGATTAAACCCCTGGCCCGTGGCGCAGACCTCATGGCCGGGTATGGCGAACCCGGTGCGGATTTGGCGGGCCTGGCCGAATCCGGGCGAATCCGGCGAAGCCGCCGGTGAGATTCTGGGATTGGTCGAATCGCCCGAGGGCGAGGGAATCCGCGTGGCCACAGGGAAGGGAGATTTGATTATTCTGGAGATACAGCCGCCGGGCAAGAAGAAAATGGACGCAGAAGCATTCGCCAGGGGATATCCATGCCGGCCCGGCCTCGTGCTTGGAGAGGACGCGTGAGCCGGAATCTCGCGGTGGGTGAGAAAAGCGCACGTTCTGCCGACCTCGTTCGCCGGGCGGCGCACGCCGCTCTTCTCTCTTTTGAGAAAAACCCCCTCGCGGCGGATTTGCTGGTCGATCGATTCTCATCGGCGGATTTCGACCCACGCGACCGCGCGTTTTTGCGCGATTTGATCTATGGCGTCCTGAGATGGCGTAATCGCCTGGATTTCGTTTTCGGCCATTTCCTGAACAAACCGAACGTGGCTCCTCCCGTGCGGGAAGCGTTGCGGTTGGGAACTTACCAGCTTTTGTTCATGGATCGCGTGCCTGCGCACAGTGCGGTGGATGGCAGTGTTTCTTTGTTGAATCGCCGGAATCTGGGCTGGGCGCGTGGATTGGTGAACGCGGTTTTGCGCAAGGTGGCGGAGCATGATGTTTCGCCGCCCGAAAATCGAGAAGATTATCTGACGATATGGGAATCTCACCCGGGATGGCTGGTGAGACGCTGGATGCGTGACCTCGGAGAAGAGGAGGCGCAAAGGCGGTGCCGGGCGAACAACGCCGAAGCGCCTGTCGTCTTTCGCGTGAACACCCGGGTGTCGAACGCCCAAAGTTTGGTAGCCGAATTGAAAAGCGAGGGCATCGCCGCACGGCCCGGATGCGTGGACCCTGATTGTTTGGTATTTGCGCCGGATGAGAGCACGCCTGGCGTACGCTTCAGCGATGCGGCGGCATATCGCGAGGGCAAGTTCATCGTCATGGATGAGAGTTCGAGCCTGGTGTCGCGTTTCGCAGGTGTCGCCGCCGGGGAGAGAATTCTCGATGCCTGTGCGGCCCCCGGCGGGAAAACGGCTTGTCTCGCCTGGGCTGCGGGAGAGAACGGGAGCGTCGTGGCGGGGGATGAGTCTTCTCACCGGCTGGCTCGCCTCAAGGGTAATTGTGTTAGGATTCGGGCGGTCGCGCGGCTTTTGCGGATGGATGCAATGAGGCCGCCGTTTCATGAAAAATTCGACCTCGTTCTCGTGGATGCGCCGTGCAGCGGGCTGGGGGTATTCAGGCGGCATCCCGATGCGAGGTGGCGGGTGCGAGAAAAAGACTTGAAGGCGCAGGCGCGTCGACAGATCGCGATTTTGCGGGGTGCGGCCGGTGCTGTTCGCCGGGGCGGCAGACTGGTGTATTCGGTCTGCACGAACGAGCCCGAGGAAACCGAAGAAGTGGCCGCTTCATTTCAAGAGCCCGGGTTCGTCCCCATACGGGACGGAGGCGCCCTCCCCGAAGTCGCAAGAGGTTTTCGGGGCGCGGACGGAGCGTTGCGGATAACGCCGGGAGGCGGGCTTGACGGCTTTTTCGCCATGAGTTGGCGCAAAGAGGGCGGAAATTGCTGAAAGGGATATTGAAGGGTATTTTCTGGGTTGCGCTCCTCGTCGGACTGGGCGGCGTGGGGGGCGCTGCGGGCCTTTACGTCTTCAGGGGGGGAGAGGGCGTCTTCCTGCCCCAGGTCACAGGCTTCGACGTGGTTCGCGCGCTCGAGTTGCTGGGAGAGAAAGGAATACCCATGCAGGTCTCCGGGCGCGTGTTCAGCGATGCGGTATCCATGAATCACGTCGTGCGGCAGAATCCTCCAGGTGGACGCCGTATTCGCAAGGGAAGAATCGTATCGCTCGTTCTCAGCAAAGGCCCACGCGATGTGGCGGTGCCTGCGGTGGTGGGCAAGAACCTCAACCGCGCGGAGACTCTCATTCGCCTCGAAGGCCTTCGCCTTCGGCTGGTGGAGCGATTGTATGATCCCAAGCGGCCCATCGACCAGGTTTTGGGCGTCTGGCCGAATGAGGGTGAAAATATCAGGCGCGGCGAGGGCGTGGTTCTCGTCGTCAGCCAGGGTTTCCGCGAGCGGGCCTACGTCATGCCGTCCCTGATCGGGGAACCCGTCAACAATGCTCTTGATAAGGTTCGCGCGCTCGGCCTGACGGTCGGGCGCGTCCGCTACGTGGATCGCCCCGGTTCGCTGCGAGGCTCCATCGTTTTTCAAATACCGCCGCAGGGGCGGCGCGTCCTGGTGGGCCACCGGGTGCATGTGGACGTGGCGCGCGGCGCGGACCAGATTGCGGGGAATTTCATCGTCTTGCGCTACCGCGTGCCGCACGGAAAACCCAGGCGCACGCTTCGCGTGGAAATGGAATCGAACGGCGAGACGCGAGAGGAACTCTCCCGCGAGGTGAGCGCGGGCGAGGAGATTCATCTGCTGGTGCGGGTGAAGGGTGCAGCTATGGCGCGTATATTTCTGGATGGCCGTCTGGTCGAAGAGCAACAGCACTAGGAGAGAGGAATCGATATGTCCAAGCCGGATATGGCGCCTGGGAAAATACGGGTGGCGCCCTCTTTGCTCTCCTGTTCTTTCGAGAAGATGGGTGAAGAGATAGCGGCGATGCGCGAAGCCGGAGCGGACTGGCTGCATTTCGACGTGATGGACGGCCATTTCGTCCCCAACATTTCCGTGGGGCCTTTGGGTGTCCAGGCGGCCAGGAGAGCTTCGCCCGACATGGTGCTCGACGTGCATTTGATGATCGCGGATCCGGATCGCTACATCGAAGCGTTTGCGGATGCGGGCGCGGACATTTTGACGGTTCACGTGGAGGCCCCGACGCACATTCACCGAACCCTCGAGAGCATACGCGGGCTTGGTTTGGGGGTCGGACTGACGCTCAACCCCGGAACGCCGCTTTCGGCGATAGAAGGCCTGTTGCCAGAAGTGGATATGGCCCTCGTCATGAGCGTCAATCCAGGCTTTGGCGGGCAGAAATTCATCCCGGCCTCCCTGGATCGGATTCGGTGTCTGAGGGGGATGATTGAGGAGCAGGGGGCTTCGGTTCTGATAGAGATCGACGGCGGCGTAACGCCGCAAAATGCGGCGGATGTACGCGCAGCGGGCGCAGAGGCGCTGGTGGCCGGTTCCGCCGTGTTCGGGGCGAAAGACTATGCGGAGGCCATACGCGGCATCAGGGGCGGTTGAGGTTTGATGTGAGCGGGCCTCTCGGGGCTGTTGAAAAATTCCTGATTTCGTGACTCGGCGTATGTAGCCGACCGGGGAGGGAGGAGACAACACTCCCCCCTTGAGGGGAATTTCCTCTGCAGAGAAAAATCTATATTCACTCCCCCCTTGAGGGGGAGTCGGCAAGGCAAGGACGGAGTCCGCAGCCGCGCCGGTTGGGGGGTGCTTATATTTTGTGCGTACCCTACATTTTAGAATCATACCCCCCACCAGTTCGCTTGCGGGCTTAAGCCCTTAGCTCACGGACTCCCCCTCAAGGGGGGAGTGTTGTCTCCTCCCGCATCGGTTGGCAATGCCGCTTCATGGGGGAGTCATTTCATAAGCGTATGTCGATTGAGAAATCCATTCCCTGTATTTGGGGGCTATTTCAACAACCCCCTATCGTGGCGGCTTTTTTCATTTGGCCTTGGACGGAGTGGCCGGGCGATCTATACGTGGTTGACACTTGAGGCATAAAATCCTTATAAGTTGGGTTTCCTCACTCGGCCTTGTGGGTGGAAATTCGAAAACATATTGAATATCAATTAGTTGGGGTGTTCGATGTTTGATGGCTTGAAAGAGCGTCTGGGCGGTATCTTCAAGGACTTGAGAAGCCGGGGCGTATTGGGAGAAAAACAGGTCGATTCCGCGCTTCGCGAGATTCGCCTGGCGCTGCTCGAAGCCGACGTGAACTTCCGGGTCGCCAAGGAATTGGTGGCGAAAATCCGCGAAGATTTGCTTGGTGTGGAGCGCGTTGCGCACCTCGATCCTTCCCAGCAGGTCATCAAGACGGTTCAGAATCGTCTTACGGAACTCATGGGGACCAAGAGCGCTCCGCTCGAGCGCGCCACGAGCGGCGTCACCACCGTGATGCTTGTCGGCCTGCAGGGTTCGGGCAAAACGACGACAGCCGGCAAGATCGCACTAAGATTAAGAGGCAAGGGGTTGCGCGTTCTTCTCGTGCCTGCGGACGTCGCGCGGCCGGCGGCCATCGCCCAGCTCAAGAGGCTGGCTGAACAGACGGGCGCCGACGCATTCGATTCGGAAGGCATGTCGGATCCCGTGGAAATCGTCCGGCGAGCTTCCGAAAAAGCCCGGCTCGAGCATTTCGATTATTGCATCGTGGACAGCGCGGGCCGGCTGCACATCGATGATGCGTTGATGGACGAGTTGAAGCAGATGAAAGAAGCGGCGCGGCCCGACGAGGTGCTCCTGGTTGCCGATGCGATGACGGGCCAGGAGGCGGTGAACCTGGGACAAGCGTTTTCCGAGCGAATCGGCATCACGGGCGTCGTGCTCACGAAGCTGGACGGAGACGCCAGAGGCGGCGGCGCCCTCTCGCTGCGCTCGGTGACGGGCGTGCCCGTCAAGATGGTCGGTGTGGGCGAGAAGCTCGATGCGCTCGAGGAGTTTCATCCCGAGAGGATGGCCTCGCGCATTCTGGGCATGGGGGACGTCATGTCCCTCATCGAGAAGGCTGAAGCCGCCATCTCCCCCGATGAGGCGCAATCCATGGTGGAATCCCTCGGCAAGGGTTCGTTCACCCTGGTGACGATGAAAGAGCAGATTCTTCAGATGCGGAAGATGGGTTCGATGGGCGAGGTCATGTCCATGATACCGGGGCTGGGAAACAAGATGCCCGACGTGGATATCGACGATAAGGAACTCTCGCGCACGGTGGCCATCATCGATTCGATGACGCCCACCGAGCGCATGAAGCCTGAAATCATCAAGGGCAGCCGCAGAAAGCGCATCGCCACCGGGAGCGGAACCCGGGTGCAGGACGTGAACCGTCTGCTCAAGCAATTCTCGCAAACGCAGAAACTGATGAAGCAATTTTCCAGGGGCGGCAAGAAAAAACAGATGCAGAGAATGCGTCAAATGCTTAATTTTTAAGGAGAAATACTTTGGCCGTAAAGATCAGACTTGCCCGCGGGGGTATGAAAAAAGCGCCGCGCTACCGCGTCGTCGTGCAGGATGAGCGCATGCCGCGCGATGGTCGTTTCATCGAAAGCATCGGCCGCTACGATCCGTCGCAAGACCCCGCATTCGTTCATATCGATCTCGAGAAGGCGAAGGCCTGGATGGAGAAGGGCGCCATTCCGACCCGGACGGTCAAGAACCTTCTCGACAGGGCGGGCATCAACGATTAGGGACGCCCCGTGAGCGGCAAGGTGGCCGTGGGCGTCGCACTCAAGCCGCACGGTCTCAAAGGCGCCGTCCGGGTGGAGCCCTGGATCGATGGCTTGGACGCCTACGGGCGAATCGAAGAAGTCTTCTCACAGGATGAGCCTTCGAGAAGATTCGAGGTGGCGGTCTGCCACCGGGGCGGCAGGGGAGCCGTTGTCTGGAAGTTTGCGGGAATCGACACCCCCGAAGACGCCGAGGCGCTGCGGGGGATTGTTTTTCTGGCGGACAGAAAATTCCTGGATGGCCCCGATGAGGGGGTTCTCTATTTCGAGGATTTCGAAGGCTGCGAAATCGCCGACGAACAGGGGCGTCTTCTCGGGCGTGTGGTGGACATGTTCGGAGCCGGCGGAAACGACGTTATCGTCATCCGCGCGCCGGGGGGAGAAGAGTTGCTCATGCCCGCAACGCGCGAGGTCGTATTGAGGCGCGAGGACGGGCGCTGGATTTTCCGTCCGCCTAAGCTCGATGTCGAGGATTGAGGAGTTTCCATGCGCATCGACATTCTTTCCGTGCTTCCTCGCATGGTGGAAGAGGCGTTCCGGGAGGGCGTCGTGGGACGCGCGGTCCAGCAGGGCGTTCTGGAGCTGAAGGTCTGGAATTTGCGCGATTTCGCCGAGGGGAAATATCAACAGACCGACGACGCTCCCTTCGGCGGCGGAGCGGGCATGGTCATGAAGCCGGAACCCATCTTGAAGGGCGTTCGGGCGATTCGCGAAGACGGCGATGCCGAACCGCTCAAGGTCCTGCTCACGCCGCAGGGGCGGTTGTTCGATCAGGCGGCCGCGCACAGGTTCTCCAAGTCTCCCAGGCTGCTCCTCATCTGCGGGCGCTACGAGGGCGTGGACGAGAGGGTGAGCGAATTGTGCGTGGATGAGGAGATCTCCATCGGCGACTACGTGCTCTCGGGAGGGGAGATTCCTGCCATGGCCGTCATCGACGCCGTCGGCAGGCTCATACCCGGCGTGTTGGGCAACGATGATTCGGCGGCGCAGGACAGCTTCACGGATGGCCTGCTCGATCATCCCCACTACACTCGGCCGGCGGAGTTCGAGGGAATCCGCGCGCCCGACGTGCTCTTGTCCGGTGACCACGAGGCGGTTCGCCTCTGGAGGAGGCGCCAGGCGCTCGAAAGAACGCGCGAAAGGCGAGAGGATCTGTTCGAGCGGGCCGAATTGAGTGATGAAGATTTGCGCTTGCTGAAATCTCCGCGGACTTAAAAAGATTGGGAGTATTGGGCAACGTCTATCTCGCGCTGATCCACTACCCTGTGCTCAATCGCGAAGGCGGCGTGGTGACCTCTTCGGTCACGGGCCTCGATATGCACGATCTCGCCCGCGTGGGCCGCACCTATGGCGTCTCGGGCGTATTTGTGGTACATCCTTCTGCTCCCCAGCGGGCGTTCGTCGAGCGGGTGATAGGGCATTTCGTAGAGGGCCCGGGCCGCACGTTGCACCCGCAAAGGAGCGAGACGCTCGAATTCCTGGAAGTTCTGCCGTCTTTGGATGTGCTCATCGAAGAGGTGGAACGCAAGGAATCAAAAAAGCCGCGATGCGTGGCCACGACGGCCAGGCGAGTCCCGGGCGCCGTGGGGTATGAAGCGCTGCGCGGCGAGATGAAGGAGATGGACGCCCCGTTCATCGTTTTGTTCGGCACGAGTTGGGGTCTGGCGGATGAGGTGTTGGAGATGTCCGAGGTGGTTTTGCTTCCCGTGGAGGCGGAAGATGATACGGGTTTCAACCATCTGTCGGTTCGCGGTGCGGCGGCGATTGTGGTAGATCGCATTCTCGGCAAAAGAGAGGTATAGTGCCGATTTTCCAGTACAAGGAGCGGGCAGGTGAACATTATCGATAAAATTGAGCGCGAGGGCATGCGCAAGGACGTTCCCGAATTCGATTCGGGAGATACGGTGCGCGTTCACGTGAAAATCGTCGAGGGCGACAAAGAGCGCATCCAGGTGTTCGAGGGCGTCGTCATGGGAAGGCAGGGCGGCGGTCTTCGCGAAAGATTTCGCGTTCGCAAACTCTCGTACGGAATCGGCGTGGAGCGCATCTTCCCGTTGCATTCCCCGAGAGTCGACAAGATAGAAATCACCCGAAGAGGCCGCGTGCGCCGTGCGAAGCTCTACTACTTGAGAGATCGAAAGGGCAAGGCGGCCCAGGTGAAAGAGCGGCGCAGAAGATAAAACAAAACGGAATTTCCCGTTTTCGGGTCTCAATATCTATTCTTGTCCATCGCCGTTTGTTCCACTAGAATTTCTCCCGCCCAACATATAGACGCGCAACAGGACCCGATTCAGGCGTAGTGCGTTTCAATCTTAACTCTTACGAGGGGAGCATAAGAAAATGGGACGAATTTCGGCGGTTTTGCTCACGACAATTCTTCTATTCGGGTGTGGAGGAGATGAGAAGTCCAAAGCTCCCGCCGCCATGCCTGGAAACGGCTCGGATACGGGCGTCGTGCTGGATGAGCGTGCGGCGTTGTCCATAAGCAACAGTTATCTTCGCGTTCAAGCTGCTCCGGGGCTGCCACCTGCGGAATTGACTCTCGAATCGCAATGCGACGGGCAGTCCTGCACGATTACGGAACCGCGTACAGGTATCAGTGAATCCGTATCTCTGCAGGAACTCCAATCTACCGACACGGACAGCATAGAGAATCTAAGACAGGTAGTACATTTCAGCCTGACGAAGAGGGACGTCGCCGTCTATGGTGGCTCCGTCGGCTTCGAATTGGGGGAGGGCAGTTCCGTCCACGCCACGGCTTATGGCGGCTGGATGGTCTACAACTATTTCCTCGCGGCTTGGGGAGACTATTCCGATACGACCTACCCGTCGGCCGAAGTCGGCGTGGGGCTTTCCGTGGGCAACGCGACGGGAAGCCATCCCGACGCGTCGGCTACCTATAACGGCCTCATTCTCGGCGTGGACACCGCAGGAGCCGACCAGGGCGACGCTGTGGAAGGAGATGCAACGCTTGAGTTCAGCATGGCGAATCCCGGAGGCGCTCAAATGGATGTCTCTTTCACCAACATAACGAATCGAACAACGAAAAGTGCATATAACCCCATCGAATGGAGCAACATCCAGGTCCGGGCCGACGGGACTTTCAATAAGAGAAACGACATGGAAAAAATCCACGGGAGCTTTTACGGGCCGAATCACGAAGAGATAGGCGGCACTTTCAATCGAGACGGCGTCACCGGCGCTTACGGCGCAAAGAGGTAGGTGATTCTTCCGGCTTAGAAGAAATTCGTTCACTCGACCCAGGAAACGCTAGCGCACCGTGACGACGCGAGCAAAAGAATGCGACCCGCCGCGCGAAGCTCTAAGACTTGAGAGATTGCAAAGGTAAGGTAGTTACGATTTTCTCCTTTTCAAAAGACGATGTGTAGTCACGGCATTTGCTGTTGCTAATTGGTTGGAGTAGCAATTCGGTTTGACGGGTCGAAAATCTATCCGATGTCATATTCTTCATCGATTAACTCTTCGAAATTTGTGCTATAAACCACAAGGGATTAATGTATCCCAGAGTGAATAGATTTTTTTACTTTCACGAAAATGTGGGGGTGTAGGGGGAAATAATAATGGAAAGAAGAAAAAAGGTGCGAGATAGCAAAGGTGTCGAAACGGAAGGAATTGTAGTTGGCGTAGTAGAGTCTACGGAACGTTGGAGTGATGTGCTTCTTGAGGATGGCACGAGGTTAAGCGTCAAAGTAAATATTGCGGAGGCGATCCGTGTTGACAACGATTATGATGCAGACGGAAATCCTGTTTATGCCATCGCTAGTAGCCTTATATCGAGAGTTGTGGATATAGATGAAAAATATAAACGGAAATAATGAATAGAGGCTAAGATGAAAGTTAATATTCCACTTGAAATCACCTATCCCTTTGATGTTTCTCGCACTCCAATCGGGATGCGAAAAATTGAACCTGAGATAAGTATCCCTAATGAAATAGTCACCCCCGATGTACAGCCAGACTCTACCGAATGGCCTTTTGAAATTGTTTGTCCGAAGACGATACATGAAATTTATGAGAAACGAATTGAAGAATTGAATGTGTTTGCTTCAGAAGAAGAAGATCATCCTGGTGTGAGGGATGAATCAACAGGGGACTTTTGGAAATTCATGGGTTCGGTTTTTTTTGAACAAGAAGTAAGTGTGGTGCTTATGGATAATGGTAATTTGGGTGCCACATGGGAAATGGATAACGAAGGGAAAAATGTAATCGAAATAGATTTTCTTGGTGAAAATCTAGCGAATTATTTACTTGTAAGAGAAGGAGCATCCCTCCCCCAAATATTTCATGCCTCCGGCACTGATACTCTAGAAGGGGTCAAGGAACAAATTAGAGTCTTCATCAAACAGATGCCGGAAAGTGATTATGCCCTACGATTTATTGAATGATTCCCACAATGTTGTGCGCTATGTAAAGCCCTCATTAGTCGGAAAAAACCAGAAGATCGATAGCCGAGCTTTTGAACTTCGTGAAACGGATGACGGTTTGTCCGTGAATTGGCTCGAATACTTCGAGGGAAAAACGAAAGAGCAACAGTTGGAGGAAGTAAAAGCGCATTGCGAATTGACAATAAGCAAAAATGGAAAGTTCGCTGAACTTAGTGTAGGAGAAACGAAACAAAGTCTTGCCGAATATGAGGAGTCTGTTTGTTTCGTGCGGAAACCTACAGAATCTGACCCCTCGCATTGCGAGCTTTTTTTTAGCAGACATAGAAAAATGGCTGAAAGGTTGCGAAGACGTTTGTTATTGAGTTGTATAAAGACGATTCATCCAGTCCCAAGTTAGACTTTCCCTACTCAACCCTCCAGGAAATTCTGCACCTCGTTGTATAAAGCCTCGCGGCGCCATTCGTACTGGGCGAAATGCGTGGCGTCGCCCAGGACGACCGAGCGCTTCCCGCGGCTGTTGACGAGCGCGCGGTACACGGCGGCGAAAATGGGGTCGGTCGAGCTTCTGTCGTGATCCCCCCGGATGGTCAGAACCGGACAGGTGATTCTGCTCGCATCGTAAAGCGGCTTGTTGCGCGCGCGGTCGTAGCCGTCCGCCATCGCGCCGTTGGGCACGCGGACGGCAGGGGTTTTTCTGCGCGCGCCTTCGGGGTCGAATTTGAGTTGTTCGCTCCAGAAGCGCTTGATCGCCTTTTCGGTTCTCCATTTCTCGTGCTGCCCCTTGGGGATGCTGCCGTCCCAGCGCTCGCGCTGGTAGGCTTCCGTGACCCAGCGCCACGCCCCCTTTCGAGGGTCCCAGCGTCCGGGGCGCGCGGGGTCTTCCGAGAGGGCCGCCGCCTGGGGGTTGTCGTATGCGTAAAACGGAGCGTAGAGCGCGAGGTGGCGGATGCGTGCCTGTTTTCCGGCCGTGAAGGCGGCCGTGGTCGTCGTGCCCCACGACCAGCCGAGGAGGTTCAGCTTGTTGATGGCGTTTTGCTCGCAGATGAATCGCACGGCGGCGTCGATGTCGCGCACCGCGGTGATTCCCCTTACGGCCGGCGGTTGGCCTGCGGGGCTTTTCAGCATTTCCGGGGGCCGCGTGGAGGGGCCGTATCCCCGGATGCAAAGGGCGTAGACGTGAAAACCACGAGCGGCGGCGAAATCCATCCACGAGTAGCCGGGCAGCGGCAGGTCGAAGGCGACGGGCGCCGGGGTGCTTTGCCCGTGCACCATGAGCAGCGTGTCGGCCGCTTCCGACTTCTGCATTCCGAGTGGTTTTTTTTCTCTCAAATGCAGCTTGATGCCTTCGTCGTGCGAGTCGATGAGGTGGTCTTTTTGAAAAATGTCTTTCTTTGCCAATGTATTTTCTCCAGTCGGTATTTTCTTCGGTTCAGGGAATATATTCATCTTCTCAGATTTTCGGGCATCCCCCAAGCCGGATGGGCGACCCCCAAGCCGGATGGCGGGTTTGCGCCTTGAGAACTCCCGGGTTCATCGATATATTAGGGCAATCCACCGCCCTGTATGGTCTTTCATGTATTCCATCGAGCTTGATCTCGCAAGAGAAGGCGTCTTGATCGTCGCAGGCGTGGACGAGGCCGGGCGCGGCCCCTTGGCGGGCCCGGTGGTGGCCGCCGCCGTGGTGCTGGACCCGGAGAATCCAATCGAGGGTCTCGACGACAGCAAAAAACTGTCCCCGCGCCAGAGGGAGGCGTTGTTGCCCGAGATTTTGGCGAAAGCGCGCGCCGTCGCCCTGGCGGCGGCTGGGCCGCGTGAAATCGAAAGAATCAACATTTTGCAGGCATCGCTTCGCGCGATGGCGACCGCCGTGGAGGGGCTCGGAGTAGCACCCGCGCACATACTTATCGACGGAAACAAGAGGATTCCCGTCCCGTTGCCGCAAACCCCACTCGTGAAAGGGGATTCGCGGTGCGCCTGCATCGCCGCGGCAAGCCTGGTCGCCAAGGTGTATCGGGACCGGGTGATGGCCCGGATGGATATGCGTTTTCCAGGCTATGGCTTCGGGAAGCACAAGGGCTATCCCACGCGGGAGCATCTGGCCGCCCTTGAGCGTCATGGTCCATGCCGCATTCATCGGCGCACTTTCCGGGGCGTGCCGGCCGTGGCCGGAGCGTGAGGACGCGATGAGCCGCGAAAGCGGAAAAATCGGAGAAGACGTGGCCGTGAAATTCCTGCGCCGCCACGGGTATCAAATCATCGAGCGAAACTACCGTGGTTCGCGCTATGAGGTGGATATTGTCGCGCGCGAAGGCGGGGTTCTCTCGTTCGTCGAGGTGAAGACCCGCGCGCCGGGCAAGTCCTTAAGCGGCGCGGAATCCATCAATCGCGAGAAACAGCGGAGAATCGCCCAAGCCGCGCAGCACTACCTGATGACGCACCCGCAAGAGCAATCTTCCGTATGCCGCTTCGACGTGGTGTTACTGGAGGCGGAGACGGGGAAAAAACCAAAGGCGAAAGAACTTATCCGGAATGCGTTTCAGTAACGTAGGTTCCCCGATTGTATCTTGCTGATGGGAGAGTCGGCGGTCGTCTCTTTCATGGGTTTCGAGAGGCGATCAGGCGCAGACCCAGAAGGGTCAAATCAGGGTTGATCAGGTCGAAAACCCCTTCTTCTTCATTGAAAGCCAGGCTCTGGCCGCCCGTTGCGACGACTTTCGTTTCGCGCCCCAGTTCGGTTTTCATGCGGTCGACGATTTCCCGGACAAGGCCACGGTAGCCGTACGCGATGCCGGATTGAATGCTGTGGACCGTGTTTTTTCCGATGACAGAGGGTGGAACGGCGGTTTCGACCCGGGGAAGCCGGGCCGTTTTGTCGATGAGCGCCTCCAGGGCGATTCCCATGCCTGGCGAAATGGCGCCGCCCAGGTATTCTCCCCGGGCGGATATCGCATCGAAGGTGATGGCCGTTCCGAAATCGACGATGACCAAGGGTCCGCCGTACAGATGGTGACCGGCGACGGCGTTGACGATTCTGTCCGCTCCCACCTCACGGGGATTGTCGTATTTTATGGAGATTCCCGTCCGTATTCCCGGGCCGACGACCAGTGGTTTGACGCCGAAATAGCGTATGGCCATTTCCTCGAGATTCGGCCCCAGGGGAGGGACGACGCTCGCCATCACCACACGGCCCACGTCCGACATCTGGTGTCCCCCGAGCCGGAACAAGCCTTCCATGAGAATGGCCAGTTCATCCGTCGTGCGGCGGGCCACGGAGCCGAGCCTCCAATTCGATATGAGGTCCTCCCCGTCGAAAAGCCCGACGACGGTTTGCGTGTTGCCTACGTCGATGGCCAACAAGTAGGCGTTTTCGCTCATGGGAGTTCCACCTCGCCGGAGTTTATCCTCTCGATCGACCCGTCGGGTTTTTCCAGGAGCAGGCAGCCCGCCTCGTCAATCCCGTTGTTTTTTCCAACACACTTCTCATCCCCAACGCGAACGGAAATTCTCTCGCCTATATTATCGCATAAGTGAAGCCACTGGTTCCGGAATTCACCGAAACCACTTGTTTTATATTCCTTGAGTCGGGCGTCGATGCGCCCTAGAAGGAGATGGAGAAGATGCTCCGCGTCAGGAACCCGCCCTCCCGAGAGAAGAACCGAGGATGCTGTTTCTCGCAGTTCGGGGGGGAAATCGACCCGCTGCGTCGTGAGGTTGACGCCTAAGCCTGCGACGACGGCGGGGGGCTGATTCGGGGGGCTGATATATTCGCACAGGATTCCACCGATTTTTCTTCCGTCTACCCTCAAATCGTTCGGCCATTTGAGCCCGATACGAAGGCCCGTCGCCTCTCGGAGGCCCTCTGCGGCGGCGACGCCGAGGAGTAGTGTCACGACGGGTGAAATTTCGGTTTCGCCATCCGGACGAAGCAGGGCCGAGAAGTAGAGTCCGCCCCCCGGCGGTGAAAACCAGGAGCGCCCCAGCCGTCCTCTTCCTTTGGTTTGGGATATCGCCCGTACGACGAGGCCGCTCGCTTCGCCTTGCCGCGCACGGGCCGAAACCAGATCGTTGGTGGAACTCGCCTCGTCAATCGTTTCGACCCGCCAGTCCAGCACCTTTTGGTTGGCGCCGATAGAATCCATCTAGTTTTGGAACTCCGATATGCGCTCTGCGCTCTCGCGGAGTTTTTCCGCGCGCTCCTGGGTGTCACGCAGACGGTTTTTGTCCTTATCCACGATTTCAGCGGGCGCGCGTTCGATGAAGGAGGGGTTGGCGAGTTTTTTCTCCAGACTCGCTATCGTATCGCTTGCGTCGGCGATTTGTTTGTCGAGACGCTTCAGTTCTTCTTCGATGTCGATGAGGCCGCCGATGGGGACGAACGCCTGTCCATAGCCGAAAACGGTGTGGGCCGACGCCTTGGGCCGCTCCACGTCGGGACCGACCTTCCAGTCGGGCGAGAGCTTCGCCAGTCTCCGTATCCATTCGGATTCGCGCATGATGATGTCGAGTTTCTTGGAGTCGTGCACCTGAATATGCGCCTCCATCTCCTTGTTGGGGGGAATGTTCAACTCTCCCCGTATGTTCCTGATGCCGCCGATCATGTCCATCAGGGCCTCGAATTCCGCTTCCGCCTCGGGGTCGTCCCACCCATCCTGCGGCCTCGGCCATTCGGCTATCATGATGCTCTCGCCCTTGCGGTTCGGGAGTTTCTGCCAGATTTCCTCGGTGATGAAGGGGATGATCGGATGCAGAAGGCGAAGCGTGCGCTCTAGAACTTCGGCGAGCACCGCGCGGCTCTCGTCGCCGCGCTCATCCGAGGTGAGGGCGGGTTTGATGACTTCCAAGTACCAGTCGCACAATTCATGCCATGTGAAATGGTACAGCGCCAGCGCGGCGTCGTTGAAGCGGTATTCCTCGAGCGCCTTGTCCACCTGGCGCGTCAGGTTGTTCAAGCGGCTCATTATCCACCTGTCACCTAGAGAGAGCGCCTCTCTGGGCGGCATGGGAGGAACTTGCTCGCCCAGATTCATCAGGGTGAAGCGGGCCGCGTTCCAGATTTTGTTGCAGAAATTCCGGTACCCGGCGATTCGCTCCATGGACAGGCGTATGTCGCGCCCCTGGGCGGCCATGGCGGTGAGCGTGAAGCGCAGCGAATCCGTGCCGTATTCCTCGATGATCTCCAGCGGATCGATAATGTTTCCCCGCGTCTTACTCATCTTTTGTCCCTGCTCATCCCGCACGAGGGCGTGAATGTAGACGTGGCGAAAGGGGACGTCGTCCATGAACTTGAGTCCCGTCATGATCATTCTGGCGACCCAGAAGAAGATGATGTCGAAGCCCGTGACCAGAACGGACGTGGGGTAGAAGTATTTCAGGTCGGGATTGTCGTCCGGCCAGCCGAACGTCGAAAAAGGCCAGAGCGCGGAACTGAACCAGGTGTCGAGCACGTCGGTTTCGCGTCTTAGGTTCGGGTCGCCGGGGTCTTCGCGCGAGACGATGACCTCCCCGGTTTCGTCGTTGTACCAGGCGGGTATCTGGTGACCCCACCAAATCTGGCGGCTGATGCACCAGTCGCGTATGTTGCGCATCCACTCGAAATAGGTGGATTCCCACTGTTTGGGAATGATTTTGATGCGTCCATCCTCTACGGCGCGAATCGATTCCTCCGCCAAGGGTTTCGCGCGCACGAACCATTGTTTCGAGAGATATGGCTCGATCACGGTGCCGCAGCGGTAGCATCCCCCCACGGCGTGGCGATGGGATTCCACCCCGCGCATCAACCCTTGCGCTTCCATGTCGGCGATGATGCGCTTCCGCGCCTCGAACCTGTCGAGCCCCTCGTAAGGTCCTCCGTTTTCGTTGATTTTCGCACCCGGGGTGAGGATGTTGATTTGCGGCAGATCGTTTCTGAGGCCCGCCTCGAAGTCGTTCGGGTCATGCGCGGGCGTGATCTTCACGGCGCCGGAGCCGAACTCGGCGTCCACGAAAGAATCCGCGATGACGGGGATTTTTCTGTCCAGAAGCGGCAGGCGGAGATGTTCGCCCACGAGGTTCTTGTATCTCTCATCATCGGGATGAACGGCCACGGCCGTGTCGCCGAGCATGGTCTCGGGGCGCGTCGTCGCGATGGTGACGCCATCCCCGCCGTCCCAGAGCGGATAATGGAATTCCCAGAGGTGGCCGTCCTGATCTTCGTGATCGACTTCTAAGTCGGAGACGGCCGTCTCGCATCTCGGGCACCAGTTCACCAGATAATTGTCGCGGTAAATCAGTCCCTCTTCGTAGAGCCTCACGAAGGCTTCGCGCACGGCGCGGGAGAGTCCCTCGTCCATCGTGAATCGCTCGCGCTCCCAGTCGCACGAAGCACCCAGGCGGTGAAGCTGGCGAATGATGGTTCCGCCGCTCTCGGCTTTCCAGTTCCAGACGCGCTCGATGAATTTCTCACGCCCCAGGGATTCTCGTGAGAGGTTCTCCGCGGCGAGTTGGCGCTCCACCACGTTCTGGGTGGCGATGCCCGCATGGTCGGTGCCCGGCATCCAGCAGACGCTCAGGCCGCTCATGCGCTTCCAGCGGACAAGGATGTCCTGCAAGGCGTTGTTCAGGGCGTGGCCCATGTGCAGGGAGCCCGTCACGTTCGGTGGCGGGATGACGATGGAATACGGTTCTTGGCTCTCGCTGGGCGCGCCGTGAAAATATCCGCGCTTCAGCCATTCGGCATACCAGCGATCTTCGGCCCCTTTCGGGTCGTAACGAGGTTCCAGCAAAGGTTATTCTCCGCGTTTGATTTTTTCGATTTCTCTAAGAACGATTTGCTCTACGATATCAGGGAGTTGCGCCACCACGATGGATTCGATGCGGCGCAACAATGTGGGGACGATCTTTTCCGCGGCTTCTTCCAGGTATTTATGGATGATGGGATCGAGTTTTTCGCTGTCCAGCCCAGGAGCGGAAAAGGGTGGTTGTTCTTCCTCCTCGCTCGCAGATGGCGCACTCTCTGCGTCGGCGAGAGCCTCTTCCGTTTCTTCGAGCGCTTCTTCCGCGACTGGAGCGGGAGGGGTTTCTTTGGACTCCCCTATGATGTCCCCTGAAGGCTGGGGCGCTTTCTCCTCCATTGCTTTTTCCGGGAAATCTGGCTCCGCCTGTTCTTTGCGGTCTGGAGTCGGTACGCCAGCCCCCGGGCCGAGAATGCGCTCCACCTCCGTCGTGAATACAATCGGCTTGAACGGTTTTTCGATGTTTCCTGTCGCACCCACTTCCTGGATTTTTTCATCACTGACGCTGTTGCGCGTGCTCGTCAAAACGAGAAGAGGCACTTGGGATAATCCCGGTTTTTCGCGCAGGCGTCGACAAAAGTCCAAGCCATCGGAATTCTCCATGTCCAGGCTGGCAACGACGATGTCCGGTGGCGCATTCTCCGCCATTTCGAGGGCTGCATCGGCATCCTCCGCCATAAGGGTATCAACGCTCGTGTTTCTAAAAGCCAATTCCACGACCCGCTGCACCAGAAGGCTTTCGTCGAGGAGAAGTAATCTGGTCGCCATGTGTTCGGGTCCTCGTCCGGGCGTTCGCTGGATGAGCCGAATGGAGGATAAGAATCAGGAGTCTGCGCTTAAATATCTCTAGAACTTTTGCGCCTTCTTGCACCAGGGAACTAATTGACAATCATGCCACTACCATAATTCCGGGGTCAACCTGTATCTATTTGCGTTGGTATTGATTCACGGCGCGGCGATGTTCGCGGTAAGTGCGAGAAAACCGGTGGCCGCCGTTCTTGGTGGCCACGAAATACAGATATTTCACTTTGGCGGGGTTCAACGCCGATTTGATGGATTCGAGCCCCGGACTGGCGATAGGGCCTGGGGGGAGTCCCCGGTAGAGGTAGGTGTTGTAGGGTGAATCGTATCGCAAATCATTCTTTGTGATGTTTCCATCGAAGTGAGGCAGTCCGTATATGACGGTGGGGTCGCTTTGAAGGCGCATTCTTCGCTTGAGCCGATTGGTGAATACGGCTGCGATGAGCGGGCGCTCACTGCTCAGGGAAGTTTCTTTTTCGATAATCGAGGCCAGCGTGAGCGCCTGGTGGACGGTGAATCCCATCGTTTTCGCTTGTTTTCTAAGAGAGGGCGAGAATTTTTTCCGCATCGTGCGAACCATGAAGCGCAGGATTTTTTTCGCCGAAGCGCCCACCGGGAAATGGTACGTGTCGGGGAACAGATATCCCTCCAGAGAAGCCGCGGTAATGTTCAGTTCTCGAAGAAAAGAAGGGTCGCGCGAAATTCTGAGAATTTCCCCTGCACTGGCGAGTTTGGCGCGCTGGATCGTTCGGGCAATCTCCCGGATGTTGTAGCCCTCGGGAATAGTAAAGGTACGCCGGGCGACTCTGCCCTCCGATAAATCTCGGTATATCTCTCGTGGCGACTTGGATGCTTTGAGCGCATAGACGCCGGCTTGAATGCTATTGGCGCCGCCCCTGAGTCTGGCCTGGAGGTGGAACAACCCCGGGTTTCGAATTAAACCGCTTTTATCCAGCAATTCCAGAATCTGGGCGAAGGACATTCCCGAGCGGACGTGAATGAGCTTCGTTTCATTTGCCTGCGGGTTGGCGGGCCGGTTGAATTCGTCGTCGAGATATTGATAGCCGACAAAAGTGCTCAGGATCATGAGGGAGAAAAGCGCGACGAGTAATTTCCCGAGCCGCCGCTTTTCGGCGGGAGGCTTTGTTTCCGGCGCATCGCTTTCTTCTGAAAGATTTTCGTTTTCAGCCATGGGAGGTCGGGCGCTTCATGTTCTGATGATCCAGGTACGCCTGTAGAATGAGTTGCGCCGCGATGACGTCGCGCTTTTTTATCTTCCGGCTCGGTTTGGTTTCCATTTCGTTCAAGACCCGGTCCGCCTGCGTCGTGCTGAGTCGCTCGTCCCATTTTTCGACGGGAATATCGAGATTTTCCCGGAAGAATTTCACGATCCTTCTGGTGCGCTTCGCCCTGGACGTATCCCGGTTCGATAGGCCGACGGGGTGTCCCACGACCAGCAGATGAACATCACGCTCACGGATGATGCCGCCCAACTCGTCGAGCAGTTGCTTATCACTTTGTCTTTCAATGAGGCCGAGCGGTTGGGATGTCAGACCCAGAGAATCGCTGATGGCGAGGCCTACCCGCTTTTCGCCGAAGTCCATTCCCAAAATTCGGGGATGACTCATTTTTGGGTAGGTTTCGCTTTGGTCGGTTTCGTCTTGGCCTCGCCGGGATAGAACATTTCGATCTGGAATCGCTCGAGAGTGGAATGTGTCGCCCTGTCCAATGAGGCGAGGGATTTGCGGTAGTCGATGAGCGCCCGGGTTTCTTGCGCCAGCGCGTTGGCCAGCCTTTCCTGGTCTTCGAGAATGTCTCTGCTCGTCGAGAGCCCGACCTTGAATTTTTTCTCCTGGGCGTCCAGGCGTTCTTCCGCCAGCCTTCTGGCGACGCGCGTGGCTTGGATTCTTTTGACGTCCAGGCGAATCCGGCGCGCGCTTCGGTGAACTTTTTCCATGATGGATTGCCGCGTTTGGTGGTAGGAGGCCACCGTTTTAGCGTGCCTGAGTTGCGCCTGGCGGTAGTCCGCCTTCGCTCTCCTGTTTCCGAGGGGAATACGGAACGAGATTCCACCGGAGAAGCTGTATCTCTTGTTTTTGAATTGCTCCTCGAAGGCCTCTCCCTGGTCATCCGCGAGAGCGTTGTTGGACGCCGATGCGTTCAGATTGACTTCGGGCAATAGATTTTGTTTCGCTACTTTCAGGTCGATTCGCCTTTTGTCGATTTCGATGCGGGCTTTTTCAAGTTCCGCGTGCTTACGCAAGGCGTCGAGTATGAGTTGCATCTCATCTACTTTGACGGCCTTAAACTTCGGCTTTTCGGTCGGTAGAATCTCGATGCCCCAGGAAGAAGGCGTATCCGTGACGTTCAGGAGCATTTTCAGGATGTCTTCCCGGTCTTTGACTTGTTGCTGCGTCACGAGAAGGGCTTCTTCCCGGGAGGCGACGGTGGCTTGCGCTTCCGTTATCTCTATCGGGGCGAGGGTGCCGACCTCGACTTGAATCTTGTTTCGTCTCAAGAGGTCCTTGGCGAGATCGAGAGATTTTTGCCTGAATTGGAGGATTGCAATGGAGAAGACGAGGTCCCAATAGGCTTGTTCAACGGCGTCTATTGTATCGATGACCCTGGTTCGGTATGTGTGGAGCGTTTGTTCTTTCGTGGCCATGGCCACCTTGATTCTGGCTTGATTGAGATCGATGCCGAAATTTTTGAGCAGGGGTTGTTCGATGGTGAAAGTGAGACTGGTTTGAAAGTTCGGATCGAAAACATTTTGCGGAGAATTAGACGATTCTCTAATGCTTCGCAGGATAAGTGAATACTCTGCTCCCGTGATGAGCCTTTGGCGAATGCCGGCCGCTACCCCCAGGGTGTCGGTTTCCCGTATTCCCCCTGTCCTATTGAATACGCTGTTCGCCGAGCCGAGCTTTGATTTGCTGATGTTCGTATCCACGACGGCTTGGGGATCGAAGGCGGAGCGTTCTCTGATGACGTTGCTTTCCGCGATGTCGGGGTCGAACCCGGCGATAGTGATGTCGAAATTGCGCGCAAGGGCGATGCTTACGGCTTCTCGTATGGATAGCGCGAGGCGAAGTCCTTTGATGGTCGGCGGCGCCACCTTGCTGCGCGGACGTTCAAAAGAAATTTCCGCAGACATGGTGGATTCTGCGGCGGAGGCTACGTCCGCGAGAGGAGATGAGGATAAGGAAATGAGAATTGAAAGCGCAATACAGTGACAAGCTAATAATTTGGGCGGTTTCATGAAAAAAATTGCTCCACGTTACTGGCGGCGCAAAACGCAAATCGCTTTTACCGTGAATCTGCACATCATTCTCGTGGTCCAGTTTTCCGGTTTCTTGAAGAATATACTACTCGTATCGGGGTAAAAAGGGAAATGAGTTTTGCTTTACCATCGGTTAGTCTTTGTAAATACGGGAGATAGAGCGTCGCCCTTTCTTTTCTTGCGCAAGTGCGTGGCGCTCTGTTAGAAAGATTTCTGCAAGTAATCTTCGGTCCGTAGTGGCTTCGTGCAAGGCGAAATTCTTTTGAGGTGAGCGAGCGGTGGAAGTTTTCGAGGGAGTAGATGCCTATGATTGTGAGGATTCTCCCTCTGTATTGAGTATCGGGAATTTTGACGGTGTTCATCTCGCTCACAGAGAGATTTGCCGGTTCATCAAAGAAGAGGCCGCCCGACGAGGCGGCCGGAGCGTCATCCTGACGTTCGAGCCGCACCCCCTCTCCGTGGTTGCTCCCGAAAGACGCCCCCCTCTGATGACGACCCTCGAAGAGAAGCTGGCCCGCTTAGAAGCCCAGGATATTGACGCCGTGGTGATTGAAAAATTCACGCCCCGTCTGGCGCAAACCGAGGCGAGGGATTTCGTGGGGCAGATTATCGGCGAAGGCCTAAAAGCTTCGCTCGTGGCGATCGGCTTCAACTTCCGTTTCGGGAAAGGGCGTGCGGGAAACGTCGAACTCCTGCAGGAAGAGGGAGCTAACACCGGCTTCGAAACACACGTGCTGGAACCTTATATGTTCGAGGGGAGGCGGGTCAGCAGTACGGAGATACGAAAACTGCTTCTGAGCGGGGCGGTGGAGGAGGCCGCTCGCCTGCTGGGGCAGCACCATATGATAGGAGGAAGAGTGGTTCGTGGCGACGGGCGGGGCCGGCAAATCGGCATACCGACGGCCAACGTGGATTATCCGCCCATCCTGATTCCCGAAAACGGGGTGTATGCCTGTCGGGTGCAGCTCGATGGAAGAGAGGGACTCCGGCATCCCGCCGTGACGAACATCGGGAATCGACCCACGTTCGATAAAAAAGAAGTGACTCTCGAAACACACTTGCTGGATTGGGAAGAGGATATTTATGGAAAATCTATTCGGGTGGAATTCGTCTCCCGCTTGCGCGAAGAAAAAAAGTTTTCAGGCCCCCAAGAACTCGTCAATCAGATTCATTTGGATATTGAAAACGGACGGGAAAAGTTGGGCAGCTAGGCCAGCAGAGCCACTAGACCGTCGTAGATGAAGAAAACCCCGAAGCCCAGCATCACCCACGCGCAGCCCTGCTCGATTCTTATCCACCCGGTTTCACCGATCATGCGGCTCCCCTGGTTCGATGACCAAGTGATGAAAACGGCCCATACCGCATCCGCCAGCAAGTGAACGACGATCATTCCCGCCAAACCGGCCAACCACCCGAATTTGCTCGTTCGCGCGATGAGGTTCGCGCCAATGGTGAGCCACCACAAAACCCAGTAGGGGTTCAGGACCGTGAGCAGGACGCCGCCGGTGAGGGCGTTGCACTGAAGAACGCTCTTTTGCTCGGGGGCGGCGGTCCTGAAAATTTTGAACACGCCGCTTCCTAGATAAACGAGGACGCCCCCGCCAAGCAAAGAGACGCCCTCGCGTATCCCCTGGATTTCAAAAAAAGGCTGCAACCCGGCGTACAGGGCGATGATGAGCGGGACTTCGGCCAGGGCGTGTCCGAGGGTAACCCAGATTCCGGCCCACGGGCTTTGTTTGCCGCGCGCGATGAGAAATGCCGTAAGAGGACCCGGCGACATGACGCCGCTCAGGGAAATGACGGTGATGAATCCGTAAAACGCGAGCAGGTTCATTTCTTTGGTTCTGGTTCATCGAGCAGGCGGCGCAGTCGCTTGACGTCTAAATGAAATTTGAAAACTTTAATTTTCCCCAAGAAGCCGACGGGCACTTCCTCGCCGTACAGGCGCTTTAGTTCCGGGTCCCTATCCACGTCGACCTCATCGATGATGAGGTCCGGGAAATGGCGCATTATCGCCGCTTTCGCCTCATGGCATAGATGGCACTCGCTTCGCGTATAGAATGTGATTTTCCGCATATATCAAAAAGCCTAGTTGGATTAGGGGCTGTTCCGTTGCCCAGCGAGTATATCAAATGACGGGATAGTTTTATTCATCGACTCGAATCCTTGACAACGCATCCGCCCCCCGATATAGGAAGTGACTACCAATCTTCTCGCCGGAGTGGCGGAACTGGTAGACGCGCTAGATTCAGGTTCTAGTGGGCTTCGGCTCGTGGAGGTTCAAGTCCTCTCTCCGGCACCATTAAAATAATTCTCATTCAGGTGAAGGTTCGCGCTTTCTCAATTCAGGAGGCCTCATGAAGATTGTCGAGGATAAACTTTCCAACGGGATTCGCGTGGTGACGGCGGAACGCTCCGAGTCGGCGGCGGTGGCGTTCCATATTTATTTCGGCTGTGGTGGTCGCCATGAGCGCGATGAAGTAGTGGGTGTTTCCCATGCGCTGGAGCATATGGTTTTTAAGGGCACGCCTTCGAGAACAACGCTCGACATCGCGCGTGAGATGGAAGGCAACGGCGCATCCATCAACGCGAATACGGCGTCCGAGCGCACTTGCTATCACTTTACGGCGCCGGCCGATGCGTTCGCCACTGTCTTGGAAGTCTATGCGGATGCGGTGAATAACTGCCTGTTGGATAAAGACGAATGGGCTCGGGAGCGGATGGTCATCCTCGAAGAGTTGAAGATGTATGAGGACATGCCGCGCATCTGGGTGTCGGATATGCTGGAGACCACCATCTACAACCTGCAGATGGGCGTCATCGGGAACCGGGAGACCATCAGCGCGATTGAGCCTGAACACATGCGCGAGTTGATAGAGAAATGGTACGTCCCCGGCAACACGGTGATTTCCGTGGCGGGCGGCGTGAAGCACGAAGACGTGATGGCGCTGTCCGAGAAACACTTTGGTGATCGGAGCGGCAGCGAGGATAAGCCTTTTCCTCCCGGCTTGCCCGAAGCGAGCAAGGCAAAAATCGTGGATCAGGCCCGCCAGACGGATCAGGTGAATCTCGCACTCGGGTTTCGCGCCTTCGGCCTGAACCACGAAGACGCCGCTCCCCTCCGGGTGATGTGCAACATATTGGGCGGGAAGATGAGCAGCAGGCTATTCACCGAAGTGCGGGAGAAGCGGGGTCTTGCCTACAGCGTGGGCGCCGCGCCGCACCGCTACACCGATACGGGCATGGTTGAGCTGAAGGCGGGAGTGGCTCTCGAAAAGGCGGTGGAGGCGACCGGGGTGATGCTCTCCGAAACGGGAAAGTTCAAGAGCGAACTCGTCACGAGCCAGGAACTGGCCGAAGCGAAGCGATACATCAAGGGAAATCTCCAGATACACGAGAGTTCGGAATATCATGCGGGGCGAAACGGCTCGAATCTCATGCTGAGAGGAAAGGTGTATTCCGTGGAGGAGGAGTTGGCGGATATAGACTCCGTGGGCGAGGAAGACATTCAGCGCGTGGCCAACGAGGTTTTTCAGGAAGATAGACTCACTGGCGCCGTGATTGCCGAAAAACCACTCGGTTCCGAACTAGAGGCGGTCCTCAAGATTTAGCCTTTTATACCCGGAAAATGCTAGGGGGTTGTCGCTGCAGCTTTCGGGGTGCGATTGCTCAGCAGTATATCGGTTCGTCTGTTCTTGGCGCGGCCATCTCCGGTGTCATTGCTCGCCACGGGGCGGTAAAACGAATGCCCGGTCCCCGACATGCGCGCAGGCGATATGTTATTCGATTCCAGGAATTTGACGATGGAAACGGCGCGCGCGAACGAAAGTTCCCAATTCGAGGGATAACGATCGAGCAAATTGCCTTTGATGGGCTGATTGTCCGTATGTCCTTCTACTCGTATCACTTTGTCTTTTTGTTTCTGGAGAAACTCCGCAACACTTAGAAGCGCCTCTAAGCCTTTTTCTTTGAGTCTGGCGCTTCCGGAATCAAACAAAAGACTGTTCACGAAGGTGACGCGGAGCAAGTCTTTGGTCTGCTGCAGACTGACGAACTGTTTTTTCAGCTTTTTGTTCATCTCGTTCAGGTCAGATTCCAGTTTTTGGGCCCGCTCGGCCTCTTCGCGCGCTTTTTTCTCGAGTATTTTTGAACGCGCGATTACCAGCGTGTGTTTTTTGATCGTTTCCGACAGGCTCAAGTTTGTCTGATCCAGCTTGTTTTTGATGAGTTCGGACACGGAAGTTTTCTCCGCGATGAGTTGGCTCATCTCCTGGACCTGTGCCCCGAGAAGCTCTTTGGCTTTTGCGAGGCGATCCGTCTCCTCGGTGCGCATCTTGAGTGCATTTTCGATGTTTTGGGTTTTCGCTTTTTGCTGTTCGATGCCGGAGTTTTTCTCCGCAATGAGTTGGCTCATCTCCTGGACCTGTGCCCCGAGAAGCTCTTTGGCTTTTACGAAGCTCTCTATCTTTTTGGTTTGATTTCTCGCGAATTCGGCGATTTGCGCATTTGCTTTTTCCGCCTTCGCTCGCGTCTTGCGCTCAGCATCGAGGGTTCCACGGATTTGATTGAGCGCGAGTTCGAGGTTTTGGGCCTTCGTTTTTTCGCGCACGATGCCGGCGTTTTTTTCCGCAATCAGCCGGCTCATCTCCTGAACCTGGGTGTTGAGGACCATCCTGGTTTTTTCGAGGCGGGCTATTTCCCCGGCTTGTTTTCTCGCGAGATCGCCATTTTGCGCCTTTTCTGTTCCCACCTTTGCTGTTGTATTGCGCTTATCGGTGACACCATGATCTTTCGCTTTTTTCTGCTCGGACTCGATGAGTCGATCCATCCTCGCCACTTGGGTCTCGAGAATACCCCTGACTTTTTCGAGGCGTTTTATCTCTTTGGCCCGGTCAGCTGCGAACTCGAGGTTTTGTTTGCTCAATTTGTCGACGAACGCTTGTGTTTTGCGATCGCTCTTGAGGCTTGCCTGGATTCGGCTGAGGGCGATTTCGAGTTTTCGGGTTTTCGCTTTTTCCTGCTCGAGACCGGCGTTTTTCTCGGCGATGAATTGGTTCATATCTTTGGTTTGGGCTTCGAGGCGTTTTTTCTCCTCGGCTCGCTTGGCGGCTAGTTCTAGGCTTTCTTTGTTTGCTTTTTCCGCCTCGGCGCGCATTTTGAGCTCGTTATTGAGAGAGTTGTTGATTATGTCGAGTGTGGTTTTGAGGTTTCGAATTTCAGCTTTTTCCTGCTTGATGTCGGTGTTTTTCTCCGTGATGAGTTTGCTCATCTGTTTGGCTTGGGTATTGAGACGCTTTATCTCTTCGGCTCGCTTGGCGGCTAGTTCTAGGCTTTCTTTGTTTGTTTTTTCCGCCTCTGCGCGCATTCTACGCTCGTTATTGAGAGAGCCGTTGATTATGTCGTGTGTGGTTTTGAGGTTTCGAATTTCAGCTTTTTCCTGCTTGATGTCGGTGTTTTTCTCCGTGATGAGTTTGCTCATCTGTTTGGCTTGGGTATTGAGACGCTTTATCTCTTCGGCTCGCTTGGCGGCTAGTTCTAGGCTTTCTTTGTTTGCTTTTTCCACCTCGGCGCGCATTCTACGCTCGTTATTGAGAGAGCTGTTGATTATGTCGTGTGTGGTTTTGAGGTTTCGAATTTCAGCTTTTTCCTGCTTGATGTCGGTGTTTTTCTCGGTGATGAGTTGGCTCATCTGTTTGGCTTGGGTATCGAGACGCTTTATCTCTTCGGCTCGATTCCCGGCGAGTTCGGTGTTCTGTTGATTTGTTTTTTCCGCCTCTGAGCGAGCCTTACGCTCGTCATCGAGGGTCGTCTGGATTTGCTTGAGCGTAATTTCTAGGTTTTGGACTTTCGCTTTTTCCTGATCGAGGCTGGCGCTTTTCTCCGCGATTTGTCGGCTCATCTCTTGAATCTCGGTTTTCGCGGAGGTCCCCTCTTTATCGAGTCGGGACTGCAAACCCTTCATCTGCTGCTCTATTGTTTTGAAACGAAGGTTCAGCTTAGCGGTATTGTCTTTTTCCGCTGAAAGCTGGATCTCTCGTTTTTGCAACTGATTTTTCGTTGTATGGGATTCCTGAGCGAAATATCCTGTTCCACCAAGGAGTACGGCGATAATCGCCCCAATAGCGATGCGAATGCCCATAAGGTTATGCTCCTATGAGGGCGATTATGGGCGTTTCTTCTATCATTAATCTCATTATAGCACTCATTTTCGGGAAATTAAACAGGCGGGTTATAGATTCTCAGTAAAGCTTTCACTATAGCGAAGCCGGGGCCTTAAGCCCCGGCTCATGGATGAAGACACTTTCTTCAATCGCGCGAGGCGCCCAGAAGGTGTGTAAGGTAAATAAACATCATGATGAAATCGAGGTAGAGTTCGAGCGCCGCCATGATGGAGGCGCGCCTGCCCGTTTCATTATCCGTGTCCTGGGTGTAGGCGTATTCCTTCATCTTCTGGGTGTCATAGGCCGTAAGTCCCGCAAAGATGAGAACGCCCAGAACGCTGATGGCGAAATGAACGGCGGAACTGGCTACGAAGATGTTAACGACGCTGGCGAGGATGATGCCGATAAGGCCCACCATGCAGAAATTGCCCACGCCCGACAAGTCTTTTTTTGTGACGAAAGCAAAAAGGGTCAATCCGCCGAACGCGCCGCCGGTGACGAAAAACGCCTGAGCCACGGAAGTGAGCGTGTAGCGCAAGAGCAGGGTGGAAACGGTAACGCCCAGCGTCGCGCTGTAGAGCAGGAACAGAATCGCGCCCGCTTGCCAGCCTTTGCTGCGCATCACCGGCCTGATGGAGAAAACCAGGGCGAGTTGAACGCCGATGACCAGAAATACCGAGATGGAGCTTCCGAAGATGAATTGAATGGCGGCGGGGCTGGATGCGACGTAGAGCGCGCTGAAACCCGTGACGAAGAGCCCCAGCGTCATCCATCCATAGACGCGCTGCATGAATGCGGCGGCGTCTTGTGCGATGACTCGTTGCCCGGTCGAGCGAGTGAAGTCTTGAGAGCGCATTTCAGAAATCCTCCTGGATATTCAATCATTCAGCATCTACGGCGAAGCGGCCAAAGTAGATTCATCAATCTCTGGATAGATATCCTTTATTTTTCAGGATATCAACATCTTCCTGATAGTATATCCCATTCGACGGATATGCCAGTACCCCAAAAACGTAATTTCTTCCGCCATCGTCGTATTTTCATTATGAAACATCAACAGGAAGCCGCCGGTTGACTGGGATTGTAAGGCCCCATATAATTAGGCCCCATAGCATTTAATTCTCGGAGCAAAACCATGTTCTACATGAAAGAACTGCCCAACGAGGAAGATTTCAGGCCCCTCGTGCCGGAGTATTCCTCGCTGGATACTTCCTCGGTCATGCTTTTTTATCTTTTTTTGCAGGTCGGTAGTGATATGCTCACCGCCTTTGAAACGTATCTGGCCGACCACGGCGTATCGCAGGGCAGGTTCATCGTTTTGCTGTTGTTGCTGCGCTCCCAAGTCAGAAACAACGGGTCGGGCCTCAGCCCATCGGAGCTGGCCAGACAAGCGGGTGTAACGCGTGCGACGATGACCGGGTTGATGAAGGGCCTTCAGCGCGATGGACTCATCGAGCGCTTCAGCCACGATGGCGATAGAAGGAAAATCATTGTCCGTCTCACATCAAAAGGAAAAGAGAGCCTGAATTCTATTTTTCCAGACTATTATTCGCGCATCGCGGAACTCATGAATGATCTAGAGGATGAGGAAAGAGAGAAATTATCGATGCTCCTCCATAAAGTGAAAAATAAAATGTATTCATCAAAACAAGCGCCGGCCGCCGGCGCCCAAAGGTGAAGAATATCTTTGCTCGGATGCTTTAAGGAGCAAATCCCTGTCGAGGAAGGAGAAGAAGGCGATGGCGAAACCCAAAGTGATTGTCCAGCTATACCCCATGCTGCCGACGGAAAGCCGAGAGGAGCGCGAGCAGAAAAGGCCCCTGGCCAGGGACAAGGATTTGTACCATCACGTGCTTCATGAATGGGTCGACATCGTGAAGGCCGCTGATGAGATGGGCGTATGGGGCATCAGCACCATTGAGCACCATCTGCACTCCGAGGGCTATGAGGTAGGCCCCAATCCGGGCGTTCTCAACGCATGGTGGGCCGCTCAGGTGAAAGACGCGAGAGTGGGCGCGCTCGGTTACGTTATGGCGACGCAGGATCCGATTCGCGTGGCCGAGGAGACGGCCATTCTCGACCACATCACCAAGGGCAAATTCTTCTGCGGCGTGGCGAGGGGGTATCAGTCCAGGTGGGCGAACATCCTGGGCCAGTTCAGCGACACCCGCGCCACCGTCTCCTCGGACTTGGGCGGCGCCGACGACGTGAAGAACCGCGACATCTTCGAAGAGCGCGTCGAGATGCTGCTTAAATTCTGGCAAGAAGATTCGGTGGAAGTGAAAGGAGCGCATTACGAGATTCCCTATCCCTATGAGGATGGAATCGATTATCCGGCCTGGAGGAGCGCTCGGGATGCCGGTGCAATCGGCGAGGTCGGCGATGACAATCGGGTGCGAAGGGTGAGCGTTGTTCCCAAACCTTACCAAGAGCCTTATCCACCCATGTTTCAAGCCGTGAGCGCGAGCCCGGATTCCATAAAATTCGCGGCGAAACACGGATTCCGGCCCGTGTATTTCACCAAGCTGGAAAAGATGGAGGAATTCTCCTATCTCTACATGGAGGAGGCGGCCAAGGCGGGCCACAACTTCGCCCATGGTGAGAGACAATGCGTTTGCCGCTGGATTCATGTGACGGATACCGAAGAAGAGTACAACGAAAAACTCAGGAAATACGATCAGGATATCTACCAGAACTTCTACGTGCCCTTCTTCCCCCAGTTCCCGGACGACACGGAAAGCATCGACTGGATCCAGAACATCAAGGAAAGTGGAATATTCCTGGGAGGTACGGTAGATACGCTCAAGCGCGAATGGGAGGAAACGTATGAAAAAGTGCCTTCGGAGTTCATCACCTTGATCTGGCACTATGCGCAGTGCCCCAAGGAAGAAGTCATTTATGAGTTGGAGACGTTCATGACGAAAGTGTGGCCCGACCTCGAGTGTCCGGTCTCGAACGGCGTCACTGTCGGCGGCGTCTCCTGATTATCGTTAACGATGAAGCCCCCGCATGCGCATGCGGGGGTTTTGCGGATCGTATTTTAGGAGATGAGCATGTATGAAATCATCGATCTGAGCCAGGAAATCTACACCGGCGCACCCCGGTTTCCCGGGCATCCGGCGACGACGATCGAATACGTCGCCAGGCACGAAGACGCGGCCAACGCGCCGATTCGGCCCAAGGACATCACCTATGCGGCCATGATGCTCCACATGTGCGACCACGGGCCGACACATACCGATTCAGTGAGCCATATCGATGAACGCGAAACGGCTCCGAACATCGATCAGGCACCGCTCGAGTGGTTCATCACCCGGGCGATTGCGCTGGACTTCACGGGCAAGGTGGAGCCGATGGAGGAGATTTCCTTGCAGTTGCTGCAGGATGAGCTTTCGGCGGCGAACCTGACGCCGCCCAAAGACGGCACGCTTCTTTTCACGGGCGGGCATTTCAAGCGCACTTATCCTACGGACGATTATCTCACCACGTACCCGGGCTTGGGGTATGACGCCGCGAACTTCCTCTATCGCGAATGCGGCGTGGTGAATATCGGCCAGGATGCGCCCAGCATCGACGCCGGCGTGAACACCACGGAACTGACGTTTCCCTGCCATGTGCTTTGCCGGGAGCTTCAGCGCCACAACACGGAAAATCTGGCGAATATCGAAGCGGTGGCGGGGAAGGAGTTTCTCTACGTGGGGCTCCCACTGAAAATTCGCGCAGGCACGGGCTCTCCCGTGCGCGCCGTCGCCGTGATGAACCTTTGAGCAAACGGTGGCATTCTCGCCTTCATCATGAGTCTGTTGAGGGCGAGAAACTCTCGAATCATTTTGCCGCCATCATGGTTGTTCCAACGAGAGGGATTCTCGTTTCGTGAGGTGATTCAGGAAAATGCCGAAGGCAGTGGATTGGTATTATCATCGATCCGGCTGAAAGACTTGCGCTAAAACGCAAGCGTTTCTTGCGGATAAAGGTATCGGGGTGTCCGAGCAGGCCAGCTCCAAAAAAGACGTGGTGGATGAAGGCAACGTCGATTCTGTTCTGGATGGCGTGGCGGATGTGTATTCGACCAGGGGCAGAAAGGTGATTCACCTGAATATCGAAGATAAAAAACCTGCGCGAGAAGACGTGCTGGCTCTTTTGATGGGTCGTTCAGGCACGCTCAGAGCCCCTGTCATCAAACACCAAAGCACCCTCATCGTCGGCTTCGATGAAGAAACATACGCACAGGTTTTGACGTAAATCTTATCTGGGCGACTTAGAGGGCCAACTGGCCCTGGGTGGGCTCTGCTCAGCAAAACCACGATTCGCTCAAACGAGGCGGGCGGATTCGATCGGGCGCAAAAACGGCTTTTGCCTGCGCCTGGTCGGGGCGCTCCAGAATATCGGCCGCCAATTCGCGAATCCTCATGAATGTTGTGGCGGCATCCTCAAGGCGTGCAGCCGCATCTTCAGCGAGGATGAGCGCTTCTTCGTGCAGTTTGTCCATTCTCGCGTCCGGATGATCCCAGCGGTAGATGAAATTCTGGGCGTCGAGCTCTTTGATGTATCCCTCCATCTGTGTGGAGCCGAGTAAATCGGAACCGGGCGGCACCAGAAGCCTTATGGCCATTTGAATCGGGTCGACCTCGTCGATTAAGGCGTAGTCTTCGATAAAATCCAGTAAATCAAAATAATCCTGGTCGGTTGTCCAAGGCGTGAATGCGACCAGGGATGGTCTGATGGAAACATTCGCCTCCCGGGCGGCTTTCACCACGCGAAAGACGTCTTCCCTGTTGTGTCCTTTGTCCAGATGAGCGAGCACGAGGTCGCTCAAGGACTCCACCGCTGTGACGAAAAACGCGCACCCGTTTTCCCGGAATTCAGGCAGAAGAGCCTCATGTTTGATCAGGTGCTCTATTTTGGCCGTAAAATCGAAGGAAAGGGCGGGGAATCTCTCGTGTAAGGCGCGAGCGACTCGAATCGCATGAGACGGGCCGTTCAGAAAATCGGGATCCGCAAAGGTGATGTGGCGCGCGCCTTGCGCGGCCAAATCTTCGATATCCTCCAGAACCTTCTCTTGGGGCACGATGAAGAAACGGCCTTCATACACTGGCGGAATGGGGCAATGGAGGCACAAGTGCTTGCAGCCCCGGCTCGCCTCGACGGCCCCGGCGGGATAGTGGTTCTCCCCGCTTATGAGATGCGCGTATGCCTCAAGCGCGGGCAATCCCCTTCGTTCGGGCTTGAGCAAGGGAATTTTTTCGAGATACGGGCCCGATGTGTGCTCTCTCGTGGCCGCGCCCGGAACCTGGGTGACTTTGGAGGATTGGGACAGCTCCTGAACGAGCTTGACGAGCGGCCATTCGAACTCTCCACCTATGGCCGAATCCGCGCCGTTTTCGAGAAGATAGTCCTTGTTGAGCAGGCCATAGAGGCCATAAAAGCAAATATGGCATTTCGGATTCGTCTCACGTATTTTCGCCGCCACTTCTACGCCGAGCCTGAGCGCCGTGTGCATCGGTACGCTGATGCCGACGAATTTCGCATTCGCTATTTTCTCTTGGGAGAAATCCTCCGCCGCCACGTCCATCGCCCAGGGCTGAAAGCCCGCTTCGCGCAAAAAAGCCAGGGGAGAGGCGACGGCAATGGGCTGGTGTCCCAACTCGTAGCAGGAGATGAGAACGACGGCGCCGGGTGATTGCCACTTGGATGTCTTATCGTTTCGACTCACGGCGAATTCTCTCGGTAGCCATAAAAAAAGCCCCGGACTTATGACGCCCGGGGCTCGTAAGGCATTGTTTCATCAAGTGGTGAAAGATTTGCCGCAACCGCACATGCTCATGGCGTTGGGGTTGTTGATCTTGAAGCCCGAGCCTTGGAGGCCATCGACGAAATCAATTTCCGTTCCCGCGATGACGGGATAGCTCTGGGGGTCCACGAACACGTCGAGCCCATTGGCGGAGAATACCTTATCTTCCGGATTGGCGGATTCCTCGAAATAAAGGCCATAGTTGTAACCGGAGCACCCGCCTGCGGTGACGGCCAGGCGCAGGCCGTAGCCGGTTTTTCCTTCCGCTTCCAGAATCTCGGCCACCTTGCCGTTGGCGGTCAGCGTAACCGAAATGCCTTCAATGGCTTGCGGTTTCTTTTGAGATTGATCGAATAAATTGATCGTTCCATCCGTCATCTGTTGTTTCTCCTTGACCTTGATGAGGGCCATTGAAATTTGTTTTTGTCTCTACAGTTTTGAATATTACTCTTTTTTTGTTTTTTTGCAAAGTCTTAAAACCCATATATCCTTGAAATGTGGGCTTGTTTACGGAGGAAACCGCCTTTTCCCCGCCGAGTGAGCGGGGGCTTTCCTGTACAAGGGCTGAATATTTCTGCATATTTTGTTATTATAAAACTTGACAATAATAGACTAAGATAATATATTTTTCTTGTGTCAGGAGCCTTGGCCGCCTCCGCCATGCGGAATTGACGAGGTTTTCGGCGCCGAGAAATTTATGGAAATTTATCGAATTTTTCATAAATTTTCACATAAAAATCCGGAGCACACGTTCATGAATTTTGAGCAATTCACCCACAAGACGCAAGAGGCGCTCCAGCACGCCCATGAGTCGGCCCAGATGGGAGGACACCAGGGCGTCATGCCCGCGCACGTTCTCCTGGCGCTTCTGGCTCAGCCCGAAGGCGTGCTCGCGCCCCTCATCGAAAAGGCGGGGCAGAAAGTACACGCCCTGAACCGAGAACTGGAAGCCTCCCTGGAGAAACTCCCGAAAATCGCCGCAAACGGCGGACCCTTGTACGTCACGAAAGAGTTGGCGACGCTCTTCCAGGCGGCCGAGCGCGAATCGAAAGCCATGGCGGATGAATTCGTGAGCGGCGAACATCTGCTCCTGGCCGCACTGGAGAATGGCGGCGCAGAGGTCCGGGAAATCCTGCGCGTAGCCTCCCTCGACCGCGAGGCCGTACTCGCAGCGCTCAAGGAAATCCGGGGGAGCCAGCGCATCACCGATCAGAATGCGGAGAGCCGCTATCAGGCGCTCGAGCGCTTCGCGATCGACCTCACCGCGCATGCCCGTTCCGGCAAGCTCGACCCTGTCGTGGGACGGGGCGAGGAAATCAGGCGCGTCATGCAGGTGCTCTCCCGGCGCACGAAGAACAATCCGGTGCTCATCGGCGACCCCGGCGTGGGCAAGACCGCCATCGTCGAGGGCCTGGCTCAGCGCATCGTGGACGGCGACGTTCCCGAGGGTCTCAAGGGCAAGCGCCTGCTCAGTCTCGACATGGGTTCTCTCATCGCGGGTTCGAAGTTCCGGGGCGAATTCGAGGACAGGCTCAAGGCCGTGTTGAAAGAAGTGAGCGAATCCGCCGGCGAAATCGTCCTGTTTATCGACGAGCTTCACACCGTCGTGGGCGCGGGTGCTGCGGAGGGGGCGGTGGACGCCTCCAATCTCTTGAAGCCGGCGCTCGCCCGTGGGGAACTCCACTGCGTGGGCGCCACCACGCTCGATGAATACAGAAAACACATCGAGAAGGACGCGGCGCTCGAGCGGCGTTTTCAGCCCGTTTTGGTCGATGAGCCGAATATAGAAGACGCCGTCTCCATCCTGCGCGGCTTGAAGGAGAGATACGAGATTCACCACGGGGTCCGCATTCTGGACAACGCCCTGGTCGCCGCCGTCGCGCTCTCGCATCGCTACATCAGCGACCGCTACCTGCCGGATAAGGCCATCGACTTGATCGATGAGGCCGCGAGCGGTCTGAGGCTTGAGTTGGACAGCCTGCCCAAGGACATCGATCGCCAGGAGCGCGAGCTTCTCAGGCTCCGCATTGAAGAGCGCGCCCTGGAAGGGGAAGAAGACGAGGACGGCCGGGAGCGTTTGTTGCAGATACGCGAGCGAATCTCCGTTCTCGATGAACAGAGCCAGGCGCAGCGAAACCAGTGGGCGGATGAGAAAAAGGCCATCTCCCGGGTGCGGGAGCTTAAGGAACGCATCGAGGAATTGAAGGCCGAGGCCCAGCGCGCCGAGCGCGAGGGAGATCTGGGCCGGGCGGCGGAGCTTCGCTACGGCGAGATTATCGCGGTGGAAAAACAGATGGCCGAAGCGGAGGCGCACCTCGAAGAAGGCGCCAGTGGCCGCATGCTGAAAGAGGAGATCACCGAGGACGACGTGGCCTCCATCGTGAGCCGCTGGACGGGTATCAACGTGAGCAGGCTGCTCGAGACGGAGAGGGAGAAGCTCCTGCAGATGGAGGCGAACATCCATAAGCGCGTCGTGGGTCAGGACAGGGCGGTGGAGGCCCTGGCCGAAGCCGTGCGCCGCGCCCGCGCGGGCATCATGGACGAGAACCGCCCCGTCGGCTCGTTCATCTTCTTAGGACCCACCGGCGTCGGCAAGACGGAACTCGCCCGCGCGCTCGCGGAATTCTTGTTCGACGACGAGGCGGCGTTGATTCGCGTGGACATGAGCGAATACATGGAAAAACACGCCGTCGCCCGGCTCATCGGCGCTCCGCCCGGCTATGTCGGCTACGAGGAGGGGGGACAGCTCACCGAGGCCGTGCGCAGAAAACCCTATTCCGTGCTTTTACTCGATGAGATCGAAAAGGCGCACCCCGAGACCTTCAACCTGCTCCTGCAACTGCTCGATGAAGGACGCCTCACGGATGGGCACGGCCGCACGATCGATTTCCGCAACACCGTCATCATCATGACGAGCAACGTGGGAACTGCCGAGCTTGCGCGAACCGAAATCGGTTTCAACGGAGGCGGCGTACAGCAGACCGATCAGTCCGAACAATTGCTCGGGGAGCTTCGCAGGTCGTTCCGGCCCGAATTCCTGAACCGCGTCGATGAGATCATCGTCTTCCGCGCGCTCACGAAAGAACAGATTGGCGAAATCGTGGAGATTCAGTTGCGGGAGTTGGAAAAGCGCCTCGTAGCGCAAAAAATCAGGTTGCGCTTGACTGACGCCGCCAAGAACTTCCTGGCCGAACGCGGCTACGACTCCGTCTATGGGGCGCGACCCCTCAAGCGAGCGATTCAGACGCACATCATGAATCCGCTCAGCAAGAAGCTGCTCGCCGGGGAATACGAGGCGGGAGAAACCGTGGAGGCGGACCATGCGGAGGGGGCGGATGCGCTTTCTTTCGCCGTACTCATGGAGGCCGAAGTGGTGAAAACTTGAATGCTAGCGGATGCGGATGCACCTTTCCATTCCGCGTCCATGAGAGCGAACAGACTTGGAACTTGGTTGAAAAATTTTGATTGTTATTCCCGATAAGGAGAAAGGTTGATGTCGAAAGTAATCGGAATCGATTTGGGTACCACCAACTCGGTCGTCTCGGTCATGGAGGGTGGGCAGCCTACGGTCATTTCCAACCAGGAGGGGAACCGCACGACGCCCAGCGTCGTCGCGTTCACCGACGATGGAGAGAAACTCGTCGGTCTCGTGGCCAAGCGCCAGGCGGTGACGAACCCGACCAGGACCATCTATTCCGTCAAGCGCTTCATGGGCAGGCGTTTCGCCGAGGTGCCCGAAGAAGTCACCATCGTTCCCTACGAGGTCGTGAAATCGGACAACGGCGCCGCGCGCATCAAAATCGACGGCAAGGAACACGCCCCTCCCGAGATATCTGCGAGCGTGCTGCAAAAGCTCAAGCAGGCCGCGGAGGATTATCTGGGCGAGAAGGTGAACGAGGCGGTCGTCACGGTGCCCGCGTATTTCAACGACAGCCAGCGCCAGGCGACGAAGGACGCCGGGAAAATCGCCGGCCTCGACGTGAAGCGCATCATCAACGAGCCGACGGCCGCCGCTCTCGCCTACGGACTCGACAAGAAGACGGATCAGACCATCGCGGTATATGACTTCGGCGGCGGCACGTTCGACATCTCCATCCTCGAGGTGGGAGACAACGTGGTCGAGGTGAAGGCCACGAACGGCGATACGCATCTGGGCGGCGACAACATCGACCACCGGATCATCGAGTGGATGGCGGAGGAGTTCAAAAAAGATCAGGGAATCGACATCTCGGGCGACCCGATGGCGCTTCAGCGCCTGCGCGAGGAATCCGAAAAGGCGAAGATCGAACTGTCGAGCTCGATGGAGACGTCCATCAACCTGCCGTTCATCACGGCGGACGCCTCGGGTCCCAAGCACCTGAACTTGAAGCTCACGCGCGCGAAACTCGATCAGTTGATCGGCGATCTGGTCGAGAAGACGCTGGCTCCCTGCCGCCGCGCGCTCGATGACGCGAAGCTCCAGCCCGGAGACATCGACGAGGTGGTGCTGGTGGGCGGTTCGACGCGGATGCCGCTGGTGCAGCAGACGGTGGAGAAATTTTTCGGGAAAGAGCCCCACAAGGGCGTGAATCCCGACGAGGTGGTGGCGGTAGGCGCGGGTGTTCAGGGCGGCGTGCTCGCCGGAGACGTCAAGGACGTTTTGCTGCTGGACGTAACACCGCTCTCTCTGGGCATCGAGACCCTAGGCGGCGTGTTCACCAAGCTGATCGAGCGCAACACGACCATACCGGTCAAGAAGAGCGAAACCTTCTCCACGGCGGCGGACAACCAGCCCTCCGTCGAGGTGCACGTCCTCCAGGGCGAGCGCGAAATGGCCGGGGGCAACCGCTCGCTGGGCAAGTTCCACCTGGTCGGCATTCCCCCCGCTCCCCGGGGCGTTCCCCAGGTGGAGGTGACGTTCGACATCGACGCCAACGGCATCGTGAACGTCTCCGCCAAGGACCTGGGCACCAGCAAGGAGCAGGCGATCACCATCACGAGTTCGAGCGGCCTCTCCGAGGATGAGATCAACAACATGGTGTCCGAGGCGGATGAGCACGCCGAGGAGGACAAGAAGCGGCGCGAGGCCGTCGAGGCGAGGAACCTGGCCGACAGCATGGCGTACAACACGGAGAAGATGCTCAAGGAGAACGAGGACAAGGTGTCGGCCGAGGACAAGAAAGAGATAGAAGACGCCATCGCCGCGCTCCGGGCGGTTCTGGAGAAAGAGGACGCGACGGCGGATGAAATCAAAGAAGCGCAAGAAAAACTCGAGGCGGCCTCGCACAAGCTCGCGAAGGCGATGTACGAACAGGCGAGTCAGGCCGGCGCCGCCGGCGCCCCGGAGTCCGGCGGTGGGGAGAACGGCGCGCCCGCGGACGACGTCGTGGATGCGGAGTTCGAGGAAGTGGATAAGGACAAGCCCTAAAAGTCTTGCCCGCATGAGGATGGTATGCCCAAGCGTGATTATTACGAGGTGATGGGAATCGACCGGAGCGCTTCGGAAACGGAACTGAAACGTGTCTTCAAGAAGCTGGCGCGCAAGTATCACCCCGACGTCAACCCGGGGGATGCCAAGGCGGAGGAGCGCTTCAAGGAAATCAGCGAGGCGTACGCCGTCCTCTCAGACTCGGATAAGCGCAGGAAATATGACGCCATGGGACATGCCGCCTTCGGCGGGGGCAGCCCCTGGGGCGAGGGCGCGCCCCCCGGAATGGAAGACATCCTGCGCGATATTTTCGGCGGAGTTTTCGGCGGCGCGCGCGGCGGGGCGGGGCGCGGCGGCTTCCACGCGCAGCCCCAGGCCCCCCGGCGGGGTCAGGACGTGAATTACTCGATGGAGATTGGTTTCGACGATTCCCTGAAGGGGCTCAACACCACCATCACCGTGCCCAAGACCATGCACGAGAATGGGAAAATCCGGCACACCACGGAGCGCATTCAGGTGAAGATACCGCCCGGCGTCTCGAACGGCTCGCGCATCCGTCTGGCGGGCAAGGGAGAAGCCTCCCTGAACGGGGGGCCGCAGGGGGACCTCTTCATCGTCACGAAGGTGCGGGAGCATCCTTTCTTCGAGCGAAAAGGGAATAATCTGTATCTCGATCTTCCCGTCAGCCTCGGCGAGGCGCTGCTGGGCGCGCGCGTGGAGATCAACACCTTCGAGGGGGTGACGAAGATGACGATTCCCCCCTCGACCCAGAACGCCCAGGTTTTCAGGCTTTCGGGAAAGGGCGCTCCGAAGCTCAAGGGCTCGGGCAAGGGCGATTTGTTCGTCAGGGTCCAGGTCTTGCTGCCGGAGAAGATGGATGAGGAAAGCAAGGAAATGGTCCGCGAACTCGAACGGCGCAACCCCACGTCGCCGCGGGCGAAAATGACCGGCGTGAGTCTATAGGTATGTACGGATGCAGGTACGGGCGGGAGTGGACGATATGATGATGGTGGGATCCGGAGAAGGCAATGGCGCGTAGAAGCGTGAGAAACGGGCGCTACACCATCAGCGCGGTGGCCGAGATGTTCGGGGTTCATCAGCAGACGCTCAGGATGTACGAGCGCGAGGGCCTCATCGAGCCGGACCGCAGCGAGGGCAGGACGCGCTATTACTCCGAAGATGACCTGGAGCGGCTCGAAATTATCATGGCGCTTACGAGGGACATGGGCGTGAATCTGGCGGGCGTGCAGGTCATCATCGAGCTTCGCGAGAAGCTCATGCGCGCGCTCGATCGCCTGGGTGAATTCGAGGAATTACTCGAGAGTCAGGCGTTCGAGGATTTACGCGAGCGGATGAACAACGCGACGCCGGATATGCAGGCCATGATCCCTGCGTTCTCCGCCAAACTCGTGCGTGTCAGGAGGAGACGGGCATGAGCACGAATTCCATCAAATCCTTTTTACTGCTCGGTTTGTTGACGGGGCTGATTCTGCTCATCGGGAATCTGGTCGGCGGCACGACCGGGTTGGTCATCGCCCTGGTGCTGGCCGTGGGGATCAATGGATACAGCTATTGGTATTCGGACAAAATGGTTCTCGCCAGCACGGGCGCGAGCGAGGTGCTTCCCGAACACGCGCCGGAACTCTACGGCATGGTGGCGGACCTGGCGCGGCGCGCGAACCTGCCCATGCCGCGCGTATACGTCATTCCCGAGAGTGCGCCGAACGCCTTCGCCACGGGCAGAAACCCCGAGAACGCCGCCGTCGCCTTCACCGAGGGGCTTTTGCGGGACCTGAACCGCGAGGAACTCGAAGGCGTGGCCGCGCACGAACTCGCCCACATCAAAAATCGGGACATTCTTCTGAGCACCATCGCCGCCTCCCTGGCGGGCGCCATCATGTATCTCGCGCATATGGCGCAGTTCGCCGCGTTTTTCGGCGCCTACGGCAGGGGCGACGATGAGGAGGGCGGTGGCGGAGGCTTGCTGGGAATCATCGTCGCCGCGATAGTGGCTCCCATTGCGGCGACGCTCCTTCAGATGGCGGTGAGCCGCTCGCGCGAGTATCTTGCCGACGCCACGGGCGCGCAAATCGTGGGCACGCCGGTCGGGCTGGCGAACGCCCTGCATCGCCTGGATGAGGCCTCACGTCGTGAGGAACTCCACTGCGCGAGCGAGGCGACGGCCCATATGTATATCGTCAACCCGCTATCGGGCGGGGGTATGGCGAGTCTTTTCAGCACGCACCCGCCGATGGAGGAGAGGATTCGGCGGTTGATGGAAATGAGATACTAGGTATTTGGGAGGAAGTCGTTTCATGAAAGCGAAGGATGTGAAAGTCGAGACGGGCAAGGGGGAAGGGGTGAAGGCCGAAGCCGCAGAGCCGGTGGATGAAGGCCGCGCGGAAGAGGAAGCCAAGGAGAAGCCGCGCGTCGTGGACAGGCGGCGCGTCCGCGAAGACGGCGAGGTGAGCGAGGAGGGGGCCGGGGAGACCGAAGAGACCCCGCGCGTGCCCGCCTACGTGGAGCAGCTCCAGGCGAAGGTCGCCGCCGCCGAGGAGAAGCTCAGAGAGCACATCGATAAAATCGACAAGGAGACGGCCGATTTCAGGGCCCGGCAGGAGCGCGAGATGGAGCGCAGGACCCGGGAGGTGAAAAAACAGGCCGTATCGGGCTTTTTGAGCATCGCCGATGATCTGGCGCGCGCCACGGCGGCCGTGGACGGCGGCGCTTCCAAGGGGGAGGAGGGCGGAGTTCTCGAAACCCTGGTGCAGGGGGTGCGGATGATTCAGGGCCGGTTCTTTCAGGAACTCTCGAACCTGGGGGTGGAGCCTCTCTCTGCGATGGGCGTCGCCTTCAACCCCGAAGAGCACGAGGCGGTGCGCATGGTCGAGGTGAGCGAAGAGGCGCTAGACGGCATGGTGGTGGAGGAACTGGCTTGCGGCTATAGGCTGGGCGACGCGGTTCTAAGACCCGCGCGCGTCTCGGTGGGCAAGTATGCGGGCGAATAGTCGGTCTCGCGCCCTTGTACCAGATTCGTGCTCATAGTATCGTCGCGTGTTTTCGATTTTCGGGGTGAAGGGAAAGCATGAGCAAGCGTGATTACTACGAAGTGCTGGGCGTAGGCCGCGATGCGGGCGACGCCGAGATCAAAAAGGCGTATCGCACGCTGGCGATGAAGCATCATCCGGATCGCAACCCGGGCGATGTGAAGGCCGAGGAGTTGTTCAAGGAAGCATCCGAGGCCTACCAGGTGTTGAGCGAGCCCGATAAGAGGAGCGCGTATGATCGCTTCGGCCACGAGGGGCTCCGGGGAATGGGGCATCAGGGGTTTTCGAGTTTCGACGATATCGTCTCCTCGTTCGGGGATTTGTTCGGCGGCGTTTTCTCCGGCGCGCGCACGCGCCGCGACGGTCCGCGCAAGGGCCGGGACCTTGCCTATCAACTGGAGATGACTTTCGAGGAAGCGGCGACGGGCATCGAGCGCGAGCTCGAGTTCGAGCGGCCTACGGAGTGTGTTTATTGCGGCGGCAGCGGGGCCAAGTCGCCCGATGCGGTTCGCAAATGCCCATCCTGCGGCGGCAGCGGCCAGAGGACCTATCGACAGGGGTTCATGACTTATTCCACCACCTGCTCGGATTGTGGCGGCGCAGGCAGGCAAATCCTCGAGCACTGCGCGGAATGCGATGGGGCCGGACGCCGCCTGGAGCAGAGGAAGGTGAAGGTCAAGATTCCCCCCGGCGTGGACGAGGACGCCAGGCTGCGTCTACGCGAAGAGGGAGAAGGAGGCGCCAAAGGCGGGCCGGCGGGCGATTTGTTCGTCGTCGTCTCCTTGCTCGCGCATGAGGAATTCGAGCGCAACGGGGCGGACGTGGCGAGCCAGGTGTACGTCACCTTCTCGCAGGCGGCGCTGGGCGACACTGTGAGGGTGCGGACGCTCTATGGAGAATCCGAACTCGAGATTCCCAAGGGAGTGCAGTCCTCGGATGTTCTCAGGCTGAGGGGCGAGGGATTCCAGCGCCTCGGCAGGAAAGGGCGCGGCGCTCACATGTTCCTGCTTCACGTCCAGACGCCGACGAAATTGACGCCGGACGAGGAAAGAATCTTTGGCGAATTGTTGGAGATCGAACGTGAAAAGGCGGAAAAAAATGGGACTGGAAGAGTCGAGGAAAATGGCGCCGGGAAAAAGGGTATTCTCGGCAAGTTGAGTTCTCTTTGGGGATAGGCGCGCATTCAGGCGAAATGAAAAGAGGCGGGGTCCGATAGTCCCGGCATCCGGCGCGGGAGGGTAAGCGATGGAAGAAGAAAACATAGAAAATAAGGGATTCAAGGTTTCCGACCGAAGATTCTCCGTGAGGGGATATGAGGATGAAGAGCCGCCTGCTTCGGGTGGTGAGGGCCAGGCTCTTTCCCCGGATGCGGTTGATGAAGAAATAGGTCCACAATCCGGCGCGTTTTCGTCCGGGCCGGAGGCGATGGAAACAGAGCCGGCTCCATCCCGGGAGGTTCCGCAACCACAGGCCGAGGAGCAAGCGCAGCCTCCGGGCGAGGAGGCGGACGATGACGAGGAGGAAGACAGGAGTTTCGAGATGCTCGTCGCTATCGTGCAGCAAAACGCTTTGGCGGCGATGGGCATTAATCCCCAGACGGGTGAGCGCATCGGGACGGCGGACCCGAGAAGTTCAAAAATTTTCGTCGATCTGTTCGCCGCCCTCAAGGAGAAGACGAAAGGCAATCTTTCTCCGGAAGAGGAGCAACTCCTGAATCAGGTTCACTCCGATTTGCAAATGGTATATGTTCGGGAAGTAGGGTTCGGTTAGGTCCGAGTGATCGGCGAGGCGCGGGTTAGATGCGCGTCATCCCCGATCATCCTTTTTGTTCACCTCATGCGGGGGATTATATGGCCGTGCCAACGTCCTATGACGAGATGTTCGAAGAAGCGCTCGGTATCGTCAAGAATCGCTTTTTGCTTTCGGTGCTGCTCGCCAAGCGGGTGGCCCAACTCAGGCGGGGTGCGGAGCCTCTGGTAGCCTCACAGCCCAATGAGACGCCCGAGCAGATCGTGTTCCGCGAAATTATCGAAGAAAAACTGGAATGGAGAAAGACCGCGTCGGCGGTTGATTTGACTGATATGGACCAGGGATTCATGGATGGCGGATTCGACGACGAAGAATAGTTTCGCTTGAAATCGCACGCTGGCCGCTGCCCGATCCACCGGGCAGCGGTTTTTTATCGCTCCCTCAAAAACGTCCCTACTTTTTCGAGGCCGGCTTCGATGTTTTCGACGGAGTTGCAGTAGGAGAACCGGAGGAATCCTTCTCCTCCGGGCCCGAAATCCGCTCCTGGTGCTACGGCCACGCCGGTGGCTTCCAGAATTTCCCTGGCCAGTTCCAGGCTGTCCGCGCCATAGGCGCGCGCATCGGCGAAGGCGTAGAATGCGCCCGTTGGCTCGTGGAGCATTTTGAGGCCGATATCCTCGAGGCGCGCGAGCATGATTTTGCGTCTTTCGTCATAAATGCCGCGCATGCGCTCCGCTTCCGGCAGGCCTTCTTTCAGAGCGGCGATCGCCGCGTGCTGGACAAAAGAATTGGGCGAGACGAAATAGTTTTGCTGCAGTATCTCCAGCGGGCGGACATATTCGGGGGGCACGATGAGATAGCCGATGCGCCAGCCCGTCATCGCGAAATACTTGGAAAAACCGTTGATGACGAAACAATCCTCCGCAAAGTGAAGCGCCGTGTATTCGGCATCCACGTAGCTGAGTCCGTGGTATATCTCATCCGAGATAATGGGCTTACCCAGTTCGGCGAGCGCCGCCATATCCTGGCGCGAGAGCGATGCGCCCGTGGGGTTTGACGGCGAGTTGATGAGGATGGCTCTGGTTTTCGGGTTGAGGAAGTCGCGAACAGCCTCGGCTTTCAGTGCGAAGCCATGCTCCGCGCGGGTGGGCGCCCGTATGGGTATTCCGCAGGCGGACTGAATGAAAGCCGGGTAGCAGGCGTAGTGGGGGTCTGAAATGATGACTTCATCGCCCTCATTGACGAGGACGGAGAAGAGCATCAGCAGGCCCGGGCTCGTACCGTTCGTCACCACCACGCGCTCGGGCGATACGGATACTCCATATTTTTGGTTGTAAAAATCCGCTATCGCCTCGCGCAGTTCGGGAATCCCCAGTGCCGCCGTGTAGTGGGTGTGGCCGGCGCGAAGGGCATCCTCGGCGGCGCGGGTGATGACCTCGGGCGTGTCGAAATCTGGTTCCCCCACTTCCAAGTGGATCACCTCGCGGCCTTGCGCCTCCAGTTGATGGGCGCGCTCCATGATATCCATCACCAAGAAGGGCTTTATGCCAGAGATTCGCGCCGGTACGGATAGTTCTTTCATCTTGCTTGACCCTTCAATATTGATATTTTAAAATGGTTGCTCACCTGCAAGGCTAGTGGTAAACTTCATTGAACTCAAGGTGTTACCGATATCTTTGATAAGAAGGCAGCCAAAGAGTTGGAGAATTTTTTGCCCCGGATTGTTCATCTTGAACGAGGTTCGAGGCTCCGAGGAAGGGGAGGAGTCCTTTGACTAAAATCGATATCATCAATCTCGTGTCGGACGATACGGGCCTCAGTAAAGTCAAGGCGGAAGAAGCAGTCGAGATGATTATCCAGACCATCAAGGAATCCCTCCAGAGCGGTGAGTCCGTCATTTTAAGGCGCTTCGGCTCCTTCCAGATGAGAGAGAAGAACGCTCGCGTGGGACGCAACCCGAAGACGGGTCAGGAAGCGCCCATCAGCGCGCGCCGGGTCGTGCGCTTCAAGGCGGGAAAACACTTCAAGGAAGCGGTGAACGGCGCCGAGGTGAAATTTCATTAAACTTTTTTGTTCACCGCCTTTCAGCTAGTCTATCAGCATGGCGTCTCCGTAGCTGTAGAATCGATAGCCCTTTTCAATCGCCTGCGTGTATGCGCTCAGGATTTTCTCCTTGCCCGCGAACGCCGCCACGAGCATGAGCAGGGTCGAACGTGGCAGGTGAAAGTTAGTCAGCATCATGTCCACCACCTGAAACTGAAAACCCGGCCTGATGAACAGGCGGGTGCTGAACTCCCCCGCCTGTAGCGTCTGGCCGCGCGCGGCCGCCTCGATATATGCGGATTCCAAGGCCCGAACCACCGTCGTTCCCACGGCCAGGATGCGGCCGCCATCCGCTTTCGTATCGTGGAGCGAGGCGACGGCGTCTTCCGGCAAAATGTAGGTTTCCGCGTCCATCTCGTGTTCTTCGATATTTTCCGTTTGAACGGGCCGGAACGTCCCGGCTCCCACGTGGAGGGTGAGCTGGGCGATGCGCGCGCCGGCGGCCGAAATGTTTTCGAGCATCCTTGCGCTCAGGTGCAGGCCCGCCGTGGGTGCGGCGACGGCCCCTGGGTTTCGGGCGAAAATGGTTTGGTAGCGCTCCTTGTCGATGGCCTCGGCGCTTCTGTCCAGATATGGCGGGATCGGCATTTCCCCGAAAGATTCCAGCCACTCGGCGAGACCATGCGGGGAGGAGAATTCGAGTTCTCTCTCCCGGCCCTGCGGCCCTAGCGTGGCGTGGTGCTCCTCGTCGAAAACGATGGTTTCTCCCTCGGGCAATGGGCGGTTGGCGCGCACCATGGCGCGAAATTTTCCGGGAGAGAGTTGTTTGAGCAAGAGGGCTTCCACCCGGCCTCCGCTCTCGCGCCTGCCGCGAATTCTCCACGGGTTGACCTTCGTGTCGTTGAGAACAAGCAGATCCCCCGGACGCAGATGGCGCGGCAGATCGGTGACCTTGAGATGCGCAAGCGCTTCGCCCGCTTTGGGGAGATGGAGGAGCCTCGCGTCCTCGCGGTTCGGCGGCGGGTACCGGGCGATGAGATTCCGGGGCAGGTGATAGTCGAAGTCATTGAGTTTCATACGGCTCACTTCCTGACCAGGTTTCCTTCGGGACGGCGCGCGAAGCTAGCTTTCTTCATCCGCTTGATCGAGGCGAGAGGAATCTTGTGACCCGTCTTTTTCCCCGGGATGAAAAAGTTTCCAAATCGCTTGTCGCAGCACGCCCCGCATTACCCGAACCTCCCTCTCGTCGGGCCCCAGCCTGTCGAGCATCCTCCTGAAGGTCCGGGCCACGCGATCCGGGTCGTTATGGGGTACGAAACCTATCTGTTCCATGGATTCGAGCAGATGATCCACCAGTCCCTCGATTTCCTCGCGAGATGCGGATTCATACTCGTTCGCGCGCTCCGGCTTCGCATCGCTCTTTCGGGCAGGAGGGGTCACCTGGTTTTGGCTGAAAAGCTCCCAAAGGACGATCAGGACGGCTTGGGAGAGGTTGAACGATTCGCCGCTGGGCAATGCCGGAATGAGGAGTCTTTCCTGGCACAGGCTCAACTCCTCCGTGAACAGGCCCTTGTCCTCCTGCCCGAACACCAGGCCGACCTTCGTGGTCGATGCGCGCTCGAGCAGAGCGCCCGCATCCTCTCTCGGGCGCATGGTGGGCTGTCGTTTTCTGCCCAGACGCCTCGACGTGCCCACCAGCCAGCCGCAATCGTGCGAGGCCTCGCGAAGGCTGGCGAAATGCTTCGCGCTCGCCAGCAAGGGCTGCGCGTTCATGGCCATCGAGCGGGCGTCCACGCTTTTCACGTCGCATTGAGGTGAGACGAGGCGCAAGTCCGATACGCCGAAGTGCGACATGACGCGCGCGATGGCGCCCACGTTGCGCGCACCCCTCGGGCGCACGAGAATGATGGCGAAATCGACGTTTTCTTCCAAAGAAACTGGCTCGACCATAAAATGAAATCAGTGTGTGAGGGGAATAGGGACATTTGCATTCTTCCGCGCCGGAGGCCTTGTTCGTCATGCCGCCCCGGTGCGGACGCGCTCTTTTCCCTCTCATAGCACGAAGAGGCCCAGCCTGTCATAAACGAATCGGGTGTGAGCGCAGAAATGCCGACAATAGGCGTTTGCGAATTGGTGTCCCGGGCCTTGGCGCGACGGATTCGCTCCGAAAGCCCGCGCGGCGGTGTCATCTGCTCCATTTGGGCGTAATATGGACACGCTATGAGTTCCGACATCACACGAACATTCGAAGGCGGGAACCTGCACGAGTTGTCCGCTTTTCTCGTGACGCCCGCTCGCTCGGGCATATTCCTCACGCGAAGCCGCATCCGCGCCCTGGCGCTGGAGATGGGACTGCGCGCGGGCGTCCAGAACCGCGCCAGAATGCTGGAAAATCTTTTCCGCGAGGCGGGTTCGGACGGCCGGGTCCAGGAACTGCTCGGGCGAATCGATGACATCGCAGGGGAGAACCTTGCCCGGTACCGCGCTTGGGCGAAGGCGTGCCCGCCCTCGAAGGCCACGTGGCGCGATTGGTCCAGGAAAACGCGCGCGCTCAGACGCCACCTCTCGCAAGCCCAGAAATGGGCGCGCGCCATGAAAGAAGATGCCCCATAGGCGGATTTTGATGCGGGGTGAAAAAGCCGCGTGGCGGAATCGCCGTCCCCTCTCCTAAAGTATCCCGGCGATGTATTTTCTGTCCGAGAAGGCGAATTCGCGTATCCATTTGGCGAGTTCACGGTACAGATGCGTTTCCGCGTCCTCTTCCATGCTCGACGTGTAGATGGGCATCCAGCCCATGAGATGCTCATCCATGAACCGCGCGCTTAAAGATAGTTTCTCCCGCGCGAGGTCGGCGTTTTCATCCTCCCAGGCGTCCGCTTCTTCGCTAGCGAGCCGGGCCAGGAATTCAAGCTCTACGCTTAAATGATCCATCGCCAGCACGCTGGGGTGGGCGAGGCCGGCGCTGCCCCGTCCGGGGTTGTAGCCGCACGCCCGGTAGAAATCGGCCACCTCATCCGTCCTCTTCGAATTCAGATGTCCGCTTTCATCCATCAGGGCGGCTTCGTAGGGAGGAGAGGAGAGCACGAACAGGTTTGTGAAATCGACCCTGAGCTTTTGGAGGGCTTCTTCGGTGGGATTGAATCTTTCCGGGAATAAAAACGGGTAGTTATCTTGTAAGAACGCGGCTAGTTCCGAGTCGAGCGGGTCGAGCATCGCCCGCGCCTGAACCCGGTAGAGTTGCGCGCGGAGCCTCGCCTGCTCGGCGTTTTCAGAGTGTGAGGCGTGGCGCTTCCAGCGAAGACTCATTCGGAGATGGTGTAGGCCTCGGCCTGGGGCTTGTTGGGCCGGGCGAACCACAGCGGGCGCCTGAGGTTGTCGGGGCCGGGCGCGGGCTTCGTCATCTCGAGCCATTGCTTGTAGTGCTCGAAACTCTTCTTCGTATCGACGCTGATGTCGCCGTAGCGATCCGCCGCCCCCGCTTTCGTGACCCGCACCTTCTGGTGCCAGCAGTGCATTCCGCTCACCGGATCGGGGTTGACCGGGAAGGTGAGGTTCTGGTTCACGCCCACCTCGCGCCACCATATGCGCTCCGTGTCGGGGTCGTCGCTCTTGAAGGGCTGGACGCCGTGCACCTGGCGCATGGTGTATTCCCCATCACCCTTCTCATCGAGGCGAACGACGGCGGAGGCGATCCTGGGCGCGCCCTGGTCTTCGCTCAGACGCCAGCGGCCCAGGTGATGCGCCATGGCGACGATGCCGGGTTTCAAGCCCTCCGTCACCCAGCATCTCGTGACGAAATGGCCTATCTTGGTCTCGACTTTCGCCAGGTCGCCCGTCTGGATCCCTAAGCGCGCGGCGTCGTTGGTGTGGAGCCACAGCGGGTTGTTGTGGGTGATCTCGTAGAGCCACTTCACGGCCGAGCGCGTGTGGACGAGGGTGGCGAGGCGATAGTTCGGCAACAGGTCGAACTCGTTGTTCCCCCGTTCCATGTCGCGCCAGTAGACGTGGGTCTTCATGTATTTTGGGATGGCCTCATCGCCCCAGTCCCAGGCCGCCATGGTCGGGCTGTAGAATTCGAGTTTCTTAGAAGGCGTGTGGAAGCCCTCCCTCGCCTTGCCCCGGCTCATGTTGCCGATGAGCGCGCCGTCTTTCCAGACCGAGCCCGTCGTCTCATCCACGTGGGCGTCGTGCATCGCCTCATCCGATAGCTCGTGCATGTGGGGTTCGTATATGTTTTCCTCTACGGCGAAAACACCGTATTTGCGCATGTATTCCAGCGCTGTGAGTCCTTCTTTCGCGGCGGCTTCGGGCAATCCCGGAACGCCGTTCTCGAACATCCACTGGTAGTATTCGTTCACCGTAATCTTCGCGCCCGGCCTGTAGGGACTCTCGAAATACTGCCGGATGCCGAGCGAACCGTCGGGGTCGATGCGCCAGGAGAGTTCGATGTGGAGCTCGTTTTCCTCCCACACCTCGCCGGGGTTCGTCTCGCGCGTAGTTTCGAACGTCTCGCCCATCTTCTCGCGCAACGCCCGCAGGACGGGCTGGCGGAAGCCCACCCATTTCGTGGGGTGCGTCTCCTGGCTCTGGTTGTCGTGGCGTTCCGTCGCGATGCCCATGGGCAGAATGTAGTCCGCGAACCACGCCGTCTCGCTCCAGGTGGGGGTGAGCGCCACGTGGCAGCCTATCTTGTCGTGGTCTTTGAGCATATCCACCCACATGAAGCCGTCGGGGTTCGTCCACACCGGGTTATAGACCCGCGTAAAGTAGACGTCGACGCTGTGGCCCTTGTCCTTCACGAGGTGGGGCATCAGGAAACTCATCTCGAAGAAGGCGAGGGGGTATTCCCGGGGAAAGAGGAGTTCGTTCCAGTCTTTGGGTCCCGGAGCGGGGTTGGGGTGTTTGGGCACGAATTTGTGCGTGCTCGCCAGATGGGTTCCGCCCACCGTGCCCACCGCGCCCGTCAGCGAAGGCAGAAAGTGCAGACACCGCGCCACCTGCCAGCCGTGCAGGTTGCCGGTGGCGGCAGCGCGCCAGACGTGGATGCAAAGGCGGCTCCCGGCGCGGGCGACGACCTGGGCGACTTCGGCGATGAGGTCGACGGAAACGCCCGTCTCCTCCGCCGCGTACTCGAAGGTGAACTCCGCGTATTCTTGTTTAAGTTTCTCGATGAAGTTATCGAAACTCGCCTCATCGTCGGGATGAACGGTCCGCATGTATTCGGTCCAGTTCATCCACTCCTCGACGAACTGCGCGTCGAACTGCCCGGTATCGAGCAGATAGCGCGCGATGGCGAGCAGAATCGCGCTCTCGGTTCCGCTGTAGGCGGGCAGCCAGTAGTCGGCCTTCGCCGCCGTGTTGGAGAGCCTGGGGTCTATGACGATGAGCTTCGCCCCGCTCGTCTGCGCCTCGATGATGCGCTGGGCCGAGGGGTTGTAGTAGTGGCCCGTGTCGAGGTGGCTGCTGATTAGCAAAATGGCGTCGGCGTTGGTGAAATCGGGCGAAGGCCTGTCCGATCCGTTCCAGAGGAACTGGCCGATGCGGGCCGAGGAGCTGCACACGTTCGTGTGGCTGTTGTGTCCGTCCACGCCCCAGCCGGCGAGGGTCTTGAACATGTAGCCGTCCTCGCCGGGACGCCCCACGTGATAGATGATGCTGTTTCGCCGTTCTTCCTGGATCGCCTTTCTGATGCGCCCGGCGATGTCGTCGAGCGCCTCGTCCCAGCTCACGCGCTCCCACTTGCCCTCGCCGCGCTCGCCCACGCGTTTCAAGGGATAGAAGATGCGGTCGGGGTCGTACACCTGGTTGAGCGTCACCCATCCCTTGGCGCAGTTTCGCCCGCGCGAGGCGGGGTGGAGGGGATTCCCCTCGATTTTTCTGATCTTCATGTCGTCTTTGTCGACGTAGGCCAGAAGTCCGCATCCCGCCTCGCAGTTGAAGCAAAGCGTCGGAACCAGCGCGTAGTTTCTCGCTACTTTCTGCGGCCACTTGGTGCTTTCATATTCCGTCCAGTTGTCCCATTTGTCGGGACTCGGGTAGGAAGTGAGAGCGCCGTTCGTGTTGGTGTAGTTCAGTTGGCCTGCGGGGGCCGCGGGCGGGGCTTTGGTCAGCAGATCGGGGCGGCCCAGAGAGGCGATGTCGCGCGCGCCCTTGCCGGCTTGAAGATGGCTTGTGCTCATGTTCTTGAAACTCCCGGATTACGAAAGGGGAATGGCCTGTCCGGCCTTCACCCAGATTTTGTCCCAAAGATAGGCGCCCGCCATGGCCATGATGCCGGCCAGCACCGCGCCGAAGCCGCCGAAGCCGCCCGCCCAAAGCAGGAACAGTGGAACGAGGCATCCCACGATGATGGCGCCTCCCCAGAAATCGTTCTTGAACGGTCCGCTCGTCAGCAGGTGGATCGCCCGCTCATGCGCCACGGAGCCGAAGCGATGCACGAGAATCGAGAACACGAGGATGCTCAGGTGCAGCAGGATGAGAATGGTGAGCAGCCCGCCCAGAATGTTCAGGACGGACGCTTGATTCGCGATGGGGAAGAGCGTGGCGAAGAGAATCAGAATCGCCGCGCCCTTCAAGCCCGATTGCACGCCGATGTCGAGGGTGTTCTCGCTTCCTTTCCACAGGTCGCGCGCCGAGGCTTGGGCGAAGAAAAAGCCGGTGTATATCGAGGAGAGCACGCCCATGATGATAGTGGGCCAGAGAATGAGGCCCATGAAGCCCGTTGCGCCGAACATGGCTCCCAGCACCCAGAGAAGGGTGAGGGCGCCGTCGAGCGCGATGAACCACGTGCCCCACGCCATCCAACTGCCCCAGTTCGAGCGCAGCATGATGTAGTAGAACCGCTCGGGCCGCTTGAGGTCGGTGACGAGCACCGCTCCCGTGGCGGCCAGAAGGATTCCGCTCAGTGCGGGCATCCAGAAAGAGAACAGCGAACTTTTGAAGCCGAACGCCCACAGAAACAGGCTGATGACCAGAAGACCCGTGCTCGCGCCCTTGGTCAGCAGATAGGTGATGATCTTCGTCTCCCAGGGAACCTCGTGGAAGGTGTCGTAAACGGTGCGGCTATCGCCTGGCTTGTTCTCCCACTCGGGTACGACGTCTTCTCTTTCCATGTCCATCTCGCCCTGCTTGTAGATGCCCGACTGGCTCGCTTCCGTGGGGTCTAAGAGTTGGCGGCTGCCCTCGAGATAGTAGATGTTGGGTGCCGTGTTGTATTCGGGCTTTCTCACCTGGTAGGGGCGCTGCGTGGTGAGTTTCGATATCTTCGAATCCGCATCCTCCACGTCGCCGAACACGCGGCACTGCGTGGGACAGACCACCACGCAGGCGGGCTCCAGGCCCACTTCGAGGCGGTTCGCGCAGAAATTGCATTTTTCCGCCGTCATCGTATTCGGATCGATGAAGAGTTGATCATACGGACACGCCGCGATGCAGGATTTACACCCGATGCACCAATCCGGGTCCAGGTCCACGATTCCGTCGCTGCGCCTGAAGAGCGCCTTCGTCGGGCAAATGTTCTGACACGGCGCGTCGTCGCACTGATTGCACAGGACGGGCAGAAATTCCCTTCTGGTGCTCGGAAAGACGCCTTTCTCGACTTCTTTCACCCAGCATCGCCAGACGCCGATGGGAATATCGTGTTCAGATTTACACGCGATTGTGCAAGCATGACATCCTATGCAGGATTCCAGATCAATCGCCATTGCATACTTGGTCATGAAGAATCCTCACTTGTGGTGAAACGTGTTTCTAATCATTTGGCTTAGCCCATTACTAGAACTTTGCGGCGGGCGTGTCAATTGAGGCAGGGTGATCCAGATTTTTCACGTTGTGGGGCGGCTTGAGGCTTGGGAGGAGTCCGGATGACGGAGGGAAGCTTTATCAAGCCGAAACTCGCGTGCCTGGCAAGAGGCCTCACACTCGCCCGTATACTGGCGATTCCTGCATTCTTATGGGTTTTCTTCCGCTTGGAGTCCGCTCCCGACCTTAGGTGGCGGATGTTGCTCATCGCCGTTTACGCCTACGCGATCCTGAGCGACTTGTTCGACGGCCCCTTGGCGAGACGCGCAGGCGCCGTGCGTTATTTTTGGGGACTGGTGGACGCTTTTTCAGACGTCGCCTTCAACGCGGCGGCGCTTTCGGCCGCCGCCTGTACGGGGCGCATCGGCCCCTGGGCGCCCTTGGGCGTCTTGGCGCTGGGTGCGCAGTTCCTGTGGCGCTGCCGAGGCGGGGCCGGGAGCGCGGGCGATTCGTTGCCCGAAGATACGGCGGGCAAGTGGGCGGGGGTCTTTTTCTATGCGTTGGTGGGCGGCGTCGTCTTGGAGATGTGTTTCTCGTGGAACTGGCTCAAGCCCATCCTGTTCTGGCTCGGCCGCCTGGTTTTTCTCTACGCTTTATATTTACTCATCCGAAACGCGCGCTTATCTCAAAGACGCCTTTAGGTAATCTGCTTCTTTTTTCCGAATAAATCCGCATACGCTTTCGGCATGAACAACAAGCCGATCGTCCCGTTCGCCAGCATGAAGGTCAGGTGGGAGACGAGGCTGTAGGCGAGGAGGTCCGCTTCCGCCGCATAGTCCTTGAAAAAGAATATCCATGCCGCCTGGGAGGTGCCCAGATGCGCCACCGTCACCGGAAGCGCCCCTATCATGAAAACAAGCGGCAGGAACGTCAGAAGCCGAAACAGCGGTATGTCCATCCCGAAGAGCGTCAGGGCGTATTTGTGCACGAATAAAGATAGCAGGAAAACGGAGCCCTTGAGCGCGAGGACGATGAGACCCTGTTTGAAGCGGACCGCCCGGAAGGTTTTGAGCAGGGTGTGGCCGCCGATTTTCTCGCCGATGACGCCCAGACCGCCTCGCGCCACCTGGGTGATGAAAATCCAGAAACACGCAAGTCCCAGGGGCAGAGTGATGAGAATGATCGGTGCGCCGCCTGGAAAGGCGATGAGGCCGACCGTCGCGAAGGAGATCAGGTTCGTGACTTCTAACAGGATGAGCATGGCGACGGTGCTGGTGATCTCGGCGAGCGGGGTCTGGAACCTGCGGTGAAAATAGAGCGCCAGCGCCACCTGGGCGAGTTGGGTGTTGATGATGGAGACGACGTAGGTGACGGCGCGCACGGGCAGCAGGGTCCGAAAAGTCAGCGGGCCGTGGAACCAGCGGATCATCTTGCTTAAGACGAAAGTATCCATCAGGAAAAAACAGATCGAAAAACACGCCATCAGCACGAGGAAGGGCGCAAGCCTCGCCTTCGATATGGCGAGGACGAACTCGTTGAAGGGGATTCGCCAGAAAATGATGAGGAATATCACCACCGTCAGGCCGATGGGGATAAGTTGTCCGGCTTTGCCTGATTGATGAGAATCCTGGTTTTGCTCCAAAGCGAAACTCCTTTGAAGAGGCGTGCTTATTCTTGATTTGGCAGCGAGAGGTCCAGAGTTTCATCGACGCCGGTGGAGGTGATGGAGGTGGCGTTTCTGGGTTCCTCATCACGACACAGATGCTCGTAAAAAATAATGTCGAATACGGTGCGGCTCATGGCGGAAGAAGGAGAGAAGCGGCTGATGATGCTCGAAGCGGCCCGGGCCGGCCCTCTGGGGATCGTCAGGATGCGGGGTTGTTTCCCGAGCCTTTTCCCGGCGCGCATCAAGAGTTCGGAATAGAGCAGGGTGTCCGGCCCCACGAGGTTCATGCGCTTGAGCGGCGCCTCGGGATGAAGGAGCGACCACTCAACCGCACTCAGAACGTCGCCTAAGTAGATCGGCTGGATTCGAATCGCTCCTCCCGCCACAAGGGGGATCACTGAAGAGCGGAGCAGGTGTTTTATCTGGTTCATCGCCGGGGTATCGGGCCCCAGAATCATGGGCACGCGAAATATGGCGCCCGACGCGAAATTCCCTTCAATCAAATCTTCCGCCTGCCCTTTTGTCCGTAAATACTCGTTTTCTGACTCAGAATCCGCATCTGGAAAACTCAAGTACACAAAGGATTTTACGCCGCGGGCGATGCTCGCCTCCACCATGTTTTTCGTGGTGATCAGATTCGCTTGAAGGAGGGAGTCGCCCGCTCTCGGAACGAGGGAACCCGTCAGGTGCGCCACGCAGTCAGCACCTTCCACGGCGCGGCTGAGGCTTCCCGCGTCGCCGTAGTCCACCTGTATCAATTCGGCGGGGAGATCGCGCAGGTTCTCGCTTCGTCCCATATCCCGGACGAGCGCCCGCAGGCGAGCCTGCCCGAAGGGCGAATCCGCCCCGAGACGTTCGATGAGCGCTTTGCCGACGGCGCCGTTCGCGCCCGTGATGGCGATGTCGATGGGTTTTCTCCCGTCAGGTCGAAAGGCGTCCGTGCGCGACGGGTTCTTGATCGTCCGCCGCGACTTGGTTGCGGTCTCCGGCCTAGACCGTGAGCATTTCGTGGGTCGGCGCGGTCATCTTCTCGATGGGCAGTCCGTGCGTGCAGGCGCCTGCGCAGCTTTGGTGGCTGCATGTGAGACATGCCGATGCGCCCGCGCCCAGGAGGGAGTACTCGGCTTTGGCGAATCGCACGTCTTCATAGTCTGTCGCATACATGCGGGTGCGGAGCACGTCCGCGATGGGGACGTTCTCCGGACACGCGCCCTCACAATCGTTGCACGCATGGCGGCAGTAGGAAGCTCCGTTGAGCCGCGCGTATTTTTTGAGGATCGGCATTTCACGGCGCGATATCTTCTTCCAGCCCGAGCCGCCCACGAACTCTGTGATGTTCTCCTTGCTCGTCATCGAGATGATGAGGGAGTCCACGTTGGGGTTCGAGAGCACCCAGCGGAAGGCGGCCTGCGAGTAAGTGGCGCCTCCTTTCTCATAGAGCCGCATGTCGTTTAGGCGCGCGCCCATGAGCGTTTTCATGGCGACGACGCCGATGCCCTTGGCCTTCGCCCTTGCGAGGACCCCGGGCAGTTTCGGGAATCTGGCGATGAAATCGAAACCGCGCGTGAACCTCTGGTAGAAGGCCGGGTCCTGGCCGAAATTGTACGCCACCAGGAATACGTCCACCGCACTGTTGTCGATGCAGTAATCGAGGCACTCGATCAGGTTGCCCGCATGGCCGGACATGCCGGAATACCGGATTTTCCCCTGTTTTTTCGCAAGCGCCACGAACTCGCCCCATTCGGGGTTCTTCAACCTGTCCACGTCGTTCACCGCGTGGTTGAAATAGACGTCCACATAATCGGTCTGGAGTTTTCGCAGGCTTTGTTCGAGAGAGCGCATCATCGACTCTTTTTTGTCCGTGGAACTCGTATGCGTCTTGGAAGTGAGGTAGACCTTGTGGCGTTTTCCCTTGAGCGCGCGGCCGATGGTGGTCTCGGATTCTCCCCAGGAGTAGCTCTCTGCGGTGTCGAAATAGTTGATCCCTGAATCGAGGGCGTGGAGAACGAGGTCTTCCTCGCCTGCGCCCAATCGGCTGCCGCCGAATGAAATGTCCGACATCTTGATGTCCGTTTTGCCCAGGGTGACGTAGCGGCGAACCCGGTTCTGCGCGGCGTCCGCTTCCATGGCGCGCGCGAGGGGCAGGAGTCCTGCGCCGAGACCGGCGAAAGCGCTTTTTCGGATAAAATCGCGTCTTGGTAAAAAGTCGGAATGATGGGGCATCGGCATTCTCCACGGTAGAGAAAGGTGGCGACCCGCCTATCTCACCTTATTTTTTCGTTCCGGTCAATTCGCGGGATTTGCTCGCTCATCAAGTCTTTGCGCCAGCGGATCCCGGACGCGAAAACGGCCTCTCTCCGCACGCGACGCCATTTTCAAATACCGGCCTGTAGAACAAGCCTTACCTCATGAAAATCATGCGTCGATGACCCGGAAGCTCCTGTCCTGCGGGATGAGCATCTCCCAGCCGTTTTCCTTCACGATCACCGAGTATTCGATCTGGTATCCCCCGAAGCCGAACGTGCCGATGGGCGCCTCGATGTTGATCACCGAATCGACGGGGAAAGGAATCTCGGAGGTTTTTGGGTAGAACGGCTGGTCGTGCTTCGATTCAGGACCCAGGATGAACGGGAATTCCCTCGCTTCGAGGCCAATCGTGTGGCCGGCGAAGGGTGCGTCGAACTCGGCGAAGCGCGACTGGATTCCCTTGAGCAGGGCCTGATATATCTGGTTGCCCGTGCAGCCGGCCTTTATCACTTCCAGGCATTCGTGGAATCCCTCTTCGACCCCCTTCCATTCGCGCTGCGTCCGCGCGCTCGGCTCGCCGATGGAGCCGCAGCTTCCCGTGTCGGCGTTGTAGTTTCTATGAAAGAGCCCCGCGTCGAACATGAAGCCGTCGCCCTTTTGGAGTTTTCTGTCGGTGGGGGGAAAGATGAAGACGCCCCTCGGGCCGCTGTTGAAGTGGAACCAGTGCCACATGCCGCCGGGCCGGGCCACCTCCTGGCGCCAGACCTCGGCCACCTCGCGCTCGCTCACGCCCTCGCGCACGAAGTCGAACACCTCGGAGATGGCGTCTTCATTCACCTGGGCCGCCTCGCGCAGGCGGTCGAGTTCATCCGCCGTCTTGACGAGGCGCGTCATGAGGAACAGGCCCGAACCCGGGATAAATTCACAATGGGGGAGTTTTTCCTTCAAGGTGGCGAACAGGCTGTCCGGGCAGCCCTCCTCATCCAGGGCGATTTTGCCGGAAGTGATGCCCCGGTCCCTGAGCGCGGCGAGGAGCCCGTCGAGAAGGGTCGCGTGCTTGCCTCCGCTCGCATGAAGCTCCCGGTAGCGCCTCATCTCGTCGTCGTGCGGCTCATAGCCTTCCGGTTCGATGTGATTCGCCTGTCCTCCCCAGACGTAGACGTTCTCCGCGTGTCCGCCATAGGCGGCGTAATAGGTGTTGTCCGCGCGGTTCATGATGAGGTCGGTGCCCGCGTCGGGGTTGTTGGTGATCACGCCATAGCTTTTGCGCGCGCGGTAGACCCGCTGCGCCCAGCCGATGTGGCCCGTCAGATAGGTGACGTTCTCAAGCGTCGTGCCGATCATGGCGACCACGTCGTGTTCTTTCATCAGTTCCAGCGCGTGTTCCCTGTTGTAAAGCATGGTTTTCTCCCTGAAAAAATTCTTTTGCTTCATGAAATTTTGTTGGAAAGTGTCCTGGGGGGAATATGTATCACAACCAAAGCGTTTCAGGCGAGGCGATGCGCCTTGACAGAAACGTCCCGAAGCGCAAGGTTTAATAACAGCAAGAGCATTTGGGTTATCATCATGAGGAGATGGAGTTGAGCGTGGAACTGGATCGCCCGAGCGCCGAGGCGCTTTTATTCGAGTGGACGAAAAGCCCCGGCTTGAGAGCGCATGCCCGGGCGGTGGAGGCCGCGCTGCGCGCCTACGCGAAGAAATTCGGAGAAGACGAGGCGCTTTGGGGAGTCACAGGCCTGCTGCACGACATGGATTACGAGAAACATCCATCGCCCGAAGAGCACCCCGAGACCGGCTGCGCGGCGCTCCGTGAGGCGGGCTATCCCGAAGAGATGATACAGGCCATCCTGGGACATGCCCAGTATCTGGACGTTCCCCGGGAGACGCGCCTGGCTCAAGCGCTTTTCGCCGTGGATGAGTTGGTGGGCCTCATCACCGCCGTCTCTCTGGTGAACCCGGCGAAAGACATCCGCGAGGTCAAGCCGAGAAGCATACGGAAAAAGTGGAAGGACAAGGCTTTCGCCAAGGGTGTGAATCGCGAGGACGTGGAGACGGGAGCCTCCGAACTGGGGGTGCCTTTGGAGGAGCACGTCGCCTTTACGCTGGAAGCTATGCAGGGCGCGGCTGAGGATTTGGGCCTCGATGGCTCGCGCGCTCGTTGATGTGTTTGTTTTTTTTTGTAAAAAAGGTTGATTTCACGTTGACGGCTTTGATTGATTTAAGCATAATTCGCGATCGGCTGGTTGGTCGATGAATCGCCACTCGGACTCAAAAAAGATATGCCCAAAAAAGACATGCACGACTTATGGTATTTCTCAGTGAATGAAACCCTCCACGTATTTTCCGACACCAGGTCAATCCAACTAAAGGACATCCAAACCAATGGCTGAGTCTTCAGGTAAAAACGGGGCTGAGAAGCAGCTTGTTGAACTAGAAACGGTGGCGATCCGCTTCGCCGGGGACTCCGGCGACGGAATGCAGCTTACCGGAGACAGGTTCACGAACGCGGCGGCCATTGCCGGGAACGATCTGAGCACGTTCCCCGATTTTCCCGCCGAGATTCGCGCGCCTGTCGGGACTCTCGCCGGAGTGAGCGGGTTCCAGATCAATTTCTCGAGCAAGGACATTCATACGCCGGGCGACGCCGTGGACGTTCTGGTGGCGATGAACCCCGCCGCGCTCAAGACGAGCATCTGCGATTTGAAGAGCGGCGGCATCATCATCGCCAACGTCGACAACTTCGGCCCGAAGAATCTCGACAAGGCCGGCTATGCGTCGAACCCCCTCGAGGATGAGGAGTTCAAGAGCAACTATGATGTCCACGAGGTGAAGATCACCTCCATGACGCGCCGGGCCCTGGAAGACATGGAGCTTCAGTCCAACCTGGCGGATCGGTGCAAGAACTTCTTCGCGCTGGGTCTGATGTTCTGGATGTATTCGCGCCCCATCGAGCCGACCAAGCAGTGGATCGAGGAGAAATTCGGAAAACGCCCCGAGTTCGTGCAAGCCAACACGCGCGCCCTCGAGGCGGGTTTTTTCTTTGGTGAGAACACCGAGGTCTTCACCAGCAACTACATCGTGCGCGAAGCGACCTATCCGCCCGGCAAATACAGAAACATCTCGGGCAACGTCGCCCTGGCCTTCGGCTTCATCGCGGCGACGAAGAAGATGGGGATCAACCTTTTCTGGGGTGCCTATCCGATAACGCCGGCCAGCGACGTTCTCCACGAACTCTCCCGCCACAAGAATTTCGGTGTGCAGACCTTCCAGGCGGAAGATGAAATCGCGGCCGTCTCCTCCGCTCTGGGCGCTTCGTTCACAGGCTCTCTCGGCGTGACGTGCTCCAGCGGTCCCGGCATCGCCCTGAAGGCCGAAGCCATGGGGCTGGCCGTGATGACGGAGCTTCCCATGGTCATCGCCAACATCCAGCGCGGCGGCCCGAGCACGGGCCTTCCCACGAAGACCGAGCAGGCCGACCTTCTCCAGGTGATGTTCGGGCGCAACAGCGAGAGCCCGCTGCCGGTCGTGGCGGCGGCCACGCCGGGGGATTGCTTCTGGACGGCGATAGAAGCGTGCCGCCTGGCGGTGAAATACATGACGCCCGTGGTGGTTTTGAGCGACGGTTATCTGGCCAACGGTTCCGAACCCTGGCTGCTGCCCAAGGCCTCCGACATCCCCGAGATGCCGGTAGCCTTCCGGACGGACCCGGAAGGGTTCCTGCCCTACCAGCGGGACCCCGAAACGCTGGCCCGTCCGTGGGCGATTCCCGGGACGCCCGGGCTCGAGCACAGAATCGGCGGAATCGAAAAAGAGGACGGGACCGGCAACGTCAACTACGAGCCCGAGAACCACGAATTCATGGTGCGCACGCGCGACGCGAAAATTGCGGGCATTGCGAAGGACATCCCGCCCGTGGAGGTCATCGGCGAGAAGAGCGGCAAGGTTCTCGTCATCGGTTGGGGTGGAACCTTCGGCGCCATCACGGCGGCGATGGAGGCTCTACAAGCTCGCGGCGCCTCCGTATCCCAGGTTCACCTCCGGCACCTCAACCCCTTCCCGGCGAACCTCGAAGAAGTGATGAGCGGTTTCGAAAAAATTCTCATCCCCGAGCTGAACCTCGGGCAACTCTCCAAAATGCTCCGCTACCAATATCTGGTCGACACGATCAGCTTCAATAAAGTACAAGGAAAGCCCTTCAAGGTCGGCGAACTGATTACCAAGATTGAGGAGTTACTCTAAATGTCTACAACGACAGCCAAGAACGGCGGTGGGTTGGGCCTCACCCGCAAGGATTTTAAGTCCGACCAAGTCGTGCGCTGGTGCCCGGGTTGCGGAGACTACGCGATTCTCGCCCAGATGCAGAAGGTGCTGCCGAACCTCGGGATTCCGCGCGAGAAATTCGTTTTCGTCTCCGGCATCGGCTGCGCGGCGCGCTTTCCGTATTACATGGATACCTTCGGTTTCCACACCATTCACGGGCGGGCGCCTGCGTTCGCCACCGGCGTGAAGGTGAGCAATCCGGAACTTTCCGTCTGGGTCATCAGCGGCGACGGCGATGCGCTGAGCATCGGCGGAAACCATCTGATTCACTCCATGCGCCGCAACGTGGGCGTCAAGATTATTCTCTTCAACAACCGCGTCTACGGATTGACCAAAGGCCAGTATTCGCCCACCTCGCTTATGGGCTCGCGCACGAAATCCACGCCCATCGGCTCGGTGGACTATCCGCTTCACCCGCTGACGCTGGCCCTGGGGGCGGAGTGCAGCTTCGTCGCCCGCACCTCGGACAGGGATCAGAAGCACATGGCTGCGATGTTCGAGGAGATGGCGAACCACGAGGGAACCTCTCTGCTGGAGGTGCTGCAGAACTGCATCGTGTTCAACGACGGCGCGTGGCATAAATACACCGAAAAAGGCATGAAAGAGCAGAACGTGATTTATCTCGAAGACGGCCAGCCTCTCGTCTATGGCCCGGCGGATGATCGCAAGGGAATTTCTCTCGATGATTACAAGGTTCGCATCGTCGAGGCCGATTCTCCCGACGTCACCGTCCACCGCGTGCATGATGAGGCGGGCGGCTACGCCCACATCCTGAGCCGGGTCGAACTCGAAGGCGGCCCCGTGCCCCTGGGCGTTCTGAGAAAGGTGGAGCGTCCGCCGTTTGAGGAATTGATGGGCGAGCAGGTCGCCGCGTCCCAGGCGAAAGGCGAGGGTGATATCGACGCGCTCCTCAATTCAGGAGATACCTGGGAGCACCACTAGTATTCGTCGCCTCCAAAGGGCCGTCGGGATTCGCTCCGACGGCCTTTTTTCGCGTTTCCAAACGCGCTTGGAACCCATGTCCAAAACCTTCACCCTTCTTATCGTTCACGCGCACCCCGATGATGAGTGCAGCAGCACGGGCGGTCTGATTCTCAAGAGCGCGCGGGAAGGCCACCGCGTCATACTCATCACCTGCACCAACGGCGAGATGGGCGAGATGAAACATCTGGACATGAATCTCGACCCCGATTCCGAGGCCGACAGGCAAAGGCTCGGGGAAATCAGAAGAGAAGAACTCACCCGGGCGGCGCAGATATTGAACGTCTCGCAGGTTCACACCCTGGGCTATCGCGACTCCGGCATGGACGGCTGGGAGGGCAACGGGCATCCCGAGGCGTTCAAAAACGCCGATGAGGAAGAAGTCGTGGGCAAGATAGTGGGCTACATACGCCGCTATCGTCCGGACGTGGTCGTCACCTACAACGAGCAGGGCGGATACGGCCACCCCGATCACGTGATGACCAACAAGGTCACCACCGAGGCGATAGAGGCGGCCGCAGACCCCGACAGATTCCCCGAAAGCGGAGGAGAGGCCTGGCGGGTCCCCAAGCTCTACCACACGGCGTGGGCGCGCTCGAATATGCTGCGCGCCTGGCGCTGGATGAGGCTATTCGGACAAAAAACACCGCTCGATGATCCGGACTTCAGGGAGGACAAATACGGGACGCCGGATGAGCTCATCACCACCCGCGTGAATATCAGCAGATACCTTCGCCGCAAATGGCGCGCGCTCACCTCGCACAAGAGCCAAATCAACGGGAATTTCTTCTGGTGGTTCGTCCGCATGACGGGGCGCTGGCTCTACTACGAGGAGTCCTTCGTTTGCGCCCGCTCGCAGACGGAGGTGAGAGGCGATGAGAGGTCGGTGTTCGAGGGCCTATCCTGAGCCGCCTGAAAGGGGCCTGCTGACCTCGATCAAAAACCCGTTCGGGTCCTTCAGCATGAACATGCGCACGCCCCAGGGGACGTCGCGGGGCGCGAAGATGACATCCGCCCCCTTTTCGGTGAGCGCGTCATAGGCGCGGTCGACGTCCTCAGGCGTGAGCGTCACCACGACGCCGGAACCCCGGGGCTCCCGGAGGGGTTCGAGATTCCATTTCCTCATCTCCTCATCCGGGATCGGCGCGTGGATGATGAGCGAGGTTCCTCCCAGTTCATAGCGAACGTGGTCTTTCGCCCGGCTCGCTTCTTTCAATCCCAGCGTTTCGGTATAAAAACGACAAGACGCCTCGTAGTCTTTGGTGATGAGAAAAACGGCGGGCAGCGACTCGAACAAGATGAAGACCTCTTGATGTTCTTGAATTTGCGTTTGGAGAAAAGGTATGCGCCATCCTCTGGTCGAGTTGAAAGAGGTCTCCAAAACCTACGTCGCGGGTGACGCGCTCGTCCACGCGCTCAAAGACGTCAGCTTCCGGGCGGAACAGGGCGAGTTTATCACGGTTTCGGGCCCGAGCGGGTCGGGCAAGAGCACGTTTCTGCACTTGATGGGCGCGGTCGACGCGCCATCGAGCGGCGAGGTCTTTTTCGACGGACGGGACATATCGGGCCTCAGCGACGAAGGTTTGAGCGAAATTCGCCTGAAAGAAGTGGGTTTCATCCATCAGTTTTTCCATCTCATGCCGACGATGACCGCGTACGAAAACGTCGCCCTGCCCCTCGTGCTCCAAGGCCAAAAACGGGCGCAGGCCAGGGAAGTAGTCGAAAACGCTTTGGCGCGCGTGGGGCTTACGAACCGGATGCGCAGCTTCCCGAGGCAACTCTCGGGCGGTGAGATGCAAAGGGTGGCCGTCGCGCGCGCCATCATCCACAAGCCCCGCCTCATCCTCGCCGATGAGCCGACGGGGAATCTCGATTCCGAGAACTCGCAGAAAGTCCTGGAACTCATCTCGGAACTCCACAAAGAAGATGGTTTCACGATCGTCATGGCGACGCACGACCAGATGCCATTGCGCTACGCCACGCGGAGTGTCGGGATAACCGATGGCCGCCTGGAGGCGGCGGTATGATGAGCGTCTTAGGCGCGCTCTTGCGTCTTCTCGCTTGGCGCCGCCTGAAGGAAGAGCCGTTTCGCCTGCTGCTCACGCTGGTGGGGGTGGCCTTGGGCGTCGCCGTGTTCATTGCCATCAAGCTCGCTAACGGTGCGTCCACCCAGGCGTTTGAGAACAGCCTCACGGCCATTTCCGGCAAGACGCAACTGGAAGTTTCCGCAGGCGGTCTGGGCGTGAATGAAGAGTTGATTCTGCGGCTCCGGGCGATGAGGGAGGTGAAAAGAGCAGCGCCCGTCATCCAGCAACACGCCTGGGTGAAGAGGGCGGACGGCTCAGGCGCCAGGTGGCGGCGCGGCGCGCCTTCTCAAGGACGCGCCGTTCTGGCTTTGGGGCTCGACTTGCTGGGGGATAATGATTTCAGGGGCTATGCGTTCGAGAATAAATACTCGCGCGAAGAAATACTCTCGCGCATCGCCGACCCGCAGGGCTTGTTCATCGCCCGGGGCGTAGCCGATGCGCTGGGCGTCGGTGTAGGCGACTTCGTCGAACTCGAGGCCGCGCGGAGAATGCGCTTGCGCGTCCGGGGCGTCCTGAAGCCCGAGGGCATGGCGAAATCGATGGACGGCCGCCTCCTCATCATGGATATCGGCGTCGCGCAAAAAGTTTTTGAGCGTTTCGGTCGTCTGGACAGGATCGATCTGATTTTTGGGGATAAGGGCGAAATCGAATCGATCCGCAAAAAGATTCAAAATTTCCTGCCGTCCGGCGTGGTGGTCGCGCGGCCTGCGCGGCGCGGAAGCGACGTGGAGAAAATGCTGGCGTCGTTTCAGTTGAACCTCACGGTGCTGAGCGTCATCGCGCTGCTGGTGGGCTGTTTTCTGATCTACAACACGATGTCGGCTTCGGTCTTGCGGCGTAAGGGTGAAATCGCCACCCTGCGCTCTCTGGGCATGACGTCAAGGGGAATCATCTTTCTCTACGGGGCGGAGGCGTTTTGCATCGGTCTAGCGGGTTCCTGTCTGGGCGTTGCGATGGGGGTGTTCATGGCCCAGGGCGCGCTTTGGTTCATCACCCAGACGATCCGCAACCTGTACGCATTTCTGGAAGTGCGTCATGTCCCCCTGGGTCCCGAGGCGCTCCTTTGGGGATTCGGCGTAGGGCTCGGGGTTTCTCTCGTTTCGGGTCTTTTCCCGGCGGTGGCGGCGTCGCGTCAGACTCCGCGCCAGGGCGTCGTGGACAGGCAGGGAAAAGTGGAGGTGCGGCCTGCGGTCACCGCTGCCCTGGTTGCAAGCGCTCTGCTCGTCGCCATCATCGCCTACTGGCTGAATTTGCAGGCGCTGGCGCGAGGAACCCCTCTGCCCGGCTATCTATCGGCGGCGGCGGTCATTCTGGCCACCGCGCTCGCGAGCCTGCCGGTCGTCTTGTTCGGTTCTTTCCTTGTCAGGCGCATGCTGGGCGGAAGCGCCAACGCCTGGCTTGCCGCGCACGGTTTGGGTAGGCATCCGCATCGCAACGGTGTCACGCTGTCTTCATTGGCGATCGCCGTGGCCATGCTGGTGAGCCTCATTATCATGATCGAGAGTTTCAGGTCCACGGTGGAAATCTGGACGCATCAGACGCTCAAGGCGGATTTCTACGCAGCACCCGCATCGCGCTTCATCAAGGGCTCACGGGCGAGCATCTCGGAAGATGCGCTCGGAGTCATCAGGGGTGTTTCGGGCGTCGCGGCGGTCGATGGCTTCAGGGCGATACGCCTGCCCTGGCGCGGGAGGCGCATCACGCTTGCGGGTGGGGATTTTCGAATCGTGGCCGAAAGGGGCCGGCTGCTGTTCGTGGACGGCGACTCGAAAGAAACGCTCACCAGAGCGAGGACGCGCGGCGAGGCGATTATCACGGAGACTTTCGCAAACCTCTACGGCGTGAAAAAAGGAGACCTCCTCCGTCTCCCGGCCCCAAAGAGTGAGATTTCGGTTCGCGTGGCGGGCGTTTATTACGATTACACTACGGATGGTGGATTCGTCGTGGTGGATCGCGGGTTTCTGAAAAAACACTGGGGCGATGATCGCCTGAGTTCCCTGGCGATATATCTCGAAAAAAATGCGCGGCCAGAAGATGTGCGCAAATCGCTCGAAAACGTCCTGGATTCCACCATGGTGCTGATTTCAAACGCCGGTCTCAAAAAACGCGTGCTCAGCATCTTCGACCAGACGTTCGCCATCACGTATGCGCTGGAGTTCATCGCCGTCGTGGTGGCCTTGCTCGGCGTGGCCACGGGCTTGAGTTCCAACATCCTGGAGCGCGTGCATGAAATCGGTACACTGCGAGCCATGGGATTAAACCAAAAGGGAATCGTATCCACCATCATGGGGGAGGCGGCCATTCTGGGCGTTCTCTCCGTGCTCGTCGGTCTCGCGGCAGGCGTGTGCCTGGCGGCCATTTTGATTTTCGTCGTCAACAAGCTGAGTTTCGGCTGGACAATTCAGTATATCTTCGCATGGAAGGAAATGGCGGCTTATCTTCTTCTGGTGGTTCTCGCCTCGCTGGCGGCGAGTTGGCTCCCCGCGAGAGCCGCCGCGAGGATACCCATTCGTGAGGCGTTGAGCGAGGAATGAAAAAATTATTCGCACCTCTTTTGGCCGCCGTTTTCATCCTGGGCGCTGCGCCCGCGCATCCCGAGAGTTGGCGGCAGGCGCTCCCCGGCTATCGCTACCAGTTTCCCGGAGACCACGGCGCGCACGAGGCGTTCCGCACGGAGTGGTGGTATTTCTCGGGAAACTTGCAGGATGCGGGAGGAGAGAAATACTCGTTTATGCTCACGTTTTTCAGGGTGGGGCTTCGACCGGGTGCGCCTCCAAAATCGAAAAGCCGCTGGGCGCTCAGGAATCTCTATTTCGGGCATTTCACGGTTCTGGACGCGAAGCGGGAGAAGCACTTGTTTTCAGAGCGAATCAGCCGGGGCGCTCTCGATCAGGCGGGCGCGTCGGAGGGGGGCCTTAAGGTCTGGCTTCGCGACTGGCGCGCTGAAAGCATGGGGGAGAAGGGCCCATCCTCGTTCAGGATAAGCGCGGCGACGCCCCAGATGAAGCTGCGCCTGGAACTGACATCCCGGAAACCTCTCGTGATTCACGGCGAGGGTGGCGTGAGCCAGAAGGCCCTGGGTACTGGCCGCGCTTCTCACTATTATTCATACACGCGGTTTCTCGCGAAGGGTGTCCTCGAAATCGGAGGGCGAAGTCTCGACGTGCGCGGATCGGCTTGGATGGACCATGAGTTCGGCTCGAACCAGCTATCGAAAGATCAGGTGGGCTGGGATTGGCTGAGTCTCCAGTTGTCCGATGGCCGCGATTTGATGTTATATCTTCTGAGGCGAAAAGACGGGAGCGTGGAGCCCACGAGCAGCGGCACGCTGGTGGAGGCGGATGGCCGCGCAACGCATCTGCGCCTCGGGGATTTCAGCTTCAAGGGCACGGGTAGCTGGAAGAGTGAGCGAAGCGGCGGCGTCTATCCCATGGGATGGGAGGTCGAGGTTCCGGCGCACGGACTTCGTTTGCGGGTGACGCCGTATGCGCGCGCGCAGGAAATCGAATCGAAGGGCAGCACGGGAATCACCTATTGGGAAGGGGGCGTTTTCGCCAAGGGCGTTTCGGTCGAAAATAGTCTCACGGGGGTGGGCTTTATCGAGATGACGGGGTACGCTCCCAAGGGACGACCCAAATTCTGATTTTGTGAAACGACTCCCCTTTTCGGGGGAGGTTTCGCCTGTTTGGAGATGCGAGATGGCGGAGAGTGTGAACATCGGAATCGTAGGGCTGGGCCTGATGGGAACGGCCATGAGCCAGAAGCTGATGCAAGAGGGGCACCGGGTGCGGGGGTTCGACATCGACCAGAGCAGGCTCGATGCGCTCGCCGAGAACGGGGGCGCCCCGGCGGGCTCGGCGGCGGAGGCGGCGGAGGATGCGCAGTTCGTCATCATCTCCCTGCTCTACAGCCACGTCGTCCGCGAAACCTGCCTGGGTGACGGGGGAATCGCGAGCGTGGCGCGAGACGGACTCATCATCATCGACACGTCCACGGCGAGTCCCGATGATTCTGAAAAACTTGGGAAAGACCTTCGCAAAAAGAACATCGGCTTTCTCGATGCGAGCCTGAGCGGTTCGCGCAACAACGTGCTCGACGGTCAGATCGTCTCCGTCGTCGGGGGCGAGGAGAGCGATTTCGAGGCGGCGAAGCCGATTCTGGCTGAATTCGCCCGCTCCATCCACCACATGGGGCCGAACGGGGCGGGCGCGCGGACGAAGCTCGTCATCAACCTCGTGCTGGGTTTGACGCGTCTGGCGCTCTCGGAGGGCCTCGTTCTGGGCATGAAATCGGGCCTGGAGATGGAAGGCCTGCTCGAAGTGCTCAAAGACAGCGCGGCCTACAGCAAGGCCATGGACCAGCGCGGCCCGCGCATGATTCACGCGGATTACGACAATCCCCTCTCGCGCATCAAGCAACACCACAAGGACGTGCGGCTCATGCTGGAGCAGGGCCAGAAACTCGGCTCCCCCATGCTGCTCAGTTCGGTTCACCAGCAGGTGCTCCAGGCCGCCGAACTGGGCGGGCTCGCCGACGCGGACACGTCGGCCATCATCGAGGTATTCAGGCGCATGGCGGGCATTCCCTCCCGCTAGGCGTATGGTGTGCATCCCCAAACGAAGGACTCGCAGACATGGTGAAAAGAATATCCCCGGTTGAACTCAAGGAATGGATGGAGAGTGATCGCGCGCACGCGGTGCTCGACGTGCGTGACCCGATGGAGTTTCACGAAAAACAGATATTCCTGACGACGAACGCCCCGCGCGGCGCGGTGGAGTTCCTGGCCGAGCGTCTCGTACCCGTGAAGTCCACGCCCGTGGTTTGCGTGGACGAGGGCGGCCCGAGGGCGGAGCGTGTCGCGTCGTTATTGGAAGAATGCGGCTACGCGGACGTCTCGGTGCTCGAGGGCGGCCTGGGCGCCTGGGAGGCTGAGGGTTTCCCCACGGCCTCGGGCACGAACGTGCCGAGCAAGGATTTCGGTGAGCGGATTCACGTGGAAAACGCGGTGCCCGAGATTACGGCCAGAGAGCTTTATGCGCTGATCGAGAGCGATACGCCTCCGCGTATTTTCGATACGAGAACCGAAGTGGAATTCGAGCGCTTCTGCGTCCCTACCGGGCGGAGCCTGCCGGGAGGCGAATTGATTCTCCACGCATGGGATTTGGATCAGGATAAGGACAGCCCCCTCATCATCAACTGCGCGGGCCGCACCCGCAGCATCATCGGCACGCAGGCGCTTCACCGTCTGGGCGTCACGCACGCGCGCGCGCTCAAAAACGGCGGAATGGGCATTATACTCGAGGGTCTGAAGCTCGAGGAGGGAAAACCGAGCGAGATTCCGGCTCCCTCCGAACAAAGCCGCGCTCACGGGGAGGTGCTGGGAGCCCAAATAGCCGAAGAGGAGGAGATTCCCTTCATCTCGGTCGAGGAGCTTCGCGCGCTTCAGGCGGAAGCCGACAGCCGCACGCTCTACGTGCTCGACGTGCGCTTGGCACCCGAGTTTTCGGGAGACCATATTCCGGGGGCCATTTCCATCCCCGGCGGGCAGGCGGCGCAGCGCACCGATGAGGTGATCGCGGTGCGCTCGGGCAAAATCGTGACCTATTGCGATAAGAACGCGCGCGGCGTCATGGCCGCCTATTGGCTTCGCCAGATGGGGCTCGACGTCAGCGTGCTGAGGGGAGGCCTTAACGCTTGGATCGAAGCGGGAGGAGCGCTCGATAAGCCGAGCGCGGCGTCTTCGGGAGAAAGCCCGGCCGGGGCGGGAGAGGTTCTCCTCTTGAAAGAAGCGCGCGCTCAAACGCGCGCCTATTCGTCGGGGGAAGCGAGCGCCCGGAAAATCGGCGCGATTCTGGACGTGGATTTAAGCTCTTCCTATGAGAAAGGCCATCTGCCGGGGTCTGTCTGGATATCCAGAGGCCGGCTCGAGGAGGAGGTGTTCGAGCGGGTAGCGGATAAGAAAGCGCGCGTGATGTGCGTTTGTGAGGACGGGCAAAAATCCGCCCTGAGCGCGCTTTCCCTTCAAAAAATCGGGTACCGCAGGGCGGGCTATCTCGTAGGCGGCAAGACGGCCTGGCGAGAAGCGGGCTATTCCCTTGATACGGGACGCGAGGGTATCGATGAGCAGCCCAAAGACGTGCAGCTCAAGCCCTACGACATCGGCCGGGGCGCGATGGAGGGCTATCTCACCTGGGAGGAGAATCTGGGCAGGAAATACGCGCGGAAGTAAGGCGCCGGTTTTTTATTCCGGCCTCGTGGGGTTCGGCGATAAACCCGGTGACGCGTTTTTCCTCGCGTTCAGCGAAGCGATGATCTCGAGTTCCAGGTTTTCGTTGTAGGCGTTTACCTGCCTCGGAATCGTGAACAAATCCACGACCCACCAGACGCCATAGACGAACAAGGCGAGCAGGCTTAAGCCTGCGGTCGCCCCGCCCGCTTCGGGATTCGATTCCGCCATGACGAAGCTGACCGCGAAGACGAGAATCAAAACCCACGGAGCGACGACGTATATGACGCCCACCGCGATTCTGCCCAGATAGAATTTGTGAATTCCGAGCCAACTGAGAAAAAACCACAGGCCGTATGTGACGCCCACTGATTTCCTGCGGCGGTCGAGTTCGATGTTCAGGATGTGTAGTTCGCGCTCATCCAGCCCGCTTTTCAAGGTGATGAGCCTTTCGCTTTGGTTCGTCATCGGTCGTCTCGCCCTCCTGTCGTTTTTCCCTGAACCATATTGATTCTTCTGCGTGTGGGAAAAATCTTATTCCACTGGATTCTTAATAGCCTTTTTCGAGAACCATATCCACCCTTCTCGATGTGCGATTTCCGTGTTCTCCTTCGGAGGGTTAATGCAATTTTTGGAGAGGAACTCCTGACCAGCTTGAACGCAAAGGACTGCATCCAGCATGTTGTCGTCGGCCAAGATGGTCTTTTCATCAATCTGAGGAACAAAACGGATGCGCTTTTTTAGCTTGTTGAGGATATCTCCTCGATTGGCGGGAGCAGATTCACCCGTCTTGTAACTTGTGTTCACGTCCAAACTAAGCACGGGCAGAACTGTTGCGGGATACACCTCGATGGCTTTTACGCCACTGATTTGTCCCTGCCTCCAAGCGAGTGGAATTTTACGACGGGAAGTGCGGAGTTCTTCCAACAGACTTAACGCCCAATGCGTGGTTCGGGCGATCTTGTCAGCACCAACCTCAAGTATTGTATTTTTCCGGGCTTTTTCTTTAACAAATTGGTCCGTCAAGCGACGGAATATATAATTCCGCTCAATATCGCCTTTTCCCGGGTGCTTTTTCTGACGCTTGACGAAATTTTTGACAAACTGTTCTTTCCGGTGGCGGAACGTGCAATCCTGTTCGATGAATAGCGGTGCACCCGCTGAGTGGTCGGCGAGGCCACCCCTCATACCGTCCGGCCACCCGAGTGGTGCGTCCAAAGCCAGCAGCACCGGGTTGAGATCATCTTTAATCTGATTGGCCAAGAACTTAGGAATAGACGAATTGGCTTTGTTTGCGGACAGCACGGACACACATTGGAGAACACAACCAGACGAACTGGATTCAGCGAGAGCGAGTCCTACTTCTTTTTTATCGGATTTAGCCGAGCAATCGATTCCGATGATGGTGGTCTTGTAGGCCATGAACTCAGTATTTAATTCCCATTTTCATTTTGACATTTCAAGGGGTATTGCGCGCGGCATCAGGTCAGGAGTTGATGATGCCGGGCTCGTTCCTGCTGATGTCCCATCCCTTGGATTCCATGAATCCTCTGAATTTTTCCCAGTCGAATTTGCCGGATTCCTGGAATTGCAGGATGGTTTCTCGCGACAGGTGAATCTTCATCCACCGGTAGAGCGCCTCTCCGAGCGTATCGTGATGCTTGGCGGCGAATTCCGCCAGGGGGATTCCCTCCGGTTCGAGCACGACCCAGTAGCTGCTCCGGTATCTCACCAGCTTCAGGTCATCTTCCAGAGGCGTTGTTTCCGTCATTTTCTTTTTCGCCATGAATGGGACAAGATTCGGGTCTTTGCTACAGGCGATTCGCCGTATGCCCGACGAAAAGGTTTCCAATTGGCGCCTTTCACCTTGAAAATATAACAAGGCCCCCGGCGTAATGGAATAAAATAATTTCGCTCCGGAGCTCTTAAGAGTCTTCACTCCCATTTTCTTCGCATCATCTTGACGAGTTCAGTACCCGATTCGCCCGCGTCGAATCTTCGGGTGAATTCTTCTTCGATTTCCATGACGATTCGGGTTCGCTCGCGGATCGCTTCCATTTTTTCCTGCGGAACCACGGCCACGCCGTCCGCATCGGCGACGACGATGTCTCCGGGCGCCACCCGCACCCCGCAGCAGGTGACGGGAACGTCGCGCTCGGCGGCGACGAGGCGTCTGGAATAGGGCAGGGGCCTCGCGCCGCAGGACCATACGGGCAGCCCCAGTTCCCTGATTTCCAGGACGTCGCGCGTCTTTCCGTCCGTGACGACGCCGGCCGCCCCTCGCCTGTGGATGACGCGCGCCCCGTTGGCCCCCAGAACGGCCATGTCGCTCCCCTCAGTCGCGAGCACGACGAACTTGCCCGGCTCCATCTCTTCGTGCGTTCCGTAGAGGCTGACGCGGGAGGGGTTCACCTCGCCGTGGACGGGCTCGAACCGCATGGTCACCGCAGGGGCTGCGACGCGCTCCTCCGTGAAGGGCGTGAGCGGGGCGACGTCCTTCATGATGAGGTCCAGGCCTAAAAATATCGAAGCGTCCGCAATGGCCGTCGTCGGCGCGCGTGAGAAGAATTCGAGAGCGTCTTCCATGGGTTTCTCCATCAGGTGAAAAGCGTGGTCGTGAGGACCGCCTTGGGTGAAGGGCGAATGTTGAAGAAAAAGACTGTTATTTATTGTAGAGCAGATTGTCTGTAATATCATTTATTGAAGTTTCAAGGTAAGCAAAAGGCGAAAAGAAGCTCGGAGGTGAAAGATGTCTCAAAAACGCGCATTTACCGTGAAGGCCGTGTGGGATGAGGAAACGCGGGTTTTTTGTTCTGAAAGCGACGTTCAAGGGCTTCATATCGAGGCGGAAACGATAGAAGAATTTGAAGAAATCATTCGGGATGTCGTCGGAGAACTCATCGTGGCGAATCATATTTGAAATTCAAGCCTTGATATATTACGATTTTGAATAACAAGCGTTCCAGAGGACCCGATTATATGCTTACGTCCTTAAGGAGTGCGTGGAAAAATGACTGCCGAAATGATCGAGATCGCCGTTTTTGGAATCGCCATCCTAGCCTATCTTTACCGGATTGAGAGGAAGTTTGACAGCCGTCTCTCCGCCCTGGAAGCAAGAATGTCGCGCCTCGAAGGTATTATCGAGGGTTTTCTGGCGGCGCAAAAATCGCCCACTTAACCGAGCATTCCCGCGCGAAACTTCCGTAACCCCGAACGCCTAGTCCACGACGGCCACGGCCCGGCAGGGGGAGCCTTCGATACCCGGCATCTTGAGCGGAAGCGCGATGACCTTGAAGCGCTCCTGCGTGACGGCGGAGAGGTTCGTCATGTGCTCGATCTGGATGATCCCGTTTCCCAATAACGTCCTGTGGACGACGTAGTTCTCGGGCACGTTGTCGGGAATCTTTTTTACTTCCTCTTCCTGCAGAAAATCGAAACCGGCGGCCTTCACGCCCTTGTCCACGAGCCACCTCGCGCCGTCGCCGGTCAGGTAGGGCGAGTTTCTCAAATAAGCGTCTGCGCCCCAGAACTTGTCCGTAAAATCGGTGCGCAGCAACACGATATCGTTTTCCCGGACGAGTCCCGCATGCGCCTCTAAATCCTCAGCGGAGATGGCCTCATCCGCCCCTTTGGATGAGAAATCGAGCAGACAGGCGGGCCCCATGAAGCGGTCGAGTTCCACCTCGTCCGTGGTCTTCCCCCAGCGGTAGATGTGGCGCGGGCAATCGAGATGCGTGCCCGCGTGGGCGAATATGGAGAGCCAGCTATCGACGAACACGACGTCGGGTTCTTTTTGGGGCGGGAAGAACTTGCGCCGCACGGAGGTTTCGGCATTCATCATCTTGCCTACGGCGGCGGCGACGGGGTCCATTTCGTCATAATGGGCGAGACTCAAATCGATAATCGGCATCGGGACTCCTTGGTATAGTATGAACGACGTGTCGTCCTGTGGTTTATCGGAGAAGCCGGGTTCATCCTGTCATAAAGAGGGCATTTTGAAAAACTTTGACGGGGTGTTCCTCCCACGCCTCATGCGCCTTCTATGGAGGTCATCAACTGGGAACCGGGACGGGTCGCTTTCCCCGTCTCCCTTTTGGGGATAAAATTTTATCGGATAATCCAGCATCGGCGTGCTCAACCTATAGGGGCCTATGGATGAAAAAGGCGCTTTGTTTCGCTCTGCTCGTCTGCCTTTTGGCCGCGCCGACCGTCGTTTCCGCAAAATGCTCACCCGGCCTGGTTCGTCACATGCCTTTTAAGAGAGCGGTGCCCGTAGCTTACGTCCGCGCGGCGAAGACCTCACGCCGGATCAGCATCCAGTGGTTCGGCCATGCTTTTTTCCGGCTCATCTCCCCCGGGGGAATCCGCATCGTGACCGATCCCTTTTCTCCCCACCGGGGCTACCCCATCCCGAAGACGAAACCCCACGTGGCCACAACGAGCGAGGAGGCGATGAACCATAGCTCCGTCGAGGTTCTGGGCGGAAACCCCGTCGTCTTGCGGGGCGTGCTCGGGCACGGCGAAAAATGGAACGAGGTGGATTACCGGATAGGCGACGTGCGCATCCGCAACGTGCCCATCGTTCAGGGCGATGGGGGTGACGATTTCGATGCGGGGGAATCGAAAGCCTCATCATTTCTGTTCGAGACGGGTGGCCTTTGCATCGCTCATCTCGGAGATCTGGGTTCACCCATGAACCCCGAGCAGCTAAGAAGGCTGGGGAAGATTCACGTGGCCCTGGCGATAATCTCAGACCCCGGAGCCATGAACCCCAGAGTGATGGCGGATTTCGTCCAGAGGCTCGGCCCCAACGTCGCGATTCCGATGGACGTCCGCTCGCTCGAGGAGTTGAATGTGTTTCTCGGCGCTTTCAGGCGCGTCAGGAGAATCGAGGGCGACACCTACGTCTTCAGCCGCAGGACGCTGCCGCGCCCCACCGAGGTGGTGCTCATCAAGCACAAGGCCTGGGAGTGGAAATAGAAAAACCCTAGTCCCTCTTTTCTCGTCATTCTGGGATGGTTTCTTCCGTAATTCGCAATCCCTCCTTTACCGGGGTTGTTGAAAAAGCCTTTGTCAAGGGAGCAACCCCCCTGTCCCCCCTTGTCAGGGGGGTAAAGGCGATGCCCCCCCGACGAGGGGGTGGAAGAAAAGCCCCCCTGACAAGGGGGGACAGGGGGGTTGCTTTTACCAGTCGAAAGGGGTGTCCCCTCTACTTTCTAAAAAGGGGTCTTTTTCACAACCCCGATGAACGAGCGTTTGCAGACCGACGAGGGAGGTATTATGTGCCAGGGTGGCGAATGCGCCGCAGGCATTTTTCCCTTGAGGGACTTTTTCAACAACCCCGAAGAGGGAGAGTTTGCGAAAGCCCAGGAACGAGGAACATATCGGTTCGCAATTCCTCGCTCCTCGCTCGGAAGAATTCCTCCTTCTTCAGTCGGAATTCACCCCCCACCGGTTCGCTTGCGGTCTTACGCCCTTAGCTCACCGACGGACTTTCCCCTCGGAAAGCCCGACCCTCAAGGGGGGAGTCATTTCTTTGGGGGCTTTTTCAACAGCCCCTTACCAGTCGGGTTTGACTTTCCGGTGAACGGATTTGACGGAACAGGAGTTCTCTTTTTATAGTCATGATTGTCTTAAGCGCCGGAGGACCCGTTTCCTTGGAAAAAGCGCATGACATCGTATGAATATCTCAACCTCCTCGCCTCCTACGGCGGCCTGGGTCTCCTCTTCTACCGCATCCGCGTGATGGCGAAAGGCGCCGAAATGCGGGCGGCGGACTCCGAGCGCAAGCACACCGAGACGATGACCGACTCAGGGCGCAGGCACAATGAATTCATGATCGAATCTGAGCGCAGGCATAACGAGACGATGGTGTCGCTTTCGCAAAGTCACGACGCCTTGCGCGAACTCATCGAGGAACAGGGGGAAAGCCGCATGGCCCTGCGCGAACTCATCGAGCGGACCAGATAGCCGATTCCCCGCTCGGCAACCCTTCCCTCATCGTTCGAGATTTGATCCGCAAAAGCGTTTCGGAATTTCGCGAGAAAACACTACGGTATGACGCGGCGCTTACATGGATGATTGTTTGAGAATGACGCTCTCAGGCGAGGTGGTTTCGCACGCTCAAGCTCAGCGCTTCTCCACCTCCACGTGGTAGCTGTTGAACGTGGCGTTTTCGTATTCGGACAAGGCGTCGCCGGTGAGTTGATTGGCTGCGCCGTTCTCAGGCAAACCGCCCGAGGGCACATGCACGACTCCGGGCCTGATTCCCTCGCTCACCCTGGCCTCGAACTCGGACTCACCAAAATCGTTTTTAAGGCGCACGCTGTCGCCGTTCGCAATCCCCCGTGCGGCGGCGTCGGCCGGATGGAGAGTAGCGACGTTCCACCCGTGGCGGAGCAGCTTCGGCGCGTTGTTGAAGGTCGAACTCGCCCGGAAATAGGTTTTCGGCGTCAAGAGGTGAAGCGGATAGTCCGCCCGCTCGTCCGCCACATCTTCTTCGGGCGGAAAATGCGTGGGTACTTGCTGGGGAATCTCTTCGAAATAGACCTGCGCGCGCCCGTGCGGGGTAGTGAGGTCCCAGCACGGCGCGGCGTCCGGCACGTCGAGGGTGATTTGCCCCTCGGCTTCGAGTTTTTCGAGCGTGACATCCTCGAACCAGGGGAAGCGCGCGTCCGCCCGGGCGGCTTCTAAGAGTTCTTCCATCCATTCCTTGGATGATTTCCACGGGAAATGCGCGCCGTAGCCCATCTTTTCGGCCAGGCGGCAGACGATCTCGAAATCATCGAGCGACTCCCCGCGCGGCGGCATGACGCCCGGCGTATAGAGGAGGATGTGTTTGGGCGTCAACTCGTGAGCGAGGTGATAAAAGGTGCTGCCCGCTTCCATACCCTCGGTGATCGCGCAGCGCTCGAGCCAGGTGGACGCGGGCAACACCACGTCCGCGCATTTCGCCGTCGGCGTCATGAAGACGTCCGCCACCGCGCAGAAATCCAGAGATCGCAGGGCGCGCTCGGTCTTGTGCGCGTTTCCAGCCTGCCCGACCGGGTTGCCCCACATCACGAGAGCGGCGTTCACGGGGCCGCCGTGGGAGTCGGGGTTCAGGATGGCTTCTCCGATCTGTCCGGTCGGGATGGTGCGCTTCACCGGATTGGGGAGCGCCCAGCGATCGGTCATCACTTCGGCGAGACCGGTTCCGTGCGCTCTCTCGAAGGAGTAGCCAGCGTCACGCGCGCCGTGGCGCAATACGCCGCCCGAGGCGCCCGCCATCAGGTTCAGGATGTGCAGCGCGCGAACGGCCTGCTCCCCGTGCACGGTGCGCTGATAAGACCCGTAGTAGACGATGACTTTTCCTCGCCGCATCGCCTGCGCGATGGCGTGTACGTGTTCCGCCGAGACGCCGCATTCGCGCGCCGCGCGCTCGGGCGTCCAGGGTTCGGCGGCGTCGCGCAGGTAATCGAGCGCGGGCCTGCATCCGGTTCCGTTCACCTGAAAGGTCCCGCTCAGGGCCGGTTTTTCGCAAGCCTCGAAAGGCTTGGCCGAGGCGGTTTCTTCATCCCAGACGAGCGGCGCGCCGCCCGAATCCCGCACGAAGCGGGCGGTATCCGTATCCACCAGGAACGCGGCGTTGGTCCTCTCCCCGAGGAAGGCTTCATCGAGCGCGCCTTCTGAGAGCATGAGGCGCAGCACGGCCAGCGCCAGCGCGGTGTCCGTCGAGGGGCGAATCGGCACGTGGACCTCGCCGAAGCGCTCCACCGTCCGCGTGCGAAGCGGGTCCACTACGATGAAGCGGGTTCCCTTCTTCTTGGCGCTTTGTAAGGACTGGAGCAGGCCGCGGTACCCCGTCTCCACCGGGTTGTTGCCCCAGAGGACGATCCACTCGCAATCATCGCTCGGCTTGTTACTCACCTGCCAGTGGCCGAAAACGTCGTCGCTCGCGCCGAGAAAGGCCTTCCAGCAGAGGCTGCCGCGCATGTAGGGCTGCACGGCGCCGCCCCACATGTTCAAGAGCCGCATGATGGTGGCGGGTTCCGCGTCGCGCCCGCCGGGCAGGGTATGCTGGGCGGAGTAGTGGTACATCATCACCGATTCGTTTCCGCCCTTCGCCTTGGCGGCCTCGAGCCCTCCGGCGACCAGTTCCAGCGCCTCGTCCCAACTCACGCGCTCGAAGCGGTTTGCGCCGCCTGCGCCCGAGCCCTTCTCGCCCACGCGCTTCATCGGGTAGAGGAGCCTGTCGGGGTGGTTGTACCTGTCCGGCAACTGGAACCCCTTGATGCAGGGTTTGATGCGCATTCTGGGATTCGCCTTAAACGAGGTGATGTCCTCCCCGCGCACTTCGACCTCGAAGCTGCACGGGTTGTTCCCGCAATGAGGAGAGCAAAGCGTATAGGCTTTTCTGGGCGCGCCGGACATCGTTACCTCTTCTCCCTTTCAGCACAGGGCTACTTTACACGATTTCTTGAGCATCCTAACATAGGGCTTCTTTTGTTTCTGAGCAAATGGTGTTTGTCATCATGGAGCGGAACGCGTGACATCGCTTCCATCTGCATTTGACCCTTCTGGAGGTAAGAGAGAATGAGTACAGACGGAACAGCGCAGGTCGAGGAATTCGTGCCCCCCACCTGGGATACCAAGATGCCCTTGCCGTCGAATCCGGAGACGGGCGAAGACGCGAACGACTATTACACCATCGACTGCGAAGTGCACGTGATGCCCGAGGATTACCGGCGCTTCATCAAGTATTTCGAGGGCACCAAAACCTTCGAGTACGCGCATAAGATGTGCAACCAGTGGCAGTGGATCGACCACAGGAACAACAGGCAATCGGCCATTCATCCGGGCATGGACTGGAACATCGACAAGATTATCGGCGACATGGATCGCTCGGGCGTGGATCAGATAGCCCTGATGCGCGAGTCGTTCATCGACACGACGGGCGACAGCGCGCCGTTCTCCACGAACCAGCACGTCATCGACGCCATGGAGAAATACCCCGACCGCGTGATCGGCGTCTCGAACGTGGGGCCGTTCTCCAAGCGCAAGACCAAGGATTTCCTCTGGGAGATGGAATACCTCCACGACAACTACAACTTCAAGTTCTCGAAGTTCTATCAGCCGGAAGATTGCCCCATCAACGACCGCAGGCTCTGGCCCGCCTATGAGATGTGCCAGGACAAGGGCATCGTCGCCTTCTTCCATACCGGCATCACCATCCGGCTGGGTCCCACGCGCTACACCCTGCCGGTTCTGCTGGACGAGGTGGCGTCCGACTTCCCGGACCTCAAGATCGTGGCCTACCATGGCGGCTATCCCTACTGGGAAGACCTCATCATGCTGCTCTGGAAACACCCCAACATTTACGTGAGCTACTCGATTCTTTTGCCCTGGCTCATGCGCGCGCCGCACCGGTTCGCCCACATGGTCGGCACAACGCTGCAGATTGCAGGCCCCGGCCGTTTCATCTGGGGCAGCGACTGGCCGGCTTCGGACCCCTATCAGTCGGTCGAGGCTATTCTGAAGCTCGAAATCGACGAGGAACTACAGGAGAAGTGGGGATATCCCTCCATCACGAAACAGGACAAGGCGGACTTCCTGGGCGGTACGCTCGCGAGACTCGCAGGCATCGACCCGGTGAAGAACCACCTCAAGTTCCCCGGCATGAACGGCTCGCCGGAGGGGACGACGCCCGAGGGCGACATCACCCGCGCGATCATGGCGAAGCAGGGCAGCTAGCCTTACAGCCCGGCATCTTCACCTGAAATTATGAAACCCCGTCCGGGTTCGCCCGGGCGGGGTTTCATATGTGATAAAACTTGATGGCAACTCTTCAGGGTATAAGTCTTTTGTTCCCGTGAACCCTTACATCTTCGCTATGATGAACTTGATCACGAGGCTCGTGGCGATAAAGAACAAGGCGATTCGGATGATCTTGAAGAAAAGCGCCTGGTCGATGCGCTCGCGAACCCGGATGCCCACCAGATACCCGATACCCACGGGGATGATCGCCAGCAGCCCTTCGATAAAGCGAGGCTTCGTATAAATGCCCTGGTGTGAAAGGCTCAAGATCATGATGAACATACCTGCCGCGTTGAAGATGTTCATCAAGAAGATAAAGGGGTTTTTCGGCAGTCTCAGCATACTGAAGTAAATCGTGCTGATGACGCCGCTAATGGTCGTCGTTCCGTATACGAAACCCAGAGTCGCGCCCATCATGGCGGCCACGATTCTTTGCAGCCCCGCGCCGAGTTCCTTGAAGGAGCCGAGGCGGCGCTCCACGAGCAGGTACGCATACGCCATGACACCCATCATCAAACGAATGAAATCAGGGTCTCCGAACCCGAGAAACCATACCCCGACCGGTACGAACGCCAGGGCGAACGGGAGATAGAGCGATATTTCCCTGATGGCGCGCCACTCCGAGCGGAGGCGGTAGGCGTCGGTGATGTTCGAGACGAGCAGTGAGAACGCCAGCAGGGTGGCGACGTTTTGGGGGACAAGAAAGAGCGCGAGAAGCGGGGCGGCCACCAGGGGTGTGCCGAAACCGATAGACCCCTTGACGAATCCCCCCACGAAGAGAACGCAGACGACGAAGACGACTTCCAGTTCGCTCATGTGAGACCCAAGGGAAAAGAGGGGTGTCTATCTCGAAACGCGCGGCGCGAGTGTTTTCCGCCTATCCAGCGGCCCGTGGTGGGTTTCTTGCCGGGGAATGGTTCCGTGGTCCTGCGAAGCGTGCCTCAACCCGCGATGTCCTCGCCTCCGTCGACCCGAATCAAATCGCCCGTCATCCACTGTGTGCCGGAGGTGGCCAGCGTCGCGATGGCGTCGGCTACTTTTTGCGTCGTCGTCAACTTCCCGTGGGGATTGATTTTTTTCGTGTTTTCGATCATCTCGGCGTTGCCGGGAATTTTGCGCAGCGCGGGCGTGTCCGTAACGCCGGCCTGAATGCTGTTCGCCGTGATGCCTTTGGGCGCGAGTTCGACCGCGAGTTGGCGGATGTGGCTCTCGAGCGCGGCCTTGGCCGCCGATACGGCGCCGTAGGTCTTCCAGATGCGGTGTCCGCCCGCGCTCGTCATCGCGTAGATGCGGCCCCCGAAGCCCATGAGGTCGCGCCGCACCAGCGCCTGGGTCCAATACACCAGGCTGTTCGCCATGACGTCCAGCGTCATCTCGAGTTGTCTGGGGGTGATGGCGTCTTTTTCCTCATCGGCGATGTAGGGCTTGAGCGTGCCGAAGGCCAAGCTGTGGAGCAGGATGCGCACCGAGCTTTTCGCGTTCTCGCCCAGATGCTCCTCGATTTGATCCAGAACGCTCGCGCGTTCTTCATGGCCCGCCGCGTTCACGTTGAAATAGAGGGATTCTGCGCCGTTGTTCTTGATTTGTTCCCGAATGCGCTCCACGTTCGGCAGCGTGGCCTTTCTGTCGAGGTGAACACCTATAATGTTCACTCCCAGGCTCGATAGCTTGAGCGCGTTCGCTTCGCCGAAGCCGCTGCTGGCCCCCAGGATGAGCGCCCAGCTCCCTGCTAAATCCGGTTTCGTCACGTCGTTCTTCTCCTTTTCAGACTGTGCGGACATCGCATTTTCGATATTTATAGCATATCCGGGTGAGATTGGGGGCTGCCTTGGGCGAGGCGGGCGTTTGCCGGTTCCCGGCGGGACCGACTACTCGCAGACCCGCAGGGGCGGCGCATATGCGGTCCTCGCGGATGAGGAAAAGCTGCGCGGCCCGGCAATTCCTCCCATATGGACAGGTCGCGACCTGTCCATACGATCCCTGCGGCATGATGATCGAAAGCGAACGCTGGGTGGCCCCTGCGCCTGTCCGCCATCCGCGCTGTCCCGGTAAGGACAACCACAGGGGGTTGTCCGACAACTGGATTCCGGCAACCCCATCCTCCGTGGTCGAATCAGTCCGCATTTCCCCGCATTCGCCGTCATGGATCAGACATGAGCGTGTGGCATAATTTTCCCGCGAATCGGTGAATCGGATCCCTCCGGAATTTCTGAAAATATCGATAAATATGCGTGGTAATTCGATAAATTAGGTACATCAAGCTATTTTCATCGGCCATTGAATCCAGCTATCCTGTTGATATCATTTCAAAAATATATTTTTGCCAACATCATCCAGAATCCACTTTCCGCAACATGTAATCAAATCGAAAGCGGATTCATTATAATTTCTGCGCATCCTATCGGGTTCGTGTCCGGTAATCGATGGGGTGGACGCGCCCTCCCGGCAACTTCACACTGTGGCAAGGTGACGTCGTTTACCGCCCTGGAGGAGGTACCCATGGAACAAGGTCACATCATCGGCATCGACTTGGCGAAACAGAGCTTTCAACTCCACGCGAGCGCGCGCGAGGACGAGGAGGCGAGGCGCCTGATGAGCATCCCGGGGATCGGGCCGATCTGTGCGATGGCTATCCAGGCCTTCGCGCCGCCGGTGGAGAGCTTCCGTCGCGGGCGTGACTTCTCCGCCTGGCTCGGGCTCGTCCCCTGGCAGCACTCCACCGGGGGCAAGGCGCGGCTGGGCAGGATATCGAAGATGGGCCAGCGCGACGTCAGGCGGCTGTTGATCATAGGCGCGATGACGGTGGTGGGCTGGGCGGTCCGGTGAGGCGCGCCGCCGGGCTCATGGCTGGCCCGGATGCTGGCGCGCAAGCCGCGTATGCTGGTTGCAGTGGCGCTGGCCAATAGGATGGCGCGCATCGCCTGGGCGCTGATGACGAACAAGGAAGTCTACCGGGAACCGGCGCCGGTCGCCTGAGCGGGCAGGCGCGCGGATAGCGCCCGGAGGAATGTGAGCAGGTCGGAGGACAATGTAGGGGCAAACGGTCATCGAGACGGGATCGGGAAAACCAGGACCGAATGGAGAGCTTTCAAGCTCAAGTAAGCGATTCGGACCCGATCCGCGCATCTCCATACGGGCCCGCGGCGAGTGACATGCCGCAATCGAGAGGCCGGATACACGAATGCGCCTGACCACTTTGCGCCGAACTATCCAAAACAACGCTTGCATTTTTGGGCGCGTCCATACAGATCGTTTCGGAACGCCTTGTCCACGGCGCAGTTGCGGCCCCACAGCAGAATTCATCCAAAATAACACGATAACAACACGTAATTGTCGCAAACGCTCACACTAAGTTCACACATTTTGTGCTTAAATGGGTCTGGTAATTTACAGTGCTCCGTAGAGCAACTATGGGGCGAAACTCGGGGAGTTTTCGTTGCGTGTGAGTGTTTGGGGGGGATCTTCCGGATCCCTCGACGAGGAGAAACGAGTTGAGCCGGGGCGCCCATTGCCCCGGATTCACTTGAGAAAGGTGACAGACCATGCCTGACGACTATACATCCGATACGCAGACCACCGGCGCGGTGGAGGTGGACGGCTCGGCGACGGGCGAGATCGAGACCTCGAATGACTTCGACTGGTTCGCGGTCGACCTGGTCGCCGGCCATACCTACGTCATCGACCTGGAGGGAGCCGACAGCGGCGGTGGCGCCCTGCAGGACCCGGTACTGCGAGGCCTCTACGACGCCGACGGCAACCGGATTGCGGGCGCCCGGGACAACGATGGCGGCGCTGGCAGGGACGCCCGGTTGACCTTCACCGCCACCACCACCGGCGCCTACTATATCGAAGCTCGCGGCCATTCGAATCAGACGGGCGAGTACACCGTGCGCGTGACGGAATGGGTGGATACGGACGCCGAGCGCGGCGGCGCCGCCGCGCTCGGCGATATCACGGCTCTCGCCGGGCCGCAGTTTCCGGCGGCATCACTCGACGGCTCCTCCGACTCGGTGGACTACTGGCGTTTCACGCTTTCGGAGGCCAGGAGGGTTGGACTGGGTTTGCGCCAACAGGATGCGAATGCCGACCTGTTTCTGGAGGACGCCGAAGGCAACGTCCTCTACAGCGGCACGGAGGAGGGGACGGCGAGCGAGTGGATTTCGCAGACGCTCCTGGCCGGGACGTATTTCGTGCGTGTGGAAGCGCAGGAAGAAGGCGCCAACGAATTCAAACTGCGTTATGGGGTGAGTGGGGCCAATCCCGACGTGGTGGCCGCCTTGGAACAGCAACAGGAGGGGACGGATGAGGCGCCGGCGTTCGCGGAGGGGAGCTATGCGTTCTCACTCGCGGAGAACACGGACGGCGGCACTGTCCCCGTTTCACTCGGCTTGGTACAGGCGACGGACCCTGAGGACGAGACGATTACCTACAGCATCGAGGCGGGCGACTCCGGTGGCCTGTTCGCCATCGACCCGGGGACGGGCGCCCTGTCGTACCAGGGCGCGGGCGAGGACTACGAATCAGGGACGACCAGCTACGAGTTGACGGTGCGGGCGAGTGACGGCGGCCTGCACAGCGACGTGACCGTGACCGTCAACGTCACCGACGTAGAGGAATACGTCATTCTTGCGCAGCAGGGGACGGATGAGGTGCCGGCGTTCGGGCAGACGAGCTATGCGTTCTCACTGGCGGAGAACGCGGACGGGGGCACGAACGGGGTGTCTCTGGGCGCGGTTTCGGCCACGGACCCGGAAGACTCGACGATTACCTACAGCATCGAGGCGGGCGACCCCGGTGGCCTGTTCGCCATCGACTCCGAGACGGGCGCCCTGTCGTACCGGGGCGCGGGCGAGGACTACGAGTCGGAGACGAGGGGCTACGAGCTGACGGTGCGGGCGAGTGACGGCGGCCTGCACAGCGACGTGACCGTCACCGTCAACGTCACCGACGCGCAGGAAGCTCCGGCGTTCGGTCAGGAGAATTACGCGTTCTCGCTCACGGAGAACGCGGGGGGGGGACACGATCAGTCTTTCGCTCGGCGTGGTACAGGCGACGGACCCGGACGATGACCCGGTTGCCTACAGCATCGAGGCGGGCAACCCCGACGGCCTGTTCGCGATCGACGCCACGACGGGCGAGCTGTCCTACCAGGGCGCGGGCGAGGACTACGAATCCGATGCGATCCGCTACGAACTGACGGTGCGGGCGAGCGACGGCAGCCTGCACAGCGACGTGACCGTCACCGTCAACGTCACCGACGTAGCCGATGTGGAGGAATACGTCAGTCTTCAGCAGGAGGCTAGTGTGTCCGAACCGGACGGCCAGGACCTTCCGGCAGGCGCCTCCACGACCGGCCGGGTTGCGGTGGGTGGCTCGGCGACGGGCGAGATCGAGTTCAACCGCGACCGCGACTGGTTCGCGGTGGAACTGGAGGCGAACACGAACTACCGGATCGACCTGGAGGGCTCGCCGACCGGGAACGGCACCCTGAGGGACCCGTATCTGCGCGGGGTCCACGACGCGAATGGCGTCCGCCTCCCCGGCACGACGAACGACAACGGCGGCGTCGCCCGGAACAGCCGGGTGGAGTTCACGGTGGACGATGCCGGCGCCTACTATGTGGCGGCCGGCGCTTATAAAAGCGGGCAAGGCGCCTACAGGCTGTCGGTGAGGGAGGTCCCGGACGATTTTTCGGCCGGGACCGGGACGACCGGCACGGTGGATGTGGGTGGCTCGGCGACGGGCGAGATCGAGTTCCACCGAGACCGCGACTGGTTCGCGGTGGAGCTGGAGGCGAACACGACCTACCGGATCGACCTGGAGGGTTATTGGACCGGGGCCGGTACCCTGAGAGACCCATACCTGCGCGGGCTCCACGACGCGGACGGCAACCTCCTCCCCGGCACGACGGCCGACGACGGGGGCACGGACTGGAACAGCCGGATGGAGTTCACTGCCGACGATGCCGGGACCTACTATGTGGCGGCCGGCGCCGGGGGAACCTGGGAAGGCGCCTACACGCTGTCGGTGTCGGTGGAAGAGGTCATGTGAGGTGCGCGGCGGCGACCGCGAAAGCTGTCGTACGGCCTCAGAGTGCGGCCTCCGCGGGAGGCCCTGCCGGTGAACCCGGCGGGCCGGGCCGTGAGGGCCAGTCCCGCCGTGCCATGCGGTGGCCGACCCCGTGTTCGTTGGCGATGGAGGCAGGTTTGGCCGCGTCTTCGCCGGGCATGCGCCGGATTCGAATCGACACTCGAAGGACTCGGCGGCGGCGCTCTCCCAGGGGGATGGGATGAAAGCCGCCGTTTCCGGGGCGTTCACCGCATTTCCCGGGAAATCACCCGATTCGAGTTGAAAACAGGAAGTTTACATACGCACTATACACCCTCGGCATGACGATTTGTCGTTTATTTTTTGGACGTCATGTGATATATTTTATTTGATTGTTCATATAAATTTGCATATAATTTTCTTTTTTTATCCACTTGAGAAAGGAGGCGGACCATGCCTGACGACTATTCATCCACGACGCAGACCACCGGCGCGGTGGAGGTGGGCGGCTCGGCGACGGGCGAGATCGAGACCAGGAGCGACCGCGACTGGTTCGCGGTAACCCTGGAGGCGGGCAGGATCTACCGGATCGACCTGGAGGGTTCGGATTCCAGGGGCGGCACCCTGTACAACCCCTATCTGCGCGGGATCTACAACGCGGACGGCGTCCGCTTCGCCGGCACGACGGACGACGACGGCGGCGCGGACCGCAACAGCCGGGTGGAGTTCAGGGCGGAGGAGAACGCCACCTACTATGTGGCGGCCGGAGCCTAGAGAGACCGGGAAGGCGCCTACACGCTGTCGGTGACGGCGGAAGAGGTCATGTGAGGTGCGTGTGAGCGTTCTGGGGGGATTTTCCGGATCCATCGACGAGGAGAAGCGAGTTGCGCCGGGGCGCCCATTGCCCCGGCTGGGCGGACCCATCGCCCCTCTCGGGGCGGGCCCTATTTCTTTATTCACTTGAGAAAGGGGACAGACCATGCCTGACGACTATTCGGCTAATACGGAGACCACCGGCAGGGTGACGGTTGGCGGCTCGGCGACGGGCGAGATCCAAGCCGGGTTCGACCGCGACTGGTTCGCGGTGACCCTGGTGGCGGGCAAGACCTACTGGATCGACCTCGAGGGCTCGCAGACCGGGGGCGGAACCCTGTTCAACCCGTATCTGCGGGGGGTCTACGACGCGGACGGCGGTCGCCTCCCACGCACGTCGAACGACAACGGCGGTGAGGGCCGCAACAGCCGGCTGACGTTCACGGCCGGGGAGGACGCCACCTACACGGCCGGGGAGGACGTCACCTACTATGTGGCGGCCAGCGGGCTTGGATACAGACTAGGCACCTACACGCTGTCGGTGACGGAGGTCCCGGACGATTTCGAGGCCGATACCGGGACGAGCGGCGTGGTGGAGGTCGACGGCTCGGCGACGGGCGAGATCGAGACCGGGGGCGACCGCGACTGGTTCGCGGTGGAACTGGATGCGGGCAGGACCTACCTGATCGACCTGGAGGGTTCGCATACCGGGGCCGGCACCTTGAGGGACCCGTATCTGCGCGGGGTCTACGACGCGGACGGCAACCTCCTCGCCGGCACGACGAACGACGACGGGGGCGCGGGCCTCAACAGCCGGGTGACGTTCAAGGCCGGGGAGGACGCCACCTACTATGTGGCGGCCGGCGCTTATGGAGACAGGGAAGGCGACTACAAGCTGTCGGTGACGGAGCTTGCGTACGACGATTTTGCGGCCGGGATCGAGACCACCGGCAGGGTGGAGGTCGGCGGCTGGACGACGGGTAATGTCGAACCCGGGGGCGAGATCGAAACCGGGTACGACCGCGACTGGTTCGAGGTGCAACTGCTTGCGGGCACGACCTACCGGATCGACCTCGAGGGCCGGAAAACCGCGGACGTCACCATGACGGATCCATATCTGTACGGGATCCACGACGCGAACGGCGACATCATCCACGGCACGGTCGACGACAACGGGGGTAGATTGAACGTTAACGACCGGGACAACTACAACAGCCGGGTGACGTTCACGCCGACGGCGGACGGCGCCTACTACGTGGCGGCCGGCGGCGCGGGAAGCGATCCAGGCACCTACAGGCTGTCGGTGATGGTCGCGGACGATATTGCGGACGATTTTGCGGACGGGACCGAGACCACCGGCGAGGTGGTTGTCGACGGCTCGGTGACGGGCGAGATCGAGACCAGGGGCGACCAAGACTGGTTCAAGGTCGAGCTCGATGCGGACACGACCTACCGGATCGACCTCGAGGGCTTGGTGATCGTGGACGACCGCTTCCTGGAGAGCCATTTGCCCCCGAATGTGTGGATGGCGTTTTACGGGAACCCGTACACATACGGGGTGAACACGTATCTGCGCGGGGTCTACGACGCGAATGGCGTCCGCCTCGCCGGCACGACGAACGACAACGGGGGCTATGGCCCCGACAGCCGGGTGACGTTCACGGCGGAGGAGGCCGCCACGTACTATGTGGCGGCCGGCGCCTGGTATAACGGGGAAGGCGCCTACACGCTATCGGTGGAAGAGGAGGTCATGTGACGTGCGCGGCGGCGTTCGCAGGGCCTCCGCGGGAGGCCCTGCCGGTGCCCGGCGGCTGTTCTTCACCATCGGTCCGTTCAGCGCCTTCGTCAATCTTCCGGCGCCTCCCCGGCGAGCAGGGCCAATTTATCGATATTTTCAGAAATTCCGGAGGGTTCGATTCACAAATTCGCGGGAAAACCTGGCGCGTCCGCGCGTCTGCCCGATGACGGCAAATGCGGGGAAATGCGCACCCGGTTCCGGCTGAAGAGGGAGGGATTGTTCAGACCGGGAAGGGTAGGCGCGTCAGGCAGGGACACCAACCGCCATCCCGCATCAATCCCGACGAAACAACGAGGAAGTGACACCGCAATGACGGCGTTCCATGCTTCCGGCCGGCCGAGGCGGTGCGGCTTTGTTCGTCATTCCGGCGCATGCTGGTGGCAACCGCGAGGTTGACCATGTGTTTTGCCTTTGTTTTTTATTTTCTGATTGGTTCCAGCCAATGACGAGGAGATGAAAAGCCGGAGTATTGCCATTCCGCTCGGCACTGGATTCCGGCTTTCGCCGGAATGACGGCAGTGGTCAATTCTTAGCGGGGCGGACTTTTTCAACAACCCCCACAAGGAGGGAGTGTTTTGCCGAGATTCATCCCGATTGCGATTCCTCCCTCCCCCTAGAATTTCATTCCGAAATCGACGCGCCCGGAGTATTCATCATCGTCCGAGCCCGGGCCGCCCGCCGAGAGTTCGGCGCCCAGGGAGAAAGGGCCCTGGCGATAAGCGCCGCCCAGGCCCAGGAGAACGCGGGTTTTGGCCGATTCGGATGTGAGTTTCTCGCCCGAAACAACGGTGGTCGTACCGCCGTCGCCGAGCGCCTGTTCCACATCCAGCGAGACGTGCAGGGAGAGAGCGCCGCCCTCCCAGGTGCGCGCGGTCTCCGCGATCAGTCCGAGGCCGCCCTTGAATCGCCGTGAGTCGTCCAGCGAGATGCGAGAGTTCACCGCGTCGGTGAATTCGGCGTTCAAAAACCCTGCGCCCATCATCCACGCGCGGGGCGTCAGTTTTATCTTCTCGCCCAGTGCGACCCGCATGCCCGCCTCGATTCCCACGGAATAACCGAGCGCCCCGCCGTTTTTGGTCAATTCGCCTCGCTTGGTGGAGGAAGCGTCCACGTCGTAGTCGATCAATGCGGTGCGGCCGGCCGCGTAATAGCCGCTCGTATTGCTCCACGAAGCGCCGAGCGCGGCGCCGATTCCCTGCGCTTTGATATCCCCATTCCCGGCGGGCGATTCGACCTCCGCCGAGCCGTTTACATAGCGTGCGGAGATCGAACCGCCCAGATTCTCGCCGAAAGAGAAACTCACGCCGGCTTCCGCCCCGAAGTGGTTCAGGTCGTATTTTGCGCCCACGCTCGCGCGCTCGGCCTCATACGAACCCTTGCCGTTCGAGAGGCTCACCCAGACGGGTGCGCCGGTCGATGCGATGCGTTTTCCCGCTACTCCCCGGCCGTTCAGGCGAAGTAGGAAGCCGGGCAGGGTCTCATAGACGGCTGCGCGCGGAGCGTAGACTGCGGTGAAGTCGTTATGCGAGAAAATCCGGCCCGTGACGGTCGGCGTTTCGAGCAGGGTGACGTCCCACGCCCCGTTCGGGGCTTCGAGACCGGTGGCGCCCGCTTCGCCGTCGTGAAGCACGACGCCGTTGATCAGCAGGGCGGTTTCGCCTTCGTGGTTGTGGATGAAGCTCTCGCCGATGACCTGCGCCACACGGCGGCCGTCGAGGTTCATGTCGACGTGGAGTCTGGGCGCATCGCCCGCCGCGCGAATCGCTATCCGCGATTCCGCCCCGAGGCTTCCCCTCGGCCCGATGACGACCCGGCCGCCGCCCGCGAGAAAGACGCCCGCCGCGTCCCTGCCCGAGCCGCCCGTCACCGGGGCGTTCACCGTGACGCTCTGCTTGCGGTAGCCCTCCTCGTCCACTTCGGCGGCGAGCGTCGCTCGTCCCCGGGAGTCGACCTCGCCCACCCGAACGCCGCTGGCGTCCGGCCCGGCGGCGTGGACTCTTCCCCCGTCCACGGCGATGCGGACCGAACCCGAACCCCCATGATAGGCCGCGATGCCGTGGGACCTTTCGTTCATCGTCGCGACCTCGGCCCCGCGCGCGTCGATCTCGATGGAGCCCGTGCCGGTATGGGAGCCTTGTATGCTGGCGGCATTCATGCCCGTGGTCGTGACTCGGATGCCCCGGGCGTAAATGCGGACCCCACCGGCGTTCCGGTGAAGTCCGTGGACGCCCTCGGAACCCTCGCCTTCTGTCTGGATGAGTGCGTCGCGCACGACGATTTCAATTTCGCCCATACCGCTGTGGGAGGCGAGAATGCCTTCGGCGCCCGCACCCCTTGTCGTAACGCCGCCTCCCTGGACATCTATGTGCGTGTTGCCCTCGGAGCCGACATGGTATCCATAGACGCCGTCGGCGTTCTCGCCTTCGGTCGTGATGGCGACGTCTTTCAGATCGATCTCGATGGCGCCCGTCCCGCCATGGGAGCCTCGGATTCCGTAAGCTCCCGCTCCCGTAGTCTTGACTTGGGTGTTTTGCGCGTCGATATTGACGTCGCCTTCGCTGTTCCGTTGATGAAGCCCGTGGACGCCCCCGGCTTCTTGGCCCTCCGTAGCGATGGAGACGCCGTGCATGTTCATTTCGATACCGCCCGCGCCTGAGTGAATGGCGATGATGGCCTCGGCTTGATTGCCCCTTGTCGTGATGTCGGTACCCTGCACGTCGATGCCGATGCTGTCCGCGCCTTCATGAGTTCCACGAATGGCCTCGGCTTCTTGGCCCATTGTCGTGATGGCGCCGCCCTGAACGTCGATGCGGATGTCGCCCTCGGAACCGACATGAAATCCATAGACGCCGTCGGCGTTTCTACCCTGCGTCATGATGGTGACGTCTTTCAGATCGATCTCGATAGCGCCCCTCCCCCCGTGGGAGCCACGGACCCCGGAAGCACCCGCGCCCATCGTTATGACCTCGGTGTTTTGTACGCCGATATGGACGTCGCCCGCGCCTCGATGAAGCCCGTGGACTCCTTCCGCGCCCTCGCCCTCCGTCTCGAAGAGGGCCTTACGCACGAGGATTTCGATCTCGCCCGCCCTTTCATGGATGATGAGGATGGCCTCGGCTTCATCGCCGCTCGTCGTGATGTCGGTGTTTTGCACGTCGATGTGGACTCCGCCTTGGGCGCCTTCGTGAAATCCATAGACGCCGTCGGCGTTCCTGCCCTGTGTCGTGATGATGACGTCCTTTAGATCGACCTCGATTTTTCCTTCGCCGGCATGAGAGGCGGAGATAGCGTCGGCGATCGGCCCATCCGTGTTGATGGTGAGGTTTCGGGCGTCGATGTCGATGGCGTCGGTGGAATCAGCGGGCTCTCTGCAATCGATCCAACCGCCGGGTTCCGGCGTGTCTTTGCACACGCCTTGCTGGGCCGGCGCCTCCCCGGTGAGCAGGGCCAAGACGGCGGTCAGCGCCACGGCGATAGCGGCCGTCTTGAACGGCATTCTCATAGACCCTTTGTTTTTGAAACCGGAGACCGAAGCGAAACGGGTCTTTATGAGCGGGCGTGTTGAAAAATCCATGATTTGTTCCCCATCACCCTCGGCCTGATGGAATTCGGGTTCCCATGAGTCTTGGAAACGAAGCATCCACATTACATTATGATAAGACTTGCGGAACTTCACCGCTATCTTTTTTTCTTTGGGTTTTCCCGGTTGCGCCGGAATTCACGGTTTCCAGGCTTCCGGCGGATCGGCTGCGGTGCGGGCGTGGCCGTCCCGGGAGAGCCTGTCCCGGAACCATTCCTCGTTCACCCGGTTCGTATATGGGTCCATGACGGCCAGATCGCAGAATATCTCGATGCAGTTGCCCGATGGGTCCGCAATATAAAGCGCGTGATTCTCGCCCCAGAAGCCGTCTCCCTCGGGGTGCGTGGGGCTGTGGATGGAGGGACCCCAGAAAATTTCAACCTCCTTCTCTTCGAGATAAGAGGCCCAGTTTTCCAACTGCGTGCGGTCTTCGACCTCGAAGGCGATGTGGTGCAATCCCGTTTGCAAGGTGTCGAAAGAACGCCCCTCGGGCGGGGCGGGGCCTTCGCCGTCGGGCCAGAAGATGAGGTTCATGTCGTGGTGAAGCTCCGTGCACCTCATGAAGCACAGGCCGAAGGGAAAATCGCCCACCGTGCCCGGCTCATATATCTCCGAGATGGTGAAGCCCAGCGTGTTCACGTAGAAATCCTTCGCCGCGTCGATGTCGTGCACTTTTATGGCTGCGTGCTGAAGCCGCATCAGGCCCTCGGGTGGTCTCGGCATGAAACATTCTCCTCAGTTTTTATGAATCAATGCACGCCCAGGAATCCCTGCCCAAATCTCCCAGGCCCTCACAGCCGTCTTCGGTGACGGCTACGGCGTCTTCAATCTTCACGTGGCCGACTTCCGCGTGGCGGATGTCGCACTCGACGGATACCACCATGCCCGCCTCGAGCGTTCGTTCCACCTCGGGTCCGAAGCGCGGCAATTCCTGCTGCACCATGCCGATTCCGTGCACCTCGAAAATTCCCAGATCGGAATATCCGGTGTCCGCGAACGCTTCCTGTCCCCGCGCCTGAACCGAAGCGCAACTCGCGCCGGCCCGTATGGCGTCCCGGCAGGCGTCGACCGAGTGGAGACACGCTTTTCCGAGCTCCTCGGCTAAAGCGGACGGTTCGCCCCGCACCCCCATCCGGCAGATGTCCGACATATAGCCCGCCTCCGATCCGCCTGCGTCGATGTGGAGGATTTCTCCTTTCTCCCAGATTTTACCGGAGGGCTCGCGCCTCATGCCGGGTCCCGCGGCGGTGAAGGCGTAGTGGAAATGAAGGCCGCGCCGCACCATTTCCTCCTCCACCCTTTGCTCCACCTGACGGGTCGTGACGTCGCGCACTCCCTCCTGAAAGCCGGCCTGTATGGCTTCTGAATCCGCAAGCGCGGCGCGCCGGAATATCTCCAGTTCATCCTCTCTCTTCACGGCGCGCAACTCTTCCAGAATGGCCAGGGAATCGACGAACCGCGCGCCGTGGAGTTCGCGTGCAAGCGCTTCCATCGCGTCAACGGGCAAGAAGGCGCGCTCGACGGCGATGATTCCCTCACCGAGACCGCGCTTCCTGATGGCCTCGGCCGCCGTTTCCGCCGCGCCGACGGTTCCCCGCGCCTTGGTGTAGATGACGTCGGGTATCCAGGTATCCACCTCGTTTCGGGGCGACGCCTCGACGCGCCAGGCCACCTGAAAGGCGTTTTCGGGGTTTCGCCGCGAAATCCCCACGAAAGGAAGGTACTGACTCGGCCCGATGGCGGCCACCCGTTCGCGGAAATGAAAGTAATAGCCTCCCGTCAGATAGCGGAGGTTGTGGGGCGTGTGCGCGAGCACGAGGTCGACACCCGCCTCCTCCATCAGGCGATCGAGTTTTTCTTGATCGTAAAGCGGCTTCATCAGTCGATCACCACCCAGTCCTCACGTCCCAGGTCGCCCAAGGGCTCGTACCCATCGGCCGTTACCGCCACGGCGTCTTCCACCTTCACGAAGCCCACCTCGGGGTGGCGGATGTCGGTCTCTATCGACACCACCATTCCCTCTTCGAGCGCTCGCTCCACCCCGGGGCCGAAATAGGGCTGTTCGTGCGAGACCATGCCGATGCCGTGGATGATGAAATTGCCGTATTCGCCGTGCTCGGTGTTTTGGAGATACTTCTGGCCCTTCTCGTAGATGTCGCCGCACACCGCGCCCGGGCGGATCTCTGCGCGCACGTGATCCTGCGTCCCGAGACACGCCTTGTAGAGTTCGTCCGCCAGTGGCGTGGGCTCGCCCCGCACGCCCATGCGGCAGATGTCGGTCAGGTAGTCTGATTGGGAACCGCCCGCGTCGAGGTGCAGCACTTCTCCTTTTTCCCACACCTTCTCAGACGGAGCGCGCAGCATGCCCGGCCCCGCAGCGGCGAAGACCCACAGGAAGTGGAGGCCCCTGTCCGTCATGCCCCGCTCCACGGCGTGGGCGACATCGCGCGTCGTGGCTCCGGGCTTGGCCGTCTCGAACGCATCGCGGACAGCCTCGGCGTCCGCCTGGGAGATGCGGCGATACAGTTCGATCTCCTCGGGCGTCTTGATGGCGCGAAGCTCCTCGAGTATCGGCAGCGCTTCCACGAACGTGGCGTTCGGAAGCGCCCTCGAGAGCGCCTCCTTGGCCGCTGCGGGCAGGAAGTTCTCCTCCACGGCGATGGTCCCGCTCCCCAGCCCGCGCTCGGAGATGGCGTGCGCGGCGTCCGTGGCGGCTTCCGCCGGGACTCTGCCCGAAGGAATGAGCTCTGGTATCCAGAGGTTCTGGTCCTGCGCCTGGCCGAGTTCGCCGCCCCCGCCGATCAGGAACGATTTTCCGGCGTCGCCGCGCGGGATTCCGGCCAGCGCCATGTACTGGCCGTGTCCGATGGCCGTGAACCTCTCGTGAAAGTGAAAGTAATAGCCCCCGCACAGATACCGCACGTTCTCCCGCGAGTTGGCCAGAATGAGGTCGACGCCCGCTTCTTGCATGAGGCGGTCGAGTTTTTCACCATCATAGGGTTGTTGCATGGAAAATCCTCCATTCCTTGTTCGCCCGGAGATAGCTGAAATGATTGTCTGTTGTTCATTTCATCCTCGCGCAGAATACGGCGGGGGTCAATACGAAACCCCGTGAAATGAGATGACGCATCGACCAACCCGTTTCACCTTCAAACAAGGAGAGCGAGTTCTTTTTTCTTGGCTTCCACGTCGATTCCAAAGAGCCTCGCCTGGTTCTCGCCCAGAATGTTTCGCTTGTCTTGTTCCGTAATGGGAGGATAGCCGTATCGCTCCTGGAGTTCCTCGTCGATCTCCATCTCCCAGAACCATTCGATCATGGGCTGGGGGTTCCCCAGTAAGGGCGCTTCCGAGCCCCAGAGGATTCGCTCCGAACCTACGTCCCGAAGGAGCCTGCCCATGTACTCCTTGAACTGCCAGGGCGCGACGAGGGGCAGGTGCATCGTGCCCGAGAGAACGAGCACCACGTTCTCGAAGCGCGCGGCGATGTAGACGCATTCCTCGAAGTAGGGGAGCGCCAGATGGTGGATGGCGAAGGTGAGGTCGGGAAAATCCATGGCCGCCTGCTGGATGTCGAGTGGCGTCAGGTCTTCCAGTCGCGCGCGGGTGATGGGAAAGCCCTTGTGGTACTGGAACACGTTGATCCCCAGTTCGCGGCCTTTTTCGTATATCGGGTAGGCGAGTTCGGGGTCGTCGCATCGCCAGGAATTCCCGTCGATGTGTGCGTTGTAGAATTTTACCGAGCGCGCGCCCATCTCGCTGATCTGGCGTTCCAGTTCTTCGAGCGCGCCCTGTACGCTCGGGTACTTGGGGTCCACTCCGCCGCAGAACAAAACGCGCTCCGGATGCGCCCTGGCGAATTCGTATTGCGCCTGAACGGGGGAGAAGCCCTCCTTGTAGACGTCGTAGAGCACGACGGCCTGCGCCATGGCCATGTCGGTCTCGGAATCCTCGAACACCAGTTTGCCCAACTCCCCACAAGTCCATTTCTTGGCGAACCCGCCGATGGGGTCTCCGCCCGCGTAAATGTCTTCCTGGCCCACCGGGCGTCTCCCCTTGCCGGTTCGCAGGTGCCAGAGTCGGTCGAGGTGGCTGTCCGGGCGGGCGAGGTTCTCATCCGATAGGTCGTACATGTGCACCACGTTGTCGAAAACGAAGACGTCGCCGTTTAGCATTTGAGCGTCCCCTCTTGGGGTGGGTTTGCTGGATATTTGGGCTAGTTCCAAGCCTAAAATATCGCAAAAACCGCGAATAGGCCACGGGGTGAAACGGGGTCTGGTGAAAAAAGAGGATTTTCCCAAATGTGGTTGACCATGCGCCCCTGAAACTATACATTGCCACCCGATTGGACGAATCAACCCTCTCGATTTCGAAATTTTTTGCTTTTTGGGGAGCAATTGATGGGCCGGTTTGCGAAAGTCCTGCAATCATCCATCGGCGCGAAAGTCGCCATGGCCGTCACCGGGATTTTGTTGGTCTTGTTCATCATCGCCCACCTGCTCGGCAATCTCCTGATGTTCGTAGGCCCCGAGTCGACGAACGCCTACGCCAAGGGCTTGAAGGATCTGGGCGCCTTGCTGTGGGTGGCGCGGGTCGGCCTGCTGGTCGTGTTTTTGATCCACATCGGCTCGGCCCTGCGCCTTTGGCGTCTGAACCGGGCCGCCCGGCCGCAAGCCTACGCCGTGGTCGATTCCAGCGTGGTCACCTATGCGGGCCGCTCCATCGTACTGACGGGCGCCGTGGTTCTGGCCTTCGCCGCCTACCATCTGCTTCATTTCACGCTGTTCGCCACGAACCCGGACTTCGCCCAGTTGCACGATGCGCAAGGCCGCCATGACGTCTACAGGATGGTGATTCTGGGATTCAGGAACGTCGCGGTGTCGGGCGTGTATCTCGTCTCGATGATTCTTCTCGGGCTGCATCTGAGCCACGGCGTGACGAGTCTGTTCCAGTCCCTCGGGATAAACAATCCGTCTTACAACCCTTTCATCAAACGGCTGGGTCCGTGGAGCGGCGTCCTCGTCGCCGTCGGCTTCATGTCGATTCCATTGGCCGTATTGGCGGGTGTATTGAAATAGTTCTCCCTTGGTGAGGAGAAGGGTATGGATACGAACGGCAGCCTGAACGGAAACGTCCCCGCAGGTCCTCTGGCGGAGAAGTGGGACAACCACCGCTTCAACATGAAGCTCGTGAATCCGGCCAACAGACGCCGCTACAAGGTGATCGTGGTGGGCTCGGGGCTGGCCGGCGGTGGCGCTGCGGCCACGCTGGGCGAGTTGGGCTACAACGTGGATTGTTTCTGTTATCAGGACAGCCCCCGCCGGGCGCACTCCATCGCGGCGCAGGGCGGAATCAACGCCGCCAAGAACTACCAGAACGACGGCGACAGCACCTACAGGCTCTTCTACGACACCATCAAGGGGGGCGATTTCCGCTCCCGTGAGTCGAACGTGTATCGCCTGGCGCAGGTGAGCGCGAACATCATCGACCAGTGCGTCGCCATGGGCGTGCCCTTCGCGCGTGAGTATGGCGGGCAGCTTGTGAACCGCTCCTTCGGCGGGGCGCAGGTGTCGAGAACCTTCTACGCCAGGGGCCAGACGGGCCAGCAACTCCTCCTGGGCGTGTATGCGGCCCTGAGCCGGCAGGTAGCGGCCGGAACGGTGAAGATGCACTCGCGCACCGAGATGCTCGAGATCGTCCTGGTCGACGGGCAGGCGAAGGGCGTCATCACCAGAAACCTCGTGACGGGCGAAATTGAAAAACACGCGGCCGACGTGGTCGTCATGGCGACTGGCGGATACGGTCCGGTGTTCTACCTTTCCACCAATGCCATGGGGAACAACGTCACCGCCTCGATACGCGCGTACATGAAGGGCGCTTATTTCGCGAATCCGTGTTACACGCAGATTCACCCCACGTGCATACCCGTTTCGGGGGACCACCAATCCAAACTTACGCTCATGTCCGAATCCTTGAGAAACGACGGCCGCATCTGGGTGTCGCTGAAAGAGGGAGACCCGCGAGGGTCCGCCGAGATACCCGAGAATGAACGGGATTATTATCTCGAGCGCATGTACCCGAGTTTCGGGAACCTGGCGCCGAGAGACATCGCCTCGCGCGCGGCGAAACGAGCGTGCGACGAGGGTCGCGGCGTCGGGGATACGGGCCTGGGCGTCTATCTCGATTTCACGGACGCCATCAAGCGCCTGGGTCTGGACCTGGTGAAACAGCGCTACGGCAACCTTTTCGACATGTATGAGAAGATCACGGGCGAGAACGCCTATCAGGTGCCCATGCGGATCTACCCGGCCATCCACTACACCATGGGCGGCCTGTGGGTCGACTACAACCTGATGAGCAACATCCCCGGCCTGTTCGTGCTCGGAGAGTCGAATTTCTCCGACCACGGTGCTAACCGCCTGGGCGCGAGCGCCCTCATGCAGGGGCTGGCCGATGGCTACTTCGTCGCTCCCTATACGGTGGGGAACTATCTGGCGAGCCAGACGCCCGGCGATTATTCCGCCGATTCTTCGGAATTCACGCAAGCCGCCGACGACGTGAAGGACAGAATCCATAGAGTGCTTTCCCTCGACGGCAAGCGCACGGTGTCCTCGTTCCACCGCGAATTGGGCCTCATTTGCTGGGATTATTGCGGAATGGCCCGATCCAATGAGAGCCTGTCGAAAGCCCTGGACTTGATTCCCGCGCTCAGAGAGGAGTTCTGGGAAACCGTAAGCGTGCCCGGAGGAGGGGACGAACTTAACCCTGAGCTCGAAAAAGCGTTGCGCGTGGCCGATTTCCTCGAATTCGCGGAACTGATGTGCTACGACGCGCTCGTGCGGGAAGAATCCTGCGGCGGGCATTTCAGAGAAGAATATCAGACCGAAGAGGGCGAGGCCCTTCGCGATGATGAGAATTTCAGCTACGTGAGCGCATGGGAGGCGCCGAGCAACGGCGGGCGTCCGATATTGCATAAGGAAAATCTCGAATTCGAAGAGGTTGAATTCAGCGTGAGGAGTTACAAGTAATGGACCTCACCCTCAGGGTATGGCGGCAAAAGGACGGACGGTCCACGGGAAGACTCGAGACCTATCAGGTGAGCGGCATCATTCCGGACATGTCTTTCTTGGATTTGCTGGACGTGACGAACGAGCGCCTGATTATGGAGGGCAAAGAACCTATCGCCTTCGATCACGATTGCCGCGAGGGAATCTGCGGCATGTGCTCGCTGGTCATCAACGGCAAGGCGCACGGGGGTTTCAACGGGACGACCACCTGCCAGCTTCACATGAGGAAATTCAAGGACGGTGACACCATCACCATCGAGCCCTGGCGGGCGAGCGCCTTTCCAGTGCTCAGGGATCTGGTGGTTGACCGCACCTCGTTCGACCGCATCATCCAGGCGGGCGGGTTCATCTCCGCGAATACGGGAGGCGCGCCGGACGGCAACGCGGTTCCCATCCCGAAGCCCGACGCGGATGCGGCCATGGACGCGGCCGCCTGCATCGGCTGCGGCGCCTGCGCGGCGTCGTGCCCGAACGGCTCGGCCATGCTCTTCGTCGCGGCGAAGGTCTCTCACCTCGCGCATCTGCCCCAAGGGGTGCCCGAGCGCGCGCAGAGGGTGCTCGACATGGTCGCCCAGATGGACGAAGAGGGCTTTGGCAACTGCACCAACCACGCCGAGTGCGAGGCGATGTGCCCCAAGGAGATCAGCATCAGCCACATCGCCAAGATGAACCGCGAGTTCATCCGCGCGACCGTGAGAGGCGAATAGGCTTTATTTTTCAGCTAGTTATCGGAGGATCCCCCGTTCGGGGAGCCTTTTTTGTTGGTGGCGAAAGCCTGGAGGTCAGCAGAAAACATCGGGTCGAGCGCATGGGCGTAGCAGCCTGGGAGGGGTGGAGAGTAAATGACCGAAACATTTGATAGTTTGACAATCAACCGGTTGTTGCTAGAATTTACCATAAGATGTTGTTGACTATCGGGGCTCGTTTTTGGTGGTTGTTATGAGAGAACTTGTTCGAAAAACTCAGAGTGACGGCGCTGACAAGGGCGTAGAGGTTCTGATGCGTGCGGCTCAGGAGGGAATGTCCGAGCAAGATAAGTTCGAGAAACGAAAAGAATATCTTGCTCAAGGATGTTCTCTCGATACCGCCAACAAACTTTTTCCTGACTTGCCCCCGGTTCAATAGCTAGCCGTACCTTCCGATTCTTCGCGCTTGTTCGACGAATTCTTCAATGTCCCACCCCATGGCGGGTGCAAATTTCCTTGCCTGTTCCAACAAATCATCATCTGAAAAGCAACTGCTCGTAAGATGCCGAATAATATCCCGATCACTTAGCGGCGTACCCTTTCCGCCGAAACCGGTTCTCGCCGCTTGGATAATAATTTCTGCTTCGGACATATATCGAATGTCGCGAGGGTCTTCTTGATTACTCCTCCGCACTGTTAAACCTGTTCCTTCCCCCCGTGTTGTCGTTTTTATATCGCTGGTCGATTTGGATTACGCGATGCTCCATATTCGATATGCGATAATACTACCGAATAGAAGAGATACCAAGCTAAAAGCCATCGTGTCTCCACTCCGGTTCGCCCAATCCCCCCTGTTTTCAATCCCGGCGATATGTACTATGCTGGAAAAATCCAGTGGGAGCCTGATCATCTTTTCTCCAAGAAGAGGGGTGAAGCCATGACTGCGCAACAGGTAGAGATTCTCGATCGCTCGGAAATGACGGATCAATTGAAGGAAATGATAGCGCTCGATCCGAAGGAAACCACCATCGTCACCATCGACATGCACCGGGGGCACTTGGACCCCGAAGTCGCCACCATGCCGGCGAGTGACGAGGATTGCGAGAGCGTAATCAGCGCAGCGGGGGAACTCCTCGGTTTCGCCAGAAGCCACGGAATTCCCGTCGTCCATGTGAAGCTCGTCTTCAGGAAGATTCCCGGCCTCGGAAGCGAGGGCATGAGGGTCCACTTCTGGAAGGCGCTCCACGACATTCAGGACGATAAGAACCGCTTGACCCTGGGGCGCAAGAGCACGGTGAACGACCACAACATCATGGGCGAGGTGACGACGGAGATGATTCCCTCCCTCGTGGAAGAGGGCGATTACGTCATCGACAACAAAAAACGCCTCGACTGCTTCATGGGAACGGACCTCCAGATGCTCCTCGACTCTCTGGGCACGAAGAACGTGTGCTTGATGGGCATCAACACGAACACCTGCGTCCTGAACACGGCCTTCACCGCCTTCAACTACGACTACCGGGTGGTGATGCTCTCAGACTGCGTGAAGAGCATGTACGGGCCGGATCTACACGTCTTCGGGATGCAGAACGTCATGCGCTGCCTCGGCTGGGTGTTCGACAACGAGGAGTTCATGGACAAGGTGGCCGAGGGCGCCGAGGGCAAGAAGAGCTGATTTCCACACGCTCGATAGAGAGCGATTCATAGGTTTCGCAAGCGGGCAGAATCGGTCGCGCAAGCGCTCGAAGAGCGGCTTTTTTGACTTAACTAACGAGGATTTCCAAGATGCCGAAGGTTCAGGTGGGTGACGTAGAGCTTTATTACGAGGAATATGGAGAAGGCGTGCCGGTCGTTCTCATCCATGGTCTCGCGGGCGATTGCAGCGCGTGGAAGGCGCAAATCGCGAGCATGGAGAAGAACTACCGCGTGCTGGCCTTCGATAACCGGGGGGCGGGCAGGAGTTCCGCGCCCGATTATCCCTATACGTCCAGCCATTTCGCGGCCGACACCATCGGCCTCATGGACGCGGTGGGCATCACTGAACCTGCGCACGTCATCGGCCGCTCGATGGGGGGAGCCATCGCCCAGATGATGGCGCTCGACTATCCCGACCGCGTGCGCAGTCTCCTCATCACCGCCTCTTTCGGCAAGCTGGACAGGTATGGCTACCAGATTCTCTACAACATCAACGAGGTCGTGAAGGCCCAGGGCTACGGGCCTGCCGCGATGCATCAATCACTCTTCTTCTTCCCGCCTGGTTATTTCAACGAGAACCAGGAACAGCTCGACGCGTTCGAGGCGGTACTCGCGGACCCGGCTCGCCCCATACCCGGCTATGTGAATTCCACCCACGCCTGCCTGACGCACGACGCGCTCGACCGGCTGCACGAGGTGAAGTGCCCGACGCTCGTGCTCGCGGGCGGGCAGGACGTGCTGTGCGCGGCGAGCGCCTCGCGTGAAATCGCCGACCGCGTGCCGGGTTGTGAGATCAAGATTTACGAGGAGGCGAGCCACTTCTTCCTCATCCAGTGCTTTGAGGAATCCTTGAAGGACATCGAGGATTTTCTGGCGAGAAATTAGAATCAAGCGGAATGTGGGCGCAGTTCCCGCTCTCTAATTGGAAAACGCATCGCGGCGGGCGCGGCTGTGCTCGCCGCGATGGTCAATTTAGGTTCGATTTTCGGGAGCATTCTCTACATGGCGAAATTTACGGATCCCATCGAAGTTCGCGGCCGGCGCATCAAACACCGGGTGCTCATGTCCGCGATGACGACCTCGCGCGCCGAAGAAGACGGCGCGCCCTCCGCCTGGTCGCACGCGCATTATAAGGCCCGCGCCCGAGGGGGCGCCGCCGTGTGCTTCACCGAGGCGACCTACGTCAACCAGGAAGGGAAGGGCTTTCCCAACCAGCTCAGCACGCACGATGACGCGCATGTTCCGGCTCTGCGCGAGTTGATACAGGCGGTCGAGGAGGCGGGCGCGCCGCTCGCGGTCCAGATTTATCACGCGGGCAGAACGGCGCTCAGCGCCATCACGGGCATGGAGCCCGTGGGGCCTTCTCCCGTCCCGCACCCCACCGAGGATGAGGTGCCGCGCGAGATGAGCGAGGCGGACATCAATACCGCCGTTAAGGCTTACGGAGACGCCGCTCGGCGGGTGCGCGAGGCAGGGGGGAAGATGCTCGAGATTCACGGGGCCACCTGGTATCTGTGCCAGCAGTTCTTCTCGCCTGCTTCGAACCAGCGGACGGACGGCTACGGCGGCTCGCTCGAAAACCGCATGCGCTTTCCGCTCGAGGTGGCGCAGGCCGTGCGCGAAGGCGGGGGCGACGAGATGGTGGTGAGCTATCGCCTGGGTCTTCTGGAGCCTTTCGAGAACGGCTTCACGGTGGAGGACACGCTCGCTTTGGCGCCAGCGCTCGTGGAGGCGGGGGTCGACATTCTCCATTGTTCGAGAAACGCGCGCGTGGGGCTGCCCGTGATGCCCGATTTGTACAACCCCGCGTTCGAAAGGCTGCGCGCGGCGGTGGACATCCCCTTAGTCGCGAACGGGGCCGCCTTCGAGCCCAAGCGTATTCAGGCGTATCTCGACTCAGGGGCTGATTTCGTCGGCGTGGGGCGCGCCATGCTCACCGACCCTGACTATGCGAACAAGGCCGTATCCGCGCGGGACGGGGAGGTCATCCGCTGCATCGAGTGCAAGCCGTGCGCCTACATGACGAACAGCAAGTGTCCCGACGATGCGTATCCTTCGGGGATGCCCGAAGCGATGGGCGAGATTCTCGAGATAGCCTCCAATATGGCGGGCGGCGGCTACGCGCCCACGGCGAAAAAGCGCCTGACCACGGATGCGCCGGTAGAAGAGCAGCCCGAAGGCTCATCCATCTCCTAGCGGCACCTTCTAAAAGGATTATGAGAGGCTCACGTAAGGGCGGACCTATGTGTCCGCCACCTATGTGTCCGCCCTGTTTTTTCATCTAACGGATGAGCGTAGGGGACGCATATATGCGTCCCGCATGGTTTCATGGCGTGTGCCGCAGATTCGCGGGCGGGCACAGGGGCCTGTGGGACAGCCCCGAGGAGGGGCTGTCACTACGGGTTCTGGTTGCCTCAATCCGCAAACAGCGAGCCTTGAATTTCTAGCGATTTCTTTTCCTCTGGCCGTCTTTCGAGACAGTCGGCGTCATCGTTTCTCGGGCTGTTGACCCGCTCGCTCACGGGGAAATACGAAAAGGCGTCTGCGGGATATGGCTTAAGAAGCCCCTGGACGGTCTTTGCGCGGTTCTCGTCCGGGTTCAGCCAGTCCGCATAGGACGCCTCTGGCAGGATAACGGGCATCCTGTGGTGGAGTTCCGCCAGCTTCTCGTTCGCCTCCGTCGTGAGAATTGTGCAAGTTTCGAGAACGCTGCCGTCCGCATCGGTCCAGCTCTCCCAAAGACCCGCGAACGCGAAGGGTTTTCTATTTTCCAGATGAATGAAGAAGGGCTGTTTTTTTCTCCCGCTTCCCGACCATTCGTAAAAGCCGTCCGAGGGGATGAGGCACCGCCTGTAGCGAAAGGCGGCGCGAAAAGCGGGCTTTTGGGCCGCGGTCTCCGAGCGCGCGTTGATCGTCTTCGCCCCGAAATCGGTGTCCTTCGCCCAGAAGGGAACCAGGCCCCAGCGGGTGATGCCCAACTCACGCGTCCCCCTCTCTCGGGAGCGGACGATGAGGACGTTCGTCCCCGGCGAGACGTTGTAGCGGGGCGGAACCTCGCCCACTTTTTCGGGTTTTTTTACGTCCAGAATTTCCGCGAGCCAGGGGATGGGTTTGGTGAGGGTGAAGCGTCCGCACATCGCCTACAAACCCCGCCAGGCGAGGCCGTTCACGACGCCTAAGGGCGCTTGGCCCGCCAGGGCGCGGTGGATGTTCGCGAAGAAAATCTCGATTTCCTTGATGATGTTTTCATCGTCTCCGCCCGCGCAGTGCGGCGTGGGGATGACGTTGGGCAGGCGCAGCAGGGGGTGTGATGCCGGAAAGGGTTCCGGGTCGAAAACGTCGAGACCGGCTCCGCCGAGGTGGCCGTCTGAGAGCGCGCGATACATGGCTTCCTGATCGATCAAGGCCCCGCGCCCGATGTTCAGCAGGTACGCACCCTTGGGAAGCGCGCGAATTTCTTTTTCGCCGATGATGCCGCGCGTCTCATCGTTTAAGCCCACGCCGACCAGGAGCGCTTCCGCATTTCGGAACAACTCCTCACGCGCCACGGGCTTGGCGCCTAGCGCCTCGTCCACGGATTCGGGCAGCGGTGTCCTGTTCCAATACTGAATCTCCATCCCGAACGCCCGGGCGCGGAGCGCCACGCCGCGGCCGATGTCGCCCATCCCCAAAACCCCCAGGCGCATCCCGCGAAGGGGGGCGATTCCCTGGGTTTGCGTCCAGTTGTACGCGCTGCCGTCGGCCCGCCTGGGAGACGCGGGGTTGTTCGAACCCTCCCGGGCGGCGCGCACCGCAACTTCGAAATTTCTGGCCAGCGCGAGCAGCATCGTCATGACGTGATCCGCCACCGAATCGGTGATCGGCATGGGGAAGGTCATTACGGGCACGCCCGCCCCCGTGGCGCGTTCGATTTGCAGTTTTTCAAAAAAATAGCCGCCCGCCTGGATGAGTTTCAGCTTTTTCGCGCGCTCGTAAAAATCACCGGGAAGCGGATCGTTTTCGCAAAAGAAGAAATCCGCTTCCTCAAGCGCCTCCATCCGCTTCTCGGCGTCGGGCTCGATGATGAGTTCTATCTTCTCCTCATCCAGCGCGCGGGCCATGCGCTCCTCGATTGCGGGCGAGACGGGCCTGCCGCGCAAGGCGCGGATGCAGGGCAGCAGACGGGTGACGACGCGGACCCGGCGCATGGGTTATTCCGTCTTTCTCAGGAAACCGAAATCACAGCCTTGGGGCGCCTGGAGCACGTTTTCGATGAAGAGCCTGCCGTAGCCCCTCTCATAATGGGGCGACCCCGGCTCCCAGGCGGCGCGGCGGCGTTCGAGTTCTTCTTCCGGGACGTTCAGATCGATCCTTCGGTTCGGGACGTCCAGGGTGATCATGTCCCCGTCGCGAACCAGGGCGAGGGGGCCTCCAGCGGCCGCCTCGGGCGCAGCGTGGAGCACAATGGTCCCCGACGCCGTTCCGCTCATGCGCGCGTCCGAGACGCGCACCACGTCGCGCACGCCCGCTTCGAGCAGCTTCTTGGGGAGGGGCAGGGAGCCTGCCTCCGGGAAGCCGGGCGCGCCGATGGGGCCGGTGTTCTGGAGCACGAAAACGCTCTCCGCCGTCGCGGGAAGGTCGGGGTCGTCGATTCGCTCGATCATGTCCTGCTGGGATGAGAAGACCACGGCGGGGCCTGTATGCGTCAGTAAATCGGAACTGGCAGCGAAATCTTGATGACCGCTCCGTCGGGCGCGAGCGAGCCCTTGACGATGACGAGGCCGCCTTCTTCCGAAATAGGCTTCTCCCGCGTGTAGATGACGTCCTGCCACGGCTGCGCCCCTTGGACTTGTCTGAGGTTTTCCGTCACGGTCTCGCCCGTCACCGTCAGACAGTCCCCGTGGAGCAGGGGTTCGAGTTCTTTCATCACCACGGGAATGCCGCCCGCCGCCGCGAGATCCTCCATGAGGTGCTTTTTGCCCGATGGGCGGATGTTGCCGAGCATGGGCGTTGTGCGCGATATTTCATCGAACAAAGAGAGAGGGAGGTCGATCCCCAGGCGTCCGGCGATAGCCGGCAGGTGAACGACGGCGTTCGTCGAGCCGCCCACGGCCATGAGCACGCGGATGGCGTTCTCGAACGCCTCGCGCGTGATGATCTTATCAGGCGTGATGTCCTTCTCGATCAGGTCGACGATGCGCCGCCCGCTTTGCTCCGCCAGACGAATGCGTTGCGAGTTCACCGCCGGAACCGCCGCAAGGCCGGGGAGCATCATGCCCATCGCCTCGGTGAGGGACGCCATCGTGCTCGCCGTGCCCATCACCATACAGGTTCCCGCTGAGGGGAAGAGCGAACCCTGGACTTCTTCGAGCCGTTCATCGTCGAAATTGCCCGCCCTGTATTCGGCCCACGTTCCTCGGCAATCCGAACAAGCGCCCAGCACCTTGTCCTCGAAGCGTCCGCCGATCATCGGCCCCGCCGTCACGCAGATGGCGGGAATCTCCGCGCTGGCCGCGCCCATGAGCTGTGCGGGCAGGGTCTTGTCGCAGCCGCCGAGCAGCACCACGCCGTCCATGGGCTGTCCCTTTATCATCTCCTCGGTATCCATCGAGAGGAGGTTCCTGAAGAACATGGCCGTGGGGTTCATGTACATCTCGCCCAGAGAGATGGTGGGAAACTCCAGCGGCAGGCCGCCCGTCTGCCAGACGCCGCGCTTGACGGCCTCGGCGATCTCCCTCAGGTGGCGATGGCAGGGGTTGAGTTCGCTCCAGGTCTGGGCGATGCCGACGATGGGTTTTTCCAGATCCTCTTTCGTCAGGCCGAACCCCCGCGCGTAAGCGCCTCTCGCGAAAGCGCTGAAACCCGGATCGCCATAGCTCGTCAGTCCTCTCAGGTGGCCCCGCATCTTGGAATCTTCTCCCCTGGATGTAAATTTTGTGGAATCCACCCACATCATTCCTCATGGGTGGGGAATGGGCAAGCGCGCTCAGGGTCATCTTTTGCGGCGGCTTTCCCTCATGCGCGAAACAGGGTAAATTTAATGATGGCTCAGGACTCGCGCGACAGGAGGGATGAGCATGAAGAAGAGACTCTTTGCTTCGTTGCCGCCGCTGAAACGCTCCATACGTTCGATTCTCGTTTTGTTCACGCTTTGCGCCCTGGCCTCGGGCGCGGGATGCCTGTGGGGAGGGAAACCCGCCGAAGTCCCGCGCAGCGGCAAGGGCGAGATCGTCGTGACGAGCAAGCCCGAGGGCGCCGTCGTCATCTTTAATGGGAATCCGCGCGGGGAGGCATATTCCCTGAGACCCGTCGAGATCAAGGGCGTGGACTACGGGCGTCATTTGATACGGGCGGAGTTTCCGGGCTACGTCGGCCAGGTTTTGGAGGTCGACGTGCGCGCGAAGAAGATGCCCATCGAGATACGACTGAAGAAAGACGGAGCCGGGCGTCTGGTCGTCCGCTCGAACCCGCCGGGTGCGGAAGTCTTCATCGGGAGCCAGTATTACGGCAAAACCGATCCGGCGCTCGAAGTGACGAATCTCGCCCCGGGCGAATATTCGATGTGGCTGCGGCTGCCGGGGCATGGGATGGAGCGCCGCAAGGTCATCGTCGAGCGCAGGCGGGAGCGCCGCTACATGGTCGTCCTGGACAAAGCGCCCTGAATTCATCGAATCGGTGATCAGCCGGCCCTGATAGATCGGACGCACCTCGGTTTTGGGCGGCTCTTACACTCGCGCGATTCATTCAAGGAAAGTCACTCCATTTTCGGGAGGATTCAGGTTGAATTTCGCCATCTTTCGGGCTGCCCGAGGGGAGGGCTTGATTCATGATGGCGATGGCTTTATCTTGATGGACGTGATCCGATGAAATTTTAGGACTTCTTCCGATGTGCGCGCCCCGTAGGTGTGGGAGGCGCCGAGGAGACGAGAGATGTCCACCGAATACATATGGGCGCTTTGCTCCCACCGGGCGGGAGACGGGACGCAGGTGAACCAGAAAACGCCCGATCGTCCCGCCACCCTGGATTATCTCGCCGAGGTGACGACGGCGGCCGAAGAGGCGGGTTTCGCCAACATCCTCGTGCCGTGCGGCACGCACTGCATCGACGCCTGGACGGCCGCGGGCGCGATTTCGAGCCGGACCAAAAAAATCAGGTTCCTGGTGGCTTTGCGGCCCGGAATCACCGGCCCGGTCTACGCGGCGCAGCAGGCGAACAGCCTCGATTACCTGACCGGTGGGCGCTGCACGCTGAACGTGGTGACGGGCAGCACGCCCGTGGATCAGAAAAGATACGGAGATTTCATGCCGCATGACGATCGTTATGCGCGCACGGGGGAGTTTCTCGACGTGGTGCGCAAGCTCTGGAATGCGGACGGGCCGCTGGACTACAAGGGAAAATTCTTTGAAATCGAGAATGCGGGCATCTTTCCCGATCGGGTGACGAAGCCCAACCCCCCGATTTTCCTGGCGGGAAGCTCCGAGCCGGGCAAGCGGGTGGCATGGGAGCACGGCGACGTGCACGTCATGTACGCCGCAGAACCCGAAGTCGTTGCGAAGGACATCGAGGAGGGCAGGCGCGAGTCTCAGGCCTATGAGCGCGAGCGCCCTCTCAGTTACGGCATCCGTCATCTGGTCTGCGTGCGCGAGACGAGGGAGGAGGCGGTGCGCGCCGCCGAGGCGCTGATTGACAAGAGCGACATCTCGAACACGGGCGCGTGGGCCGACATGAAGAACAACACCGAATCCACCGGCCAGATGCGCATCAACGAGATGGGCTCCCGGGGAAATCTCTGGCTCACCGATACCATCTGGATGGGCGTGAACAAGGTGCGCGGCGGTGCGGGGACGATGTTCGTCGGCACGCCGGAGATGGTCGCGGGCGTGATTCGTGAGTATTACGACGCGGGCGTGCGGCATTTCATCATGAACGGATGGCCCCACAAGGAAGAAGCCGAAATTTTCGGCAGGGAGGTTCTGCCGCTTCTCAAGGATACCAACCCCATCGTACTGCCCGAGCCCGCCGGCGTCGCCGCGTAATCGAAAAAGCACGGAATGACCCCCTTTATTCTCGTCTTCGGCGGCAGCCGCAGGCCGCAAAACAATACCGATAAAGCCCTTGCGCTCGCACTCGATGAGTTAGGGAAGGGCGATTTCGAGATAAACCGCATCCATCTGGGCGATCTGGACCTGCCCCTGCCCGGGCAGCCGAGCGACTCGAAAGACCCCGATATGCTCAAAGAACTCGTGACGGAGGCGGCGGGAATCCTCATCGCGACGCCAGAGTATCACGGCAGCATCAGCAGCACCCTCAAGCTGGCGATAGACAACCTGGGCTATCCCTCCACGTTCGAGGGGAAGACCATCACCATCCTGGGCGTGGCGATGGGGCCGAGCGCCGACAACGCGCTCGCGCACTTAAGGCACATTCTCACCCACATCGGTGGAGAAGTTCTCCCCGGCCAGGCCTCCATCGGAAGCGTCCATCATGTATTCGACGAGGATGGGCGCTGCGTGGACGAGGCGGCGGAAGCCGCCGTCCGGGGCGTCGCCGCGCGGTTGCTCGAATATCTCAAAAATTCATCCTGAAACGAAAAATGTCCGACTCCGGCACGAGTTTTCTGCACAGAGAAAACGGGGCTTCGCTCGCCTATTTTCGTTTGGAGGGGAAATCACCCGGCCTGATGTTCCTGGGCGGTTTTCGCTCGGACATGAGCGGGACGAAGGCGAGCGCGCTGGAAGCCCATTGCAGAAAGGTGGGGCGCGCCTACGTTCGCTTCGATTACGGCGGACATGGGGAATCTTCGGGAAAATTCGAGGAAGGAACCATCGGAGAGTGGGCGGGGGACGCCCTCGCCATACTGGATGAAGTCGCGCAGGGCCCCCAGGTGCTCATCGGCTCGAGCATGGGCGGGTGGATGATGCTGCTCACCGCGCTGGCCCGGCCCGGTCGCGTGAAGGGCCTGGTGGGCGTGGCGTCGGCGCCTGATTTCACCGAGGATTTAATACAGGAGGCTCTCGGCGAAGCTACAAGGGAAGAACTCGATGCGCGCGGGTATTTCATGCGCGAGTCCGAATACGAGGCGCCATACCCCATCACAAAGAAGCTGCTCGATGAGGGAGCGAACCATCTGCTCCTGCGCAATGATATCCCGCTCACATGCCCCGTTCGCCTTATGCACGGGATGTGCGATGAGAGCGTGCCGTGGGAGACTTCCTTACGCCTGGCGCGCGCCCTCAAAAGCGACGACGTGCGCCTGACGCTCGTCAAGGACGGCGGCCACCGGCTCTCGCGGGATGAGGACATCGAACTCATCATCCAGACCGCCGAGGAACTGGCGGGGGGGATAGGCGAGGAATAGAAGATATCCACTCGGCCATCCTGGGTTTCCCGCATTTTCGGTCATTGAACATACCCATCTGTGCGCGCGACTTGACAGTAAGTCTTTGGAATCGTTAGTCTTAATCCGTAACTTTTCTCACCTTCTTAACCGCCCCCTGTAATTTCTCGACGTTCGTTTATTCACGTAATGAGGTTCTGATCTCAAAGAGGGCGGCATGAACAACAAGAAAAGTTTTTTGAGTCGTATGACGCGTCGCAAGAATTCCACACCAGCCGAGCCGGAAGAGGGAGCGTATGAGATTCCACCTCCCTCCGCCATCGGTCGAATGCCCTCGGATTCATCGCGAAGGGCGGAGTCGATGGAAAGCGGCTACGGCCTCGATCTGGAGCTGCTGGCTTCCGATGAGCCTACGCGCAAGGATTCGGCGAACGGGGCGGACGCGCAAGAAAGCGGCCCTACCCCCGCCCTGGAATCATCGCTTACACCGATCTCGGATGAGTCGCCGGATGCGCCTGAACCGCCTCGTGCGCTCGAAATGCATCAAGAATATGGCTTGGAACTGGAAGTATTGGCGGCGTCGGAATCAGACGAGTCGCCGGATGCGCCTGAACCGCTCGATGAACATGAAGAAGCTGGCTCGGGTGTAGCGGAAATCGTCGTGGATGCGGCTGCATCCGAGGCGGAAATCGCTGAGGAGAGCGAACCGGAAACAACGGACGAAATCGTTCTGGAGGATGAAGAACCTCTAGCTGTGCCGGAGTCGGACGAGTCACCCGATGAGGCCGAGTCGTTTCAAGAAGATGAGGTCTCCTCGTCCATCCCGGTTGCCCCGGGCCTGCCTCTGGAGCAACCGGATGAACCCTCGAAAAGCCCTATCGCGAATATCGGGTATTTCCCTCTCGTAAGAGATGCGCGTGGAAACTGGCGGCCCGGCAAGGGATTCAGCCGAAGCGAGTTGGAAGCGGCCGGCTTGAGTCTCGCCGAGGCGGCGCGTTTGCGCATCCGAATCGACAAACGCCGCCGCAATGCGCACCGGATGAACGTCACCACCCTCGAAAAAGCGAAAAACGGCGGCTGAAGGTAATCGACCGCTGTATAGGAAATATCCGCTCCTGATGGGCAGCGCCCTTCGCAGGCATGCGCTCCTCGGGTTCCATCAGGCCCCCGAGGTTTTCTCCGGCGGGGCCGTGGGGATGGGCGATGGATAGCACCGCGATGTGACTATTTTTCTAGCGAGTCATAAAACTTATCCATGCCAGCGCAAAGTTGCTCTTTAGACGGACTTGCCGATTTCTTCAAGATGCGCTTGCACGCAGAATCTAGTGCCGCGTCCAGCGTATTGTGATCCTGTCCCCAACCATCTAGAGACTCTCGATACATATTCGTCGCTTCATGTATCACCACCTTCGCCGTGAAGCCATTTGCAGAAACCTCCATCACACAATCGTCGGGTTTGCTCACGGTGAATTTCGTGCCTTCGTACAAGTATTCCTTGGTCATGACAGTTACCTGTCCTTTTGTGGGCGTGGAGTGGCTTGAACATTCGTGGTACATAGTGTGGTACTTAATTAGATCAGATTTAATAAGTCGTTTATTATCAATATTTTATAATATCTCCTGGCTCCGGCGGTAGGATTCGAACCTACAACCCATCGGTTAACAGCCGATTGCTCTTCCGTTGAGCTACGCCGGATCGAGAGGCGTTCTGCTTGAGTCGGCATTGTACCGGAATTCAGCGCCGGCTCCCAAGCGTAAGGGGTTTATATGGAAGCGGGCGCGGGCTTGTCAAGGCTGCCGCGCGCGCTAGTCGAGCAGCACCCTCGGCAGCCACATGGCGATGCCGGGAAAGGCCATGACCAGCCCCAGCCCGATGAGCTGCAGAATCACGAAGGGGACGATCCCGCGATATATCTGCGAGAGGCGCACCTGGGGCGGCGCCACTCCCTTCATATAGAACAGCGCGAACCCGAAAGGCGGGGTCAGGAACGATGTCTGCAGGTTGACCGCCATCAGAATCGAAAACCAGTAGATGACCTCGCTCTTGGGCAGGTGGTCGCCGAAATCCAGGCTGGCGAGGATCGGCGCGAACACCGGGAGCACGATGAGCGTGATCTCGATCCAGTCGAAGAAGAACCCGAGGAAGAACGTCACCGCCATCAGGATCCCCAGGATTCCCCAGGGGTTGACCCCCACGGAGTAGATCACGTCCTTGATGAAGTCGTCGCCGCCGAGCGAGCGGAAGACGTAGGAGAAGGCGGTCGCCCCGACGAAAATGAAGAACAGCATCGCGTTGGTGAGCGCGGTGCGCTCGACCACGTCCTTCAGTACCGAGAAGTTCAGCTTGCGGTTGAAGATGGCGAGCAGAGTCGCTCCGGCCGCGCCGACCCCGGCCGCTTCGGTGGGCGTCGCCCAGCCTAGGATGATCGACCCCAGGACCAGGGCGATCAGGAACACCGCCGGCACTAAGCCCTTGAGCAACATCAGGATCAGTTCGTTTGGCGTCTGTGGACCCATCTCCTTGGGCAGACGCGGCGCCAGGGAGGGATTAATCGAGCACCGCGTGAAGATGTAGACGAAGTAGAGCCCGGAGAGGATCAGGCCGGGGAAGATGGCCGCGACGAACAGGGTTCCCACCGAACGCCCGAGAAGGTCGGCCATGATGACCAGCATGATGCTGGGCGGTATCAGTATCCCGAGCGTTCCCGAGGCGGCGATGGTGCCGGTCGCGAGTTCCATGTTGTATTTGCGCTCGACCATGACCGGAAGCGCCATCAGGCTGATCATCACGACCGAAGCGCCGATGATGCCGGTCGTCGCCGCGAGGATCGTCCCCATGACCGTGACCGCGAGCGCCAGCCCGCCCGGCGTGCGGCGCAGCATCACCTGGAGGCAGTTCAGGAGATTGGCGGCGACGCCGGAGCGTTCCAGCATCGTCCCCATGAAGATGAACATCGGGATCGCCACCAGAACCAGGTTATCGGCGAAACCCCAGATTCGGAGCACGAGGTTGAAGAACTCGATTTGGGAGAAGACATCGAAATACATGCCGATAAAGCCGAAGGCGAGCCCCACGCCGCCCAGTACGAATCCGACCGGAAAGCCCGAGAACAGGAGAGTCGCCAAGGTGAGAAACATGAAGGCCGGCAGGTAGTCCTCGATGTAGAACATGCGCAGGGACTCCTAGCTCGGACCGATCTGGTCGAGGTGTTCAGCCTTGCGCTCTTCCTTCTGGGGGATGAGGCGGCGGAGGTCCGGTGGACCGAACAACTCGATGATCTTGCGCAGCAGGACGGTGATCCCCGACAGGAGCAGGACGAACAGCCCGATCGGCAGGAACGCCTTAATCGCCCAGCGATAAGGAAGGCCGGTGGCCGAATCGGAGGCCTCGCTGACGGCCCAGGATCTCTCGAGGAAGTCTTCGGCGAAATAGACGACGATCAGGCAGTAGGGGATCACGAACACGATGCAGCCCACGAGCTCGACCCAATTCTTGGCGCGCGGACTCAGCCGCTCACGGATCAGGTCGATCCGCACATGACCGTCGTTGAGATAAGTGAAGCCGATGCACATCAGAAACAGGATCGCATGCAGGTGCCACTCGCCTTCCTGCAGCTTGGTCGATCCCAGCACCAGGAAACGCCGGGTCACGACGTCGAAGATGATGACGACCATCAGCGGAATCGAGAACCAGGCGCTGACTTTACCGACGCCGATCACGATCCGGGCCAGAAACTCTTGCAATCTAAACAGATGCTGCATCAATAGGCTTCCCGGTAGCTCAATACACGAAAAAGGCGCCGGAACCGTGACCGTTACGGTTCCGGCGCCTGTACTGTGGTCAAGCGGGACGGCGGAGCGCCGTCACATCGGTCTTACTTGAGGTAGCCGAGGTCCTTCCAGACCGCGTATTCCTTACGGAAGGCGCTGTAGGATTCCCAGACCTTCTTGAAGGTCGCGTCGCGCGCGACGTCCGCGGCCGCAACTTCGGCCCATTTCTCCTCGAGCGTGTCCAGGATTGACTGCGACCAGCGATGGATTTTCACGCCCTTCTTGCGGAGTTCGACCAAAGCCTTACCCTGAATGGCCTCGCCCTCGGCCAGCCCCTCGCGGAACGCGTCGCCGCACGACACCTCAATCTGCGCCTGCTGGGTATCGTTGAGCGCATCCCAGGCCTTCCTGTTCAGCAACAACTCGAAGACCGTCGACTGCTGGTGCCAGCCGGGGAAGTAGTAGTGCTTCGCCACCTGATAGAAGCCGAGATTCAGGTCGATTGCCGGCATCGAGTATTCAGTCGCGTCGATCGAACCGCGCTCGAGCGCCGGGAAGATGTCGCCGCCGGCGATGAGCTGGGTCGAGACGCCCACCTTCTCCATAACCTTGGCGCCCAGACCGAAGAAGCGCATCTTCAGGCCCTTGAGGTCTTCGATGGACTTTATCTCCTTGCGGAACCAGCCAGACGCTTCGGGCGCGATAACGCCGCAGGGTATCGATTTCAGACCGTGCTTCTTGTATATCGCATCCCAGAGTTTGTAGCCGCCGCCGAAGAAGATCCAGCCCATATACTCTCCGGCGCTGGGGCCGAAGGGGACGGCCGCGAACATCGCGAGAGCCGGCTCCTTACCGTACCAGTAACCGGGCGTCGACCAGCACGCATCGACCGAACCCGCCGCAACGGCGTCGAAGCACTCCTTGGCCGGGATCAGCGCGTTGGGTTCGAAGAACTTGATTTTGATGTTGCCGCCGGAAACCCGCTCCAGACGGTCGACCATGTTTTTGCCCATCGAGCCGAGCTGGGTCATATTGCTCGGGAACCAACTCGCCATTTTCCAGCGTATGCGCTTCGCGGCGTCCGCATCGCCGACACCCGACGCCATCAGCGTGACGCTCAACGCACAGATCATAAATCCGATCGTCGTAAGTTTCCTGATCGCCATCTACAGTTCCCTCCCTTCGAGTTAGACGCGTTTCAAAAAGGGGCGACTCGTCTCACCACTGAGACGAGGCCCCTACTACCTCCCACGCCATATAATCCGCCAATGATGTATTTTATGTGTCAAAAAACATTCTATATATCAATCGGCCGCTGTCAAGCAGGCCGAAATCGAGTATCAGTCATTGCCGGAGACGCGGGCGCGAGGGCTTCTCAAGGCTCCCGGCGGCGTCAGAAGCCGTAATAGCGCGGATAGCCCTGCTTCTCCCAGAACCCGCCCATGTCTTCGTTCGTGAAAAAGACGTAGCGGATGAATTTGGCGCTTTTCCAGCCGACGTTCGTGGGTGAGGCGAGGCGGATGGGAGCGCCGTGATTCATGGGCAGCGTCTCGCCGTTGTATTCATAGGCCAGAACGTTTTGCGGGTGCATCGCCTGTTTCAGATCGAACGTCACGCTGTAGCGCTCCATCCCGTTCCGGGTGGCGAGCAGATCGTCGCACAGGAAGAACACGTAGCGGCTCTCGGGCCTGAGCTTGTGCATCTCGATGAAGCGCGCAAGATGCACCCCCCGCCAGTGGCATATCGCGCTCCACCCCTCGACGCAAACGTGCTCCACCGTCTGCTCCAGCACGGGCATCTCGCGAAGCTGCGCCAGCGTGTATTCCCGGGCCCAGTGCCTTTTCATCATCCGGCCCTTTTGTAGATGGGCTTCCCCCACGATGAGCCGCCATTCCTCGGGGGGCGTCTGGATGAGCTGGGAGTTCGGCGAGACGACCGACCCGTTGGGCCGCATTTGTTCGGGCTGAACGGCGCTCTTGGGGTAAGTGCGCGCAAGCCGGTGGTTGCTGTCCGTCAGGAGGCCCACCTTGTGGTTTAATCGATCGAACCAGCTCAGCACGGCCTGCACGCCGGGTTCTTCGTTCAGGCGGGAACACCCGGCCATGAAGACGGACGCGAGGCCAAGGAGCATTCTCATGAATCCGCGCCGGGACGACGTCGATTTATCCCCACCGAGACCCAAGCTTCTCTTTTCGCTTTTTTTCATCTTCACTCTCCAGAGGTCCCAGGCGGCGGTCTCAGCAGTTTGATGACGACGGGAACGATTATCGGGACCGCCAGAACGAGAGAGGTTGGAAACAAAATGCAGGCCCAGGCCAGAAAGCCAAACTCAAACTGCGTTATCCAGTCCATCGGCCCGCTCAGGAGATAAGCGGCGACCAGGGCCAGAATGGCGTTGATGCAGACGACGCTCAACACCAGCCTGCCCACGAAAAGCCTGCGCTTCGCCAGTTTGGTCGGCAATACGAACTCTGTTTTCTCTTCCGTGTTCATCCGTTCAACTCCTGACGCTCCACTTCGGCAAAAAACCTTCGATGCGCCCTCCGCGCATGAGGCCTACCCGAACGAAGAGGTAGCCAAAGACGCCGAACCAAGCCCCCGGCGCTTCGCCGCCTAAAGCTGCGTTCATGATATCCGCGATGAGGCTTCCGAGCCAGAAGGAAACCAGCAGAATCGCCCCCTCCGCGGCGACGCGTCCGAGCTTTCTGGCGAATTGCCTTTGTTTGGCCTGAAAGGCTTCCCGTTCCGCCTTGAGCCCGACGATCATGGGCGCGAGCCCTCGCCGCCATCCGTGGGATATCACCATGAGGAAATGGCCGATCATGAAAATGACGAGAAACAGCATGACCAGAAAATGGAGGAACCGGCTCGGCTGGTAGCCCCCGAAAAGCCAGGTCAGCCACTTGAACTGGACGGGTTTGAGGATGGCGAGACCTGTCAAGACGGACATCACCCCGGCCAATATGACTGTGTTGTAGGCGAGTTTTTGAATCGGGTTGAATTTCCCCTCTCCGGGAGGATGGTGAAAGGTCTTGATGGGATGCAGCAGCATCTCTTTGACGCCGGAGAAATCAGCCCTCCTGATTCGGTAGTGCCTTCCTTCTTCCGTCAAGAGGAGAAGGAGCAGGAAAATCAGGCCGTTGATGGTGTAAGGCCACATGAGGGCGAAGTGCCAGCGCAGCGCGCCCGCGAGCCATCCCCCGATGCCGAAAGTTTTCGTGAGGCTTTGGAGGAAAACTCTGTAGTCGGCGCCCAAGTTGATGGCGCGCGGGTCGGCCTGTGTCTCCGTTCCCCGCAACGATTCGTAGATGGCTTCGGGGTTGGGCCTGTCCGGCCCGAACGCGGGGTATGCCCACCATATCTGAAACCCGCTCGCCATCATCAGGAGCAGGAGGGGGACGTTCAGCCAGTGGGTGATCCGCAGGAGAGACGAGTAGGGATAGGCGGGGACGACCGGGGCGCTTTGCGTCGTATCCTCGGTTTCCATCATTTTTCTGCGAGCAGCTTCATGATCATCGCCTCGGTGCGCTCGTGGTTGCCCTCGCCGATCGTCTTGAAGCGCACGACACCTTTTTTGTCGATCAGGTATTTTGTCGGCCAGAAGCGATTCTGAAAGGCGTCCCAGTTGGTGAATTCATTATCCATCACGACGCGGTATTTGATGCCGAGCTTGCCCATGGCTTCTTCCACGTTCGCTTTTTTCCTGTCAAAGTTGAACTCGGGCGCGTGGTTTCCGATGACGACCAGCCCCTTGTCCTCATAGCGCTCGTGCCACGAACGCAGCGTGGGGATCTCCCGCACGCAATTGATTCAGGCGAACGTCCACATGTCGAGAAGAACGACCTTGCCGCGCAACTCCTCGAGTTTGAGAGGCTCGCCGCCCAGCCAGGGCCCACCCTTGAGTTCGGGCGCAGGCGAGCCGGGTCCGAGTCCTGACGCGCCTGCCTGGTAGAACGTCCAGAACACGGCGAGCAGAGCGATAACGATGATATATATGCGGGTTTTCTTCATCTCGATCTCCTAGCGGTAAGACGGCCTCGAAACACTTTAGGAGAACGATTGAGCGGATGCAAATACTTTTATACGATGAACCGGACGATTCTTGGAGCAGAGCTTAAATTTCCTGTAAAGTTTCATCCGTTCATATGGAGAAGAGAGTGAAATACTACCATTTCGAGGAGATGGAAGCGCACGATACCGGCGAGAGAATCCAGCGTGTGGTGGCGGGCGAGCACCTGACTGTGCTGCGTCAGACGATTCGCGCAGGCGTGGACATGTATAATCCCCATTCGCATCCGAACGAGCAGATGACGATCGTGCTCGAAGGACGCGCGAGGTTCGAGTGCGGCGGAAAAGAAGTGGTGCTCGGGCCGGGCGGCGCCGTGGTTTTTCCGCCCAACCAGGAGCACTCCACCCGCAACGCGGGCGATGGGCCGCTCGTTCTGGAGGAAATCTTCACGCCGGGCATGGAGGCGCTGAACAAACTGGCGCCTGGGGATTAAATGGGCGGGAGATAGCTATGAGCCGTCTGACGATTACGGGACTCAAGAAAGATTTCGACGACGTGTGCGCGGTCGATAACCTTTCCCTCGCGCTCGAAGAGGGGGAGTTCATGGTGCTCGTAGGTCCTACGGGCTGCGGCAAGTCGACGCTCTTGCGCCTCATCGCCGGCGTGGAGGATGAGGATGCGGGCCATATCTACCTGGACGGCGTGCGTTTGAACGGCATCCAGCCGGGGCGGCGCGGGGTGCAACTCGTGTTCCAGAGCTACGCCCTCTGGCCTCACATGAAGGTTTTCGATGAGAAAAAATACTCGAACCTGAGCTTCGCGCTCAAAATCAGGCGCTGGCTGCCGGGCATTCTGAACGAGCGCGCGCAGGACGTGATGCGGCGTCTGGGGATCAGTCAAAAATGGTCCCGACGCCGTCCGGACACACTGAGTGCGGGCCAGCAACAGAAGGTGGCGATAGGCCGCGCCATCGTCATACCGCCTCGCGTTTTTCTTCTCGATGAACCCTTGGCGAACATCGATCCGGTCGCCAGGATCGAGGTGCGAAAAGAATTAAGAAGGGTGCACGACGAAATCGGGGCGGTCAGCCTGCTGGTGACGCATGATTTAACGGATGCGTTTCAAATCGCAGACAGAATCGCCGTGATGCGCGATGGCGCAATTGTTCAGGTCGATACGCCGGAGAACCTCATCAATCATCCTGCGGACTCGTTCGTCGAGAATTTCTTCACGAGCGTGCATCATGAGAGGCTGCTGCGGGAGTTTCGCGCGAGACGCAGGGCGAGGAGATCGGAGCCGACATCTGAATCACCTTGACTCGGGGTTTTCGAGAAAATCCCGCCATGCCGCCCAGTAGGCGGCGCCCCCCGCGATGTATGTATCGTTATGGCCCGCCCCCTTGATGGTGAAAAAACGCTTATGCGGCGCGCGCGCCGCCTCGTAGAGCCGTCTCCCCTGCGCGTGGGGCACGATGCCGTCTTTATCGCCGTGTAAGATGAACAAGGGCATCTCCACTTTCGGGATCATGGCCGCGCTGTCGAATTTTGCGGAGATGAGCCAACTGACCGGCAGGAAGGGGAACATCTGCTTCCCCATGGCGAGGGTGCTCTCGAAGGGGCTCTCCAGTATGAGGCCGCGCGCTTTTTTTCCTTCCACTGCGAGTTTCACCATTACGGCCGCGCCGAGAGAACGTCCGAAAAGAACAATGCGCTCATGCGCTATGCGTTTCACGAGCCAGGCGTATGCGGCCCTGCCGTCGGCGTAGAGGCCCTCCTCGCTCGGTCTGCCCTCGCTTTTCCCAAAACCCCTGTAGTCGAAGATGAAGACGCCCGCTCCCAGTTCTTTTTGGAAGAGCGCGACGTTCTCGGCGCGGTGCGAGAGGTTGCCCGCGTTGCCGTGCGCCCACAAGAGAACCGGGCCGTCTGGGTACTCGGGTGCGACGTACCAGCCATGCAGGCGCACGCCGTCCTCAGCGGTGAAGTGGACGTTCTCATAAGCGACGCCGTAGGTTCTGGGCGTTTGTTCGATTTCCCGGTAGGGGTGATAGAGCAGAAAGTTCTCAAGGAGGCCGAAGATCCCCATCACTATCAACGCGCCTGCGCCGAGGAGCAGGTAGCGATGGAATTTCTGAGAAAATTGCAGCATCCCATTCTCATCGAGGGGTTAGGGCGAGTTCCCGGTGAGCGGTCTTGATGCAAAGGTCCTGAATCGTCGTGATGCCCGCATCCTCCAGGCGGTGCGAAGCGGCGGGATGCGAGATGCCCTTTTGCATCCAGAATGCGCGCGGGCGTTTTTGGATTGTCTCAGCCAACAGGGAGGGGATTTCCTCGGAACGCCTGAAAGCGTTGACGATGTCGACGCGTTCGGTGACCTCCCCAAGGCTTGGATAGGCCTTTTCTCCCAAGGCGGATTCGATTCTCGGGTTTATTGGAATGACCCGGTAGCCCGCCTCCTGGAGATAGGCGGCGATGCGGTGGCTCGCGCGCGAGGGATCATCCGAGAGACCGACCACGGCGATGGTTTCGGCGGCCGAGAGGATATGGGCGATCATTTGGTTCTCAGGGTTCATCTCAGCGGTCTCCTTGATTTTCTGGATGATACCATACCTCATATCCGGTGTATGAGGCGGAGGCGGGAGAGAAACAACTTGCCCTCGATGAAACCGGGGTGTACATCATCGGGAGGGAAGAAATGCTCCCATTACCGATTTCATGGATGAGATATTTTTTATTTTCGAGTGAGGGCATGTGATGATGGATACGGCGGTTGTCGAGATTTTTCACGAATACCATTGACCCTGGGCATACCTGGCCGCGGCGCGGCTGGACAGGGTGATGCCCGATTTCGAGGGCAAGCTGCATCTCAAATGGCGCGCCTTCCCGCTGGAAGTCATCAACGACCGGCCTGCGCCTCGCTATATCGTGGATCAGGAATGGCCCCTGGTGGCGGTTCAGGAGCCGCTCTCGCCGTGTCGAAGCTGGCCGCACGAGGAATACCTGAGGACCACGATGCTTGCCTTTCAGGCCTACGCGAGCGCCTATGCGCAAGACCCGGTAAAGGCGCGCGTCTACGATCTCAAGATCAGGCGCGGCTTCTTCTATGAAGGCAGACGAGTGGATGAGGTTTCGGTTCTTTGCGAGATCGCCGAAGAGGCGGGTCTCGATGGCTCCACGGTGGGAGCGGATCTGGAATCGGGCGCATATGAAGAGGGCGTGATGGATGATTACAAAGAAGCCATGCGCTTAAGGGACGAGGAGGGCCTGCCGATGACGAGTCCCACCCTCATTTTCCCGAGCGGGGAGTCCGTGTTCAATCCATACGCATCGGATAAGACGATAGAGGGCGGAAAACTCACCGAAGTGCACGCCCCGCCCGCCTACGGGGAGGCGGTGTACCAGGGTTTCCGCGAGATTCTGGCCAGAGCGGCGGGATGAGGGGCGAAGGTTGGAACAATCACCAGGAGTAAGTACATGAACCAACGCCGTCTCGGCAGAACCGGATTGCAAGTAAGCGAGATTGGTTTAGGCACTTCGCATAATTTCATGCACATGGCGAGCAGCGACCCCGCCCGGTGCACCGAGATCGTTCGCGAATGCCTGGCGTGCGGAATCAATTTTTTCGATACCGCGCCCATATACGGGGGATCAGAGCGGGTTCTGGGAGAAGCGCTGGCGGGGAGCAGGGATAAAATCGTCCTGGCGACCAAGGTGTGGGAGTCGAGCGCTTCTGCGGCCCGCGCGAGCATCGAGCGCTCCTTCAAACGCCTCCGCACGGACGTGATAGACCTCTTGCAGATTCACAACATGGCCGGCTGGCGGGAAGTGACGCCCGCCATGCAGGCGTTTCAACGAGAGGGCGGAATCCGGTATTTGGGGGTCACCGACAGGAGGCCGGAGAATTTCCCGGAACTCATCGAAGCCATGAAGACGGGCGCGTACGACGCAATCCAGATACCGTATTATCTGGGCGAGGTGAGGTGCCGAGAGGAGGTTTTGCCCCTGGCGCGGGAGATGGATCTGGGCGTGATCGTCATGCGGCCCTTCAGTCACTTAAAGTGTGGCCTGCTCGGTCCGGGAGGCAGCATCGCCCGTATGCCGGAACTGAAAGCCCACCATGACGGGACGCCGGGGCAGGCGCTTTTGAAATATCTTCTCGCGGACGAGAGCGTCTCCTCCATCATCCCCGCCACCGGTAGAGTGGGCCGCATGAGCGAGAACGCGGCGGCGTCGGGCGACGACGCACTCCCCGAAGAAATCCGCGCTCGTCTGGAGGCGCTCGTAAGCTGAGTTGAGCGTCCTCCCTATGGCCCCATCAAGCAGGATCGGTGGTCATTTCCCCGGTGGTCCGGAGCCCGGAATAAACCTTGGAAAATAGCGGCCGGCGTGCGAAGCGTATTGTTCGTACATGGCGCCGTGCAGACGATGAAGATGCGGTTCTTCGACGAAGCGAACCTGCAATTCGATGCTCGAATAGGCCAGGATAAGAAAAAACAGCATATAGATGTGGGGAAGCAACGCCAGCAGACCGATACAGAACAAGAACACGCCGCTGTAGATCGGATTTCTGACGAGAGAATACAAGCCGCTCGTCACCAGATCGGTTCGCTCGGATTTATCGACGCCGAATCTCCATGCAGCCCCCATTTGCCATTGGGAGATTACCATGATGGCGATGCCGGCCAGAGAGGCTCCTGCGCCGATGATGTTCCCGGACTCGCCGAGATGAATTTGCGGCCGAATCTTTCCGGTAGCCTCAATGCAAGAAACAACAAGAATGGCTATGAATGAAGTAATCAGAAGGACGCATGCGCATTTGGCTGTTTTGGGGGCAGTCCGGCTCACCCAGCGTATGCCGTGGTCTCCGGTGAGCCCGAACTGAATCGCGATTCTTCCGCCTACACCCAATACCAGAAAGGTGATGTAGAGCGTCAGCGCGTTGGCGCCGAACATATGACCTCCCGGCTTCTTACATCGGGTGGAGCGAGAACAAACGAACTCCTCCGCTCGCCTGGTTGGTCTCCTCTGATAGCAGCGCGAATCGCCGGGCGGTTAGGACGCGGTGGAAATGGCTCCCACTTCGTTGTCGACGATGACTGGCGATTCGAAGTATTCGATCGTGGGCTCGACTCCCAGGCGCTCGCGCAGCCCGGCGCGCCAGGCGTCGTCGTAGAGCCGCTCGGCGTCGGCGCGCGACTCGAAGAGATAGACCCCGCCTCCGGTGCGCACGTCGTCTGACACCAGATAGTATTTGCGCACCAGCCCCGGAACGTCGCGGTAGAGTGGGGCCGACCTCTCGAAGGCCGCGGCCATCTCCTCATGGGTCTTTCCTTCGGGAAGCGTGAAGCGAACGATTGCGGTGACGGCCATAGAGCATCCTCCTTATGCGGTGGAAACGGCCTTGGCTTCGTTGTCGACGATGACGGGCGAGTCGAAGTATTGGACCTTGGGCTCGACTCCCATGCGCTCGCGCAGCCTGGCGCGCCAGACTTCGTCATGGACCCGCTCGGCGTCGGCGCGCGACTCGAAGATATAGACCCCGCCGCCTGTCCGCCGGTCTTCGGACAACAGATAGTATTTGCGCAAGAGGCCCGGTACGTCGCGGTAGAGAGCCGAGGAACTCTCGAAAGACGCGATCAACTCCTCCTCGGTTTTAACTTCGGGAAGCGGGAAACGGACAATTGCGGTGACGGCCATGAAGTATCCTCCTTGTGTGATGGGTTCACTCTTGATGATAACACGAAACGGGGCCAACTCAGTTAACCGGATACATCCGCTTGACGCTCAGCCTCGCCACGAGTCGTTTCTCGTTTTTCATCGCCTGTAAGTATTCGTCGAGATCATCGGGGTTTTTTCCGGTAATGCGCCGATAGAGGTCGAGGTTTTTCGTGCCGTCGGGGTCTTCGACGAGCGTGGCCTCTCCTTCCGCGCAGAGGTAGGGATAGAAGCTGTCCTGAGGCATCACGCAAAGCGTGGCCCTCGGGTCCCGCTTTAAGTTTTTGGCTTTTACGCGGTTCCACGTCATGGAGAATTCCACGACTCCGTCTCTGTAATCGAACACGATAGGCGTGGGGTGCGCTCTCCCGTCTTTGAGCAGCGTGCTCAGGACGCCGTGGTGCTGTTCGTTCAGGAAGGCCGGCGCCTCGTCATGCGTCATGGGGTATCTCCTTATGAATCGGCATCCATTGCGGTATCGACGAAGTCATCGAACGCGGAGGAAAAAGCCTCGGGCGCATCCTGTATCGGAAAATGCCCGCAGGCGGGAATGATCGTTCTGACGCAATTCGGGATGCGCTCCTCGAACATCTCCCCATATGCCATCGGCCCCGCGTCCTTCTCGCCCATACAAACCCAGGTGGGGGCCTGGATTTCGCCCAGGCGCCCCGTCATGTCCGGCGTTTGGAGGATGGCGTCTGCCGCCGCGACGAAGTCGGTGGGTGTGTTTTTGAGGAATAGCCTTTTGAATTTATCGGCGCTTGGGCCGTCGATGTAGTCCCGGGGGAGGGTCGCCCGCAAATCCTCGCTTTTAAGGACCGCCGCCATTCCCTCGTCGAGCGCCAATTTCTTTAAAAATTCGAATCGTTGCCTCATTTCTCCTTCGGGTGCTGCGGCGGATGAAGCGATGAGCATCAGGCTCTCGAGTCTCTCGGGGTGTTGTAAGGCGAACAGGAGGGCGACACGTCCGCCCATGCTGTGTCCCATGAGGTGGACCCTGTCGAGTCCCCAGAAGTTCAGGAGACCCAGCAGATCATCGGTGAGGGTTTGAATCTCATAAGGGCTTTGCTTTTTACTCGACCCCCCGTGGCCTCGATGATCGTACGCGAAGGCCTGAAAACGCCCGGAGAGCGCATCCATCACCGGCTCCCAGGTGTATATGGAGTTGGCGAATCCGTGCATCGCGACGAGGGGCGCTCCCCTGCCTTTCACGACGTACGCGAGGTTCACTCCATTCACCGTCGCAGCGGGCATCGTCCTCTCCTCCAGGTGAGGGAAATACGCTTTTCACCTTTGCCGAAGCGCTAGAATAACCTATTATGCGTTTTTTCGCAGAGCGGCTCATCTAACCGGCAGAGGCGGGAGTTCGTACGTGGACGGGAAAAGAGTGGCGGTCGTTCTCCTGAGCGGCGGCATGGATTCCGCCGTCGTTCTGGCGATAGCGAACGGGCAAGGATTCGCCTGCGAGGCGCTCAGTTTCGACTACGGGCAAAGGCACCGGTGTGAGCTTCTCGCCGCCCAAAGGGTGGCGAAACAAATCGGCGCATCGGGCCATGCCGTATTGTCCATCGACATGCGCCCCATCGGCGGCAGCGCGCTCACCGACGACATCGCAGTGCCCAAGGAGCGCACCGATATCGGAGAGGGCATACCGGTAACGTATGTGCCCGCGCGAAACACTATTTTTCTGAGCTATGCGCTCGCCTTGGCCGAGGTGAAGGGTGCGAGCGATATCTTCATCGGGGTGAACGCGCTCGATTATTCCGGGTATCCGGATTGCCGCCCCGAATACATCGAAGCCTTTGAGAACATGGCGCGTCTGGCCACGAAGTCGGGCGTGGGGGGCGCACCGCTTGCGATCCATACGCCTTTGAGCGCAATGCGAAAATCCGACATCGTGCTGAAAGGTCTGGAACTGGGGGTGGATTTTTCTCTCACGCATACCTGTTATGACCCGGTGGATGATGGGAAACCCTGTGGTTCGTGTGACGCCTGCATCCTGAGGCGTAAGGGGTTCGAGGAAATCGGTGAACGGGACCCGCTCCCTTATCCCGATATGTGATGGTTGGAGAAATCGTGGAAGAAATACGCACGGATGTGTTGGTCGTGGGCGGCGGCCTGGCCGGAACGCTGGCCGCTCTGGCCGCGCGCGAAGAAGGAGCGGACGTCTGCATCGCCATGAAGGGCGAGGCCGGCCTGACGGGTAATTCCGCGCGCGCAGGCGGTGTGTTCGCAGCGATATTTGAGGGTTTTTCCCTGCCGGATGATTCCGTGGAAACCATGGTGGCGGATAATTTCCGCAGCGGATGGTTCATGTCCGACCCCGCCCTGGTTCGCGTGGTCGCATCCGAATCAGGGGCCGCGATAGAACGCCTGCGCGCTCACGTGGTTCCCTTCCTGGAGAAAAACGGACGGATGACACCCACGAAACTCCCCGGGCATACCTATCCCCGGGGAGCGCGCGTGCCGGGCGGCGGTCCCCGGATGATGATGGTGCTGGGCGCGCGGCTCGCGCAGAGCGGGGCGCGCGTTCTGGAGGGGCTATCCTTCGTCGGGTTGCTGCGCGACGGCGGCGGGAGGATCGTGGGAGCCGATTTTCAGGTGGAGGAAAACGGGAATCTGCTTCGGGCGCATGCGCGCGCCACGATTCTGGCGATGGGTGGTTTGGGGGGAATGTATCCCGTAACGACGAATGCGCCGGGCGTCGCGGGAGTCGGCTACGGGGCTGCGCTCGACGCCGGGGCGCGATTGCGGGACATGGAGTTCGTGCAGTTCACGCCCACGGCGCTGGCCCATCCGCCGCAGCTCAGGGGCAGAAACTCAGGGGGTATGGCGCTCTCCTTCCCTGAAGCGCGGATGAGAAACAGCATCAACGAGCGGTTCATGACCCGCTATGCGCCCGATGATCTGGAGCACGCCAAACGCGACGTTCTTTCCCGCGCGATGCACCGGGAGATCGTCGAGGGGCGGGGGACCGAAAACGGCGCCGTTTACCTCGATTTGACACAGGTGCCCTACGAGGGGTTAAGGGATGTGATGGGTGAAATCATCGATGATTTCGAGGCGGCGGGTCTCGACGTGCGGAAAGAGCCGATAGAAATCGCTCCCGCCGCGCATTCGTGCATGGGCGGCGTCCTCATCGACACGAACGGGCGAACGGACGTGGATGGCCTTTTCGTCGCCGGTGAGAACGGCGGGGGTCTGCACGGAGCTAATCGCCTGGCGAGCGGGGGCCTCACCGTGTGCGCCGTGATGGGTGATAGGGCGGGCCGGGCCGCCGCCCATGTGGCGGGAGAGGGCGGGCCGCCCGAAAAAAGTGAAATGGGCGCGGCGGGCGCGGACGTGGTGGATGAGAATCAACTGGATGAAATAGAAGAAAATATACGCGAAATCATGTTTTCCTCCGGCGGCATCGAGCGTGATTTGGCGGCCTTACAAGAGGGCATCGGGAAAATAACCGCTCATAAAGAGAAAATCATGGGGGAAACGCCCGCCGCTTCGCTCCTCTCGCGCCATGCGCAGTCGAGGTTCATGTGCCTTACCGCAGAGGCGATGCTGGGCTCGATGGCCATTCGCGCCGAAAGCCGGGGGGCGCATACCCGCTCGGATTATCCCGAGCGTGATGATGAGAACTGGCTGGCCAACATCCATGTATCGTTGGGGCCTGATGACGCCCCGGCGCACCAGAGGGTGCCGATAGGGGATGAGTTGCGTGAGGCGGCGTCGCGCCATACGGGCGCTTGAGGCGCTGAGCGGTATGCCGGATTCATGTTGACACCATGGGCGCGAGAGGATAACCAAGGAATACGCACTTACTTTCGATGAGAATTCTTCTCAATGATTTGGAGGAGTTATGCAATATCCATTCACTGAAGAGCAGTTGGCGCTGGCGGATCTGACCCGGGAATTCATGGAGCGCGATGTCGCGCCCGTCGCCGCGGAAATGGACAGGCGGCCCGACCCGAAGGATTGCTATCCGGGCGAGCTCCTCAACAAGGCGTCGCAGCTCGGCCTGCGCACCATGGCGGTTCCAGAAGAATATGGCGGCATCGGGGCCGATACGACGACGAAGGCTCTCTGTCTCTGGACGGGCGCGCAAATCGAGATCGGCGTCATCAAGTGTCTGAGCCAGTGCTGGAAGATATCGAACGCGCTCTTCAAATGCGGCACGGATGCGCAGATCGAAAAGTGGGGCAAGATGTTCGTGGAGGATGACGACTGTGTGGGTTCGTTCGTGATAACGGAGCCGGATTACGGCTCGGACAACATCTACCGCCAGTCCGACCCCAGTCTGGGTCTTAAAACCTCTGCGGTCGAGGATGGTGATTACTACGTCATCAACGGTGCGAAAAGGTTCACCTCCCTCACGAGTTGGGCGAAGATTCTGCTGGTCTTTGCGAGAACGGACCCCACTGTTCCGCTTCACCAGGGGACTACGTGCTTTCTCGTACAAGGGGATCAGGAGGGCGTCACCTACGGCAACGTGCACGACAAGCTCGGCTACAGGCTGTATCCCAATGCCGAGAGCTACTACGACAACGTGCGCGTTCATAAGGACGACATCCTGGGCGGGGTGAACAAGGGTTTTCACACCTTCGGCACGGTGTTCCGGGGCAGCGCCGAGCTTCCGGCTTGTAATACGGGCATTGCGCGCGGTATTTACAATTTCTGTCTCCAGCATGCGAAAGAACGCATACAGGGGGGCAAGCCCATCATCGAGCATCAGACGATACAGCACCAACTCGCCGAGATGCTCATGAACATAGAGGTGGCCGAGCAGTTCATGTGGCGCGTCTGCTGGGGTGTGGAGAACGATGAGAGCTACAACACGCGCTTCACGCGCTACGGAAAGGTGTTCAGCGATCAGGTGGCGCTCAAGACGATCGCTTTCGCCACGGATATTCTCGGCGGCATCGGCATCATGAAGGAAACACCGACGGAGAAGATGATGCGCGACCTGCTCACCTTCCTGCACGGCGACGGGACGGACTCGATGACGCTGCTGCGCGCCGCGCAGACGCTGGATGAACCCGCTTAAGTTGAAGGACATCATGTGATGCTTCTCGGGGCCGCTCGCCGCGCGCCCCTGGACTCTCCGGCTCGGGAGGAAAAACGATGGATTTGATGCTCACCGATAAAGTGGCGATGGTCTCGGGCGCCAGCCGGGGCCTCGGCTTTCATATCGCAAAGGATCTGGTGGGCGAGGGCTGTCACGTGGCGATTAGCGCGCGGGGAGAGGAGCGCCTGAACCAGGCCGTCGATGAACTGAACGCGCTGGGAGGCGGCCGCGCGGCGGGTTTTGTGGGTGACGTGACGCAAGAAGGAGTACCCGATGTTTTTTTGCGCAAGGCGCTCGATGAATTCGGCGGCGTCGATATTCTCGTGAACAACGTAGGGGGCAGCAACCCCAAGGCGTTTCTCGACATCACGGACGCGGAATGGCGCGAAGGATTCGGTTTCAACCTCTATCATGCGGTGACGCTCTCGCGTCTCGTGATACCGGAGATGAAAAAAAGAGGCGGAGGCTCCATCCTGAACGTCGCTTCCATCTACGGGCGCGAATCAAAGGGCGCGATGACCTACAACGCCTCCAAGGCGGCTCTCATCAGCTTCTCCAAGGGCCTCGCCCAGCAGACGTCGAAAGACAACATTCGCGTGAACTCGATTGCGCCCGGCAGCATCCTTTTCCCGGGAGGGGTCTGGGAGCGGCGGATAGGCGAGGCGGCGGATGGCTTGAAGGGCTTCATCGACGCGGAAATGCCGCTGGGCCGGTTCGGTCGCCCCGAGGAACTCTCCGCCGTGGCCGTCTTCATGGTGAGCCCGAGAGCGAGCCTGGTTCACGGTGCCTGCTGGAATGTGGACGGCTCGCAAAGCCGCTCGAATATCTAATCTGCAAAAAATCTACGAAATTTTCCGGAGAGGTTCCTGTACGCGCGTTAGCCACTGCTGTTTCAGCGTGCTTTTGACGACGCGCGGGATGCTGAAGCCTATCGGTATCATCCTCGGCTCGACCAGGGGTTTAGACAGTCTCGCCTCCTGAAGGGGCAGTCCCACCACGTCGATTTTATTCAGATCCGTCTCGCCGAAACCCGTCACGCGGGCGGCTTCCAAGGTTCTCAGTTTCTCAGGCGAGAGCCCTGAAACCTCGCAGGCGACGCGGTCGAGCGCCACCGGGTCGGCGCTCGCGATGATGAGGCCCACTTGGCGCGGAGTGCCCTGCGCGGGTCCCTGGCCTTCCATCGCGTATACGGCGTCCAGAACGGAAAGCCTCGTATTCAACAATCGCGCCGTTTCAATGAGCATGAGCGGAAAATAGTCCTCGAAAGTTCCCGCCTTGAAATGCCACCACGCCTTTCTTTTTCCCGCCACGCAGCCGAACAGATTCTTGACCGCGCCCGTCATGTAAAGCTGGCAATGGGTCTTGAGCTTCGGCAGGTTGATGATTCCGTCCGCATCCATGGCCTCTTTCGCCATGGTGAGATGCGCATAAACGACCCCCTCCGGATTGGGGACTTTCACCCCTGCCCGGAATTGGGTGAGTGGAAGCTTAAGTTCCTCACATACCCTCGATAAACCGGTCTGCTCGGCGCAACTGGCGAGACTTCCCCAGGCGGGACTGTCGCCCATGGATATTTTTCGTGGCGTCGTGGTTGAGTTTTGGAACTGTTCCGCCACCGCCCGGAGTATTTCAGGATGAGTCGTCAGCGCACTCTCTGGCGGCGCGCCTTTGAGGATGTTGGGTTTCAGGAGAATTTCATCGGTTGTAGAGGCGAATTGCGCAGCGCCGCCCAGCGCTTCAAAGGCCTCGGCAACGGCTTCGCTTACGCGTTCTCGGTCGTAGTCTCGACAACGGACAATCGCAACACGGCTCATGGATGGGTCAACTTTCTTTTTTGATGGCTTCTATCTTTTCGTCGCGCTCGGCTTCGAGCGCTTCACGCTCGCCCCTGAATTTTTGGCGGAATGCGCCCAGCGCCTCTCTGGCCTCTGGTTGGAGTCGCGCCTCGATGGCTTCGATGGGAGCGCCGCCCGTCATTTTCATCAATTCCTGCTGGTGGAGAACGTCTTTTTCGGCAATTTTTCCCTCGTATACCTTTTTGATTTCCTCAATCTTGTCCCTTTGCTCGGGGGTGAGTTTTTCCAGTTCCTGGCGCGCTTGCTCCCCGATGGCCGAAGTTTTCTCCATCGCTATTTCCAGGGCGCTTTTCATAATAAACCTCCACTGCAATGTGATCGTTTTTAGGCGCGCAGGCATTTTAGGTCGCGCGACCAAGGGGGTCAACATCCGCATCTTCGGGCGAAAGCCGCCGGGATGGCCCCTTCTCGATCACGGGCGCAACGAGGTGTAATGCTCAAGTTTTCAGGTGGATAGCGAAAACCACCGGTTACTAGCTTTGTGGTGGCTCTCTGAGGCGGAAATTTTGCTATAAGAGGATGTGATACGCCCACCGTTGGAGGAACCATGCGCGAACCCACTTTCGATGATGTTCTGGAGGCGCAAAAACGCATTGCCGAATACTTACAGCCCACACCCTTTCATGAAATGCCGGTGCTATCGGATCGCTTGGGGTGCCGATATTTTCTGAAATTCGAGTCCATGCAGCCCATCGGCGCGTTCAAGGTGCGCGGTGGCGCGAATCTCGTCGCCCAGCTAGGGCCGGATGAGAGGAAAGCGGGCCTCATCACGGCGTCTACCGGCAATCACGGGCAGTCCATCGCCTACGCCGCGCGGATTTTCGGGGTCAAGGCGTTGGTGGCGGCGCCGAATGGGGCCAATCCCGATAAAATCTCGGCTATCGAGAGACTGGGGGCTGAGGTCGCATTTGTGGGAAAGGATTTCGATGACGCCAGGGTGTGGTGTGAGGAGCAGTGCGAAGCGCTGGGTATGCGCTACGTTCATTCGGCCAACGAGCCGCACCTCATCGCGGGCGTGGCGACCCAGACGCTTGAAATCATGGAGCGCGAGCCGGAAATCGAGGTGATCATCGTGCCCCTCGGCGGGGGGAGCGGTGTGTGCGGAGCCGGCCTCGTCGCCAAGCACGTTAACCCCAATGTCCACGTGGTGGGGGTGCAGGCCGAAAACGCTCCGGCGTTTTTCAAGAGCTTTTACGCAGGGGAATTGCTGCCTCAACCGTCGGCGGACACCTTTGCGGACGGACTCGCCACCAGGGTGCCTTTTGAGCTGACTTTCTCGATGATCAGACGATACGTGGATGAAATCGTGATGGTGAGCGAGGAGGAGATGTGTGAGGCGATTCGTCTGCTCGTCTCAGAAGTGCGCCTCATCGCCGAGGGTGCAGGCGCCGCAGCGACGGCGGCCGCCATGAAAATGGACTTAAAGGGCAAGCGAGTCGCCGGAATCCTGAGTGGCCGGAATCTAACCAGCGAGCACCTCCATACCATCTTGAACGGCGGGACGCCTCGTCCGTGAAATACGTCATCAAAAAAGAGGCCGTGAGAGTGCATGAACCGGGGAGCCTGTATGTCGAGGTTGTACTCAGCGTCCCGCAACTCAAGCCGCTCACCTACCGGGTGGAAGCTGAATTCGTGGGACGCCTCGCGCCTGGACTGCGCGTGCTCGTGCCGCTCGGAAAGAGGAAGGTGACGGGATACATCGTCCACCCGCCGAGCGAGAGCCCGCCTCCAGGCGTCGAGCCCACTTCCATAAAGCCTGTTCTGGAGATGATAGACGATGAGCCGTTGCTTACGCCGGAGCTTCTCGAGCTCACCAGATGGGTAGCGGAATACTATTGCTGTGGCTGGGGGGAGGCGCTCAAATTCGCGTTGCCGTCCCACCAGGAGAAAAAAACCGTAGAGCGTTATCGCCTGAGTGAATCGGGGAGGCGGGAGGCCGCGGGGGGCCTTGGCTTGCCCGGACTCAAGCCCTCAGAGGGGAAGGGAAGCCACAAGGCGCGCATTCTGGTGGCGCTTCGCAAGGCTCCTAGAACCATCAACTCCCTTACGGCGTCGTTCGGGCGCGGCACGCGCCCGGAACTCATGCGTCTTGTCGATGCGGGTTTCGTGGAGATAATCGTCGATGCCGTGGGTGGTTCGGAACCTAGAAAGGCCAAGTACGCGCGCCTTTGCAAGAAGCCCGATGGGGATGAGTTGAAGAATTTGGGAAAACGCGCGAGGCGGCAGGCGGAAATCTTGCGTCTTTTGTACCAGGCCGAAGATGGGCGGATGCAAATACAAAAGCTGGAAGCCTTCTCGAAAGGGGCGCGCGCTGCATGCGCGGCTTTGGAGAAAAAAGGATGGATCAAGGTGGAGGAATGCCTCCTCCCCGATGAAGCGGATGTTAGCGACCTGAGTCCGAGCCCCGGCGTGCCTTTTATGGACCTTACGGATGAGCAGGAAGAATCGTTTGAATTGGTGAAAGCGGATATCGAACAAAAGAATTTTTCAGTGACGCTTCTTCACGGCGTCACGGGAAGCGGGAAGACGGAAGTCTATATCCGACTGGCGCAAAAAGCCCTCGAAAACGAATTGGGTGCGTTGGTTCTGGTGCCGGAGATCGGCTTGACCTCCCAGCTGTTGGGGCGGTTTCAAGAGCGTTTCGGTCATCAGGTGGCTTGTCTTCATAGCGCGTATCCAGAGAAAAAGCGTAGATCCGAATGGCGGCGCATCAAGAATGGGGATGCGCCCATCGTTGTGGGCACGAGGTCCGCCGTTTTCGCCCCGATTCCGAACTTAGGGATGATTGCCGTGGACGAGGAGCATGACGGCTCCTACAAGCAGGATGAAGCTCCTCGCTACCACGCTCGGGATACCGGAATCGTGCGCGCCAGGAATCTGAGCGTTCCGGTCGTGCTCGGCTCGGCGACGCCCTCAATTGAGAGCTATACGAGCGCCAGAAGCGGCCGCTTCCGCCTTCTCAAGTTGTCGCATCGACCCACGGGGGGAGCTTTGCCGGAGGTGCGGTTGGTGGATTTAAGAAAAGAGGCAGGCTCCGACCCCAAGACGCCCGAACTTCTGACGCGCGATTTGGCGACGGCCATTGGCGAGTGTCTAGAGCGAGGCGAGCAAACGCTGTTGTTCTTGAACCGGCGCGGGTTTTCCTCGGTTATTTTGTGCCGCGAATGTGGGGAGGCGCTTCAGTGTCCTCATTGCTCCATTGCGCTTACATTTCACCGCGAAGGCGGGGGCAGGGTGCAGTGCCATTGGTGTGATTACAGCGCGCATCCACCCAACAGATGCTCTTCCTGCCGCAGTGAGCGCGTGGGTTATTTCGGCGTAGGGACGGAGCGTGTGGAGGAGGCCGTAAGGGCGCGGTTCCCCGAAGCGCGCGTGCAACGCCTGGATCGCGATACCACCCGTCGGGCAGGCGCGTACGAGCGGATATTCGGCGCCATGCGAAACGGAGAAATCGACATATTGATCGGGACGCAAATGGTGGCGAAGGGCCATGATTTTCCGAAATTGACGCTCGTGGGCGTCGTGGTGGCCGACGTCGGGCTTCATCTGCCGGATTTCAGGGCGAGCGAGCGGACTTTTCAGCTATTGACGCAGGTGGCCGGCCGGGCGGGCCGCGCCGATTTGCCGGGAGAGGTCCTCATCCAGACGTTCAGGCCGGATCATTTTGCGGTTCAGTGCGCTCGTACGCATGATTACGCCGGGTTTTACAAGAGAGAAGCCCTCGCGAGAGAGCGGATGGGCTACCCGCCGTATCGACGCCTGGCCAGGCTCCGTTTCGAGTCGAAAAACAAGCACCTTGCGGCGAAAGCCGGTGAATGGACGGCCTCTTATTTGAGGAAACGTGGCGCCGTGGCGGCCGGACGCGCTGCCGATACAAGCGTGGTCGAATACCTGGGTCCCGCGCCGGCGCCTCTTTTGAGAATTCGCGGCGTATGGCGGTATCACATAATCCTGAAGGCCAGGACGTCGAGGCGCTTGGGCGAGGCGCTCAAATCGCTGACGGCGGAATTTGACGGACAACCGGCCTTTTCTTCCGTTCGCCTGGCGGTGGATGTCGACCCGATAAGTTTGATGTAGACGATTTTCACTTCAAGGGGAAGTCTTTTTCAGGAATCAGATGCTGAAAACGAGGAGCTTTTCATGTCTCAGGAAAATTTCAGAACGGCTCTCGTGGGTCTTGGATGGTGGGCGACGCCGATAGCCGACGCCCTGCGCAGAAGCGAAAAGATGGACTTGATTGCCTGCTACACGCGCAACGAAGAAAAACGCGCTTCGTTCGCTCAGGAGCATGGATGCGAGGCAGCGCCGAGCTATGAGGCGATACTGGAGAATCCCGATGTGGAGGGAGTCCTGCTCACTACACCGAACAAGGTTCATGCGGCCCAGATAATATCCGCGCTCGAAGCGGGCAAGCATGTCTGGGTGGAAAAACCGATAACGAACGTGCTCACCGAAGCGCCTGAAGTGCTCAAAGCCTGGAGAGTGTCCGGAAAGACCCTGGCGGTGGGGCATTGCTACCGGCGCGCGGCGGGACACCGGAAAATCCGTGCGTTAATAGAAGATGGAACTATTGGTACGCCGCTTTGGGCGGAGGCGGTGTTCTCAAACCATATGGGTCAGTTTTTCACCCCCGATAGGTGGCGTTACTTCCGGGATGAGTGCCCGGGTGGGCCTCTGATGCAGATGGGCATTCACCACTGTGATACGTTGAACTACCTATTGGGAGAACCCGTGAGCGTAACGGGGATTCACAAAAAACTGGTCACGCCCGCCGAGATCGATGACGTGACGATGACGATTACCGAGCACGAAGGAGGCCCCGTCTCGAGCCTGATGACAAGTTTTGTGACGCCGGGCGTATTCACGCTCAAGCTGCACGGCACCCAGGCGGTTGTTTCTCTCGAGATGGTTCGCGAAAACATCACCCTGGCGCACCGGACCAACGACGAGACGACGCTGGCGATTCAAAAAGCGGGCGAAGCCGGCTGGACGGACGTGCCCGTTCCCGAAATGGCGGACATGATACTCGACGAGGTGGAGGAATTCGCTGATTGCGCGCGAACGGGGACCCCTCCCGAAACCGGTCCGCGGGAGGCCGTTCATGCCCTCGCATTGGTGGAAGGTTCGTGCCGCTCGGCGGAAGAGGGAAGAAAAATAGAGATGAAAGCACTGCTGGCCGGTATCGACATCTAGGAACTGTCGTTTTCCGTTGAGTGCTGTACGAAATTAAAATGGTGGGCCGTACTGGATTTGAACCAGTGACTTCTGCCGTGTGAAGGCAGCGCTCTGCCGCTGAGCTAACGGCCCATGGTTTTTGCGTTTATCATAGGCCCCAGGAGGGGTCAAGGCAGATGGGCTCCAGGGGCGAGGTGTTTCATGCCGGACTATCGGGCCTGGCATGTGAGCCAACGAGGCGTTGATGAAAAATGGCTTTGAGACCGCCCCCCAAACTTTACGGCCATTCATGCCATCCGCTATGATAGGGAGTGTTGAAATCGTCATCGTCGAGTTTTCGCCAGCGACTTTGAAAGGATAATCCGAGATGAACCAACTGACGAACAATGGGGTGAAATACAACCTCGAAACCCGCGAACACGATCTGTACGGGTTTGGCGTGGATGTCTTTATGCTCGAGCAGGTTGGGGACCAACCCAGGGAGCCCATCGCATTCATTCCGGGAAAAAATGAGAATGCCGCGACGATACTCACCCAGCAATGGCTCAAGATCGCTTTTCCGGCGGAGTTGCCCAAGGGCAAGAAAAAATAGCGATGCGCTAGAGAGTCCCATCGGGCAGTTTTTCCAGCGCTCAAATCGGGGGAACGCCTTGGAGTCGCCTCAAACCATTCAAACAAACCTTGCGCCTTCACCCACCGGCCCTTTCGTTCAAGCGCGCCGCGTGGGGAATCTACTGTTCATCGCCGGTCAACGCGGCATCAACCCCGATTCTGGGAAACTCGTTGAAAGAACCATAGAGGCGCGCGCCAGAAGGACTTTCGAAAACCTGAAAGCCATTGCCGAGGCGGCGGGAGGGTCGCTTGCGACCTTTGTTTCCACCGTCGTCTACGTGAGGGATATGGATGCCCATCGCCCGGCCATCAACCGGCTGTATGAGGAATACTTCGGACCCAATCTACCCACGCGCACCATCGTGGAAGTGAGCGGGCTGAACCAGGACGATATTGTGGAGATAGAGGCGGTGGTGATGATCCCCGAAACGCGGACTTAGCTTGCGGGCGCCGCAGGCGCAGGAAGCGGCTCCCACCATTTCTCGACACCCAGATCATCGGCGATCGCGCCGGCCGCGTTATAGCCGGGCGCTCCGTTTAAACCACCCCCCTGGCAACTCGAACTGCACAGATAAAACCCTTCCAGCGGCGTCCGCATGCCGGAGAGCAGGGGATGGGGCCTGTTGATCCCCAATTGTTCGGGAATGTACGCCCCCATGCGCACGCCGCCCCTGACCATGTTCTTGTTTCCGCGTTCCACGTCGAGCGGGGTGTAGATATCCGCCGCGCGAACGTTCCCGGGCGTGAGATTCGGAGCATAGCCTCGCCATACGTCCACCAGGCGCTCGGTGTATTCCTCTTTGATTTCATCCCACTTTTGGGGGCCGCCGTCTTTCAGTTCATAGGGCGCGCCGGGCCACCAGAATGCGACGTGTCCGCCTGGGGGCGCATAGGAGGGGTCGTGCTGGCTGTTGCATGAGCCGTTGCCCATCGGGCGCGACGGCAGGAGGCCGTTTCTGCGTTCTTCCGTGTTTTCGGCCATCTCCTCGCCGGAGTCCGCACCGAATATGATGTTGTACGCCTTGCCCACGTCGGGGTCGAAATCCTCTGCGGTATATCGCGGGATTTCTGCAAGGGCGAGATGCAATGTGCTCAGGGAATGAAAACCCCAGTCCCAGTTTCGCACCTTATCGTTGACTTCATCGGGAAACGCGTCTTCTCCCGCCATCTTGATGGATGCCGGCGCATTGAGACTCGAGGCGACAAAGTGCGTCGCCATCATCTTTTCCCCGTTTTCGAGCATGACGCCCGTTGCGCGTCCGTTTTCCCGTATCACTTCCCGCACATGGCTGTTTCTCAAGACAGCGCCTCCGTTTTGGATGACGATGCGCTCGAGCGCCAAAGTCAGTTGCATCGCGCCCCCCACCGGAAGACCGAGCGTCGTGTGGGTGGAAAACAGACTCGGGAGAAAAATACCCGTGCCCGGCGCGTTCTCCACCGTGATGGCGTGAGCGAACAGGAAGAACAAGGCCCGCATTTTGGGATGCTCGAAATGTGTTTCGATGGCCTCGAAAATCGACATCTTCGCAAAGCTCAAAATCTCCCGTCCCGCATCGCTTTCCATCCGGGAGACGATTTCGGCCGGAGGTAAGGGCGGATGGAATAAAAAACTGCGCAGGAGAGGGGCGAGTTCCACGGCGAATCGCCGGTGAAGATAGGCGTATGAGTCGGCGTCTTTTTGAGAGAATTTAGAGATGGACGCTGCGCTTTTCTCAGGGTCTCTGTGCAGCAGGATGGCCGTGCCGTCACGATACAGCGTGGCGTGCTGCACGTCGGGCGTGAGCCACTTGAATCCGTATTTGGTCAACTCCAGGTCTTTGACGATGGGAAAATCATCGAGGCCGATGAAGAAATTCGCGTGCATATTGGATTGGTAGCCGGGCAGCAGGAATTCCTTGGTGCTCGAGCCGCCGCCGATTTCGGGTTCGCTGTCGAGAACGGCGACTTTGAGCCCCGCCCGGGCGAGATACGCCGCGCACACCAAGCCATTATGTCCCGCCCCGATCACAACCCCATCGAATTGCGCCATCGGATTTTCTCCTCAAATGGTGGATAAAGAACTTCCACCTTATCGAATCGGGAGTGAAAGGGCAAAAAGGCGGAAGAAAAAACACCCTGCCACGGTGACCAGGGTGTTTCATTCATTCGTATGGGCGGAGCGGAGCCCCGGGAGTGCGGTTTAACTCTCTTCTTTATCCTTTTCGAGCCGTTCCTGCTTCACGCGGGCGACCTCGGTCTTGACGTCGTCGATAACGTCTTTGCCCCAGAAGAGCTTTCCCTCCACCACGAACGTGGGGATTCCGAAGATACCCAGACCTTTTCCCTGGGCGCGCTGGCTGTGCAGTGCGCCGATGTAGCGTCCCTCGGCGATGACGGCTTTGATTTCCTCCCCGTCCAGGCCGACATCCTCACCGAGTTTGGCAATGACGTCCAGATCTTCCAGGTTCTGGTCGTCCACCCAGCGGGCCTTGTAGCAGCGGTCCCGAAATTCCTTGAATTTCCCCTTGTCCCGAGCGTAATAGGTAGCCATGTGAAGGTTGGTGGTGCGGTAGTCGCCTCCGGCGACCCGGATGGGCACGTCGTACTTATCGGCGAGAGGTTTGTGGTTCGTCTCGTAACTTTCTTTTTTCCGTTCGGGAGAGTAGCCGGCGAACTCCTGACCGGGGGGTCTTCCCTCCCAGCTGACCCACTCGACGACCACGTCGAGGTCTTCTTCAATCACAGGTATGCCACCGACGGTGGCGACGTAGCAAAATGGTCAGGTGTAATCCGAGTATTTCACCACAACAATCGGTTCTTTCAACTCACCCATGGCGTTGCCTCCGTCTTGTTTTTAATAGACCTCTTGAATGCCGGTGAATGTATAGCCGCAATTTTCAATTTATACCACTTCGGCGCGGTCGTGGTCGATGGCGTCATGCCCCCCGGCGCCGATCCAAACTCCCATATTGCGGAGTTCCGTGACAGCTTGTGCGATTTCTTCCTCGTTTCCATTAAACTCGCATACCTGCCACCCGGATTGGGCATCCAATTCGCTCCGCATGATGTTGATGGAAAACGAATATTTTTTGCCGAGTTCCCACAGAATGGGTTTATCTGCGCAATGACCCGGTATGGAGAGGACGAGCCGGTTGCATCCCCGGGGTATGGGGGTCGCGTTGATACCGATCGGGCCGCCGTTTTCGAGTCTGGCCAGAAAACCACCGACGATCTCGGTGAGTTTGTCGTATTGAACCAGGAAAGCATCGTGCCCATAGGTGGATTCCACCGTATGCAGTTCTACTTCGTAGTCGAGCTTTTGGAGAATCTGAGTGATCTCCATGCTTCTCTCCGGCGGGAAGAGCCAGTCGGATATGAAGCATACGAGCATACATTTGGTTTTCAGCCGGGATAAGGACGCTTCCAGACTCTCAAAACCCAGGGAGGCGTCGTATAGGTCCATCATACGAGATATGTATAAATACGAATTAGCGTCGAAACGATCGACGAATTTGTCTCCTTGGTGATCGAGATAGCTTTCCACTTCGAACCGCGAGGCGATGTCGTCTAGCATTTTGTCTTTGTCTCTTATCTCACGGCCGAATTTCTCCCACATGATTCCTCGGCTCAGATAGGTGATGTGAGCCAGCATGCGCGCCGCGCTGAGGCCCTTGCGAGGCCCTTGGCCGGCGTCGTAGTCGCCGTTTTGCCAATCGCCGTCCGCCGTGATGGCCCTGCGGGCGATCTTGTCCCATGCGATTCCCATCGGGTCCAGGCGCGCGGCTCCCGCGACCGGAATGACAGAATCGCAGAAATCACTGTAGCGCAGGCCCCATTCCAGGGTTTGCATCCCGGCGAGCGAGCCGCCGATAACCGTTTTGAGTCGCTTGACGCCCAAGCGATCGAGGAGCAGCTTCTGCACGCGAACTGTGTCCTCTACTGTGATGACGGGAAAGCTAGTGTTATAGGCGCTTCCCGTGGCGGGATTGATTGAAGTAGGCCCCGTGGTGCCCGAGCATCCCCCCAAGTTGTTCGAAGAGACGACGAAATTTTTCCGGGTATCGATGGCCTTGCCGGGGCCTATCATCGGGTCCCACCAGCCCGGGCGCGGGTCGTCGGGGCTGTGGAAGCCGGCTGCGTGCGCATCGCCCGTTAGAGCATGGATTACCAGAACGGCATTATCGGCGCTGGGAGAGAGTTTGCCATATGTCTCATATGCAACCTGGATTTCGGGCAATGTTTCGCCAGAATCGGTCTGGAACGGCTCGGGAAGGATGATGGTCTGTGTTTTCGTAAGGCCGACTGAAGCGGGGGACTGCGGGAAATTTTTTCGATTCATGATTTAGCGTGATTTCCTTATTTCTAAGACAAAGCTATATACTGATTTGTAGCAAAATTATGTGTTTTGCACACGCTTGTTCAAGTGGATGTTGCTTTTGCTTGTTTTTTCTTGTTTGCGCAATGGCGGTTGTTACATTTTTCATCAGCGAAACAAAATGCTTTTTGGGTCACGGACTCAGAAAGTCAACGGATTGAGAATGTATTTTCCGCCGTTTTTTGGTGTCTCAAATGATAGTTAGTCCGCGAGATAACCATGTTCGTCTCATTTGTCAGCACGACCACGCCCGGGCCGCAGGTACGATTGCGCGAAATTGGATAGGTATTGAGTCGCTTCCCTCACCGCCGGATGAACTCAGGGAGAAAGTTTTGTTCGCCGTCGATAACCATGACGTTGGGTGGTGCCGCTCGGATGCCACGCCGAAATGGGATGAAATGACGAAACTGCCTTATAGTTTTTTTGGCATAACGGCGGACAAGGCGATAGAAATATGGGCGGAAGGAATTGATTCTTGCGCGTCTTTTCATCCATTTGCCGGTTATTTGGTCAGCCTCCATTTCTCTTCGCTCGCGGAGGGAGGGAGGAGGGGTGCGCCCGGCGAGGTTTCAAGAGTGTTGAACGGGTTCATTCATTCTGAAGCGAAACGGCAGAAAAAATTGGACGTCCTCATTGAGCCGAGGCACAAAGATGCGATTGTAAATTCCGTGTCGCTGCTCAGGGTTTGCGATACGTTATCCCTATTGGCATGCCGAGCGCCCGAAATCACCCCGCCCGATAGAGCCGTCCACCCCTTAACGCAAAGTGGATTGAAAGTGAAAACGGCAAACATGGATGATTTGGAAATATCCCCGTGGCCGTTCTCAAAGGATTCGCTCAAGCTGCGGATGCCGGGGTTGGTCCTGCCGGGTGAGTATTTTGCAGATGAAAAGGAACTGGCCGAGGCCTTACCCCAGGCGGAACCGATCGTATTTTTAAGTATCCTTAAGCGGTTATCGGAGTATGCGGAACCTGAAGCTGCGCGGAATTGAACTTTTGGAGACGGAATGAAGGACGAAGTTGCCGCTTTAGAGCTAAGTGTCGTCGCCGGAATTGTCTGGCACGAGGGGCGCATTCTTATTTGTCAGCGCCCTGCAGGCGGCCACATGCCGGGCTTCTGGGAGTTTCCGGGTGGCAAAATAGAGGGTGGAGAGAACCCCCAGGAAGCCTTGCGCCGCGAGATTTGTGAGGAACTCGGTATCGAAGTACGCGTTGGACGTCTTCACTGGGAGACCCGACATCGATACCCAGATAGAGATGTACACCTACGCTTTTATGATTGTGAATGGGAGAGCGGGGTGGTGAAGAATGTAGAGGTGGCCAAGTACGAATGGGCGGATCCTTCCTTATTGGGGTATTTTGATTTCCTGCCGGCGGATGTGCAGTTGATAGAATCTCTCATGAATGGCGAGAAAATACGAGATTCGGGCAATAGCGCAAAACCCGTTTCAAAGGCTGATTTAAGCGCCGCTTATGATACGTGTATGAAAATCGTAGTCGGCCATTACGAGAATTTTCCCGTGGCCTCGAAGTTGCTGCCGGCGAAGATAAGACCGCATGTCGCTGCTGTATATGCATTCGCCAGAGGTGCTGATGATATCGCGGATACGGCCAGGCCCGCCCATGAGCGTTTCGCTCGTCTCGATGAATGGGAAGAAAAACTTGTTTTGGCCCAGAAAGGAGTTGCGGAAACAGACGTTTTCATAGCGCTTTCTCATACGCTTCAGCAATTCGATTTGCCCTTACAACCTTTTCGGGATTTGCTCTCGGCGTTCAAACAAGACGTCACGGTTCTCCGGTACCCGAACTATGAAACCTTGCTCGATTATTGTCGCCGATCGGCGGATCCCGTCGGGCGAATCGTTCTCATGCTTCACGGGATCCGTGATGAGGAAGCTTTTCGTGCGTCGGATGCCATATGCACGGCCTTGCAGATTGCGAATCACTTACAGGATGTAAAAGAAGATGCCGAGCGAGGCATCATCTACATGCCTCAGGACGAGATGAAAAAATTCTCCGTCTCCGAGGATGATTTGCTCGCAGACGTGGCGACACCTCCACTACGCGCATTTCTGGTTTTTCAGATACAAAGGACGAAGCGCCTCTTCAAGCAGGGCCTGCCTCTTTTGTACCGTACCCGTGGCGCATTGGGCCGTGAGCTTCGTGCGATTTGGCGCGGAGGCGTCGCGGCGCTGGACTCGATTTCCCGTGAGAATTGGGATGTTTGCGCAGGCTCGCCGCTTTTGAATGGCAGGGATAAGGCCAAGTCGCTGCTTGCGGCGTTTCGCCCGGTCTATCCACTCGAATCCAATGTGGATCGGCATGCGGAAGAAGAGTTGAACCGTGCCTATTGCCGCTGGTTTATTCGAGCCAGCAAGTCGAATTTTTATCTGTCTTTTTTTAGCCTGCCCGCGGAGAAAAGGCGCGCCATCACAGCGGTGTATGCGTATTGCCGCATGGCCGACGACATCGCCGATGAGCCGGGGGAGATATCTGGCAAAAGGACCTTGTTGCGTGAGTGGAAAGAAGCGTTGGCTCAGTTGTGCGAGGAGAGTCCATCCCACCCGATAATCGGGGAACTCGCGTGGGCGGCGCGAAAATACGACTTGCCGCCGCAGCATTTCCGGGCGATTTGTGATGGGGTGGCGATGGATTTAGAGGAAAGTCGATTTGAAAATTTCTCAGATCTTGAAAATTATTGCGACAAGGTGGCTTCTGCAGTAGGGCTGGCGTGTCTGGGTATTTTCGGCGCAAAATCGGAGTTTGCGAAAGAATATGCCGTTTGTTTGGGAAGAGCGCTTCAGATGACGAACATTTTAAGAGACGTTTGGGAGGATGCGCAGCAAGAGCGCTTTTATATTCCGAGAAGCGAAATGCAGAATTATGGTGTAACGGTCTCCGATTTGAGAGACAAAAAAGATACTTCTCAGGTCTTGAGTCTTCTCCAGTTTCTGGCGCATCAGGCGCGTGGATATTACGAGCGGGCGAACGAGGCCTTGCGCCACGAGAAAAAAGAGAACCTTCTTCCTGCGAGAATCATGGGCCGAATTTATCGGAGACTTCTAAGTGAAATGGAGGAGAATCATTTTCGGCACATGGATTATCGCCCCTCATTGAAGTCCAGGGAAAAACTACAAGAAGCGCTTCGCTGTTTTCTGGAATCATAAATGTCTGAGCCTGTCGGATTCGAACGACCGGTTATCATCATCGGAGCCGGCGCAGCGGGATTGTCCGCTGCTTTGCGCCTTGCCGAGTCGGGTACCAAAGTTCTGGTGCTTGAGGCGGGGAAGCTTCTCGGCGGCCGGGCGCGTAGTTTCATGCATTCGTCCACGGGTTTGGAGTTGGACTGGGGTCCGCATTTGTTTATGGCGGCAAACCCGGCATTGCGCTCTTTGTTGGAAAGGGTGGGTGCTGCCGATGATGTTTTTTACTCTCCCTCTTTAGAGGTGAGCTACCGTATTTGGGAATCGGAGTTGGCCAGACGGACGCAATTGTCATTTCCAGAGGGCGGAGGGATTTTTGCGCAACTCCGAGGCTTGCTCAAATGGCGTGGCCCCCGTTTTTGGGAGAAAGTGAATCTTCTGAAAGGACTTTCGAAGATTATTTCGAAATCGAGTGATGAGATTCCGAATGAATCCATGGGTGAAATGCTCGAGCGTTTTGGCCAGAAAGATGAAGCGGTGCGCTGGTTTTGGGAGCCGTTTGCGCGCGCGGTATTGAATTTGCCCTTAGAGCAGGGAAGTGCGGAATTGTTCAAGGCGGTGATCCGCGAGGCCTTCGCCCATGGCCCGAAAGGGGCCGCCTTAGGAGTGCCGATGAAGGCCCTGAGTGCTTTATGGGCTAACAGAGCCGCGCAAAGCATCCGGCGCCTGGGAGGAGATGTTAGGCTTCAGCAACCCGCACTCGGTTTTGACGTCAAAAATTCAAAAATGAGCGGTGTGATCCTGAAAGAGCGCGAGATCTTGTATGCAGCCGCAGTCATTTCCGCCGTGCCGCCGGACGTCCTTGGGAGATTGTTGGGTAACGAACTCAGGGAGCAAACACCTTTTTCGAATCTGGGGAAACTATGTCCGGGGCCTATCGCCAGTGCATATTGCTGGCTTGAAAAACCGGATGAAGGTCCTCCCTTTGAAGCCATTTTGGATGAGGACTGGGATTGGCTGTTTCGTCCTGAGGGAAGTGGAGGAAATGCGGGAAATCTGGTGTGCCTGTTGGCCGGTGCGGAGGATTCCATCGCATCTGAGGAACGGTCGATCATTGAGTCGTCTGCGAGAGATTGCCTTAATCGATTGATGCCCCGTAACCGTACTCGAAGTATTTTGGTGGTGCGAGAGCGTGCCGCTACCTGGGCGAACGGGGTGGCCGAACAAAGCTCCCGGATGGACACCCAAACGCCTGTAAAGGGTTTCTTTTTGGCTGGAGACTGGACGCGCACAGGTCTGCCGGCCACCGTGGAGGGTGCGGTGAGAAGTGGAGACAAAGCTGCAGAGACGGTCCTGGAGTATATCAGGGCCGGCACGTAGCTTGCCCCCGATAAAAGATACGATAGCGGGAGGGAAATTACTCTTCTTGTTTCGCTACATTCGCCGCCTGAAGTCCTTTGGGACCTTGTGTGATTTCGAATGTAACCTTTTCACCTTCTTTCAGAGATTTAAATCCATCTGCAACGATCGCTGAAAAGTGAACGAAGATGTCGTCGCCATCTTCCCGTGAAATGAAACCATATCCCTTTTTGTCACTGAACCACTTTACTGTTCCCTCTGGCACCTACAATCCTCCCGCGCGAGACCCCTCATGAGGTCGAGGACATTATGCCCAGCCCCAACCTGGACATCTGATTCACAGAGAAATGCAAATTTTCCCCATCTAAGCAAAAGAGATACCGTATAAGATGCGTTGTTGAAAGGTTTGTGTCAAGCAAATAATTTTCATTATTCCGCTCGAACATCTTTTGAGCCCACATAACCATCGGGATTGATGACGGCGTCGATGACCCATGGCTTATCGGACGAAAATGCCCGCTTGAGCGCATCTTTCAACTCTTCTTCGGTGGAAACTCTCTCTCCCTCACAGCCCAATCCTCTCGCCACAGACGCATAATCGGAATCACGGAACTCAGTGCCAAGGCGAGGGAAAGAGCGATTGTCCTGTTTGATTTTTATCAGGTTCAGATAGCGATCGTTAAATACGACAGTGACGAAGGGGATGTTTTCGCGCACGGCGACTTCCATGTCGCCGATTCGCATGAGAAACCCACCATCCCCGGTAAGGCAGACAACAGGCGTATCCGGTTCGGTTAATTTGGCGGCCATGGCAGCCGGCGTGGCGACGGCCATCGAACCCAGCCCGCTGGAGGTCAGGTAACCCAGAGGACGCCTCGTCTCCCAAATGTCGTTGGCTAAGACTTTATGGCTTCCTGCATCGGCGGTCATGATGCCGTTGTCGGGGAGACATTCTCTGGCAACCCGGATGACGGCGCCGGGCATCAAGCCTTCTCCGGTGGGAAATAACGCGGATTGCCTCATTTTCTTATAGGAATCCATCTCCTCGGTGTTCCAGGCATGGTTGGAGGAGACGGAGGCGCTTAATTCTCTGAGGATATCGGCGAGATGGGCGACGACTTCTATTTCAGGTCGAATCAAATCATCGAGATGCGGTACTTCATCCAAATTGATCACCTTTTGGGGATAGTCCCAATACCCGGGGGCGAATACTTCCACAGTATCGAAACCCACCAGGATGAATAAGTCCGACTTGTCTATCAATTCCCGCTCGGAAGGCGCGCCTCTGAAGGTTCCCATGGCGAGGGGGTGGTGCTCCGGCAAGACGCCCTTCGCTGAGGGTGCGGCAAGAACGGGCGCTCCGAGTTTCTCGGCGAAAGAGACGAACTCCTTTTCCGCTTCTCGTCCCGAGCGATTTACCTGAAGTCCTGCTATTACTATCGGGTTTTTTGACTCTGAGATAGCGGCGAGAGTGGCGCCAATACCTGGATGGGCCGATCCGATGCGGCCAATATATTTTTTGGGGTTCTCCTTGGGTGGGAAATCGTTTGCTCCGGCATTCGCCAGTATGACGTCGTACGGGAGGTCCACATGCACGGGACCCGGCCTTCCTTCCGTGGCCAGAGCCAGTGCCCGCCTGATGGCCACCGCAGCATTGTCTTTCGCGAGCTTGAAAGTCCCTTTCGTGATGGGGCGCAGCAAACGATCCTGGTCGAGTCTTTGCCGGCCCTGACGGCGAAACTGCTCATCGGAAAAGCGGTCGGTCAAGATGAGGCATGGTGCACGCTCTAGATAATTGTTTGCCACGCCATGGAGGACAGCCGCTGCCCCCGGACCGACGCCCGTGCTCACGACCCCTGGTCGTCCCGTCAAGATGCCATACGTCCCCGCCTTCACGGCCGCGCTGCTCTCGTTGCTGCAAAGGATATAGCGAATGTCGCGCTTACTGGCGGCTTCGATGAGTTCGACGGAACTCAAGCTTCCCGGAACGCCGAAAATAAATTCGATGCCCGCATTTTGAAGTACGTCCGCAACCACATCGGCATACGTGGACATGCGATCCCTCCCGTCGAACGCAAATTGTGTATGAGTCCGAATGATAATACCATATTTAAAAGGCAGTGGTAGGGAAGAGACGACTACGAACCGGGGAGTGACATTTTGTCGTTGAGTGACTCGCAATTAGAGGCTGTGTGTCATTTGTTGAATGATGGTTCACCGAGGGTGACGGCGGTTTTGGACCGCCAGGTTTCCGAATTCTCAATCGAGGAGCAGCAAAGACTCCTGAGCATATTGAAAAAGCGTGAGGTGAGCGATGTGAAACTGCCGCCATCGCTGAGGGAATTCCATTATAGGCAAATCGAAATTGCTTTTTCGGACTGGTCTCTTTCTTCGGTTGAAGATGTGGCTCTGGAAGATGCGTGCTTCTTGTTGGCGTCTATTGGCCATCCGCTCGAAAACATGGAAACGAAAAAAGACGAATTGCTGAGCATGGAAAATCATTTACGTAAACGTTTGGAGGGTATAAGTAAAGCCGAAGCTATTGTCGACGAAGTCGTGGAATATCTACACGGAGAGCTTCGCTTCGATGGCGATCGGGAGAATTATTATGATGCGCAGAATAGTTTCATGAGTCGCGTGCTGGAGCGCAGACGCGGCATTCCCATATCACTTTCCGCGTTGTATTTGATTCTCACCGCGCGATTGGGGCTTCCTTTTCACGGAGTCGGGATGCCGGGGCATTTTATCGTAAAATACCAAGCTGATGAGGACCCCATATTTCTGTATCCCTTCGATAGGGGAAAACGCTTGAGTGTTGGAGATTGCGCGGCGATCGTACGAGGACTCGGGTATCATTTCGACATGCGGTTTTTACAGGAAACCCCTCCTCGCCGTATCGTGGAGAGAATGCTCAACAATTTGCTTGGAATTTATAAGCGTGATGGGGAAGATGAAATGGTGACCTGCCTGCTTCGCTGTCGAGAGCTGGTGCAGCGGGTATAGCACCTTCATAAGAGGAAAAACGGTATGCACTACTTCGAGTTGGCTGAAAATCTGGCTTTCGGGAGCCAACCGGGTCGGAAGGATTTGGAATCCCTGGCGAACAAGGGAATAATAACCTTGGTGAATTTGCGTTTTGCCGATGAGGAAGAGCCTGAGCTACCACCCGAGGCGGAGAGAAAAGCGGCGCAAGAGTTAGGGATGAACTTCGTCCATATTCCCGTAAGCGCCGCGAATATGGACGATGCGTTATCGGGAGAAATCCATGAAGCACTCCATGAGACCAGAAAAGATGGCCCGGTATTCGTCCACTGAAAAGGTGTGGGGCGAGCCGGGATTTGCTCGCTGATTCATGTGGCGGAAGAAAATGATATGGGTGGAGACGAGGTGCTGCAAAAGGCGGACGAAATAGGGCTTGACTGGGCAGTTTCCTCCATTGGGGGATATTTTGAAAAATTCGCCAACCAAAGGAAAAGAACTGGCACATCGTAGAAAAGTATTATAGCCATGAAAAAAGAGGGGAGTAAGTAACTCCCCTCTTTTTTGTGGTCAACCTCTATTCGTCCGTCACGCATCCCTCGGATGCCGAAGATACGCACTTGGCGTACTTGTAGAGCGTGCCCTTAGTGAATTTAAGCGGTGGCGCGCTCCAATTCTCGCGGCGCCTCTCTATCTCTGCCTCGGGCACTTTTAGTTCCGTGACGCGTTTTTGGGCGTCGATCAAAACGATGTCGTCGTCTTCGATGAGAGCGAGCAGGCCGCCGGTTTGGGCTTCGGGCGTGACGTGTCCGACGACAAAACCATGGGTGCCGCCCGAGAATCTGCCATCCGTGATGAGGGCCAGGTCGTTCCCGAGGCCAGCCCCCATGATAGCGGACGTGACTGTCAGCATCTCCCGCATACCGGGGCCGCCCTTTGGGCCTTCATACCGAATGATGACGACATCCCCTTTTTGAATTTTCTTTTCTTCCAAACCTTTGAGGGCGTCTTCCTCGGAGTCGAAACAACGTGCGGGACCCTCGAAACGCTCTCCTTCTTTTCCTGTGAGCTTGGCGACGGCGCCCTCGCTCGCGAGATTTCCATATAGGATTTGGAGGTGCCCCGTTTTCTTAATGGGAGATGCAAGCGGCACGATGACTTTCTGGCCGGAATGAAGGTCCGACAAGGCCTCGATGTTCTCTCCGAGTGTTTTACCCGTGACGGTAAGGCAATCGCCTTGGAGCAGGCCTTCTTTTAAGAGTAGTTTTTGGACGGCTGGCACACCTCCCACGTTGTGTAAGTCTTCCATGACGAATTGTCCACTGGGCTTCAAATCCGCGATGTAGGGTGTTCTGTCGCTGATTTCCTGAAAATCGTCAATGGTGAGTTCGACCCCGACGGCCTTGGCGATGGCGATGTAGTGCATGACGGCGTTGGTTGAGCCACCGAGCGCCATGATGATGGTAATCGCATTCTCAATTGCTTCTCTCGTCATGATGTCACTGGGCTTGATGTCGTTCTCGAGCAAATGATAAATGGCTTTTCCCACATTGAGACACTCGTTTTTCTTGGCCTCGCTCATAGCGGGATTCGATGCGCTGTATGGCAGGCTCATGCCCAGCGTTTCGATTGATGAAGACATCGTGTTCGCCGTGTACATGCCCCCGCAAGCGCCGCCGCTCGGGCAGGCATGCCGGATAATCGACTGAAAACGCTCTTCGTCAATTTTATCGGAGAAATATTCCCCGTAGGCCTGGAAGGCGGAAACCACATCCAACTTGTCCCCATTGAGAAACCCAGGGCTGATGGTGCCGCCATAGACCATCAGGCTGGGCCGATCGAGTCGCGCCATAGCGATGATGGAGCCGGGCATATTCTTGTCGCATCCGGGAAGCGTGACCAGGGCGTCGTACCATTGTGCGCCAACGACGGTTTCAATCGAATCGGCGATGAGGTCCCGGGATTGCAAGGAGTATTTCATGCCCTCCGTGCCCATGGAGATGCCGTCGCTTACCCCGATGGTATTGAAAATGAGACCGACCATTTTTTTGTCGGCATTCACGCTTTGCTTGATGTATTCGGCGAGCTTGTTGAGATGAAAATTGCAAGAATTTCCCTCCCACCACATGCTGGCGATCCCAATTTGGGGATTGTTCATGTCTATTTCATCCAGCCCCGCACCATAGAGCATTGCCTGAGAAGCGGCTTGTGATGGAGGCTGGGTGATGCGTCGGCTAAATCGGTTCAACGCTGTTTTCTGCTCCGTCATCTTCTTTTCTCCTTATTTACTCGTTGCCTTGCCGATACAACGATTCAAATCGCGATACGATGATTTTTCGTGTTTGAGACGAACATATTTTCATCAAATGGTAGCGTAGTCTCCAGCATATCTGAACAATACGACGACATCATGAATGACTCTACCATAACCTCAGGAAAATCGTGGATGGGAAGTCCTGAGTAGTATGGGGAGAAGACTTTTTCTTTGAAGGTTGTGATGACTTGGTTTCGGGAGGCACTACGGGGGGGCTTTCTATTTTTTCGGGGTTTTCCAATAACGAAGCGGCCATGGGTGTGTGAATTGGTGATTCTTCGGGGCTCGTCTTTGTTTGTTTCTCCTCATGATTCATTTTTTTTGCCAAGCGTTGATTCGTTTGGGTCCGTGTTGTGGTGAGGGCATTTTGTTTCTCGTGGGTGATTTCCATTTGGGGTTCTTGGCCTGACGAAATAGCCGCATCCGCCCGTCGGGTTTGGGTCGCCTGCACCTTTTGTTCAGGATGCGAACCATTGTGATTAGGCGTCTGTTTCGGTTTTTTCTCGTTGAAATTCGCTTTTTTGATGTTTGGGGCCCATCTTTCTGCAGACTTGGAAGAGGGTGCCATTTTTGGTTCTTGGGCTTTGAATCTTCTTTTTTTCTTTGGGCTTTGTTTTGCTTTAGGTGTGGGTTTGGGAGTTTGTTTTTGGGGTGTTTGAACCCGATTTCTTTTGATGTGAATCTTTTTCCCTCTGCATTCGCGGAGACGGTCCAGACGTTGGGCATCCAGGGGTTGAGAACAGGCATCGCGCGCATTCGAATTATGCGCGATTTCTATCCCATCAATGAATCCATCCCCATCGCTATCGGCGAGTAATGGGTTCAAGCCGCGTGATATTTCATCTCCATCGTCAAGAAGGTCACCATCCGTATCCGCTTTGAGCGGGTTGGTTCGGTACCGGCGTACTTCCAGGGAATCGGAAACTTTATCCCCATCTGTATCTGCATTGTCAGGTTTCGTTTTATATTTACGATATTCCGTGAGATCGGTGAGTCCATCGCCATCCGTATCGACACATTGTTTTTTTTGTATCTTCTCTTCCGCTCGCTTGATGGCCGCACGCGCCCGCATGATGAACCGGGTTAGTTGCGCCATGGTGGCGGTTCTTTTCTCCTCCACCGCCTGATAAACAGCGAAACGCGCTACTCCGAAGAGCACGGGGTCGCAAAGTCCCAAGTCGCCTTTTAGGTCGAGTTGGCCGAACTCACGGGTCAATTGGGTAAACTCCACTTCAATGGCGTTTTTCAGAATTTTGACGGAACCCGTTTTCACCTTGGGAAGGAAAGCGTCACTACAGCCGGACAGGCTTATCCCGATGGCGAATATGGTGAAGAGCGGTATCAATCTGAACAAATGCTTTTTCGCGTCATACAATTTTCAGTATCCCCACGATTCATCACTTTTGATTTGCATGCGCTCTATACTTGCGTACCATACATCAATTGTCGGCTGCATTTCACATCTCATTGTTGTTATTGCCATTATTTATTTCAACCCGGGGAAGAAGCATTGAACAATTCCCAAATAAAACTCACCGAGAAAGCAGCGGAATGGGTTTTGGAATCTAACTCAACGGTGTGTCTTACCGGAGCCGGCATAAGTACTGAAAGCGGCATTCCCGATTTCAGGTCCAAAGGAGGGATTTGGGATCGATTTGACCCCAAAGATTTCGATATTCGCCGATGGCTGGCTTCTGGCGACATACAAAAACGCTACTGGGAAGTCGCTCAAGATGGGTACAACTTGGTCCGAAATGCACTACCCTCTGATGGACATATCGCCTTGGCGAGATTATCCCGGCACGGTCGCTTGAAATTACTGGTGACGCAAAATACGGATGGCCTTCACCAGAAAGCGGGCCATGACCCGGAGAAGATTGTGGAGTTGCACGGGACGAGTCATCTGTGTGTTTGTGTGGGGTGTGGGGCTAAATTGCCTCGCCCCGAGGTGCACGTGCGGGTTCAGGGCGGTGAAACAATACCAAAGTGCAAGGACTGTGGATGCCTGCTGAAGCCGGATGCCGTTTTCTTTGGAGAGGGGTTGTCCCCGGAAAAGTTGTCCCGGGCCGTTGATGCTTCTAAAGAGGCCGATGTTTTCCTGGTCGCCGGTTCCTCATTGTCGGTGAGGCCGGCGGGCGGCTTGCCCGAGCGCGCCCGCAAAGCTGGCGCGCGCCTCATCATCATAAACGAAGGCCCCACTCGTTTTGACGCCAAAGCGGACATACGGATTCAGGGAAAAACGGGTGATGTTCTACCTGCGCTCGTAGATGCGGTTCTTGCCTGAACAGGTTCAGACGATGGATTTTTGATCTTCAATTCCCTGGATGATAGAGTCGGTGGCGAATCCTGGGGATATCCCCAGATTTGTATCGCCCGGGGATTCAACAGATGTCCGATGACATCCTCTGGGATGTTCTTTGCGCTACAATTCTAAGAAGGAGGAGCGCTTGTGGCCACGCATGAACTGGATACCACTGTCGATACCTGCCATTGGGGGTTTTATGATTCCGCCCTCGCTCCCGTCATGACAATCGCCTCTGGCGATACGCTCGTCGTGAAAACCGAATCGGGGCGGAAAGATTTTTTAAAAAAATATCCAGAGAGACTTTCTGAAAATCTCAGAAAAATTTTGGAGACCATGGAGCCGGGCCCGGGGGCGCATATCATGACGGGCCCCGTGGCCATCGAGGGCGCCGAGCCCGGCGACGTGTTGGAAATCAAGATTCATGAGGTCAAACCCCGCTATGATTGGGGCTACAACGGATTCAGACCCTTGGTGGGCGGTCTGCCGGAGGATTTTCCTTATACGAGAATGGTGATTGTCGAGGTTGACGAAGAGAACGGAACGGGTGACTGGGGCGCGGGGGTCAAGGTGCCGCTCGGGCCTTTTTTCGGGAATTTCGGGGTGGCGCCGTCTTCAGCGCTTGGGCGTGTGCCCACGATTCCGCCCGGGGAGTGGGGAGGAAACACGGATTGTAAGGAATTTACGGCCGGCTCGACGATTTATTTGCCGATTTTCAACGAAAGCGCTTTATTCTCCGCGGGAGACGGGCATGGCTGCCAGGGGGACGGTGAGGCGAATATCAACGGGATAGAGATGGGCCTCATCGGTACTTTCGTGATGAACGTTCGCAAGGACATGAACATCAAAACGCCGCGCGCGGAAACGAAATCTCACTACATTTTGATGGGTTTTGATCCGATTTTGGATAATGCGGCGAAGATGGCTTTACGGGAGACGATTCAATTCCTGGGTGAGCTTCGCGGCATGAGCCCCGATGATGCGTATAGGCTATGCAGCTTGGCGGTCGACCTGCGCGTCACCCAAATCGTGAACGGAACCAAGGGCGTTCACGCGATGGTGCCCAAATCTTTGTTTGAATGAGTTTCATTTTTAGAAGGGGCCATCGTTGCCCGAGCACGTGATTACGCAAAACCCCGACAACATTCAGTGGGGTTATTATGACGCCGTACTTTCTCCGGTTCTCACCGTGGTTTCGGGCGATGTGATCGAAATTCACACGGAACCGGGAATCAGGACCCTTGAGTCTCCGATTCGAGAAAGAGCGTCTGAAAACCTGCGTCATATAGCCGAGCGCGGAAAGAGGGATCTGGGCGGCCATATCCTCACGGGACCCATCGCGGTGGAAGGGGCCGTGGCGGGAGATGTCCTGGAGGTGAGATTTCTGGATATCTGGCCGCGCTATGATTGGGGCTTTAACGTCATCCGGCCCCTAGCGGGAGGTTTACCCGAGGATTTCCCGTATTCGAGAACAGTGATCGTGGAAATCGACGAAGAGACGAATACAGGTGACTGGGGAGCAGGCGTGAAAGTGCCGCTTAGTCCTTATTTCGGTAATTTCGGTGTGGCGCCGCCCAGCGATTTTGGTCGTGTTCCATCCACTCCTCCGGGAATCTGGGGAGGAAACATGGACAACAAGGAACTCATCGCGGGTTCTCGCGCTTATCTTCCCGTATTCCACGATGGCGCTTTGTTCGCAATAGGTGACGGACACGGCTGCCAAGGGGATGGAGAGAGCTGTCTGTCGGCCTTGGAATGCGGTATGTCCGCGAAAATCGAACTCATTGTCCGAAAAGATTTGAATTTGGAAATGCCCCGCGCGGAGACGACCACGCATCATGTTCTCATGGGATTCGACCCTATTCTCGATAACGCAGCCAAAATGGCTCTCAGGGAGACAATCAAGTTTTTGGGGAAATTGTGTGGCATGAGCAAAGATGATGCGTATACGTTGTGCAGCCTGGCCGTGGATCTGCGCATTACGCAGATTGTGAATGGGGTCAAAGGCGTTCACGCGATGCTGCCGAAAGAAATTCTTGATGAAGGAGTGTGTTGATGGCGACTCATGAATTGGTTGCGAATCCGGATACCGTTCATTGGGGTCATTATGACGCCTCACTGGAGCCTGTGATGCGGATTCGCTCCGGCGATACGCTGGAGGTTCATACGGAATCCGGCAGAGAAGAATATCTGGCGGAACTCGGAGAACGGGCATCCCGGAATTTGCGGGATATTGTTTCGCAAGTCCCCCAAGAACTTGGTCCCCATATCATGACGGGCCCTGTCTCTATAGAAGATGCTCGGCCTGGAGACGTGCTGGAAGTTCGTATCCACGAGGTCAAGACGCGCTATGACTGGGGATATAACTCCATCCGGCCGATGATGGGAGGATTACCGGAAGATTTTCCGTATACGCGCACCGTCATAGTGGATCTCGATTTGGAAGCGCAAACAGGAGACTGGGGCGCGGGCGTCAAGGTGCCTCTGCGGCCGTATTTCGGGAATTTTGGTGTGGCGCCCCCGCCTTCCGTAGGCCGGGTGGGGAGCTATCCTCCGGGCGCCTGGGGCGGGAATTTGGATAACAAAGAACTCATTTCGGGTTCTATCGCCTATTTCCCTATTTTCAATGAGGGCGCGTTGTTTTCCGTAGGCGATGGGCATGGCTGCCAGGGAGATGGGGAGGCTTGCTTGACGGCCATTGAAACGGGCCTCTCGGGGACGATGGAAATTATCGTCCGAAAGGATTTGCACTTGGAAAATCCCCGTGCGGAAACCGATACGCATTATATCTTGATGGGGTTTGACCCCATCCTTGATAACGCGGCCAAAATGGCGCTCCGGGAGACGATTCAGTTTCTCGGAGAGTTGCGAGGCATGAGCAGAGATGACGCCTATACGCTTTGCAGCCTCGCTGTGGACTTGCGGGTCACGCAAATCGTGAATGGCGTGAAAGGGGTTCACGCCATGCTGCCGAAATCATTATTCACATAATCGGCGTGCTTAGATTTTATAGGAGGGATAAAAATTGAGCCAGAATGTTGCGCCGAAGCGGCCAGAGTATATTCCCGGAACGCCCGAGGAACTGGATGCCGTAATCGCGGCTCCTGATAATCACGAAATTATTTTCGAGAACGAGCGGGTCCGTGTTTTACGAGTGACGATCCAACCCGGCGAACTGGAAAGCGAGCATACGCATAAATGGGAGAGTGTTTTTACGATCGTGAATTTTCCGAAAATCAGCTATTGCAATGAAAAGGGCGAGGCTTGCGCCATCAGCGAAGATCGCAAAGAAGGCATTCCTTTCTGGCTGGGTAGAGAGGGTTTGCACGCTGTAGAGAATCATGGAGATAAACCTCTTGAAGCGATTCGCGTCGAACTCAAAGACTAATTTCTAAGGTGTTGGAATTCTGCGCGCTCTCGCATGATTTCCCGCTGAAAAGGGAAGTCAGCCCAGTGCGCGTCTCATCGGAATTTTATCGTACATATCAGGGAGTAGTGAATGAACACTGAAAATAGAAAAAGAGCGCCCATCGGCTTGGCCATCGTCGGTTGCGGGACAATCGGTAGAGTCCGTGCTGAATTCGCCCGAGACTATCCGGGCGTCGAGTGGCTGGGCCTTTGTGACATCAACGAGAAAGTGGGGAGGAAACTCGCCGAGGAAACGAAAGCCGATTTTTTCACCACGGACTACAAAGAGCTTTTGGCCCGACCGGAGGTGACGGCTTCCATTATCGCCACGGAGGAAAACGAGCACGTAGATCCCATATTGGCTTCGGTGGATGGGGGCCATGCCTTGTTTATCGAGAAACCCCTGGCCACGAATGCGGCGGATTCCGCCCGGGTTCTCAAAGCCATCGAAGACGCAGGCCTGGATGCGGTTGTCGGCTATACCCAGCGTTTCAGAAGACGATTTTTGGTCGCCAAGGAAAAGATTCGCACCGGTCAATTGGGAGACGTCACCACGGTTGTCACGAGAGCGTTCATGAACCGCCTGGTGCCCATCGCCACAGTAACGAAAACTGAATACCGGGGCATCCTCACGCCGATGGTCGTCTCGGGGACGCACAGCCTCGATATCTGTATGTGGCTGATGGACGGGAAAACGCCTGTCGAAGTCTATGCGCGTTCGATGGATAAGGCGCTCGGCGCTACTTATGGCACCAAGGACGCGACTTTAGGCATCTTCACCTTTGATGATGGCACGATATGGAGCATGAATATCTCATGGGCGTTGCCGACGGTTTGGCCCGGCTCCGTCTATAGCCTGGAAATCGGCATCGTAGGCACCGAGGGTGTTCTCACCATCGACGACACGCATAGAGATTTAGTGCTCGCAAGCGAAAATGCGCAACCGGCGGGTTATACGCCCGATGTGAAGCGAAACGTCGATTTTCTGACGAGTTATCCACCTGGAGACATCGCATTCGGTCAACTCTGGGGTCCGATGCGAGAAGAAACCAACGCGTGGTTCGGGCGTGTGCATACAGGCCTGAAAACACCACATGCCACCGTACAAGACGGACACAGAAATCTGCTGCTCACCATGGCGATGGATGTTTCCGCAAACCGAAAAGCGCCTGTTCAACTTCCCATGGCCATCGACGAGTATGCGGAATTGTAGATACTTCAAATGATAGAGAGGAAAATGGATGCCTTTTTATGAAATCGAGGGAATGAAGGAAAACAACAGCAAAACGAATCCCAAAGTCAGGGCGAAAAGCGTTGTGGGCGAATTCATGAAAGTGGGTATCGTGACGAAGCCGGAGGGTGAAGGTCCTCCGCTGCACATGCACCCGAATGAAGAGCAGTTCACACTTATTCTGGATGGCAAGCTGCACTATATACTGGGAGAGGAAGACAAGATTGTAGAGCATGGGGATTTGATTCACATTCCCAGGCACACGAATCACAGAAGCCGGGCTGTTGATGGAGAAGCCACCTTTTTCACCGTCAAGTTCCCTGCCGGAACGGGGGAACTCGATGAGGATTACAACATGGCGCAAGGAGCCGAGGAAGCAGAAAAGAAATATCCCGGAACCTCGGCATAACATGAGATTGCATGGTTATTTCCGATGAAAGAAAAGTATTTTGAGGATTTCAAGGTCGGCGAGAAGTTCCATACGGCAGAAAAAACACTCTCCACGGAAGAAATCATAGAGTTTGCCAAGTTATATGACCCGCAGCCATTCCATATCGATGAGGAAGCAGCGGCCGCGTCTCCATATGGCGGCATCATCGCCAGTGGGTTTCATACGATAGGCACGTCGTTTCGTCTGTTTATCGATACGGGTGTTATCGGGACCACGGGGATGGGTTCACCCGGCATGGATTCCGTCCGCTGGATAAAACCCGTTCGTCCTGGAGACACCTTGCGTGTCGAGGCGGAAGTCCTTGAGGCGAGAGCGTCCCGTTCGACTTCTGGCCGCGGGATCATCCTCATGGATTTCAGGACGTTCAACCAGGAAAACGAACTGGTGCTCTCATTGCGGGGCGTGCATTTGGTGCGCAGACGAGATGACGGAAATATATAGGCAAGGCGTATGTGATACGTTTGCGCCCGACTCTTCTGGTTTCAGCCAGTGAGGATAGGCTCCTCCTCGACTGTCTATGAATCGAAAATGCTGTCGCCCGTCGTTTCAGGAAATGTGCAAAATCCCCGATTTTCAGTGGTGGGCATGCGTCATCGCCGCCATGATCGCTTGTTCTATTTCCATAATCGCCCCACTGACTTCACGGCCGATGAGATCCAACTTGCGAATCTGATCGATACGAGGACGGATCCGATGAATCTCCTTGCCGGAAAACACGTCACGCAGAATGTTGCATGCATCAGCAAGGCAGATAATAGCGACATCTTTTGGATCTGGAGTTTCATCCGATAGTAATACGCCGGTGATGCGCAGCTTCACTTCACGCTCGGCGCGGCCATCGATCATCGGATATCTCCGCGCCCGGAAGACCCAAAGGAACTTTTCCTCCTGGGATTCCAGAATGCCGTTGTCGATCAGGCTGGACAATGACTGATTGCGGATTTCTGTAGCCTCCCGGGAAATTGTTTCAATCCAGGCCTTTGTATCCCTGGTTTCGGTGGAACCCGCAATGCTGTCGAGAATCCGGTCATGCACCGGGTGGCCGATCGGGTTTTTATCCAGAACCATCAACTGGTTGGGGTCGGTGTCGATGCGGTTTGCAAATGCCAGATCCATTAGCACCGCGCCCGCGAGCACATATCCCATCGTGCTTTCGCGAATGGGTAGGAACGAACCTTTCTCGTCATCCAACATCAGCAACAGGATTTCATCGACAAATGTCAGCATGGAGTGCTCCTTTATGAAACCGCCGCGAGGGCTGCCTCACGGGTGTCGTGGCAATCGATTACGGTATGGAAACCGCTGGTTTCTATCACTGACTTGCAATCGGGCTGTAGCGAGCAGATCATCAATTTGCCGCCGTTTTGCTGGCATTTTCTGGCGCCTGTGAGAAATATGCGCAGCCCGGCGCTGCTGACGTATGTCATTCCTCCGCAATCAAGCAGGACATGCACATCACCACGATCGACGATTTCCGAAATCCGGTTTTCCAGTTCCGGTGCGGTGGTGCCGTCGACACGCCCTTCAATGTTAATGACGATCACAGAATCCGCTTTTTCTTCCCCGATATTCATCATGGCGTGATGTTCTCCTGAATGGCTAGCGCAATTTAGTGTTCATTTCAAATGTAGTCCAACGTCTAGTTGCTTGCAACTCATTTTTTTTCCCGCGAGGACACTCTCACAATTATTGATTCCAGAATGAAGGGCCGACTATTTTGTCAATTTTCCCTCACAAAATGTCAAAATGTTTTACTCGTTGAAAACCAGAATAATCGTACCCAGAAAGATGGTAAGCGCACCTGCAAAGACGCGCCAGTTCATTTTCTCTTCTGACTGGAGAAAAACCCACGATATCGCGATAACGAACAAAGGCCTTGATTGTGAGATGGGGAAAGCATAGACAACGGGTGCATGTGCCAGCGCGAGATATAAAAACGTGACGCCGAGGCTTGCCGACAGACCGGCCAAAAGTAGAAATTTCCAGTTGCTTGGGGTCCAGTTTTTGATTTCGCTTATTTTTCCTTTGCGGAAGAGGAAAGGCAAAAAAGCTGCTACCGCAAAAATGTTGGAATAAAAGTTCGCCTCGTTGGCGGAGGTGAAGAACCTCACCGATGGCCGCACAAGCACCGCGGCCGCTCCAAAGGCCAGTGCGCAACCGAGAGCCAATCCCATTCCGATGTACGGGTTTCTCGGGGATTCCCCCCCTTGATGATTGGCATGACTCCTGGCAATGAAAATGTATCCACCAAACACCAGGAGGGCGCCCAGTCCGATGGTTGATGTAAGCGCTTCTCCCAGCAAGGTGACGCCAAGGAAAACGGCGAATATCAGATTCGTCGCGACGATGGCGCTCGTACGTGCGGACCCGATGTGTTGCGTGGCTGCGAAGAGCATAGTACGCGCAACGCAGACTCTGAAAATCCCCGCGATGGCGATGAAAAGAAGAGGCCAGCCGAAACCCGGCCAAGGGTCAAAAAAATCTCCTCTCAAAACGGAGACAGTCCAGAGAATGGGGAGACCGATGACAGCGGTGAAGGCTGTCCCCGTGATGGGATTTATGCCACGAACCGCGAAGCGTCCGAAGATATCCCTTAGCGCAAGCAGAATTGCTGATATGAGGGCGTATACGGCGGCTGTCTCAAACACCCCCGCATTATAGAAAAGTGTACGTGCGCATCAAAGCGCTTTTGGTCTGTTCGTTAAACTCTCAGTACGGAAGCTGGGTGTTGCGCGCGTTCGAGGACGAAGTCGGCCATCAGCGGCCAGGGATCGAAGCCGATGACATTTTGCGCATCGTCCACGAAATTGGAGAGTGCGTTGATGTCGTAATAATATATTTCCCCATCTTTATCATTGACCAAATACTCGACGCCGCCGACTTCTATGCCGGCTTTCCGCATGATTTTCTCGACCGTATTTATTACTTGTTGCGGGGGTGTGATTTTCTCAACCAAAGCATTCCTACCGTTCACGCCACACGCAATTTCTTCGTTTCGGCGGCAATAACTGCCCGGGCAGAGATTAAAGGAGTTCGGGTCCACCAATGCCAGTTGAATCGCATAAAGAAACTCACCATTTAGAATTTCGACTCGGATAATTTGCTCTCCACGCGGCGGAATGTATTCCTGAACGAGAGCCACATTGTCGATGCCAAAATCGATGCTCGCTTCATCCGCCGCCTTTTGGAGTTCTTGGGGCGTATCATATTTTTGTATCCCGGCGCCGCTTCCGCCAATGTTCGCCTTCGTGATGATAGGGAAGCTGAATCCCTCGGCCGCCGAAGGGGCCTGCGAGGGATGGTTTATCACCCGTGACTTCGGGTGATTGACGCCCAGGTTCTTGAGTAGACGGGTTTGCCGCACTTTTGAGAATTCATGGAGATAGGCCTCATAGCCGTTGATCACGTTGGCGCCAATCGCTTGGAGATGCGCGCAATATTCGAGCGTGTAGGGAATCGCATGTGTATGCCCGCGCGCCCATGCAGATGGGCTCATCCGGTTTACAATCAACGAATAAGGCGATTCTGTTTCCGTCGGGTCGAAGCGGTGGTTGTGGGCTTCTATTTTTTCATATTCCACACCTCGCCTGTCGAGTTCATCGAAAAGCTTATTGAACCAATCGGGGTGTTCATAATAAACAGCGATGGGATGGGCAGAACCGTTTAGGTCACTCACCGGAGCACATTCTCCTCAAATTTTAGCGTATCGAGTACTTGTTGGATTCGTTCATCGACTATCTCGATCATCTTGGGATGAAATCCGAGGTGCGGACCTAAAATGACGTCGATATCAGGGTATTTCCTCCGGCCTTCTTTAATGAAGACGGGCAAATCCACCTTCACGTGATTGCCCCTGAAAAGAAAGTAAGGGATGACGATGATTCTCTCTGCCCCATTCTCTACACACAAGTCGATTCCTTCGGGGATGGAAGGGTGGCTGATCTCCAAAAATGCGGCCTCTAGTATGCGATGCGGCCAGGCTTTCCGAAAATGATCCACGACGAGGAAAAGCGCATCGTTGGCGTTTTGGGCGCGGCTGCCGTGACCGACGAGCAATACCGCCGTTTTCACTTGGTCCTCGGATGTCTCGTCCAAAAATTCTAATTGCTTTTCTAGGCTAGGCATTCGCCTTCTCCTCTTTCCAATACGTATTGTTTGTCCTGACTCCAATCGATGAACAAATCAGAATCAGGCTCATCGTTGAATTGACCAACAAGGTGAAACTCTTGCAACAGGTCTTCGAAAGACGCACTGCCCTGACGATCCAAAAACTCGTTGAAACGCTCGCCTTCGCTCCTGTATTCCTGGTAGTGAGACAACATCTTCTTCAGTGCATCGGGAACACGCTTCGCAGGAATTCGAACCTGTATACGTTTGCCGATGCGGATTTCTCCATCAGTGCTATCGTATTGGCCACCGAGGAAAATTTCATAAGCAGGCAGCATCGCGCCGTTCGCTCTAAGCGTTCCTCCATGAAAGCCGATGTTGGCGATATGGTGCTGGCCGCACGAATTCGGGCAACCGCTCATCTTGATGTGCATCTCCCGCGTGAGCGGGTCCTGATCGACTTCTTGGAGTGTTTCGCGCATGGCGTTCGCCAAGCCCATTGAGGAGGTAATGCCGAGCTTGCATGAATCCGTTCCCGGGCAGGAAACCACATCAGATATCTCGCGGGCGCCTTTTTCGGCGAGTCCGATGCGATGAAGCTCTTTCCATAGGGGATAAAGCTCTCCTTCGCGCACCCATCTGAGGACAAGGTTTTGCTCGAAACTCGTTCTTGCGCGGCCTCTCGCAAAACGCCGGGTGAGGTCGGCTAAGGCGAAGAACTGACCTGTAAGAATATTTCCCAATGGTAGCTTGATCTCGACGGCGAAATAGCCTTCTTGCCTCTGCGCGGTGACGTTTGTATTTCTCCAGGCGTAATAATCCGCCGCATCGCCATTCGGGTTTGCTGCCACGCAGTTCAAGGTGTTCAAGACGGGTGGAGCGTCGGCTTCTTCATCATCTTTCCAAAGATAGGGCTCGGGATTGATGGGCTCTTTCGCCCAATCCTTCTTGAGCTCCTCCTCGACACGCTCGCGCAGTCCGTCTATACCGATCCAACTCACCAAAAACTTAATGCGCGCCTTGAAGCGGGATTTGCGGAGTTCAGCAGCCTGGTCAAAAACCCGGATAAGGGCTTCGCTCACCCTCAGGAAATCGGACACCGGAACGAATTCGTACAGCACTTCAGCGGTACGCGCGAAAGTGGCGAGGCCGCCGCCAACGAGCATCTTGAAGCCATGCACGGGGATTCCTTCCACTTCTTTAATGAGGGGAATGAACCCAATGTCATGAATTCCGCCGACTACGCAGTCCGAAGAACAACTGGAGAACGCCACTTTGAATTTGCGCGGTAGGTCCTGTGTGAAATCCTTACGAACGAAGTAACGGGCGAAGGCACCTGCATATGGTGTGGTATCGAAAACCTGATCCTTACAAACGCCCGCATAGGGACAACCGGTGACGTTTCTCACGCTATTTCCACATGCTTCACGCGTGGTTAGCCCCACTTCGCCCAGAAGTCTCAAAACATCAGCGGCCTCGTCGAGAGGGACGAAATGAAACTGCACGTTTTCCCGTGTCGTGACGTGGCCTTTTCCTAATGGCGCGAAATCACGGGATACGCGCCCCAGGGCTTCGAGTTGCGAAGCACTCAGGCCGCCGAAAGGTATTTTCACGCGCACCATCTGAACATCCGCCTGACGCTGCCCATATACGCCGCGTCTTAGCCGATAGGGAAGAAACTCGCTGTTATCGATTTCACCGTTTCGGAACCTGGTGGCTTGCGTTTCAAAATCATCTAATTCTTCGGGAATCACCGGAATGACGCCCAATGTTTCCCGGGATAGTGGTTTTCGTGATTCTTCGTGCATCACATGCTCCTCACGTGAACAGCTAAGTAAATATCGGATGATGAATGGGAGTCAGGCCGAAGCCCGGCTTTTACGAAATGGCTTTGTTTAAGAATGCTTCCGGGAGACAGCGCCAGGAGATTTCTTGACTTTCATCGGCCTCGAACCAAACCAGGTCTTCAAGGCCGGCGACTGGGCCTACGAGAAAAACAGCAGGTGGAGATATTTCTTCGCGTTGCGCGAGACTAGATGCTTCTCCCAAAAGACAGCGGTAGGCTGACTGCCTGTTGGTGGTTCCATTTTCAATAATGGCGGTGGGCGTGTCTTTCGACATTCCGTTTTCGATCAGAGCGGCTGATATGCGTCCGATGGAGCGTGCGCCCATGAGGAAAACGAGTGTCCCCCTATCCTTCGCCAGATGCGCATAATCCACCTGTGTTTTCGGTTTGCCGGGATCTTCATGGGCGGTCACGACGGTGAACGATGAGGCGATGTTTCGGTGTGTGACGGGTATTCCCGCATAGGTGGGCACAGCCAAGGCGGAACTGATTCCTGGTATGATTTCAAAATGAACACCGGCTTCTGCCAGGGCTTGCGCCTCCTCGCCGCCACGCCCGAACACGAAAGGGTCCCCACCTTTCAGGCGCACCACCTGAAAACCACGATGAGCGAAATGGATGAGAGATTTGTTGATGTCATCTTGATTCATGATATGACGGCCGCTGGATTTTCCAGCATTGATGAGTTCGCAGCTTTCCGGGCAAAGTTGTAGAATCTCAGGGTTCACGAGGCGGTCATAAATCACCACGTCCGCATTTGATAAGGCTTTCGCCGCCTTGAGTGTAAGCAAGTCCGGGTCCCCAGGACCTGCTCCCACAATATGCACCTTTCCTTGATACATGAGAGATTCCTATCTAAAGTCTAATTTTTTCTTTTTATTGTTAAGTAGATTACTTAACTTTTTCGGAAAATATTCCGCTTTTGTACTTTTGTCAACCCAATCAAGCGTTTATTCTTAGGTTGTTTTGTCTGGGATGATGTTGTAGATGTCCATCGCTATAGAGAAGGTGCGAATAATGAGTGAAAAACCCAAGTGTTTTGAAGTTGCTTTGCGTCTCATCGATGAAGCGAATTCGCAGGATCCGAATACCGAGAAATTCGAGGGCGAAGATTACCCCAAAGAGCTTTTGTATTCGATGAGAATGACAAAATGGCTCGAAACCGTGGAGCCGCACGCTTCCGAAGCCCTGCGTCTGGCGGTTCGCAGTCAACATATACGCCGGTGGGACATTCCTCGATCGGATTATCCTCCCGGTCGGAAAGGATATCACCAATGGCGGACCCGTCTTTACGACTATCATGGGGAGAAAGCGGCCGAAATTCTCAAAAAGGTGGATTACGATGAGGAAACAATAGCCCGTGTGCGAATGCTGTTGAAAAAGCAGGGTTTGAAGACCAACACGGAAACCCAGACACTCGAGGATGTCGCCTGTTTGGTGTTTTTGGAGAGTTATTTATGGGATTTCTCCCGGCTGTATGATGAGGAGAAAATCATCGACATCTTGCGGAAAACGTGGCGGAAAATGTCCGCGCGCGGACAGGAGGCCGCCAGGGAGCTTTCCTTGAATGCAGGTGCGGGAGCGTTGTTGCACAAGGCGCTCGCGCCTGAAAATTAGTGGGAAACGGCTATTTTCAAAAGCTTTAACCCCGCTTTCTCATCCGCGTTCTTGTGGTGTATGATTCGGGCGCAATGTTTCTTTATGGCTCATCTTAAGGAGAAAATCATGAACGTCACCATGTGGAACTGCTACGTCTGACCTTACGCATATAGGGCCATGGAATGGCTCGTTCGCCTTCAGGAGAAAAGAAGCGATCTGAAAGTGGATTACAAGGCCTTCGTGCTGGAGCAGGCGAATTTCGGCCCGGCGCGGGGCGAGGACTGGAAAGCCTGGGAAGACAAGACTTTCCCGAGCAGGGATCTCCCCCCGCATCAGGCGGCCAAGTGCGCGGCGCTGCAGGGCGAGACGCAGTTCGACAAGTACCACGTGGCGCTCCACCGGGCGAGGCACCGCGACGGCAAGGATATCACCAGCGAGCTGGTTCTGCGCGATATCGCCGTGGAGGTGGGCCTCGACGTCGATCGCTGGGAGGAGGACATGAAGAGCGGCGCCACCATCCCCTTCATCGCGCAAGAGCATGAGGACGCGGCGGAGCAGGGCATTTTCGGCGTTCCCACGCTCGATTTCGGCGAGGGCAAGCCCGTTTTCGTGAAACTAGAGGAAGGCGATTGGGAAAACGAGGGCGATGAGCAGGGTCTGCTCGACGCCGTAAAGGCCACCTCGGCCGAGCGGCCCTATTTGTTGGAGCTCAAGACGCCCGAATCCGCCAAGCGCAGCTCTTCCTCTTCGAAGAAGTATGAGAAATATGGGGTGAAGGCGCGATAATGCGCCATAAACGCCCTCGAGGAGCCTCCATGCCATGAGCGAAGCAGAGGATAAGGCCCATCCGGTAGATCTCACGGTGGATAAGACCGCGCGCGAGTTTCGCGTCGAGTGGGCGGGCGGGGAGAAGAGCGCCTACGGCTTCGATTACCTCGCTGCCCTTTGTCCGTGCGCGAATTGCAGGGAGGAGCGCAAGGCGCGCGAGAAAAACCCCCTCACCGTCCTCTCGGGGCCGAGCGGGCCGACAGAACTTGAAAACGTGGAGATGGTGGGGCGCTACGCCCTCAATTTCATCTGGCGGGGCGGTTGCGGCGCGGGAATCTATTCGTTTGACTATCTCTACGAGATCGCTCCTGAGCGCGCGAAGAGCGCAGGCGAAGGGGAGGCGTAAATCGTGCCGACCCGTACACCGGAAGCCAAGGATGAGAAGTATCAAACTCAACCGGAGCAAAAAGCCTGCCCCACGTGAGTGGGCGGCTGGTTCCGCGCCGTGGCGTGGGTTTTCATGTGGATGAAGAGGAAGATACTGGGGTAGCCAGCCGATAAATCACATTATGAAAATCGCGTAGAAGCGATGAAACGTGCGCAATATCAAACCCCTCGCCGGAGCGGGGGGTTTTCTTTTATCGGTTGATGAGCAGATTCGCGCCCGAGGCGATTACCAGGACGCCCACGATTCTCTTGAGCGTGAGGGCCGAGACGTTCTTGAGCAGATACGCCCCGTAAACGCCGCCCACGATGGCGCCCAAAACCAGAAGACCTGCCCCTATCCAGTCAAAATCGTTCTCATTTTCAAGAATACTTGTTTTTTATCAACCAGTTATGACGATTATCGAATGTTTCACTGCAACTACGGCCATCTCCGGATCCGTCTCGTTTTCCGGCGATTTATTTGTCGGAAATTTATCGAAAAACGTCGTGAATTTATCGATATTTATCGTATTGTTTCAGCCTTTTTATCGATTTTTCTCCGCCGATTCCTGCGTAATCAATCGCGACTGAGGAAGAAGCGATTGACGCGAGTGAGGAGCGAGCGTTTGTCGACCGACCGAAGTCAATCCCGCCCGATGCCGAATCGCCGTTTCCATTTTCTCCCCTCCTCCAAGTGCCGGGAACACTTATCTGCTCGCGCGAAATTCTCGCCCATCCCGACGAAAATCCGATGACGGCAAATGCGGGAAGATGCGCGCCATCACTCCCCCCTTGAGGGTGAATTCCGACTGAAGAAGGAGGGATTCTCGCGATTGAAGAATGAGCGATTGTTCCGACAGATGATGGAGGGACTGCCAAGCGAGGAGGGAGGAAGGAAGGTTTGCGAAGGAATGGTGAGGATGTGGCTTCGTGTGGGGTCAGACATTTATGTCTGCCACCCATGTGTCCGCCCGGTTTTGCTTCGTCATTCCGGCGCATGCCGGAATCTAGAACCGAGGAGGGAGGGATTGTGCGCGTCTCATCACTCCCCCCTTGAGGGGGAGTCGGCAAGATGAGGGCATATGCCCGAAGTCGCGCCGGTGGGGGGAGATTTAGTTTGAGAGTTATTTATATCGCTCCTGATCAATCCTCCCTTATAAGTCGTGATTACCCCCCACCGCATCAGCCTTCGCCCAAAGCGCTCGGCTTCCTCGACTCCCCCTCAAGGGGGGAGTGATTCCCCACTGGATGAACCCCACCAAGGAGGAATCGCGCCGGAAAATGTGCGATATTTACGTCCCATGAAAGCCACGAGGAATAGCTTGCTCCGCCATACGTCCCCAAGCGCCTCCCGGCGCGGCATCGCCTGAGGCTGGACGTGCGCCTATCCTGGAACGAGATGCGCGTGCGCGCGGCGGGGTTCGCCCGCGCATGGCGAGGCGCGGCGTATGAAAAGGGCGAGACGCAGAGTTTTTATAACGAGTTCTTCTATATCTTCGGCGTCGAGCGCCGCTCCGTCGCGCGCTATGAGGAGCACGTAAGGCGGCTGGATAATACCCACGGGTACATCGACTTGTTCTGGCCACGCGTTTTGATCGTCGAGCAAAAAAGCGCGGGCCGCGATCTGACGAAAGCCTACGGACAGGCGGGGGAATACTTCGACGCCCTGCCCGAAAGAGAAAAACCCGGCCACATCCTGGTGAGCGATTTCCAGACGTTTGAGCTTTACGATCTGGACGAGCGCGTGCGCACCGTTTTCTCGCTCGGCGGCCTGCCCGCTAATATCGAGAAATTCGGCTTCATCCTCGGGCTTCGCCGCCGCGCCTTTCGCGATCAGGACCCCGCCAACATCAAGGCCGCCGAACTCGCGGGCAACCTGCACGACGCCTTGGCGGAGGCGGGCTATACGGGGCATGATCTCGAACGTTTTCTGGTGCGCGTGGTCTTCTGCCTGTTCGCGGACGATACAGGCATCTTCGAGCCGCGCGACATCTTTTTCAACTTCATCGAAGAACGCACGAACGAGGACGGCTCGGACACCGGGTCGAAGTTGGCCGAACTCTTCCAGGTGCTGGATACGCCCGATACGGAGCGTCAGAACACGCTGGATGAGGACATGGCGCGCTTCCCTTACGTGAACGGCGATTTGTTCAAGGACTCCCTCCGCATTCCCTCCTTCGACTCCGCCATGCGCAACGCCCTGCTCGAAACCTGCCGCTTCGACTGGTCGAACATCTCGCCCGCCATCTTCGGCGCGCTCTTTCAATCGGTGATGAATCCAAAGGAGCGCCGCGCGCAGGGGGCGCACTACACGACCGAGAAGAACATCCTGAAGGTCATCGAGCCGCTTTTCATGGACGATCTGCGCGAGGAGTTCACGCGGCTGAAGGCGAGAAAGGACAGCCGCCGCTCGGCTGAACTCAGCCGCTTTCAGGAGAAGCTGGGCCGTATGAAATTCTTCGACCCGGCGTGCGGGTGCGGGAACTTCCTCATCATCGCCTACCGCGAACTGCGCGAACTGGAGATGGAAGTGATCCGCGAACTACGCGCCGCCGAGACGCAGCGCGAACTCGACGTGGCCGAACTCTCACACATCACCGTGGATCAGTTCTACGGAATCGAACTCGGCGAATTTCCGGCGCGCATCGCCGAGACGGCGCTCTGGATGATGGATCACATCATGAACAATCGCTTAAGCCTCGAGTTCGGCCAGACCTACACGCGCATTCCCATCACGACCTCCCCGCACGTCCTGTGCGCCGACGCGCTGGAGACCGACTGGGCGGCGCTTCTCCCGCCTGCGGATTGTTCTTATGTTTTCGGCAATCCGCCGTTCGTGGGAGCGAAGTTCCAGACGGGTGAGCAGCGCGCGCAGGTGCGCCGCATCGCCGATCTCGGCAAGAGCGGCGGGACGCTCGACTACGTGACCGCGTGGTTCATCCGGGCAGGGGAGTACCTGCAAAAGAGCGCGACGCGGATCGGCTTCGTCGCCACCAACTCGGTAACGCAGGGTGAGCAAGCGGCGCAGCTTTGGCCTCTCCTCTTCGATCAGTGCAAGCTAGAGATATCCTTCGCCCACCGCACCTTCGCCTGGGGGTCGGACGCGCGCGGGGTGGCGCACGTGCACGTCGTCATCATCGGGCTGGACGTCCGGGAGGCGGCGCGGGCGGAAAAGCGCCTGTTCAGCTATCCCGACATAAACGGCGAGTCGCAGGAGAGCCGCCACGCCGCCCTCTCTCCCTATCTGTTCGAGGCGGGGGGGCTTGCCGATCCGCATATAGTGGTGCGGGAGGAGAGTAGGCCGATCAATGGAATGAGGAGGCTCATAACAGGAACTCAGCCTCTCGAAGACGGAAGGCTTACTTTTTCACTTGCAGAAAAAGCGGTCTTTATCGAACGCGAACCAGGTTCTGCCCCATTTTTTCGACCCTTTCCAGGTGCGCGAGAGTTCATTCGAGGCCAAGAAAGATGGATACTTCATACAGCAGATATTCCGCCTCAAATTCTCCGTCAGTTGCCAATGATTCGTGCGAGGTTGCAAGCAGTTCGTGATTTTCGTAGCAAGAGTAAACGCCAAACCACAAAACGTCTTGCGGATTACCCAACTTCTTATGGAGTGACTGTCGTACCGGAAACGTCGTTTCTCATTATTCCGCAAACAAGCTCAGAGAGACGGGACTATGTGCCAATCGGGTGGCTCGAACCACCAGTGATCCCGAGCGAAAAACTTCGCCTACTTCTCGATGCGACTCTAGTCGATTTTGCCCTTTTAACCTCCGCTATGCACATGGCATGGATGAGAGCGGTAACGGGTCGGATGAAGAGCGATTACATGTATTCCGTCGGCGTGGTCTACAACACCTTCCCGACGCCGCCGGGGGACGCCGTCCTCTCGAAGCTGGAACCCTTGGCCCAGACCGTTCTGGACGCCCGCGCGGCGCACCCTGAATCCACGCTGGCCGACCTCTACGATCCGGACCTCATGCCGCCCGACCTGCGCCGCGCCCATCAGACCTTGGACCGCGCCGTGGATCGCCTCTACCGCCGGGGCGGATTCGCCTCCGAGCGTGAGCGCGTGGAGCATCTCTTCGCCCTGTACGAGAAAATGCGCGCGCCGCTGGAGGCGCGGGTGAGGAAAAAACCGAGACGGAGGAGGGGAAATGTACGATGAAGCTGGCGAGTTTAGTGCGCCATTATTGAAAATTGTAGACCTATCTGGATGGATTTCAGTATCCTGAGGACGACACAAAGGAGCATTATCGTGGCGGGAAACCGAACCACCGACTTCAAAGACCCATTCTGGAGCACGAAATGGTTGGATACTGCCTTGAAGAAAGAAAAGGAAAAATATGAAAAATGCCCGGTAATGCCGGACTGGGTTCCCGACTACGACACCGCGCAGGGGTGGGGCTACGTAGTCATTGGCTATTTCCTTGTCGAAGAATCATTCAAGGCGCTTTTACACGTTCGCGGGAAGAAGGTACCCAAAGAACACTCACTATCTACTTTATTCAACTTGTTCGATCAAAACGACAAAACGATCCTCCGCGAATATTATGCCGACTACCAGGCTACTATCGGCGGTATCATAGGGATGTTTCGGTTCAAATCCATCGACGATTTTCTTGTAAATCTCGACGGAGATAAAAACGAACGCGGAGACCACATCGGCTCCTTCGACTGGCGGTACTTCCTCATTGAGGAAAAGCGAAGCCAGGAGATGCCATTCGTCAGTGTGGATTATCTGCACGAAATCGTATTCGGATGTGTCCGAATCATCGAATCCGCGAACAATGGTCAGTTCGATCCGTCTCGATACACTCGTACTTGGCGGATGCGACGGGAGCGCATGAGAAAATACGACGACTGGTTGATTGTCAGAATGAACTCTGACGGATGGGATGATCTCGGTGATAGGTTGGAAATCCTGTGGGGACCGGACTATCGTGGGCGCTATGACCTATGTCTTTTTAGAGGCATGGGGCAAGGGAATCATTTTTTTTCGAAGATTCCGGACGACTTCGAGTTGCCGGTTGTTGACAAGAGGTTGGAGATCGAAACCTTCGATGCTGAACAAGGATATCGGAGTATCGGAGCGACCTTCCCTTCGCGTCCGTCTACAAACTAAAAGTTCTTTCCTCCCACAATCCTCGCGTTTCGGAATCACTCCCCCCTTGAGGGTCATTTCCGACCAAAGCGGGAGGGATTGTCGCAGAAGCCGAGCTTTCGGCGAAGGCTGACGCGGGGGGGGGGGTATGGATTCTAAAATAAAAGCTCCCCCCACCGGGGTTGTTGAAAAACCCCTGACTCTATGATTGGGTGTATGGATATATTCGCCCGAGATGGGGAGGTCCCGAGATGTTGGGATGCAAGAACAGCGCGCAGCTGGATTTGTTCATCACCGGTTCGCTGGAGAAGCTGGTGCCTGCGGATCATATATTGGCCCGCGTGAACCGCGTTCACGACCTGCTAGAACGCCTCTCCGCCTCTAAGCGTGCGGAAAAACCGGGGGAAACACTACACAAATCAAGCTGTCAGGATACGCCATATTGCAGGGTAACGCCGCTTTATATCCCGTCCATGGGCGGTTCTTCGTAGAACGTGAAATCATCGGTGCTCAGTTCGCTGACTTCGGTGTTCTCCAGGCGGATCGTGCCTCCTCCTTCGCTGGTGTTAATGAGGGCTGTCGTGCTGTCCGCCGTGATGGTCAGGTCGCCGAAGCCGGTGATGTTCTGCATGGCGCTCAGGTCGATGGTGTCCGTCTCGTCTTCGAAATCCTTGATGGTGTCGTCGCCGTGTCCCGCCTGAAAGACGAAGGTGTCCGCGCCGCTTCCTCCAAAAATCGTATCACCGCCAGCACCACCATCGATGGTGTCGTCGCCTTCCTCCCCCACGAGCCAGTCATTGCCGGCGCCGCCGTATAGCTCGTCGTCTCCCTCGCCCCCATAGAGCAAGTCGTTGCCGCCCTCGCCATACATCTGTTTGTCGTTTTCCGCGCTCAAAAAGAAATTGGCGTTGCCATCACCCACCCAGGGGTTGGGCGCGTGGGTTATCCTGGTTGCATCAGTTGTGATGTCGGGTGGCGGGGCGCTGCCATCGGGAAGATTGAACATGCTCTCGGTGAGGTCGGCCTCTTCCACACCGAGGAGGGTGATCGTTCCTCCCAGCGCGCTGTGCGTGATGGTCACGCCGATGATTTCGGCCACGTCGAGGCCTTCGGTTTGCCCTTCCAGATTCGTGATGGTCAAATCCGAAAACGCTATCTCCACCGGGAGCCGACTCAGATCGATCACGTCGCTCGCGAGGTCGAAATCCTCGACCGTGTCGTTCCCCGTGTTTGTAGAGAACAGGAACGTGTCCGAGCCGGCGCCGCCGGTCAGGGAATCGTTTCCCGATCCTCCTAAGAGATGGTCGTCGCCTTCACCGCCATAAATCTCATCGTCGCCGGAGTCCCCTAATAACGTATCGTTGCCTTCACCGCCATAAATCGTATCGTCGCCGGAGTCGCCCCTTATGACGTCATGGAAACCCCCGCCATATAGCGTGTCGTTCCCGGAACCGCCGCGTATGATGTCCTTGCTGTCGCCACCGTGGACTGTATCGTCCCCGGCGTCGGTGGAAACAATATTGACTCCATCTCCCAGATCTAAATTGTCATTTTCCGAGGTGCCTTGTTTATGCCAGGACATGCCGTTCTCCTTTTATACTTATGAGACCCGTTGAATCTGGTTGGGTGTTTTTCCGGGCTGACCGGAGAGCGGCGGCTTTATCGCCTGCGCCGCCTTCGATCCAGTCGTTGTTCGCGCCACCGTAGATAAAGTCCCTGCCTTCACCGCCATCGATCGCGTCATCGCCCTTACCGCCGTAGATAATGTCTGATCCTTCGCCGCCATCGAGCGTGTCGTCGCCTTCGGTGCCTTTGAACAAGTTGACGTCGAACGGCAGCTTCCCGAATATAAAATCATCCACGTCAAGGTTCGTGATATCAACGTTCTGGAGGCGGATCTCCCCTCCGCCGTACCCGCCCAAGTCGATGAGGACGTCGTCCCCGTCGGCGGTGATGGTCAGATCATCGAAGCCGGTTATGCCCAGTATCGATGAGAAATCGATCTTGTCTTCCCCACTGGTGAAGTCGGTGATCGTGTCGTTCCCGTCCCGGGCGTCGTATATGAAGGTATCGTGCCCGGCTCCGCCCGTGAGCGTATCGTCGCCCTCCTCGCCTATGAGCGTATCGTGGTCCTCACTGCCCACGATCGTGTCGTCGCCCTGGGTCCCGAAGATTGTTTGGTCATCCACCATGTCGTCTCTCTTTAATTAGTTTTTAGTGCGGGCGTCTCTGGTGTCCGGGTGCATGCCGTACCGAGGTTCGCGAGGCCTCCCGTGCATGCGTCGCCGCCATCGCCGCGTCCGTACAAAATCGGTCACCAATCTACTAAACCTTGTGTGAAGTAGGTGTGAATTATCACTATAAAATGGTGTGGATTAAGTGAATTTCAACGCCAAACCGGCCCTGGGAGGGGTTTTTGAAAAACCCCTGACTCTATGATTTGGTATATGGATATTTTCGCCCGAGATGGGGAGGTCCCGAGATGTTGGGACGCAAGAACCGCGCCCAGATGGATTTGTTCATCACCGGTTCGCTGGAGAAGCTGGTGCCTGCGGATCACATCCTGGCCCGTGTGAACCGCGTACTCGACCTGGGTTGGCTGCGCGAGGAGGTGGCGGATTGCTATTGCGCGGACAACGGTCGTCCGGGGGTCGACCCGGAGGTGGCGGTTCGCCTGATGCCGGCGGGTCTTCTGCTGAGGATCGTGCACGACCGGCGTCTGCTGCGCGAGGCGCAGGTGCACATCGCGATCCGGTGGTTCATCGGTTACGGGCTGGAGGATCGGCTGCCGGACCATTCGAGCCTGACGCGGATCCGGCAGCGGTGGGGGGAGGAGCGGTTCCGGGAGATATTCCGCCGCACGGTCCGGGCGTGCCTGGATGCGAAGGTGGCCAAGGCCGAAGTGGTTCACGTGGACGCCTCATTGATCCGCGCGGACGTGAGTTGGGAGAGTCTGGTGGAGCGTCACGTGGACGAGGTGATAGCGGAGAACCCCTTGGAGGAGAAGTCCGGGAAGAAGGGTGGAGGAGGCCGCCGGGGCGGGGGTTCGGGGCGGGTGAGCCGGACGGACCCGGACGCGCGCCTTGCGACCTCGGGCGGGCGCGGGGGGTTCCTGTCCGCCGCCGCGTGACCCTCCATACCGCCCGCTCCCGAAACCGGGTTATACAACAACCCCCATGGGCGATGGCTGACGCGGTGGGGGGATGATTCTAAAATAAATTGCCCCCCACCGGTTCGCTTGCGGGCTTACGCCCTTACCTCACCGACTCCCCCTCAAGGGGGGAGTGAAAAAATCTCGTTGTCCGACTGCCGCATTATGAGCAATGATGATCCAACTTTCTCCGCCGAGATGACGTGAATTGACGCGAGATTCAAAAGGGCTAACATAACAACACCTTTGCCTCTTAGCGGACACATGATGGGGATAAGTGATGGCGCGGAACACGATTAACATTTTCGCTGAATGGGTGAATGTCGAGGTGGCGAGTGATTCGGAGGCGCGGGTATGGGTAGCCGAAAGCGAAGACGCGCCCGGATTGGTCGCCGAAGCGTCCACGCCCGAGGGACTCGAAGAGAAACTAAAAACTCTCATTCCCGAACTGTTGGAGTTGAACGCCCAACATCTGGATGACGCTTAAGCGAAAACGTCTCACCGGGAGGAAACGATATGACTGACACCGAAAACACACCGGGCGCCCAGTCGCTCGAAGCGCGGCTGCGCGATATCGAGGACAGGCTCGAAATCTACAACCTGATCGCTTCGCATCCGCCGAGCGCGGACACCGGCGCCGACTTTTACACCCGCGCCATCTTCACCGAAGACGGCGTCTTCGACCGCGGCGAGAGTCTCGACTGCACGCTCGGCAGCGAGGCCATCGCCGCCATCACCCAGAGATCCGAGCATCAACAGGCGATTCACGGCGGCCTCGCCCACTTCGCCGGTCTGCCGTTCGTCGAACTCGACGGCGATTCGGCCTACGTCACCTCCTACTTGCAGCTCATCCACCCAGACGCAGAGGGCGCGGAGCGCGAGCTGCCCAATCACGGCGTCTCGACCGGCTACCGCATCCACCGCGTCCTCGCCAACCGCTGGGAACTGAAGCGCACGCCCGGGGGCTGGAAGATCAAGAGCCGGAAACTGCGCCCGCTCGACGGCTCGCCGCCTGCGCGCGACATCCTGGCCCGCGCCCTGGCGCGCCACCGCCCCGCCGACTGACGCGCAGGGCTCTCTGCCGCGCCTTCTGGCCTATGGTATAGTCACGGCAAACAAAATCCGCGCACCGCTCCATCCGGTCGGGCGCAACCTATTCGGAGATAAGACATGAAACAAGGCATGAGGCCCGGTGACCGCCTGCCCTATTCCGCCATCATCGATCGCAAACCGCTCAAACTGCCCGGCGGCGCACGCCTGGTGCTCTGGCCGGTCCTGGCGCTGGAGGTGTGGGATATTGTCCGGCCCATGGCGCGTATGGTGATACCCCCGCCCCAGGGGGTGCCGATGCTCCCCGATCACCCGAACTGGAGCTGGCACGAATACGGCATGCGGGTCGGCGTGTGGCGCATCAAACGCATGCTCGATGAGCTGGGCGTACGCCCGACGGTTACCCTGAACGCCCGCACCTGCCTGGAATATCCGCGCGTCGCCGAGGCGTGTCTGGAAGCGGGTTGGGAATTCAATGCCCACTCCTTCGAGCAGGTGCCGATGCACAAGCTCGACGACGAACGCGCGACGATCGACCAATGCATGAGCGTGATCACGGATTTCGCCGGCAAGAAGCCGCGCGGCTGGTTCGGTCCGGGGCTGACCCAGACGTACCAGACGCTGGATTTTCTCGCCGAGGCCGGCATCGAATATATCGGCGACTGGGTGCTCGACGACCAACCGGTGCATTTGAAGACGACGGTCGGCAAATCGGTCGTGGCGCTGCCCTACAACTACGAGCTCCATGACATTGTGATGATGGCCATCCAGTACCATGAATCCCAAGTCTTCCGCGACCGGGCGCTTGATTACTTCGAGACCGTTTATGCCGAAAGCCACGAATCCACCAAAGTGATGTCAATCGCCATGCATCCTTATCTGTCTGGCTCGCCGCACCGGATAAAATACGTGCGCGAAACCTTCGAACATATTTTGTCCAAACCGGGGGTGGTGTGCTGGGACGGCGAGCAGATACTCGATTGGTTCTTGAAAGAACGTCCGGCGCCGAAACCCCGGAGGAGCCGCGCCAAAAGTAAAAGGGCCTAGCCCGGACCCGAAAAAGAATTTCCGTGACCGACCCGCCATCCCCGACGACGAAATCGGATGTTTGGAGCACCTCTTCGCCCCGAACGAAAAAATTTGCGAGCCATTAGAGGCGAGGGTGAGGAAAAAGCCAAGATGAAAAAGGGGGTGATGCTGACGTTCCCGTCCCCGCGCGTTCAACCGTCCTGCGGGGCGGGTGGCGCGGACGTGCGGCGGATGAGTTCCAAGAGTGCTGATTGTTGGCCTTCCAGCGCCTCCATGTTTTCCTGATGCCGACTGTCCAAAGCCTTCATCGTTTCTTGGTGTCGGCTTTCCAGCGCCGCCATGTTTTCCCGATGTTGCGCCATGGTTTCCCGATGCTGGTCGTTTTGCGCCTCGTGTTGACCTTTTAACTCCGCCATTGTTTCTCGATGCTGCGTCATGGTTTCTTGATGCAGGGCGTCGCGGTACTTCGCGGCTTGGCGCATGATGTAGAGTCCATACCCTATCAGACTGCATTGCGCGGCCCCGACGATGGCGGCGACCCATACGGAGGCTTGTTGCACCGTGAGAGAGGCTTGTTGCACCGCGAGAGAGGCTTTCTGCAGGGCAAGGGTGGATTGTTGCAGCGTCAGGGTGTCTTGTTGCAGGGCGAGGCTTGCGGCTTCGTATTCCGTCATTCGGTTCTATCCAGTCTGTCCTCGTGGAGATAGCCCGAATAGTATCTTCCGGGGCGCGTGGAAAGTCAAAGCGATTCGCCGGCGTCTTCCAGAGGATATTGCGCAAAAACCAGGACGACAAAGAAGGTGGTGAGGCTGACGCGCGCCTGATTTTTGGTGTATACAGATGGCTCCGGGTTCTGGATATGAGAGATTGAGCAAGGAGAAAATCGTGGGCAAGACGATGGCGGAGAAAATCCTCTCCGCACACGCTGGACGCGAGGCCAGAGCGGGTGATTTGGTCATCGCGGAACTCGATTACGTCATGGCGGGCGACGCCAAGGGACCCAAGGCGGTCGACATCTTCCGCGAGGCGGGTTTCGAGTTCCGGATGGACCCGAAGAAAACGGATTTCATCATCGATCATTTCGTGCCCGCGCAGGACGTGCTCTGGGCGAACCATCACAAGAAGCTGAGAATCTTCGGGGCGGAGTTCGGCGTGGAAGTGTTCGAGCCGGGCGCGGGCGTGTGCCACACCGTGGTGACCGAAGAGGGCCGCGTGGGGCCGGGCGCGCTCACCGTGGGGGGAGACAGCCACGTGTGCACCTACGGGGCGCTGGGCGCGATGGGCGTGGCGGTTGAGAGCGTGGAGATCGCTTCCGCCTACGCCACCGGGAAGCTGTGGTTCAAGACGCCCGAGAGCGTTCGCGTGGAGTTCACCGGCGCGCTCGCCCACGGCGTGTTTTCAAAAGACATGGAACTCGTCCTCGCGCGCGAAATGGGCGAGAACGGGGCGAACTACATGGCGGTGGAATACGGCGGCTCGGCGCTCGCCGACTTGTCGATGGACGCGCGCTTCACCATCGCGAACATGTCGGTCGACATGGGGGCGAAGACGGGAATCATGGATGTGGATGAGAAAGCGCTCTCCTGGGCGCGGGCGCACGGAGCGCCTGTGGATGGAGCGGTGTCGCCCGACCCGGACGCCGTCTACGCGAGGAAAATCCATCTCGATATCTCTGAACTCACGCCCGTCGTGGCCGCCCCGCCCGCCACGGGGAACGCGCATCCCGTAGAGGACTACGCGGGCCTTCCCGTCCAGCAGGCGTTCGTGGGTACGTGCACGAACGGACGGCTGGAAGACATCGAAATCGCGGCGCGCATCGTGCGGGGCAAGAAGATAGCCCCCGGCGTTCGTTTTTACGTCGCGCCCACGAGCAGGAGAATCTACGAAGCGGCCGCCGCGAGCGGGGCCATCGGGGCATTGGCCGAAGCGGGGGCCGCCGTGCTCACCGCCGCGTGCGGGCCTTGCGCCTCGATGACGGGAAACGGCTGTCTGGCCGATGGGGAGCGCGCCATATCGTCCGCGAACCGCAATTTTCCGGGGAGACTCGGCAGCAAGGAGGCCGAAATCTATCTGGGTTCCCCGGCCACGGTGGCGGCGAGCGCAGTGACGGGTTGCATCACGGATCCCAGAGAGTTTCTCTAGGCGCATGACGAGGAGAATGAGATCGTGGCGATGAGGGGACGCGTCCACCGTTTCGGGGACGACATCAGCACCGACGTGCATCTGTCGGTCAAATACCGCTCGCCGGGCACCTCGCTGGAAGAATTAAAGCGCGATGCCTTCAAGGAGTTGGACCCTGAATTTTCGGGGAAAGTGCAATCGGGCGACGTGGTGGTGGCCGGGAAGAACTTCGGGCTCATCAGCAGCCGGCAGGATTCCGCCGTGGTGTTGCGCGAGTTGGGCGTGAGCTGCGTACTCGCCAGGAGTTTCGGGCACATGTTCTACCGAAACGCCATCAACTCGGGCCTTCCCGTCATCGCGTGCGACACCGACGCCATCCGCGCGGGCGATGAGATAGAAGTCGACCCCATGGCGGGCGAGGCCCGCGTAGGGGATGAGACGATTACCTTTCCCCCGTTTCCAGACGGCCTGTGGGCGATGATCGAGGCGGGCGGCCTCGTGCCCTATCTGCAGGAGAAGGGTGATTTTTAGGGCGGACTGATTCTCCCGGCTGTAGGTGTATATTTTTTTGACTCTTATTTTCGTTATTATTTCGTTTATATTATACTCCTGAGCTACCTACCCGACATAAGAGGACCCACCCGAGATGAGACGAGTTGATGGCGTCTTGCGTATTGATTTATTCTTAGGCGTGGGAGAGAGAAATGACCGAGTTTCAGCAGGCGACCTTGTTCGTGGGATGGCTGCAGGCCGGAGTGGCTCTGTTCGTGGGCATGGTGCAATCGGCCCTGTTTTTTTACGGCATCAAGAGAATGAGCGACGCCTCCGAGAGGCGCGCCCGGCAAACGGACAGGCAAATCGACGCCATGATGAAGCAGATCGATGTCATGGCGGACAACATGGACAAGCAGCACGAAGAGTCCATGAAACGAACGGACGCGCTGATAAAGCAGCAGGAGGAGTCCTCGAAACAAACGGACGCGTTGATCAAGTTACAGGAAGACACCTCGAAGCGAACGGACGCGCTGCTCAAACAGAGTGAAATGACGATGAAACAAAGTGAAATCACGATGAAGCAAAGTGAAACGGCGATGCTGGCCTTGCGCCGTCTGCTTGAAAGGCCCGCCGACTGACGCCAGGTCATCAGGCGGCTTCTTTATACGACGACTAAGGGCAAATCTCCCCGAGAACGCTCTCCAATACCTCCATCGGCAAATCGAAATCCCTGTATCCTTGTCTGAGCGTTTCGACGTAGTGCGCCGCCGGGCGCGCGGCCTTTATAGGATGCCGCATGATGTAGAGCATGGCGCAGAGGGGGACGCCGTCCGTCAGGATTTCCACTTCTTTCCGGTCGTAGAGCGCCGGGTAGTCCTCGAAATGATCGAGCGCGGGCAGGTTCGTCGGAGTGGAGGCGAAACAGCGCACCCGGCGCCTCAGCGCCCTTATGGGGCGTCACGGTGGCCCAGCCGGGCTGGTTCCCGGGCGCGGTGGCGGGCAGGGCGATGGTGAGGCGGTATTCCTGAAGGCGCGCGGGACATACGGGCGCGCTCCTGGGACAAAGGGATTTCATTTGCGCGATGTGCAGGTTCGCCCCGTAGGCGAAGTAGTTCGACTCAGGCGTAGCCGGGGTAGTCATCCTCTTCATCGCCCTCCCAGTCGAGGTCGATGACCGGCGGATCGCTACCGTCGCTCGGGAAGGCGAGCAGGAGCCTGGTCTTCTCCTCTCCCACCTGGGCTGCGCTGTGGATCGCCTCCTCGCGGATGGTGATCACCTCGCCCTGCTGGACGAGGACGAGTTCTTCCTCCACGTTGAACTGCATCTGGCCCTCGATGACGATGATGGCCTCTTCTTCATGGTGCGTGTGGTAGGGCACAAAAGCTCCGGCGGGTTGTTCGACCTCGAATACGCGGTAGTCGCGTTCGGCCAGAGCGGAGATGATCTCCTCCTGCTCGGGTTCGCATTGGTACGCTGTGGCGACGTCTTCTAGGCGATAGGTCGGCTTGCTCATTTGGAGACCTCCATTTCACGTGCCCAGGAGTTTCCGGACCGCTTGGGAAATACGGGCTCCCGTGGCGCGTCCGGCTAGTTTGCGGGTCAACATTCCCATTACCTTTCCCATGTCTTTCATCGAGGAGGCCCCGGTTTCCTCGATCACCGCCTGGGCGGCGGCTTCGATTTCCGCATCCTCCATCTGCGCGGGGAGATAGCCCTGGATGAACCGAATTTCATCGCGTTCCTTTTGAGCCAAATCCTCGCGGCCGGCGGCTGCGTACTGCTCGGCGGCTTCCTCCCGCTTTTTTACCATACTTTGCATTAGCTTGAGAATATCTTTTTGCGATGTTTCTTCGCCGCTTTCCTTGTCCTTGTTCAAAATCTCGGCGCGCGCCATGCGGATGGTGGAGAGCCTGAGCGTCTCCTTCGCGCGCATGGCGGTCTTCATGTCTTCGATGAGCGCCTCTCGAATGCTGGACAACGTGAATTCTCCTATCCCTGCGTCGTTGCGCGGGGCCTTGCCTTTTCTCGGTGGAGACACCACATTACGGCGATGCCGCCGCCCGCGATGTCCGCCGCCAGGTCTCCCCACGTCGCGGCCCTGTGGGGCAGAAAAAGCTGGTGCAATTCATCTCCCGCGCCGTTGAGCGCCGTGAGGATGAAGATGAAGGCGGCGGTTTTCCCCTCGGTCCATCGAGGGAGCGTTTCCCGCCAGGGCCGCCAGAGTAGCCCGGCGAGAAGCCCAAACTCGCAGAGGTGAACGATTTTGTCCACCCCTACCGGAAGGGTGGAAGAGGGATTGCGCCCGCCCGTCGCCGTCCAGAGGTGAATCGCCGCCATAAGCCCGAGCGCAAGCGCCCAGCGCAGGGTGGTTTTGACGCTCACCGCCTTGTTCTCTTATTCGGGCAGGGGGACGATGGCCTCGACTTCGACCAGAAAATCGGGATCGGCCAGACTCGATATCACCAGAAACGTGCTCACCGGCGGGGCGTCGGGAAAGAACTCGGCGCGCACCTTGCCGACGGCGCTCCTGTAATCGAGGCTCGTGACGAAGACCTGAATCTTGGCGGTATCCGCCATGCGCCCGCCCGCCGCTTCCACCACCTTCTGGATGTTCCGGTAGCACTGGCGCGCCTGTCCCTCCGGGTCGCCCGGGCAGACGAGATTGCCGTCCTCATCGAGGGGCGTCTGGCCCGCGACGTAGAGCGTGCGTCCGCCCTCGGTGATGACCCCGTGCGAGAAATGTCCGGCAGGTGCGGCCAGCGTATCGGGAGCCAGCGTTTCGCGCTTCATCTTCATTCCTCCTGATTTGTCGGCGCGCCTCAATAGGCCAGTTTCGCCTCGCCCAGGTTACCCACCACCGCGAGGGTGGATTCGTCGAGTTTGATGTATTTTCTCGCCGCCGCGAGGATTTGCTCCTTCGTAACGGCGCGAATCTTTTTCAGGTATTCATCCGCGTAACCGGGGGAGAAGCCCAGAATTTCCACTGCGAGGATGTAGTTCGCGATGCGGCCCGATGAACCGAAGCGCGTGGCGAAGTTCCCGGTGATGAAGTCCTTGGCGTCTTGAAGCTCCTTGTCGCTCACCCCTTTTTCCTTGATGCGCTTTACTTCCGCGATCGCTTCTTTGATGGCCTCGTTTGCGCTCTTGTTCTTCGTCTGCAGGATGAGCCGCCAGTGGCCCGCGTGACGGCCCGCGGCGAAATAGCTGTAGACGCTGTAGACGAGGCCTTTTTCTTCTCTCAGGTTTTCCATGATCCTGCTGGAAAACCCGCCCCCGCCCAGGATGTAGTTCATCATGCGCGCGGCGTAAAAATCTGGGTTCGTGCGCTTGAGCGAGCGGTTGCCCATCATCACCGTGGTCTGTGTGAGAGGACGGTCGATCTTCACCACCTGCATCTTCTTCGGTGCTTCGGGCGTCGTCGCCTCGGGGATTTCCCCCCCGCCCGCTCGCCAGTCCTTGAAGCGGGCCAGAACGAGTTCTCGCGCGCGCTTGAGCGAAACGTCCCCCACGAAGACGAAGATCGCCCCCTTCATGCCGTACCATTTCCTATGGAAGCGGACGAGGTCCTCCCGGCGTAGTTTTTTGATCGACGCCTCCGTTCCCTCGATCATGCGGCCATAGGGCGTTTCCCCGAAAAGGCTCTTCCTGAGCGCCTTGTTCGCCAGATGGCCGGGGCGCTCGCGCTGTCTGCGCAAACCGCCCATGATGCGCTTTTTCGTCTTCTCCATCTCCTCAGCCGGGAAGGTGGGGTTTCTGAGTACGTCGCTCAACAGGGAGAGGCCCTCGTCCAGGTCCCTCGTGAGCACGCGCATGGATACCTCAGCGCGCGCGCGGCCTGCCTCGACGCCCACGCCGCCGCCCAGCGCGTCGTTCAGCTTCTCGATGTCGGATGCGCTTCTCGTATTCGTCCCCCGCGTGAGGAGGGCGGAGGTAAGGTTCGCGAGTCCCGCTTGTTCGGGCGCCTCATGGCGCGAGCCCGACGGAATCGAGACGGTGATCCGCACCATAGGCAGTTGCCTGCTTTCCTTGACGAGCAATACGCCGCCGCCCGGCAACTCCTCGCGCTCATAGGTGATGACGGCGGCGCCCGCCAGGGCGGGCAGGAGGAGGAGTGCGGCAGCCAGTGTCCAGAGAATGCGGTGTAATCTCATGCTAGCGTCCTTCCCGGCTTTTGGCGGCGCTTGCGCGGCGGCTCTTCTTGGTCGGTATGAGTTCGGCGGTGGTCTTGTTCCGGTGGCTCAGGTATTTTTTCGCGACGCGCACCACGTCGGCGGGCGTCACCTTCCTGAGTGCGGGCAGGTAGCCTTCGAGCAGACGCCAGTCGCCCGCCACCACCGCCTGGCCCAAGAGCCTCGCGCGGTAGTAGTGCGAGTCCATGGCGAAAATCGTGTTCGCCTCGATGTTCCTGAGCGCACGGCGGAATTCCTCGTCCGAAACGCCTTTTTCAATAAGTTTTTCCACCTCATCGAGCAGGGCCTTTTCCGCGTCGGCGGCCTTCTTGCCCGGCGCCACCCTCGCGTAGAGATAGAAGACCATCGGGTCCACCGATATGTAGGTGTAATCGGTTCCCGCGCCCAGCGCGGTGGTGTCTTTGCGCACGAGCCTCTGGTGGAGGCGCGAGGTCTCCCCCCCGCCGAGTATGGCCTCGAGCATGACGAGAGCGGGCGCGTCCTCGCTCTTCCAGTTGGGCGTGTGGTAGCCGACCGCCACGTAGGGAAGCTGCGCGTCGGCGCGCACGTACACCCTGCGCTCCGATTTCTGGGGGAACTCGAAGAGTTTTGGCCTTTTTTTGAAGGTCGGGGACTTGGGGATTTTCCCAAAGTGTTTTTCGAGCAGCGCAATGGCTTCTTCGACCTTGAAGTCGCCCACCAGGACGGCGACGGCGTTCTCGGGGCTGTAGTAGCGCTTGTAGAACGCTTCTACGTCCTTGATGGTGGCGGTCTCCAGGTCCTCGGGCCAGCCGATGATCGGGTTCTTGTAGGGGTGGTTCGTGTAGGCGACGGCCCGTAGCTGCTCCCAAAACTTGCCCACGGGCCTGTCGCTCCGGGTGCGTCTTTCCTCGTGAACCACGTTTTTCTCCGCGTCGAAGGCCGTCTTTTCAAGCAGCATGTTCACCATACGGTCGGCTTCGAGCTCGATGATGAGTTCGAGCCTGTCCGAGGCGATGCGCTCGTAGTACGCGGTGTAGTCGAAGCTCGTAAACGCATTGTGGGAGCCGCCGTTTTTCTTGATGATCTCGCTGAATACCTTGGGGCCGTATTTTTTCGTGCCGCGAAACATCATGTGTTCGAGAAAATGGGCGATGCCCGTGAGGCCGGGCTGTTCGTCGCGGCTGCCGACGGCGTACCAGATCTTCATGACCACCATGGGCGCGCTGTGGTCGGGCAGTAGCAGGGCGCGCATCCCGTTCTTCATCTTATGCTCGGTCACGTTCCAGGGAACGCGCAGGGCGGTGGCCTCCGTCTTGGCGTCGGCCTTGATGGAGGGCGCGGCCAGGAGAAGGAAGATACAGGTGCCGATCAGCAGCGCGCGCAGCTTGTTTGTTTTCCGCATGAATTCATCCTCGTGGTGGCGGCGATCTTGAAGCATTCCGGGGCGTCGCCCGGAGAGAAGGCGACGATTCACTCTAGTCCTTGATGCCCGCTTTTTCCAGCACCTCCGGGTTCAGAAGGCCCGCCGGGCGTCTTCCGGCGATGACGTCGAGCGCGGCGGCGACGGCGAACTCGAGCGATTGTTCGCAGGCGTCCTCACCCAGGCCCGCGATGTGCGGGGTGAGGATGACGTTGTCGAGCGAGAAGATGCGGTGGCGGTGATCGGCCGGCTCGTTCGGGAAAACGTCCAGCGCAGCGCCCTGAATGATGCCGCGCTCAAGCGCCGTGGCCGCTGCGTCCAGATCCACCACGGGGCCGCGCGAGGTGTTGATGAGATAGGCCCCCGGTTTCATCGAGGAGAGGAATTTTTCATCCACCATGCCCCGCGTCCCATCGTTCAGGGGGACGTGGCAGGTGATGAAGTCCGCCCGGCGCGTCACCTCCTCGCGCGCCTCAAAGAAAACGCCCACCTCGGCGGCGAAGCGCTCATCGCGTACGATGTCATGGGCGATGACCTCCATGCCGAAGGCGACGGCGCGCCTCGCCACGCGCTTGCCGATGTTGCCCAGACCGATGATGCCCAGCGTCTTTCCCCTGAGCGGCGATATGGGAACTCTCAAGTCCGCCCATTCGCCCGTGCGCATTTTCTTGTCGCACAGGGCGATTTTTCGCGCGATGCACAGCATGAGGCCGAGAGCGTGTTCCGCGACGGAATCGGAATTCTGGCCGGGCGCGTTGGTGACGACCACCCCGTGGCGCGTGGCGGCGTCCAGATCGACGGAATTGAAGCCCACCCCCGTTCTGGCGATGTGCTTCAAGTCCACTCCCGCCGCCAGGGTGTGATCGTTATAGGGGTCGTTGCTCGGGAAGGTGACGACCACGCCGGGAAGGGAGGCGATGAGTTCTTCCTCCGTCCTGTCCACGCCGTTCGATTCGATTCTGATTTCCAGGCCCGCTTCGGTTTCGAGCCGCTTGAAGTGGCGCATCGGGTCTTCGAGGCCGCTCAGCCAACTCGTGGTGACCCAGGCGATTCCTTTCGACAATTTTCTATCCTCTCGTTGGTGTTTCCGTTCGGATTTCCGGGGAATTTGCTAGAAAACCTCATCTTCGGGGTTGTGCACCTCGCCCATGCGCTTGAGTGTGGGGAGGGGCAGTCCCTCGTAGAGCTTGACCAACTCCTCGTTCGTCTCGGCGAGCGCCATCTGGTAGAGGCTGTTGCCCCGTGCGTCGCATTCCACGAGGAAGGGCCCGAAGTTTTTTACCTCGAACACCCACATCGCCTGGGCGATGCCGAGTTCATCGAGCCAGTAGACGTCCCTGACGCCCGTGACGCCGCGTCCGTACTGCGCGCCGATGCCGTAGCCCACCGTGTTCAGGAACACCGCGCCCAGGCGCTTGAAGTGTTTTTGGTAAAACTCCGCCGCCATGCCGCCCTTGCCGATGACGCAGCGTATTCCGTGCGTATCCATCAAGAGCGGTAGGTGTTTTTCAAAGCGAAAACTCGCCGTGGCCGTTACGGCGGCCACCTTCCACTCGCCCGCATCGTTTCGCCCCACGGCGGGCGAGCAGTGAAACGTCACGTTCGTGAGCGAGGCGATGTCCACGGGCGGCGGCGCCTTTTCGTCAAAGAGTTTCTTGTAGAGGCCGATTCTGCCCGTGAAGATCACGCCGTCGAAATAGACGATGTCGCCGAGTTCCAGTTTCGCCAGATCCTCGGACGAGGTCGGCGTCGTGAGGTGATGCTCCTTCATTTCCAGGTCGGCTGTGCCGCTCATATTGCAGAATCTCCCGGGCCGCTTACGCGATGCTGTCGCGGCGGTAGTAGTCGGTGAACCAGTGGGGGTTTTCGCGGTATTCCACCTGGCCGTCGGGGTGGATGCGCGCGGTGGCGCGCCTGAGCGCGAAGCACTGGTGGTGGATCGAGATGGGCATGCCGCCCGTGTGGGTGTAGGCCACCTCGATGTGGGTGTCCATCACCGCGCCCTCGCCCTTGAAGCCCATGGGGCCGAGGCTCGTTCTCTTGCCGAGGTCGGTCAGCTCTTCTTCCAGTTTCGCGATCTCGGGGTCGGTGTTCCTGTCCCCCACCACGCGCAGGCAGGCCGCTTCCTTGGCGAGGCGCACGCAGGTGTCTTTCGTTCCGCCGATGCCGATTCCCACGATGGCAGGCTGACAGGAGAGGCCGCGCTTGAAGAACTCGCTGATGACGTCTAAGAAAAAGCGCTTGATGCCGTCGATCCCGTCCGTGGGGAAGAGCATCCGGTAGTCCCCGCCGAAAAGACCCCCCTTGTGGAAGCTCGTGAGCTCTATCCAGTCGGCGTCCGGCTCCCAGGAATAATCCACCGTGGGGGCGTGCATCCCTACGTTGTTGTTGTAGTCGTGCCGGGTGATGGGGTGCACGCGGTTCGGACGCAGGGGCACGCGCTCGGTGGCGTCCGCCGTTGCCTGACGGACCGAGCGCTCGAGCGCCACGAAACCGCCCTCGATGGCCGCGTCGTTTCCGACTTTCGCATAGAAGCGCGGAAGCCCCGTGTCGGCGCACATGGGGCGCTGCTCGTCCACGGCGACCTTGTAGTTGTTGACGATTTCGAGAAGCACGAATTTAGACAGTTTCTCGGTCTCTCGCTCGGCCATGTCGGCGATGGAATCGCCCACGTCCTTGGGTATCCCGATGGCGGCGCGGCGGTTGAGTTCGAAGGCCACTTCTCTGATCAGTTCGCTGCTGATGGCTTGCGTTTCGACAGTCGGCATTTTGTTGTCCTCCCCGCGTTCATGCGCCGGGCGCGCGGCCCCGGAAGATGGATGCGGCGAATTGTTTGACGCCGCCCGATACGGCGCGGCGCTTGAGGCCCTTGATGGCGCCAGTGGGGCTGATGCCCTTGGGACAGCTCTCCGTGCAGTTGTATTGCGAGTGACAGCGCCAGGCGCCGTCTTCGGTGCAAACCTCCAAAAGCCTCTTATCGCCCAGGGCGTCTCTGCTGTCGTTCACGAGCGTGTAGGCGCGATTTAACGCCGCAGGCCCCAGGTAGTCACTATCATGCCCTACAATAGAGCAAGAAGCATAGCAGATGCCACAGGTGATGCACTCGATGTGCGGCTCGATGCGCTTTCGCTCACGCGAGTTGGGCGGGATGAGCGCAGGCGCTTTCTCCGCCGCCTTCGTGGGTTCGAGCCAGCCGCGCGCTTTTTTCATTTTTTCGAAAAACGCAGACATGTCGACCACCAGATCGCTCAAGACCGGGAAATTGGTGAGCGGCTCGAGCGTCACCTCATCGCCAAGGCCTTCGAGCCGCGTCCTGCACGCCCAGGCGGGGCGTCCGTTGATTTTGAGCGCGCAGGTGCCGCACATGCCCACCCGGCAGGAGTAGCGAAACGAGAGCGTGGCGTCCTGCCCACTCTGGACGGCGACCAGGGCGTCCAGTACCGTCATGCGCGGGCCTGTTTCGACTTCGAATACATCCACGCGCTCATTCGGATCATCCGCAGCACCTCCACGGCGGATTTTCACTCGCACGCTCGGGCGCTTTTCAGGCTTTGGTTCCGGGGCCTCTTTTTCTGGAGCCGGCTCGTCTTGCGCCTGTTCTTCCTGCGCTTCTTCTCTTACTTGCGCGTCTTCGCTCACGACATGAATCTCCAGTATTCCTTGTGCATGAAGGCCAGCCAGAAGAAAGCGGCCACGCCCACCAAGCACAGCACCCACAAGAGTTTTCTCTGGTGGCGATCCGGAAAGCCGAAGTCGGTCAGAATCACCTTGATGCCGTGCATGGCGTGCCAGACGACGAGCGCGAGCATGGTGATTCTCACCGAATCGATGTAGGGGTTCATCACGTGGATCGGGAAGAGGACGATGAGCGCCAAGGCCGAGATTCTCTGCAGCACCCAGGACCACATGCCCGGATACATCGACCGCCATGCGCTGATCTTCCAGACGGATGGCTTGTTGGTGGGGTCGTTCGCGCTCGTCATCTTTTGCCTTCGCTCCGCATTGTCGTCAGTCGATGAAATTGGGATCGGGCGCCCCGAGGGCGGCCGGTTCCACCTTCGGGTTCAGGCGGTTGAACGTGACGGGTTTCCGCTCGATGACCGCCGCCGTACCCTCTCGTTTCATGTAGACGTTGTAGAGGTCCTCATCCTGCGTCTCGGGGCAATCATCGCGGTAGTGGCTGCCCCGGCTCTCGTCGCGCTCGAGCGCCGAATAGGCGATGAGTTCCGCGACGCAGACCTGGTTCCTCACGTCGAGCGTGTGCTGCCAGGCGAGGTTATAGGCGCGCTCGCCCTCCGCGCGGGCGTCGGCTGCGCGTCTCTTCAAGTCCAGAAGTTTCCGGATACCGCTCTGGATGTCGGTTCCGTTTCTCCTTAGGCCCACTTTATTCCACATCGTCTCCTTGAGTTCCGCCCTGATGGGGTAGGGCGATTCGCCTTCGCCCAGCGCATCCAGCGTGTTCGCCTCCGCTGCCGCGAGCGCCTCCGCGTCATAGGGGAGGAGGGGAGAATCCGCTGCTTCCTCGGCCATCGTCTCGCCCGCTATCTCGCCGAACACCGTGGCGTTCGCCACCCCGTTTCCGCCCAGGCGGTTCGCGCCGTGCGTGCCGCCTGCGTCCTCACCCGCGGCGTAAAGCCCCACTAAATTCGTGCGGCAACTGGTGTCTATCTTCACGCCGCCCATCATGTAATGCGCGGTGGGGGTCACCTCCACGGGGCCGCTCAGGAGGTCGTAGCCCAGATCGGCGCAGCGCTCGACCATGCCCTTGAAATTCTTGCGCACGAAGGCGCGTCCCAAATGGCTCACGTCGATGAACACGCCGCCGCGCTCCGTGCCCCTGCCCTCGATAATTTCGGTGTAGCCCGCGCGCGAGACGACGTCGCGCGTGGCGCGCTCCATGCGCTCGGGGTCGTAGCGCTCCATGTAGCGCTCGCCCGCCGCGTTCTTGAGGTGTCCGCCCGCGCCGCGCAGGCCCTCTTCGAGCAGTGTGCCGGTTATCTGGAGACCGTCTCCCGTGAGGATGCCCGTCGGGTGGAACTGCACCATCTCCATGTCGCAAAAAGAAGCGCCCGCCTCCCAAGCGATGGCCATGCCGTCGGTGGCGAGTTCCTGCGCGCAGGCGGAGATTTTATAAAGCGTGGGGCCGCCGCCCGTGGCGAGGAGCGTGCATTTCGCGTTCACGGCGATGAACTCCCCGTTTTGGATGTCGAGCAGCAGCGCGCCCGCGACCCGCTCGGGTTCGCGCCTTGCGGGCAAAAGCGCCACCGCGCGCGCTTCTTCCAGCACGTCCACCCCGCGCCTGACGAGTTGCTCCGCGACGCGGTTTGTGAGTTCGATGCCCGTCAGATCGCCCTTGTGCACCGTGCGATCGAAACTCTGGCCAGCGAAGGCTTTCTGGTGGATAGTGCCGTCCTCGTTGCGGTCGAAAAAACAGCCGCACACGGTTTCGAGCCGCTCCACGCAGCCGGGCGCGCGGCTCACGAGCGTCCAGGCGAGTTCCTGATCGTTAATCCACGCCCCGCCCTTCAAGGTGTCGAGAAAATGGTTTTCCACCGAGTCGGTTTCGGCGAGGGCGACGTTGTAGCCGCCTTGCACCATGCGCGTGCAGCCGCTTTTCCCAAATAAACCCTTGACCGCCACGGTGATGTCTAAGGCGGGGTTTTGGGTGTGCGCGGCGAGTGCGGCCAGGAGGCCCGCCCCGCCTGAGCCTAGGATGAGGATGTCCGTCTTCATCGTGCGCAAAGGGATGGTTCCTCAAGTGAATCGAAAGGTTATTTCCACGAAATCAGAATGCCACACCGGATGGGCGCGAACAAGCAATATCAAAAATAGGGGGACGTGAGGGAGACTGGTTGAAATTCTTTCGGGCGGGCGGCAATGCAGACCCGCTCCACAACCGAGGCCATCATGCCGGCCGAGCCGTATTTCAATTTTTGAGGATGGCGGTGGCGCAGTTACGCCTCACATTCCGGCGAAGCTACGGCGGCCGATCCGTATCAAAGCTTCTCCAGGATGATGACGCGGCGACCCTCCGTCCAGCGGCGCGCGAAGCCGAAGTGCGCCTCAACCCACGCGAAAGTCTCCAGCCGATAGAAGCAAAGATGGGTGAAATCGCGCCTATAGTGCCAGTTGTCGGCGAAGAGCGCCTCATCCCAGAACGCCGTCATGACGCCCAGGAGACCGCCCGTTTTGAGGTTTTCATATATCTGTTCGATCTCCTCCCTCGGGTGTCTCAAGTGCTCGAACGTCTCACTCGATGCGATGAAATCAAAAGGCCCCTCGGGAGTTTCCGGGAAAAAATAGGGGTCGTATGGCAGGCACTTGATTCCTGCGTCGGCGAGGAGTTCACACAAGACGGGGCGTCCATCGGATGCCGGACCTGCCCCGAAATCAAGCCCACGCGCGCCTTCGCGCAGCATTCCCGCCAGAGGGTCGCTCAACTGCTTGAGAAAGGCGACGTAGCCCTCATCGGAGCCTGAGTTCTGGTGCTGCTCGTATCTCGCCTTTTCTTGATCGGGCGCGGGCCAGTATTCAGGCGGCACGAAAATGAGGCGGCAGACGGGGCAATGCGCATAATCCCTCCCATCGGCGTGAAGATAGAGCCCGGCCTCGCTCGCCCCGCACAGGGGGCAGATTTTATTCGGCTCGTCCTTCGGGGTATGGCGTTTTGTGTCGGCCATTAGGAAACTCATCTCGGCGGGTGAAGGCGATGGCGATGATGCGGGGCCTGATGGGCGGCGCGCATCGGAAGCGATTTTATCCCTCCTGTGCGCGCTCGACAATGAGGCGCATCCGGCGCGCTCCTCGCCTCGGGTCGAAATATCGCCCCTCGTATTGACACCCCCATGCGCCATCCCCTAGCTTGGGGCGCTTTCATGAGAGAGGCGCAAATCGCCGCGCTATGTTTTATGACGCCAAAGGAACACTGGCTTGATACTCGATAAATTTCGTCTGGACGGAAAAGTGGCCCTGGTGACGGGCGCGGGCACGGGCTTGGGCGCTGCGATGGCGCTGGGTCTGGCGGAAGCGGGCGCCGCCGTGGCCGTTTTGGGCAGGCGTGAGGGTCTGGTGGAGCAGACGGCGCGCTGTATTGAAGACTTGGGACGCCGCGCGCTCGCCATCGGGGCGGACGTCACGAGTGCAGAAGACGTGGCGCGCGCCGTAGCCCGGACGGAAGAGACACTCGGCGGGGTGGACGTTTTGATCAACGGAGCGGGCGTTATGAACGCCGACCCGAGTGTGGATGTGAGGCCTGAGGATTTCCGTTTCGTCGTCGACGTGAACCTGACGGGTGCTTTTCTGTGCGCACAGGCCGTGGGGCGGGGGATGCTCGCGCGAGGTTCCGGCAGCATCGTGAACGTGGGCACGTTCCTGGGTGAGCGGGGCCACAGACCCGCGCGCGCGGCGTATAGCGCGAGTAAATACGGCGTCCTGGGACTCACGAAAGCGCTGGCGGCGGAGTGGGGGGCGCAGGGCGTTCGCGTGAACTGCATCTGCCCGGGCGTGCACCGCACGCCGATGCTGGCGCCCGCGCTCGAAGATCCGAGCGTCGAGAAATGGCTCAAGGAAAAGACGATGCTCGGCCGCATGGGCGAGCCCGAGGACATCGTGGGCCTGGCGGTTTTTCTGGCGTCCGACGCTTCTGCGTACATTACGGGCGAGAGTATCTTTGAAGATGGAGGGGGATGGCTGTAAATCCCGATAAAAAACGATGGCGGATCTCAGGGCGATTATATTCGATTTCGACGGCACCATCGCGGACAGCGAGCCGCTCCACCTGGCGGCGTTTCAGGCGGTGCTATCAGAGGAACTGGACCTGGATTTGACGGAAGAGGAATACGCCGAGCGCTATCTCGCGTTCGACGACAGGCTCCTGTTCACCCACGTGCTGAACGATCGCGGCGTGGCGGTCGACCCCGATCGTTTCGAGCAGCTTTTAGAACAAAAAGAAGCGCGCTACCAGGAAATCGCTCTTGCGCCGCAGATTCTGCCCGGCGCCGCGGAGATGATACGCGCTGCCGCCGGCCACTGGCCCCTCGCCATCGCGAGCGGGGCGCTGGGTCACGAGGTGCGGCCCGTGCTCGAACGGGTGGGTCTGATAGATTGTTTCCCGATCATCGTGACGGCGGAGATGGTGGGTCGCGGAAAACCGGACCCTGAGAGTTTTCTGACTGCGCTTACGCGGATAAACGAGAACTTGGCTGTGCCGGTTCCGGGCGCTTCATGTCTGGTGGTGGAGGATTCCGTCGCAGGCGTGCGCTCGGGCAATGCCGCAGGCATGAGGACGCTCGCGGTGACGACGAGCTATCCCGCCGAAAAGCTCGGTGAGGCCGACCGCGTGGTGGACTCGCTGGAGGAAACAGTGGACCCGGGTGGTCTGGCCGCCTGGTTCGCCGCTCTTCCGCCCGTCCCGTCCCAAGGCGAAGGGGAGAGGTAGATGTCCATTCTGAAAGTCGCCCGCATGGGCCACCCCGTCTTGCGCGAAAAGGCGCGCGAGTTGACGCTGCAGGAGCTTGGGAGTCCCGAACTCGCGGACCTCGTCGAGGACATGATCGAGACCATGGCCGAATACGCGGGCGTAGGCTTGGCCGCCCCGCAGGTGCACCACGGGCTCAGGGTGTTCGTCATGCAGACGGACCCGGATGATGAGGAGACGCTGCGCGTGGCGGTGAACCCCAGGCTCACGCCATTAGGCGAGGAGGGTTGGGAGGATTGGGAGGGGTGCCTCAGCATCCCCGACATTCATGGCCGCGTGCCGCGCAGCACGAGTGTGCGTCTGGAAGCTCTGGACGCGGAGGGACGCGCCTATACCGAGGAGTTGGAAGGATTCGCCGCGCGCGTCTGCCAGCATGAGTACGATCATCTCGACGGGTATATCTTCATCGACAGGATGGGGGATTTCACCACCCTTTGTTTTGGGGAGGAATATCGCAGGTATCACGCCCCGAGACCGAAGGAAGAGGCGGAGTAGATCACTCAGGCGCACGCTCGGGCTCACACGATGTCTAGGCACAGGGCTTGTCCAAACCCGGACTTCACGCCATCACATCAAGGGAAAGGCCCGTACACAATACTAGGGTGCAAGAGCAGCATGAAGGGGGCGACGCAAATATGGCTATCACAGGAACGGCTCGTCCATAAGATCGCCGTCGCCCACTGGCGCGGATTCTAGGCTAGCTTTCAGCAGGTTTATCTTCACGCCTAAAAACCATAAAACATCTTCCGAACTAAGGAAGGTACTCGAACCGAATCAGAGTCATTGCATTTCAAACACTTTTCCCATGAATTCAAATAGTCTTCAAAAGTTTCGTTTTCATGAACATTCCAATAATTTAGATATCCACAGTCCGCCCAAAGAGAAGGAGCACTCTGGAAATGCTCCAAGAGGGCAAGGGCTACAACCACATTGCGGTCGCGAAGATAAGAATCGGCTTCCATATCCTTAAGTTTTAATGCGAACCATTCTGGTAAATGTATACTTAAAATATTATTGTATTCTTCTGGGGTCATGTATTGCAGTACAGCACTCTCACAATATATTGCGTGGTTTGGTGCAAATTCTGCTGCGCCCTTTACATTCTCAGGTGGGTTGGTTTTCCAAGATTCTGACAGCTCATGCAAAACAAATAACGACGCCATTTCGCAAAGACTTTCCTCAAACCAACAATGGCGATGTACTTTGTTGCGATTGTAGTTCGTCATTACATGGCACAGTTTGTGCGAGAACTGATAGACGTATTGGCACCAATTCCTATTTTGAGCATTAATACGGATTTGATAAGGACAGGAATCTAAAAGGACTCTGGGTAAATCTTTCCACCAAGAGACTTCAATTCGTTCGTCAGGTAACTTACCGAAAGCACCTACAAGCGCGCAGAAGACAGACTCCAAGACAGAAGGAATTGCAACATCCAGATACGGTTTCTCGTTTCCTTTATGGGTTAGCCAACTATCCACATCAACTATTAGATATTGCGACATTTTTTGTGCCTCCAATTTGTCTGCGTAGTTCGTCACTCACCCCTCCGAAGTGTGCCCTATCGGCAAGCGGCGGCGGTGCCATCAGCGGCCCATGCGCCGCCGTGCGCGGAAAAGGCAGGCCCTCCCCCCCGGTTCTTAGGCATTTTCCCGTTTTCTTCGCAGGTTTTCACGCCTAGCTTCTGGTATCTCATTCGCGGTGATGATCTGTTCCTGCCCAGATGGGGAAGTAATTGTGATCTCAAACCCTTCAAGCCATCTATCATCATGATTCGGGTATTCATCAATGAGCTTCTCGATGGTTTCATAGGCTATTCTTCTCGCTTCCGTTTCAGCAAAACATTCCTTGGCGTTGAGATATTTCAGTTCGTCGACACCTAAGTTGTTAAGGTGATAATCTTCATATTTCGTGATTTTGAGTGTCCACTTCATCGCCTCGCTCATCCGTCTCCCTCCTTTATCAGTGGTCGAACCATGCGACGTTATCATCCGGGCGAGATCATATCATGCCCGCCCGGCCATGTAATGAAATTGACGGCGCGCATAAAAAAATCCCTTTCCGCTTTCGGCATGGAGCATGAAGCCCTGTTTTGCCGATTTCCCCCGATGAAGGGGAGCGGGAAAAAAAATTTTCTCCCCGCCGCGTAGTCGGTTCCCTTTCCCCGCCACTCATCGAGGCCGCGCCGGATTCATCAAGCCCGCCGCGACCTTGCGCGCAGCGAGGGACGGCAGCTTCAGGCCCTGGTCGATGAGGCGCTGGCCGATCTGATCGAAAAACGCAGAGGGAGCAGGCCGCGCGCCCATGTGATGGCGGTATATCAGGCGAGTTACGAGAGGTTCGCGCCGCTTTACAAAAAACTCGCTGAATGACGGGCTATTTGATTCATCGACAGGATGCGCGATTTCACTTCTCTTTGCTTCGGCGAGGAATACCGCAGATATCACGCCCCGAGGCCCAAGGCGGAGTGAGGGGTACGGGCCTCTGTCTTGCCCTTTCGTTTGTTGAACGCGGGTTCATCCGCCGCATCCTCTACGGATAGGAATTCCAGTTCCACGCAACAGGTGTTGCAAATGGGGCCGGACCCGAAGGTGCCCTCATCGAACACGTGTCCTTGAAACTGGTGTCGGCAGGTTGGGCAAATCCAGATGTATTGGCTCATGCCGGTCTCCTTCGGCGGTTTTGGCTCGTGAGAGAGATATGTCGCTCTCCTATATTCTTAATATAGGTTTCGAAGCGAACATTTCGCCACAAAAAAAGCCCGGATTATTTTCGGCGAGGTTTCAGACTGGATGAGAGGACGACCCGGGCGGGTTCGCCCGGGTCGCGTATAAAGCGAAGGTATCTTGGTGCCCAAGGCCGGACTCGAACCGACACGGGGTTGCCCCCACTAGCCCCTCAAGCTAGCGTGTCTACCTGTTCCACCACTTGGGCATGTGTCCCCGGATATTCCAAGCGAAACATCGGGGCATGAGGCTATATAGCGTTGCGCGCGCCGGGCTGTCAACGCCCTTTATACATGGACTTGAGCGGCGCTTCGCACCCGCGAGCCAAACCGCGTTCAGGTGTTGCGCATGGAGGCGGCCGCCCTCCCGCCGATGATGCTATCTGGAGTTCGCCCTCGGGTTCATGGCGTCGCGCAGGCCCTCGCCGAAGAGGTTGAAGGCGAGCATGACGATGAGTATCGCAAAACCCGGGATGAAGGTGAGCCAGGGGGCGTCGAAGATGTATTTCTTCCCGTCCGAGAAGATGTTCCCCCAACTCGCCTGGGGCGGCGGAACGCCGAAGCCGAGAAAACTCAGGCTCGCTTCGGTGAGAATCGCGCCCGCGATTCCGATGGTGGCCGAGACCAGCACGGGCGCCATCGAATTGGGGATCAAGTAGCGGAAGATGATGAGCCTGTCCGAACCGCCCGTGGCGCGCGCGGACTCCACAAAGGGCTGTTCCCTCAGCGAGAGCACCTCCGCGCGCACGAAACGCGCAGGCCCCACCCAGCCGAGGACGCCGATGACCACCATGATGATCCAGATGTTGGGCGTCACGAGGGCCAGGATGGTGAGCAGCACGAAAAACGAGGGGAACGAAAGCTGCACGTCCACGATGGTGGTGTAGATGATGTCCACCTTGGGCAGCCGGAATTTATGAAGAAGCGTGGTGACGTCGAATCTCTGGTAGAAATAAACGCAAACCACGGCGCCTGAGAGACTCAGCCACAGGTGCGCGGCATGGCCCGGATAGGCGAGGTAGAGGCCCGAGAGCAAGAGGAGAAAATAGATGGCTCCCCCGCCCGTGATAGCGCTTAGGGAAACGCCGTCCGCCGCGCTTTCCTCCGCGTTTCTGCCCTGCGCCCCGCCGAAGGCGGCGAGCGTTACGAGACAGGCCAAGCCTAAGAATCCTTCTTTCCAATAGGGCGTGCGCACCTGAAGACCGAAATCAGATGCGAAGCCGCTGAACTCGAAAGGCTCGAACGCGCCGAGCGCAAGTCCTAAGAGCGCGCCGAAGATCATGCCCTCCAGGAACAGCGAGCGGCCGCCGCGGCGCACCGATAGCCCCAGACCTGCGCCCGTCATGGAAAACAGCAGCGTCAGGAACCCTAACTCGTTCCACACGGCGTAGCCCGCGAGACCGGCGCCGATGAAGCCGAACAGGGGCGCGCCGCTTGGCTTGATCTCTCCGTAAAACCCGGCGATCCCGCCTATCGCGACTCCCAGAAACGTGGCGATGCCGATGGCTACGAAGCCCACCGACATCGAGATGAAGGTGCCCTCGAGCATTCTGGCGAACACGTCGCGGCCCAGATCATCCGTGCCGAACACGTAAATCCCCAGGCGCGGGAGGTTTTCCCTGGGGATCTCCCCCACCTTCGGGGCGGAGAGGGGGGCTTTCAGCTTGTCCGGCAGGCGCACGACGTTGGCGTCGAACATCGGCTCGCTCATGAGGGCGGAATTGACGAAGCCGAGCGCCGCCAGCGCGAAGAAGAAGGCCAGCACGCCGCCGCCCACCATCGCCATCCGGTTTCGCTGGAGATGCCGCCATACGCGCTGGCCGGGGGTGAGTTCTTCCCCCATCTCCTCAATCATCTCGCGCATATCTAGTGTTTCGTTCACAGGCGGATCCTCGGGTCGACGATGACGAGCAGGATGTCGGATATAAAGGTGCCGATAACGACCAGGATGGCGGAGATGAAGTTCAGGCTTAATATCACCGGATAATCCCGCGCCAGCACGGCCTCGAAGCCCAGGCGGCCCATGCCGGGCCACGCAAAAATGTTCTCGATGATGACCGAGCCGCCGATCAGCCCCGGCAGGATGAGGCCGAACATGGTGACGAAGGGCAGCGCCGCGTTTCTCAAGACGTGCACGTAGTTCACGGTGTTCTCATCCAGCCCCTTGGAGTGGGCCGTGCGGATGAAGTCCGAATCCACCACCTCTATCATCTGTCCGCGAACGTAACGTGAAAGCACGGCGATGCCGCCGACCGCGCCCACGAGGCTGGGCAGCACCAGATGCCAGATGCGGTCGTTGATTCTGAACAGGGGAGAGGAGTCGCCCCGGCCGAAGGTCTCGATTCCCAGGACGGAAACTTCCAGGCCCGGCACGCGGTAGTCGACGAAGGGCAGCGTGAATCCCTGAACCACGGCGATGATGAGGATGTAGGCGAGAAAAAAGCTCGGCATCGAGATCATGAGATAACTCATGAAGGTGGTGGAGCGGTCGAAAAAGGTGTAGCGCCGCAGTGCGCCCGCGATTCCCAGCGGAAACGAGAGGCACCAGGTGATGATGGTGCCTACGATGAACAGGGGCAGGCTGATCAGGAAGCGCCGCCATATTTTCCCGAAAACGGGCTGGTTGTCCTTTAGGCTCGTGAGCTCGCCGGTGAAGAATTTCTTGTAAAAGAGCCAGTATTGCACCGGAAGCGGCTTGTCGAGATCGAAGGCGGCGCGGTAGCGCGCGAGGTCTTCTTGCGTGAAGCGCGGGTTCAAGGGGTCGATCTGGCTCGGCTCCCCGGGCGCCAGGTGAATGATGAGAAAACTCACGATCGAGATGATGAAGAGCGTCACTAGCTTGAACAGCGTCGTGCGGATGATGTAGGCGCCCATTTTAGTTCTCGAATTGGGGGATTCGGGGGAACTTGATCCATTCGTTGAAATCGAAGGAGTAGCTTCCCGTGATGGTGGAGCGGATTTTCTGCGGGCGTATTTTTCCGTCTCTCAAGCGTCTGGCGATGGCGATTTTTCTGTCGAGCAGCGCCGTCCATTTGCCGACGTACAGGAACGTGTAGGGCTGATCCGCGGCGATGATGCGGTGGAGCGCATGCGCCTGGCGAACCTGCGTCGCGAGGTCGTATTCCTGGCGGATCTTGATGATGAGCTCATCGGCCTTGGGATTTTTGTAGCCCACGAAATTGAGCTGGCCCTTGTTCGTCTGGCTCGAATGCCAGATCTGGTAGAGGTCGGGGTCCAAACCCATGCTCCAGCCGAGGACGACCGCGTCGAAATTGAGCTGGTTGACGTGCTTTCGGATGAACACGGCCCACTCGACTTGCGAGAAAGTGATTTTTACGCCGATCTTCTTCCAGGAGTCCTGCACCACGGTGCCGACGGCGCGCCTGATCTCGTTGCCGTGGTTCGTCATCAGGTTGAAGGCCAGGGGCTTGCCGTTTTTCATCAGGATTCCGTCTTTTTTCTTGAATCCCGCCTCGTGCAGCAAACGCACCGCCCTCTTAGGGTCGTAGGGCAGGGGTTTGATTTTTTTGTTGTAATGCGGGCCTTGTTTCACGAACGGGCCGGTAATGTCCTCGGCCTCGCCGTTCAGCACGTAGCGGTGAATCTGTTTGGTGTTCACCGCCAGCCCCAGCGCGCGGCGCACGCGCGCGTCCTGAAACGGCCAGCGCCGGTGGTTGTAGCCGACGTAGGTGAACCCGAAGCCGAGGCCCGAGAACACCTGGAACCTCGGGTCTTTCTTGAGCCGCTCGACCTGATGGGCGCCTGCTCCGTAGCGGTCCACGGTGCCCGCGTAGAAGGTAATCTCCTGCGTGAGGGGGTCGGGCAGGATTCTGTAGACATATTCGTGGTATTCGGGCGGCCCCTCCCAGTAGTCCTCGTTCCGCGCGAGCCGGATGAGTTCGTCCGAGCGCCATTCCTTGAAGACGAACGGCCCCGTGCCGACGGGTTTTCTGTTGAACGCGCTGTCGCGCAGGCTGAAAGTCTTTGAGTCTTTGCCCTTGCTCTTGGCTTCTTGGGCGAGCTTTTGGGCGTTCAGTAGATGCTCGGGCAGCATCCCCATGGCCCAGGTGCCGAAAGCGGGGGAGTAGAGACGCTTGTAGGTGACTTTTACGGTGAACCTGTCGGGCGTCTCCACGCGCTTGACGGGTTCGTAATCGGGCACCCTCGGGGAGAGGTTTTTGGGATTGATGATCGCATTATAGGTGAAGCGCACGTCGCCCGAGTCGAATTCGTGGCCGTCGTGGAAGCGCACGCCGCGTCTGAGCTGGAAGATGATGACGGGGTTGTGCTCGGTGAGAATCACGCGCCGCGCGGCGGCAGGACGCAGTTTTTCGGGCAGTTTGGTCTTGACGTAGCGAGCGGGGTCTTTGGCGATGCCGTTTTTCCCGAGCCACTTTTCAAGGTGTTTGAACAAGTCCTGATCCACGTTCTTGAGCGTCATCTTCACGCGCTCGGGATAGGCGATGACGACCTCTTTGCGGCCCGGTTTTTTCTTCCCCTTGGGCGGCGGGGTGCGAATGGCGGTTTTCTGCTCGGCGGGAGGGCTAACCTCGATTTTTTCGATGTTTTTAAGCCACGCGGCTTCGCCAACGTCGCGCGCCCGCGCGATGCGCGCCGCCAGGGCCTTGGCGCCCGGGCCCTCGGGGTGGGGCACGAAGAACGCTTCTTCGTAGATTTCCCAAGAGGTGGCCAGCCGGCCCCGATAGGAGAGGTCGCGATCCCTGTCGATGAGGCCCTCGAATATCTGGTCGACGATGTCGCCGCTCGCCGTGTCGGCATGAAGAATGGGGTTCAGGATTTGGGCGTCGCCGATGGAGCCGGTGATGAACTGGCGGAGGCGCTCATCGCCTCCCTTGGTCTGGTCGGAAAACGTCGGTACCCAGAAGTAGGACTGAAACAAGACGGCCGCGATGAGAATGGGAAGCAACAGCAGGAGGCGCTTGATCAGCATCGTCGGCCCTCAGCGCGCGCGAACAGCGGAACCAGTCTCGCCCGCCCTATTTCTTCACCGGGGCGGCGGGTTTCGCAGGCGCGGCCCTCACCGGTGCGGCGGGCACTATCGAGGCGCCCTCATTGGCGTTATGCGAGCCGATGTAGGTGAGCATAAGCGAGGTCACCATGAAGAGAACGGCTGCGCCGGTCGTGAGCTTGCTCAGAAAGTTCACGGGTCCCCGCGCGCCGAACATCGTATCGCTCGATCCGCCGAAAGCGGCGCCCATACCGCCGCCTTTTCCCGCCTGGAGAAGTACGGAGAGGATCAGGCAAAGCGCTACGGCCACATGCAAAACGGTCAATACTATCGTCATTTTCTCACTCTTTTCATGTTTGTCCCGAACTTATCCGGGCCGCGCGGATGATTTTCAGAAAATCTTCGCCCTTCAGACTCGCTCCGCCGATGAGACCCCCATCGATGTCGGGTTGCGAGAACAACTCCGCGGCATTATCCGGTTTCACGCTACCGCCGTATAAGATACGCGTTTCTTGCGCGCATTCCAAGCCGAAAACTCCCTCGAGCCGCTCGCGGATGAAGGCGTGCGCCTCCTGGGCCTGCCCGGGCGTGGCCGTGAGGCCCGTGCCGATGGCCCACACGGGTTCATACGCGATGATGAGGCCGCCGGCGGGAGGGGAGGTGAACGCGCCCTGGATCGAGAGTTCCACCTGATGGGCGATGCGCGCGAGCGTGGTCCCGGCCCGTCTCGTGGAAAACGGCTCCCCGAGGCAGATGATCGGCACGAGACCGCCCGCGCTCGCCGCCGCCGCCTTGCGGGCGATGAGGGCGTCTCCTTCTCCCATTATCTCGCGCCTTTCGCTGTGCCCGAGAATAACGTGGGTCGCACCCGCATCCTTGAGCATCAAGACGCTCACCTCGCCAGTGTAGGCGCCATCGGGGTGATGGGAGCAGTTTTGCCCGGCGACGCCGACAGCGCTACCTGACACCGCCTCCGTCACCGCCGAAAGGGCGAGATACGGGGGACCCAGGAGGACGTCCACGCCGGAGAAGTTCTCCTCCGCGACGCCCTGGGCCACCTCGCGCGCGAGCGTTCGCGCCTCGTCAATCGTCTTGTTCATCTTCCAGTTGCCGGCCACGAGGGCGCGCCGCATCGTGAGTTCCTCTTTTTCTTTTCGGGATTTTTAGTGCTTGTCCGTCAGACAGGCGAGGCCGGGAAGCTCCTTGCCCTCGAGCAGTTCCAGGAAGGCGCCGCCGCCCGTGCTGATGTATGAAATGCGGCGCGATTCCCCCGCCGCGTGAACGGCCACGTCCGTATCGCCGCCGCCCACTATCGTCAGCGCGTAGGAATTCGCCACGTGGTTCACCATGGCGTAGGTGCCGCGCGAGAAGGCATCCACCTCGAACACGCCCATCGGACCGTTCCAGATGATGGTTTTCGCGTCCTGGAGCACCTCGCCGAACAAAGTGGTGCTCGCGGGTCCGATGTCGAGCGCGTACCAGTCCTCGGGCACTTCCTGCGCGGGCACCACCTTGGTTTCCGCCGAGGCCTCGAACTTGTCCGCGATCACGTAGTCGCTGGGAAGGTAGAACTTCACCTCCAACTCCTGCGCCTTGTTCATGATCGAGCGCGCCGTGTCCACCATGTGCTCCTCGACCAGGCTGTTTCCCATCTCGTAGCCCAGCGCGCGATGGAAGGTGCCCGCCATGCCGCCTCCGATGATGATCTTGTCCATTTTTGGGAGAATGCGCTCGACGATGCCGATTTTCGCGCTCGCCTTCGCGCCGCCGAGAATCGCCACCACGGGGCGCATCGGGTTGTTCACCGCGCCGCTTAAGTAGCTCACTTCCTTGATCATCAGAAAACCGGCGCCGGCGGGATTCAGGAACTTCGTGATCGCCGACATCGAAGCATGGTGGCGGTGGGCGTTGCCGAACGCATCGCCGATGTAGACATCGGCCAGGGAGGCGAGCTTTTGGGCGAACTTCTCGTCGTTTTTCTCCTCTCCCGGATGAAAGCGGAGGTTCTCCAGCAGGAGAACCTCGCCGGCTTTCATCTCCTCCACCATGCCCCTGGTATCTGCTCCCGTGCAGGTGAGTGCTAAGGGACATTCCTTCTCCAGCAGCCGGGCCAGGCGTTTTGCGACCGGGGCGAGGGAGCTTTTCGCTTCGAACCTTCCCTTGGGCCGGCCGAGATGGGAGCCGATGACGACCCGCGCTCCCTCATCCAGAAGATAGTTGATGGTGGGCAGGGCGGCTCTGATGCGGGCGTCGTCGATGATGTGCCCTTGATCGTCGAGCGGCACGTTGAAATCGACGCGCAGGAAAACCCGCTTGCCCGCGACGTCGATATCCTCGACGCCGAGTTTCGGGTCACCGTTTTCAATGTTGCTCGTGATTGTCCCCATTACACCTAAGCCTCTTAGAGTGCCGCGCCCACTTTTTTGATGAGGTCCACCATCCGGCACGAAAATCCCCATTCGTTGTCGTACCAGGAGATGACCTTGACCATCTTGTTGTCCAGCACTTTCGTCGAGAGGCCGTCCACGGTGGATGATGCCGGGTTCCCTAGGTAATCGACCGACACCAGCGGCTCATCCGTGTAATCGAGTATTCCCTTCAGCGGTCCGTTCGCGGCTTCTCTCAACGCGTCGTTCACCTCCTCCGCCGTCACGGCCACTTCCACCTCGGCCACGAGGTCGACGACCGAAACATCCTGCGTGGGAACGCGAATCGCCATGCCGTCGAGCTTGCCGTTGAGTTCAGGGAGTACGAGGCCCACCGCTTTCGCGGCGCCCGTGGAGGTGGGAATCATGCTTACCGCCGCGGCCCGCGCGCGCCTTAGGTCCGAATGGGGCAGGTCGAGTATTTTCTGATCGTTCGTGTAGGCGTGCGTCGTGGTCATCAGCCCGTGTTTGACCTTGAATTTCTCGTGCAGCACCTTGGCCACGGGCGCCAGGCAGTTCGTGGTGCAGCTCGCGTTCGAGATGATGTGATGGGAGGCGTGGTCGTATTTGTCATCATTCACGCCCAAGACGATGGTGATGTCCTCATCGGTCGCCGGGGCCGAGATGATGACCTTCTTCGCACCCGCTTTCAAGTGTTTTTCCGCGTCCGATCTTTTGGTGAAGATGCCGGTGCTCTCGATGGCCACCTGCACACCCATCTCCCCCCAGGGGAGGTTCGCCGGGTCGCGCTCTGAAAGCACCCGGATGGATTTTCCGTTCACCCTGATTTCCCCATCGCCCACTTCCACCTCGCCCTGGAACCGACCGTGCACCGAGTCGTACTTGAGTAAATGGGCCAGGGTTTTCGGGTCCGTCAGGTCGTTGACGGCGATGAATTCGATATCGGGGTCTTCCAGACCCGCGCGGAACAGGTTTCTTCCAATCCTGCCAAAACCGTTGATGCCGACTTTGATGGCCATTCTCTGAACCTCACTCCTGTCAAGAGTTTAGGGGATATGAATAATAGTTTCGTTCTGGCTTTACGGGCGTCCATTGACTCCTGCGGGGTCGAATTCTACCCGATACGATGGGCGGCTCCAAGTGCGCCCGGAGGTTTTTTCCTCCCTCATGTCCTGTAATGCTCCCTGGAGGCGAGAAAAGCCGAAAATTATTTTTTTCTTTTTTGTTTTCGGGTCGCATCCTCATCGATTTCAAAGCCCGGCGCTTTTCCCAGAACCACGCCGTAGACCGCCTCCGCCGCCTTAGGGGAGACGAAGCCGCGTAAAACGTCGGCCCGCACGTCCTTAGGCTCGCGCTCCCTGGGGTCGCCCCATCCGCCGCCGCCGGGGGTGGAGACGCGAATCGCATCGCCGCTCGCAAACGCCGTGGACGCGCCGACCGCGGGCGCCTGCGCGCTCTTTTTCCCGGAGAGGTGGCGCATTTCATACGGCTTTCCGGGCGATGCGCCTGCGCCGCCTGCGGGGCCCGCCTCAGCACTTCCCGCAGCGCTCGCCGATACGCCGTCGATGAGCATGCGGTATTCCCGAAAAACGCCCAGGCCGCCGCGCCGCGCGCCCGCGCCGCCCGAGTCCTGCGCCAGCCCCATCGACTCGACCCTCACCGGATAACGCGCCTCCATCACCTCGACGGGCATGCCGCCGGTCGCGCCGAGCGGGGGAACGGCGGATGCCCCGTCCCCCTCCATGTGCGCGCCCGCGCCTGCGCCCAGGGCTTCTCTCAGCAGGTGAAAGCCGCCTTTTTCGTCATGTCCCCAAAAGCTGAGCGTTCTCAGGTTGTCGAAGCCGGTGGGCGTGCGTCCGCCCGATGCCTCGAAGAGCGCCTCGCCGAACGCCGAGAGCAACTTTCCGAGAGTGAGCGCTCTTAAGCCCGTCGGCGCTGGGAAGCGGGGAGTGAGTATCGTGCCGGGTTCGGGCAACTGAACCTGGAACGCCCGCAAGGCCCCATCGTTCAAGGGAACTTCGCTCATGCCGTCCTGAAGGTGGAGCAGCATGGGGGCGAGGAGTCGGGTCAGGAACTGCGCACCATCACCTTCTAATGGACAGTTGATGGGGCCGCGCGCCTGGGGGGCTGCGTCTAGTCCGATATGCAGGGCGTCTGTGCGCCGCGTGAGCGTGAGCGTGAGTTCATGGGGGCCGTTTACGCCGTCTGATTCGACAGCGGTGCGGGCCGTCCAGCTTTTTTCGGGAAGCTGCGGGATGAGCTGGCCGCGAAACGCGAGTTCGCATTCTCTGAGCAAATCGGCGAAACAGGCCGAGAGGTTCTCCGCCCCGTATCTTCGCGTCAAATCCTTGAGCCGCGCAGCACCGATGCGGAGCGCGCCGAGTTGCGCGTCGATGTCATCGCCCAGTAGATGGGCCTGGCGGCTGTTCCTCATGAGCAGGGTTTTGATGTCCTGTACAACCTCATCCCCACGGGCTATCCGCACCGGCGGGATGAGGATGCCCTCGTGATAGCTCTCGCGCGAGCCGACGCTCGCCCCGCCGGGCAGCGCGCCGCCCAGGTCGTCATGGCGTCCCCTGATCTGCAAAAAGGCGATGAGCGCGCCCTCTGCGAACAGGGGGCGGGTAAGGCACAACTCGGAAGCCTCGCCCAGGCCCGAAGGCGGCATGTAGGGGTCGTTATGGAGAAAAACGTCGCCCTCGGCCATTTCGGGATACGCGCGGATGATGGGCGCGGGGCCGGTGGCCAGCACCCGCCCGGTGAGCGCGCGCCCGAAGCGGTCGAACAGGCAGACCGAGAAATCGCCCGCGTCGCGCAGCGAGGGGCTGCGCCAGATGCGCGCGAGGAGGTCTTCGACCTCTTCTTCGACCGCGCGCAGGGCGCCTGCCAGAATTTCACTCACAATCGGGTTCGCGTTCATCTCCACGCCGCTCCCACGCCGTGAGCGCCCGTCGGCCTGCCTGCGCGCTCGTCGCGCTCGAAGACTTGCGATCGAAAGCGCATCACCAGATTCCCGTACCTGTCCACCCGGGCTTCCTGCCTGGGGAAGATCGCCGTGGTGCTGCCGAAACTTTCCACGACAGCGGGCCCCGGGATGTAGTTACCCTCCCGAAGCCTCTCCCGGTAGTAGACCGGCGTATCGTGAAATCCGCCCAGCTCCTTGAACCAGACGAGGCGCGCGCCCTTGTAGGCCTCCTCGGGGTTGTCATTCCCTGCAGGAATCAGGGGCAGGTTGGGCGGCTCCGTCATGCCGACGCCCGTGACGCGCAGATGCACGATTTCGACCGGACGGCTCCCCTTGTGATTGTAGGTGTAGCGGCGCTGATAGAGCATGTGGAAGCGCTCGAAAACTTCCGCCAGAACCGGCGGGGTGAGGTAGCCCCCGGGCACGTCGACTTCGATCTCGGTGGCCTCTCCCTGGTAGCGCATCTCTGCGGTGCGCCGCATCATCCGCCGGTGGGCAGGGATGCCCTCGTTTTCGAGGCCCGCCGCCGCCTGGGCTTCGAGCTTCTCATACGCATCGCCCAGGACTTCCAGGTTGACGTTCTCTTCTGATTGGTAATGCGCCGCCGCGTGGTCGTTCACGAGGTCGACGACCTCCAGCCCGAAGGCGCTCGTCATGCCCGCGAAGGGCGGCACGATGACGGTGTCGATTTCGAGCAGTTCGGCTACGAGGCCGGCTGTTAGAGGGCCTGAGCCGCCGAAGGCCATCAGGGCGAAGTTTTTGGGAGAAATGCCCCTTTGCACCGTCGCGCGCCGCACGGCGTGGGTCTGGTTCCATGCGGCGATTTCCACCACGCCCGAGGCCATCTCGTGGGGGTTCATGTCGAACCCGCGCGCAAGCTCGCGCATGGCCTTCATGGCGAGCGCCTTGTTGAGCTTCACCTCACCCCCCGCCAGATGGAGCGGACTGCGGGCGAGAAGCAGGTTCGCGTCGGTGAGGGTGGGATCCTCCCCTCCCTTTCCGTAGCAGATGGGGCCCGGGTCCGCGCCTGCGCTCCTGGGACCTACGCGCAGCCTCCCCTCGGGGCTTCGCCATGCGATGGAGCCGCCCCCCGTGCCGATGGTGACGACGTCGATCATCGGCATCCTCAAGAGAAACTCATCGAGTTGGTGCCGGGTGGCGCGCTTGGCCTCGCCGCCCTCGATGACGGCGATGTCCGTGGAGGTGCCGCCCCCGTCCAGGGTGATGAGCTGTTCGTGTCCGGAGAGTTTTCCCAGGTAGGCGGCGGAAAGGGCGCCTGCGGCGGGACCCGAGAGCACGGTGCCTATCGGCCGCTTGGCGATTTCACGCGCGGTGGAAACCCCGCCGTTGCTTTTCATGATCATAAAGGGCGCGCCGCCCAGGGTTTCTTCGATTTTCTTCGAGGCGCTCTCGATGTACGCCTTGATGCGCGGCTTGATGCACGCATCGAGCAGGGTGGTGATGGCGCGTTCGTACTCGCCGGGTTCGGGGATCACCTCGCTCGATATGCTCACGAAACATTCCGGGTATTCGCGCTCGAAGGCCTCTAAAATGATGCGCTCGTGCGCCGGGTTTGCGTAAGCGTGCAGTAGGCAGACGCCCACGGAGCCGATCCCTTGGGCCTTGAACCATTTGGCGAGCTTTATCGCGTCTCCTTCATTGATGGGTTCGAGAACCTCGCCTGATGCGGAGATTCTCTCTTTCGCCTCCCGGATACGCTCGGGGGGGACCAGCGCGTCGCGGGGTTTCTGGAGCAGGGAGGCGGCGTAGTGGGCTTTCGCCTTGCCGTTCGCACCCCCGATTTCGAGCAGGTGGCGGAACCCGCCCGTGACGATGAAGCCCATATCCTCGAAACGGCGCTCCAGGATGGCGTTCGTCGCCACAGTCGTGCCGTGGAACACGCCGTTCACCATGGCGGGGCGAATCTTGGTTTCAGACAGAATTTTCTTGATGCCCTGGATCAAGCCCTCGCTGAAGTCTGCGGGCGTCGTCGGCGTCTTGGTGGTGAAGACCTCGCCCGTGTCCGAGCGCACGCCGACCACGTCGGTGAACGTGCCGCCCGTATCGATGCCGATGCGAAGTCCGCGTTTGGAAGTCATGGTGTTAAGGTCTCACCTAGCGGGTGAACAGGAATGCGGCCAGAGCGGCGCAGAGCAGTCCGCCCATCTTGGCGGGCGTGAACCCCTCGCCCAGAAAGAGCGCCGCCAGCACCGCCGTGATGCCGGGATACAGCGCCGAAAGCGCCACCACGCCCGCCGTCTGGCCCTCGGCCTTCGACAGCGCCAGCACCAAAAAGAGCATGGCCAGCAGGGTGGCCAGCGTGGCGACCACGGGCAGCCACATGATGTCCGCGCGCATCGGCGGCAGGGGGAACTGCCTGCTCGCCACGGCGATGACGACGACGACCGCGGTGGTCACGCCCATTCCCATCAGGTGGGGCATGGCGCCCAGGCGTTCCTGGCCCAGCTTCATGAAAAATCCCCAGACGCCGAAACACAAGACGGCGAGAAGGGTGAGGCTCAAGGCGGTCGTATTCATCGTCAAGTCCCCCAAAAATGTTTTCCGGGCGCGGCGGGCCGTTTGCCCGAGAAGGTGGTTTTCCGGTCAACTCACCGCAAAGCGGCTTTATACAGCAAGATAGGGACGAGGAAAAGATGAGGATTTCGTGATTTCAAGAAAACCGCCGCGAAAAAAGCGCAGGCATCGCGATATGGCCCCGGGTTCGCACGGCGGGGCAGGTAGGTGTTTCGCGTTTGCCTCGCGTTTTGGTAGATTCCCGGTGTCGATGGAGCGATGAATTTTACACCAAGCACTATAGGTGATTCCGTGCAGATAACATCCCATGTGCATTGCCTCTGGCTGGAATTCGAGATCAAGACGCCCACAGGTGAACGAATCCCCCGGTTCGTGACTTCCTATATCCTTGCGGGCGAGACGCTCACCGTAATCGATACGGGCGTGGCCTCCACTGCATCCGAGATATTCGATTACATCGAATCCATCGGCCGAAAGCCGGAAGAAATTGCGCACGTCCTGCTCACGCATTCTCATTTCGACCACATCGGCGGCAACGGCCTGATTGCGACGCGGGCGGGGCCGAAGTTCCTTGGACCCGAAGCGGAGAGGCGGATGATTGAGGATTTGGACTATCAGCACGACGTTCGTCCGGTGGGCAGAATGCGCGATGCGGTATCGGGCCCCGTGAAGCTCGCCGGTTTTCTCACCGGGGGCGATGAGATATCGCCGGGAGGCGTACCCGTCCGGGTGATTCATACGCCGGGGCATTCTGCGGGGAGCCTCTCTTTCTTCATGCCCGAGGACGGCGCGCTCATCTGCGGGGACGTGCTGCCCGAACCCGGCACGCTGCCGATTTATGAGAGCGTGGCGGACACATTGGCGAGCCTTGAGAAGCTGAAGGCTCTTGAAGGGGTGAACGTCCTGCTCTCCGCCATGAGCCGGGCAGTCTCGCGCGATGAGGCGGTTCCCAACCACATCGAGAGCGGGGCGGGTTATTTGAGAGAGATCGACGGGCTGATCCGTGAGGTTTTATCCCAAAAAGGCGGCGACGTTTCACCCCAAGATGCGGCGGAGTTCGTTTACGAACGCCTGGGTCTCCCGCGCGCCGGCCTGATTCCCATCGTATTGCGCAGCATGAAGGCCCATATTGAGGCGGGGCCGATTTGATACGAAGAGATTTCTTCCGACCATTTGCGAAACGAGGAGCCGGTTTTGAGCCTGCATCTGTATTCAAAAAGTTTTGAAGCGCCGCTCGGCGATAAGGGAAAAGATGACCTCTGGCGCGAGAAAAAAGATCTTCTGGACGACCCCGCACAGTGCGCGGAACTGATAGCGGGGTATCAGGCGGGGCCGGGAGAGCCCTGGTTCGCCACCGAGCGCGCAGACGTTGCGGGCATGGAGGCGAAACTCGGAGCCGCGCAGGGCAAGGAGCACGTCGTCGTGGTCGGAAACGGGGGGTCGATACGAAACGTCTGGGCGCTCTATCTGGCGCTTTCAGGGCGGGGATTTTCCAGAAAACTGCACCTGCTCGACGGCACGGACATGAGTGGATTGTTTGGAGAACTGCTGCGCGGAGACGGCGCGTTTGATCCAGAGAACACGCTCGTCGTTCCGGTGAGCAAATCCGGTAACACCGAAAACGTGATTCAGGAAACAGCCCTTTTGATGGAGCGCGGCTATCCGGCCCTGGCGATTACCTCCTCGGGCCCGAGCAAGCTGGCCGAGATGGTCGCCGAAGCACGGCTCGACACCTTTCCGCATCCGGACGACGTGGGCGGGCGTTTCACCGCCGCCCAGAACAACGCGCTCCTGCCCTTGGCCATGCTGCACGGGAATACGGCGCTGGCGGGGGAGATAGATGCCGCCTTCGCCGCCGCTCACGGAAAACTCGGAGCCGTAGTACCCCTAAGCGAGAACATGGCGAAACACCTGGCGCTCGAACTCTGGCGGGCGGAGAACGCCGGTTACACGGAGGTTTTCATGCCGATTTACGCCCATGCGCTCTCAGGCTTAGGTGAACTCATCGTGCAACTCGTTCATGAGAGCTACTGCAAGGGCGGGCGCGGGCAGACGATTCTCTGGGCGGGCGCGCCCGAGAGCCAGCACCATACGAACCAGAGATATTTCGGTGGCCGTGAGAACATCGTGGGCTTATCAATATGCGTCGGGAACTTTCAGGAGGATGCACGCCTGGCGGGCGGGGTCACCTGCACGGAATTTCTCCAGATGGAGCACGCGGGCGTCGTGGCGGAAGCCGAGAGCAGGGGAACGCCCCACATGGTGCTCACCCTCGATTCGTTGGCCGCCGCCGAGGTTTGCGGTCTCATCGCGCTCTGGCAGTGGGTGGCCGTATACGGCGGTCTGCTGCGCGGGGTGAATCCCTTCGATCAGCCTGCGGTGGAGGGAAGCAAGGGGGCCACGCTCGAGATGTTCGAGAGTTTCGGGGACGAAACGAAGCGAAGTCTCGCCCGGTTTGTTCGGGATGCGGGGTATTCGCTGTAGGACCCGAGTTTCAGTATCTGTCATTCCGGCGCATGCGCGGTTTTGTAAATTACTCCCCCTTGAGGGTCAATCCCGATTGAAGAATGAGGGATTGTCGCAGAAGCCGAGCCCTTTGGGGGGCTGTTGAAAAAGTTATGATTTCGTGATTCGGCGTATGGAGCCGACTGGGGAGGTAGGAGACATGACTCCCCCCTTGAGGGGGAGTCGCAGAAGCCGAGCGTTTTTTGCGCGAAGGCTGATGCGGTGAGGGGTATGCTTCTAAAATAAAAGCTCCCCCCACCGGCGCGGCTTCGGACTCTGTCCTCGCCTTGCCGACTCCCCCTCAAGGGGGGAGTCATTTCATAAGCATATGTCGATTGAGAAATTCATTCCCTGTTTTTGGGGGACTTTTTCAACAGCCCCCTTTGGGCGAAGGCTGATGCGGTGGGGGGGCAATCGCGACCGAAGAGGGAGCGATTGCTTAGGGATGAAAAAAATAACGGGCGGACATAAGGGTCCGCTTTCACAAAAAGCGCAGCCCCTCCTTTCTCAGTCGGTCGGGGAATCCCTCCTTTATCAGTTGGAATTCACCCCCCACCGGCTCGTTTGCGGGCTTCGCCCTTACCTCACCGACGGACTTTCCCCTCGGAAAGCCCGACCCTCAAGGGGGGAGTGTTCCCACACCTGCATGAGGGGGAGTGATTTTGAATATCTCAAGGGGTTAATCCCTCAGCCTCGGTTGGAAATATCCCCCTCTCTACTACCTACGCAACAAATTTTCTTGCACCGATTCCGTCTCCCGCTTCGGGGCCTTGAGCGGCAGGCCGAGCACGCGGGCCGGGTTTTTGTGCAGCATCGTCTCTATCTCGCTGGGTTTGATGCCGTTTTCCAGCATGAGCTGAACGAACACGCGCAGGCCCTCCCAGGGGGGCGCGTTGTGCAGTTGGCCGAGATCCGTCGATAGAATCGTGCGCGCGGGGCCTACCGCCTTCACCATCTTCGCCTGCTCCTTCACGGAGATGGGCGGGGCGCTCTTATCCGTAGGGTATGCGCCCCAGTGGGTGAAGCAGAAGATCGCCAGATGCTCGATGTACGCCCCCATTTTTGCGAATTCCACCTGCTGTTCAATGGATGCGTCCACGATGTATTCGGGATGCTGCACGATGATGTGCTTCACTCCTTCTTCTTTCGCGAGGGGGATTAAGGCGCGCACCTCATCCACGCTCAGGTGTCCCGTGCTCAGGCAGATTCCCGCATCGGCGATGAGTTTGCAGATGGTTCTGACTTCCGCGTGTATTTTGGCGCGCTTCTCGTCGGAGAAGATGGTGAGGCCCTTCTCTTGGAGCTTCACGCCTTGTACCTGCTTCATGCCCGGAAAATGCGGCGCGCCCAGTTTTTCCAAGTGGTTCAGCGCGTTGATGGTGGGCATCCACACCATCTTCGCCCCCATCTTGATGGCGGTGTCCACCGCGAAGGGGTTGAAACCGCCCACCGGGCTGTTGAGCGTAATGCCCCCGTAGATTTCGATGGCGTCGCCCATCACCTCGCGCACGATGGGGATGCGGCCCGACGTATCGCCGTGGTGAAACTTGAACACAACGCCGCGCATCCCTGCCGAAGCCGCCCCGCGCGCGCACTCGATGTGGTCGCAGACGCGCGGGAACAGGCTGGGCGATGCGTGGATGTGGGTGTCGATTGCGCCGTGCAGCAGCCTCTGGTCTTCTCTCATGCTTGTACTCTCCAGTTTTCATGTGGAATAAGACGGCCTCAAGGCTACAGAATCGCCGCCCTTCGGGCAACGCGAATCCCTCTTTCACCCCACCCGGCGTTGCGGCTATAGTATCGCCGCACCCACCGGAATGAACGAGCGCAGGACGGCGATAAAAATTTTGATGAAACGATTGTGTGAAAGGAGCAGTGCAGAATGAAAATCGGTTATGTGGTCGCAACGCCCGACGTGACGACGCCGCTCATGCCCGCGGTGCGCGGCGCGTTCCGGGACAATCTCACTTTTTTGGCGGATTTGGGCTTTGACGGCGTGGAACTCGCGATTCGCGACACCGCCGCTTTCGATAAGGACGAACTGCGCCGCACGCTCAAGAAATCGGGACTGGAAGTCTCCCTCATCGGCACGGCGCCGATTTCCTATCAGGACGAGATTGAACTCTGCCACCCCGACGCGGATGCGCGCGCCAAGGCCCTGGAGCGCCTTTTCGGGCACATCGATTTCGCGGGCGAGTTGGGTTGTCCGGTGAACATCGGCCGCTTCCGGGGGAATCTGCTGGAAGACGAGCGAAGAGGGGAGTCCGAAGCCTGGATGTGGGATTCGCTCCGTGCGGGTGCGGACAGGGCAGGGGAGCGCGGCATACGCATGCTCTTCGAGCCGCACCACCGCTTCAACACGAACTTCGTGCGCTCCACCCAAGATGGCCTCGCGTTTCTCGACGAAATGAACCACGAGGCGATGGGTTTTCTGATCGACAGCTTTCACATGAACATCGAGGACGCCTCCTTCGCGGGATCGATCCGCGAGGCGGGCGCGCGGATCGATTACTTTCACATAGCAGACAACACGCGCACCTACCCGGGTTCGGGCCATATTCCCTTTGGTGAGATCATCGCCGCGCTAAAAGAGGTGGGCTATGGGGGCTATCTCTCCGCCCAGCTCGCCCAGAAGCCCGACTTCGAGACGGCGGCGACCAGAACGATGGAATATCTTAAGGCGCGCCTGTGATTCTCGTGATTTCGGAGGTGAGATGATGATAGAGCAATTCAGGATGGATGGCCGCGTCGCCCTCGTGACGGGCGGCACGTCGGGCATCGGCCTGGCGATAGGCAAGGCGCTTGCGGGGGCGGGGGCGCGGGTCGTGCTCTCGGGCCGCTCTGCCGAGCGCGGCGACGAGGCGCTGGAGGCCTTTCGGGCGGATAATCTGGATGCTGATTTCCTCTCTTGCGACGTGGCGGACTCAAGGGAGGTTTCCGCGATGGTGAGGGAGGTGGTCTCAGTCCACGGGGGGCTGAACGTTCTGGTGAACAGTGCTGCGATCAACATCGTGAAGCCGGCCCTCGACCACACGCCGGAGGATCTGGACGCGCTCCTGGCCTCGAACGTGCGCGGGGCGTTTCTGTGCGCGCAAGAGGCCGCCAGGGCGATGGTCGCTCAGGGAGGCGGCGGAAAAATCGTTCTCTTGACCTCCATGGTGGCCGAGCGCGCGGTGCCGAACCAGTCCGCCTACATCGCCACCAAGGGCGCGGTCGTCTCCTTGACGCGCGCGCTGGCGCTCGAGTGGGCGCCGCACGGGATTCAGGTGAACGCCCTGGGGCCGCAACTCACAAAAACGCCGATGACGGGCGGCTTGTTCGCCAATCCCGATAAAATGGCGGAAGTCTTCGCGCGAACGCCTGCGGGACGCGCGGGCTTGCCCGAGGATTTGACGGGAGCCGCACTCTTCCTGTGCTCTTCCGCTTCCGATTATCTCACCGGACAGCACATCATAGTGGACGGCGGCCGCGCCGCCGCCGGGTGATATTGATGTGCCACGATTTTTGAGCGGACGACACACCCTTATAGCTTTCGCCCTTAACCCCTTTGCCCGTGTGGAGTTGCGTCTTCATTTTGGGGTTGGTGTGCGGGAGGATTGCAACTGCCCGGTAAGGAATTTGAGATCTCGCGCCGTGAGGTCCACCCTCTCCTCTACTTTCTTCATGCGATCTTCAATTCCCACAAGTATGCCGTCAATTCTCCCGAGTTTTTCGCGGATGCCGCCCATTTCGCCGTAGACGAACGCGAAGGCCGCCAGAGTCGTGAGCACGACGCCCAGAAAGCCGATCCAAGTGTCTTTCATTCTGAATCCTCCCTGGGTCCTTGCGTTTGTGTCCACCCTCGCGTGAATCGAAAACAATATCGCAATTCGAGCCGCAACGGTCAACAGACCGCCTTAGAGGAGTTGATTCGCACCCGAACGCTCGTTGTCACTACCGCGGCTGGAAATATGCGTTCGCCCCCGCTTCGCCTACTCCCCCTCTTTTGGCGGAATAATCGGCAGGAGCAGATAGGGGTCGCGTCCGCCGCCGGCGTGTAAGGTCACCTTGTTGTTAAAAATCGCCGCCGGGCGGGCGTCCGGATCGTTGTGCGTCATGCCGCCCGTGCCTTTGGTGGAGTAGTGGAACTGTTTTCCGAACTCGCTGAGCTCGCCCGTGTATTCATAGTCCTTCCCGCGCACGGTGAACGCCACCTGCCAGCCGGCGGGAACGACGATGCACGAGGTGACGATCTCCACGTCGCACTCATACGTCTCGCCGGGCGTGAGCTTTTCCGCCTTGTCGTGGGGATGATAGGGGCGGTAGAAGGTGCTCTTCTCAGGGTCCAGGGCGCGGTGCGAGACGCGCAGCCAGCCGTTGGCAATCGGCGTGTGCGGGTCGGTTGAGCCCATGAAGGTGAGCTCCTTGCCGTCCGGGTCGAATACGCGGACGATGATGAACAAATCGGCGTCTTCCGTCGATGAGGAGACGAAGAGTTTGGACGCCATCGGCCCCGTGATTTCAGTTTCCTCTTCCATCGGGGGCATCCTGAACGTCACGCCCTCACCCATGCCGTCATACTCGATGGTTGTTTCTCCCGCGACGGGTTCCCTGCTGAGCGCCTTGTTCTTAAGATCGAGATAGAACTTCGTCCACTGCGTGCGCGCCAGCGGCCATTCGTTCTCGTAGCGGTGGACGAATTTCGGCCCCGGGTGGCGGACGTTGAGCGCCACGCGCGGGGTCTCCTCCCAGCCGTTGTCGATTCCTTTCAGGAAATAGTCGAAAAAGCGCTTTTGAAGATCCAGCCCGTAGGCGCTCGAAAAGAGCGACCAATGCGAATCCCCGTGGGTTTCCAGCCACTTCTGCTCGGAGGGCGTTTCGATATAGCCGTTGAAATTCCCGCGCGGGTGAATGCCTTGTCCGCCCCAGTTCGCGCAGGTGAGAAGCGGCAGGGTGACTTTCGAGAGGTCGCCTGAGCGGTCCCGGTGCCACTGATCGTCGAAGGGATGTTTTTTGAGCTCCTGGAAAGCGTTGATGCGGTTTTGCGCGAGTTGTTCTTCCGTGAGCGTGACGGGGCCTGCGGCGGATTCTCCCGTCACGGGGTGTTTCCTCGCGTTCTCACCGCGTCCGTACTGGACGTTCATCACCTGGACCTTGGACCACTGCTCGGTGAACTGGCTCAGGATGCCCCCGTGATAGCCCGAATCGCGGTAGGTGTCGTTCCCGCCCTCCCAGGGGATGATGGCGGTGAGGTGGGGGGGCTTTCGGCCCGCGATGCGCCACTGGTTGCGCGAGTAGTAGGAGATGCCCAGCATCCCCACCTTGCCGTTGCTCCACTCCTGCACGCCCGCCCACTCGATGCACTCATAGAGGTCGTCGATCTCCCGGGGCGAGTTGGGCTGCATGAAGCCGGGAGACCAGCCCGCCCCGCGCGAGTCCACGCGAACGCAGACGTAGCCGTGCGGAATCCAGCACTCGGGGTCCGTCACCTCCCAGTTCTGGTATTTGTTGGTGGACATTTCGAGAATTTCCGGATAATCCACCACCATCTTGTTCCACTGGTGGTGATAGCCCTCCTGGTAGGCCACCCCCTTGGCGTAGATGCCGTAGGTCAGGATGACGGGGTATTTCCCCTCCTCGATGGGCCGGAAAACGTCGGCGCGAAGCACGAGGCCGTCGTCCATCTCGATGGGCTGGTGCCAGGTGATTCGCATTCCGTCGCGATCCTCGGTTCGTGTGTTTACTTGGGGGGCCTCACTCATGCGTAGTTCCTTTCATTGGCTTTGAAAAAACGGATTCTCATCATTTTGTTCCGGTTGCGCCGCGCCTAGACGCTGATGGAATCGCCCGGCTCCATCACGGTTATCTCCGGCGAAAGTCCCCGCGCCGCGACTTCTTCTGCGAACTGCTCCGGCGTGCCCGTGAGCGGCGGGAAGGTCGAATGGTGGATGGGCACGACCCGCTGTGCGCCTAAGAGCTCGACGGCCAGGGCCGCCTCGCGCGGGTCCATCGTGAACCGGCTGCCGATGGGCAGGAGGCACAGATCGGGCGCATACAGGTCGCCGATGATCTTCATGTCGCCGAAAACGGCGGTATCCCCCGCGTGGTAGACCCTCTTGCCATCCTCGAAGGTCAAAATGAGGCCCGCAGGCTCTCCGGCGTAGACGCCCGGATCGTTATAGCTCGAACTGTGCATGGCGTGGGTGAGCGTGACGCCGATGCCGCCGAAATCCACCGTGCCGCCCTTGCCCATCGCCCCCGCGTGCTCTTCGGCAAAACCCTCGTTCTGGGCGATCAGGTTCACCAGCTCATAGGGGCCCGCCACCGGACATCCGCCCTGGCCGTACACGTCCATGACGGCGGCGATGTGATCGAAATGGCCGTGGGTGAGGGCGATCAAGTCCGCTTTCTGCGGGCTTTGCTGATCCTCGGGGCAGCGCGGGTTTCCGTTGAGCCAGGGGTCGATGTAGAACGTCTGGCCCCCGTTTGACTGCCCGATGAAAGTGGAATGTCCCAGATATGTGAGAGTTGCGCCCATGATAATCCTCCGTATCGGTTTGCGGGTTTCGGCATCGACCGCAAGCGGGCTTCTTTTGCGGCGTCGGTTTGTGTTCCAATGCTCAAAGAATCGAATGTTCGAATTCGGCGCATTATAGTCCCGAATATCTCTTCGTGAAAGAGTTTGCGGGGGTTTAGCGTCATTCCGGGTTTTCGGGCGCGCGTGAGGATGAAAAGCGTGAAGACAAGGCCCATGAGAATCGACGACGTAGAGCAGGTGTACGCCATCGAGCAACGCTCCTTTCCGCTTCCGTGGTCGAGAGAAAGTTTTATCCGGGAGATATGCGAGATCGATAATTCCCACCTTCTTGTCGTGACGGAAGATGGAGACCGCTCAGGCTCCCCCGAAGACTCAGGCGCCGGCGTGATGGGTTACGCCTGCTGGTGGGAGGTGGTGGGTGAGTGTCACGTCACGAATTTCGCGGTCGCGCCCGCACACAGGCGAAGGGGGGTGGCTGATTTCCTGCTCGAAAGAATTCTCGAGGACGCGAGGGGTAGGGGCCTCGTTCGCGCGACGCTCGAGGTGCGCCTGGGCAACGCCGCCGCCATCGCCTTGTATGAGAAATGGGGGTTCACGGCGGCGGCCATGCGCCCGCGCTATTATCCCGACAACCGCGAAGACGCCCTGGTGATGTGGAAAGAAAGAATTTGAAGCGGCACTTAAATCTCTAATGACAAACATATTGTAATTTGTTAGATTAGGCGCGCGTGACATGGATTCACGCCCAAAAAGAGCGCGGGATTTCTCATGATTTCCTTCACCATGCCCGATATCGCCATCGCCATCCTCGTCGGTGGGTTCCTCATTCGCGGTTGCGTGCGCGGTTTTTTTCGCGAAGCATTCTCCGTGGTCGCGCTCGGAATCGCGGTTCTCATCACCATGCAGTTCAGCGGCCTCGCGCTCTCTTACGCCTCCTATTTCCTCGGGGAGAGGGCCTGGCTCGATTCGCTCACCAAACCGATGCTCTTCCTGGGCTCATGGGTGATTTCCGCCTGGTTCTTCCGCATGATGTTCGGCGTTTTGTCGATCGCCGCGCCCGCATTGTTCTCGCGGCTCGGCGGCGGCCTCTTCGGGTGCGTCAAGGGGGCCTTTTTCGTCGGCCTGGGGTTGACGGCTCTCGATGCCCATGCACCCGGCTTTTCGCCCGGCAGCGGCGGCGGACATACGCTCGTGCCCTATATGCGGCAGGTGAGCGCCTATATCGAAAGGCTCGACCTCGTGGATATCGAGGAGAAGATAAACGCCGTCAAGGAGAAACTCGACGAGAAGCTCGACTCGGCCAAAGAGGGCGTCCAGAGCATGAAGAATAAACTCGATGGCGGGGCGAGCGGCGCGAGCGGGGAGGGCGGGGTAAGGGAGTTGAAGAGGTAGGGGGGGTAGGCTAGTTAATGTGATGAGTGAGTGAAAATCTGATAACGGTCATTTCAGTTTGACTCCTTGTAACTCCACAATGTCACAACAAGATTCGCAAAAAGTTTGCTTGAGCTACATCTTGCATTCTAAGTGAGGGATGCGGAGTTAATTCTCGACATGAAAGGCGATGCCACATGACATGGGGCGGTTCTCTACAAAGGAATTATCTGTTTTCAGAATATGAAATATCTTCCCTGCTTACAGGGCAGGAGAAAGCTGTGCGCGACGAGGTTGCTTCCATTGATGGGAATCGTCTGCTCAACACAAGCGTTGACGACTTATGTGGATACTTCGTTAAAAAATATAGACTTCATCCACCTATCTTGTTGGAGGATAAGGCTGTCGTCGATCCGCAAGAAACGCAGATCGATGTCAGTCAGGACCCTGACCGCTTTGTTCGGGATCCCTCGCGTCCACTCTACGTAACTGGTACTCGGGTCACATTTGAAATCCCTATTGAAGGGGACGCCAATTTCTTCAAGGTCCAAGCCAGCACTTCTACCTATTCACCTCCCGTAGCTGATATCCAGGGCAACACCCTTTTGCTGAGTGTATCTGGAACTAATCTAACCCCCGAGGGTACGAAATCCCAGATAGATCGATCGCTGGATGAAATAAAACAGCATCTTGGTTGGATTGAAAACGATGTGAAGCCGTTTAATGAGCGACTCGAATCCTTGGCGAGGGAAGCAATTAAAGCTCGTCGACAGAAATTGCTCGCTGATCAAAATCTGGTCGCCTCTCTTGGATTTCCATTAAAACGACGTGACGATGCTCCAACAACCTATGTGGCACCCGAAGTGCGTCGCAAGGCCATTCCAGAGTTGCCAAAGGCAAGTTCGACCCCATTCCAACCTGAGCCCGAACTTGATATGGAGAACTATGAGCACATACTGAAAGTGTGTTCCAACATGGTGCAGGTCATGGAGCGGAGCCCGAGCGCGTTCCCGGACATGAAGGAGGAAGATCTTCGGACCCACTTTTTGGTTCAGTTGAACGGTCATTATGAAGGAAAGGCTACAGGAGAAACCTTCAATTTTTCAGGCAAGACAGATATATTGATTCGGGAGCAAGATCGGAACATCTTCATCGCTGAGTGCAAATTTTGGAGCGGTCCGAAGGGATTGCTTGAGACTATTGATCAAATCCTTGGCTACGCGAATTGGCGCGACACCAAGACGGCCATTCTGCTCTTTAACCGCAATAAGAACTTCAGCCGGATTTTGGAGGAAATTCCCAAAATTGTTGAAAGCCACCCTAAATGTAAACGTCAGCGGGAATATGCATCGGAAACCAGTTTCAGGTTTACCTTAGGGCATAAAGATGACGAAAATCGCGAACTCCTTTTGACAATTTTCGCGTTTAATGTCCCGAAGTGATACTTGGTTAAAGTGGGGATCGCGTGAAAAAACGCAATCCCTCCCTCCTCGGTCAGTATTGGCCCCCTCAACACCCCATCACTTGCGCGTGGCCCTGCCCGCCGTATTCGAGCAGGCGGGCGTCGCGCGTCACCAGCGTGTAGCCGAACTCCCGAACCGTGGCGAGGAGAATGCGGTCTGCCGGGTCGGCGGGAGGGTCGCCGGGGAGGCCGGCCGAAGCGATCAGCACCGAAGGCGGCAACTCGGCCAGCGCGACGCTAGGCAACGCGCAGAAGCGCTCGAACCAGATATCGGGACTCATGGCGAGCGCGATTTTTCCCTTCGCGGCGAGGGTGGCGATTTCCCGTGCGCTCATGGGGGAGACGAAAAGCTCTCCATCACGCGCTTTGGGCAATTCGCTCGCGGCGGGCTCAAGGAGGCGCGCGCCTTCGGCAATCCAAATCACCGCGCAGGTATCGAGGAGAAAGGCAGGCATGGTGGGCTATCGCGCGGCGTCCCATTCCTCATCGGCGGGGGAAGTCAAGTCTACGCCCGGCGCGATCGTCACCGTGCCCTTGAGCGCACCGAAGATAGTCGGGAAATAACCGGCATCGGTCGCTTCTGAGGTGTCGGCCCCGTTTGGAGCTTCTCGCCCGTGGCTGGTCTTTGTCGATGATTTTCGGAATACCAGTTTGCGGCCCGCCATGTCCACCGTCTTGTAGCCCGCATCGATCCAGGCGTGGGTGATGACGCTGTTCGTGGGGTTGTTCGACCACCACGCGCGATACTTGAAGGCCGAAGGCGGCAGCTTCACTCCGACGATGCGCTCGATTCCATCGAACGAGATGGGCACCGACGCCCGCCCGGATGCGCGAAGATGAGCCGTCAAAGGTTCGTATTTGGACATGGAGGAGGCTCCGAATAGTTAGTGTTGATTTTTTTTTAACAAATCAACATATCTGTCAAATGAAAACGATAGCTTTCGTTTCGGTGGGTGGTTCTCTGATGAGCGAAGTCGCCTCGCCTAAGCGCCACGCCCTGCGCTCATGAACTCAATGTCTCCACCAACACCGCTCCTTCCATCTGCGCCGCTCCCCTGTCGAAGGTGTAGAGGGGGGCGGCTCCGCGCCGGTTGGCGGCCGCTACGATCATGAGGTCGGAAAAACCGGGGCCGCCTCTCCGGTAGCTGAAGGCGGCGCGGGCCACGTCGTCGGCCGCCTCGAGTTCTAATTCCTCGGTGGCGACCAACTCTTCCAGCACCGCCGCAATCCGCTCACGGGAGAACCGATACGCCCGCTCCAGCACCCAGACGAGTTCGACCGCAACCTCGCGGCAGACGAAACCGGGCCTCTCGGCGGTAAGCCCCGCCAGCAACGCTTGGGCCGCTTCGGCCTGCCCCGCGTCGTCGGCCACCAAGTACCGGACCAGGACGTTCGTATCGAGCGCGATCACGCCTCACCGGCCCCTTCGGCGATAGCGCGCTCCATGTCTTCCAGTGTTCTGGGCGGGCCGTCGTGTTTGAGCGCGCCGAACAGCCGGGCGAGGGGCCGTACCGGCAGAATGCGCACCTCATCGCCCGAGACGACGTAGCGCACGCGATCACCGGGCCGCACGCCGAGCGCCTCCCGTACGGACTTTGGCAGCGTCGTCTGGCCCTTGGACGTAATCGTGGATTCAATCATCTGCGGAACCCTCCTATTCCTTACAATATATAATAATGCCTTACTTTATGTAAATTACAAGGAGAAATGGAATTCGAGTTTCCCTCTCATATGCATAGGAGTAATCCAGTGCGATTTGAGGTCATGCCCGATTCAAGGGGTACTTCACCAAGCCGCCATGCATTACTCCGCATTCGCCGTGGTGGGGTTTTCGTCGGGATGGGGCACAATCCCTTCCTCATCGGGGTTGTTGAAAAACCCCTGACTCTATGCTTGGATGTATGGATATTACGCGCCCGAGAAGGGAATATCCGCGATGTTGGGACGCAAGAACCGCGCCCAGATGGATTTGTTCATCACCGGTTCGCTGGAGAGGTTGATTCCCGAGGATCACATATTGGCCCGCGTGAACCGCGTTCTGGACCTGAGTTGGCTGCGCGAGGAAGTGGCGGATTGTTATTGCGCGGACAACGGCCGTCCTGGGATCGACCCCGAAGTGGCGGTTCGGTTGATGTTGGCGGGCCTTCTGCTGGGGTTCGTGCACGACCGTCGGTTGATGCGCGAGGCGCAGGTGAACATCGCGATCCGGTGGTTCATCGGTTACGGGCTGGAGGATCGGCTGCCGGATCATTCGAGCCTGACGCGGATACGGCAGCGCTGGGGGGAGGCCCGGTTCCGGGAGATATTCCGCCGCACGGTCCGTGCGTGCCTGGATGCGAAGGTGGCCAAGGCCGAAGTCGTGCACGTGGACGCCTCATTGATCCGCGCGGACGTGAGTTGGGAGAGTCTGGTGGAGCGTCACGTGGACGAGGTGATAGCGGAGAACCCCGTCGAGGAGGAGGCCGGGAAGAAGGGTGGAGGAGGCCGCCGTGGCGGGGGTTCCGGGAAGGTGAGCCGGACGGACCCGGACGCGCGGCTGGCGAGAACGGGCGGGGGATTCGAGCCGAGCTACAAGCAGCACGCTGTGGTGGACGACACGCGCGGGGTGGTGCTCGACGTATCGGTGACGGAGGGTACGGTGAACGAGCGTGAGGTGCTCGAATCGCAGGTGGAAGCGGTATGCGAGGTATCGGGGCGCGCGCCCGCGATGGTGACGGCGGACTCTGGCTACGCCTACTCGAAGGTCTACGCGGCCCTGGAGCGCCGGGGTGTGGCCGCGCTCATTCCGGCGAAGAGGGAACCCTCGCAGAGCCGTGTTCCGTTGCGCCTGTTCCGCTACGACGCGCGGCACGACATCGTGAAGTGTCCGCGCGGCAAGATACTGAGCCCCCGTCGGCCCGCAAAGGGGGGGCGTTATTATCGTTCGAAGACCCGTGATTGCGCGGGCTGCGCGCTTCGCGAGGATTGCCTGCCGAAGGCGTGGTCGAGCAAGGTGGTGTTGGTTCCGCATGCGTATCCGGCGCTGTTGCGCGCGCGCCGGCGCCATGCGCGATGGAGGGAGGAGGAGCGGCGGATGTACCGGCGTCATATGTGGCGCTCGGAGGGCTACCACGGCGAGGCGAAGACCTGGCACGGGCTTGCGCGCGCGGTGCGGCGCGGTCTTGAGAACATGAAGATACAGTCCTACCTGACGGCGGCGGCGATCAACCTCAAGCGGCTCTCCGCCGCACTTGCTGCAAGGTTATTCGCCCTCTGGAGGGCCTGGTCGGCCCGGGAAGAGCCTCTGTGCGTCCATCGCGGCCTCGCAAGCTGCGCGGGCTTCCTGTCCGCCGCCGCGTGACCCTCCATACCGCCCGCTCCCGAAACCGGGTTATTCAACAACCCCTCATCAGGCGGGATTGACCCGCGGCAAGCTCTACGGCATTGCCAGGAACGCAGCGCCGGACTTAGGCGAGAAGAACGACCGCAGGTGGCTTATTTGCGGAGTAAAGCGACAACGGCGGTAAAATCAGCGGGCCTTGAATCGTGGGTCCAGGTAATTCCGTAACCAGTCTCCGACCAGATGCCGCCTCCGGCTTAGGCCGCCGCCGTTATCCGCCGCTTGATGAATTCGTCAAACTTTTCCACCATCTGCGGCGTGTACCTGGCCCATTCCTCCGGCGGCGCGGAATCAACGTCGAGAACCGGCATACCGAGATCGACCAGTTCGCTCCCGGGAATGAGCTTCTGGGTGTCGAACGAAGCTTCGCGCCGATGGTGGCGGTCATTCCCGCAGAACAATAGCGCGGGAACCTTTATGTTTCTCAAGTCCTCCTCGCTCGCTCCGACCATCGGCTGGTTTGCGCCCGATATGAAGGAGATCATCCAGCGCACCATGACTTCGATGAAATCCTTAGGATCCATCGCCGTCAGGATATCGCGATTTCGTGGATTTTCCCTGATGCGCTCTGAGAAGAACTCCGTTTCGCAGACTGCCTCCATGCCGCCGAGGCCGGCCGCCTTGATATATTCGCTGTGATATTGAACGCCGAGATTCAAGGTGGCATACGCGCCTCCGGACATTTTCCAGAGCAACAACCCGGAGACGGCTTCGGGGTGACGGATGGCGAAGGTGACCGAGGTCCGGCAGCCGGACGATACGCCGCCGGCGACGCAGGGCTGTGCGCCGAGTTGTTTCGTCAACTCGAACAGATCGTCGGCCCATTCGTCGAACTCGGAAACACCGCCCGAGATTCCGACATCCGACGCGCCGCAATTGCGGCGATCAAAAATCAGGACGCGATAGCCCTTTCCGGCGAGCGCCTCGGCCATCTCCTGAATCCCTTCCATCCCCCGCCGTCCTCCGGGCGCCAACGCAACCCAGGAGCCCGTATCCCCAAGCACTTCGTAGTTCATCTGAATTCCGCGTATCTGCACTACCGGCATTGTTGGTTACCCCCTGAACGGCTTGCATGTCTAATTTCGAGACACCTATGCCTCGCGTCAGCCGGTGGCCTCGAGTTCTTTACCGTTGATAACGACGGGATCGGCGGCTAGAAGCGTGAACGCGATAACACAGGGCTCCGTACCGTTATTGATCCAGTTGTGAATCGCGCCATGCTGCACACACACATCGCCTTCCTTCAGATGTACGATGACGCCATCATCGAGTTCCATGTCTATCTCGCCCTTCATGATCACCACGTAGTCGAGCGAATGGGTCCGGTGCATTCGGGCCGTAACGCCGGGACTGTATTTCGTGACCCTGATCTTCGAGGCCGTCGAACCCGGCGGCCCGGATTCCATCGCCTTGCCGTCGGCGCCGGTATTCAGGTCGGCCGGATATACGTCGGTAGCCCATATGCCATGCCCCTCGTTTCCGGGCCTGTTTGAGCGGGGCTCGCTCATCAGCTCGTCGATCTTGACGACAGCCTTGCCGTTCTCATCGTGCCCGGTAACGACCCGTCTTACCGAAAATGCCACCTTTGTATCTCCTTTTCCCTCATGAGCCCGTCACTGGCGTTTCCCTGTTTCCCCGTGCGCATTGGAGCCATGCGCGCCATCAACGGAAAACAGCAATTGATTCCTGGATGGCGGCATATACCTATCTCTGAGATGCCTGAGGCCCGGGCCAAACGATTTTTCAAGAATTTTGCTATGTTTCCCGTAAATTTCAGCCAAATAGAACTCATGAAGAAAATATCCTTCGATCACATAGACCATGGACTGATTGCGAGAATAGGAACCTCCCCATTCCTCTCCCGAAACGGCTACCAGCATATCGGTGGAATCCACCGACATCGAAATTTTGGTATTGGACAAAGAGGTGACTTTGATGCCGGTGCTCTCGTGGGGGATCACGATAAATTCAGGATACCGTTCGATTTTTTCGGCAGCGTCATTATAGAGAATCAGTATGACCTCGACTCCACGGCCCGCCGCGCTTTTGAGGTCTTCCAAATAAGAATCGACCGCTCCCTCAAACGCTTTTATCCAGACGTGGCGTTTTGCGCCTGCAATCATTTCCGAAATTTTATTTTGAATTTTCTTTTTTCCAACCAACATCCAGATATACATCTGATCGTTCGAATCGGACTTCTTCTTCAAAACCGTGGAAAGTTCATCGCAAATCTTCCGGGTATTATCGACGACGCCCAGGAGATATTCCTCGGGATCGCGGGGGATGTATCGCACGGGGTCTTCACTAATGGGCTGCACAGCTCCTTTTGACTCCAAGGATTTAAGAACGTCATACGCATTGCTTCGGGGAAGCTGGGCAGCCTTGCTTATTTCGTAGCCGGTCGCGGGGTGGCGTTCACAAATGGCCAGATAAACACGGGATTCATGATCGGTAAAACCGAGTTGTCTCAGGCTATGTAGAATCTCCTGCGACATTGGCGGGGTCTCAGCGACGACATTTACTACCTTTCCACTTGATCGGACCATTCAGATTCTCCGCTTGTCCATACATTTCTTCCGCACCGCAAATCGCCGTAAACAGATCAAGAACACCAACAGCAAACCCAACCGCAAGCGCTTCCGGTATTTCCCTGATGTGGTTGATCTGAAAATTTGACACCAAAACATCTTGCGTCTTGCGGATACCTGGCCTTATCTCTCTAAAGACACGCCAACGACTCACGACCCGGCGGCTTTTTCGTCTGGAATGCATCAAATTTAGATTTTATTCGTTGTATTTGCAACTACTATATGAAAAGAATAGTTCTCCTTCCGCCCGTTTAGAGGCGGAGAGCGGTCTTCATCGGCGGTGAAATCCCGTTATCCTGTTGATGTCATTGGGGAATATTCGTTGTCCCGGTCTCGTTCGGGATTCGTAGTCCGCAGGATGTAATCAAAACGAAAGCGGATTCCTTAAAACTCCTGCGCACCTCAGAGCGCCCTTGTCGGACCATTGAGTAGTCAGCACTAAATTCCGGCTTACTTCCGGTCATGATCCGCTCCGCCGCCTCCGGGAACGTCGGCTCAGGGACCACCGCTCCGCGCTCTCGTTTCAATGTAAGGTCCATGCGATCCTGACAGATAGAACAGGCGCAACCGCCGGCCAAGTAAGATAATAGACAGAGCGCCAGGAGATTTAACTCTGATTACAGCGGGCCATCGTTTGAATCAGAAAACCGGCGTCTCCCGGTAGGTGCCCCAGACCGACTTCAGTTTCTCGACGATATCTCCCATTGTTGCGCCCTCGCGCACAAGTTCAATGGTGATGGGCATGATGTTCCGCGTCTCGTCCTTTGCGACCGAGACGAGCTTGTCCAGAAGCATCTCGACCTTGGCGTTGTCGCGTTCCTCGCGCACCCTTTTCGTCCGCGCGATCTGCCGATCGGCGGTCGTGGAATCATAGGGATGGGTCTCAATCTCCTGGTTTTCGTCCTCCTCGACCATGGTGTTGACCCCGATGACCGGCTTTTCACCGGATTGCTTGCGCAAGGCGGTCTCATAGGCGAAGTCGGCGATCTGCTTCTGGAACCAGCCTTCCTCGATCAATTTGATCGTGCCGCCATTTTCATCCACATAGTCGAGAATCTCGAAAATGCGCGTCTCGAACTCGTTGGTCAGGCTCTCGACATAGTAGGAACCGCCCACCGGATCGATGACGTTGGCGACGTTTGTTTCCTCTGCAATTATCTGCTGCGTGCGCAAGGCCATCCGCATGGCGTCCTCGGTCGGAATCGCGAACGCTTCGTCATAGCCGTTTGTGTGCAGCGACTGGCAACCGCCAAGGACTGCGGCGAGGGCCTGGAACGCAGTGCGCACGATGTTGATCCGGTATTGCGGCTTGGTCAGGGTCGCGGCCGCGGTCTGGCAATGGAAACGAAGCCGCATCGATTCCGGGTTCTTTGCGCCAAAGCGCTCTTTCATGATCTTGGCGTAACAGCGGCGCAGCGCCCGGAACTTGGCGATCTCCTCGAACAGGTCCGCTTGCGAGACGTAGAAGAAAGCAAGCCTCGGCGCGAACTCGTCGACGTTCATGCCGATCTTTAGCACCTCCTCCACGTAGACGATCAGGTTGGCCATGGTGAAGGCGGCCTCATGCAAAGGCGAGGAGCCGGCCTCCGAGATGTGATAACCCGAGATATTGATCGGGTTGTACCGCTTCATATTGCGGCCGCAGAAGGATATGCAATCGCGCACGATGCGGACCGATGGCGCGATCGGATAGATCCACTCCTTCTGCGACATATACTCTTTCAGTATGTCCGCCTGGATGGTGCCTGAGAGCTTGTTAAGGTCGAGGCCGCGCTTCTCGGCCAGCGCCACATACATGGCGAGCAAGATCCAGGCACTGGGGTTGATGGTCATCGATACGGAGATGTTCTCGAGATCGATGCCGTCGAACAGCGCCTCCATGTCGGCGAGCGTATCCACGGCCACGCCTTCGCGGCCCACCTCGCCCTCGCTCAGCGGATGGTCGGAGTCGTAGCCCATGAGCGTGGGCATATCGAAGTCGGTCGATAGTCCTGTCTGCCCCTGCGAGATCAGATATTTGAAGCGTTTGTTGGTGTCTTCGCCAGTACCGAAACCGGCGATCTGGCGCATGGTCCACACCCGACTGCGATACATCGTCGGGTAGGGCCCGCGCGTAAAGGGATAGCGCCCCGGCAGACCGATATCCTCGAGTGGCGTTTCAGCAATATCGGCAGCGGTATAGACACGCTGCACTGGAAAATCGCCGATTGTGAAGAATTGCTCCTTGCGCTCGGCTTGTTTCTTCAGGAAGGCAGCGACCTCGTTGCTCTCCCAATGCTCGAACTCGCTCCGGAGTTTCTCAAGTGAATTTAGAGTGAACATCTCGTTCATGGTCTCCCTCTCTTTCGAGCGTCGTCGAGAGCAATTCTTCCGCCAGAGAATAGGGATCGCTCTCTCGGCGCATAAGCTGTTCGGCAAGTTTCGCGCTCGCCGCCGCCGTAGCAACGTTAAATCGATCATACAAAAGATTTTCGGCGGTCTTGCGCAGCCGGAATTCTGCGATGCTTTTGCGCCGCGCCCGGCCCGCATCAGTATCTGAGGTCACATCGCGATGCCGGGCAATCGCCTTCAGCAGCTCGTCGAGCCCTTCTCCGGAAACAGAGCTGGTGCCGATCACGGAGACAGCCCAGTCGGATGGTTCGTGCTCGCGCATTCCGAGCGTCAGCATTTGCTTCAAATCGGTCAGCGTCCGATTGGCGTCGCTGCGGTCGCATTTCGACACTACATGGATGTCGGCGATCTCCAGAATGCCCGCCTTGATCGCCTGGATCTCGTCGCCAAGGCCGGGCGCGGAAACCACTACCGTGGTGTGGGAAGCCCGCACGATCTCGACCTCGTCCTGGCCCACGCCAACGGTTTCCAGAATGATGACCCCAAAACCGGCGGCATCAAGAATATCGACCGCCTCGAGAGCCGCGCGCGCCATGCCGCCAGTCGCCCCGTGAGTCGCCATGCTGCGGATATAAATGCCGGGATCGACCCCTATGTCGCTCATGCGAATGCGGTCTCCCAGGATGGAGCCGCCCGAAAAGGGAGAGGATGGATCAATCGCAATGATGCCGACCTTGTCGCCGCTGGCACGCAGTCTTTGCGCCAGATGGCTAACGAGCGTGGATTTTCCGCTGCCGGGTACCCCGGTTACGCCAACGACATGCGCTCGTCCGGCAAGTTTGTGAATCTGGGCGAGTGCGTCACGCGCTTCCGCCAGGCCCGACTCCGCGCGCGATATGAGGCGACCGATCGCGGCCGGCTCGCCTGTTTGAACGCGAGAAATGAGTTCCACGGAAGGGACATAGACTCCCATCAGCGGTTTTCTTCATCCAGTTGTGTTTGCATCTCCTGGAAGACGGCCCTATCGTCGATCACGCGGCGCGCCTTGAAATCCGTTCGGGGGATCGAGCCCGGCTCGACGATCTCCACGGCCGTCCGCAGCCCGAGCACCTTCTGCAATTGGCGCTCAACCTCAGTGCAGAACCGGGCGGCGCCGTCAGCATTGGCGAAGGTCTCGGTGTCGGCCTCGACGCTCAACAGTAACTCGTCCATTGCCGCCTCGCGGCTGATCACGATCCGGTGCTCTCCGCCATAGTGCGCAAGTTCGTTGAGCGCGGCGTCTATCTCGCTTGGATAAACATTCTCGCCGCGGATCGTGAACATGTCATCGATGCGCCCGAAAATACCGTGCGGCAGGCGCGGATAGGTCCGTCCACACGGGTTCAGTTCGTTGACCCATCGAGTCAGGTCCCCCGACGCCAGGCGGATCATTGGCTGAGACACGCGTTCGAGATGGGTGTACACAGGCGTTCCTCGTTCCCCGTAGGGGACCCGACGCATGGTTTCGGGATCGCACACTTCCGTGTAGACGACGTCCTGCCAGCAGAGCATTCCGTCCGTCTCGGCCGAACTTGCCACGTTCATCCACGGACTCATCTCGGCCATGGAGCCGCTGTCGTAAACCTTGGCCCCGTAGAGCCCCTCGATGCGCTCGCGGATGGCCGGGATCGAGGCGCCGGGCTCACCGGAAAAGAACATGATTTTGAGCTGCATGTCGCGAGGGTTCAGGCCCTCGTCTTCCGCGACCTGGGCGAGGCGCAGGGCGTAGGTCGGCGTACCGTAGAAGGCGGTGGGCTTCAGCATGTCGAGCCATTGCACGCAGCGCGCCGACATGCCAGACGCGCCGGCGCCAAACGGGAAAGATTTCGCACCGAGGCGTTCTGCGCCGGCGAGCGCCCCCCAGCTCCCCATATAGAGAGAAAATACAGCGGCAATACAAATCGTATCCCCGGGGCGCAGACCCATGCTCCACATGATACGCGCATGCGCGTTGGCTATAGCGCGCCAGTCGCCCTGTGAGATGGCGAAGGCAGTGGGTCGCCCGGTCGTGCCACTGGTGCCATGGATGTGAAAGACATCGTCTTCGCCCACGCAGAGGTAATCACCAAAGGGCGGATTGCGTTCCTGGGCCTCGCGCAGGTCCTTCTTGGTAAGGACCGGGACCTTCTCCTCGAAGTCCTCAAGCGACTTAAGCCGGCTCGGGTGAAAACCGGCCTCATCCCATTTGTGGCGATAGAGGGCTGCATGCTCGTAGGCATAGGCGCAGACTTGCTGAAGGCGCCCCAGGATGGCCTTCTCCCGGTCTCCCGCCGGCATTGTCTCCCGCCGGGGGAACCAGTAGCGGCTATCTGGAGCCGGCAGAAAGTTCTCGTCGTAAGCGGGTGGGAATGACCAGGACTCCATGGATATAGGCTCAGCGCGCGCCGCGCTCCTCCACGAGACGGGTCAGTGTATCGATAATCGTTTGCGGTGGCGTATCCTGCAGCAACACCTTGCTTACCCCCATTTTCTTGAGCTGGACCACATCTTCGTCCGGCATAACACCGCCGGCCACGACGATCATGTCATCGGCGCCGTTGGTCCGAAGCAGTTCGAATATCTTGGGGAACACCGTCATCTGCACACCGGACAAGAGACTTACGCCGAGCACGTCAACGTCTTCCTGTACGGCAGCGGTCACCAACTCTTCCGGTGAGCGGTGAAGGCCAGTGTAGATCACGTCCATACCGGCGTCCCGCAGGGCACGGGCGACGATCTTGACGCCTCGGTCGTGACCGTCGAGACCCACCTTCGCCAGCAGGACGCGAATTGGTTGACTCATGGGGCGTTCCTCGTCGAGCTCTTATTTGTATACGAAAACAGTAAACAACCTGCACAAAAAGCACCATACTGTCAAGGGAAACAGAATCGACTCGCAGGAAGGAACGATCTCCTGGACGCTCTTGCTCACCCGAAGACACTCGTTGTGAAGTGACAAAAATAATTGCGAACGGCCTGGAAAAACCGCTGAATTTCCAGGCTGTTTCGCCCTGGAAAAATTGCCGGTTTTCGGGGGTTTTCGGGCCGAAAAACGCTCTTTAAAAGCGGCATCGCGCGCCCTGAAGCGGGCATTTAATCCCCTCGGCATTTGAAACACGCCCCGCATGGGCCGAAGCCCCCCTGGCCGTCGGGTTGAGGGTCGCGGCAGGAGACGGCGAGCTCGACGAGCACCCGGGGCGCCATGGGGCGGGTCTGCGCTTTCGAGACGGGATTCGGCCAGCCGAACGGATCGGCCCACTCCCAGGGATGAGCGCGCATGGCGGCGATGGCGTCGTGAAAGGCCGTCCAGGCGCTCCGGCGCGTGGCTCGCTCCGCGGCGTAGGCCGGCCTATGAGCGGGAGCGTAGCGCCAAACCCGGCGCGGTTCAGCGTGACAGCGATGTTCTCTGTTACAAATCTATGGTATAAAGAATCATGGAACTTCCTAGTTTAAGATAAGAAAGAGAGCAGCCAATGCTGACTGTCATCAAGTCTGTGAATACCGTAAAGCTGGCCATTGCAGGGGTTGGAAATTGTGCGAGCTCGTTGGTTCAGGGCATTGCGCATTATAGGAAGGGCCGCGTCGAGGTCCTGCCCGGTCTGATGCACCCCTATATCGGGGGCTGGGGCCCGGGTGATCTGGAGGTCGTGGCCGCCTTTGACGTCGACCGCCGAAAGGTCGGGCGACCCCTGGAGGAGGCGATCTTCGCCAAGCCCAATTGCACGATGGTCTTCGAGGATGAGCTTCCCTCATCGGGCGTCGTGGTCCAGATGGGACCCGTTCTCGACGGCGTTGCGCCACACATGGCGGATTATCCCGATGACGAGGCATTCCGTCCGGCCGATGCCGATCCGGTTGATATCGCGGATGTCTTTAAGCGAACCGGCGCGGAGGTGCTGGTCTGCTACCTGCCGGTCGGCTCGGAGCAGGCGGCGCTGCATTACGCCCAGGCCTGCCTCGACACGGGCGTTGCCATGGTGAACTGCATACCCGTGTTCATCGCCTCAAATCCCAGCTGGGCGGAGAAGTTCAAGATCGCTGGGGTGCCAATCGTGGGCGACGACATCAAGAGCCAAGTCGGCGCCACGATCGCACATCGGCTCTTGACACGTCTGTTCGGCGACCGCGGTTACACCCTGGACCGCACCTATCAACTGAACACCGGCGGCAACACCGACTTCCTCAACATGAAGGCCCTGGACCGGCTGACATCGAAGAAGGTGTCCAAGACGGAATCCGTTCAATCGCAACTCGATGTGCGCCTCGGCGGGCGCGACATCCATATCGGCCCGTCAGACTACGTGCCCTGGCAAGGCGACAACAAAGTCGCCTTTATCCGCATGGAAGGACGCGGGTTTGGCAGCGCTCCCATCGAGATCGAGATGCGCCTCTCGGTCCAGGATTCGCCCAACAGCGCCGGCGTCGTCATCGACGCCGTCCGCTGCGCCAGGCTCGGCATGGTGCGGGGTATGGCGGGTCCGCTGGAAGCGCCGTCTTCCTATTACATGAAATCGCCGCCGGTCCAGATGCGCGATTCCGTCGCCCGCGACTTGTGTGACGCGTTCATCGAAGAAGGGCGCGCCGAAGCACCGGCGGCCCGAATCGTGAAGTCGGCGGCGGAGCAGACGCGTGTTTCAACCACGGTGGGGGAGCCTGGTGACATGACCGGAGAGGAGGCGAGCGCCGGCATGTCCGGGCATTTCGCCAGGGTGGCGGAGGTCTACGGCACGGTCCGGACCACCGATCGGGACCCGGTACACTATATTCGCGATGCCCTGGCCGATCGGGCAAACGTGCGCGCGGCCGATATCGGATGCGGCGACGGGCGCTACGACAGGCTGCTGTTCGACCATATACCCAACCTGCACCTCGTCTGCGTGGATTCCAGCGCGCCGATGCTGGAACGACTCTTCGATTGCCTCGCTGAGGCGCGCATCGACAATTTCGTGACCCGGTTGTCCGGCGTCAACGACTTGGCGCTCGAGGACGATTCCCTGGACGCCATCCTCACCTTCAATGCGGTGCACCATTTCAACGTTCCCGCCTTTCTGGCCAAAGCCCGGCGCGCGCTCAGAGACGCCGGCCGCCTGTTCATCTATACACGCACGCCCGAACAGAACGCGGGCACCCTATGGGGGCGTTTCTTCCCGCGCTTCACCGAGAAGGAATCGCGGCTCCACACTATCAAAAGCATGGAAGCATGGATCGCCGGGACACCCGGCCTCGAAATGGTCGAGGCGAGAGTGTTTAGATATGCCCGGACGGCAAGCCTGGACCGCCTGTTCGAACAAATGCGGAGCCGGCACTACTCGACCTTTTCGCTCTATGACGAGCGGGAGTTCGAGGAAGCATGTCGTGGTTTCGACGAACGAATCCGCGACGCGTTCGATGATCTCGAGGCCATTCGATGGTACGACGAGAACATCATGCTGCACCTGGTTAGAATCGAGGTCTGACCGGCCCCTGTCCGGGACACGGCTCGCGCTGGGCTTTTCCTTCATGGGCGTCGTAGCCGCGGAGATGCTGGCCGCGGACAAGGGCATCGGCTTCCTCATCATGCAGAGCACGAACATCATCGCGCCCGCTGAGATGTTTGTCGGATTTTTTATGCTGGGCTCGTTCGGCCTCATCACCGACCAACTCTTCCGAATGACCATCCACAGGCTCATGCGACGTTATATGATTTCCATGACGCACGAATGAGACAGGGGTCCGATCAGTGTAGTCGAACAACAATAATTGCGGATGGCCTGGAAAAACCGCTGGATTTCCAGGTTGTTTCGCCCTGGAAAAATCGCCGGTTTTCGGGGGTTTTCGGGCCGAAAAACGCTCTTTAAAAGCGGCATCGCGCGCCCTGAAGCGGGCATTTAATCCCCTCGGCATTTGAAATACGCCCCGCATGGGCCGAGGCCCCCCTAGCCGTCGGGTTGAGGGTCGCGGCAGGAGACGGCGAGCTCGACGAGCGCCATGGCGTGGGCCTGCGCTTTCGAGACGGGATTCGGCCAGCCCCCGGTCCCAGAAGAGGGCGTCCCCCGCCTCGACGCTCAGCGCGTCGAAGGCGCGCTTGGTAATTTTGAGTTCGCTTCTTTTGGGCATAGACCTGCCCGGAAAAATCCGTAATCAAAACGCATACGAGCGGCATCAATCCGAGGCGTATTAAAGCATAAGTATGGCGAAAATACAAGAGAGAATTGAATCGAAATTATCAGAAATAACTGAATATAAACAGATAGTTATCGTATGAAGAGGCGTTCAGTCGTACGATTGGCAAACAGACGGATTTGTTACAATGTCTCAGCTCCCTCATCAGTCGCGACAAACCCTCCCTCATCGGTCGGGTCTGACCTCCCTCATCGGTCGGGTCTGACCTCCTGCATTGGTCGAGATTGACCACCGTGAGGAGGTGAGGCGTACTCATCGACTCAGGCGTGACAAGGAAATATGAAAATAATCCAATTTCCTGAAAATATCGATAAATTCACGGGGTTTTTCGATAAATTGATTGGATGATATGATACTTGAATTATATATTGTAAATCATTGATATAGCTGGATATATAACTTTTTATCTGGATGCGGAATTCACGAGATAGATGCCCGATGAGATAAGAACAGCTCCCCCGAGCATGAGCAGCGTCAGGGGTTCCGCGAGCAGCAAAGCGCCCATCAAAACCCCGAATACGGGGGTCAAGAACATGAACACGCCCACGCGGCTCGCCGGGTAGTCCGTCAGCAGCCACAGCCAGGGAATCATGGCAAAGCCCGTGCCGATGAGGCCGCTATAGCCCACCCCGGTGAGCACGTTCGTATCCGTGAGATCGGGCCAGGGCTCGCCCCGAAGCGAGGCGATGAGAAAGAACGGGAGCACGGCCAGAAGCTGGGTCCAGGCGGTGATTCTGAAGGCGTCGAAACTCCTCAGCCTCAATTTCAGGAAAATCGACTGCACCGCCCACACAACAGCCGCCAGGACGACGATGGCGTCCCCGTACCAGGTGGAACCGCCGGCCGAGGAGAGCTTGTCGCCAAAGAGAAACACCATGCCCAGACTCGCGGCCATGAAGCCGAAAACCGCACGGACACCCACCCTCTCATGGGGCAGAATCCACGCCGCGAGCGCCGTCAGCAACAGGGGCTGGACGTATAGGAACAACGAGGCGCGCCCCGCTGTGGTGTGGTTCACCCCGTGATAGTAGGTGATGAACATGATGTTGTGCAGGCAGGCGTTGATCCAGAAATCGCGATTCTCCTTCCCGCCGCCCGGGTGCGGAGGCAGAACCGGCATTTTTCGGATAAACATGATCAGAAAAACGCTCGACGCCGAGATGAGGCCCCGGAGCCAGAGGAACGTAAAAGGCTCCACGCCGCGCAGGCCTATCTTGGCCGCCGGAAAGCTCAGGCCCCACAGAAAAGTGACGGTGAAAATCAAAACGAAAAATCGCAATTCCTGCCTGTTCCTTCAGCAAATCCGCTCTATACCGGGTATCGAACAGCGGGTGAAATTCGGGGAAAGCGCCGCCTTTAGCTGTCGGACTCTTTTTTCTTCGGAAACGGCTCCAGGTCCTTCAAATCCACTTTTTGCTCCAGTTCGTCGTGACAGGCATCGCAGCGCGGCTGCGCCGTGGCCGCCACCATGAACCCTTTCGCCCTCTCGCCGTCAAGCCGGTGGCCGTTGTGGCACTGCACGCAGTTCGCCTTTAACTCCGCGTGGTCTGAAATGGCGTGAAAGGCGTCATCGGCCAGTTCCAGAAGACGCTCCTCTTCATGACACTTCACACAGTCATTATCGAGAATAGGATGGAAAACGCGCGAGGGCTGCTCATAATCGCCAATAATGAATTTATACAGATCCTTGTTCGCCAGAATCGTCGTGCGAATCATGCCCGTGATGCCCTCTTCCCCGTGACAGGAGATGCACCGCACGTCGCCCACGCTCTTATGCCATCCGCCCAGCGTCTGCACCGCGTTCTTCACGCGCGCGCCGTCATCGAGATAATCCTGATGATCCTGTAAGTGACACGCCGTGCAAAAAGGATCGTAGGACTCCACGGCGCGAATCCCGTACAACCCGCCGACCCCGGCCAAGGGGGATAAGACAATGATCAGAATCAACCATTTCCACCATCGCCCCCAAAATCTTCGCATTTAGGTTCTCCTTGGCCATCACATGCTAACACCGCCACTCCCCACTCACCAGGATATAGAACCGCCATCCCATTTTCTGCGTGTTAGATCTTCCTCATTATAGCGCGATTTGCTAGGATGGCTCTTGATGATAGGAGGTTGATCCGATGGCGAGAACAAGATTCAGCGCGAACAAACGCCGCCCGGGGCGCAGGAGCGCTCCCAAGCCGGCCGCCCTTACCGGAGAAAGCGCGAAACAGATCGCCGCGCGCCTGAAATCCTCTGCGAGCGTGGGCAAGAACGCGCAGGACTACCGGCGCAAATCGCTTGAAATTCACGGCTGGTTCTGTGCGAAATGCGGCCGGGATTTCGATGAAAACAACCTCCATATCTTGACGGTTCACCACCGTGACGGTGACCACAAAAACAATCCGCCGGACGGGAGCAACTGGGAGAATCTGTGTGGGGAATGCCACGAGGATGAACACTCCCGCGACATGCTTGGCCGTTATCTGAGCGATGACAGTTAATAATCTAAAACACCCACCATCATGATATTGTCGGTTAAGCCAACCATCGCAAAAGGAACCACCAGCGTACCCGGTTCGAAATCCCATTCCATCCGCGCCGTCGCGTTCGCATCCCTGGCTTCCGGGAAAAGCGTGATATCAAACCCCCTGGATTCAGAGGACGGCCTCTCGGCGGCCAGCGTCTACGCGAGCTTTGGCGCTAAAATACACAAGGAAAATGAGGTCTGGTCCGTGGAGGGTTTCGGCGCCCGGCCCAATGCGCCTCAAGGAATTCTCGACGTGGGAAATTCAGGGACCACCTGCCGGATGGCGCTCGGCACCGCCGCGCTCATACGGGAGGGCGAAGCTTGTTTCGATGGCGATCCCCAGACCAGAAAACGCCCGATGGGGCCATTGCTCGATGCCCTCCAAAACCTGGGCGCAAAGACGCAATACGGCGGCGGCTTCCTGCCCGTCACGGTGGGCGGCCCGTGGCGCGGCGGCCGGACGAAAGTGGACGGGACGACCAGTCAGTTTACGTCCTCCTTGTTGTTGAACGCACCTTTCGGCGAGGAGACAACCATCATCGAGCCGATTGATCTGAACGAGCGCCCATACGTCGAGATGACGCTGTGGTGGCTTGATCGTCTGGGCTTACGATACGAGCGCGATGAATACCGCAGCTTCATGGTTCCGGGCGGACAGACGCTCTCTAGATTCGAAGTTACCGTCCCCGCCGATTGGAGTTCCGCCGCCTTTCTCGTGGCCGCAGGCGCGCTGCCGGGTGGTGACGTAACGCTCGAGGGGCTGGATCTCAACGACTCTCAAGGGGATAAGGAGATTCTCAGATTCGTCGAGGAAATGGGCGCTGATGTTCTCGTCACAGAGACCAGCGTCCGAATACGCGGAAAAGCGCTGCGCGGAGGTGAATTCGACTTAAACGCCACGCCCGATCTGCTGCCAGTCATGGCCGTGCTCGGTGCGTTCGCAGATGGGGAGACCAGACTCCTCAACACGCCCCAGGCCCGCATCAAGGAAACGGATAGAATCTCCGCCATGCGCGAAGTGCTCGAAACGTTGGGCGGTGAGGCGAGAGAACTGACGGATGGCATCATTATTAAGGGTGGCGGATTGAAGGGCGGGGCTGTTCATGGTTTCGGCGATCACCGCGTCGTCATGTCCGCAGCCATTGCCGGGCTCGCCGCCCCGGAGGGAGTATCGGTCGACACGGCGGAGGCGATGGCGGTAACATTTCCTGATTTTTGCGAACGCATGGCGTCACTGGGCGCCGATATACAGACGAAGGATTCATTCGATGCCAATCTATGAGTATGAGTGCAAGGAGTGCGGCTTTATTTCCGGCCATCTGGTGATGAAGCCGGCGGACAGGAGAAAACTCACCTGCCGCTCCTGCGGAAACAAAAAACTCAGAAAAATCATGTCGCGCTTTTCTTCTCACCAGACCGAAGCCCAGCGGCTCGAATCGTTCGACCCATCGAAGCCGCAGGACGGTTCTTTCTACAAGGACGATCGCAACATCGGGCTCTGGGCCCAAAAACGCGCCCAGCAGCTGGGCGTCGACCTTGGCGATTCTTTCGGTGAAACCCTGGAAAAGGGACGCTCGAAGAAAATTCTCGATAACCTATGAGGTCATGTTGACCCTCGAAATTAAGATGAGCGAGGCGCTTCGCGCCGAGGCGGTGCCGCTTTGGGAAACAATCCATGAGCATTCCTTCGTTCGGGGCCTCGGTGAAGGCACCCTGCCTCTTGCGCAATTTCGCTTCTATATGTGCCAGGACTACATTTTCTTGAAGGAATACAGCCGCGTCATCGCCCTGGCCGTCGTGAAAGCCCCCGAACTGGCGGATATGGGGCGTTTCGCCGACCTGCTGAACGCCACGCTGAACACGGAGATGGAACTCCACCGGAGTTTTGCGGCGAAATTCGGCATATCAACCGCAGAGATTGAGGCGACAAAGCCCGCCCCCACGTGCAAGGGATACACCGATTTCCTGCTCGAGGCGGCCTATTCGGGCACGTTCGGGGAAATCGCCGCCGCCATGCTACCCTGCCAATGGGACTACGCCATCATCGGCGAGTTGCTCGCCTCCAAGGGGGTCCCTGAAAACGCGCCGCTCCACGCCGAGTGGATAGAGACTTACGCGTCCGATGAATTCGCTCAACTCGCCCGCTGGCTGCGCGAAATGCTCGACCAAGCCGCATCGACCGCCAGCCCCGCCGAGCGTGAGCGCATGCGCGCGCACTTTCTGATGGGCACGCGATATGAATACCTCTTCTGGGATATGAGTTGGAACATGGAAGAGTGGCCCCTATAGCCCAAGCCGGATAGAGCCGATATGTCCCCCAGAACGCGAAAAGACATCCCCAACCCCAAACGGTGCACATGGGCCGAGGGCGACCCGATGATGGAGAAATACCATGACGAGGAATGGGGGTTTCCCGTCCGAACGACCCGGAAACATTTTGAACAACTGACGCTCGAAATCTTTCAGGCGGGCCTCTCCTGGCGAACCATCCTCCATAAGCGCGCGGAGTTCAGAAAGGAATTTTTGCGATTCTCACCCGAGAAGGTCGCCCTCTTCACCGAGAAGGATATTAGACGCATTCTCGGGAACACCGGCGTCGTGCGGAACCGAAAGAAAATCGAGGCGACCATCGAGAACGCCAAAAGATTCCTGGCCATCCAGAAAAAACATGGCTCGTTCAACCGCTACCTCGCCTCCCTGCCGGACGATCTACCATCGTTACAAAAGATATTCCGCGAGGAATTCACCTTCATGGGACCCAAGATCGCAGAAGCCTATCTCGAAAGCGTGGGGAAGATACCCGAACTCCACGATCCGCGCTGCTGGCGGAATAAAACAAATAGATAACCATTTATATATCAATAAATTACATATTTGTTACTAAAGTGTATTATCATATCTGTTCACCCGTTCGTCTCTCCTCTTTTGCTTTCAGAAATACCCCGTTAATTTATCGAAAAACCCCGTGAATTTATCTAAATTTATCGAATTGTTCAGTTCATACCTGAGCGGTATGTGAGAGTTTGCGCTTCTCCTAAGAAGGCAAGATCGCGCCACTGAAGCCGAATCGCCCGTTTCATTTTCTCCCTCCTTCAATCGATGAGAACACTCTCTTTTCCCGAGCGGAATTCTCGCCTGGCTGGACCAAAACCCCGTGACGGCAAATGCGGGAAAATGCGTGATCAATACCGAGCGGGGAGGGAGGGATAGCCGAGCGGGGAGTGAGGGATTGCCGACCAAGTGGAGTGGGACACTCTCGCCCGAAGAGAAGAGTATGCGACCGGCGAGAGAGGGTGCCGCTTTCCTCCTGAGAGGACCTGCGCCATGCGGGAGATCCCGACGGCGGACTTCCAGCGGTGTTCAGGTCGGGAGTTTGTCGTCATCGACGCGCGGGGACGGGGAGGATGGGCCGAAAGTTCTCTTCAGGCCGTCTCGATATCGGTCTGAGCGAAGTCTTCGCCCTTGAACAGGAGCGGCTCGCCGGTGAGGTCCGCGAGGGCGTATGCGAAGCAATCGCCCAGATTCAGCCTCGCCGGATGATTCCCCCTTCCGAAGCGCCGCCAAGCGCGCCGGGCGGCCTGCGCCTGCTCCACCGTGACGGGTGCGAGTTCGATTCCCGCCGTTTCGATAAACGCATCGAGTTCCTCGCCCGCCGCCGCGCCGCCTCTGCCTTCGAGCACCATCGCCGCCTCGAGCAGCCCGACGACCGACATGCGGCAGTGGCCCTGCGCTATCGCCTTCTCGTAGCGCTCCGCGTCCGGCTCGCCGAACAGGACGGCCAGAAGAGCCGACGTATCGACAATCATCTGGGCAGTCCCCGCTCGTCATAGAGCGCATCGCCGTGTTCGACGGCGGAGGGCCCCTGCCCGACCAGCCCGGCGCAGCGCCGCCCGATGGCGTGAAGTTCGCGGGCCAGGGCGTCCGCATCGCGCCGGCGTTTTTCCCGAGCGAGGCGCTCGCGCAGCGCAAGCGTGATGGCGCCCGTCTTGCTCTCTCCCGTCAGACGGGCGAGTTCGCCCGCGAGCCGGCAGGTTTCCTCGTTCTTGATGTTGAGGCCCATCGCCTTTTCTCCTTGGGTGCACTCAAGGGTAGAATGCCTTTTCTTTTTCTACCCTAAGGCATTTCGGGACGATGGGCAAGGGGGAATTTTGAAGCTAGGGATAGGGAATTGCGGCGATGGCCCGATATCATTGAGACGGCATCGATGGTTGGAACGGTATTAGCAGTCGTCAAAAGACATATGCTAAATCGGTTGGCGAGGCCAGTAGCTTTAATGTGCAGTTGGATCAATCCTAATCAAATCGCACATCCGAGCGGTTGCACTGGGGACATCGGACGGGTGAAGTCGGTCGATTCTTGCTCCTCGCCTTACGCTTTTCATCTTCGTCAAGGATATTTGTCTCAAACCTGTTACCGCAATTCCTGCAAAAAAAACGTACCAGTTTAGTCATAGGATATCCCTGCCTGTTTGATGAACTCAGACCATAGAATCTCTGCGGCCTGTTGAGGCGAGAGCTTTTTATCTTGGTCGGAAATAAAAAACATATGGGGCCGTAGGAAAAGGTCGTATTCGTCAGCTTCAACACTAAAGCCGCCGTTTGCAGTGTTAAGTGGAGCGTTCTCCGAAAATGAGTAGTAGATGTCTGCAAAACCCATGTTACTGTTATGTGCATGTACGGTGATGTGTGCTGCTCCCCGGTTCATATGTTGGTTGACTATAGTACAAGTGAAGCTCTGCGGGTCGGCCGTAATCAAACGACCCCGAAGACCTTCGATGCTGTCAATTTCAGCGATAGCGGACTCGAAGAAGCTGTGAACTTCCTCAAATGCTTTATAGCGGAAATCTCTACGGTCAATCTCATCGAAGTCTCGTTTGACCCTATAGCGGTGACTTGCAGATACTGAAGGAGCGCTTGGTGTAACAGTCGTAGCGGGTTGAACTGCATTGTAGCTGGTTAGAATTCTTCGCAACTCTGTAACAATGTCCAAGAATGCATTGTTTTCGTTTGTCCATTCTGTGATGGGTTTTCCATCGCGCGGAAGTGCCTTTAGCTTTTTAAGTGAAGAGGCTTTCCAATCACATGGTTCAATGATTATCGGGACGACTCGCATCTGACCAGCATCGTGGCGCTCAAGTGCTCGCATCATTTCATTATCGTAGCAATAGTCTGATGCAAGGAAATCCGGGCTTATTAGTGGTAAAAAAAGACAACAAGACTCAAGTTGTTCGGAAATCTCCTGATCCAGATCTCCACCGGCGAGAATTTCTCGGTCATACCAGTTATTGAGTTCGCCATCACGGCGAAGCATCACAAGATGTGTATGCAGCCGTTCTAGAACTCTTTCGTCCTTGTGAGAATATGAGATGAACGCTTTCATCTACTCTCTATCCTTCTCTTTTTGTTCTGATTTGTGAGTCAGCACTTTGAATTTGGTTTTGGATTCTACATGGGCGGAAAGCGGAATATATCAGAATCAATTCATTTTGCAATGGTTTGGTTAAAGCGGGTTGGCCACTTTCGTTTTTCTAATTGCGATAAACCCTCCCCCCCCTAACCCTCAAACCGGTAGAGCGCCATTGCGTTGTCGCGCATGATGCGCTGGCGCAGTTCGGCGTCCACTTGGCGGGGCAGGGCGTGGATAGGCGAGTCGAAATCCCAGTGGGGGTAGTCGGTGGCGAACAGGAGGATTTTCTCGGCGTGGGCCATCTCGAATATCTGGAGCAGGTGTTCATCTTTTTCGGGTTCCTCGATGGGCTGGCTCGTTACGCTGAAATGCTCATAAAAATACTCGCTCGGCAGCTTTTTGAGCCATGGGACTTCGGCGCGCATTCCCCGGTAGTTCTTGTCCAGGCGCCAGAGCAGCCCCGGAATCCAGGAGAGGCCGCCTTCTATCAGGACGATTTTTAGTTTTGGGAAGAGTTCGAACACGCCCTCGCAGATGAAGCTCACGGCGTGCGTCATGAAGCACTGGCACATGGCCGTGTGCCATTCGATGTAGTAGGTGGGCCAGCCCGAAGCCGTGGGCGGCGGCGCGTTGCCTGCGCCGGAACCCCCGAAATGTATGCCGATGGGGAGTCCGCGTTCTTCCGCCGCCTCGTATATGGGGTGATATTTCCTCTGGCCGTAGGGGGCGTGCGAGCCCGCCGGGAATAGCACCTGCGCCATGTCGGCGCGCTCGCCGACGCGCTTTATCTCATCCACGGCGTGCTGGGGGTCCTGATGCGAGACGGTGATGGCTCCGCGCAGGCGAGCGTCTTTTTCGAGCCAGTGCTCGATGGTCCAGTCGTTATGCGCGCTTGCCAGGGCCGCGCCGAACTCGGGGATTCCCATGAAGGAGACGTTGTAATACGCCCCGTTCAGCACCCCGTAGCTCACCCCGTAGGCGTCCAGAACCTGTTCCTGAAGCATCGAGAGGCTCGAACCCGCCGGGCCGCCCGGCGGTATGGCGTCCTTGCGGACGCCGCCGCCCGCCGTCTTGGGATAAGGCGCGTTCGGCAGTTTCGTATAGTCCGTTTCTTCGACGTAGTTTCGCCACTCGGTAGGTAGGTAGGGCAGCAGGGCGTCCAGAGAAGGGGGTACGTGGTGGATGTCGGAGTCCACCATGCCGAGGCTCGTCTCCGAGACCGGCTGGGGCGTTTTTACGGCTTGCGTGGTCGTGCTCATTATCGTTCCTCCATGCGATTTGTTTGCATTTTAGCACGAGAAAACGAGAAGCGAAGGTGTACTAGACGAACAGCAGACGTATCGAACGATCCCTCGCGCCTTGCCCGATTCGTAGTCAGCAGGGTCGGGAGGGGAACCGGGCGGGGTACGCGGGACGAAGAGAATCAAAATATTTAGGCCTAAAGACGAAAAATTCTCAATCTTGCAAATGGTTACGAGCTTTGGCAGCGTAGACGGAAACCTTTGGACGGAGTAGCGATGGCTTTTCATGATGAACATATGAACGAGCCCGGCAGCGGCCGGCACCAGTCCCGGCCCGGTGTCCTGATGGGACACGTGCCGAGTCTTCCGCCCCTCGAGGCGCTGTGCTTCTTCGAGGCGGCGGCGCGGCTGGAGAGCTTTGCCGCTGCCGCCAGGGAACTCGGCGTGACGCCGGGCGCGGTCTCGCACCGCATCAAAGCACTGGAGGAGTATCTGGGCGCCCGGCTGTTCGAACGCCGTCCCCACGAAGTGCAGCTCAACCGGCTGGGGCGGGCGTATCTGCTAGATGTCCAGCGCGTGTTCACAGAGTTGCGCGATGTGACCGAGCGGCGGCTCGGCGGCGGCGCGTTTCTGAAGCTGGTGGCGGTCGAGGCGGTGGCGGAGAAATGGCTGATGCCACGGCTGGCGGAGTTCCGGGCGGCGCACCCCGACATCGCCATCGAGTTCGAGACCGACCACCGTAAGGTCGACCCCAAGCGGCGCGACTTCGACGTCTGGATCGCCTTCACCGGCGAGGTCGGGGGGCAGCTCCATGCCGAGACGCTGTTAGAGGAGACGCTTCTGCCGGTGTGCAGCCCGGCCCTCTTGGAGGAGCGGGGCCGGCCCGGGAAGCCGGGCGATTTGCACGGCTGGTCGCTGCTCTACGATTTGCACTGGACGTCCTACTGGGCCCACTGGTTTGCGCATCACGGCGTGAAGCCGCCCGACCTGTCGCGGGCGCTGGGCTTCCGCCTCTACAGCATGATGGTGCAGGCCGCGGTCGAAGGTATGGGAGTGGCGCTTGGTCATTCACTGATGATCGCACGGGAGTTGGAGGAGGGACAGTTGGTGACGCTGTTCGACACCCCTGTCCCGGCGCCCGACCGCTATCTGCTGGTCACGTCGCCGGCCTCGAGACGCAAGCCCGAGGTGCGGGCGTTCAGGGAGTGGATCCTGGAGCAGAGGCTAGGCGAGGAACGATGATTGCCTGAGCCTGTTTCTCTAGGGAGTGTTTTTGTGCACTTTTCTCAACTGGCAAGAAAGGGGACAAGCCATGCTTAAGAGGAATCGACTTTCAATCCTAGTAATAACCGCGCTTGCGGCAGTCACTCTGGTTTTATCCGGTTGTGGCGGTGGGGATTCCAAATCGGCGGCTCGTGAGTCGATGCCGAGCACTCCGATGACAACACCGACACCGACACCGACTCCAACACCGACTCCAACTCCAACACCGGGGGCCTGTATGGTGGGGGGTACTTTGTCCGCGGGTCAATCGTGCAGCCATGAAAGTCCCGGAAACAGATTCACCTTTACAGTAAGAGACGATGGGAGGGGCTGCGTGGGCGGAATTTGTAGCGGCGCTGGCATTACACTCAATAACTTTTCTGCAAGAAATAACAATGATGGGAGCTGGGAAGTCACGGCCCTTCCCGGTGTCGCGATGACGCCATCAAATGGTGGCAACGCTCCCACCATTGAGCGAACCGTCGGTAACATTCAATACTTTAAGGTAGCTCAAGCCGCGCGAAACACGCCTAGGGCAGGGAGTGTAACGCAGTCCTCGGATGCAGATGCGGACGGCGTCACGGTCGATTTCGTCAACATTGAAGTAAGTGGTCCTGCCGGACAGCAAACCTACGCCGCATACTACAACGGCATGGAAGTAGTCAGCACCGCAAACGGAACTCCGGCTGAAGGTGTGGATGGGGTTCTTGATCAACCCAAGGGAACACGGCTGCATGAGCGGATAGACGGCGGCGTCGAGTTTTATCGGAGTCTGGGACAGGCGGAAGCTGCGCTACTCGGTCTTGCACCCGGAGATATCTGGATCGATGTATACACGGATCATGAAGGTGGCAATGACGCAGACTATCTCGCAGGAGGCATATGGGTGTATGCGCCGGATAACACATCCAATCTCAATGACTACGAATATGGAGCCTTCGTTGATGGCAACGATCCGTTTCAGCAGGACAATTTGGCGGGCGTGACGGGGACTGTGACGTATTCTCTAGAGGAAGGCGTCACCGGAGTGTTTCCGGTCGTGGAAGTAGGAAGAAATTACTTCTTTAACGCCGACGTCGCGCTTACAGCCGAGTTCGGCGATGGCAGCGAGTTGGGAACAATTAGCGGGCGCATCCACAGTTTCAAAATCTATTTCGAGGAGGAACGAATAAACCTTCCCGAAAATCCGGTATTGACGCTGGGCAGAACCGATATCGGGAGTTCGAACAGCGGGTTCTTCACAGGCGACACCAGCATGACGTTTGACGGCAGCGACTTCACCGGCAAATGGGGCGGTCAGTTCTACGGCAACGGGGCCGACCCGACTGATGCGCCGGGTTCCGTTGCCGGAACTTTCGGCGGCGCCACCGCTGATGGAAACGAAAGTTTTCTAGGCACCTTTGGGGCCTATAAGCGGTAGACGCATACCGTAACACCACCAACGCAAGCTAGAAGGGCAGCCGCGCGGCTGCCCTTCTTTTGTGATTTCCGATACCCGCGAAGAAGTCGCTTTATTCCTCGCCTTCATCGTGCTCATTATCGTTCCTCCATGCGATGTCTCTGTATTTTAGCACGAGAAAACGAGAAGCGAAGGTTTCCTAGACGAACAGCAGACGTATCGATCCGCCCAGCGCGATGCTCAGCACGCACAGGTTGAACGTGCGCCCGTTCAGCCTCTCCTGCACCCATGCGCCGGCCTTGATGCCCAGCCACAGCACGGGCAGGCCGACCATGCTCGCCCAGACGGTATCCATCGTCACCACGGAAACCTGCCAGAAGGCGACCACCTTGATGGGGTTCATCACCGCAAAGAGAGCCCATATCGTGCTCACCAGGGTGATCTTCTCCAGTTTCTGGCTGATGAGAACGGGGGTGAGAAAAATCGCCCCGCTGTTGGCGAGCGAGGAGCAAAGCCCGCTCATGATGCCGAAGCCCCCGCCCTGCCACATCGGCAGTGGGGGAATTTCAAAGGGTCTGCCTCTTATTTCCACGAGCGTCTGGTAGGAGGCGAGGGATAAACAGATGGCGCCGATCAGGAGCTTCAGTCCCTCGCCCGGGAGCCAGGTGAGCAGCCAGACGCCGCAGGCGAGCCCGATAATGATGCCGGGCGCCAGGAGGAACACGTAGCGCAGGTTCCACTTTCCCCAGAAATCGGGCGCCGCCCCCAGGCTCGACCAGCAACTGAACAGCGCGATGAGGCCCAGGGAGAAAGTGGGCGAGAACGCGAAAATGAGAAAGGGCGTGATGACCAGGCCCACGCCCGCTCCGAACGTGCGCACGAGAAAACCGTTGCAAAACGCCGCCGCCAGGACGAAGGCCCACTCGGCCAGGGAGAAATCCGGCATCGCTAGCTCGACTCCAGAAGAAGGCGCAGGGCGGTGACGAGGGACAAGAGCAGGAGGATGAAAATGAATCCTTTCTGGGGGATTTGACGGAGCGTCTGCTTGCCGCACCAGCTTCCGGCCCACGCCAGGGGAAAGGCGAGAGCGCCCGCCACCAGCATGGGCGTCTGCACGACGCCCCCGAACCACAGCGAGGCGACCTTGAAGGGGTTCACCCAGAGCCATACGACGATGATGCTCGCCACTATAGCCGTTTTCGAAAGCCCCTGGCTGATGTAGAAAAGACTCAATACGAGGCCTCCCGAGTGGAACATGGCGCTGATGATTCCGCCGCCTATGCCGATTCCCACTCCCGCCGGGGGGCTGATGGGCGGCGGCTTGATATCTCCGCGCGCCTCGCGCCAGATGAGCAGCCCGGCGAAGAAGACGCAGGTTAAGCCGATGCCTTTTCTCAGCCAGTAATCGGGCAGATTCACCAGCGCGTAGACGCCGATGATGATGCCGATGTAGAAGCCGGGCACCAGGAAGCGCAGAAAGCGGCTCTCCCACTGCTTCCAGAACATGGGGATGGCGAAAAAGTCCGTCACCCACATGATGACGGCCACGATGCCGATGATGAATCGAGTGGGCCAGAAGATGATCATGATCGGAACGAGAAAGATGCCGATCCCGGAGCTGAAGGTGGTTTTCAGAAAGCCGACGAAAAAAGCGGCGATCCCGACCGCTAGTAGCTCATGAGTCGAGTAGTCCAAAATATCCTCTGCTTGCCTGTGACGAAACGAGGGGCCAGCTTAGCGATTCGGGGGGTCGAGAACAAGCTCGCGGGCACGCCCGGCCCTAGAACTTGGTGACGTGTCCCTCGACTCCGAACAGCTTGGGTAGCAGGCCGTGGAAGTAGTAGACGTCCAGAAAGATCAGGGCGAAGAAGAGCGCGATGAAAATGAGAATCAGCCCGGCGATGAAGCACGGGATCTGGGCGATGGCGTGAAAGACGCCCCCGATTCCGCCTTTTCTGAGCGGATAGCCGCAGTGTGGGCAGGAGGTGGCCTCGGTGCTCAGGATCCCCCCGCATTCGGGGCAGTTGAGGAGCGCCATCTCATCGCGCCTCTTTGATGGCGTAGAGAAACTCCGGCGCCTCGATGGAAGAAGTGTCGATGTTCGCGGGGTCCTCGCCCAGATATATCTTCTTGATGGCGCCGCGCACGATCTTCGCCGAGCGCGTCTTGGGCAGCGCCTCGACGAACTTGACCTCATCGGGCCTGAGGCTTTTTCCGAGATATTTGACGGTTTCTTCCTTGAGTGTTTCTCGCAGCGCGTCGGTCGGTTCATGGCCCGCGCTCAATACCACGAAACAGCAAAGGCCCTCGCCCTTGATGGGGTGCGGCGCGCCGATGACGGCGGCCTCCACCACGGCGGGATGCCCGATGAGGGCGGATTCCACCTCGGCGGGCCCCACGCGCTTGCCCGCGACGTTGATGGTGTCGTCCGAACGCCCGAAGAGATACCACTGCCCGTCCTCATCCAGGCGCGCCCAGTCGCCGTGGTACCACACGTTCGGCCAGCGGGAGAAATACGTTTCGATGAAGCGCTCATCGTCTTTCAGGAAACCCTTGGTCATCGAGGGGACGGGCTGTTTGAGCACGAGATGGCCGATTTCCCCGCGCACGGGCCGGCCCTCTTCGTTGAACACGTCGGCGTCCGAACCCAGGGCCGGGCCGCCAAGGGAGCACGGCGTGAGCGGAACGATGGGGTAGGGCTGGAGTATGCAGCCGCAAAGCTCGGTGCCGCCCGATATGTTCATGACGGGACACCGCCCGCCGCCTACCTTTTCGAAGTACCACATGTAGGATTCCGGGTCCCAGGGCTCTCCGGTGGAGGCCAGCACGCGCAGTGAGGAGAGGTCGTGTTTTTCCACCCATTCATCGCCCATGCTGATGAGGAGCCGCACGGCGGTGGGCGAGACGCCGAAGATGGTGACCCCGTGATCGCTCAGGAGTTTCCAGAGCCTGTCGGGTTCGGGCCAGTTGGGCGCGCCATCGTAGATGAGATAAGTGCCGCCCCCGAACTGAACGCCTATCATCTCCCACGGACCCATCATCCAGCCGATGTCCGTCACCCAGAACAAGACGTCCTCATCGCGCAGGTCCATGCAATAGCGAATCTCCTTTGACACGTTGAGCATGCAGCCCGCGTGGGTGTGCATCGTGCCTTTCGGCTTTCCGGTGGTGCCGGACGTATAGATGATGAGGGAGAGGGCCTCGGCGGGCAGGCGTTCTGTTTCGGCCTCCTCGGATTGGCCAGCGATAAAATCGTCCCAATAAACGTCGCGCCCTTTCTGCATGGGGACGCTCGTTTCGGTTCTTTGGAAGACGACGACTTTCTCGACCTGGGTCCCGGCTTCGAGCGCCTGATCCATCAGGGCCTTTACACCCACTTCCTTGCCCCGGCGCATCCCGCCGTTCGAGGTGAAGACGAGCCGCGCCTCGGCGTGGTCGAGTCGCTCGGTGACGGCTTCCGGGCCGAAGCCCGAAAAGATGGGAATCGCGATCACCCCGATTTTCAGGCACGCGAACATGGCGAAGACGGTCTCCGGGATCATGGGCATGAAGATGCCGGCGCTGTCTCCGGGGCGCATCCCCATCTCGCGCATGGCGTTCGCGAGGCGGCAGACCTGCGCGTTCATCTCCGCGTAGGTGTAACGGCGCACTTCGCCCCCGTCTCCCTCCCAGATGAGGGCCGTCTTGTCGCGCGTGGGCGTCTCAAGATGCCTGTCGATGCAGTTGTGGACGATGTTGAGCTCCCCGCCCAGGAACCACTTCGTCCAGGGCAGGCCGCCCGATGAGTCCATTACCTGGTCATAGCGCCTGTACCAGGAGACGCCCATGTCCTTCTCAATCGCCTCCCAGAAGCGGGCGACGTCTTCCCGGAAAAAATCGAGCAACGCCTCGTAGCTCGCCAGCCCCTGTTTTTTCATGAAGCGGGCGACGTTCGAGTTTTCGAGAAAATCCTCATTGGGCCGCCAGATGATGTCCTGTACGCTCATGGGTTTTCCTTAATCAGTCATAAAATTTTACGGTTGTAGGCCAAACGCATGAGTTCTTTTAACGCATCGGCGTGGTTCTTGATATCGCCCTTATTTAGCTGAACCTCATAAGTTTGTTTTTTGTACTCAAAGTCGAGATCGGTTTGTTCGAGTTGTTGTTCGATTTCTTGTGATTTCTCAAGAAAAACGATGAGACGAAGAAGATTTTTCCGGGGTTTAAGCCGAATCAAGCTGTTGACCCGACCATCTTTCGAGAGACCAATGTATTGTTTGTTGTACTTTGGTTCCAATTCGGCGTCGAAGTCTTTCACCATTTCCAAAAGTTGCTCGGCGAGTAAAACTGTGGCTTTGGACCCACGTTGTTCCCAATATGACCGATCCGCAGGTGGTTGTCTTTCTTCGTCCTCTTCTACCAGTCCTCGCGTCAGCTCATCCATCACGGTCGTGAATACCAGCGAGGTGTATTCTTCGATCTTCAAGGCCTGAAACTGAATCGCGACTAAAGGAATCGCGCCGTTGAAGAGGGAAACGACGTTCAGAAATCGGCTGGTGACGTTCTCCGCGACCAAAACGGCGCAATGCTCGTACTGCGGATACCGCTTTCGCTCGATATCCCAATACTCAATTGTGCGAATGATATGCGATTCGTCGGTTGCTCCGAGTTGAATTTCCACCTCATACCTGCGGTCTGTGTCCGGATCTTGGAGCAACATATCCAAACGACCTGCCCCAGGCTGTTTACGCTCGGTGTCCCTCAAAACAAGATCGCCGAGGCCGAGGAGGGAAGGATCGTCGGAGATTAGTCTCTGAACCCATTTTTCGTCCAATTCAGGATGATTTTTCAGCCAAATTCTCTCAGGCTTAACGTATCCCCCTACACCCATTTCCATTCTATCTACCTCCACTTCACACCGCCTCCCTGATGGCGTCCAGGTGCGCGGGGTTTTCGAGCGAGTTCAGGTCCATGTGGTCCACAGGCTCGCCCAGATAGACTTTCTTGATGGCGTTGCGCACGATTTTAGCCGATCGCGTCTTGGGCAGGGCTTTGACGAACCTGACCTCATCGGGCCTCAAGCTCTTGCCGAGATATTCGACCGCCTGATCTTTCAGCTCCTCGCGCAGGGCGTCGCTCGGCTGATAGGAGTCGTGCATGACGACGAAGCAAGTCAAGCCTTCTCCCTTCACCGGGTGCGGCGTTCCCACGACGGCGGCCTCGATGACGCCGGGGTGCTTGATGAGTTCCGATTCGATTTCGTTGGGGCCCACGCGCTTGCCCGATACCTTGATGGTGTCGTCCGAGCGGCCGTAGAGATACCAGAGCCCCTTCTCGTCCACCTTGGCCCAGTCGCCGTGGTACCACACGCCCTCCCAGCGCGAGAAATAGGTCTCGAGGTAGCGTTCGGGCTCCTTCCAGAAACCGTTGGTGAGCGAGGGAATGGGCTGTTTGAGCACGAGGTGGCCCACCTCGCCGCGAACCGGCTTGGCGTCTTCGCCGAACACGTCGGTGTCCGTGCCCATGGAGGGGCCGCCCACCGTGCAAGGTGCGAGTTCCATGACGGGCAGGGGTTGTAAGAGGCAGGCGCCTATTTCCGTGCCGCCCGATATGTTCATGACGGGGCACCGCCCGCCGCCCACCTTGTTGAAATACCACATGTAGGATTCCGGGTCCCAGGGTTCGCCCGTGGAGCCGAGCACCCTGAGCGAAGAAAGATCGTGGTTTTCCACCCACTCATCGCCCGCGCTTATCAGCACGCGCACCGCCGTGGGCGAAAGGCCCAGGTGGGTGACCCCGTGTTTGGCGATGATTCGCCACAGCCTGTCGGGCGTGGGGTGGTTCGGCACGCTCTCGTACAGCAGGCACGAATGGCCGCTGAAGTGAGAGCCCACGAGTTCATAAGGCGCCATGACCCACCCGAAGTCCGTGACCCAGAAGACCGTGTCGCCGTCTCGCATGTCGAGGCAATACTTGAGTTCGCGACCCGGGCCGCTCATGAGGCCCGCGTGGGTGTAGACGGTGCCCTTGGGCTTGCCGGTGGTGCCCGAGGTGTACATGATCATCGAGACGGCGTCGGAGGGAAGGCGCGCCGTTTCGGCTTCGGTTGATTTTCCCGCAACAAACTCGTCCCAGGTGACGTCGCGTCCTTCCTTCATGGGAACGGCGTCGCCCGAGCGCTCGAGGACGACCACTTTTTCGACCTTCGTGCCGCGCTCGAGCGCTGCATCCACCGTGCCCTTCAGGGGAACCTTCTTGCCCCGGCGGACGGCGCCGTCCACCGTGAAGAGAATGCGCGCTTCTGCGTGTATGAGGCGTTCGGCCAGACCCTCGGGGCCGAAGCCCGAAAACACGGGCAGCACGGCCACCCCCGTCTTGAAGCACGCATACATGACGATGGCGGCTTCAGGCACCATGGGGAGGAACACGCCCGCCACGTCGCCGGGTTTGAGGCCCATCTCGCGCATGGCGTTCGCAAGACGTGAGACCTCCGCTGAGAGTTCGGCGTAGGTGAACGTGCGCGCTTCGCCCCCGTCGCTCTCCCAGACGAGCGCGGTCTGATCCTTGCGGCCGCCCTCCACGTGGCGGTCGATGCAGTTCAAGACGATGTTCGTCTCCCCGCCGATGAACCACTTCGCCCACGGGAAGCCGCCGCTCAGGTCGAGAAGCTCATCATAAGGCCTGTACCATTCAAGCCCCATGTCTTCGAGCACGATCTCCCAGAAGCGCCGGATGTCCTCGACCGACCACCTGAGAAACTCGCGGTAATCCGAGATGCCGAGCTTTTTCATCAGCTTGGCGACGTGGCTGTTCGTCAGAAAATCCTCATCCGGCCGCCAAATGATGTCCGAGGCGTTCACTTGAATGTACCCTCCGCTATTTTCTGGCGTTATCGTTCGTCCACACCTTGAAACCATGCGCGACGTACTCATCGACCACGCCCCACTTGCCGGCCTCGACCTTCGCCGGTGGGTCGTGTTCACCCGCGGCCACTTCTTCCGCGAACTGCGCCATTCGCCCGATGATGGCGATATCCTCGCACGGGTCGGTATGGCCCGAGCAGACGAATTTCGCGTCGTTTTCTTCCGCGATTTTATCGAGCCTCCGCATCGAAGGCCCGTATTCGGACAAGACGGCCGTGGGAACCTGAATGAACAGCGGCTGGCCGGGTTTTACGAGGTCACCCGAGATCAAGACGCGCTCTTTCTCGTCATACAAGGAGATGCTGCAGGGCGAGTGGCCCGGCGTGTCGTAGACCTGAATTTTTCTGCCCCCAAGGTCGATTGTATCGCCTTCGGACACCGCCCAGCCGAACTTTCCGGGCGGTATGGTGAAGGTGTCGGGGTCGAACCCTTCGGGAAAAGGTTTACCGTCCCAGGTTTTTACGAAATCCCGGCAACCCGCGGTGTAGTCGTTCGCGAGCTTGTCCTTGCCGTTGGGGTGAACGCCCACCGCCTCCCATTCATGTGCCGCGCCCACGTGATCCCAGTGCGTGTGGGTGAGCACGTGCTCCACAGGCAGATCGGTAATGGACTCGCATAGCCTGCGCACGCCGCCCACGCCGATTCCGCCGTCGAGCGAGAGGGCCTTTTCCTCTCCGACGAGCAGGAACATGTTCCACCGCCCGGCTTCTGATATCTGATAGGTGTCCGGCGCGAACTCGATGACCTCATACCAGCCTTGCGTATCCATGGCGTCTCGTCTATTCGGGTTACTTTCTCGCGTGATCCTGAATCCACACCTTGGCGCGGGGGAACACGTATTCATCCACCTCGCCCCACGCGCCGCCGTCCACCTTGGCGGGCGGGTCGTACTTGCCCGCTTCGAGATCCTCCATGTTCTGCGCCAACTCGCCGATGATGGAGGAGTCCGGGTAGGGGTCGGTGTGGCCCGAGGTGATCCAGCGCACCTCGTTCTCCGCGGCGACTTTCTCGAGTTTGCGCAGTGAGGGAGCGTAGTCGGAGAGCACCGCCGTGGGCACCTGGAGGAAGAGGTATTCCTCACAGCGAATCAGGTCGCCCGAGACGAGAATTTTCTCGCGCTCATCGTAGAGCGAGATGCTGCAAGGCGAGTGTCCGGGCGTCTCATACACGTGGAACTTCCTGTTGCCCAGGTCGAAGGTATCGCCCTCTTCGAGCGTCCAGCCGAACGTGGCGGGCTTGATGGTGTAGGCCGCCTCGTCGAACCACTCGGGGAAGGTGTTTCCGTTGTTCTTCCACATGTTCAAAAAACCCTGCTCCAGTTTCGATAAATCGTTGGCGAGCAGGGTTTCGCCGACCGGGTGAACGCCCACCTTCTCCCATTGCGAGGCCGCCCCCACGTGGTCCCAGTGCGTGTGGGTGAGGATGAAGTCGATGGGCTTGTCCGTGATGCTCTCGTAGAGTTTCCTTAAGTTTCCGATGCCGATGCCGCCGTCGATGGCGACCGCCTTGTCGTCTCCCACCAGGAGGAGCATGTTGAACCTGCCGCCCTCGGTGATTTGGTAGCTGCCCGGTGCGAATTCATTGACGGAATACCAGTCCTGGGTTTCCATGGAAGCGCCTTTCTGCTTGAGGGATAAGAATTCGTTCGCCTTTCGATGGGGGCGTCCTCGCCCCTGCCATCGGTACGAATAGATGGTCTTAATCTAGCCCCATTGCCCCGCGCGAATCAAGCGAGGGCGCGGTTGGCTTAATTTAGAAATGTTGATGGTGGCATACGCCTATGCTAAAGTGTTAATGAGTGATGGATAGATGAAATGCCTCGTTTTCTAGTCACAAGGAGTGAGAACATGGAGTTGCAATTTTTAGACGAACGTCCTATCAGTGTGCAGAACACAGCCAGAGTGTATCAATTTGAAGATTGCAAAGTATATCGGATAGATGGTTTTGATTATATAGAAACTAAAGATACAGTATCGTGTGCGAAGCGTCATTTTCCCCCACTTGGATACGACCCCTGCCCTAAATGCAATCCACTAAATGATGTACATGAGGACGGAAGGTCATTAGACCCAGTCTGCCGTGTTTGTTCTCATTGCGGTGGTAGTGCAATCGTACGAAGCAACAAACCGCTGTTTTAGCTTGTCCTAATATACTTTTCTGCCCCTAAGCTTCTCCCCTGAATAGCATTCCCGACCTCAGCCCTTGAATACGGGCGTCGGCTGGCTGAAAAACCGCTCGATGAGATAATAGACCAAACGATGGTTTTTCTCCTGGAGGCTGGCGTGGGCGATGCCGGGCATCATGACGAACTGCTTGTCCGGGTTCGGCAGCAACTTGAAGAATTCCAGCAGATCATCGAGATGGGCGATTCCGTCGAACTGCCCGCGCGTAATCATCACCGAAGCGGTGATTTTTTTGGGGTTCACCAGGGGCAGGCGCTCGCACATGTCGATATACGTGCCGTTGGGGATGGTGTCGTCGAGCGCGCAGATCGCTTTTGCGTATTCATCTATGACGTCGCGGTACGCCGTGCCGGGATGATCGCGCGTGAAGATGCTCTTGATGAAAGCCGGATCGACGGGTCTTCTCGACGTGGAAGCCACGCCTTCGAATCGCTTGCTTCTCTCCTTGAGCGTGGGGCTTCCTTCGCCCGTCCACACGAAGGCGTCGAGAATCAGCCGCTTCACCCGCCTTGGGTTTTTCTGCGCGAACAAAGCGGCTCGCAGCGCGCCGGATGAAATGCCGTAGAGGTGAAGCGCGCTCGCCTTGCCGACTCGCCGTATCTCGTTCGCCGCCGCCAGGAGGTCCCTTGCGCCGCGCTCGACGCCGCAGGAGACACGCCTGGTTTTGGTGGATCTGCCGTAACCCTCGCAATCCACGCACCAGACGTCGTAGCCGCGCTCGGCGAGATAGTCCATCAAGGAGTATTCGGGCCGGCTTTTCACCTGGAGATCGAATGTGGGCGTGGAGGCCATGGATGAGCCGTGCGCGAGGAGCACGGCGCCTTGCGGCTTTGCCGGCCCCGCTTTTCGCTTTCTCCACAAGAACAAATCGGCCCCGTCGTGATGCGCCCAATGTTCGGTGCCCGTGATTTTTGTTTTCGGCATGGGTATCCTTCTCTCAAGAATGAAAATCGTTTGTGCAAACCGCGCTTCCTGTGGGATTCTCGAATCAGCGTAATATGAGAGCGGAAAAATGAAAAATCACAAAAAGGGGTTTTAAGTGGAATTCCGATACGATCACGTACACTTCCTGACGCGCGACGTGCGCGCGATGGCGGATTTTTTCGAAAACATATTCGAACTCGATCTCATCTCCTACGAGGAGGATTTCAAGGGCGCGCCCTACGCCATCTACAAACTCGGGGAGGGGGACCTGCGCATCCGGGGCTACCGCCCGGGCGACGACCCGGACGCCGTAGCGCCTGCGCTGACGCACGGCCTGGATCACCTGGGCGTCGCGGTGGACGACGTGGCGGCGAGCGTCGCCCGTTTGGAAGAGCGCGGGGCGGAGGTTTCGATGCCGCCCGTGGCCGCGGGAGTGGGCGGCCGCATGATCGCCTTCATCAAGGGGCCCGAGAACATTCGCGTCGAAATTTGCGAGCGGCCCAGCACTTCCGGGGAGAGCGATTGACCAGCCGCCCGGCCTCCCCGAAATCATCCGCCGATGGGGGAATGACGCTCGAACTGGTGTTGGGCTCGTTGCTCCTCACGATGGTGTGGGGCATGGCGCAGCCCGTCATCAAGGGCGCCTACGCGGGCGTCACCCCCTACGCCATGATATGGATGCGCTGCTGCACGGGGGTCTTGACTCTCACGCTTTACAGGCTGCTGATGCGCATCCCAGATAGCGTGACCCACCACGACCCCTGGAAGGAGAAGGGCCACCGCATCCTGAACGCCCTCATGCACAACGTCTATGTCTGGTTCCTCTATCAGGGGATGTTCGGAACCGCCGCCGCGCGCGCCTCGGTGCTGCTCTACTCGCAACCCGTCTGGGTGATGCTCCTGAGCGCCGCCTTTCTCACCGGTGAGCGCATCACCCTGGTGCGGGCGCTGGGCTTCGCCACGGCGATGGCGGGCACCGTGACGGTGTTCTCGAACAGCATGGGAGCGGGAAGCTCCCTCCGGGCGGAATTTTACATCCTGATCGCCGCCGCCGGATGGGCGACGCAGACGATCCACTACCGCCGGTATCTCGGAAATTCAGACGTTACCTCGATCGCCAGATGGGCCATGCTCATCGGAGCGCCGACCTATTTCCTCCTGTCTTTCTCTCAGCCCAATTTCGGCATCACCCATATTGGCGGCCCGCAGATTTTCGCGGTGTTCTACATGGGCGTCATAGCGAGCGCGCTTCTTCTGGCCTACTGGGGCCATCTGCTGCTCCGCTACTCACCCGCCAAGATATCGGTGTTCTTCTTCATGACGCCCATCGTCGGCGTGGTGGGCAGCGGCCTCTACCTGGGCGAGCAGTTGGGATGGCATCTGCTAATCGGCGCCGCCCTGACGGCGGCGGGCGTGTGGCTCGTGACGGGGGAGAGGAGATAGTTTTGGCGCTTCAAGAAATCGCGGGCACGCAGACCATTCCTTCCATGAGCCTTCGCGCCGTGCGGTAGACGATCACTTTTTCGGCTTTTGGTCCTTCGGGTGTTTTCGAGACCACCGCGTTTATCGTCTGCACGCCCGAGGGGTGTCCCAGGCGGATGTCGCCCTCGCTGCTCCGGGCGGACTCGTGCACCACTGTGCCGGGGATTCGCGCGGCGACGGCGAGGCACATCGCGCCCGTGAGCGCGAAGGCGCGGTGGGTCTTGCCCATCGAGATGATGCGGGCCGCGACCTCGCAATCATCCGCGGCGATAATCTCGCCTTTCAGGTCCATGTATTCCAGAGGAGGCGCGACGAACACCACCTTCGGCACCGCCTGCACGCTCTCGGAAGCCTCTCTTCTGTCGCGCGCGAGCCCCATTCGCACCGCCGCCTCCGCGCGGATTTGCTCTAGATTCACCATCACCTCGACCCGGCTGTCGATGAGGCCGGGGCCCTCTCCGCCGCTGAGTCCTATGTCGGCAGCGCGCACGAAGACCATCGGGTTGGTGGCGTCCACCATGCTCACCTCGACGCTTCCCACCCCCTCGATCTCGAAGGTGTCCACCGCGTTGCCCGAGGGCAGGATCGATCCTGTGGCCGCGCCTCCGGGGTCCATGAATTCGAGGGTGATTTGCGCGCCCGTCCCCGAGACGCCGGGCAGCTCAAACGAGCCGCTCACGCCGGCTGCGCCGTCTTCCACCGGAAAACGCGCGTGGTAGGTTTTTCCTGTGTTCGTGTTGTAGACGCGCACGACAGCAACCCCGCCCCCATCCACCCGCACCAGACCCTCATCCACGGCGAACGGCCCGACCGCGCTCGATATGTTTCCGCACGTGCCGACGTAGTCCACGGTTTCATCGGCAACGCCCACCTGCGCGAAGGTGAAATCCACGTCCGCGTCCGCGCGCGCAGAAGGCGCTACGACCGCGATTTTGCTTAAAGAGGATATCCCGCCCCCCAGGCCGTCGAGCTGGCGCCCGTTCGGGTCGGGACTGCCGAGGGCTTTCAGAAATATGGAGTCCCTTTCGGAGCGTTCTTTCGGTAAATCTTTCTCGTGAAAGACGATGGCGCGGCTCGTGCCCCCGCGCATGAAGACGGCCGGATATTTCATCTGCCTCATGTCAGGAGTCGTCCTGCGTTTCGCCGGGAGGTGTCGCGCCGGAGCCTGCGCCTTCGATGCGGGCCAGGGCGAGCGCCCCGCCCGCATCGAGCATGCGCCTCTCTCGCTCGGTCAACACGCATGCCGCGCCGAAGCTGTAGCCCGTCGCCTGGTTTTCGACCTGAAAAACTCCCGTGGTGAGGGAATCCTGGATATTGGAGATGGATAGGCTCTGTTCCTGGTCCACCTTCTCGTAGTCGTCCTCGTCGACGAACGTGAGGGGCAGAATGCCCCAGTTGATGAGGTTCGCGCGGTGGATTCTCGCAAAGCTCTTGGCGAAGACGGCGCGGACGCCCAGTATCATCGGGCAGATGGCCGCCTGCTCGCGGGCGGAGCCCTGGCCGTATGTCTTCGCCCCGACGATGATGCCGCCGCCCGCTTCTCTCGCGCGGGAGGCGAAGGTCTCGTCCACGCGCCTGAAGGTGAAATCGGCCAGCGCGGGCATGTTCGTGCGGTAGGTGATGGCCTCGACCCCCGCCGGGCTGATGTGGTCGGTCGAGACGTTATCTCCCAGCTTGATGAGAACCTCCCCGGTGTAGGAATCCCCGGGCGCCTCTCCCACCTGTACGGGCTGGATGTTCGGCCCCCGGATGATTTCCACCTCCGCCGGATCCTCCGCAGGCGCCACGATTCCCGTTCTGTCGCACATGAAGCGGTAGGGCAGCAGGACGTCGGGCGGTTTCCCCTCGATTCTCGGATCTCTTATCTCGCCGTGTAAGGCGGCCACGGCGGCCAGTTCGGGACTCGCCAGATATACGGTGTCCTCGTTCAGCCCCGAGCGGCCCTTGAAGTTGCGGTTGAACGCGCGCAGGGAGTTCATCCCCGGAGCCGGTATGTGGGCGTAGCCGGGGCATGAGCCGCACGTGGATTCCGAAATGCAGACGCCCGCGGCCAGCAGGTCGGCCAGATGGCCCGCTCTCGCGAGTTCCTCAAAGGCTTGGCGGCTGCCCGGAAAGACGATGGCGTCGACGCCGTCGGCCACCTTGCGGCCCCTGAGCACCTGCGCGAAAGAAGCCACGTCGGTGAACGTGCCGTTCGTGCAGCTTCCGATGATGACCTGGTGAATCGGCGTGCCGAGAACCTCGGATACGGGAACCACGTTCTCGGGGTTTGAGGGCAGGGCGACCAAGGGTTCGATCTCGCCCAGATCCAGTTCGATTTCTTCATCATAGACCGCGCCCGGGTCCGCCGCGTGTGGGTACCAGTCGCCGGGGCGGCTCATGCGCTCGTAGAACAATCTGGTCTGCGCGTCGCTGGGGAAGATGCTCCCCGTGAGGCCGAGTTCCGTGCCCATGCTCGCGATGGTGAAGCGCTCCGGCACCGAGAGGGTGCGGACGCCGGGACCGGTGTATTCAAAAAACTTGCCGATTCCCCCGCGCGCGCCCAGACGGCGCAAGAGTTCGAGGACGGCGTCTTTCGCCGTGGCCCAGTTCTTTAGTTTCCCGGTGAGCTTCACCTCGACGATGAGCGGACGGGGGATGATGGTCGCACCCGTCGCCATGGCGGTGGCCACGTCCATGCCGCCCGCGCCGATGGCCAGCATTCCCACCGCGCCGCCTTGCGGGGTATGCGAGTCGGTGCCAAGTAGGCTTTTGCCCGGAACCGAGAATTCCTCCAGATGGACGTTGTGGCAGATGCCGTTTCCCGGTTTCGAGAAATGGATGCCGTGCTTGCGGCAGAATCCGAGCATGAAGCGGTGGGCGTCGGTGTGCAGGCTGTTGACCTGGATGGTCTGGTGGTCGCCGTACATGACGGCTATCTTCTGCTTCACTCTTTCAAAGCCCATGGCCTCGAAGTGGAGCAGGGCGGTGGGGCCTGAAGCGTCCTGTAAGAGCACCTGGTCGATTCGTATTTCGATTTCTTCGCCCGGCGTTCCCGACGCGCCCGAGACGAGGTGCGCGTCGATGAGCTTTTGCGTGAGGCTGCGCGAGCCCTGCTCAGCCACGGCTTCTGAGTGTCCTGTAGGGCCGCTTTGCGGGGCCGGTGTAGCGCGCGCGGGGCCGGATGAGGCGGTTGTCGGCCTGTTGCTCCAGAATGTTGGCCGTCCAGCCGGCCACCCTCGACATGGCGATGATGGGAACGAACAACTCCATGGGAATCCCCAGACCCTGCCAGAGGGGTGCGGAGTAGAAATCCACGTTCGGGATGACGCCCTTTCTGCTCTGCACCGCATGGTCGAGCGCCTTCGCCATATCGAACCACTTGGCGTCCCGACCGGGTTGGCGGCACACCTCCTCGGCCAGTTCGATGAGCACGCTGGCGCGCGGGTCTCCGCTCTTCGTATATACCCGGTGGCCGAAACCCATGAACAGCCTCTTCCTGGCGAGGGCCGCCTCGACGAAGGGCTCCACGTTCTCTATATCGCCGATCTCCCTCAAGGTCTCCATCACCGCGAGGCCTGCGCCCCCGTGCAGCGGACCCTTCAGCGCGCCGATGCCCGCCGTGACGGCGGAGTAGATGTCCGACATGGTGGAGGTGACGACGCGCGTCGCGAAAGTGGAGGCGTTAATTTCGTGTTCGGCATAGAGAACGAGGGTGGCGTCGAGCGCGCGGGTGTCGATCTTATCGGGCGCCTCACCCGTGATCATGTAGAGGAAATTCGCCGCGTGTCCGAGTCCCCTGCGGGGATTCAGAGGTCTTAAGCCCGCCGCGAGGCGGTGCTGGGCCGCGACGATGGTGGGAATCTTCGCGGTGAGCCTGAGCGCTTTTCTGCGGTTCGCCTCCGTCGAGGTATCCTCCGCTTCTGGGTCGAAAAGCCCGAGAATACCCACGCCGCCTCTCAGCGCAGCCGTCCTCTGCTCACCGGGGGGTATCTGCTTCAAGGCGCGGAGCATATCGGGCGAGAGGCTGCGTTCGGCCTTGAGCGCCTCGTCGAACCCCTTCAGGCGTTCGCGGGTGGGCAGTTCGCCGTGCCACAGGAGATATATGATTTCCTCGAACGTGACCTTCTTGCGCACCATTTCCGGCACGTCGTACCCGCAATACGCCAAAACGCCGTTTACGCCGTCGAGATCGCATATCCGCGTATCGGTCGCGATGACTCCCTCCAGGCCTCGGATGGGTGTATCTTCCATGAAGACTCTCCTCTGTGGCGCGCCTCAGTCGTATAGTTCGGGATTCGCGAGCGAGGTGACTTTTTCGCCCTCCACCGCTCGCTTGATATTATCGCACAAAAGCCGGTAGCTCTCACGCTGCACGCTTTCGGTCTGGGCGGCGTTGTGCGGCGACATCACCACGTTGGGAAAATTGTAGAGGGGATGGTCTCCGGGAAGAGGGTCCGGTTCGATCACGTCGAGGCCCGCGCCTGCGATTTTTCCCTCTCGTATGGCGTCGGTGAGCGCGTCGGAATCCACGTGGGGGCCGCGCGAGACGTTGATGAGAAACGCCGTATCCTTCATGAGCGCGAGTTCCCGTCCGCCGATCAGGCCCGTGCTCTCTGGCGTGAGGGGGAGGGTGAGCGCCACGAAATCGGCGCGCGGCAGGAGATCACCCAGCGTCTCCACTTCTTCCACCTCGAAGCCCACCGGCTTGAATTTCCCCCGCGTTCGCGTGTAGGCGCATATTTCCATCTCGAAGGCGGCGGCGCGCCTGGCGAGCGCCTGGCCGATATTCCCGAGACCCACGATACCCAGCGTCGCTCCTTGAAGCTGAAAGTGGAGCCTGCGCTCCCCCGTGGGCCAGAGCCAGGGCCTTCGCGCCATGATGAGGGTGAGCGTCATGGCGTGTTCCGCCACGGGGACGCAGCGCATCGAGCCGGGCGCGTTGGCGACGGGGATGCCGAGTTCGGTGGCGGCCTGAACGTCGATGTTGTCCACACCCGTGCCCACCTTGCCGACCACCTTGATATCCGGCCCCGCCTCCATGAGTTCCCTCGTGATGGGGGCGAACCCGGTGGTCAGCGCGCACGCGCTCGCGGCCTCCTCGCGCAGGGTGGCGTTGTCGAAGGATTCCGGCTCTACGAACTCATACCCCTCATGCAGGTATTCCTCCATGAAGGCCCGGCGCGCGGGTTGCGTAAGGGAGCGCTCATCCACGCTCAAGACGCGGTGCGTCATTTTGATGTTTCTCCTCCGCTTTACTGGCGCATCACCCAGAAAGACTGCCGAATTTCTCTTTCGCGCCCGCCATGCTCGAGACGCCGGGCCGCCATGCGGGGGGCGGGTCCGCATCGTCTCGCGGGTATCCGTCGCGCTCGAGCCTGTCGCGGTACCAGGCCTCGTCCACCCGGTTGGAGTGCGCGTCGATCCTGGCCATGTCGCAGAAAATCTCGATGCCGTTTCCGCACGGGTCGTGAAAATAAAAGGCGCGGTTCTCGCCCAGGGTGCCGTCGCCCTCGGGGTGCGTGGGGCTGTGGACGAGCGGCCCCGCCACGAGCTTGATTCCCTTCGAGCGGACGTGCGCAGCCCAGGCTTCGAGTTCTTCTTTCGAGCCCACCTCGAAGGCGACGTGGTGCAGGCCGACCTCGGGCGCTCTCATGTCGCCTTCTCTGGGCGCGAGGCCCGCTTCTTTGGGGTATGCGATGAGGGATACCTCGTGGTGCCCCTCGCCGCAGCGCATGAAGCAAATTCCCCACGGGCTGTGAGGGTTGTCGCCCGGTTCGTAGCGATCCGAAACCTGGAGTCCCATGACGTCGCGGTAGAAAGCCACCGCTTCGTCCAGGTCATGGACCTTGAGGCCCACGTGCTGGATGCGTCTCAGCGCAGGAGGAGTTTTGCTCATGATGCCTCCTTCTCGGAATGAACGGGAATCAGGCGGGCTGCAACTCCTCGCCGCCGCGCGTTCTTTGCATGATGAACACCGCCACGAGGGCGATGACGCCGACGGCGTATGCGGGGTAGCGCAAGTCTCCTTCCAGCGGGGTGACGAAGATCACGAAATTCCCCACGGGCAGGAGGAGGCATACCGAACTGATGAACATCAACGCCCGCTCCACGCCGTTCGCATACCGCGTCATGAAGTTCTCCATCCATCCGGCCCACCCGATGATGCCGATGAGGCACGCCACGAAGGTGATGGCCACCTCGGTCGCCGTGCCGCTCAAGAGAAGCGGGGTGTAGACGAACAGGAAAGGCATGATGAAGAGCCACGAGGCGAGTTTCAGGGCCTGGAAGCCCGTTTTCACCGGGTCCGAGACGGCGATGGCGCTCGCCGCGTATGCGGCCAGGGCGACCGGCGGGGTCACGGCGCTTACGACGGCCACCCAGAAGCAGATGAGGTGCGCGTGGAGGGTCGGCACGCCCAGGTTGGTGAGCGCGATGACGCCGAAGATGACCAGCACCACGTAGCTCGCCGTGATGGGCAGGCCCATGCCGACGATGTAGCCCGCGATGATAACCCATATGATGGTGAGCGGCAGGAGGCCGAAGCTGAACTCGGTCAACAATATGGAGATGCGGCCTGAGAGATCGCTTTGCGTCGCGCAGGAGAGCAGTATGCCGAGCACGCACGCGATGCAGCCGATGACGAGTGTGTTCCTCGCGCCCGCTTCGAGAGAAATCCAGGTGATCTTGACGATTTGGACGGCGAGTTCACCGAGCCGCGTGAAGAGAATGGGGCCCGTCTCATACTCCGGGTCCACGGATTCGCCCTGCGTCGCGGCCTTGAGGATTTCGGCGAGCTTCAGAACGATGAACGCCGCGACGGTCCAGAACAGGGCGTCTCCCCAGTTCATGCCGCGCAGCGTGTCCGCGAACCAGGCGAACGGAGCGCCGACTGTAAGGCCGAAGAAATAGGAGAAGACGCCGAAGACGATTGAAATCAGCAGGAACGGGCGGCCCGTTTTTTCCGCCGTCGGTGTCTTGATGTTCGAGAGCAGTTCGCAGATTTTCAGCATGAGGATGAGGCAGATGGTCTTGAATGCCGCCAGGAACGCGGAATCGCCGATGACGAGGTAGTACACCATCACGGGGATGGGCAGCAGGAAATGGAGGCGCGGGATGATCCTGCTCCAGGGGGGCAACTCCGAGGGGTCGACGCCGTGGAGCCCACGCCGCACGGCGCGGATGTAGACCATGTAGCCCACCGAGAGATAATAGAGAATGGCCGGGAGCGTCGCTATTTTGACGATGTCGAAATACGAAGTTTCGGTGAGTTGCGCGATGAGAAAGGCCCCGCCCGCCATGATGGGCGGCATGTAGGCCCCTCCCGTGGAGGCGGCCGCCTCGACCGCGCCCGCGAATTCGGAGCGATAGCCCACCCGCTTCATGAGCGGGATCGTGAAGGTTCCCGTCGTCACGACGTTGGCCACGCCGCTGCCCGAGATCATGCCGAACAACCCGCTCGACATGACGGCCGTGAGGCCGGGGCCGCCCGTCCTCTGGCCCGTCACCCGGTAGGTGGCGTCGATGAGGAATTCCCCTAAACCCGTTTTTTCCAGAAACGCGCCCAGCACGACGAAGATGACGATGTAGGTGGCGAAAACCTCGACGATGAGGCCGGTAAGGCCGTCGGCTTCTAGCATGAGGAACTCGGCCACGCGGTCGAGCCCGAAGCCGTCGTGAAACAGAAGGCCCGGAGACATCTGCGCGATGGGCTTGAAGCTGTAGATCAGGAACAAGAAGCCGATGAGCGGGATGACGGGGCCGATGACCCTCCTCGCGATGTCGAAGCTCACCGCCGTGAGCAGCAGCGTGTATATCACCACCGAGGTGGGCACGGGGCCGCCGATGCGCGTGGTGAGCTCGATGTTGTAGATGTTCCACCAGATGATGGGGGCGACGGCCGCTATGATGAACAGCCAGTCCGAAAGCGAGGGAAGCTCCGATATGCGCTCCCTGGTTGCTTCGCGCCAGTAGAGGAACGCGCCGAGGAGCCCGCCGAGCAAGATGACCAGATATATTCCGCCGCCCAGGAATTCGCTCCACAGCCCGTCGCGGTAGAAAGCGCCCCAGTAGGCCCACAGGGCTAGGGATGCGCACAGGGTGACGAGCGCGAGGAAGGAGAAGATTTCATCGAGATAGGCGAACCCGTCGCGAACGGGCCTTTGCCTGCCTTTATAGACGAGGATGCACAAGGTGGCTGTCGCCAGAATGTAGACGCCCTTGAAGATTTCCGAACGCGGGGGACCGAAGTAGGCGATATGAACGAAGAAGTAGGAAAACCCCACGGAAATAATCGAAACGATGACGCGCGAAATACCCCGCAGGTCGCGCGGCATGACCATCTCGTCCGATATGAGGCCGAGCTTTATCAATATGGGCAAGAGGTTTCGAAACATGGCGACCTTACCTCGGCCCGGGCGATCGGGCCGTCAATGGCGAGAAAACCGCGAGGCGAAAGAATCCCGGGGAGAAGGAGATTTTCTCGGTTTCTCCTCCTCCCCGGGCGCTATTTCTCGCCGTGTTTTCCTGGCGTTGCGAGAATCAGAAGCCTTTCACGACCTCGGCGGGCACCTTCACGCCGCGTTCTTTCCAGTAACGCGCGGCTGCGGGGTGCACCAAGATACCGTGAACTTTCAGCGCGTTGAAGTTGCCGCTCAGGTCACGCCAGTAGCGCGCCGTCTTGGTCAACTGCTTGAGGTTCTCGGGAGAGGCGATGACCTTGAGCATGTTGTATACGGCGTCGTTGGACATCTGCTTGTGCGCGATCCACCAGACGTCATAGGCGATGGAGCGCGCGGGAGCCTTCATTCCCAAGACTTCTTTTTGCGGGGGAATGGTGATCGGCACGTAGAACTTGTGAGCGCCGGTCACCTTCTTCTGCTCGGCCTCGCTCAAGCTGATGTAGCGCACCGGCTTCTGGATGGAGAGCCGGGTGAGGGCCGGGATGGTGAAGGGGGCTCCGGCGGAGCAGTACACGTCGACCTGGCGGTCGCCCAGGGCGCGGCCCGAGGCGGAGAAGCCCAGGTAGCGCGGCTTGATCTTGTCGAGGATGCCGATGGCGGCGAATATGTTCTTGCAGTTCACGTGGCTGCCCGTTCCCTGCTTGAGCAGGTTCACCCTCTTGCCCACCATGTCCATGTAGGACTTGATGGGGCTGTCCGCCAGCACGGCGATGATCTGCGACTGGGCGCGGACGTTGGCGACGATGCGGAAGTTCTTGTTGGCGCCGTCTTTCTTGAACAGGCCGGTGCCCGTCCAGGACTGATAGACCTGGCCCACGTGTCCCCACGAGGTGGCGAATTCGCCCAGGCTCACGCGGCGGACGTTCGCCACCGAACCGGCCGAGGGGGAATACTGGTAGTAGAATTTCTTGCCGAGTTTTCTGTTGAGAAGCTGGGTTCCCGCGCTGATGGAGGGATGCCACGCGCCGCCGGAGGGGCCTCCGCCGAAACGGTAGCGCTCGGCGGCGTCCGCTGCGCAGATCGTGAACGCCACGGCTGCCGCCACTGTTGCAAAGAATGCGAATTTCTTCATTACGGGCTCCTTTTTATGGTGAAATCGTGCACGATTTATGGTGATGACGCCTCATCACCGGATGAACGCTTCAAGCCCTGGAGAGTTCCCCGTGAGCCCAAGGCCACTCTATCTTCAAACAATCTCCTCCCCATCATTCGCACGGCGGGGCGCGCGTCTTTGTTTACGCTGATGAGAATGACTCATTATCTCCGCTGAAAAATCTGTGTCAAGGCCTTTGGCGTCGCGCGCAGGAGGCCCCGGAAGCGAGAGCATTTTCTCTTCATGTGTGATAAGGAATAGGAAATCAGACGGAATCCATTGCTCCACTATTTAGAGAAATTCAAACTCCATGATGTCTCAATCTAATGGGAGAAGATGATGAAGATCATACACGTGCATGAATTCGGCGACCCCGAGGTGATGGTTCTGGAGGAGGCGGCGGACCCGGCGCCCGCAGCGGGGCAAATCCTGGTCGACGTGAAGGCGGCGGGCGTGAACCCCGTGGACACCACCTTTCGCTCGGGCGCGCATCCGCTCTCCAAAAGCCTGGCGCTGCCCTGGACGCCCGGCATCGACGCTGCGGGCGATGTGATAGCCGTCGGAGACGGCGTAAGCGCCTTCTCCCCCGGCGACAGGGTCTTCGGCGCAGCCACAAGCGGCGCTTACGCCGAAAAGGCGCTCTTGAATCCATTCCGCACGGCGAAACTCCCCGACAACCTCTCGTATGAAGAAGGCGCGTCCTTGCCGGTGGTCTTGTACACGGCCTATTACGCGCTGATTTACAAGGCGGGCATCAAGGCGGGCGAGACGGTGCTCATCCACGCGGGCGCGGGCGGCGTGGGCTGCATGGGGATTCAGATCGCGAAAGCCGCCGGTGCGCGCGTCATCACCACGGTGAGTTCCGAGGAAAAGGCCGCGTTTTGCCGCGAGTTCGACGCCGACGTGGTGATCAACTACCGCGAGGAGGATTTCGCCGAGCGCTGCCTCGCCGAGACCGACGGGCGCGGGGTGGATTCGGTGGTCGAGATGGTGGTGGTGGAGAATTTCGACGCCGACTGCCGGGCGGTGAAGAAATACGGCTGCATCGTCGTCCTGGGGGCCGGCACGGGCAAAAACCCCGTTGGTTCGGTGAACTATCCGCCGTTTTACTCCAAAGACATCGACGTGCGGGGGATGAGCCTGTTCAACTCCGACCCCGTTTTCCCGGAAATGGTGCGTCAGTTGGATCTGATGCTGGCCGATGGCAGGGTGCGCGCCTCGGTGGGAGAGACGATGCCGCTCGCAGAGGCGGCGCGCTCCCACGACGTGCTCATGACGGGAAAGGTTTTCGGGAAAATCGTTTTGACGATGGGCGGCTAGCCGCCGCATCGGAGCATCTGGTGAACCCACATGAATGACGATGCGATTCAGCCGGGAATTGCGGGGACGTATTCCGTCGTCGTGGCGGATGAGCACGCGCCCCAGCACCTAAGGGGTACGAACGCCGAGGTGGTGGCGACGCCCAAGGGGATGCGGATTGAGGCGCGGGCGCGGCATATCGAGCGTGAGGGAAGGCGCTGCGTGTTCCAAGTGGAGATTCACGACGAGGTGGAAGTCGTCGCCAGGGGAGAGAACGAGCGCTTTATCGTTCCCCGTGAGCGCACGAATAAAAAACTCATGCGGAAGATTGAAGAAGTTAATAAACGACAGTAATTCAAATCGATACGGATATCTCACAAGATTCAAGGAAAGACATGGATGGTTTGGAAGGAATTCGGGTGCTGGACCTCACGCATTACGTGGCGGGTCCGTTCTGCACATTGATGATGGGCGACGCGGGCGCGGACGTGGTGAAGCTCGAACCGCCGGAGGGCGATCGCGTCCGGAATTTTCCGTCCTCCTTCGCCGGGGAGAGCAGGCTCTTTCTGGGACTCAACCGCAGCAAGCGGAGTCTCGCACTCAACCTGCGCACGGAGCAGGGCAGGGAGATCGCCAAAAAACTCGCCTCACAAGTGGACGTGTTCGTGGAGGGTTATCGCCCCGGCGCCATCGAGAAATTCGGACTCGGCGCGGACGCCCTGATGCGCGAAAACCCCCGGCTCATCTATCTCTCGGTCTCCGCCTACGGGCAGGGTGGCCCTCTGCGCGAACGCCGGGGCATCGACCCCATCATCCAGACGACGGCGGGCATTCCCGCCGAGCAGGGAGCGGGCGGCGCGCCTGAACTCGTGCAGGGTTCTTTTGTGGATTACATGACGGGCGCGCTCGCACTCGGCGCGGTGATGATGGCGCTTTACGTGCGCGAGCGCACCGGCGAGGGCCAGCGCATCGACGCATCGCTCCTGGGCGGGGCCACGGCCATGCAGTTCGGCCGCCTCATGTGGGCGAGCGATTCAGAACCCGTCTCTGAGGTGGAAGACGCCCTGAACGACAGGATCGCCCGCGTCTATGAAGTTTCCGATGGACACATCTATCTCTACATGGACGTGGATGGTTTCTGGGAGAAATCCTGCGAGATTTTAGGCCTTCCCGAATTGCTTAAAGTCGATGCCTGGCGAACCTTCCGGGGAAGGCACGATGCGCGCGAAGTCATCATCCCCCGCGTTCAGGAGGTCTTGCGCACCGCGCCGGGCGAGGAGTGGGTGCGCAAGTTCGAGGGCGAGGGCGTGCCCTGCGCGCGCGTTAGGAAGCCCACGGATCTATATGAGGATCCCCAGATGAAGGCGATGGGCTATCTGGCGCAGGCCGAGCATCCCGAATACGGCGTTTTACAAATCGGAGGCGTGCCCGTGAAGTTCGATAAAACCCCATCCTCCGTGCGGAGGCCGCCGCCCATGCTGGGACAGCATACCGATGAGGTGCTGGCGGAGCTGGGTTTCTCCGAAGAAGAGATAGCCGCTCTCAGAACGGAGGACGTCGTCCGCTAGCATATTTTATATTTTCAGTCGGGCGTATTGACCGAAAGACGCACCGCGCTTAGCATCCCGCCGGAATCCAAGACATATAAAATTTTCGGCGAAACTTTTTTTGCCATTTTAATCAAACGTGGAGAGGAAAATGATTCGCAAACTACGCACCGAAAGAGACAACCAGCAGTGGATGCTCGACCTGGCCTTGAACATGAGAGGCCGCGTCCAGAACTTCGAGCGCGATTACCTGGAAGTCCCCCAGGGCAAGCGCGCGCACAACTACCAGATGCTGCCCAAGGTCTGGCGCGAGTCCGCAGAAGAACACGAGAAACTCGCCAAGAAGGCCCAGAGAGAAGGCTTTAACGCCACGGCCACGGAGCATTACGACCACGCCATCGAGGCCTACCGCATGGCGCAGCACCCGATATTCTATGACGACAACCCGGTGAAGATTTATCTGTGCAACAAGCTCAAGGAGATGGTCGACAGGCGCTCCGAGACGGCCTCCTACCCCATCGAGCGCGTCGAGGTGCCCTTTGACGACGGCAAGACCATATCCTGCCTCCTGCACCTGCTGCCCGACCGCAGGAAAGCGCCCTGCATCATCTACGTGCCGGGCATGGACCAGAGCAAGGAAGTCTTCCCCCGCGCGCGGCACAACGTGGCGGCGGACCGGGGCTTTCACGTCCTGGCGATGGACGGTCCCGGACAAGGGAATTCCAACATCCAGAAAATCCGCGCCGTAGGCGACAACTACGAGCGCGCGGGCGCAGCGGTGATGGACTACCTCCTGGGGCGCGAGGAGATCGAGCCCACCAAGATCGGCATCTACGGCATCAGCATGGGCAGCTTCTGGTCGCTCCGCCTGGCGAGTTACGATCACCGTGCGGCGGCTGTGGCGAGTGCGGTGGCGTGTTTCAACCCGAACAACACCATCTTCACGCAGTCCTCGCCGCGCTTCAAGCAGGTGTTCATGTACATGGCGGGCATGGACGATGAAGATGCGTTCGACGAGATGGCGCGCAACATGACCGTCAAGGGCTACATGGACAAGATCCAGTGCCCCACGCTGCTGGTGACGGGCGAGTTCGACCCGCTCTGCCCGCTCGAGGACGCCATCGAGGTGTATGAGGATTTGACGTGTAAGAAAGAGATGTGGGTGTTCGAGAACCAGTTCCACCCCTTGGTGAGCTTGAAGAACCTGGGCGGCATGGACAACCACCAGTACATTTTGGATTGGCTGCACCGCGCCCTGATGGATGAGAACGTGAACGAGAGCCGCGTCGCCTACGTCAAGGAGAAAGGCGACGGGCCGTTCGGCGAGTGCGAGTGGACGCCTCCCGTAAGGCCCGGAGAGGTGTATTTCTAGGAAGAGCGGAGAGGGCCGGGCATCCATTCGGCAGGGGGGAACTCCTCATTTGGGGTTCACTCCCCCCTGGAGATGCATTGCCTATCGACGAGAGAGGAGAAAACCACTCCCCCCTTGAGGGGGAGTCAGTGAGCTAAGGGCAAAAGCCCGCAAGCGAACTGGTGGGGGGTATGGTTCTGAAATATGGGTTCTCCACAAAATGGGATTCACCCCTCACCGACTCAGCCTTCGCATAAACCGCTCGGCTTCGCCGACTCCCCCTCAAGGGGGGAGTGAACCGCGGCCGATCTGGTATAGAGTTTCACCGAATCGAAGTTTCCCGGGAGGCGCTCATGTTTTCTGCAGGTCTTGAATCCCTCGTCGTATCGCCGGCCGCCGCTCCCCGGTTTTTCGGCGTCAGCGTCTCCCCGAGCCGGTAAGCCCACTCCTTGGATCACCACCTCGCCATAGTTTTGAGTCTCGTGGCGTCGGTTTCGTTCGCCGTCTTCAGCATCGTTGCGAGAAAGGGGCTGGGGGAGACCTCGCCCTACGTCGGCGCCCTCATCGGACTGGCGATAGGGATTCCGATTCTGGGGGGTCTCTCCCTCGTCTTCTCGGACTGGGGCGGACTCACTTACAAGGCGGCGCTGTGGTTCTTCGTGGGCGGAATCCTCGCGCCGGGCTTCAGCCGGTTTCTTCTTTTTTTAGGCTACAGAACCATCGGCGTGGGCCGCACCATGCCTCTGGTGACGATTACCCCTTTCCTCGCGACGCTGGTGGCGATCGCCTGGCTCGGGGAGAGACCGGACGTAGCTGTCTGGCTCGCCATTTTTTTCGTCACGGCGGGGTGCCTGTTCCTGACGGTGAAGCCCGAGGGGGATTCCGACTGGCGGCGGATTCACATGATCTATCCTTTTCTGCACGCCTTCGTGATGGCCTTCGCCTCTACAATGAGGCGCTATGGGTTGCTTCTGTATGGAGACTTCATCATCGGCGCGCTGATTGCGAACGTCGTCTCCCTGCCCACGCTCCTGCTGTTCGCTCCCGCCCTGCCCAAGGCCGAGCGTTTCCGTATGGACAAAAGGGGGCTTGCATGGTTCACGGTCGCGGGCATCATCAACGCGGTGGCGTATATCACGTTTTTCGCCGCGTTTCAGTATGGAGAAGTGTTCATCGTCATGCCCTTGAGCTATACGGCTCCTTTGTTCTCCTTGCTGCTCGCGCGGGTCTGGCTGAAGGAGGAGGAGAAACTGACGTGGCAAAAATGGGCCGGCGCGGCCCTGCTCTTTTTCGGCACGGTCATCATCGCCTGGGCGAGCGCGTAGGCGAAATGGAAAAAGCCTCAAACTGGAGAACGCCTTGAATCCCATGTTGGCCTCGTTTTTTGCGCTCGCCTCCTCAGTGCTCTTCGCCGTCTTCAGCGTCATGGCGCGAAGGACCATGCGCCACACGAGCGCCTTCACGGGCAGCCTGGTGACGCTGAGCATCGGGACGGTGGTTCTGGTGGTCGTTTCCGCCTTTTTTTCCTCATGGGACAAGCTCACGCTGCCGGTCGCCTTGTGGTTTCTGGCGGGCGGCGCGCTCGCGCCCGGAATGGCGCAGGCGCTCATGTTCCTGAGCATCAGCTATATCGGGGTGGGCCGCGCCATGCCGCTCATCACGGTGACGCCTTTTTTCTCCACGCTCGTGGCGATGGCCTGGCTGGGCGAGCGACCGGGCGTCGTGGTATTAGGCGCGACGATTTTCGTGGTCGCGGGATGCGTTCTGCTGGCCCTGAAAAGAGTAGGGGAAAAGCCCTGGCGGAGGATTTTCATCCTCATGCCGCTGGCGCACGCTATCTCGTTCGCCTTCGCCGCATCCATCAGAAAACAGGCGATCACTCTCATGCCCGAACCGCTGCTGGGGGCCACGCTTTCCTATGTGATTTCCATTCCCGTGCTGTTCCTGTTCTATCCCTTCCTGCCGGAAGATGAGCGTATCTCCTTCAACCGGGCGGGCGTGAAGGGATTCGCGCTGGCGGGCTCGATTCTCACGCTTTCTTTTTTCTGCCACTTCACGTCGTATCGCTACGGGGACGTCTCGATCATCGCCCCCATCGTGTATACGGCCCCGCTGTTCTCCCTGCTGCTGGCGCGAGTCTGGCTCAAGGGAGAGGAGGAGATTACCTGGCAGAAAACCGCCGGCGCCGTCTTGTTGTTCATCGGGATGGTGGTGATCATCTGGCAGGCCGCGTGACGTAAGGGGGCACCCCTACCGAGAAACTTGGTATTCAATGTCACTCCCTCTTGAGGGTTAAACGCGACCGGGGAGGAAGGAGATTCACTCCCCCCTTGTTTGCAATCACTCCCTTGAGGGTCGGGCTTTCCGAGGGGAAAGTCCGTCGGCAAGGCGAGGACGGAGTCTGAAGCCGCGCCGGTGGGGGGTATGATTCTCAAATATAGGTTACCCAGAAAAGTATAAGCTCCCCCCACCAGTTCGGTTGCGGGCTTACGCCCTTACCTCACTGACAATCCCTCATTCTTCAATCGGGCTTGACCCTCAAGGGGGGAGTGGTTCTCCTATTTTTTGATCGGACTTCACCCGTAGGGGCGGACCTGCGTGTCCGCCCGGTTTCATGACGACCGCCTCGGCACGGGAGAACACGCAGGTTCTCCCCTACAAACCCACCTCTTTTTATAGCCGCCCATTTGGACAGGCGCGTCGCAGGAGTGATACGTTTTTTCCCAATAACAATTCCGGTTTCCATGCGCGCGCCAGGGCGCATCTTGAGGCGAAAGGGGGTTGAACATGCAGGCTGATCTGTTCCGCGTGGCGATGGATTCACCAGACGACATATCCGGCGTGGTCGCTCTCGTCGAGGAGGGTAAATGCAGGCCCGAGGAAATCGTCGGCATCATGGGCAAGACCGAAGGAAACGGCTGCGTGAACGATTTTTCCCGGGGGTTCAGCAATTTCGTCCTGCTCGATTATTTTTCAAGAGTGACGGGAAAGAAGCGTGAGGAGGTGGAAGAGCAGATCGCCCTCATCATGTCCGGGGGAACCGAGGGGGTCATGTGTCCACACTTTTCGGTGTTCTCCAGATCGGAGAACGGCGGAGGCGACGGAAGCGCGAAGCGCCTCGCCATCGCCTCGGGCCACACGACGGATTTTCTTCCCGAGGAGATGGGCAGGATGGCGCAGATACACGCGACGGCCGACCTCGTCCGGCGATTGATGGAAGAGGCGCAAATCGAAAGCGTAGAGGATCTGCATTTCGTTCAGGTGAAGTGCCCGCTCCTGACCGGGGACCGCATGGCGGACGCCTTAGGGCGCGGGAAGACGCTCTGCACCGAGGACACTTATAAGTCCATGGGATACTCACGCGGCGCATCGGCGCTGGGCGTGGCCCTGGCGGCGGGCGAGGTGGAAGAGAATCAGTTGAGCGACGACGTGGTTTGTAAGGATTGGTCGCTGCAATCGGGTGTCGCCTCCACCTCCGCGGGAATCGAATTGATGTGCAACGAGGTGATGGTCATCGGCAACAGCGCGGCCTGGGGCGGAGAACTGGTCGTCGGCCACAGCGTCATGCAAGACGCCATCGACCGGGACGCGGTTCGCGAAGCCATCGTGAACGCGGGGATTTCATTCGACTGGGCGCTCTCACCCGAGGAGCGCGGGCGAATCGTCAACGTCTTTGCGAAATGCGAGGCCTCCCCCGACGGCCTGGTGCGGGGCCGCAGGCACACGATGCTCGATGATTCGGACATCAACAATACGCGCCACGCCCGCTCGGTCGTGAACGCCGTGGTCTCCTCCGTCGTCGGCGACCCGATGATGTTCGTCTCGGGAGGCGCTGAGCACCAGGGTCCTCCCGGCGGCGGGCCCGTCGCGGCCGTCGTCCGGGCGGAGTAGGCGTCCCTCGATACGGCGCAAAAGCGCGCCTACTCGGGATGAGGGATGTGTATATATTATAAGGATAAGGAGGGTGGACTCTCCGCCGGGCTTCCCTTGTAGGGACAGGTCGCGACCTGTCCATTGAATTCTTTGTCAACCGAAACGAAAAAAGGGCGGACACATAGGTCCTCCCCTACAATCCCATCGCGTTTTGCGTAGGGCAGCCCCTCCTTCATCAGTCGGAGTTGACTATGTCTCCGCCCAGGCCCCCTTGGTTATCCTTCGCAAATCAGGGTGTCGTGTAGGGGCGGACCTATGTGTCCGCCCTGCCCCCTGTGGTTGTCCATTGCAGAACGGGGCTTCGGACAGGTCGCGACCTGTCCCTACGGGCTGTCAAGGTTTTCCGTAGGGGCCGCATATATGCGGCCCTCATGGCACGAACCGGTCGGGTCGGTCGGGTCGCATGTATGCGTGGGGCGGTCCCGAATAGGAACCGCCACCTACAAAACCATTCTCCCCGAGAGGATTCTATCCCGCCGATATGTTGCGCCGCGCCTGCACGAACACCACCGTCAGGACGATGATGGCCTGAAAGACGAACACCGCGGCCCCCGGCAGACCGATGCTGCGCTGCAGCGAATCAGAACCCGACACCAGCACGGCGAACACCGCGGCGGCTATCGTCACCCCCAGGGGGTTGTTGCGCCCGATGACTGCTATCAGAATGGCCATCGCCCCGTAGTTGGGCGCGCCCTCCGAGCCGCTTATCCCCAGAAGCAGGCTCTGGTGGAATCCCGAGACCTCGATGGCTCCGGCCAGGCCCGAGAGCGCGCCGCAGGTCGGCATGATGATCAAGGTGATGCGCGCGACGTTGATGCCGCCGAAGCGCGCGGCCCGGGGGTTGTCCCCCACCGCGCGGATCTCATAGCCCACGATGGTGCGCGTCATCAAGAAATACATGCCCACGGCCGCCGCCAGCGCGATGATGAAACCGAAGTGCGCGCCCGATTTCGGCATCACCTGGGGCAGCACGGAGGCGTCCGGAATCGGAAGCGAGATGGCATCTCCCGCCAGGGGGTCGTTCCAGGGGCCGTTGGCGAGGTAATCCACCAGATAGAGCGCGACGAAGTTCAGCATCACCGTCACGAATATCTCGCTCACCTGGTAGCGCACGCGCAGGATTCCGGGAATGAATCCCCAGAACCACCCGCCCAGAATGCCGCCCAGAAGTCCCAGGGGGACGAAGACCGGCCAGGGCAGGTTCAAACCTTCTAAAGCAAAGGCCGTGCCCGTCATGCCGATGGCGCCCGCGTATATCTGCCCGTCCACGCCGATGTTGAAGTGCCCGCCCCGCATTCCGAAGGCGACCGCGAGCGAAGCCAGAAGCAGGGGGCAGAATTTGTTCAAGGTCTGCGCGAACCCGCCCCACGTGCCGAGCGAGGAGCGAAGAACGGTCCCCAACGCCACGAGCACGTCCCCGCCGAAGGCGACGATGAAGATTGCGCCGCACGCCAGGGCCAGTATAGCCGCCGACGAGTAGGTGATCGCGATTTCAATGGCCGCTTTTTTCTTCTCCGCCAAACTCGCCGCGCTCGAACTCGCCATTTTAAGAGCCCGCCTCGAGTTTCTGGCCCGCCATGAGGGAGCCTATCTGGTAGATGTCGTACTCGGGGCCGTCAAAAGCGCCTGAAATCTCCCCCGCATAGATCACGATGATCCGGTCGCTCATGAGGCGAAGTTCATCGAGGTCTTCTGAAATCAGCAGGACGCCTGCGCCTTGCGCGCGAAGCTCCTGTAAGCGGCCATGCACGAACGAGGCGGCCATGACGTCGAGACCGCGCGTGGGGTTGTTGGCGATCATCACCTTCCCGCCCGTCTTGTGGGCGAGCATCACCGAGCGCGCCACGATGGTCTTCTGGATGTTTCCGCCCGATAGATGCGCGGCGGGCACGTGCTCGTTTCGCGCCAGAATGTTGAATTCCGCGATGGCGTTTCTACCCATTTCGTGGGCGGCCTCGCGATCGAATATCCCGCGCCGCTTGAAGATGTGCGGGTGCAGGCCGAGCACGAAATTCTCCGCAAGGCTCAAGCCCGGCAGAATCCCCTCCTCGATCCTGTCCTGGGGGATGAGGCTCATCCCCCGCGCGATGCGTTCGGACACCGAAAGGCCTGTGACCTCCTCACCGCCCAAGTGGACTTCGCCTTCTTGAATCTCGATGAGCCCGGCCAGGGCTTCCGCCAGTTCCTTCTGGCCGTTGCCGGAGATGCCCGCCAAACCGACGATGAGACCCCGGGGGACGTCGAAGGCGACGTCCTTGAGAGGCACCCCCCACTTCGAGGAGGTATGAACCTCCCGAACCGAGAGGGCGGGATGCCCCTCCCGGGCCGCCGAAGGCCCGGTTGGCCGCTCGCCCTCCGGAGGCAGGCCGCGCTCGCCCATCATCATCTGGACGAGTATTTCGCGGGTGGCGTCCACGCGGAGGATCGTGTCGATCTTCCGCCCGCCCCGGAAGACGGTAATCCGGTCGCAGTTGTCCAGAACTTCCTGGATTTTGTGCGTGATGAAGACGACCGTCAGGCCCTCCTTGGCGAAGGACTTGAGTATCGAGAACAGACCGTCCACCTCGTGGGGAGTCAGCATGGTCGTCGGCTCGTCCAGAATCAGGATGTCCGCGCCGTGATAAAGCGCCTTCAGGATTTCGACTTTCTGCTGAATCCCGGCGGGAAGGGTTTTCACCTGCTCATCAAGCGGTATGGAGAGGCCGTAGTTCGCGGCGAGTTCCTCCACGGAACTGCGCCGGGCGTCCACGTCGAGCTTCCAGCGCGAACCTTCCCGCCCGAGCAGAATGTTTTCCAGCGCGGTGAAGTTGCCAATCAACTCCACGTGCTGGTGAACCATCCCGACGCCGGCCCTGATCGCATCCTGGGGAGAGCGGACCTCCACCTCGCGCCCGTCGATGGCGATTTGCCCATCGTCCATGCGGTAGAGGCCGCTCAGGATGTTCATGAGCGTGGTCTTGCCCGCGCCGTTTTCTCCGAGGAGGGCGTGGATCTCCCCCTCCCCCGCCTCGAAATCGACCGCGTCCAGGGCGACGACCTCCCCGAAGGACTTGCTGACGCCGTACATTTCAACTCGGGGGACGATCTTTTCCGTCATCACTTTCATCCATTCCAAGCGCCCCACCCCCCGATCGGGGACGGGGCGCTTATACCTTCTATTTCGCCAACATGACTTTTTTCATTTCCAGCCGGGGCTTAATGGCTCCGGAGCGTACTTTCGCATAGGCCTCTTTGGTTCTCTTGATGGCCTCGGCCGATACGTTGCCCAGAGAGCTGATCTCGAAACCGACTCCGGGGCGCATGGGCACGTATCCCCCCATGGCTCCTTTCATGATTCCTTGCATGGCTTTCTGGTAGGGAGGCCGGAAATCGATGATCAGCGTGCCGGCGAAATGCTTGGGCGCCTTGTCCGTCTTGTCGGTGTAAAACGTGGTGACCAGAACCTTGCTCTTCGCCTTTTTGGCGGCCTCCACGACCCCGTATACCCCCAGGTTCACCATGTTGATGATGAAGTCGACGCCGTTCGCGATCATGGCGTCGGCGGTCTGGCGCGCCTTGACCGGGTCGTTCTGGTTCCCGGTGAAGGCGTAGACGAGCTTCGCCTTGGGGTTGGTCGCTTTCAGGGCGTCCGAGATGGTGTTGATGGAAGCCTTGAAGTCAGGCAACTGGATGCCCGCGATGACGCCCACCTTGTTCGTCTTCGTGGCGAGACCGGCCAGCACCCCGAAGGGATAGAAGGCCTCGAAATAGTGGCGGTGAATGTTCCAGACGTTCTTGGGCACCTTGAACTTTCCCGAACTCTCCATGATAAAAGTGGTGCCGGGGAATTTCGGGGCCAGCTTCTGCACGAGCCGGACGTATTGCCCGCCGTGGAAGCCGATGATGGTGAAGCCCGAGGATATGTACTCGCGCGCCACCCTCTCGGCGTCCGCCGGAGAGATTCGCTCGGAGTAGGAGGTTTCGATCTTGAACCTCTTCTTGATGTCCTGGGCAACCTCATAGCCCCGGAAGTTGTAGTCCGCATCCTCGATGGGTCCGGGGACGATGATGGCGAACTTGTGGGCCTTCGCGGCGAGCGCCTGACCGGGGGCTACGGCGAGGGAGAGGGCCGCGAGCGCGGCGGCGAAGAACAATCGGCGTGTCCATTTGGTTTTCATTTCACACTCCTCCTTGATGAGAAAGCAAAAAATCCCGGGCGCGGGTTCAATCCCGGGTTTCACGATCGTAAGGCCTCGTAAGCGCGCGGGGGCTCTCGGCGCCCCGCGCCACCTGAACCAGCACAATCATGGCGAACACGTACGGCAGCATCAGCAAAAACTGCGGCGGAATGATTTTGGCGAACTGCGGCAGAGCGCTCACCTTGAACTGAAAAGCGTCCACGTAGGCGAACAGCAGCGCGCCGACGAACGACCAGAGAGGAACCCACCGGCCGAATATCACCAGCATCAGGGCGAGCCACCCTCTTCCGTTCACGATGTTGTCCGTGAACGAGCCCGAGATCACGAGCGGCAGGTATGCGCCCGCGACGCCCAGGAAAAGTCCGCCCACCGCACAGGCGCCATAGCGCATGCGGGCGACGTCTATCCCCACCGTGTCCGCCGCGCGGGGGTTTTCCCCGCAGGCGCGCAGCCTCAGACCCAGCGGCGTCTTGAAGAGGAAAAAGCTCACCGCCGCGACGAGGAAATAGGACAAATAGACGAGTCCGTTCTGCGCGAAGAAAATCTCGCCGACGAAGGGGATGCTCCCCAGAAGCGGGATGTGTATCTCTCTCAAGGTCGGCACCTGGGGAATGGACTGCACGACGCCTACCGCCAGGCGGTAGATGGTGGGCGAGATTCCCAGCCCCAGGACGAATATCCCCAGCCCGATGACGATCTGGTTCGCGCGCAGGGTGATGGAGAAATACGCCAGAAGCAGAGTCAGCACACTTCCCGAGAGCGCCGCGACCAAGCAGCCGATAATCGCGCTGCCCGAGTAGTAGGTGAGCAGAAAACCCGTCACCGCTCCGAGCGTCACGATGCCCTCGATGCCGACGTTCAGAATCCCCGAGCGCTCGATGATGGTCTCGCCGAGACACGCGATGATGAGCGGCGCCATCATGAGCATAGTGAGCTGGAAAAGGGATATGTCGAAAAAAAGGGACAAGAAGGCGCACTCCTCGTAGTGGTGTGAAAATGCGAAAACTCGTCTCCGTGCGCCGCTGCTCGGGAGACGGAGTGTATTTATCCTTGTGGCTTTGGCAGTCAGTATGCCTTACGTGTTCCCCAAATTCAAAAGATACAGGTTTTATGTTTCCGTCATGTAACGCGGATTCCCCCGCGATTCGCTCCGAGATTGAAAATCCCGCCCGGCGCGCCGTCCGCCGCATGGCGTTCGCGATGAAAGCGGATGCGTTGCCCGCCGCGTCCGGTTCATACATAATACGCGCATTGCACATACTTCCCATATGAACCGACTGCCAAGATGGAGATCGTTTCTTTTCTTCGTCCAAAAGGAGACCTCCGAGATGGAATTGATCGATTTGAGCATGGAAATATACCGGGACATGCCGATATACCCCGACCTGCCCGGCCCCTCCCTCACCGTCGATGAGGACTGGGACACCGTGGCCCGGCGGACCGGGGCCATCAACTACGGCGCCGACATCGTGACAAACCACTGCGTCATCTTCATGAGCGACCACACGGGGACGCACATCGACTCCCCCTGGCACAACAACCCGGACGGTTTCACGACCGAGCGCATCCCGATCGAGTGGTGCATGTCTGACGGCGTGGTTCTCGATTTCACCGACAAGGAGTCGGGCTACGCGATCACGGCGGCGGACGTGGAAGGCGCGCTCCAGAAGATCGACTACTCGCTCAAGCCGCTCGACATCGTGCTCATCCGCACCGACGCGAGCGTGGACTGGCAGACGAACCCCGACTACACGATGAACCAGCCCGGCATGAGCGCCGAGGCGACCCACTACCTCATCGACAACGGCATCCGCGTGATGGGGATCGACGGGAGCGGGTGGGACGTGCCGATCTGGAAGATGCACGAAACGCGCAGCTACTGGGAGGCCCACCGGGTCATGCTGGAGAAGGACTACTGCCACATCGAGAACATGGTGAACCTGAACCTCATTCCAAAGTCCCACGGGTTCAAGCTCTCGGTGCTGCCCATCAAGTTCCGCGGCATGTCGGGTTCTCCCATTCGCGCGGTGGCGATCATCGAAGATTAGACTCTGGGGAGCGAATGAAATGGCGGTAGCCGTTCGCGTCCTCACCGGCGCGTACCACGATTCGGTGAAGCTCATGCGCATCAGCGCCGCCGCCTGCGAGAGGCCGGGCGTTCGGGGGGCGGTGGTCCTCATGGGCACGCCGATGAATCTGGAGCAACTCGCATCGATCGGACTGCTCTCAGAGGAGGCGCAACGCGCGGGTCCGAACGACCTCGTTCTCGCCGTGGAGGCGGAGGGCGCGGAGGCGGCGCAAGAAGAACTCGCCGTCATGGAAGCGGCGCTGAGCGCGCCCCGCGTAGCCACAGGAGCGGGATTGTTCGCAAAACTCTCCGCACCGACGCTTGACGCGGCGCTCGGGAAAGACCCTCTCATCAATCTGGCCCTCTTCTCGATTCCCGGTCCAAGCGTGCGGCGCGAGGCGGAGCGCGCGCTTAGTAAAGGCCTCCACTGCCTCATCTTCAGTGACAACGTGCCCGTCGAAGACGAGGTGGCGCTCAAGCGCATAGGCCGCGAGAAGGGTTTGCTGGTGATGGGTCCTGACTGCGGAACGGCGCACATCGGAGGCGTCGGCCTCGGGTTTTGCAACGTCATGCGGCCTGGGAAAATCGGGATCGCGGGCGCGGCGGGAACGGGGATTCAGGAGGCGATGGCCGCCATCGACGCTGCAAGAGGCGGAATATCGTGCGCCCTCGGCACCGGAGGACGTGACGTCTCGGACGCGGTCGGCGGCCTCGCCATGGTTCAGGCTATTGAAACTCTTAGCGAAGATACGGCGACGGAGGTTCTCCTCGTTCTCGGAAAACCGCCCGAGGCGGCGGCGATGAAAAAAGTGCTCGAAGCGGCTGGGCGGTGTACGAAGCCCGTGGCCATACACTTCGTCGGGGCCCAAGCCGAGGATATACGCCGACACTCCGGTGAGCATCCCCATCTCTACCCTGCCGATTCGCTGGCCGGGGCAGGGAAGCTCGCCGTTTCACTCCCGGGAGGGCCGGCCCCTGCAATGACGCCGGAAATCAATCCCGAAACACGGGAGAAAATCGCCGAATGGCGCCGCGCGCGCACGAAAGGTCAGCGATTCCTGCGCGGCGTCTATACGGGGGGAACGCTGTGCGCCGAGGCGCAGGCGATCATCGGAAAAACCGTGGCGGGGATTCGCTCCAACGCGCCCATAGGTAAAGCCGGCGGCAAGATGGCCGACCCCATGAAATCACAAGGCCATGCGGTCGTGGACATGGGCGATGACCTCTTCACGCGGGGAAAACCCCATCCCATGATCGAGCCTGAGCCGAGAAGCGCCCGTATACTCCAGGAAGCGCAAGACCCCGAAACGGCGGTGGTGCTCTTCGACGTGGTGCTGGGGCTGGGTGCGCATGAAGATCCGGCGGGAGAAGCGGCGAAGGCTGTAGAGAAAGCGCGCGCCTCTCATCCCGGTGTTTTGTTCATCGGCTCGGTAACGGGCACCGAGGGCGACCCGCAGGGTTTGAATGCCCAGCGCGCCAGATTGAAAGAGGCCGGCGCCCTCGTGGCGGATACGCACTTAGAGGCGTGCCTCGCCGCCGCCGCCGCACTCGAGGGTTTGAACGAATGAGCGGAAAAAAATTACTGGAGGGCGTCCGCGTCGCGAACGTCGGCGTGGAGTTGTTCGCGGAGAGCTTGGCCGCACAAAACGCCCCCGTGGTGCAGGTGGACTGGCGTCCCCCCGCCGGAGGAGATACCGAAATGATCGAGCATCTCGACCGATTAGCGGTTTGCGATGCGGCCAACGACGTCGCCATCGAGCGTCTTCAGGCCGCAAGGCCCGTATGGGTGGACTTAAGCGTGGCCATCGACGAGATACCCGGCATGGGCGAGAGAACCCTCCTACACTCGGGCCCGCCCATCACCTGGGAGCACATGTCGGGGCCTCTTAAGGGCGCGATGATAGGGGCCGCCCTGCTGGAAGGCTGGGCGAACGATGCGGAAGCGGCGGAAAGACTCTGCGCGAGCGGAGAAATCACTTTCGAGCCCTGTCACCACCATTCCACGGTGGGGCCTATGGCGGGCGTGGTATCGCCCTCGATGCCCGTGAGCATCATCGAAAACCGCGCGCCCGCTGAACTCGGAGGCGGCGGGAGGACCTATTGCACCTTAAACGAAGGCTTGGGCAAGGTGCTGCGCTACGGCGCCTATTCCGAGGACGTGCTGGCGCGCCTTAAGTGGATGGCGGACGAACTCGCTCCCGCCCTTGGCTCGGCGGTGCAAGCGATGCCGGATGGCCTCGACATCAAGAACGTCATCGCGCGCGCCCTGCACATGGGCGATGAGGCGCACAACCGGAACCACGCGGCGACGGGGACGGTGGCCCGCGCCCTCATGCCCTATCTCGCGGATTCGGTGAACGATACGAAGGTCATTTCCCGCGTGGCGGAATTTTTCGCGGGAAACGATCACTTCTTCCTGAATCTGGCGATGCCCGCCGCCAAGGCGAGCCTGGACACCATGGCGGGAATTGAAGGCTGCTCCCTGGTCTACACCATGGCGCGCAACGGGACGGATTTCGGCATCCGGGTCGGCGGTCTGGGAGATGCGTGGTTCACCGCACCGGCGAAGCATCCGGTGGGGCTCTTCTTCCCGGGCTATTCCCAGGAAGACGCAAATCCCGACATCGGCGATTCGGCCATCATGGAGACGCTGGGCGTCGGGGGATTCGCCATGGCCGCGGCGCCCGCCATCGTCGCCTTCGTGGGCGGCTCGACGGCGGAGGCCTTTCAGGCGACGAACGAGATGTACGGGATCACCTGGGCGCGGAGCCGGGACTACACCCTCCCCGTATTCGATTTCGCAGGGGTTCCGACCGGCATCGACGTCCGCAAGGTGATCGAGACGGGCATCTACCCCAACATCAACACCGGAATCGCCCACAAGGACGCAGGCGTCGGGCAGATAGGCGCAGGCGTTCTCCGCGCGCCCGAAGAGCCGTTTCAAAAGGCCTTCGAAGCCCTCGCCGGGAAGATGGGCGGGTAGCGGGAAAGTCCTTACCTGACCAAGGAAAATCACTCTCACCTTGAAGATCAACACCAATTGAAGAATGAGAATTTACGGGTGATGCGGGAGGTCAAACCCTCCCGCATTGGTCGGGCCAAACGCTCGCCCCGCGCTCTCGTTAAACATTCCCTCTTCGGTCGGGTTTACTACCTGGTTCGCTCGATGAGTTCGCGCAGGGACGCCATGGACTCCTCGTGCCTGCGCCCGGACTCTTCATCCCTGCGCCGGGATTCGGCCATGAACTCGTCGTGTCTGCACTCGGAATCGGTCATCGTCTCCGCGTGTTTGCGCTCGGAGTCGGTCGCTCGCATTTCGGCGCCCTTCGCCATGGTGCGGATGCCGTAGTAGATCAGCGCGAGACCGCCGTAAGAGGCAAGGAGGTTCATGAGAGCAATGGTGAGGTTGAAGTGTTCATACGTCGTCATGCGTTTTCTCCGTGGCGACGGGTCCCTCAGACGCCTCGTGATGCTTATGACTATAAAGAAGGCGCGCGCGTTTCGTCAATTCCCTCTCTTCCCGGTCGAATTTGATGGGAAACAACGGAAGGCGAAAGACAAAATCCCTGGGCTCCGTATTCCCTCCCTCTCCGATCGGAAATAATGCCGGAATGACGAGAAAATGCGAAAAACACTCCCCCATCGCCGAATTTGACAAAAAATCACCCAAGCAATACGATTTAATGAATTCACCATAAAGAACCTGATTCAAGATAGCCTTCCTGCAAGACACCAGGAGGCACTTGTAGATGGATTTCCTCTCTCGCTCACGAAGGCCATCCTCTCTAAATCCGTCCGTGAGGTCTGCGGGCGACAAGCCATCTTCCACATCAACTCCATCGGCTCACCGGCCTTCGAGTCGCGTGAGGCAGGGAAAATGACAGCCAGACATATAAGTCCGCCACCAGGTTCCCGGACGGGAACATTTCTTCTTCTCACCAAGGGCCGCAACCCCCCGAAGTTTCCGGAGTCGGCGGCACGGACCCTTTATCATGGAGGAAATACGATGAGCGCACGCATGAAACGAGGGCTTTGCATATTTATCGGGCTGGCGTTCGCCCTGGGCGTCGTTCTCTCCGCCGCGCCCGCCCAGGCGGCGAAGAAGCCGGTCGTCATCGGAGTGGCCATCGCACTCACCGGCAAAGTTTCCAAATCCGGGAAACTCACCCTTCGCGGGTACGAGATGTGGCAGCGCGAGGTCAACGCGCGGGGCGGACTGCTCGGCCGCAAGGTCGTGCTCAAGGTCTATGACGATGAGAGCAACCCCACCACCGGGGCGAAGCTCATCGAACGCCTCATCAACCGCGATAAGGCGGAAATCATTTTTGGCCCCTTCAGCAGTCCGGTCACCTACGCGACGAGCACCGTCACCGAAAAATACAAATTCCCCATGATCGCGGGCGGCTCCAGCAGTTCCAAGCCGTTCTCCCGGGGCTACAAGTATCTCTTCCAGGTGATGCGGGTGAACAACGACGCCCTGCTCGGCAATCTCTCCCTCTTGAAGGAAAAGGGCGCGAAGACCATCGCCATCATCCACTCGGCCAGCATCTACCCCTCTTCTCTCGCCAGAGGGGTCCGGAAACTGGGCGAGAAGCTCGGCTTCAAGGTGGTCTCGGTGGACAAATACCCCCCAAAGACCACGGACTACACCTCGCTCCTCTTAAAGGCGAAGGCCCTGAACCCCGACGTCCTCTGCCTGTTCGGCTACTACCCCGACGGGCTGGCCATCTCCAAGCAGGCCAAGGAGATGGACGTCAACCCCCGCCACCTGAACGTCATGCTGGGAGCTTCGTATGACGAGTACGGCTCCAAGAAGGGCGTGGGGCTGGATTCGAATTACGTGAGCGGCTACACGGGCTGGGAGCCTTTCATGAAAACGCCGGGCAACAAGGCGTTCGTCAAGAGGTATTTCGATGAGTACAAGGACGACCGCTTCATGGACGCGCACGTCACCTACGGCTACATCGTCGGCCAGGTGATGGAAAAGGCGGTGAAAAAGGTCGGCTCGTTCGACAGGGATAAAATCCGCGACGCGATCGCCGCGATGAAGTTCGACAGCATGATGCCGGGGCAGTTCCGGGTCGATCCCGAGACCGGCATGCAGGTCGGACACCAGTGGGCGGCCTTCCAGTGGCAAAACGGAAAAAAGGTCATCGTATGGCCGAAGAGCGCCGCCACGGGCAAGTTCATCTACCCCACACCCAAGTGGAGAGGAAGAAACTAGCCGCTCCCCGGAGGGTGTGAACAAGTGTGATTTGATCGTCGTCGGCCCGCCTACCGCTCCCGGGCGGGGGGCGGGCGCCGACGCACGAGGAGAACGTGCGCCGTGAGCCTGGAAATAATGCCGCTCATGTTCACGCAGGCCGTCATCAGCGGCATGTTGATGGGCGCGGTCTACGCCCTCCTCGCCCTCGGCCTCACGATGGTCTTCGGCGTCATGCGCGTCATCAACATCTCACACGGCGAGATGCTCATGCTGGGAGCCTACGTGAGCTTCTGGCTCTTTCACCAGTTCGGCCTGAGTCCCCTGCTGGCCATACTGGTCGCCGCCCCGCTCATGTTCGCCGTCGGGGCGCTCATCGAAAAGGGGATCATCGAAAAAGTCGTCGAGGACATCGAGACGAACTCCCTCCTCGTCACCTTCGGGGTCTCCATCTGCATCGTGAACATAACCATCTGGCTGTGGACCACCGACTTCAAGGCCATCCCCTACCTCTCGGGCTCTTGGTTCTACGGCTCGCTGGTGTTTCCAAAACCCCGCTTGGTGGGCGCGGCCTTCGCCCTCGCGCTGACGGCGCTCGTCTACTTTTTTCTCAAATTCTCCCGCCTCGGCAAGGCCATCCGCGCCACGGCCGGCAGCCACGATCTGGCGGCCACCTGCGGCATTCACGTCAAGCGCATCTACTTCGTCACCTTCGGCCTGGCGAGCGCGATGGGCGGAGCCGCGGGCGTGCTGGCGAGCATCATGTTCGCCATCTACCCCGAGATGGGCGAATCGTTCCTCATGCGCTCGTTCACCGTCATCGTGCTCGGGGGGATGGGCCACGTCATGGGGGCGGTGCTCGGCGGGATGGTTTTGGGGCTGGCGGAGGGCATCGGCAGCCTCTATCTCAGCGGAGAGGGCGGGGGAGCCATCTCGTTCGCCATTTTACTGCTCATCCTCATCTTTCGCCCTTCCGGCCTCCTGGGCCGGCGGGAGGAATGAAGCGCAAGTGAAAAAATACGCCCTCATCATTCTCGTGCTGGCCGCGCTTTGTCTCTACCCCTACTTCATGGGGCCTTATTTCATATCCATGGCGCTTTTGATCTTCATGTACATCAGCCTCGCCGGAAGCTGGAACATCATCTCGGGCTTCGTGGGCTACGTCTCACTCGGCCACGCGGTGTTCTTCGGGGTCGGGGCGTATCTGGCGGCGCTCCAGATAACGAACTTCGGAACCCACTGGCTGCCGGCCTCCCTGCTCGCCGGCGTGGGGACGTCCCTGCTGGCGGTGCCCGTGGGGGCGCTCTGCCTGCGCCTCAGGGGGCCTTTTTTCGCCATCTTCATGCTCGGGCTGAACGAGCTGATGGCCATCGTCGCCTCGGTGTACGACAACATCACGGGCGGGGCGGAGGGGCTCTCCCTGCCCATCCTCCGGCAAATCATACCGCTCTACTTCGCGATGGGGCTCACGGCGCTCTCGGTTTTCCTCGTGATGCGGTGGCTCGAATCGAGCCGCTTCGGCCTGAGGCTCCTCTCGATTCGCGAGGACGAGACGGCGGCGGATACGCTGGGGACGAACACGACCCTCTACAAGCTGGTCGCCTTCATCATGAGCGCGTTCTTCCCGGGCGTCGTGGGGGGGATTTACGCCCGCTACATCACGTATATCGACCCCGAGACGGTGTTCAACATCCTCTTCAGCGTCCAGATGGTGCTCATGTGCATCCTGGGCGGGAGGGGGACGGCGTGGGGTCCCGTTATCGGGGCGACGGTGCTCTATCTCATTCTGGAATTCACCTGGGCGAATTTCCCCCACTTCCACAAGCTGGCGTCGGGGACCCTGATCGTCCTGATCATTCTCTACGCGCCTCGTGGGATCATGGGCTTTATCTACGGGAGGGGGCTCGCGCAGTTGCGGCCCTCATTCAAGAATTGACCCCCCACCGCATCAGCCTTCGCCCAAAACGCTCGGCTTCTGCGACTCCCCCTCAAGGGGGGAGTAATTCTTCTCTCTCGTCGGTCGGCAATATTGCCCAAGGGGGGATTGATTCCAAAAAGGGGATGGGGCTCGTAAGGGCGCCGTAAGGTCGGCTTAATCGACGTAAATACAGGTTCCCGCCTCTCCGCGCAGGGCCGGGAGGGCATCTTCCAGGGCGGCGATGCAGATGCGCTTGCCTCCCCCTTCGAGAAAGCGGATCGCCGCCTCTATCTTGGGTCCCATGCTGCCGGGCGGGAAGTGGCCCTGGGCGTGATAATTCTTGATCTCGGATAGCGAAACTCTATCCAGTTCGCGCTGCTGCGGCGTGCCGAAGTGGACGGCCACCCTGGGCACGGCCGTCAAGATCATCATGTCCTCTACGCCTAAGACGTTGGCCATGAGGGCGGAGGTCAAATCCTTGTCGATGACGGCGTCGAGCCCCCGACGCGCGCCGTCGGCCTCGCGCACGACGGGAATGCCCCCGCCGCCGCCCGCGATCACCACGGCGCCACTTTGCGCTATGGCCTGGATGAGCGAGATGTCCACGATGTGTTTAGGCCTGGGGGAGGCGACCACGTGCCGCCAGCCGCGGCCCGAGTCCTCGCGCATCGTCCAGCCCATCTCCTTCTCATACCGCCTGGCTTCTTCTTCCGTGTAGGTGTAGCCCACGAACTTCGTCGGCGCGTCGAAGGCCGGATCGTCGGGGTCGACCTCGACCTGGGTCAGGAGGCAAACCACGTGGCGCGGGTCGCCCGCGCGCCTGAGCGCGTTCTCGAACGCCTGCATGAGCAGGTAGGCGATTCCCCCCTGGCTGTGAGCGACGCAGATGTCGAGCGTCATCGGCGTCACCTGCTCGCTCGAAATCGCCTGTCGCATGAGGATTTTGCCCACGACGGGGCCGTTTCCGTGCGTGATGATGAGTTCGTTCTTGAGTTGTAGGAGGGGCAGCAGCGCGCGGCCCGTCGCCGCAGCGATGGCGGCCTGCTCCTCGGCGGTGCCGCGTATCTCGGGCGGATGGGTCGCGTTGCCGCCCACGGCGACGAGGATGCGTTCGGGAAGTTCGGGCGGGGAGGCCATCAGCGGTATCTCCCAATAAACCCCGGCCTTCGGAAGCGGCGGCATACAAATGCGGGTACAAGTCCCGCGCCGTCCTAAAAGCCGGGAGGAACATCTTACAACAAGCGGGGCGTTGTGGGGTAGAGAAATTTTTTGGGGGCAAGCACGACTGATGAAGGAGCGATTGCCGATTGAGGAAGGTATCGGTTCGCAACTCCTCGCTCCTTGCTCCTCGCTCGAAAGAATTCCTCCTTCATCAGTCGGAATTCACCCCCCACGCATCAGCCGTCGCACAAACCGCTCGGCTTCTGCTACTCCCCCTCAAGGGGGGAGTGATTTTGGAATTTTCCTTGTTGGGATTTGATCCGCTCGGTTGGAAACCCTCATTCTTTAATTGTCATTGACCCGCATTGGGAATCACTCCCCCCTTGAGGGGGAGTCAGTGAGGTAAGGGCGTAAGCCCGCAAGCGAACTGGTGGGGGGTGAATCGCGACCGAGAAGGGAGCGATTGCTCCTTTTCAAGTCAGGCAGCCCCTCCTTCATCAATCGGGTTTGGCCCACACCCCCCGTTCATCCATACTCAAGCGGCGGATGGCGACGCGTAAGTCGCGCGCGAGTCGAAATAAGGGCTTGACAAGAATGGAAAATTTACCGCATTATCCTAATGCCGAGTAATTACACGAGAGCAGCCGCCCAAGGGACGCTCGCTGAATGCAGGACGGGCCTCATTCCAGAGGGCCGGAACGGGCGGGAACCACCTTGCGAAGTATGCACTCGCGTATGGCTTGGCGAAGCCCGGAAGACGACGACCCGGAAGGTTCCGGGCTTCAGTAGCAAATATCACGAGGCTAGAGGACTCGACTCATCATGAAGCATGCCGCAAATCCCTCTCCAGTCTCGTGAATCAGTCAATCAGACGGCCCGGAGTTTTTCGTTCGCGCAAGCGGAGGCGCTCCGGCGCAGGGAAAGACGGTAAGCCCGGCGGGAGCCGGAGAAGCAGTAAATCACGAGGCTAGGCCAGAGGACTCGACCCGCGATGAAGCACGCCACGAATCCCCCTACCAGTCTCGTGAATTCACAGGCCATCGGCCCGGAGGCCCGGTTTCGCGCAAGCGGCGGCCCGGCCCCGGGAAAGATTGAAACCCGGGCAACGCCCGGATAAGGAGAATCGAAATTTCGGCTCGGGCCGGAGCGGTTTCATATCACGAGGCTGGAGGACTCAAACCATGATGATTCCTGAAAAGACTCCCACGCTAGTCTCGTGGATAAGCCGGCAACCGGCCCGGACTCGGCTGTCCGGGCCGGGGGCCTCGCGCTCCGGCGCCTGCCTGAAACGAATAAAAGCCCGATAACGGATGAAAGTCGGAAAGACAAACAGAAAGGAGGTTGGTTAAATCCAGACACTTCGGTTTTGTAGTAGCCAAAGTTCTTTAATAATATCACGAGACTAGGAGGACTCAAAAAGTGATGAAACTCACCAGTAATAAAATCTTTTCATTCATGCTGGCGGCGGTGTTTGCGCTGACGCTCGCCGGCTGCGGCGGCGGCGGCGGCGGTACGGCTGCGGTGGATCCGGATCCTCCGGTGGTGACGCCGGAGCCTACCCCGCAGGAGATGTGCGCGGCGGATGGCGGGCGGTTTGAAGACGACGGGTCGTGCACCTCGGCCGCCGATCTCGAGACAGAACGTATAGCGGCGGAGGAGGCGGCAGCGGACAAAGTAGCAGATGCTACGAAATCGGCCGGTACGAAAGAAGAGGCCATCGGCGACGAGGCCGAAAGCGACGGTGCTGGCGGTCTCGGCGGCGCTACCGCTACTGCTCTCGACATCGAACACAAAGACGGCGCTGTGTCGATCGCGGTCAGCAGAGGCACCGGCGATGATAAGGTGGATTTCATGTCGGCCATGGATCTGACCGGCGTGGATGGCAGCACAGGCAGCATGAACTTGCTCGGCCCCAATGATGACGACGTGACGGAAATCGCTATCGTCTACACCGACATCGACACGCCCACGCCCACGAAGTTCGGGGATGAGGGCACGGATGTCACGCTGAACGCCAACCCTAAAACCACTAACGGCGAAGACTTCCAATCTGTCACTATCATCAATGATGATTTGGCGAAGATAGCGACGGATGGCATTACCGCTACAGGTGCTGGTGAGATCACTGTCCTGGCGGCAGTCGAGGACAACGACCAAACGGCGGATGTGGATGAGACCGTTGCGGCGTTTGAAACCGATGCCACCTTCGACGGCGCGGATGGCAAATTGAAGTGCGCCCGCGACACCAACTGCATGGTCACGCTCGACGCGGACGGCAAGATAACTGATTTCAGCGCCGGATGGGAGTTCACACCCGCCGATGGCGCTAAGATCGACGTGGAGGACACTGACTACCTCTGGTACGGCGCCTGGCTGATGAAGACGGCGCAAGATGATGGCTCGGATGAATACAACCAGGTCGAGACCTTCGCGGATTCGACGCTTGTTGAGGCGAACAACGTTGGTAATGTCGATGGCAGCGCGGAATATAAAGGCGGCGCGGCAGGCGTGTACGTGAGAAACGTGTACGTACCATCAACTACGGGTGAGCAGAAACTCGACTATGCCAACTCCGGCCACTTCACGGCGAACGTCAATTTGACGGCGACCTTCGGTCAGATGAACGCAGAGGGTTGTACTGGTGCTAACTGCGGCACCATCGCTCCCAACTTGATCAACACCGTAAGCGGAACCATCGACAACTTCAGCTTGTCCGGCGGCGAGGATGCGAGCGGCTGGGGCGTGGATGTGGCAGCCGGTATCAACGGCGCTGATCTTGAGAACGGAACGGCCAAGGGCGGTGGAGGTGATGATGGGTCGATTTCCGGAAACTTCCGCGGTACCGATACCGATGATGACGGTGCCATCGCGCCGAAAGCTCTGGTCGGCGAGTTCAACGCCGAGTTCACGAACGGCTCCGTGGCCGGTGGTTACGGTGCGAGAAGGCAGTAGAAACAGAACAGAGCAAGACGCCTGTGGTCTCGGGGCTTGACGATGAGCCCCGGGGCCGGGGCGAACCTAACAAGAAAGAAAAGGGGATTGCAAAGCAAGGCGAGTGACGCATTTTGGGGGTTACTCATTGGTTGCTCTCTATCGTCGGGAGCAAATTTACCGACCCATGCTACAGAGTTTGAGTCCTCTCGGTGTGGGGAGGGAATAATGAGTAACCCCCACCTCTTCGCTATACCCGGTTTCCCCAAGTTTGGCAAGCTCAGGTTGGATTGATTCACAGAGGCGGTCCCGAGAGAAGGGGCCGCCTTTTGTTTTGGTGTGGGGAAGAATGCAAACGCTCCCGCATTGGTCTCGGCAAACGCTCCTTTCTCGGGGTTGTTGAAAAAGACCCCTTTTTAGAGACTAGAGGGGACACCCCTTTCGACTGGTAAAAGCAACCCCCCTGTCCCCCCTTGTCAGGGGGGCTTTTCTTCCACCCCCTCGTCGGGGGGCATCGCCTTTACCCCCCTGACAAGGGGGGACAGGGGGGTTGCTCCCTTGACAAAGGCTTTTTCAACAACCCCTCTTCGGTCAGAATTGACCCTCAAGGGGGGAGTGAATTTCCTCTCTCATCAATCGGCAAACGCTCTCGCATTGGTCGCGTCAAACACTCATTCATCAATCGTGTTTGACCTTCATCGGTCGGAAGAATTCCACCCTGATCGGTCGCGTTTGCTCCTCATCGGTCGGAATTGACGAAGCGCGCGATCTGTTCATATAGTAATGGATGTCCCGAAGCGCCGGAGGACCCGTCGCCAAGGAGAAACGCATGACGACGTATGAATACCTGAACCTCACCGCCTCCTACGGCGGCCTTGCGCTGATCTGCTACGGCATCCGCGTCATGGCGAAGGGCGCCGAAATGCGCGCGACCGACTCCGAGCGCAAGCACGAGCAGGTGATGACCGCATCCGAGCGCAGGCACGAGGAGTCGATGACGTCCCTGCGCGAACTCATCGACGGGCAGGCGGAAAGCCGCATGGCCCTGCGCAAACTCATCGAGCGAACCGGATAGCGAACCACAAGGTCGTCATTCCGGCGCATGCCGGTGGCGACCGTGAGGTTGACCAGAACCAAAGTGGAACGTCCGGCGTCGGGCGTTTCTGCACCCCGGATAAAACGCTCCGGGATGACGAGCCAAACCTTTATCCGCCGCAGCAAACTCTCTCGCGTTTGACGCGTTTGATCTCACTCGGTTCCCTGCCGGAACCGGCAGGGGGCTTTTTTTGCTCGAACGCGAGTGAGGAGAGGGGGTCAATATGTTATTATAACGAGACCAGAGGGGACTCAAAAAGTGATGAAACTCACCGGTAATAAAATCTTTTCATTCATGTGGGCGGCGGCCTTCGCGCTGACGCTGGCCGGCTGCGGCGGCGGCGGTGGTGGTGGTGCGTCGGACGATACCATGACGACACCGTCAGTACCCGACCAGGCGATCATGGCGGCGAAAGATGCGGCGGCGGAAGCTGCGGCAGAGGCTACGGCGGCGCTGAATGCAGCGAAGGAGGCCGTAGACGGCGCCAGTGCAGACCAGGATTATGACGCCGTGCACTACGCTCTCGCCACTACCGAACTGGGCAAGGCCAAGGATGCCAAGGCGGCTGCGGAGGCCGCACAGGCGGACGCCGAGATGTTCGCCAAGGCGGTTGCGGATGCCAAGAAGGCTGCGCCTCCGGCTTCTTCGGATCAGGCCGAGTTTGAAGCAAGGCTGGCCCTGGCGGATGCCAAGACTGCAACGGCGAGCGCCGTAGCGGCGGCGGGTGCGGCCGTGACGGCGACGAAGGCGGCTGCGAGAGCGGCGGCGGCTGCGGTGACCAAGGCGACGGCGGCAAGGACGAATGCCGCTGGAGCCGAGGCCGCGAAGAAGGCGGCGGATCAAGCGGCGAAGGACGCGGCGGCCGCCAAGAAGACGGCGGATGCGGCGAAGGCCGCCGTAGCGAAACTCAATGATGACGGCATCGGCACCAGGAAGGGTGCTGCGGACCTCGAGTCGGCTGCGGACACTGCTGCGGGCAATGCAGCCACCGCCATGAGGAAGGCGAATGAAGCCAAGGCGGCTGCCGAAAAGGCGCGGGACGATGCCATGGCTGCGGCTAACACGCACGTTCTGGGCTTGTTCAAGGCGGCGAATGGAGACGATATTACATTTGTCGGCAGTGAAGATGATGCGGATATCGCCTCTGCTCTCGGAAGAGCGAAATCCGCTCGGAGAAAGGCCGTTATCGAAGCAATCGGAACAGCGGCGGACGCCCGACTCGGAGCTGAAGTTGTGATTAAGTGGCCTGCCGACGTGGCAGCCAATCCTGATGCTGCACCACCTACGGAGGCCGTGCCCGGAGCGCTTTCGATTGAGGTCATCCCCACCGGCGGCTCTGAGATTCCCTTCCGCGCGGAAGCCGTGGAGGATGACCCTTTTACGGATCGAGACGAGTCCATGTCGAAGACGGCCACCAAGATCGACGGGTTGCCCGGCTTCAAACACGGGTATGCAGTTTCGGATGGCGGGTCCCATACAATCGTCTTCACCGACAAGGAACAGTCGACTCCGGCCGTTCCGGAGAAGACCGTCACCTTGACCTTAGATAACCGGCCCGTGACTGCTTCTCGGGTTGTCCTGCCGGAAGGTGCAACCACTCTTTCAAACGCCACCTACGATCATGACGGTGACCCGGATACGTTTGGGGTTACAGCCACATTCACGTGTGGTTCAACCAACCCGAGTGATTGCTCGTTTTCAATTCAAGACGGGAAACTGACATCTCTTGTTGGATATGTAGTTGATGTCTCTGTAACCGATTTTCTACTAGCTGCCGCAAAAGATGGAGTAGATGATAATGACTACCTCGCCTTCGGCGTCTGGCTGAGAGTCGACGAGGACGGCAACACGGATGGCGAGCTACCGGCCGTCGGCGTATTCGCAGACGGCGGAACGCCTTTCGCTACGTCTGCAGCTCTTATCGGTACGGCGACTTACCGGGGCGCTGCTACGGGCGTTTATACCCAGGGAAGCGCGGTTGATTACTTCCAAGGCAGCGCCACCTTGACGGCCAACTTCGGCACGAAGCCCGAGATGGGTGAAGACGACATGATGGGAGCCATCACCGGCATGATTCACGACATCGTGGCGGGTGGTGTTTCCATGCGCGATGTTATTCTCCTGAACGCTGATTTTACGAATGCTGATGGTAAGCCCGTGGATAACATTACTGCGGCAGGCGGCTTCACCGGAATGGCCCGCATGGGCGCGCCCACCGTGACAGGCGACGTGGCCTCGCACCCCTACAACGGCGCATGGGGCGGGCAGTTCTACGGTCCGGCTGCGGATGAAGACGCGACAGGCGTAGATGCCCTTCCGCCTGCGGTTGCCGGCGCGTTCGGCGTGACCGGCGCCACGGGTGAAGGCGATGCCGCCGTCACCAGAAGTTACGTGGGCGCGTTCGGCGCGCGCAGGTAGTAGAAGAAAAAGCAAGACGCCTTTGGGCCTCGGGCTTATCAAGCCCCGGGGCCGGGGGCGATCCGATAAGAAAGAAAAGGGGATTTCCGAAGCGGGGAGGGAGAGCGTCGAAGGGGAGCGCGCCCTTCGATACAAACGCTCCTTTCTCGGGGTTGTTGAAAAACCCCTGACTCTATGCTTGGATGTATGGATATTACGCGCCCGAGAAGGGAATATCCGCGATGTTGGGACGCAAGAACCGCGCCCAGATGGATTTGTTCATCACCGGTTCGCTGGAGAGGTTGATTCCCGAGGATCACATATTGGCCCGCGTGAACCGCGTTCTGGACCTGAGTTGGCTGCGCGAGGAAGTGGCGGATTGTTATTGCGCGGACAACGGCCGTCCTGGGATCGACCCCGAAGTGGCGGTTCGGTTGATGTTGGCGGGCCTTCTGCTGGGGTTCGTGCACGACCGTCGGTTGATGCGCGAGGCGCAGGTGAACATCGCGATCCGGTGGTTCATCGGTTACGGGCTGGAGGATCGGCTGCCGGATCATTCGAGCCTGACGCGGATACGGCAGCGCTGGGGGGAGGCCCGGTTCCGGGAGATATTCCGCCGCACGGTCCGTGCGTGCCTGGATGCGAAGGTGGCCAAGGCCGAAGTCGTGCACGTGGACGCCTCATTGATCCGCGCGGACGTGAGTTGGGAGAGTCTGGTGGAGCGTCACGTGGACGAGGTGATAGCGGAGAACCCCGTCGAGGAGGAGGCCGGGAAGAAGGGTGGAGGAGGCCGCCGTGGCGGGGGTTCCGGGAAGGTGAGCCGGACGGACCCGGACGCGCGGCTGGCGAGAACGGGCGGGGGATTCGAGCCGAGCTACAAGCAGCACGCTGTGGTGGACGACACGCGCGGGGTGGTGCTCGACGTATCGGTGACGGAGGGTACGGTGAACGAGCGTGAGGTGCTCGAATCGCAGGTGGAAGCGGTATGCGAGGTATCGGGGCGCGCGCCCGCGATGGTGACGGCGGACTCTGGCTACGCCTACTCGAAGGTCTACGCGGCCCTGGAGCGCCGGGGTGTGGCCGCGCTCATTCCGGCGAAGAGGGAACCCTCGCAGAGCCGTGTTCCGTTGCGCCTGTTCCGCTACGACGCGCGGCACGACATCGTGAAGTGTCCGCGCGGCAAGATACTGAGCCCCCGTCGGCCCGCAAAGGGGGGGCGTTATTATCGTTCGAAGACCCGTGATTGCGCGGGCTGCGCGCTTCGCGAGGATTGCCTGCCGAAGGCGTGGTCGAGCAAGGTGGTGTTGGTTCCGCATGCGTATCCGGCGCTGTTGCGCGCGCGCCGGCGCCATGCGCGATGGAGGGAGGAGGAGCGGCGGATGTACCGGCGTCATATGTGGCGCTCGGAGGGCTACCACGGCGAGGCGAAGACCTGGCACGGGCTTGCGCGCGCGGTGCGGCGCGGTCTTGAGAACATGAAGATACAGTCCTACCTGACGGCGGCGGCGATCAACCTCAAGCGGCTCTCCGCCGCACTTGCTGCAAGGTTATTCGCCCTCTGGAGGGCCTGGTCGGCCCGGGAAGAGCCTCTGTGCGTCCATCGCGGCCTCGCAAGCTGCGCGGGCTTCCTGTCCGCCGCCGCGTGACCCTCCATACCGCCCGCTCCCGAAACCGGGTTATTCAACAACCCCTTCTCAGTCGCGTTTGACCTTCGGCGGCTACTCAGGGTGAGGTCGATACGGTGGCCATGCAAGACGAGGGGAACACGCTCGCTCCCAGGGCCGGGTTTTTCAACAGCCCCTCCTCACTCGGATTTGATATTCATCACTCGCGTTTGACACTCCCGCGCATCGGTCTGGATTGACGAAGCGCGCGATCTGTTCATATAGTAATGGATGTCCCGAAGCGCCGGAGGACCCGTCGCCAAGGAGAAACGCATGACGACGTATGAATACCTGAACCTCACCGCCTCCTACGGCGGCCTTGCGCTGATCTGCTACGGCATCCGCGTCATGGCGAAGGGCGCCGAAATGCGCGCGACCGACTCCGAGCGCAAGCACGAGCAGGTGATGACCGCATCCGAGCGCAGGCACGAGGAGTCGATGACGTCCCTGCGCGAACTCATCGACGGGCAGGCGGAAAGCCGCATGGCCCTGCGCATACTCATCGAGCGAACCGGATAGCGAACCACAAGGTCGTCATTCCGGCGCATGCCGGTGGCGACCGGGAGGTTGACCAGAACCAAAGTGGAACGTCCGGCGTCGGGCGTTTCCGGATACCGGATAAAAACACTCCGGGATGACGAGCCAAACCGTTATCCGCCGCAGCAGAATTCCTTCTTGATCAGTCGGCAAACGCTCTCGCGCATTGGTCGCGTTTGATCTCACTCGCTCGCGTTTGACGCGCAATTCCCCGCATTTGGCGTCGCCGCGCCCGTAGCGGGATGCGCGAGAATGCCGTCCGCAAATGCAGTTTCCCGCTTGCACTTGAGCATCATGAGGAAGGCACGATGAAAAAGGGAATTTCAGGGGATCATTTCTTCCGCACGCACCTGGCGAATCCCTCGCGGCGGTCGCAATCGCATTTGGCGGACCTCGCGCGCTACCCGCAGGCCGACGGCTCCGTCGGGGCGATGGAAAGGCGCGGGGGCGGGAGGAGAACGGGGGTTTCGGAATTGATGAAAAATACGATAAATATCGATTAATACATGAAAAGGTTTATGGCTCATCCTACCAGGACAATCTATTATAATTCATGTAATTGTAGAGTTATATTAAAGTAGTACATTATAGAATTATCGAAATTTATCGAATTGAAAACTTTTCTCAAACCCCCGCATTTGCCCGCATTTCCCCGCACGGAGTCATCGTTTCAGCAGCCACCAGGTGAACCGGGGGGTCACCTTTTCAGCAGCCACACGCCGTCCTCGCCATCCACCTCGCGCATCCTGACCTGAATGTGCTCCTGTAAGGATGTGGGCACGTTCTTGCCGATAAAATCGGGCCGAAACGGCAATTCCCTGTGGCCGCGGTCTATCAGGGCGGCGAGCCAGATTTTACGGGGCCTCCCGAGCTCCATGATGGCGTCGATGGCCGCGCGGGCCGTCCTGCCCGTGAAGAAAACGTCGTCGACTAGTAATACTCCCCGATCCGTCAGGTCGAAATCGATGAGCGTGGGCTCGAAACCGCGCCCCTCGGTGGGGTGCCCCGCGTCGTCGCGGTGGACGCCGATATCGAGCGCGCCCAGGGGGGGCGAGATGCCTTCGAGTTCCTCGATATGCCCCGCAAGCCGCCTGGCGAGCGGTTCTCCCCGGGTGAGCACCCCGATGAGAGCGATGTTCTTATCCGCCGCGCACGCCTCCATCATCTCGGAGGCGATTCTCTTGAGCGAGAGTTCAAGCTCTTGCGCCGTCATGATGGATATCGGAGCCATGCAGGGTACCTGGAGTTGTCGGAAACGGATTCAGGTCATCCTAGAACTTATGGGTTCGCGGATCAATCAATCATTCTTCGGAACCGGAAAATTCCGCCGGGCGAAGTCCCTGGCCTCCTCGGTTGTGGATATGCGCCCTTCGAGCTGCTCGTCTTCGAGCGCAAAGAGGATTTCCCCCAGCCCGCGCCCCGCCGGATAGCCTATTTCCATGAGTTCGTGGCCATCGAGCAAACGCGGCGGACGCAAGCCTTCCTCGTAAAGCTCGCCAAGTTTTCGCGTGCAGAATTCATACGTTCTTAAATTCCCGTGACTGGCGAGGCAATCGATACGGTGGAGTTCCAGCAATTCCTCGAAATACGGCTCGCGCAGGAATCTTTTCAGGCGGCTTTCGCGCATCTTTTCCACGTGCATGAAGCGCATGTGATTGGCGACCAACTCGTGGATTCTCGATGCGCGCGCTCTGGGCATGCGGAGCCTTTCGCAGATGCCCAAGCTCATCGCCGCGCCCGCCTTGTCATGCCCGTTGAAGCGGATTCTGTCGGTTTCGGTGTATGTAACCGGTTTTCCGACATCATGGAGCAATACGCCCCACGAGAGCGTCGGCGAGGCGGCGCGCTTGATGCGCAACATGGCGAGGACGTGCGTCCACACGTCCCCTTCTGGGTGAAATTCCGGCGGTTGCGCCACGCCCTTCATGGCGGCGACTTCGGGAAGGACGTATTCCAGGAGCCCCGAGGCGGCGAGCATGGCGAAGGCGCTATCGGCATTCTCGTGGGTCAGCATCATCGTCAACTCGTCACGAATCCTCTCCGGGCTTATTTTCCCGATGTTCTTCGCATGGGTTTCGATGGCGACGGCTGTCTTGGACTCGAGCGCGGAACCGAACCTCGCCGAGAAGCGAACCGCTCTCAGCATCCGCAAATGGTCTTCGCAGAACCTGAGATTCGCGTCTCCGATGGCCCGAATGATTCCGTCTTCGAGATCGCGCAGGCCGCCGACGTAATCGAGGACCCGGCTCGTCGATACGTCATAAAACAACCCGTTGATCGTGAAATCACGCCGCTTCGCGTCCCCTTCCTCATCGGAGGGCCGAACCGAGTCGGGATGTCTTCCGTCCCTGTAGGCGCCGTCTTCGCGAAATTGCGCCACTTCAAACTCCTGGCCATCCATGCGCACGAGCACCACGCCAAACTGCGCTCCCACCGCGATGGTTTTCTCGAAGCGGCCTTGCACGATTTGCGGCGTTGCATCTGTGGCGATATCCCAGTCTTTCGGTTGAGACCCAAGCAGGGCGTCCCTCACACACCCGCCCGCAAGAAGCGCTCTATGACCCGAGGCCTCGAGGGTCTGGATAATCTGAATCGCCGCATCCGGAGGCTTTATGTTCAGCATCGTCTACTCACCGTGGTTGAAATATCCAAATCATCAATACTACGATAGGCCTAATCCTGAGTGCGGGCAAACGGTTGTTCGTGGAGATGCTCGCCCTGTTCCAGACGCGGTCGCCGACTGTCTATTGGAGTAACGATGGTAGGCCATCATATGAGAGCGTTGATTTTTTTCGTCTTTTTCTTGATGCCAGCGAATATTAGTTATGCCGCGTCTTTGGATGAGAAATCAATCAACACAGGGCTCGAGCAGGTCGCCGCGGGTGATTATTTGCCCGCCTCGGATACGTTTGATCGGGTAGTCTCATCGGCACCCGAGCGCCCGGAGGGGTATTTCTTCAAGGCTTCTGTTTTCCACATTCTGAAAGGGCATATCCGGCGCAAGGACTATTATGAAACTTGGCGAAAAAACACCGCAAAAGCGCTCGCCCTCTCCGAGGCTTTGTTGGAGAAAAACCCAAAGGACACGAGAGCGCTACTCATGGCCAGTTTAGTGGAAGGCATGCGGATTGTCGATGCGCTCGATAACAGCAGTTATCTCTCCGCATTCCTGCGGGCGGGAGCCATGGAGAAACATCTGGAAAAGGCCGTCGGACTGGAGTCGAAACTTTACGATGCCTACTACGGGCTGGGGATTTACCACATCAGGGGAAGTACGGAGAGCTGGGTGAGAATGTTCCGGTTTTTCATCGGCGATACGAGCGAGAAGGGCAGAACCTATCTGCGTCGCGCTGTAGATGGAAACGGCTGGATTTCCAATTCGGCGCGTTTGGCTCTCATATGGGCGCTATTCCGGGTGAAAAGATTCCAACAGGCGAGAAAAGACGTCGAGTTTCTGCGTGGGCGCTATCCGAAGAACCCCTTGTACGACATAGCTTATGCGGAAAGTTTTTTTATCGCGGAGGATTACACGCGCGCGCGTGCGGAATATGGGAGACTGCTGTCTCGCTTGAATCAACCCAAAGATGATATTTTCAGACTGTATCGGCAGTTTTCAAAATGGCGGATTCGTCGTTGTGACTATGCTTTGGGCAATCGTAAAGAGGTGAGTGAAGAAACCGAGGAGTTGCTCACCGAAAAACACATGTATGCCTCCCTGATTGAACAGATTCGTCTGGAACTAAAATCCGCTTCTGGTGTTTTGACAGGGAAATGATTCTCCGGTGATTCACGAAAATCCAAGACGAGGGCTGAAATGATGTTTTATCTGACCGTGCGAAGCGGTCTGGTGGTTTTCATGATCATCTTCGCGTTCTTCCTGCATTCGAATTTCGCATGGTCTGCTCAGGTCAGCGTGGATTTGGAACTTGTACTGGCCGTCGATGTTTCCGGCAGTGTGGATGAAGTAGAGGGGAAGCTACAGCGGATGGGATATGTGAACGCCTTTCGCTCCCCGTCTATTTTACGCGCCATCCAATCGGGAAGACACAAAAGCATTGCGGTCACTTACATGGAGTGGGCCGGTTTCGATACCCAGCGAGTCGTGGTGGGCTGGAAACAGATTCACGATGAGGCGAGTGCTGAGGAGTTCGCCTCCCTGCTCTCCCGCGAACCAATAGGGGTGGGTCCCTATACATCTATCAGCGGCGCGATTGAATTCGCGCTGCCGATGTTCGAGAACAACGGATTCACTAGCGAGCGTCGTGTTATTGACATTTCCGGCGATGGCCCGAACAACAGCGGAGACTACGTGACCAATGCGCGGGAGAGGGCTATACGGACCGGAGTGACGATAAATGGGTTGCCGATTACAAATAACCGGCCGAGTCCCTGGGGAAGGATGCCGATGCCGAATCTGGATTTATATTACAGAAAATGCGTCATAGGGGGTAGGCGCTCTTTTTTGGTGGTCGCGAATGATTTCAAATCTTTCGGGCGTGCTATTCGTAGAAAACTGATTCTGGAGATTGTCGGCTTGCCGATGACGGAAAAATCGCGCCAGGCCCTTGACGTGCGAAAAGAAAAACGAACTCCTGTTTTGATCTCCAGAGTGGCGCCCCCATGTGATGCCGGCGAGAGGCGCCGCAGAAGCTGGTCGGAGGATTTTTAGGTTTTTCTCGTTTGTTCATATAAGATGCGAGACGAATCCTTTGTGTTATTCAATGATATTCGGATTGGTTCCTAAAACTGGGGAGTGAAAATTCTGATGAAAGCCGTGCGTGTGCATCAATTCAATATGGACGTTCCGATGCGGGTGGATGAGGTAGAAGACGCAAAACCACAGCCTGGCGAGGTGTTGATAAAAGCCAGTGCAGTCGGCGTCAACCCGGTGGACTTGGCTATTCGGGCGGCCAAACACCCCTATGCCAAACTGGTTACGCCGCCTTATATCCCGGGAGCCGAGGCGGCGGGAGAAATTATCGCCTTGGGCGATGGCGTGGAGGGCTGGCGGATCGGGCAACGTGTATATGGCCGAGCCATGGGCGGAAGCTATGCCGAGAATGTGCGGCTCGTGGCGGATGCCACGGCGGAGTTGCCCGAGGCCTATTCTTTTGAAGAAGGTGCGTGTATCACGGTGGCGTTCTATACGGCCTGGAACGCGCTCGTCATCAAGGCGCAGGCGGGCCCCGGCGAGACGGTGCTGATTCAAGGGGGTGCGGGAGGCGTCGGCATGGCGGCCATTCAACTCGCCAAGCGCCTGGGATGCCGGGTTTTCGCCACGGTGAGTTCTGATGAGAAGGCAAAATTCTGCAAGTCAATGGGCGCGGACGAGACGATCAACTACCGCGAGGAGGATTTCGCTGAGCGTTGTATGGAACTCACCGGTGGACGTGGCGTCGACATCGTCGTCGAGCTTTGCGCTTGCGATAATTTCGATAAAGATTTGGATGCCATCCGCGTGGACGGAAAAATCATCGTAATCGGCACGGGCACGGGCAAAGGCCCGGGGGCTGAATTTCGGGTTCCGGCCGTCATGACGAAAGACGCCGTGGTGCTGGGCCTGGCCGTTGTGAATCTGTTTCCGAAAATGCCGGAGCTGGTGCGCCGCTTCACGCCTTTGCTGCGTGAGGGAGCGTTCCGGGTCAACGTTGATAAGACGTCGAGTTTCGAGGATGCGAACGAAGCGCATGACTATGTTCTGGAAGGTCAATTCTTGGGCAAAGTAGTCTTGGTTCCATAAAAACAGGCTGGGGCGCAAAAGGAGTGTGAGATGAAAGCTGTACGAGTGACGCGGTTCGGCCTCGAGCATCCGATGGTCGTAGAAGATGTGGGAGAGCCGACGCCCGGGCCGGGTGAGATGCTGGTGCGTATAGCGGCCGCGGGGGTGAATCCTCTTGAAATTGCGATTCGCTCGGGAAATCATCCGCGCGCCAAGGCGATGACTCTCCCCTATACGTGTGGCACGGACGTCGCAGGCGAGGTGGAGGCGGTGGGCGAGGGCGTCGAGGCCTTTGCTCCGGGTGATCGAGTCTGGGGTCGTGCTTCCACGGGCGCATACGCCGAAAAAGGCTTGCTGCCCGCAGGCTCGACGGGAAAACTACCGGATTCGATGTCATTTTCGGACGGGGCCGCATTGCCCATCCCGCTGCTCACGGCTTGGAATGCCGTGGTTGTAAAAGGAGAAGCGGCCCCTGGCGATTGCGTGCTCGTACAAGGCGGAGCGGGTGGCGTGGGCTATCTGGCCATCCAGCTTGCCTGCACCATAGGTTGCCGGGTGTTTACGACGGTCAGTTCAAGGGAAAAGGCGGATTTTTGTCTTGCGGCAGGTGCCGAGGCGGCCATCAACTACAAAGAAGAAGACGTGCCAGAACGCGTGATGGAACTTACTTCCGGCAGGGGCGCCGACATCGTGGTTGAGACCGTAGGCTGCGATAATCTGCCTTCGGATCTCAGGCTCAACGCTATCAATGGCCGAATCGTCATCGTCGGCACGGGAACGGGCAAAGGCCCGGATGTGACGATTGCGCTGCCGGCGGCCATGGGCCGGGACGCCAGGATTCTGGCGCTCTCTTCCGGCAATTTGAGCCCTCTCGTCCCGGGTATTTTGAGGCGTCTGAACCCTTTGCTGGAGAGCGGAGCCATCAAGCCCCATATCGGAGGAAAACTCCCGATAGAGCAGGCAAATGAATCTCACGATATTCTTCTGAGCGGAAAGTTTTTCGGGAAAGTGAACTTGGTGCCCTAATAGGGAATAACCACATTTTAACGAGGTGATGGAGAGATGCTCCTGCTCAACGATCATGAAATCGACCTGTGTTTGTTCGATGCCTACGGCACGTTGTTCGACGTATCCGCTGCTGCGGCGGAAAAACAATCCGAGCTGGGCGATCAGTGGCAGGCGCTCTCCTCGCTTTGGCGGACCAAGCAGATTGAATACACGTGGCTGCGAAGCCTCATGGGCTGTCATGCGGATTTTTGGCAGGTTACGGGCGATGCGCTCGATTTCGCTCTGGATACGCTGGGAATGGAGAAGCCGGGCCTTCGCGAAGAACTGATGATGCTCTACAAGCAATTGAGCGCGTACCCTGAAGTGAAAGGTGTGCTCAAAAAGCTGCAGGAAAATGGGGAGAGGGCCGCGATTCTCTCTAATGGTTCTCCCGAAATGCTGGATAGCGCGGTGAAAAACGCCGGAATCGAGGAATATCTCGAAGAGATTTTATCCGTAGAGAGTGTCGGGATATTCAAGGTGCATCCATCGGTCTATCAACTGGCGGTGGATAGGCTCCGCGTTTCGGCCGATAGAATATGCTTTTTCTCATCAAACGCCTGGGACGTCGCGGGTGCTTCCTATTTCGGATATCACGTCGTCTGGGTCAATCGGTTTGCACATAAAAAAGAGCGCGTTCCGCACGAAATCGACGCGGAAATTACCTCGCTCGATGAGCTGGGGAGGGTATTGATTCAGACGTGAAGCTCTTTTGTCGCCTATGATACGCTCAGCGCCTTTCTGAGGGTTTGAATTCTACCCGCATGATTGGAATGGTTGACGGGCGGAAGTTTCTCCTTGTTCGTCACGGGCAACACAATGAAATGAGGGCCCGCCTCGGTGAGTATCCGGGGCAGGGCGTCCCGAAACGCCTCGAGAGAATTGATGCGCGCTACTTTGCCTTTTCCCGTTGCGCCGCCACCCTCGAATCCTGCGGCATGCGCCAGTTCGACGAAATCGACTCGGGGGGGGAGTTCTTGCCCGCCCACCATCTCGTAGCTCCTGTTCTCGAGCAGGAAGACGATCAGGTTTTCAGGCGCATACCGAGCCAGAGTTACCAATGAGCCCAGGCTCATCAGCATGCCTCCATCGCCTTTCCAGACGATGGTTTTTCGCTCGGGCCGGGCGATGGCGAGGCCTAGGCCGAAGTCGGCGGCGTGCCCCATGCCGAACGCAAGGAAATCGAAATCAAGGTCGCTTTCTGATACCAGCGGCCACTGCAGGGTGGCCGTCATGGTCATCACCACGATTTCATTCGTTCTTTGCTCCGCCACAGTCCGGAACAGGTCCATGCGCTCTATCAAGGTAACCCGCCTTTCAAGATTTGAATGCGTAGCCGGTGATTACGGCCGCCGGATAAGAAGTTTCTGACGCCGTTTGGTCCATCAATTCGAGGGTTCCCAGATCATCGTCCGACATGAGTCGCCAGGTCGGGATTTTCCACGCACCGAGCAGCGGCTCCGTGAAGGTATAGGCCGAATCGAGCGGCAGCTTGCCGGCCATCGCTCCGCCGTATCCCCGCCAGCCGACCATCATGCGCAAGGGCACTTTGGGTCCTGCGCCGCAGCCTCTCAGGGAATCTCCTGCCTCCATGAGGCCTGTGTTCTGGATCACGAGCAATGGTTTTTGTCCACCCGTCCAAAGCCCGGCTGCGATGGCGACCGATTCTCCCTCCCGGCAGGGAGTGAGCAGGTCGATTTTCGGGTCGTTTTCCAGGGCATCGTATAAATGGCGGCTCTCGCTGTCCGGGATCATGAGAACGTGCGTGAATCCGAGTTCATGAAGTTTCGCAACTGTTTTATGCGCACTTGCGCCATTTTCGCTCAAGGATTTTCCTCTCGGTGAGAATTTCATATTCTTTCATATTGAGAGACCCATCTTCGGTGTCGCGCATCGCCGAAGTCAAGAGTTCCGGGTGAAATAATCTCTCGAATCGAAAATGCGGGGATATGATAACCTGCCCGAAGTGATATGCTCGGGCTTTTTCAAGGGTATAAGATTTCCCACGCATGACTCGCAAAGAAAGAAAAGGAGTCGCGTTGAAACGACGACCCGTAATTGCCATGACCATGGGGGATCCGGCGGGGGTAGGGCCCGAGGTTTGCCTGAAAGCCGCTCTGGAGGCGAAGGTTCAAAGAAAGTGCATCCCTCTTATCGTGGGCGATATGGCCGTGCTCAGGAAACACGCCCGGCGGATGAAGATTCCGGCGCGGCTGACACGGGTGACGGACGAGAGCAAGCTCCCGCAATACCAGGGGACGGCCCTCACGCCAGTGATCGATCTAAAAAACGTCGCTCCCGAACACCGCGTATTTGGAAAAGTTCTCCCCGAACTGGGCGCGGCGGCGGGCCGGTACATCGAAAAAGCCGTCTCGATGGTGCAGGCAGGCTGGGCGGACGCCGTTGCGACTGCGCCGATCAACAAGGAATCCTTACAAGCCGGGGGGTACGACTATCCCGGACATACCGAAATGCTCGCCGCTCTGTGCGGGGAAGGGCGGCCCGTCATGATGCTGGCGCACCGCAAGATACGCATTGCGCATCTGTCCACCCATTGTCCGCTCAGTGTGGCCCTGCGGCGTGTCAAGCGAAAAAGAATCGTCTACGTGGCTCAAGTTCTGGACGACGCCCTGCGTCGGCTTGATCGCAAGCAACCCAGAATCGGCATCGCGGGCTTGAATCCCCATGCGGGCGAGGCCGGCTTGTTCGGAAGAGAGGAAATGGAGGAAATCGCGCCTGCGGTCTCAGATCTAAGAGAGATGGGCATTGATGCGCATGGGCCCGAGCCGCCGGACACGATTTTCGGCAAATTGCGCGGCGGCTATTACGGCGGCGTCGTGGCCATGTATCACGATCAGGGCCACATTCCGGGAAAATTGATGTGTTTTCGCTTCGACTCCCAGGGGCAGGCGAGCGTGCGCGGCGTCAACGTGACGCTGGGCCTTCCCATCATCAGAACCTCGGTGGAGCACGGGACGGGCTACCCCATCGCAGGGCAGGGCATTGCCGATCCCTCCAGCATGGTCGATGCGCTTATTTTCGCCGCCAGAATGTCCGCAAGTAGCTGATAATAAAAGAGATATCACTTTACATTCCATTCATTTATTTATCGAAAAACCCCGTGAATTTATCGATATTTTCATCAATTCGTTTTCCCGTTTCCAGAGGCGAGGCGCCGTTTTCTCTCGCCGGAGCGCAAGGGAGTTTCGCTGAACATAGTGCATGGACCAGAGCGAGCCCGCACCGAAAATGCAGGAAAAAGCAGAGGGTCTCGCTATGCCTTTTACGGGGTGGGCGAGATGCAAAACCAGCATGTGGCAGTGCAGGTTTTCCCGTGGTGCTCATGAAATCCCGGAAACACCCTGCGCCGCTTTTTCCTCGATGTGTTTGAGGATGTCCGCAGCCACTTCGATCACTTCCGCCGGTGCGCGAACCGTCTCGCCGGAATATTGACGCAGAGCGACGATAAGGGGAGCGAGCGTGTCGGATTTCTCCTCGTCGCTCGTGAGAATTTCGACAAGCTCATGCGCCGATGCGCCGGCTGCGATCAGGTCCGGTACAACCCATAGCATCTCTTGCGTCATCTTTTCATTATCGAGTACAAACGCGTAATACGCGGAACGGAACGCTTCCATCGCGGCTTGGTGTTTTCCCTTTAATAGTAGCGCCATTGCTCGCGTGTGCATTACTCGCCACCTGAACTCGACTTCTTGTTCACCAGTTAAAAATGTCCCGAGTCTTCGTTCGAGTTCAGCGCATGTGCTGAGGGCTGCATCCGCGTCACCGGTTTGAGTTTGTATCATGCTCTTGTTGATTAACGCCGTAGCGATCCAGCATTGGATTTCCGGCTCGTCGCTGTCACTAAAACGTTTGACGACTTCTTCACAGGCCATAATAGCTGCTCTGAAATTGCCGAGTTCTTCTAGTGTATTTCCTTTACGAACTAACGCTATAGCGACAAGCCGCTGTATCTCCGCTATGTTGCTGTCGCCAAAGCGGGTAACTACATTTTCATATGCTGCAATGGCTTCTTCGAACTCGCCGAGCTTCCGGTGCGCATTTGCCTTCACATTCAATAGCACAGCGTCAAGTGGTTGTAGCAATCGAGACAAAAGTGCGCCATAGGGAGCCAAAGCGCGGTTTGCGGTAATAACAAGCTTCCCCAGTTCACTCTCGTTGAGCGCTGTAGTGATCCCTTGAAAGAGACTCCCCAAGCGATTTACGGTCTTAAGAACCTCTCCAAATTCCCCCTTATTGAACGTTACAGCAATCCTTTGCAAAAGGCGCATCCACTCGTCGCTTGTAATGCTCAATTGAGGAGACCGTGTATCTTTTGGAATTCCTTGGCTCATACTGGAATACAGATTGTCCAACTCCGGAAGCCTGGCCGCTGCCCTGTCAAGACCCTCACGAATGGCCGATGATTCCTCCGCCTCCTGAATGAGCTTAGGGAACACTTCTGCTTGTTCTTTTTCGTTGTAGAACACCACCATGAAGCGGATCAGATTCTCCACGACGGCCGCCTCGTCGCGTTCGCGCCGCAGTTTGTAGTAGATGCTGTAGAGACGTTCTGCGGCAGCGTACAGGCGCTTCCTGCCGCTTCCTTCCACGATAATCGCGCCCCGCTCGACCAGCCGCCCGAGCATGGTCGATACGGTTCGAACGTCCATGCGCGCGCGCACCGCGATTTCGGCGGTGCTCGATGGCCGCCAAAGGTCGATCGCGGCGAGATAGACGCGGCGTTCAGTCTTGGCCAAGACTTCCAGATGGCTACGAAAATACTCGGTATGCTCGTCGATTAGCGTCACCAACTCTTCCATCAGTTGGCGCAGGGAGTGATGACGTGCGAACCCGGCGACGATGACGAGCAGGCGGGGGCTACCGCCAGTCAATATCTGGAGGGGTCTGATCTCGCGCCCGCTCACCGCGTCCCCGCTTACCACTTGCCACAGGCGGCGGCATTCTTTGTTGGAGAGAGGTTCCAGGCCGATGATTCGAAACAACTCGAAGAACGGTTGTTCTGCATCGTCCAGACTCTCGAAACGGCTGGTGGCGGAGGCGAGCAGCACGATCTGGGGTTCTGATTGCAACACCCCACGAAGCTTCCAGCCGAAATCCTTATCCACGCTCTCGCATAGGGATTGTAAATTCTCGACCATGAGTACGAGTTTTCGATCCAATCGGTCCGCCGCCGCGAGAACGGCGGCGCGGGCATGAGCCTCCAGCGACTGCTCGCGCCAGCGGGTGGACAGGTCGGCGTGCGTTTCTCGCAGTTCCCGCGCGAGTTCGGGATCGTGGGCGGCGCTTTCTCTTGCGAGATGGAACAGCGTTTCGAGCCAGAAGTCGGCGATGTTGAAAATCTCCTGGCTCTCTTCCATGAAACGGACCGGCAACAGGCGTCCGGCGAGTTCGCCGTCGGTGCATATTTCCGCAGCGGCTCGGGCCAGAAGCATCGTTTTTCCCCGACCGCGAGGGGCGACGACCAGAACGTGTTGACACGAGGGCGACTCGATGTTCCCGCGCAGCACCTCGAGCACGATGCCGAATTCATGTTTTCGGACAACGAACTGCTCTATTACCTCTTTGTCGGACTGGAATGTGCCCGGATTGAACTTGCGAATTTGCCTATTGGATGTTTCGTTCATGGCGTCCGCTCCCTTGGCTTATCGTCGGGACGGCGGTTTTCGAGGGGAATGTGGTGGTCACGGAAACGCGCCGACCACCAGTCCTTCAGTAACTTTGATGGGAAACGATAGCTACCGTCATCGGCTTCGAGATAGCCGTCGTGGGCAAGAATTTCGAGAGCATCCGCGATACGCCCGGGCGCATCTTCCACTAACGCTGAATACAACCGTTCGAGACAGCGTCACGCGGCTGGCGTGAACACCTCCTGAGTCGCCGCTTCGGCAAGAATTTCCATGGCGATGGAGTAGCTCTCGTCTTCGAGTCCTTCTTTTAGGCGTGTCTCGTAGTGCACGAGATCGTTCTGACCCGAGGGTCCTAAAAGCGCGGTGCGATAGAATCGTCGACATCTTCCACAGTCACTCGGTCCCGCCCCTGCATTATGGCGAAATCCCGCAAGCGCGCAAAGAAGGACTGCACGTGGTGAGGTATGCCGACTCCCAAATCTTCGTAGACTGCATCCGCCACACCGTCTTCGACGGATAATCCGTAACTCTTCGAGAGATACTCGAAACACTTGATGCTGGTGTCGCGGTTCCACGGACCCAGGCGAAAGGGGTATAGGTGGTTGATGCGATCGGGTAGGCCGAGTTGTTTCATAAGAGGTTCCAGCCCGATGCTGCCCGATAATATGAGGACAGGAGAGGCGTCGCCGAGAGCCTGAAGCACGCCACGCAGCCAACTCATGAACTCGTCCACCCGCCGCGCGTCGCCGTCTTGATGGAGCATCCTTTTAAGGAAGATCGGCAACTCGTCGATGACGAGGAGAATCGGCTTCTCATACTCCGCGCAATTGCGGAGCAATTGCTCCCCGTGACGCCGCCAGCTTCCGGCATCCAGCCCGGCGCGGATCTTCACGCGAAACTCGAGCGCGTTGATCTCCTCGATGTTGTCGGTAAACCAGCGCCCCGCCCAGACGGCAAAACGCGACGAGAGTGCGCGAACTGGGTGCGCGGCCTGGGCGATTTCGGCGATTACGTCCTCCGGACAAGTCGCGCCCTCGACGTCGGCGAAGAGGAATACCCAGCCTTTGGTTTCGAGCCGCCTACCGAGTTCTCGGGCAATACTGGTCTTTCCCATTCGTCGTTGCCCGGTCAACAACACATGGTTGCGCTCCCGAACCCGGGTTTCCAGTACACTTAACTCGGATTCGCGATCGAAAAAGTCGTCGCCGCTTACCCACCGGCCTGTAGATAATCTCATGTGTTCTCCTATACCTATGCTCTTTTCAACAAATCTGTTGAATTTAATCATACAACATAATTGTTGTCAACTGTTTTGTTGACAACAGTATTGTTTTTACTCGGAATGCTCATTTCTGGGTGAATTCGTTATTTGTATCGTGACTTTTTGATGCTCTAACCCGCAGGAAAGGTCGCGGCCTGTCCCTACTATCAGGATAACGAATTACCGCCCCACGGGACGAGGACGCACCCCCCGTACAGCGAAACCATACACCCCTCAAGAGCGGCAGATGGTGAGCAGGTGTACCGTTTCGGCGCCCGCTTTTTTGAGTTCCCGGGCGCAGGCCGAGGCGGTCGAGCCGGTCGTGACGACGTCGTCGACGAGGATGCACGTGGCCGCCTCGAGTTCCCGGCGCGCCTGGTTTGGGCGGACTCTGAAGACGCCCCGCATGTTGCGGCGTCGTTCCCTCCCGGATAAGCCCGTTTGTGAGCGGGTCTCCTTCGCGCGCTCGAGACAATCCGCGTGGGGCTTGCCCAAGTGTTCCGCCGTCCTGAGGGCGAGCAGCATCGCCTGATCGAAACCCCGGACTCGCCAACGGACGGGGTCGATGGGCACGTGCGTCAAAAGCACCTTTCGGGCGTCCTCACCCGCCCCGAATTCGTCCGTCGCGAGTTTGGCGAGATGGGGCGCGAACTCGCGCGCGAGTTTCGTGAAGCCCTGGAACTTGAAGAGGTGGACCGATTCCCGCAGCGAGTCCTCATACGCGCCGATGGCGCGGGCCATGTCGTAGTGATGCCCATTTTCCAGGCAATCCGAACAGACGTGGGCCGGGGAATGGGCGAGGGTGGTTAGGGAGTGAAAAGGATTCCCGCACCTGGGACACCAGGGCGGTTCGAAACGCTCGAAGGCATCCGTGCAGGGCGCGCATATCGCATGGGGGTCGCCGATTTGCATGGAAGATGAACACAAAAGGCACTTCGGGGGGATGAGGAAATCCGTCGCTGCGCCGATGAGCCTGCGGAGATAACCCATGATCCCTGGGATGCACTCGCTTCGGGTCCTGGGTATAGGGGAATGTGGCCCCCTCGCGCGGGCCGTTTGCGGCTGGACGTTCTAGGATTTTCTTCTGAGTTGCACCCTTTTGCTGCCCGTGCCCTCGCTCTGCGCCTCGCCCCGGCGGCGGTGGCGGATGAGTTCGGCGACGACGGCGACCCCGATCTCTCCCGGCGTATCGGCGCCGATGTCAAGCCCTATGGGCGCATGGACGCGCTGGATGAGGTCGCTTCGGTCGTAGCCCCTGTCCTGAAGATGGCGGTAGGTGAGCAGCACCTTGCTTTTGGAGCCAATCATCCCGATGTAGCGTGCGGGTGTCTTCAACGCCCATTCGAGGACGACCTCGTCGTTCGAATGGCCCCGGGTGATGATGGAGAGATAGTCCGACTCGTCGACCGGAATTTTCTCGAAAATTTCAGGAAATTCTCCGACGTAGAACGACTCCGCCATCGGGAAGCGCTCCTTGTTCGCGAACGAGGGTCTGTCTTCGACAATCGCGACCCGGAAACCTGCGAGGTAGGCCGCCTGCGCCACGCAGAATGAGACGTGCCCGCCGCCGAACATATAGACGAGCGGCTGGCCGGTTATGGGTTCGACAAAAATTTCGGTCGCCCCTTCGAGCGTGGGCCTTTTCCCGCTCTCGCGCCCGGCGTCCCGGTTGAACTGCAAGAGAGTAGGACTGCCGTTGCGGATGATTTGCGTGCTCTCCGCCCAGATTTCCGTTGAATAGTTGGGAATCTCGCCCACCGCGCTGCCGTCGCGCCTGAAGAGCATTTTTCTGGCTTCCGGCGTCGGTACATCGAGTCCGCCGGGCTGAACGATGGTCGCAAGCGCCGCGCTGCCGCCCTGGTTTCTGATCTGGTTGATCTCATCGAGCAGCTCTTCCTGAAACGCCTGGAAGGGTTCTACGAGTATTTCCACGACGCCGCCGCAGATATGCCCGCTGTCTTCGGCTTCCTGCTGGGTGAGGTCAAAGGTGAGCTTTTCGGGTTCGCCCGACTCGATGACGCTCATGGCGGTTTCCCAGACCTCGGCCTCGAGGCAACCGCCCCCGACGGTGCCTTCCGTGCTGCCGTCCTCGCGCACGAGCATCTTCGCATCGCCGCTCATGGGTGCGGACCCCTTGCGGGCCACGACGGTGGCGAGCGCGCCGCTCTGGCCGTCTCCCTTGAGCTTTGCCATTTCCCTGAATACGTCCTTGCTCATTTTCCGCTCCGCTTGCGTGGAATTACAGTTGTTACGCATCCGGTATGATCCGTATGAATACTTCACATTCGTTGTTCATACAAGACGTGAAGAAGATGCCGTCCGCCGGACCATGAGGCTTTCCGGCTAATTTCCATATAGTATAGGCCGTTTTTTTTAATTTTTCCACCGAGGTTTCCAGATCGGCCTTGTTGATGACGATCCACTTGCGCGCGCCGGCCTCCACCTTGTGAAAAAGACCGGCGGGATGCGCGCACAACTTCCCGACTGCCTCTGCCGTTATCTCCTCGCCCTCTCCCAGGCCGCATATGCGTGAAAACGCCTCGGGACGAAAAACATGTGCCTCGCTCAGGGGCGCGCCCACCGCGTCCAGCCCCACGACGCCCAGCACGGCGTCGAGGCCTTCGGGGAGTAGGGGTTCATCGGGACCCGGCGCCTTGATGGGCAATCTTCTCGCGCCGTCCGCCTCGATGAGCGTGAGGGCGCCGCTTAGCTGTACGCGCGCGATTTCCGAAGGCGCGAAGCCGCTCAACTTCATGCGCTTCTCACTCTCCTGGCCCGGAACCGGGACTTTTCCCTCTCGTCTGCGGGCGAACCAGGAGATTCCGCATTCGTTCATGTAATGCTCGATGTTTTTGGAGAGTGTCTCTACGTCGCCCAGTGCGAGTTGAAGCCCTTCCTCGGGGAGCGGCGCGAAAATCTTGGTGGTCGTCGTGAGAACTACAGGTTTTCCGCTTTGTGCGTGAAACTGTCTGGCGAGGGCCGTCAGCAGGCTCGTCTTTCCGCCCCCGCCGACCGCCGCGACGCATTGGCCCGGCCCGATGCCGAGAGAGCGGATGATGTCGTCTTCCGCTACCAAGTGTGGCTCTCCACGCCGCCGAGCAGTTCGCGCCTTAGAATGTTCACGAGTTCGGTGGAGAGCTGGGAGAGGTCCTTCACCACGATGTGGTTGGGGTAGATTTGCTCGACGAAGGGGTCCACCACGCCGACGCCGATGACGCGGACGCCGAGCTTCTGGAGCCGGTTCACCGTGTTCACGAGGTGGGACGCATCCCCGTTGGGCTGGCCGTCCGAGGTGATGATGATGATTTTCTCCTCCTCGGGCCGCTGGATGAGCCTCCGGTAGGCGAAGAGCAGGTGTTCCTCGTCCCAGTTGTTGAAGCGCGGGTAGATGTTGACGAGCCTGTTTTTCACCTGGGCGAATTGATCTTCAAAACCCTTGTAGATGCGGTGTTGCAGGGGAGAGTGCCGGATGTGGCGGAACTTGAACGCGGGTATGTGGCCCAGGGCCGCCGCCATGGCGGCTTCTGAACTCTCGGTGGAATAGCCGATGACCTCGAAGGGCACGTCGAGACGATCGAGCGCTTCGGCGAAGAATATGGTCGCCTCCCTGGCGGCCATGTATTTCGACTCGCGGTTCATGCTGCCGCTTTCGTCCACGAGCAGCGTGAAGCACACGTCGAGCTTGTCGGGTTCTTCTTTCCGGTGGAAGAGATGGAATTTCCCCAGCCGCTGTTTCCACAGCTTCGGGAGGTTCAGCTTGCCCGAGCGGTGCGAGCCGCTGAAGCGGGTGTAGGTTCTCTCCTGGATGATCTGCATGAGCTTCCACACCAGCACCTTGATTTGGCTGCCCGCATTGTCGATGACCGCCGCGTATTCCTCGGCCTTGCCCTCGGGCGGCAATACGATGGTCCGCTCGTCGGGATAATCTGCGGTGGGGTGAATTTCCTTTTTGTTGCCCTCGAGTTCGAACCAGGGAGCGGCCCAGTGACCGAGCGCGGCGAGTTCCTCAGGACTCAGTTCGACTTGCTCTCCCACGTCGTCCTCGTCGATTTCCTCGGCCGCTTCGGGGTGCAGCATTTCGAGTGGTTCGTCGTCTTCGCCCTCGAGGTTTTGGCTCTCGATTTTCTGGAGAATCTCTTCGGGAATCTCCGAGAGGTCCTGATCCTCATTCATCCGGGAGAGTTGTTCTTCGGTGAAATAGCGCTGGATGGCGTCATAGATTTCATTGGCGCAATCGAAGGCGGTTTTGGGGTCTTCGGCGGCGCAGGCGCGATCTATCAGCGGGATGAGTCTGTGAAAAATCTGAACGACGGCGGAGTCGAACCAGGCCGCCGGCAAATCTCCGGGCCGCGAGGAGGGGACGCCGGGCGTCTGCCCGATCCCGGCGAGGTAAAGCCCCCATTGAATCTGCAAAAACAAGGGGAGTTGTCCGCTCATCTGGTTGCGCTCGGCCGCTTCGATGGCCGGGAGAATGAAGGCGCGGAAGTTTTTTTTGGTGCCGGGAAGCGATTCCGCGAGGCGGTTTTCGCACCGCGCGTCCTCGAGCGTGTGCCATATGTGGAAAAGGCCCGGTCTTTTGCGGTTCGCGAGCGCGGCGCGCCCCGCCCAGCGGAACGTCCCCTGGATTTTGTGGGCCACCTCGATGAGCGTCATCCCCTTCTGGTATCTGAGCACGTGCTCGTCGTTCAGCCCGCCGCCCAGGCGCGCCAGGGTTTGTTCGGGGTCTTCGACGTGAATGGCGTCTTCCCCGTTCTTCGCCTTGGGGCCGAAGCTCAGGGCGAGCTCGTAATCGTGCGCGGTCACCTGCGCGAGCGCTTCGAGACGGGCGCGTCGGCGCTCCATGCCTCATCTCCCGGCTAGAAGTGGTTGTCTACGATGTCCTCGAGCACTTTGGCGTCGAAAGAGTTGACCTTGCTGAAGATGGTCGAGGTGGCGGCTTCCATCGGGTTGAACTGCGCCGCCATGCGCGCCCAGTCGATGAGACGCCGGGTGCTGAACGTGCAGAATACCTTTTCGTTCAGCATGGCCTCACGCACGTCGTGGCCCACGCGCACCATGCGCTTAATCAGCTCCTCGTCGCGGTTCCCGCTTTGCTGCATGATAACCTCGACTTCCGCCTCGAAGGGCAGGTAGTCCATCTTCACGGTGACCGGAAATCGATCCAGCAGCGCCTCGTTCAGGGGTTTGGTGCCGCTGTACCTGCGGTCCTCGTGCGGGTTCATGCTGGCGAAAAGCCTGAAGTTCGGGTGAGGCTTGACGATGCGGCCGTCGTATTCCGATAAAACGATCATGTGGTCATCATCAAGCAGGCTGTGCAGGCAAAAGGCGATTTCGGGCAGACACGCATTGATCTCGTCGATGAGCAGCCAGTCGCCCGATTGCATGGCGTCGACCAGAATGCCGTTCACCCAGTAGGTGCCCTGTTCGTTGATCATCAGCTTCCCCACGAACTCATCGACCGTGGTCATGCCGTTTAGGTTCACGCGCCGGAAGCCGTTGTTGGTCATGTGGGCGAGATGGCGCACCGAGAGAGTTTTGCCGACGCCTGTCTCCCCCACGAGGAGGACGGGCAGGTTCTGGCTCACCGCCCAAGCGATGCGCTCAAGCGCATCACCCGCCGCCAGGTAGAATTGCGCGGGTGGAACGAAGGAGTTGCCGTTGGTTTCGTTGATGGGAATTTCACTGCGCCCGATGCTGTAGGCGCCGTTTTCCACCGTTTCGGTCAAGATTTCGGTACTCAATTCGCATACTCCATGGCTGAAACGCCGAACAGGAACATCATGATGGCCTCGAGCGCGCCGCCGCCGATGGCGCGCGATTTATCGGATATCGTGCAGCAATGAACGGGCTCGGCCCTCGGGTCGACGTCGCCCACCTTAAAGCCTGCGCTCACCTCGATGCCGTCTCTCAACAGCCCGCGCAAGACACCGTCGATGGCGGAGCGCACCTCCTCGCGATTCACACGGGCGACGGCCTCTCCCGCGCTCACCACATCGCCGATCTTGGCGATGGACGTAAATATACCGGCTTGGGGCGCGCGCAGCAGCCGCTCTGTGGTGTAGCCGCCGATGGGGCCCGGAACGCCCGTGTTAGGCTTCGCAGCTCCCTCCAGAATTACCCTCCCCAGGTCGTGTCCCCGAGAAGTCTCGATGACGGCGTGGCAATCAACGCCCGCGGTGAAGCCCGGCCCCAGGCCGATGACGACCTCCGCATCGTCGATGCGCGTGCCGAGGTTTCGCTTAGCCAGAATCGCATCGACCACGACAGCGGGCCGAACTTGCGCGACCACCTCGGCGCGCGGGTCCACCATCACCGGAATCGAACCCGCATCCAGGATGGCGCGCGCGCTCGTCGCTTTTTCCGCAGGCGTTTCGCCGTCCGCCCGGGCGGAGGTTACACCCTCTACTTTCCATTCATCCGCATACAGGCACTCGGCGAAGGAAACGGTGCGCCTCACCATTGTGGGGTTCTCGATTTCGGTGATAATGACCGGAAAACCCGCGCGGTGTAAGCGATGCGCCACGCCGGTGGCGAGGTCTCCGCCTCCCTTGACGAGCACGAGCGTCTCGGCAATGGACCTGCGGTTGCTCATGACGCCTCATCTTCCACGAAGGCCACCGCGTCGATCTCGATGAGCCATTCGGATTTCGCCAGTCCGCTCACAATCAGGAGCGTGCTCGCCGGGTAGGGCTCGTTGAAACAGGTTTGCCGCACTTCCATGCTGCCGGGAAAATTCGCATGATCGGTGAGGTAGACGGTCAGGCGGATGATGTCCTCCATCCCCGCTCCCGCCGCCTCGAGTGCGGCTTTGATGTTCTCGTACACCTGCCGGGCCTGGGCCTTGATGTCGTCGCCCCCGACGGTGTTGCCGTCCACGTCGGTCGCCACCTGGCCCGCCAGCATGATGAGATGTCCGTTCGACACTTTCCAGCCCGTGGAATACGCGCCGACCGGCTTTACCTTCTCTGAGTTAATCTGTTGTTTTCCCATGGGTTCTCCCTCTCGGATCTCATCAGAAAAGAAACCTCATCTTTCCCCGAAACGGAAATCTAGCACGGGGCCGAACCCGAGGCAACGCAAACGAGCGGATTTATTGCACGGCATAGGGCAAAAAAGAACTTTGCATAGAGGCGTATAAGCGCCTCCGGCAATCGCCCGAAAAGGCGCGATATTTCGTGAAATGTGATTGTTCGTGTGATATGCTTCGCCCTGTATGATGATCTGACCCGCCAAACCGGAATGAGGCATACGGGGAAATTTCATGCTTCACCGGGCAAACGAAGAGAGGACCCATGGGTAAATTGCCAAAGTTCGACATGGACGAGATTTTGATTAAAACAATGGACCAGTTCTGGCGTCACGGGTATTCGGCAACGTCGATTCGCGATCTCGAGAACGCAACAGGCCTTTTCCGAGGGAGCTTATACCACGCCTTCGGCGGCAAGCGCGAGATGTTCTTCCGGGCGCTCCACCGTTACGACCAACTCTACCGGGAGATCCCGATAAAGGAACTCGAAAAGCATCCCTCGCCGCGACAGGCGGTGTTGTCCGTGTTCGAGGCCGCCTTGGAGGTGACGGAAAACGGTTCCAGCGACGGCTGCCTCGAAGTGAACGTCGCCCTGGAGCTTGGTGCGCACGATGCGGACGTGGCTTCGTTCGTGGCCAGCGCGTTCGCCGGCATGCAGAAGTTTCTTCGCGCTTGCATCGAGCGGGGCCAGGCCTGCGGGGAGATATGCCCCGAAGTCGAGCCGGACCAAACGGCGAAGTCACTGCTCGGTCTGTTCCTCGGGCTCAGGGTGCTGGCGCGCGTCTCTCCCGATGTGAGCTTTCTGCAGTCTGTCGTTAGCCAAGCCGAGGCCCTCTTGCCGCCGCCGACCCCGGTTTCTCAGGCTTCGTAAAAAAAGACCGGTCCGCGGGACCGCGCTTCTTCCTTTTCGGTTGGGATTGATTTCCTAGGGACGAGCCCGCCTGTCCGCCCGCCTCGTGTGCCGCCAGGAAGAAAACGTGGGTGGCGGACATATATGTCCGACCCTACAAAAAATCAATGCAAATCCTGCCTTATCAGCCGATATCGATCCGCCGGGTCACCGAGCGCGTGGGGCCGAAGGTGGGCATGTAGCACGAGTGCTTGCCGGCCCCGCCCGTCACGATGAGGAGTAAGTCTTGGGGCCCGTCGAGAAGCGGGATCTCGAAGTCATCGTCGCCTTCGTTTTTCGCTATCTCCTCGCCCCAGGTCTGCATCCCCCACATGGCGCCGCGCTTTAACTGGCGCACGGGCTTTCGGGCGAGCTCGACAATTCTCTGCTTCACGTCCGCTTTCGTGAGGCCGTCTCCCGCTATGGTCGCCGCGTGCTCGGGGCCGAGGGCGAGAACGGGTTCGCCGCGCAGATAGAAATTGTTGCTCCCCATGATTGACATGGTATCGGCGGCGGTGGCGAGGATTCCCTCCGCCGTGTGGCTCACGTGATCATTGATGTTGTGGGGTCCCTCGCAGCCCACGAGCGTCACCACACTTTCCTCAGGCGCAAAACCGCGCTCTACGTGCAGCGGCTCCCAGGGGGAGGCTTCTTCGTTCTCGGCGATGCAGAATGCGTATTTCGCAGGGGATCCTTGCGTGGCGCGATCCAGAACGCCGGGGCTCGCGCCCCCGATGTTCAGAAGCGCCAGGCGCATCGCGCGGCCTATCGTCGCGTTCGCCCGGTTGCCGGGGGCGAAGCATCCATATTCGGCGTTGAGACCGATTTCCTCGACGATGGGGCCGTTCACGATGATGAGAGGCGCCACCGGGTGGGTCGTCGCCTGAATCGCGTGTAGCGAGAACTCGGGCTCGAGCACCGCCCGGACCGCTGCCACCAGAACGGGCATGTAAGCCGGCAGACAGCCGGCCATCACGGCGTTCACGGCGAGTGCTTCGGTAGTGATGATTCCTTGTCGAGGCGGCATGAGGCCGATTTCCGCATCAGGGGCCAGTCCCGCGCCCTCCACCATCCGGGCGACGCGCTCTTGCGTAGGGGGAACGACGGGCAGGCCGTCGCCCCATCCTCTGGCTTCCAGCAGGCGCGCGAGCGCCTCGGGCGTGTCGCGAACCTTTACGCGCTCGCTTTCAAGTGCAAGATTTTCCTGAGAGTGGTCGTTCATACCGAAGGCCCGCCTATGCGAAGAGCGCCTTGTGGCGCACCGTCTTTCGGGGCGGGACGTAGGCGCGCTCGCGGTATTCTTTTCGGAGCGATTCGGCATCGCTCGTGAGTATGCGCCGCACCTCGTCCATCGCGCCGTCTCCCAGAGAGCGCGCTTTTTCGGGCGCAATTCCCCCCACCGGATGCGCCACGACGACTATCGGGAGGCCGGGCATCCCCAAAGCCGTTCTCTCGTTCGCGCCAAGGGCCGAAAATTCGCTTGAACAGAACGTGGCCGTCGGAACGCCTGCCTTTTCCATCTCCACCGAGTCATGGATACTCCATGACGTGCAACTCCCTCAGTCGCCCACCGCGCAGACTGCCACGTCGATTTGTTCGATGAATTCTTCCAGTCGATCCTCGGGCAGGGTCGGGTTCGGCTTTCCCCAGCGGATGAAGCGCAGCGTTTCGTCTTGTTGGGAGAAAAGCTCCTCGATTCGTTCCAGCAAAACGTCGGCGTTCGGCTTGTTGTTGTGGAAAAAGCCGATTCGGAGTCCCCCCAGGTCTTCGGGGCGCTCCGCCAGGGGGTGGTCGCCCGCGCGAACGAAGGAGGTGGGTTTTACGATTTCAATCATCTGGTTCATCTCGAATCTCCGTAATGGGGAACTTGAACTATAAACTTAATAAATTCTGGGCGATGACCATCCGCTGAATCTGGTTGGTTCCCTCGATGATTTGCAGTTGCTTCGCGTCTCTCATGAACCGCTCGAGCGGATGGTCTTTCATGTAGCCCGCGCCGCCCAAGACCTGAACGCCGTCCACGGCGGCCTTCATGGCGGCGTCGGTGGCGTAGCATTTCGCGGCGCAAATGAAATGCACGTGTTCTTTTTGGTAGTCGCCATTATCCACCATCGAGGCGGCGCGGTAAACGAGCAGACGGGCCGCCTCGGTTTCCATGAACATGTCGGCGAGCATGAATTGAACGGCCTGGTGCTGGGCGATGGGTTTTCCAAAAGCCTCGCGTTCTTTTGCGTACCCGGATGCGTAATCGAGACATCCTTGCGCCAGACCCACGCCCCGCGCGCCGATGGCGGGCCGCGCCTGGTTGAAGCCGAGCATGGCGGTCTTGAAGCCCCGGCCCCGCTCGCCGATCATGTTTTCCAAGGGAACGCGCGTGTTTTCGAGGAAAATCTCACACGTCGGGATGCCCCGCATCCCCATCTTCCGCTCATGGCGGCCCACGCGGAATTCGCCCCTGGGAACGATGAAAAAAGAGATGCCCCTCGCTCCCGTCCCGGGTTCTGTCTTCGCCGCCACGGTGATGAAATCAGCCACGCTCGAACCCGTGCAGTAGCATTTCTGGCCGTTGATCACCCACGAATCCCCATCCTTGACCGCCCTCGTCGATATGTTCGCGGCGTCAGAACCCGCGTGCGGCTCGGTAAGCGAGAAGGCGGGCCGCAACTCGCCCCGGGCGACGCCGGCAAGATAGGTCTTCTTCTGCGCCTCGCTTCCGCCGACCGCGATGGGCCGCGTGGCGAGCAGGTGGACGGAAAAGAAAAGGGGGGAGTTCGAGCAAAATCGAGCCATCTGTTCGATGGTGACGCAAGTTTCCAGGATGCCGAGACCCGCCCCGCCATAAACTTCGGGAACGTAGAGGCCGAGCAGGTCGTGGGATTTCAAGAGCTGAAAGACGTCTTCCGGGTATTCGTTGTTCTCATCGATTTCGGCGGCGCGCGGCGCGATATGGCGTCGGCTCAGCTCATACACCGTCTCGCCCAGCATCCGCTGCGCCTGATCGAGTTCGAACGCGCCTCCAGAATCCGGACTTCCCATCACCCTCGGCTTGCTCCTAGAGGTCGAGTAGGTTCCGGGCGATGATAATCCGCTGTATCTGGCTCGTTCCCTCGACGATCTGGATTTGCTTGGCGTCGCGCATGAATCGTTCGAGCGGGTGGTCCTTCATGTAGCCCGCTCCGCCCAGGACCTGAATGCTGTCTATCGCGCACTTCATCGCCATGTCGGCCGCGTAGGTCTTGGCCGTCGAGAAATACCTGGCGTTCTCCTTGCCGATCTGCCCCGCGTCCACCATGGCGGCCGCGCGGTAGACGAGCAGCCGCGCCGCCTCGATGTCCATGAACATGTCTGCGAGCATGAACTGTACGGCCTGGTGCTGGGCGATGGGCTTTCCAAACGCCTCGCGCTCCTTGGCGTAGTTGGCCGCGTAGTCGAGACAGCCCTGGGCCAGACCCACCGCGCGCGAGCCGATGGCGGGCCGCATCTGGTTGAAGCCGATCATCGCGGTCTTGAAGCCCTGGTTCAACTCACCCACCTGGTTCTCGAGCGGGACGGCCACGTTGTCGAGATTCAGCATGCAGGTCGAGATACCCCGCATTCCCATCTTGCGCTCGTGCTTGGCGACGCTGAAGCCCGGCGTGTCGGTGGGCACGATGTAGTAGGTGATTCCGCGCGTTCCCGCGTGAGGGTCGGTCTTGGCGGCGACGGTGATGAAGTCCGCCTTGTCGGGCCCCGTGCAGAAGCACTTGGTGCCGTTGATGACCCATTCGTCGCCCTCTTTGACGGCGCGCGTGCGGATGTTGCCCGCATCGGAGCCCGCGTGAGGTTCGGTGAGGGCGTAGGAGCCTCTCAACTCGCCTTTGGCGAGGCCCGTCATGTAGTGGTTTTTCTGCTCCTGCGTGCCGCTCAAGTCGATGACGCGGCTCGAGAGCATGTTGAGCACGATGAAAAGAGGGGAGTTCGAGCAGACGCGCGCGATCTCCTCGATGGCGATGCAGCCGCCCAGAAAGCCCATTCCGCCGCCCCCGTATTCCTCGGGGAAGAAGATGCCGAGCAGTCCGTATTCTTTTTGCAGTTGGTAGATGTCTTCGGGGTATTCCTCGTTCTCGTCGATGTCGGCGGCTCGCGGGGCGATGTAGCGCTCCGAGAGCTCGCGGACCGTCTGGCGAAGCATCTTCTGGGTTTCGTCGAGGTCGAATTGCAGCGTGGTTTCCGTTTGCAGGCTCATTTCATGGCTCCAGCGGTTTGATTATTTCGGATAGTTCTCTCTGTTGTTTGGCTCCATGATCCGCCCCGCGGCGATTGCATGTCAACGCCCGTGGCGGAATAATGCCCCGATCCCGGTCTTTGGACTTATCCGGCGCTCGCCCGTGATTGAGGCGCGCGCCCCGTTTCGTCGAAGGAGTCTTGCAAATGGACCTCGTCATACGAGGCGGGTATGTGGTCGATCCCTCACAGAGTCTGGAGGGGACGATGGACGTCGAAATCGCGCGCGGCCGCGTGCGGCGGGTGGCTCCCCACATCGAGCCGGGGGGCAGGCGGACGCTGAACGCCAAGGGAAAAATCGTCACCCCCGGTCTGGTCGACCTCCACTGCCATTTTTATGAGGGTTTTACGCACTACGGCGTGAACCTGGAGGCCACCATGCTCTCGCGCGGCGTGACGACGGCGGTCGATACGGGCAGCGCCGGCGCGCAGACGTACCCGAGTTTTCAGGAATGGTTTCTTGATAAAGCCCGTCCTACGGTGCGCGCTTACTTGAACATCTCGGAGGGCGGGCTCCTGGTCGACGGCCTGGGCGAGAACATCGACATGCGCGCGCTGCGCGTGGACAGGGCGGTGGAGTGCTACCAGACGAACCGGAAGTACCTCATCGGCATGAAGGTGCGCCTGAGCGACGACGTGGTTGAGCGCAGCGGCATGAGGCCCCTGGACGCGGCTCTCGAGGCGGCGGAGTTCCTGAAAGTCCCGCTCATGGCGCACGTGGGCAACACGCCGTCTTCTTTGCCGAGCATTCTCAAGCGCCTCCGCCCGGGCGACGTGCTCACGCACGCGTTTCACGGCAGAAGAGAGAACATACTCGACAAGAGGGGCCGCGTGCGCCGCGCGGTGTGGGAGGCGAGGGATTCCGGCGTTCTGCTCGACGTCGCCCACGGGCGCTCGAGCTTCAGTTTTGAGATTCTGGAGCGGGCCATGGAGCAGGGCCTGATGCCGGGGAACCTGAGCACCGACCTTCATACGCACTGCGTCCACGGTCCGGTGTATGATTTCCCCAGCCTTATGAGCAAGTTTCTGGCTTTGGGCTTTCCTCTCGCCGAAGTAGTCCGGCTCAGCACGCAGACGGCGGCGGAGTGGATTGGCCTTAAAGGAAAGGTGGGAACGCTCAATAAAGGCGCCAGGGGCGACGTGGCCGTGTTCCGGATGCGCGAGGGCAGGTTCGTTTTTGAGGACTCCATGGGGGCGCAGCGCAAGGGAAACCAGATGCTCGAGGCGACGCACGTGGTTCTGGGCGGCCGGCTGTTGAGGCCGTCGGGGGCGGGACGGCGCAGACTCACCGAAGTGTCGTGAAAGTCGAAAGAACCTGAAAATTTCCGACGCCGGGGGTTGACTACCTGCTTTTGCAGGACTATTTTACGGCCTTGTTTTTCAGATAATTAAAACGTTTGAAATTACAAAGGCGGGCATCATGCGGACGATGAGAAGACATGGCGATGGATATTGCTTTTTCGGCTTTATCACCGTCCGTCTGCGCGCCGTGATGTAGAAACAAACGGCGGGCGGGTGGACAACCCGGTCGCCACGGACAAGTAGAGAAACATTCGCCGTGGGACAGCCTCACGGCGATTTATTTTGAGAAACAACTGAAATTCCGAGAGGGAAAAAGGAGATTTGTTTTGATTATCGTGATGAAGCAGGGCGCAACGGATGATGAGATAGGGAAAGCCGTCGCAAGGATCAATGAACTCGGTTACCAGGAGCACGTCATCAAAGGGGTGGAACGTACGGTGATCGGGGCCATCGGTGATGAACGGGGGAAATACATGCTGGAGTCGCTTGTTTCTTTGAATGGAGTGGAAAGCGCGATGCCCATTCTCAAGCCCTTCAAACTGGCGAGCTCGGAGGGCAGGCCAGAGCGCAGCCAGTTGCCGATGGGCGAGGGAGTGGAAATCGGCGGTGAGCAGATCATTATCATCGGCGGGCCGTGCTCCGTGGAGAGCAGGGAGCAGATTATGGAATCCGCCGAAGTGGTACGGGCGGGCGGCGGCCACGTCCTTCGGGGCGGCGCGTATAAGCCGCGCACCTCGCCATACAGCTTCCAGGGCATGGCGGAAGACGGCCTCAAGCTCCTTGCCGAGGCGCGCGAGAAGACGGGGCTTCCCATCCAGACGGAGGTCATGGATTCAGAAGACATCGATGTGTGCTGCGAGTATGCGGACGTGCTGCAAATCGGCGCGCGCAACGTGCAGAACTTCTCCTTGCTGAAAAAAGTCGGCAAGACGAACAAGACCATTTTCCTGAAGCGCGGCATGTCCACGACCATCGAAGAGCTCTTGATGTCGGCCGAATACATCATGAGCCAGGGGAACCCGAACGTCGTGCTGTGCGAGAGGGGAATACGCACCTTCGAGACGGCCACGCGCAACACGCTGGACATCAGCGCCGTGCCCGTGCTCAAGGAGCAGACGCATTTGCCGATCGTGGTGGACCCGAGCCACGCGGCGGGCGCCTGGCGGTTCGTCGCGCCCCTGGCGAAGGCGGCCGTGGCGGTCGGGGCGGACGGCCTGATGCTCGAAATGCACCCTGAGCCAGAGAAGGCGATGAGCGACGGCCCGCAGTCGCTCAAGCCGAAGAAGTTCGCCGCCCTGGTCGAGGAACTCAAGGTGTTCGCAGAGGCCGCCGGAAGAACGATATAGCATGTCCGTTCTTTTCGTGTTCGTGGACGGCCTGGGCATCGCCCCGCCGGGACCGGGCAACCCGCTGTCTCGCGTGGGGGAGCCTCCGCTGGGGCTTTTGTGCGGAACCGAGGCGCCCGGTTTCCGGCTCATCGAGGCGGATGCCCGCCTCGGCGTCGAGGGCATCCCCCAGAGCGCGACGGGCGGCACGGCCTTGTTCACGGGAGTGAATGCGCCCAAAGCGGTGGGAAGGCACCTTCAGGCCCTTCCGAATACGCAGTTGCGCCGCATCATCGCACGAAACGGACTCTTGAGGCGCGCCCGCGAGAGGGGCGCCGACATCGGATTCGCCAACGCATATACGCCTCGTTTTTTCATGCGCCGCAGAAACCGCATCCGCTCGGTGACCACGGTGATGGCCGAGAGCGCGGGGATTCGGCTGAATCGCCTGGAGGATCTCCTCGAGGGCAGGGCCGTTTATCGCGACTACACGAACGGGCTCATCGCCGGGCAGGGCCATGATGTGGCGAAGCTCGACGCCGAGGAGGCGGGCGTCCGCCTCGGAGAATTGGCGCGCACAAAGGATTTGCTGCTCTATGAATTTTTTCAGACCGATCACGTCGGACATCGCGGAACCGCTGAGGATGCCTTTGAGGTTTTGGCGGATTTGAACCGGTTTTTGCAGGCCGCGCTCCGGCATATCGACCCGGATGTGGATACGTTCATTCTGAGCAGCGACCACGGCAACGTGGAGGATATGGAAACGTCCGCCCACACGACGAACCCCGTTCCCATCCTGCTCTACGGCAAGGGTGCGGAAACCTTGCTCGCAGATGCCGCGAATCCGAATATCTGTCACGTAACGCCCTTGATTCTCTCCATGATTACGTAAAGATTTTTTGATGCGTCATTGACGGGCTTCATTCGGAGGGAGAAAGGCGGCCCCCACCTTTCCAACATTGACTTTCCAACCGATTATAAATAGACTCGCTTCCCATAATTCGGGTCGTTTTTGTTTGATTTTGGCGAAATGGGGCGCATGATGGAAAATCTCGACCCGACACTGATGGCGCGAATCGAAAAAGAAGGTGTAGGGCCTTTCTTACGACGTGTGCGTGAGGGAAAAGACGTACCTCTCCGTTCGATCTCCGAGCAGACGCGAATCCGTACATACTATCTGGAAAGTATCGAAAACGGTGATTTCGATAAATTGCCGACGGGTCCGGTGGGTCTGGGTTTCGTCCGCGCTTTTGCGGACGCGGTCGGGGTGGACGCCAAGGCCGTCGCCGCGAGCTATAAACGCGAAATTACAGGCGGTGTTCCATTAGAGGAGTATGGGCTGGAGCCCGAGACTCGAATCCTTTTCAACGCCGCCCCCCGGGTGAATCGATTCTCATCCGTTGCCACTTTTGTTTTCGTATTGATTTTTCTTCTCGCCGGTGGCGGAATTTTATGGTTCATGAAGGGAAGAACGGAGCAGCTTGTTCCAATTGGATCGATTGTCGACAGGGTCAAGACCGCTGTTGCGCCCAAGGCGGATAAACTCCCTCGGGTGAGTGGGGTGAATGAGAAAGCGAAACATGAAGATGGCGCGGAGAAAGAAACTGCCGTTGTCGAGAAAAAGGCTTCCGAGCAGACTCTTCCACCTGCCTCGACCGTGAATTTGAAGGAGCCTCCGGTTGTAAAGAAGGAGGAAAAACCTTCTCCGGCTGAGGAGAATCATCCGGATCAAGCGAGCGTTCCCGTTCAGGAGAATCAGTCCCCTCCCGCTCAGGGAAGTCCACCGGCCCAGGGTGAAGTAAGTCCGCCTGCCTCGCAAAACCCTTCGGCTCAAGTGAGTGCTCCAGCCGAGGAGAAAGTCGCCCGCAATGCGGCATCGAACACTCAAGCCGCGGCGCAAGGGCGGCAGGCCACGGCGGCTCCCGGGGAACTCCCCCTGACGTTGAAGATTTTTGCGACGGAAGACACATGGCTGCGAATCGTGGTCGATGCGAAAACCACGCAAGAATTCCTCTTGCTGGCGGGCAAGGAAAGAAATTGGAAGGCGTTGGAAAAATTTTCCCTTACCGTGGGGAACGTGGCGGGAGCGCAGATATCCCTGAACGGCGCGGACATCGCGTTGCCCAAGAATGACTCCAACGTGCTCCGGGATTTCATTATCACCAAGAAGTATTTGAATTAAGGGTTTTTCTGAAATTTCTCATGCTATACGTGACGTTCCAACATACTTCATCGCCTGATGTTCGATTTGAAATCTGAAATTTCACATCATGAATGAATCCTTGTTATCGCTTCAGAATCTCGATGGGGCCAAGCGGGTTCACTTGCGTGGCGCGAACGATGCGTCGACCGCCTGGTGGTTGGTCCGAATTGCGCGTGAACACCCTGGACCCGTTATTATCGTCGAGAGCGAACAGCGTCGCCTCGAAGTGGTCAAAGCGAACATGAAGCTGTTCATCGGCGCTTCGGGGAAGCGGGATTTGCCGATCCTGGGGTTTCCGGCATGGGATGTGTATCCCTTCTCCCGTTTGTCTCCATCCAATGAAATCGTCGGCGAAAGGATGTCCGCGCTGCGATTTTTGCGCAGCGGGGAACAAGGCGTCGTGCTGACGAGCGTATCCGCCATGGGGACGAGAGTACCCCCGCCCGAACGACTGAACGACGCCATGATTCACTTGCGCGAAGGTATGGCGATTGAGCGTGATCCGTTCATCGGTTCGCTCGAATCGTTGATGTACGAGAGGAGGTCGTTGGTCGAATCCCCCGGAGAATATGCCGTAAGAGGAGGCATTCTGGATTTTTTCTCTCCCCAGAACGCATATCCGACGCGCCTGGAATTTCGAGGAGATGAACTCGATTCCTTGCGAAACTTCCATCCCCAGACGCAGCGGAATCTGGACACGCTTCAAGGCGTGGACGTTTTTCCATCGAAAGAGATTGTTTTCTCGCCGGAAGAACTGGAGAGGGGCCGCCTCGCCCTTTCGGAAGTCACCGCGCCGGAAACGAGTGAACGAGTAGAGCGCCTTCTCGAATACCTGGATACAGACGGACATTTTTCGGGTATGGAGGGTCTCGCGCCCATATTCTTGTCCGACATGACGACCTTGTTCGACGTTGCGCCCGGAAGCGCGCTCTGGATTTTGAACGAAGCGGAAGACATCGACGAAGCGATGGATAAGCTGTGGAGCGAAGTGAACGAGGAGGCGCGTCTTGCGCCCGAGAGGGGCCTCGTCTCATTCGCGCCTGAGCGTTTGTGGCTCGCCCCTGAGGAGATTCGCGAGGAGTTGTCCATCTGGCCGCGTCTCAAGTTCGACTCACTCGGGCTGGACGTCCCGAATTCCGAGGAGGGCTTCGAGGCGGGCGAGGCCTTGCGCGCGGAAAACATCAACCCCTTCAGAGGCAGGGTGGAGGCGTTCGTCGACCAGCTGCGTTCATGGCGCAGGGAGGATGAAAGCGTCGTCATCGTGGCGGAGGAGAAGACCCTCGCGCTGAGGATACAGGCATTGTTGCGCGAGTATGAGGTGGGCGTGGAAATTTTGCCCGGAGGCGCTTCGTTCATGGAGGAGCGTCACGAAGTCGCTCTGGCGGAGGGGAAACTCGGCGCCAGCTTCAGGCTTCCTGAAGAGAGGAGGGTGTTCTTTCGCGCCCAGGACTTGCTGGTCGGCGCTTTGGGCCGGGATTCGCGCCGCCGCCCCCAATCGAAGCCTGGCGAGGGCTTCAAGGATTTGATTGAGAACGACCTCGTAGTGCACGTGGAGCACGGCGTTAGCCGCTATATGGGCACGCGCGTCATCGAGCATCGAGACGGGGAAAACGAATTTCTCGCCCTTCAGTATGCGGGGGGTGACAAACTCTACGTTCCGATGGACGACGTCGAGCGCATCCACAAATACCGTGGAGCCGGGGCCGAGCCGCCCCTGGACAAATTGGGCGGGAACCGGTGGAGCAAGACGAAGAACAACATCAAGAAATCGCTCCGGGGAATCGCTCGCGATCTGGTGCGACTGTATTCGGAGCGAAGCGCCGCCGAGGGGCACGCCTTTTCTGCGGAAGGCGCATTCGATCATGAAATATCCGCTGGCTTCGGGTTTGAGGAAACGCCGGATCAGGAACAGGCCATTCGCGACGTGCTGGCGGATATGGAGCGCGCCCGTCCGATGGATCGCCTCATCTGCGGGGACGTCGGCTACGGAAAGACGGAGGTGGCGCTCAGAGCCGCCGCCCGGGCGATTTCGGCGGGCAAGCAGGTCGCCGTCATCGTGCCGACGACGCTGCTGGCGCATCAGCATTGGGACACCTTTCGCAAGCGATTCGAATCGCTGCCTGTTCACGTGGAGATGCTCTCGCGCTTCAGAAGCAAAAAACAGCAGGGCGAAGTGGTGGAAGGGCTCTCCGCCGGGCGTGTGGACATCGTCATCGGCACCCATCGGTTGTTGCAAAAAGACGTGTCGTTTCGCGATTTGGGACTTCTTGTCATCGACGAAGAACATCGCTTCGGCGTTTCCCACAAGGAGAAGGTCAAGAAACTTCGTGTCGACGTGGACGTTCTGACGCTCACGGCCACGCCCATTCCCAGAACCTTGCAGATGGCGCTCTCGGGCACGCGCGATTTGAGCGTCATCGAAACGCCCCCGCGTCACCGGGTCGCGCCGCGGACGTATATATCCCGCTTCAGCGAAAAACTCATCAAAGACGCCATCACCAAGGAAATCGACCGTGGGGGGCAGGTGTTTTTCGTGCACAACCGGGTGAAAAGCCTCCCCGCCATGCGGCGGCTTCTCACGAAACTCGCGCCGGACGCGCGAATTCTCGTGGGCCACGGCCAGATGAAAGAAAGGGATCTCGAAGAGGTGATGGAGCAGTTCGTGACCCGCCGGGCCGACGTGCTGCTCTGCACCACGATCATCGAAAGCGGTCTCGACATCCCCTCGGTGAACACGATCGTGATTAACCGGGCGGATATGTTCGGCATGGCGCAGCTCTACCAGTTGCGCGGCCGGGTGGGACGCGACAGGTTCCAGGCGCACGCCTACCTTCTGGTCTCGGGCGCAGGTTCCCTGACGAAGCCGGCCAGAGAGCGGCTCCAGGCGCTCGAGGAGTTGAGCGAACTGGGGGGCGGCTTCAAGCTGGCCATGCGCGACCTGGAAATTCGCGGCGCCGGACATTTGCTCGGACATCGCCAATCGGGACAAATTTCGGCCGTGGGGTTCGACATGTATTGCCGCCTTTTGGAAGAAGTCGTGCAGGAGGCCAAGGGCGAGACGGTCGATCGGCGTGAACCCGAGATCGTCGCGCCGGTGGCTGGCACGCTGCCCCCTTCGTGGATTCCGGCCCAGGCCGAGCGACTGGATGTATATCGCCGGATTGCATCGGCGCGGGCGCCGGCCGAATTGAGGGAGTTGGGCGTAGAACTCAAGGATAAATACGGAGAAATGCCGACGCGCGCCCTCCACCTTCTGGAACTGGGGGAAATCCGGTTGCGCGCCCGCCTTTGCGGAATCAAGGCTCTCCAAATTCGCGGCAAGGAGGCGCATCTGGAGATTTTCCCGGGAGACTACGAATTGACGGCCGCATTTCTCGATATGCCGGGGATGGTGTTCACCGACACCCATGCTTTTCGCGCAAGCATCAGCGGGCGCTGGCCGGAGGATTTTGACTTTCTCGTTCAAGTGCTGGATGCTTTGGAAGTGTGCAAAGTCTCCGAAGGCGAGTTGGCGGCGGAAGAAGCATGAGGTTTTCATCATGGAAATCGGGAGGAGCGCGCGGCGTCTGATTCGAGGCCGCCGAACCCGGTGGGCGTGGGTTTGTTCGATGGCGCTGCTCATCGCCGCGGGTTGTGATTCTTCGCTTCAGACGAGAAGCGAGAAAAAAAAAGGTACCCTGCTGGTGCAGGTGAACGGCGAGCCGATTACCCGGCAAGATGTGCGCGCGTATTACATGGCGCGCGGGGATGAGGAGGTTTCGGGCAAGGCCGAAAAAGCCATCCCCAGGGTCTTGCTGGATCAATTCGTGGAAAGACGGCTCCTGCTTCAGCGCTTCCGGGAGACGGGAGAATATGTGAGTGAGGGGAGGGTGAGGCGTTTCGTCGAATTCGTTCGCCGCCAATACGGCGGACAGGATTTTAATGCCGTCATGAAAGAGCAGGGGATCGACGAGGAGTCATGGCTCAAAACGATGCGCGAGACGCTCGAGATTGAATACCTGCTGGATAGGGAAGTGTATTCAAAGTTGAAGGTCTCAGATTCCGAGATAGAAGATTACTATAACCGCAACAAGGAGAAATTCCGGGTCGGAAAACGTTGGCGGGTTCGCCAAATCATCGTCTCTTCGGCTAAAATGGCTTCTCATCTGAGAAAGCGTGTTCTCGAGGGGAAATCGTTCGCGTCTCTTGCGCAGAAACATTCCATCGGCCCCGAGCGCGACGAGGGCGGCGATTTGGGTTATTTCCAACAAGGGGAGTTGCCCGAAAACATCGAGAACGTGGTGGAATCACTGATGTTGGGCGAGGTGAGCCGGGTTGTCAGGAGTCCGGCGGGCTTCCACCTCCTGGAGGTCTCGGAGAGAAGATTGCCGATCCAGAAAACGTTGGCCTCCGCGAGGGATAGCATCAGAAAACGGTTGCTGGCGGATAAGGGTAGAGCGAGACTCGAAGGGTGGCTCGGAGAACTCAAGCGAAATGCGAAAATCAAATACTATTGGGAAAATCTTGAAAATGTCGTATCGGGCTAGGCGTTTCTGTGTTTTGGCGATTGCGTTATGCGTCCTGGTGGGCGCGCCCGTCCCGGCGATGTCCGCCGCCGTGACGATCGAGAGAATCATTGCGAAGATTGACGATGACATCATCATGCTCTCCGAGCTTCAGGATTTCGTGAAACCGAGCGTCGATAAGTTGAGGAGGAATTTCAGGGGAGAACAACTGAATCGGCGAATTCGCGAACTCGAACTCGAGGCGCTCGATGCCATGGTCCAGAGAAAACTCATATCGAAGCGCTCCTCTGCTCTCGGGTTGAACGTCAGCGAAAAAGAAATTGAAAACGCAATCGCGGGCATACTTCGCCAGAACAAAACGACGACGGCCGGATTGCGCGATTTTTTGTCGGCGCAGGGAATGAGTATGGAGAAATATCGTGAGGAGCTTCGCGAGAAGCTGCTGGCGCGAAAAGTGGAGAACATGGAAGTCGGCGTGCGCGTCTCGGTGGTGGAGCAGGAAATTGCGGATTATTACGACGCGCATTCCGATGATTATCGCGAGGCCGAGCGCCGGGTGGTGCGGCAGATCTTCTTTCCCGTGAGCAAGGGCGCTTCCGCTGCGGAAATCGAAGCGCAGCGCAAAAAAGCGGACCTCGCATACGAAGAGGCCGCCAAGCCCGGTGCGGATTTCCCCAAGCTGGCCGAGAAGTATTCCGAAGGTCCCGCCAAAAGCCGGGGCGGTTCGTTGGGTTCCATGAAGAAAGGCGAGGTTTTTCCCGAACTCGAACAACTCATTTTTTCGACGGCGAAGGGCGAGACGAGCAAGCCGACGAGAACGAGGGTGGGCTTTCACATCGTCCACGTCGATGAGGTGAAGCCGGGGAAAGTGATTACCCTCGACAGGGTGGCCGGCAAAATCCGCAACAAACTCTTCAATGAAAAATTCACCAAGAGACGCCGCGAATGGATAACGGATCTCAAAAGAGCCGCTTTTCTGGAAATCAACTATGACCCCGTCGCTTCGCCGGGCGGTTTGTCTTCCGTGTTCAAGAATGTTCGCGAACAGATTACCTTCAGGCTGGTCGGCATCAAGCTCAAACAAGGCGGAGGGTTGTTCGGGCAGGACAGGGTTTTGTGGGCCTATGGTTCGAAGAGGGAGAAGCCTCGCTGGAAATCGGACAAGGTGAAAGTGGGCGAGGGGGCCAGTGTGGGGAAAGACGCCATCGGAGCCCTGGAGGCGGGGCACCGGTTGTTCGTGAATCCCGACCCATCGGCGAACTTCTATTTATTCCGCTACGTGTATCTGCTGCCCGACTCGTATGTCGGCAAAATCAGCTTTGCGGATATGATCAAGGCGTTCTCGGACCAGTCGAAGGACGAGAGCAAAGAGCAAAAAGCCAAAGCGAAGATAATGGCCTTCGACACGGAGAACAAGGCCGCGCGGCTCGAATTCGAGGTGGAGGTTCAAAGGACGCGCAGCATCGTGGCGGATCCCAAAGAAATCACCCAATGACGATGCAGAATGCGCCTCGACCAGTTTTTGCGCTATAGCCGCCTAGTCAAGCGCCGTCCCCTCGCCAAGAGCCTGGCGGACGGGGGCGCCGTGGATATCGAGGGGAAAACGGCCAAAGCCTCCGCTCAGGTGGAAATCGGAGACGTGCTGAGGCTGAGGCTCGAGAACAAGACCCTGCGCATCCGCGTACTGGGGGAGGCGAAACGCAATTTGTCGAAAAAAGACGCCTCCGCCCTGTTCGAGGTTCTTGAGGAATCCGCTTACGCCCTCGATGAGAAAGAGAGTCTCTCGGGCGCGCCGATGGATTTTTTGAAGCGCCCCTGATTTCCCTCTTGCTCTTTCCCGGAAAGACTGTTAGTTTTGAGGAAATGGCCCGGCTGGATGCTGCGCCGGGTGGAAATGACATGGTGACATAGAAATTCCCCTTTAATGTCGTCCCGTGAGGCGGCGAAGGAGGAAACCCGGATGCTTGCCATCTTCTCGTCTGTTCTCCGAACTCCATGCCCTTTGGGCATGGAGTTTTTTTTGTTCTTTTTTAATACCGGGCCGCCCGAACATCGGATTTTGCCTTGACGATGAAACAACTCGATGCCGAGCAGTTAAGGCGCACCTTGAGGCGTCTCTCGCATGAAATACTGGAGCGCACGGCGGATCTGTCGGAACTGGTGTTCATCGGTATTCGCACGAGGGGCGTGCCGCTCGCGGAAAGACTGGCCGGGGAGCTTCAGTCGCTGGTGGGCGTACGTCCGCTGGTGGGCGCGCTCGACGTGACGCTCTACCGCGACGATTTGAATCAGGGAGGCGGGGTGAGAACCGGTCTCAAGAAAACGGATCTCCCCTTCTCGTGCGAGGGCAAGGACGTCGTTTTGGTCGACGACGTGCTCTACACGGGCCGGACGGCGCGCGCCGCTCTGGCCGCGCTCGTCAACTTCGGCCGGCCCCGTAGGGTGCGGCTCGCCATTCTGGTGGACAGGGGAGGGCGGGAACTGCCCATTCGCGCCGATTTCGTGGGGAAAAACATCGAAGCGATCCATCCCGAGGAGGTGCGGGTGCATCTGGAGGAAACCGACGGCCAGGATGCCGTTTTCAAACGATCATAGAAGCCGGGGCGTTACCAGGGGGGGGAATGATATGAACGTGGAGACTTACCGAAGAAAGGATTTGCTCTCGATTCGAGAACTCGAGCCTGAGGAAATATCGTTTCTGCTCGACCAGACCGATTCCTTTCGTGAGATCAACGAACGCGACATCAAGAAAGTCCCCACTCTCAGGGGGAAAACCATCGCCAACCTCTTCTTCGAGGACAGCACGAGGACGCGCGCTTCGTTCGAAATCGCGGGCAAGCGCCTTTCGGCGGACGTCATCAACCTCTCGGTCTCCACGAGTTCGACGAACAAGGGGGAAACCCTGCGCGATACGGCCAGGAACATCGAGGCGATGGCCACCGACGTGCTCGTCGTCCGGCACTGGGCGTCGGGCGCGCCGACCTATCTGGGGAGGGAGCTTGGCTGCGCCGTCGTGAACGCGGGCGACGGCTGCCACGAGCACCCCACGCAGGCGCTGCTCGACCTCTACACCATCAGGGAGCACAAGGAAAAATTCAAAGGCTTGAACGTCTCCATCGTGGGTGACATCGCGCACAGCCGCGTGGCGCGCTCGAACGTGGCCGGCCTGTTGAAGCTGGGCGCGAACGTCACCTTTTGCGGCCCCTCCACCATGCTGCCCGCCGAAGTGGAATGCCTGGGCGCGCGCGTGACGACGAGGCTCGACGAGGCGATCGACGGGGCGGACGTGCTCATCGCCCTCAGGATTCAACTGGAAAGGGGCGCGGGGAACGCTTTCCCCAGCGAGCGCGAGTACGCCAACACCTACGGGATCACCAAAAAAAAACTGCAAGGGGCCAAGCGCGACCTGCTCATCATGCACCCCGGACCCATCAACCGGGGCGTGGAGATGGCTCCCGACGTGGCCGACGGCCCGTTCTCCGTCATTCTGGAACAGGTCGAATACGGGGTCGCCTGCCGGATGGCGATTCTTTATCTCCTCTCGGTGAAGAAAGAAGAAGAGCCGAAGGACGCGGCTCCGAAGGAGGCGGACGCCGCGCGCGAGGCGGAGTCTTCTGAGAAATCGCGGAAGGAGGCGAGAGATGTCGTTGCTCATTAAGGGAGGACGCCTCATCGACCCCTCAGGCGGCGTCGATGAGAAGTGCGACATCCTGATTGAAGAGGGAAAAATCACGCACAGAAAAAAGAACATATTGCCGCGCGGCGGGGATGAAATAATCGACGCCGAAGGACTCGTCGTGGCTCCCGGGTTCATCGACATGCACGTCCATTTCAGGGAACCGGGGCAGGAATACAAGGAAGACATCGAGAGCGGCACCCGCGCCGCCGCCGCGGGCGGCTTCACCGGCGTGGCGTGCATGGCGAACACCGACCCGGTCAACGATACGAGTTCGATCACCGAGCGCATCCTGAAGCGCGCGCGCGAGGTGGGTTCGTGCCGCGTGTTTCCCATCGGCTCTGTTTCGGTGGGTTTGAAGGGTGAGGAACTGAGCGAGATGGCCGAGCAGAAAGAGGCGGGCGCCGTGGCCTTCAGCGACGACGGCGTACCCGTCAAGACGGCCGCACTGATGCGCGCAGCCCTCGAATACGCCGGAATGCTGGGCGTGAGCGTGCTCGATCATGCAGAGGATATGACGCTCTCAGGCGGCAAGATGATGAACGAGGGAGCGATGTCCACCCTGCTCGGCCTGGCGGGCAACCCGGCGGCGAGCGAGGACATCTGCGTCTATCGGGATATCCGCCTCGCGGAACTGACGGGAGGCAGGCTCCACATTCTGCATATATCCTCCGCAGGCGCGGTGGACCTGGTTCGGTGGGCAAGGGCGCGCGGCGTTCGCGTGACGGCGGAGGTGACGCCGCACCATTTCTCCCTGACCGATGAGGTGATTCAGGACTTCGACTCATCCGCCAAGATGGCGCCTCCGCTCAGGGACGAGGCGAATAGACAGGCGCTCCTGGAAGGCTTGAAGGACGGCACGATTTCCGCCATCGCCTCGGACCACGCGCCGCATTACGAGGCGGAAACCCAGCGGGAGTTCGACGCCGTGCCGTTCGGGGTCGTGGGCTTGGAGACGGCCGTGTCCCTCGCGCTGGACAGGCTGGTAGGCGGGGGCGTGCTCACGCTACCCGAGATGATCGCAAAATTCACGGCGGGGCCGTGCGAGGTGCTGGGCCTGCCCTACGGCACCCTGAAAGAAGGCGCTCCCGGGGACGTGACGATTTTAGACCCCGGGCGCGAGGTGGTCGTCGACCCCGACACTTTCGAGAGCAACGGGAGGAACACCCCCTTCGCCGGCTGGAAGCTCAAGGGTTGCGCCGTGGCCACGGTCGTTGCCGGAAACCTGCGGATGAGCAGGCTTGCGGGTGAAATGAAAATCTCCGCACAAGAGGCCCTCGTTTCATGAAAGGTCGAAAAATAAAACCGGCGCTCCTGGCCCTGGAAGACGGCAGAGTCTTCCGGGGCGCAAGTTTCGGGGCGGATTCCGACGCAGAAGGGGAACTCGTCTTCAACACGGCGATGACGGGCTACCAGGAAGTGCTCACCGATCCCTCCTACCGCGGCCAGATGGTGGTGATGACGTACCCCCACATCGGGAATTACGGCGTCATCCCGGGCGATGAGGAATCCCGCCGCGTCTGGGTCGAGGCATACATCGTGAAAGAAGTGTGCAGGCGCCACAGCAATTTCCGCGCGAACGAGGATTTGGACACCTATCTCAAAAAAGAGGGCATCCCCGGCATCGAGGGCGTCGATACCCGCGCGCTCACGCGCCACATCAGGGAAGCGGGCGCTCTACGGGCGATACTCTCCTCAAAGGATATGGACGAAAAAAACCTCATCACCCGCGCCAAGGCGAGTCCGGGCCTCAATGGGCGCGACATGGTGCGCGACGTGACTTGTGAGGCCGCGCACGCCTGGGGCGAGAGAAAAGGCCGCCCGCTTTGCGTGGCGTATGACCTGGGGGCCAAGAACAACATTTTTCGCGAACTTGGGCGAAGGTTCGATCTCGAAATCGTGCCGGCTTCAGAACCTGCGGAGAGCGTGCTGGCGAGAAAGCCCGCCGCCGTTTTCCTCTCAAACGGCCCCGGCGACCCGGCGGCGCTCGGCTACGTTGTCGAAAACGTAAAAAACATCATGGGCCGGGTTCCCGTCGTGGGAATCTGCCTGGGCCACCAGATTCTGGCGCAGGCTTTGGGCGGCAGAACCTATAAGCTCAAGTTCGGCCACCACGGGGCGAACCATCCCGTGCAGGATTTGAATACGAAAAAAGTGGACATCACCTCGCAGAACCACTCCTTCGCCGTCGACCCCGAGAGCCTGCCCGCAGGCGTGGCCGTCACGCATTCCTCCCTGAACGACAGCACCTGTGAGGGTCTCAAGTCGGAATCTCCCAAAGTGTTCAGCGTGCAGTACCACCCCGAAGCCTGCCCCGGCCCGCACGACGCGGGCGCGCTGTTCGATGAGTTCTACAGCTTCTGCGTGGGGGAGTAGGGAGCGCGCGCGACGGATTCAGGTAAGGACGATAAGAAATTGAATCAACGGAAATTTGAAACTTCTCATGTATTTCCCTTTATAGAGCGAGTGGCCTGATACATGCCGAAAAGAACGGACATTTCTAAAATTCTGATCATAGGCTCCGGCCCCATCGTCATCGGCCAGGCGTGCGAGTTCGACTACTCGGGCGCGCAGGCGTGCAAGGCCCTGCGCGAGGAGGGCTACGAGGTGGTGCTGGTGAACTCGAACCCCGCCACCATCATGACCGACCCCGAGATGGCCGACGCCACCTACATCGAACCCATCACGCCGAAGGTGGTGGAGGCGATCATCAAGAAAGAGCGGCCAGATGCGCTCCTGCCCACCATGGGCGGACAGACGGGGCTGAACACGGCGGTGGCCCTGGCCGAGTCCGGCGTACTCGACGCCTGGGGCGTGGAGCTCATCGGCGCGAAGCTGCCCGCCATCCGGTGCGCCGAAGACAGGGACCTGTTCAAGAAGGCGATGCGCGAGATAGGCCTCGATCTGCCGAGAAGCGAGGTCGTCACCACGATGGACGAGGGCTGGGCGGCGGCGCGCGACATCGGCTTTCCGATCATCTTGAGGCCCGCCTTCACGCTGGGAGGTTCGGGCGGGGCCGTGGCGTTCACCGAGGAGGAGTTCGAGGCGAAACTCGCCTGGGCCCTCTCCGAAAGCCCGGTGGATCAGGTTTTATTGGAAGAAAGCGCCCTGGGCTGGAAGGAATTCGAGCTTGAGGTCATGCGTGATCTCAAGGACAACGTGTCCATCATCTGCTCCATCGAGAATTTCGACCCCATGGGCGTCCATACGGGTGATTCCATCACCGTCGCCCCCGCGCAGACGCTCTCCGATCGCGAATACCAGACCATGCGCGATGCGGCCATCGCCTGCATCCGCAAGGTGGGGGTCGAGTGCGGCGGCTCGAACATCCAGTTCGGCCTGAGTCCCACGGATGGCCGGATGGTCGTGATCGAAATGAACCCCAGGGTGTCGAGAAGCTCCGCCCTTGCAAGCAAGGCCACCGGGTTTCCCATCGCCAAGATAGCCGCCAAGCTGGCCGTGGGGCTTACACTCGATGAGATACCCAACGACATCACGCGGCAGACGCCGGCTTCTTTCGAGCCATCCATCGACTATTGCGTCACCAAGATACCGCGCTTCACCTTTGAGAAATTCCCCGAAACGCCACCCGTCCTCGACACCCAGATGCGCTCGGTGGGGGAGGTGATGTCCATCGGCAGGACGTTCCGGGAATCGCTGATGAAGGCCGTCCGCTCACTCGAGATCGACCGCTACGGCTTGGCGGACCCCAATCCGGAGGAGTTGGAGGGCTTATCCGCCGATGCGCGCAAGGAACTGATTTCAGAGGGTTTGAGGATACCCGGCCCCGATCGCCTGTGGAGCGTCGCCCGCGCGTACCGCGAGGGATGGACGGAAGAGGAGATTTATAGCGCATCCGGGGTCGACCCGTGGTTTCTGGCGCATCTGGCCGAACTCGTGGAGATGGAAGAAGACGCCGCAGCCCCCGGTCTGCTGGGTGATGAGGCGAGCCTTCACTTTTTGAAGCAAAACGGCTTCAGCGACCTGGACATCGCCAGAAGGCAGGGCGCGGACGAGGGAGCGGTGCGCGCGGCGAGACACCGCCTGGGCGTCCGGCCCGTCTACAAGCAGGTCGATACCTGCGCTGCGGAATTCGAGGCCCATACACCCTATCTCTACTCGACCTATGAGCAGGAAGACGAGGCGCCGCCGACTGAGCGCGAGAAAATCATCATCCTGGGCGGCGGGCCGAACCGCATCGGGCAGGGCATCGAGTTCGATTACTGCTGCGTGCACGCCGTGATGGCGCTGGCGGAAGCGGGTTTCGAGGCCATCATGGTGAACTGCAACCCCGAGACGGTGAGCACGGATTACGATACGAGCGACAGGCTCTACTTCGAACCCTTGACGCTTGAGGACGTGCTCGAAATCGTTCACCGCGAAAATCCACGGGGCGTCATCGTGCAATTCGGCGGCCAGACGCCGCTTAAGCTCGCCCTGGCGCTCAAAGAAGCGGGAGTGCCCATTCTGGGAACTTCGCCCGAGAGCATCGACCTGACCGAGGACAGGGACCGCTTCAGCAACATGCTCAAACAACTACATCTCACTCAGCCGCCATCGGGCACGGCCACGAACACCGAGGATGCGCTCGAGATCGCGCGCGCCATCGGCTATCCCGTTCTCATGCGTCCGAGCTACGTGCTCGGCGGGCGCGCCATGGCGCTCGTCCACGATGCGGACGAACTCGCGGCCTATATGCGCGATGCCGTCCGCGCCTCCGCCGAGCGGCCCGTGCTCATCGACAGGTTTCTGGAAGACTCCGTGGAGGTCGACGTGGATGCGGTCTCGGACGGCGAGAACGTGATCATCGCGGGCGTGATGGAGCATATCGAAGAAGCGGGAATCCACAGCGGCGATTCCGCCTGCTCGATTCCCCCCTATACGCTCGGCCCCGACATCGTGGAGGAATTGAAGCGCCAGACGAGGATTCTGGCGAAATCACTGAACGTCGTGGGACTCAACAACGTGCAGTTCGCGATCCACAAGCGCCAGGTCTTCATTCTGGAGGTGAACCCGCGCGCGAGCCGCACGGTGCCCTACGTGAGCAAGGTCGTCGGCGTGCCCTTCGCCAAGGTCGCCGCCCGGGTGATGGCGGGCGAAACACTCCCCTCACTGGGTCTCGATCACGACGTGGAACCCAGGCATTTCGGCGTGAAAGAGGCGGTGTTCCCGTTCAAGAAATTCTCCGGCGTGGACGTGATCCTGGGACCCGAGATGAAATCCACGGGCGAGGTGATGGGTTTGGGGGAGGATTTCCCCACGGCCTATCTCAAGGCCCAGGAGGGGGCCGGCTCCGTCCTGCCGCTTTCGGGCCGGGCGTTCATCTCCGTTCGGGACGGGGACAAGGCGGCCATCATCCCCCTGGCGCAACTGCTCGTCGAACTCGGGTTTTCTCTGGTGGCCACGGCGGGCACGAGAGCTACGCTCATGGCCAACGGCATCGAGGCGGATTTCGCCTATAAGGTGACCGACGGCAAGCCGGGCCACATCGTGGAGCAGATGGAGGCGGAAGAGGTGCAGTTCGTGCTCAACACCACGGCGGGCAAGCAATCCATCAAGGACAGCTATTCCTTACGCAGAACGGCCCTTTTGCGCAACATTTTCTATTGCACCACGCTGGCCGCCGGGCAGGCGGCCATCCGCGCCATCCGGATTCTGCGCGAAAACGAGTATTCGGTGCGCTCCTTACAGGATTATCACGCGAACATGCCCGCACTCGCGCGCGCATAGCGATTTTCATCCTGCGGTTCAAGGTGTAGAGTAGCGTTTTTTGAGACTCTCGCCGCACCTCGTGAGGCCCGGGCGCATGTTTCGATTTATTTTTTATCTGGTTTTATCCTGGCTGATATTCTATCTTGTACGCAGCCTTTTCAGCGGCTTCGGGAGAGCGGCGAAAAAAAATCGTGAGGGTGAAGACGTCGTGGACGATGAAATGCTGAATTGTCCCGAATGCGAGACGTTCTTCCCGTCCCGCATGGGGATTACGAAACGCGCGGGCGGTGGGCGGCATTCGTTCTGCAGCGTCTCGTGCGCGGAGCAATTCGCCGAAAGAGGCGGCCCGCCCGGGTCGGAGGTTTAGAGCGCATCTTTTCGGTTTGTCGTATATAATTTGGTATCATGCGGTTCGATGAAAAACGAAAGGACCCAGGCGAGCGCCTCGTGAAGACCCGAACGCCGGAGGCTTAAGTGCGGGCGATCGCCAAAACGGGAGATACGCGATGGCGACGGAAGCAAGCGGCCCGAACGCGCGTGATGGAGACGGAGCCACGGCCTTGCACCATGCGGTGATGGGCAACGATGCCCTGGAAGCCGCAGGTGACCAGCTCGAGGCCGGGGCCGAGGTGGACGCGCGCGACAAGAACGGATGGACGCCGCTCCACTGGGCGGTGCGCTACATCCAAGACCCGGCTGTTTTGAGGATCTTGATTCGGGCCGGCGCCGATGTGGAAGCGCGCGACAGAAGGGGCGCGACGCCGCTTCACACGGCGGCGGCGTTCCGCGCGGAGCCTGCCGTTCTGGAGGCGCTCCTCGAAGCAGGCGCCGACCCCAACACGGAGGGCATATACGGATGGACGCCCCTTCATGCGTCGGCGGCCTTTGGTAGAATTGGCGCCAACGTGGGGATACTGGTGCGCGGCGGCGCACGGGTGGACACGCCGGACAGAAGAGGCCTGGCGCCCCTGCACTGGGCGGGGATGCGCAGCACGGCTCCCGCCGTCGTGAAGGCCCTCCTCGCGGCGGGCGCGAACCCCGACGCGCGCGACAAGCGTGTGCGAACCCCGCTTCACTACGCGGCGGCGAAAGACGAAGTCCTCATCGAAGTCCTCGAAGCCCTCCTCGACGCAGGCGCCGACCCCGCCGCAAAAGATTCCGAGGGCAAAACCCCCATCGAAGGCGTCAAGCCTGACTCTTCGTTTCTGGGAACGGAGGCGTACCGGAGGTTGGGGGGGTAGGGGGGAGGGCGACAATCAAGCGTAATAATTGCAATATAATACATCCAATTTTTGGTATATAAACATCATTCAACTGTGATGATTAGCATTGTACGGGAATAGCAATTGATTTTGAGATATTATTAATGATAAATTCGCTTTAGGTACTGCCCGCGCTCAAAACCAACCTGAATAGCTTCATCAACAGTTAAGAAACAAGCCTACAATCGAGGTAAAGTATTAGATGAGCGGGTCTGATAATCTTAAGTCATTACGCCTAGTAATAACTGAGAATTTAAGAGTACAGCGTGGTGGCTCAGAATCGATACCATATATTGATATCTCAAATGTTCTCAATGATATGACAGCGCGACAGAATCATGCGATTTTTGGGAGACGTGGGTGCGGAAAAACTCTTCTGCTCCATTTTTCAGAAAAAAAGTTGGACGATTCGGTTAAATGTATTTACCTGAATTGTGAAGATTTCAAGAGACACTCGTTTCCTAACGTACTAATACAAATAATAGATGCCTTATTTGAGGAACTCCAGCGCAACTTAACTGGTTGGTTCGGTCGAAAGCTGAAATCGAAACAACTAATTGAAAAGATTCGATCAAGATTAAGTGAATTAAGCAAGTTAGCGGATCAACAAGAACAAAAAATGCGCGAACACACATCTAGGGAAAATTCGAGTTCTGGAGAAATAAATGGCGGGATATCGAATCCATATGTGACATTGAAAGCTGGCACTTCTGCTGCGACCTCATATAAATCAGAAATAGAAAGAAGTTATACAAAGCATGATGACAAACTCCATGAATTAAACATGTGGCTCCCAGATTTGAAACGTCAGGTACGTGAATTTTTTGATCTATCAAACAACGTTTCTGCAATATTTCTTCAGATCGACGATTTCTATCACCTAAATAGAATCGATCAACCCTTCATTATGGATTACATACATCGTCTCTGCAAAGATTTGCCGTTATTTTTCAAAATTGCCACTCTTAGACATGCAAGTATTCTTTATGCAGATCGACATGGACAACCAATAGGGGCGCAGGAACGTCATGATTATCAACCGATAAACATCGACTTTACATTGGCGAATCTGAATAAAACACGGGATCAAAATAAAGCTATTCTTCACGCATTTGGTAAACTTGCTAGTATGACGAAGGTCAGGATAGACGGTTTGTTTAAGGGAGAAGGATTTGAGCGCCTAATCTTAGCAGGGGGTGGTGTGCCACGTGACTGCCTAAGTCTTTTCTTGGAAGTAATAGATACTGCCACATCAACGGGAGGTGACGGCCGTATTGGAAAAGATGATGTTCGGATTTTGAGTCGCTCGAATTTCGAGCGGAGAATTGAGGAGTTAAAACAAGACTCAGAAGAGGGTCGAGAACAAGACGCACTAATACGTGGGATTTATGTGTTACGGAAATTCTGTATCGAAAAGAAAACTAATGTATTCATGGTTTCAGAACAAATGATGCAACAAGAAGATCGTATTAGAGAACTTGTTCATAGATTACTGGATTATCGGATTATCCATAATTGTGGCGTAGCATTAACACATAAATCACAAGCAGGGACTTACCAAGCTTTTGCTATAGACATTGGGTGCTATGCACATATGCGGAAGCTAGATGGTCGATTAGTCGAACTGGATCTATCTAAATCGGATGCTAAGGAAAGAATGCGCTCAACACCAATTCTTTCAGAAAAAGAATTTGATTCTCTGTGGCATGATGCTCCGGAAGATATAGAGAGAGTGTTACTTGATGAAGACGATACATAAGAGTCGAACTATTCATTTCCTAGTTTACTACTTTGAAAGAATACCATTGAGATCTCTTCCGCACATAAATACCCCGAAACCAAAAGCATTCTAACAACAGCCCACCTCTTACATAGAGTAACTGTCCGTTGTGTAGCTCGAGAACCGCCCGCCTGAAACATAGACAGAGCCGTTTCCCGATGGCGGGCGGACACTTTCGAACTCTCCTTCCTCGGGGAAGTTCGCCACCCCTACGCGATTCCTCTTCATCAGTCGGCAGCCCCTCCTTAATTAGTCACGTCGAACCCTCATTCATCAATCAGGTTCGACCCCCCACCGGCTCGACTTCGGGCTTGCGCCCTTACCTCGTCGACAATCCCTTATTCTTCAATCGGAACTGACCCTCAAGGGGGGAGTGGTTTAGAGCCTTCTTCTTCTTTTCGGGGAAGCCCGCTCCTCAAGTGGCGGAGTGATTCCGAAAGGCATTAACCCAAAGCCTTCGTACAGGCCGTCAGGAGGAACATAGATCGCTTCCCGGCAGATTTCATGCTTCAGCTCACGAAACAGGAATTCGACGACTTGAGGTCACAAATTGTGATCTCAAGTTGAGGCGGCGGGCTCTATCCGCTTCATCCGCTCTGGCCAACCTCTCGGTTGTCACCAGCATGCGCCGGAATGACGGCGTTGTAGCCGCAATGACGAGGGGCCATACATAAGCGGGCGGACACGTAGGTCCTCCCCTACGTCGTTCCCCCTCTTTTCTGTCGAGGGCATGATGTAGCCGCCGCGTCTGCGGGACGGGGCCGGATTCACCTGAGCGCAAGAACGCTCTTCGCCTCGATTCGCCGGTCGAGTCGGCTGGGGTTTTCAGCCGCCGAACGAGCGGGAGACGAGGTAGGCGCCCAGCGCAAGCAGGGAGAGGAAAAATATTTTCCGGAACAACTGCTCGGAGAGTTTTTTTCGAATTCGTTGCCCGATGATCATTCCCGCCATCGCCGGCAGCAGGGCCATGGTGGAAAGGGCGCCGTGCTCGAGCCGCAGCAGGCCGTTGGCCTGAAGAGCGAAGCCCAGCGCCAGCGTAGATACCATGAAAAGCATTCCCATCGCCTGAATCAGCGCGTCTCTCGATAGGCCGAGCGCCTGAAGGAACATCACCCCCGGCACGACGAAGGATCCCGTCATGCCGGTCAGCACTCCGTTCACGAGTCCGACCAACGGGCCCACCCACCTTTCATGGAGGGCTTGGACCTGGAATCGCAGTCCGAGCAGATTCGCGGCGGCGTACGCCACGAGCAGCAACCCGAGAAGCGCGGACAGCAGTGAGAGATCGACGCGCGTCAGCGCAGACGCTCCGAGCCGCACGGTGATCGCCGCCACCAGCAAAAACAGCCAGATCCGGCGCAGAAGGGCCCAGCCGTGGCCGCCGACCATCGCCTGCCAGACGTTGGTCACGAAGGATGGGACGAGAAGCAGGGCCATCGCATTCGGCAGATTGATCGCCACCGCCAGAAGGGCGAGGCTGACCGTCGGAAGGCCAAGACCGATGACCCCCTTGACCGCGCCCGCGAGCAGGAAAGTTCCGGCGATTGCGAGGATGGTGGCGGCGTCAAGAATACCGTTGTTCCTTTGGCGGCGTTCGTCGATGCGCCCGCGGTGAGCCGCTCTCCCCGTCGGGTGATGGTTCCACCGCTTCAGTATCACACAGGCGACGCGTCGGCGCAGGGCGGGGAGGTGCGTCGTCGGCAGGCGGCCCCTGTTTCGCCGCCGCGCTCCACCATGCCAAGGAGGGTTTGCTGCTTGCCGGATGGCCCGCGCTTATCGTCATCCCTTCACTTGGACTTGTGTTTGTTGCTCCTTGCCGCCGAGGCCTCATCCCATTCGACCTCGGAGCCGAGCAGTCCGCCCGCCACGGCGTATGCTTCACGGATGCCCACCGTTTGCTCTTTTGCCTCAGTTGTCATCAAAAACCCCCTTGTGTAGTGTTGATCTAACGCAAAGATCGATTCTCTGAAATCCTGCGCGGGGGAGGATGCCATGGCTGCAAAGCCCAAGGTGGATGTCCTGATTGAGAACGGAACCGTCGTCACCGTGGACCCGCAGCGGAGGGTCATCCGCAACGGCGCCGTCGCCATTGCGAAGAACCGGATCAAGGACGTCGGGAAGGCTTCCGCCCTCAGGAGAAAATACGAGGCCAAACGGACCTACGACGCCACCATGAAGCTCGTCACCCCCGGCCTGATCAACGCGCACATCCACTTCTACCACCACATGCACCGGGGCCTCTCGCCCGAGACCCTGGCGGGGATGCCGTGGTCCGACTTCGTCCACCGCCGGGTCGCCACCATCGTGAGTGCCGAGGACGAGATCTGGGGCGGTCTCGGGATTCTGGTCGAAACCCTCAAGACGGGGGTGACGACCTTCCTCGAGGCGGGCTCCTACAACCCCGGCCCCGTCATCGAGGGCGTCTCCCGGATAGGAATGCGGGGCTTGATGGGCCGCAGGTCCTTCGACATGGTGAGCCAGGGCCACAACATGCTGGTCGAGAGCACCCGAAAGTGCCTGAGCGAGAACGAGAAGTTCATGAAGGACTACCGGGGCGGGGTGGGGCTCGTAAAGCCCTGCGTCGTCCTCGTCGGGATGGGGCGCTGCTCGGACCGGCTCTACCTCAAGTCCAAGGAGATGGCGGACAAGTACAGGACCATCCTCCACATGCATCAGGCCAACATGATCGAGAACGTCCAGGAGAGCCTGAACCTGAACGGCGCCCGCCCCATCGAGCATCTGTATAATATCGGCGCCCTCGGAAAGAACGTGGCCCTCACCCACATGATCCACGTGAGCAGCAAGGAGATCGGGCTTCTCGCCGAGACGGGGACGAACGTCCTGCATTGTCCGAGCACCGCCATGAAGATCAGCTACGGCCTCTCCGCCTTCGGGAAGTTCCCGGAGATGATGGAGGCGGGCGTCAACGTCGCCATCGGAACCGACGCTTCGGACTGCTCCAACTTCAACGACATGGTGCGCCTCATGTATCTGGCGGCGGCGACCCCGAAGGACTACCGCTACGACCCGGCCGCGGGAAGCGCCGAAAAGGCCATCGAGATGGCGACCATCAACGGCGCCAGGGCGATGAACATGGAGAAGGAGATCGGTTCCATCGAGCCGGGCAAGAAGGCCGACATCGCCATCTTCGACATGAAGCGGCCGGACTGGGTCCCCCTCTACAACGAGCTCCAGAATTTCGTCTATTCGGCCCAAGGGAGCAGCTGCGAGAGCGTCATGGTCGACGGGAAGTTCGTGATGGAAAACCGCGAGGTCAAATCGATAGACGAGATGGAGATCGTGGAGCGGATCGGGCACCGGGCGAAAGAGGTCTTGAAGAGGAGCAAGGTGCCGCTCTACAGCCCGTGGAAGTTCATCTAGCCGGGCGGCGGGCATTCCCGGCCGGTCGGACGAGGAGGAGGCCCTCATGACTCGCATCGCCACCACCCACGTCGGGTCGCTTCCGCGAAGCCGGCGGGCGCTCGATTTTCTCTTCGCCCGCGACCGGGGCGAGCCCTACGACCCGGCCGACTTCGCCGCCTGCATGGCGGAGGAGTGCGCGGAGGCGGTTCGCCGGCAGGTCGAAGCCGGTATCGACATCGTCTCGGACGGCGAGACGTCCAAGATTTCCTACACCACCTACGTCAAGAACCGCTACACCGGCTTTTCCGGGAACAGCGAGCGAAGCGTTCCGGGGGACCTGAAACTCTTTCCGCGCTATCTCGAACGCCTCGCGCGGGAAGGCGGCACCCCGAAGCTCGCCCGCCCGAGCTGCACCGGGCCGGTAGCGCCGAAGGACGACGCCGACCTCCGGGCCGACATCGCCAATATGAAGAACGCAATGGCGGTGCACGGCGCGCAGCGCGGATTCTTGAACGCGGCGTCGCCCGGCGTCATCGCGCAATTCCTTCCGAACGCCTACTACCCCTCTCGCGAGGCCTACCTCGAGGCCCTCGCCGACGCGATGAAGCCGGAGTACGACGCGATCCTCGCGGCGGGCTTCGACCTGCAGCTCGACTGCCCGGACCTCGGGCTCGCGCGCCACGTGCTGTACGAGGATCGTTCCGACGCCGAGTTCGGCGAGATCGCGGCGGCCAACGTCGAGATACTGAACCACGCGCTGCGCGACACCGACCCGGCGCGGGTGCGGGTCCACATCTGCTGGGGAAACTACGAGGGGCCTCACGTTTGCGACGTCGCGCTGAATCACGTGTTCTCCGCCTTGATGTCGGCCCGCGCCCGCTACGTCCTGTTCGAGAACGCCAACCCGCGGCACGAGCACGAATGGACCGTATTTCGCGACCGGCGGGCCGATATCCCCGACGAGATGATCCTCGTGCCCGGAGTCATCGACTCGACGAGCAACTTCGTGGAGCATCCCGAACTTGTCGCGCAGCGGATCGGGCGCTTCGTGGAGCTCGTGGGTCCGGAGCGGGTCATCGCCGGAACCGACTGCGGGTTCGGGACGTTCGCCGGTTTCGGATCGGTCGATCCCGACATCGTCTACGTCAAGCTCGCGGCGTTGGCGGAGGGCGCCGCCATGGCGTCTGAGAGAATATAACGCGCGTCGGAACCGGCGGTCGCGAGCTTTGTTGTGACGTTTTGAATAGAGGAGACAGGTGGTTCTCACGGGCTCAATCCGCCCGCCCAGCGATTCGCCCCCGTTCAAACGATGGGTATTTTGACGCGGCTCTGTTTTCAAAAAGAGTGGGGCGGAAAAAGCAGCAGGTTCAGGACGCATGCAATATCGCCGGGATCGGCCGCTTTCCCGCCAGGTGATGCGAAGCCCGAGGGCGGCGATTTCCAAGGCGAACTTCACTCCGAGCCCCCGGCCCGCCCTCGATACCGGGGATGGGCCGGGGGCCTTTGTTCGGCCTGGCGCAACTTCCGCCAAGCGGCTATTTCTTCTTCACAAGCTTGTCCACGAGCGCCTTCATATTGCCGTTTTCTTCCACCATGAAGGATTCGAAATCCTTTCCGCTCATGTAGATCACTCGCTCGCCCATGCGCTTCACCATGGATTGGAAGGATTTGTCCTTCACTCCCTTGTCGAAGGCCGCCCGGAGCTTCGCCAGGATGTCCGCGGGCGTCTTCTTCGAGGCGAAAATCGTCCGGAACATGGCGAATTGGACGTTGTAGCCCTGCTCCTTCATCGTGGGCAGGTTGGGAAGCTGGGGCAGCCGGTCGGGCGCGGTTATAGCGAGAACGCGGACCGTTCCCTTGGAAAGAGAGGGCATCACCGTGGAGGCGAAGGCGGGGACGATGTCGATGTGCCCGCCGAGGAAGGCCTGCCAGGTGGGGCCGCCGCCTTGGAACGGAACGAACTTCAACTTGATGCCTGCCTTCAGCGAGAGAAGCTCCATGGGAATCTGGTCCACCCCCAGGCCGGGGACGCCCCCGAAGGAGATCTTGCCCGGCCTGCGCTTGGCGTCCTCGATCAGATCGCGGAGGTTCTTCCAGGGGGCGTCTTTCTTCACGGTAATGAGAAGGGGGCTGTAGTTGATTCGCCCCACCGGCACGAAGGACGCCGAGGAATAGGGAAGGCTCTCCAGGAGAGGCTTCACCAGGATGCTCTGCTGGTCGCCCAGGATCAGGGTGTGCCCGTCCGCCCGCGCGCGGGCCACGAAGCTCGCTCCGATGGAGCCTCCGCCGCCCGCCCGAATGACCGCGAGCATGGGTTGGCCCAGATAGGGTTCCATGACGCTCGCGAAGGCGCGCGCGTGCGCGTCGTGCGAGCCGCCCGGCGAATAGGGGATGACCAGCCGGACGGGCTTGTTCGGGAACTTAGCGGCCCCCGCGTGGGTTGGCGCCAGCCAAAGAGCCATGGCCGCGATGAGTAATACTGCCGAGAGTCGTTTCATGGGAAGTTCCTCCTGTGTGTTGTTCCTGCCTTCTCTGAAATCATGCGCCCCGATATGGTGAAACCCTCCTCATTCATCGCCGGCCAGCGGGGATCGGCGGCGGGCGCCCCAGACGACGACACCTGCGGCCAGCAAAATGAAGACGAGCGAAATAGGCCTGCGGACGAACAGGGAGAGGTCACCGTCTCCCATAATGAGCGATTGTCCGAGGGAAGACTCGAACGCCCGCCCCAGAATGAAGGTGATGATGAGGGGGGCGACCGGGAAATCGAATTTTCGAAGAAAATAGCCCACCACCCCGAAAACCAGCATCACCTTCACGTCGAAGAAGCTGTTGTTCAGGGCGTATGTCCCCACCACGCAGAACGCCGCCACCACGGGGAAGACCGCCTTCTTCGGAAACCGCGCGATCAGGGCCACGTAGCGCAGGCTGAAGAACCCGAGTACCAGCATGAGGACGTTGCAGAGCAGCATGGCGATCAGGATGCTGTACACGATCGCGCCGTGATCCTCGAAGAGGCGCGGCCCCGGCCGGAGCCCCTGCACCATGAAGGCGGCGAAGAGCACCGCGGTCACGACGTCGCCCGGGATGCCGAAGCTGAGCAGGGGGATGAGGCTCGAGCCGTTGACCGCGTTGTTTCCGGTCTCGGCGGCGGCCACCCCCTCCAGCGATCCTTTCCCGAACCGCTCGGGCTCCTTGGACCCACGGTACGCCAGGCCGTAGGAGACGAACGCGGATACCACCTGACCCAGGCCCGGTATCGCGCCGATGATTGTGCCGACCACCGCCGAGCGGGAGATCGTCCGGCCGCAGCTCTTGAACTCCTCCAGGGTCAGGGGTTCGTTGCCCTCGGCTTGCCACGCGGTCTTGTGCTTCTCGTCCTCGGTGTTTCGCTCCTCTCGGGACCTCTCTGCGTAGAGGAAGATCTCCGAGAGCGCGAAGATTCCGATAAGCATCGCGATGAACGAGATTCCCCCGGTCATGTCCACCGAACCGAAGGTGAAGCGCCGCACCCCGATCAGGGGGTCGAGGCCGACCGAGCTCAGAAATAGCCCGAGGGCGGCGGACATCAGCCCCCGAATCACCGAGCGGCCCGTGACGCAGCTGATGATGGCGAAGCTGAATACGAAGATGGCGAAATATTCCGGGGGGCCCACCAGGATGGCGACCGCCGCGATGGCGCCCGCGATGAAGATGGTGACGAGATCGCTGAAAGTGTCCCCGATGACGGAGGAATAAAGAGCCATCTCGAGGGCCTTTCTCGCCTTTCCCTGCTGGGCGAGGGGGTAGCCGTCCAGGACGGTGGCCGCGGCCGCGCCCGTCCCCGGAGTGTTGATCAGGATCGCGGGTATCGAACCGCCGAATATCGCTCCCTTCGTGATGGCCAGGAGGAAGGGAATCCCCAGAACGGGTTCGACGAAGAAGGAGATCGGCAGCAGAACCGCCACCGCCATGGCGGCCGTGAGGCCGGGGAGGCCGCCCACCACGATCCCCAGCGACATTCCGAGCGCCAGGACCGCGAGCACGTCGAAGCGCAGGCACAGGAGCAGGCCTTGCGCCAGCTGGGCCCACATTTTAGAAGACCCCGCCCGAAAGTCTGCCCTCCGGCAGCACGACGCCCAGGAAACGTTCGAAGAAGACCCAGATGAAGAGCGGGGTGAGCAAAGCGATTAACGCGAGGGTCCGCCATTCCCGCAGCCCGAGCTGAAAGGCGAACAGGGCGACCGCGACGAGGGTGGCGGGTAGCATCCCGAACCACTCGACGAGAAGGATGTAGAGGGCGAAGGTGGCGACCGGCACCAGGGCGCGGGTCCGAAGCGGCCCGCCGGGAGGGCCCTCACTCCCGGCGGAGGGGGAGAACCAGTTTCGCGCGGCCATCAGGGCGGCCATGAGCGCCAGAAAGGAGAGGGCGAGAAAGGGAAAGGCGCTGGGCGGGAACGGGATGGTCCGCTCCCCCACCTTGCGGGTCAGCACCTGGCTGGGTATCAGCGCCAGTCCGGCCAGGCTGATGACGAGAACGGCAAGCCCGACCCACGTCTCCCATTGGAATCGCTTCACTGTGCTCGGCCTCCAGCTAAGCGCTCACGACCTCAAGGCCCGCTCTCAGAGCAAAGCGGCGCAACTATCAATGGAACGATCTCCCGCGGAAGGACGCCCGGCGAAGGGCCTCTCTTCCGTCGACCTCTTTGAGAGGCAAGGGAGCCGTCATTTCGATTTATGCTATACCCGCAGAATACGGGACGGCGTCCTACGGGTCAAACGAGGGGTGCCATATACTTAGCTAGCCAACAATATCAATCCAGTCATTATGATATCCGGTAACGTCCCAGACGTGCTCCGGTTCAATCTCAATGACGACTCGGTTGATCGTGAATCGCCGGGATCGTCGCCCTCTCGGCTACCCTCCAGGGTTTTCTTGTGCGGCGGCTTAAAATCGGAGCGCGCGTGACTCTTGGGGTGGTGGCGCTGGCCCTCTCTTGGCCGGCGCCCTGGCTGAACGTTCTGGGCGCGGGGGTGCTGGCAGCGATGGCCTTTCAGCAGCGTCGCCAAACGCGCGCCAAAAGTTATTCTCTCTAATTCAAGCCGGTTCGGCCAGCCCGTCTCAGGCGCGCTGCCCGGCCGCGGGGCGCTGGAAATGGGGGAGGACTTCTTCGCCGAGCAGCCGAATCGAGTTGAGTATCTTGCCGTGATCAAGCCCTGGAAACTGAATGCGGAAGTGCATGGAGGTCGTTCCGAGTTCCTCCTGATATCGTTTGATCTGGCGAATGCAATCATCCGGCGAGCCCACAATAAAGCGCCGGCGAAGATTTTCCATAGCTTCAGCGCCCTGCTTCACCGGCCTCCCCTCGTCGTCCACCAAATGCCCCCAATCAAGATACTCCTGGTAGTTATAGAGCATGGGTTCTCGCGCCTCCTCCCAAGCTCGCTCGCTCTCTTCGGCCACGTAGGCTTCGCGTCTCAGGGGGAACTCCACCTGGGATGCGTCCTTCCCCGTCTCGGCCAGGGCATCGAGATAGACTTGTTTTCGCTCCTTGAGCACCTTGAGCGGCGTGACCGGATCGGCGAGCCATGCGTTTCCCATGCGTGCGGCGCGGCGGATAGCGGCGGGCAGCTTGGCCGCCACCCAAATGGGAGGGCATGGCTTCTGCACCGGGCGAGGCATGAGGGTGACATCCTCCATGGGAAAGTAAGGGCCCGTGTGTGTCACGCCCCGCTCCGTCATTAACCGGCGAACCAGTCCGAGAGCCTCCTCAAAACGGGCGGCCCGTTGCTCGAAAGGAACATTAAAAGCCGCGAATTCCTCCCGCCTGTAGCCGAGTCCCACCCCCAGCACGAAGCGGCCCCGGGACATGATGTCCAGGACCGCGGCGTCCTCGGCCACCGCCAGCGGGTGATAGAAGGGAAGGAGGAGGACGCAGGTGCCGATGCGCATCTTCTCCGTCCGGGTAGCGATGCCGGCGCAGGTCACCATGTTGGAGGGAAAATAGCCGTTATCCTCCACCATGTGGTGTTCGCTCGTCGTCACCATGTCGAAGCCGTACTTCTCCGCCAGGGCGATCTGCTCCAGGGAATTGTGATAGGCATCCACCCAGTGCCCAGTGCGAGACTGATAGCTGTAGTGCAAGGCGAACTTCATAGCTCCATCCTCCTAAACGATCCGGTTCGTTGGCCACTCACATCTACGCTCCAGACAAAACACATATAAGCCGAAATATCCCGGCCCTTGAAATGACTCGTTTCGGAAATGGAGATGGGAAATCGCCTGAGCCGTGTTTTTCAGAGAACTCTTCAACATGAATTCAAGATTCGATCGTGTATTTGGACAGGACGCCCCCGGACTTGCCGCGCGGGACGAACTGGCCGTAGCCCGGTTGTTGCATGAGCTCACCCTCCCGGAGGACCACCTTTCCGCGCAGGAGACTGAGCTCCAGCCGGCCGCTAAGCTCCCATCCCTCATAGAGCGTGTAATCGGAATTCGTGTGCTGCCCCGCCGCCGTCACGGTCGAACGCCCATCCGGGTCGATGACGACGAGGTCGGCGTCGGAGCCGACGAGAAGCCCTCCTTTCTGCGGGTAGAGACCCAGGGCGCGCGCCGGATTCTCACTCGTGAGCTGCACGAGGCGCTCGGCCGAAATCCTCCCGCGGGCAACGCCCTCGCTGAAGAGAACCGGAAGGAGGGTCTCGATGCCGGGAGCCCCGAAGGGCGCTTCGGTGAAGGGCGGGTCATTCTTCTGCGCCTGGCTACAGGGGGCGTGATCGCTCCCGATGACGTTGATCCATCCGTCCTGGATGCCCTTCCAGAGAGCGGAGACGTCCGCCTCCTCCCGCAGCGGAGGCGCCACCTTGGCCAGGCTTCCCCGCTCCCGCACGGCCGCCCCCGTGAGGGTCAGATACTGCGGGCAGGTTTCCACGACGATGTCCTTCCCGGCCGCCAGCGCGCGCCGCGCCTCATCGAGGGCTTGCGCCGCCGTGAGGTGGACGATGTAAAGCGGGCAGCCCGCAAGATCCGCGAGGTGGATCGACCGCGCTACCGACTCGGCCTCCAACTGGGGCGGGCGTGTGTATTCCAGGAATTCGGCGCCGTCCATTCCGGCATCGAGGGCCTTGTTCTCCAGGTAGTCGATGACCAGGCCGTTTTCGGCGTGGACGAGCACGGTGCCGCCATGACGCCCCACGATATCGAGCGCGGCGTAGAAGTAGTCGTCCGGGATGCATCGGCCGCGGCCCCGCTTTCGGTAGCCCATCATGACCTTGAAGGTGGTGACGCCGCTATCGATGGCCTTGGGGATCTCGGCGAGATACTCGAAATCCTCGAAGATCCAGGCGTGCAGCGAGAAGTCGATCACGCTCTGCGCTTCGCCCTCCTCGCGGCAACGCTGCAGCGTGGAGAGCATGGTCTCATTCTCCTCGCCCGTGGCGAAGGGAACCATGGTCGTGACTCCTCCGTGCGCGGCGCTCCGCGCAACGTCGGACAGGGAATCGACATGGGAGGAGTACGCCCTGAAGTGGACATGGGGGTCGACGACACCCGGAAGAATGAGCTTGCCCGGCACCTCCAGGACCTCCTCGGCGGCGGGCATACTTTCCGGCGCGCCCACACAGGCGACCCTCCCGTCTCGAACGCCGAGAGCAGCCTCCTGCCGGCCGTGACCGGATACGATTGCGCCGCCTTTCACGAGCAGGTCGAGCGGTTTCTGCTGGGACCTATCTGTCATGAAAACCTCCCTTGCGGACAGTCGCCGACGCCGGATGAAACAGCCGTTTCACGCCGGCTCCTCCTTTGTGAAATGACCCGGCCATGAAGCGGTAATCGAACTTTGATACTTCAACTGATTAAGACGCAGCATACTATATATCGCGGGCGCGCCAAAACCCGGGTGCATCCATTCGGTTTCTCAAAAATACAAATCAATCGATAAAGAGGGGCCGAATACCGTTCTTGGGCGAGGCGGAAATCGGCAAGGCGGCCCTGCGCAAAGCTCTTATCGAAAGTGAGCAGTCCGTGGCCCGCAAACATACACAGGGCCGTTCGCGAACGGTGGGGCAGGCGCATAGGCGGCAGGCATGTATGTCCGCCCGTGCGATTTCTTTCTTTTTTAATACTCGAACACCGTGGGGCCGTCCACCTTTTCGGTCAGCGCCGCTACGGCCGCGCGGGCTGCGCCGAGGCGCCATTCGCGCTCGGCCTCGGGCGTCCGGGAGGGATCGCCGAAAGGATGGTGAAAATGTCCGGCGCGGTTGTTGACGATTCGGTTGACCCCGATGTCACGCGCCACGTCGGGCAGACAGGTGACGATGACGGTGGGGATGGCCTCCCGCTCCAAGGCTCTCGCCAGCGCAGCCCCGCTGCGCGTGCCGGTTCCTCACGTGGCGGGGAGGACGACGCCCTCGACCCCGGCCTTTTTGAGCTCCGCGGCCCAGGCGCGGCCGATGCCGTCCATCTCGGCGAAGGCGCCGCCGTTCCCGCAGGTGCTCAGAAAATCATCGTGGAGCGCGGCGATTTCGCCCTCGTTTTCTAACCGCCGGAAGGCGTCCACGGCGAGCATGCGGTCGGGCTCCTCGTTCACGAACACGGTGTTGAAGCCCCCGTGGATCGAGATGAAGGCGCCGCCCGGAAGGGCGTCTTTCCCCTCGAAGGAGTAGGTGGCCCAGTTCTCGTTCCTTGAGCCGGCGAAGCGATCCGGGTTGCCGGGGGGCACCATGCCGCCTTCTGATACGATGGCGATGCGGGCCTTTTTGAGATCGGCGATAGGCTTAGGCGGAGCTATCTCTTCCAGAACGGGCACTTCGAGTTCCGTCTCGTAGGGCTCGCCCTTGATTTTCTGGAGAACCATATCGACGGCGCGCCGCGAAGTCGGAAGCTCGGCGATTTCGTTGTAGCGGATGCCGCGCGGGAGGTAGCCATCGTCTGCGGCATTGCCGACCTCCTCGCCCCGGGCGAGCTTGAGCCCCAGGCGGGCGGCGGCTTCTAAGGCCTCTTCCATCCCGGCGGCGGACGCGGCTGCGGGGACGGTGTGAACGCTGATTCCGGCGGCGGGAAAGCCCGGATTCTCAGGGTGCATGGCGGTGACGACGGGAATGCCCGCCTCCTGCGCTGCGCGGCAGACGGCGGCGCAGGCGAGCCCGAAGCGCCCGGCGTTGAAAGCGGGCCCGGCGAGAACGAGATCGGGAGAAAACGCCATCACCAGCGCGATGGCCTCGGCGGCGCATGTTTTTTCATTCTCGGCGAAAAGACCGTCTCCCGCAAAGACGGTGCCGATGACTTCGGCGTCCTCGCCCAGGATTTTATCGAGCAATACGCCGGGGCCGACGGGGCCGGGCCGGGTGGATACGGGATGATCGCTTTTCTCCTCGCCCCCGACACCTGCGAAAAACTGGTTCAAGTAGTGAACGACCCGAAGTTTAGTGCTCATAGCCTGGCCTCCTCGTATGAATTCCTTGAAACATATAGGAAATTACACGTGATTATATACTTAATAAAGTGAGCCTCAAGATGTATATTTCTTTGAATGGGTACTTTATCAACAATCAAAGGTAGAGAGTTTTTCATCGTAGTTCCTGATTCTGGTTTTTTTGTCGATGACCTGCCTGAGTTCATCAATGACCCTAGAAATATCATCCCCCTGTTCAATTCGTTAGGTAGATAGTGCTTTCATCTGTCTTGCCGTCTTCTTTTAGTTTGTTATATTCGGCTTGCGGCATCGACTCTATATGCGTGATAGTTTTGGACTTAACGACATGCTCTTTTTCGTTAAGTGACACGCTACGAGAATCTACTTGGTTGATGATATTGACAGTCGGCTGTTTCTCTATCCCGTCAATTTTTTCGCGTAGTTCGCGAAACTGCTTCTTATGAAAGAGCCAACCAATCATCAAACCAACAGCCACAGCTATACCGTAGGATAGTGCTTCCCTTGCAATAAACTTGACCAACGATTCAGGAAGTTCCATGTTCTCTTACCACCAGTTGTGCCTAGCTTAGTCAAGTTTATAATCACGCATTCTTAAATCTGCAAAAGTAGGCGTGAAATTTGCTTTAGTTTTCAAAATACAATTCCCGCCAAACATTTTAGCCCCGTGTCGAACACCCGGCAGGGCGAATATCCCGATCAACGATCCCCCAACCTCAGTACGCCTTGCCCACCATGTTGTTGATGTCCTTCGCCCACTCGCTGGCGTAGTAGTCGCTGTCGACCAGGGTAAAGGCCTCGCGGACGTTGCATCTCTTACCGTTGTAGAATTCGACGACCTCGGAGCCGATGACGCGCTCCACCGCAGGGGCGGCGATGCGCTCCCCCTGCATACCCTTGGAAATGACGGCGTCGGCCTCGGGCACATGAAAGACGAGCGGGAACTCGCCCGACCCCGGACGGCCCACCTCGTAGATGATCGGAACGGCGCTCACGCCCATCTGCTCGAGCGCCTGGACGGTGAGCCAGTAGTCCACCGTGGAGTTGCCGCCGCCCTCGAAGGCGAGAACCGCGCCGTCGGCCTTGAGGAGGGTGGCGAGCTTGGCCACGTATTGCGCCGAGCGCTCCTTGAGCGCCTGGTTGTCGTGGTGGCCGCGCGTGATGACCATGCCTGCGAAATTGAGGTCCACCCCGTGGCGGCGGTAGAGCTCGTATATGAGCGGCATGTTGCAGTGCAGATAGGTCGGCGCCTTCTGCTGCGTCTTGTAATTCGCCCCCACCACCGCGCCGTCGAGCATCTCGTTCGGGTGAATGAGCGTGGGAAGCGAATCCCCCAGATTTTTGCCGTACATGAAGGTCTGAACCATGGACGCCTGGTGCATGACCTGATCGACGAAAATCACCCGGGGAAGGCCGGGGTCGACGTCGCCGATCTCGAACCTTTCCAAGCTAACGGGTTCGAGCTCCGCCGTGTGCGCGGCCAGCCGGGACGCCACCTTCAGCGTCGCCAGGCGCACGGCGTCGTCATGCGCTTCGTTCGAGGCGCCATCCAGCGGCTCATAGCAGGCGACGAGATTCGCGGTCTCTGAATTCGTGCAGTGCATCGCACCAGGACCGGACATATCGATAATCCCCTCGCGAAAGCTCATGATGCCCGTCATGGGACCGAGGAAATGGGTGGTGCTGATGACGCACATCCCAGCGAGCTTGTGGGTGCGGCCTTGGCCTGCGGTCTTCGCCGGGCCGAGGAATCCGGGGAAAGCGCATGAGCGCCCGCTTACCTTGTAGAGAGGCTCCACCGCATCTAAGACGTTGGTGATCCGCACCGAATCTCCCGGCATGGCGGCGTGAAAGCTGACATCCTTGAGCGTGCCGTCTTCGAGCGCCAGTTCACGGAGGGCATCGGCATCCACGGTGAGCGTTTTATCCCGGTACGCGAAGCGCTTTCCGAGGATGATTTTTGATACGGGAAATATACCCATCTCCAATTTCATGGACATCATCGCCTCCACTACCTCGCCGTGCGCATTTCGGCGAGATCGCTTTCTATCTGCTCTAAATCGAGCACCATTTCCATCATGAGAAGTTTATCGGCGTACAGGTCCTCGGGAACCTGGGATCGCACCTTCTCCTCGAGGATGTGAAAAACGGGGAGTCCCAACGAGACTCCCGCCAGGGGCCCGGCCCAACTGGGGTCCCCGGTGGTCAGCGTTTCGGCCGCGAGCCGAAGGCCTTCACCGGGCATTCCCAATACCACCATCAAATTTTCCGGCCCGACCTCATCCGCAATCGATTTGATGGCGGCCTGGTTTTCCAAGTCCATGGCGCCAGCGGAGGTTCAGACGAAACACTCCGTCTTCTGGAATACGATCTCCGCTCCCGCCGCCTCGAGGCATTCGGCAATCAGCGGACCGGGAACGCCGTCCCGCTCGCCCAGCGCAATCACCTTCTTGCCCTTGAACATGAATATCCTCCCGCTTGCTACAAAAAAACGAACGAATCATGCTTCTATCAATACCGAAGCCCCGTCGGCCTGCTGGGACATCCGGCCCAGAAACAGACTCCCTTTCGCCACCACCATTGTACTCTGAAGGTGGCCCGCCCGCATCCTCTTAAGAGCGTGGCCGAGAAAGGGAACGCCTGCGGGAATGTGCCCCTGCGTAGGCGCGAATCCGGGCATCCCGTGCGCCTCGATAAAATCCGGAATCTCCTCGCGGGCTATTTCCCCGCCCATGACCGCCATGGCGGCCAGCATTCTGTAATTCGTGGCCGCAACGTCTCCCGCCCCCGCAGGCAGCATGACCTCGGGGTTATGCAGTTCGACGGCATACTTATCGACGCTTCTCAGCTTGCGCCCGGCCCGGGCCAGCGGGTCCCGCACCAGAGCCTCGGCCAACCCCTGGGGGGTGGAGGGCCTTCCCGCCGCGTGGCGACCCGCGATTTCAAGATTCACCCGGGGGCCGTCTTCCGAATTTTTAGTGAGAAAGAACGCCACCCCGCCCAATACGTCTTCGAGAACGGGCATCTCTTTTCCCAGATGGTAGTACGCCTTCATCCCGAGCTTCGCCATCGAACCGCCTCCTACGACGACGGCGTTTCCCACGACACCCGCCTGAATGAGGGCCGCCGCGTGTATGAGCGCGTACACCGGCGCCGCGCAGAAAGACTTCACATCGACGCCGGCCGCATTCACGCAACCCGCCATCTCGGCGATTGCCTTGGCGAGATTGCCTCCGCCGCGATTGTAGCGATCTCCGACCGCCTCCTCGGAGCAACTGATGACGTACTCTATTACGTCCGGAGCGATGCTCTCCTGCACCAGAAGCCGGCTGAGAGCGTATGCGCCGCTGGCCTTGGCCGCCAAGTTTTCCAGAAGAATACGGGCATTGAGCGATTCGTCGGAATCATGATCGCGGCGAATGCACCCGATGAGTCCTTTATTCTGAAAAAGCGGCAGGGCCTCTCCTCGCTCGATGCGCCGGAAAATGTCTTCCTGGGGATATTCCTTTGGGGGTTTTTCTGTTTTGAGAAGAGCGGAGGTGGATTCCGAACCTATGACGCCCGAAACATGACGCTCCTTGTTGCGCATGATCAATCCAAACTGATCGGCCGCTTCGAGAAGGGAGTAGAAAGAATTCTGCGGGAGGATTTCCCCGAAAACGCCCTCAGGCGAAGCGCCTGCGAGGGAATTTTCGTACCACGGAGAAGGAATTTCATTCAACTTCTCGGGCGCGAGATTGCCGATGAAAACCTGGTTCGGCGCATAGCCGACCACTTCGTCAAAAGACCGCAGATTTGTGAATACGTCGCCAGGCGCCTGATTGTTCCGGATAGCCTCGCGCCAGGGTTTCGAGCCGTAGCGAACCAGATCGGGAACATGAACGAGAACGTTCGCCGCCGCACGTAAATACGCAGTCATATCACCCGCCAAAAAAGGAGGAAGGAAAGATTACACGAGCATTCGTACCGGAAATTACATGCCACATCATCTCACCCGGCAAAAACCATTCACCACGCGTTTTTTCAGCACCCGCCCTGTTCTTCAATAAACACATCCAGGCCAGGGCTTCATCATAAAGAAACGGGAATGATATGCGAAACGAACAAACTCTTTGCACTTCGATCTTTCATTTCGTTGAGCAGGTTACCGGCTCGCCCCGAGCTTCGCTCAGTCGGGATTGACCCGGCATTTCCCCGCATTTGCGCTTCTCGCGCGTGGCGGGGGTTTCGCTATGGTGGCGAAGCGAGCCGGCCCCTTCACGAAGACGGGGCGGGCGAATCTCTCGCAGCCCTCTCATGAGGAAGACTCGATGACAAGGCGTACTTCAAGCTATCCTTTCATGCGGACCCAGGCGGCGAGCCTCACGGGCTCCCTCATGGGGACGGGGCGGAGCGATGGAACGGCCCCGAGGGGGAGGAGAGGTGAGGATTCGGAATTCCTGAAAAATACGATAAAATTAGATAAATTCACGGGGTTTTTCGATAAATTTCTGAAAATAAATCGCCCGGAAGAAGCCTTGCAAGGTGTTGAAATACAATGATATTCAATCAAAATATGAGTGTATGCCGCTCAAATAAAAGACCGAAAAAAATTTAGCGTTCCGCATTTGCCCGCAAATCCGATGAGATGGGCGCAGTTCCCGGTATTATCCCGCAAATCCTCACCCCCCCCATGTTGACATTTGGGCGCAGTGGCGTAATCTTCATAACAGCGGGGCATGACCCCGTGGGGGGGAATGAACACGTCCAGCGGGAGAGAACATGAAGATATTCATTGATACGGCGAACGTGGAAGAAATCATCGAAGCGGCGTCCACCGGCATTCTGGACGGCGTGACGACGAATCCCTCGCTCATAGCGAAAGAGGGAGCGGACCACCACACGAGAATCAAGGAGATATGCGAGGTGGTCGACGGGCCGGTGAGTGCGGAGGTCATCGCCACGGAGGCGAACGAGATGGTCGAGGAGGGCCGTGAACTGGCCGCTATCCACGAGAACGTCGTCGTGAAGGTTCCGGTGGGCGTCGAGGGCCTGCGCGCCGTCAAGGCCATGCGCGAGGAGAACATCAACACGAACGTCACCCTCATCTTCAGCCCCGTCCAGGCCATGCTGGCCGCCAAGGCGGGAGCCTCGTTCGTGAGCCCCTTCGTGGGCCGGCTGGACGACATCTCGAGCCCGGGCATGGAGATGGTGGCCGACATCGTGCAGATCTTCGAGAACTATGATTACGCCACCGAGGTATTGGTGGCGAGCGTGCGAACGCCTATCCATTTGCTCGAAGCCGCGAAAATGGGAGCGGACGTAGCAACGGTGCCTTTTCAGGTGATTGCGCAGCTGCTCAAGCATCCATTGACCGATATCGGGTTGGAGAAATTTTTGGCGGATTGGCGCCGCGCCAATGAAATGCGCTGATCCTCCGGGAGGGTAGAACGATTATGCCGATGTATGAATTTCTTTGCGGAAACTGTGAAAAAGATTTCGAGACCATCGTTTCATCCGCGCAAGCCGTCGATCTGGTGGAATGCCCTGAATGCGGCTCACGGAAAGTGCGCAAAAAACTTTCCTTGTTCGCCAAATCCACTTCCGGCGCTGCGGCGTCGACGTCGGCTTTTGGCGGTGGATACGCAGCCGGCGGGGGTGGTTGTGGAGGTATGTGTTCGTGCCACTAACCCCTCGGGGTTGCGTTTAGATTCTCTCGCCAAGCTGCCTGCGCTCTATCCTTTGGAAAATTTTTGAGAGGGGGACAATATGCCGCAACACGAGCGAGTCAGTGTATTCGAAACCGCCGGCGCACAGTTCGACCGAGCGGCGGACCTCATCGATTTAGATGATGAAATGCGGTTTCTCCTCAAGACCCCTTTCCGGGAAATGAAAGTCGAAATTCCCATCCGCAGAGACGATGGCTCCCTGGGCGTTTGGCAAGGCTACCGCATTCAGTTCAATGGCTCCCGAGGCCCTTTCAAGGGTGGAATCCGCTACCACCACGAAGTGGATATGGACGAGGTGCGCGGACTCTCGGCTCTCATGGCCTGGAAGACGGCTTTGGTCGATATTCCCTTTGGTGGCGGAAAAGGCGGCATCAGCGTCAACGTGAAAGAACTCAGCGTTTATGAGTTGGAGCGGCTGACCAGAAAATTCATCGCGCGTATCGACCACATTCTGGGACCATACCGCGATATTCCCGCCCCTGACGTGAACACGAACGCGCAGGTGATGGCGTGGATTTTTGATGAATACAGCAGCCGGCACGGGTATGCGCCGGGTTGTGTTACCGGGAAACCCCTGGCCATAGGCGGCTCCCCGGGGAGGGAGGCCGCTACGGGGCGCGGCGCCGTGATGGTGTATCAGGAGATAGCCAAAAGGGAAGGCTGGGACCCCGCATCCATGACGGCGGCGATACAGGGTTTCGGGAATGTCGGCTCTTTCGCCGCCAGGTTCATGGGTGAACTGGGAGTGAAGGTGGTGGCGATTTCGGGCAGCAGGGGCGCCTATTTCAATGGCGACGGCATCGACGTCGAAGCAGCGGCGGCGCACCGGAAAGAGACGGGTGGGCTGGAAGGTCTCGGCGGAGTCGAGGCGATCACCAATGAAGAGCTTTTGGCGCTAGATGTGGACGTCTTGATTCCGGCGGCTCTGGGCGGCGCCATTCATGCCGGTAATGCGGCGAACGTAAAAGCCCGGATTATTCTGGAAGTGGCCAATGCTCCGGTAACCGAAGGGGGCGAAAACATTCTGGCCGATGGCGGTGACGTCATGCTGATCCCCGACGTATTGGCGAGTTCGGGCGGCGTGACGGTCTCGTATTTCGAGTGGGTGCAGAACATCCAGCAATTCGGCTGGGATGAAGAGCGGGTGAACCGCGAGTTGGGCAGAATCATGGCGCGCGCCACTACGGAGGTGTATGAACTGGCAAGGGCGAAAAACGTGTCTTTGCGCACGGCGGCCTTTATCATTGCGGTTCAAAGAGTGGCGGAGGCGGAGCGCCTTCGCGGTTTGTAGGCCCAGTCATATTGGTGGAGTTTTCGTTGTCTGGATTCGTGATAGACGCTCAAGGCATCGAAAAATCCTTCGGAACCCTCAAAGCCGTCGATGGCGTCTCGCTTCAGGTGAAGCCCGGGGAGTGTTTCGGGATTCTGGGCCCGAACGGAGCTGGCAAAACCACGACAATCAAGATGCTGCATGGAGCCGTTCATCCTGATGCGGGCAGCCTGAGGGTGCTGGGGAGAGACGTAATAACCCAGAGCCGGCTCATTCGCGTGCAGATGGGCATCGTATCGCAAGAAGATACCCTGGACCGCGATCTGACGGTATATGAAAATCTTTGGGTCTATGCCGGGTTTTTCAGCATCTCCAGGAAGGCGTCATTATCCCGCATCGAGCATCTGCTCGATTTCATGCAGCTTCGCGAAAAATGGAATTCACAGATCAAGACCCTGTCCGGCGGAATGAAGCGGCGCCTCCACATCGCGCGAGCCCTGATCCATGAGCCGAAATTCCTGATTCTGGATGAACCCACCACCGGCCTGGATCCGCAGGCGAGGCATCTTGTCTGGCAGAGGCTCCGGGAACTCAAGGCGCAGGGCCTGACCATTCTTCTCACTACGCATTACATGGAGGAGGCGGCCCAGATGTGCGATCGCATCGGCATCATGGATACGGGAAAATTTCTGATTGAAGGTGAGCCACAATCCCTGGTGCAGGAAAAAGTGGGTGATGAGGTATACGAGCTCAAGGGCGGTGCTTCAGAAGAATTGCTCCATTCATTACAAAATCTCCCTGTAACCACCGAAGTCGTTGCCGATATATTGTACCTGTACAGCCACAACGGGATGCGGGTGATGGAGCATTTGATTTCTCACGGGAGGAAGGATTTTCTGAGGCGGCCGGCCACCCTGGAGGATTTATTTTTAAGGCTCACGGGCCGGGAGCTTAGAGATTGATGTTCCTCCCCCAGGCTCCGAGTCATCGCGCCTTTCGTGTCTGGGTTCGTCATCTGGTGTACTACCGCTCTTTTTACCTGGCGGAATGGGCGGGCAACCTGGGTGAGCACATTTTGTGGCTGGTGGCGTTTGGTTACGGCCTGGGCCGGTTGGTGCCGAGTCTGGACGGTATCTCGTACGCGCAGTTCATCGGCCCTGGTCTGATGGTTTCCGTCGCGATGTGGAACGCCACATATGAGTCCACATACGGGGCTTATTCAAGAATGCGAATTCAGAATATCTATGAGTCCATGCTGATGGCCCCGCTCACGGTGGGAGACATCGTGCTGGGCGATCTTCTCTGGTGCGCCAGTCGTGCGTTGATTGGCTCGACGTTGATGCTGATCGTTTTGAGTTTGTTCGGTTTGGTCGGCTCATGGTGGGCGGTGGCGATTCTTCCGGTTCTGTTTATCGAGGCGGTGATGTTCGCGGCCCTGGGGCTCATTGCGACATCATTGGCCCCCAGCTTCTCGTTTTTCAATTTTTATTTCTCCGCCATCGTCATGCCCATGTTTTTCTTTGCAGGCACCTTGTTTCCCATCAAAGGGCTTCCGGTGTGGGTGGAACGGTTATCGGACGCTCTCCCGCTTACCCATGCGGTGAGAATCTCACGCGGCTTGTTTATTTATGGACATGTCGAGAATTTCATCTGGCATTTTTCTTTTCTGCTTGGCTTTACGCTTTTATTTTTGGTCGTCGCTTGTATTTTAGTGAGCAGGAGGATGGTGGAATAACATGGGGTCCATAACCAAAATCCTGCATCCCCCAGAACCTTTCTTGTTTCATGAGAGTTTGTTGCGTTTTCGCGTCTCCAATGAGGAGTTCATCAACTCCTACGAGGGCGGGGTGTACCGCAGGGTCGTGGAGGATGCCGATGGCAATCTGGTTTTCCTGGAAGCTGAAGTCGAAGGTGAGGGCAGGGGCGCGGTTCGCCTCCGGATAGCCACCGAAGGACGGATGACGAAATCGGCCCAGAGCAGGGGCCTGGACGCCATCGAACACGTTTTGGCTTTTGACCTTGATTTGAAGCCATTTTACAGGATGGCGAGGGGCGACGCGGATCTGGCTCCTATGGTGAAAAAATTCAGAGGCCTCAAGCCGGTACGGTATTTGAGCGTATTCGAGGCTCTTGTTACGGCCATTACGGCGCAACAGGTGAATTTGACGTTCGCCGGCGCCATACGGCGGCGGATGGTGAAGCGATGGGGAAGAAAATTGCGCATCGACGGGCAGACGCATTACGCTTTCCCGCACCCGGAGCGTTTGGCCCGGGCGCGCGTATCCACCTTGCGGGGGATGCAATTCTCGGAACGAAAAGCGGAATATGTGATTGGTGTGGCGCGCGCCGCTATGGAGGGTCGATTGAATGAGAGCGAACTACGGGTTCTCCCCATCGATGAGGCGGTGGCTCGCCTGACCGAGATACGGGGCGTGGGTCGCTGGACGGCCGAGCAAATGCTTTTTCGGGCGCTCGGCCGCGTGGAAGTGTTTCCCGGCGGTGATTTGGGAGTGCAAAAGGTCGTGGCGCGTTATTGTTTCGGGAAAGAGCGTGTGGATGAGGAGACTGCGCGCAAACGAGCAGACGGGTGGCATCCGTGGGCCTCTCTGGCGACGACCTACTTGTTCGCCGCATGGCGCGCGGGCGTCGCGTCCGCTCATGAGACAGCATGATTCTTGAGAGTCAAGTGAATATATGAACAACACCCGGGTTTCCATCGAGGAGCGGGAAAAGAATCTGCTGGCGCCTTTTGCCGCCCATAGCGCCGATAGTCTCGGGCGGAAGCATCCGGAGCCCGAGCACGACATGCGGACGGCTTTTCAGCGCGATCGCGACCGGATCATCCATACGCAAGCGTTCAGGAGGCTTGAATACAAGACCCAGGTTTTTGTGAATCATGAGGGGGATCATTACCGGACGCGTTTGACGCACACGATAGAGGTGAGCCAGATCGCCCGTTCCATCGCGCGCGCTCTCGGCCTGAATGAAGAACTCGCCGAGGCCGTTGCCCTGGCGCACGATTTGGGACACCCCCCTTTCGGTCATGCCGGAGAGATGGTTCTGGATGAACTCATGGAAGGCCATGGGGGGTTCGAGCACAATTTGCAAGCCTTGCGAATCGTCGAGGTTTTAGAGAAGCGCTACCCCTCGTTCCCGGGCTTGAACCTGACGTGGGAGACACGCGAGGGAATCATAAAATATCTTCATCGCTACGAAGGCCCGATGCCTCCGGGTCTGACGAATAGAATCTCTCCCAGCCTCGAAGCGCAGGTGGTCGATGTGGCGGATGAGATCGCATACAACAACCATGATTTGGACGACGGGCTGTCATCTCGGTTATTTGGTCTCGAAGATTTGCAGGATACGCGCCTTTGGCGTGAACATTATGAAAGCTCAAAAGAATCTTTTCCCAACTCTTCCAGGCGAGAGAGTAAGCACGACACCATTCGCCGAATTATAAACTCACAGGTTCAAGATATTATCACATCCACATGCGAGCGTATTAAGACTCGGAAGCTTCGAGATATTTCGGATGTCAGAGAGAATGGACACGATGTGGTTGTTTTTGCTGAAGAGATGAATGAGAAAAACATCGAATTAAAACGTTTCTTGATGGCGCGGATGTATAAGAACCAGCGTGTCATGAAATTAGAAAAAAGCGCTCGAAAAATATTAAGTGGGTTGTTTCATTTGTATATCGACGATTCTCATAAAATTCCAGAACATGTTCGCAAACTCGAGGATATGGATGGGCGACATCGAATGGTTTGTGATTATGTCGCCGGGATGACGGACCGCTACGCTTTGCAGCAATATGAGCGATGGTTGGAAGTATGATGTTTAAGTTCTTCTTCTAGTTCGGGAAAGAGAGAACAGAAGAAAAAATCTTGGGGTGATGGTAATTTTGAGCCGTCTCTTTAAGGCTGTTGAGAAGATCCTACTTAATTTGAAGAGCAGCAAAGAGGTTGGTTTCTTTTCTCTTCAAGAGGAGGAGTACGGAGCCATCAAGATGGGATTTGTCTATGATCGCCTGAAATTCTTCTATTGTTTTTACAGGTATGTGGTTAACCTCCTCGATTTCATCGCCGGGCCTGATTCCACTAAGCTCAGCAATGCCCCCTCTGAGAATCGAGGAGACCACCAATGTCTTCTCCTCATAAGGCAACTCGAAGCGCTGGGCTAGATGCGGGGTAAGCACCTCTACCTTCATTCCCATGTAAGTATGGTTCGTCATCATTCGCGAATGGGGCGCTTCAGGCCGTCTTCCTATACGTAAATAGACACTCTCAAGGCGCTTTTCTCGGTAATACTTTACCAACACAAGGGAATTTGGCTTTGTGCGGGCCACTATGCGGGGAAGGCTCTGCCATGTGCTGACAGATTTGCCGTTGAATTCAACTACGACGTCTCCTCGACGCAAGCCGGCACGATGGGCAGGGCCGCCGCGAGTAACTTGTGTGAGCTTGGCGCCCTCGAACCGAGAAAGGCCCAGGCTCTTTCCCTCTTGCCGGGGGACTGCCGATATAGCCGCACCCAAGCGGCCTCGCACCGGATAGCCTTTGTGGCGAAGGGAATCGATAACGGCTTTGGCTTGATTAATCGGAATGGCGAAACCAATGCCTAAACTCCAGGCGCGCGACCCGCTGGAAAATATCGCTGTGTTGACACCGATTACAACGCCTTTCGTATTTGCAAGTGGCCCACCGGAGTTGCCAGGATTGATCGATGCGTCGGTTTGGAGATATTCATCAAAAGGACCTTCTTTCAAATCCCGAGCCTTGGCGCTGATTATTCCCACAGATACGGAATTTGCCAAGCCAAATGGACTGCCAATTGCTATAACCCATTGCCCGACATCTACTTCATCGGAATCTCCTAGAGATGCTTCCTGGAGTTTTTGAGTCGGTTTTATTTTTAGTAATGCAAGATCTGTTTTATCGTCCACGCCAAGCAAACGGGCTGATAATTCCTCTCCTTCATGGAGTTTGACCATAATTTCTTGTGCGTTTTTAATAACGTGGTGATTAGTTAAGATATGACCTTCTTGTGAGACAATGATTCCAGAGCCCACGTTGTAGTGGCCGCTAAAGGGCACGTTGCCCTGATCAAATTTTGGAGGATTGTCTTTTTGGCGACCTCTACCGAAGAGGTTAAGCAGTGGATTGCCCTCGGTGCCTTTTGGTTTTACACGAATATGTACAACCGAAGGTTGTAACTTTTTGGCTGCATTGATGATGAGGCGACTACCAAATGGATGAGATGTCGCCGCCGACATGGGTGAAGCGCCTATTAACCAGAAGGGCAATAAGCAGATGTAGATAGAAATATGTAGACTGCGGCAGCGCATGGTTTAGTGTACCCTAATCGTTGGGCCTGAACTACGCATAAACGGCTGAAACACCGCACTTTGCATATGTTAGCATCGTGTATTTCCGGGAGCAATCAATTTGACCAAGGTTGGACAAGTTTGATATAGCGTGATCGCTCGATCACCTGTGAATTTAGCAGGCTTATCTATTGTGGTTTTTTCTTAGACGCTCGGGAATCGAAGAACACCTATGAGATTTTCAACTAGACTCACGCGGTTCCGGCAGTCGCGCCATTCGCTTTCCCAGAGAGATTTCTTCTAGCCGTGAACATCGGTCGAATCAGAAACTTTTCAATCATCGCGCATATAGACCATGGGAAGTCCACCCTGGCAGATCGCATTTTGGAAAAGACCGGGGCGCTTTCAAAGCGTGAAATGACTTCCCAGGTCTTGGATTCCATGGCCTTGGAGCAGGAGCGGGGCATCACCATCAAGGCGGCGACGGTTCGTATACAGTATAAATCACTCCAGGGCGAAGAATATATCTTTAACCTCATAGATACGCCCGGTCATGTGGATTTCAGCTATGAAGTTTCAAGAAGCCTCCAGGCTTGCGAGGGTGCTTTGCTACTGGTAGACGCGACCCAAGGTATCCAGGCCCAAACGATGGCGAATGCATACCTTGCTTTAGAGCAGGATTTAGCCATTATCCCAGTGATCAATAAAATCGATCTGCCAGCGGCGGATCCTGAGCGCGTGATGAAGCAAGTGGAGGACATAATCGGAATTGATGGAGATGAATGCCTGCTGGTAAGCGCGAAACAAGGCGAAGGAGTGGATTCGCTACTTGAAGCAATCGTTGAGCGAGTTCCACCTCCAAACGGAGATCCCGAGGGTTCTGCACAAGGGTTCGTGATAGATTCTTGGTATGATTCCTACCAGGGAGCCATTTCGTTATTTCGCATGTTTGAAGGAACCATTCGCAAGGGTGATATCGTCCGCTTTATGTCGACTGGTCAGGAATATCAAGTTCTGAGTTTAAGCACTTTTACGCCTCATGAAGTGAAAATAAAAGAACTTGGGCCGGGCGAAGTGGGAATTTTATCTGCTTCGATACGAGAGGTGAGCGATACTCGAGTGGGTGACACTATTACGCTTGCCAAAGACCCTGCACGTGAGGCCATCCAAGGCTTCCAGGAGCCGAAAGCGATGGTGTTTAGCGGTTTGTATGCGGTGGATAGTGCCGAGTATGAAGATTTGAGGACGGCGCTAGAGAAACTCAGGCTGAACGATTCGGCCTTTACCTATGAGCCCGAGACGTCGGTTGCTTTGGGGTTCGGTTTTAGATGTGGGTTCTTGGGTCTTCTTCACATGGAAATCATTCGCGAGAGACTGGAGCGTGAATATGATCTGACACTCATCATCACAGCCCCGACAGTGATTTTTCGCGTTCTGCTCAGTGATTCTACAGTGGAAGAAATCGATAGCCCAGCGAAATTGCCCGAACTCTCGAGGATTGAGACGATCGAGGAACCGTTCATTTTGGGCACAATTCTTGTGCCCTCGGAATATGTTGGCGCCGTTCTCAAATTAGCACAGGAGAAGCGTGGCATTCAGCGCTCTATGGAATATATCGATACGACAACAGTGCAAATCGCCTACGAACTACCATTTAGTGAGATTCTCTTTGATTTTTACGACAAATTAAAATCCGTTTCTCGTGGGTATGCGAGTTTCGACTATGAGCACCTGGATTTTCGCTCAGCGGAGGTCGTAAAGCTGGATGTCCTGCTCAACGGCCAGCCGATAGACCCATTTTCGACGATCATTCACAAAGAGAAAGCCTACTATCATGGCCGGGCACTGGTGCAGAAGATGAAAGAAATCATCCCGAGACAAATGTTTGAGGTCATCATACAGGCCGCGGTTGGAAACCGGGTAATTGCGCGGGAGACGATTCGAGCGTTGAGAAAAGATGTGACTGCGAAATGCTATGGTGGTGATATCACGCGGAAACGAAAGTTGTTGGAAAAACAGCGAGAAGGAAAGAAGCGCATGAAGAATATCGGAACTGTAGAAGTGCCTCAAGAAGCATTTATGGCTGTTTTGGATGTGGGCAAGGAGTAAAACGTGTCGGATGCCAGTCTGGTTACACGCAAGAGCGCGAAGCGAAAGCGCAAATCCAAATCAACTTTTCGCGAATATGCTGAGGCGATCATCATCGCTTTGTTATTGGCTATGTTTGTGCGCACCTTTGTGGTGCAAGCATTTAAGATACCCTCGGGTTCGATGGAAAATACTCTTCTTGTTGGCGACCATATACTCGTCAATAAATTCATCTTTTGGTTCCGCAAGCCTGAGCGCGGGGATATTATTGTATTCAGGTTTCCTAAGGATGAACGACGAGATTTTATTAAGCGCGTCATTGCTTTACCGGGTGAGGAGGTGATGGTTCGCGGAGAAAAAGTGTTTATCAACTGCGCTTCGCCGAATACACCGGAAAAATGTGTGGCGTTGGATGAGAAATATGTGCGTTTTAAGCCAATTGGCGCCGCTGTAGGCTTTGAGAGTAAATGGGGGCCACAGAAAGTCCCGCCGGGACATCTATTCATGCTGGGGGATAACCGAAACAATAGCCAAGACAGCCGTTTTTGGGGTTTTTTGAAAATAGGTGAGCGCGTGAATCATATACCTGTCCGTTTTGCGGGTTATGCTTTTAGATTGCCTTTTCCTTGTTCTTTATGGTCTGCGCCGTGTTGGGACGATAAACTCCGTGGCTCCGCTTTCATGATTTATTGGTCTTGGAACGGCGATTCGGGTTCACCGCGCTGGGGCAGGCTGGCCAACTTTATTAGTTGATTTTTGTTTTTGTTGGGGTTTCGTCTGTCTTGGCAAAAATAGACTCAAAGAATAAAAAGACTCAACCCCTCATATTGTTTCCCATGGAACACAGCGCGTGTGAGAACCTATGGGGTGCCAAACCCGCATGTTGGAATAAGGGCCATAAAGTATCGTGGCGTCCGGCGCATAAAGAGACGCGAGATGAGAAACGCCGGAATCCCCTCCAAAATACGCGGAAGATTTTGATAAAATAGCGCTTAGAACTTTGGGTGGAATATCGTTGATATTGGTGATGGAATCGTCCCAAAGCCTTTGAAATTCCTCGCTAGCCACTGAATCTGCTGGCCCTTCTATCACGACGGGCCACTGGCCTGTTTCATCAGCATGCCTTCGCGCCATAGTGGCGAGAATCTGAGGAGGAATCCATTTGCCCTTTCCCCCTCCACCCGGATGGATGATGAAGAACTTATCCTCTATGCCACATTTATTCAATACTTTATTTGCTAAAATTAAATTATCATGTGAAGGCTGCAGAGTGATTTTCTCGCTCTCGGGAACACCCAAAGATGACCAAGGATGCATCATCCACTCGCAGATATGAATTTCTGCTGAGACAGGAGGAAAAGGCGGGTGGATCTGATATTTATTCAACCCATTTGAATTCAGCCGTTTAGCGAGTTCTCCTGAATCATCCGAAGTGTAAAACATGCACGTATCGTAGGGCTCGATGAGTTGAAATAACGCGTCATTTTCCTGTGGTTGGTCGTGATACAGGAGGTGAAAAGGGGCTGCTCCCCCATCGAGAATTTCGTGAATCAACCCCGAGTCGAGTAGTGGGGCTGCATAATGGGGGTTTGCTGCCAGGGAGATGTGAGCGTTTTCATAATGGGCACGTAAATGTTTGAATAATAAAACCAATAGCAGGGTGTCCCCGAATGCTCCCATTCGGTAAATCAAGATTCTGGTTGCCAATGTCTACACACCACCCATGAGTGATTCCATGGCTCGGGTAATTCTCGCGAATTCGTAAGCGTCCAGGGTTTCCGCGCGCCGGTCGGGGTCGATGTCTGCTCTTTCAAGAAGGTTTCGCAAAGCCTCCGGGTTTGAGAAGAGTTTTTTCGTATCATTTAACTCATATAGATTCAATGATTTGAGATTGTTGAACAGGGTTTTCCTGCGGTGCGCGAAACCTGCCTGGATGATCCGGAAATAGAGTTTCTCATCTCCTACATCTACCCGGGGCTTCTCTCTCGCCTCTAGTCGTATGATCGCGGAGTCGACTTTTGGTGGTGGCCGAAAAGCGCCTGGGGGCACCACTAGGCATAGCTTCGCCTTATAGCGATGCCCTACCCAGAGAGTGAGTGAACCATAGTCCTTCCCGCCTGGTGCAGCGCAAAGCCTCTCACCCACTTCACGTTGCACCATCAATACCATGAGAGGAAATCGTTCAATCTTTTCAGTGAGTTGTGAGATTATGGCCGAAGCGACCTGGTAGGGCAAATTCGCCACCAGTTTCATCTTTTTGGGGAGGGTGGCGTAGTCGATTTCGAGCGCGTCGCCGTGAATCAGATGAAATCTCTCGTGCTCATCCTCCATCTTCTTGAGCGCGGGTATGAGCGCCTCGTCTATCTCGATGCCGTGGACGATGGCGCCGGCATCGAGGAGGTGCCGCGTGAGGGCGCCTTCGCCCACGCCGATTTCAAGTACATCTTCTCCGGTCGTAATTCCTGCTAAATCAATGATATGAGAGAGATACCTCTTCTCGTGAAGGAAGTGTTGACCGAGTTTTTGTCTGGTGCGATGCGCCATGGGAAACCGGGTGTCGGGGGAGGATAACTACTTGACTTTGGATGAGTTTTATGAGAATGTTCTTGGTGTAGCGCGCCTCAGTAATCCCTCAGAAATTTATCGAAAAACATCGTGAATTTATCGTATTTTATCGAATTGTTCACGTTTACCGACAAGCGTCGCGACACCTGAAAATCAACTCCACCCTATCAGAATCCACATCGGAGTTCCAGCCGAATTTCCAGACCTCGGGGAGATGAAAAATCTTCTCCTCCCGGCTGGCGTAGGAGCGGGGGACGTGATATGGAGAGGGCGGTAAAGTTCGTTTGAATGCGCCATGAACATTTTACCCCAACAATTATTTCCGGGGGCCGTTCGGCGAATTTCATGTGAGAACGGAACCTTTATTCCGTTTTGCCCGCATTTTCGGCGACGTATTTTGTCGCGTGACGAAACTTAAGGGGAGCATTGAATGAGCATCAAATTCGACAAACTCGAAGCACCGAAACAGGGAACGCGCATTTCTTTCCGGGGAAAGAAACCCCAGATACCCGACGACCCAATCGTCTGCTACGTCCGGGGCGACGGCATCGGCGTGGACATCACGCCCGTGATGATGGATGTGGTCGACGCCGCCGTGGAAAAGGCGTTCCGGGGGAAGAAGCGCATCGAATGGTTCCGCGTCATGGCGGGCGAGGACGCCATGGAGACCTACGGCGAGTTGATGCCCGATGAGACCATGCAGGCGATTCGCCACTTTTATTTCGCCATCAAGGGACCCCTCTACACGCCCATCGGCGGCGGGTTCAGGAGCCTCAACGTCGCGTTCCGGCAGATGAACGACCTTTTCGCCTGCGTGCGCCCGGTGCGCTACTTCAAGGGCGTTCCCTCTCCCATGGTGCATCCCGAATGGATGGACATGTGCATCTTCCGCGAGAACACCGAGGACGTCTACGCCGGCATCGAGTGGGAGCTCAACTCCAAGGAGGCGAAGAAGGTGATTAAATTCCTGAACGAGGAGATGGGCTGCAACGTCCGTGCGGACAGCGGCATCGGCGTCAAGCCGATCTCCGTTTTCGGCAGCGAGCGCATCGTGAAGAAGGCCATCGACTACGCCATCGCGCAAAACAAGAAGGTCTTGACGATCGTCCACAAGGGCAACGTGCAGAAATACACCGAGGGTTCCTTCAAGGACTGGGGCTACGCCTTCCTCAAGAAGAAGTACAGAAAGTACATCGTCACGGAAGAGGAGCTTTGGAGCAAGAAGTATAACGGCAAGATGCCCAAGGACAAGATACTCGTGAACGACCGCATCGCCGACAACATCTTCCAGCAGGTGCTCACCCGCCAGCGGGAATACCAGGTGCTCGCCTGCACCAACCTGAACGGCGATTATCTCTCGGACGCCATTGCCGGCCAGGTCGGCGGCCTCGGCATGGCCCCGGGCGCGAACATCGGCGACAAGATTCACTTCTACGAGCCCACGCACGGTACGGCGCCCAAATACGCGGGCAAGGACATGGTGAATCCGAGCAGCCTCATCCTCTCGGCGGGCATGATGCTCGAGGACATGGGTTGGGAGAAGGCGGCGAAGCTCATCGTCAAGGGCATCGAGGGCGCGATTCAGAAAAAGACGGTCACCTACGACCTGCACCGCCAGATGAAGGGCGCCAAAAAGCTCTCCTGTTCTGGCTTCGGAAAAGCCATTATCGCGAGCATGTAATCACAAGGAGACGGGAGAGAATCATGGCGAGGCCAAAAATCACCATTGTGGGCGCGGGAAACGTGGGCGCCACGACGGCCCATTGGGCGGCGGCCAGGGAGTTGGGCGACATCGTGCTCATCGACATCGTCGAGGGCGTGCCCCAGGGCAAGGCGCTCGATCTGTATGAAGCGGCCCCCGTTGTGGGTTTCGATTGCCGCATCACGGGCACCAACGACTACGCGGACACGAAGGATTCGGACATCGTCGTCGTCACGGCGGGCATCGCCCGCAAGCCGGGCATGAGCCGCGACGATCTCATCAGCATCAACGCCGGCATCGTCGGCTCCGTGACGGACGAAGTCGTCAAGCATTCGCCCGATTGTATTCTGATCATCGTCTCGAATCCGCTCGACGTGATGGTCACCAAGGCCCACATGCAGTGCGAATTCCCGCGCGAGCGCATCATGGGAATGGCCGGCGTGCTCGACAGCGCGCGTTTTCGGACGTTCATCTCCATGGAACTGGGCGTTTCCGTCGAAGATATCTCGGCCACCGTGCTCGGCGGCCACGGGGACAGCATGGTCCCGTTGCCGAGGTACAGCACGGTTTCGGGAATTCCCATCACGGCGCTCATGGATGCCGAGCGCATCGAGGAACTGGTGCAGAGAACGCGCGACGGCGGGGCGGAAATCGTGAATTACCTGAAAACCGGCAGCGCGTTCTACGCGCCCGGCGCGTCCATCGTGCAGATGGTGGAATCCATCCTGAAGGACAAGAAGCGGATTCTCCCCTGTGCGGCGCTGCTGGAGGGCGAATACGGCCAGGAGGGCATTTTCATGGGTGTTCCCGCCAAGCTCGGCGCGGGCGGAATGGAACAGGTGGTGGAACTCGAACTGACGCCTGAGGAGAAGGCGGCGTTCGATAATTCCGCCGACCACGTGCGCGAGTTGATAAAAACCCTGGACTGAGCGCGCTGCTGCACCGAAGAATAGTTGAGGGATGGACGTGCGATGCGAACGATAGACGCAGGCGAGGTGACGGCCAGGATTCGCGAAATGTCCATCGAGTCGAACTACCATGTCGACCCCGCCTACGTGCGGAAGATCGAAGAGGCGAAAGCCGGTGAAACCTCCTCTCTCGGCCTCATGGTGCTCGACCAGATCACCGAGAATGCGGCGCTGGCGTCCGCCGAGCGCGTGCCCTATTGCCAGGACACGGGCGTTTCCATCGTCTTCGCCGAGGTGGGCCAGGACGTCCACGTAGAGGGCGGGCTTCTGGAGGACGCCATCAACGAGGGGGTTCGCCAGGGCTATCGGGACGGCTATCTGCGCGGCTCGGTTGTCAACGACCCGCTCCGCCGCGTGAACACCAAGGACAACACGCCCGCCGTTATCCACTACCGCGTCGTCGAAGGCGACAGGCTGAAACTTTATTTCGCCGCGAAGGGAACGGGCGCTGAAAACATGAGCATGGCGCGTATGCTCAAGCCCTCAGATGGCCGCGAGGGTGTGATTCAGACGATTGTCGACCATGTTTTCAAATCGGGGGGAAACCCATGCCCCCCCATTCTGTTGGGTATTGGTCTGGGCGGTTCTATTGAAAAGGCGGCGCTTCAGGCGAAATGGGCATTGTTTCGCGAACTGGGCGCGCCCAACACCGATCCCCTCGTCGCCGAACTCGAACGCGATATACTCGAGGCGGTGAACAGGACCGGCGTGGGGCCGATGGGCATGGGCGGGGATACCACCTGCATCGCCGTGCACGTCGAAACCTACGCCTGCCACATCGGAGCGCTGCCGATTTGCGTGAACGTGGAGTGTCACGCGCACCGCCACGCCGAGGTGGTTCTCTAAAATGCGGACGATTGACCTCCCGCTCGACCAGAAGGTGGTGGAATCCCTCTCGATGGGCGACATATGCGAGTTGAGCGGCGTCCTCTATACGGCGCGGGATGCGGCCCACAAACGGATGCTCGAAGAGGCCGCGCGCGGAGAAGCCCTGCCCATCGAAGTGGCGGGCCAGGTGCTCTTCTATGTCGGGCCGACGCCGCCCAAGCCGGGGGCCATCATCGGCTCGGCGGGACCCACGACGAGCGGCCGCATGGACGCCTACACGCCCAGGATGCTGGAACTCGGCCTCACCGGAATGATAGGCAAGGGGGGCAGGAGCCCGGCGGTGGTGGAGGCCATCGCCCGGCATCGCGCCGTCTATTTCGCCGCCATCGGCGGAACGGCCGCCCTGCTGGCGAAACGCGTCAAAGAAGTCGAGTTGATCGCTTACGAAGATTTGGGGACCGAGGCGATTCGCAGGCTCGTGGTCGAGAAATTTCCGGTCGTGGTCGCCGTGGACAGCCGGGGGCGGGATATTTTCGCGGAAGGTTTCAAGAAGTTTGCAAAGTGAGGCCCGCTCGTGCGTTTCTGTCTTGGTGTTCATGGCGCGATTTTTAGGGAATTATGTATGTGATTTGACGTTGCTATTTCGGGTTCCGGATGCGAAAGGGAATAATGTAATCACTCCCCCCTTGAGGGGGAGTCGGCAAGGTAAGGGCGAAGCCCGCAACCGCGCCGGTGGGGGGTGAATTCCGACTGAAGAAGGAGGAATTCTCCTGACCGAAGAGGGGGTGTTGCGAACGAGGAAAACATCGGCCCCAATTCCTCGCTCCTCGCTCAGCATTGTCCCCCCACCGCATTAGCCTTCGCAAGGCTCGGCTTCTGCGACTCCCCCTCAAGGGGGGAGTGAGAAAAACCCGAGCAGGGGAGAGTGGTTTTGGAGAAGGAATTATGAATTTAACTGGTCGCAGCTTTGTGAATTGACCGGCAAAAAAGGTTTGTCAACCGAAGTATTATGATTCTTTTTTGTGCTTAAAATTTCAGCGTTAGAATGTATTCATCGCATTGATTCTGGAGGGTTGGATGAACATCCACGAGTACCAAGGCAAGGAATTGCTCGCGAAATACGGCGTGGCCGTCCCGAGGGGCGGGGTCGCCGAGACGACGGACGCGGCCGAGCGCATCGCTGCGGATCTGGGCGGCGCGGTGGTCGTCAAGGCGCAGATTCACGCCGGCGGGCGCGGCAAGGGCGGCGGCGTCAAGCTGGCCGGGACGCCTGCGGAGGCGAAAGAAGCGGCCTCGGAGATTCTCGGCATGACGCTGGTGACGCACCAGACGGGGCCGGAAGGTCGTCTGGTCAAGAAGGTATGGGTGGAGGAGGCGAGCGACATCGAGCGCGAACTCTATCTCGGCATCGTGCTCGACCGCGCCACGGGCCGCCCCACTATCATGGCCAGCACCGAGGGCGGTATGGACATCGAGGAGGTGGCCGCGAAAACGCCCGAAAAACTCCTGAAGGTTCCCGTCGACCCGGCGCTGTCCGTTTGGCCCTCGACCGCGCGGCGCGTCGTTTATGGTCTGGATTTACCCGCCGGCCTCGTTCGCGAGGGGGTCAAATTCGTCACGAATCTCTACCGGTTTTATGACGAAATGGACGCTTCCCTCCTCGAGATCAACCCCCTGGTGCAGACGAAGGACGGCCGCATCCTCGCGCTCGACGCCAAGGTGAACTTCGACGACAACGCGCTCTACCGCCACGAGGAGGTGGCCGCGATGCGCGATGAAGACGAGGAGGACCCGCTCGAGGTCGAGGCCTCGAAATTCAACCTCAACTACATCAAGCTCGACGGCTCGGTCGCCTGCATGGTGAATGGTGCGGGCCTCGCCATGGCGACGATGGACATCATCAAACTCGCCGGGGCGTCCCCCGCGAACTTCCTCGACGTGGGCGGCGGCGCGAGCAAGGAGATGGTGGAGAACGCCTTTCGCATCCTCATGGACGATCCGGACGTGAAGGCCGTTTTCATCAACATCTTCGGCGGCATTCTGCGCTGCGACGTTCTCGCCGAAGGCGTCGTGGAGGCCGTCAAGACCGTGAACGTGAACGTGCCCATCATCATCCGCATGGAGGGGACGAACGTGGAGAAGGGCCGCGAGATCCTCGAAGGCTCGGGTCTCGATTTCACCGTGGGCAATACCATGGCCGATTCCGCCGAGAAGGTGGTCGCGGCCCTTAAGCGCTAGGGGGTCTGGTTTTGAGTATTCTGATCGACAAGGAGACGCGCATCCTCGTGCAGGGCATCACCGGGCGCGAGGGAGGCTTTCATGCCGCGCAGTGTCAAAAATACAGCCGTGAGTTCGCGGGCGGCGGCGGCGCGGTGGTGGCCGGCGTGACGCCCGGCAAGGGCGGGCAGGAGGCGGACGGCGCGCCCGTGTTCAACACGGTCGCCGAAGCGGTGCAAGAGACGGGCGCAAACGCCTCGCTCATCTTCGTGCCGCCCCCCTTCGCGGCGGACGCCGTCGTGGAGGCCGTGGACGCAGGGTTACCCCTCGTGGTGTGCATCACCGAGGGCATTCCGGTGCGCGACATGGTGTACGTCAAGCGCCACATGGAAGAGGGCGAAGCCGTGCTCATCGGCCCCAACTGCCCGGGCGTCATCACGCCCGGCGGCTGCAAGATGGGCATCATGCCGGGCCACATTCACAAGGAAGGCACCATCGGCGTCATCTCGAAGAGCGGCACGCTCACCTATGAGGTCGTCGCCCAGCTCACCGAACAGGGTCTGGGCCAGACGACTTGCGTGGGCATCGGCGGCGACCCCGTCATCGGCACGATGTACATCGATCTTCTGCGCATGTTCGAGGACGACCCGAAGACCGAGGCCATCATCATGATCGGCGAGATCGGCGGCTCCGCCGAGCAGGACGCGGCGCGCTGGGCGAAGGAGAACGTCACGAAACCGCTCGTGGGCTTCATCGCGGGCCAGACGGCTCCTCCGGGCCGGCGCATGGGCCACGCGGGCGCGATCATCTCCGGCGGGGAGGGCACCGCGGCCGAGAAGATGCGGGTCATGGACGAATGCGGCATTCACGTCACCGAAAGCCCGGCCGAGATGGGCCTCACCATGGCCAAGGCGCTGGGCAGGGCATAACGCCACACACGGAAAGGGAAACAGCACATGGAACGCACGTTCGCGATGATTAAACCCGACGCCACCGAGCGCGGCCTTAGCGGCAGGATTCTCTCGCGCATCGAGGAGGAGGGTTTTCAGGTTCTGGGCATGAGGCTCGTCCACATGTCGAAAGCGCAGGCCGAGGGTTTTTACGCCGTTCACAGGGAGCGCCCCTTCTTCGGCGATCTCACGACGTTCATGTCCTCAGGCCGCACGGTGGTGCTGGCTCTCGAGCGCGAGGACGCCATCAGGCGCTGGCGCGACGTAATGGGCGCCACGAACCCCGCGGAGGCTGATTCGGGAACGATTCGCGCGGAATTGGGCGAGAGCATCGAGCGCAACTCCACGCACGGCTCCGACGCGCCCGATACCGCCGCTTTCGAGTTGGGTTTCTGGTTCCCGGGAGTGGAACTGCCCGCGGCGCAATAATACATTCATCCACTCGGACTCGAATCAACGGGAGAAGCCTGAAAATGCGTTTGAAGGATAAAGTCGCCATCATCACCGGGGCGGGGCAGGGTATCGGAAAAGTCATCGCCCTGACGTTTGCGCGCGAGGGGGCCAAGGTCGTGCTCGCCGCGCGCACGCTCGCGAATCTGGAGGACACCGCCGCCGGGATGCCCGACGGCGCCTCCCTCGTCGTGCCCACCGACCTCACGGATGAGGCCGCGGTTCAGGCCCTCGTGGAGAAGACGCTCGCCGAGTTCGGCACCATCGACATTCTCGTGAACAACTCCGGCATCGCAGGCCCCACGCAGGCGTGCGAGGACGTGACGCGCGAGGAGTGGGAGGAGTGCTTCGGCGTCAACGTCACGGGCACCTTCCTGATGAGCAAGCACGTCATCCCCACGATGAAGAAAAACAAATACGGGCGCATCCTCAACATCAGTTCGATGAGCGGCAAGCGGCCCCTGCCGAACCGCACGCCCTACACGGCTTCGAAGATGGCGGTCATCGGCTTGACGCGCACCCTCGCGTTCGAGCTCGGCGAATACGGCGTCACGGTGAACGCGATTTGCCCCGGGGCCACCTCGGGTCCCAGGATCGACAGCGTCATCGATAACATGTCGCAGAGTTTCGGCACGACCTTCGAGGAGGCGAAGCAGACCTTCACCGCGCCGGCGGCGCTGAAGACGCTCGTCGACGCGGAGGATCACGCCGCCTTGTGCGTTTTTCTGGCCTCTGAGGAGGCCGCTCACATGACCGCCCAGGACATCAACGTGACGGGCGGGCTCATCTGGTACTAGCCCGCTCATCGTCTCGCTCTTTGCGAGGCCCCGCCCCCGCGCGGCGGCGCGCGCCGGGAGAGTTCATGTCGTCCCTGAACGGAAGAACACGGCGAGAGAGGAAAATCCGCGTCCGGGGTGCGCGCGAGCATAACCTCAAGGATTTAAGCCTCGACATCCCGCGCGACAAGCTCATCGTCATCACGGGCCTGAGCGGCTCGGGCAAGAGTTCCCTCGCTTTCGACACCCTCTACGGCGAGGGACAGCGCCGCTACATCGAATCCCTCTCCGCCTACGCGCGCCAGTTCATCGACCAGATCGGCAAGCCCGACGTCGATTCCATCGAGGGCCTCTCGCCCACCATCGCCATCGAACAGAAAACGGTGAGCAAGAACCCGCGCTCCACCGTCGGCACGGTGACGGAGATCTACGACCATCTGCGGCTGCTCTACGCCCGCCTCGGCCTGCCGCACTGCCCCTCGTGCGGACAATCCATGAACGCGCTCAACGTGGAGCAGATGGTGAACCGGGCGATGGGCTTGGGCTCGGGGAAATCGCTTGAAATCCTCGCCCCCATCGTGCGGGGCCGCAAGGGGATATACCGAAAGGAATTCGAGGACCTGGAGCGCAAGGGGTACCTCAGGGTGCGGGTGGACGGGCGCTTTTTCCGGCTCGGGGAGGAGATATCGCTCAACCGCCACATGACGCACAACATCGAGGTGGTGGTGGATCACGTGGTGCTGCGCCCGGGCGCGGAAAAACGCCTCGGCGAATCCATCGAGACGGCCTTGGGGCTTGCCAAGGGGCTGGTGATTTTCCTGGAGGATGACGGCACCGAGTATCTCTTCAGCGAGGAGTGCACCTGCGCGGCGTGCGGCGTGAACATTCCCGAGATGGCGCCGCGCATGTTTTCCTTCAACAGCCCCTACGGGGCGTGTACGGCGTGCGGCGGCCTGGGGGTGGTGCACCGGATGGATGAGGAGAAAATCGTCCCCGATCCCTTGCTCACGCTGGATGAGGGCGCCATCGCCCCGCTCGCTGGGAGCAAGAGCTTTCTGGCTTCAGCTATGCGCGCGGTCATGGAGGCGGAAAAGATTCCGGCGGACAAGCCTTTCGCCAAACTCTCCAAAAGACACAAGAACATCCTGCTCCACGGTAGCAGAGGCGGGAAGCTGAAAATTCGCCACAAGACGGGCAGGCGCACGCTCAGGCGCGAGCGCGTTTTCCCGGGCGTCGTGCCCGCCCTCGTCGCGCGGCTGGAGAAGACGGCGAGCGAGGGTATGAGAGCGGATTTAGAAAAATGCATGAGCGTCATGCCGTGCGAGGCCTGCGCGGGTGGACGCTTAAAGCCCGAGAGCCTCGCCGTGACCTATGGCGGAAAAAGCATCGCCGAGGTCTCCGCCATGAGCATCAAGAGCCTGCGCGTCTTTTTTGAAGAACAAAACCGCATGGATAGGAACGACCTCGTGGCGGATCGGATTTTGAAGGAAATCATCGAACGGCTCGAATTTCTCGAAAAGGTGGGGCTCAACTACATCACGCTGGACAGACCTTCGGGAACGCTCGCGGGAGGCGAGGGCCAGAGAATCCGGCTGGCGAGCCAGATCGGCTCCAGTCTGGTGGGCGTTTTGTACGTGCTCGATGAGCCGAGCATCGGCCTGCACCAGCGCGACAACCGCCGCCTTCTGGATACGCTGCGCCGCCTCCGCGACATGGGCAACACGATCATCGTCGTCGAACACGACAGGGAGACCATCGAATCGGCCGACTACGTGGTGGATCTGGGCCCCGGCGCGGGTGAGCATGGGGGATACCTCGTGGCCTGCGGCGCGCCTGGCGATATTCGCTCGAACGCCGACTCGCTGACGGGGCGATACCTCTCAGGCGCACTCGATATTCCCCGCCCGGAGCAGCGCCGCGCGCCGAACGAAGATTGCATCTCCATCCGGGGGGCGCGGCAGCACAATCTCAAGAACGTGGACGTGGATTTTCCGCTCGGCTTGCTCATATGCGTCACGGGCGTGAGCGGCAGCGGCAAGAGCACGCTGGTGGACGAGATTCTCTATCGCGCGCTTTCCCGGCGCATATACCGCTCGCTCGCCACGCCCGGCGCGCACGATTCCATCGAGGGCGTGGAACTCATCGACAAGGTCATCGCCATCGATCAATCGCCCATCGGGCGAACGCCGAGGAGCAACCCGGCCACCTACACGGGCGTGTTCTCCCCGATTCGGAATCTTTTCTCCCAGGTGCCCGAGGCGCGAAAGCGCGGCTATCTCGCCGGACGCTTCAGCTTCAACGTCAAAGGGGGACGCTGCGAGACCTGCCAGGGAGATGGCTACATTCGGCTGGGAATGCACTTTTTGCCCGATTTGTTCGTGCAGTGTTCGGAATGCCAAAGCAGGCGCTTCAATCGCGACACGATCGACATCCGCTACAAAGGGCGGAACATCGCCGAGGTGCTTGAGATGACGGTGGATGAGGCCCTGGCGTTTTTCGAGAACATCAACGCCATACGCTGGAAGATGAAGACGCTCCAGGACGTGGGTCTGGGCTACCTGCGCCTGGGCCAGCCGGCCACGACGCTGAGCGGCGGAGAGGCGCAGCGCATCAAGCTTTCGAGAGAACTCGCCAAACGGGCCACCGGCAGGACGGTCTACATTCTCGATGAGCCGACCACGGGGCTTCACTTCGCCGACATCGAAAAGCTGTTGGGCGTGCTGCATCGCCTGGTCGATCAGGGAAACACCGTCATCGTCATCGAGCACAACGTGGACGTCATCAAATCGGCGGATCACATCATCGACCTGGGACCCGAAGGAGGGGAGGAGGGCGGTTATCTGCTCGCCGAAGGCCCGCCCGAGCGAATCGCCGGAATCGAGACTTCCGCCACGGGTATTTCCCTGCGTGTGGCGCTGAACGGGACGCTTTCGAACGCGCCGCTCACCTAGCCGCTTTGCCGATGAACGCCGAAAATACCCGCTGCCTCGTCCTGTGGATAGAATACGAGGGTACGAATTTTCACGGTTGGCAGACCCAGCCCGGCCAGCGAACCGTACAAAGCGAAATAGAAAACGCGCTCACGAAGATGTGCGGAGAGCCGATACGCATCATCGGCTCGGGACGCACCGACGCCGGCGTCCACGCATGGGGACAGGTGGCGCACTTTCATACGCTCTCTCGAATCGAACCCTACAAGGTGCGCATCGGCCTGAACACCATGATGGGCCGTGACGTCTCGATTTTCGATTGCCGGGAGGCGCCCGGCGGTTTTCACGCCCAGTTCGACGCCGTTCGCAAGACCTACCGCTACTGCATCCTCAATCGCCGCTCGCCGAGCGCCATCCGCCATCCTTACACCTGGCACGTGCGAAAACGCCTCGAAGTCGAAGCGATGCGCCGGGCGGCGAAAATACTCGAGGGCGAGCATGATTTCGCCAGCTTTTGTCGGGAGAAGGGGAGGCCCGAGAACACCGTGCGCCGCCTCGAGCGCCTGGGCGTGGAGCGCGCGGGCGATGAGGTGGTTATCGAAGCGACGGCGGAGGGATTTCTGCGCCACATGGTGAGAAACCTGGTCGGCGTCCTGGTGGAGGTGGGCAGCGGTGAGCGCGAGGCCGATTCCGTGCGGGAGGTGCTCGCGGGCAGGAACAGAGCTCTGGCGGGCGTCAATGCGCCGCCCCAGGGGCTTTCCCTGGTCTGCGTAGACTATGGCGACAAGCTGCCGCCCGAGGCCGTTCCGGGGCCTGAGGAAACCGACGCTTGACCAATTCTCCCAAATTTGGGTATCTTCGGCGAAGCAGCGGAATTCTCAATTATGGGGATAGCACGAATGAGAACGCGGGAAACATGCAGAGAGGCTTGGCCCTGGCGATGCCCCGCCAAATCTGGAGGTGCGCCATAAGGGTTGTTGTCTGAGTTTTTTGGAAGCGAATCCCCAAGCCATGGCGGCCTGTTTGGTCCCGTGGCTTTTTTTGTATGGAGGCGAGGCATCGCTTGAAAGACGATGTCTCGAAGAAAAATGAACCCAGAAAATCATGCGCCGGACAAGGAAACCTTTCTCCGCCTCTGTGAGCGAGGCAACATTATTCCGGTATATCGGGAGATACTCGCCGATCTCGATACGCCGGTGTCGGCCTATCTGAAAATCGCCGACGGCCCCTACTCGTTTTTGCTCGAAAGCGTCGAGGGCGGGGAGAAGTGGGCGAGATACACCTTTTTGGGCAGCGAGCCTTCCCTCATCTTCGAGAGCAAGGGGAAGCGGGTGCGCACCACACAGGATGGGGAGAGCGAAGAATTCACCGTCGATGATCCCATCGATGCTCTCAGGCAGTTGATTCAGCCGTACGTACCCGTCGATCTTCCCGGTCTGCCGAGGTTCTGGGGAGGCGCTATCGGTTACATGGGCTATGACGCGGTTCGCTTCATCGAACGCCTGCCCGAGAATGCGCATGACGATCTCGAACTGCCCGAACTGCTTTTCATGATCACGAAGTCCCTGATCATCTTCGACAACGTGGCGCAGAAGATGTACGTCCTCGCCCATGCGCACATACGCGACGACGGCCCCGAGGCCGTCTACGAGGATGCGTGCGCGCGCGTCGATGCGCTCATCGAAAAGCTGAGAGGTCCTTCCGTCGCCCCGCCTTACGAGCCTGAGGAACCGCCCCATGATGACGGGAGCGGGCATCCAGTCGAGAACATGCCGGGCCTTTACTCATCTTTTACGCGCGAGGGGTTCGAGAAGGTCGTCGCCGATACGGTGGAGCTCATCCACGCGGGCGAGGCGATTCAGGTCGTGCTCTCACAACGCCTCGAAAGCGCTCTGGACGTGCACCCTTTCGCCATCTACCGGGCGTTGCGGACGGTCAATCCCTCTCCTTATATGTTTTATCTGGAACTCGGCGACGTGACCCTTGTTGGCGCATCGCCCGAGGTGCTCGTTAGGCTCGAGGGGGATAAGGTCGAGGTGCGCCCCATCGCCGGTACGCGCCGGCGCGGAGGCGATGAGGCGGAGGATCGGGCACTGGCGGATGAACTGCTCGCCGATGAGAAGGAACGGGCCGAGCACATCATGCTCGTCGACCTGGGCCGAAACGACATCGGCCGCGTGTGCGAGCGCGGCACGGTCCGGGTCACCGAGCAGATGGTGGTGGAGCGCTATTCCCACGTCATGCACATCGTGAGCAACGTGGTGGGAAAACTGGCCGAGGGCAAGGATGCGTTCGACGTGCTGCGGGCCTCGTTTCCGGCGGGCACCGTCTCGGGCGCGCCCAAGGTGCGCGCCATGGAGATCATCGACGAAATGGAGCCGGTGCGCCGGGGTCCCTATTCGGGCGCAGTAGGGTATTTCGGTTTTGGTGGAAGCATGGATACCTGCATCGCGATACGCACGCTCTACGCGCGCGAAGGCAAGCTCTACCTCCAGGTGGGGGCGGGTGTCGTGGCGGATTCAAAGCCCGATTTCGAATACGAGGAAACCATCAACAAGGCCCGAGGCTCCCTCCGCGCTCTGGACGTGGCGCGGGGCGGACTTCCCTAGGGCGGAGAATACGACATGACGCGCGTATTGATGATCGATAATTACGATTCGTTCACCTACAACCTCGTTCAGTATCTGGCCGAACTGGGCGCGGATGTGACGGTGTGGCGAAACGATCAGTTCGAACTCGATGAGGTGGCCGAACTCGCTCTCGAGTTGATCGTCATATCCCCGGGGCCGGGGCGGCCCGAATCCGCGGGCCTCTCGATGCCGCTCGTCGAGAGATATGCCGGTGAATACCCCATACTTGGCGTATGCTTGGGTCATCAGGCCATCGCATCTGTCTTCGGAGGCGAGGTCGTTCGCGCCGAGCGAATCATGCACGGGAAAACTTCCGAGATTAGACACGATGGGCGGGGCGTCTTTCGCGGGTTGTCGAATCCGATGACGGCGACGCGATACCACAGCCTCCTGCTTGCGCGCGAGAACATGCCTCCCGAAATCGAGGTATGCGCGGAGACGGACGAGGGGGAGATCATGGCGCTTCGTATCCGGGGTATGGCGGTCGCGGGTGTTCAGTTTCATCCTGAATCCATACTCTCGCCCGAAGGTAAGGCGCTGCTCAAAAATGCGCTCGAAGGCGCCATCGAGCAGCCTTGAGGGAATGAGCGCGGACGCGGTATGGTAGCCCGGAATCGACGATGTTCATGTACTTTTCGGCGTCCATGTTTCCCCGGGAGTGCACGTCTATCGCTGAGGCTGTAACGCAGAGGGAACAAATGAAAACCCTACAACTTGGTGAGGATATGCGTTCATGATTCAGGAAGCCATCGGAAAGCTCGTGGAAGGCCGGCACTTAAGCGCGGATGAGGCGGAAAAAGTGATGGACCTCATCATGACGGGCGAGGCCACCCAGGCCCAGATCGGCGCCTATCTGGTGGCGCTTCGCATGGCGGGAGAAACACCGGAAGAAATCGCGGGCAGTGTCCGCTCCATGCGCGCCAAGGCGACGTGGGTGAAGACGAAACACCCCTTCGTCATCGACGTGGTCGGCACGGGCGGCGATGGTACGCACACCTTCAACATCAGCACGAGCGCCGCCCTCGTCGTGGCGGCGGCGGGCCAGCCTGTGGCGAAGCACGGCAACCGCGCGGTGTCGAGCAAATCGGGCGCCGCCGACGTGCTGAAGGCGCTGGGGGTGAACATCGAGGCCTCGCCCGAGAAGGTGGGCGAGTGCATCGACGAGACGGGCGTTGGCTTTCTGTTTGCGCCCATGCTGCACGGCGCGATGAAGCACGCCATCGGCCCGAGACGCGAACTCGCCATGCGGAGCATCTTCAACGTCATGGGACCGCTCACGAACCCCGCGCGCGCCCAGAGCCAGTTGGTGGGCGTATACGCGCCCGAACTTACCGAGCTGGTGGCGGACGTGCTGCGCCAGGTGGGTTGTCAGAAGGCGCTGGTGGTGCACGGATCGGACGGGATGGACGAGTTGACGCTCACCGGCCCCTCGCGCGTATCGGAGTGGGACGGGAGCGAAATCAGGACGTATGACGTCACGCCCGAGGAGGCGGGTCTCGAGCGCGCGGATGCGGATGCGCTCAAGGGGGGCGAGCCTCCCGAGAACGCCGATATCACGCGCGCCATCCTCGCGGGAGAAAATGGCCCCAAGCGCGACATCGTACTCTTGAACGCCGCCGCCGCCCTCATCGCCGCGAACAAGGCGGAGAATTTAAGAAAGGGCGTCCAGCAGGCGGCCTCGGCGATAGATTCGGGCAAGGCGGCCAGTGTTTTGTCGCATCTCGTGGAAGTGTCCAATTCCTGAGTGAAAGGCGGGCGGCTTCGCTTACCGCGCGATAGATGTTCACGACGAAGAGGAATGAAACCCCTTCAGTCTGAAGCAGATGTGGCTCTGTCCGGCTTTGCGGGTTGGCGTTTCCGGTAGAGGAGTATGAAAATTTTGACGATTGCGACGGATACGGTTCTCGACAAACTCGTGGAAGGCGTCCGCGAGGACATCGCTTCGGACAAGAGGAAGCGCTCCGAAGCCGATATCAAGTCCATGGCGAAGGACGCGCCGCCGACATTGGATTTCGCGGGCGCGCTCAGGCGGCCCGATTCGGGTGAGGACACAGGTGGCGGCCTGATGCGCGTCATCGCCGAAGTGAAACAAGCCTCCCCCTCCCAGGGCCGGATAGCCGAGCGCTTCGAGCCGGCCCGAATCGCCGCAGCCTACGAGGAAGGAGGTGCTGCCGCCGTTTCAGTTTTGACCGAGCGGAGGCGCTTCCTGGGCGAGATGGCGCATCTCGAACAGGTGCGCGCAGCGGTGGGCCTGCCCGTTCTCAGAAAAGAGTTTATTTTCACCGAATATCAGATTCTTGAGGCCCGCGCGGGCGGGGCGGACGCCGTCTTGCTGATTGCGGCCATCCTCGAGACGACGCAGATGGAGGATTTGCGCGCGCTCGCCGAGGAACTGGAGATGGACGCGCTCGTGGAGGTGTATGCGGAGGAAGAACTCGGGCGCGCCCTCGAGGCGGGAACCCGCGTGCTCGGCGTGAACAACCGGAATCTCAAGACCTTCGAGGTCGATACGGAGCATACCGCCTCGGTGTTTGGGCAACTCACGCCCGAGCAGAGAGCGGAACTCGTTCTGGTTTCAGAGAGCGGGATTTTCGGGTGGCGGGAGGTGGCTCCCCTGGTGGATGAGGGGGTGGACGCCATCCTCGTCGGGGAGGCGCTCATGCGCGCGCCCGACACCGGAGAATTGTTGCGCGAACTCAAGGGTTTGCATCGCGAATGATAGCCGAACGGCCGGAGTCGTATAAGCCGGTGGGGTTTTCTTATTAAATTTCATTAAGTCCGGCGCCCAGCGTCGTTGCCTGGAGGGGAAACCTGCATGTACGAAGAAATTGTTTACTACAGTGACGGCCTGAAAATCGCATCCCACCTCTATGCGCCCAAAGGCTGGCGAGAGGGCGACCCGCCCAGGCCCGCCATCATCTGCCTGCACGGCTACAGCGGGATGAAGGATGTCTACGGGATGGACGTTCCCAGGAGGCTCTGGGAGGAGGGCTACTTCATCTTGGCGCCCGATCATCGCGGCTTCGGCAAGAGCGAGGGCGAGCGCGGCCGCCAGCGGCCCCTGGAGCAGGCGCAGGACACCTACGACGCCATCTCCTACATGGAGACGGTCGGGGGCGTGGACCCGGAGCGAATCGGCATTTTCGGCACGAGCTTCGGCGGGGCGAACGCCATCTGGGTGGCGGCCTTCGATGAGCGCGTGAAGGTGTTGGTCTCCTCCGTGGGAGTGCACGAGGGGGAGCGCTGGATGCGCTCGGTGAGAAGGCCGCACGAGTGGGACTCGTTTCACAAGACAGTGATGGAGGCCGCCCGCAAGCGCGTCACCACCGGTGAGCCGACCATGATGCCGCTGCCCGAGATCATGCTCTGCGACCCCCACACGCTGAAGGTCATCCAGGAGAATCACCAAAAACACGGGGACTACGTGAAGGACTACGACTTGCAAAGCGCCGAGGCCTGCTGGCGCTACAAGCCCGAGTGGGTGGCGGAGAGAATCGCGCCGCGCCCGGTTTTGTTCATCTACTCGGAAAATGATTTTCTGGTGCCCGTGCAGGAGCAAATCAGTTGCTATGAAGCATGCGGGGAGCCGAAGAAGATAGTCAAGCTCCCGGGCGCGCAGCATTACGAGTCGTATTATTTCTGTAGCCCCGAACACCACGAAATCGGCATGGTCGAGGCCATCGACTGGTTCAAGAAGTATCTATGACGGCTGAACCTGTGGCCTGACTGCCGGAGTCGGCGGAGCGATATGTCCTTGCGTTTTCAAAAGTAGGAACGCCAGCCCCGCGTTTTCCGCTGGACGCCCAGTGATCTCGGACGACTACCCGTAATGCTCCCATATTGGGACCGCTAAAAAAAACTTGATTTCGTAATCCTGTGCATGTAGCCGACCGGGGTGGGAGGAGACGTCACATTCTCCTGTAGTGCACTCAACAACCACTCCCCCCTTGAGGGGGAGTCGAAGAGCTAAGGGCGAATGCCCGCAAGCGATTCGGTGGGGGGTCAAACACGATGAATGAGTGTTTGACGCGTCTGATGAAGGAGCAATTGTGCTATTTAAGTCAAACAGCCCCTCCTTCCACAGTCGGGAAATCCTCGCTTCTCGCTCGAATTTCACCCCCCACGCATCAGCCTTCGCACAAACCGCTCGGCTTCTGCTACTCCCCCTCAAGGGGGGAGTGTTTTCCTTGTTTCTCGTCGGTCGCGTCGAACCCTCATTTATCGGGCTTTTTCAACGGCTCCCTCACGCAATCCGCGTTCCGAACTTCTCTATCGCCTCTTCAGAGAGCGTGAGCCCGAGACCCGGCGCATCGTTCAGGTAGAGCGTCCCGTTCTCGATGCGGGGCGGGTTCTCGAACAGTTCGGCCTGGAGCGGATCGCGCTCGGGGTCCGTGAAGGACTCCACGATGCAACCCGCCGGCGAGGCCGCCACGATGTGGGCGTGGATGAAGCAATCGTGGTGCGGAGCGATTTCCACGTGGTTGAGTTCCGCCAGGGCCGCCAGTTTTTTCCCCATGGTGAATCCGCCCATGCGCGTGCAGTCGAACTGCACGATGTCTATCGCCTGCTCCTCGAACAGCGCGCGGACGCCGTGCCCCGTCTGCTCGCTCTCCCCGGCGGAGAGGGGGATGTTTGTTTTTCGGGCCAAAATCCTGAGTTCCCGCCTGTCGTCGAACCAGCGCACGGGCTCCTCGAGCCACCGGGGACGAATCTCCTTGAGCAGGCGTGCTCCCTCGATGGCGGTGGGCAGATCCCAGGCGCCGTTCACGTCGAGCATGAGTTCGGCTTCATCGCCGATAACCTCACGGATGACCCGCAGCCGCGCCATATCCTCATCAAGCGCCGCGCCGCCGATTTTCGCCTTGAACGCCCTGTGCCCTTGAGCCTTTAGCATTTCCATCTCCTCGCGCAACTCACCCAAATCCTTTCCGTCACGGTAATAGGCGCAGGTGACGTAGCAGGGAACTTCCTCCCGATATCCGCCGAAGCTGAGTTTGTCCTCCCATTCGTAAATGAGTATGATGTTCAACGATCCTGCCTTCCCCTAATGAGAGCCGTTATCTGCAATGATTAGGCAACTGCACCTCAATTTGTTCGTCCAATCTCGGGGCCACCACGAAGCAGCCTGGAACCATCCCGATTCTTCGACAGCCTCGCTTACCGATGTAAACTACTATGTGGATTTAGCTCAACGTGCGGAGACGGCGCTTTTTGATTCGATCTTTTTCGCTGATTCACTGATGTTGACACCGGATGCTCCGCGGTCCGGGCGAATCTGGCTTGAACCAATAACTTTATTAGCGGCGCTCGCCGTCGCAACCGAGCGGATCGGGCTGATCGCGACGGGGTCGAGCACATATTCTGAGGCCTTTAACCTTGCGCGGCAGTTCAGCTCGATTGATCACATTAGCAATGGCCGTGCCGGTTGGAATATCGTCACCACTTGGATGGCGAAGGTCGCGCGCAATTTCGGTGATGCGGGTCAGGATAGTCATGCGGACCGCTACATGATGGCCGAGGAATTTGTCCAGGTCGTCAAAGATTTGTGGGACAGCTGGGCCGATGACGCCGTGGTTGATGATCGTAACGGTGGCGTCTACGCCAAAAATGATCGAATTTGTTCAATCGACTTTAACGGCAAGTATTATTGCGTCGCGGGGCCGCTGACCCTGCCGCGCAGTCCGCAGGGGCGACCGGTGCTGGTGCAGGCAGGATCGTCGGATGCCGGACGTGATTTTGCTTCGCGTCACGCCGAGGCAGTATTTACAGCCCACCTTGAAAAAGCGACGGCACAGAAGTTTTACACGGATATCAAGAAGCGAGCGGTTGCAGCAGGTCGTGATGCAAACCAAGTCCTGATTCTGCCTGGTCTGAGCCCAATGATTGCGTCGACCGAGACCGAAGCAAAACGAATGGAACAGGATCTCAATGAGAATACTGACCCGGAGAGCGGTCGCCGTACTCTCTCTTCACGGTTTGACGGACATGATTTCTCGCATTTGCCGCTAGACCGGCCGCTGACGCCGGACGATTTCCCTCCACCCTCCAGTGTCGAAACCATGCGTAGTCGGTCCGAGTTGGTCGTCAATCTTGTGCGTAACGAAGGCCTTACTTTGCGCCGGCTTCTTGCTCGTTTTGCCGGTGCTCGTGGCCACTTTACTTTTGCTGGCACGCCCGAGCAGGTCGTTGATATGATTGAGGACTGGTTCCGAGATGGTGCCGCCGATGGTTTCAATGTGATGCCGCCGCTTTTTCCCACGATGCTGGATGTTTTTGTTGAAGAGGTGGTTCCGATTCTTCAGCGTCGCGGGTTGTTCCGGACAGAATATAAAGGCAAGACGTTGCGAGAACACTATGGACTCGATCGACCCGCTGGGCGGTTTTGGTAGATTAAAAGACGCGGAATTTTCCAGGCACCGCGAACCCTTTATTGCTTTATGCAGAGATTCCGTAGCATTGAAAAACTGGCAGGTGAACAACCGCTTTGAAACTCGATGGAATCTGGGGGTTCGGTAGGGTAGAAAGTTTGTTTGTCAATCTTTTGGGGCGAAGGAACCACCTGAAACAAAACACGTCGGAGCAAATACTGTTCCTTCACCATCATATTTAGACTAGTTAAATATTTGTGGGATTCGAACATAAAGGGGGGCAAAAGAGCTACTGTCAAATATGATGTATGACCATCCTAAATCAATCGGCCCTCCTGCCCGTATCTCTTTCGTCCACCCCTTCGATGAACCTCTCAGCCTATAGACCAATTCTGGTAGCAGCTCGTTTATAGCTCCTTATTCCCCTCACGCGATGCGCGTTCCGAACTTCTCAATCGCATCTTCCGAGAGCGTAAGCCCGAGACCCGGCGCATCGTTCAAATGAAGCGTCCCGTTCTCGATGCGGGGCGGGTTCTCGAACAATTCGGCCTGGAGCGGATCGCGCTCGGGGTCCGTGAAGGACTCCACGATGCAACCCGCCGGCGAGGCCGCCACGATGTGGGCGTGGATGAAGCAATCGTGGTGCGGAGCGATTTCCACGTGGCTGAGTTCCGCGAGGGCCGTGAGTTTTCTCCCCATGGTGAATCCGCCCATGCGCGTACAGTCGAACTGCACGATGTCTATCGCCTGCTCCTCGAGCAGCGCGCGGACCCCGTGCCCCGTTTGTTCGCTCTCCCCGGCGGAGAGGGGGATGTCCGTTTTTTGAGCCAAAATCCTGAGTTCCCGCCTGTCGTCGAACCAGCGCACGGGTTCTTCGAGCCACCGGGGGTGTATCTCCTTGAGCAGGCGAGCGCCCTCGATGGCGGTGGGCAGATCCCATGCGCCGTTCACGTCGAGCATGAGTTCGTCCTCATCGCCGATGACATCGCGGATGACCCGCAGCCGCGCCATATCCTCATCGAGCGACGCGCCGCCGATTTTCGCCTTGAACGCCCTGTGCCCCTGAGCCTTTAGCATTTCCATCTCCTCGCGCAGTTCGCCCAAATCCTTTCCGTCACGGTAATAGGCGCAGGTGACGTAGCAGGGAACTTCCTCCCGATATCCGCCGAAGAGCCGAAACAGGGGCTGACCGGAGGCTTTTCCGAGAATATCCCACATGGCGAGGTCGATGGCCGCGCTGGTGATGAGCAGCCCGTTCCGGGACCACTCCTTCAGAAAGGCCATCTTTTGATGAGTGATGGAGAAAATCTTTTCATAGAGCCTCTCGGGAGCGAGGGCGTCTTCGCCGATGATGATTTCCTTGAGCCCTTCGTTGAACATTTCGGCCGCGCCTTTGATGAGGAGGCGGCTGCTGCCCAGGCCGAAACCCTCCAGCCCATCGTCGGTTTTCAGACGAATCAGTAGCTCGTTCGCCTGGTGGACGGGGTAATGGCTGACCCAGTGGCCGCGCTCCTCGGGTGGGCCGGTGAGCATGTATGCTTCCACGTCTGTAATCTTCATGTTTTTCCTCATGAATTCGTATGAACGGATGGACTTTGTCTGAAGACCCGAGCTAGTTTGCCAGAGCTTTTAGGCGTTCACAATCGCCGGGCCTTGGGGTAGGATAGCGCGATTTCTGAGGCGTCTTCTCTAAATCGGAGCATTGCGTCATGAACGATTTACCGAGAGTCAGCTATCTGGGGCCGGAAGCCACCTTCACGCACGAGGCCGCCATTTTGCGCTTTGGCGATGGAGCCACCCTCACGCCCGAGCCGAGTATCGATGCCGTGTTCGATGAGGTGGAAGGTCGTCGCTCCCGGTGGGGAGTAGTGCCGATAGAGAATGCGATCGAGGGTACGGTCAACATTACTCTGGACAGGCTGCTGGAATCCCCTTTGCTGGTGGAGGGCGAAATCCGGTTGCCTATCGACATCCACCTGCTCACGAACGCAGGGTCGGTACGGGAGGTGGAGCGCATTCTCAGCCATCCCCACGCAGTGTCCCAGTGCAGGCGCTGGCTTCGGGAAAATGCCTCGGGCGTCAAGACGGAAGAGGTGTTGAGCACCTCGCTGGCGGCGAAGATGGCGGCGGGGGACTCGCGGCTCGCGGCCTTGGGCAGCCGGCTGGCGGCCGAGCACTATGGCCTGAATATTTTGGAGGAAAAACTCGATTCCGAGAGCATCAACGTGACGCGCTTTTTCGTCATCGGAACCGAGAAGCCCGAACGCGCGGCGCATTCGAAGACGAGCCTGCTCTTCGGCCTGCCGAACGAATCGGGCGCACTCCATAAAGCGCTTGAGCCGATTGCCGAGCGAAAGCTGAACATGACGAAAATCGAATCCCGCCCATCGCGAAAAGAGGCGTGGGAGTACGTTTTCTACATGGAAATCGAAGGCTATGGAGAAGATGAAGCAATCTCGCAAGGTATTTCGGAACTGAAAAATCGGGTGGACTTTATTCGCGTGCTGGGTTCGTATCCCGTGTTGCAGAAAGAGCGTACAAGAATTTGATATTGCCAGATTTGGGAGATTTTGAGGACCTACAGGCGTGTTGCGCCGTTGGCTCATGAGGAGGGGGAATGAAATATAAAAGGGCGCGGCCCGTTTCGGACATCGTCGTCTACCAGCCGGGAAAGCCGGTGGAAGAACTCGAACGCGAACTCGGCATCGCCGATTCCATCAAGGTGGCCTCGAACGAAAACCCCCTGGGGCCATCGCCCAAGGCGGTGGAAGCCGTGAACCACGCCATCGAGGAATTGCACCGCTATCCCGACGGCGGGGGTTTTTATCTCAAAAACACGCTGGCCGAACATCATGGGTTGCAGCCTGGAAATTTCGTGTTGGGCAATGGAACGAACGAGGTTTTGGAGATTCTGGCGCATGCGTACCTGGACCCTGGAGACCCCGTGGTTTATTCCGAGGGCGCCTTTATCGTCTACCATATCGTCTCTCAACTCTGCTCTTGCGAGATCAGGCGCGCGCCGATGCGCGATTATCACCAGGACCTCGACGCCATGGCGGACCTGATTTGCGAGAAAACGAAAATCGTCTTCCTTGCGAATCCCAACAACCCCACGGGAACGGCGGTTGGCGAAGGGAAACTCCGGGAGTTTCTTGAAAAAATTCCGCAGACCACTCTCGTGGTGATGGACGAGGCCTATTGCCACTACGCGCATTTGGAGGATTATCCCGATGCAGCGCGGATGCTGGCCGAATTCTCGAATCTCGTCGCCATGCGCACCTTCTCGAAGGTTTATGGCCTGGCCGGCCTGCGCGTCGGCTACGCCGTGGCGGATGAGGAAGTCGCGCAGGCTATGGAGAGCGTCCGCGAGCCGTTTAATGTGAATTCCCTGGCCCTCGTGGCCGCTCAAGCCGCTCTCGGAGACGTCGAGCACGTCGAAAGGACACTAGCGGTGAACGCCGAGGGCCGGGAGTATTTCGTGTACGAACTATCGGCCATGGGCCTCCCCTTCGTGCCCACGCAGGGGAATTTCATGATGGTCGAGGTGGGCGAAGCGATGCAGGTATACGAAGAATTGCTCAGGGAGGGCGTCATCGTCAGGCCCGTGGCGGGATACGGCTTTCCGCGCCATTTGCGAATTTCCATCGGCACGCCGCAGGAGAACGAGCAGGTTGTATCCGCGTTGTCAAAAATTTTATAATTATAATTATAACAACTAGATACATATGTTATTTAATGTGTTTTATAGATAAATGAAAAGGATGGCAGAGTGCTTTTCGAGCAGATGACCATAATCGGCGTGGGGCTCATCGGCGGGTCTCTGGCCAGAGCCGCCCGGGAGAAAGGTCTCGTTTCGAGATTCGTCGGCGCAGGCCGCAGTCTGGGCAACCTTGAGCGCGCGCATGAACTTGGCGTCGTGGGTCGCTTCGAGACGGATCATCTGGAGGCGGTGCGTGATTCGGATCTGGTAGTGGTATGCACCCCGGTGCGTGCGGCGGTGCGGGTGACGGAGGCGATTTTGCCCGAGATGGCTCCAGGGGCTGTGCTTACCGACGTGGGCAGCGTAAAGGCGCCCTACGTGCGGGCGGTGGAGGCGATGGATTTAAGAGATGTGAAATTCCTGGCGAGCCATCCCGTCGCCGGAGGCGAGAAATCCGGCGTGGAGGCGAGTTTTTCCTCTCTCTTCGATGCGCAGCAGACCATCTTGACGCCAACTGAGAGAACGGACCCCGGAACCATCGAACACCTGCGCGCGCTTTGGGAGGGAGTGGGCGCAAACGTCGATATTCTCGACCCTGAAACTCATGATCGCGTGATGGCCGACATCAGCCATCTCCCACATCTGGTGGCCTACGCCATGATGAACACCGCCCTTGAGGGCGAGGCGCTCCGGCATGCGGCGAGTGGGTTTCGGGACTTTTCGCGAATCGCATCCTCAGGAGCGGAAATGTGGCGCGAAATCTGCGAGGACAACCAGGAGGCGCTGCTGGGCGCGCTTGACAGGTTCGAGAGAGAATTGGCGGGGTTTCGCCGTTTGCTGGAAGATTCGGATTCCGAAGCGCTCGAGCGCGCATTTTTGAGGGCCAAGGACGGCCGGGACGAATGGGCGCGGAAAAAGGGCTGGGATTGAGAGAGAAATCGCGCCGAAAATCAGCCGGCATTGTCATTCCCATCGATGGCCCCGCAGGTTCGGGCAAGAGCACGGCGGCCAAAAGGATCGCGGAGAGGTTGGGTTTCGACTATCTCGAGAGCGGCGCGCTCTACCGTGCCGTAGGCTATCAGGTATTGAATGAAAATCGAGAAGGTGATTTTGAAAGTCGCGCCATCGGCTCCGCGTGTGATTTGCGTTTCGAGTGCCGCAAGGAGGGGAACGTCTGGAAGAACATTCTGGGTGGAGAAGACGTTACCGATGCGCTCCGGGACGAAGAAATAAGCGATATGGCGTCGCAAGTGTCGGCGATACCCGGGGTGCGGGCGGCGCTGCTCGAATTTCAAAGGAATTTTGGACGAGAGGGCGGGGCAGTCATTGATGGGCGCGATATAGGCACGGTCGTTTTCCCGGAGGCCAGACTCAAGTTTTTTCTCGACGCGGACATCGAGGTGCGAATCCAGCGGCGCTTCGCCGAACTCAAGGCGAGGGGAGTCCCCTTTCATCCCGATCATCTGCGTGAAGACTTGAAGCGCAGGGACGAGAGGGATCGCCACAGAGCCAGCGCGCCGCTGCGCAAGGCCGAGGACGCCGAAGAAATCCAAACGAGCAATATGGGCGTTGACCAGGTGCTTGAGGTCATGTTAGAGAAAATCCGCCTAGTTTACGGGGAAGTCATTGAGGATGCTTGAGTTGCGAGTTGATTCTCTCCTTTCTCGGGTGTAATATGATTTTTTCCACCCATTTTTTGCCGATGTCTGCGATAGCGATGGGCGCTTGAGCCGTGGCGGCAATTCTCTTTTCTCAGAACGAGGTAATTCAAACAGATGAATGAAACTTCCTCTAACGAATCCGAGACTCTTCCCGACTTCTCATCGAAGGTGGCCGAATTGCTCCCGGACGAGGTTGACCCCGACACCCTTTCTCCTGAACAAATGGATGATTTATACGCTTCCACGATGAAGGTGAAGGATGGAGAAATCATCGAAGGAACGGTTGTGGGGATGGAAGGCGAATATGTGCTAGTGGACGTAGGATATAAATCAGAAGGTTTGGTGCCTCGTTTTGAATTCCCGAGCCGCGGGCGGGATCTCAAGCCTGGAGACAGGGTGGAGGTTTTCGTCGAAGAGCGTGAGGCTGACGATGGCCTCATCGTGCTCTCGAAGGAGAAAGCCAACCGAATCAAGATATGGGACGAGATCAGCAAAGCCCATGACAACGACGAGATTATCCAGGGCGTGATCGTCGCCCGCATCAAGGGAGGCCTTACGGTCGACATCGGACTCAAGGCCTTTTTGCCGGGTTCCCAGGTCGATCTGAGGCCGGTGAGGAATCTCGATCAGTTTATCGGCAAATCCTTTGACATGAAGATCATCAAGCTCAATAGAAAGCGCGGGAACATTGTTCTCTCCAGGCGCGTGCTGCTCGAGGATGAAAGAGCGGAACTCAAGCGCGAGACGCTCGCGAACCTCACGGAAGGCATGGAGAAGGTGGGCGTCGTCAAGAACATTACCGACTATGGAGCGTTCATCGACCTCGGCGGAATAGACGGCCTGCTTCACATCACGGATATGTCCTGGGGGCGGGTGAGCCACCCGAGCGAACTTCTCTCCATCGGGGACAGCGTCAAGGTCACCGTGCTCAAATATGACAAGGAGCGCGAGCGCGTCTCCTTGGGCCATAAGCAAATTACCCCGGATCCTTGGGAGAACGTGGAAATCAAATATCCCATGACCGGCAAGGTTCGGGGGCGCGTCGTCTCCATCACCGATTATGGCGCTTTCGTCGAACTCGAACAGGGCGTCGAAGGGTTGGTGCATGTGTCGGAGATGTCATGGACGAGACGCGTTCGCCATCCATCGAAATTCGTCGCGGTGAACGATGTGGTCGAAGCCGTCGTTTTGAACCTGGACAAAGAAGGCCGCAGAATCTCCCTGGGTATGAAACAGGTGGAGGCCAACCCGTGGACCACGGTGGGGGAGAAATACCCCGTGGGAATGCGCGTGACGGGCAGTATCCGGAATTTGACGGAATTCGGCGCCTTCGTCGCCTTGGATGAGGGGATCGACGGCCTGATCCACATTTCGGACATTTCCTGGACCCAACGCTTCAAGCACCCCTCTGAAGTCCTGCGCAAGGGCCAGGATATCGAGGCGGTTGTTCTGAGCGTGGACGTCGAGAAGGAGCGTCTCTCCCTCGGCGTGAAGCAAATCACCCCGGATCCATGGGACGACATCAACGACCGTTATGCGCTGGATGACGATATCGAGGCGAAAATCACGAAAATTACGAACTTCGGCGTCTTCGCCGCTCCGGAGGAAGATTTGGAGGGGCTGGTCCACATCTCCGAACTCGACCCGGATAAGGTGAAAGAACCACAGGACGTGGTGCATGTGGGCGACGTGTTCAAAATGCGCGTCATCAAAATCGATCGGGAGCAAAGAAGGCTGGGTTTGAGCATCCGCGCCTATGTGGAGTCCACCGGTGAAGACCCGCTCATCAGCCGGGCGCCAAAGCCCCCAGAGCCGATCGAAGAGAAAAGCGCGCCCTCGGACGAGGTAGTAGAAGCAGTAAAGGTAGTAGAGGTAGTAGAAATTGAAGACGAACCCGAGGCGGAAGTTGTTGCGGAAGCTGCGCCCGAGGCGGAAGTCGTTGCGGAGGCTGCGCCCGAGGCGGATGAGCAAGCGGAATAATCGAGTGGATGGCATGAAGCCCATCCGATGAATTTTGTGAAATGCAGGATTGCGAGACGCCTCATCGTGTAAACATTCACAGAGGAGGCGGAATTTACTCTCGATTGTATCTATTGCTACTGCATATTTTCGCCGGGTATACCATGAATGGTTGGCATACGAGGCATGTATTTATCAGGATCGCCCGCGCCGTTGGGGCGGCGCGATGTCATCACAGCCATGAAACATAATGGGTATGTTTTTCTTGTTTGATTCTGTGACTACACTGGATGGAAAGCTGAGTCTAAAAGACCGAAGCGTGGGTTCTCCGTAACGCGAATGTATCCATTGTGCTCGCAGGGAGGATGATGATTCTCATGACTAAGGCCGAGTTGGTTGAGCAGATAGCTGAGAAAATCAATCTCACGAAAAAAGACACCGAGCGCATCGTGAACATCGTGTTCGGGAGCATCATGAGTTCATTGTCGGATGGCGATAAGGTGGAGTTGCGTGGATTCGGGAGTTTCCGCGTGCGCTCGAGAAACAGCCGTGATGGCCGCAACCCGAGAACGGGTGAGGCGGTGGCGATTCCGCCCAAGAATGTGCCGTTCTTCAAGGCGGGGAAAGAATTGAGACAGATGGTCGATCAATTCGGAGCGGCTTCTTTCGAAGATGATGATGGAACGAGCGAGCCCTCAGGTAGAGGCGCTTCGGCGACGGCCGATTCCGATGTGCATGGGGAATCGTCGGAGGATGATTCTCTCTTCTAATAAAGCGGTTTCAGGCAGTACGTCCCCTGGGACAATCCCGCCCAATCGGAACTTTTTCTCATGAATAAAAAGCGCGTCGGTCGTGGATGCGTGGTTCTTCGGCAGGGTGACATCACCGAATCTGGTGTTGATGCCATAGTGAACGCGGCCAACAACCATCTCTGGATGGGTGCGGGCGTGGCGGGCGCCATCAAGAGAAAGGGCGGGAAGGCGATAGAGGCCGAGGCGGTATCAAAAGGGCCGATTCGTGTCGGGGATGCCGTAATCACGGATGGCGGTAAACTACCCGCCCGGCACGTGATTCATGCGGCGGGGATGGGAACGGACCTTAGGACATCGCCCGAAATCGTGGAGGCCTGCACTCGGGCGAGTCTCGCGGTGGCCGAGGAGAATTCGCTGAACAGCATCGCGTTTCCCGCCATCGGGACGGGTGTCGGGGGCCTCGATGCGCAGGACGTCGCATCCCGTATGCTCAAAGCCTGCTCGGCGCACCTGCAGACGCCGACGGGCATGCTTACCCACATAGAGTTCGTGCTGTTCTCGGATGCCGACTTGGCCGCGTTTCGAGACGCACTCGAAGCGCTTTGATTTTGAAGCGAGGCGACCCTGCGCTCGCTCTCGTGCCCAGTTTGGAAATGAGACGCTTCCGAGGCGTTTTCATCTTTTGACGAGACGACCCCCTCCGCCTGAAGTGCCAAACCCATGAGCCGCAAGCAATCGAGAAACCCACACCCCATCATCCTTGTTGTAGGAACGACATGTTCGGGGAAAACGGATTTTGGCGTGGCGCTGGTCAAGCGTTTCCGGGAAGAGGGGGCATCCCTCGAAATAGTCGGCGCCGACGCCAGGCAGATTTATCGAGGTATCGGCGTGGGCACCGCCAAGCCCAGGTTGGATGAGCGTGGCGGCGTGACGCATCATATGATGGATGTAGCGGAGTTGGGGGAGACTTATAGCGCCGCGCGCTATGCGGATGAGGCGATTCTGTGCATAGAGGATATATATCGCAGAGGTGCATACCCGCTCGTAGTAGGAGGGAGCGGTTTATATATCCGCGCTTTGGTGGAAGGATTTTTCGATGGGCCTGAGGCGCAGCCGGAAATAAGGGGCCGATTGGAGGCGGAGGCTTCAAAGCAGGGGCATATGGCCATGTACGAGCGCCTCGCTGCGGTCGACCCCGAAACAGCCGCGAAACTACACCCCAACGACCTGCGGCGGGTGGTTCGCGCCCTGGAGGTCTATGAAGCGACGGGGCGGCCGGTTTCACGCCTGCGGGCCGAGCAAAAAGGGCCCAGGTTCGCGTCTCCGTTGTATATTGGTCTCAGGTATCCGGCATCAATCCTCGCCGAGTTGATCGAGCACAGGGTGCGGCGGATGCTAGAGAACGGGATGCTGGACGAGGTGGCGATGTTGGCCGAGATGAATCTCACCGACGCCCGGGTATTCGAGGGTCTCGGGTTTCAGGAGGCCCTCGCGTTGCGCAGGGGACAGATGACCGAGGATGAGGCGGTTCGGGAAATATCCAGGCTGCACCGCAACTACGCGAAACGACAGCGCACCTGGTTTCAAAAGATCGAGGGGGTGAACTGGTATGAACCCCTGGAAAAGGATTTCGGGGTTATATTGGAAAAAGCCCATGATAAGGTGTCCCGATATCTGGATTTAGATTCTCGTGTGGAGGGTTCCTCTTGAGCGTAGTACTCATCGGCTTTAAGGGATGTGGCAAATCGACCATCGGACCTTTGCTCGCCGAAAAAATGGGTTTCTCTTTTCATGACCTCGACCATTTGATAGAGCAGAAACATTTCGAGGAAACAGGAGAACGGCTGGGGTTTCGCGAAGTTTTCAGAACGAGAGGAGAAGAATCCTTCCGTGCGATGGAGAATCACTTGCTGCGCGAGCAATTGGTCCGGGAGCACCTCGTTCTCGCCCTCGGCGGTGGAACCCCGATGGCGCAGAGTGTCGATTCACTGCTTGTTCCCCATTGCGTCGTTTATCTCCAGGTGCCGGAGAATGATATCATCGAGAGGGTGCGAGCCGATGGCTGGCCCGCTTATCTCGAAAACGAGGCGAACCCCGAAGGAGCGTTGCGTCTGCTTTTCAAAAAGCGCGTTCCGCGCTATGAAGAACTCGCGAAATTGATCGTGAAGAATACGTGCGAGCCGGAGGAAGTGGTTGAAACGGCCCTCCCCGGGATACGTGCGGCATTGTCGAAAACTGAAGTGTAGAGAGGGAAATCGTGTCGAACACGTTTGGCCGCTTGTTTCGCTTTACAACCTGGGGTGAGTCGCACGGTCCCGCTTTGGGCGTCGTGGTGGACGGTTGTCCGGCAGGCCTGCCACTTGATGAATCTGATCTTCAGCGGGATTTGGATCGCAGGCGGCCGGGCCAGAGCCGTGTGACGACCCAGCGAAAAGAAGAGGATCGGGCGGAGATATTATCCGGCGTCTTCGAGGGCGAGACGACCGGGCATCCCATCTCGGTGCTCATTCGAAACAAAGACGCCGATTCGAGCAAATACGAACCCTTGCGCAACCTGTATCGTCCGGGGCATGCGGATTTCACCTACATCCAAAAGTGGGGGATACGAGACCACCGGGGCGGTGGGCGTTCCAGCGCGCGGGAGACGGCCGCGCGCGTTGCGGCGGGAGCGATAGCCAAGAAACTCCTCGCCCGCCTCGGCATCTCGATCTTGGGCTACGTCGATCAGGTGGGAGAGATTCGCTGGGACGGCGCGCGCTTCGACGCGGACGAGATAGAGCGAAACATCGTTCGTTGCCCGGATACGGAAACGGCGTCTCGGATGGAGGCGGCCATTCTCGAGGCCCGCAAGGCGGGCGATTCAGTGGGCGGCGCCATCACCATTCAGGCCGATGGCGTTCCCCCTGGCTGGGGAGAGCCGCTTTATGGGCGTCTCGACTCCGATCTTGCGGCTGCGATGATGAGCATCAACGCGGTGAAGGGGGTGGAAATCGGCTCCGGCTTCCGGGCCGCCGGAATGCGGGGTTCAGAGAACAACGATCCGTTCGAGATGAAAAACGGAGAGCCGAGGATGAGGACGAACAACGCGGGCGGAATTTTGGGCGGCATATCCACGGGCGCGCCGGTGGTGGTTCGATTTGCTGTAAAGCCGACTTCCTCCATTTTGATCGAACAGGACACGGTGACGACGTCGGGTGAGAAAACGACCGTGAAGGTGGAGGGGCGGCACGACCCCTGCGTGGCGACGAGGGCGGTGCCCATTGGCGAGGCGATGATGGCGCTCGTGCTGGCGGATCATTGGCGTCTCGGCTTGGGGAGTCGCATCGGTGAGCCCGATTGAGAACCGTTGGAAGCAAAATCATCGGATTCTGGGGATTATTCGGGTTTAAGTGTCGTAGAGAGTGCCATCAATCTTCGCTTTATAGGGCAAGGGATATCGGTTAGGGTCATTACAATTACTTCCGTTTCCTCATGGAGCGTGTCATGAAACTCGGGGTCGTGGGTCTGGGCGTCATAGGCAAGGCCGTGGTGAAGGCGGTGGATGAAGGAAAAATACCCGTCGATATACCGGTCGCCGTGACGCGGACGGTCGAAAAAGTGGAAGATTTTCTGGCTAGTCTTAAAAATCCGCCGCGCATGACGGATCTGGCGGGCGTGGCGCAGGAGGCGGACGTCGTAATGGAAGCCTCGGGCGGAAATACCGTGGAGGCGATTTGCCATGAATGTTTCTCCAGAGGAAAAGACGTGATCGTCAATTCCGTGGGCGCGCTTCTCGATCGGGAGGATTTGATCGAAGAGGCGAAGCGGGGAGGTTCCCGCATATTCGTTCCCTCGGGCGCCATTATCGGTTTGGACGGTCTCAAGGGGGCCTCGGCCGGCAGCATGGAATCCGTCACCATGACGACGCGAAAACCGCCCGAGAGCCTCAAAGGCGCCCCCTATATCGAGGCCCAGGGGATTGACCTCGACGCCATTGATGAGCCGACGGTGATTTTTGAGGGTAATCCCCTGGAAGCGTGCAAAGCGTTTCCAGCGAACGTGAACGTATCCGCCGCCGTAAGCTTCGCGGGAATCGGGCCACGCAGGACGAAACTACGGATTGTGTGCGACCCCACGGTCAATCGGAACATCCACGAGGTCGAAGCGGTGGGGGAATTCGGGCGCTCTTTTATCCGTATTGAAAACGTGCCGTCTGAAAATCATCGAACGGGCATATTGACGTATCTCTCGACTTTTTCCTTCCTCAGAGATCGAACATCCACATTGATTGTCGGCACATAGCCGCTTGACGAGCGGTGCTTGAATGGAGGGTGGTTTTTTGAACCAGAACGTCGTTTTTTTCGTGCCGGAGACGCGCGCGCCCATCGAATCGTTGCGAAACATGCTGGAGCCGCATGGCGAATTCCGCGACGGCGGCCGCCAAAAATGGTCGGAAGACGAATTGGTGCGCGATGCCCATGAATGGGACGTCTTGTTGGTGACTTCGAGAGAGCAAATCACCGAACGGGTGATCGAGGCCGCGACTCGCATGAAGCTCATCGCCAAGATTGGCGTCGGGGTGGAGAATATCGATATTCCCGCGGCGACGAGGCGAAAAATCCCGGTCACGAACTGCCCTGGCGCCAACGCCGTCGCCGTGGCGGAAGCGTCACTGGGACTGATGCTGGCCGCGAGCCGCCGGATTCCCCAGGGGATGGAAAAGCTGCGACAAGGGGGATGGCGCGAGGGCATCTGGATTGCCAACGAGATGAGCGGGGCCACGTTCGGTATCGTCGGCTTCGGGAACATCGGGCGGGAACTGACCCGGCTTTTGGCTGGCTTTCAGGGCCGCATCCTGGCGTATGACGCGTTCGTGCGTGATGAGGCGATACGAGAAGCGGGTGTGGAGCCGGTGGATTTGGATAGGTTGACGAGCGAGTCTGATTTCATATCGCTTCATTGCAGCTTGACGCCCGATACGCGCCACATGTTCGATGTCCACAAGTTTCGGATGATGAAAAAATCGGCGGTGCTCGTGAACTGCGCGCGTGGCGCGATTATCGATGAGGCGGCGCTGGTTCACGCGCTCAGGGAAGGGGAAATCGCCTCGGCCGGTATTGATGTCTTCGAGGAAGAACCTCCGAACCCGGACAATCCGCTTTTCAGTCTGCCGAATGCGGTGGTGACGCCGCACTTCGCCGGAGCGAGCCACCAGGCCCGCGAACGGGTGAACCGCCTGGCCGGAGAGAACGTACTCGCCGTATTGAAGGGAGAGCGCGTGAATCCTAAGACATTGCTCAACCCCGAGGTATACGAGGCCTGATGACGGGCGGAAAGTGCGCATGATTTATTTGTCTCGGAGGCTTGCGCCCATCCGCATCAAATCACTATACTTGCGCGGTTGTTCGAGACTCCGGACTTCAAAATCCCACAGTGCTGGAGGATGTTTTTTTGGAAGGCGCAACAGATAAAATTTGGATGGACGGAGAATTCGTTCCTTGGAATGAAGCCAAAATTCATGTCCTCACGCATTCGCTGCACTATGGATTGGGGGTATTCGAGGGAATCCGTTGCTATCAGACCGAGCGTGGCTCCGCCGTTTTCCGCCTGGAGGAGCATATGCGGAGGCTCTATGATTCTGCGCGGATTGTGGGTCTCACTGTGCCCGTCACGAAGGATGACTACACCGAAGCGATATTGGAGACGATACGCATCAACCAAATGAAGGCGTGCTACATCCGCCCGCTCATCTGGCTCGGTTACGGGTCCATGGGGGTGAACCCCAAAGGAGCGCCCACTCATGCGATGGTTGCCGTATGGAGCTGGGGGGCGTATCTTGGGGAGGAGGGATTGGCGAAAGGCATTCGGGTCAAGGTCTCGTCTTTCACGTCTCATCACCCGAACAGCTATATGACCAAGGCGAAAACCACGGGCAACTACGCCGTCAGCCAGATGGCGAAGCTCGAAGCCGTGGGTGCGGGATATGATGAGGCGCTCATGCTGGACCCGGAGGGTCTGATCACCCAGGGATCGGGCGAGAACATCTTCATCGTTCGGGACGGTGTGCTCAAGACGCCGCCGCTTCATGGCGTGCTGGCGGGTATCACGCGCGACACCATCGTTCAACTCGGCGATGAGCAGGGTGTGGAGGTGCAGGTTGCTCCCTTCGCCCGGGACGAAGTCTATGTGGCGGATGAGGCCTTCTTCACCGGTACGGCCGCCGAGGTGACTCCCATTCGGGAGGTGGACGACAGGACCATCGGTTCGGGAGAGCCCGGCCCGGTGACGAAGAGAATCCAATCCTCATTCTTTGAGATCGTGAACGGGCGCGATGAGAGCAAGCTCGATTGGCTTACATTTATTTAACGACGAGGAGAAATTCGAAGTGCCGATTTACGAATATGATTGCAGCGGATGTGGAGATGAGCACGAAGTTATACAGAAAATGGGAGCCGGCACTCTGCGGAAATGCCCGAGTTGCGGCGCCCTCAGGCTCAGGCGCAAAATCTCCCGCTCCGCCTTCCACCTCAAAGGTGATGGCTGGTATGTGACGGATTACGCCTCGAACGGCAAGAGCAAAGAGACGGACTCTGAGACTGCCGTTTCCGATTCGAAATCAGAGAGTAAATCCACTGAAAAGAAAGAAACGACCGCCACGAATGGCGCAGCATCGAAACAGGACAGCAAGAAAAACCCCGAGCCGGTAGCTGCGGGTTAGTTTTTCGGTAAAAACGCGACCATCCTCACGATGCAGCCATCGCCGCCCGTCCAGCGCCAGGGAAATGCGGCCAGCGCGAATCGTTTGCCTACGACTTTGTCGATGTCTCCACCCACGTTCTCGAAACCGACGATTCCATTCCCCAGAAGCGCCCGGTGGCAGGGCTCCCAATAGGGGAAATCCTCGCTCGTGGGGCGACCGAAGCGTTCTTCGTATTCCTCGAGAGTGAACGGACAGATGGGCTGAGGTCCCCATGCTATTTTCGTTCCCAGCGGATGGTCGAGCGCCTGTTGGTCCACGCCCACGCCCTTCACGCCGCGTTCCACGAACCATTCGCCCGCCTCCTTGTAGAGACCGGGGGAGTAGATGAAGTATTTGGTGTTGTCGCCGTAATAATGGTGCCATCCGGTATGCACGATGACGATGTCGCCCGGTTGAATCTTCGGCCTTGCGTTTTCCAAATCTTCAGGTGTAATGACTTCCCATTCTTCTTTTGGAATATCGACGCACACGGCGTTGCCGAAATAGCTTTGCAGCGGCACTTCATCCATGAACGGCGTGCCCTCGATGACGTGCGCCGGGGCGTCGGTGTGGGTTGTGCAGTGCATGAACGTGGTGATCTGCTGACTCAGCACCTGACTTTTTGCGTGATAGTGAAATCGCTCGATCTTGACATCCGGAAAGTATGGCCAAAGCGGGGCGCCGTGCCCCCAGGGGTGACTCAAATCGATGATGTCGTAATCATCCAGACGGTCCGTGTCGATTATCATGGTATATTCGTCCTTCAACGAAAGAAGCGATGAGTTTGATGACTTTGGATTGAGGCGTAATGTAGCAAATATCACGTGACGCCGCCATGAAAGCGTACTTGGCTCGGCGATGAAAGGGAAGATGTGGAAACTAATGAGTGCCCCGCATGCGGGTTGCGATTTCGGCATGCGCATCCCAATGCGTGCACCGCCTGCAGCCGGGTGCATTGCCGCAATTGTCTCAAAATATTCAGGGACGAGGTGGAAGAAGAACCAGAGGGACGCTTTATCGTTTTGTGCCCCGATTGCGAGGATTCCGTCTCCTGGCGAGTCGAAGCGCAGGAGGTTTCGGTGTCGAGCTGGGCGGAATATGATGGATGAGTCTCGTTTGTGAGAGAAAATGCGAGACGCATCTTGCCAGAAGGTATGCGTAGAGGCTAAGTTACATCTTCTTTCTGCCGGAGTGGCGGAATTGGTAGACGCAGTGGACTCAAAATCCACCGGGGGCAACCCCTTGCCGGTTCGAGTCCGGCCTTCGGCACCAACATATGTTTCGTCCAAGAGGATTTCCATCAGGACAAGAAAGTCTCCATGCGCGTACCCCTTTATGATTTGAAAGCCCAAAACGGGCCGCTGAAGGCGCAGATTTTGGCGGCAGTCGAAAACGTGATGACCCACCAAAGGTTTCTCATGGGTGAGGAGATCGGCGCTTTAGAGTCCGAGATGGCGGCGTATTGTGGCGCGGGATACGCCATCGCCGTTTCATCGGGAACGGATGCCCTCCTGTTGGCGCTGATGGCGAACGACGTCAGCCCGGGAGATGAAATCATCACGTCGGCGTTCACGTTTTTCGCTACCGCGGGCGTCATCCATCGCCTGGGCGCGAAACCGGTGTTCGTGGATGTCGACCCCGACACGTTCAATCTCGCGCCAGGGCGGCTTGAAGAGGCCATCACGCCGAATACGAAGGGGGTAATACCCGTTCACATGTACGGACGCTGCGCGCCGATGGCGGAAATTCTCGAAATCGCCGACCACCACCACAGACTTTTTGTGGTGGAAGACGCCGCTCAGGCCGTCGGCTCCAGAACGAGCCTGGGTGTGGCCGGCGCCATGGGGGATGCGGGTTGTCTGTCGTTTTATCCCACCAAAAACCTGAGCGCGCTCGGCGACGCCGGCATGGTTTTGGCCAAGGACGGCGCACGGGCCGAGCGCATGCGGAGGCTCAGGGTTCACGGCTCGCCCGATAATTCCGAGTATTCCGAGGTAGGCGGAAATTTCAGGATGGATACGATGCAGGCGGCTGTTTTGTCCATCAAGCTAAATCGCCTGGAGGAATGGAACGCAAAGAGGCGGCAAAACGCGCAGAAATACCAGGAAAGATTCGAGGCCGGTGGGATTATCGGGGAGCGGTTCGCACCTCCCTCGATTCCAGGTGAGGGACATGTGTTTCACCAATACGCGGTTCGGACGCCCGAGCGGGATGCGCTACAAGAGCATTTGTTACGAAACGGCGTTGGTTGCGCCGTGTATTATTCCTCTCCCTTGCATCTCCATCCCTGCTTTGAAGGGTACCAGAAAGGGGATTTTCCCGAGAGCGAGGCCGCGGCGGCCCAGGTTTTGTCGCTTCCCGCCTATCCGGAATTGCCGGATGCCGACCTCGATTTTGTGGCGGACAACGTGATTCGGTTTTTCGGATAGAATTCTATAATGGCTTTATGCGGCTTGAGCGTTCAGTTTTTCAGGGTCATGTAGAGCAGAGCTAGAAGAAGTCCGGCCACGCCGAACCAGAGGATTTTCCCCTCCGTTTTCAGATATGTCTGCCATTCCGTCCTATCGTCTTCGGTGAATAGTTCCCTGCGCGCCCCGTCGTCGTGCGGGCCGGTGATTTCCTGATATAAATCCTTTCCCCGCGGGGTGTCCGATTCTTGTTTTTGGCGGTTTTGCGCCGTCCAGTTCAAAAGGGCGAAGTAGGCGAGAAAAACGGTTATCGCCAAAAGCCCCGTGATGCGAGCGGCCGTATGATCTCCAAACATCCAACTCCCGATTCCCACGCCTAGAATGACGAGAAGAAAAACCGGGGAACAACCGGTGAGCATGTTTTCTCCAATGGCTTAAGAATGATGATTTTCGGTGACCAGATATCCTTGCGTCTTGGAAAAGCCTTACTCTTTTTTCCGCCCGATGCGGTTCTCCTCCCCTCGCATCAATCGTCCGATATTGTCCTGATGTTTCCAAATCACCAACAAGGAGATGAGGGCGGATGAGGTGTATACCACCACAGGGTAGTTCATCCAAAAACCCGCGAGCGGCACCGCCGCCGCGGCGAGCATGGAGCCAAGAGAGACGTATCGCGTCACAGCCACCACGAGGATAAAGACGAGCGCGGCGAGGGCCGTCGGCCCTGGGGTCAGAAGGGCGAACACGCCAAGTCCGGTGGCCACGCCCTTGCCCCCGCGAAAGCCCGTGAACGGCGAATACATGTGCCCGAGCACCGCCGCAAGGGCGGCGATAGGCTCCAGAGTTGGGGCGGAGACGCGCGAGGCCACATAACGGGCGAAAAGAATGGCTGCGACGCCTTTGAGCACGTCGAGCAGAAGGGTGAGAACACCGCTTTTCCAGCCACTCGTCCTCAAGACGTTCGTCGCGCCGATGTTGCCGCTTCCCGATTTTCGCGGGTCTTCGGCGCCAAGCAATCGGGTGATCAGCACTCCGAAGGGGATGGCTCCCAGGAATCCACCGACCAGGATGACGAGAAAAAAAGATCCCATCAAGAGATGGCTCGGATGATTTGCCGAAAATAATCAACTGCAGAAATCACAGCCGCTATCATGGCGGCCCAAATCAAAATGGTGCCCAGCGGCGGAAAAATACTCAGGATGAGGAAAAAAATTGCCGCGACCTCCAGGCCCATCTTGATTTTGCCGAGAAAGCCCGCCGGCACCACCAGCCCTCGGCGCATGGCCACGGCGCGAAAGGCCGTCACCAGAAGCTCCCGGCCCAGCAGTATGCCCACAACCCAGGCGTCCACTTTCCCAAGCGATACCAAGGGGATCAAAGCAGCGACGATGAGCAGCTTGTCGGCAACAGGGTCGAGAATCTCACCCAGAGGGGTAACCTGGTCGCGCGTTCTGGCCAGGTGACCGTCGAGCCAGTCGGTAAAGGCCGCCATGACGAACAGACCTGCCGCGAAGTATTGCGCAGGAGGCGAACCCTGGAGCAAGAACATGACGAGCAATGGAACCATCAGGATACGGGCTAAGGTGAGGCTGTTGGCGAGCGTGAATTTTTCTCCGGTTCCACTCGCGATGAGGAGCGAGATCGCCTCCCGCCAGCCTGCGGGAGAAGCGTCAGATTTTTGTGATTTTGCCTTGGACATCGTCAACTCAAAAAATCATGAAGCGTTTGGTTGCTGCCTTGCGCGCGAAAACGGCTGATCACTTTTTTTTCAATTTGCCTGATTCTTTCGCGCGATAGCCCGAGTTTGCTTCCGATTTCTTCGAGTGTCATCGCCTCTCCGTCGAAGCCATAGCGCATGCGAATAATGTCACGCTCCCTGGGGTCGAGTTCTGCGAGCAAGTCCTCTACCTCCTCTTCCAGAGAGTGTTGCACCACGTTTTCTTCCACGGATACGGCGCTTTGCTCTTCGAGTAAATCGAGGTAGCTGGTGTCGTCGTCGGGAGAGATGGTAGCGTCGAGAGAAAGATAATTCCGATTAGCGCGTCTGAGTTTCTCGATGTCCGTCACTTTTATGTTCAACCGTTCGGACAGTTCATATGTCGTTGGTTCTCGCTTGAATTCCTGCCGGAGCTTCTCGTACATGATGGAGATTTTATGGAGAAGACCGGCCTGTTTGACAGGCAGCCTGACGGTGCTCCTCTGATCCGCGAGAGCGTGCATGATGCTTTGGCGAATCCACCATACGGCGTAGGTGATGAGTTTTACGCCCCGTTCCGGATCAAAGCGTTTGATCGCATTGATCAGCCCAATGTTTCCTTCATTTATCAAATCTTCGAGTGAAAGCCCGAAGTTTTTGTAGCGATTCGCCACGCTGACGACGTATCTCAAATTCGAACGAACGAGTTTATTGAATGCTTCTTCATTCCCCTCTCTTGCCGCAAGGGCTAACTCGTGCTCTTCATCGCGCGTGAGAATGGAATGGGCGCCGATGTCTCTCATATAGAGGGACAGCGTATCTACAGAGGGGGAAGCCGGCGCGCCTTCATCAGAATCACCCGGTGAATCGGAAAACGTAGGCGCATTGTCCGTTTCATTTATAGTGTAGGAATCCGTTTCTTTCGTATCGGGAGCCTCGTCGCGCCCGGCAGGTGAATTTCTGTGTTCGGACTCGCCTTCGTTCGGCTCAGTCATAGAGAATTACTCGCATGTGGCTAGGATGTTTGGCAAAGAAATGAGTCGGAAAATCATTTTTTCCCAGTGAGCGCGAGGAGCCTGCTATATGCGGTTGAAGCGTACTGGTCATCAGGATACGACTCCAACAGTGAACGATAGGCCTTTCCTGCTTTTTTGAAGCTCTCTTCTATTCTGTAGCTTTCCCCCAGCTTGTACATGGCTTCAGCGCGAACGTAGGGAACATCTTCAAAATCTCGAATAATTTCTTTGTAGCGCGGAATCGCGGAGACTCGCAGGTTTGTCCTGAAGTAAAAATTCGCGACAAACAAAGCGTTTTTGCCGAGATGTTCCCTTAGTTCCGATACATTCTCTTTCGCATCGGCTGTGTGTTCCGAGCCGGGGAAACGACGCACGAGGGTTTGGAAGTTTTCGAGCGCGTCTCTCGCAACGGATGCGTCCTGGTCGATATCGAGATTTCTCTGATAATCGCTCATGGCGAGGAAATAGTACGCTTTCGGTGTTCCGGCGCTCACGGGATAGAGGCGCACGTATTCAGCGTATTGCAACTTCGATTCGATGTACTCTTCTGCGTGGTAGTATGAATCTCCGAGGCGCAACAGCGCACTTCGGCGGTGTTTGCTGTCGGGGTATTCCTCCAGCAAGCGCTTGAACGCGAGGCGCGCCGTCTCGAAGCGCTCGGCCCGTAAATCCTCCTCGCCGATGACAAGCAATTCTCCGGGTGATGCCTGCTGCTTCGGGCGCGAGACGCACCCACTCAGGATGAGGAGCACACAAACCAAGGAGAAAAAAACAGTCATGATGTTGTGTGTAGCGCGATTGAGCATATTATTCTCTATCGAAAAAGGAATATCGCCGTGCAACTTCGGCTCCCCCTGAATCTTAGGAGAGCATCAAAGCAGGTGTCAAGAAACCTTTGATTCTACCGACGAACGATGAGTTTTTCCCCGGGAAAAATTTTGGCCGAGGCGCTCAGTCGGTTCCAGGCGAGGAGAGATTCTGTTGGAATTCCGTATCGCTTGGCGATGAGCCAGATGTTCTCTCCCGGGCCGACGAGGTGGTGTAACGGCCTATCTTGGTTTTTTTTCTCGTTCTTCTCCAATTTTGCCACTTTTGTGAGGCGCTTTGGAGAGGGGAGGCGAATTTGTATGCCGATGCGTAAGCGCTTCGGGTTGAGTCCAGTATTGAGACGTATCAATTCATGGGAAGAGATGCCGTATTTTTGTGCGATCAGCCAAAAGTTTTCATCTTGTCGCACGATATGCGACTTTAGCATGGGGGCTGTCCCGTTTGCCGATGCGGGATTTCGGATAGCCGTATTCGGGCTTTTTATCGCTTTAGGCAAAAGGATTTTGGTGCCCACTCGAAGTTTTCGGGGATGGAGATGGGTGTTCATCTCCATCACTCTCTCCAGGCGAATCCCGAATCTTTGCGCGATCTCGCCGAAAGTGTCGCCCGGCCGTATATGGTAATAGCCGGGGGATGAGAGATAATTCTTGGTTAGTTTCGCCATTTGCATGACGACCTTGTCGGCCTGTCCATTCGGCAGAAAAAGAAGATATCCATTGCCCGGGGGCGTGACGGAAGTCTTCAACTCCGCATTAATTTGCCTCAACGTGCGCAGAGAGACGCTCGATAGTCTGGAAATCGCTCTCAGGCTGGTTCCGTGAGGAAGTTTGACGGCTTTATAATTCCAGGGAGTTTCATAATCGATGCCCACGAAGCCGAAAACTTCCGGGTTTTTGGCGATTATCATACCGGCGAGGTATTTGGCGACATAATTGCGGGTTTCGTTGGGTATGTATCGCGTTCTGGCGAGTGACCAGTAATCTTTTTTCTTCGATCTGCGCATGGCCATGGCGATGCGGTGCTCGCCGGCGTTGTATGCGGCGAGCGCCAGATGCCAGTTGCCGAAATCCTCGTAGAGTTTCGATAAATAGGCTGAAGCCGCACGGGTGGATTTCATCGGGTGGCGGCGCTCATCGAGATAAAAGTTGATTTTCAGGCCCATGAGTCTCGCTGTGCCCGGCATGAACTGCCAGGGACCAACCGCGCCTGCTATCGAGCGCGCCTTGGGGTTGAAGCCGCTCTCGATCAGGGAGAGATACGCTAGGTCCTGTGGCAGGCCGTGCTCTTTTAAAATTTTGCGGAACAAGGTGATATAGCGCTCGCCTCTGCTCAGCCAGATGGAAAAATTAGTGCGTCCGGGGCCCGTAAAATACTCGATCCATCTGTCCACGATGGCGTTGCGAACGACGGGCACGTCATACAAAAAAGCTTTGGGCTTCTTGGTTTCCGGTGTCGGTGGAGCCGGGAAGGTTTCTTCGACCTCAGGCACCGGCAGGCTGATGTCGTGGGGAGAAGGCTCAGAGTCTTTGTCCGCCTTCTCATTTTTTGCTTCTGCGGGGTCTGTCCGCTTGGCGACTTTATCCGCGCCCTTGTCCCTTGGCTGTATGGACGCCGGGGCGCCCGGCGATTCTTTCCGGCCGGCTTCGAGTTGTTCGGGCAGTGTGCGTTTTGAAGCCGGGGAAGGGAGGAAAACTGTTTTTCGGGGGGTGGTGCGCGTGCGCGTCTCGATGGAGGCGTCGCCCGGGAGTTTCTTCGGCTGCATTTCATTTTCAGCGACAGGCGCTGCGCTGCAGCCTGCCGCGAACAAGCAGATGAGGAGAATCCATCTTCGTTTCATAATCAAAATAATTTCTTCCCGATTTCATGAAAGCAAAGAAACAGCGGTGAAACACTCATAAAGGATAGCAATCAGTGATGTAATTGGTCAAATAAGTTATGCGCGGTGCTCCGAAGTGCGGGAATCTCGAAAAAGAGAGAGCTGGTAATCGTTCTGTTCGATGGAAATCGGATAGTTTCCCGAAAAACAAGCCGTGCAAAATGTCTCTTCATCCGGGTGGGTGCAACTGAGCAGGCCCTCCAGGGATAAGTAGCGAAGACTGTCCGCGCCCAGGAATTGCCTGATTTCCTCGACGCTGTTCGAAGAGGCCTTGAGTTCCGCGAGGGTGGGCATATCGATGCCGAAAAAGCACGGGTGGGTGATGGGAGGAGAACTGATGCGCATGTGCACTTCTTTTGCGCCCGCCCGCCGTATGAGCTCAACGATCTTCTTGCTCGTCGTGCCCCTGACGAGGGAGTCATCGACGACGACGACCCGTTTGTCCGCCAGAAACTCTTTCATGGGGTTCAATTTCAGTTTGACGCCGAAATGCCGAATGGACTGTTCCGGTTCGATGAACGTGCGGCCCACGTAGTGGTTGCGTATCAGGCCCCACTCCAGAGGCAGGCCCGAGGCGTCGGCGTAACCGAGCGCGGCTGCGAGGCCCGAGTCCGGAACGGGGGTGACGATATCCGCTTCGAGGCCGAGGCTGTCTTCCTCGGCGAGACGGGCCCCCAGTTTTTTTCTGACGGCGTAGGCATTTTTCCCGAAAATGAGGCTGTCCGGACGGGCGAAATAGATGAATTCAAAAATACATTGACGGAGATCGGCAGGCGGAGAAAAGGTGATGCTTCTTAATCCGTCCTTGTCGATGACGATCATCTCGCCGGGTTCCACTTCGCGGATATATTCGGCGTCAATCAGATCGAGCGCGCACGTCTCGCTCGTGAGAACCCAGGAATCGCCCCCGGCTTGTTCAGCGGGGAGTTTGCCCAAAACCAGCGGGCGAAAGCCAAGGGGGTCCCGAATCCCAATCAGCATATCTTCGGTCATCATCGTGAGCGTGTAGGCGCCCTCTAACAGCCGGATGGCTTCTACAATGGCGCCCACGGTGGTTTTTTCCGCAGAGCGGGCGATGAGGTGCAGGATGACCTCGCTGTCCGTCGTGCTGCGGAATATGGAGCCGTTGGCTTCGAGTTCCGCACGCAAGGCGCCGCCGTTGACGAGGTTTCCGTTGTGGCCCAGGGCGAGCGTTCCCTTGGCGTAGTTCACCAGAAACGGCTGGGCGTTTTTGATGTCGGATTGCCCCGAAGTGGAATAGCGGTTGTGCCCGATGGCGATGCTGCCCTGGAGTTTGGCGATGCGCTCTTCCGTAAAAACATCGGCTACGAGCCCCATGCCGACCTCGCTGTGCACCCTGTCCCCATCGGAGGCCACGATGCCCGCGCTTTCCTGTCCTCTGTGCTGCAGGGAGTAGAGACCGAGATACGCCAAGTTGGCCGCCTCGGGATGGCCGTATATCCCGAAGACGCCGCATTCTTCTTTCGGGTGGTCATCTATCCAGTGAGACATATCACAACACCTCGGAGAGAGCGCCCGACCATGCCGCCACGATTTCGGGCATGGTCAGGTCAATAAGGGGAGCATTATCGCGTGTTTTGACGACGAAAGCACCCTCCTGAACGCGACCGATGCGCGTTAGCTGCGCTCCGCAGCTTTGCACGGCCTCACGCAGGGCACTCTCCGCCTGGGGAGAGAGGCTCACCAGGATACGCGATGCCGCCTCTCCATATAGCAAGCCGTCGAGCCTGCCCTCCTGTTCGGGAAGCCACACTTCGGCCCCGAGGCTGCTTTTCGGCGATGCGAGCGCGGATTCCGCCAATGCGAGTCCCAAACCGCCTTCGGAAAGATCGTGGGCGGAGCGCACCAGGCCCGTTTCAATGCCGCGCCTGCACGCTGTCTGGACGGCTTTCTCAGCATCCAGCGATATCGCCGGGGCGTCGCCTCCCTCCTGGCCCGTTTCCAGCCAGATGTATTCATGGGCGCATGCTTGCGGCAATGGCGCTTCGTCTATGGGGTGAATCAGGGCGATGGCGTCACCCTCAGTGGCGAACCCATGGCCCGCTCTTTTGTGGGTGTCATCGAGCAGGCCCACCATGCCGATTATCGGGGTGGGATAGATATCGACCTGATGCGTTTCGTTGTAAAAGCTCACGTTCCCGCTCACCACAGGCAAACCCAGAGAACGGCACGCTTGCGCCATGCCCTCAATCGACAGAGAGAATTGGGCCATGACGGCGGGACGCTCGGGATTGCCGAAGTTAAGGCAGTTTGTGATCGCGAGGGGCCTAGCCCCTACGCAGCAGATGTTTCGCGCGGCTTCCGCTACGGCGAGCATTCCCCCCTTGTAGGGATCGAGCATGCCGTATCGTGCGTTTCCATCCGTAGTGAGGGCCAGCGCCTTGTTCATTCCCTTTAGACGAATGATGGCGGCGTCTCCGCCCGGAGAGGTCACCGTATTCGTGCGAACCTTGTAGTCATACTGACGCCATATCGGTTTTTTGTCCCCGTGGTTGGGATGGGCGAGCATCTTGAGCAGGGCGGGTCCCAGGTCTTTAGGCTCTGGCAGTTTGTGTAGCGGATCGTCCAGTGGGAGTCTGCGTTCGGGGTTTCTGGGGCGATCATAGGTCGGCGCATCATCCGTCAGCGATGATACGGGGAGGTCCGCGACTTCATCCCCTCCGAACATCATACGAAGCCTGCCGTCCCCGGTCACTTCCCCCACGACGGACATGGGCAAATCCCACCGCTCGAATATCTCTTGCACCTCGGGTTCTCTGCCTTTTTCCGCTACCAACAACATCCTTTCCTGGCTTTCCGAGAGCATCATCTCATAGGGCGACATCGCCTCTTCTCGGCAAGGAACCGCATCTAGGTGCAGGAGGAGGCCCGTGCCGGCCCGGCCAGCCATTTCAACCGAAGAGGATGTGAGGCCGGCGGCGCCCATATCCTGAATGCCGATCACGGCGCCGCGCTTCATCAACTCCAGGCACGCCTCGAGCAGCAGTTTTTCCCGGAACGGATCCCCCACCTGAACGGTGGGTCTTTTTTCGAGGGTGGAATCATCGAATCCTGCCGACGCCATGGACGCGCCATGAATACCGTCTCGCCCGGTGGGCGCGCCGACATAGATTACCGGATTCCCGACGCCCGAAGCCGTGCCCCGGAATATGGCGTCCGAGCGCATGATGCCCACGCACATGACGTTCACCAGAATGTTCCCGTTGTAGCAGGGATGAAATTTCGTTTCCCCGCCCACCGTGGGAACGCCGATGCAATTTCCATAACCCGCGATGCCGCCTACGACGCCGCTGACGAGGTAGGGTGTGCGGGGATGCTCCGGCGCCCCGAAACGCAGGCTGTCGAGTAGCGCGATGGGCCGCGCGCCCATCGTAAAAATGTCTCGCAAAATGCCGCCTACGCCGGTAGCCGCGCCCTGGTAGGGTTCGATGTAAGAGGGATGATTGTGGCTTTCCATCTTGAACGCCACGGCCATGCCTTGGCCCAAGTCGACGACGCCGGCGTTTTCTCCAGGTCCTTGCAGGACATGCGGGCCTTGTGTGGGAAATTTTTTCAGGTGAATGCGGCTGCTTTTATATGAGCAATGTTCATTCCACATGGCGGAGAATACGCCGAGTTCGGTGACGTTGGGCTTGCGCCCCAGGGTTTCGGTTATTTTCTCCCATTCGGCTGAGGAGAGACCGTGGTCGAGGGCCATCTCCGGCGTGGCGAGAACGTCTGTCGTGATCATGACGAGACCGCGACTTGCATGACGGATTTGAACACCGACAATCCGTCCTCTCCGCCCAACAGTGGATCGCAACTGCGCTCGGGATGCGGCATGAGGCCCACCACGTTTCTTTGCCGGTTACATATGCCTGCGATGTTTTCGATTGAGCCGTTGGGATTCGCCTCCGCGTTCGCACGACCCTTGGTGTCGGTGTAGCGAAAAACGATCTGATCGTTATCTTCTAGTTCGGCCAGCGTCCCGGGCTCGCAGAAGTAGTTCCCCTCGCCATGCGCGATGGTCATTTTGAGGATTTCGTCCGGCTGAACTTCGCAGGTAAAGGGTGTTCTCGACGTTTCGCATTTCAGCCAGACATCGTCGCAAACGAAGCGAAGCGACTCGTTTCGCCTCAAGGCCCCGGGCAGGAGGCCCGATTCGGTCAGGCACTGAAAGCCGTTGCATATGCCGATGAGGGGACGTCCCTCCTTGGCGTGCGCGGAAACGGCTTTCATGATGGGAGAGAAGCGGGATATGGCGCCGGCTCTCAGGTAATCCCCATAGCTGAAGCCTCCGGGGAGTATGACCACCTCCGCGTCGCCCAAAGAGGTTTCCTTGTGCCACACGAACCGCACCGGTTGCTTGAGGACATCCTTGATGGCGTGGTAGCAGTCATGATCGCAATTGGAGCCTGGGAAGACGATGACGGCGAATTGCATTACCGGCTCTCGCCATTCATGGATTCGCCCGCCATTTCGATGCGGTAATCTTCGATGACGGGGTTGGCGAGCAGGTCCTGGCACATTCTTTCGAGGTCGGCGTGGATGTCGTCCGCATCTTCGAGTTCGAGTTCGATGAATTTTCCCACGCGCACGTCGTTCACGCCCTTGAATCCGAGAGAGGAGAGCGCTCCTCGAACGGCTTCCCCCTGGGGGTCGAGCACGCCGGCTTTGAATGTCACATAAACCAGGGCTTTCGGCATCACTACCTCCGGGCGCGGGTTATTTTTTGACGAGCTTTTCGACTTCGGCGTATGCGTCTTCCACGTTGCCCAAATCTCTGCGGAAGCGGTCCTTATCCAGTTTGCGGCCCGTTCCTTTCTCCCAGAAACGGCAGCCGTCCGGCGTGATTTCATCGCCCAGCAAAAGCTTGCCGCCCTCGGCCTCGCAGCGCCCGAACTCGAGCTTGAAGTCCACGAGGTCTATGTTGCGCTCGGAGAAAAACGAGGTGAGGATGTCGTTCACCTGAAAGGCGTATTCGCGCATCTGGGCGAGTTCTTCGCGCGTCGCCAGGCCAAAGGCCACGGCGGTGTCCTCGTTGATGAGCGGGTCATCGAGTCCATCGTTTTTCAGGTGCAGGTCGACAATCGTGTTGGGAAGGCGCGCGCCTTCCTCCACACCCATTCTTTTGGCCAGATTCCCCGCGATGATGTTTCTGAGCACCACTTCGACCAGAATGATGTCAAGTTTTTTTACCAGCATCTCGCGTTCGGAGAGTTTTTCCACGAAATGCGTGGGCACTTCCTGGCGCTCTACCTCTTGCAACAGATGAGAGGAGATAGAGTTGTTGAAAATGCCTTTGGATTCGATGGTGCCCAGTTTTTTCGCGTTAAAAGCGGATGCATCATCTTTGAAGAACTGGATATAGTAGTCGGGGTCGTTCGTCTCGTAGATGATCTTGGCCTTGCCTTCGTAAACCTGTTTACCGCGTTCCATGAACAATTCTCCATTCGAGGATCGCCAAATTCGAACCTTCGTCTTAGGGGTTATTCCATCATTTGAGCGGGTTGGAAAATTGACCATTCCTGATGGTCAGAAGCCGCTATCTTAACATACACAAACCCATTTTTGTCACCTTGTGTTTTGGGTTTCATCCGTCATGAATACCGAATACCCGTTCGAAAATCCGGTCCAGATTTTTCAGGTGGGCGTCCATGTCGAAGCAGTGGGCGAGTTCGGCCTCGCCCAGCACGCCGCCCACTTGCGGATCCGCTGCCAGTTTGGCCTGAAAATCACCACCCTCGGCCCATACTTCCATGGCCGGGGCCTGCACGCGCGCGTAGGCTTCCTCACGGGTAATGCCCGTTTTGCGGATCAGGGCGAGCATGACGTGCTCACTGAGGAGCAATCCCTTTGAGCGCGCGAGGTTTTCCTGCATTTTATCGGGATAGGTCATCCAGTTTTTCATTAAATCGTTGAGTTTCGTGAGCATATAATCCACGAGAATCGTGCTGTCCGGCAGTATCACTCGCTCCACGGATGAGTGGGAGATGTCGCGTTCATGCCACAAGGGGACATTTTGCAGGGCCGCGGTGGCGTTTCCCTGCACCACGCGGGCGAGACCGCAGAGCTGTTCCGAGACCACGGGGTTTCTCTTGTGGGGCATGGCGGAACTGCCCTTCTGCCCCTTGCTGAAGAATTCTTCCGCTTCGCCCACCTCATTTCTTTGCAGGTGGCGCACCTCCGTCGCCACCCGGGAGATGCTCGCCGCCACGAGGGCGAGAGCAAGTTGATACTCCGCATGGCGGTCGCGCTGGATGATCTGGCTGCTTACGCGGTCAACCTTGAGACCGAGGCGCTTGCAGATGGCCTCCTCGGCATCTGGCGGGATGTGAGGACACGCGCCCACGGCGCCTGATATCTGGCCGACGCGGATGGCTTCCCGCGCACCTTGCATTCGCTCATGCGCGCGTTCGAACTCGGTGTACCAGGTGGCTATTTTGAGGCCCAGAGTAGTTGGCTCGGCGTGCATCCCGTGGGTTCTGCCCGATATGATGGTGCGTTTTTGCTCCAAAGCACGTTCTTTAAGAGTCTTTTTGAGTTCTTGAATGTCATTGAGAATGATATCGGCTGCGGATATGAGCTGAAGTGCTAGCCCGGTATCGAGGACGTCGCTGCTCGTCATGCCGAGGTGGATGTAACGCGATGACGGTCCTACGTGCTCCGCCACGTTGGTGAGAAACGCGATGACGTCGTGTTTGGTGACGCGCTCGATCTCCTTGATGCGCTCCGGGTCGAACGCCGCTTTCGATTTAATGTCCTCAAGCGCCTCTTCTGGAATTTCACCGCGCGCGGTCATTTCCTCGCAAACGGCTATCTCCACGTCGAGCATGCGCTGAAGTTTTTCCCGTTCTTCCCATATTTTCGCCATTTCAGGGCGTGTGTATCTCGGAATCAAGAGGGTTCCTCCGTTCTACCCCCGCCGCCCAAGAGTGGTGTGGGCTCATCCTGAGTGGCGTTCAAGACGTTACTGCGTCCGTGGCCGTTCAACGCTTTTCGGGCCGTCTCCAAAAGAAGCTCGTTCTCGTTGTTCTCTTGTGAGATATGCGCGCAGACGAGCCATTCGAAGTCGTCCGTGACGATATTCTCGAGCAATTGCGCCGCATCCTCGTTGCTGAGGTGCCCGAGTTTACCTCGAATCCTTTGCTTGATCGGCCAGGGGTAGGGGCCGTTGATGAGCATTGCCACGTCGTGGTTGAACTCCAGGACGAGTCCTTGAAGCCCCTGGAGCCGCTGGCGCGCTAGGTTCGTAACAAACCCCATGTCGGTGGCGAAGCCGACGCGGCGACCGTCTTCGGCGTTGAATATCATCCCGAACGGGTCGGCCGCGTCATGGGGCGTGCTGAAAGGCTCCACCCGTATGCCGCCGAGGTGGAAGGGGAGCCCCACTTCGATTTCCATCCACGCAGGCGTCTCGCCGATCGTCTCTAGGCTCGCCTTGTATGTGGCTTTGTTCGTCCAAAGGGGAAGATTCCATCTTCTCGCCAAGGTGCCTGCGCTCCTGATGTGATCGATATGTTCATGCGTGAGCACGATGGCCATCAGATCCTGCGGGTGCAAGCCATAGGTTTCGAGGCGCTTTGTGATTTGCCGCGCGCTGAGGCCTGCATCGACGAGAAACGCCGCGCCGTTTGAGCGAACCAAAGCGGCGTTTCCTCTGCTCCCGCTGCCTAGAACTCCGATTTCCACGTCTCGCGTCCCGTCGTTGTTCTTTCATTCATCGGTTGAAGGCGATATTTTCTTCCTTTGGGTCCCTGGTGAAAGCCTCGTCAATACGGTGGCAAATATAGTGAAGAGCGGCTTCATGGGCTTCCTGTATGAAACCGGTATCGTTCGAGGGCACTTTCGCCGCAAACTTTGCGGCTTGAGAGGCCAGTCCACCGCCGCTTCCCGTCATCGCAACGCCCAAGAGACCAAGGGCGTCGGCTCGTTCGAGGGCCGAGACGACGTTTGCGGAATTGCCGCTCGTGCTGAGACCCAGGGCGACGTCTCCCTCTCGCCCGTGCGCCTGAATTTGCCGCGCGAAGATTTCTTCATACGCGTAGTCGTTCCCGATGGCGGTGAGGGCGCTCGCGTCGCCCGTGAGGCAAATGGCGGGCAGGGGAGCGCGTTCGGCCAAGAAGCGACCAACGAGTTCGCCTGTGAAATGCATGGCGAGTGCAGCGCTCCCCCCGTTGCCAAACGCGATGATTTTCTTTTTAGATTCCAAACATTCGACGATGACATTGCAGATATCGTCTATTTGCCGGGGGTAATCACTCGCCACGAGAGATTCGTATCTCAAGGCGCGTTCGGCCAGAAATTCCTTTGCCGATGATTCCAAAGGATACCTCTGAGTCGTGGGGCGGTACGGGCGATGGAGAAGATGAACCTGCTCAATGACTCTCAATCTAGCCGATCCATGAGGTGTATTTCAAGGCGCTCCATCGAGTGGAAAGGATGATCGGCGTTTCAGGGGAACACCGGACATGAAAAGCCCGAATGAAAGGATTTCAGGGCGTTGTTTTCAATCGTTCCCTGAAGTCATCAATTGTGGAGAGGAGGCCCTCCTCCAGAGAAATCGCCGGTTCCCAGCCGAGGTGTTTTTTTGCTTTTTGAATATCGGGTTGGCGAATTTTCGGGTCGTCGACGGGCAGCGGCTTGTGGTGAATTTCCGAGTCCGCGCCAGCGAGCTCGATGATTTTCCTCGCCAGGTCTAGAATCGTCATCTCGGAAGGATTCCCGAGGTTGACGGGTTCATGAATTTCGCTATCCATCAACTCGATAAGGCCATCGATGAGATCGGTGATGAAACAAAAACTTCTCGTCTGCATGCCGTCGCCGAAGACGCTGATGGGTTCATTTTCAATGGCTTGCGAGATAAAAGCGGGTATCGCTCGTCCGTCCGCGATGCGCATTCTCGGGCCGTAGGTATTGAAAATGCGGGCGATGTGCACGTTGAGGCCATGCGTACGGTTATAGGCCATGGTCATCGCTTCGGAGAATCTTTTGGCTTCATCGTATACCCCGCGCGGCCCGATGGGGTTCACATGGCCCCAGTATTCTTCGTGCTGCGGGTGAATTTGGGGATCTCCATATACTTCCGAAGTGGAGGCGAGGAGAAATCGCGCTTTTTTCTCCTTCGCAAGGCCCAAGGCATTATGCGTACCGAGGGAGCCGACCTTTAATGTTTGGATGGGAAATTTCAAATAATCATTCGGGCTGGCCGGACTCGCGAGATGAAAAACGGCGTCCACATTTCCTTCGACGTGAATGTGCTCGCTCACGTTGTGCTCGATGAGCGTAAAATTCGGATGCTCGTTTTTGAGCAGATGTTCGATATTCGGCCGGTTCCCGGTAAGGAAATTGTCAACGCATATGACATCGTTGCCCTGAGCGATGAGTTTGTCGCACAAATAGGAGCCGATAAAGCCCGCTCCACCCGTTACCACAATGCGAGAGTTTTTTATCGTCAAGGTTTGGCCGGCGTTTTCCCGATGCTGTAGTATTCAAAACCAGCATCTGTTACTTGCTCAGAAGAATAGATGTTTCGCCCGTCGAATATAATCGGCTCCATCATCTCTGATTTCAAGCGATTCAGATTCAACTGAATAAATTCACGCCACTCGGTGACAATAACAATCCCGCTTGCATCTTTCGCGGCCTCGTAAGGGCTTTGGCAGTATTCGATACCGTCATCCCCAATGATTCGTCTGGCGTTTGCGGTGGCGATTGGGTCGTATGCGCGCAGGCTGGCCCCCGCCTCACGGAGCGCATGACAAATCTCTATGCTTTTGGCTTCTCGCATATCATCCGTATCCGGCTTGAACGATAGTCCTAAAACGCCAATGGTTTTTCCTTCGAGCAGCAAGCGATTCTTCGTACCGAGTCTGTCGATAATTATTTGTATGAACCGGGGAACCCGACTCTCGTTTTCCGCTCTTACGGCTTCTAAAATCTGCATTTCAGCGCCAAGCCTTCTGGAAGCGTGCAACAGGGCATCCACATCTTTTGGGAAGCAGGAACCTCCATAGCCCAGCCCTGCCCCTAGAAAGGCAGGACCAATCCGCGAGTCCGCGCCAACCCCCTTGGCGACTTCGCGGATGTCCGCCTGCGTTTGCTCGCAAAGGTTCGCCACCGCATTGATGAAAGTGATTTTCGTCGCCAAAAACGCGTTCGAGGCGTATTTGATCAACTCGGCGCTTTGCGTGTCCGTGATGATGCAAGGAGCGTTCAGGGCCTGATATAGAAGCTGAACCGTTTTCGCCGCTTTCTCCGATGATGAGCCGATGACGATGCGATCCGGCTGGAGCGTATCTCGCACCGCTTGCCCTTCGCGCAGGAATTCCGGATTACAGACCACGTCGAAATCTGTCGGAGCGACGCCATTTTTTTCAATGACGTCTCGAACGAAATCCCCCGTACCGACGGGCACGGTGCTTTTGTTCACGATGATCTTGTAATCCTGTATCGCGCGGGCGATGTCCGTCGCCGCTGCCTCCACTTGCGAGAGGTCGGTTCCACCATCCTCAGCGGGTGGGGTGCCCACACAGATGAAAACGATCTCACTTTTCGAAACGGCTTGAACTATAGAAGTTATGAACTTGAGTCTGCCTTCTTTGAGGTTGCGCTCCAGCAATTCCGGCAGCCTGGGTTCATGGATCGGGCAGCCGCCTGCGTTCAAGGTATCCACGCGATTTTGGTCAATATCCACGCCGATGACATCGTTGCCCAAATCAGCGAATATGGCCCCTGTGACCAATCCGACATATCCACAACCGATAACGCAAATGTTCACAGAGTCGTCTCATCCTTCCTGAATGGGCAGGTTGCGCAAATGAACAGGATAGAAACCCCGCGCTATTTTACTCAAAACGCAAAGGCGCCTATGTGCCGCTTCCCCAAAATCCACCTTTTTTTAAAACATTTCGTTTGCCTGTGAAACCCAGTTTTTTCTCGCCTTCAAGCAGACCTATAAGACTGAATCCGAGAAAAACTTCACTTTTATCCTTGGTGTCGGTGAAGGTGAGTTCCACGCCCCAGCAGCAATCGAGATAGCGCGCCGTGATGCTTTGTTCGAGCGTGGTATTTTCTGTTTTATTCAAGCGTGTGATGTATTCGATAGAAAGATTGCGGTTAATGGAGAAGCCTCCGGCAAAATTAAGATAACTACCTTCGGCGCTTTCTGGATAATAGTCTCTTTTGCGCGCCCAGACCCGGTCGATATTGAGATACCAATTCTTCCCGCCATCGAGAAAAACACCCGTGGAGTGTTCGCTTATTTCCAAATCATAGGGGTCGTATTTGAATTGCTGTAGCAGACGAAGTTTAGAAAAGGGCTGTGATTCAAGCCTGAAAGTAATGTCGCCAAAAGGACGTTTCGGCTTCGTATCTAGCTCTTCATTCCTTCGTGCTTCGGCGACATCATACGTCTGGCTGATTCGATAGCGAAATAACTGTTTCGTCTGAAGCCCTTCCGTTGCGGCCATTTTTGTCAGCACACGGTTAATGAGGGCGTATTCAATGGCGTGTTCATCCTGAAGGGCATCCACAGGATCCAGGGGTATGATCATGCGCCTGTCTTGCGCGTCGTTGTCCGGGCTGTATCTATACGTCGCTTCAAACGACAGGATGTGCTTGAAATCTTGGAAAGGGCCGAGGTCGCCTTGATAGATTTTGCTGTATCGCGGGCCAATCGCATGAAGCTTCGCAAACCACATTTCACGTGACAGGCCGGATTCGACGTGTTGCGTGTAATCGGGGTTTGAAGCCACGCCTGGATCTGTTTTTTGATGCGTCCAGTGGGTTCTTCGGAATCCGATTTCAGGTGTTAAGCTAAGCCAGGGAGCGGTCTGCAAGCGAAGCGATAGTGATGGTTCCAGGTGAAACCGGCTCAATCGAAGCGTATTTTCGTCTTCGGTTTTTCTGAAATTGATCCAGGAGGAATCCATGTTAAAGTACAAATCACTCGTTCCCAGCCGCTTGCTCTGGATGTCCAGGCTGATTTCCGGGGCTTTCTGAAATAGCTGCCCATCGTTTTCGCCCAATCCTTCGCGTCGTCTCATTCCCACCTGAAGCTGTCCGGCAATCTTGGGTAAATTTTGTGTGAAAGTGACATGGGTGTCCGTGTCCTGTCGCGTGCGAGTCAACAAATCACTTTCGAGTGAGCGGTCGTTTGGCGGGCGTTTTTGCAAATCGACCACGGCGTGTAAGTTAGCGCCGCTCTCCTTGAAATTGCTGTGGTGTGAGCCTTTGACGTCCCAAAAGGTTGCTTGCTCAAGTTTGTCTTTCAAGTAACGACCAGCTATCTGTCCCGATGAATTTTGACTCGGTGTGTAGCGGTATTCTCCCTTATAGCGGGTGCCGCGCTTGCTGAAATAATCGACACCGAAGGTGGCGTCCGACGAATCGTTGATGGCCCAGAAAAATGAGGGGGAGAATTGGAAGCCGTTGCGACTGCTCGAGCCGATGCCCGGCAGGAGGAAGCCGGTCGCTCTTTTTGTTTTTATCGGCACCATGGCCCAGGGGAAAAAAGCCGCCGGCACGCCTTTTACCGTCATGGTCGGGGCTTCGAGTTGAGCATAGCCTTCGATCTGGAAAGTCGCCCGCTCGAAGCCGAAAGCCCAGTCGGGAAGATCTCCTTCGCATGTGGTGAAAGTGCCTCCCTGAATTTCATACCGGTCTTCGGACAAGCGTCGAATCACTTGTCCCGTCACATAATAAGTGGCGCCGATGGAGCCGCGCGCGTTGAATACGACCATGCGCTCGGTATCGAGATTGAACTCGATGCGATTGGCTACGATGCGGTCGCTCCCGGTTTGAAAGACGATGTTTCCGGTGGCAACGCCATCGCGCGTCGATGTTTGCACCTCGATATGGTCCGCTCGAATATTTTTGCCTAAATACCGAATGTCCGCAGACCCGCGACCGATGATGCGCTGTCGTTCCCGATCATCTCGTATCTCATCGGCTGTGATGGCAATGGCGGCTTGGGCTTGCGTGCCACTCTTAGACTGTGCTTGCGGGGAAGGTGGTGTCCAGAACAGTACGAGGGAGAAAATGATGAATGATGAATATAACGCCTGGGTTTTCAAAAAAGCGAATCTCTGAGTATTCGACACGGAAACTCTCATCATATTGATTTGTGAAAAATATCTCTAATTTCAGATGAGCCGAGCTTTTTGAAAACGATTTTTTGAATCGAATGGATTATGAATGCTATTCTATGAGAGCGCAATCAGGGGAGGATCATGAAGATTCCGAGTGTGTTTCTTCGAGATTTTCTGAGGTTATCTCTCGTTTGGTTCTCCGCCATCTCGTTATCATTCCATAGGGGCCGGATGCGGCGTAACCAACAAAGGCCAGACAGGCGACTACCTGAGGAATCGCTGCCGCCACGAACAGGGCCAGCACGGCACCCACGAGGACGCGGAAAGGCCTTCTGAGAGGGCCGCTTACATCCTTGAAACTCTTGTAGCGAATGGTGCTCACCATCAGGAATGCCAGAACATAGCTGAGGGCCGCAAGGAGGATGAGGGGGAGATGGGCCTTGATCGAAAAATCTTCAACCAAATATACGATAGATGCCAAAACACCTGCTGCCCCGGGTATCGGCAGTCCTCGGAAATCCAGAGAACCGCTACCCGCTTGCGCCAGCACATTGAAGCGCGCCAGCCTCAAGGCGCCGCAAGCGGCGAATATAAATGTGGCTAGCCAGCCGATTCTTCCATAGGGGGCGAGAAGCCAGGTATATATCAGAATGGCCGGTGCGATGCCGAAAGCCGTCAGGTCGCATAGCGAGTCGTATTGAAGACCAAAAGCGCTTGTGCTTTTCGTCAACCGGGCTACTGTGCCGTCGAGCCCATCTAAAACGATGGCCAACAATATTGCCAAGGAAGCCCAGGTGAAGTTTCCCTGGATGGAAGCGACGATCGCATAGAAACCAGCAAAAAGACTGCCTGTCGTCAGCAGATTGGGAACCAGATATATCCCTCGCTGAAAAGAACGCCTTCCGGAGCGGCGCCTTCTCCTGCGTGAACGACGACCAAATTTATTCCGTGACTGTCTGGTTGTTTGCTCGTCCAACGATGGTCTCTCCTCCGCGAACACGTTGTCCATATTCTACGGATATATCATATCCTTCCGGAAAATATAGATCCGTTCTCGATCCGAACTGAATCAGCCCAAAGCGTTCTCCCGCGCTTATGGTATCACCCGCCTTGGACCAGCAGACAATCCGTCGGGCCAGGACGCCGGCGATTTGTATGACTCTGAAATTATCGCCTGTGTTCGTCTCGATTTCCAGGGCGTTTTGCTCATTGCTGTTTGAGGCGTTTTCCTTATAGGCGGCCAGGAAGCGGCCTTTTTTATAATGGATACTTGAAATTTTCCCTCCCACGGGCGATCGGTTGATATGAACGTCCAGGGGAGAAAGAAAAATCCGGACCACACTTCCTCCATCCTCGGTGGAAGTGACCTCTACGACCCGCCCATCTGCCGGGGATATGACGACGCCCGGCTCGTCAGGCGGGGTGCGATGGGGGTCTCTGAAAAAACCGGCTACTGCCGCGGCCAGCAGAAAAAAAAGAATCGCCCACATCCATCCTCCGAAGAGGATCGAGATGAGGCCAATGGCCGATAAACCCGAAACAAAGCCCCAGCCCTCTCTCGCAACAAATGGTCTGCTGGAGCGGGCTCTTTTACTCATGGGTTAATTTTTGGCGCCCTTAAGGGTTTTGGCCCCGCGGGTGAGTGCGACTTTGCCTGTGCGGGCGATCTCTTTGATGCCGAATGGTTGGAGCAAATTCAAAATGGCGTGGATTTTACCCTCATCGCCTGTGACTTCAACGGTTATGGTATCCGTGGACACGTCGACGACACGGCCTCGGAAAACGTCGATGATTTGAAAAATCTCCGGCCGCGCGGCTTTCGGCGCCGAAATCTTGATGAGAATCATCTCTCGTTCGACGCTGTCCGTCTCGCTCATATCCATCACCTTGAAGGTGTCGATGAGCCTGCCGAGGTGTTTTCTGATCTGCTCGAGAATTTTTTCGTCTCCGCGCGTAACGAGAGTGATTCGGGATACGCTCGGGTCTTGCGTCACCCCCACGCAAAGGCTGTCGATGTTGTAGCCGCGGGCGCTGAACAGGCTCGCCACCTTGGCGAGGACGCCGAATTTGTTTTCCACCAAAACCGCTATCGTATGTGTGTCATCCTTGGTGTTCTTGTTGGAATTTCTGGGCATTATGCAATGGGCTCCCAGTCGTCGGGCATGCCGTCATAGGGTAGCGAAATCATTCCCGTGCGCGCCATTTGAGAAATTCCGTAGCCCTTGAATGCCTTAAGGAGAGTTCTGACCTTATGGTCATTGCCGCTCGCTTCGAGCGTCACCGTATCGTCGGTCATGTTGATCACCTGAGCGCCGAAGGCGTTGGCGAGTTGGATGATTTCACTTCTTCTGTTAATGGGCGCTTTGATTGTCGCGAGAATGAGTTCGCGCGTGACGGACTGGTTATAAGAGATTTGCTCGACTTCTCGCACGTCGTAGAGTTTGCGGAGTTGTTTGGCGATCTGGTCGAGTTCGTTTTCCTCGCCGATGGCGACGATGACGATGCGCGTTATCGTGGCATCCTCCGTCGGTCCGGCGGCGATGCTTTCGATGTTGTATCCACGGCGCGTAAAAAGGCCCGCCACATGCGAAAGCACACCTGCGTGGTTGTTGACGAGAATAGAGTAAACCTGTCTCATGATTTGGCTTCCCTGGAGGGGGGTGCGAGTTGCATCTCATCGTTTCCGGCGCCGGCCGGAACCATGGGCCAGACGTTTTCCTCTTGATTCACCATGAAATTCAACACAACAGGCCCATCGTGTTCGGTTGCTGTTTCCAGAGAATTTCGTACTTCGTTCACGTCGGTGACGTTGATGCCCTTTACGCCATAGCCCTCTGCGATGGCGGCGAAATCGGGATTTTCCGGGTAATGCGAGTGCGAATAGCGTTTCTCGAAGAACAATTCCTGCCACTGGCGGACCATTCCCAAGTAAGCATTGTTCAGGATGGCGACCTTCACGGGAACGTTATAGGTTGCCGCCGTGGCGAGTTCGACGAGTGTCATCGCAAAGCTGCCGTCGCCGTCAATGAGCCAAACGTCTTTCTCCGGGCGGGCGAATTTCGCGCCGATGGCGGCGGGAAGACCGAAGCCCATCGTGCCGAGACCGCCGGAAGTCACCCAGGTTTTGGGATCGTTGAAGCGGATGAACTGCGCAGCCCACATTTGATGTTGCCCCACGCCAGTCACATAAATGCCGTTGCCTTCGGTGATTTCCTGAATCTGATCGATCACGTATTGGGGCTTGATGGAGCCGTCCCAGTCGTATTGAAGGGGATAGTTCTCCTTCCAATCCGTCCAGGTCTGCCGCCACTCATCGTAATCTCCAGGCACTAAACGCTCATTGAGCGCGATCAGCACGTCCCGCACGTTCCCGAGAATCGGAATGTGCGCGTGCACCCGCTTGTCGATCTCGGCGTCGTCGATGTCGACGTGCGCGATGGTTGCCTTAGGGCAAAAGCTCGATACCTTGCCCGTCACGCGGTCGTCGAAGCGGGCGCCTAGATTGATGAGCAGATCACATTCACAAAGAGCAAAGTTCGCGTAGGCCGTGCCGTGCATCCCCGGCATGCCGAGGAAGAGATCGTCCGTTCCGGGGAAACCCCCGAGTCCCAGCAACGTATTGATAACCGGGATACCCGCCGCTTTTGCGAATTTCGCGAGTTCTGTGGACGCCCCGGATTTGATTATGCCGGCGCCGCCAATGATGACAGGTCGCTCGGCCCGCTCTATGGCTTCGAGTAGTTTGTCGATTCCTTCGGTATCGAGTTCGGGATATTCCCTGAGAGCCGGAAGAGGGGATTCAGCGGATTCTCGCGGCGTGTATTCCGTTTTGGTGATTTGGATGTCTTTGGGAAAATCGATCAGGACGGGGCCGGGTCGACCCGTCGTCGCCACGCGAATCGCTTCCCGCGTAACGTGTTGAATTTCATTAACATCCTTTATGAGCCAGTTGAATTTGGTGACCGGAATGGAGCAGCCGTACATATCGGCTTCCTGAAAGGCGTCGGTCCCTATCATATTGGTCGCGACTTGTCCTGTAATGGCGATGAGCGGCACGGAATCCATCTGGGCGTTTGCGAGCCCGGTGATGAGGTTCGTGGCTCCGGGGCCGGACGTCGTGACGACGATGGCGACTTTGCCGCTCACGCGCGCGTACCCGTCCGCCATGTGGGCGGCTCCCTGTTCGTGCCGGGTGAGGATGTGGGGAAATTTCGACTTCATCAGTTCATCGTAAAAAGGCATGATGGCGCCGCCCGGGATACCGAAAGCCATCTCGATACCTGCCGCTTTCAACTCTTCAATAAGGATTTGCGAGCCATTGAGCTCCACGGATGAAACCTCCTAGTTATCAGGCAAGGCGCTGAGCTTGCCTTGAAGAATCTTTTTTCGACTATCCCGAACGATCATGTCTTTCGTTGCACCACCTGCGGGCACCATCGGGAACACCAATTCATCAGGGTCGACGATCACGTCCAAAATATAGGGTCCCGGCGTGGAAATCATTTCCTGAATGGCGGGCCGGATTTCTTCTTTGTCCACAATGCGTCGGCCACTGGCGCCGAATGCTTCCGCGATCTTGACGTAATCGGGTGAGCATTCGAAATCGACTTCGCTGAATCGCCGGTCCATGAACAAGTCCTGCCATTGACGAACCATTCCCAGCGTGCCGTTGTTGAGCAAAAATACTTTTACGGGAATGCCGTATTGAACGGCTGTGGCGATTTCTTGCATCACCATCTGAAAACTGCCGTCTCCCGCAATGTCGATGGCCAACTTATCCGGTCTCGCCAGCGCTGCGCCGATGGCTGCGGGAAAGCCAAAACCCATCGTTCCGAGGCCACCGGATGAGATGAACTGGCGCGGGAAAGTGAAATTATAAAATTGAGCGGCCCACATCTGGTGTTGTCCCACTTCGGTGGTGATGATCGCCTTATCGCCGACTTCCTCACTCAGAGCAACAATGGCCTCTTGTGGCTTGATCGGCGAACCCTCGGGGGAATCGAACGTGAGCGGGTATTCTGCTCTCAGGTTTTGGATCCGCTTTTTCCACAAAGGACGCGTCTGAGGTTCGATGAGTTTGTTGACTTCAACGAGCACCTGACGGGCGTCGCCGACAACCGGTATATCCGCCGTCTTGTTTTTTCCGATGGCGGTGGGATCTATGTCGATATGGATGATTTTCGCCCGGGTAGCGAATTCCGAGACCTTTCCGGTGACGCGATCGTCGAACCTCGCGCCCACAGCGATGAGCAGGTCACACTCCATAGTCGCATAGTTGGCGTATGCCGTTCCGTGCATGCCGAGCATACCCAATGAGAGTTCATGGGCGCTTGGGAAAGCTCCTGCTCCCAAAAGAGTATAGGTGACCGGAATTTCAGCCGTTTCCGCGAGTTTTACGATCTCGGGATGCGCTTCCGCGTGAATGGCGCCACCACCCACGTAGAGCAAGGGCTGTTTGGATTTCTCGATGGCTTCGGCCACGCGTTGAATTTGCCTGGGATGGCCTTTGGTCGTGGGCTTGTAGCCGCGGAGTTCCACTTTGTCTGGAAGCTGGTAGTTCCCATCGCCGAGGAGGACGTCTTTGGGCAGATCGACCAGGACCGGACCAGGCCTTCCCGTGCGCGCAATGTAGAAAGCCTCTTGTATGGTTTGAGCAAGATCATCTGTGCTTTTCACCAGATAGTTGTGCTTGGTGATGGTTCTGGTCATGCCGACGATGTCGGCTTCCTGGAAGGCGTCGTTACCCACCATCGAAGTGGCGACTTGGCCTGTGAAGCATACGATGGGGATAGAATCCATGTAGGCATCCGTGATGCCCGTGATGAGGTTGGTAGCGCCTGGCCCGGAGGTGGTGAGACATACGCCAACCTCGCCGCTGGCGCGTGCGTAGCCCTCCGCCATGTGCGCGGCGCACTGCTCGTGCCGGATGAGCAAGTGCTTGATTTTACTTCTTTTAAGGAATAGGTCCAGGACCGTAAGAAGTATGGCGCCCGGGTGTCCGAAAACGTACTTCACACCCTCGCGCTCAAGACTTCGGTAGACAATCTCAGCGCCTGAGATTTTCTGCGGTTTCAGTTTAGTGGGTTGTTTTGCGGTTTGGCTTTTCGCCTTGGTCACCACGGCCATTTCCTCTCAGCCAGTTGAGCTTATTCTCACTCTGGCAATAAAGTCGATCCGAAAAACGCCGAATGATACCGGCGGGTCGTTAAGAAGAAATCAGGGGACGGCGCACGAGGGCACACCGCCCCCTTCTTACGCCAGACTCCTTATTCCACAACATCTTTTTCGGACCCATATGGCCGTTTTCCCTATTATCCGTATGCCAAAATCCTGAATACATCCCGGGAAATGTTCAATAAATAATCGCCCTGATATTACTGCACCTTTTTCGTCTTGGTCAAGGATGAAAACGTAAAATCATTTATTTCAAGGCGCTAGCATATTGTATCGGGCGAAATCCCGATTTTTCAATTCTTCTCCATCGTCTCCAATTGCGTCTTGATAGCGAGCTTTTCTTTTTTAAGCAGTTTTATCTGCTGTTGCTCTTCCGGGGATGGGAATCGAATATTTTCAAGAGCGAGAATCTTTTCATCTAAAACGGCGTGTTCTTTTTTCAGGTGCGCGAGTTCATCGTCCAGATTCAGTGCTTCTTCCACTTTTTCGGTTGTTTCCAATGAAGAATCTCCTCGTAGGTATCCATGGCGGCAATTACAGAGTTTGATTTGGGCTTGCCGTATAGTTAGCAAATAATCTTCTAATCTACGAAATATTGAACCGGGAATCAACCCTGAGGGTCCGGCCACTTGGTTTGCGCTTGAGATTTTCGACAATAGTTCAGAGAAATTTTGTCGCTATGCGAAGGCATTTGATTTTGGAGGGCTCTCTGGGTCAGCCATGCGGTCGCAACAGCCGAGGAATCAATTTCAGAATGTGAGAACGATTCTCCAGGAACTCCAATAGCAAAAGTTTTTGGCAATCCCACTTTTTGGCCCGTCAGCAGCGTATGGCCATCCTCTGGAGGTTGGAACTCGTCTTGCGCGATGATTTCATCCTCCTGGATGCGGGAGAGGACATTTCCCCGGGGTAATTCCGGGTTCCTGGATACTTCAAACAACGCGGTAAACAGCTCCCCGTATCTGGCGTCTCGATAGGGGAGAATGTAATCGGGCAGGCTGCGGCCCGCGCGCATTTCATTCAACAGTGCGGCCATCGCCATGGTTTCCAAAGATGAAAAACCATATAGCGGACAGCCCAAGCCCAATGAAAGCCCTTTTGCGCAAGAGAGTCCTACTCTTAGCCCGGTAAAGGCGCCTGGCCCTACGCTAACTCCAATGGCCTGAATCATTTTTGTATCGATGTTTCTTGAATTCAAGAGTTGCTCTACTTGCGGCAAGAGCGTCTTTGAAATGCGGATTTCTTCTGATAGAAGCACCTCTTCCTCGTTCCCATTTGGACAAAGCACTGCGCATTTTCCTTTTGGTATTGAAGTATCAAAGGCCAAGATATAAGAGGTTTTTGTTTCATCCATCTAGTTGCGAACGCCTCAAGTGTTTTGAGAGAGATAAAATGACAAGTGTTCCAGTTCGCTGCCCAAATCCACATTTTTGACCTTTACATGCCGGGGCGTTTGAATTTGGGTGGGAGCGAAATTTAATATGCCCGTAATGCCGGCATTAACGAGTGCAGTCCCTACGTTTTGAGCACTTTCGCTCGGCACTGCGATGATGCCGATCTTGATCTGTTTTTCCTGCACGACTTCATGCAAATTCGACATCGGCAACACCGGAAGGGAGCCGGTACGGTGAGCTGGTATTTTTTGGGGGAATTTGTCGAAGACGGCGTCAATCTCAAAGCCATGAGCCAGAAAACCTTTATATGCCAATAGCGCTGAACCGAGATTTCCCGCTCCGACGAGCACGACTTTCCATGTTTGGGTAACACCCAGGATTTTCTTGAGGTTGTACCTCAACTCCTTGATGTAATAGCCTTTTCCGCGGACGCCGAATTCACCGAAATAGGCGAGATCTTTTCTGATTTGCGCAGGCTTGAATCCGCACCGCTGCGCCAGGTCGGCGGACGCGATGAGTTCGGTTCCCTCGTTTGTTGCTTGCTCCAGGATTCGGGCGTAAGTGGACAATCGGTTGACGGTCGCCTCTGGAATTTTTGTTTTCGTGTTTTCCCACATTCACTTTATGGCCAACTGAAATCCGAAAACGCAAAAAGGGGGGAGCTTGAAAGCTCCCCCTTTTTTTACGTGTTGCGAACGCGTTTTATCTAACCAAGGATGATGATGAGGCAGATGACGAACGTATAAATGACAAGGGACTCGATTAAAGCGAGACCGATGATCATCGACACGCGGATATCTCCGCCTGCACCCGGGTTGCGCGCCGTGCCGTCCAACGCACTGGCAATGCTCCTGCCCTGGGCGAAAGCACCAGCGGCGGCGGCGATGGCCAAAGCGAATGACGAGGAGATCATTCTCCATTTCAGAACTTCACTGCTTCCGGCATCACCGGCGGCAGCGGCGAACGCATTGGTGGCCATGGCTACAAAGCCGGCTAAGGTGAATCCGATTATTCCCAAACGTTTCATGCCTTACATCTCCTTGTTGAAGTGATTTCTATATGGACCGTTATTGTTAATGAGCGTGGGCGGCCTCATGTCCATGTTCTTCGTCGTGATCGTGTCCTTCAAGAGACCCGGCGATATATATCATGGTCAAGAGGGTGAAAACAAAGGCTTGTATGAAACTTCCGAAAATAATGAACATTTGCATCGCCCAGGGAAGGGGAAGGAAAATTTGCAGGCACAACAGCATCAGAACGCCGAGCACCAATTCCTCTCCCGTAATGTTTCCGAAAAGGCGCAGAGTGAGCGATAGAGGACGGCTGAGATGCGAAATGATTTCGATGGGAATCATGAGCGGAGCCAGCCAGATGATGGGACCCGTGAAATGCTTGAGATACACCACCCCGTTTCTCTTGAGTCCAATATAGTGTGTAGCGAGAAATACGGTGAGAGCGCAACCCACGTTGGTGTTCAGGTTGCTCGTTGGCGCCATGAAGCCGGGTATAATTCCAATGACGTTACACAGGAAAATATAGGTGCCTAGTGTGAATACAAGGGGGAAAAAGGGTTTTCCCTCTTTGCCGAGGGGGCCTTCCATGAAGGCGGAAAACGCATCGAAAATCGCCTCGAACACGTTTTGCCCGCCAACGGGTATCTTTTGAAGCGCTTTGGTGACGAGCAATGAACTCACGATGATGAGCAGCATCACTACCCAGCTGTATACGATGTTTGGATAGGCGGACAGCCCCGGGAAGACGTCGAAATATAAGAACGGGTGAAATTTTTCCATTTGTTATGCTCTTGTCGATCCTTGTATTCGGAGGGCGCTTTTAGCCCCGTGGACGAATATGGCTAATGGTGGAACGGTCAGCCCTATCACCACGCTCACGACGGGAAGTCGCATCCAACCTATCGCAAGCGCCACGATCCCCATGAGAGCAAAGAATCGCAAAATGTATAAGACGTGGTGCCACCATTGGGGGCGGTTCATGTTTTTCCGGAAAATGCGGGCGAAGTATACATCCATCATTCGAAAACTTCCAAGCGCGCACGCTCCGCCAATCGCCAAGCCGACGGCTGTCGAAACATCCTTGAGAATCAGTCCCGCCATGCTCATGAGCGCCAGAATCAGCCAGCCGGAGTTCTCGATGCTTCTAAGGGCGAGTGATGGTTGGTTTCGCATTCAGCGAACGCCTCTGATGAGATCGATAAAAGCGGAAACAAAACCCAAAAACAATCCGACCACTATTGCCCAGGGATATGAATCGACATATAAATCAATGACATATCCAATTCCGCCGCCTACGAGCGGCGCGGTCACGAAGTTCCATCCCAACGTCGCGAGATGCACGTTTCGAACACCTCTGCGAATTTTCCGATCTCGTGACTTGGTCGTTTTCTTCGCCCGTGGCCCGCGACTTGGCTCTGGAGAAGGATCGGAGGCCATTCCCTTCTTTCTCCTCGGATGAGAAGTTGCGGCAACGAAATTTACGGGCGGGAACGTATCAACACAGCCGGTGGGTGTCAAGAGACTCGGGTGTCTTGGCGAGAAATAGTCTTTTTCCCCGCAAATCCGCGCATTTCCCGTCATCTTGGGAGTCGCGGACCATGGCAGAATTCCCTTGCGTCGCGATGCCGCGGCGTTCTCCCCCCCCCAAAATAAATTGTCAGAAATTTATCGAAAAACATCGTGAATTTATCGATATTTATCGTATTGTTCAGTATTTCCGAATCGCCTTGAGCGGGGGCGGATCGACCGATCCGCGCAGGGATTCTCGCGCATCCCACCGATGACGCTTTCACGGCAAATGCGGGTTATCCCGCGGGTTGAACGAGGGTGTGCGTCATATCCTTGCTTCTGCTCATTTTTTCTCTGGAGGGGTAGGAGAGTACGAAGAACAACGAGGCGACTCCGGTCAGGATGCTGAACAGGATGGATAGCGTATAATTACCCGTCAGATCGTGAAGCAGCCCGCCCATGAACCCGCCCGTGGCCATTCCCGCGCTCGCGCCGGTAATGAAGGCCCCGAACAGGATGCCTATTTTTTTCGGACCATAGTATTCGCGCGTGACCACGGGGTACATCGTCCCGTGTCCTCCCATGCCGACCCCGACCACCAGGGCGACGCCATAGAACGCGAAGGGAGAATCTACCCATAACAGGAAGGGAACAGCTGATGTTTGCGTCACGAGCGTGGTGAACAATGCCCATTTTGGGCCGATGCGGTCCGACAGTATTCCCAGACCTATCCGGCCGATGAGCGTTCCGAGACCCAGGACGCCGACGAGGCCCGCCGCCTGTAGGTGCGGTATGCCTGCCTCAATCGCCATGGGCACCAGGTGAACGATGAGAACCGAGTGGCACATGCAGTCGGTGGCGTGGCTTGAAATGATCATCCAAAACGGCCTGCGCTTGAGAATTTCCCGCATTCCCATGGATGCTTCCGGCAGTATCGGGGCGGATTCTTCCGGTCTGTTCGGGGGATTCTTCGAGGTGTCGCCGTCCGTTCCGCGCTGCCTTGGCGGTGCGAGAGCCATTGCAGCGGGTATGGCGAGAACAAAAAATATGACGCCCAGGTACAGATAGGAGACTCTCCATCCGTGATTGCTGATGAAAAAGCCGGTGAGGGGCGCCAGGATCAATATGCCGAGTCCGGTGCCCGAGCCGGCCAGCCCGGTGGCCAGCCCCCGGTGTCTGGTCAGGTTTCGCTGGATAAAAGCCTGGACGGGCGTTGCGATGGCCGCGCGTCCCGTGCCCGCCATCACGCCGGTGAACAGGAAGTAGTGCCATAAATTCTGGATGAAGAAAGAAAGAAGCAGCGAACCGCCTGCGATCAGAATCCCGACGATCAGCACGGGTCTCGTGCCGAATTTATCGGAGAAGCCGCCCGCAATCATCGAGCAGAACGCTATCATGAACATGTTGAGGGAATACGCCGCCGAGGCCGTCGAGCGGTTCCAGGCGAATTCATCAATCAGGGGGTTCAGGAATACGCCGAAAAGAAAATTAAGGCCCGAGAAGAGCCCCATGAGGACGAAAGCGGAGACGATGAAAATCCATTGTCCGGGTGAGAATAAACGATCTCTTTGTTCCAAATACGTTTTCCCAAAAATGCAGCGGAAAGGTTTGAATAATGGCTATGTAACGCTCATCCTAGGAGATGTAGTGCTTGCCCGCAAGCGGGTCGGGCGATTCTCCCCTAATTTTCACCTCCCTTGGTTGCCCTTCCTGCCTGCTATCGTGTAAGCAGTTCTCTTTGCGCCCCTGAGCGCAAACCCTCAGGGCGAGGGGCTGTTGAAAAAGTCCCAAATTCGTGATTCGGTGTATGTAGCCGATGGAGGAGGAAGGAGACAACACTCCCCCCTTGAGGGGGTTGTTGAAAAAGCCCCCCTGACAAGGGGGGTTGGGGGTCGAACGCGACCGGGGAGGGAGCGTTCATGGCAAGGAAGGATGGGGGGGAGTCGGAGGGAATAGTACTTTACCCGTCCCGCTCGCCCTCCCTCGGCTGGAAACCAACCCCTTGGCCCCCCTTGTCAGGGGGGTAAAGGCCATGCGCCCGACGAGGGGTTTTTCAACAGCCCCTTGAGGGTCGGGCATCCCGAGGGGAATGCCCGAAGGTGAGCTAAGGGCGTAAGCCTGCAAGCGAACCGGTGGGGGGTCAAACACTCGTCTTGTATGGCCACCGTATCGACCTCATCCTGAGTAGGCGCGCAAGCGCCGTATCGAAGGATGGGAGGCGCTACTCCCTCGGAGGCGAGAACTTCGCCCTTCGATACGCGGCTTCGCCGCTACTCAGGGTGAGGCGGAGTGGCGGGTAGCTCAAGGGGTCAAACGCGAGTGATGAGGGGTTGTTGAAAAACCCCTGACTCTATGCTTGGATGTATGGATATTACGCGCCCGAGAAGGGAATATCCGCGATGTTGGGACGCAAGAACCGCGCCCAGATGGATTTGTTCATCACCGGTTCGCTGGAGAGGTTGATTCCCGAGGATCACATATTGGCCCGCGTGAACCGCGTTCTGGACCTGAGTTGGCTGCGCGAGGAAGTGGCGGATTGTTATTGCGCGGACAACGGCCGTCCTGGGATCGACCCCGAAGTGGCGGTTCGGTTGATGTTGGCGGGCCTTCTGCTGGGGTTCGTGCACGACCGTCGGTTGATGCGCGAGGCGCAGGTGAACATCGCGATCCGGTGGTTCATCGGTTACGGGCTGGAGGATCGGCTGCCGGATCATTCGAGCCTGACGCGGATACGGCAGCGCTGGGGGGAGGCCCGGTTCCGGGAGATATTCCGCCGCACGGTCCGTGCGTGCCTGGATGCGAAGGTGGCCAAGGCCGAAGTCGTGCACGTGGACGCCTCATTGATCCGCGCGGACGTGAGTTGGGAGAGTCTGGTGGAGCGTCACGTGGACGAGGTGATAGCGGAGAACCCCGTCGAGGAGGAGGCCGGGAAGAAGGGTGGAGGAGGCCGCCGTGGCGGGGGTTCCGGGAAGGTGAGCCGGACGGACCCGGACGCGCGGCTGGCGAGAACGGGCGGGGGATTCGAGCCGAGCTACAAGCAGCACGCTGTGGTGGACGACACGCGCGGGGTGGTGCTCGACGTATCGGTGACGGAGGGTACGGTGAACGAGCGTGAGGTGCTCGAATCGCAGGTGGAAGCGGTATGCGAGGTATCGGGGCGCGCGCCCGCGATGGTGACGGCGGACTCTGGCTACGCCTACTCGAAGGTCTACGCGGCCCTGGAGCGCCGGGGTGTGGCCGCGCTCATTCCGGCGAAGAGGGAACCCTCGCAGAGCCGTGTTCCGTTGCGCCTGTTCCGCTACGACGCGCGGCACGACATCGTGAAGTGTCCGCGCGGCAAGATACTGAGCCCCCGTCGGCCCGCAAAGGGGGGGCGTTATTATCGTTCGAAGACCCGTGATTGCGCGGGCTGCGCGCTTCGCGAGGATTGCCTGCCGAAGGCGTGGTCGAGCAAGGTGGTGTTGGTTCCGCATGCGTATCCGGCGCTGTTGCGCGCGCGCCGGCGCCATGCGCGATGGAGGGAGGAGGAGCGGCGGATGTACCGGCGTCATATGTGGCGCTCGGAGGGCTACCACGGCGAGGCGAAGACCTGGCACGGGCTTGCGCGCGCGGTGCGGCGCGGTCTTGAGAACATGAAGATACAGTCCTACCTGACGGCGGCGGCGATCAACCTCAAGCGGCTCTCCGCCGCACTTGCTGCAAGGTTATTCGCCCTCTGGAGGGCCTGGTCGGCCCGGGAAGAGCCTCTGTGCGTCCATCGCGGCCTCGCAAGCTGCGTGGGCTTCCTGTCCGCCGCCGCGTGACCCTCCATACCGCCCGCTCCCGAAACCGGGTTATTCAACAACCCCGATGAGCGAGCGTTTGCCGCGACCGGGGCGGCGAATGCGCCGCAGGCATTTTCCCCTTGAGGGGCTTTTTCAACAACCCCGGTGAGATATGGTTTGAAAAAGGAACATCTAAAGATGTCGAGGCGCGAAGTGAAGTCTAAAAGTGCAAAAACCCGAAAACCCTGGGGCGGAAGATTCCAGGAAGGGACCGATGCGCGCGTGGAGGCTTTCACCGAGAGCGTTTCGTTCGACTACCGTCTGGCGCCGTATGACATCCTTGCTTCCGTCGCGCATGCGGAGATGCTGGGGGCGCAAGACATCATCACGAAAGCCGATGCCCGCGCAATCGTCTCTGGCCTCAAGGCTATTCTCCGGGAAGTGGAGGCGGACAAGTTCGAATTCCAGGCCGAGCTCGAAGATGTGCACATGAATGTCGAGGCGGCTCTGACGAAGCGAATCGGAGCCGTTGGCGGTCGATTGCATACCGCCCGGAGCCGAAACGACCAGGTGGCCACGTCGCTCAGGCTGTGGCTCAGAAACCGGGTCGACGAGGTGCAAGAAGCGCTTTTGGCGCTGAGGCGCGCCTTGCTGGCGCAAGCGGAGTCGCACGTCGACACCGTGATGCCCGGCTACACGCACTTACAGCGCGCGCAGCCTGTTTCTTTGGCGCATCATTTGCTCGCATATTCCCAGATGTTGCGGCGCGACGGAGAGCGTTTTGGCGAAGTGCGCGCCCGGGTCAATGTTTTGCCGCTGGGCGCGGGCGCGCTTGCGGGCGCCAGCCACCCGATAGATAGAAAAAGTGTAGCGAAAAAGCTCGGGTTCACCTCCGTTGCAGAAAACAGCATGGACGCCGTGAGCGATCGGGATTTCGCCCTGGAGTTCACGGCGGCGGCCTCCATTTGCATGATGCACTTGAGCAGGTTGGGAGAGGAGGTCTGTCTTTGGGCGAGCGGGGAGTTCGGCTTTGTCGAGCTGGCGGATTCCTTCGCCACGGGCAGTTCCTTGATGCCCCAGAAAAAAAACCCCGACGTGGCCGAGATCGTCCGGGGCAAGAGTGGGCGCGTTTTTGGAGATTTCATCGCCTTGCTCACCTTGATGAAAGGGTTGCCGCTTACCTATAACCGCGATATGCAGGAGGACAAGGAATCCTTGTTCGATGCCGCAGATACGCTGTTGGCCTGTTTGGGAGTCATGGCGCCCATGGTTGAATCCATGAAGTTTCAGCCGCAGGCAATGGCGCAAGCCGCCGAGGGTGGGTACATGACGGCGACGGATCTGGCGGATGCCATGGTGCGTCGCGGCATTCCCTTCAGGGAGGCGCACGAGGCGGCGGGGCGCGCCGTGAGAATCGCTATCGACAAGGGAGTGGCGCTCAAGGAGTTGAGCGCTAAGGACCTGAAGCAAGCCGACTCCCAACTCGATTTAGATGATTTGGAGGAAACGGATTTGAAGAAATCCTTGCGCTCGAGAAACAGTTTGGGCGGCGCTTCGAAGAGAAGCGTCAGGGCCCAGATACGGGCTGAAAAAAAACACTTGGGGATTTAGGATGATGAAGAGAATATTACTTGTAAGCATCCTGATGGTCGGGATAGCTTGCATGACCACGGGTTGTGGGGTCAAAGGACCGCCAAAACCTCCCAAGAGTCCGGTTGCCAAGAGTTTGTGAAAAACCTTGTGTCTCACGGAACTCGGAAAGAGAGCTTGAGGAATGCACCATTTTGAGTACAAAGATGGGGAGTTGCACGCGGAAAACGTATCCCTGACGCGGCTGGCGGAGGAGGTGGGGACGCCTTTTTACGCTTACAGCCATGAGACGCTCTCGCGTCATTTCCGTGTGTTCGACGAAGCGTTCTCATCCGTTCCGCACCTCATCTGCTTCGCCATGAAAAGCAATTCGAACCTGGCGATACTCCGGCTGTTCGGCGCGATGGGCGGGGGGCTGGATATCGTTTCGGGAGGCGAATTGTTTCGTGCGGTCAAGGCCGGGATGCCGGCCGGGCGCATCGTGTTTGCGGGTGTCGGCAAATCGGACGATGAGATTGCCTATGCGCTCGAAAAGGGCGTGTTGTTGTTCAATGTGGAAAGCGAAGAGGAGTTGGTGAACATCGGTGCGGTGGCGAGCCGCATGGGCAAGCGGGCTCAAGTCGCGATTCGGGTGAATCCCGACGTCGATCCCCAGACCCATCCCTATATAGCCACCGGACTCAAGAAGAGTAAGTTCGGCATCGATATCAATCGGGCGAGAGAGCAGTACCAGACCGCCTCGAAGCTCGAGGGTATCGAACCCTCCGGCGTGCATTGCCATATCGGAAGCCAGATTACGTCGAGCACCCCGTTCGCCGATGCGGTCGGAATCGTGGTGCGGCTGGTGGGCGAGTTGCGGGGTGACGGGCACGCCATCCGGTACCTCAATTTGGGCGGCGGCCTCGGCATCACCTATCACGATGAGGCGCCGCCTCTGCCGAAAGACTATGCAGCCGCCATATTGCCGAAGCTGAAAGATTTGGGGTGCACGTTGATTTTCGAACCTGGTCGCGTCATCACGGGCAATGCGGGTATTCTCGTCACGCGAGTGCTGTATGAGAAGAAAAATCCCGACAAGCGCTTCGTGATCATCGACGCGGGCATGAACGACCTCATCCGCCCCAGCCTTTATCAAGCCTACCAGGACGTGTGGCCCGTAGAGGAAGCGGTGCGGGGAAGAACGAAACATCTCACGGATCTGGTGGGCCCCATATGTGAAAGCGGGGACTATCTGGCCAAAGACCGCGATTTGCCGGAGCTTCACAGGGACGATTTGGTGGCAGTCATGAGTTCGGGCGCGTATGGCTTCACCATGGCGTCGAACTACAACTCGCGTCCCAGGCTCCCCGAGATTCTTGTGCGCGGGGATGAGTATCATATAATCAGGGAGCGCGAGACGTATGACGACCTCATTCGCGGCGAGCATATACCGGCATTCATCGAAGAAAGGCGGATTCCTTGAATAAAATCGAATTCACCAAGTTCAGCGGAAGCGGCAACGATTTTATATTCATCGACAACAGGAATCTGGAGCACCGGGCCGATGAGATGATCGATTTCGTCCAGAGAGTTTGCCGCAGGGGCCAGTCCGTGGGCGCGGACGGGCTGATGTTCATCGAACCGAGCGAACGGGCCGATTTCAAGTGGCGATTTTTCAACGCCGACGGTTCGGAGGGTGAAATGTGCGGGAACGGCGGGCGTTGCGCCGCGCGTTTTGCGAGAGAGTTGGGCATCGCCACGGATTCAGTGTCGTTCGAGACCATCGCGGGCGTCATCGATGCGACGATGAGCGATTCGAGCGTAAAGCTGCGGATGACCCAGCCCTTTGATTATCGCGCAGGGATTCGGCTCGATATCAACGGAAGAGGAGTGCTGGTGGATCACATGAATACCGGCGTCCCCCATGCCGTGGAATTCATGGACGATGTCGAGGACGTCGATATCGTGGCCGATGGGCGGGCGATTCGGACCCATAGTGAGTTTGCTCCGGCGGGTGCGAATGCGAATTTCGCCCGGGTGAGCGGGGATAATTCCTTGGTTTTAAGAACGTATGAGAGAGGCGTGGAGAACGAAACCCTCGCCTGCGGCACGGGCGCCGTGGCCACGGCCGTACTCGCCGCCACGCGCGGGCTCGTAACCGCTCCTGTGGACGTGCAAGTGCGCAGCGGGGAGATTCTGAAAATCTATTTTGAGGGCGTTGGCGCGGAAGTTAGCGATGTCTATATGGAAGGGGAGACCAGGCTCGTTTACCAGGGGGAGATGACGGAAGAAGCCTTACTTTGATGAATCAAAAACGATGAGCCGGAGAATTTGAATTCCTGTCCGGCTTTTGGTGTGAATGGATTTGAGCAGAACCGTCAGTATCACTCGGATGTGAGCGCGCTCGGGAAATCATCCAGCCAGAGTTCTCTCAGAAGAATGCACACCATCCCCGAAGCCATGATGATGGCGCTTATCAGTGCGAAATCGAGCAAATCGTAACCGGCGTATATCTCATACATCAAAATCCACATGGTCCGCTCCAAACAAGACGCCCCGGGCGCCTGCGGCACGGCTCTTCAGGCCATGCCGCAGGTGAGGCGGAGATACTTAATAAGTCTGAGACTGGTTCCCGGAGCCTTGGCCTTTGTGCATCTGCTCATGGAACCTGTGGCCTCGGCCCGGGCGCTTCCGGGCGATTTTCGATAGCTGCTTCTGCTGCTCGGCGTTCAGGACGGATTTCCCCTCCTGAATCGCCTTGAGGCGCGCGATCCTCAAATCCACCCGCATGTTCGAAACCTCGCGTATTTTCTTCTCCACGTCGGTGAGGTCGATTTTCTCGGTATCGAGCGCACGTTTGAGGTCGATTCTGCGGGTCTTCATTTCAGCGCGTTCTTTCACCGACTTTTTGGAAAACGCGTCCCTGATGTCCTTGAGGCGTTTGATTTGATCGTCGGTGAGCTTGAGCTCTTCGTGACTCCTCAGCGCGATGGAAACCAGAGGGCGCGCCGAGAAGGGCCGCGGGCCGCGCATTCCGCGATGCCCCCGGTGGCGGGGTCCCAAGAAATGTGTCTCTTCCATCATTTTTTCGATGAATTGCGGGAAATTCTTCATGTGGTGCGGGGGGATGGGGGCGGGAGGGGGAGATTGGGCCCAGGCCGCGCCTGCGAGACCGAGGCTCAATACGGCGGCGATGACGGCTGTCGACAAGGTGCGGCGTTTTTGACGTTTCATGTTCAAATTCCTCCGGTGTGGCGTTTGTGTTTCACTTCGGCGGCATTGCATCTACTTACAAGGACTCACTACTTCTTCGACTGACCGGCCGGGTCGCCTGGGTGGTGCTTTTTGGATCTCCTCCATCTCCGTTTGCGTCTTTCTTCGTATTTTTCGACCATTTTGTCAAAAGATGTTTTTTGTTCGTTATCCAGGAAAGAGCGCACGTCCTTGCGTATTTCCTGCATGATGGAATTGATCTGGGGGCTCATTCGGCTTCTGATGTCGCGTATACGCTCATAATGGCGCTGGAGCGCGCGGTCTACGTTAGCTCGTTGCGCGGAGTTCAGATTCAAGTCCCGCTCCAGCCGGCGCATGAAGCGTTTTCCACCTCTGGCGCGGCGAGAACGGACTTCGCGCGCCCCGAAGGTTTTCCCTTCTTTTAGAAACTTGTATTCCGCGTATTGGCGTCCACCGAGGTAGCCGATGCCGGCGCCCGCCACGAGCACGACCAAAAGCACGGCCGATGCCTTCATGAACTCTTTTGTGAACCAGGTTTTCATCGTATTTGTCTCAAGAAGCCTAACGCTCTTGTGAGCCGTAGGCGACGTATTGAAGCAACTCTCGGCCCGTTTGCGCTTCGAGTCCGTTGCCAATCATCAGGATGGGGTTCAGGGGATTCCGGTCATAATTGACTGCCAGATTCGCCTGGGTCTCTAAAATGCGCATCTGCCTCTCGGCGCCCTGGCTCCAGAACAGGCTCGCAACGATTAGCAAGACTCCCAAAGCCGCCACGGCGAGTCTCGGCCCCGTTGAAGCCAGTGTCGTGATGAAAGACAGAGGCTGGAGCGCTTGTGTTTCATGGGCGCTGAGCTGGGGGCGCAACTTCTCCCAGAGTTTCTCATCGGGCGCGGGCGCATCCTCGCGCGCGGCCTGGAACAAGGCTTGAATCTCGGTGACCGTTTCGTTTTCTGGCCGGGGAGCATCCCAACTCTGGGCATTTTGATGGCTCTCGAAGAGGTCTTTCCACCAGCTCATGACATCTCCTCCCGGGCATTTTCCGCCACCCGCAGAATTCCCGCGCGCGCCCGGTTGAGCCTTGAGCGCACCGTGCCGGGTCTGATCTGTAGCACTTCACCTATCTCATCGTAACTCATTCCCTCGAGCTCGCGCATCACCAGTATCCGGCGATGTTTCTCCGGCAATTGCGACAAGAGTTTTTGAAGCTCACTGCTCGCTCGTTTTTCCTGCATTCGCCGCAGTTCGTCCTGGTGTTCTGCGTCTTCTGGTGCGATGACATCGGCGATTTTCTCTTCGTCAAGCTCTGTCGGCAACGGCGCGCCGCGCTTCAGGTAGTCTCGGCAATGGTTGACCGCAATACGGTAGACCCAGGTGGAAAACCTGGCGTCAGCTCTGAATTTGGGCAACGCGATATACGCTTTCAGGAATACCTCCTGAACGATGTCGTCGGTGTCTTCTCTGCGCTCACCCAACATTCCCCACACGAGGCGCTGGATTTTTCCGGCATTTTGACGAACCAGGGGTTCAAAGGCGTCTTTGTCGCCGTTTTGGCAGCGTTTGATCCAGGCGGACTCTTCGTGTTCTTCGTGCGGGGCTTCCAAAAGTCCAAATCCCCATGCCGGTATTGCGAGAGAGAACATCTTCGTCACCTTATAGTATCAAATAAGCTGCCCAGGAATAGGTGTTTTCACGTTTCCTCTTCCTACACCCGTTATGACGCAAGCAGGTTCCCACTTCGAGACAAAACACGTATGATGTGCTTTACAATCAATGACTTGTTGATTATTCATTACCAGGGAAGGGGGATCCCGTGTCGATACGAATCGTTGTGGCCGGAGCCGGCGGAAGGATGGGGGGCCGCATCATCCACCAAATTGTCACATCGAGTGATCTTTCCCTCTCGGGCGCGCTCGAACGCGATGGATTCGAGGGATTGGGGGAGGATGCGGGCGGGCACGCAGGCTGTGGGGAGTTGGGCGTCGGTCTTACTTCTGATTCATCCTCGTTGAGCGGCGACGTGCTGGTCTCCTTTGCGATTCCGGAGGCGAGCGTCGCCCACGTGCGCCTGGCGGCCGAGAAGGGGATGGCGGCCGTCGTCGGCACCACCGGTTTCAGCGATGCGCAGCGCGAGGAAATCGCGGGCCTCGGCGAGAAAATCGCCTGCGTCGTCGCGCCGAATATGAGCGTGGGGGTGAACGTCACCTTTCGGCTGATAGAAGAGGCGGCCCGGCTCCTCGGCGATGCTTACGACGTCGAGGTGATGGAAGTCCATCATAACCAGAAGGTGGATGCTCCCTCGGGAACGGCGGTGCGCATGGGTGAGATTCTTAGCCGTGTGATGGGTAAACAATATCCCAAGGACGCGGTTTTTCACCGCGAAGGCCAGACCGGAAAACGCCCCGAGGGCGTCATCGGCATGCAGACGCTGCGCGGCGGCGATGTTCCGGGTGAGCACACGGCCTATTTCTTCGGCATGGGCGAGCGGGTGGAAATCACGCACAGGGCGGGCAGCCGGGATAATTTCGCGGCCGGCGCGATTCGCGCAGTCCGGTGGGTGGCCGATAAGGCCCCCGGCGTTTACGGCATGGCGGAAGTATTGGGCCTTTAAGAAAATTTATTACCTGTATCTTATACGTCAAAAAACTCGTGAGGAGATGACTGATGGCTCAAGAAATCAAGGCGGCCGGCGTCGAATACTTGAAGGCTGCGGACGGGAGAACATTGGCGCTGGTCATCAGAAATCATTTTGACGATTATGCGGCTTTTCCCCCTTACCTGGATTCAGAGGAAGAGCGCGCCCATCTGGCGGAAGCCTACTCGGGCGCCGACCCGGAAACGGAGAGAAGAACAAAGGCGCACATGACGCCGGACGAAAACCCGCTTCAAATCGTCATGCTGAACAGAAACCCGGGGTCCGTGGTGAACCCGCACTATCATGAAGTCACGGAGCGTCCCACCAACACGACGCGCCAGCAGATCATGATATGCCGCTCAGGCCGTATGCGAGTCGGGGTGTACGCCAAAGAAGGCGACCATGCGGGTGATGTGGATTTAGCGCCCGGCGATTTGATTCTCATGTATGAGGGGCACCGCATCGAGTTCCTCGAAGCGGGAACGAAGGCCATTGAGATCAAGGAAGGCCCCTTCCCGGAAACCGATGAGGCGGACAAGGTCGATTTTTAGGGGAATTATATACATGACTCGGCAGTGGGATTCCGGGCTCTGAATTCGAAAAGGAGCGACGTAATCACTCCCCCCTGGAGGGTTATCGGCAACTGATAAAAGAGGAAGAACCACTCCCCCCTTGAGGGGCAAGCCCGATTGAAGAATGAGGGATTGTCAGTGAGCTAAGGGCGCAAGCCCGCAAGCGAACTGGTGGGGGGTAAATCGCGACCGGGGAGGGAGTGATTGCAGACCTACGACGAGGAAGATATCGGAACGCAATTCCTCGCTCCTCGGGGTTGTTGAAAAAGCCCTGATTTCGTGATTTGGCGTATGTTGTCAACCGACGAGAGGGGGGGGCCGTGGACAGGTCGCGACCTGTCCTTACGAGGCGGTGCGGCTTTGTTCGTCATTCCGGCGCATGCTGGTGGCAACCGCGAGGTTGGCCATGTGTTTTGCTTTTTTTTTATTTTCTGATTGATTCCAGCCAATGACGAGGAGATGAAAAGCCGGAGTATTGCCATTCCGCTCGGCACTGGATTCCGGCTTTCGCCGGAATGACGGCAGTGGTCAATTCTTAGCGGGGCGGACTTTTTCAACAACCCCTCCTCGCTCGGAATTGACCCCCCACGCATCAGCCATCGCAAAAGGCGCTCGGCTTCTGCGACTCCCCCTCAAGGGGGGAGTGAGAAAAACCCAGACAGATAGGAGTGGTTTTGGAGAGGGAATCATGAATTTAACTGGTAGGTTCTTTATGAATTGAGCAGCAAGAAGAAGTCGTTAGTTCAAGTATATAATTCCCTTTTAATATCTTTGCGCCGTGAGGCTTGGTCCTGAACTAGGCGCCAGATTTGGCGATCCCGAATTGTTTCGCGAGTGTTTTCGCCGCCTCCTGGTAGGATTTTTGTAATTCAGGATTTGGCGCAATCGGGTTGTGGTACCGGCCCAGGAAGCGGTTCTCCTTGCTCCAGATTTCCCGGACCTGGAGAATGGAATCGACGGTTCCATCGCTCTTGTCGTCAACGAACGTATAATAGTAGCGGCTGTATTGATTCGAGACGTCCGAGAAGAATTTCTCATCCTTGTGGTAAATCTTCTGAATCGGGCCGGTCGGCGCCTGGAGCCGCAAGGTCCGTCCTCCGAATATCGAATCCGACACCAGGAGCGTATATTTTTTGCCTCCGATCGTCCGGTTGACCGTGTAGATGCTGCCCGAAAGCGTCGGTTTCTTGTCCCCCAGCGCAAACGCGCTCAGTTTTCCGTAGAGGCTGGTGTTGACGGATTTCGAGAAATTGTTCGAGATGCCGTAAACGACGAGCAATATCACCGCCGCGGCCAGAAAAACGAGGGTGGGAGACCTTCTCGTCGCTTTCCCTTCTTCCTCTTTGCCCCGGTTGGCGGCCACGTCTTCCCTGATTTCAGAGAGTTGCTTGTACATTTCCTCGGAGGTGAGTTCCAAAGGTTCGGGCAAAGGCTCCGGTTCGGGCGCCGCCTTCCTTGCCGCTGCGGCGGGCGCCGCTCCACCTGCGGCTGCAGGGGCCGCCACGCCACCGCCGGCGAAGAAATCCGCATTTATCTGGGTGTATTTGTTCCACTGGGAGGGGAGGTCGCTTTCTGCGAAAATAGCGTCCACCGGACAGGCCGGAACACAGGCCGCGCAGTCGATGCACTCAATGGGGTCGATATACAGCATCGGGCTCGTGCCGTCCGCAGCTTCATGAATGCAGTCGACCGGGCATACGTCTACGCATGCGGTATCCTTGGTGCCGATACATGGTTCCGCGATGACGTAGGTCATCGGAATGAGCTCCTCAAACTAAGGTCCGGGCAGTATCATTTCACACCCCACCTGGGTGCTTTTTAACGCGGGGATGTTATCACTTTTTTTCGGGGAAACACAATCTGCGCGAGGGATACGGCGAAATTTTGGGTTTTGGGGTGAAATGTGGCTTTTAGATACGAATACCGATGTTTTGGGGATAATGTTTTTCATCGACACAAGCAGTTTGGGCAAAGAATTATAGACTAGATTACAATTTGCCCATGAACCCCCCATTGTTGTAATTAACTACGGAAATACAAGTGGCTCCACCATTTTATTCCTCAGACTTTTGTTCTTCGCTAACTTTTGCCTCACCTTTTTCTACTTGGTACCCTTTGGCCCTCATGCAGGCGTCAGTCAACGCTTGAATTTCATCGTTTCTGGTAATCATTTGTAACCACGCCGAACCAGTAACGCCACGGGCATTGCGCCGAGCGTAGATTTCGCAGTTCGCCAGATCTAATACCCGTTTAGCTGGTTTCTTTACATGAAATTTTGGCTTCGATATTTCGGAGAGATAACGAGACATTTTTCCCCTAATATCCTTCATCTGTCGACCTATATCCCGCAATGTCCTACTACAATATTCCATATTGTTTTGCTGAACACATAAAGCCGCGAAAATAAGTGGGATATATTTGTTCTGTTCAGTGATGTCAGTTGCTATCGATGCCAACATAATGTTCTGCTCTCTCAAGATTGCATTCTGAGCTATTAAGAGCTTCTCGACGTTGCTTTCCTCTGCCCACAGTGATGAGGTCGAAGTCAGTCCGATAAAGACAAAGATGAGTGCTCCAATAAGATACGAAGCTATTCTACTTTGGTTCATATACTTTCCCCCTTTAGGTAGTTTGCTCTGCCTTCCTTAAGCATATCAATCCTTCTCTATATTCCCGCCAGATATCCTTTCCATCGTACTGAGTTTCGACAGCAAAGTTATGTTTTGAATTTGCTGGCGGATGATGCCAGTGACGCTATTGATTTGAAGTAATTTCTTTGGCAGTTAATCGTTACTGTGCGTGTCCTTGTGTCTATCTCTTAACAATTCAAGCCTATCGAGAATTCCATCCCGTCCGAATCCGATAAAGGTGGTTTTGGGGAGAGAAATATCTTCCCAACGGTATTTTTCAAGGTTCTCGTAGAGTTGGATATAGCCATTGAGTGCGCGCCAATCTTCGTTGGTGATTTCGGCGGTGTCAGCTATGTTGCGCTCAAATTTATGTGCACTTTTTGTTTGTTCGATGATTTGTTCAAGAATCTTTGAATAATCTGGTGCGTTCATACTGATGGCCTCCAAATGGATAGGATGGGCGCTTTTGTCAAGTTGTGATTCCTTGTATAGAGAAACGGGAGAGGCCACATTCTCCCTTTAGAAATTTGATATTCTTTCCTTGCTGGTTTGGAGAAGGTGGCCCCTCGTTTTTGCCTTTTATCACATTATTGCTGTTTTTCATCTGCGCAAGCGGTCCGATTGTGTTTCCCCCTCACATCCCCCACCCATCCCCCAAACCTTGCCGTGTTTTCCAAGGCGTGTTAGGTTTTCCCGCACATGGAACGTGGAACACTGCGTAGCTTGCGAGAAACTGCATCAGGATAACCATATAACTCTTTGATAAATTGCTCGTAAGGGGCATATCTCTTTCTATCAAACATCACTCTTGAGGAATTTCATGGCGTCAATCAATATCGAACGCGCGTATCGCTTGAAGCGCTTGCCTCCCTATCTCTTCGCGGAAATCGACAGGATGAAGGCAGAAGTCGCCGATTCGGGAATGGACATCATCAGTCTGGGTATAGGCGACCCGGATTTGCCGACTCCTGCCCACATTATCGAAGAACTCGATGTGGCTTCGCGAAAAACCTCGAATCACCAGTATCCCTCCTATGAGGGCATGCCTTCCTACCGCAAGGCCGTCGCGGACTGGTATGGGTCGCGGTTCGGGGTTTCTCTCGATCCGGCCTCCGAGGTGATCTCCCTCATCGGCTCGAAAGAGGGCATCGCCCATATCCCCCTGGCGTTCGTGGACCCCGGCGACTATGTGCTCGTACCGGATCCGGCCTATCCTGTTTACGAGATCGGGACGTATTTCGCCGACGGGAAGGCGCACTTCATGCCCCTCACCGCGGAAAACGATTTCCTGCCGGACCTGGGTGCGATTCCATCCGACGTGGCGAAAAAAACGAAACTCATGTTCATCAACTATCCGAACAACCCCACCGCCGCTTGCGCGGAAGTGGACTTCTACGACGAGCTCGTCGAGTTCGCCCGCTCCTACGACATCATCGTGTGCAGCGACAACGCTTATTCCGAAATGGCCTTTGACGGCTATGAGCCCATCAGCTTCCTGAACGCGGAGGGCGCCAAGGACGTGGGCGTCGAGTTTCACTCGTGCTCAAAGACCTACAACATGACCGGCTGGCGCATCGCCAGCGCGGTGGGGAACGCGGAAGTCCTCGCCGGCCTGGGGGCCGTCAAGACAAACGTGGACTCGGGCGTATTCGGCGCGGTGCAGGAAGCAGGCATCAAGGCGATGAGCGCGGACCAGGGCTGCGTGGCCGAAATGCGCAAGATATATCAAGGCAGGCGCGACGTAATAATTGACGGCTTGAAGAAACTCGGGCTGGAGGCGGCAACGCCAAAAGCCACGTTCTATGTTTGGGTGAAATGCCCAGACGGCTTCACGTCGAGTGAATTCACGGCGCATATTCTCCGAAATTGCGGTGTCGTCACGACGCCGGGTAATGGTTTTGGTCCCTCCGGCGAGGGATATATTCGTTTCGCCCTGACGGTTCCTGAAGACAGGCTCAAGGAAGCGCTCGAAAGAATCGAGAAGGCTGGGTTTTGAGCCAAAAGGCGCGCGCCTTTATCGGCGCAGGCGCCAACCTGGGCGAGCCGGTTCGCCAGATTCGGCAGGCGATAGATGCGTTGCAAAAAATCCCGGGAGTGGGGCTTCTGGGCGCGTCGTCTTTCTATCGCACGCAGCCCATGGGTCCTATCGCGCAGCCTCCCTTCGTCAATGCCGTTTTTTCGCTCGAATGCGGGATTAGCGCCCAGGAGTTGCTCGCTCTCCTTCTGAGCGTGGAAGAAAAAATGGGACGCATAAGAAGGGAACGGTGGGGCCCTCGGGTGATCGACCTGGATTTGCTCTTCTTTGATGAGGCGATCATCAGCGAGCAGGGTCTGGAAGTGCCGCATCCCCGGTTGCATGAGAGGCGCTTTGTGCTGACTCCGTTGGTCGAAATAGCGCCCGATGTCGTTCATCCCGTCCTAAAAAAGTCCGCTTTCGATTTACTGGCCGCTCTTCCTGCAGAGGGCCCCTGGGTCGAGAAATTGCAACAACAAGAAAAATAAGGTCTTCGACATCATGACCAAAGTGAGACCTTGTTTTTCTCCTCTTGTCTTTCCCTCTGAATTTTTGAGATGATGTTCCTCCGCCGCCCCCTCTGATGTCAGTGGTTGATTTTCCCAGAGATTTCGCATGAAAGTTGTCGATACGCCTCAAAAAATGCGTGAACTGGCCGAAATGCTCAGGCGAGATAGTGCGCCGCTCGGTTTGGCGCCGACGATGGGAGCGCTGCACGAGGGGCACAGAAGCCTGATAGTTCGGGCAATGGATGAGTGTGGCGCCGTGGTCGTGAGCATTTTTGTGAACCCGGCCCAATTCACTCCCGGTGAGGATTATCAGACCTATCCGCGAACCTTCGAGGCGGATCTGCAAGTTTGCCGGGAGATGGGTGTTTATTCCGTCTATGCGCCCAAAGCGGGCTCCATGTACCCCAATGGATATGACACCTGGGTGGACGTGCCGGGCTTGGGCGCGCCTCTTTGCGGCGGCCACCGGCCGGGACATTTTCAGGGTGTCGCCACGGTCGTACTCAAACTGTTCTCCGCTTGCCTTCCGCACCGGGCGTATTTTGGGGAAAAAGATTACCAGCAACTTGTTTTAATCGAGCGCATGGCCCATGACTTGAATATCGGAGTCGAGATTGTTCCTTGCCCGATAGTCCGCGAAGACGACGGGGTGGCCTTGAGCAGTAGAAACGCCTATTTATCGGATGAGGAGCGATTGCGCGCGCGTTCCATCAGCGGCGCCTTGTTCCATGCGCAAAAGATGGTGGCGACCGGGGAGAGACTCTCTTCCACTATTATAGATGCCTGCGTGGATGAGTTGGAGAAAGTCGATGCAAGGGTCGATTATGTGCAAATCGTAGACCCGGCGACGCTCGAAAAAGCAGAAAAAATCAACGGTGTTGCGAGAATGGCCATTGCGGCCCATATCGGTAAGACCAGACTGATCGACAACATCTCATTGGAGCCTCACGATGAGGCGTAGATTCTATTTTCTTACGTTGTCCGTTCTATTGGGGTTTGTATTCTCGCCATTCGCCACAGTCGAGGGCCAATTCAAAGAAAGCCCGCAGTCCCATCTCGAATTTGGATTGAATACCTACCAGGATGGATTTCTTGAGCCTGCGATAGATGCCTTCAGAGCCTATCTCAAAGGAATCGGGAAAGGTAAAGAGGTTCCGATCGTGCGTTATCTGCTCGCCGATGCGCTGCGTCGTGAGGACCGACTCAAAGAGGCGATTGCGGCGTATCAAGGGTTCTTGAGCCGATATCCCCGCCACGCAAGGGCCGGTGAAGTTCAGTTTCGCATCGGAGTGCTCGCAGAGAGGATCGGCAATAGAAAAGAGGCGATACGCGCTTATTCTTCCGTAAAGCCCGGGCGCTACCGAATAGAGGCGCTCTACAGGGTTGCCGCGCTTAGGCTGGCGATGCGCGAGTGGCGAGGCGCGGTCGTTGCGCTTGATAAATTCATCAAGTCCGCGTCCAAGGACCCACGTGTGGAAGATGCCCTATTCGAGCGCGCCATTGCCCTGGACCGGATACCGCGAATCAGGGAAGCCGAGGCGGCTTATCAACTGGTCGTGCGCCGGTTTCCCAAAAACCCGCGGGTACATGCCTTCTCGTTGCGACTCGCAAAAATACAATTGGAACTCAATAAGTTTGCCTCGGCTGAGAAGACCTTTGACTCTTTATTTCAGGGACATCCCGGAGAGAAAAAACGCACTGACTTGAGACTGGCGCAAGCCGCGAGTTTATTTGCGCAAAAGAAATACTTGAAGGCAGGCGCTGCCTTTGAAGCCGTTTTGGGAATGAGGCTTTCAAACTCACAACGCATATCGGCGGAGCGAGGCTTGGCGTCCTCCTGGTGGCGCGCCGGTGAATACGAGAAGGCCGCACCGGCCTATCAGCGGTTGATTCGCAATCCGGCCAAGGATGGCGCCTACCTCTTGTATTTCTTGCAAAGCGTGGAAAAAGCAGGGCTTTGTGTGGAGAGAGGCGAAAAATATCTCGTTTTTGCGCTTGATGTTATCGGCAAAGGAGCGCCATTTCCTTCTTCTTCTCGCTTTCAGATGGCGGATTGCCTGTTGAATGCGGGTTTAAAAAAAGAGGCGATGAGTCAATATCACGAGCTTATCCGCCGCGTGCCGAATACGCGTGAGGCGATATGGTCCGGGCTGCGGCTGGCAGCCATATCGGAGAAAAACGCCAAGCCAAACGCGGAAGAACTCATCGGGCGGTACCAGCGGATACTGAAATCATTCAACGAACTCAGGAAATCAGAGGACAAAATCGAGCCCGATATTATGCAAGCCGTCTATCAAGGCGTTTTGCGGGCGGCGTTTATCCATAATGCCCGAAAAGATTGTGCTCAATCCGTTGCTTTAGTTAAAATAGTTCCCGAACAATATATACCCAAAACCTCGCGCTCAGAGGTGGCCTTCCTGAGAGCCGAATGCGCATGGGGTGCCGGCGACCTCGACGAAGCGGGAGTTTATTTCAATCAAGTTCTTCTTGGTCAAAAACGCCCCGATCTTGTTATTCGGGCGCGGTATCGTCTGGGTGAGTTGTCGGAGAAGCGCGGGAACAAAAAAGAAGCAATAAAGCGTTTTGAGGGTGTGTTGCCACTTCTTTCCGAAGAATTAAAGCGCGAGACGCGCCTGAAAATTGGCAACCTATATCGTGAGCAAGGGGATTTTCAAAAGGCGCGAGCATTTCTCTTGCCGCTCGCGAGCGATGAGAAGGTGAGCGTTTCGAGGAGGCTTTCGATCTGGTATTTCCTGGCGCGTAATTCATTCGGCGCGCGAGATTGGAAAGGCGCGGATGAGGCCTTCGCCTCCTGGTATGCGCTCAAGCCGTCCAATCTCGGGGAGGGGTTCAGACTGTGGGCGTTTGTGCTATTTGAGAGAAAAGACTGCGCTCGCGCGGTGAAAATCTCGGGACAGGCGTTGCAAAATGAGAAATTACAAGAGCAGAAGTTGGCGTTACACAGGCATCGGGCGTCGTGTTTTCTCAAAGAAAAGAATTTGAAGGAATTCACGGATGCGCTGCACCACATTCTTATCCTTGACCCTCATGATGCCGAAGTGGCTTTAAGGCTGGGGGAAGTGTATGAGAACAAGGGAGATGTCGACCAGGCTGCTCAAGCTTACACTTATTTTTTAAGCAAATTTCCCAAAAATGTTAAAGCGAGTATGGTGGCTTTGCGGCTTGGCGCGATTGAGTTGCAGAGAAAGAAGCCGGAAGCAGCATCGGCGGCTTTTCGAATAGCTTCAAAATCGAATGATGCGAACATTTCTGGTACTGCGTTACTCCAAATCGCAGTGGGCTTTGAGAGAGAAGGCGAAAAGATCAAGGCGCTTGAGCTCTTTGAGTCGTTGACGCGCTCTGGTGAGAACCATATGGAATGGGTGCGCTCGGCGATTTGGCGTGCCGCGGCGATTCGTGAATCACGTCGAGAATGGAATAGGGCTATCCGCCATTATCGAAGCATTGCGGCGCTCGAAAATGGGCATGCTTCGGCACGGATGGGAGAGGAAATCAAGCAAGCGAGAGTGAGAATTCGCCGGCTTGAGTCTTATTTGGCTTCGCTCAAAGAGCGTGAGTGGAAAATGAAAAATCGAAAGCCGCTGCTTAGATGAGGGATGTATGATGCGATTCGCGGCGTTTAATTTCCGGTGCAGGCTTCTCCTTGGCCTGGTGGCCATCTGCTGTGGCTATTGGGGAGCAGAAAGTATTGCGTGGGCCAAGAATGAAAGCGCCACCCAAGGGAAGCAACTCACCATTTCCTTGCCTGAAGTCGTCGTGGAATCGCCCAATATCGAGCGCCTCATCGCTGCACGCGTGCGTCCCATTCCTCCCAAGAGATTGGGCGTTCGTCTTCCCGTCGTTTTTGTAGAGCTTGAAACTCGATCGATTCGCCTACCTGCTCGCCCGATGCCATCCGAAAAAAAGCCGGACCTGGATATGGCGCAAATCCTGAGTGGTTTGTCGGATGACTTTATCGATGAGAGTGAACAATTCAACACGGCGCTTGCCTATTTGCAAAAAGGCTCGCCCGTAGAGGCGCTCGCCCTTTTCGATGGATTAGCGAAAAAAACGAAGATTCATTTCTGGCGCGCAGCTTCTCTTTTCTGGGCGGGAGAGGCGCTTCTTGGTTTGAGAAAACCTCAGGAAGCCAGAGAGAGAAGAGAGAGGTTGTTGAACTTGCTGTTGACCGATGGTTTTCGTTACGTGTCGGCCGCAAGATATGCCCTGGCGCAAGAGCGTTGCGAGGCGCGTGATTATGAAGGGTGCCTCAGCCTGTTGGAAGGGCAGTCGTGGGAAAATGGCGAACTCGCCTATGAGGAGGCGTTTTTCCTGAAAAGCTGGGCGCAGGCGAAAATGGGTTCCGTCGATGAAGCGATCGACACATGGACGATGCTTGCGAATGCGAAGGGACGGCTCGCGTTTCAGGCACTCGTGGCGCTCGGACATCTCTATCTTCAAAGAAAAAATTATACTCAGGCGGAAAAACGCTATGCAGCGGCCGAGGCGCTCGGTTCAGGGAGAGGTAAGCTCGATAATGTACTGCTGGGAGAAGCGCTTTACGGTCTCGGGTGGGCGCGATTGTTCTTGGGCCGAATCCAGGGAGCAAAGCGCGCGTTTTCTCTTTTCATGCGTCGTCACCCAAAGCATCTCCTCAGAGTTTTCGTTCAGGCGGGTTTGATTTCAACTGAAATCGAGTCAATCCAAAAACCTCACGAAAGACTAAATAAGTTAAGAGACCGTCTCCTAGGATTCTCCCGGGTTAATCGCCGAAAAATGCTCTCTGGCGCTTTGCGTCTGCAATTGGCTTGGAAGTTGTTCCGAATTGGGGTGTATGAAGAAGCATCAATTCTGGCGGGAAAGGTAAGCGATGAGTTCCCTCTCGGCAGAATCTATCGCATAGCGAGAATTGTAGAGGGTCTTTCTCAATACCATCTTGGCAAAGTCAAGCGCGCGTATGGGATCCTGCGTTTGGGAGCAGATTACCCGCCGGTCTCCGTGCACCGGCTGGCGGAGCAGGACGCCGCTCGTTCTGCGGCGATGGCGACGGCTTTTGCCGCCTTTCGACTCAGAGATTTTAAGGGCGCTTTGAATGTACTGAAACATTGGGCTTTCTTGCCGGAAAGAGGATCCGCAATTTCCCCGGATGGTCTGGCCATGTTGTGGTATGGAGAGGCGGCCTTTGAATTAGGTAATCTCGATGAGGCTGCTCGTGCCTTTCGGGCGGTTGCTAGGCAGACGCCTGAGTATTACCGCGCCTTGGGAGGGCTTGCGTGGGTTCAATATCGGAAGAAGAACTGGAGAAAAGCAGCCCTCGCCTTCGATCGTGTTTTTGAGCATAAACCGGGCGGTGTCTTGGCGGCGGAAGCTCTCGCCCGCGCGGGAGAGGCTCGCTTCAACCTCAGAAACTACGACGGTGCTTTACAATCTTTCGAAAGAATAGAGAAGAAATACAGAGGAAGCGATGTCGCCAAAGAAGCGTTGTACCAGAAGGCGAAATTGTTGTTCAGGCGTAGTCGTTTCGATGCGGCGGAGAAGAATTTTCATGCTTTTTTGAAGCGTTACCCCAAAAGCAAAACGGTAGCCGAAGTAAAATATAATCTGGCTTTGATTCCTTTCCGAAAAGGTCAATACTCTTTAGCGCGCAAGAAACTTCTTGGTTTTCTCGAATCACATAGAGATTCCTCCTTAGGGGGCGATGGATATTTGCGCCTGGCCGACTCATCGTACAACGAAGGGCGCTATAGAGAGGCGAATCGCTTATATCGTTTGATGATGAATAGGTATCCTTCTCACCCGAAATTCTCAGAAGCCGTCTATGGTCGTTTGCTCAGCCATCTTCAACTCGGTGAGTATGCCAACTTCTTGTCAGGCGCGCGTGAATATATAGACCGATATACGGAGAGCAACCTGAGTATTTCCCTGGCTTTTCAAATCGGAGAAGTTTTACTCACGCAGAGGAACCGGGTAGAAGCCCTGAAAGCATATAAGGATGTCATAGCACAATATCCGAAGAATGAACTGGCCGCTCATGCCCTGTTGCGAGTGGCGGGCATACATCGCAGCAAAAAAGACATCGATAAGGCTCTTGATTCGTATGAGATTTTGTTGTCCCAGTATCCGGCGGTCAGTTTCCACGCTGATGGGCTTTTTGGCGTTGGGGAGACCTTGGCCGGCATTGGCCGATGTACAGAGGCGAAGCAGAAACTTACGGATTTCTTGGAGGTATATCCAAGCCATGACTATGAAATGCTGGCCCGGTTCGCCTTGGGCCGCTGCATGGTTCGATTGCGAGAATACGATGGGGCGCTCACTCACCTCAAGACGATCATGAGCAATGAATTCGCCGCAGGCGTGGATTTGCGTAGTCAATCCGCGCTCCTGGTGGCCGAGCTTTATAGGAAGCGAAAAAAATATGCCGATGCAGAACGCGCGCTGAGCATCGCGGTCGAGTTCGGGGCGCTTGAACTGGCCGCGGAAGCTTTCTTCGCGCACGCGCGGATATCCTCTGAGCGTAAAGGTCAAAAAGCAGCGGCTGAATACTTGAAGTTGACCTATCGATACCCGGATCAGAAAATATGGGTAGCGCGGGCATTTGGGCGAGCCGGTGAACTGTATGAAAAAGCGGGCAATCGCACGCTTGCCCTCCGGATTTATCAGAAGATGAGAAAAGTGGTGGAAGATCCCGCATTTAAGCGAAAAGCTCGAATCGCCATCAGGCGAATTACGAAACAAATCAAGAAGCGTTCACGGCGATGAAAATTGAAAGCTCCCATTTACTCAAAGGTGCATATTGATGTTCGAATTTTTGGCCAGAGGCGGGGTGTTGATGATTCCGTTGGGTGTTTGCTCCATCTTGGCCTTGGCCATAATCCTGGAGCGGACCCTGAATCTACGCACCAAGAAAATCATTCAACTCGATATTTTGCAGCAAGTCAGAGATCTGGTTGCGGAGAACCAGGTGTCTGACGCCATGACCCTTTGTAGACGCTATCCTTCGGTCATGGGCAGGATACTGCTCGTTACGATAGCGAATCACGATAGAGAGCGAGAAGAACTCCGCTCCGTCGTGGAGGACGCGGGCAGGCAGGAGGTTACCACGCTCGACAGAAACCTAGGCGCCTTGGGAACGATCGCCGCCATATCGCCACTTCTGGGCCTCACTGGCACGGTTTTCGGCATGATTCGCACCTTCGCCATTATCAGCGAGAAGGGAATCGCTCATCCCAGCCAACTCGCCGGCGGCATCAGCGAGGCCCTTATCACGACGGCGACCGGACTCGTCGTCGCGATACCCACTCTCATTTTCTACAACTATTTCACGAACAAGGCGGACCGTCTCATCCTGGAAATTGAAAAACACTCTTACCGGGTTGTTGAGACGCTAAAACGGTGAGGAAATAATGAAGTTTCGAGAACTCAGGCGCGTACGAGCAGAACCTGGTATGACAGCCATGATCGATATCATCTTTTTGCTACTCTTGTTCTTTGTCTTGAGTTCTTCATTTGTTCTGCAACCAGGTGTCAAAGTGGAGTTGCCACGAACTGTCACACAGGAACATCCCGTCCGCAAGGATTTAATCCTCATCATCGCGCGTGATGAAAGAGTGTTCTTGAATAACGATCAAGTACCCCTTAAATCTCTCTGGGGTCGATTGATAGAAGAGTTGAAAGTCCAGCGAGAGGGCATGATCATCATTCGAGCGGACAAGGGAGTGCCTCATGGTTTGGTGGTGCAAGTGATGGACATCGCCAAACAGGCGGGAGCCCTGCGAATGTCGATTGCGACGGCGCCAACGAGGCGGGCGCAAAAAAAGACGACGAAATAGCCCGAAGGAGGCTAGCTCAAATACCATGAGCTTTTCGTTAATTCTGATGTTGTTGATTTCTATCGTGCTCCATATGAGCCTCGTTGTGCTAGGCCCTGCCATCAAACTGGCGTCGATATTCGCCAAACAGCCCGAGAGAATGGAAGTCGAACTGGTACGCCGTGAGATCCCCATACCAGAAGCGCTACTGCCGAAGCCGTTGCCCGAAGTTCCCTTGCCGAAACCATTGGATTTGAGCCACATGCTTCAAAAAGAAGGCGCGGCGAAGCGGGACTTGGATCTCTCCATGAAAACGAAGCTCGAAGCGCCTGATCCAGGATCGTTGCCTGAGAGCAAGCCGCTACCCGATCCCCCCACTGTGGAAATGCCGGAACCGGTGCTTACCCCCGGGAAAATACTTCCGGCCGAGATTTCGGAAGCAGGCGGAGGGCTAGAGGAAATCGTTTTGCCGATAGAAGAAAAAATAGGAGAATCAAGGGGTTTGAAGGGCAGAAAAAAAGTAGCATTTTCGGATTCCATAGCGGACCGGAAAATGTTGGATGAATTGTCGCGCCTGAACTTTTCCCGCCCATCCCAGAAAAAGAAACGAACCGCCATTGCAGGGCCGGCTGCAAGGCGAAGACTCCTGTTTCAGCCCAAACCCCCCAAGCTTGAGAGGCTCGAAAGCACGACGGAGATCGTACTGAAGTTTTGGGTGCTGCCCGACGGCACCGTCGGCCGCGTCATTCCGACTAGAAAGGCGAGCGCTTATCTCGAAGGCCTGGCTTCGAATCACCTGAAGCGCTGGCGCTTCAGTCCGCTGCCCCCGGGCGCCGGGGACAAGGAGCAATGGGGCGAAATCACCTTCCGTTTTCTCTTGCGCTGAGGAGTGTGTTTTGGAATACGAGGCTACGGGTTTGTTTTACGAGGAACTCGAAGAGGGCAGGGCGTGGAAGACCGCCGCGCGTACGATAGGAGAGTCCGATGTCAACGCCTTCTCCGCTTTGACGGGTGATTACACCTATCTGCACACCGATGCGGAGGCGGCGGCCAAGACCCCTTTCGGGGAAAGGGTGGGCCATGGGCTGCTCGGGCTTTCATTCCTCATGGGTATGGTGACCAGGCTCGGGATAGTCGAGGGGACGGTCGAGGCGTTTTTGGGCTTGGAGTGGCGCTTTCGCGGTCCGATTCGCTTCGGCGATACGATCGCCGGCGAGGTAGTCGTGAAATCAAGGCGCATCTCCAGCAAGGGCCAGGGGTTGGTGACGCTCGCGCTTAAGCTCTTGAATCAACGCGATGAGCTCATCCACGAGGGCGACGTCACCATCATGGTGGAGCGAAAGGAAAAAGATTAGATTGTATATCCCGTTTATTATCAGCTAGTTATGATGCCTATCCGTATGTTCTGCTAGAATCTCGATCGTGCACGGTTCCCTCCTGTTTTCCCGCGATCTTTTTGCAGAAATTTATCGAAAAACCATGTGAATTTATCGAATTTTTCAGGAATTCCAAAGCCCCCTAAGGGGCCAAGCCGCTTCGCCACCATACCTCCGCGCCCGTTTCATCCCACCGTCGCAAATGCGGGAAAAAGTGCGCTTCAATGATGGCGGTTATCTCGAGGGCGCCGAACGGCTCGTCCATCCGTAGGGCTTGCCCGCCGTGTGCTTCGTTCCGAGCCGTTGATGCGTCTCCTGCCATTGGAGCTTGACCGATTCCCGGCGCTTTTCCGCAGCCTTGGACAATCGCATGGCGATGTCGACGGCCTCGTCGATATTCTTCTTCTTCACCATGTCCTTCAGCGCCCGCGCAACCGCGCGCATAAAACGCTGCACTTGTCCGGGTTTCTCGGCAATCCTTTGCTCGTGAACCACCACGCCATGTCCTAGCGGAGAAATGCCGAAATCCGCGAACATCATAAAGTACCCCGGTTTCCCTTTTCCCTGGCGGGCGCGCACGACGAGATCAAACGGCGAGGTTTTCTCGCAGAGTCTTGCCCTCATAGGAATTCCTGTACCTCCCCCGTCTTTGTAATTCGGGAACCAGGTGATCCACGATGTTGAGCATAATCTCGCGTGGCCCGGCCTGGGACTGCTTGACCATGAAGCCGCCGCGACTCCCGGTCGCTTCGAATATCTCTTCGAAACGATCGGCAATCTGCGCCGCCGTACCGGTGAGCGCGGTGGCGTAACCCGTTGCCGACTCGAGCCCATGCCGGAAGAATTCCTCGCGATCGATCTCGGCGTGCTCGCCATATTTGTGCGCCAGGAGATTGACGAAACCCACCGGGGAGGCCTGCGCGGCGACGATCCGTTCTTGAAGTTCCGCCAGGGAGAATCGCGGCGGCAGTTGGGACATGTCGTAGCCGGTATTGTGCGACAGCCATACCCCGACGGCTTCGGTAGGCACATCGGCAATCAGCATTTCTCGCATCGCATGCGCCTGTTTCTCGGTTTCACCGACGATGGCCCTGAGCGCCCAGATGATGCCGACCTCCTCCGGGTCCCGCCCCTCTGCGACGAGGGCGTCATCGAGGTCTTGTCGTTGCTTCGTCATGAGCGGCAACGTTTTGGTTCTGCCAAAAACATGATCGGCGACATGAGCGGCGCCTTTGGTGCCGCGCGGAGAGCCTCCGGCCTGAATGATTACGGGACTTCCTTGAGGAGACGGAACGACGCTTAGAGGCCCCTTGACCTTGAAAAACTTCCCCTGGTGGTTGATCGGATGAACTTTGGCAGGGTCGGCGATCCGGCCCGAAGCCTTGTCCCAGAGGAAAGCATCCGGTTCGACGCTTTTCCACAACGCCCGGCAGACGTCGATAAACTCTTCCAGCCGCTCGTAGCGCTCACCATGCTCCGGAAGCCCATCGTAGCCATAGTTCGCAAAATCGGAACGGCGCGCCGAGGTGATGACGTTAAAGGCCATTCGACCGTTGGTAATATGGTCCATGGAATTCAAAAGACGCGCCGTATAAAAAGGGTGCATAAAGCTGGATGAGTACGTCAAGCCGAACCCGAGATGTTTGGTGACGCGTGACATCGCGACAATCCACGGACTCATGTCAAACCTTGGCCATGCGACGCCGTAGCTGACCGCATCGTCAATCGAGTCTTTCCACATGTCGGGAATGCCCGTCGAGTCTCCTAAGAAAATGAGGTCAAGACCGCCACGCTCCGCGACGCGCGCAACTTCCTCGAACAGGCCGATATTGGGGTGGTGGCGGTCTACCCACGAACCCGTATTCCTCCAGTTGCTCTCCACCTCGGTCCACGAGATATCGAATGCCAATTGGATGCGCTTCTTCATCTAATTTTCCTCGGAATATGACAATTACGCTCACCCTCGCCGGTAAGCTGATGTTGTCCGACTTTCTCCATTTGGCATCTTTAAGGGCGAAGTTTACTACGGCTGGATGCGATCTTCCAGACCGGGTTTGATTGAGCCGTAGCCGAAAGTTGGTGAATGGAATAGCCATTTCGTGAGGCGTAAGCGTGCGGCAAGAAAAATCGGGGCCTTCCCCGCGATGAGGGGACGGGAAGGAACGGGATGAACACCTGCGGGAAAACCGACGGGAAAGAGGCGCGCCATTCGCATCGACCCGGGAGTCCGATCAGGGGTTCGCCGTCATTGCGGCGCATGCCGAAACGACCCGCCGTCGTTATATGGTAAGGGGTCGGCCCCTCTCCTCACCCCCCCACAATCGGCGGGAACACGCAAAGCTCCGACCCCGCGGGTATCACGACCGATTTCTTCGCGTGCCGCCCGTCGAGCAGGACGATATAAGCCTCCTCATAAGGAATCTCGAAGCGATCGAGCACGTCGTACACCCGCGCGTCCTCGGGCAGCGTGATTTCGGCCACGCCCTCCGCATCCTGCTCGGACGGCATTTTCTCCGCAAAATCGGCGAACAATTTGATGCGGATCTTCATGGACAACCTCTCGCCTCTTTCTTCCCGAATTTCCACCGGGCCTCACCCATCACCTGTGAAACGGTGTTCATGGCTGACGCTCTGGCGTTTTCCGGCGTAGCTTCAAGACCCGCTCTCCAGCATTTCTCTGGCGCGCGCCAGGGCCGCCTCGATCACCTGCTTGAGCGGTACCCCGTTTTCTTCCGCCAGGCGCTTGCAGTCCTCGTATTCGGGCGCGAGATTCGTGAGCATGCCCTCGAAGGTTCCTTTCTTGACGCGCACCCCGCCCCAGGGGAGCGCGACGTCCATCCACGCGCGCTCGGCGACCGCGCGCCCCGTCGTGCGGTGGCGAACGCCCAGGGTCGATGTTTCCTGAAACAGGAAGCGGGTGAGGGCGTCTTGTTTCGCGAGAGGGCTTAAGACCGTGAGCAGTTGTCCGGGCCTTCCCTTCTTGCCCGTCACGGGTATGGAGAACGCATCGAGCGCGCCCGCCTTAAGCGCCCCTTCGATGATGTGGGGGAAAAGTTCGGGGCTCATGTCGTCGATGTTGGCCTCTAGCACGGCGATGGTGGTGGGCGGTCCCTCGCCTTCGGTACTCGCCTCGGTTTCTCCCAAAAAGGCGCGAACGGCGTTGGGGGTGTTCGGTTGGTCCTTGTCGCCCGCGCCGTAGCCCACCCGCGTTATCGTCATCTCGGGCATGGGGCCGAAAAATTCCGCGCTCTCGCCGAGCAATAAGGCCCCCGTGGGCGTCAGAACCTCGCCTTCCAGATCGCTCTCGGCCACGGGTATGCCTTCGAGCAGTTTCGCGGTCGCGGGCGCGGGGACGGGCATCCGCCCATGCGCGCATTGTACGAATCCGCGTCCCACAGGCAGGGGAGAGGCCGCGACCCGCTCGATTCCCAGCATGTGGAGGCCCAGAAAATAGCCCGTGATGTCGATGATGGAATCAATCGCGCCCACTTCGTGGAAATGGATGGCGTCGAGGCCGACGCCGTGGATGCCCGCCTCCACGACTCCCAGGCGGTGAAACGCGGAGATGGCGCGGTTTTTGGGAGCCTCGGGGATGGACGCCTTTTCGAGAATTTCCCGAATCTGCACGTAAGAACGGCCATGATGGTGCGCGCCGTGGGAGTCCCCCCCTTCGTGGTGATGATGGTGGGTTTCTTGTGTAATGTTCACCCTGAACATCCTGGCCGTAACTCCTTGTTTAATCAGTCTCTCAGAATAAAGGGAATAACCATCAATCCCCAGCTTCGCAAGCTCGCCTTCGAGTGCAGGAAAATCGAGGCCTACGTCTATCAAAGCGCCCACGAGCATATCGCCCGCAGCCCCAGCAAAGCAGTCGAAATAGATCGTCTTCATGAAGCGGCCGTTTGCTTGTTGATGAGGTGCGCCTGACACGCCGCGCCGAAGCCGTTGTCGATATTCACCACGCTTAAGCCCGATGCGCATGAGGTCAGCATGGCGAACAGCGTCGTCAGCCCGCCCAGGTTCGCGCCGTAGCCCACCGAGGTGGGCACCGCGATGACGGGGCAGGCCATCAGACCGGCGACCACGGAGGGCAGGGCGCCTTCCATCCCCGCCACGGCGATGATGACGTTCGCGGTGCGCAGGGTTTTCACTTCCGCCAGGAGGCGATGCAGGCCCGCTACGCCCACGTCGTAGACGCGCGTCACCTCAGAACCCAGAATGCGCGCGGTCACCGCCGCCTCCTCGGCGACGGGCATGTCGGATGTGCCCGCGCAAACGACTGCGACAGAACCGACGGGAGCGGGTGGATTCTTGGACGGGATTTCGACGATGCGGGCGGTTTCGTGGTGAAGCGCCCGGGGAGATAATTCCAGCAGGGCTTCGGCCTGCTCCGCCTTGGCGTGCGTGAGCAGAACAGATTGTTCTTTCGCCATCAGGCTCCTGGCGATTTCGACGACTTGGCTCCTGGTTTTCCCCGCGCCGAAGATGACCTCGGGAAACCCGTTTCTCAGGGCGCGATGGTGGTCCACCCTCGTGTGGCCCAGATCCTCGAAGGGCAGATCGCGAAGGCGCGCTGCGGCGTCATCCGGAGCGAGACGGCCCTGTTTCACCTGCTCCAGGAGTTCGAGGATGAGGTTCGGGTTCACGAGAGGATGAGAAGATCGGGCTTGCGCTCGAATTTGAGCACTTCGTTCATACTTCCCGAACGGAATCCTTCCAGGTCGATGGTCACGTAGTTGAAGCCGGCCTCTTTCATGCGGGCGATCACTTGCTCTGAGATTTCTTCGTCTACCAGGCGCGCGATGTCGGCCTTGGGCACCTCGATCCTGGCGACGTCGCCGTGGTGGCGCACCCGCAACTGCCGGAAGCCCAACTCCCGCAATCCGCTTTCCGCCTTTTCGACCTGGGCGATCTTCTCGGGCGTGATGCGGTCTCCATAGGGGAACCTGCTCGAGAGACACGCCTGCGCCGGTTTGTCCCAGGTGGGGAGGCCGAACGATTGGGAGAGGGTGCGGATGTCCTCTTTCGTCATTCCCACTTCCATGAGCGGGCTTCTCACGTCCAACTCCCGCGCCGCCTGCATGCCGGGACGATGATCGCCCACGTCGTCGGCGTTCGAGCCGTCGACGATGTGGGCCATTTCCTCCTGGGCCGCCACGCGGCTCAAGACGGTATAGAGTTCGTTTTTGCAGAAATAACAACGATTCGGCGGGTTGTTTCCAAAAGATTCATCCGCTATCTCGTCGGTGTCCACGATGATGTGGCGAATCCCGATTTGCGCCGCAAGGGTGCCCGATTCCTTGAGTTCGGAGGAGGCCAAGGTGACGGAGCGGCCCGTGACGGCGAGCGCTCCCGCGCCCAGAACCTCGTGTGCGACTTTGGCCAGAAATGTGCTGTCCACGCCCGCCGAGAACGCGACCAGAACGCTCCCCATCTCCTCCAGGGTTTGTTCGAGTTTTTTGAGTTTTACGTTCGGCTTCGCATCGCTCAAGATGAGTCTCCGTTAGGCGGCTGGATGTGCATATTCTATCCCGTCCTGCTCACCGAGAGCAACGCATCGACATTCGAGGTTTCATGGCGTATGACGATATCCGGTTCCTGGCAAGGAGGAGTCATGGGCGCGCTCGTCGGGGAGGCTGAGGCTGCTGTGAATGGAAGCATAAAAGGAGAGGGATTCTTTTAGTGCCACGAGAGAGTCCCCCGCTGATGTTTGATCGCCAAGGGATAGTCAAATCGTTCTGAATGGTCTATATGTTCGCCGTTTGAAAAGTTCAAGACGATGATGCGGACAAATAATAGAGGTGTAAGACTTTGAACGTGGAAGACTTGCTGAGAAAGGGCGTCTCATCGCTTCACGCCTATGTTCCGGGGCGCTCCATCGAAGAGGTGGCCGCCGAGTACGGGCTGAGCGAAGTCATCAAGCTCGCCAGCAACGAGAATGCGCTCGGCCCCGCACCCGGCGCGGTGGATGCGATTCGCAGCGCGCTTGATGGCCTGCACCGCTATCCCGACGGCGGGGCGAAGGCGCTGGTGGGCCGACTGGCGCAAAAACTGGGCGTCTCCCCGTCGCAGGTGTTCATGGGCAACGGCGGAGACGACGTTCTCTCCGTCTTGAGCAGAACCTTTCTCAACGACAGCGACGAGGTGGTCATTCCCCAGCCGACCTTCAGCCCCTATGCGCATGTGAGCCGGGTGATGGGCGCACAAGTCGTTTTCTCGCCTCTGCGGGATATGAAAATCGATCTGGACGACGTTCTCGATAAGGTTTCCGGGCGCACGAAAATCGTCTTCCTTTGTTCTCCGAACAACCCCACGGGCGGGATTCTGGCCGAAGGTGAACTCGTCTCCTTCCTCGAAAAAATACCCGAAGGCCTCCTGGTGCTCCTGGATGAGGCCTATGGCGATTTCGCAGACGACCCTTCGTATCCCGACAGCGTCTCTTTGATCGACCGCTTTCCGCTGGTCGTCCTGCGGTCGTTTTCGAAAATCTACGGCCTGGCCGGCCTTCGCGTGGGATTCGCCTTGAGCCGAGAGGGCGTCGTTGATTACATGAACCGCGTTCGCGAGCCTTTCAACGTGAATCAGCTCGCGCAGGCGGCGGCCCTGGCAGCGCTCGAGGACGACGGCTACAGGGAGCGCGCCATCGCTCTGGTTCGGAAGGGAAGAGAAGCGCTCTACCTGGCGTTTGAGAAGATGGGACTCGATTACGTGGAGAGCCAGGCCAATTTTATTTTCGTGCGCGTGGGGGACGGCGATGCGGCGATGGACGCCCTGATGCGCGAGGGCGTCATCGTTCGTCCCGGCAGCGCGTTCGGACATCCCGAATGGATCCGCGTCACCGTCGGACTCGAGACGGAGAACGAGCGCTTCCTCCTGAAGCTCAGAGATTTTCTCGCCTGAGATTGTTTCGTGATGTGCTCAGCCGGAATCTGAAAACGGTTTTGAAAATAAAACCCCCGACGCGGGCGTTTCGTTTCCTGCGTCGGGGGTTTTGGCTTAAAATTTCTGTTTCGAGGATGAAGACTTTACGGATGCCGGATAAATACGAAAACGGGACTACTCGGCGCTTAAGTGGAGGTTGCCTGACGGAATCCCAATATACCGAATCGGGTGATTCTCGAATGCGGCGTGTTCAGAGGCCCGTGTTTATTTGTTCACCGCATCCTTGAGGCCTTTGCCTGCGGAGAACTTGGGCGCCTTGCTCGCCTTGATGGATATTTCCTCGCCCGTTTGCGGGTTGCGTCCCGTACGCGCGGCCCGCTTTGAAACGGAAAATGTTCCGAATCCGACCAGAGAGACGCGGTCCCCTTTTTTCAGAGCTTGCGTCACGGAATCAAGCAAGGACTTCAGGGCCCGGTCTGCCGCCGCCTTCGATATGCCGGCCTCACCGGCGATTTTTTCTACAAGATCGGATCTCTGCATTGGAGTCCTCCACTTTCAATTACGGGCTTTATGTAACCGATGACATCGCTATTGTATATCATAAGATAAACCAATCTATCTTAGCCACACGGAGAGGTCAATACATAAAGTGGGGGGAGGGGAATTATCTCATCGGTTGGCATGTTTTTGTAACTATAAATCTTTTAATATTAGATACTTAAAAAAATCAAAAATCTTTATCAAATCTGCAAATAGAGTGAGCACGCGTGTTTAGACTGTTTCGCGAAACTTTACTGAAGACTGAAACCTAGCGGAGCGAGAGGCCCGTGCGGCGCGGCATTTTGCGAAGGCGCTCATAGCGCGCGACGGTGGGCTGTTCGAGCAGGGGTTTGGGCTCGTTCTCGAGGTTTTGCTGGTGGACGTCATCCGCGAAACCTTTCATGCCAACCCGGGGCAGCGCCTTGCCGATGAAGCGCTCGATGTTCTTGACGGGCGTGATTTCGCCGGGCGACATGAGCGTCATGGCGAAACCGATGCGGCCTGCGCGCGCCGTTCTGCCTGCCCGGTGCACGTAGTCTTCGGGGTATTCGGGCACGTCGTAGTTGATGACGTGCGAGATGCCCGTCACGTCGATGCCGCGCGAAACGATGTCCGTCGCCACGAGAATGCGGTGCTTGCCCTGGCGAAATCCAGTCAGCGCGCTCTCTCTCTGGCGCTGGCTTCTGTCCGAATGAATCTTGGCGACGGAAATTTCCTCGTTCTCCAGGAAATTGCAGAGCACATCGGCCCCGGTTTTGGTTCGCGTGAAGATGAGAACGCTGGTGGGGTTGTATTTGTCGATGATGCCCAACACGCCGCGCGGCTTGTTCGCCATGCTGATGGGATAGACGCCGTGGTGGATGCCCTCCGCCGGCGTCGAGGGCGTCGAGATGTTGATCTGGACCGGCTCGCTCACCGCGCGGTTCGCCAGATCCTGAATTTTCTGGGGCATGGTGGCGGAGAAGAGCATGGTTTGCCGCTTTTCGGGCAAGCGTTTCAGTATATCGGTGATCTCCTCGGCGAAGCCCATGTCCAGCATGCGGTCGGCCTCGTCGATGATGAGGATCTCCAGTTTCCTGAAATGAACGGATTTCCGGTTCAGGTGGTCGAGCAGTCTGCCGGGCGTCGCGACGACGATGTCCACGTCGTCCTGAAACGCCTGGAATTGGGGCTCGTAGTCCACTCCGCCGTAAATGACGGCGCACGAGGTTTCGAGGTGTTTCCCCAGCCGGTGGAAATGCTCAGAAACCTGGATGGCCAGCTCTCGCGTGGGCGTCAGGACGAGACACCGCGTGCCCGAGCCGCCTTGTAAGCGTTCAAGCGTCGGCAATGCGAACGAAGCGGTTTTGCCCGTACCCGTCTGGGCGCAGCCGATGATGTCCCGCCCCTCGCGCGCGACGGGAATCGCCTCCCGCTGGATGGGAGTGGGGGATTCGAACCCGAGGCCGTGAATCCCTCGGAGCAGTTCCGGCCCGAAGCCGAGTTCCCGGAAGCCCTCGGGCGCCTCGTCGACCTCGAAATCGCCCACGCCGAATTCGGCGGGGTCTTTTTGGTAGGTGATTCCGTTATAGGAGGGATTTGCGGCTTTCTGGGATTTTTGCGGCGCGGCCTGCGCTCCCGCCACCGCGGGTTTTTTGTTATGGCGCCTTCTTTTTCTTTGATTTTTGGATGGGTTATCGTCGTTTTTCAGCTTTTTCGATTCTAGGGTCGTTCCGTTTTGCTTATGCAAAGGTTCTCCATTATTTTGTTTTCTCCGCGGGCGTCTGCGCCGGCGGCGCGGATTCACGGAATTCGTTGTCGTCGGGTCGGTTTTTTCCTGCCGGGATTCGACATCGGCGGGTTTCGAGGTGGAAGATGCGTTGCTCCGATCGGCATGGGTTGCGGATGGCGCGGAAGCGGATTCCTGAACCTTGGGGGGAGATTGACTCTCGGGGGAGTTTGCTTTGTTTTTGGAGCGAATGATGCTCGCTAAATGTTTGAAAATTCTCACGATTAATGTTTATAGGAAAGATGTTCGCGTCTGTCAAGCGCGAAACTCGAGGACTCGTAATTGCAAGGGAGTGGGTTCATGACGAAAAAAGGGATCGTTTTGTGGCATCAGGAGACCATCGACGCGCGCGACATTCCGCTGTTCGCCCGGTGGTGTGAGGATTCGGGCATCGACTCGCTCTGGTTTCCCGAAACCTGGGTGCGCGACGGCAGCATCCACATCGCCATGGCGGCGCAGGCGGTGGACAACATCAAGCTGGGCTCGGCGGTGTTCAACATTTACGGTAGAAGCCCGGGTTTGATGGCCCAAACGGCGGCGGAACTCGACGTGTTGAGCAATGGCCGCTTCCATCTCGGGCTCGGCTCGAGCGGCCGGGCGGTGATCGAGAACTGGCACGGGGTTCCCTTCGGCAGCCCCCTGAAGCGCTCACGGGAGATGGTCGAAGCCCTGCGTCAGGCGTTTCGCGGCGATCGCGTGGAGCTCAGTGGCGAAATCTACCGGATGAGCGGTTTCAAGCTCAGGCGAAGGCCGGTGCAGGAGCGCCTGCCCATCTATCTGGGGTCAAACGGCCCGAACTATACGAGGCTGACCGGTGAGATCGCCGATGGCTGGATTCCTTTCTGCATCCCGTTTTCGAAAACACAAGACGCGCTGAAATTCCTGGAAGAGGGCGCTGAATCGGCGGGCAGGGCGGTTTCTGAAATCGACGTGGCGCCCTTCGTCTACGCGGCGCCTTTTGACGATCTGGCGCGCGCGCGCGCACTCGTAAAGCCCGAACTCGGCTTTTACATCGGCGCGATGGGCGATTACTATCACGCCCAGCTCACGCGCTGGGGCTACGGGGAAGACGCCGACAACATCCGGGTGGCCTGGCGGAAGGGAGGCCGCAGAGTTGTGGGAGAAGCGCTCTCGGATGAACTGGTGGATGATCTCGCCATCTGCGGTCCCAAATCGAGATGCAACGAGATGCTGGCCTCTCTCAGGGAGATGGGCGTCACGCAGCCGCTTTTCCGCGTGCCCGACGAGACGCCCGAAGAGGACGTGAAGCGAGCGCTTAGGACATTGGGAGAACTCGACTAGAGCGCTAAACGGGGTATCGCCCCCAGCCTGCGATGTGGCCCCTCAGATAGCAGATTTGCCCGATGTGCGAGAGGTGATCGCCCAGATACCTTCCCAGCACCAGACCGAGCTTGATGGGTTTCTTGGTGTAGAAATCGATTTCTTCCCGCTCCAGGTCCGCCGCGCTTAATTCCGCGAGGCAGGGGAGCGTTTTTTCGCGCACTGCTTCGAAATAACCCATCAGGGCGTCCTTGCTGACTTTAAGCGCGAGAACCTGTTCGAGAGTAAAGCCCACGCCGGTGCATTCAGTGTCGGGCTCCATGCCGAACCGATCGTGCCATTTCCCCTCTATCCAAAGCTCCTGAGTTCCGCCGATGAACGAAAATGTTCTGTCCTCAAAGCGCGTCATATGCCAGACGAGCCAGCCCATGGGGTTGTCGTTCGGGCCCGGCTGAACCATTAAATCCTCATCGGTGACGTCATCCATGACTTCTCTAAGCCTCATCCCGTAGGCTTCCAGTCGCTCTCCTATGATTGTCGACGCATCCATGTCCAGATTCCTCCATGGTTCGTGATGCAGAAAAAACGCCCCCACTCACGAGGGGGCGCTTATGGACGACTTGTCCGGCTAAATCGCGGTGCTTGCGCGAGCGGTGAAGATGGTTTGCTCCATTTTGGGCATCCCCTCGAACGCGGGGTCTTCGTTCACAATCCTGGCCAGATATTCATCCACGTGCTCGGCGTTCGACCAGGTGCATTTGTAGGCCACTTTGCCGTCCTTGCCGATGAGCCAGATGGTGTTCGGCAGGTCTCCGAGCATGGCGTGCACCTTTTGGTCCATCTCGTCGACGAGGATGTTGGTCTCCATGTTCTTGACCTCGGCGAGCTTCTGGGCGTAGCTCCGCTTGTGCTCGTAGGATTCATGGTTTCTGATCTCGGGGAACCCGCGTTCGCCCGCGTGGGGTTCTCTCACGTAGAGATTGAAGACGACCACGTCGCGGTCCGCATATTTCTCCTGCAATTCTTCGTAAAACGGCACCTGCCGCCTGTATGGCGGTCACGTAATGGCGCCCGTGGTCATTACCACGTATTTCTTGCCCAGATAATCCGTCGTGCGGTGGGCGTTCCCGTGAATGTCTTTGAGTTCGAAGTCGGGGAAGGAGGTGCCGGGAGGAAGAACGTTTGGAAATTTCTTATAAAAACTCTTGACCCGTTTGCTTGTGACGAGTTTGATGGTCTTCAACAGGTTGAGGTATTGCCAGGACCAAAAACCCGCCAGCGGTCCCCAGGGTTTTGGGACTGAATCGTTAGCCGGTCTCATATAAGGAAACTCCTCTGCGAACTACGCTGAATTGTATGGTGGTGTATGCACTGAACTTGTTTACCCAATCGCAGAGTGAAACACAACCGCCCAAACGTGGGAACGAAAGACGGTCCTTGAAGGGCGAATTTTGTGAATTTTTTATTTCAAGTTTTAATATCGTTTATCTAAAGTAGATTGTAGAAATTAAAAATCAAACGACAGTTGCGGCTCCTTCTCCCCCGAAACGCCTTTTGAGGGATGTTTCGGAGGAGTGTTCTCACGCCCTTCGGAGTGGATCGGTTTTTTCGGGGGTTTCGTTGCGCCTGGTTCTTCAGGCGGCGCGTGAGCGGGGGATACGGATTCACCCGGCGGGGTCCACCTCGGTTTTCTTGTTCCAGGCAGTACCTCGTCCCCGGTCGCCTCATCCGGTTTTTCGCGGTGCTGATAATCGTTTCTCCCCCGGGCGTCTGCGGCCGCCGCCTCGAGAGCCGCCGTCAGGTCTTTGGGTCGCTCCCAGGCGGCTTCTTGCGGGGATGCCCGCTCCCCGCCCTTCTTGCGCATGAGTTTGGATTTCAGGTCCTCGATGCGGGCGTAAAAGCCGGGGCTGTGGGGTGTGGAGGGTATTCGGAGAAATTTTCTGTCGATGTGGTGCATGAGTTCGTGGATGAGGGTATCGAGAAACGTTTTGCCCGCGACGACCTGTTCACGAATGGACGTGAGGTTGGCGATCTCGATCACCGCGTTTTCGCAATAATAGACGCCGTACAGCTTATAGGCGAGTTTTCCCCCGCGCAGCTTGTGGGGTTGCCGCTCATCGGACACGCGCAGGCGCGTACGGGAGATTTTGAGGGCCCGGCAAATGTTGTCGAGTAGTTTTTGGCCCAGAGCTTCGCGCTCGTGCGCGCTCGTGGATGCGATGAGCCTTCCGGTGAGTTCGCGCTCTTCCGCCGAGGGTTGGTATTTCAATGCCGATAATTTGTTGGAGCGCGTGAAATCCGGCGTATCGCGGCGTCTGCCCATGAGGGAACCGCTCCCGGGACGAATGCGGGCGGAACGAATCGCAGATGTCATGGGCGGTCGAGCGTCATTATACGAGAATCAGGCACCCGTTGCGAGACCCTTGTTTAAGAACTAGTCGTTCTCGAGAATCTCCTCGATTGTCACGATCCGCCTCTCGGCGTTGCTCTTGAGAATCGCCCGCATGATGGCGAGCGCGCGCACCCCGTGGCGCCCGGTGACTTCGGGGTCTCTTTCTTCTCGAATTGCGCCGACCAGATCCTCGAATTGCTCGCGGTTGGCCAGGAGTCTCCCCTCCACGAGGTCGTGGTCGAGTTCTACGGTTTCGGTTTCGAGGCCGCCCATCAGGTCGATGGGCCGCTTGAGAGTCGGGTTTTCCGTCGTGGAGAGGCTCAGGTTCGCTTCGGTGCCTTGAATGTCAAAAGCGAAATGGAACGGGGCGAGATAGCTGCTGGAGATGACGCCCATGAGCCCGCTCTTGAAACGCAGAATGGCGGCGGCGGCATCTTCCTGTGGGTTGGGGCCGCCTACCTTGGCGCATGAGGCGCTCACATCGTCCACGTCGCCGAAGAGGTATTCCATCACGTCACCTAAGTGAATGGTGTAGCTGTAGAGCGGACCTCCCGGGTTTTCCGTGGCGTCCCACCGCATGCTCTTAGGGCCTGCGGTGAAGCCGTGGTTGTTCGAGAACGTGGCGATCGTGTAGTTCACCAGGCCCAGATTTCCGCTTTCCACGATTTCCTTCGCCTTGCGGAACATCGGCCAGCGCCTGAAGTTCTGCCCCATGTGGAGTTTCACCCCAAAATCCTTGCACGCCTGATCGACTGCTTTGGCGTCGGAGACGCTCAGCGCCATGGGTTTTTCCAGATGGACGTGCTTGCCCGCCCGGGCGGCGGCTATGGCGATTTCCTTGTGTACGGAGTTCGCCGTGGCGATGACGACGGCCTCGGTTTCCGGGTCGGCCATCACCTCGTCGAGGGAGGCGAAATTCTGGCCGCCGTATTTGCCCACAAATTCCTCGCGGGAGGAGGGCGTGCGGGCGAAGCCGCCGGTTATTTCCACTTTCCCGGAGGCGAGGGCGGCGTCGGCGAGCACGGCGCCCCACCAGCCGAGCCCGATGAAGGCCATGCCGATTTTCGGTGCATCATTCATCTATTGCTCCTTGGCGTATGAAAACATGTGTGCATTTCACCAAAAGCGAGTGGAGGAGGCACAAGTGCCGATGCGCTCTAGCGGCCCTGCCATTCGGGTTTTCTCTTCTCCATGAAGGCCGCGAGGCCCTCCTGCGTGTCCCGGGAGGTTTGGAGACGGAAGCTGATGAGTTTGGCCATGGCGATGCCCTCGCGCACGTCGGGCGTTCTCAGACCCTTGATCACCGCCTCTTTCGTGTGCCGGACGGAGAGCGGCGCGTTCTCGTTGATGAGAGCGGCCATGGCGCGCGCCTCGTCCATCAGTGCGTCTTGGGGCACCACCTTGTTCACCATGCCCCAGCGCGCGGCCTCATCCGCCGGGATGTTCCTGCCGGTCAGCATGAACTCCATGGCGATGCCGGGCGGGATGGTTTTGGGCATCCTCTGGTGACCGCCGAGGCTCATCGCGCCGTACTTGGGCTGGGGATAGCCGAAAACGGCGTTCTCCGAAGCGATCCGGATGTCGCACGAGAGCGCCAGCGAACAGCCCCCGCCATAGGCGTAGCCGTTCACCGCGGCGATGATGGGCTTGTAGATCTCGAGTTCGCCGTACCACATCGTGGGCGATTCGTGATCCTCGTACTGGCCTTTGCTCTCCACGATCATGTTGAGGTCATGGCCGGCGCAGAATGCGCGATCGCCCGCGCCGGTGACGATGGCCGTCCACGCCTCATCGTTTTTCGCGAATTTCTGCCAGACGTCATACAACTCACCCACCATCTCCTCGGTATAGGAGTTGAGCTTCTCGGGCCGGTTCAGGGTGATGGTGGCGATTCTGTCTTTCACGTCATATATGATGAGACTCATCAGGAATCCTCCCTGCAGGTTTGATAAATGTGCTCTTATGTATTCGTTGGGCTGAAAGTAGCGAGGCCGGGCCTTCAAGTCAATGATGCGGGGATTCCACCCGCATTTCCGCTCGTTCGTGAAACCCCGCCCATCCGGCGTTTTCTTGACAGGTTCCGGCGCGGGTGTTAGCGTCGCCGCGAATTTTCCATTTTCTGAATAATCTTTTGTGGACTTGATATTTTCAGGCCGAAATCTTTGTTTTTCGAGGAGGAAGACGCAATGACGGACTACCCCACGTGGGCGCGCGGCTCGATGATGGTCGACTGGGAGCACCGCATCGACATGGATCGCATGCGCAGAGAACGCGTAGAGAAGACCCAGGCGGCGATGAAGGAACAAGGCATCGACGCCCTCATGCTCTGGAAGGATGAGAACGTGCGCTATCTGACCAGCGCGCGCGTCATCATGATTCAGTACAGATCATCCACCACCTACGGCGTGCTGCTGAGGCAGGAGGGAAATCCGACGCTGCTCGCCTCAAGCGGCGAGGCGCACCGCATCGAGGAGTGCATGCCCTGGATCGACGACTACGTGCCCATCGGCATCCTTGAGGAGCCGGGCCTCGTGGAGCACACGGTGGGCACCGACATCAAGAATCGCTTTGACGACTGGGGGGTTTCGAACGGCACCATCGGCCTCGATGGCCACACGTTCACCCAGCGGGCGATGATCGAAAAATACTTTCCAGAAGCCACCTTCGTGGACGGCGAGCAGTTCATGTACATGAGCAGGGTGCAGAAGACGCTGGATGAGATCGCCTGCCTCCATCAGGCGTGCGCGATTGCCGACGCAGTGACCATCACGGCGCTCAACCATGCCGTGCCGGGCGTGCGCGAGTTCGACGTGGCGGCAGAAGCGATGAAGACGCTCTTCACCCACGGCGGTGAGTTCGGGCATCTGGCGTCCCCGTTCGTCGCCTCAGGCGAGCACATGGCGCCGCCGACGCGCTTTCCCACCGATAAGATCATCAGGAACGCAGACATCGTCTTCATCGACATCGGCGCCTGCTGGAACGGCTACTTCGGCGACTGCGGGCGCGCGATGATAGCAGGCGGCCCGCCCCATCCCATGCAGCGCAAGGTGTATACGACCGTGTACAAGGCGCTCAAGGCGGGAATCGCCAAGATGCGCCCCGGATATACGAACGACGACTCGGCGGCGGAGTTCCTGGAAGTGGCGCGCTCCGCAGGTCTCGAGGATAACTTCATCAAACTCTTCATCGGGCACGGCTGCGGCATCTCGCCCAACGAACCTCCCTATGTGGGCGAGGTGATGCCCGGAGCCGAGAGCGTGGATTTCGTGCCGGGGATGACGTTCGCCATCGAGCCGCTGATTTTCGTGCCGGGTATTCCGGGCGGGGCCGGCGTGCGCATCGAGGATCATATTCTCATCACCGAGGATGAACCCGTCTACATGACGCGCGCTCCCTATTGCGAGGAACTGATAATTCAGGATTGAGCAGGCGTTGACCTGAATCGGCGCCCCTGGCGTGAGGTCAGGGGCGCTTTTTCATTATGAGACGAGGCATGCGTTGACAGAGATTCCCCTGGCCGTTGCGGCGTCGGCTTTTTTCGCGCTGACGTTCATCTTCTCGCGCTTGGCGACGCGGGAGGCGACGCCCGTGTTCGGCGGGTTCGTGGCCTCGGCCGTGGTGGCGCTGCTCTATCTGCCCTGGATAGCGGTGAGCGTGCCGATGAGCGCTTTCGCCAACCCGCACCTGCTTTGGTTCGTGGGACTCGGCGTAATCACCCCCAGCATATCGAGGACGTTTCAGTTCGCGGGCGTCCAGCGCATCGGGGCGGCGCCTTCGGGAATCCTGCGCGGTCTGGGACCGCTCTTTTCGAGTACGCTGGCCGTCTTGCTTCTCGGCGAGCAGCTCACGCCTGTCCTCGCTATGGGAACCGCGCTCATCGTCTTCGGCATCGTCGTCTTGTCGATCAGCAAAGATGAGATTCGCTCGTGGGCTCTCACCGGAATCGCCTACGCCATCGGGGCCACGCTCATATGGGTCATGCGCGACCTCATCATCCGCTACTCCTCGCCTGATGTGCCCTACAAGACGCTGGCGATTTTCGTGATGGCGGGAACGTCGAGCATCGTCATGGCTTTTGTCCTGGCGAATTCCAAAAGGGCGCGCGAGGACTTCACCGGAAAGGGCCTCTTTTATTTCGTGCTAGTGGGCGTCGCGAGCTTCTCGGCGCTGACGGCGCTTTTCTTCGCCCTCGAGGAGGGCCGCATCGTCGTCGTGTCGCCAATCACCTCGGCCCAACCCTTGTTCGTGCTGCTCTTCTCGCGTTTCTTGCCGCAAGGCATGGAGACGCTGACGCCGCTCATGGTGCTGGGCGCGGCCTTCATTGTTGCGGGAGGCGCGCTGATTAGCCTCGTGTGATCAGTCGGCGAGCCTGTCCTCTAAGCCGAGTCCTTCGGCCATCTCCCTGAGTTGGGCGAGCACGGGCGCGGCGACGGGCACGCCCTCGCGGCGCATTTCTTCTTTTCTGCGCGCGAGGTTCTCGCCTGGAACCCGGATGGGGCCCTTGCCCTCCATGGGAGCGGAATTCCTGATCTCGCGGATTCTCAAGTCCATCTCCGCCTTGAAATCATCCAGGTCGCGGAAGATGTCCGGCCGCATGGCGAAAAAGACCTGGCCGGTGTTCGTGGGCGTCTTGAAATCCTTGTTGAAATCGATGACGTCCGAACCGAAAGCCGCTCCGTTCAGCACGCCGGCGAGCGCGCCGATCATCATGTTCAGACCATAGCCCTTGTGTCCCCCGATGGGGAGCAAAAAACCCTCCTCGGCCCGCGAGGCGTCCGTGAGGGGTTTTCCGTCCGGGGTCATCATCCAGCCCTCGGGCATCGGCTTTCCCTCCTGGGCGTAGACTTTCACCTTCCCGTAGGAGGTCTCCGTGGTGGCCATGTCGAGGAGGAAGGGCGGCTCCTCGCCCGCCGGAATGGCGTAGGCGATGGGGTTGGTGCTCAGGAGCATGTCCACGCCGCCCCAGGGGGGCATGTGGTTGGCGTTGGCGACGGCCATGTACATGCCGATCATCTCGTGCGCGAGGGGCAGGGCGGCGTAGACGCCCGCGGCGCCGGCATGGTTTCCGTGGTGTATGCCGATCCACGCCAGCCCGCTTTCTTTCGCCTTTTGGATGGCGAGTTCGGCCGCGTACGTCACGACCACCTGGCCGAAGCCGTTATCCCCATCCACCAATGCGCTCACGGGGGTTTCGCGCTCGGCGCGGATGTTAGGCCTCAGATTGTAGCCGCCTTCGCGTATTCTGCGGCAATAGGGAGGGAGCCTGAAGATGCCGTGTCCGTGCATCCCGTGGAGGTCGGCTTCTATCATGCGGACGGCGCAGATGCGCGCGTGCTCGTCCAGGACGTCGTGCGCTTTGAGGACGGCGTGAATGAAATTCTCCAGGCGTTCGACGGGGTAGCGCAGCTCGGACATGGGGTCTCCTCGATCGACTTGCGGTTTTGAGCCTTACGGGGGGCGCGTGCGTACAGTCACAACCCCCATTTTCTGTAAAGATTCCTTAAACCCGGGTTTTCTCACTACGTGGTGAGATTTATATGATATATTTTCAAAGGCCGTCATGGAAGGCGAATTTAAACACATGAAAAGCATTCGCCTGTTCTGGAGACAAACGCAACTCCAGCCGCCACCCAAGAGGGGATTACATGAATTACATCAAAAAGCCCGAGTGGTCGATGCCTGAGCGCGATGCCACGCCGGAATCCGTGTTCTTGAACCGCCGCAATTTTCTGGCGGGCGGCGCGGGTTTGATGCTGAGCCAGATGGTGACGCCTCCCTACTGGCCTGAGCGCGATGGGCCGCTCGCCATGGCCCAGGCGAAGAAGGCGGGGGCTAACCCTAAGGATCAGACAGTGGGTCTTTACCCGGCGCGCCGAAACTCCGCTTTCACTCTGGACCGGCCCCTGACGGAAGAGAAAGTGGCCGCCGAGTACAATAATTTTTATGAATTCGGCGGCTCCAAGACAATCTCCTGGCTGGCCAAGCGCATGGAGACGCGCCCCTGGCAGGTGGAGGTGAAAGGCCTCGTCAAGAAGCCGAAAATCTATGACATCGATGAGTTGATAAAAGGCATGACGCTCGAGGAGCGGCTTTATCGTTTCCGCTGCGTGGAAGCATGGGCGATGGCCGTTCCGTGGACGGGTTTCAAGATTTCCGAGTTGATCAAAAAAGTGGAGCCCACGAGCAAGGCGAAATACATCCAGTTCACGACTTTCCTGAACCGCAAGGTGGCGCTCGGGCAACTCCAGGTCTGGTACCCGTGGCCTTACGTGGAAGGCCTCACCATGAAGGAGGCCATGAACGATCTGGCGATGATGGGGACGGGCATATACGGGCATCCCCTGCCGCAGCAGCATGGCGCGCCCTTGCGTTTGGTGGTTCCCTGGAAGTTTGGGTTCAAGAATGTGAAATCCATCGTCTCCATCGAATTCACCGATAAGCGGCCCCGCACGTTCTGGGAGAGAGCGGCCCCCAGCGAATACGGCTTCTGGGCCAACATCAACCCGAAGTTTGATCACCCCAGGTGGTCCCAGGCCACTGAGCGCATGCTGGGAACGAACAAGAGAAGGCCGACGCTCCTGTTCAACGGCTATGCGAAATGGGTGGGAGATATGTATCCGGACATGAACGACCGGAAGTATTTCATGTAGTGTCCGATTACAAAATGTAGCGGCAGGTTTTTCGTAGGGGCGATCCTCTGTGTTGTAAACGCCCGTATCGGGAAATACTCCCCCCTTGAGGGGGAGTCGCAGAGGCCGAGCAGTTTTGTACGAAGGCTGATGCGGTGGGGGGTATGATTCTAAAATAAAAGCTCCCCCCACCGGCTCGCTTGCGGGCTGCGCCCTTATCTTGCCGACTCCCCCTCAAGGGGGGAGTGGAATAAAACCCTGTTTTTCCGTAAGGGCGGATCTTTGTGTCCGACCGGTTTTCATTGGCTACGTTTTCAGGGCCTGTTCCAGATCCTCGATTAAATCATCCGCATCCTCGATGCCCACCGACAGCCGGATCAGGGTATCGCTGATGCCCAGCGCTTTTCTGCTTTCTTCGGTGAGAGAAGCGTGGGTCATGATGGCGGGATGCTCCACCAGGGATTCCGTGCCTCCGAGGCTCTCCGCCAGGGTGAATAGCTGAACATTTTCCAGGAATCTGCGCGCCTCGGCCATGCCCCCTTTGAGGTAGAACGCCAGCATGCCTCCAAAACCGCTCATTTGCCTTTTCGCCAGTTCGTGCTGGGGGTGAGATTCGAGCCCCGGATAGATAACTTGCTCGACGCCTGCGTGTCCCTCCAGAAACCCGGCGATTTTCATGGCGTTTTCCTGGTGTTTTTCCATCCGTACGGGGAGGGTGTCGATGCCACGCATGGTCATGTAGCAATCAAAGGGAGCGGGAGTCGCTCCGAGCGCGTTCTGGTAATGCTTGATGCGCTCATGAAGGGACTGGCTTTTCGTCACGAGCGCGCCGCCGACGACATCGCTGTGCCCGCCAATGTATTTCGTCGTGCTATGAACGGCAATGTCCGCCCCCAGGGCGAGCGGCCTCTGGAAGTAGGGGCTCATGAAGGTGTTGTCCACGGCGACGATGGCGCCGTCTTTCCCGTATGTGGAGGCGATGCTGTGGATGTCGGCCATCTTGAGCAGCGGGTTCGTGGGGCTCTCTATCCAGATGAGCCTCGTGTTTTCCCTGATTTTCCCGGCCAGGGACTCTTCATCCGCCATGTCGACGTAGTCGCACGCGATCCCGAATTTCTCGAACCCCCGGAAATCCTTGCCCGTGATGAGGCGGAACGTTCCGCCGTACACGTCGTCCGAGCAGAGCATGTGATCGCCGTGGGAGAGCAGGGCGAAGAGTATCGTGGTGGTGGCGCCGAGACCTGAGGAAAACGCCAGTCCGTGGCATTCGGTTTCCTCATTGTCTGGACGTTCGAGGCCGGCGATGTTTCGCTCCAGGGCCTCTCGCGTCGGATTGCCCGAGCGCGAGTATTCAAAATCGCCTACGGGCTCGCCGGGCGTATGCTGCTTGAACGTGCTGCTCAAGCAGATGTCGGGCTTCACGGCGCCGGTGAGTTCGTTGGGTTCTTTTCCGTAGTGGACCGCTCTGGTGGATATTTTCATTTTACTCCCGGAAGGCGAGGGGGCGGTTTCGGTTTCCGCTTCGATCACTAGGACGCGCTCTTTGGCGCCGGCTCCTGTTCCATCTCCTCCTCATCCATGAACGAGTTGGCCGCCATCCATTCGTCTGAGAATATCTTACTGAGATAAAACATGCCCGAATCCGGCATCAGGGTGACGATTCTCTCCGGTTTCTCGAGGGATTCCGCATACCGCACGGCGCCTGCCACTGCGCCGCCCGCCGAACCGCCCACCAGGATTCCTTCTTCTCTCGCCAGCCTGCGCGCCATCAGGAGGCATTCCTTGTCGGTCACGCGAACGACTTCGTCGATGTTCTCGAAACTGAGCGTCGCGGGCTTGAAGCTCTCCCCGATCCCTTCGGTCTTGTAGGAGCCCGCCTCGGGGTCCGTTTCCCCGTAGAAAAGGCCGTACAGAATCGAACCGATGGGGTCGACGCCCACGATCTTGATGTCGGGATTCTTCTCTTTCAGGAATCTTCCCGTGCCCGAGATGGTGCCGCCGGTGCCGAGACCGGTGACGAAGGCGTCGAAATCTCCTCCCGTCTGACGCCAGATTTCAGGACCCGTCATGCGGTAGTGGGACTCGGGATTGTTGGTGTTGTTGTACTGATTCGCCAGAATAGAGTTGGGTGTTTCCTCCACGATCCTGCGCGCGACGCAGTAGTGGCTCTCGGGGTCATCGAGCGCCACCGTCGGCGTGACGATGACTCTCGCGCCGTATGCGCGCAGCCGGTCGATTTTCTCCTGGCTCATCTTGTCGGGCATCACGAAAACACAACTGTAACCCTTGATGGCGGCGACTATGGCGAGCCCTGCGCCGGTGTTCCCCGAGGTGGCCTCGACGATCGTTCCCCCCGGCTTGAGTTCGCCCTTTTTCTCAGCGTCTTCGACGATCAGCGGAGCGATGCGGTCTTTCACCGAGAGGCCCGGATTCATGTATTCAACCTTGACGAACAGTTCCGATTCGACTTCCGCGCCAATGGAGTTGAGCCTTACGATCGGCGTGTCGCCGATGGCCTCCAGAATGTTGTTCTTCACCCGGCCACACCCTCAAAAACAGCCTGAAGACTTGAAAACCCCGTACTTGTGAGACGATTATGCGGCATCCGCGCGGCCTCTACAAATCATCGAGTATTTCGACGGCTTGAAACGATTTTCCCTCCATGAACTCGAGGCTCGCTCCACCGCCCGTGCTCACATGGCTCACCTCCTTGCTCAACCCGGCCATCTCGATGGCCGCTGCGCTGTCGCCGCCTCCGATGACGGTCGTGGCGCCGTTTTTCGTCGCCTCCGCGAGGGCATGCGAGACGGCGAACGTGCCCCCATCGAACGGCTTGACCTCGAAGACGCCCATGGGACCGTTCCAGACGATGGTTTTCGCCCCTAAAATCATTCCAGAAAACCGGCGCGCGGATTCAGGGCCGATGTCGAGACCCATCAGGCCCTCGGGAATTTCTCCCTGGAATACCTTGAATGGCGCTCCTTCTTCGATGGCGCGCGCGGCGATGACGTCCGTGGGCAAAACGAGTTTCTCACCGCCTAAGGATTGCAGCCGCGCGGCGACCTCGATCCTGTCTTCCTCCACGAGGCTCGTGCCCGTTTCCTGGCCGTTCGCCCGCATGAACGTATAGACCATGGCGCCGCCGATGAGCACCCGATCGCATTTACTTAAAAGGGTTTCTATGACCATCATCTTATCGGAGACTTTTTTCCCGCCGATGATGGCGAGAAAGGGTCTTTTCGGCTCATTCAGCGCCCCGCCCAAGTATTGAAGCTCCTTTTCGAGCAGAAATCCCGCGACGCGGGGTTTGCCGACCATCATCTGCGGCACGGTGAGCATGCTCGCGTTATCGCGGTGGCAGGTGCCGAAGGCGTCGTTCACATAAACGTCGGCCAATGACGCCAACCCCTGCGCGAAAGCGTCTTTTTCCCGTCTTTGGGCTTCATCCTGAGCCGCCGCCTTATCCTTGATTTGTTCGGCCTTGTGAAAGCGCAGGTTCTCGAGGAGGCAGCATTCTCCGTCTCCCAGCGCGGCGGCTGCGCTCTCGGCGGCGGGTCCAACGCAGTCTCCCGCAAAACCGACGCTTTTGCCGAGGAGTGCCTCCAGGCGCTCGGCGATGGGCCTGAGTGTCCATTTGCCGTCGGCCTGCGGGCCATCTCCCGTCGGGCGGCCTAGGTGGCTCATGAGAACGAGGCGGCCGCCGCCACTCAATATGTGGTTTATCGTGGGAAGCGCCATGCGGATTCTGCGGTCATCAGCGATTCGGCCGTTCACGTCCTGGGGGACGTTGAAGTCCACCCGCATCAGCACCCGCTTACCGCGCACGTCGAGGTCCGAGATGCTTTTCTTCGTCATGAAGTATCGCCCCTATGGATATGAACGCCGCCGGGAATGTCGCCGAAGGACAAGTGGTGTATAAGGAAAATCGTCATGAAAATCCAGCGCCGGGCGATGGTCTTCGAGGTTCGCGTTTTGTCTTCACCCGGCACCGACGCAGATTCGAGTATGAACGGATCGACAAGAAAGGGGAATAGATGATCAGCATAGATTTGAGCGGGAAAATCGCCCTGGTGACGGGTTCGAGCCAGGGAATCGGGCAGGCGTGCGCCAGCGTTCTGGCGCGCGCGGGCGCTTGCGTCGCGCTTGCGGCCCGGAACGAGGAGAATCTGACGGAAACCGCTTCAGAGATCATCGCCGCCGGTGGACGCGCGGAGGTGATGGCGGGCGACCTCACCCTCGCGGGCCGGACCGAGCGCGTCGTCGAAGAAACCTGCGCCCGCCTGGGTGGGATTGATTTTCTCATCAACGCCGCGGGCGTGAGCAGGCGCTCAGACCCCATAGAGACGACGGATGAGGACATCGATCTCGCCATCGATTTGAAACTCCGCGCCGCCATCCGTTTGACGAAAGCCGCGATTCCGCAGATGAGAAAACGCGGCGCGGGCGTCATCGTCTACTTTTCGGGGCTGAGCCATGTGCACACCTCGGAATACCATGGCTCGGGCTGCATATCGAACGCAGGCTTATCCGCCTACAAGCATCAGCTCGCCCGCAGGCTGGCGCCCGAGAACATCCGGGTGAACCTCATCAACCCCGGAACGACGGACACTCCGAGGTATGTCCGGCAGACGACGAGAATCGCAGAGTTGACGAGCCGCACGTATGAAGAGGTGGATGCGGAAAGGCGCGCCGAATTGCCCATGGGTCGTCTTACGCGGGCCGAGGATTGCGCCAACGCGGCGTTGTTTCTGGTCTCCGACCTGGCTTCGAACATCACGGGGGAATCCATCAACGTGGACGGCGGGCGGTGCGACGTGGTGAGACCCTAGAGGGCGCTGCTGCCGCCGTCGAGATATACCGTCTGCCCGGTCATGAAGTTACTCTGGGGGCCGCAAAGGTAGACAACGAGGGGCCGTATTTCTTCAGGCTCGCCATAGCGCTTCATGGGGACGAAGCGCAAGAACTCCTCGCTTTGCGCCGGATCGGCGATTCGATCGACCGTCATCGGGGTCGGGAAGCGGCCAGGCGCGATGCAGTTCACCTGAATGTTTTTCTCCGCAAGTTCGACGGCGAGCGCCTCGGTGAAACCCCGGACGCCTGCCTTAGACGCCGCATAGGCCACCTGATTGGGACGGCCCCGGCTGCCTGCGCCCGAGCCGAGATTGATAATTTTGCCTCCCCCCGCCTCGAGCATGTAGCGCACCGCCGCCCGGCAGCAATAGAACATGCCGCTTAAATTCAAATCGATGGTCTCGCGCCAGATTTCATCCGTCATCTCGAGAATCGGGCTGGGGAGCGAAACGCCCGCGTTGTTGATGAGAATATGCGGGCCGCCCAATTCCTTGTTGACTTGCTCGAACAAGGCGCTCACCCGCGCCGAATTCGTGATGTCGCAAACGGCGGGCATGGCCTGGACGCCGAATTTCTCACATTCTTTCGCGGTTTCGACCATCGGTTCCGGCCGCCTGCCGATGAGGACGACGTCCGCGCCTGCCTCAGCAAGACCGATGGCCAACGAAGCGCCGAGCCCCTGCCCGCCGCCCGTGATGCAGGCTGTCTTGCCGCTTAAGTCCACGCCGGGTGAGGTCATTTTTCTCCGCCTCATACTGCGGTTTGCAAAAAGCGTCTGCGTTGTGTTTCCCGGTTTGGGTGCGCCAAAGTCGCTCAAGGACTTTACCACCATGCGCTACTGGGGTACATAAGGCATGGTTCCGACATGGATTCGATAACACTTCTCTTCAGCGCTTTGGTTGAAGAGTCCGAGACAACATATTTTGTGAGGATGCCATGAGTCTCGCGCAAGCGCCTGCAGTTATCAGTTCTGAAAATACGGAGTTGGTCGGCTATCACGACCTAGAGGATCGGCCCGCCTTCAAGACGGCGATTCAGGAAGTAGATGGACGCTTTTATCTGTATCTATCGCATTTCTGGGAGAGCGGCTGGAGCGTTTTTGACGTGACGGAGCCTGCGGACCCCAAACTACTCAAGTTCATCGAGGGCCCCGACAACACCTGGACCCTGCAGGTGCAGGTGGCGGATGGCTTGCTCATCACCTCTTTGGAGAAAATTCCCCCCGGATGGGGGCCGAGGCCCGAGGATCCACCTGAAGCCGAAGGCGTCTACATCTGGGACGTGAAAAAAGACCCCGGGGATCCAGAACTTATCTCGCACTGGCAGACGGGGGCCGACGGCACGCACAGGAATTTTTACAACGGTGGCCGCTATGTCCACTTGTCCGCATACGCGCCCGGCTACGATGGGAACATTTACCGCATTCTGGATTTGTCCGATCCCCGAAACCCCAAGGAAGCGGGCCGTTTCTGGCTTCCCGAGCAAGAGCAGGAACCTGCCGCAGGGTCAGATGATTGGAGCGAAGGGATGCGCGTGTTCCAGCACGGGCCCGCTCATGCGGAAAACGGGCGGGCGTATTTGCCGTATGCGCGTGGCGGGTTCGTTATCGCGGATATAGAGGACATATCCAGCCCCAAACTCATCAGCCGTTTCAACGTCTACCCGCCGCTGGGCAGCGCGATCGCCGTACACACGGCGTATCCTTATCTCAAGCGGGGCTTCGCCATCATCAACAGCGAGGCGCTCAAGGAGAATTGCGACGAGCCGCTCAACTACACGGCGATAATCGACATCAAAGACGAAACGGCCCCGAGACTCATGACTCTCTTCCCGGTTCCCGAGCCGCCGCCTGGTTATTCCCACAAGAGTTTTTGCGAGCGAGGCGGACGATTCGGCCCGCACAATCAACACCACTCCCAGGGGCTCGATTGTCTGGAGCAGAGGGAAGACCGCGTTTACCTGACGTATTTCAACGCGGGTCTTCGGGTCTATGATATTTCAGAGCCCATCCACCCACGCGAGATCGCGCACTACATACCCGCCGACCCGACGAAACGCCTCGGCATGCTGCCCAAAACGCTCGTCACCCAGAGCGAGGACGTGATCGTGGACAGGCGGGGGGTCATTTATGTTACGGACAAGAACCACGGACTGCATATATTGCGTTGTACTGTTTAGGTGAAAAGGAGAAAAATTCTATGCCTACCATCGTTGACCTTTCACGAGAGATTTATCATCGCACGCCCGCATATCCGGGCCAGCCGCCCATCCTGTACGCCGAGTGGAAAAATCATGAAGAGGCCTTCAAGGACTCGGGCAATGTCTGGGGGAACGCCCTGAACTTCGTCACCATGCCCGAGCACGGCACCACGCATCTCGACGCTCCGCGCCACTTCCACAAAGATGCGACGCCGATGAACGAGTATCCGCTCGAGAATTGCATCGTTCGCGGCATTTGCATCGATTTGCAGCACATCGAGCCCAGGGTGGAGATCAGCTCGAACGACCTCGATGAGGCGGTGAAGAAGACCGGCCTCTCGGCTCCCCAGGGGGGTACGATTCTGCTCTGTACGGGCCACCATGCCCGTACTTTCCCGACGAAGGCGTATGGAACGGATAATCCGGGCATCAATATCGAGGCCACCGAATGGCTCGCGGATCAGGGAATCGTCCATTTCGGAATCGATTCCATGCGTCCCGGCCCCGAGGGAGACATCAACGCTCTGGTGCACAAGACTTGCTGGGAGAGGGGAATCACCCACCTGGAAAGCCTGTGCAACTTAGAAGCGCTGCTGGGTAAGGGAGAGTTCCAGTTTATTTCCCTGCCTCTGAAATTCCGCGAGGGGACGGGAAGCCCTGTCCGCGCCGTGGCGGTTCTCGACGATTAGTTCGTGTTCCGGGGTCCTTGCCCTTTAGTGGCGAGGACCCCGTCTTTTCGATTAAATGGCCAAAATGTGATAGGCTAGGTGTCTATCTGCGACATCCGCCCCGGGGAGGGGATTTCTTAGCCCTCCGCAAAGCCTATGCCCGAGTCTCCCAAACCCCGATCGGAGTACGCGCTCGAACTGGGGCGCCGCATCGCGCGCGCGCGTGAACGCAAGAGTTTGAACCGCAACCAACTGGCGCGCGCTGCAGGAGTCACCTGGGCGAATCTCACCCGTTACGAACAGGGACAAAACGAGCCGAGCGCGAGCAAACTTTTTGAAATCGCAAAAGTGCTCGATGTCTCCAGCGATTGGTTGCTGGGCCGAACCGGTGCGCCGGAAATTCCGGGCGTCGGGCCTCTGGATGTGGCCTTGAGCATGAGTGATAATTTGCAGGCGCCGGGCAAGGTGAACGATGCGGAATTTCGCGCCGTGCCTTTGGTGTCGGGCTCTATCGCGGCGGGAAGCGCCAGAATCGTGGATGAGGAAATCGAAGAATATGCGCTCATCCACGTCTCTCAGATTGCCGGGCGTGGAGATTTGGTCTCGGTTCGGGTGGACAGGGACATGGGCCGCAGCATGGTTCCCTTGATCCAGCCGGGCGCCGTGGTCGTCATTGATCGCCGTGACAAGGTGATCGTTTCAGACGGCATTTACGCCGTTCGGGATGAATCCGGGGGGTGTACGCTCAAACGGTTGCAGTGGGCCCCGCCTCGTCTATGGCTGGTGCCGGAGAATCGCGAAGAAGTGGTTACGCATATCGATTTGGACGGGGAAGAGCCTGCCGATCGAATCGTGGGCCGTGTCGTCTGGGCCTATCAGCCGCTCGCCTGAAAATCAGGAACCCATCAATTCCCTGCATTTCTCCGTCAGGGCGGGGATGATTTTCTTGTAGTCTCCCACGATGCCGTAGCGTGCGCGCTGGAAGATGGGCGCTTCGGCGTCCGTGTTGATGGCCACGATGTTTTTGCTTGGCCCTGCGCCGACCATGTGCTGCATGGCGCCCGATATGCCGACGGCGATATAGAGATTCGGGTTCACAATTTTGCCCGTTTGGCCCACTTGCATGGGCGTCGGCACCCAGCCGGCGTCGACGGCGGCGCGGCTTGCGCCCACGGCCGCTTTGAGAACCTTGGCGAGTTCCTGCAGGTATTCGAAATTTTCGGGCCCCCCCAGGCCGCGGCCGCCGCTCACGACGATTTCCGCATCTTCCAAACGGACACCTTCTGCTTCCACTTTTTTCGCCTCCACGAAAATCATGCGAATATCGTCGGCATCCACTGAAACGCCGATTTCCATGAACTCGCCCTCGCGGCCCTCTTCTATATCGGCCAGCGGCAGGGCTTTCGCGCGTGTGGATGCGATGGAGAGGGAATCTGTTTTTGAGCGGATATGGCTGATGGCGCTGCCCCCGTGCACCGGGCGAACGGCGGCGAGTTTGCCGTCCTCAATCATCAGGTCCGTGCAGTCGTGCGCATAGCTGGCGCCATGGCGGAAGGCAAGCCTGGGCGCGACGTCCCGCCCCGTGGAAGTATTGGCGACCAGAAAAATGGTCGGGTTCTCTTCCGTGATGACGGCGCCGATTACTTTCAGATACGCCGCATTGGTATACCCATCCAGAATATCCGATTCGGCCGCCAGCACCTTGTCGGCTCCCAGGGCGATGAGACCTTTTGCCAACTTCTGGGTGCCGGGGCCGCCGAGGAGGAGAGCCACCAGGGAACCTCCTTTTTCGTCGGCGAGTTTTCGGCCGATTCCACAAAGCTCACTGCTCACGAGCGCCAGCTTGTCCACTGTGCGCTCGGCTAAAATAAGGACGTTGTTCGGCATGGCGTTGTTATTTCTCCCTTAAATAATTTTATCTTCACGAAGACGAAGCGCCAGGGCGCCAGCTGCTTCTTCGAGTGATTCGCCTTCGATGAATTCGCAATTTCCGTCAAATACGGGCTTGTAGAATTTAGTGACTTCAAAAGTAACCGCCTCTTTTCCGACCGAAGCGGGGTCTATGCCGATGTCCGCCACGCCCCAGACGGGAATTTGCTTGCGCGACGCCATCAAGATGCCTTTGACCGAGGGCAGACGAGGGGTGTTGATCTCGTTACTGGCGGTGAGCAGGCACGGGGTCGAAACTTCGACGACCTCCACGCCGTCTTCCAGAGCGCGTTCGCACCGAAGACCCGCATCGGTTTTCTCCACTTTCTGAAGCTGGCTTACGCTGGGAAGCTCAAGCGCTTCGGCGAGGGCGAGGGCAGTGGTTCCGTAGCTCCAGTCGCTGCTCAGCCTGCCGCAGAGGATGACGTCGAAACCATCCAACATTTGGATGGCGCTCGCCAGAATTCGCGCCGTAGCGAAGGCGTCGGAACCCTCAAAGGCCTCGTCTTGAAGCAAAATGGCTTCATCGCATCCCATGGCCAGGCATTTTTTCAGACCATCTCTGGCCTTTTGATCGCCCAGCGTCATGACGGTGATTTTTCCGCCGTGTTCTTCCTTGAGGTTGATGGCCGCCTCGACGGCGTTTTCGCAAAAGCCGTTGATGACGGGCGATACGTTCGCGGGTGGAATGACATCCATCTTCTCTTCATCGACCTTGAAATCACGGGGAGGAATGTCGGGGTCTTGTACTTGCTTGATGCAGACGATGATATCCAAAGGGTTGATTCTCCTGTTTTTGCTAGTTCGAATCTGTCATGGTCGCTTGAGGCGCTCGGATATATTCTGAATCAACAAAACGAGACGGCCTAAAAATAATGAGATGGAGCCGATGCGTCAACCAAGCAAGGCGTTTTTCTAGATTTTGCGCCCGCCGGTGAGATTTGGATTCCGCTTTCGTGTTTGACAGTGCAAAAAATCCGGGGGATAAGATGACAATGGTTTGTCTGAATAGAATACTTTTCGATAAGCGGCTTTTCATTGTGTTTCCAGTTTTGGAATAGAGGGTCCCTCCCATGTCAGAAGCAACAGAAGCCCAGATTCTAGAGGCTCTGAAGAAGGTGCGAGACCCTGAGGTCGGAAAAGACCTCGTGAGCCTCAACATGATCAAGGATGTGCAGATTTGTGGAGATGCAGTCGCTTTCACGCTGCAGTTGACGACGCCTGCGCATCCGCGCAAAGAAGAGTTCGAACAGGAATGCAAGCTGGCCGTCGGTTCTTTGGAGAACGTGAATTCTGTGAACGTCCGTGTGACCAGCCACGTCACCGCGCGGCCCTCTATGGCGGGCAAAATGGACATCGCGGGTGTGAAGAACATCATCGCCATAGCAAGCGGGAAGGGCGGTGTGGGCAAATCCACTGTGGCGGTGAACATCGCGCTAGCCTTGAGGAAAGAAGGCGCGAAGGTGGGGATACTGGACGCCGATATTTACGGACCGAGCCAACCCCTGATGCTGGGGATTCCCAAGGCGCAGCCCATAGCGGCGGGGGAGAACAAAATAAACCCCCTGGAGGCGCATGGACTGAAAGTCATGTCGATGGGGTTTCTGGTCGATGAGGACAGCCCCGTCATCTGGCGCGGCCCCATGGTGATGCGGGCGCTCGTGCAGTTTTTGAGCGAGACGATTTGGGGGGAACTCGACTATCTGGTTCTGGACTTGCCTCCCGGCACCGGCGACGCGCAATTGACCATCGTGCAGCAGGTGTCTCTGGCGGGCGCCGTTATCGTCACCACACCTCAGGATATCGCTTTACTCGATGCGCGCAAGGGCCTTCAGATGTTCAGAAAAACCGACGTGCCCATCCTCGGCATTATCGAAAACATGAGCTATTACATGTGTCCCGAATGCGGGCATCGTGAAAACATTTTCGACACGGGCGGCGGGGAGAAAGCCTCCCAGCGCTATGAAGTCTCGTTTTTGGGGGCCATTCCACTCGATATCAAAGTGAGGATGGGAGGAGACTCCGGCGTGCCCGTCGTAGCGGGAGAGCCTGATCATCCGACGGCGAGGGCTTTTCGCGAGGCGGCCAGAAAAGTGGCTGAGCAGGTGGCTATCGTCAACGCATCAGGGCCCATATCGGTGCCTGAACTCAAGATCATCGGGTAGAAAAGATAACAATGGCGGACGCCCCCGTGCGGGAAGTCCGGGCTCGCAATTCCGCCTCAGACCAGCGAATCATCTTTTAGCCCATTGACCGCTTCGTTCGAGGATGTAGCTTTCCTCAGGCGAGGTGTGCGGGCGATTTCTCATAAAAGGACTTATATCTTGGCGAAAGTAGTGTTGATCGATCCGCTTTACTCGACTCCAGCGTGGAATGTGGCTTCCGATTGGCTGGGTGCGGAGCACGAAGTCGTCGCTCCGGATGAATACACCCCGGCGGCCATAGAGCCGTTGCTGCCGGAGGCGGAGGGCATACTCACTGTGTTCCGGCCCGTCTCGCCCGAGATGATGGACATGGCGCCCAATCTCAAGGTGGTGGCCAAGCCGGGCGCAGGCGTGGATAACATCAATGTCGATGCGGCCAATGAGCGGGGCGTCATGGTGTGCAACGTCGAGGGCGTACGGGGACGCTCCGTGGCGGAGCACGCTTTTTTCATGGCGCTGTATCTCGCGCGCCACGCCTGGATGCGGGATGAGCAGGAAACTTGGGAGCATGTGCCCGCGGTGCAATTGGGCGGCAAATCGCTCGGCATCGTGGGTCTTGGAGATATCGGACGCAGTGCGGCGCGTATCGGCGATGGTTTCGGTATGGAGCTGCTCATCAACACGCGCACGGAAGATCCTTCCTACGTGCCCGAGGCGAAGCTCGAATTCCTGTCTTTTGAGGCGCTATTGCCGCGCGTTGATTTCCTGATTCTGTGCATGCCCCTGGCCCCAGAGATGCGGGGCATCATGAACAAGGAAAACATCTTGAAAATGAAACAAGACGCCATTCTCATCAATGTTTCGAGAGGTCCCGCCGTGGTGAGTGATGATCTTCTGGAGGTGATGCGCGACGGCCACCTCGCAGGTGCTGGGCTTGATGTCACCGACCCTGAGCCTCTGCCGAAAGACCATGGCTTGTGGGGTTTGGAGAACGTCATCATCAGCCCGCACCATGCTTCCCGGACGCCGGAGACGCAGGTTGCCGCCATGGAGCGCACGGCGGAGAACATGCGCAAAGCCCTGGCCGGTGAAAAACCCGTCAATATCGTGAACCCAGAAGTCATGTAATCGATTTTCCCCTATGCCGGACAGGTCGATGCAGGCCGGCCGGGCCGGAGTGTGAATGCCGTTCGAACTGGTCGCCCTGAGCCCGGCTATCTTCTTTTCCCTCTCGAGCATCATGACCAGGAGAGGGCTGGACGGCAGTACGCCGCACACGGGGAGTCTGGTCGTCCTCTTCATGCAGTTGTTTTTCTTCTCCTTTTGCCTGGTGGCGGTGGATTTCTCCAAAATATCGCCCTCGATCTACTGGCTCGCCTTTCTGTCGGCGGGGCTCTCCTCGCCCGCGTTGTCCCTGTTGTTCCTGTACCGCTCGATCCAGAGGATCGGCGTGGCCCCCACGAGCGCCATCTCCAATACCCACGCCATTTTCGGGGCGCTTTGGGCTTTCATGTTTTTGGGAGAACGCCCGCCCGTCATCGTGTGGCTGGGGATTCTCTTCGTGGTGGCCGGTGTTTTCTGGATGTCGAGCGGAGGAGGTCCGCTCGCAAGGGGACGGGTGCTGCTTCTGCCGTTTCTCTCGGCCGCTTTTTTCGGACTCGCCCACATGCTCAGAAAAATGGGGCTGGGGGGGATGGACTCGCTCGTTTTCGGGGGATTCCTCCAATCCCTCTCGGCGTGCGCCGTGGGGCCGTTGTTCCTGAAGGCGAGCACGGGGTGGCGCCCGTTCGTGTTCAACCGCCCCTCGCTGATAAATTTCTTCTGGGCGGGGCTTGCGATGGCGGCCGCCCAGTTATGCCTGATGGCCGCCCTGAGCATGGGAGAAGTTTCCCGCGTCTCGCCCATGGTGGCGACGGTGCCGCTCTTTACGATCGCGCTGGCGCCCCTGATTCTCGGGAAGCGGGAGAGAATCACGCGGCGCATCGTTTTGGGCGCGCTCTTCACCGTGGCGGGGGTGGTTCTGGTGACGGCGCTCCGATAGACCAGGGGGTGGGATCCCTGTCGCCGCTAAAGGAAAATTATCCGATAAAACCTTATTATTCAATCATTTAACCATTCAGAAATTTATCGAAAAACCCCGTGAATTTATCGATATTTTCAGAAATTCCTTATTCTCGAACGCGGCGATGCGCTTCGCCATCATACACGCGCGCGCCTTGAGTCCCGCGACGGCAAATGCGGGGAAATGCGTTTCATCGTCGCCGAACATAGAGAACCGCCACGCCATTATACAGGCGCGCTCCCGATCCTCCCGACGGAAAATGCGGGACGGGCCCTTATCCTACAGTCGGCAAAACCTCCCTCCTCGCTCGGAATTCACCACATCCAAAAAAAGGGTTGACAGAATGCGCGATGAGCGTTAATTGAAAATAGATGAATGTTCAGACATGATGGGGTTTTCTTTCTTATTCTGCAAAAAGACATGAACGGGTTGCAACATAGAGAGCAATGCCGAACGCATCATCCCCTATCGCCCTATGGGAGGATGACATCATGCAGCAATCTTCTGTAAAGAGCCGTTCCTCCGCGTCCGGCGCCGCCGAGATTCTGCGGCATATTTTCGGGGATATCGAGCACGGGCTCCACTTGCGCTTGTGGGACGGGTCGGCCCTGTCAATAGGACGCGAGGTGCTCCCCGTCACCTTAACGTTTACGTCACTGAATGCCTTCAAGCGCGTTTTGTTGAATCCCGAGGCGAATACTTTTGCGGAAGCGTATTGTGACGGAGATATCGAAGTCGACGGGGACTTGTTCGAGGCCATGAAGGCGGCCGACAGCTTCGACACGATTGAACTGACCACAATGCAAAAATTCATGTTCGCCCTGCGTATATGGAAACTGTCCGAATGAGCGCCTGGGATGTTCTCATCGTCGGAGGCGGCCCGGGGGGCAGCACGGCCGCCTGGGAGTTGGCGAAGCGGGGCCGCCGGGTATTGCTTCTCGATGCGGCCACGTTTCCGCGCGTAAAACTTTGTGCGGGCTGGGTGACGAAGAAGGTGATGGCCGACCTGGAACTCGAACCGGGTGAATACCCCCATACCATACAGCCGTTTCAGAGCGTGTTCGTGGGCTATGACGACAAGCTCCTCGAGACGAAATGGAGCGAGCCTGCGAGCTACGGAATCATCAGGAGCCAGTTCGATACCTATCTTTTGAGACGCGCGCAGGAAGAGGGCGCCGAAGTGCGCGAGGGCGTCCGCGTCCGGGGTATCGAGAAAACTGCAGGTGGGATGCGCGTGGATATAGGTGATGAAATTATCGAAGTTCCCCTCGTCATCGGGGCGGGGGGACATACCTGCCCCGTAGCCAGGACTTTCGGCGACGTCTCCTCGAAAGAATCCGTCGTCCTGACGCAAGAGAGTGAAACGAACGTGGGCGCCGAAAAACTCCGCGCCCTGGCGCCCCACTACGGTTTGCCCGAACTGTTTGCGGAACCCGACTTCAGGGGTTATGCGTGGTATTTTACAAAAGGAGATTTTTTGAACATCGGCGTGGGGTGCATCGGCAAGCGCCCGAACGTTCATGAGCGCCTCGAGATTCTGCTCGACAGATTCCGCCGAACGGGGAGGTTGCCCGCGAAGCTCGAACTCACGAAATTCCGGGGCCACGCCTATTCGGTCTATCGCAGGCACGTTCGCCGGCCGGTGGGCGATGGGTTCGCCTTGATCGGCGACGCCGCAGGACTCGCTAAGGATTTCAGCGGGGAGGGCATCGGCCCCGCCGTCCATAGTGCTAAAATGGCGGCGCGGGCCGCCCATGCGTATCTGGATACGGGGGAGGGTCTCGTCGAATACGGTGAGGCGCTTTCCGCGAAATACGGAAGCGGCGGGGAAGGGATGCTCGACAAATTGATCGACCGCGTTCCCGACAATGTTCTTTTCGGCGTGGCCAGGTTTATTTGCGGCAACGCCTGGCTCAGACGCCGATTGGTTCTGGAAGGCGCATTCGGAATAGGTTAAAACAACAACATTGAGGCGGCTATGGCAAAAGAGAGAACAAAAGAATTCGATGCCGAGGCGATCTCACACCACTACGACATTTCCAACGAGTTTTACGAGCAGTTCCTGTGCGAGAACTTGGTGTATACGTGCGCCTACTACCGAGAGCCCGACGGCGATCTCGATCAGGCGCAGCGCGACAAGCTGGATCTGGTTTGCAGGAAGCTCAGGCTGGCTCCCGGAGATGATTACCTCGACATCGGCTGCGGATGGGGTTCACTGGCGATATGGGCGGCGAAGCACTACGGCGTGAACGCCACCGGCGTGACGCTCTCGCGCGAGCAGGCGAAATGGGGCCAGGAGTGGGTTCGCCGCGAGGGACTGGAAGGCAGATGCGAAATCCATCACATGGATTATCGGGATTTTCCCGAAGAGAGGACTTTTGCGAAAATTTCCGCCATCGGCATCATTGAGCACGTCGGCATCGCGAATTACCCGAGCTACTTCACTTCGGTGCGAAATCGTCTGCGCGACGGGGGCTTGTTCCTGAACCACGGGATTACGACGAACAAATTCTGGAAACACACGAGCCAGATCGATTTTCTGCTTCGCAACGTGTTTCCCAACGCCGAGATGGACAACATCTCTCATATTCAGGACGTGATGGAGCGGATGCGGTGGGAGATTCTGGACGTGGAGAACCTGAGGCTCCACTATGCGCGCACGTGCCAGCAATGGTATGAGAGATTCGAGGAAAACGCCGAAAAGATAAAGAAACTGGTGGGCGAGCGCACCTACCGGGTGTATCGAATCTGGCTGGTTTGTTCGGCGAACGCGTTTTTCTGCAATTCGCTGGGTCTCTATCAGGTTCTGGCCCAAAAATATGAAATGAAATATGGCCGTGGCGCGCCGACGACTCGCGAGGATATCTATAGAGCGCTTCTCGGCCTGGACGGCTGAGCAGCACCTGCGCATACGCCCCGGATGAACACGTACGCTTCTTCGCTCACCCCTCCTTTCCGCCCGGCCTGGTATTGCCGGGGGCGTCACCTCCAAAGTATATGGGGATATTTTTTAAGGGCGCGCCCGCGCGTCGTCTGGCGGCGCGAGCGTTGGGATACGCCCGACGGCGATTTTCTGGACGTCGATTTCCTGGATGCAGACGAGCCGGATGCTCCGACGCTGCTCGTGCTGCACGGACTGGAAGGCTCTTCGGACTCTCATTACGTGCGCGGGGCGGCAGTCAGAGCGCGCACGCTGGGCTGGCGGACGCTGGCGCTCAACTACCGCTCTTGCAGCGGCGAGCCGAACCGGAATCCCAAATTTTATCATTGCGGGGAGACGGGAGACCTGGGCTTCGTGGCCGGGCGGATTATCGAGCGTTTCGGTGGCCCGCTCGTGCTCGCGGGCTTCTCCCTGGGGGGAAACGTGCTGCTCAAGTGGCTTGGAGAATGCGCCGATGGCGTGTCCTCTCGCATACGCGGGGCCGCCTGTATTTCTGCGAGCTTACAGCCCGCCGCTTGCGCGAAGGTTCTCGATTCCGCGCGGGGCTATTTTTACAGGCGGCACCTGCTGGGCAGCATGAAGGAAAAAGCAGAGCGTTTCTCGGAACTGCACCCCGGCCTCATCGACATCGAGGGGGTGAGGCGCGCGCGGACTTTTCACCATTTCGACCGCCTGGTCATCGCGCCCCTGTATGGTTTCAGTGATGAGCTGGATTACTACAGACAAGCAGACGCTTCTCCTTATTTGCCCCGAATCCGGGTGAAAACGCTTATCCTCACCGCGGAGGATGACCCCATCGTTCCGCCCCACGCTTTTCCCCACGATCAGGTGGCGGATTCGGATTGGCTGAGCGGCATTTTGGTGAAAAAGGGCGGGCACGTGGGTTTCGTGTCGGGCGGAAACCCCCGCTCGCCGGTCTACTGGGCCGAGGAGCGCGGGTTCGAATTTTTGGAAAATTGCCTAAAAAGCTGACTCGGGCGTTCAAGCGCCTCTGTCGTATTCCCTTGCCTTGAGTTTCTCGTGGCGCGCCATCGCGCAGCCGATCAAGCGGTCCAGCATTTCGGGGTAGGGGACGTCCGCCGCCTGGATCATCCGGGGATATCCGCTCAACTGCGTGAAGCCGGGCAGGGTGTTCACCTCGTTGATGTAGGTCTCACCCGTTTTCTCACGGTAGAAGAAATCCACGCGGGCGAGTCCCGAGCAGCCCAGGACGCGGAATGCGTTCCGCGCATACGAGCGGGTGTGCTCGGCGAGGGATTCCTCCACCGGAGCGGGGATGATCAACTCCGCGCGGCCTTCCTCGTATTTCGCCTCGTAGTCGTACCAGCCCGAATGCGTTCTGATCTCCATGAGCGGACTGGCGAGGATGTCGCCCGGTGAGGGCCCCTCGAGCACGGAGCACTCGAGTTCGCGGCCCTGCGCGTGTTCTTCGATCAGGACTTTGCTATCGAAGCGGAAGGCGTCTGCGACCGCGTCGTGAAGATCATCGAGCCTCTCCACCAGGTGGACGCCGACGCTGCTGCCGGAAGATGAAGGCTTTACGAACAGGGGATAGCCGATTTTAGAAGCCGTCTCCTTTGAGAGGGCCTCTCGCGCCGTCTCCCACGTTTCGGGAAACAGCGTGAGAGCGGGCAGAACGGGAAGCCCCGCCGCGCGCAGCACCGCCTTGGCCACGGCCTTGTCCATCGTGACTGCGGAGGAGGCGCACCCCGAACCAACGAACGGAACTTCAGCCAGTTCGAACAGGCCCTGAAGGGTGCCGTCTTCCCCGAAAGTGCCGTGGATAATGGGGAAAAAGACGTCTACCGCGAGAGGCTCATTCTTCCCGGCGTATTTGAGGGGTTTTCCGCTCGGGGTGCCCGAGAAGAGAACCTCCTCGCCGTCTTCGGGCGGCGCGTCGGGGCTGGGGAGGACGATCCATCCACCCGATTTCGTGATGAGCAGGGGATGGACGTCGTATTTCCCGGGGTCCAATTCCGCCATGATGGAGCGGCCCGAATTGCGGCTCACTTCGTGTTCGGTCGAGCGGCCGCCGAATACCACGCCGACGCTCATCTTTCGGGATGCTGACGCCATTTTCGGCGAATCCTTCCTCGCGGGATGCGGTTGAAGCCTTTCAGGTGGGCGTGGGGCTTAACGTATCAGTTTCGAGAGGAATTTAAAATCCTCGGTTCCCGCCACGCGGAGTAAATCGAAGAGCGCCTGCTCGGTCGTGGCGGGAATGGCCCCTGCGCGTTCCAGGGCGGAGAGGCCCGTCCGCCAGTTCAGTTTCGAGCGCGAACAGGTGGCGTCGGCCACCACGTGGACGATGAAGCCGTTATCCAGCAAGTCGAGCGCCGTCTGGTAGCAGCACACGTGCGTCTCCGCACCCGTGAGCAGTATCTTCGTTCTGCCCGTCTCATGCAGGCGCGGCAGGAACGTCTCCTCCGCGCAGCAACTGAACGAAATTTTCTCGATGGGGGAGAACCCAGGCGCCTTCTCCGCCACCGCTTCGACGGTGGGCCCGAGCCCTTTTGGGTATTGCTCGGTGACGAGGACCGGAAAATCGAGGCGCGTCGCCGTTTCGGCCAGCGTCAGGATGCGCCCGACGACTTGGGCGCGCACGTCCTCGCGCATGGCGGACATGAGCCTCTCCTGCGCGTCGACGATGAGCAGGAGGCAGTCTTCGGGTTTGAGTCGAAACGAATCGATGTCCGGCATGCGCTCTCCTCAAGCGGGAAACCGTGAACGAGGCTATTACAGCGTCTCTCGGGGGTCAAGGATTGGCCTGATGCCTTGATTCGCGCATGTGCGTGGGATAGCATCGCTGGGCGAAATTTTTCAGCCATCATGGATATCAACAAAAGGGGGAAAACATGCCGGATAAGGCGAAAGTCGTCCTGACCGATTACGTCTGGGATTCTTTGGACGTGGAGAACGAGATTTTGGGAGATCTGGCCGATATCGTCGCCATGCAGACGAAGACGCCGGCGGAATTTCTCGCAGAAGCCGCCGATTGCGACGCGGTGCTCAACACCTACGCCGGCCCCATCACGCGAGAGGACATGGCGGGGATGCCGCGTTGCAAGATCATCGCGCGCTACGGCATCGGGGTGGACACCATCGATCTGGACGCCGCCACGGAGGCGGGCATCATCGTCACGAACAACCCCACCTACTGCATCGAGGAAGTCGCCGAGCACACGATGGCGCTCCTGCTCGCATCGGCGAGAAAGGTGGCCTTCTACGATAGACAGGTGCGCGCGGGCGAGTGGGCGGTGCCGCCGGGCAAGCCGATGTTCCGCCTCGTGGGCGCCACGCTGGGGCTGGTGGGCTTCGGCAACATCGCCCGCATGGTGGCCGTTCGCGCCGCTTCGTTCGGGATGAGGGTGCTCTTCAGCGACCCCTTCGTGGAGCAGGGCCAGTTCGATGCGCCCGGGGAAAAGATGGAACTGCCCGAGATGTTCGCCGAATCGGATTTCGTCTCCATCCATCCGCCGCTCATCCCGCAGACGCGCGGGATGATGAACGACGAGGCGTTCGCGCAGATGAAGAACACCGCCGTCATCGTCAACTGCTCAAGGGGTCCGATTATCGACACGGACGCCCTGGTGCGCGCGCTCGATTCAGGCGAAATCGCAGGCTGCGCCCTCGATACGACCGACCCCGAACCCCTGCCCGATCCGCACCCCCTGCGGGGGCGTGAGAACGTCATCATCAACCCCCACGCGGCCTGGTATAGCGAAGAATCCATGGTTGGCCTCCAGCAAGGGGCGCCCAACGAAGTCAAGCGCATACTTTCGGGCGACTGGCCCGTGAATGTGGTCAACAGGGCCGTAAAGGACAACAACCGCGCGGGTCTGTAGGTCAAACGCTCGCTCCTCGGGGTTGTTGAATAACCCGGTTTCGGGAGCGGGCGGTATGGAGGGTCACGCGGCGGCGGACAGGAAGCCCGCGCAGCTTGCGAGGCCGCGATGGACGCACAGAGGCTCTTCCCGGGCCGACCAGGCCCTCCAGAGGGCGAATAACCTTGCAGCAAGTGCGGCGGAGAGCCGCTTGAGGTTGATCGCCGCCGCCGTCAGGTAGGACTGTATCTTCATGTTCTCAAGACCGCGCCGCACCGCGCGCGCAAGCCCGTGCCAGGTCTTCGCCTCGCCGTGGTAGCCCTCCGAGCGCCACATATGACGCCGGTACATCCGCCGCTCCTCCTCCCTCCATCGCGCATGGCGCCGGCGCGCGCGCAACAGCGCCGGATACGCATGCGGAACCAACACCACCTTGCTCGACCACGCCTTCGGCAGGCAATCCTCGCGAAGCGCGCAGCCCGCGCAATCACGGGTCTTCGAACGATAATAACGCCCCCCCTTTGCGGGCCGACGGGGGCTCAGTATCTTGCCGCGCGGACACTTCACGATGTCGTGCCGCGCGTCGTAGCGGAACAGGCGCAACGGAACACGGCTCTGCGAGGGTTCCCTCTTCGCCGGAATGAGCGCGGCCACACCCCGGCGCTCCAGGGCCGCGTAGACCTTCGAGTAGGCGTAGCCAGAGTCCGCCGTCACCATCGCGGGCGCGCGCCCCGATACCTCGCATACCGCTTCCACCTGCGATTCGAGCACCTCACGCTCGTTCACCGTACCCTCCGTCACCGATACGTCGAGCACCACCCCGCGCGTGTCGTCCACCACAGCGTGCTGCTTGTAGCTCGGCTCGAATCCCCCGCCCGTTCTCGCCAGCCGCGCGTCCGGGTCCGTCCGGCTCACCTTCCCGGAACCCCCGCCACGGCGGCCTCCTCCACCCTTCTTCCCGGCCTCCTCCTCGACGGGGTTCTCCGCTATCACCTCGTCCACGTGACGCTCCACCAGACTCTCCCAACTCACGTCCGCGCGGATCAATGAGGCGTCCACGTGCACGACTTCGGCCTTGGCCACCTTCGCATCCAGGCACGCACGGACCGTGCGGCGGAATATCTCCCGGAACCGGGCCTCCCCCCAGCGCTGCCGTATCCGCGTCAGGCTCGAATGATCCGGCAGCCGATCCTCCAGCCCGTAACCGATGAACCACCGGATCGCGATGTTCACCTGCGCCTCGCGCATCAACCGACGGTCGTGCACGAACCCCAGCAGAAGGCCCGCCAACATCAACCGAACCGCCACTTCGGGGTCGATCCCAGGACGGCCGTTGTCCGCGCAATAACAATCCGCCACTTCCTCGCGCAGCCAACTCAGGTCCAGAACGCGGTTCACGCGGGCCAATATGTGATCCTCGGGAATCAACCTCTCCAGCGAACCGGTGATGAACAAATCCATCTGGGCGCGGTTCTTGCGTCCCAACATCGCGGATATTCCCTTCTCGGGCGCGTAATATCCATACATCCAAGCATAGAGTCAGGGGTTTTTCAACAACCCCGATGAAGGAGCGTTTGCCGCGACCGATGAAGGAGCGTTTGCCGCGACCGATGAAGGAGCGTTTGCCGCGGTGGCCTTTCACTTTCTAGGCTTCCGCGCCACGGATCACCCGGCCTTGAGCGAGCGCAGCGGCAGGGCTTCGGTCTCCAGTGTGGAGAGATCGAGGCGCCGCGACGCATTGTCGATGTCGAAACCGAGCACGCCGCCTTCGGCGTCGAGGTCGACGTTCAGTCCGTCCGAAACCTCGCGCGTCTCCGCGCCCGACCCGGGTTTGAACTCGATATAGAGGCTATCGGTCTCAGGATAGTAGTGCAGCTTCATAGCTCCTCCTTCATACAGTATCGTATTCAAGAAGAACGCCTTCCACAAGTTTGTTAAATTCATTCTAATCCGGTGTGAGAAACACGTTTAGGCTCTTGACATCGGGCGATTTCGTCCGTAATAAGAACCTTGCGTTTGCTTACATCCCTATGGTCTCGGCGTCCGGCGAGGCCATGCGCCGCCCGTGGCGAAGCCAAGTGAATCGGTTTCATTATTCGTCGTTATGGTGGATAATATATCCGCGCGGCGCTTGAAGGTGGATTGCTTTGAGATGCGGAAAGTCGAAAGGTGGTTTCAGCCTGAAAACAGGAGTGTAAGGTTCCTATGAACACTCGTTTGAAAGCTCCTCCGGTGAAGCTGCCCGCCGATTACGAGGAGGAGGCGAAAGAAAAAAAGCCGTTCATAGACCGCAGGCGGTTCATGAACTACACGGGGTGGCTCGGCGTTCTGGGCAGCATCGCTATTTCGCTGCTGGGGTTTTTGCGCTTCATGTTCCCGCGTGTTCTCTTCGAACCCCCCACGGTGTTCAAGGCGGGCAAGCCGGCGGATTACGCCGTGGGCGTGGTGGACACCCGCTACGTGAACAGCGAGCGCGTCTGGATCATCCGCGAGCAGAACGGCTTCTACGCCCTGAGCGCGATATGCACCCATCTGGGATGCACGCCGAAGTACCTGGGCTCCGAGGACAAGTTCAAGTGCCCGTGCCACGGGAGCGGATTCCGCCGAAGCGGCGTCAACTTCGAGGGCCCGGCCCCGAGGCCGCTCGAGAGACTGAAAATAGGGCTGGCCGAGGATGGGCAGTTGCTTATTGATAAGGGCAAGCTTTTTCGTCATGAAAAAGGGGAATGGGACGCCACGGGCTCTTTCCTCTTTGTCTGAATAAAGGTTTTCGTATTCGTTTGAAGCAAGCGCGTGGGGGTATATAGATGCTGAGTTTGAAAGAACGCTTGAACCTGGATCAGGTGAAAAAAAATGTTCTTGATTCCCAGATCTGGAGGTCGATGTTCCGCCATGGGTATGAGGATACGCCGAGAAACCGTGTTCTCATGGTCGTGGACAACCTTTGGCTGCACTTACACCCCACGAAAATCAGGCGCCACGCCATCCGCATCCGCTTCACGTGGTGCATGGGCGGGGTGACGTTCCTGCTGTTCTTGTACCTCGTCGTCACCGGCGTGGTGCTGATGTTCTACTACCGGCCAGTGGGCGAGTACGCCTACGCCGACATCAAGTATCTGGAATTCGACGCCCCCTTCGGCATGTTCATGCGCAACATGCACCGCTGGGCGGCGCACGCCATGGTCATCGCCGTGTGGCTGCACATGATGCGCGTCTTCATGACGGGTTCCTACAAGCCGCCGCGCGAGTTCAACTGGGTCATCGGGGTGTTGCTGCTCACGCTCACGCTTCTGCTCAGCTTCACCGGCTATCTGCTTCCCTGGGATCAGCTGGCCATCTGGGCGGTGACGGTGGGAACCAACATGGCGCGGGCCACGCCCCTGCTGGGACACGAGGGGCCGTTCGCCGAAATGGTGGGCGTCACGCCGCGATTCGACGCGCGCTCGGCTCTATTGGGCGGAACCATCGTGGGCCCGCCCACGCTTTTGCGCTTCTACGTGCTGCACTGCATCGTCGTTCCTCTGATAGCGGCGATTCTGATGATGGTGCATTTCTGGAGAATCCGAAAAGACGGGGGCATATCCGGGCCTCTCTAGGTTTTTCGGGGCATAATAGGGAAGGACGAAAACATTGGCGAAGGAAGACAAGGTAGTCGGCTCTGCCGATGAGATGGCCAAGACGAGTTGGGAGCGGGTGAACGACAAGGTTCACGTGTGGCCCTACCTCACGCGCCTGGAGTTCATGTGCGCGATCATCATCACCGTGCTGCTGGTGGTGTGGTCCATCGTGATCGACGCGCCGCTCGAAGAGCCGGCGAACCCCTCCGTTACGCCGAACCCCTCGAAGGCGCCGTGGTATTTCCTGGGTCTTCAGGAGATGCTCGTGTATTTCGATCCGTGGATGGCGGGCGTGGTCCTGCCCACCCTCATCATCGTGGGTCTGATGGCCATTCCCTTTATCGACGTGAACCCCAAGGGGAACGGCTACTACACCTTCCACGAGCGCAGATTCGCCATCCTCATCTTCTTGTTCGGTTTTCTGGTCCTGTGGGTGTGGATGGTGGTGCAGGGAACCTTCCTGCGCGGGCCGGGATGGAACTTCTTCATGCCCTGGGAATACTGGGACCCGCACAAGGTCGTGGCCTTAACGAACGTGGACCTGCCCTACATGCTGGGCTTCAGGAGTTACTTGAGCCAGGCGGCGGCGGGCACCGTGATGATTGTGCTCTGGTACGCCAGCATACCGGCTTACTATATCTGGCGGCGCGAGCGCATGAAGAACGTGGGCCTGGTGCGCTATCTCATCAAGGCGTCACTCAACATGACGATGATGGGGCTGGTGGCGAAAATGGTGTTGCGTATCGGGTTCAACGTCAAATACGTTCTCGTCACCCCGTGGTTCAACATTTAATAAGTTTTTCCTTGAGCGGAGAAGATGGTTCAGGATAGACAGCGAAAACACCTGTGGTGGGACGCCTGCGGCGTGAAAGTGGCCGCCATCGCTCTGCTCGTCGTCTCTGGCGTGGTGTATCTCCTGGCCTAGGAGACTGAAGGCGCACGGGGCCAAATAGCTAATAGCCACCGAAAATAATGAAACCGCTTCCCGAAAGGGGGGCGGTTTTTTTGTGTTGGGGAATTGTTTGCCAATCACTCATGGATTCGCTATATTTGTAAAAGAACTCGAATATCACCTAGATTTAAGCATTCGTCCCCATGATCGGCTTCCTCGATCTCATAGCCTCTCTTGCCTGCGGCCCTTATGCTATCGCCATCATCACCAACAAAACATTCTCGCAATACCCGTTTTCCACAATCGAGTTTTATGCCTCCACCCTCCGTAGACAAGTCGGTCGCCGAAGCATCAAATACTACGAAAAAGGTAAATCCCCCTACTTCGAAATTAAAGTGTCCAAGCACCCGGTAAAAGCTGTCATCAGTCTTCAGCGAAGGCTCCCACTCCCCGCACAGTTGCATGTCTTCGGCTGTAAGGATTTCGTGAAAAAACGACAATTCCCTGAAAGAACAGCGCAGATCCTGCAATGTTAGATTCACAGTGCTTACGCCGGCGCGCATTTGAATTTCCTGCAGTGTCTTGGCAATATCAGATAACTCTCCGAAAAATCCCTCATGTCCGCTTAGGCTTAACTTGCCGTCACAAATCAACAGGGAAACATCATGATCCACAATTTTCATAGAAACCGTTTCGCCTCCCCACGAGAGAAAAGTGGCAAGTTTACCTAATCGTTGTATTGACAATTTCTCATTCCACAGATAGGCGATTTGCGCCGAAAAACTGTGATCGGAGAAAATAGTCACGGTGAAACACCAAGTCTCGATTGCGAATTTGAACTTCTCTGGAGGTAGATTGGGTATTGCAGGTCCCTTCATTGTGGCTTCAAATGAAATGACATCCCCACTCGAATTCTGAAGCACCAGATTGCACTTCCTTGCAATATTTGGCCGGATTTGTATCCGTCCGTGATCGCTTCCCCACTTGGGTATGGGAGCGTCAATCCCAAAACGAGAATCTACGAACTTAATATTCGAGACTGGCAGGTAGTCTGTAAATCCCAACTGGTGGTCGACAAGTTCCTCTACGCCGCCTAACGGACCAAATGTTACCTCTACGTGGTAGTTTCGTTCTCCGTAGCCTAGCGTCTCGCAGAGAGAGCGCTTTTTTTCAGGGTATTCCACCGAATGCTCATTCACTGTAGCGATTATCCAACGGATGAGGTCGGCGCTATGTTCGTCTTTATCGGAAAACCTGATTTCCATCCATACTTTATGGGGCTCCTTGTTCGCGGCACTGGCCTTTCTGCCACGCAGTAGAGCTCGTTCCATCAACTTGTCCCAGAAGTGGCAAATATATATGCGTTCTTCGCTGCCAGGAGCGTGATGAAATAAAACCACAAAACATGGCAATTCCGATTTCGCTAGTTTGAGGGCATTGCTAACCTTCATCCTGGTTATTGGAGACTTGCCTTTCGTCGACTTAACCTGAACCAGCACCTGTTTAGGGCCAGGCAGCTTATCTGCCGGTAGTCCATTTTCTCGTTGGGGAACAAGTTCAATGATAAAATCCCAACCGTGATCATCCTCGAAGGAACGGTTACAGGTTACCTCGGATTGTGAGCAGAGCAGTTTGAACTTATTCTGTGCCGGGCGCCCAGAACGATGGCTCATTTAGTTTCCTCATTTAGGTCAATGGTGTAACTCTCCATCATGCTCATGCCTAGAGCCTCAGTCGAACCGGGGCGGCTCGCGCGCCAGTTCACGCGGGGGCAATTCCAGATCCACGCCGCCCATGGGTCCGAACCGGGCGCGGATGAGGCTTGCGAGGTTTTGCGAGCCCGGATTGCTGCCCACCGCATCGCGCAGGATCACCCGCGCTTCTTCTTCCATGGAGCGGCCATTCTCTGCCGCCCGGATGCGAAGGCGGGTTTTCACGTCTTCATCGAGATTACGGATTGTGATGCTCGCCATGGCAATACCCTCCACCTGCTCCGGATTTTACTCTAAGCGGTGTTTGCAAGGCGATCAAACAGGGGTGGTGTTGTTGCTCCGCGTCAAGTCTTTGGATTAAGTGGTAGGGACAACCCCCCGTGGTTGTCCTTTTTCGGATGCGCGAGGACTGGACAGGCACAGGGGCCTGTCCCTGCTACGGTTCTTAGTGGAAAGGGAGTGTCCTACTCCGAATTAGGCCAGGCCATGTCGTGGGCTTGGAGTATTTCGCGGAGTCTCGAGACGTTGATGAGTTCCATGGGAGCGCCTTCCGAGTATTTCTGCACCTCTTCGGTGAAATATCCCGTCGAAATCAGGATGCCCTTCAAGGCCCTCTCGGCGCGCACGGTGTCGGAGAGGCCGATGACCCGTATCGAGTTCACAAAGTCGCCCTCGGGCACGAGTATGCCGTGGATGATGTAGTCGCCCCCGAGAATGGGGACGGGGTTGTGGGCCAGGATGTCGATTTCTTCCTCGTTGACCCAGTGAACCTCCACGATGCGCATATTCATGTCTTCGAGCAGGTCGATGAGCATGCGTTCGAACGCCTGCGGCGAGAGCCTGCGCAGGGATTCGATTTCCGAATCGTTCGTGTTTTGTTCCGCATCCGCTTCGAGCGCGATGTTCGAGGTCGTTCTCTTGACGAACAGTATGGTGATGAATCCCAGGATGAGCGCGACGAAGATGAGTTCTAGCATGTCGGTTTCCAGAACTTGGGAGAGAGGGAAGGCATCGCGCCGCGGGCGGTCATTGCGGATTCAAGGTTCCATGCGCCGGGGCGATTGACGCGGGAGAGAGCGAGTGAAGCCCAAGGCGCTTATCGGATCATCTCGTCGTACACGTCGTCTTTCTTGCCCTTTTTAATCAGCTTGTCGTGTCTGAGACCTTGGGAAATGGCCAGCCAGACGAAAAAAGCCAGCAGGGGAATCATGAACCCGATGGGGATGTTGTCGGGTTTTGTCAGAATGGCCAGGAAATTTTCCATCTCGAATCCTTTTCAGTCTAGTTGGCGGTAAAAGGCAACGCCCTTATTCTGACGCAAATCCGGGCCGAGGGCAAGAGAATCAGAAACTTCGCTCCCCGATATGGGAGCGCCGCTTGCGAGATGCCTTGACAATCCACGCGGGGAATGGAAATATCATTGGTATTGCGAGGATATCGCCGAGGTGAATTTTATTTTTGGCGAGTCGCCCTGTGAAAAGCGAATTATCCAAGAGGCGCAGATATGACCCACTTCATATTCGACGCTTGCATCGGTTGTTCGATTTGCGAGCCCGTTTGCCCCACGAAGGCCATTACGGGCGAGCCGCGCGAGATCTACAAAATCGACCCCACGCTCTGCATCGACTGCGGCGTGTGCGGCAAGTATTGCCCGGCATACGCCATTCAGGACGATTTGGGAGACATAATCAAGAATATCAAGCACAAGGAAATGCCCAAGGCGTACGTGCTGGAGGAGAACTGCACGGGCTGCATCTGGTGCGTGGACGTTTGCCCGTTCGATTGTATTCGCATGGCGCCCTCCTCCGTGGAGCGAGACCACAGCGCGGTGGCCGTGGTGGATCAGTCCACGTGCGTCGGCTGCCGGCTTTGCGAGGAGATTTGCAACAAGGGCGCTATTATCGTGCCCATACACGAAGACGAGTCCGAATACATGGCGCCGTTCATGCACGAGTTCATCACCTCGCCCCTTCGCGCATATTAAGTCGAGACATATTTGACGACGACTCCCCCGGATTCGGGGGAGTTTTTTTTTGAACCATCTCATTGACGCTATATGTGCGCTCAGGTAGCGTTTCCCTTGTGAGAGGCCCTATATTTATCGAAAGGGCTTGATTTTGCTCTTTTTCGTCATCTGGCCGAGCAAGTCGAAAGAGGAGGAAATTCGTTGCCTCCAGTTTTGACGTCGCGCCCACCCGCCCGGATCATGGACATCGTCGATCTGGTCGAGGAATACTCGCCCGACTGCTCGGATCTGCTCACCACAGCTTATATCTTCACGGCGAAGGTCCATAAGGGACAGTCGCGCATTTCCGGCGAGCCCTACATTTCACATCCATTGGAGGTGGCCCGCATTCTCGCGGAGCTGCGCCAGGACCCCGAAACCGTATGCGCGGGGCTGCTCCACGACACCGTGGAGGACACCGCCACGTCGCTCAAGGAGATTGACGAGCATTTCGGAACAGACGTCGCCGAACTCGTAGATGGCGTCACGAAACTCGCGAAGATCGACGTTTCGAACACCCAGGTTCGCCAGGCGGAAAGCTACCGGAAGATGCTGATCGCCATGGCGAAGGATATTCGGGTCATCATCATCAAATTAGCGGACAGACTCCACAACGCGCTGACGCTCCACCATCTTCCCCAGAAAAGCAGAGAGCGCATTGCGCGGGAGACGGCGGAAATATACGCCCCGCTCGCCAATCGCATCGGCATCGGCTGGCTCAAGGGAGCACTCGAGGACGTGGCGTTCAAGCACCTGCGCCCCAAGGAGTTTTTGGAAATCGACGAGATGCTCCGCGACGGCTTAAAAGACCGCGAAGCGTATATGGAACTCATCATCGAGCAGGTGAAGGAGACTCTCGAATTCGAGGACATCAATGGCGCCGCGTCCGCCAGATTCAAGCTCCACTCCAGCATTTATGATAAAATGCAGACGCAAAACCTCGATTTCCATCAGGTATATGACATTTGCGGCGTGAGAATCATCGTGGATTCCGTGAAGGATTGTTATGCCGTATTGGGAGTCCTGCATTCCAAATGGACGCCCATCCCCGGACGTTTCAAGGATTACATCGCCCTGGCCAAGGCGAATCTGTATCAGTCTCTCCACACCACCGTCGTGGGGCCGGAGGGCCAGCGGGTGGAGTTCCAGATTCGCACCAAGGAGATGCACCGCGTGGCGGAAGAAGGCATCGCCGCGCACTGGAAGTACAAGGAGGGCGAAGAGGTCAACGACGACGGAATGGCCGACAAGTTCGATTGGATCAGGAGAATCGTGGAAAGCCTGAACGAAGAGTCCGACCCCAGGAACCTGGTCGATTCCGTCAAAGTCAATCTGTTTCAGGACGAGGTGTTCGTCTTCACGCCCAGGGGCGAGGTGAAGAGCCTTCCGCGCGGGGCGACGCCGGTCGATTTCGCTTTCTCCATCCATACGGAGGTGGGCAGTCACTGCGTGGGTGCGAAGGTCAACGGAAAAATCGCGCCGCTGGGTTCACTGCTCGAGAATGGCGACATCGTCGAGATCATCACGAACCCGCACCGAAAGCCCAGCGCCGACTGGATGAAGTTCGTCGTCACCGCCCGGGCGAAGCATAAAATCAGGAACTGGATCAGGCAAGAGCAGAAGGATCGCTCCCTCACGCTCGGCCATGAATTGCTCGAGCTTGAGCTGGGACGATGCGTGGAGAAGAAGGAAGTCGCCTCATACATGAAGCCCAAGGAATTGAACGGGGTGTTGCGGTCCTTCGGGGCTCAAACCGATCAGGACTTATTGACGTCGATTGGTTTCGGGCGCATATCCGCGCGGCAGGTGGTGCACAAGCTGTTGCCCGAACAACTCGTGCGCGAGAGGGAGAAGCGGGAGAAATCGCGTCTCAGGCGTCTCGTGAACCGCGTGAGCCGCCACAAGAACAAGGCGGGCATCCTCGTGAAGGGTCAGGACGACGTTTTGATTCGTTACGGGAAATGCTGCCAGCCGATTCCGGGCGACGGAATAGTCGGTTTCATCACGCGCGGGCGCGGCGTCACGGTGCATAACGAGAATTGCCCGAACATCAAGTCGTTGATGGATGATCAGGAACGCCTGGTGGAGGTTTCCTGGGGCGAGGTCGACAAGGATCAGATGCACCTGGTGACGCTCGTGGTCGAAGCGCGGGACAGGCCGGGTGTCCTGGCGAACTTGAGCGCCGCCATCGCAAGTTGTGAGGCGAATATCTCCCGCGTGGCGGCCGAGGCCTCTCAGGATAAGGCGGAGATTCGCCTGGACGTGCAGGTGCGCGACCTCGCCCAACTCAACGACGTCGTCAAGAGGATTCGTGACGAAAAATTCATTTTATCCGTCAACCGCATTGCGCCCGAGGTGGCCCCGCTCAAGGGGAAGGTTCCGCAAATTCGCACGGATTAGCTTCGGGTTCTGGGCCACGGATTTCATTCTGCAAATCTTCGCTCGCAACGCGAACGATGCGGGAAACTTCCGGCCCGTTCATGAATCGATGACGGATCAATGACCGACTTGCTCCACCATTCCTGGGAGATTGCGCCTGCCGAAGCGATTCGGGTCCAAAGGGCGCTTGAAAAACGCCTCATCCTGCATCCGCTGTCCACCCCGCCGAAAACGATTGCGGGCGCGGACATCTCATGCGAATGGCGGGGAAAGTTCGGCGTCGGGGGGGTGGTCGTATTCTCCTGGCCGGAAATGCGGCTCGTCGACGAATCATTCCATGGCGGGGAATTGCGATTCCCCTACGTACCGGGGCTGCTCTCTTTCAGAGAAGGTTTTTTGCTCGAGAAAGCCTTTCTGGGTTTAAGGGAAAAGCCGGATCTCATCATCTTCGACGGGCAGGGCACGGCCCATCCCAGGGGATTCGGTATCGCCTCGCACTTAGGCCTGCGCCTGGGGCTGCCCTCTATCGGGTGCGCCAAGAGCCGCTTGTTCGGCGACGCTCACGAGCCGCTGGGTGAAGAGAAGGGGGATTGGCGATATCTGCATTCACCGGATGGGCGGGAGATAGGCGCGGTCCTCAGGACGAGGCGGGGCGTGAAGCCCGTGTACGTCTCACCCGGCCATCTCATCGACATCAAAGATTCGGTGCATTGGGTGCTTGCGGCCACTTCCCGATATCGCCTCCCCGAGGTGATTCGCACGGCCCACAGGCGCGTCAACGAGGAGCGGGTGAGGCGAAAAAGGGCATAAAAAAAGCGCCCCGGGCAGGGCGCTTCTTTCGTGTGGAAATTTGAGGTCTAGCTCGGCGATGCGCCCGCGTTGGCCTCTTTTTCGGGCTTCGCCGTCTGGGGCGCGTCGTTCTTCGCGCTGGATTCGGCGGGCTTGGTGAAATTCTTCTCGATCATCAGATAATCGCGCATCGCGCGGATTTGCCGGTACGCGTCTCCGCCGAGGAGTTCTTCGTCGATGGGCTCGCCGTGGCTCTCTATCGTCCCCTTGCCGATGGTTTTGCCGAGATCGACAGGCGAGGAGATGGTCACCTTTTTCTCATCGAGACCCGTCACCTTGACGAGATGGGAATTGCCGCCGACCCGCAAGGTGGCCAATTGCTCTTCCGCCAATTCCGCTTCTTTGGTGGCTTCCAGTTCGTAGATGAACAGGTCGTCTTCCTTCTCTCCCTGGACACCCTTGACGATTTCGGCCTGTGAGCCCGCGCCCTCGAAGAAGTTGGGCATCTTGGTTCCCGGCTGGACTTTGCCCGGGTATATCAGCCAGTCGATTATCCAGTCGGGACGCAGGCGGTTTTTGGCGAACGAGAGGTTCGGGGCCGTCGGGGGTTCCTGCCCCGGCGGGGGCGGCCATGCGCCATGACAGGCGAGGCATTCCGCCTTGCCGAAGAGTTCTTTTCCGGCCTTGAAGTTCTCGGTGCTTACTTGTGTGGCGTCGAAATGGAGGTAGGGGTTTAGTTTCGAGTCCAGCGCGGCGAAGTAATCCACGAGAGCGGCTGCATCTTCATTCGGCATCTGGAAGCTGGGCATCCGTACCTTGAGCCACGGCCTGAGCGTCACGACGTTGCGCAGGAAGCCGAAGAACCACTCGGGCTGCACCTTTCTTCCCTCGCCGTTCAGCAGCGGCGGACCGTTCGCCTTGTCTTCATAACGCCTGAGCAGGTCCCCTCCCCATTTCTCGATGACGTGGCAGCCGTTGCAGTTGTATTTCTCGATCATCCGGCGGCCGTTTTCGATTCGCTTGGCGCGGGTGTCGAGTACCTGGTGAACGCTGTGCGGCGCGCCGTGCGGCATCATGGAACGCAGCAGGGTGCGCATGGAGGAGACCTCCGCATCCGAGAATTCGAAGTTCGGCATCAGGAGCGTTTCGCGCTCCGTCTGAAAGAGTTTTGGGTTTTTCAGCTTGCCGAACGTCCATGACTCCCAGGTGTGGGGCATATCCACCACGTTGCCGAATGAGAGTTCGAACGGCTTCTTGGCCGCGAAGCGCGTCAGGTCCGGTCCGGTTTTAGAGAGCGTCTCCGTACCGGGGATGACGTGGCAGCCGAAACAGCCGCGCGTCGCCACGAGTTTCTTGCCGCGCTCATAAGAGGCCGCATCGCCCAGTTTCCGGGGTTTCGGACGTTTGGACTCAGGCGTGAGACTGATGAGGTAAGACGTCACCGCGCTCGCTTCCTCGTCCGAGAGGCGAAGGCTCGGCATCTTGGTGTCGTGCCAATACGCTTTTGGATTTTTCAGCCAGCGGAACAACCAGTCGGGCTGAATTTTCGCGCCGATGCTCTGGAGAGCCGGTGCGAAATCGCGGTTGCGATACACGATGGGCCTGCCGTTCACGCCCTCGAGAGGTGGACCGAGTTCCAGGTCTTTTTCGTTGCGGATGTGACAACCCATACAGCCGACGGACTCAAAAATGGACTTTCCTTTTTGAATCTGCGCGGCGTCGTCGAGATTCGGAATTTTGGCCGATTCCACTTTCCGCGGGCCTTGCCGCCATACGTATGTGGAGATATCGAGTGCTTCTTCTTCCGTCAGGCTGAAATAGGGCATGCGGGTGCGCGGGTTGTAGTCTTTCGGTTTCTTGATCCAGGAAACGAGCCAGGCGGGCGCCACTTTCTCCTGAATTCTCGAGAGGTCCGGCCCCACCTTGCGCAAGCCTTCCGTGCCCGGCAGGGTGTGGCAGCCGTTACATCCCAACTCACGGACAAGGGAGATTCCGCGTGAGATTTTCGGCGCTTCCGGGATGTTGAATATCTCTGTGTGGCAACTTCTGCACTTGGTTTCCACTTCGCTGCCGTGCAGAAGGGGATCTTCCCAGAATTGCACGTGGCCGTGGGCTTTATCCACGCTGGTGACGGCCGTCCCCTGTCCCCCGTGGCAAAGCGTGCAGCCGACCTTGTTGAATTCATGCTTCGAGAGGTAGAGGCGTCTTTGGGGGTGTGTGCGGAATGGTTGCGGCGCATTCTCGAAGCCCGCCCTGTTGATGCCCAGGTGACAGGTCTGGCACCGCTCCACCTTCATTACAGGCTCGTTGAAGTTGTTGCGCTCGTATTCGCGCAGGACGAGCTGGCTGATTTCATAGGGACGGCGGGCGATGCCGTCGAGGCGTCGTTCCTGGAAGGAAATGTCACCCGTCACTTTTAGTCTCGTCGCCTCGAGCGTCGTGAGTTCCTTTTCCTTGGCCTCAATCTTGGCCTTTATCGCGTCCCTGGCGGCTTCCGCCTTCGCCGCTATGGGTGTTATCTCATCGAGCAGGGCCTTGGCTTCATCGACTTCTTTTTGCTCGGTCTGGTTGTCGTGCCCTTCCCGAATGGCTTCCTGGAGAAAGAAGTAGGACTGATCGTAAAGAGCTTTTCGAATGCCCATCTCCTGCACTTTCTCGAAAGTGTCGAGTTCGCTATTCGCGAGTTCTACCTTGAGGTTTTTCAGTTCTTCGTCGCCGGCGAAAATTAGTCGCTGTGCGGCGATCTTTTTATCGAGTTCAGAAACCTTGGACCCGATTTTTTTCCTGAGGCCGGCGAGTTCTTTCTCTACCTGGGCTTTTTCATAGACGTTGAACTCGTTTTGGTATTTTTTCCATGGTCTGCGCGTGAACGCTTCGTCCCATACGGTCCAAAACGTCACCGCGACCATGATGAGCCCTAGAATAAAAAATGGAATAGGACTGGTTTTCTCTTCCGGAGGCTTGAAGTCTCGACCTTGCATTGTGAAAAAACGCTCCCTCACACCGGATTTACTGAGCGGAAATTGTTGGTTTCCTCGCTAAAATCCGGGTGATTATAGGTACGGGCAGGGCGGGCGTCAACCGCAGAGCGGATAGTTTTGACTTAGCGGAATTCCGCCTGAATACGGGGAGAAGGTGCTGAAAATATAGGTGGTTTGCGAAGAAAATTGCGTTCGGCTCATACCCCGCGTCCACCTTGTCCTCGAGACTATTCGTTCTGGCTTCTAATGATGTTGGCGAGTTGGCCGATAATGGCGATAGAGATGTTCGGATGATCGTGGATCAGTTCGAGAAGAGGTTCTTTCTCGATGCCCAGCAAAGAAGTGTCCTTACTCGCACGCGCGCCGGCGCTTCTGCCCTCATCGCCGAAGAGCGCGATTTCGCCGAACGAGGTCGGGGGGCCTAGCGTGGCCAGAATCTTCGGTTCTCCATTCTCCTGATTGAGGATGATTTCAATTTCCCCCTCGACGATGACGTAGAGATAATCGCAAGGGTCTCCCTGCTCGAAAAGAACCTTTCCCGCCTCTATCTGGATTTCCCTGGAAATGTTGCTGAGTATTTTCAGTTCATCCGCGCTCATCGTCTCGAACATGTTGACGCCTTTCAAAAACAGGGCTTTTTCGATGGTCGAGAGCATGAATTTCTCCTGTCCGGATAAATTTTCGCCAACTACTCCATATTGGGTGCGCTCGCGGCGCACCTGTATGCGCACCAATTGATTCTCGTCATTCTCCATGGTTCTCAAAAACGTCACAACGTCGTTTTCATCTTTCCCGATAATTCTCAAGGCGGCAACCGCGGCCTCACGGATATACGGGTCGCCCTCAGAGGCCCGCGACTGGAATTGCGCGCGCCACTCGGCGGTTGAGCCATCCGCTTCGCTTGCGAGATGTTTTCCCGCCGCGTCGAGGGCGATGGCCTGGAGCCATGTATTCTCTGAATTCAGGTAGGTCGTCAGCACGTCGTCAATCGATTTTTCGGGTATTTCCCATAGTTTCCTGCCCTCGGAAACCATGTCGGCGGTCGAGCGGCCCAGGAGCAGGGGCTCGAGCGCCAGAATCAGGAGCCTCGTATTGCCCGCCGAGGAGAAATTCGAGAGCGTCTCGATGGCGATCGCTCTCGACGAAGAGCCTCCTCGGGCGAGGGATTCCGCCACGGTGTCCACCGTTTTCTCGTCCCCGATCACCCCCAGCAACTCGAGCAGGACCAGTTGCCTTTCCGCGACGACGTCTTCGAGCGCTTTTCTCAACATCGTGAAGGCGGATGCGTTCTCCCGGCTTTCGATGACGTGGAGGTGGTTGATGACGTCGTAGACTTCCTTCAAATGCTCCACGGCGAATGCGGCGAGGGAATCGACGATTTCCTGCGCGCTCATCTCGCGGGAGCCGTTTTTAGCACTCTTGAACAAGAACGGAACGACGAACGAAATCAACCCCGAGCCTTCGAGAGAGAGAGTTCCTTTTCGTTTCATGTTTTTCAGCGATTCGACGGCCTGCCTTCTGACCAGAGAATCGACGTCCGCGAGAGCGCCCAGGGTGCGCTCGAAATTCTCCCGCGAGCCTATATTGCCCAGTTGCCTGACGCCTCTGCGCCTGATGGCCGCGCTCTCATCCGAGGTGGTGACCCGGATGACTTCCGCCATCTTCTCCTCATCGACCCCCTGGTTCATGGCCAGAACTTCTATCGCCTCGAGCGCGGCTTCGCGGACTTTCTCCTCGTTCTGATACAGATAGGGAATCAATCGTTTGATGAACCGCGGGTTCTGAAGCTCTCCCATGCACCGCAGGGCGCAGACCCTGGCCGCCGCGTCTTCTTCGTTCAGCATCCGGTGCAGCGTTTGCAGGCCGTTGGCGAGCCAGAACAGATCGTCGGAGCGAACGAGCAACTCGACGGCGCGCGCCCTGACTTCGGGTGAATCGCTCTCCAGGTTTTCATGCACTAACTCTGCCGTCTCATCGGTAAGTCCGATGGATTCCGCCGCATCCATGGCGGCGCACCGAAGGACGGGCTCCTCGCAGGTGAGATATTCCTCCAGCAGGGGCCGCATTTTCTCGCCCTCTTCGGCCCCGGGAACCTTGGCGAGAATTTTCAGCAACTCGGCCGCGGCATGGCCTTTCCGCCGGGAGATTTCTCCGAGAATAATCGGGAAGGTCTCGCTTCTGCCGCTTTCCGCCATCATCTGTGCCGTGAAGACGCAAAGGTCGTCATCCCCCTCGTGGATGTTTTTTCTGAGTATCGCCATGCTCTCATCGTCAACCGGGCCGAACCCCTCCTTGGCGTAGCGGAACAGCCCTAGGTTTCTCTCCTCGAGCATCCTGCGCAGGGCGGCGCCGTATTCATGCCGTACGAAGAAGCCGGTGGCCAGATAGGCGAAGGCGATGAACAAGGAGATGAGGGCCACCCAGCCGGGGCTCAAGGGGAAAAGAGCGAGGCCGGTGGGCTTGATGATGAGTAGTGTGACGCCGCTGACGATGCTGGCCACGGCGACCACCTGACCTGAGACGAACGCGCCGACGCGCGCGCGGACCGAGGGGGAGACGGCGTTGTAGAGCAAGGCGTTGATGGCGTTTCGAATCGATTCTTGCAGGTTCTTGTTGTTGAAGCGCAAGAAGACGGCGGAATAGAAGCCGGGTGAAATCGCCATGCCGGTAAGGCTGATGATGGTGGTGAGCGGATAAAGGAGGTTCGCCGTGCCCAGGCCGAGGCGTTTGATGATGCGCGGGGTGATGAACGTCTGGACGAGCAGGGAGAAGGCGCTCCCGATGGCGGTGAAATATCCGAGGAACGAGGCGAGCTGCGCGCGATCGGAAAAGACTTCACGAAAGATGAGGCTGTATTGAAAATCCTGAAAACTCCTGAGGATCACCACGATGAAGCTGAACAGGGCGAACGCGCAGACGTATCTGTTCGTCCTCATGAGCGCGAGGTTGCCTACCCCTGGGGCCGCCTTGGTCGTTTTACGTTTTTTGGGACGCGCATCTTCGATGATGTGGTCCCGGAGCCGCCATTCGGCGTATTGCACCACCCCGATGCTGATGACGATGGCTCCAATCCATACATAGAGCAGATTCGAGACGCTCCCCAGGACGGGTATGAGCAGCGGAATGGCCAGGCCGCCGAGGATGCCGCCGTAGCGCCCCCCGGTCAGGATGATCGGAACGAGCCGCTTGGATTGCAAGACGTCGAGGTACTGGCCGTAGAGGGCGCGGAAGTTGTTCGGCAGCATGTTCGTGAACATGACGAACAGGGTGTGGAGGAGCGGGAATGCGATCGGCATCGCGTAGGCGCGGAAATCGGCGAAGATGAGCAGCTTGATGCCGAATACGAGCGCGATGAAAAAAATCAGGACAGTCTTGAACATCGCCGGAATCGAGAGTTTTTCGGTCAGCGAGGAGTAGAACGTGCTGATGAAGATGATCATCAAGGCGTTGAATATGTACATATACGGGAGAAAGCCCGGGCCGACTTCTGAGAGGAACAACGCTTCGGATACGGTGAGGCCGATGGAGAACTGAACCCCGATGAGGAAATAGAAGAAGAAGAACACCGAGAAGACGAGCAGTTCCTCTTCCTGGATGTCGAATGCTTTTTTGAGGAATTTCGCCATTTCGATCATTTCTGGAGCGGTGGATGAGGATCCTTCGCGCGAATCCCGCCCCTTGGGATTCCTGGAACGCAGGCGATGAGGAACGGGTTGATTCTAACTTAGACTTTTTGAGATTTCCATGAGTAGAACGACAAGGCGTCCTCCGTCCACTGCGCGCAGTTTTCGTAAAATCTTCCCCAGCGGCTGTTTGCGCATTGGGCGCGAACGGGGTCGGCGTTGCCCTCGGCGATCAGGCCGTTCATTGGCGAGAGGTCGAATTCGGCCCGAACCGGAACTCTGCCGTGCTCACAGGCGCCGACGAGAGACAAAAAGCGCGCGAACGCATCGAAAGCGCCGTGAATCTTCTCGCACAATCGCTCCGCACCTCCCGCGTATGCGACCAGGGCGGGAACCAAAGGCGCGTAGCGGTTCAGTTCCATGCCCCCCTCCGTGCGGTTCGTGATGCTGTCCACACCGACGACACCGATGGAATCATCCGAAAATTCCACCGGGAACAGCCTGGCGTAGAGCGTTTCCACGACCGGCCCCTCGCGGCTGAGCCTCAGGTGAACGCGAACGCTGAACAGGCCGAAATCGATCCAGTTGCATATCAACGGGAGGTAGCGCGCGTCGAATGCCTGCTCGTAGTTCTCGATGGCGCTTGCCAGAAGGCGAATCGAATCCTCACGGGATAGGGATGATTCGCGAAGTTGCGATTCGAGTCTGGGCGTGCAGTTTCTGAGCATTTGTCCCAAACCGTTCGGTGGGGCGTCGCCTCCCACCCTTTGGGTCTTGATGTAGGCTTTCGAGGTAGCCGGGCTGGCCTGAAAGCGATGAACGAGCCAGTCCATCGCCCGGAGGTGATTGGGGTTTTCCGCGTCAAGAGACAAGGGCAGGGGGGTCGCACTGTCCGCCGCGACGCCGAGTTTGCTTAAATCCGGAAGCCCGAATCCGTTGGGGTAGACGTCCAGCCGAAAACAGCCGCGTCCGCCGCCGCCTTCTTGCGGTTTGATGAAGAAAGTCGTGGCGTCCCATTTTCTGGACAAGGCCGAGGCCCTGTCCAGAATGGCGGTGGCGGTGTCCGCAGGTCTTCCTCCGTTTAATTCCACCGCTTCATAGCCGGCTGTCAGGTGACGCCCGCGACCGTCCGTTTGGGAGTTTCCCGTGTCCGCGCCGTTTCCGTTCAGGAGTTCATAAGTGGTTTTCTTGTTCGACAGCGGCCCGCCGGGGGCGGTGAGAGGCCCCGGCGCCACGACGATTCCCCGCGATTCGAGAACCTTGGCCAAGGTTGCGTCGTAAAGACTTTTTTGGGCGGTCTGACTGATGACGAGCAGTTCTTTCGGCGCCTTGGCGGCGCGCGCCAAGAGTTCTTCTCGCCGATTCAGGACCCTGACGGGGATGGACAACCCCAGTTGCTTCAGATGCGCCCGCATCACCCGGGCGGTTTCCATGGTGAGGGGCAGTCGGCTCGGGGAGCCGTCCAGCAAAAGAATTTCTCCCGGACGCCGAATGGGTGATGCGTCTTCCGTGATGCGCAAATCTGCGAATCGGGGTTCGCGCGACGCCCAGTGGTTCAAGTTCTCGATCAGGGTGTCATTCAGATCGCCGAGGTCTGAGTCGAATTCCTGGCTGACTCGGTATAAATCCCAGACGCCGCCGCTCGCATCGGGCGTGAGATTATACAGAGAAGGTTCTCGCGCGATGAGAGGATGGCTGGATGTCTTATGTGGGGCCAAGGTTTTGCTCTTTATGTCTAAAACACCGACTTGCGCTGGTGCATGAAGTGTTTGACCGCCCAATCCGCAATGGCGCCGCCCACGGCCCTATCGGCCGAGAGGGAGGAGGGGTTCGAAGCGATGCAACTGAGGGCGCGTATCCCCGTCATGCGGTACGCTTCCTCACGCGCGTGTTCTTCATTGGCGAGCTTTCCGGAAATGAGCATGTTTTCCTCCTCCACCTCCAGATGGCTTCGGATCCAATGAACGATGAGCGTTGATTCCAGCGTATCACATGCGCAGATAATCAGCCCTCTGCGCGCGAGCCAGTTTTTCACCCAGGGGTCGCTCGCTACGTGAAGGCTGGCGTCCGAGGAGGGAGAATCCGCCAATTCCGCAATAACGATTTCCGCCTTCGCGCAGGCGTGGCGAAGCAGATTCTGGGCGCATCGCCTGACTCTGCCGCTTGAGACGCCGCAAGTGGAGGATAGTCCCGCATCGACGAAATCCCAGCCGAGTCTCGTGGAGTCGAAAAACCCGAGAGGTCTTCCGTAATTCACCTGCATGAGATCCCGCATGCGTCCCGTTCCGGTCAATTTCACGTATGAGGCGCGGATGCCCGAGGAGTGCAGGGCGGAGGCGAGCGAAGAGGCGCAGGTTGTTTTACCCACGTCCATCTCGGAGCCGGTCACCAGGATGATGGGAGCGCAGGGAATGCCTTCTTCATCGACGGGGCACCGGGTATCGGGGATGACGGGAAGATGAGAAAGGCGGGCGGGTTCGCCTCGTAGCGGGATGCTCCCCTTCACTTCTATATTCACGCACGGCGTTTCAGGGTTCGTACGAGTCCCGCAGACGCCGCCGACGTTCAACAGGTCGAGTATCACCCCGGGCTCCGGTGGAGAGTCCGGTTCACGGCCCGATACGCTGCGGTTCGCATAGCGCCCGCCGAGTGTTACGACCAGATTCATTTTTTCGCGCAATTTCGTTTCACTCGTCTTCCACGCGTCCAGCGTTCCCTGGAGGGCTTCGAGTGTCTCCAGACGATCGATGGGAGCATTCTTAGGTGCGGCGACGACTTCGCCCAGGACGATTCCGTTAGATGGAACGGGCCGGGAGTCAGGCGTGAAATCCGCCTGAAACGCATACGGACTCTCAGGGGAGAGGAACATGCCTCGGGCGGTGGATGCGAAGAAATCTACTTTCAATTTCACTATGTCCTAAGCAGGAGAAAGCGAGAGGCGGCGCGTGAAAGTATCTATCATTTCCCTGGCGGCGGGGGATATCTGTACTTCTCCCCCCTCGTAGATGGATGAAACGCCCTCCAGCTTACAGAACGCTCCCCTCGGTTCTACTATGGTGCCTTTTGCCGGAGGAGAGCAAGTGACCAGCACTTCATCGGGGTCTTGAACGTTGCTTAGGCGATAACCTCTCCGGATGAACTCGGGGTTCCCCTTTTTGATGGTGTAGATTCCGGGTGTCAACGAATGGCCGATTCTCTTTCGTGAAGCACTCGTGTTTCGAATCAGAAGCTGGAAACCGGATAAATCCGGTCGGCTGAGGTCGGCGAGCAAATCCTGATGCGCGTCGAGAACGTCGCCCGGCTTCAAGAATTCGGCCAAATGCCAGTATGTGGTGGTGGACGTCGTGCTCTGGATTTCCTCGAGTTCGGTCATCAGTTGCGTGGTTCCCAGCACGCGCGGGTTGAGTTCTAAGGCGTAGGGTTCATCGTTGTGGACGATGAAATCGACGCCGTATATTCCCTGATAGCCCGCCTCGGCTATCCACTCTCCGATTTTCAGAGTGGCTTCCTCGATTTTCCGCCGACTTTCCCGGGAAACCTGCCGATACGCCGCATAGTCGCTTCCGGCGTAATCAAAACGGTGCATGGAGCAACCGGGAATTCCGGTGAACATCACAGAAGGGTGGGACATCCAGGGTTTTCCGTTGCAAATCACCCCCGCCGCGCCGAGGGCGGGACCATCCAGGAACGTGCTCACGATCACGAGCACATCGGGCCCCAGTTTTTCGACGAGTTCATCGCGTTTATTCGCGAGCGCCTCGGATGAGTCGATGAGGTGCGTCTGGTTGCCGGATGAACCGATTCGCTCCGCGATAATCATGACGGGGCCGAATTCTTCAAGCTGTCTGGCGCCGAGGTCGCCTAAGGCCACCACTTCGCCCGGGGGAACGCTGAACCCCGCTTCGATGGCCCGGCGCCGGAACTTCACCTTGTCGTCGAATCTCGTCTTGATTTCCACCGGATTCGCCAGGATGCGCAGCCTGCCCTTTGCCTCTTCGGCGAGTTTGTCCAGAAATTCCGTGGAACGGTAGGGGATGATGTACTGGGGTTTATCCCCTTGTGAGAGATATTCACGAATTTGCGGCCCCAGCGTTCCTTCGTACGCCTCCACGAGTGATGAATGCGTCCACACGATTCGCTTTTTCTGTCCGCGTTCCACAGAGAAATAGCGCAGACGCTTGTCCCACTCGGGCCCGTCGAGCCCGTAATCGCAGGCGATGAGGAAATCGAGGGGGACGATGTTTTCCACGGTAATCGAATCGGTAGAGCGCAGTCCCTGAAAGCCGAATATCGAGCCTGCCGGAACGGCGGACATCAACATCTCGCTAAAATCATCTCTTGTGTGATGAGGCAAGGAAAGTGTTCCTTTATCGAGAATCAGTATGAATGCCCGGCCAGTGCCAAAATTAAAAAACAGGCGATTCTAATTCGATTGCTTCGTGGATATCAACATAATTCGACGTTTCGGGAATAGCCGTTTCGCACCGGCGGCTTCTGCAACTCACCCCGCGCTATGCTAGGATGTGTCCGTTTCACATCCCAAATACGTCAGTTGGAAGCGAGCGTTCGCGAATGCCCGAAGAAACAGAAATGCCCGAATCGGCTTTTGATGTAGAAGAATACCCGATGATGTCGGAATCGGAACTTAGGTGGGCAAAATTTCGCCGAAGCATGAAACGCTCGAAACCGGCCATGCTCGGCGGCGTTTTTCTCATCCTGCTCGTTGTCGTTTCTCTTTCCGCCCCGCTCATCGCGCCGCAAAACCCGCGGAATGTGGATGTGAACCTGCGCCTGAAGCCTCCTGTCTGGGTGGAAGGAGGAAGCGCGAGCTACCTGCTGGGAACCGACGCGCTGGGCCGGGACGTTTTGAGCCGGCTCATTTACGGGGGCCGCGTCTCTATTCTGGTGGGCTTGAGTTCGGTGGTGATTTCAGGGGTGATCGGTATCGTCCTGGGCCTCGTTTCGGGCTTTTTCGGCGGGAAAATAGACGATCTCATCAGCGGCTTTTCTGAAATTCAACTGGCGTTTCCCTTCATTCTCCTGGCCATCACGATCATGGCGGTCATCGGGCCGGGTCTGCTCAACATCATCATCGTGCTGGGGATCAGCCGGTGGGTGGCGTACGGCCGCGTAGTCAGAGGCCAGGTCATCTCAATTAGGGAGCGCGAATTCGTGGAAGCCACACACGCTTTGGGCTACCCGCTGCACCGCATTTTGTTCATGCAGATATTGCCCAATACCTTATCTCCGCTGATCGTCATCGCCACCTTCTCCGTGGCGGGAAACATTATTTCCGAATCTTCGCTGAGTTTTCTGGGGCTCGGTGTTCCGCCTTCGGTCGTTACCTGGGGGGGCATGTTGTCCGATGGACGCGAATATCTGCGGGGCGGCTGGTGGATGGCGACTTTTCCAGGTCTCGCCATCATGGCGACGGTTCTAAGCGTCAACCTCATCGGCGACTGGCTGCGGGACTACATGGACCCCCGCCTCGGCGATGATATGTAGTCAATTTCAGTTTTCTGAAGGGAATTTGTGCATGAAGAGGCTCCTGCTCGGTGGAATTTGCCTGTTGCTTTTAGGGCTCGCCGCCTGCGGCCGCGAAGCGAAAAAGGGGCCCTTTACGGTCCTCCTCTCGGTGGAGGCCAATACGCTCGATCCCCATTTCGCTACCGCCACCATCGAGTGGAGCATCTTGATGAACATGTTCGACCCTCTCATCGAGCGGCGTGACGACATGCGGCTTGCGCCTGCGTTGGCCGAGCGCTGGGAGGTGGACAAGACGAAAAAAATCTGGACGTTTCATCTCCGCAAGGGGGTGAAGTTTCATAACGGCGAGCCATTCGACTCAGAATCCGTGCGATACACGTTCGAGCGCATGCGCGACAAGAAGCTCAAGCCCCGCATCACGGTTTACCGGCGGATTTTCCTGGACAGGATAGAAAAAGTGGATTCCCACACCGTGAAGATTCACACCAGGCGCCCGGTCGCCACCCTGCCGGTGTGGATGGTGAACGCTTTCATGCTGCCGCCCAAGTATTACTCATCGACCTCGCCCAAGGAACTGTTGAAGAAACCCGTCGGCACGGGGCCCTACAAGCTGGTGAAATGGATTAAGGACGACCGCATCGAGATGGAGGCCAACAAGGGCTGGTGGCGGGGTGAGCCTGCAATCGATGAGGTGGTCTGGCGGCCGGTGTCCGAGGCTTCGGCCCGCATTGGGGAGCTGGAGACGGGCGGGGCCGACGTCATCGTGAACATCTCGCCCGATCAGTCGAAAACCATCTTGGCGAGGGGAGAAGGTCTCCAGCTCAAGGGGGCTCGGGGAGGACGCAGGATTTATCTGGGGATTCGCACGGACCATGGGGTGCTGGGCGATGCGCGCGTCCGCCGGGCGCTGAACCACGCGGTTGATTTCGGAGCCATCGTCAAGAACGTGTTTTTGGGTCATGGCTCGCGGATGAGGAGCATCGTGAACGCCCCGAACGCCGACCCGAACATGAAGGCCTACGCCTACGATCCCCAAAAGGCGAAAGCGCTCCTCGCCGAGGCCGGTCTCAAGGACACGAATGGGGACGGTGTTTTGGAGGCGAATGGTGAGCCATTTGAACTGAAACTTGAAGTTCCTGCCTCCAGGTACTTGAAAGGTAAGGAGATGTCGGAATTCATAGCGGCTTATTTCCGCGTCGTGGGAGTTCGGGTGGAGGTCATTCCCCTGGAGTGGTCCGTTTTCCTCGCTAGAAGAAGAAAAAAGACGCTGGCGTCCTTGTATTTTCACGGGTTCAGTTCCGCTTTCAACGAGGAACTCGATTTGGGCGTGCTGCGTCCCAACCTTTTCGCTAATCTCACCGCCTGGAAAAACCGGGAGTTTGTGGAAAACTATAAGAAGCTCGGCCAGGCGTTCGACCCCGATGAGCGCAGGCGGATCAGCTACCGGATGCAGCGCATCGTTCATGAGGAAAGCCCTTGGGTGTTTTTATGGAACCAGTATGATTTTTTCGGCCTGAGCGCCAGAACGCAGTGGACTCCCAGGCCGGATGAGAGAATCTACCTGCCCGCGATTCGGTTGAAAGAAGCGAAACAATAAGATGGGCGCTTATCTTTTCAGAAGAGTCATCCGGGCCGTTGTTGTCGTGGCCGGCGTGAGTTTCATATCGTTCTCCGTCTTGTTCCTATCGGGCGACCCGACGGACACCATGGTGGGCGAGGACTGGACGGTTCAGGAGGTGAAGCAACTACGCCAGGACATGGGACTGGACAAGCCCTGGTTCGTGCAATACGGGCGATACGTGGGCAGGGCCGTGCAGGGTGATTTCGGGGAAAGCCTGCGCTATCGCCAGCCCGCGTTCGAACTCATCATGGAGCGTCTGCCCGCGACTCTGGAACTCGCCCTCGTGGCGCTCGTTCTATCGATTATCCTGGCGTTTCCGGTGGGGGTCGTCAGCGCGACGCAGCGCGGTTCTCCGTATGATCATGGGGGAATGCTTTTCGCGCTACTGGGACAATCCATGCCCGTTTTCTGGCTCGGCCTGATGCTGATCCTCGTTTTCGGGGTGAGTCTGAGGTGGCTGCCGGTCAGCGGAAGAGGCGGCTGGGAGCATCTCATATTGCCCGCCATCGCGCTTTCCACGTATTCAATCGCCAGGAACACGCGGGTGGTCAGAAGCTCCATGCTGGAAGTCCTGCGCCATGAATACGTGAAGACCGCCCGAGCGAAGGGGCTCTCCGAATGGGTCGTCATCAACCTGCACGTGCTCAGAAACTCCATGATTCCGGTGATTACGATAATCGGCTTGGAATTCGGGCACCTGCTCGGTGGGGCTGTGATCGTCGAGACGATTTTCTCTTGGCCGGGCGTGGGGAGGCTCCTGATTCAGGCCGTCTACGCCAAGGATTTCCCCCTGGTGCAGGCTTCGGTGACCATCACCGCCCTGATATTCGTTTCTTTGAACCTGATTGTTGATCTGATGTATTCCGTCCTGGATCCCAGGGTCAGACTCCATTGAGCCGGACCGCCTATTTCTGGACGCCAGAATCGCTCCTGCACGACAACGGCCGCCATGTGGAGAACGTAGAGCGCGCCAGACGCCTCACGCCCGAGAGAATCGTCGCGCAAGTCCCGTCGGTCAGGCACATGGAGATTACGCCCCACGACGCCCGGGAGTGGGTACTGAGGGTGCACGAGGAATCACACCACCGCTTCGTGCGCGAGGCGTGTGAGAGTGGCGGGTGCATTCTGGATGGCGGCGATACGCAAGCCGGTCCCGGAAGCTATGAGGCCGCTCTCGCCGCCGTGGATGCCGCCCTGAGCGCAGCGGACGCCGTCGTGGCCGGGGAGGTGGACAACGCCTTTTGCGCCGCAAGGCCGCCCGGCCACCACGCCTTGCCCTCTCAATCGATGGGGTTTTGCCTGTTCGCCACGGTATCCATCCTGGTTCGGTATCTGCAGGAAAAACATGGCTTCAAGAAAATTGCCGTGGTGGATTGGGACGTGCATCACGGAAACGGCACGCAGCATATCTTCTGGCGCGATCCGGACGTGTTTTTCGTCTCCTTGCATCAACATCCCCACTATCCCGGCACGGGTCTTTCAAACGAGACGGGAGAAGGTGCCGGCCAAGGGAAGACGCTGAACATTCCCGTCGCGGCGGGAACGCCTGAAGAGGAATATCTCCTGAAATTTCAGGAAAGCGTCATCCCCGCCGTCGAGGCGCACGGGCCGGAGGCAATTGTCGTATCAGCGGGTTTCGACGCGCACCGAGACGACCCGCTCGGGGGGCTGATGATCACCGAAGCCGGGTTCGCCCGCCTGACCGGATGGGTGAAGACGCTTGCCGGGAACCTGTGCGAGGGGCGTCTCATCAGCCTGCTCGAGGGCGGATATAATCTCGACGCCCTGGAGCGTTCCGTCGTAGCCCACTTGCAAGAACTCTCGGCGTAGTGGATTTTCAGCATGACTACATAAAAAGTCCGAAAAATTAGTTGACTAACTAACTAAAAAGATTTATCTATACATTGTGAGTTGATTTCTGAGTATTCTTCGAAACAGATGGGTGTTCAACTTGAAGAGGGAAGGGTGATGGAAACAGCGACGGCGACCCCCAAGGCGTCCGCGACGAAACGGAAAATCATAGAAGCGGCCGCAAGGCTCGTTTACCGCAAAGGCTTTCACGCCACCTCGCTGGATATGGTGGCGCAGGCCGCTCAGGTGAACCGGGGGAGCCTGTATTATTTCTTCCGCTCCAAGAAGAACCTGGGGCTTGCCGTCATCGATCACTACGAATCTCTCCTTCATCAAAACTACCTCTCTCCCTCGTTTGGTGCACAAGAGAAGGGGCGTGAGAAAATAAGGCGTCTCGCGGAATCCTACGCCCTCATGCCGATGCAGGATTCTCCGTGCTGCGGATGTCCCATCGGGAACCTGTCGCTGGAGCTCAGCGCCCTGGATGAGCAGATGCGCCTGCGGCTCAAAGGGGTTTGGGAGAAAGTTTTCGAGAAAATCGCAGGCGTCCTGGCGCAGTCGCAGGACGAAGGGGATATTCCCGGAGATGTCGACCCGCTTGTACATGCGCGTTCTTTTTTCTCACAGATTCAGGGTGCGCATATTATTGCGAGGTGTTCGCAGGATGAGGGAGCTTTGCGAGAAGACTGCGAGCGTGCTTTCATGAGTCTGCCCTGGGCTAAGGACGGGGAGTCGGAATGAACGGGGGAGATCACGAATTCAGAGGCGGAAGCCCCGTGCATTCCCGCAGATGGCGATGGATTGTCTGGTGCGTTTTTTTGCTGGGCGCCGCCCTCGCGTGGCTGTTCGCAGAGCGCTATTTTGGTGGCGTGCACGATCCGGACGCCGTGCCCCGCGTCGTCACCCCGCGTGGCGACCTCGCCGCCGAGGAAAAATCCAACATAGAGCTTTTCCGCCTCTCCTCTCCGTCGGTGGTCTATATCACGAGGCTGGCGATGAGGCGCGACAGGTTCAGCCTCAACATGTTCGAGATTCCCCAGGGCACGGGTTCGGGCTTCGTTTGGAATAATCTGGGGCACATCATCACGAACTTTCACGTCGTTCAGGGGACGAGTTCCCTGCGCGTCACCCTGGCGGATAACTCCGAGTGGGATGCGCGCGTGGTGGGGGTATCGCCGGATCAGGATTTGGCGGTGTTGTTCATCAATGCGCCGAGAACCCGCCTCAAACCGATCGCCATCGGCCAGTCCGCCAATCTGCAAGTGGGCCAGAGGGTGTTCGCCATCGGCAATCCCTTCGGGCTGGACCAGACGCTCACGACGGGGATCATCAGCGCTCTGGGGCGCGAGATAGACGGCGTATCGGGCCGCAAGATCAGCGGCGTCATCCAGACTGACGCGGCGATCAATCCGGGCAATTCCGGGGGGCCTCTCCTGGACAGCGCAGGTCGTCTGATAGGCGTCAACACCGCTATTTTCAGCCCCTCCGGTTCCAATGCGGGGATAGGTTTCGCGGTTCCCGTGGATACCGTGAACAGGGTGGCGCCTCAACTGATTCGTCATGGCCGCGTTATCAGGCCCGGGCTCGGCATTCACGTGGCCGACAGGGGAACTGCGGAGCGGCTCGGAATAAAGGGGGTGTTGATCATTCGCGTGCAAAAAGGCAGCGTTGCTGAAGCCGCGGGGTTGCGCGGCACGGGAAGAGGCCAGCGAGGCAAACTCGTGCTGGGGGACGTAATTGTCGGCGTGGTGGAGCGCTCCATCACCTCGATCGATGACCTGTTGGACGCGCTCGATGCGCATAAGGTGGGCGACGTCGTGGAAGTTCACCTGACGCGCGACGGGACCCGGATGAGCGTGAACATAAAACTTCAAGCCTTGAGTTAGGGGTGTGAAATGTCGATAAATTCGATCCCTGAAACGCTGGATATTCCGGTCGAGGGCATGTCGTGCGCTGCGTGTTCCGCCAGGCTGGAAAAACGACTCGGCGCGCTCGATGGCGTGCTGCGCGTCAATGTGAATTTGGCTCTGGCGCGCGCGCAGGTCGAGTTCATTCCCGCCCAGGTGACGCCCGCCGATATCACCAAAAGGGTCCAAAAAACGGGGTTCCGCGTTCCGCATTCTCACGTCGAGTTCACGATAGAAGGGGTGGAGGACGAAGAGGATGCCGCGCGTCTGGAGAGTGAATTACACGAATTCGATGGTGTCATATCCGCCGGCGTGGACTTTGCGAGGGGCAGTGGCCGTGTCGTGTTCCAGATGGCCATCGTTCGCGCCGATGAGATTTTTGATTATTTGGCCAAGGCGGAGTATTCGGCTCGTCCCGTGATGGATGAAGAGCAGGATACGGAAAAACTAAAGCGCGAGCGCGAGTTCAGAAAAAGTGTGCGTCTTCTGATCTTCTCTGCGGTTTTATCCGCACCGCTTCTCTTCCAGATGGCGGGCATGCTCCCGGGCGCAGGGGGTTGGGAATTACCGAGGTGGTGGCAATTCGCCCTCGCAACGCCCGTGCAGTTCATCGTGGGCCGGCGGTTTTACCGGGGGGCGTATCATTCGCTCATGGGCGGCGGCGCGAACATGGACGTTCTCGTCGCCCTGGGCACGAGCGCGGCGTGGCTGCATAGCAGCGTGGTGACCCTGTGGGGCTTGAGCGGTCATCACGTGTATTTCGAGGCGTCCGCGATTCTGATCACGCTCATCGTGCTCGGAAAAGTGCTCGAAGAGCGAGCCATGGGGCGAACTTCAGAAGCCATCAAGAAGCTCATCGGGCTCCAGGCCAAGACGGCGCGGGTGCTCCGCGACGGGGAAGAGCGCGAGGTTCCCGTAGAGCAAGTTCAGGTTGGCGACGTCGTGATGGTGCGCCCGGGTGAGAAATACCCCGTGGACGGGCTCATCATCGAGGGCGCGACTTCCGTGGATGAATCCATGCTGACGGGCGAGAGCGTTCCCGTGGCGAAAGGCGTGGGAGACGCCGTTACCGGAGCCACGCTCAACATCGACGGTGCGGTGCGGTTCCGCGTCACGAAAGTGGGCAAGGAAACGGCGTTGGCCCAGATAATTCGCATGGTGGAGCAGGCCCAGGGCTCCAAGGCGCCGATCCAGCGCACCGCGGACAGGATTTCGGGCATTTTCGTGCCCATCGTGCTGGGAATCGCCTTCGTTACATACGCTCTCTGGGACGCCGTGGGGCCGTTTACGCCCGCGCTCATCAACGCCGTCGCCGTTTTGGTTATCGCGTGTCCGTGCGCACTGGGTCTCGCGACACCTACGGCCATCATGGTGGGTACGGGAAAGGGGGCCGAAGCCGGCATTCTCATCAAAGGCGGCGAGTCCCTGGAAACGGCGCATAAGCTGGACGTCATCATTTTGGATAAAACGGGCACGCTGACAAAGGGAACCCCCGTGGTGACCGATATCTTGCCGCTCAATGGGTTGCCGGAAGGGGAATTGCTCCGGATCGCGGCAAGCGCGGAACGAGGCTCGGAACACCCTTTGGGCAAATCGATAGTGAATGAAGCTGAAGCGCGCGGCCTGGAATTGTTCGAGATGCGTGATTTCCGGGCCTACCCGGGGCATGGGCTAAAAGCGGAAGTAGGGGGACGAAAAATCTACCTGGGCAACGAAAAGCACATGGCGGAGCATGGCGTGAGCACGCCTCCTCACATCGATGAGATACGAAATCTCGAGTCTCAAGGGAAAACCGTCGTGCTCATCGCCGATGTGGAAGGCTTGCTGGGCGCCATAGGCGTCGCCGATACCCTGAAGGAGAACTCGGCAGAGGCGGTCGAATCGCTCCAGCGTATGGGAATCGAGGTCTACATGATGACGGGCGACAACGAGCGAACGGCGCAAGCCATGGCGGCGCAGGCGGGAGTCCGCCACGTCATGGCGGGCGTGATGCCGGATGAAAAGGCGGCCATGGTGGAGGAACTCAGGCGAGGCGGCAAAAAGGTGGGCATGGTGGGCGACGGCATCAACGACGCTCCGGCATTGGCCGCCGCGGACGTGGGATTCGCGATCGGCACGGGGACGGACATCGCAATGGAGGCATCGGATATCACGCTGATGCAGGGTGATCTGATGGGTGTCGTGGCGGGGATCCACCTCTCGAAGACCGTGATGCGGAAAATACGCCAGAATCTATTCTGGGCGTTTTTCTATAACATTCTCGGCATACCCCTGGCGGCGTTCGGGTTCTTAAGCCCCATTATAGCGGGAGCGGCCATGGCGTTCAGTTCCGTATCCGTCGTGTCGAACACCTTGTTGTTGCGAAAATGGAAGCCTGTTCATTAGAAGGCGTGGGCTGGATTCGGCCTGTCGACTCGATTATTCATCGGAGAGGTATCAAATGGAAAAGGTGGAATTTGCTGTAAGCGGAATGAGCTGTGAGATGTGCCAATCTGCGGTTCACGAGGCGCTCAGCGGAGTGGAAGGCGTGGCCGAGGCCGTGGTTGATTTGGAAAGAGGCAGGGCGACGGTCGTTTTTGATGCAGGAGCGACGAAAATCGGCGCTTTACATGCCGCTGTTGAAGAGGCCGGTTTTGACACAGAATAAAACACATATTTACAGTAAGTTACGATTTGTATGTAAAGTAGATTCTTGTTGTATTCAGACTCGTTTTTGATCCACGCCATCCAGACGGCCGGTATGAAACTTCTCAGTTCTATCTCGGTTGTCCGTCCTCGAAACTTCTTTCCAGGAGTTCGCCAAGGGTGCACTGCCAAAAACCATTCAAGCGGCCGATGGGGCCTAGTTTTTTCATGTCGATATATCGGCCCGTCATGACGTCGGGATTGACGTGGAAATAGACGACTTCTCCGATCAGAAGCGGGTGTTTGTTCGGCCCCAACTCGAACACGTTGTGGGTTTTGCACTCGAAGTGAATGGGCGCGTTCTTGATGCGGGGGGCCTTCACCTTCTTCGCGGGAACCGGTTCGAGGCCCGTGGCTTTGAATTCGTTTTCCTGCGCGGGGATGCCGTTCGCCGTATCCACCATTTGTTCCCAATGGCGATGAGTGACGACGTTGAAGCAGAATTCTCCGGTTTCCTCCGCATTGATGAGGGTGTGTTTTTTGCTTCCATCGGGATTTCGCGCCACGGTGAGCGATATCATCGGCGGCGCCACGCACACGCAGGTGAAGAAGCTGAAGGGCGCTATGTTGTAAATCCCGTCTTTGCTGATGGATGACGCCCAGCCGATGGGGCGGGGGACGATGGAGCCCGTGAGCAGGCGGTACACCTCACGCCTTTCTATCTCGTTGGGGTCGAATTCCAGGTATTCACTCATCAAGAACCCTCAAAATGGCTGTAAATCCGTAAAAATCATCGTTTCAGCTATGACATGTAGCGACCCGCGTTCACGGCGATGGTCTGGCCCGTGAGATAGGCGGATTCGGGCGCCGCCAGCATGAGCACCCAGCCCACCATGTCCTCCACGTCGGCGATGCGGCCGAGAAGCGTGCCCTTCCCGATCATCTCGAGCTGCTCTTCGGAGCGCACCGCGATGACGCGCTCGGTCGCCGTCGTACCGGGCGCGATGGCGTTCACGCGCACGTTGTATTGCCCCAACTCGTAGGCGAGCACGCGGGTTAAGGCATGAACGCCCGCCTTGGCCGCCGCATAGGGCGGGGAGGAGGGCTGGAGCGTGGTGATTCCCGACATGGAGCCGAGGTTGATCACGCAGCCGCTGTTTTGTTTCTCGAAAACGGGCGTCAGATGTTTCGAGGTCAGGAAAACGCTCTTGAGGTTTCTGTCCACTACCGTGTCCCATTCATCTTCCGACGTATCGCCCGTGGATAGCTGCTGGTGGAAACCACCCGCGCAGTTGACGAAAATGTCGATGCTGCCGGCCTCGCTCACGATGCGTTCTATCATCTGTTTTACGGCCACCGAATCCGTGAGGTCGCAATCGATGAAGGTGGCGTCGCCCCCCTTGTCGCGAATGCCGACCGCCGCCGCCTCTCCGAGTTCGATGTCGATGTCGATGAGATACGTCTTGGCGCCCGCTTCGGCGAACCTCTCCGCGGATCCCTTGCCGATGCCGCGCGATCCACCCGTGACGACGGCGACCTGCCCGGAAAAATCAAAGCTCGTCTTGCTCATGAAACGCTCTCCTTAGAGGATGATGAATTTTTATGGCCTTAAGAATTTCAGTACGCGTTCGTTGAAAACGTCGGGTTGCTCCCATTGGGCCATGTGGCCTGCGTCCGGAATAATATCCAGTTCTGCATGGGGAGCGGCTTTTTGGCAAGCGCTCCGGCGTTCTTCGGGCGTTGGGTACGCGATGACGTCGGCGTCTCCCCACAATATGAGCAGCGGCATGGAACAAGCCGCAAGCAGGTCGGGCAGGTAGGGTTCTCGGTTCATGGCGTAGATGTTCATCCGCGAATTCTTGAGGTTCGCCCAGGCTTGTAAGAGATAGGCTTCATCCGCGCACGCCGGATTTTTGAACATCAGCGCCTTTTGGTTGTGAACGAACACCTCGTGCTTCTCTTTGGGGCTCATCTCTCTGGTGGCGCGGCGCTCATCGCCGAGTTTTACGTCGCCCGTGATACCCAGTCCCCCGGGACCCAGCAAAACGAGTTTCCTGAACCTGGAGGCGTTTTCCTGGCAATACGTCACGCTCATCGTAGCGCCGAAAGAAAAGGCCACGCACGCGCATTCCTCTATACCCAGCCCATCGAGCAGCCGCCCTATGCCCTCGGTGACCGAAGCGGCCGTGTGTGGTTTCGGCGGCGCGTAGCTTTCACCGAAGGCGGGCAGATCGACCGCCAGTGTGCGGTAGTGCGCGGCGAAGAAGGCCTGGTTCTTGAGCCAGTGGTTCGCCGCCCCGAAGCCGCCATGTACGAGGAGGAGGGGTTCTTTATCGCCAGACCCCGCTTCGGTATAGGCGAGCGGGCCGTCGGGGGTGTGGATTGTTTTAGAAATGAGCCGAGCCAATGAGTACCCTCTGGAGTGTGACGATTTGGTGGAGGCTACCACTTTTGGCCCGAAGCTGTGTAGCCGGTTCGGGGTTTTCGCGCCGGATTTTGTTTGCGCCGAATCCATGGTATGGAGATTTGATGTTACGCCTTTGATGAGTCGAATTTAAGGGAGAAATTTGAGCGATGCGTGACCCCGGTAAAGCGCCCGCCTGGGTGTATACGGTTCCGGTGGAGGAGGCGACGGGGATCGTGAAGCAAACCTATGACGCCAATCTCAAGGCGCTTTGCTATATCGCCAACATCTCGCGTCCGTTCGGAAACCGGCCCGAGATCATGCGCGCTCACCGCCGGCTTTACATGACCCTGATGCAGACGGAGGAGAATCTCACGAAAGCCGAGCGTGAGTTCATCGCCACGGCGGTATCGAAGGAAAACGATTGTTTCTACTGAACGACCAGCCACGGGGAGTTTCTCCGTCTGGCGTTGGGAGATGATGACCGCGCAAGGGCGCTCAAGCGCGACCCGGAGAGCGCGAACTTAACGAAGCGCGAGCGGGCGATGCTCGAATTCTCCCGAAAACTGACGAACGCACCGGAGGATATGCGAAAGTCCGATGCGCAGAAATTAAAAGAAGCGGGGCTCGATGATGCCGCCATCGTCGAGTTGGTGTCGGTGACGGCTTATTTTAATTTCATCAATCGCGTGGCGTTGGGCCTGGGTGTTCGTCTGGACGAGGCGCTCGAGGGAGCGGCGGAAGCTGAGGACCTCATAAAAGAGGAAGCGCGGTTGTCCGGCGAGTAGAATTTAACGGCTGCCTTTGATGATATCTATGAGCGTGTCGATGATTCCGTTGTCATAAAGCGTCCATGCCGTAACGACGACGACGAGCACGAGAACGCTCAAGAGTAGATATTCCAGCAAGCCGTGTTTGGCAGCAGCGGGTTTAGGGGAATTTCTTTTCGCCATGCGGTGGATTCTCAGGCCATCAGGAAAATGTGGGACGGGCTCTATTGTTGATTATAAACACAATTCCTCGTCGACGAAACTCGAAGCGGTGACGAGATAAATTTGGATAGACAAGGGTGGGACATCCGTTTATGGTATCCCTATCAGCGGCCGTCTCTTACTTGCATCGCGGAGTTTTATATCTCAGATGGATTCTGCAAAATATAATTTCGGTGAAGTCGATAAAATTCGAACAGAAGCGATTGGTGTCGCGGGGAAGAGGATTTTTCGCATTCTGATTGACTGCCCCTCCAAGGCGGCCGCCACGCTTTGGCTGGAAAAAGAACAGGTCTACGGCCTTTCAATGGCGATGAAAAAGATGGCCGAAGCAAAAGGGCAAGAAGGACGCTCGGGTGAGGAAGCGGACTTTCCAGACATCGCCGAGGCCGATTCCGCCCCGGTGAGTTCCGGGGGGTCGCTTGAGTTCAAGGTGAGCCGCTTGGGGCTGGCGTATGGGCCGAGCAAAAGTCGCGTCACGGTCTTTTTCTACGATGAGCGAGACGAGGTCGTCTCCGAGGGTGAATCTTCAGAAGAAGAATACGAAGAAGAGGCCGTCGGCCCCGCTGCACTACAAGTGAGTCTCGCGAATGCACAGTTGGATGAATTCATCACCCAAAGCCTGGATGAATGCTCATCCGGGCGGGGAACGGATGCGCTCTCCCGTCATGCCATGGTGGCCACCGGCAAGGTCGACCCCAATACGAACGGGCATTTTCGTCACTAAATCGCCCATATCTGAATCGACAGGAAAATCTCGTGGCCCGGAAATCCTCTCCTCCTAAAGGCCAGGAAACGGTGGATGCGTCCGAATCGCAGGCGTATCGCTTCGAACCGGCGGAAATCGAAAATCTTCTTCTCACCTCGGAAATTCTGGGCGGCGAGTTGGTGCCGCAAGGCTCGAACTATACGTTCGCCGTGAAGATGGGTGCCGGGGATTTTCAGTTTTGGGGGATATACAAGCCTGCGACCGGGGAGCGGCCCCTCTGGGATTTTCCTTACGGGACGCTTCATTTCCGGGAGAGATGCTCTTTTCTGGTGAGCCACCATTTGGGATGGCACCTCGTTCCCCCGACGGTGATTCGCGAAGGCCCGCACGGGGAGGGTTCCATGCAGTTGTGCGTGCCCTATGACGGGAAATCGAACTATTTTACGCTCAGGGAGGAGGAGCGTCCGGAATTGGTGCTGCTCGCGGCTTTCGACATCATGGTCAACAACACGGATCGCAAAGGAGGGCATTGCTTCAAGTCCGAAGACGGCCGCGTCTGGGGAATCGACCATGGCCTCACGTTTCATTCAGAGCCTAAGCTGCGGACCGTCATCTGGGACTATGCGGGCGTTTCCCTGCCCGAGGAGCAGGTGAAGGATATCAAGCGCCTCGAAGACAGCTTGCGTGATCGTCATAGCCCTTTGAGGAATGAAATGGACGAGCTTCTGGAGCCTGAGGAAATGGATATTTTTCTCGAAAGGGTGATTCAGTTCAGGGAAAACCCATGCTTGCCGACTCCGGAGGAGTATAGGCGTATTCACTGGTCTTTTGAATAATTTTCATAAAATCCGGGAAAATGGTGAAACACTGAGGTGTAGGCCATGAGAGTCAATACGAGCCTGACCTGGAATCGACTGTTGTTCCTTCCTTTTTGTCTCATCCTCTGTGCAACTCTCGTCGGGTGTCAGGATAGCCCGCGTGTGCGCAGGAAAGCGCCACGCGATGAGATGAACGAAAAGCGCTGGTTTGTTCACGACAACCCCGCTCATCCCCAATCGCAGGTGTTTCTGAAAGAACTCGATGAGTTCGATTTTCAGCGAGTATCTCGAATACATACGGCCAAGGCCTATAAGGAGTATCTGGGCTATCACTTTGACGGCAAGTATGTCCGCCGGGCACGCTATTGGTGGGAGCAACTCAAGTATCAGGAAATGCTCGAATCGCAAGAGCCCGGCGCCCTTGAAGAATTCCTGAAGCGCTTTCCCGAAGGCTGGTTCCAGGAGGTCTCGGGCGTTGACCTTCAAAAAAATGAATATGAAGCCCTGAGGCGAAAAGACGAGGTCGCCTCCTACAGGACCTTTATTGAAAAATACAAAAAGGCGCGAAGCGAGTGGACCGAAGCGGCGACCCAGCGCCTGGAAAGGCTCCTGTTCGATGCGGCGCGCGCCTCGGGTGATGTTTTAGAGTTCGAGAGATACGTCTTCGACAACCCCTCAAGCTCGTATCTCACCGAAGCGAAGGATGCTTTGCGCGCGGTGAGGTTCGAGGAGGCGATGCGCTCTAAGATGGAAGTGGACTGGAAAGCGTTTATTCGGAGATTCAAAGGCTCGAAAGAGGCCGCTCTCGTGCAACGGCACATGGAAGAGCAAGCTCTGAAGGGGGCCGAGCGTTCGGGCCGCGTCGCGGCGTTTGAGCAATTTCTCAAGCGCTACCCCCATTCGGTTCACAAAGAGCGAATTCTTTCCTCTATCGAAAGAATGGCGCAAGAGCGAAATCGCCAGACCCATCGGTGGTTGCGCGTGAAAAACGCCGAAGTCGAGGTGTTCAGGAAACCCAGATGCAAATCCTGCAAGCCCTACCTGCGCGTCCACGGAACACTGCACAACATGGACCCTGATTTTTCCTTCGATGTGGGACTACGGGTTGAACTCATCGAAAACGACCGGCGATGCTGCCGCACCAGGCATTGGCTCAAACATCTGAGACCCGGTGAGAAGCGCCCGTTTTCTTTTCCCGTCCGCGGCAAATCTCCCAAAAGGGGGAGTCCTCCTCCTCGATATGAACTCGAAGTGATATCCGGCTCCGCATATCGCAATCCACAAGCGGAACGAGTCATGGAAATTGAAGGTTTGAGTGGAGGCGGCATAGGCCCCCGAAGCGATCGGTTCGCGCCGGTAAGAGTGCCGGACTTACGTTAAAAATACAATAAATATCAACTATTTAATTATTGTATATTAAAGTGGAATGGAGGATATTTTCCTCTTTCCTGCGAGCGTTATCTCTTCTTTTGCCCGAGTCTGCGCCGATTCACTTTTTTGATGTGTTTGGAAATGTATTGCACGAGGGCGGGGTTGCCGATGAGGAGGGATTGCCGCCACTTGCGCGCGGCGTCGAGGTCTTTGGGCGTATTCTCCTCGGAGAAGAATGTGTCCAACTCTCGCCATTGGTTCGTATAGCGCCGCCTGGCGAGCGTCATGCCTCCCGCTTCTTTCACGATGATGGCGCCCGCCGCCACGTCCCAGATGCTGGGAACGCCGAAGAGCGTATAGTGCAGGCCCCCGCGCGCCACCAGGGCTTGTTCGTAGCACATGGAGCCGGTGGATCGGACCTCGCCCAGGTTCTTTTTGAGCGGCCCTGTGGGACGAAATTGCGTCCAGTAGGAGCCGGGCAGCGCGGCGATGCGCTTTCCTGTGGGATTGTCCTCTTGCGCCACTTCGATTTGGTGCCCGTTGCGGAAGGCTCCGCCCCCCTCAAATGCGCGGTAAATGGTGCCTTTGTCCTCGGGCGTGAAGATGGCGCCCGCAATCGAGCGTCCACGCTTCAAGACCCCCACGGAGCAGCCCCAGACGTGCAAGCCGTTCAGAAAGTTTTTCGTGCCGTCCAGAGGGTCCAGAACCCACAGATACTCGGGCACCTCGCGCGCACCCTCTTTTTGGGCCTCTTCTTCGTCTTTGGGTTTCTCCTCACCCAATACGCCATGTGCTGGAAAATTTTCGTTTATCGCTTTCGTGAGAAATTCCTGGCTCGCGCGGTCGGCTTCGCTCACCGGGTCGGTTTCGGCCTTGTTCTTGTAGTCGACCTCGACCTGCTTGCCGAAAAGCCCCATCAGGATTTCTCCCGCCTCACGGGCGAATTTGGAAGCCGCCTCGCCCAGGTCCTGGGGGGTAGGGTCACTCATCACTCGCGCTCCAGCGGGGGCAGGTCGAGTCTTTCGGCGATTTCATCGAGTTCCGCGAGTCGCTCGGGCGATAGCTCGAAACCATCGCGTCGGCGCTTCGTCTCGTTTTGATACTCGATTTCGCCCGGCATGAAAATCGTCTCGACGCCTGCTGCCTTAGGCGTTGCCTTGATGATGGAGATGAAGGTGTTGGCGGCGGTACGAAATTCCGACAAGGGAAGCAACGCCTCGACGTTGATGGCCACGAAAACGCTCGTGACGCGGCTTTTGCCGCTGAACTCGTTGATGCCCACGATCTCGTGGCTGTGGCCTCCGCCTGCGAGCGAGCCCAATATGGCGTCGATCGCGATGGAAAGGCCACTCCCCTTGTAGCCCGCAATCGGGGAGAGGAGGGAGCTTTCGAGAACTTGATGGGGGTCGGTGGTGGGTTTTCCCTCCTTGTCCAGCCCCCAGCCCTCGGGAATGAGTTCACCGGCGCGCGCCGCCTCGATGATGTAGCCTCGGGCCACGACGGAGAGCGCCATGTCCAGCACCATGGGCGGGTCGCTCGGCAGGGCGATGGAGACGGGATTGTTGCCGATTCTGGCTTCCTTTCCTCCCGCCGGGGGCAGGACGCGCAGGGTGTTCGTCGTCACGAGCCCCACCATGCCCGCTTCGGCGGCCATGGCCGCGTATGTCGCGGCGGCGCCGAAATGGTTGCTCTCCTTGAGCAGAACAACTCCCACGTTGTGGGTGCGGGCGCGGGCAATGGCTTCTTCCATCGCGCGCTTGGAGACGACTTGTCCCATGCCGTTGTCGCCGTCGGCGAGCGCCAGGGCGCCTGCGTCCTTGACGACCCGAAAATCAGGGGTCGGATTCGCCAGATTGATTTCCAGACGCCTGGCGTAGTGCGGCATGCGGATCACGCCGTGGCTGGTGACGCCGCGCAACTCGGCCATAACGAGCGTTTCCGCCGTCCATGCGGCGTTCTCGTCGGCCATGCCCAGCTTGGTGAAGACCCGGTTCAAAAAAGAGTGGAGTTTTTCGCCCGTCGTATGTCCGCTCATTCAGTCCTCTCGCGTGAAGAGATACGCTATTCCGTGCCGGGTGTGTTCGCCTGAGTCCACTTTGCTCAAAAAATCGGCCCGGGAAACCGACCAGCGGTTCACCTCGCCGAGTTCTCGCACGCGCCATCCGGGCGCGTTCCATAACGCTTCGCCCCCAGAGTAGCCCGGTCCCTGCTGCACTACCGCTAGATACCAGCGGAGGCTCGGCGTGTCTAATATCGACCGCTCGGCGCCGGAATCAAACGGCAGCCAACAGGAAAATACGAAATCAGGCGCATAGGCGATGAGGGCGTCTTTCGCGTCCAGGGCTACGACCCCGTCGCGTCCGGCCGGGTCGGTCAGTTTCAGGTCCACCCCGCCCGCTTGCAGCGCTTTTCCGGTAATGGCGTCGCCGGCCCCCACCTCCAGGGCCGTTTCAGGAGCCAGAGCTGAGATTTCTTCTATCAGCGCATCCAGCCACTCGATGACGGGAAGCTGATACAGATTTTTCCTCTCACAGTAAACGAGCCAGCCCTCGCCACATTCTTCTTCGGCGAGCCTCGCGATGGCCTCGGCGTAGGGAAGGGGTTTCATCACATAAAACCCCGGGCGAGGGGAATCCTTGTCGTTCCCTGCAGGAAACCCCGTTTCTGCAAGGGTTTCAACCACAAAGCCTCGCAGACCAAACCTCCGGAAAGCATCTCCCGGGATCGGATGAACCTCCTAGACGCTGGGCCCAATCCTGTTGATGGCGAAGGCGTTGTCCTCATGCAGAATCTCGGCCTTCGTCATCTTTCCGCTCGCAACGTCGAGCACCTCGTCGTAGACGCGGCGTCCCGCCACTTCAATGGGCGCGCCCTCGAAGATGTCCGTCACGTCCACGTCCGTGGTGTCGGCCTGAAGCCTCGCCGAAAGCGGGTTGCCCGTGATGCGAATGGTGCTCATCAGGGGGTGGTTGATGGTGTGTCCGCCTCCCGTCGAGAAGATGAGCACCTGAGAGCCGCCTGCGGCGATTCCCGTAATGGACTCTCCACCGTGGCCGGGGGTGTCCATCACGTGGAGGCCGCACCTGCGGTTCGCGCGCTTCGCCCACGGGATCACGTCCACGATGGGGGCCGAACCCGCCTTCTGGATGGCGCCCAGCGATTTCTCTTCAATCGTGGACAAGCCGCCCTCCATGTTATCGCCCGTGGGCTGGCTGCCTCTCAGATCGACGCCGCAGGCGAGGATTCGTTCTTCCATTTCCTCCACCATTCTCCAGATGCGCTTGCCCAGAGCCGGCCTCACGCATTTGGCGGCCAGTACGCCCTCGCCGCCCATCATCTCCGTGGTTTCGGCCAGGAGCGCGCGTCCGCCCTGCTTGATGACCTGGTCCGTCACCCAGCCGGTGGCCTTGTTGTGGGAGAGGCCCGACGTGGTGTCGGATGTTCCGCAGTTGAGGCCCAGCAGAAGTTTGCTTATGGGCACCTCCTGGCGGCGTTCGTTCGTGAGTTCTCTGAGCATCTCCATGCCGATGCGCGTGGCCTTGGCGGTGGCGTTTATCGCGCCGCCGTCCTCGCGAATGTTGATCGCCTCCACGCGTTTTCCCGTTTTGGCGATTTCATGGGCGATCTCATCCGCCGTGCAGCCTTCCTCGCGGTGGTGATCGATGACGATGACGGCGCCCGCGTTGGCGTTTTGCCCGTGCCCGACGAGGGTTTCGAACGTGCGCTGGATGTCGGGGCCGATCTGGCAGCGTCCCAGCGGGTGGGTGAGGGCGACGCTATGCCGCAAGGTTCTGGCGACGCGCTCGCAGGTGGAGTTCGCGTAAAGCGTGCCGCTCAGCAGGAGCAGGTAGTTTCTCGCGCCCACGTCTCCATTTTCCCTGTGATATCCCCACCATGTTTTTCTCAGTCGTTTCGATGAGCTTGCGCCGGTTCCGTTTCTTCTGGCCATGACGGACCTCCTTCTCTACGCGAGGTCGCCGCGGCCGCGGGCGCTCTCTATGTTGTGAACGTGAATGTAGTCACCCACCTTGATGTCCTTGCTCGCCACACCGATGGACAGGCCGTACTTCATGCAGTGCTCACCCTTTTTCAGGGGCTTGATGCAGATTTTGTGGATGTAGGGAATCGCCTGGCTGGCTTTGAGTGTTTCGCCCATCTTTCCGTTGATCATGAGGCGAACAGACCCTCCCTTGGCTACTTTTTCGAGACAGGTGGCGACGTTGTCTCCCTTTTCGATGATCATAGCTGTTACCGGCATATCTTCTCCTTCAAAAATTCAGGGTGCGAAAGTACCTCGCGCCCAATCATGTGACGGATATGTGAGGAACGTCCAATCAACGAGCCATAAAACTAGCGCATGGGGACAAACACTTCAACAAAGGCGGGGATTTTCATCACGCTCATCTCCCGGGCAAGGGCGCCACGCCCACCTCCGCCGCTATCCGGTCCAAATCCTGCGCGAGCGCTTCCTTGAGCGTAATGCCCTCAGACAGTGCCGCCCGATACCTGCGGTGAGCGCCTTCGCCCGGAATGCGGATTTCATCGAACCCGGGCGCCAGACCCGACGCCTTGATGCGCGTGACGGCCTCATCCACCGCCGCCTTGTAATCGCCGCCCAGGCATCTTTCCGGGTCTATCACCATCGCGAACATGGGCAGGCCAAAGGGTTTATCCGTCTCCAGCCAGTCGGGCTGGTCGGCGTCGAAACCATTGCCGGTCAGCGCCCCCGTCAAAAAGGTGAACATGAGCGCCAGCCCGTATCCCTTGTAATCGCCCAGTGGCAGCATGGTCCCCTTGGCGGCGAGGGCGGCGTCCGTGGTCGGGTTGCCCGAAGGGTCGAGCGCCCAACCTTCGGGGATCGGTTCGCCCGACTTGGCGGCCAGGAGCACGTAGCCTCTCGCCACCTTGGATGTGGCGATGTCGAAGAGGACGGGATATTCCTGATTGGAGGGGACGGCGAAGGCCACCGGATTGTTCCCGATCATTCTATCGGAGCCGCCCCACGGGGCGAGATTTCCCACCGCGCCGCTGATGACCATGCCGATCATGCCGTGTTCGAGCGCCATGGCGGCGAAATAGCCGATGTGGCCCGTATGGGAGGATTTACGGATCGCGGCCGCGCCGATGCCGCCGGTTTTCGCCTTCTCGATGGCGACCTCCATGGCGCGCCGCGCAACGACGGCGCTCATGCCGTAGTCTCCGTCCAGGAGAGAAAAAGCGGGCAGGTCGTTGATGGTACGCACACTCGGTTTTGGATTCGCCGTTCCGTTGCGGAGGCGCTCCACGAAAACCCCGAAACGAACGCACCCGTGTGAGTTCACGCCCCTGAGTTCGGCATCGACAATCTGGGCCGCGCACGCATTGGCGTCCGACTCCGGCAGGCCGACGGCCTGATAGACGCGCGCGAGATACGCATGAAGATCTTTCGCGTGAACCTTGATATCCGCCATCTTTTCTCCTCGTGCGAGCGGGATAGCCGCGCGCAGATAAATCCCCGGCCTCGTCTTGGCGGATGGGAAAAAGAGTGCTAAGAGCTATTGCTTATGAGTTTGCCTTTACACGTGGAGGGTTCGCAAGCATGAAAGCGTGGCGTTTCTACGCCTTTGGCGATATGAGGCTGGATGAGGTGCCCGACCCCGAAGTGAAGCCGGGCTGGGCCCTGTGCAAGGTGCGTCGGGTGCAGCCGAGTATTACCGACGTGCAGCGATCCTTAGGCATCGGGACCATCAACTCGGCGCTTCTGAAAGAAATGCTCGACAAATACGCGCCCGTGCAGTTACTGGGTCATGAGATGAGCGCCGAAGTCGTCGAGGTGGGCGATGGCGTCACGCACTTAAAACCGGGCGACAGGGTGTGCACCTCCGGCCACGTTCCGTGCCTCAAGTGTGACTTCTGCCGCGAGGGCCGGGAGATGTACTGCGTCGACAAGCTGCACGTGGGCATCAACACGCCGGGCGCGTTCGCCGAGTATATCTGTCTTCCGGCGCACGGGCTCGTGAAGCCGCCCCAGACGCTGGACGATTCATCCATCTCCTGCCTGCAGCCTCTCTCCTCCACGGTCGCCGCCATGCGCGATGCGAAAATTCTGCCGGGCGAGACGGTGGCCATCACCGGCCAGGGGGTCATGGGTCTGTATGCCCTCCAGGCGGCGCGCACCTGTGGGGCGGGCGCCGTCTACGTCAGCGACGTGAAGGAAGAATCACTCGCCTTGAGCCGTAAATTCGGGGCGGATGAAGTCATCGACGCGCGAGTGGATGATCCCGTAGAGAGAGTGATGGATATCACGTCGGGCAAGGGCGTCGACCTCGTTTTCGAGTGCGCGGGCGGAAATGCGGATCAGGGACTCTCGGGCCACGCCACGCTCCATCAGGCGACGCGCATGGTCCGCATTGGTGGGCGCGTCATGCAAATCGCCGGCCTCATCGGCGAGGTGAGATTCGACCCGGTCTTCATGCGCGCGCAGGGGATTCAGTGGATTTTTCCGGAAGGCCATGGCGCGGACACCGTGGCCCTGGGCGGAAAATGGGTGGCCGGCGGAAGGATTGACGTGCGCTCTCTCATCACGCATGAGGAACACGGAATCGAAAATCTGCCTCGGGTGATGGAGATTACCGACAAGAAGGCCGAATACCGGGCCACGAACCCTTGCCAGCTCGTATTGGCGTAGGGAGTTTTATTTCATCGTTTTATACATGATTTCTTAAGGAGAAAAGTGATGGACCTAGGTTTGAAGGGAAAAATCGCCATCGTGACGGGCGCGAGCCGCGGCATCGGCCGCGAATGCGCGATCGCTCTGGCGAAAGAGGGCGCCCGAGTGTGCGTCACGGCGCGCGATGAGGCGCTTTTGGCTACGGCGGTGGAAGATGTGAACGCCGCAGGGGGCGAGGGCATGTTCGTCTCCTCCGATCTGACCTCGCTGGATGGCTGCAAGAAGGTGGTCGAGGCGTGCGTGGCGAATTTCGGCGGCGTGGACGTTCTCATCAACAGTGCGGGCGCGGCGAGGGGCGGAGATATCCTGGCGCTCGATGCGGAGTTCATCACCGAGGCGCTTACGCTCAAGACCTACGGGTATCTGCGCATGTCCCAGTTGGTGATTCCCCACATGAAAAAGAACGGCTGGGGCCGCATCGTGAACATCGCGGGCGGAGCGGGCGCGAGCCCTGCGCGGGGGAACATCCCCACGAGTGCGGCGAACATCACGGTGCTCAACAACACGAGGGCGCTTTCTGACGCCGTGGCGGGCGATGGGATTCAGGTGAACACCGTCTGCCCGGGCATGACGAATACGCAGCGCGCGCGGGATATCATGCAGGGTCCGGCGGAAAAGGCGGGCAAGGACGTCGAGGAGTTTCTGAAAGAAGTCGGCGCCAGGACGCCGGCCGGCAGGATCGCCGAGCCTGAAGAAGTGGCGAACGTCGCCACGTTTTTCGCCTCCGCCGCGTGCTCTTACGTGAACGGAAGCTCCATCTACATGGACGGCGGCAGCCGCAGGGCGACGCCTTAAGCGACGCCGCGCGCCTTTTTCTCCTCCGGGCGGGATTTTCGAGCGCCGCCCGGAGGATTTTTATTAGTCATGAGGAATGAGACAGAAGATGGCGAAACTTTTCGATGCGTTTTCTTTGAGGGGCGTCACGCTCAGAAACCGGATTTCCGTATCACCCATGTGCCAGTACAGCGCCGAGGACGGCAAGCTCACGGATTGGCATCTCGTGCATTTGGGCGCTCGCGCGGTCGGCGGCGCCGGGTTGGTGATGGTCGAAATGACGAACGTGGAGGCGCGCGGACGCATTACGCACGGGTGTTCGGGCATCTGGTCGGATGCGCACGTCGAGCCGCTGGCGCGGGTCGCCCGGCTCGTTTCCGATCAAGGGGCCGTCGCCGCGATTCAGATAGGGCACGCGGGCCGCAAGGGGAGTTGCGCGCCCACCTGGGAGGGCGGTGGCCCCATCTCGGATGAGGAAGGTGGATGGGATATCGTGGCTCCAAGCGCGATCCCGTTTCACGACAAGGCGCACGTACCCAAGGCGCTCAGCGTTCCGGAAATCGCTGAAATCCAGGAAGCGTTTCGCCAGGGCGCGAGACGTGCTGATGAGGCGGGTTTCGAGTGGCTCGAAATTCACGGCGCGCATGGATATCTGTTCCACAGCTTTCATTCTCCGGTTTCGAACCACAGAGAGGATAACTACGGGGGCAGCTTCGAGAACCGCATACGCTTCACCGTGGAGACGACTCGAATCGTAAGAGAACAATGGCCGGAGGAGAAGCCGCTCGCCATCCGCCTCTCCTGCACGGACTATTACGAGGGCGGCTGGACGCTCGATGAAACCATTGAACTCGCGAAAATCCTCAAAACCGAAGGAATCGACCTGATTGATTGCAGCGGGGGCGGGGGAACGCCGCTGGCCAAGATTCCCGTGGGACCGGGTTATCAGGTGCCGCTATCACAAGCCGTGCGCACAGGCGCCGATATTCCCACCGGCACGGTTGGGATGATTACCCAGGCGTGGCAGGCGGATGAAATTGTCCGAAACGGCCAGGCCGACATTGTCTTCATGGCGCGTGAGATGTTGCGCGAGCCCTATTGGGCGCAAAAAGCGGCCGCAGCACTCGGCGTGATGGATGAGGCCTATGTCGCAGACCCATACCACCGCGCCCACGGGAGATGACGCCTGGGCCGCTGAGCATCGGTATTTTCTCCTCTTTCTAGAGTGCCATAAGCGTGGTCTGCTCCCGTGCAAAACGTTGACAAGTTTCAAGGGCCGTGTTGTAATTTTCGGACTGCCAAACAACCGAATAACAGGGTTCACATTCACACGGGAGAATAGTCGATGAACCACACCTTTTCGCGCATTCTGAGACGCGCCTCCTTCTGGGGAGCGCTTGCCGTAATGATTGGTTTGTTGGGTGGTCCGCTCGCCGGTGACGCGCCGGCGCAGGCCAAGAAGAAGCCGCTTCGCTTCGGGGTCGCCGACCCCCTGACCGGGCCTGCCGCGATTTTCGGCAAGGACCAGATGCAGGCGGTCCGCTGGGCGGTCGAGGACATCAACGCCAAGGGCGGCGTCAACGGCCATCCGCTCGAAGCCATCATTCTGGATCACCAGGCGAAGCCCGAGGTCGGCATCGCGGTGGTCAACCGCTTCGTACACGTGGAGAAAGTGCCGGTATACATCACCGCGTTCAGCAACGTGGTCAAAGCGGTCGCGCCCATCGCCAACCGCGAGAAGGTGCTGATGCTGAGCGTGGGCGCAAACGCGCCGGCCATCGCACGGCTGGGCGATTACGTCTATACGACCTTCCCGCTGGCGGACGTGGATATGAACGCGCTCGGCCAATACGCCTATCAGAAGATGGGCAAGCGCCGCGCCGCCGTCTTGCACGTGAACCACGAGACGGGCAGGGACGGGGCCAAAGTATTCCGCGACAGCTTCAAGAAGGCCGGCGGTAAAATCGTCGTCTTCGAGTCCTACGAACAAGAGAGATCGGACTTCACCGGGCTGGTGCTCAAGGTGAAAGCGGCCAACCCCGACATCATCCACATTCACAGCGTGATCCGCGATTTCACGGCCGTCGTCGCGCAAATGCGTCAGCTCGGCGTGAAAACCCAGATCACCAGCTACCAGACGGCTTTCAACCCGAAGATGATCCAGCAGTTGGGCAAGGGAGCGGAGGGCATCATCGTGACCGCGCTGGCTCCCAGCGTGGAGGACAACAAGAACCTGCCCGCCTATATCGAGCGCTGGAAAAAGGCGTACAAGCGCATGCCCATCGGGCTGCCCTATACGCAGTATTTCTATGATGCGCCCTACATCGTGGCGGCGCTTTACAAGTGGGTGCTGGACAGGAAGCTGCCGATTACCGGCGAGAACATGCGCAAGGCGCTGGTCGCGCAGAAGACGTTCGAACAGCCTTTGACGAATACGGTGACCATCAACGACAACCACACGGTCAAGAAGCCGGTTTATTTCTGGCAGGTCAAGGGCGGAAAATTCGTATTGATCGGCTCCCAGAAGGATTAGCCCCCGTCATGTTTTCTTTGTGTGGGCGCGCCGACGGGCGCGCCCACCCGGATTTTATAGTGTGTGACGTCAAGCCATGCTGACCTGGGGGATATTGGGGCAACTCCTGTGGACGGGGTTCGCCGCGGCGACCTATTACTGCCTGTTCGCGGTGGCCTTCTCACTCGTCCTCAAGGTCAACAAGATATGGAACTTCGCCCAGCCCGGGGTGATGGTGTTCTCCTACTACGCCATGCTCGTGGCGTTTCGGTACTGGGGTTTGCCGCTCGTTCCCGCCCTGATCTTTGGGCTCCTGATAACGCTTGCCGTCTCGCTCGCCCTTGAGCGCTACGCCTTCATGGTTTTCCGAGACCGAAATTCCTCGATCCTGACCCTGTTCATCTTCGCGATCGTATTTTCCGAGTTCTCTGTCTATTTCACCGAGCTCGCCTTCGGGACTGAACCGCAGACGCTCTACCCGAGCCTGTTGTGGCCCGTCGATTTCTACGCCGGCATTGCGGTCAGCCACTGGGATCTCATGGCCATCTCGGTGACGGCCGTGCTCATGTTGATCCTCTATGTCTTCATTCACCGCACGCGCTACGGTCAGTATCTTATCGCCGTCGCCGACAACGAGAATCTGGCGGAGATATACGGAATCAGCCGAAAGCGCGCCTATGGCGTTTCGATCTCAATCGCCGCGTTGCTCGTCACGGCGGGCATGTATCTTTTCGGGACGAAAGCGGCGCTGTTTCCCTCCACGCCGCTGCAGCATCTTTTGATCTTCGCCGTTATCGCGACGATTCTGGCCGGAATCGGCAATGTCTTTCGCGCCGGAATTGCGGCTATAGCGCTGAGCCTAATACAGGCGTTCAGCATTCTCGTCATCGCGTCCAAATGGCAGGTATTGCTCGCGTATATTCTGATTTTCGTCGTCATCATCTTCTTCCCGCGCGGATTCTCCCTTCCGCGCAAGCTGAGCGGGCTGGTGAGACCCTCAGGACGCTCCGCCGCCGTGGCGGTGGCCGACCCTGCTGGAGACTGAGTAGAAAATGGAATACATACTCACCGTGATGGTGCTTATCGGGATCAACGTGATCCTCGCCACGAGCTTCAACCTCATTCTGGGATATGGCGGCCTGATGAGCGTCGCCCATCCCATTTTCTACGCTATCGGGGCCTATGGTTCTGGTTTAATGGCGATTCACCTACAGATTCCGGTTCCACTGTCGATCCTGATAGGGGCGTTGATCGCGATGGTGCTCTCGTTTGGTGTCTCGCTGCCCTCGCTTCGCGTGTCTGGCGATTACCTCGTCATCGCCAGCATTGGGTTTCAACTCGGCATCCTGCATGTGATCAATAACCTCGAATTCACCGGCGCGGCAGGTGGGCTGACCAACATTCCCGTGCTGAATGAAGGCCCGTCGCGAAGCCTCGTATTCGTCCTGCTCGTCTCGGTCGTCGCCGCCTGCGTGGTTCTCCTCGTGGGCTGGATCGTCGAGGGGGATTACGGGCGGGCCATCACCGCCATGCGCAATGATGAGGAAGCCTTCAGCGCGCTGGGCCGCAACGCGATGAACATCAAAATCGTGCTGTTCGCCATTGGTTCGGGCATGGCGGGTTTGGCGGGCGCGCTCTACGCCCATTACTTCGCCTACGTCACCCCCGAGCAGTTCGGCATATTCACCTCCGCGGCCCTGCTGACGATGGTGGTCGTGGGCGGCGCCGCCACGACGTGGGGGCCCCTGGTGGGAGCGGTGCTCCTGACGACTCTTCCGCAAGCCATCACGTTTCTCGGCTTGCCTGTCTCCATCATGGCGCCGCTTCAGGGCGTCATCTACACGACGCTCGTCATATTCTTCCTCTTTGCGCGGCCCCAGGGCCTAACGGGAGGCAGCCGAGGCGGCGGAGGGATCGAGGCGTGGAGCGCGAGTGCGGCCTTCAGGGCGAGGAGGGATGCGGAGTGAGCGAGATCGTCCAGGTGAAAGGGCTGCACAAGAGCTTCGGGGGAATCGTGGTTGCCGATGACGTCAACCTGAACTTCGAGGCGGGCGAGATAGTCGGCTTGATCGGGCCCAACGGCGCGGGAAAGACGTCTTTGTTCAACCTGATATCAGGAGTGATTCCCCCCGATGCGGGCTCGATATTCGTGGAGGGCCATCGCGTGGATCAACTGCCCATGCACCACCGCGCGCGGATCGGCCTTGCCCGCACCTGGCAGAATACCCGCATGTTTCACTCGATGTCGGTGATCGACAATCTGCTGATAGCGACGCGGCGCTATCCCGGAGAATCCCTGGTGCGCATTCTTTTTCGCCGCCGCGCAGTCGACGCCTTCCGCCAGGAAGCGACGGAAAAGGCCATGGCGCTTCTCGAGCGGGTCGGACTCGCGGACAAGATGCACGAAATGGCGATCGAACTCTCCTACGGTCAGCAGAAGCGGATCGGTCTGGCGCGGGCGCTGATGAGCGACGCAGCGTGCCTGTTGCTGGACGAGCCCATGGCAGGCGTCGAGGGGCAGGCGTACGAGACGATCATCCGCGTCATCCGCGAAGAGGCTCAGGCCGGGCGCGCAGTCTGCGTAGTGGAGCACAACATTTCTTTTATCCGCGACATTAGTGATCGCACGGTTTTCATGTTCAACGGATGTGTTCTGGCTAGCGGCTCAGTCGAGGAACTGACCCGCAACACGCAGCTCACGGACCTGTATTTCGGCGGCGAACACCCGCAGTAATCGAGAGAGCGTAATGTTCGAAGTCCAAAACCTCACCGCCCGCTACGGACCCTTGATTGCCGTGAACGACGTGTCGCTGTCTTTCGAGACCGGTGTGCGGATGGGGATTTTCGGCCACAACGGATCGGGCAAGTCGACGTTTCTCAAATGTCTGGTCGGCGGCGTCAAGGATGTTTCCGGCGCCGTGGCTTACGGTGGGTCGCCTATTGTTCCCGATCAGGTTCACCGCAACGTCATGCTGGGAATCGGCTTCGTGCCGCAGGTCCAGAACGTTTTTCCGAACCTCACGGTCGAGCAGAATCTCCACATCGCGGGTTCGAAATCCGACTCCTCGTTTCTCGATGAGGCTTATGCCCTTTTCCCTCTGTTGCGGGAACGCCAGGACCAGTTCGCAGGCGACATGAGCGGTGGAGAGCAACAGATGCTCGCCGTCTCGCTGGCCTTGATGACGAGGCCGCAAGTCCTCCTGCTCGACGAACCGACCGCAGGTCTCGCTCCTGCGATCGTCAAAAACGTGCTGGGGTCGCTCTCGCGCATCAACTCCGAACTCGGCACCGGGCTGATACTCGTCGAGCAGAACGTGCTGGCCGCCCTGGACGTCGTCGAGCGCGCAATCGTGCTCAAAGGCGGGCGCGTGGTGTTTGACGGCGCAAGCGAGGAACTCCGCGTAAAGGAAGATTTGTGGGCCTGGTTCTGACCCCGTAAATCATCGGCGCGACTGGCCTTTTTATTTCACTCCGATGGCATCGATCTGCACAAGTGCTTCCGCCACTGGTCCGGGGCCATGCACGATCACGCACTCGAACGCGGGTAGATCTTCGTCGATGAAGGTCTCGCGAACAGCCTCGTACACGCCCAAGTCCGCCGGGTCGGAGAGATAGATCCGGGTTTTGGCGATGTCCCCCAGTTCCATCCCCGCTCCTGCCGCGCTGGTGCGCAGTTGCTCCCACGCCATCCAGCACTGCGCGGCGAGGCCCGCTTGCCGCTCCACTTCCTCAAGCGGCAACACGGCACGCCGCCCTGCCTCGGGAAGGGTGTCCGCGCCCCGGACGAGCGTTCCCGCCTCGTCGACGCCCACCATACCCGAGAAGAAACACACCGGCCCCGCTTGCGTGACGGCGGGGGCCGCAAAGGGCGCCGTCCCCGGCCAAGGGTACGATTGGCGGGTGAGTCCGCTGCGCTTGTCCATAGCGGTGATTTCGATCTCTATGCGCGTGCCGCGGTGGCCCACCTCGTCGAATCCCACGACGCAAAGCGATGGCTGGACGTCGGGGAAGAAATGGGTGTGTACCCGGTGGAACGTGGAGAAATCGCGCAGGTCACCCAGGAAAATCGTCACGTTCACGACGTCTTCCATATCCATGCCGTGGCCCGCGAGCGTACGGCGCAACTCGTTATAGACGTACCAGGTTTGCGACGCGATCGGGCCGTGTCGGCTGTCGGGATGGCTGCGCCCCGTCGAGAGGAAACGACCTTCCTCGGGGATATCACCATAAGAGTTGACCAGCGGCATCCCGGGCTCGGCGGTCTTGATCGGGATGTGGCCGGCGAAGAAGGCGAACGGACCAGAGCGTATCGCCTGGCAATAGTGCGAGGCGGCGGGCAAATCCGCGTCATAGACGTCGGTCATCACCTCGCGTTCGCCAAACACCCCGCCTGCTTGCGTACAAGCGGCGATGGCGTCGACCCCGATCCAGTGTCTGCCGCGTCCGATGACGTCCGTCACGCCCAATCCACTGCTGGGAGCGGGTGTCGGTTGCCAATGCACCCGGACGTGTTCGTAGCTGGGAAAATAACGCTTGTCGCGCTGCCAGATGTGCTGACGCAGCACCTGGTCGCTGTGCGTTCCCGCTGCGACGAGAACCTTCTCGAGGCTGTCGTGGACCGACCAGGAATCGGCGACAACCCGACCTTCGGTGAGGTCTGCGAGCGGATAGCCCTGCATCAGATCTCGTCCCGCCTCGGGCAGGTCCGCAAAGCCCGCCGGACCGCCGGGCCTTAAACCTGATACGAACAACAGTTCACCGGCCTTGACCGCCACCGGATAGGGCGTGAAAGCGGGGGCGACATCCTCACAAATAACAGGGGTCTTCTTCATTACTCGATAAACCTCCTTGGGTTGGCGAGTCGTGGCGTCTTCGTGTGGGGCAGGGGCATTTTCTCCCTTCCCCGGGCGGTTGCCAGTCGGCTACATCGCCAGGGTGCCCCCGTCGCACGATATAAAGGCGCCGTTCATGAAATCGTTTTCGTCCGAGACCATAAAGAGCGAGACTTCGGCCATCTCCTCGGGACTCGCAAAGCGGTTCACGGGTATCCGGGGGAGTTTCGCCTTGGCGCGCTCCGGGTCGTCGATGTGAATCTGTTTCACGCGCTCGCTCTCGGTGGTGCCCGGCATGAGGCAGTTGACGCGCAGCCCCATCGGGCCGAGCTCCACGGCCAGGGCGCGCGTTAAATTGTGCATAGAGGTCTTCGTGGCGCAATAAAGCGCATTGCCGGGGACGCCGCGCTCGCCGTCGATGGAGCCGATCATCAATATCTTGCCCCTGCCCTGGGGCGCCATGAGCTTGGCCGCCTCGCGCGTGGCGATGAATACGGATTTCGCGTTCACCTCGTATAGCTCGTCGATCTGCTCGTCGGTGAACTCGAGAAAACTCTTGTGCCCCCGCATGGCGGCGCAGTTCACCATGATATCGAGACCGCCCAGGTATTGAGCACCGTCGTTCATGAGGTCGTTTGCTTTTCTCGCATCTCTCAAGTCATAGCACCGCCCATCGATTTTGCCGCCCGCCGATCCACATTCGTTGATGATTCTATCGAGGCGCTCCTGGTTGAAGCCGCCCGCCGCCCATATGGATGCGCCCTCCGTGCTGAATTTACGCGCGATGGCTGCACCGATGCCAGATGAGGCGCCCGTGACGATGACTCTTTTTCCTTGTAGCTTGCCCGGCATGTTCTGCTCCTTGGTATAAAAAAACTATTCCTCATCCGGCAGCAGCGCGGATTCTCCCATCGATAGCGGATCGCGCGCCGGCCAGCGTCCGGCATCCACTTCGGTGATGAATTCGAGAATGACACGGTTGAACATGGCGGGTTCTTCGAGGTTGATGAGGTGGCCGGCATTGGGGAAGGTGACGAGGGCGGCCGTCTGGATGTTGCGCTTCATGAAAAGCCCGGGCTCCAGACAAGGGTAGTCTTCATCTCCCGTGAGGACGAGCGTGGGCACGGAGCAGTTCTTCATCTGCTCTCCGAGTTCATATACCGATGGCCTTGCGCTTTGCACACCGCGCATCGTGTTGGAGCAACCCAGAGGAGAATGGCTCATGAAGTGATCGATGAATTTCTGGTAGCCGATAGAGTCTTTTCTCTTGAGCTGCATTCGCGTTGGTCCGGCGGTATAGACGGGGCCGAATTTATCCATGCTATCGTTCAGGAACCTGTCGGCCACGATTTCTGCGTCTTTTTGGAATTGTTCGCGCTGATCCATATCGGAGCCGTAGCCGCACCCGGCCACGACGATGGAGCGGGTGAGTTCGGGATGCCGGAGGCCGAGGTGGAGGGTCGCATAGCCGCCCATCGAAAGTCCCACGACGTGGGCGGGCGCGAGGTTCAAGTCTCGGATGAGGCAGGCCAGGTCGTTCACGGCGATATCCTGGCTGTATTGCGATGCGTCTTCGGGCACTTCCGAGGGCGGAAATCCTCTCGCGTTGTAGGTGATGACCCGGTATCTGCGGTTGAAATAGCGAACCTGATCCTCCCAACTGCGGCAGTCGCCCGCGAATTCATGAACGAAGACGATGGGCGCACCCTCGCCGCTGGCTTCGTAATACAGTCTGACCCCGTTTGTTCTCACTTCGGGCATGGTGTTCTCCTCACAGGATGACGTGTGGATATGGAATACGTTTCTTACGGGAGAATCAGCAAAATGACAACGCGGACGAGCGAATTCCCCTGTGTTTCCGGGTGTTGCGCCCTCATGGCCGCGCGATGGTAAAAAGTTTGTAAAGATGTGTTGCCAGGAGATATTGTTTCTTTTCGGGACTTGATTTCTGAGCCCGTCTGGCCCATGATAACCGGGATTGATCACAGTGTTGAGTTTGACTGAAGATTGACTTGGCAACATCGCTTGAACGCCCGATCATACCTAAAATGAAACTCTGGGATGCTCTTATAAGAAAGAATACCCAAAACGGGAGAAAACCTTTGTCAACGGCGCCTAAGAAACACAGCCTCGCTATTCACAGAAAAGATGAAAGAAAGCTCCAGTGGAGCACCATCTTGATCATCGGGGTGATTCACCTGCTCGCCCTGATGGCTTTTGATTTGGATTATTTCAGCGTCTCCGGTCTCGTCGTGGGAATCGTCATGTATTACGTGGCCGGTATGGTGGGCGTGACGATTTCCTATCACCGGCTTCTGACCCACAGAAGTTTCCAGACGTATAAGCCGGTCGAGTATTTCTTTACGTTTTGCGCTTGCCAGGCGCTTCAGAGCGGACCCATCGAGTGGGTGGCGATGCACCGGATTCACCACAAGGAATCGGACGAGGAGCCCGACCCCCATTCCCCGCTCGTGAGTTTTCTGTGGGCGCATGCGGGATGGCTTTTCGTCAACTTGCCGGACGCGCACACCTATAACGAGTATTCGCGCTTCGCGAAGGATTTGCACCGCGACCCGTGGCAGCGGTTTTTCGATAAATTCTTTTTCGTGATTTATCTTCTGACGGCGGTGGCGATTTATTACGCCGGGGAATGGTACGGCGGCCTGGGCATGTCCTGGCTCGTCTGGGGCGTATTCGTGCGAACGGTCGTTTTGTGGCACAACACCTGGGCGGTGAATTCGGTGACGCACACCTTCGGCTACCGCAATTACAACACGGATGAGGAAAGCACCAACAACTGGCTCGTCGCACTGCTTTCCTTCGGCGAGGGGTGGCACAACAACCACCATGCGGACCAGCGCTCGGCCGCCCACGGTCAACGGTGGTTCGAGGTGGACATCACCTACCGGCTCATCAAGATGATGGAACTCGTAGGCTTGGTCTGGGGGGTGAGGGAGCCGAGCCAGCGCGTGGTGGCGAAGAGGCTCGACATCATGGTGGACGAGGAGGGCTTGCGCGCCTCCGAGGCGAGAAGGCTGGGCTCGGAGGAAGTTCGGGCCGAGATTCTTCACACGATGACGGACCCGACGATGCCGCTGGAAATTCCCAGAATGCCCTCTTTGACGGAAGCGAGCGAGGCTGCGGCGAAATCGGCCCAAAAAGCCATGGAATCCGTCGGTACGGCCCTTGAGCATGCATCGCGTGCGCTTCGGCATAAAGAAGAAAATACCGACCAGGCTGTTCGCCAGATGCTGGAAAAGGCAAAGGATTTGGCGATGGCGGCCGTCGAGCAGGCCAAATACGCAGCGGCGGAAGCCGCCGAGTTCTCAGCCCAAGCGAGCGCGTATCTGGCGGATGCGAAAGACAGGGCGACGGAATCCGCCCATCAGGCGGCTGAAAGAGCAAAAGCGCTTGCGCAGGAAGCGGCGGATGCGGCCTCGAAGGCAGCCGATGAGATTGCGGTCGCTTTCAAGGGAATCGACAGACCCGTCATCACCTCTGCGATATAGAAGAAAACTCTAAAAAAGCCGGGGCGTATTGCTTCGGCTTTTTTGCGTCTCTCGGGTCTTCTGCCGGGGAGCAAAGCGCTTCTGCCGGAATACTTTGGTGATATTCACAGGGGCCTTTTGAGGGAACGGGTGTGAGAGAGGGATCGCGCGTTTTTTGAATTTGCGCCCCGATGCCTGAAGCCCCTTGACGCTCCCGCTTCCGGCTCCTAGATTATGGTCTCTTTTTTCAGCGGTTTCCCACGAGAAGCCGACTTCCTTTCGAGAGGCGGGTGTTTTCCGCCCATGTTGATCGTTTTTTGGTGGCGCGGCGAGGGCTGCGAATCCTGGAGGGCCAATGGCCATGAACGAAGCGAATGAAGAACGATTATTAAAAGACCTGAAAATTTACTATGACGCCGATGCGGATCTGAATCTGCTGCAAAACAGAAAAATCGCCGTCATCGGCTACGGAAGCCAGGGGCGCGCCCATGCGCTGAATGCACAGGACAGCGGCGCGGATGTCGTCGTGGGTCTCAGGAAATCCTCCCCCCGCTGGAAGCAGGTCGAGGATGACGGCCTCGAGGTGATGGAAACGGCCGAAGCGGCCAAGGCGGGCGATCTGGTGGTCATGCTCACGCAGGATCATCTTCAGCCCTCGATTTGGAACGCCGATATTGCGCCCAACATGAAAGACGGCGACGCCCTGGTGGTCGCCCACGGCTTCAACCTCAATTACGGGCAAATCATTCCTCCGGACAACCTCGACGTCGTGATGATCGCGCCAAAGAGCCCGGGCCATACCATGCGGTTCCAGTACGAAGACGGGCGCGGCGTGCCGGGTCTCGTGGCCGTCTTTCAGGACGCCACGGGCAAGGCGAAGGACTACGCCCTGGCTTATGGAAAAGCGGTGGGCTGCGCCCGCGCCGGCATTATCGAGACGACCATCGAGGAGGAGACCGAGACGGACCTCTTCGGCGAGCAGGCGGTGCTGTGCGGCGGCATTACCGAGTTGATTCGCGTCGCGTTCGAAACCCTCGTGGAGGCGGGCTATCAGCCCGCGCTGGCGTATTTCGAGTGCCTCCACGAGGTCAAGCTCATCACCGACCTCATCTACCAGGGCGGTATCACCATGATGCGTTATTCGGTTTCCGACACTGCCGAGTACGGGGATATCACGCGGGGCAAGATCGTCATCGACGATTCGACGCGCGAGCGGATGCGGGGGATCTTGTCCGACATCCAGACCGGAAGATTCGCCAGCGAGTGGATCAACGAGAACATGGTGAACCGGCCGACGTTCAACACGGTCGTGCGCAAGGAGAAAGAACACGACATCGAGGTGGTCGGCCGCCGTCTGCGCGCGATGATGCCGTGGATCGCGGAGCGGGAAGTGATATAAGAGGGGATTTTCGAGAAATACCGACCGGCGGAGTTTGTGTGGCTCCGCCGGTTTTTCTTTGAAAAATGTTGAATGATTCGGGTGTTATGATCTCGACCTGCTTGAAAGAAACAATAAAGGGTCGTATTCTTCAAAAACGCTTTAGTTGGCCGCCGAGAGGGAATAGATGAGCGTTCAGAAAATTAAATTTCTCATCGCGGGCGTAGTCATCCTGAGCGCTTTCGCCTATCTGGCCGTATCGGGGTTTCAGAGCGAGAATCTGGTGTATTTCCTCACCGTGGATGAAGTTTCGCAAAAGGCGCCGACTCTGGGTGGCCGCGGCATCAGGGTGCAGGGCAAGATCGTGCCCAAAACGCTCAAGAAAAATCCCGACGCCATGCAGCTCGCCTTCCACATACAGGGTGAGAAGGGGACCTTGCCGGTAAGTTACAAGGGAGTTCCTCCCGATTTGCTTGAAAACGGGTTTCCGGTCATCGCCGAGGGGAAGCTGGACGCCAAGGGAGTCTTGATGGCGAAAAATCTGATGGTCGCATGCCCCTCGAAGTTCGAGGAGATGAAAGAGGCGGGTGAAAGCATACCGACGGATCACGGGGATTTGATCGAAAATGCCGCGAAGCGCAAGGAAATGCCGTCGGCTCGATGACCTGGAGTTCACGCAGAACGACCTGATTTCCTCTATCTTGAAAATCCGCTCCAACCCGGGGGTTTGTAGTTGATCGCCATTCAGTTCGGACACTACAGCTTGCTGGCGTCGCTCGTCCTGGCGGTGTTCGCCATCGGCGCCCCCGTCATCGGGGTCCGATTGCGCAGGGCCGACCTCATCGCCGCGGGGCGAAACGCCGCTGTCGGTGTTTTCTGGCTGGTGAGCGGCGCGAGCGCGGCTCTCGTCTATTTGCTCATGGCGCGCGACTACCGCGTTGAGTACGTGGCGGGACACGTCAACAACACGCTCAATGGTTTTTATCGCTTCAGTGCGTTCTGGGGAGGGCAGGAGGGAAGCCTGCTGCTCTGGCTTTTTCTTTTGTGTGTGTTTTCGTTCGTCCTCATCCGGCAAAACCGTGACAGAAACCTGGAGTTAATGCCCTATGTAACGGCCACGCTGATGGCCACGGCGTTGTTCTTCCTGATTATTCTCAATTTCGTCACTCCGCCTTTTGACACCCTCGCCACTCCGCCCGCGGATGGACGCGGCCTGAACCCTCTCCTGCAGGACTGGGGGATGGTGATTCACCCGCCCAACCTGTATCTGGGCTATGTGGGTTTCGCCGTGCCCTTCGCCTTTTGCATCGGCGCTCTGGCGAGCGGGAAGCTCGACACCGACTGGATTACCTCGACGCGGCGCTGGACGCTGTTCGCCTGGTTCTTCAATGGGGTCGGGATTCTGTTGGGAGGCGCATGGGCCTACAAGGAGTTGGGCTGGGGCGGATACTGGGCGTGGGACCCGGTGGAGAACGCGAGCCTCATGCCCTGGCTCGTGGGAACAGCTTTTCTCCACTCGGTGATGATTCAGGAAAAACGCGGGATGCTCAAGGTCTGGAACGTCTCGCTCATCATCATCACCTACGCCCTCACGATTTTCGGCACCTTTCTCACGAGAAGCGGCATCATCTCGAGTGTCCACGCTTTTGCGGACTCAACGTTCGGCTGGGCGTTCCTGGTCTACCTGCTCGTGGCGCTCGTGGTCTCTTTCGGCCTGGTGATATGGCGTCTGCCCGAACTTCAGAGCGAACACGAGATGGAGAGCTTCTTCTCGCGGGAGGCGAGTTTTCTGCTCAACAACGTCGTGCTCGTCGGTATCACGTTCGCCGTCTTCTGGGGGACGATTTTTCCGGTGGTATCGGAGGCCGTAAAGGGCGTCAAGGTCACCGTGGGGCCGCCGTTTTTCAATCAGGTGAACGTGCCGATAGGGCTTTTGCTGATTTTTCTTTGCGGCGCGGGCCCTCTTTTCGCATGGCGCAGGACCTCACGAAAACAGATGAACAGGAGTTTCGTCTATCCTTCGGTGGTGGCCGTGGGCGCCCTGGCCGTTCTGGTGCTCTTTGGTGTTCACCACGTCTACGCGGCGCTCGCGTTCGGCTTGAGCGCGTTCGTGGTGGGAACGATCACTTTAGAGTATTGGAGAGGAATCTCCTCGCGCGTGCGTCACCAGGGGGAGAGCATCGTCCAAGCCGCGTGGGAACTCACCATGCGCAACAAGAGGCGATTCGGGGGCTACATCGTCCACTTGGGAATGGCGATATTGTTCGTAGGGATAGCGGCGTCTTCCGCCTATCAGGAGGTGGGCGAGGTGCGCCTGCGCCTGGGCGAGAGTTTCGCGCTAAACGGCGTGCGGATGCGCTATGAGGGGATTCGCGAGAACGCAACGCCGCAATACCGCTCCGCCTTCGCGCGCCTGGGCGTCTACCGGGCGGGATATCGCATCGGGGAGGTGGAGCCGGAGAAGAGGCTCTATTTCACCCCCCCGCAGCCGACGACCGAGCCCGGCATCCGTCGCGGCGCGCGTTCGGATATTTACGCCGTCTTCGCCGAGGCGGACCCCGACGGCACGGCAACGTTCAAGTTCATGGTCAACCCGCTGGTGAACTGGGTGTGGGCGGGAGGCGTTGTATTCACGCTCGGCGCCATCATTTGCTTTTTGCCCGAGCGATGGGGCCGGCGAAGAAAAAAGCAGGCCTAGAGCATGGAGATTCTGGGGGTCATCATCGCTTGCGGAGCCGTCGGCACCGCTTTTTTCTACACCATCTGGCCCATCATGCGTCCCCATGCGGCCTCGGGCGTACTGCCCGATGAGGAAAACGCGCAGTCGCTTTCGAATCGCGAGTTGATGCTGCTGTTGATGGAGCGCGAGCAGGCCTACAAGAACATCATGGACATCGAGTTCGATAAGGAAATGGGAAAGCTCTCGGATGAAGATTATGCCCAGATGATGACGCCCGCCCGCGCGCAGGCGGTGGAGGTGCTCAGGCGCCTCGACGCCAGAGGGGTGAAGGAGGGGATGGCGCCCCTTCAGATGAACGAACGCGAGGCGGCGCAGGCGGCGACCCAACTTGAGGCGAAACGTCCGTCTTCTAGGAAAGCGGACGTCAAAAAATCACCGTTGCTCGATGAGCGTTTGGAGGCGGAAATCCTGAGCTACAGAAAACAGGCGGAGAAAGCTCAGGACGATTCGCCCGATTCGGCACCTGATGAACAATCGAAAAGTATAAAACCCCGGTTTTGCGCCTCGTGCGGAATCGCCGTGGATGAAACGGATAATTTTTGCTCCGCCTGTGGGCATCAGATAAATTGAAGCGCGTCGGGCCCGCTCGAATCTTTATCTTCTTGAGCTTATTCCTGCTCTGTTCCCCGCCCGTCTTCTCATACGCGGGACCGGCGAAACTCGAGGCCGCACCTCCCAGGGAAAGCGCCAAAGTCTCCGGCCCCACGACGACGGACCTGTCCCGGCTGAAGCTCAAGCGCAACATCGTCACCATCCGGCTGGATAAGGGTTTTTTCGAGTTTGTGGAGATGGTGGATTTCGAGAACGAGGGGAGCACCACCATTGTCTCGAAAGGCGGCGCCCCCACGCTGCGATTCACTTTGCCGAAGAGCAGCAACATCAGAAACCCCCGGGCGCGCTGGGGTGCAGCGCCCGCCGGGCTGGACCCTAAATTCCTCACCTCGGCTGGGGATGAACTCCAGACGAGAGAGCCCATCCCGCCGGGGCGGAAATTCATCGTCCTGCTCTATCGCCTGGAGGATGAATTCGGCGGCATCAGGGTGGAGAAGCCGATTCTCTACGACACGCCGAGTTTCGCCGTCCTGCACGAGAAGGACCGCGTGCAGGCCTCAGCACCGGACCTTTCCGTGCAGCCTGCCGTCAAGTTTCAGGACAGGGAATACAATCGCTTCGTGGGGACCGCCAGTGCGGGCACCGTGGTGCGCATCGACATGCAGGCGCCCGATTCGATGGGCGGCCTCGGGGTATTCTATATCGTGGGCGGGGTCGTGGTCGTCTTGAGCCTGGGGTTGGGACTTTACGTTCGCAAAAAAAGGAATGCGGCCTACTCTGCCCAGGTGGAACGCGAGGAGATACTGCGCACTATCGCTTTGCTGGACGACAGGCTCTCGGCGAGAGATATCTCTCCCGATGAACACGCCCGGGAGCGAGCCCCGCGTTTTGAACGCTTAAAAGAACTCTCGGACTAAGAGGGCGGATGCCATGCTGGAGGCTCTTGGCGTATCGAGACGATACGGATGGAGGTGGGCGCTCAAGGATTTGAACCTCGCCGTCTCCCCCGGGGAGACGCTCGCTCTTTTGGGCAAAAACGGCTCGGGCAAGACCACTCTTCTCAAGACTTTAGCCGGTTTGCTGAGGCCCACAGAGGGGGCGGTGAGAATATCCGGCCAGCCGATTTCCCGCGAGGCGAAAGAAAGAATCGGCCTGCTCTCTCACGAGCCCATGCTCTATGCGGGGCTCACGATCCGGGAAAATCTCAACTACTTCGCCAAGCTCTTTGGCGTGGAGAGCGGAGAAATACCGGGACGTGTGGATCTATTGGCGAAAACTCTCGCTATTTCAGAGCGTCTCGATGAGCCCGTGCGAGTCTTGAGTCAAGGACTCAGACAGAGAGCGGCGCTTGCGCGCGCGCTTTTGCACGAACCCGATATCGTGCTGCTCGATGAGCCTTTCTCCGGCCTCGACCCCGAAGCGGCCGGACGCCTGGAGAGCGTCGTGCGCGCGCTTTGCGAGCGTCGCGAACGCATCGTGGTGTTCACGACGCACGATGTATCAAAAGCTTTTGAGATAGCGCAGAGAATCGCCGTTTTGGCCGGGGGCAGGCTCGTCTATGTGGAAGATATAGAAAATACGAGCGAAGTAGAGGTGTTGGCCGCGTTCGATGAATTCACCGGAAGCTCGGCATGAAGCGTTTTTTTTCCGTCCTACTCGCGGTGGTGGAAAAGGATTTGCGCCTCGAATGGCGGACGAAGGAAAGCCTCCTCGTCATGGTGGTTTTTGCGCTTTTGGTGCTCACGCTGTTTAGCTTCGCCTTCGGCCCCGGTGGCGGGAGCGGGGAGAACGCCCGCGCCGTGCAGGCGGGAGTCTTGTGGATATCGTTTTTATTCGCCTGCGTCATCGGGCTGTCACGAACCATGGGCGTGGAGCGCGAAAGCAGTGGGTTTTCGGCCATGTACGCGAGTCCGTCGGACCCCTCCGCGCTGTATCTGGGCAAAGTGGTGTCCGTGGCTGTTTTGATGGGGATAATGGAGTTGGCAGGCTTCGCCGTTTTGGCCGTTCTCTATCAAGCAGATGTATGGAAATCGACCGGTGCGCTCGCGCTCGTCGCCGTCTCCGCCACCATTGGAATCGCGGCCTCTGGCACCTTGTTCTCCGCCATGAGCACCCGTACGCGAACGCGCGAGGTCTTGCTGCCCGTTTTGATGTTTCCCGCCCTCGTGCCCGTTCTGATCGCCGCCGTCAAGGCGACCGAAGCCCATCTCGGAGGTGGTGGGTGGGCGGATTCAAGGGATTGGATTCGCTTGATGTTGGTGTATGATGTGGTATTCTTGGTGGCCGCATCGATGGTTTTTGAATATATATTAGAAGAATGATATCAATGACTTATATGAAATATATTATGAAAATACTTTATATATCGCCGCCGTTTTGCGCCGCCGGGAGGGGGGCTTGATGGATCGAAAAGAGCGGGGAGCGTTCGGGTGGCTGCCGATTCTCACCTTATGCGTTCTTGCTTTCGCCATTTTCGCGGATTTGTTCATCGCCGGCACCGACAGGCTCCAGGGGCCGCCGCAGCGGATTTTCTACATCCACGTGCCCTCGGCCTGGGTGGCGTTTTTCGCCTTTTTCCTCGTGTTCGTCTTCTCGATTAAATATCTGGTGAAAAGGAACCCGGACGACGACATCAGAGCGCATGCCTGCGCGGAGGCGGGGGTCGTCTTCTGCACGCTGGTGCTCATCACCGGACCCATCTGGGCGCGCCCTGTCTGGGGCGTATGGTGGACGTGGGACGCGCGGCTCACTACCACGCTCATCCTCTGGATGATATATGTGGGTTATCTCATGTTGCGCGCCTACATGACCGAACCCGAACAAAGAGCGCGTTTCGCCGCCGTGATGGGGATCGTTGGTTTTTTGAACGTGCCCATCGTGCACATGTCGGTGGAATGGTGGCGCACGCTGCATCCCAAGCCCGTGGTGATACGCTCTGGCGGGTTGCGGGAATTGCCCGATTCCATGCACGTTGCGCTGTGGAGCTCCTTGTTGGCCTTTACGCTCCTGTTCGTGTGTTTCGTCAGAAAACGTGCGCAGATAGAGCGTCTGAACGTGCGGGTGGAAGAGGCGCGCGCCGCGCGGGAGGGGGGATGATGGGCTACGTGACGGCGGCGTACATCGTCGTATTGGGCGGGTTTGCGCTTTATTGGTGGATTCTCAAGGCGCGGATGGATATTTTGATCCAGGAGGAGAAAAAACTTAAGCCCCAGGGAGATTCTCCATGATGCGCTTTTGGCTCGCGGTGTGTCTCGTGGCGGCTTTGAATCCGTATCAGGAGGCGCAAGCCGCGTCGCCGGGGGCAAAGACCACCTTCTCAGAAGTGGCGGGCGCCCTGATGAGCCCCGTTTGTCCGGGGAAATTACTGCATGACTGCCCGAGCAGCGAGGGAGCCCAGCTCAGAGAGCTCGTGCGCCGCAAGATATTCGCCGGGGAGACGAAAGAGCAGATCGTCCGGTATTTCGTCGAAGTATACGGCCGGGAAGTCCTGCCGAAACCCCCGGCGGAGGGTTTTTATCTCACCGCCTGGCTTCTTCCTTTCGGGGGGCTGCTGGCGGGCTTCGGCGTGGTCTTCGTCCTGGTGAGAGCGTGGACGAGACGCCCCGAAGACGCTGAACCAAGCGGGCAGAGGGAAGAAGTTCCGCAAGACGCCGCCTCGGATGACCCCCTGGAAAATCGCCTGAGACGTGAGCTTGGTGATTTCGAGGGTTGAGCCGCTATTTCCCGCGAGCCGGGAGTTATTTGATGAAGTACAATCCTAAAACTGAACTCGCCAGAAGTCTCGATGGACTCTCGAGGCCCCGCCGGAGCATCAAGTGGCGCCTCATCGGAATGCTGATCAGCCTCGTCCTGCTTGTTTGGGCGATGATTTATTTGGGCAATCAAGGTACGGCGCCGACGCAGGAGGTCGAGACAAAACAGGCGCAGGTAAAGCGCACGGAGCGTGCAGGCGATGACGCCGCCCTGTACCGCGACATGAGTTTTTTGAAGCAGGCGAAGCGTGCCGATGCGCCGGTTGTTTTATTGAGAACGCTGGATGGACAGAACCATTCACTCAAGCAGTATGCCGGTAAGATCGTCCTGGTGAATTTCTGGGCGACGTGGTGCCAGCCGTGCATCCGGGAAATGCCATCGATGGAACGACTTTATGCGAAATACAAGCCACAAGGCCTCGAGATCGTGGCGATATCGCTGGACCAGGGCAATGAGGATGATGTGCGCGAATTCGTTGCGAAGTACAAGCTGACTTTCCCCATCGTCTTAGACCCCGAGCACAAGGCGAAGGCGCTCTACAAGGTACGGGGCCTGCCGACGACGTATCTCGTGGACAGAAAAGGCCTCGTGGCGGGCTACGGCGCAGGTCCCCGCGAATGGGACAGCGAGGCCGCCTTCGCTTTGGTGGGGCACCTGCTCGATGAGAAAAGCTGAAAGTATGGACGCCTCGAAAAGTTCGAGCTCCGACCGGCGAAAGGCGAAGCGGCTGGCCGTTACGTTCATTCTGACGCCGGTGCTGCTGACGCTGCTCTGGGCGGTGGGTGAGCGCCTGACGACCGAACACGTCGAGGAAGCGCCCGCGCCCAACCTGGAAATCGGCGACCAGGCCCCACTCTTCGTATATCCGCTCCTGGGAGGGGGGAGCACCTCCCTGACGGGCCAGAAGAACAAGGTGGTGCTCATCAACGTGTGGGCCACGTGGTGCGTCCCGTGCCTGGACGAGATGCCGGACTTACAGCGCCTCTACGCCAGAATGAAAAAAGAAGGTGCGCCGTTCGAGATACTGGCGGTGAGCATCGACGCCCTGGGGGCGGACGCAGTCCAAAAATTCGTCGAGCGCTTCGGCCTCACGTTCCCGATTCTTCTGGACCCGCGCGGGAGCATCAAGAAGCTCTACCGCACGACCGGCGTGCCGGAAACCTTCATCGTGGATTCGCAGGGACGTCTCTTGCAGAAAATAATCGGCGCCCGTAAATGGGACGCGCCTGCGGTCGTCAGTTACCTCAAACAAGCGGCTCGGCAGTCCTGAATAAACCGAACGAGTGTCCCTTCAAAAGCATCAAAGCTCAAAGCCGAGTTCGAGTTCCTCGTTCAGCCTTTGCATCTGCTCCAGGACGGCGGGCGTGATGGGGATGCCGATTCGCCTGTTTTCCTCCTCGGCAATCGCTTCGGGCTCGCCGTGAATATAGATGCGATCGTGGCCCGGCGCTTTTTTCGCCCCCCGGATGGTCTCGAAGAGTTTTGTCATATCCCCGAATATGGCGGATAAGTCCCTGAAGCCGGACGTCTTGATCGCGCCCATGAAGTGGCCCGTAGCGGATTTCGCCTTGCCTGCCGCGCCCGCCAGGCGGCTTTCCAGACCCGCGCCCGAGAGTACGCCGCACAGAATATCCACCATCAACTGGAGGCCGTAGCCCTTGTGGCCCCCGTTCTCGTCTCCCTCGCCGCCTAAGGGCGCAAGAGGCACCTCGTAGTTCAGTATGCTCTTATCGTTCAGGGTGGGCGTTCCCATGGAGGAGAGCACCCAGCTTTTGGGGACTTCGCGTCCCTCGCGGAGCGCCGTCTCTATTTTGCCCACGGCCGTTACGGCGGTGGCCATGTCGAGATGAAAATCGGTTCCTCCCGGCCCGCCCGGTATCGCCACGCTCATCGGGTTGGTGCCGAAGATCGCCTCCGCCCCGAAGGTGGGCGCGGTGCGGCGTCCGCCGTTCGTCATGCTGATGCCGATGAAGCCCGCCTCCATCGCCTTTTTCGCCCAATAGCCCGCATAGCCGAAGTGGCTGCTGTTGCGGACGGTCACGAAGCCCGAACCGTGTTTTTCCGCCATGGCGAGGGCCTCGTCCATCGCGCGGTTCGAGGCGACGATGCCTATGGCGTCGTCCGCGTCGAGAAGGCCGGTGGTGTCGCTCCCCTGGTAGAATTTCATGTCGGGCCTGTTGTTCAGTACGCCGTTTTCGAGGCGAACCATGAAAAAGCTCAGCCGCGCCGCCCCGTGGCTGCGGATGCCTCTTAAATCGGCGCTGACCAATACTTTCGCCACGAGGTGGGCGTCATCCTCGGGCACGTCCTGGCTGCGGAATATGGTGTAGACGAACTCTTCGATGACTTCTGAGGGAAAACGCACTGTTCCTTCGGGCAGTGGACCGGATTCGACCATGAGAATCTCCTCGAAAAATTTTTGATTTTTGATGCTGTGCGATTGTTACGCCATATTAGCCCGTCTTTGCATTTTTCGGGAAGTCGCGCCGGGTTGCGCCGCGCCTTGCGGGTTGCGCTTGGGTTTTGTCAAAATGCGCTTCTTTTCAGGATATGCGCTCGTAAACAGGGGAGAGATGAAAGTGGCTCGCATAGCGGTGGTGCGTGGGGACGGAATCGCGAACGAGGTGATGCCCGAGGCGGAGGAGACGCTCCGGGCGGCGGCGGAGGCGGCCTCGTTTTCTGTGGAGTTCGAATACTTCGACTGGGGAAGCGACCGGTATCTGGAACAGGGCAGGGGTATGCCCGAAGATGGCTGCGATACACTTCGGGCGGGCTTCGACGCCGTGTTTCAAGGCGCCATCGGCGACCCGAGGGTTCCAGGGTCGATCGTGCAGGAACAAGTGATTTTGGGCGTCCGCTTCGGGTTGGATCTCTACGCCAACATCCGTCCCTGCAGGCTCTATCATGAGGATTTAACACCACTCAAGAACATGGGGGCGGGGGACATCGACCACGTCGTGGTGCGCGAGAACACCGAGGGCTTGTTCGTGAACGTGGGCGGTTTTTTCAAGCAGGGCACGAAAGACGAGGTCGCCTTACAAGAAGAGGTGCACACTTATAAGGGGGTGGAGCGCGTCATCCGGGCTTCGTTCGAGTTTTCGAGACGGCACAAGCGCAGAAAAGTCACTATGGCGGACAAGGCGAGCGGGCTTCGCTACGCCGGGGGGATATGGCGCCGCGTGTTCGATGAAGTGCGGGCGGATTTCGAAGATATCGAATCAGAAGCCAAACACATCGACGCGGTGGCGATGGAGGTGATTCAACACCCCAGGGAATTCGATGTCATCGTCACCAACAATATGTTCGGCGATATTTTGAGTGACATCACCTCCGGCCTCGTGGGCGGTCTGGGCCTTGCGCCTTCTGCGAACGTGAATCTCGAGGGGGTCTCGATGTTCGAGCCTGTGCACGGCACGGCGCCCGACATCTATGGTCGCGGCATCGCCAACCCGATGGCGGCCATATTGACGGGCGCGCTTTTATTGGATCATCTAGGCTGCGGGGTGGGTGGAGCCGCCATACGGGGCGCCGTGGAAGAAGCCATCGCCCAGGGGGAGCGCACCACGGATTTGGGAGGCGGGTTGAACACCAAAGAATGTGGAGACGCCGTAAGAAATAGATTAAAATAGAAATACTTATGATGAATTATTAAAGTAGAATATAGGAGATGGAGATGCCGGAAAAATCAGTAGTGGATGTCGAAAAAGCGGCTTTTAAGGCCGTGGCGTGGGGGCAGACGAAAATTCTCGTGAGCCCGACCTCAAACGGCTCCGAGCACGTGCGCGTGGGACTCACCGAATATGACCCCGCCACCCCCCATGAGCCTCATGCGCACCCCGGACAGGAGGAAGTCATCTGGGTGCTGAGCGGGCGGGGCTACACCGAGACGCATGGCGAAAAAAAAGACCTCTACCCGGGGGCGGTGGCCTTCATACCCGCAGGGATGGAGCATAAGACCGCGGCGGTCGGCGAGAAAATGCAGGCGATCATTATCAAGGGGCCGGTTCGGGATGCGGACGGGGTGCTGAGTTAGGAAAATATCGAGAACGCAAGCTCCGGGGGAACGGGTTAGGCTTCCTCCCGGGGAGGGCGGCGCATGCCCGTGAGGGAGCCGCATCTTAGGGAGCGGATATCAAAACCCGCTCGTCTTGAACTTCCAGCTTTGTTCCAAAAGGTTCGTTGAGCGCATTCATCACGCCCAAAATTCTGCGGCCCTCTCCCCGCTTGGGGGAATGGCGTCTGGGTATGGAGAATACGCCGGCCGTCACGGGCATCAAATAGGGTTCTTTCACTCCCGATTTAGTCAGGGTGCAGCCGAAGAGGAAGGTTTCGTGTGTCTCTTCGGTGAAGAAGGGAATCTTAAAATCGAATATCAGATTGCCCATGCTGTAGACGATGGGCGCACCCTTGTGGAATTCGATCCCCTGAAGAACGTGCGGGTGGCCTCCTAAAACCAGGTCCGCGCCTGCTTCGATGGTGGCGTGGGCGATTTCGCGCTCAAAATCCATGACCTCATGCGTCATGCTCGTGCCCCAGTGGTGATTCACCACCACGAGGTCTGCTTTTTTCTTCAGATTTCTGACGTCGCGCTTCATGCGCGCGAGATGAGCGGGTTCCGCCCATGTGTCGATTCTAGGCGCGGTGCCGGGGTATTCGGAAAGGTCGCGCCAGGGGCGATAGGCCGTGTGGGCGCGAATAGGGTTCACGCCCGGCTCGGCGGTCGATGCCTCGAACCCTCTCGGGATGATGGAGCAATACGCCAAAAAGCCGATTTTAAGGCCTCCGCGCTCGATGAGAACAGGCCTTCTCGCTTGCGTGAGGTTCATGCCGCCGCCTACGAGCGAAACCCCGAGGGAATCCATGAGGGACATGGTTTCCGCAAAGGCTTCTTCTCCATAATCGAGCACATGGTTGTTCGCAAAGGCCATGACGTCGAAGCCCGCCTCGGTGAGGGCGTGGGCCATATCCGGCGCGCCGCGCAGCAGAATTTTCTCGGGCGCAGGCTTTCCGTCGTGAGACAGTGGCAGTTCCAGATTGGCGAAGGAAACGTCCGCTTCCTGGAAGAGGGGAATCAGCCCGCCGAAAGCTCCTTTCGCCTCCGCGCGGTTGATGGCGATGTCCCCTCCGGCCAGAAGCCTGGGGCTATTTTTAGCGCGGCGGGAGGGCATGGGGGTGTCTATTCGGTGAGGCAAAGGCCGTGGTGGGGAGTGAAGGAGAGATACACCTTCTGGCCGGGGTCGAGTTCCTCGAAGTGGTCGATTTGCACGCCCACCTCGTGCGGGCCGACTTGGACCTGGCAGTCGAGGAAGTTGCCCAGATATACAGTGTCGATCACCTCGCCTTCCATGAGGTTCATCGCGTCGGTCGGCTTTTCGAGGTGAAGCAGGATGTCCTCGGGGCGGATGCTCAGGATGATTTTGCTCCCAACGGGCGCGTTTTCCGTGCCGGTGGCCTGGAGGCGGATGGGGGCCTTCTCTTCACCGAGGGTAATTTCCACATCCGTCAGGCTTCCGTCGTGGCCGAGCAGCTTGCCTTCCAGGAGGTTGGCCACGCCGATGAAGTTCGCCACGAATGCGTTTACGGGTTCGGCGTAGATGGATTCCGGATCGCCGATTTGCTGGATCACGCCCTTGTCCATCACCACGACCCTGTCGCTCATGACGAGCGCCTCGGTCTGGTCGTGCGTGACGTAAATCGAGGTGATTCCCACCTCGTGCTGCAAGCGGGTGAGTTCGATGCGCATCTGCTCGCGCAGTTTGGCGTCGAGATTGCTCAGGGGTTCGTCGAACAGCACCACCTTGGGGTTGTATACGATGGCGCGGGCGAGGGCGACGCGCTGGCGCTGTCCGCCGGAGAGTTTGGTGGCGTAACGCTCGGCTAGATGGCCCAGGCCCACGAGTTCGAGCGCTTTCGTCGTCTTCTCCTTGATGGCGGCCCTGGTTTCGCGCCGGATCCTTAGGCCGTAGGCCACGTTGTCGAAGACCGTCATGTGCGGCCAGACGGCGTAGCTCTGGAACACCATGCCCAAGTTTCTTTCTTCCGGCGACAGAAAAACGTCGTTTGTTGCGGAGGTGACGTATTCTCCCTCGATTTGGATATCACCGCTGTCGGGATGCTCGAGGCCGGCGATGCACCTGAGGGTCGTGGTTTTTCCGCAGCCCGAAGGCCCCAGCAGGGTGACGAACTCGCCTTGCTCGACGGACAAATCAATGCCCGCCACGGCGACTTCGGGTCCAAACGATTTCACCAGCTTCGTTATTTCGACGAATGACACTTGAGGCTATCCTCTAGGGTTTAACGGCCAGCGTATGATCGGGGTCGAGGCGCATGTACACCTTCTCGCCCACGCGCAGGCGTTCTCTTGAGTGCGCCAGCACCTTCCACTCGAATTCTCCCCACTGCACCCGGCAATCGAGGCAGTTGCCCAAAAAGACGGATTGAATCACCTCACCCTCGATTCTGGGCCCGTCCATCGGCTCGCGCGATGCGTCCACGTTCTCGGGACGAACGGAGAGAAAGGCGGCGTCACCCTCCGAGAGGCCGTCGGCGAGCAGGCAGGGCAGTTGGACGCTCTCACCGCCCTGGGATATCTCGATGGTGCCCGTTCCCTCGCCGCCGTTTCCGACGATACGGCCCTCGGTCAGGTTCGCCACGCCGATGAAATCGCTCACGAACTTGTTGACGGGCCGCGCGTAGATGGAATGGGGGCCGCCTGTTTGTTCGATGTTTCCCTTGCTCATCACGATAATCTCATCGCTCATCACGAGGGCTTCCGCCTGGTCGTGCGTCACGTAGATCGAGGTGATGCCGATTTCGTGCTGAATCCGCTTGAGTTCGACGCGCATCTGCTCCCTGAGCTTCAGGTCCAGATTGCTCAGCGGCTCATCGAAGAGCAAGAGGCGCGGCTCGAAGACCATGGCGCGCGCGAGGGCCGCTCTTTGCTGCTGACCGCCCGAGAGCTGCGTGGCATTTTTGTCCGCCATGTCGGTGAGGCCGACGATTTTCAGCGCCTGGGCGACGCGGTCGTCGATTTCCGACTGCGCCATGTTGCGTATCTCGAGAGGGTAAGCCACGTTCTGGGTCACGTCCATGTGCGGCCAGATGGCGTAGCTCTGGAACACCATGCCGATGTTGCGCTTCTCGGGAGGGGTGTTGATACGGTTTTCTATCGAGGTGACCGGGTCCGAACCGATGCGAATCTCGCCCGCGTCCGGCTTGAGGAGGCCGGCGATGCACATGAGCGTCGTGGTTTTTCCGCAGCCCGAGGGGCCGAGCAGGGTGAGGAATTTCCCCTCCGGAATGCCGAAGGAAATACCGTCCACGGCGCGGTCGTCGCCGAAGTATTTTATGAGGGTGCCGACTTGGAGATAGTTGTTTTCGGTCATTGTCTTATGCGGTAAGCGCCTCTTTGCCGGCTACTTTTCGGAAAATGACGACGCAAATCAAAAGCGCAACCGTCTGCGCGATGGAAAGGGCCGCCGTCATGGGTTCGTTTTCGAAATTGGACAGATAATACACGCCGACGGATAGCGTCTCCGTGCCGACGGAATACAGTATGATGGAAATAGAGAGTTCTCTCAAGAATATGACGAACAGGAGAATCCACCCGGCGAAAATGCCCGGCTTGAGAAGCGGAATCGTGATTCTCCACAGCGTCGTGAGCCACGAAGCCCCCGCCATGCGCGAACTCTGGTCGAGTTCTTCCGATACGGCCATCATGATGGAGGAGATGTTCCTCTGCCCGTAGGGGAAAAAGCGCGTGATGTAGCCGAGCAGCAGAATCCAGAGCGTGGCGTAGATGGGCGTCCTGATGTAGGTGACGAGAACGCCCATGGCCAGCACGATGCCGGGGAACCCGATGGGGATGACGCTCAGGAATTCGAGCATTTTCGAACCGAAGCCCTTGGTGCGGTGGATCATGTAGCTCACGATGATGGCCAGCACCATGGCGATCGTAGCGCCGCCGAACGCGAGTATGAAGCTGTTGATGATGCCGTTGGTGGCCGCCTGGATGCTCTCGGGCCACCAGAAGAAGAGCACCTTCTGGTAGTTCCAAAAGGTGAGTTCCGACCAGATGACGCTCCCCGACCAGATTTTGTGAAGACTCACGAAGAAAAGACAGACGATGGGAAGAATAACGGCGACGAACACGTAGAATACGTTGTAGCCGAAGGCGAGCCACTTCCAATTGCCCAGGTCGATGAGATTCGGCCGGAAGCCCTTGCCGGTCACCGTCGTATAGGCCCGAGGCGCGATGATTTTGTGCTGAATCCATATGAAGAACCCCGTCACCACGCCCACCACCATGCTCATGGCGGCGCCCAGGTAGTGGTTCGCGTCATCACCCACCGCTTTTGTGAAAATCTGCGTGGTCAGCGTCTCCCAGCCGAATGGAGCGGAGAGCTTGAAGGGTACGCCGAACTCCCCGGCCGTCGTCACGAACACGATGATGGCGCCCGAGAGAATCGCGGGGGTCACGAGGGGCAGGGTGATTGTCATGGTGGTTCGGAGCAAGCCCGCTCCCGTCGTCCGCGCGCTGTCCTCGAGCGAGGGGTCCATGCGCCTGAGCGAACCCACCACGAACAGGTAGACGAGAGGGGCGAAGAAAATTCCCGTCACCCAGATGACGCCCCACAGATTATTCACGTTGAACAGCGAGAAGGAAATGCCGAAAAAGCTTTTCGCCATGTTGTTCAACATGCCGACTTTCGGGGAGGCCAGGTTGTGCCAGGCGATGGCGCCGACGAAAGGACTCAGGAAGAAGGGGACGAGGTTGAAGGGCTCGAGTTGTTCCCTGAACGGGCAGTTGGTTCTCGCGTTGACCCACGCGAGCGATACGCCCAGCAGCGTGGCCAGGATGGTGCAGCCCGTGCTGATGATGGCGGTATTGACGAGGGCTTTTCTGATGACGCGGCCCTGGAATACCTCCCTGTAGTTCTGGAGTCCCCATTCAGTGTCGAAGCCCAAGTCATCGAGCACCAAAAAACTGTTGATGACGAGCGCGATTAGCGGCAGGAAGACCGCCACCGCCACGATGAGGCCGACGACGGTCGTAATGATGTTCTCCTGCGTGAACCATGTGCGCCAGCCGCTCGGGGGAGCGACGTCGAATTGGGGTCTCGCGGTGTCTGTGGCCATAGCCTTATCGGATGAATTCTTTCCGGCGAATCATGCGCCGCCTTCAAAAGTTTCTCCCCACGATCCAGTGCGCCGGTTCGCGGGGGGAGTCAGTTTATAGAATTTCCTTATGACGCACTATATCGCGAAGGCTCTGCCCGTCTTGCGCCTGAGCGGCGTCTTCGGCTGAACCCTCGCGGCATGGCGCGGCCGCTCATTTCCCGCTTCATGATAAAAACCGGAAGGCTGGGAGCCCCTATTGAGAGGCTCCCAGCCGTTCCGGGCAACAAACGATAATCGTCCTACTTGTAGCGCTTGATGAATTCGGCGCGCGTCGCCTTGAACTTCTTCTGCGCGGCTACCCAGTCCTTCAGGCCCAGCAGCTTATGCTTGCTGAGGTCGAGGAGGTAGGGCTGCACAACCTTGGGCGGCTTGTAGCCCCCGCGGAAGCTGTAGACGGCCTCGCCTTCCACGTATACGTCGGTGCCTTCTTTGGTGAGGAGGAATTCAACCAGCAGTTTGCCGGCGTTGGGGTTGGGCGCGCCATTTAAGACGGCCGCCTGGTTGCCAAGCATGACCTGGCCTTCTTTGTAGTAGCCGATTTTGAGGACTTTAGCGAGGTCAGGTTTCTTGAGGACGTTCTGATACACACGGCCTGAGAGGTTCCAGGGGTCGAGGCCGCGCTCGCAGTTGATGAGCACCTGCATCTTCGGCTCGGTGCGGAACATGACGACGGGCTTCGTGGCTTTGAGGGCGTCCCAGTACTTGTTCATGTCCATGCCGCTCTCGATGAGCGAGATGACGGTGTTGGTGTAGGTGAAGCTCTTCGTGATGTCGCCGGCGATGGTCTGGCCCATTAGGTTTTTAGTGATAGTGTCGGGATAAGAAGTGACGTTCAGGTCCTTCATGCCCGGGCAGGAGGTGTTCCACACCGGCTGGAAGGTATAGGCCAGAGGCGTCACGACGTAGGGGTAGTTCGCGTACTGACCGGCTTTCTTGATCACCGCCGCGAAATGTTTGTTCCACTCGGCGCTGTCGAGCTTGTGGTACGCGCCGCGTTTTTGGGCAGCGGCGAAGAAGCCGGGCGCGCTCACCACGTGGACGTCGACGGAGAACTTGTTGGCCCGCATCTCCTGACGCACCTGGGAGACGGTGGCGCCGGTGCCCTTGCGCAGGTTGCGGAATTTGAAGCCGCTCCCGAGGCCATAGTGCTTGGCGAACGCCGGGCCCATGCGCTTGGCCGTGCGATCGCCGAAAAGAGGGTTGATGATCGTGACGGCGCCCTCTTTTTTCGCCGCGCGCACGAGCTCTTTCTGGTTTTTCATCATCGCTTCGGATACGAGCGCGCCCGAGGCGAAGACAGCCAGTGCCGCCACCGCGGCAATTAAGAAACGGATACGGGGTTTCATCGAGAATCTCCTCAATGCTGGAATAGAGTGGGGGACTACCCCCGGTTATATGTGTCCTATCTAATCACGTATGTGGCAACACCACTCGCGCAGACGAAGAAAACGATGCTCTTATTACTTGTTTTCTTTGCTGTCTGCAGAGTATTGTAGTAGTGAAAATAACAGATTTTTCATATCTGTCAATGCCGTAATTTCCGGCTGGTGAAAATCCAGGTCCGATGATTTTTCGCTTATTACTTCCGGGAAAGATGTTGAATAAATAAACATCTTTCTTTGAAATGAGCGAGCGAATGAAAACTCCGGCGATTCATCGAGCCGGCGCCATGGCGCGGATTTTCTCCAGCGGTTGAAATCGAAAGCGAGGGTTTTTCTTGAACGTGAAATCGACCGGTTCGCCTCTCATCCAGACTCACCGGCTGGAAGCCCCCCAGGGTTCGTTCATGGAACACGTTGAGGTGATCCTCATCGGGGATGGTCCCTACATCCTCTTCGACGCGGGCTACCGCGAGTGCATTCCCGATATGCTCTCCTGGGTGGAGGCGCGCGCCGGGGCCGTGCTGGAAAAACTCGTCTTGACCCACCACCATTTCGACCACTCCGGCGGCGCGAAGGCGGCGTGTGAGCGATTCGGCGTTTCGGCCTGCGCCCACCCCCTGGAGATGGGCTTCCTCGAGGAGGAAGAGCCGGATCTGCCGGTTTCTCCGATTAGAGAGGGGGAATTCGTCGAGTTGGGAGAAATGCGCTTCGAGGCCATCCTGACGCCGGGCCATTCTCCCGGGCACCTTTCTTTCTGGTGGGAAGAGGAGAAGATTCTCCTGGGAGGCGACAACGTTCTTCTCCCTTCGACCACGGCGGTGGTCGCGCCCAAGGGGAATCTCGGCGATTATCTCGAATCGCTGGAGAAGGTGAAGAGCCTCGCGCCTCGTCTCATCTATCCGGGCCACGGTCCGGTGATCGAGGATCCGATCGGCAGAATCGACGAACTTATAGAACACCGCAAGATGCGCGATGCGCAGTATCTCGAGGCGCTGGGCGCAGGGCACGATACGCCAGCCAAGATAGCGGACCTCATATATCAGGATTTGCCCGAGCGCCAGAGAAACCTGGGCGCCCGCGTGATAGCGCTGCACCTGGAGAGGTTCGTGGAATCCGGAGAAGTCGCGTGCGCCGATGGGCGCTATTCATTGACGGGAGCGCTTTAGGGAGGCGAGGTTTTTGCTCACGAACTGCCACACGCTGGTTTTGCGGGAACTGTTGGAGCGTCACCCCGAGATGCCCCACCCCGGGGATGACGCCTACGTCTATAACGTGGCGCCCGATTCCTTGCCCCTCTCTGGGGAATTCAAGCCGAAGGAAACCCACCGGTTCGCTCCGCCTTCGGGGGTGATGGGCCGATTCCCGAAACTCTTGTGGGTGAAATGCCATCTGGTGGTCGACAACATCTGCCACTACGGGAGCATCGCCAAGGTGGGGAGCGGGCTGTCTCCCTCCCAAAAGCGGGGCTACACCTACCTCAAGGGGGTCGAACTCATTCCCCTGATGCGGGAATTCACGCAAGAAATGGGCGTACCCACCGATGATGCGAGCCTCCATTATCTCGCGCACGTGCTGGTCGAAATCGCGGTGGATTACGCCATATATCTCGACGACAGAACGGTGGGGGAGCAACTCCGAGACGCCCAGTCCGCCATGAGCGACGCCCAAAAACGCGAATATGCCGAGGGTCTGGGGGCCTTGTATGGTTGCGAGCCGGAGAAAGTCGCGCGCGCGCGCGGTGCGCCCCGGAAGTTTTATGGCGATATGCACGACGTCGACCACCTCTTTCTGGGCGGACGAACGAAAATCGTTTTGAGAAAGCTCAGGCTGCCCTTCAGCGAGGAGAACACGGAGAGGACGTGCCGCCTTATAGAAGATGGAGCGCGGCTGACGGGCGATTATATGGATTTCATCGACGATTCCGTGGATGCGCTTTCCGACTGGGAGGCATGGGCAGGAGAGGTCGCCATAGATGGCGCAATATCCTGATTCCGGTCTCTCGCCCCGAAATGAATCGGATCATCAAAAATATCGTTTCCACTGAAACCCGAAAGCTCGCGTTTCCATCTTTTCACGCCAACTGATACTTAAAAGACTATTTTCACGTCGACGTCTGAACGAACAAACTCCCAGACTCCGACTTGCTCCATGTCCGAGTCGTTTCAGCGCAAACGAAGCGCGCAGTCTTTGGGAGTCTTTTTTCAGACGAGCCGGACTTTTCCGGCCGTCCATATTGCAAGTTCTAGTTTACGGAGGCTTTCAGGCCCGCGCCCGCCTTGAACTTCGGCACGGTGGCCGCGGCCACCTGGATCTCCTCGCCCGTTCTCGGGTTGCGCGCCTTGCGGGCCGCCCGCTTGGAAGTGCTGAACGTGCCGAAACCCGTGAGCGTCACCTTGTCCCCGCTCTTGAGAGCCGAAGTTACGGCGCCTACGAATGCGTCGACTACGCCCTGGGCGCTCGACTTGCTCAGGTTCGCCTGCGCGGCGATGAAATCTGCGAGTTCGCCTTTGTTCATTTTCTTGTTCTCCTTTTTTCCTTGAGCGGTGCTCGGGCGGCGAGTGCGCGCTCATGCCTTTTCTGCTTGCTGAAACGACATTCAACAACAGAAATCTAAAAATATGGTTAGGCGGAAATAAAATACAGGGGCGGGTGAGCACGTCACTTAAGGTAAATTATAGCTTTCGATGAAGTTCCACGCAAGTGCAAAACGCTTGTTTCCTCAGGGGTAGCGGCAGTAGAGTCACCGAACGGGGAATTCCCACATCGCATCGTTTTCGACCATCTGATCATAGGAGAAAAGGGCGACGCCATCGGCGCCCGCCTCCCGGGCGGAGCGCCATTCGCGCCACACGCCCGCAGGGTGTTTGGTGAACAAATAGACTCCCAGGCCGATGACGACCTTGGGTGCGCGCGGATTCGGGGTTTTCACCTTCCTGGCGGCGAGCGCGCTTCGGTTGATTTGAGCGGCCAGATGCTCATCCCTAGTATAGTTCATCACTACGGCCTTATCGAGAAACCCTTTTTCGAGCCAGCCGCGCCAGTCCTGAAAGGCGGAGAGGTAGGCCCGTTCCGCCCAAGGGAGAACGGCAGTAGAAACAATAATTTGTTTTCTTAAACCTTTAGTTGTTTCATAAACGCCGCGAACCGCCGCCGTGACTTGCGCGCGCCTCCACACATCCCACGCCGCCGCGTCCGCACGCTTGACGCTTAAGCCTGCGCGCGGCGCGGTATTCTGAGTCTTGCGCTCGAAACGGGCGACGGAAGCCTCGTTGTAGCCGAAATCAAGACGCGGAGAGAAGCGAGAACCCGGCGATATGGGAAGCGCGTAGGGATAGCGGATGAAATCGAGATGTACGCCCGCGAGGCGCGGATAATTGCGCACCAACGCCGCCGCGATGTCGATAATGCGCCCCCGCACGCCCGGATGGCCCGGGTCGAGAAAAATGCCGGGTGTCCCCAGGCCGAACCCTTTCGCCCACGCGGGTTTTCCCGAGAGAGGATATTCGAGCAGGGAGCGCCCGTATTGATCCTTTAGCACGGCTTCTTTCCCAAGCTCGCGGATGATGGGCGCTTTTTTGTTTCTCGCCAGTGCGAATGCGTTTATCCACGCATGGACCTTGATGGCGCGGCCGCCTTCTTTCGGAGAAGCCAGGGCGAGCAGGAGCGCCAGTGGATCTTGCCCGGCTCGTTTTGCAGGAGAATCATCGGCCAGCTTCGTGGGGAACCACGCGCGGCCAGAGCGATAGACTTGCGCGTAGATGTCCGTGACGCCCGCAGCGCGCGCGCGCTTCACCAGAGCCTTGATTTTCCCGGCGCTGTCCAGGGTTCTATTCGCGCCTTCCGCTTGGACCCAAAGGCCGATTTCGAAGGATTTGGGCGCGAAGAGGCGCACGAGAAAATTCTGGTGAAACGAAGAGCACCCCGAAACCTGGAACGCGATGAGCAAAAGACAGGGCGCGCCTATAAGTAGGAGCCGCTTCATCCGGGTTTCCCGTGGGCGGGTTTGGACGGGGAGAGGCGCGGTCTTCTCGTCGCCGGGCGGAGACGACGCGCACAAACTACACGTTGCGCCGAGGGGAGGTCAACGGAAAACCCGAGGATTCGGGGAGAAAAGAATGAACGCTGCGTGAAAAGGCGCGCTCTTGCCGGGCGTTATCCGGCGCTCAGCGCAGCTTTCGTCGTCGAGGCGGCCTCGGCCAGGGCCTCCTTTTCCGCCTCGCGCATGGCCTCGCCCAGAATTTCGCGATACGCCTCGATGACTTTTTGGGCGGAAATGCCTCCTTCCAGCGCATTCCAGGCGGCCAGGGCAGCACCCAGATGCGCCGCCTCTGGCGCTGCGGCGTGTTTTGAGGCGATGGCGTCGATATCCACCGAGGCGATGCGGATCTCGTGGTTTTCTTTGGCGTTTTGCGTGTTCAAGACGAGAATGCCGCCTGGTTTGAGGGCGTTGCCCATCGGGGGTACGACGGTGAGGAGGGGGTCGCAGACGATTTCGAGATCATACGCCGCCGGGATGGCGAGGTCGGTGAACTGTTCTCGTGAAATTTTCACCACCGCCCTGTCGGGCGAGCCCGCCGGAGAGGGAAAGCCGGGCGTGCGCACCTGGGCGGAAAACCCCTCACTGGCGGCCGCCTCGCCGAAGATGCGCGCCGCGCTCAGGAAAAGGCCCTCTCCGCCGATTTCGCGTCTTCCGTGAAAACAAACTACGTGCATGACGTATTCCCGTTTGAGAGAAGAAAAAAGCGCAACCCCTCGACATCCTTATCAAAGTCGGTGCTTCTTTTCCATCATTCAAGTTGACATCGAATACGCGCCCTCGCAATATGGCCCAAGGATTTCCCGGAAACCTGCGCCGCCCGAAAGCCTCGTCGCACGGGGGGTGGGCAAATAATGGAGAGTACGCTTTGAGCAAGAAGTTCAAGATATTCACATACGGCTGCCAGATGAACCGCTACGATACGGAGACGATCACCGGGTATCTGGAGGCCGAAGGGTATGAGGAGACCGAATCGAACGAGACGGCCGACCTCATCCTGCTGAATACCTGCTCGATTCGCGACAAGGCGGAGCAGAAGGTTTATAGCCAGATTGGGCGTCTCGACAAGCTCAAGAAAGCAAACCCCGCCCTCAAAGTCGGCGTGTGCGGCTGTTTCGCAACGCGCGACGGAGAGGCGATCGCGAAGCGCGGCAAAGCAGTCGACCTCGTCTTCGGCACCCAGAACATCGCCAAGCTCCCGATGCTGCTGGAAGAGATGGAGGAGGGCCGGGTGATCGATACCGAGCCTATCGCGCCCGATTTCACCGAACTCGCCCCGATGGTGCGCGGCGGCGGCCTGAACGCCTTCGTGAGCATCGCGCGCGGGTGCGATAATTTCTGCACTTTCTGCGTCGTACCCTACACGCGCGGACCCGAGTGGAGCAAGCCGAGCGAACTCATCGTGGACGAGGTCGAACGCGCGGTGGAGGAGGGTTTTCGCGAGGTGACGCTCCTCGGCCAGAATGTGAACTCCTATGGCCGTAAATCCCCGAACGATCTTAGCTTCGGCGGGCTGCTCAGGCGCTTGAACGACGTGGACGGGCTCGAACGCATCCGCTTCATGACGTCCCATCCCAAGGATTGCGATGAGGAGATGGTCGACGCGATGGGGGAATCCCCAAAGGTGTGCGAGCATCTCCATCTCCCGGTTCAATCGGGAGCGGACGCGGTGCTCGCGCGAATGGAGCGCGGCTACACGGCGGAGGAATATTTGGAAAAGGTCTCCCTGTTCAGGGAGCGCGTGAAGGACGGGGTGTTGACTTCTGACGTCATCATCGGCTTCCCCGGGGAGCGGGATGAGGATTTCGAGGGCACGCTCCGCGTTTTGCGCGAGGCTCGCTACGACAATATCTACATGTTCAAATACTCCCCCCGGCCCGGAACGCCCGCATTCGACATGGAGGCCCTTCCCGAAGAGGTGCTCACCGAGCGCTTCGAGGAGGCGAGCCGGGTGCAGCGCGAGATGACGGAGAGTCTGCACGCGGAACTCGTCGGGAGTGTGCAGGAGGTGATGGTCGAGCGGGCGGTGAAGCCCAAGAGCGCGCCCGCCGGATGCGCGGGCTGCCCGGAGGTGGGGGATGAGTCGGCTCCGAACTGGTTTGCGGGTCGCAGCCGAGGCAATCACAGGGTACAATTATACGCGGAGGGTCTTACGCCTGCGCCTGGGGAGTTGGTCGAGGTGAAAATTATGAGGAGTGGCATTCACTCTTTGGCCGGAGTCTCGCCGCCAAGCGCCGTGGCGATGGAGGAAGACGAATGATGATCGAGATGAAAGTCAAGGGCCTCACGCTCGATCCGCACACCAATGTGCCGATTGTGGTTCTGCGCGAGACCGAGGGAGATCGCGCGCTGCCCATCTGGGTGGGTATTTTCGAGGCCCATGCCATCGCGCGCGAGATCGAGAGTTTCGAGACGCCGCGTCCGATGACCCACGATTTGATCAAGAACCTGATCAACAACATCAAAGGCCGGGTGGACAAAATAATCATCAACGATTTGCGGGACAATACCTTTTTCGCCGAAATACATCTTTCCATGAACGGCTCGGAATTCGTCGTCGACTCGAGGCCCTCCGACGCCATCGCCGTGGCCCTCCGCATGGGCAGCCCGATTTTCGTCGAGGAGAAGGTGCTCGAGGAGGCGAAGAGCATCCAGTTCAACGAAGAGGAAGTGAAAGAGGGCGTCTCCGGTATGGAGGCGCGCAGAGGGGAAGACAAGCCCCCCGAGGCGGAAAAGCCGATCGAGGACGAGCCCGAGGACATCAAGGAATGGCTCAAGGACTTGAAGCCCGATGATTTTCTAAAAGAGGACAACAACTAAGGCGACGCTCGCCCGGGCGTCACCCCCACCGGAGTTTGACCGCTTTGCTTCTCTATCTTTTGCGACACGGCGAGACGGACTGGAACGTCGAGCAGCGCATACAGGGTGTTTCCGACACCGAGCTCAACGACGTGGGCGTCGCCCAGGCCGAAGCGCTCGGCTGCACGCTGCGTGGGCGTCCGATCGCCTGCGTCTACGCGAGTCCACTGAGGCGCGCGAGGCGTACCGCCGAGATCGTCGCGCAAGCCGTGGGCGCGCCCTTGTACGAGGAGGCGGGCATCGCCGAGTTGAACCAGGGCGAACTCGAGGGAGAGCCCTTTCGCCGGCTTCCCGAGACGCATCCCGATTTCATACATGTGTGGCGAAACTATCCCGCCCGTGCGCGCATGCCGGGTGGTGAGACTCTCGCGGAATTACAGGAGAGGGCTTGGACCGCGATGGAGCGGTTTCTTGCGGCGCACGAAAACGAGACTATCGCCGCGGTGAGCCACAATCTGGCGATCATCATGATCCTGTGCAGGATTCTGGGCGTGGAGCTCAACGGCTTCAGACGGATACGTCAGCACAATGCCGCCATGAACATCATCGAGCATTCGCCCGAGCGGGGCTGGAGCGTCGTGACGATGAATTCGCTGGCGCACCTTCAGGACGCGCCCGTCTCGGAGCGAAATTCGTATCTGCCCTATATTTGAGGTGGCGGCCGCGAGGCCGCGCTGCGGGGTGAGCGCGCGGCTCAGTCGTAGTCCTTGCCTTCGGAGTCGGAGACGTTCCGGTAGTAGTCCTGAATGTCGTCGACGAGGCGGTCGACCTCGGTTTTTGGTTTTTTCCGCTTGGACGCCATGTAGCGGTGCAGCAGGTAAAAAGCGATGAAACCCAGGAAAAAGCCCAGCGCCGCTCCGTCGAGGAATGTCTGGTATCCGCCCATCAGAACGCTCCAGCCTGTGATGTTTGTGTATGGACACACATTATCTTTGGAGCCGTTCGCCTGTCAACCGAATGGGTAGTTGGGCCGTTTCGCCAAGAAGCGTTAAAGTGCTGAAATGAATGACAGGAGAGCTTCATCCGCGCATCGCCGGAGGATACCCGGCGTGAAGCCCCATGAGAGAGCATTCAAATGAGCGCGCACGAGTCCCAGACGCGCATTGTCGGGCGAGGACGCCGGGTTCGAACTCCATGAGAGAGTATTAAAATGAGCCCAAGAGAGCACAGAACGTACACGCTGAAACGGCCCACGCCATCGCCCGCGCGGCGCAAGGCGTATGAAGAAAAGCTCAACCCCCAGCAACTGGAAGTCGTGATGGCGGGAGGGGGGCCGCTTCTCGTCATCGCGGGCGCGGGCAGCGGCAAGACGCACACCATCACCTACCGCCTCGCGCGCCTCGTGGAAGACGGCGTCGCGCCCGAATCCATCCTCCTCGTCACTTTTACGAACAAGGCGGCGCGCGAGATGCTCCACCGCACCGCCTCCCTCATCCAGACGGACGCGCGGCGCGTGTGGGGCGGCACGTTCCACCACGTGGGGAATTTAATCCTGAGGCGTTATGGGGAACTCATCGGGTACGGGCCGAATTTCACTATCCTGGACCGCGAGGATGCGGCCGATCTGGTGACCGAGTGCATCCGCCTCGCGGGGTTCGACCCGAAGGAGAAGTATTTCCCGAGGGGCCGCGTTCTGGAGTCGGTTTTCGCTCTCGCCGCCGATACCGACCGGAGCGTTTCGGAGACGGTTCTGGGTCGGTATTCATACCTGGCGGACCGCCTGGGCGAGATAGAACAGATTGCCGCCCACTATGAGAAGCGCAAAAAAGAGATACAGGCGGTGGATTTCTCAGGTCTGCTCTCCCTCACGCGGAATCTGCTCGCCGAGCAGGAGGAGGTGCGTAAAGAACTCCAGGCGCGTTTTCGCTACATCCTCGTGGATGAATACCAGGACACCAACAAGGTGCAGGCCGACCTCGTGGACTTCCTGGCCGGAGAGCAAAAGAACGTCACCGTGGTGGGAGATGACGCGCAGAGCATCTACAGCTTCAGGGGCGCGCATTTTGAGAACATCATCACTTTTCCTGAGCGATACCCCGGCGCCAGGCTCTTCCGCCTCGAAGAAAACTACAGGAGCACGGCCTCCATCCTGGCGCTTGCCAACGCCTCCATCGCCCACAACAAGCGCCAGTTCAAGAAAAACCTCAAGACCTCCCGCGGCGAGGGGATGAAGCCCGCCCTCGTGGCCGCGCGCGACGCCATGCAGCAGGCCGACTTCGTGGTCGACCGCACGCTGGCGCTGCGCGATGAGGATGACGTGCCGCTCTCCCAGATCGCGGTGCTCTACCGGGCGCACTACCACTCCATGGAGCTTCAGATGGAGCTCACGCGCCGGGGGATTCCCTTCGAGATCAGAAGCGGACTTCGCTTTTTCGAGCAGCGCCACATCAAGGACGTCACGGCGTTCCTGCGGCTGGTGAGCTCCCCTGCGGACGAGTTGGCCTGGAAGCGCGCGCTCAAGCTCCTGCCCGGCGTGGGGGATGTGACGGCGCACAGGGTCTGGGAGCAGGTAAGTGCGCAGGCGGAGCCCTTCTTATTCCTAGCGCGCGGCGGGGTGGGTTCCCTCCCCAGGAACGCGCGCGAGGGTTTTGATGTTTTCAGGAAGCTGGTCGTCGATCTGACGGGCGCGCCGCGCGCCGCTATGGGCGAGCAGCAATTCGCTCTCCCGCCGACGGAGATGATAAACCTCGTTCTGGATCGGTTCTATCAGGATTACGTCGAGAACACTTTCGAAGACGCCCCGACGCGCATAGAGGACGTGCGCCAACTCGCGGAATTCGCCATGCAATACGAGGCGGCGACGGCGTTTCTATCCGAACTGGCGCTCATGGGAACGGCCGCCGCCGCTGGACCCGCGACCCCGGGCGAGCGCGAGGAGCCGGATGAGTCGATGATCCTGACCTCGGTTCATCAGGCGAAGGGTCTCGAGTGGAAGGTGGTGTTCCTCCTCTGGCTCACCGATACCCGCTTTCCCTCGACGCGGTCGCTGGCCGATCCCGAGGGGGAAGAGGAAGAAAGGCGGCTTTTCTACGTCGCTCTCACGCGGGCGAAAGACGAACTCTACATGTGCCAGCCCATGCTCGAGAGCGAAGCGTGGAAGATGGGGGCGTTCTCCAGGCTTTCGAGATACGTGGAGGAATTGCCCGAGGAACTCTATGAGCGTTGGCTGCTCGAAGAAGAGGCGATAGAGAGCCCGCAGGATGAAGACGCCCCGGAGCCCGCCTCGCGTCTCGCCGATCCGGATGAGCCAGACGGCCTGCGCTATGAATACGACGAGGGTGCTTGAGCGCTTGTTCGCCGCCGCCGCTTCGCGCTATGATTTTTCGCCGACTCCCAGGGGGATGCAGCAGTTTTCGAGCGGCCTTTCTCGTTAGGCTTCATACCGGGCCGTTGTTCGTCATTATAAGCTAAGGAATAAAATTCGTGTCATTCGCCGTCATCAATGGAGGAATGAAATTCGTGTCCGAGGGAAAAGAATACGCGCCGGGCAGTTTCTGCTGGGCCGATCTGGTGGCGAAGGAGGTGGGCGTCGCCAAGGATTTCTACACGTCCCTGTTTGGCTGGACCTTTGAGGATCGGCTCGTGATGGACGAGGCGGTCTACACCATGTTTTCCAAGGACGGAAAACAGGTCTGCGCCATGTTCGAGATGTTTCCGGGAATGCTCGAGAGCGGCCATCCCTCCTTCTGGCAGAGCTACGTGACTGTCGAGAGTGCGGATGAGGCCGTGAAGAAAGCGGTGGAACTCGGGGGCCACGCCGCCCAGGAGCCGTGCGACGTGCTCGACGTGGGCCGCATGGCGATGATTCGCGATCCGGGGGAGGCTTTCTTGCGCCTCTGGCAGCCGAAGGCGCACAAGGGGGCCGAGGTGATGAACGAGCCGGGTACCCTCAACTGGAACGAACTGCTCACCAAGGACGTCGAACGCGCCGGTTCTTTTTACGCCGAACTGTTCGGCTGGACGAGCACAGTGACGCCCAATCCCGCCGGCGGGGACTACATGGTTTTCATGAGCGGCGAGGAGCCGCGCGCGGGCATGCTCGAACTCCAGCCCGACATGGGCGAGATGCCCCCGCACTGGGGGGTGTATTTTCAGGTGGAGAGCCTGGACGCCGCGCTCGATAAGGCAAAAAGCCTGGGCGGCCAGGGCACGTTCCCCCCGATGGAGATTCCCGACGTGGGGAGAATCGGCGGAATCATGGACCCGCAGGGGGCGTGCTTCACGGCGATGGAATCGGCGATGGCGTCGGCGGACTCGTGCAAGTATATTTCATGACCCCAAAACGTCCGCTATCGACTGCGCGCAAGGGGGCGCTTATCGGCTTACATTAACAGGAGTATGAAAACGCATGAAATACAAAACCATCGACCCCGCCGACAACCACTGGCGGCAGAACTACCGCCTGCTCGTCGGCTCCGTCGTGCCGAGGCCCATCGCCTGGGTGAGCACCATCAGCGCGGACGGCTACGCGAATCTCGCACCATTCAGCTTCTTCACCTGTGTGGGTCACGACCCGCCCCTCCTCTCGATTTCGGTGGGCGTGCGCGAGGAGGCCTACAAGGATACGGCGCGCAACATTATGGAGACGCAAGGCTACGTCATCCACACGGTGGTGGACGGCCTGGAAGAGCAGATGAACATCTGCGCGGACGACTATCCCTTCGAGGTGAGCGAATTCGAGGAAGCGGGCCTCACGCCGCTCGATTCCGATCTGGTGAAGGCGCCTCGCATCGCCGAAGCGCCCGTGGCCATGGAGTGCCGGTTCCGCCACCTCATCACGAACGGGCGCGAACACCTGACGAACGTCATCATCGGCGAGGTGGTGCGCTGGCACGTGCGCGAAGACGTGATGATCGAGGAGGGGAAATACATCGACCCCGTTCTGCTCCGGCCGGTGGGCAGGCTTGCCGGGAACGGATACTGCCGCTCGCACGACGTGTTCGACATGCAGCGGCCAGACAGAAAAGCGACGCAGTTGAGCCCGAAGGGCTGAGCCGGAATCCATGCACTATCAATATCCTCTTAAACGAAGGAGGGGAGTGAGATGAGCGATATTCCAGGAACCATGAAAGCCGCCGTCACGCATGACGCGCACGAGGTGCGCATCGAGCAGATTCCCGTGCCCGATTACGAACCCGACCAAGTGCTGGTGAAGGTCGCCGCCTGCGGCATCTGCGGCACCGACATCCACATCTACGAGGGGCACATGCGCCCCATGTGGCCGCCCTATTATCCCTTCATCCAGGGACACGAGTGGGCGGGGAAGGTGGCCGCTATCGGAAGCAGCGCGAAAACGACTCTTCAGGTGGGCGACCGCGTCATCATGGAGCCGACGGTCGGCTGCGGCAAATGCGCCACCTGCATCCGGGGCGACTACCACATCTGCGAGGACGCCGTGAAGCCGGACGGAGGCTACAAGCTCCTCGGCCATACGGCGAACGGCGCTTTCAGCGAATACGGCGTAGCACCTCCGAACAACCTCCACGAGATGCCCGAATCCATGAAGTGGGAGGACGCGGTGATCGTGAACCAGGTCGTCATCGCGCTCCACGCCATCGAGCGCGGGGGTATCGAGCCGGCCGACACCGTGGCGATTTTAGGCCCCGGTCTGCTGGGTCTCTCCGTGCTCCAGCTCGTCAAGATGATGGGCGCGGCCAAGACCTTCATCACCGGGCGCGGCTATCGGCTGGGAATCGCGGAGGAACTCGGTGTGGACCGCACCATCGACATCACGAAAGAAGACCCCGTGGAGGTCGTCAAGCAGGAGACGGACGGCCGCGGGGTGGACCTCGTCATCGAGTGCGCCGGCCCGCCCGAGACGATGCGCCAGGCGGTGGACATGGCCCGGCGCGGCGGGCGCGTGGTGTTAGAAGGCATCAACGGCGGCCAGGAGGTGTCCTTCAACACGGATCGCATCGTGCTCGACGAGATAGCCATATTCGGCGGGCGCGGCTCGCCCAACTGCTACCCGAGGGCCATCCGGATCATCTCCGACGGCCACATCGCCACCGAGAAGATGCTCACGCACACGTTCGCGCTCGATGAGTTCAACGAGGCGATGCGCATGTTCAAGGCGAGAGAAGACGGCGTGATGCGCGTGATGCTCACGCCCTGATATTTTTTTAGGGATACGCCACCGCGCAGCGGCGCTCGAGACGCACGGAGCCGGGGCCGGCTTCGGCGACATGAGGAGGAAGTCCCGATGCCCGAAAAACTCCTGCCCACCACCGTCGTGGGCAGCTACACCCAGCCGGACTGGCTCATCGACCGCGAGAATCTCACCACGCGCCTCCCCCCCCGCGTGCGTGCGCAGGAGATATGGCGCATTCCTCCTAAGTTTCTGGAGGCCGCGCAGGACGACGCCACCCTCCTCGCGATACGCGACATGGAGCGCGCGGGAATCGACATCATCTCGGACGGCGAGGTGCGCCGCGAGAGCTATTCGAACCGCGTCGCCACGGCCCTGGGCGGCATCGACACCGAACGCCACGGCTATACGAAAGACCGCTCGGGCCGGGACAACCCCGTGCCCCGCGTGATGGGGAAGATCCATCGTCCAAAACCCATCGAGGTGAGCGACGTCGAGTTTCTGCGCGCCAACACGGAGCGGCGGATCAAGATCACCCTTCCGGGTCCTTTCACCATGACGCAGCAGGCGCAGGATGATTACTACGGCGGCGATCAGCGGGCGATGGCGCTCGACTACGCCCGCGCGGTGAACGAGGAGGTGAAGGACATGTTCGCCGCAGGCGCCGACGTGGTGCAGATAGACGAGCCTTACATGCAGGCGCGCGCGGAGATAGCCAAGGAATTCGCCCTGGAAGTGCTCGGCGAGGCGTTAAAGGGCGTGGAGGGCACTACGGCTCTTCATATGTGCTTCGGCTACGCGGCCATCCACGCCTGGCAGGGACTCGGCAAGCCCGACGCCTATTCCTTCCTTCCCGAGCTCAACGAGAGCGACATCGACCAGATATCCATCGAGGCGGCCCAGCCGGGCATCGACTTGGCCGTGCTGGAAAAGCTGCCGGACAAGACCATCATCCTGGGCGTCATCGACAACGGCGATCCGAACGTCGAATCACCCGAAACGGTGGCGGCGCGCATCCGGGCGGCGCTCGAACACGTATCACCCGAGCGGCTCATCCTGGCTCCTGATTGCGGGATGAAATACATGGACCGCGACGTCGCCTTCGGCAAGCTCAAGTCCATGGCCGAGGGCGCCGCCATCGTGCGCGCGGAGATCGGGGGGTAGGGGAGTCGTCTGAAATCAATCCGCTTTTTTGCCGCCGAATGCAGTTTTTCGCAAGGCGGTGTTGATGCGGGACTGCCACCCCTTGCCGCTTTCTTTGAAGTGCGCCACCACGTCCGCGTCAAGCCGAATGGTGGTCTGCACCTTGGTGGGCTTTTTCTGCGCCCCGCGGAATCGGTGGGGGGCGTTGTTCGCCAGTTCTCCCCGGGCGTGGGCTTCGACGATCTCTGGCGCCACTTCCGATGCCGGACGCATCTTCTCCAGCATCTTCTCGCTTAAGGGTCGATCCTCCACTTCAAGCGGCGGCTTGCTATTTCGGTTGCCGGCCATTTTCTATCCTTCCTCATGCGCGTTGCTCCGCGTATCGCCTCGTCTCTCTTTTATTCGCCTTGCGCAGGCTGATGATTCGCATGAACGACTCACGGCAGGTGAATACCAGCACGTGGACCCGTTCCTGAATCAAGCCCAAAGCCCAGAAGCGGTGTTCTTCATACCCGGAGCGCGCATCCTCCTAGACTAAAGCCGTCCGCCAGTCGAATTCCAGGGCAGCGAGAAAATCGACATCGTGCTTGTCAAGATTAGCCTCCCGTTTATTCTCATCCCATTCGTATTGCATAGCAAATTGTAACAACAATTATCTGGTTAAGCAAATCGTTTCGCGTGGCGAGAGCGTCCATCATCATCCTGGGCAGGTGTATTGGTGGCTCAGGTTCTTGTTTGTGGTATGTTGTCCGCATCATCCGCCCACCAAAGCGTTTCGGATATCCGAATGGCCATAAGTACGAAAGCGCAAGTTCGTAAATCAGGAGCCAAAGCCCGCGCCCGTGATGAGAAGCCGGGGCCCCCTCTCAAATGGGCAGGCGGCAAGCGGTGGCTCATCCCGCACATCCGGGCCTATTGGGAAAAGCACAGTGACCGCCGTCTCGTGGAGCCTTTCTGCGGGGGGCTGGCCGTAGCGCTCGGTCTCACCCCCGGGAAGGCGCTTTTGAACGACATTAACGCCCCGCTCATGAATTTCTACGCCTGGCTGGAAAAGGGTCTCTCAAACGCCCGGCTCGATATGCGAAACGACGCGGATGCCTACTACGCCCACAGGGAGCGGTTCAACGCGCTTCTCATGAGCGGACGTGGGCGCAACAAGGAGGCGGCGGAGCTTTTCTATTACCTGAACCGCACCGGCTACAACGGCCTTTGCCGCTTCAACGGCAAGGGTGAGTTCAACGTCCCCTTCGGACGCTACAAGCGAATCAACTATGTGAGAAATTTTCTGGCTTACCGGGAGGTCTTCGAGAAATGGGAGTTTCGGAACGAAGACTTCGAGACGCTCCCCATTGATCCCGGTGATTTCATCTACGCGGACCCTCCCTATGACGTCCAGTTCACCAAGTACGCCAAAGAGGATTTCTCATGGGCGGATCAGGTGCGTCTCGCGGAATTTCTGAGCATGCACGAAGGCCCCGTGGTGCTCTCGAATCAGGCGACGGAAAGAATCGTCCGCTTATACGAAGAGACGGGATTCTCGCTTCGATTCCTCGAAGGCCCGCGCCGCATCAGTTGCACCGGGGATCGTTCCCCCGCGCGGGAGGTTTTGGCCGTGCGGGGAATTGAAATATGAGTGCTGCGCGCAATACGCGAACAGGCGGCGTCTTGGAAGCGATGGTTCTGCCTGCTCTGGCGAATGGGGGATACGGTTACGAAACCCAGGTGCTCATTGGGGAAAGACCTAATGGAAGACGCCACTTCCTGGATGTCTTGGCGAAAGATGATGATGACAATGAATATCTCGTCTCGCTCAAATGGCAGCAGGTCTCCGGCACCGCCGAGCAAAAAGTACCCTATGAAATTATATGTCTCGCTGAAGCGATACAAAAAGAACCGGACAGAAGAGCATATCTTGTCCTGGGTGGTTCCGGGTGGAGTTTGCGTGATTATTTTCTGGCTGGTGGCCTGAACCGTCATTTGGTGCATGCCGATTTAGTCACCTTGATCGACTTGGAAAACTTTGTTGCTTTAGCTAATCAAGGCAAGTTATAAATTGAGATTACCAACCCCTTGGTGCTCGCCGCCCGTGAGGAAATCGGATGACCAACGCCGCTTCGCATGTTGACACGGCGCGGCAGCCGTTGCAGGACATGCTCCCTCGATTGGAGCAGGAAAAATTAAAAAGCCAACCCATCCTCGCGTGCGCGGGCAACCTCGTTTTCATGAGCGAGCTTCCCGATGAGAGGATGAAGCTCATCGTCACCTCGCCTCCTTACAACTTGGGGAAGGAATACGAATCGAGAACTCCGCTCGATGCTTACGTCGAGGCGCAGGAGCGGGTGATTCGCGAGTGCGCGCGGTTGCTGCACCCCAAAGGCTCCATCTGCTGGCAGGTCGGCAATTACGTGAGAAACGGGGAGATTATTCCGCTCGACACCGTTCTCTATCCCGTCTTTCAGGCGCAGGGCCTTAAGCTCCGCAACCGAATCGTCTGGTGTTTCGGCCACGGGCTCCACTGCACCAAGCGGCTCTCGGGCAGATACGAAACCATCAACTGGTGGACGAAGGGCGATGATTACACCTGGAACCTCGACCCGATACGGGTTCCGGCGAAATATCCGGGCAAGAAACACTTCAAGGGACCGAACATCGGCAAACTCTCGGGGAATCCCAAGGGAAAGAACCCGAGCGACGTGTGGGTTTTCCCGAACGTGAAGAGCAACCATCCGGAAAAAACGATTCACCCCTGCCAGTTCCCCGTCGAGTTAGTGGAGCGCCTTGTTCTCTCCATGACGGATGAGGGCGATGCGGTGTTCGACCCCTACATGGGCGTCGGTTCCTCCATCATCGCCGCGCTCATGCACGAGAGATCGGCCTATGGCTGTGACGTTGTTTCGGAATATGTGGACATCGCGCTAGACCGGGTGCGTCGGCTTTATTTGGGAACTCTCAAAACGCGCCCGATGGGAAAGCCAATCTACGACCCCGCCAAACCCAACGGTGGGCATTAGTGCGCATCGAAGCCAGTTATTCGCATCTGAACGGCGAGGAATACCTGCTCGTCCACCGCAAACATCTTTGGGAAGAAGTGAAGGACGTCATTGCGGAAGTCGACGCTATGGCTTGCCGGACAAAGATATCCAAAGAGAAGACGATGCCTGGCAAGGTGCTGTTCTCGCCGGCCGACATGAATCGCGCGTTCAAGGACGGCCTCAAGGATCGCGGCTGGAGCGAGCGCAGAAGCACTTTCTGGCTTACGGCGGATGAAAAGCTCATGCGCGGCATTTATGGTTTGTCAGAAAGTGAGCAGAAACGAGCGATCGAGAAAGCCGGATACGAACCCATCATGTCTTACAACCAGACTGATTTCGTAAAAGAGCGCGTTGCGGTGGAGGTTCAGTTCGGCAAGTACGCTTTCGTCGCGCACGATCTGTTCGTAAAGCATCTCAGTTTTTATGTTTCCGACATCATCGACGTGGGAGTGGAGATACTCCCCATGAAGGAACTGGAGCGGGAGATGTCCTCCGGCGTCGCCTACTATGAGCGGGATTTGCTGAATGTTTTGCGGCAAGGACGTGGGGTTCCCGCAGTTCCTCTGGTGCTTGTGGGCGTCGCTCCATAACCCGACAAACGCCCCCTACTCACTCCCTTCCTGAAACGCGATGCGCTCGCCGGGGGGTTCCACCACGAGATGAAGAGCCTCGGCCACGCGCCCCGTCAGGTTCCAAAGCCCGCAGATGAGGGTCAGGGATACGAGTTGCTCGGTGGAAAAATGTTTCTTCATCGCCCCAAACGCCGCGTCGTTCCCCTTGGCCGTCAGGTTCGTTACTTCCTCCGCCCAGCAGATGGCGGCTTTTTCCTTCTCGTTGAACAGCTCGCTGTCCCGCCAGCCGTCGCCCTCCAATAGATTGATTTTCTCCTGCGCGATACCCTGAGCCCGACCGAGCTCGACGTTGTGCCCGAGTCAGTTATTGCATTCGGTGAGAATGGCCGTCTTGATGATGACGAGCTGGGCCATGTGGAGGTATTCAGGGTCGGTTTTCTGGTGCTGTACCCGGAGTTTGCCGTCCATGATCTGCCAGCCCTCGACGAAGCCGGGCGCCCAGCCGAGCAGGCGCAAAAAGCGCGACACCTTGCCCCAGCGCTTCACGCCGCGCTCATAGAGGGGGGCGAGTTCCGCGGCCAGGTGTTCGGGAATGTCGTCGGGGTCGATGAGCGGGACCCGGGGAAGGGGGCAGGCCATCATCTCCTCGGTGACGCCCATGTCCTGCGCAAGGCCGGTGGCTTCGTTTATCGGCATGATGAGATTCCTTTTCTGGTGAAACGTGAACAGATGAGAGTGAGGGCGCATTTTCGCGTAAGGGGGAGAGGGGATCAATGGGGGAGGGGGAGCGTCGCGTTTTTGAAAGTACGTTTTAATTGAGTGTTCCATTTCAAAATCACTCCCCCCTTGAGGATCAATCCCGATTGAAGAATGAGGGATTGTCGGCAAGGCGAGGACGGAAAGTCCGCAGCCGAGCCGGTGGGGGGTCTATTCCGAACGAGGAGCGAGAATTTCCGACCGAAGCTTTCTTCATCCGCAAGCAATCGCTCCTTCATCAGACCCCCCACGCATCAGCCTTCGCACAAACCGCTCGGCTTCTGCTACTCCCCCTCAAGGGGGGAGTGATTAAATCCTAAGGAGGAGAATCTCTAGCTAGCGATGATTTGAGTTTTCTGTTCAGCCATTGCCGTCCGGGAATGCCACGCCGGCGTAGGGGAGGTAGTGGCAGGAAATGCAGCCGTTGGCGTTCGCGGCCGGAATGCGCTTGAAATGCTCGGGCGTCATCCGCCGCTTGCGCGGGCTGTCTTTCCCGGTCTGCCCCGGCCTGCCGACCACATCGAGAGAGTTGAAGCTTGCGGTGAGGACCTCGCGGCGGTGCGCCATGGGCTCTTTCATCGTGAACCTACCGTCCTCGATGATGGGCGTGGGAGCATCCCCGGCGAGGATGTCGGCTCCGGGGAAAAGGGCGCCCGCGAGCCACGTGAGGAAGAGGAAGCATCCGAGAAGCAAGATTTTTTTCATGGCGTATCCTCCCGTGTTGCGGCCCTCCACGCCATGATTAGGCAGCGGCCTGGAGATAATGGCCGCCTATGCTTCCAATATCGTCCTCCCCACTGCTCCGCGCAAGGGGGGTATGTACGATTCAAATCGTTTTCAGGGGGAGTTTGTTTGCTTTTGGTCGTCATTCCGCAGTGCTTGAATGCGGAATCCAAAACCGATGCATTTTTCATCAGCCTGGATTCCGGCATGCGCCGGAATGACGGGCAAAGACATAAATCAAATAAATCAATCCGACATCGATGCGCCTGAATGCGCTATTGTATTATAACTATATGTTTTATTTGCTTATATTTCTTATTTTCGATTTAAGACCTCTTGCATTTTCGCCACATTCATGCTTGAATGCGCTCCTGTTTGATACCGCTCGTATGCGTTTTGATTACGAATATTCAGGAGGGCGCATGCCGAAAAGAAGCGAGTTCAAGCTCCTCAAGCGAGCCGTCGACGCGCTCGAAGTCGAAGGGAAGGATGCGGTCTTCTGGGACCGGGACTTGGCCGGCTTCGGGGTGCGGGTCCACCCCACGGGCAAGAAGGTCTACGTGGTGCAGTCCCGGGGGCCCGGAGGTCCCAAACGCGTGACGCTCGGCCGGCACGGGGATATCTCGACCGATGAGGCGAGGAAGCAGGCGGCCTCCGTCATCGACCGCATCAAGCGAGGCGAGGAGCCGAAGCCCGGACCGCCCGAGGCGGAACTCACCGTGGCCGGACTGGCCGAGCGCTTCATGCGCGTTTATGCCGGGGCGCACTGCAAGCCGGGCACAGTCGCGACGTATCGCTCCATACTGGAGAACCACGTCCTGCGGGCTCTGGGCTCGATGACGGTAGGCCAGGTCGGAGCAGCCGAGATATCGGCATTGCACCACCGGCTTCGCGAAACGCCGAGGATGGCGAACTCCGTGGTCGACGTGCTCTCGCGGATGTTCACGCTGGCGGAAGCGTGGGAACTGACTCCGCCCGGGAGCAACCCGTGCCGGGGGTTGCGCCGCTACAGGATGCGCCCTTGTGAGCGGTTCCTCACGCCTGAGGAATACCGGCGCCTGGGCCGGGTCTTGGGGGAAACGGAGGGAACGACCTGGCCGCCTGCGGTCACGGCTATCCGGTTGTTGATGCTGACCGGATGCAGGAGTAGCGAGATACTGAACCTGCGCTGGGACGACGTGGACCGTACGGCGGGCGAGTTGAGGTTGAGGGACACCAAGACGGGCCCGCGCATGGTTCCCGTGACGGCGGCCGCCCTTGACGTGCTCGACGCGATCCCCCGTTCTCCGGGAATCCCCTGGGTGATCCCCGCACAGAAGGGAAGGGGCCGCCTCTCGGACCTCTATCACTACTGGCGGCCCATCCGGGCGCAGGCCGGTCTCCACGACGTACGCATCCACGATTTGCGGCATTCCTACGCCAGCAGGGCGCTGGCGCTGGGCGAGGGCTTACCCGTGATCGGGAGGTTGCTCGGACACAAGGAGGTCGCGACGACGGCGCGCTACGCGCACCTGATTCGCGACGCCGAGAAGGCCGCGGCGGTCCGGGTGGGCGAGAGCATCGGGGCCCACGTCGCGCGGAACGAAGATGAGGCATGAGGGAGGAATGGACATGACGAAGCTCGCATACAGGACGCTCTCGAACCGGATGGTAGGGAAGCTTACGGTCGAAAAAGATACCGTATTCTGGGACAGGGAGCTCACCGGCTTCGGTGTGAGGGTCTATCCCACGGGGAGTAAGGTGTACATCGCGCAGGCGCGGGGACCGGAGGGTCCCAAACGTGTGGCGGTTGGCCGCCAGGGGGTGATCCATGCGGAGGAGGCGCGCAAGCGGGCCGCCCTCATCATCTCCCGGATCAAGGCGGGTGAGGCGCCCGTGCCCGAACCATTGATACCCGCCGGCGGGCCGAGCGTGGCCGAATTCGCTGCGCGGTATCTCACGGAATACGTCTCGGTGCGGTGTAAACCGCGCACCGTAAAACTGGCCCGCTCCGTGGTCCACAGGCACATCGCGCCGGCCCTGGGCAGGATGCCTCTCGCGGCGGTCGAACGCGCGCAGGTGGCGGAGCTCCACCAGAAACTGTACGAGACGCCTGCGATTGCGAACGCCGTGGTCGGCGCTCTGTCTTCGATGTACAAACTGGCCGAGGGCTGGGGACTGGTCCCCGAGGGAGTGAACCCCTGCCGCTCCCTCGTCAAATACCCCGGACGCAGGCGGGAGCGGTTCCTGACGGAGGCGGAGTTTATGCGCTTAGGGAGCGTACTGGACAACGTCGAAGCGAAGGGCGTCGCGTCGGCGCCAGCAGTGGCGGCGATCAGGCTCTTGATACTGACCGGGTGCCGGAAGTCGGAGATCCTCACCCTTCGCTGGGAAGACGTGGCGCCGGATGAGAACGAACTGAGACTGCCCGACACGAAGACGGGCGCGCGGGCGGTCTCGCTCTCGCCCCCAGCGGTCAAGCTCCTCGCCGGTCTCCCGCGCTTCCCCGGAAACCCCTGGGTCATACCCGGCAGGAAGCCGGGCGGGCGCCTGAGCAGCCTCGATTACGTCTGGCGAATCATCCGCGAGCAAGCGGGCCTGGAAGACGTCCGGATCCACGATTTGAGACACTCCTACGCCAGCCGCGCCCTGGCTCTGGGCGAGTCCCTCCCGATGATCGGGAAGTTGTTGGGCCACAGCCAGATACAGACCACGGCGCGCTATGCGCATCTGGCGCGCGACTCGGTGAAAGAGGCCGCAGAGCGCATCGCCGCGAGCATCGCGATTGACATTCTGGGTGAAGACTGGAGGCATGCTTCCGTTTCATGATCTTCGCCATTCCTACGCCAGCCGCGCCCTGGCCCTGGGCGAGTCCCTTCCCATGATCGGACGTTTGCTGGGCCACAGACAGATCGAGACCACGGCGCGATACGCGCACCTGGCGCGGGATTCGGCGCAGGAGGCCGCGGAACGGGTCGCCGCGAGCATCGCGGTGGACTTGCTGTAGGGCGCCGGGCGTAACTCCCGAGAAACCCGGTCGATGATGAATGCGATTTTCCTATATCTCCATCCCTCGGGCCGATCGGATCTTCTCCATCGCCGACCGCCACCCTTCACCCGAATGTAGCGTTTCGGTCGGCTTCTCCGCCCCGAAGCTCCCGGCCTTGCCCGCTCCGAACGCCTCCAGTGCCGCTATACACTCCCCCGTCGCGGCTTCCAACCGCTCGCACAGGGTCTTCGCGTCGTCCGTCAAGAGTTCCGCCCGGTCCCGGGCGCGGCTGATCTCGACGTAGAGCGTCTTCTGGTTGGTGAGGTCGGGGTGGTTCGCCTCCATCGCTGCGATGACGGTGTCGACCGTGCGGCCCATCATCTTCCACAAGCTCAATCGCGACCCCGCCGTCGCCGCCGGCCACCACCCTGACCTGGGTGGTGGGGACGGCAATACAGGCTAAGAAGGGGTCGGGGGAAGTCGCTCAAGCCGCTACTGTAACGCGCAGCCTTTGCGCTCCCGGCGCAGGCAGCCGAGGTTGCGATGGAACACTTCTGCCTGCGCTCGCGCGAAGCCGGCCGGGCCGGAGCCGTTCTCCCGGCTGTTCTGATACCGCGCCCAGTCGCCCTCGTTCCCCTCGCGCCAGTAACCGTCGAGGATCTGCGCGGGCAGGGGCTTGAGCTCGGGCAGGGTGTTGTAGCGGGCCCCGGGTGGGCCGTCGCGGCCGGGCAACCGGCGGCGCTCGCCGAGGAAGCCGTGGAACGAGTAGAAGGCGTCGGAGCCGGGGAGGAAGGCGAGCTCGTAGTCGACGGTTCGGTCCGGGTCGGTGATGTCGTCCGCCGACATCATCGGGCGCTTGCCGAAACCCATCATGAAGGCCCTGGCGTCATGGTCCAGAAACCGCACCGCCCGGCGCACCGTCCGTCCCGGAACGTGGGGGTAAAGCTCGTTCGAGCGGATGGCCACGTCGATGTCGAAGCGTCCGTCGGGCCCGAGCTCCACCGACTCGCCGACCAGGTAGGTGCGCAGGTAGTTGTGCTGCTGCAGGGTCAAGGCGACGGGACGCCCATCCGCGGCCAGGACCACGAACGCGGCGGTGTAGTGGTCGAGCTGGTGCCAGTCGTCGAGGTCCGCCACCAGCCGAAGCGGGATGGCCGCGGCCAGGGACAACCCCGCCGGCAGGCCGCTCACCCGGAACGCCAGGTGGTAGGTGAGGACGGTGAATTCCTCGGCCGGCCGGTCCGGTTCCTCCGTCGCCCACAGGCCTGTGCGCTCCACCGTGCCGTAGACGACGGGCCGGGGCTCGACCCCGCCCGGCGCGTGCGTGAACTCGGCGCGGACGTCGTCGCGGTAGCGGTTCAGGTCACTGGCGGTGGGGCCGTCGATGCGAACGCCGTCGCCCGTTATCAGGTAACCGTGGGCGATGTAGTCGCGGTAGAAGTCGATGGGACCTTCGTGGCCGGCGGGCAGGTGGAAGCGCGGCGCGTGGCGGCGGGCCAGGGCCTGATCGGCCGGATCGGCGGCGTCGGCCGGAGGGTTGGCCGCGAAATACTCGGCGAACCCGGGGTGCTGCGAGAAGTTGCGGTCGGCGGCGGCAGAGCCGGCCCTCACGCAGATCAGCAGAAGCCCCGCGAGACAGCCGATCATGTACACGTAACGCATCACATCACCGCGGAATGCGTGTGAACCCTGGTTTTCGGCCTTCCTGTGCGCGTTTCCCAACTGGTCACTGCGGAATCTGGTGAAGGTCCGAGCCCAGGTACCGACGCTACAGGCCGCCGCTAAGGTTAACATGTAACGAACAAGCTCGCGTGTGTTTGACGAGCGACGTAAAGGACCGTCGTGATACGCCAAACACACGCGACCGTGTTCGGACGGCAGTTCACCCGGACGCGGGACTCCATGTAGTGCTTGGCCAAAGCAGCCACGGTGGGCTCGGGCTCAGGCGGCCACGGGAAGGGTTCCTCGCCCCGCTTGATGCGGTCGATGACCCCGGCCGCCGTTTTGCGCGACTGCTCGGCAGACGTCTCGCCGTGACGGCCGATGGAGATGCGCCTCGGCGCGCCGTCCGGCCCCCTCGTCTGGACGACGTATTCCTAGCGACCCGAGGCGTGGACCCTGACCCCGAATCCGGGCAGGTCGCGGTCCCAGAAGACGGCGTCGCCTGAGGGGACCGACAGCGCGTAGACGGTCCCCTTGGTGAGTCTGTGTTTGTTCTCCCGGTTCATGGAGCCCACTTCGCATGTTCCGTAACCGCATCGCAACCGATCAGTATCGAATCAGGGGCCATTCTATGGTGTTTCTGTCGGGGTTGCAAGTGGAGGATATTTCCGAATTATCTTGTAACTATATGAATAACATATGGTTATCAATAATACGTCATGGCATTCCTACGCCAGCCGGGTGCTGGCTCTGGGCGAGGGACTGCCCATGATTGGGCGCCTGCTGGGCCACAGACAGATCGAAACGACGGCGCGCTACGCGCATCTGGCGCGGGGTTCGGCGCAGGAGGCCGCGGAGAGGGTCGCCGCGAGCATCGCGGAGGACATCTTGGACAAGGGCTGAAGGTTGGCTTGTTAAGGACGGTCATGAGAACCGCCTCCGCTTCCGATACGTTGCGAAATGCACGGATCACGCCGTCCGGCACGACCATCCCGTCGAAGGTCTCGAGAATTACCGAGTAAACACCGTCATCTCCCCAGTAGATTTTCCACCGTCCCGTGAGGGTTACGAATGTCTCCTCCGATCCGTGGCTGTGCAGGGCAGCACCGATCCCGGGTAGGCCTTCACGAAGTCGATGTGGTAATTCACCGCTTGTTCGACGGCAGTGCCTGCAAGCTGCTCTTCATCCGCCCTACCTCCGAGCGCGCTATAGAGGGTTCTGACGCGCCCGGGCAGGGAGCAATCGAGGAAAGCGTGGCAAGAGGGAACCAGTTCGGCGAATCGCCAGACTCGGTTTTTCATCTCCGCCTGAGTAACCTGCTTCGACTTTCCGAACCAAGCTCCGATCTCCCTGTCGAATCTAGCATCACGTTCGTTTCTCATCAGGTTGCTCCTTGCTCAATCGATTGCGAAATGGCAGGGTGCGAGGCGATATGGCCCCAAAGTTTAGTACAGGGCAAGATCAGTAAGGAATATCCGAACAACACCGGTTTCTGCGGATGCGTACATGGGCGCAAATCCCGCTATACCTGACCGCGCGGGTGAGCGGCGGGGGGATGTGCAACCGGACAGGTCTTCAGGGAGGCAGCCTTGGCGGGCTTCGATAAGGTTTCGATCGACACGCTGTTTCGCATCGACGGCGACAGCGCGCTGGTCACCGGGGCGGGCGGCGGGCTGGGACGAATCGCCGCGATCGCGCTTGCCGGCGCGGGGGCGCATGTCGCGGTCACCGATATCGATGCGGAGGCGGCCGACCGGGTCACGGCGGAGATCCGGGAGGCCGGCGGGATCGCCGAGTCCTGGCGGCTCGACGTTGCCGACCGCAAGCGCATCGACACCGTGATCGACGAGGCGGCTGAGCAGTTCGGCGGACTTCACATCCTGATCAACAATGCCGGCATCGCGCGGCCCGGACCGGCCGAGTGGTTTCCCGACGAGGACTGGGACGAGGTGGTCGAGGTCAACATGACCGCCCCGTTCGTCTGCGCGCGCCGGGCGGCGAAGTACATGCTGGTCCAGGGGGAGGGGCGGATCGTCTCGATCGCCTCGATCATGGGGTTTAGGGCGAACGCGATGGTTCCCCACATCCCCTATCAGGCGACCAAGGGGGCGATCGTCAACATGACCCGCTCGCTCGCCGTCGAATGGGCGGGCCGGGGCATCCGGGTGAACGCCATCGCGCCGACCTTCTTCTACACCAATCTCGGCGCCGATCTGCGTCAGCGCCGGCCCGAGATCGTGCCCGAGATCAAGGCGCGCACGCCGCTCGGCCGGCTCGGCGAGCCCGAGGAAATCGCCGGCGGCATCCTCTACCTCGCGAGCCCCGCCTCCTCGATGGTGACTGGCCACACGCTGGCGATCGACGGCGGCTGGCTCTCGATCTAGTGTCCTGATTCAGAAGATTTTATTCAACTTTCTCCTGGACGCTGAGCGTCCTTTGGCAGAAGCGTTCGATGGCGGCCACGAGGTCGGCGGTGGAGCGGTGTGCGCCACGCTTGATCTACCGCTCAGTGAGCAGCGCGAAGAAGCGCTCGACCTGGTTGAGCCATGAGGAGGATGTAGGCGTGAAGTGGCTGTGTCATCGCGGCCGCTTGGCGAACCAGTCATGGATCAGCCTGGTTTTGTGGCTGGATACGTTGTCCATGACGACATGGATGTCGAGGTCAGTCGGCACGTTGCGCTCCACCTCGTCGAGGAAGGCGCGGAACTCGTGCGCCCGATGCCGCCTCATGCAACTGCAGATGACCGCACCCGGCGCCACGTCGAGCGCGGCTAACAGCGTGGTCGTGCCGTGGCGCTTGTAGTCGTGGGTGCGCCGCTCCGCCTGTCCAGGCCACATGGGCAGCATCGGCTGGCTGCGGTCGAGCGCCTGGATCTGGCTCTTTTCGTCGACACACAGCACCAGCGTGCGGTCCGGAGGGTCAGATAGAAGCCCATGATGTCGCTCACCTTGTCTATGAACAGCGGATCGCTCGACAGCTTGAAGGTCTCCGAGCGGTGCGGCCCTCGCCGCGCGCGAGGTGCGGCTCACCGATTCGTAGACCGGTGCGCGGAGCGTGTCGCTCTCGCCCGAGGCGGAGGAGGTGCCGGCGAACGTCCCCTGGGTTGCGGGCAATCCATGGGTCATTTCGGGCAAGGTCGGGAGAGAGCATATGCGAAACCTGAACGACCCCTGGGGGATCGTCCGGGAGCGCGCGGGACTCGATGACGTGCGGCTCCACGATTTGCGTCATTCCTTCGCCTCTCGCGCCTTGGCGCTGGGAGAGAGTCTGCCCATGATGGGGCTGTTGAAAAAGTTCTGGTTTTGTGATCGGATGCAGGTATACCCACTCGCCCGAGAGGGGAAGTCTCCGAGATGTTGGGACACAAGAATCGCGAGCAACTGGACTTATTCGTGGCGGGTTCTCTGGAGCAGTTGATCCCGAAGGATCACGTCCTGGTCCGCGTGGACCGCGTTCTGGACCTGGCTGGCTGCGCGAGGAAGTGGCGGATTGCTATTGCGCGGAGGACGGTCGTCCTGGGATCGACCCGGAAGTAGCGGTACGGCTGATGCTGGCGGGTCTTCTTCTGGGCTTCGTCCATGATCGCCGGCTGATGCGCGAGGCGCAGGTGAACCTCGCGATTCGGTGGTTCATCGGGTATGGGCTGCACGAGCGTCTGCCGGATCATTCGAGTCTGACGCGTATCCGTCAGCGCTGGGGGGAGAAGCGATTCCGGGAGATATTCCGTCGGACGGTTCGTGCGTGCCTGGACGCGAAGGTGGCGAAGGGGGAAGTGGTGCACGTGGATGCCTCTCTGATCCGTGCGGACGTGAGTTGGGAGAGCCTGGTGGAGCGTCACGTGGACGAGGTGATGGCGGAGAACGCCGTGGAGGAGAAAGATGAAGGCGGGGGCGGAGGGGGCCTGGGCGGCAAGGGCAAGCCTGCGAAGGTGAGCCGCACGGACCCGGACGCGAGCATGGCGACCCTGGCGAGCAACCGGCGGCACGAGCCTTGTTACAAGCAGCACGCAGCGGTGGACGATGCGAGAGGGGTTGTGCTCGACGTATCGGTGACGACGGGCGCGGTGAGCGAGCGGAAGATGGTCGAGGCCCAGGTGGATTCGGTTTGTGAGATTACAGGGCGCGGGATTGCGACGGTGCCGGGGGATGCGGGTTACGCCTACGCCGGGGTCTATGGCGGTCTCGAGCGCCGCGGGGTCGAAGCGGTGATACCGGTGAGGAGAGACCCGCCGAGGAGCCGGGTTCCGTTGCGCCGGTTCCGCTACGACGCGCGCAACGATGTTGTGAAGTGCCCACGGGGAAAGACCTTGCGTCGCGTGCGCAAGAGCGGGCGCAAACGCTTTTTCCATTCGAGAACCCGTGACTGCGCGCGCTGTCCGCTGCGCAGCGCGTGCCTGCCGCCCTCGGGCACGAAGAAGGAGGTTGTGATTCCGCATGATTATCCGGCGCTGCTCCGGGCCCGTCGCCGGCACGCGCGATGGAGCGAGGAAGAGCGGCGAATGTACCAGCGTCACCGCTGGCGCTCGGAGGGCTTCCACGGCGAGGCGAAGACCTGGCGCGGGCTGGGACGCGCAGTGCGGCGCGGTCTGGACAACGTGAAGATACAGTCCTACCTGACGGCGGCTGCGATCAACCTCAAGCGGCTCGCCGCCGCTGTAGTTGTCCGATTATGCGTCCCCTGGATGGCCTGCGTCGCTTGGAATCGCTGTCTGAAGGCCCATGATGCCCACAAACGGCAAAACGGCCTCGGGGTGACCCAAGCCGCCTGAACCTGAAACGAACCGTTCCGAAACCCAGTTCTTCAACAGCCCCATGACAGGAAAACTGCTCGGTCACGCCCAGGTCGAGACCACGGCGCGCTACGCGCATCTCGCGCGCGATTCGGTGCATGAGACCGCGGAACGGGTCGCCGCGAGCATCGCCGCCGACATCCTGGGCGAGGAGCCGGCCGGCGCGGATGGGACGAAACCCCCGAACGGGGGAGAGCGTCACCATCGCCGCCTCGAAGACGCCGTCCTTCAAGGCCGGCAAGGCCCTGCGGGACGCGGTGCGCTAGCGTTCGGCCGGCCTCAGGCCTCGCCTGGGTCACGGCGCGGCCCGTCCGGCGATGTCGATGCGTTTGCCCCAGGGTTCGCGGTTCCAGTCCTCTGGCAACTTGCCGTAGTTACGCCAGCAAACCGGGTAACCTAGCTAGGTCTCGGGGTAGCTCGAACACAGCATGTCGGTGAGGCAGCCGCCGGGGCGGATGTCCTACTCTTCCAGTCATGCGAAGCCCGGCCGGAAGTCGGTCCCTCCCCTGCCCTTGAATGCGGTCTCATCGGGAAGGTCGGCAGCGGCGTATTCGGCTGCGTCATGGAATGTGTCATCGACCTGGAGGACGATGACGTACTCCGGCTGAAGCTCGGTCGCAATCTCCAGCACTTCGGCCCAGAAGTCCGCCAGCATCCCGGCCGACAAAGAGCCAGAGGTGTCGATGATGACTGCGATCGTATCGATGCCCACTGAACGGATCGACGACAGATAGAGGCCGCTGTCGATGAAGCGCCGGTTGGGCAGGCTCCAGCTGTAGTCGCGCTTGCGGCGTCAGTTATCTAGCTACGGAGAAATGTCGCCAGTTGACGGTGCCTGCATGCGCGCCATGGACGGTCTCCTCGGCTGTGCCCGGCATCCTGCGCTGGGCTTTCGCGAGTCTGTCCGCTAGGGTGCATGGCCTCGTCTCAGGCCTGTTCTTCGGCAGCGATTGCCGAGAGCAGTGCACATGCAGCGGCAAATCAAGCAGGAACAGCGCCTTGGAAGTCCTAGAGCATTCGCGATACACGCTCCATCTTGAGCATGGACAGCGAGGACGCGGGCGAACACGCTGGTCGCGCATTTGCCGCTGACTTGCGCACCTGACCCGAACTCTAGCCCCTAACAACAGCTAATTTTTATAAGGTTACGCTATTCGGTGCCGGATGCAGCCGCTGAACAGAAGCCTACACTTTAGAATCAAGGCGAAGCTAGTATCTCGACTATGCGGGAAGCAAGGGTAGTCATCGAGGTCAAGCATGGTTCGTTTTTGGATGTTGAGCGAGCCGGTGTAACAGGATGGAATGGGAAAGTAGGTTCAGGATAGCCTGCGAGAGAATGGCAAAAGATCATTGGGCGCTAACGGGACCGATGACCAACGAGGCGTAGTCAGACTCATAGAGCTTCTGATGTTCGCTGACTGCCAGACGTTGGAGACAATGTATTCGCCAATAGTCCTGCCAGTCTTGGGAATGGTATTCGTGATATTCCACCACTAATCCGATTTGAGGATCCCGAGCATCCTCCCATGAAATCATTTGGGCGTGTGACAACCACCGTTGCGTATCAAGCAGTTCGCTCACAGTCTTTGTCCAGTTTCCTCCATTACGGAACATCCCATGTTTCAGTAATTTTTCGGCGGCTTGGCGGGCTCGCTTAATTGCCACTTCACACAATTTAAGGGTGGCGGGATCAAGTTTACCCAGCATGGTCTGAGCCGCAATATTATTGGGATCGGCCCTGAGCGTCTCGTCATGTTCTTTATACGCATCAAGGTAGTTCTGTACTGATTGCCATCTGCCAAAGAGAGGTATTTGCGGATCGATTGGTCCGAGTTCCGACATGTCGCTCATCACGACGCTGTCAGCTCCGAGGACCATGAGTGTCCCAGCACTCTTAGCGAATTCCGGAACGACGATGCGGAGCTTGGCCGCACCGACAAGGCTCCTCAGCATTCCCATCAGCTTCTCAGCGGCATCGATGCTGCCCCCTTTGGTGTGAAGCAGCAAATCGACGTTATGGTTCGGTGGTACATTGTGAAGAAGATCGACGAATGGCATGATGTCGTCGTCATCAATGACACACTCGTTCCCGGATACGTAGCAGATTAATATATGCCCGGTGCGGTCTTGAATCTGTTTGATCACTGCCTGACGATGGTAGCGATCAGCGGTATTTGCTTGGTATAGTGGCGTCTTGGTGGGCGGTTTCGGACCATTTTTAGGGTCAGGTGGAAGATCAGCGCCGTTGTCTGATGAAGACTGTTCTGTCATTTGGTCACTCCTTACTTGTATTGACCGCCCAGATGGTCTTGCCCGCGCGTATAGTGAAGTGACAGCGCCGCTCCGGGGTGACGCTATCAATGCTGGGGCGGATCGACAGGGGAATTCTTGACTCGATCTTCCAGACTGGGCGTCGAGTTTTGTCCAGATTCACCATGAGTCGATGCCTCGTTCGGCATGGGCAATCCATCACGGCCCATGTCGCGTTCTTTGGCGGACCAACGAGGACAATGCCGCGGTGGGGTAGCCGGTCAGACACCTCATCGCCGGCGAGGACTTGGCCGACAATCCGCCAATTGTGCCACGGCAGTGGCAGCGATTGCCACCAGGCAATCAGGCTCTTCATCCCTGCCATGTCTGTTCGAGGTAAGGTTCGGTTACGCCAAGCCCAAGCTTGTGCGCCCCGGGATGGCAATAGTGACGCTCGCGAGGGTCTTGGTCGTTAGTGGACATCTCACGCTCATGGGATCTGAGCAGTATTTCTGTAGGCGCGGGCTCAGGGCCGTAGTGAATGAGTCGCTCGAGCAATTCGCTCACGGAAGTTGACGCGACCTGTGTCGTAAACGTTACGACTGCAGGTTGGGCGTCCAACAGCGCGGGTGCGTAGCCTTCTTGGACGAGCTGACTGTATTCACCCGACGCGAGCATTTCGGCGGCGGCTCGTTGTAGGTCAATGCGATCGCGGCAGACTAAACAGGCAGCACCAGGAGCGAGTACCGTCACGCGACCGTCGATGCCAGTCAGTTGTCCGCTTGGGCCACTGCTCAGTAGCACACCACAGTCAATAACGGGCGTTAGCAGGTACGAAGCGACGCGGGACAACACGAGCCGGCCAGCGTTGTCATCTGTGCAGCCAAAGATGACATCAGCATCGAGCAGCTGCCTGGCCGCGGATTCCAGCGTTATTTTGGCTTGCGTGGTCACAACTTCGGCATCGGGTGCAATCTGCAACACGTGAGCCGCAATCACATCCACTTTTGGTTTGCCAACCCGATTGAGGTAGGACCCGTATACGCGCGTGACGTTGCCTGCTATCAACGTATCTGGATCAAAGAGGTGGAGATGACGTACGCCCAATCGCACGAGCTGCTCGATAACTGCCGACCCGGTACCACCGCAGCCGACGACGGCGATGTTTAGGTTGCCGAGCACTTGTTGGATTTCGCCGCCAAATGCGCGAATGTTGCGATCAAATTGGTCGGAGGGTGGCACTATGTCGTGTAACCAGTTCTGAATGAGCGTGAAACGCCGCCCGGTAACCCACAAGCGATCGATATCGGTTCGCTTATTGTCGGATTCGATGTGGCCGGTGAATTGGAGGCGATGCCCCGTCGGAGCGAGGACAATTGCTCCATATAGGGGGCTTCCTGCACGAAGTCGGAAGAGGTCAGCAAGCTGTTCGTCGACGATCTCGTCATGCTTGCTTGGTCTGGGCGATGACTCCTTGCCAGGATGCGTGTGCAGCCAGATGGGAACAGACTGATCGGCCTCCGCCGCAGCGAGTGCGGGCACGTAACCGTGGGAAGCAATGCTGAGCCCCGTGGCATCGCGCCGAAGGTAGGCGTCATCCGGGACCCAATGCACCGCACGGGCGAGCAAGCGGACGTTTCCGCACGGCGTCTCTACTAGTCGTGCCAGCAGAACACAGGCTGTCTCGATGTCAATGGCGGTTGCCTCAAGGAGTTCATCTGCGATCTGAGTTGACAACACGAGGGTGACGGTCATCGGTGTATTTCCGGCACACTACGTACGAGGTCTTGCCGTATCAGGGCGAGAAAGCTCTCAAGACCATCGATTCCAGATTCCCATTGTCCGTTGTTGAAGTGTCTCGACCAGCGTTGCCAGCTGCGGCCGAGATACGATTCCACGACATTGGTGGCGGGCAACACTTGGCCATTCTTCAGGTTAACGTGGGGCGAGAACCACCACATGTCGGGGGGAACATCTGGATAACCAGGACTGAGGCGTATCAGAAGATCTGATACATTTCGATCAAACCCTCTCGGGAGTGGCCACTGGAGCATCACGACGCATGTCATGCCCGACTCAGAGGCGATCTGGTGGGCCAGACCCCGTTCGTTCAGGTAGTTCACGTCCGATTGTGGAAGAGCCATGGAAGATGTCCAGAAGTTCGGCGGCCAGGACGGTATGCGCCAGGATTGATGGTGTTGGGTGCGGTAAAAAAGCGCAAGCCGTCATGAACCTCGACCGTGTCGTCGTCCTTGATCTTGCGGTCAGGGTGGCCGGGAATGACTTGGAAGAGATCGCGCTCGGGCGGGATCGGATTCGGCGGGAGAAAACGAAGCTGAGCCCCGGTGATCTTCTCATCCGGCCAATCGTACTGGGTTCGATCAATCCGGATGGTAAATACCTTGTGCCCCGGTTTGTCCTTGTCGGGAATTGGATTCTCTGTGGCCATGGTGTTCCTCCTTAGTTTCTTGATACCATGATACCATAATGCTATGACGCCACGCAACCCCTATTGTATGCCAGTTGACAACCGCGCGCTCAAATTGGAGAATCGAGAACATGAAACCTGTCAAAGCAATGACAATTCGCTTGTCTGCCGATCAGTCAGAGCAGTTGGGCACGATCGCGGCCGTCGTCGGTCAACCGGTTTCGCATGTGATTCGTTCGGCGATCGCAGAGCATATCGAGGAACGCAAACGTGACACCGCGTTTCAGGACATGCTCCGCGAGCGCATTGAGCGGGCACGGTTGATGCTGCCGAACGACAAGTAGTAGGGCGGACAAGGTTCAGAACGGGTGCGGCCAGCAATCGCCAGTCTTCACCATGCCGCTGATTGTGTCGACAGGCGATCCCTTGAAAATGCGTGTCTTATCATCTGTAAATGTGTCTGTTGACCTCCGTAGTGGAGCGGTTGTGCGGGCGGATACGGATTTGATCGCTCCTCCCGGCCGCCTCCACGCGGTGGCGAGCGCGAGTGCTGCTGGCCTGTGGGTGTAGACTAAGAGACCTGATGACGGTTCCGCTCCAGCGAGGCGTCGCGCACGGCCTTTTCGAGTAACCGGAGCAGCGTCAGTACCTTCGCCGAGCGGTACACGATGAAGGCGGCCCGGTACCCGAACGGCCGAGACCGCTTGAGGGTTCGGTTCGCCGTGGGCGAATAGAGGAGAACTGAAGGGGCGCCCGCATCGGACGGAGGGAAGCGGACGGCCTGGCGACGTTCACGGGTAGGGGATCGGATGTGTGTAAGAAAGAAGGAGCACAACGGTGTGTGACAAAGGAACCGACGGCACCGTGAGCAGCGATCTATCGTGGTTCGAATCACTCCCAGACGACCGGTCTTGGGACTCATTGTGGAGTGGGTACATTCGTTGCGCTTGCGGCGGAATCCGCACTACAGAGGCGCATTGCCCCGTATGCGGCGAGGACCCAACAATTTCGGACTGGGTGATTGTGCACGATACTGACGGCAAGGAGTACCGTGTGCCGTCCGCCTTTATGGGCGCTGAGGGCAGGTATGAGGATTGGATCTACCTGCGAATGCTGGAACGGGAGTGGTCAAGGCCCGTCGAGGCGGACCTGTATGACTTGATCCCGGAGAACCATCGCCCTTCCGCGCGAGCGATAGTCGTGCTGGTGTTCTGGAGCTACTTCGAGACGCGAATCGAAAGGCTTTTTCGGGAAACGGGGAAGGGGGTGCCCGAGAAAGTGATGGACCACCTTCTGGATCGCCATTCCTTCGTCGGCACGCGGATGGACAGGCTCTACAAGGTGGTTTTCTCAACGACGTACCGAGCCGATCTCAACGACCTCGGGTACAGCAAAGTGGCGGCGCTCCTAAAAAAGGTTGAAAAGTGTCGAAACAGGTTCACTCACGGCCAACCGGAAGCAATTGACGACGCACTGGTCGAAGAGCTTGTGGCGGGTCTGAAGGAAGAACATGAGGGTTGGATCGCCGTCTTCAACAGGCGGCTGAAGGAAGCGCTCAAGCGATCGGCAACACTGCAAGGCTGATTGTTATTCGGCGCACCGATTCGAGCGCGAGATACGCATAGTGCGCCATGGTCTCGATTTGTCTGTGGCCCAGCAGACGCCCGATCATAGGCAGGCCCTCGTCCAGCGCCAGTGCGCGGCTGGCGTACGAATGGTACAAATTCGCTTTTCAGGGCAGTATCATCCTGAATGGTACCGATAATATCAGAGTTCTGGGAAACTCTTCACTTGAATTTCCGGTGAAAGTAGTAACCAAGTGGGGAATTAGCCAGCGTTGGCCGATATTATCGGGGGTGCGATTGCCTTGTGTGGTTGCATCATTGCTCTCTTTTAAATTCGAATTATTGTTCGATGTCGCTGAAAGACGAAACAAACAGTTGAGAGGTTGGTAACTAGTGGCTTGTCAAAGTGAATTTGATGATTTGAAACGTTCTCATTTCAATGCGAAAAGGTTTTTTGGATTGACGAGAACCCTGGTGTTTCGGGGGTTTCGGGGCAGGCGGTTGATGAGGAAGGAATATGCGAGGTCGAGGGCCATTTGGCGGACGGATGGCGCACAGTTGTCGAGGGCTGTATCTACACAAACTACGAACATCAATGTACGGAGCGTACCATAATGGCATGCATTGATGATCATCTGCTCGCGCCGAATATCTCAATCGATGAGTATGCGCGTCAGTCGCAGATTCAGCTTGGAAGGGATCTTTCAGAAAAACGCGCCGTATATTTGGATACCAAATATTGGATATTGCTCCGCGAAGCAAACCAGAAAGAGGAAATGGAAAAAGCCGCTATGTTGCTCAAATTACTTCGCGCTGGCGTTTCTAGGGATTTACTTTTCTGTCCGATCAGCGAAGCAGTATTCATCGAATTGATGAAACAAAGCGATACGTCTTCGCGCCTTGCGACTGCGAAACTAATCGACGAACTCAGTTTGGGTGTCACCTTAATTAGAGAGGAAGAGAGAATTTTCACTGAGATAGAATATCTCATGCTTTCGTCACTGAAACGAAATAACCTCCAACCTTTGGATGACTTAATTTGGTGTAAGCTTAGCTATGTGCTCGGCTTTCAACACCCTACGAATCCCATGTTCGATGCTAGCACAGACTTGGCAATACAGAAGGCATTCTTCGACCACATGTGCACCATCCCGTTGCACGAAATGGTCAGGCTAATCGGCGGTCACGAATTTCCGGGAACTAATCTTGGCAACATCGCTGCTGCCCTGAATAATGGCAATGACGCCCATTCCGATGAGTTGCGCAGTTTTAAGCAGGCTTATGATGCAGAAGCGAAAGGTCTAGTTGACCAGTTCGGATGCATGGCAGTCGACGTCATGATGTCGTTGGTCCGCGAACAAGACTCTGCCATCGCTCCATCTGCGATGGACGAACGGGGAGCATCCGAAAACTGGTGGAAGAACTTGCTATTTTTCGCCCTCGAAAGAAATAGGGCACGGGATGTGCTGCGGACGATAAATATCCTTGCGAGCCTCCATGCTTCGCTTCGCTGGAACAAGGGCCGGCGTTACCGTAACAACGACCTTTTAGATTTCCACCATGCAGCCGCCGCGCTAGCTTATTGTGATGCTTTCTTAACTGAGCGTTCTTTATCTACAATGATAACGGAACGGGCCTTAGACAAAATTTACCAGTGCCACGTGGCGTGGACAGAGGACGATGCAATAGCGTACTTATCACGCATCGTGCATTGATCAACAGTAAGGGAACAGCAGGCCCCTATTAGGTTTGATTTGCCTGATCTTTTCCATGTAACCCATTCATGGAGAGATGACGATAAAGAATTCCGTTTTGTCACTTCCGGGCGGTGATGTTCGCGGGGCCGGAGTTTCAGTCCGCCGCCTTTGGCCGGATGAAGTGAAGGCGCAGATTGTCTCGGAGAGTTATGCGCCCGGCGTGTTGGTACCAGAGGTTACGCGCCGCCAAGGACTTACGCCGTAGAACCTGTCAACGTGGCACTACCGGAATCGCTCGATTTCGGGAGGTAGTCGACAAGGGCGAAAGTGTCGCGCCAGAAGTTCGATTTATTCCGCCGGAAAACCCAAGAACATTGTACAAGTGCAGTGAAGATCATGAGCCGGAAGCATGCCTCCAGTCTTCGCCCAGAATGTGGGTTGCGATACTGTCCGAGATCCGCACCGCCGCCTCGTGCACCGAATCCCGCGCGAGATGCGCATAGCGCGCCGTGGTCTCCACCTGGCTGTGGCCCAACAGTTTCCCTATCATGGGGAGAGACTCGCCGAGCGCCAGGGCCCACGACGCGTAGCTGTGCCTGCAGTCGTGGATTCGCATGTCCTTGATCCCCGCGCGCTCGCAGACGATCTCCCAGGGGTCGTTCAGGTTGCGCATGGGCCTGCCCTTGACCTTGCCCGGAATGAGGAAGGGATTCTCCGGAACGCGCGGGACGGCCGCCAGGACGCCGGCGGCTTCGGGCGAGAGCGATATCCTCCGCGGGCCGGTCTTGGTGTCAGGCAACCGGTGCTCTCCCGCCCCGAGGTCCACCTCGTCCCAGCGAAGGTTGAGTATCTCCCCCTTCCGGCATCCGGTCAGCAGGAGCAGGCGGATAGCCGCCACCGCGTGGACCGAAACCCCCTTGCGGGTCCCGGCCTCGTCGAGCACCCGGCCGAGGCGCCGGAACTCCTCCCCGGTCAGGAAGCGCTCGCGGGCGCGCTCACGGTACTTGACCACCAGCCGGCACGGGTTGACGGCCTCGGGGATCAGGCCCCGCTCCCCGGCGGCGTTGTATATCCGCGAGAGCGTGTCCACCACGCGGTTCGCCATGACCGGCGTAGCCCTGAGCTCGTGGTGCAACGCGCTCACATGGGCGTGTCCGACCGCGAGAGCGGACATTCTACCGAGCGCGGGCAGGATGTGTTTCCGGACGGCCTGTTCGTACATCTCAGCCGTTCTCGGCTTGCACCGCACCGCGACGTGTTCCTCGAGATACGCCCGGGCGAGTTCCGCCTCGCCCGGTCCCTCGACCGGCGGTTCGGGCACGGGCTCCTCGCCCGCCTTGATCCGCGCGATGAGGAGCGCCGCCCGCCTGCGCGCCTCGAGATCGTCTTCTTCTCAAACCTCGCCATATCCCTTCTCCCTCACGCGGAGCCGTTCAGAACGTCCGCCCCGATGCTGCCGCCGACCTTCTCGGCGGAGGCCTTCTCCGCATCTCGCGCGGGACTCGGTGCGCGAGACCACGGAGCGCATAGCCGTGAGCATCGCGGCCGACATTCTTGGCTAGGGCCGGTCGCGTCTCAGGCCGGGGATCACCAGTCGAGGACGATGCCGTTCTACCCCGGGAACCCTTCCGCCGGCCTGGCGATTTGCGCCTCCTGAAACTCACGGAAGGCATGCACGGCCCCCTCGTCGGCAACGGCTGTTCGGGAGCGCACATGTACGATCTCGGCGAATGCCGAAGGCGGCGCCGATATCCCTGGCCGCCGACAAGCATTCCCGACGAACGCCACGGTATTCAACCCGAAACATCCGGCGACGGCGGCTAAGGCCACAGACGGCTCGATGGCCGTCAGCGCGGCAACGAAAGCCGATATCACAATTCACTCTCCTCTCTGCGAACGTTCCCATTGCCGGCGTCCCGTCCGGATTTGGACGCCTCCGAGAGGCCGAGCCGGGCGGGTCCGGGGCGAATCCGGTAAGGCCCGAGAGGGTTCCCGCGACGTTCCCATCCCATCCACAGGAGGAGACACCCATGACCCATCCTGAACCAACCATCCGTAACATCCCGCTGAGCCGGCTGGAACTCGCGCCGGAGAACGTCAGAAAGACGCCGGAAGACCCGGCCTCCTTCGCGGAGCTCAAGGCTTCCATCGCGGCCCACGATCTGCTGGAGAACTTGATCGTCAGGATAGAGGACCCCGTAGAAGATGGGGTTGAGCGCTGCGCCGTGGTCGCCGGCGGACGCCGCCTGGCCGCCATGAAGGCTCTTGCCGAAGAGGGCGCGCTCGACGCGGACCACCCCGTGCCCTGCCGTGTGATCGGCGCGGCGGAGAACGCCGGGGAACTCTCCCTCGCCGAGAACGTGGTGCGTGTCGCCATGCATCCCGCCGACCAGGTGGTAGCTTTCACAAAGCTCGCCGAAGCGGGAGTCGCCGTTTCCGCCATAGCGGCCCGCTTCGGCGTGGCGGAACGCCTGGTCGAACAGCGCCTGAGGCTCGGCGGCGTGGCGCCTGAACTGCTCGACGCCTACCGCGCGCAGGAGATGGACCTCGACACCCTGAAAGCCTTCACGGTTACGACCGACCACGCCCGCCAGAGGACGGCCTGGGAGCAGGTGAAGGAGCAGGGCTATCGCCCGAGCGGCTGGCAGGTGAGGCGCATGCTGACCGAAGAGAGCGTGCCCGCCGTCTCGGCCGTTGCGCGGTTCGTGGGTGAAGAGGCCTATGAGGCGGCGGGCGGTACGCTCACGCGGGACCTGTTCGCCGGAGAGGACGGGAGCGGGACATGGTACGACGACCCCGCGCTCCTGAACGAGCTCGCGACGGAAAAGCTTCATGTGGCGGCGGACGAACTCAAAAAACGCTGGAAGTGGGCCGAGGCGGTCCTCGATACCGACTGGAGCGCTATCGCGGGCTTCGGGCGGATATCCCCCGAGCCGGCCGCGCCCACCGAGGAGGAGAAGGCCGAGCGGGAGAGCCTGCGCGTCCGCCAAGACGAACTCGCAGATCTGGATGACGACGAGTGGACCGAGGAACTCGCCTGCGAGGTCGAAGGGATCGAGTCGCGCCTCCGTACGATTGATGAGGCCGTGGAAGCGCGGGCCGCGTTCCGCGAGCAGGATTTCGCGATAGCGGGCTGCATCTCCACGGTCGGCCACGACGGCAGGCTCAAGGTCGTCGAGGGTCTCGTCAGACCCGAAGACATGCCGGAACGGACGGACGCAGGCGGCGAGGACGATGGAACGGACCCGGGCCGCGTGGACGCTTCGGCGATCACGGAACCCCTCGCGGCTCCCCCCGACCCGCGCGCGAAGGTCCGCGAGGAGACCGGGATCGGTATCGGACTCGCGGACGATTTGCGCGCCGTCCGCACGACGCTGGTCAAGGCGCACTTGTCCGGGGATTTCGAGGCGGCCTTCGACCTGGCGCTCTTCCAGATCGCACGCGCCGTCTTCAAGGTAGGCTACCGGGCCGACGCGCTCGACATCGCCTTCAGGGAGACTGCAGAGCGGCCGCCGACTCGGGCTAGCGACGAGGAGTTCGCCGCCTGGAGTCCGGGCGAGGCCATGCTCGCCGATCGTTCGGGACTCTCCCTGGACTGGATGGAACTCGAGGACGAGGGCGAGTCCTTCGCGAAGATGCGGGCGCTTACCCTTGAGGAGAAACAGTCCCTGTTCGCGGCCGCAATCGCGCGCACGCTCAAGGGCCAGCTCGCCTTCGAACCCGGCGCCCGGCCCGAACTCGAGGCCACGGTCGCGCGCCTGGATATCGATTTTGCGAAACACGTGCGTCCCGCCGCCGCGATGTTCTGGTCGCGCATCAGGAAAGACCGCATCCTCGCCGTCGCGCGCGCGACGCTTGGTCCCGTCTGGGCCTCGGCGCGCGCGAAGTACAAGAAGGCGGACTTGGCCCGCGCGATGGAGGAAGCCTTCGCCGCCGACCCGCCCGCAGGACTTAAGCCCAAGGCCCGGGCCGCCGCCCTCGCCTGGACGCCGCCCGGATTCGCGCCCTTCGACTCAGGATCCATGGAAGAGGCCGGAGGGGACGAGGGCATCCCGCCGGACGGTGAACCCGGACCGACCACGGCCACGGATGCCGTCGATGACGAGGCGTCCGATACTGTCAGTGGCGACGCTGCCACCGACGTGAAATCCGGTCCCTCCGCAGAAGATACCGCGGGAGGCGACGCTCAGGCTCCAACAGAACTCGCTCGCGCGGTCGATGCCCTGAACGCGGTCCCCACCGCTGACGGGAGTCCGAGGGTGATCGTGCATGGGATCGATCTCGCAAACGGCCAGGGCGGCGAGGGAATCGACCTCCCCGAATTCCTGCGCGGCGACTGACCTGCAAACACCTCGGACACGGCGCCTCGCAGGCGACAGCCTGCGGGGCGCTTTTTCGTTTTCACGCCAAAGGGAGTCCAAGACATGAACCACACAACAAATGTTTCGCCGCACCCTGAGCGGATCCGCGCCCGGGTCTTCGAGGGCGCGCTCAGGCGCGTCACGAGGATGTACGCCGCAGGACTCGCCGATGTCTTCAACGAGACGCTCCAGAACAGCCGCAGGGCCTGCGCCACGCGTGTCCGCGTCACAATCGAGGACACGGAAGGCGCCCTGTCGGTCACCGTAACCGACGACGGGGCCGGGATCGCCGACCCCGCGGTGCTCCTCTCGTTCGGTGAGAACGGCTGGAGCGAGGACCTCGCGCGCCGCGAGGACGCGGCCGGGATGGGATTTTTGAGCCTTGCGCGCCGTGGCTGCACGGTTGTTTCCAGACCGCGTTCCGATGGTGGCGAGACGGCCCCGGCTTGGCGCGTCGATCTCACGCCCGCCCACTTCCTGGGAGAGGAAGAGGCGGACATCCTCTTAGGTGCTAACGCGCCCCGGCCCCACGGGACGGCGGTGCGCTTCCGTACGGAAGAGGCCCGCGAAGCGGTCCGGCGCACGCTCGAGAACGCGGCCCGGCATTACCCGCTCCCGGTCACGCTGGACGGCGAGGCCGTCCCGCGCAGGGCCTTTCTCGATAGCGCCGCGCACACCGAGTCCTGGCGCGGCCTCAAATTCGGCGTCTTCACAGGCCGTAGCCGCTACCGCGACGAGCCGGACCTCAACTTCCACGGCCTGATCGTCCCGGTCCGCCTGCCCACGGTCCATCCGGTCGACGGCCCCGCCTGGTCGGTACGCGCCGATGTCCAGGACTGTCCCGAACTCGAACTCGTGCTGCCGGCGAGAAAGGAGGCGGTCGAGACGCCCTTCCTGGAGGAGATGCGAGAAGCCGCGCGCACCGCGGTCTACCGGGCGATGGCCAAGACCGATCCCGCGCCGGTCGTCGCATTCGAGGAGTGGAAGCGCGCGCGGGCGGCCGGGGTCGAACTGCCGGTACCGGCGCCTGTACTCCGCCCCTGGCGACCTCCCGTCGCCGATATCGACAACTGGCTCGCAGGACCGTCGCCGGAACCCCTGCCCGAAGACGCACTCCTGATGGATTTGTCCCTCGAACCCCCCGAAGCACAGGAGCTCTGGCGCGCCTCAGAGCGCGGCGGCATGGCCGGGAGGCTCTTCGAGGCCGACCGCAGGTTCGAAGGATATGCCTGGTACGACGCGCTCCCCCGCATCACCGGTGTCGAGACCCGAATCGTGGGCAACGGGGAAACCCGTCCGCTCGAAGACTACCGGACGCCGCCCGATCGGTCAGGACCGTCCAATGAGCCTCTCCCAAGGCCGGACGCGATCCGCATGAGCCTGGGCGTCGAGTTCCCGGACGGCACGGGCGAGACACTGGCGCTCGATGCCGACATCGCCTTCGCCGGAGAGGCATGGGCCTGGCTCGCAGACGTCCGGCCGCTGGTCACGGCGGGCAGCGACATCGAACCGGCCGAACTCGCCGACGTCCTGCGCGACGCCTTCTTCTCGCCCTCCGACGAGGCGGACGCGGACAGCTGGGAGACCCAGCGAACACGCTTCGAGGAGGAAGCCACCCACCTGGCTATCGGTCTCTTGTGCTCGGAAGAGGAGGCGCTCAGGCGCACGATCGCAGAGGCCGTGCGCCGCGAACTCTCCTGGCTCATGCCGCGGGACAGCGAGGTCACCATCACCGTTCGTCGTGGAGAGGTCTACGTCGGGTTCGCCGCCGGGGAGGCCTCGCGATGAAAAAGTCCTGGACGGTCCGGTGCGGACATACGGCCCGCTTCGCCAAAACGCTCATCGTGGAAGCGGAGACGATCGAGGAGGCGCTCGAAAAGGCCGTCGAGACCGCCAACGCCGATGATGACCGGCGTCCGCCCGGCGGTTGCAGCAGGATTTTCGTGGACGCCGTATGCGAGGGCGTCCACACCGATCCCGGCGATCCGGACGCGGCGTGCCCGGTTCCCGACCGGTTCACCGAGCGGGGCGAGCCGCCAGTCCTCACCCTGACAGACCCCGGCCGGCCGGGCGGAGGCGCAATCGAGGTTTCCGGGGGCCGGGTTCTCCTCCGCTTCCAGAACTCTGAGGCCACGATCACGAGTGAGCTTGCCGATCCGCCCCATCCGCCCGGCAACAAGCCGCTCGTGACGATCCGCCGCCGCGACGACGGCGCGCCCGACGTCACCGTGACCGGGGGCCGGGCGCGGGTGCGGGTTCTCGGCTTCTGAACCCCGCGCAGACTCGTCGTTTCACATCCACCTCGCATCCAAGGAGAACCCACCGATGGAACTCGTCACACCCGAGCAGCGCGAACAACTTATCGCAAACGGCGCCAAGCGGGGCGCCGACCACGTCCCCGTCCTCAAGCTGTTCAACCCCTGCGGCGCGGGCACCTGGCTCGTGACCGAACTCGACACCGAGGACACATCCATCGCCTTCGGACTCGCGGACTTAGGCTTCGGCACACCGGAAATCGGGAGCTTCAGTCTCGAAGAGTTGAATGCCTTCCAGGGGCCGTTCGGCCTCGGTATCGAGCGCGACCTTTATTTCGAGGGGAAGTTCACCCTCGCCGTCTACGCCGAGGCCGCACGCGCCGCCGGCCGCATCGTCGAATACGGCCCCGAACATGACGCCGCCGCCGGACGCCGGGGCCCGGCCGTCATCCGCTGACCGACCCGTTTCCCCATTCATTCTGGAGAGAACCATGCCCGACACCGAATCCCGGACTACGACCACACATCCCATGGACCCCCGGCGCGGGGAAAACCTCTCGCCGATGTTTCAGGCCTTTCTCTGTTGGCTGCTCGACCTTCCGCCCATGACGGAGCCCGCGATCACGGGCGTCGTAGTCACGGGGGACAGCGTCCTCGCCGCCACCGATACAGATCCGTTCTTCAACGCGCACATAGGCAGTCTCACTGATTTCGAACGCAACATTCGAGGGTGGGGCGAGGCATGCGGCGCCGACCCCGCCACGATCGAGAGCCTCGTCACGAAGTTTTAAAGCGCCCGACGGGCCTGATCCGCATTCACACCGGGTAGAGGCCGAGTCCGGCCCGGCCGGGACGAATCGAGAGGCCCCGGGGGAGCGATCCCCGGGACGACCGCCCCCATTCCCACGACAACCGAGGAGACCGCAATGTCGCAAGTCCTGACGGCGGACGCCCGTCCGCACGCCCCCCGTTCCACCGCGCCCACCAAAGAGGCCGCGCTCTTCGAAGCGGCCAAGGCTCTGCTCCCCGTCCTGGCGGCCGGACGTCCGCTCGATAAGAACGCGCTCAGGGACGCCATGACGCGCGCATTCGGAGCGAGCGATGCCGAGGGCGCCTGGCTCTGGAAGGACGCCTACGAGGCGGCGGAAGCGGCGGTCGTTCTGTTCTTAAAGCGCTACGGGCGGGCCATGCGCCGCCGGGCCGGAGCCGGACCAGAAGGCCCCGCCGCCATGCTGGCCATGCTGCAAAAACTCTCCGCTCTCGAACCATCGCACACGAAACGCTCTGAGACCCAGGTGCGCCTGCAGCAGTTCTCGACCCCGCTCGGCATCGCCTACGCCGCGCTCAGGGCCGCCGCTATCCGGCCCGGCGACGTCGTTCTGGAGCCGAGCGCTGGCACCGGGATGCTGGCCGTGATGGGCTGGTGCGCTCTCGGGGGCGAGAGCGCGCTCCACCTGAACGAGATAGCGAGCACCCGCGCCGGCCTTCTCGCCGGGCTCTTCCCCGAGGCGAGCGTCACGCGCCACAACGCGGAGGCCATCGCCGACCGCCTCCCGGGGGTCAGGCCGGACATCGTGCTCATGAACCCGCCGTTCTCGGCGACGCCGGGCGTCGCCCGGGTGCGTCATGACGCGGACCTCCGGCACATTCGCTCTGCGTTTTGCGCGCTGGCGCCGGGCGGACGCCTGGTCGCCGTCACCTCGGCGGGCTGCGTCCCGGGCGATGCGGCCTGGAACTCTGTCTTCTCATCTTTCGATCCGCCCGCGCGCCTCGTCTTCACGATGGCGATCGACGGGCGCGCCTACGCTAGGCGCGGCACTACGTTCGACACGCGCCTCACCGTGATCGACAAGAGCGACGAGCCCGGGGTCGACCTTGACCCGGGAAGCCGCGCGATGGACGCCGCCGAACTGCTCGACGCGCTTACGGCGAGCGTTCCGCCGCGCATGGAGCCCGAGCCCGCCGCCGATCTCTTTGGAAACACGACCGCGCCGCGGCCCGTGAGACCGAAGACGATGCGGAAGACGGACGCGCGGCCGACGTCCAAGGCAGCCCACGATTGGGGCCCCGTCTCTGAACTCGCATACGAGGCGGCGCCGCCCTACGGAGATGCAGCGGTAGTCGGCCCCTACGCGCCCTGGAAGCCGAGCGTCGTGAGCGTCGCAGGCGCGGTGGCGCATCCCACGCCGCTCGTCCAGTCGGCCGCCATGGCCGCCGTCGCGCATCCCACTCCCACGCACCGCCCGCTGCTGCCCGAGCGCATCGTCACCGAGGGCCTCTTGTCGGACGCCCAGATCGAGAGCGTCGTCCTCGCCGGCGAAGCCCACGACCGCCACCTCTCCGCCCGCTACCGGATCGGCGCCGGCTGGGAGACGGTCCGCCGCTGTACCGAAGAGAACGACGAGGTGGGCGTCGATGCAGCCACTACCGAGGACGGCGAAGTCCTCTCGGCCCAGGTCCGGTTCCGACGCGGCTGGATGCTGGGCGACGGAACGGGGTGCGGCAAGGGCCGCCAGGTCACGGCCGTCATCCTTGACAACAGGCTCCGCGGCAGGAGGCGGGCGCTCTGGCTCTCGGCCTCGGCCAACCTTCTGGAAGACGCCCGCCGGGACTGGGCGGCGCTCGGGGGACGCGCTGAGGACGTGATCCCTCTTTCAAGTTACCGGCAGGGGGCGGATATATCGCAGGATGCAGGCATCCTGTTCGCGACCTACGCCACGCTGCGCGCGCCGGCCCGAGAGGGCAAGGCCTCGCGCCTCGACCAGGTGGTCGCCTGGCTCGCCGGTGGCTTGGGCGAGGAAGACCGCCACGGCTATGAGGGCGTGATCGTCTTCGACGAGTCCCACGCCATGGCGAACGCCGCAGGGTCCAGGGGATCGCGCGGCAAGGTGAAACCCTCCGCCCAGGGACGGGCGGGACTCAGGCTCCAGCACGCGCTCCCGGACGCACGGGTCCTCTACGTCTCTGCCACAGGCGCCACCACCGTGACCGGCCTCGCCTACGCGGGACGACTCGGGCTTTGGGGCGCCGGTGAGACGCCCTTCGAGAGCCGGGGGGATTTCGTGTCGGCGATGGAGGCGGGCGGGGTCGCCGCCATGGAGGTCGTTGCCCGGGACTTGAAGGCCCTGGGCCTCTACCAGGCGCGGGCATTATCTTATGAGGGGATCGAGGTCGACATCCTGGAACACCCGCTGAGTCCCGAGCAGCGGCGCATCTACGACGCCTACGCAGGCGCCTTCAAGGTCATCCACGCCAACCTGCAGGACGCGCTCGAGGCCACCGGGATCATGCAGGGCGAGGAAACGCTGAACAGGAACGCGAAGTCGGCGGCGCTCTCCGCCTTCGAGGGCGCCAAGCAGCGGTTCTTCGGTCATCTTCTGTGCGCCATGAAGTGTCCCTCTCTCATCCGCGCCGTCCAAGCCGATCTCGATGCCGGCCGCTCGGCCGTGATCCAGCTCGTCTCCACGGGAGAGGCCCTGATGGAGCGGAGGATTGCGGAGATCCCGCCATCCGAATGGGACGACCTGTCGATCGACCTGACGCCCAGGGAATACGTGCTCGACTTCCTGGCGCACGCCTTCCCGGTCCAGCTGCAGGAGCCCTTCACCGACGATGAGGGGAACCTCATGAGCCGGCCCGCCGTCGATGAGGACGGGAACCCCGTGCTATCCCAGGAGGCCCTCGCCAAGCGCGAGGCGCTGATCGGGAAGCTGGCCTCCCTCCCGCCGGTGCCCACGGCGCTGGACCAGGTCGTGCACCGCTTCGGCCACGACGCCGTGGCCGAGGTCACCGGTCGCTCCCGGAGGGTGCTCCGGATGGAGGACGCGCAGGGCGCGCGGCTCGCGCTCCGCCCGCGTCCCGCATCCGCAGGCCTCGCCGAGACGGCGGCCTTCATGGAAGGTGAGAAGCGGATCCTAGTCTTCTCCATGGCCGGCGGCACGGGTAGGAGCTACCACGCCGACCTGGGCTGCGCCAACACGCAGCGAAGGGTCCACTACCTGCTGGAGCCCGGCTGGCGGGCGGATCAGGCGATCCAGGGACTCGGCCGTACCCACAGGACGCACCAGGCATCTGCGCCGCTGTTCCGGCCCGTGACCACCGACGTCAAGGGCGAGCGGCGCTTCATCGCCACCATCGCGCGGAGGCTCGACTCCCTGGGCGCCATCACCCGGGGGCAGCGCAACTCGCAGACCGCCATGTCCGGGAGCGAGGCGACGCTGTTCCGCGCGGGCGACAACCTCGAGAGCCCCTACGCGAGGGCGGCGCTCCGCCAGTTCTACGGTGCCCTGTGGCGTGGAGGTGTCCCCGGCTGGGCGCTCGCGCGCTTCGAGGAGGCGACCGGCCTCAAGCTCACTTACGAGGGAGCCCTCAAGGAAGACCTCCCGCCCATGCCGAAGTTCCTGAACCGCCTGCTCGCGCTTCCCATTGAGGAGCAGAACGCGCTGTTCGCAGAGCTCGAATCGCGCGTCGAGTCCAATATCGAACAAGCCGTCGAGGCGGGTACCTATGAGGTCGGCGTCGAGACCCTGCGAGCGGACTCGCTCGACGCGACCGGGCACGAGACCCTCTACACCCACCCCGGTACCTGCGCGGAGACTGCCCTCGTCGAAATACTCCGCCGCGACCGGCTCGTGCCCGTGACGGCCGACGCCGCACTCGATATGGCCGGGAAGGCCGGGGGGCCTGCGCTCGTCGTGAACGCGCGCTCGAAACGGGCCGCCGTCCTCCTGCCCGCGCCCTCGATGCTGTTCGACGACGGGGGCGTGCAGGAACGCGTACGCCTCCAGCGGCCCGCCGCCCGGGAGGGCATGGCGAGGGCAGAACTCGATGCCTCGAACTGGCGCGAGGCGGAAGAAGCCGAATGGCGCGTCCTCTGGGAGGAGGAGGTCGCCTCGCTGCCGACCCATACCGAATCGCGCTTCTGGCTCGTCACCGGACTCCTCCTTCCGGTCTGGGACCGGCTGGGCGCCGAGAACATGCGGGTGCGCCGCCTCGACACCGACGCGGGCGAAGCGATGATCGGGCGTGCTCTCGACGCCGGCGGCGTGCGGGCCGTTCGCGGCGCCTTCGGGCTTGACGGCGGGCCCTCCCTCAGTCCCGATGATGCCTTCGATGCCGTCATGGGACGCGGCGAGGTACTTGCCCTCGCGAACGGCTGGCGCCTCGCGCGCCGCCGCATCATGGGGAGCCTGCGCCTTGAGATCGAGGGCCCCGACGACCGCCACGTCACGGCCCTCAAGCGCGCAGGCTGTACGGTCGAGATCGTCTCCTGGAGCGCCCGGGTCTTCGCGCCCGACGCAGCCGTTCTCGCCCGCGTCCTCGAAAGCCGTCCCCTCGCGGGCTGAAGCCCGCACTTGCGGCCGGCCCGCATACGTATGGCCGGCCCATCTCCGTCCGGCGGGGGGCGGCGACAAATTCCGCCATCATTCAAGGGAGTTCGTTCCATGACCTCACAGACACTGCCGAAAGTTACCGACTTCGCCTTCTGTCCCGCCTACGGTCCGGAGGACGCGCCGCAGGAGATACGACTCGTCATCGACGGAATGACCGGGAGCATCCCCACCGCCCTGGTCGCCCTCACCCTCAATGACGCCGAGCGCTTCTGCGACAGGCTCAACGCCAGAGTCGGAAAGGACCGGGAGGCCTGGTCCGCTCTGGCCGCGCGAACAATGGGCACGGCGCAGGACGACGAGGCCGCCGGTCGAGCCGCCCTCATTGCAATGCAGCCGGCCTGGTGATGTCGGAGGACGCTCACGCGCCGGCTCTTTTTTTACCCGTTATCCAGAGGAGGTCCGCCATGTCCCGAACACCATCTCCCGCGGCCGGGATCGCCGCCGTGCTCGCCTCGCGCGCCGAGGAAGTCTGCCGCCGCTATCTGCCCCGGGGCAAAAAGCAGGGCCGCTACTGGGTCGCAGGCGACGTCGACGGCTCGCCGGGACGCTCTCTCTTCGTTCGCCTGAAGCCTCCGGGCGCGCCGGGCAAGTGGAGCGACGCGGCCACCGGGGAGCACGGCGACCTGCTCGACCTGATCCGCCGCCGTTGCGCCGCGCCCACGCTCCGCGCGGCCATGGACGAGGCCCGCGCCTTCCTCGCCCTGCCTGCCCCACATTTACCGGGCGGGGGGCCGCCATACGACGCGAGGGAAGCGGCGCGGCGCATCTGGCGGAGTTGCCGCCCGATTGAGGGCGGCCCGGCCGAGGCCTACCTCCGCGCCCGGGGCATCACGCGGTTCCGCTTCCCCTCCCTGCGCTTCCACCCGGCGCTCTACCACCGCGAAGCCGACCGCCGCCTGCCCGCCCTGGTCGCCGCCGTGACCGACTCGGGAGGCGCGCTCCACGCCGTGCACCGCACCTGGATCGATCCCGATGCGCAGACGAAGGCCGGCGTCCTCCCCTCCCGCAAGGCGCTCGGCCGGGTCTTCGGACGCGCCGTGCGCTTCGGTGCACCCGGCGCCACCCTCCTGGTCGGGGAGGGCGTCGAGACCGTACTCTCGATCGTCACCGCGGCGCCCCGGGTCCCCGCCGCGGCCGCCCTCTCCGCTGGTAGCCTCGGCGCCTTCGTCCCGCCCGAGGGGGTCACTCGCCTCGTCATCGCTCGGGACAACGACGAGGAAGGCGAGATGGCGGCGGAACGCCTGGCCGCGCGCTGCGCCGGGGTTGGGGTCAGCGCCCGCGTCATCGTTCCGGAACGTGGCGACTTCAACGACGACCTCGCTGCGCTCGGCGCCGCTGTCCTCGCCGCACGGCTCGGGCCGCTCTTCCACTTCGCGTGAGTCGGGGAGGAGCGGGCCTGAGCGGGGAGGGAGGGTTTGACAACCGCCGCCCTGCTGCGCCGCCGTACGGTTTCAGTCCGGCTCGGGGAGCCACCACCAAGCCAGCCAGGCCGGGAGGCTGAGAACGGCCGCCCAGGCGGCTATCGCGAGCGGGCCGGACAATCCCGCCACCAAGGGCGCCGTCACCGCTCCGAGCCCCGCCCACGTCGTCCAGGCCACGCGCCGCCAACCCAGCCGCCATATCTGCCGACACGCCAGGGCGAGCGGCAGACCGCACGGTGCCAGGGACGCCGCCGATTCCCGCAACATCGGCGTCCAGGCCTCGGGCGCCGTCCAAAAGAGCACGGCGGCGGTCACGAACACCCCGAGCGGCAGCCACAGGAGCGCCGGCGCCCAGAAGCCGCACCGCCTGATGCGTCTGCGGTTGTCCATGTCCCATCTGACTCGAATTCCGGAGCGGGCGCAAGCTCCGGCCTATGGTCAGCGGGCGGTCCTCACCGGATGAGAACCTCCCCCCGAGAGTGAGAGTGAAGCGGGGAGTCGGGCAAATGCCCGGTAGGGAGAGGGAGACGGTCTCCAGCTCCCGCCGCCGGCGACAACCCGATAGGAGGCTTGGCCATGTACGAGAACGACTACGACGTCGACGTTCCCACCGCAGACGAACTGCTCGCAGAACTCGGACTCGACGCGTACACGATCCGCAGGCTCCGCGCCGAGGCGGACGGAGAAGTGGAGTTTTGTAGCGTGTAGGGCGAACTCGGGGGTGGAGAGAAAGACTCTCTCCCTCCCATCACTTTTTCACACTCACACCACGAAGGAGTACTACCATGGCATTCGGACTCAACAGAGCGGAACTGATCGGGCGTCTCGGCGCCGACGTCACCATCAACCATCTCGCGAGCGGCGGGCGTGTCGCGAATCTATCCATCGCCACCGACGAGGGCTACGTCGACAAGCAGTCCGGCGATCGGGTGGAGAAGACCGAGTGGCACCGGGTGGTCACCTTCCAGCCCGGCCTGGTGGATATGTTTGAGAAGCACGCGAAGAAGGGCCGCTTGGTCTACGTCGCGGGCAAGCTCCAGACCAGGCGCTGGAAGAAGGACGAGGAAGATTCCGATCGCTTCTCGACCGAGATCCTCATCGCACCCGGGGGGCGTGTGCAGTTCCTCGAGAAGATGAACGGGAACGGCAATGGCAACGGAAACGGCGCGCACCCCGAGACGGCCGATGTGGCGGCCACAGCGGGCGTAGTGGGCGAAGATATTCCATTCTGATCACGTCAGGGGTCGGCGTTACGGCGCCGGCCCCTTTTTTTGCTCGTTATCCAGAGGAGGTCCGCCATGCCCCGAACACCCTCTCCAGCGGCCGGGATCGCCGCCGCCCTCGCCTTTCTCGCCCCGCCGGCCCCTCTCATCTACCGGGAACACCCGGAAATCTCCGGTTCCGTGAACGATAAACCGTGTTCACGGAAGATCCGCATGCACCTGCAATCACTCCATACTCAAGATAGTGGCTCGGTCCACCCCCCGCTGCGGGAATTTCGGGCCGGAAAAGACGGCCCGAAATGACCCTCTCCGCAGCATGAGAGATTGTTTCACGACGAGCTTTGCTTTCATCGTGAAACAACCAGAAGCTCTTGTGTCCCGGTGGCGATACTACTGTCTCTCTCTTAGCGTCCTCATTTTAGCACGAACGGCGAGCAATAAAGGGTGGCCGCAAGCGGCCATCATTTTCCGGTACCCCCCAAAAAACGTCGAGCGACAAAAAACGAAAGCGCCGCTCTATGAAGCGTGTTTTTCGGGAACCCCCCGGAAAATGACGAGCCCTTGATTCGCTCGCCTACGGGCACCGGGAACACCACCCGTTGCCCTTACGTGCTGAAAATGGGGCGCTAAGAAGCGCATCCGTTAATCCTCTAGAAAGGAGAAAGGCATGGAAACCACCGTGGTGAACCTGAACGACTATCGGCATGACAACTTCGGAAGCGGCTGTCTCATCAAGATTGACAGGACGACGAAGTGGGGAAATCCCTTCCGGATCGGCCAGGATGGCGATCGCGCCGCCGTGATTGAAAAATACCGGCAATGGCTCTGGAGAAAAATCCAGCAGGAGGAGATTAACCTCTACGAACTCGCCGACCTTCATGGCTGCGAGCTCGGTTGCCACTGCCATCCCCTTCCATGCCACGGCGACGTCCTCGCACGCGCCGCCGCGTGGGCAGCCGACTACCTCGGCGACATGCCCAAAGAAGTGAAGCGAGACGATCTCGGCTACGCGCTGCCCCAATACGACTATTCCCTCGCTTGAGGACAACGAAAGGAGTGAACGATGACTGCCACCGCGACACACCACCACAAGGAGAGCATCATGCACGAGCACACAGAGCACGAAGCACAGAATGAATCCTTCACCGCCATGGTCTGCGAGCAGGCAGCGCTGTTCGGCGCAACCCCGGGACCCGATGAGTTCGACAACCGCCCCGTATGGGACCAGAACGAATCCACAGACGCCGTCACTCAGGCCTTCCGCATCCTCGCGCAAGCCGCACCTGACGGCACACAGCTCGCCGACGAACGAGCGAATCTCCTCTGGGGATTCGTCAACACCCTGGACGCCCAGACACAGAGACTCGACCGCGCCGCCGACAGGCTCATCCCCGGTATCCGTGAACTGCAGCGCGAGCAGGACGGCTCCGAGATACGCTCTCGTGAACTGGAACTCAAGACCGACCGGGCGCAAAATCTCTCCAACCGCCGAGACGCCTTCGAAGGGCTCCGTGACGCCGCCGCCGAGGCCTACCGCACAGAGACCGGCGAGGTCTGGCGGCCCCGGCGAGGCTCCCACGTCTCGCAGACCGGTAAGCTCACCTCGGCCATGATCGACGCGCGCGACTTCCAGCGGGCGAGAAAGGACCGCGAGAACACCGCGCATCTTCCGCAGGGGACACTCGTGGCCGTCGCGGGCGGCAAGGAGGCGAACGACGCGAGCGCCATCATCGGCCACCTCGACAGGCTTAAAGCCAAGTACGCAGACGTCGTTCTCGTCCACGGCGGCGGTCCGGGCGCCGAGAAGATAGCGGCAGGCTGGGCCGAGCGGAACGGCGTCCACCAGGTCGTCTGCAAACCCGACTGGGACGCACACGGACGGGCCGCTCCCTTCAGACGGAACGACGACTTGCTCGCACTCCTGCCCAAGGGCGTCATCGCGTTCCCCGGCTCCGGCATCACAGACAACCTCGTCGACAAGGCCAACAGGCTCGGCATCCCCGTCCAGCGCGTTGCGGCATAGGACGCTCGAATCGGCGGGTCGCGTCGTCACCCCCCGGCGGCGCGGCTCGTCGCCTTACCCGTCGTTCACCCCGGCGCAACTGCCGACGCTGCCGTCGCCTGCTCCGTCGCTGGCTCGTACAGAGGCGACGACGCAAGTCCCGCGAGTAGCGTCGGCCCTCCTGTACAGTCTGCCGTACACACCTCCCCATATTACTCTGCTCACTTCCGTCCGCTCAGTCGCCGCGGCGGCTCCCGACCGCCTCTCTCATCGGCTTCGATTCCCCCATCGTTCGTCCCCCGGATTCGGTCCTTTTGACGCCCTTCGGCGGCTCCTGTTTTCACACCCGACGCAGCGGGCTGCACCGGCTCCAGAGGCTGCGAATGACCGCGATCTCCTGCGCCTCGCAATTATGGTTCGCACCTCTGCGCCTTCCTGTCATGCCGGAAAAAGTGATACCAAAATGGTTTTGCGCAGGCCTGCGCACACAGTTGAAAGCTACCATTCCGGTAGCACATAAACCTGCGCAGTCGTATGATTGATACCAATATGGTATTTCACCTTCGGCACCCGTCCGCGACGACTACCAAATTGGTATTGCGCAGACCTGCGCTGCGATATGACGGCTACCAGTTTGGTAGTCCGGTCTCAGGGGTCATTCGGAAGGCCTTCGAGGTCCGGAACGAGTGTGTACGGTGTAAAAGAACCGGAGTATTTTGGTTTTTTCTTAGGCTAAAATGGATGAAAATCTTCACGAAAGGATGACAAAACGAATGGTGCAGACGACACAGAAGAACATCCGTTTCACGTCCGAACAGTGGAAGCGCGTCGAAAAAGAAGCCATGGAGCGGGGTGTTTCGCCGAACCGGCTCGTGGTCGAGCTCATGATGGAGGCCCTAGAACGCAGGGAATGGCCGCGCACCGAAGCGGATATCCACCTATTGCGCTCGGCCATGTTCGCTGCACAGGCCATCATCCGCGATATGGAGAGGGGTGGACGTGAAGAGGAGATCGAGCAAATCAGCAGAAATATCTCCGAAGTTGCGCCGGAATTGCCGGAAAAATCGCCGAAAGATAGACAAGGTCGGACAGATTCGGCAAACGACAATGAGTGAATAAAGCCACCAATATTATGGGGTTGTGAGCGATCACCGGTGGGAGGTTGGTAGGTTACTTATTCTAAGGCGTATTCTCGTTGCTTCATGCCGCCAGCACTCTGTAGCCACACGGAAATAATTGTGAATCCAGCTCGAAATAATTAAGAATGGCCTGGAAAAATCGCTAATTGTCCAAGCTATTTTACACTGGGAAATCCCCTGATTTACCAGCCATTTTTGCCCGGAAAATTTTGCCCGGTTTTGATCCGTTAATGTGAGATATCGACCCGATAATAAAAAACAATCAAGGCCAAACCATACGGCGAGCCCGGCATGCGGATGGAACATAAGGAGGTGTTTTGCCCCGTTTAAGGGCCGTTTTTCCGAGCATTTGCAATTATTATTGTTTGACTACACCCGCATGTAACTCTTGAACCCATCCGCGTTTTCCACAACGCGTCCTTCCCAATGCGCATATCTTTCGTTGCCCGAGTATTGGACCTGTGAGTCGAGGGTCGGGACATTCGTCATCCTAAATCCTCATAATCGGACACCTTCCGCGTCCCTCGATCACAAGTCGACGAGAATTTGCCTGGACTGCGAAGATTTCCGACCGCCGCCACCTCCGCAACTTGAAACCGCTCGATCGCTCGTAAGGACGAGGGAAGCAGTTTTCTGACTCTCGTGAGCGCCTCGATCTGTTGGACCTCGACACTAATCTCCTCATTGACGCGTTCACTCACCTGCTGACCAACCATAGATCCTTTCGGCACCACACCGAAAAGCACGTGCCTGCCGCGTTGGTTGAGCATGGCGCACTCGGTAGTTTGGGCCGTCTTGAGGCGTGTACCCGTCGTGTGCTTGAACCCCAGCGATTCGGATTCGCCAGCTCCGGTCAGCGCTTTGATCTGTTCAGGCGTCATAGGCGCACATCACTCTTGCGTTGGTCTTTACCGTTTCGAAACGCGCCGGGCCAGCCGCTATGCTGCTCGATGACCTCGTCGATCTCGGCCATCAGACACCGAGTTTCGGCAAGGACGGCGATGATTTTCCGGTAGTGGTCGATGTCGTCCTCGGAAAGCGTGCGACCTTTTCGGTCCTTAAGCCACTTGTGACAGACCTGATATCCGCCGATGTGGAAGTCCCAGATCTCCTCGGGTACGCCCTCAAAGCCGACATTGCCGGGCTTGATGGCGCGATGACCCTCGCGGGCGTTAGTCTTCCCGGCGTCCAGCCAGACTGTGCCGTTCGACCAGCCGACGTGGCCGACTTCCGGGTTTCTGGGACCGGTGTAGGCGGTGACGAAGACGTCGAGCTTGGGCGACTCCATCAAGTGTAGTGCGACAAGTTCACCTCCGAGCGAGGCCAGCGCGCGGAACAACTCCAAATCCAGGGCCAGCGGGAGGCGTGGGAAATCAATCTTCAGAAACTCTCTGTAGCGTTTCCGGTAGCCGGGGCTGTTAAACACCGCGTACGTGTAGTGGAAAATGTCTTCAGGGGACAGGGCTCCTGACTTCAATGGCGACAGCCGAGACGAAAGCTGCTTAAGGAACGCCTCGTAGAAATTGGGACGAGCCTCTTCAATTCCCAAGCTGCGTCGCGTGGGATCGACATCCGGCAGAACGTAAAGAGGGAAAACATGATTTCCTTCCTTCGTCTTGTTGGACATCAAAAGCATCTCGACGATGGTGTTGGAACAAAAGACGTGATTCCACGGCGGAGTCGCAAGCTGCCGACTTGTAACTAACGCGAGATTACCCTTCTTGACTAGATTGCGATTTACCGGAGAGGCCAAGCTCCACACAAGCGAGCGATGAAAGAATAGGTGTTTGGAGTCGAATGGTCGATGAGTAAATCTAATGATGTGCTTCACAATATCACCGTCGCTCAGCTTACGAAGCTGGTCACGGCTGCGGCTCACATCCCAAGCTTTCTTGGCATTGATTTTGAACCGCTCGCACAGCTCCTTGTTCGTCAGAGACGAATCACGGAATGCTTTAGCGTTTGTAATGAGATCTTGCGGCTCTCTCGAAATGACAAAATGATCTTTGCTGGTAAAGCAGCCAATACTGTGAAGCGGGAAGATGTCGCTTAAAGCAGTATATTGTTCATACTCGGATCGAAGCTCGTAGTTAGTTGGAACAAAAAGATAGTAGGGTAGTGAGGGTGCCAACTCGAACCACTTGGTATCTTGTACGGACGATTGGCTGAGCAGCCTGTATTTGGCTTCACGGTCACCACCGAGCCGAGAATGACGGTAAGCCCGCCTCGCATTGTCGCTGATGTGAACGGCAACGCAGATTGCAACGCCCTGCTGAATGTCGAAAACATTCTCATCTATGGCACCGCCGACTTTCTTTGCACTGCCGCCGAGGTCATAGAAGAAAGCCTGCCTGAATGATGTCAACAAGCTATGCCTCAAACCGCGCATCGTGGGATTGTCGAGGCAAGCGTGGTTGATGATTAAACCAACGATCCCGGCTCCCGTCTCGGATGAACAATCCTGTGATTTCGCGATGAACTTCACATAGTCATCATTGAGGATCTTCTCTAGTTGGAGTGCGCCTCGTTCGCGCAGTCGTTCGCCTGCAATATACTTGTAGCGTTCCACCAGCGAGCGGTGTACAGGATCCATATTCGCAGAGATGAGGGAATACGGTGGATTGCCGATGAGGACGGTGAAACGCTTGTTCTGTTTGATTTCGTTCACCGCCCGCGCCTCATGTGCCAACGCTGGGACCGCGAAGTCCATCAGTCCGGAGAAGTCATGAGGCGGCTCCAACGCGTTGGTCAAGTACACCTGCGCCCGCTCATCGCTGCCGAAGTGATAACCGGTCTCGTAGAGCTTTAGGCCGATCTTCAAATGCGCGATGGCGTAGGGCGCCATCAGAAGCTCGTAGCCGTGCAGGCGTGGAAGCAGATGCTTGGGGACGTATTCATTCCACAGCACTTCCATGTCGCTGGCATGTCGGCCTTGCGCTTGCCACTTCTCCACGAGCGTGCTGTGGATCACATCGATGGCCTCGACCAGGAACGTGCCGGTGCCAGTGGCAGGGTCGAGGATCTGAACAAAATCCTGATCCAGTGAGACACCTTCGGGGATTGTAAGGTCCTTGATGCGCTTCGCCATCTCTCCCCAGGTGGAAACGTCCGCGAGACCATCGGCCAGCCCGAACTCCGTGCGCAGCAGTTCATCCACCGACCGGACGATGTAGGAGACCACAGGACGCGGCGTGTAGAAGACACCACGCTGCATGCGCTTCTTGGCGTCGTACTCCTTCAGAAACAGCTCGTAGAAGTGGATCACCGGATCTTCGCGAGGGTTGCGGTCGCCGAAGTCTTGGATCACGGCCTCCATATTGGCGTCGTCGAGCAGTTCCACGACCTCGGCAACGCCCAATTCATCGAAATCGATTCCGACTCCGTTCGTTTTGCTCTGCCTCCCTCCTGCATGGATAAATGTCTCCATCAGGTCGCGGAGGAATGGGTTAGTGCGCATGTGGCCGGCGAAGTCGTCTGCCGTCTTCCTGTTGGGGTCGGCAATGCGTGCCGAGAGCAGGCCATAGGCGATGGTCTGAGCGTACATATCAGCGAAGCCATCAGCGTTCAGGTCGTGCACCAACGCTTCCTTAAACGCCTTCATGAGCTTGGTGATACGCCCGTCCTCGGTTTCTATGGCGAGTACGGTCTGGATACGGTCGCGGATGGCACGAGCCAATTCCGCCAAGCGAATCGAGAGATCACGCGAGGTGGTAATGACTTCCCGATGGCGCAGCGTGAAGGCCGCGCGCCACTGTTTGCGCCACGCGTCGGCGTCGTCCTCATCATCAGGCCATGCCAGTTGTTCGGTCAGTTCCTTGGCAACGGCGTCGAGATGCATCGCCGCATCACGGTTGTCCCAGCCAAGCACTTTGAGGGTGCGCAGGTCGCGGCCATCCTTGGGCGTCGCAAAGTGTGCGATGCTAATCTGGCGTGAATCTCCCTGGCCGTAGTTGGAAACGAAGAGGAGATCTTCCTCTGCCCACGCTCGTTGCTCGGTACTGTTGGCCGACGCGCGTTTCTTGAGCACCACCTGACCCAGAATGCGGCGCAACGCTACGACAGGGAGCTGCTTGGGCTCGAACTTGACGAAGAAGATGCCCCAGGGCTGGTTCGAAGCGAGAGGACGTAGGCGCTTGATTTCTTGGATATTGGCCGCGTTTGTTACATTGATGCCGAGCTCATCGGCGGTGAAGTCGTAGAACAAATCGTCTACGTCCTCGAACGAGTCCCGCGCGATCGGCCAGCCCATCTCGTCACGCAGATAGACGATCAACTGGTCGAAACGTTTGATGTTGGCAAGTACAGCTCGGTGGTCGGTTGGCATCGGCCTCAGCCCTCGTTAAGTTCCATCCAGCATTTGAGCGACGGCTTCACGCCTATGGGGGCGTCAACTCGCTTGAGATACGTGTTTTTGATGTGCTTCTCGACCATCGTGCGGATTTCAATGAGCGTTTTCTCCTCCATAATGCACTTGCGAGGCGTCTTAGGCTTGGAGCGGATGCATGCGAGGATCTCGCCCGGATCTTCGAGTATCACGTCCCGGTCGAGATCGTAGAGGTACCAGCGCGTAGTCCCCGCCTCCTCGGTAAATTCGCCGGCTTCCTTGTCGAGGGCCGGAAGCGCATAGCAAAGAAACACTCCGCGCATGCCCTCGGTCAGTCGTTTCCGACCGCTGAAAATAGCACCTGGCAAGCATTTGAGGTGGACCTCCAGTTCCGGATCGGCCTGCAGCAAGGCTTGGTATTCGAGGTGCATGTCCTCGACCGCCGTGCGCGTACCCTCGTAAGCGTGGTTGAACTCCTTGAGCGCGTCGAAATCATCGTCGGGCGTCAAGAGCTTCTTGCCTTCGATCCCGAGCGTCTTCGAAATCAACAGGGTTTTCTGAGTTACCTTCGTGTAAAGCGTGAGGATGGCGTTCAGCTCATCGGGTGGCAGGAAATTCCAGAAGCTCACTTTGCCACGAGAGGGGGCGACTTCTGGGTGTTCGGCGACGAGCCGCTTCTCGACCTCTGGGTTCATGCGCCGGTCAACGCGGCCGATGCGCTGCATCAGCCGCACCGGGTTCCAGTGAATGTCGTAGTTGATCATCCGCGACGCGTCCTGGAGGTTCAGTCCTTCTGAAAGGACATCGGTGGAGATGAGGACGCGAATCTCCTTGCGGCCGGCATCCGAAAGCGCGGCCGAGGAGCGGCCATTGTAGAAGGGCGAGAAGCGCTGGATCACCTCCGCCCGGTTGCTCCCGGAGGCGCTGTCCAATTGAGCCACATCTACGATGTCAGCATCGTCGAGTTGGCGTTTGAGGTAACGCGCCGTGTGAGCGAATTCCGTGAAGACGAGGACTTTCTGCCCCGCAAGCTCCTTGGACTTGAGCAGGCGGATGAATTTCTGGAGCTTGTCGTCGTGCTTGGGCTCGAACCTCCGGGCCTCATCGAGAAACTGTACGATCTGGTCGAGGTCTAGGAAGGTCTCGGATATCATCTCCTCGACCTCATACTCCTCGCGGCCGAGAAGCTCGACAGCGTCTAGCATTTCTACCTGCACGATGTCGTCGTCCTCGGGTTCGTCGTCTTCCTCGCCCCAGAGATCCATCTGCCGTGTCATCGTGTGGCCGAGAATCTCTGCGTTCTGCGCCTTCCACCGCTCCAGCCGCCGCTTCTCACTGTCCGTCTTGCTGTGAACTTCGACGAATGCCAGCAGCTTTTTTAGAAGACGAGCGCAGGAGAGTTCGAAGGACACAACGGAACTCTCGAAGCGCTTAAGAAAATTCGTTCTGATCAGACCCACAACTTGCCGCTGCCGGTTCTGTTCAAAGGGGTCAATGTCTTTATCTGGGCCTTTGTACCAGTGGAGCGGGTAGTACATTGGAAGTGTGAATAGTGGGTTCTCCCGCGTGAAAGCCTTTTCGAACAGATCCAGAAGGCGACCATAGGACTTACGGATCGAATAGGCGGCCACTTGCGGCGCCTTACGTTCGGGAAACGCTTTAGCCTCGCCGGTCTCGCGGATCTGGCTCTCCCGTGCGTAGTTGCGACTGCGCTGGACCACGAGTTGGCGAAAGATCGCGTCTGTGGTCAGTATCTCCTGGGCTTCGTTCATCTGCTCGGCGACATCGGTCACGGTGTGACCCACGCGCTGGCGAAAGGCCTGCTCCATCCGATTGACGTGGACTCTCAGGTTGTTGACGCCCAGGGTCCTGGCGAAGTAGGCCTCGTCCCGGCGCGTAAACAACTCAGTCATGTGGCGGAAGTCGCTCAGCCGGTTGTTGATTGGGGTTGCGGTAAGCATGAACAAGGTCTTGGGCCGCACCACGTTGTCGAGGAGATCGTACAAACGGTAGTAGCGAGACGGCTCTCTGCCGTTATCGCCACCTCGCGTACCTGGGTTCCGGAAGTGATGCGCTTCGTCGATAATCACGACGTCGGCTAACTCGGCAATACGATGGAACCGCTCGGGAAAATCCCCTTTCCTGTGCAGATCAGTGTGGCTGAAAACGGCCAAGTTGCTAAAGTCAGCACCACCACCGACGCCTCCAATGTGAGGCAGCCACTCCCGCAGGTGCGGTTCCCAAACACCCTCTTTGGTAGCCTTGGGAGCGAAAAGCACGACGCGCTTGCCCTCGTGGAGAATTAGGCGCTCAATGAGCATCAGGCCGACAAATGTCTTGCCGAGGCCCACACCGTCGCAGAGGAATGCTCCACCGTGCTGACGAGCAATCTTCATGAGGGACCAATACGCTTCCTGTTGGTAGCGGTCGAGTTGGAGAAACATCCTCGACCTGGTTTCGTCCCACTCGGTTGCGGTCAGTTCGTGGCCACGGAAGAACTCCTGCAGCGCTTTCGCATACACATCGAACGGTGAGTAAAGGCGGGTGTGCCGTTCGACCGTCTCAATTACCGTATCGGTGATTTCTTTAGCTTCGTTCCAATGCGCCTCGAACCAATCCTGGAGCTGGGCTACCTCACGCGCACTCTGGACTTGAACGTTGAGTTCGATGTTCTCCGTGAGTCCCGGTTTCGTGAAATTGCTGGACCCCACCAATGCCTGCGAACCAACGACTTCGAGCTTGGCATGGGTAATGTACGTCTTCGCGTGAAACTTGCCCTTGTCGTACACGCGGCATTCGATCTGACCGCTGCGCAGCCCTTCGAGAACGGCTGACACCCCGTGCAAGAAGGGATTGTCTTGCTTGTCAGCCTCGATGCTCTGATCAAGGGTTTCCGCCGCCCGGCTACGTACGGATTCGAGAAGTGCCTTTCGCGTGCGGTGGGTTGTTTCGGCACCCATCAGCACGCGGATTTTCTCGAGGCCTTGCCATTTTCCGTCCAGAGCGAGCAGCGCGCCGATCTCGAAGAACCCCGTCGCAACGTCGAAGGCCCTAGCGATGCCGGCCCACTCTTCGAGATATCGCAGCCCGGTCCAGCCAGTGGCGCTGTTGTCGACGATGAAGAGGCTGCGGCCCGTGGAGTCAGTGTTCATTCAGTCCTCCCGGCTGGAGCGCGACGGCTTCACGTCATCGTTGTCCGGTTGCACGCCAGCAGCATTGGTCTTCACCTTGATCCAAGAATCGATAGCCGTTCGACTGAACCGCCACTGGCCGCCGACTTTGAAACCGGGCAGATCACCTTTATGGACGAGGCTGTACACGGTCTTGTCCGCCACCTTGGGGAGGCTGGTGACGTCGGCGATGGTGAGGATGTCATCTTGGCTTGTCATAGCTACCCCATCGGAGCGAAAATCGAGAAGATATTTCCAGAATATAGTAAAATATGGAGGATATGGGAAAGTGTCAAGGAATATTGAGCCACGGGAACTGACCCGTTGTGGCGGGACAAAAATAATTGCGAATGGGGAAGATGCGGGATGATTTTTGTCCGGCTACAGAGGCCGACGTTTATCGCGCGCTAAACATTCTGGAGTCTCCGTGGCCTCGCCGGGAAGAAATCATGTTGCGGACTTGGTTCGACACTGAGGAACATGTGACCTGCCCCCAATAGTGGTTCCACTCCCTATGTTACCTCAGAAGCCAATGCTGGAGGGCGAAGCGTAGCGAAGCCCGGAGGCATTGACTCTATCGTCTCAGCTGCCGGTGGCCTGTAACCGAGCGCACTGTGAGGCTTGATGTGATTGTATTCATTCTGCCAGCGCTCCACTAAGACTTTTGCTTCTTCCAGCGTATCGAATCTCTCCAGATTCAACAGTTCATCCCGGAGCTTTCCATTAAAAGATTCGACGTATCCATTCTCCCAAGGGCTTGCAGGTTCGATGAAGAGCGTCCTCACTCCCAGACGCGAAAGCCAATTCCTCACCCGGAGGGATGTGAACTCAGCGAAGTGGTGCGCCACGGCGCGCAGCGAATCATCCGCCAGGCAGTGGAAGCGGAGTTGCATGCCTTTGTGGAGGAGCATTCGGCCGAGCGCGACGGTCGGGGACGCCGGTCGGTCGTTCGCAACGGCTACCTGCCATCGCGGGAGGTGTTGACGGGCATCGGCCCGGTCCGTGTCCGGGTTCCCCGGACCCGTGACAGGTCCGGCGGGGGACATTGTTTCCGATCGGAGTTGTTGCCGCCCTACCTGAAGAAGACGAGGCGGGTGGAAGCGGTGGTGCCGTGGCTGTACCTGAAAGGGGTTTCCACGAATGACTTCGAGGAAGCCTTGCGCGCGTTGTTCGGCGAGTCGGTGAAGGGATTGTCTGCGGCGACGATTCCGCGGCTCAAGGGCGGATGGGAGCGCGAGTACGCCGGGTGGCGCGAGCGCGACTGGGGCGGCGAGGAGTTCGTGTATCTGTGGGCGGACGGGATATACGTGAACGTGCGCGGCGAGGAGCGGCGCTGCCTGCTGATGGTGGGCTGCGACACGCGTGGCCGCAAGCGCTTCCTGGCCCTGGAGGCGGGGTTCCGTGAATCGAAAGAGAGTTGGAAGGCGGTGTTGTTGAGCCTTCGGGATCGGGGGGTGAAGGCGGCGAAGCTGGCGGTGGGCGACGGGGGGCTGGGGTTGTGGTCGGCCCTGGCCGAAGTGTATCCCGAGACACGGGCGCAGCGTTGCTGGGTGCACAAGACGGCGAACGTGCTCGACAAGCTGCCCAAACGGGTTCAGGGCGAAGCGAAGTCGATGCTGCATGAGATATGGGGGTCCGACACCCGAGCAAGCGCAAAGAAGGCGTTCGAGCGCTTCCTCGCCACCTGGGAGGCGAAATACCCCAGGGCCGCCGACTGCCTGGCCAGGGATCGGGAGACGCTTCTGTCCTTCTACGACTTCCCAGCGTCTCACTGGCAGCATCTTCGCACCACCAACCCCATCGAGTCGACCTTCGCCACCATTAGGCTGCGAACGGCGAAGACCAGGAACTGCCTGAGCGAGAAGACGGCGCTGAGTCTCGTGCACCAACTCGCCATGAGCGCCCAGAAACTCTGGCGTCGGCTACGCGGTTTCCGCCAACCGGCCTGTGTGGTCGCCGATGTGAAGTTCATCGATGGGGTAGACGAAAGAGAAACGGGCAGGAAGGCCGCTTGATTCACGACGGCCATACACCAGATTTGACAGTAACTCGGTTTAACTCCTAGAACTCACATTTCTTTGGCCCCAATTTCTTCTATAAACTCTCTTCCTTTATTGGTAATTACTAACTCCTCTGGACTAATTTGCATACCCCCAGCAAATACGCTTCCCCCACGCTGAGATAATTGGACAAGGCCAGCATCGCATATCCGCTTGACCAAAAGTCGCATAAATGAAGGCCACTGAATAGATTTCCCTGGCTCACAGGAGTTTGCTTCAAAAAGTACATCAATTTCCAATTGAGAAAATTTATCGTGCATAGTACGCAAATTAAGCTTGTATATCCGCAGGCTTTTTCTGTCGATATCTCCATTGTCAGCGCGACGATGACAGTTAGGACAAAGCGCGATAAGGTTCTCGTATTCGTGTTTCTGAGATTCTTTCCACGGAATAATATGATGAACGTCAACATCTATGTGTCTACAAGTCGGAATCGCACATCGGTGACCTGCCTCTACCAAGACTTTCCGCCTGATATCAGCGGGGATAGGCGGACGCAGATTACTTGATTCTTCAGACATAACGCTCGCTCCAAACATTCTTCAGACTCATGCGGGCCAAATCCTATTTTCTAACAGCGCATCATAACCTTGCCACATGACTTAATTGCCAGTTACGCAATCGTACTGGCGACTTCTTCGATAACTCTATGATAGCGCAATGGCCGAGAAATATTCTCCACGCGGGAGGAGAGCTCATCGACCAGCGTTCATTCCGTATTCAGGCCGAGGCGAGCATGGCTGTAGCACCGGAGTAAAACTGAGAGCGACCGACTGACGTTGTTCTACGTTCGCACATCACCCTTCTGAATTCAGTGGGATCAATATATCCGTATGCGGACTGGGACCAAACCAACACGTCGAACAAGACCACTACGCTGCTCCCTCATCTTCGAGACTCTCAAGCGCAAGAAACAAAGCGATCGGTACCAACTCTATGTAGTTCGTTCGCCCAGAAGTGATAAGCAACCGATGGACGCTGTTCATGCCAAAGCCGACCTCCGGCGCGGAAAACTCGATGCGCCGTCGAAATCGCGCGGACGGACCCGTTGTTGTTGTGCACGTATCCCACTCGATTTCCGCTTTCAGTCTAGCGTTCTCCAGGCACGCCGCGAGGTGTCTCGCAAACTCATCCACATCGGCACCCTCGTCGAGTGTCAGAGCCGCATTCCAAATGCGCCGGAAGGCCCGCCTCATTCGGCCTAACTTTCCGGCGTACCTAGTCTCCAAATTGATCAGCGGATCGGCTTCAATCATAAAGGTTAGGTTCTCCAATTTTTCAGTGACCGGCGCCAAACGAGAACGTTGACCTGCATGCATAGGTGCGCTCGCTTGTTCGTGAAGTTGCCTCCAACAACCCGGTTCGTCAGTATAGATGGCAGACCCAGTCAAATGGGCGACGAACAGAGCCAACTCAAGACTTATGCCGCGAAGCATTTGAACTTCCCCACCGTCTATGCCAGCTGGAACGGGTTGGAGTAGCGCTAACTGATCGCACGCCAACTCCTCCTTCATGTACTCGATTGTAAGTTCAAGTAACTCTGGATTGATGTCGGGTTGACTATGGCGAACTCGCCGCCTTAACTGTTCCTCCGGCTGCCGCAATGTCACTCGTTCGAATTCATCTCTGAGCAAGGCTTCTCCCAGTTGCATTTCTTCCTTCTTCAGTTCCCAGTCCGCCCCGCGCTTTTTGATCATTGCCATCATAGAGCGCCGAAAATCGGTGTTGAATTCCATTGGATCTGGAACTAGATGGACAAGGCCAGCATCGATAAACGGTTGTAGCGTCAACAAAACGCTCACGTTCTTGAGCATCTGTGATTTGTGCTGTGCCGGCGATTGCGTGGGACTATATTCGGGATCGATGTACACCGGGTTCGGGAATGGGTTCATAATCACGATCTCGTCGAAGTAGGCGAGAGAGCTGATCACACTCAGAGCAATCGTTCGCGGATCAATAAGCCCCATGTAGACGGTTCGAAACACCCTCCTGTCCGGCCGTGGAAGCAGATCGGCGATGTTGGTATCCTTCGGCCACAGCATTTCCAGCTTCTCGTGGACGCTCTTCACTTGGTCATTACTCAACTCCCGCCGCACGTCCTCCCAAGTCTTCCCCTTGTTCAGTCCGAGAATGTCAACGACTGCATTGCAAAACATTAGGTTACGGTCGCGAATGCTATAGACATCCCACGGCGGCCGATTTTCAATCGCCATGCCACTGCAGCACTTCTTGTATCTGCGCCCACTACCGCAGCCGCACGAATCGTTCGGCGCAGGTGCTGTCCGCAAGGGCTTCTTCAGAAACCTGTGACTGGCATCGGAGCGACCGAACGCATCTTGATATTGCGTTGAGCCGTCCTTATAGCCTATGTAGAGTTCCCCACCGAATTGCCAAAGCATATCGCTGGGCGGCAATAAGACCCTGCCTATGTCCTCCCACGCAATCAACCCGGATTTTTCCGGAAATAGCCACGCCTCCTCGTACGCTGCAAGATACTGCCGCGACCTTGCCTTTAACAGAGAATTGATCGAAACAACTTCGTCGGGCGTTAGCATCCGCGTCCGAATCATCGCGTCCGTACGAGCCAGGTTCGAGCTGGAGTATCGCGCATTCTGCCGTGGAGCAAGCAGATCGACGCCAGTTGGATCCTGGGCGTACTCAAGGTTGGTCAGGATGAGGCAATGATCAGGGTCTAGAGCGAATACCGTCTGCGTGCCATTCAGACATATCGATGGATCCTCGGGATACTGACAGGCCGAGGACGCGGGCGCGCAGGCAGAATTATAGGCCGTAACTGGATGATCGGTCACGATGAACTTCACATCTGATTTCTCGGCCGATACGATCTCGCGCACGCACTCGACCCACATCGTACAATGCATCTGCCGTAGATGCTGCAATTCTAGCATCAGGTCAATCTGTGTCAGACTCGGATACCTGCTTTTGATCCAATCGAGACCCTTCGGGGTTCTAAGTTTCTGCGCGTTTAGATACTCAAAAAACCGCTGGAAATATTCGTGGATTACTTGCAGATCACTACCGGCGAAAGCACGGACCGCGGATGCGCCGCTCGTATCTATCGCTCCAAATAGAAACTTCTCGATCTCGTCATTCAACGTGCGTCCAAACCGAGTTGTATAGAGATCCCCCTCTCGAAAACTCCGCTTCGGTGAACGGAGTTCAAGCTCCTTCCCGATGATTGTGCGGCCATTAGGAATTTTAGTCTTCGGAGGATCGAGATCTAAGTAGTGGAGAGTGCTCCTCGGCCCGAGAATAAATCTCTTCTGATACCACATTGGGACATAGTGGTTCTGACGTGCAATTCGCGTTTGGTTCATTACAGTTTTTGGTTTTCCGACGCCAATTTTGGCTCGCTAATTCAACTCAATCTCTAGCTTAGTTAGTGTTCGCCTTCGCCCTAAAAGGGTATCGCTCCCACCATGATGCGCATGGTCCAGCTTTGGGTCTGATCTCATCGTAACTCCAACTCTGCAAAATCAGCAAGAGCTACCGAATGCAGCCCGGGAGGGGTTTCTGAAAGCTGAGGAAAAGACAGGGCTCAACGCCGTGCTCGCCCGCGACGAATTCTGGTGACCGCGCATCGTCGCCACCACCCGCCCGCTGGTGCTCGCCCGCCCCTCGCGATCCGCTTTGCGGCGTGTGGAAAGGACCGGGAGCAAGCGTGAAGGTGGGTCCAAAGCGAAGCGCTCGAGACGATCCAGCAGGCGGCGTCATACTCAAAGAAGCGTTTCCCCACCCTTTTCGGATACGGGACCATAGCCGTCCGAGGAGAACAGGCGCGCCATACAGGTCGATTTAGACAAAAATTTCCCAGTCAATTACGCGCTGCGAAGCGACTGGGTAGACATGCTCTAGCGCCGAGTGGACGATGATTTTCTTAATCCGATGACGTCCTGGGACAATTGCTCTTCGGAGGAGCGCTGCATAATGGTCCCGACGCGGGAAATTATTCGGCCGGGCCGAAATAGAATGTACCACAGCATCGGCTTGGTCGAGCTTGACGGCGGGTTCACGAACATGATGACTAGGTTGAGAATGCTAGTCGTGTACCGTAACCACTTGATTCTCCTCTCCTGCCGCCTTTGAATTGCGAAGGCACCGAGCCAATCCGACTATGGTCGGGCAGACCACAGAAACGACGCTGGCCTCCACGACGTCATCACCTCACGAACGAACGTTCACCCGACACGGGCTCGCCTGTATGCGCAGGCGTTATAATTGCTCCGCTTTCGATTTGATTACGGATGCCAGTAGGCGGATTCCGGACAAAACTGGGAGTAACGATTATTTCCCAATGATATCAACAGGATATAAGGATTCCTTCGCCGATAAAAAAACTTCTCCGCCTCTATGCGGGCGAGAAGTGCTTTTTTTGAATGTGCTAATCTGACAAATCCTGAGCACTGGATAGCAAGTATGTAAGTAACAAACCATGAGCGATGTATTCGTCTTAGGCGCGGGATTCTCCAAAGCCACCTAAGAAGCAATGCCAATAATGGACGAGTTAAGCAACGAGGCCCTCGGACGCCTTGGAGAGCTTGACTCATCTGTACCGCATTCATTGGAGAAACTTGGCAATAATGCCGAGCTTTGGATGACCTATTTATCCAAGCCCAGCCTTGGCTTAAAAATTACGATAATGATCGTAATCGCTCGATTGCTAGCCGGATTCGTCAACAGATAAAAATACATTATCTCGTTCACCTAACCTTCGCCGTTGCTAACGCCCTCGGCGGCGCCATCCGAACCACCGGCCTTGAACTCAACCAAGAACAAGCCAATCCCCATCTTTGTGACAACCCAAAAATCGCTGCTTAGACTAAATAGACCGACCTTCCCCCGGGCCTGTGCCTGATTTTGATCCATCAATTTTCTGGTGTTCTTCTTGTTTCTCTACCGAATGTCGGTTCATGGGTTGCCCGAAGAGTTTCCGATAACCCGGGAGGCAGGTACAGTCTCTTGCCCGTTCGCTGCCGAGGAGATTAATTATGTGCTCGGTGCTTTCGACGGGGACGCGCATTCTCCCATTGAGAAGCGCCAGATACAGAGCTTCGATAGCAGCAGTGTTCCCCAAGGCAGAAGTTACAGAGGCATGGCAGAATAGGTCGATGGACCAGCCCGGTTTTCGCCCACACAGGACTTGGATGGCTTGTGCTCGCCCCTTTCGATCATCTATTAGTGGAAGGAACTGGCGTTTGGCCCCAATCGCAATCGTCGCGGCTTCACCATCGTCGAGGGATGGGGAGCCGGAGGTGAGATTGGCGAAGAGTGCATTCTCCTGGTCAGACATTTCGCCGAGCGTCACCTTACCTCCGGCTATTAGGCCATGTAAAAAACCGTGTTCGCCCTTATTGCGGCTCGTTTCGTGTTCGAGCTCCGCGGCTACGACCTGCGGAACAATGATGCCGTTGGGAATAGCCGCTAGAATACGCTCGCCGTAGCTACAGGCGTAGAGGTTAATCAGAACACTCGTATCGAGAACCAGCGGTCTAAGGTCATCAGCCAGGGAGTTTGAGTAGGTCATCCGTCTCGCTATCCTCAAGCTCGATCTGATCGATGATATTCCGCAGTTCGACGCGACCAACCTTAAGTAGTTCCGTCAGTTGGCCTTCTGACATGAGGCCACGTTTCCAGGCGGCATGGACCATCAGGCTCATCCGGTGGGAAATCGGACGGTCGGCGTCGGTCTTAGCAGGGTCAGGTCGATTGGCCATCTCGCCAAGCACCTCCCGCACGTGAGCCTCCGTAATGCTGCCGTTCTTCTCAAACCACTCCCACGTCCCTTTTTTCGTAATGCCAAGCTCCTCCAGACGTAGTACGCATGCCTGGCGGGAGATATTGTATTGCTGGGAAAGTAGAATGATCAGCCGTCGGGTGGTCTTGCCAGTGATCTCTTTCAATTGCCGGAAGCTTTCTTTGAAGCTCTCGGCGGGCGTCAACAATGCGCGACCAAAGGCATTGGCGTAGCGCTCGTCGCGAGACAAAAACCTCTCGTCCTCTTTAAGTATTTCTGGAGTGTTGCGGGTCCCGTAGAAGTGGCCGAGTTCGTGCGCGGCCGACTGGATACGCCGAGGCAGTGGATGGTTGGCGTTAAGAAGAATACAGGCGCCAACGGTATCATCGTAAGTGAACAAACCCGCCACTTTTGATTTGGATGATAGGCGGCGTTGATAAAGACGAATGTCGAGACCCAGCTCTATGATCGAGAATATGTCGGCAATCGGCCCTGGACCGAGACCCAACCAGTCGCGAAACTCTTGGGCATGATTCTCGGCCAAAGTCAAAACGTTGCCCTCATTGATGCCGCGGTCCGGCGGATAGTTCCGGCGCCGCTCAATGCCGAGCATATTTTCCAACTCGACGTTCGCCTTAATCAGGTCATTGAAAAGCTGAATGGCTTCAGCCTGATGCTTGTCCTCCGTTTCCCGCAGTCTCCGGAAGCGGGGCACGAGATCCGTATGAACGGCCTCGCGGCGGAGGAGGGCGTTCACCGATACGCCGTAGTGGCGGGCCAACACTTGGAGCTCCTGAATACGTACACTGCGCGCCCCCTTCTCAATCGAGACCAGGGTCGGTCGTGACATGTCAATGAACTGGGCTGCATCATCCTGTCGTATGCCCGCGTTCTCGCGCGCCAGCCGAAGGCGGCGGCCGATTTCCTGGGCGCTCAATTCATTCAGATCGGCCATAACGTCCTCCCTCCATCCAGCTCTTCAAGAAGCTTTGTTCTCCTTGGGCGGATAAAAATGCCCGCCATTCTTCCGCATGCTTCACCAGTAGAGTTCTCAGATTCTTCAGAGTATCTTGAAAGGTCGCACCGGTTGCTGCCGCGATTTCCCATACATGCACACGGAGTTCGTCATCTGGCAGAACTGCCATATCGGCTAGATGTTGCAAATGCCGCGCACCGACGCTGCCATACTCGACCATAATGTTCCGGTCGGCATTCTGCGGGATGATGGATAAGGCCTTGGTCACATCCGAAGTACTCAGATCAGAAACCAAGTAGGTGGCTGGCATCTCGGTGACGGCGGCTGCGTGCAGACTCTGGCGTCTGAGCAGGCAGGCTGCGCATAGGCCGCAATGCTTCTTGCTGCCCCCGCTGTTCACGATTCGGCGGTTTTGCCAGCAGGAGCGCGTGCTGGTGAGGTCGTGTTCGCGCTTACCAGGAAGGTCCAGAAATGCCTGTAGCGTCTGGCCTTTCGTGTACCATAGGCGAGGCTGTTCGTAATAGACCTGATGGCGTAACAGCGTCTCAATGAACCGCTCCATCTTCCGGAAAAACGTCGGGTAGTTGCGGTAATCAGGGTAGATATTGTGAAGAGGCAGCAACACTGGGCCTAAAGCGCTCTGACCGCTCTCCGAAACCGTGATTCGGGTTACATTCGACAAGTGAGCGGCAATCGTCGTTACTGCCGCAAACTGAAACCCACGAGACCGGAAACTACTCTCGTTGCTCCGGTGTCCATGAACTTTGAATGGGATCTGAGAAAAGTAACTGTCACCGGTCTTCCTACGTTGGCGAAATTTTGTGAGCCGGATGCAAAGTGCTTCATCCCTATCCCCACTCAAAGCAGCGACTGCACGCGAGTCCAATCCGTCACTATAGGCGATAGCGAAGGTCTTAGTGTTCGGGAAGTTTAGAGCGCCTTGGCGCTCGCCAATCGGAGATGGGTTTTTCGCCTGCACGAAAGTCAATTTCCAATCATCACACGTAAGGTGACGTAGCACGTTATGGAGGCTCTCCTGCACTTCGTGATTTTGCCAAGTCTCAAGGTCAATAACCGGAACCATCACGTGCAGGTTGCGATTCCAGCCCCGTGGGCGCTTCCAGCGACGGTCGGCAAACTCAATGGCCGCGCACAATACCAACAGGTCGTAGTGCACCGGCAGAAAACCCTTTACATCGAAGGTATCGAGAACAGTCGCGTTGAAGGTGATTTCTCGGCTAACCATAGCCGTCTCTACATCTTTCGGGCAGATATGGTCGGGCCTTTGGCCTTTCTCAATGACGTGCAGACGCTTGGCTTTCGTTTGTGAACCATTTAGTTCGGTGCTCATTCGTCGGGGCCCTCATCCACGCCCACTTTCATTCGAGTGACTTGCCTGAAGGCGCGTCCGTTGTCGGAGACCAGGGCGTCGCAGAGCTCGTTTGGTCTTATGGCACCAAAGGCTTCGTGGTTGCGCTCGATTCCTTTACGATAGTTCTCATGGTTCATGTCGCCGAGGTCACGAGCACGGATGCACTGCTCATCGAGTCGATTCTTGGTGATGCCGATCGAGTCCGTAACGGCGCTCAATATCGCCTGCCCCAGTGCTCTCTCGCCAGGAATCTGTTCTCGGAGGTTGGCAATCAGGTGTTTCTGGAGGATATTAGTTAGAGGCGGTTTCGCCTGGCCGTCGAAGATGGCCTCGACTGAGGAAATCGAGTCCATATCCATCTGTGGCCGCTGAGCGTGTGCTTTGAGTTCGTTCAAGAGCGCGCCAAACGCTTTCATGTCCACATTGCCGAGCATGCTGTGGCACGCCTGGGCGGCTCGTTCTTCCGAACTTACAGCGTCGTTCACGAGATCTTTGCCATACCGCTTCCATCGGCTGCTCAGCGCAGCGTTTCTGAACGGTCCATCCGTCATCACAACCTCCATTGTCAGTATATTATTTTAATATACTGACAATGTCAATATTTAAATTCAAGAACTGATATATTTTCACGCGGGACGTTCTAAATCGAGCGCTGGTCACTCCGAGGTCCAACAAGGGATTCCGAGGAGTTTGTCCCGGTATGTACGAGGCGCTCATGATAATGAGAACGGACCGTCGAGCACGACCTGCCGGGAGAAGTCTCCTTCCTGAGGCGCTACGATGCGTTTCGCAGGGAGCTGAACCTGGTGGTCGACATACCGGAGAGGTTGTCTGACCTTCTGTTCCGGTTCCTGCACCGCAATGGCGGCAAACTAATCCGCCGAGGCCAGGAAAAGGAACTCGCCGCGCTGACCGATGACGAGGCAGCGCGAATCGAAACGATTTACCGCGAGGTGTTCGCCGATGCCGGGGCTTGAAACAGATGGCCTTGTGACCGGTCTACCCAGCCGGCCGAGCGGTAGTGGCTTCGGTAGACGACGACACCGCCTCGCCTGGATGCGCGTGAGTTTGAATTCGCCCGCTTCCGTTTTGATTACTTATTACAGATAAGCGAATCCCCAACGAAGCTCCCAAAAACAAATATCCATAACAGTCTCAAGAAACTACAAGGACTTCAGAGCCGTTGGATACACCCCACCGTCTCTAAACGGGCGAAAGAGGGCAAAAATAGTCTTTCAGCGATTGACGTTCTGCCTGAATCACTCGGATGCCGATGAATATGACAAACAACCGAGTGCTGCGTCCGTATCCAAAGAGCGGGAATGGCTACTGGGGACGGATCCTAGGAAGGCACTGAAGCCGAAGGCGGTAAGTAGCGAACTTGGGCAGTATAGAAGCGGTTTTTTAATGTGGCACGCTAATGGAGCGTATCCTTTAGCTAAAGTTTGCGAAGAACGGCATGACCACCCTCTTGGTAGTCAAGGCTCTTTCTGGATAGAGCAAGATTAGGATGTTGTAGGTCGTATCAAACGCTTCGGCGACACACTCATGTTGCTCACCGTTAATGTCGGTAATCGGGAGCGAAACGGGTTTTGTCATTCTGCGGCCAACCGGAAGCACCTGCCATAGAAAATGATCTGGCGTGACTGCATCGACAGTAGGTCGTCCGAATTGGGCAAGAAAAGCGGGCGAGGGTTCAATGCGTCGCACTGGCGCCCGGAACCCGGAACCTTCAATGTTCTCCATTGGGTCTAGAACAAAAACGACGCACGCTCTGTGGCTGGTGCGGGCAAATTCGCGTGTGGAGGCATAAATCGAGGCCCCAAATGTCCTGGCGAGTCTGATCGGTGTCTTGATCTCGAATGGGCAATCGGCGGCTTGTTTGGCGAAGGTGTTGCCCTTGAATAGTACAAAGCGCGCATAGTTGTTGGCTTCACGCTCAAATTGGTCGGCGACCTCGGGCTCTAGAGTCCTTTTGCAGTCCTGGAATATTCGAAACATCTTGCGGTGGGTCGGCATATCGTGATGTCCGGTTTCATGAAGCTTGAGAAAGGTCTGTTTTGATTCGACTACGGAATTATCAATATGGATGACGGTCTCACCCGCATCATAAAGCCCGAAAACCTTGCTTATCGCCGACTTGATTCGAACAGTAGTGTCGACGGTCTTGGCTTTAAGGTAAGAGAGTATGGCATCGGGGTCGAAAGCATTAGTGGGGACAATACCGACCTTTGCTGCAGTAAGAATGTCGTCGATTGGGGCCGGGAACCGGTTCCAGGCATCCGCGCGGTCGAGGAGTTGTCTAGCTCGCCCCTCGACCACGCGGAGATCCTCCGGGTCGAGAGCGCTGTCATCAGGTCTTGTCACGCGCCCGCCTCCTGCTGCGCAAGAACTCAAGGTACTCCATCAACTCGGATTCTTCTTCGGGCGTCAAATTATACTCGGCGAATGTCGCCACCCGGCCGTGACGGTCATCGTCTGTACGTTTGGCCAACGACATGAGATAGCCAGCCTTATCCATGAGGTTCTCAAAGCTGACCACATAGATTTCGGCCAGGGAATGAAGGATGTTGGGAGAAGGTTTCCGGATTTTGTCATTTTCGATCTGGCTGAGATAGGCATTCGATACCCGCTTGTTAGTCGCCTCCTCGACTTCGCGCAATGTCATTTTGCGATCTGTACGAATAGAAGCGAGGTATTGTCCTAGTGTTGGCTTCACGTTGCTCCCCTCCGTAGCGGGGCGGACATAGCTTCAACTCCCTGAAATGAATTGATAGTTAAAATTCTAGCTTCGATCGCTGGGCGAGTCAAGCGTGCTCGATTATTGCTTGATAAATATAGCACGCTGTGGAATAATAGCACCATGCCTGAACCATGGTGGTGCAGGTAGTGACTCTTCAAGGAGATAAACCATGGAAATATCTCCTGATCTTGCCGTATCTGGGAGCGAAAATATCGAACAGGAGCCAGCATAATATGTCCTCTTTCTCTCTGGACCACATGTGGTGCCCTCCAATGAATTTTATCCAATTACTTGAATGTCGGCAGAACGTGCCCAAACAGATTACGGTGACGCATAGCCATAGGAAAGGAACACAGCCATGAATGATAAGCCTGAATACCCAATTAATAAGCCTGTCGAGCCCGGCAAGACGGTTACGATCATCGTAAACGGCGTCGAAAAACCGGTGGAAGCAAGGTCTGAGCTGAGCTTCGACGATCTTGTTTTGCTCGCTTTCAACGAAAAACCGGGAAACCCGAACATCGTATATTCGATCACTTATACGAAGGCTGAAGGTGCCCAAGACGAAGGTTCATTAGCCCCTGGTAAGAAGGTTAAAATCGTAGATGGAATGATTTTCGATGTCGACAGAACTGATAAATCTTAATCCGGACCTCAAGAAACTCAGAGATGATGGATACAATATCGAAATACGGGAGGGGCATCTACTTGTAAAGGATGTCTCGTATCTGGATGACACCGGTGCAATTAAGCGGGGAACTTTGCTCTCGCCGTTAACTCTCGCTGGGGATCGAACGGCTCAACCGGAGCGCCACACGGTATTGTTTACCGGTGAGTATCCCCACTCTAGTGATGGGAAACCCCTTACAGGGATTAAGTGTGGTGAGCGGAATAAGCGAATAGTCGCGGGGCTGATGGTTTGCTACGAATTTTCGGCTCACAAACTCGATGACCAAGGCAATAAAGTTCGCTATAAAGACCATTACGAAAAAATGACGTCTTATGTGCGTCGGTTGTCTCATCCGGCCGCGTCTGTTGATCCCGGTGCCACAGCACAGACGTACAGAGTTCTGGAACCCGTGGACGAGGATTCCCCCTTCGAATACCTTGATACTGCGAGTGCGCGCGCTGGAATTACCGAGATGCAATCGAAACTTACAGAATGCCGTCTCGGAATTATAGGCGTAGGAGGAACTGGCAGTTACGTTCTTGACTTCGTCGCGAAAACGCAGGTTCTTGAAATTCAGATTTTTGATGATGACCTCTTTCTCTCCCATAACGCTTTTCGAGCCCCGGGAGCTGCGTCGAAAGCAGAGCTTCGGGCCCAACAACACAAGGTCGAGTATTTTCGGAAAAAGTATAGCGTTCAAAGACGAAGAATTATTGCTCACCGTGAACGAATTACGAGCGAAAATCTGAAATTATTGGATGTTCTGGATTTCGTCTTTATTTGTCTCGATTCTGGAAATGGGAAAGAAGAAATTATCACGCACTTGGAAAAATTGGAAAAACCTTTTGTCGATGTCGGCATGGGAATTACTTCTGTGAACGGAATGCTTCGGGGAACGGTGCGTACAACCACCAGTACTGTTTCACACCGGGATCATATAAGGGAAAATAGCCGTTTTTCGCTGGAAGGTGATCCGGTCGAGGATGAGTATTCAAGCAACACTCAAATTGCCGAGCTAAACGCGTTAAATGCTGCCTTGGCTGTTATCAGGTGGAAGAAGATTTACGGGTTTTATTTAGATCAGTTAGGTGAACATCATTCGGTCTACCTTATTGGTCAGAATCGAATAGTGAACGAAGATGCATAGAGGCCTAAACTGTGAAATGGGAACACATTTTTGTTGACACAATTCCAGCACAAATTGCGCCTCGTGTGCTGTACGTGTCAATCCGTTATCGGACTGCGAAACATTTATGCCCATGCGGTTGCGGTAGCGAGGTTGTAACGCCGATCCGGCCAAACAAGTGGAGTATCAGGTTTAACGGGAGATCCGTTTCGTTGTACCCGTCGATCGGTAACTGGAGCCTGGAGTGTAAATCTCACTACTGGATCAGAGAGAACGAGATAGAGTGGGCAGAGGCGTGGAGCGATGCGCAAATTGAACGGGCTCGATCGAAGCAGCGTGTTGCGGACGCAAAATATTTTCGATCAGTGGATGCCGGTGAAGAGTGGAGTGAGCAGACGGTACCTATGAAAACTGTAGCGGCTTGGTTATGTAGAGTAGGAAGGTTCTTTCGTAGCAAGAAGTGACGATGAGTATGGTGACATTACGGTGTTGGCGTAGAGGTTAAGGGATAGCTCGGTTTGAACAGAAAGGAGGTGCATGGCATGCCCTCTAAAACGAACGTCTCAGCCCGCAAACTACGGAAACGTACTCCGGTATTTTGGGGGAATTTTCACGCAGCCTGTCGCAATGTACCAAGGCTCTCCCGATAGAAGATAGACTGATATCTTCGCATCAGTTGCCCTTGCTCTTGAACAAGTTCTCGGCGTTCACTTCGCACATCTCAATGTCAAAGTGGTGTTGATCGTCACGACAGAACTCTGTCTCCGAATCGACGCCGTTAAACTCGAAGCGATGCATCGAAGTACGCCCGACTGTTGTCGGTCAGGATAGTCTGCCCTCCTATCCCCAAAGCCTCGTACGAGAGTAAGACGTCACTGTGAACCACCGCAGTTGCGTGTCCAGGCACCCCATGGGAAGCGAACCGGTGGTCCCTGAACCAACGTCGCGGGACCCCTAGCATGCCTACAAGCAAGCTGTTGCGGGCCAGACTTTAGGGGACGCTCCGACACGGACCCACTGGGATGCTCGGGAGTTGTAATGAATCCGCTTCCGTTTTGATTACTTACTGCAGAAAGCGATTCTCGAACGGGATCAGGAATTATGAATCTGTCCTAATAATATCAACGGAATAAGTGGATTTCACAGCCGTTGGAAATCGCCTAGTGTCTCTAAGCGGGCAAAGAGACCGCCAAGGACCTGATAATGTTAGGCTGCTGTAGAGCAAGGGCCGCCGCACTCTTCCGCAATCGAGCCCGTATGGTTGTCTGGGTTGAACAAGCCTGCATCTTGAAAGTAAGGGCCACACGGAAAGGAGGGAGACATAAGTCAGGAAGCGACTTACACAAGACATAAAGTTCGACGGCCTTGGCCAGTTAACGAGTCGCTTATCGCGCATGGCAACTCAGAGAGGGCCGAACTAGGCGAAACCTTATTAAACAGCTATGAGTCATGCTTTCCAAGAAGACCTATGCTTCAGGTGTCTATTGGTTGACAGACACCTTTCTCGATGGGGAATCTAGTCTCGTAGCCTAAACTTGTCTGTCGGTCAATAAAATTGTCCCCAAATCGTGTTGGAGTGTGAACTGTGACTAGCCAAGACTGGCATAAGATATCTCGGTTTGAATCTCACGACCTCGTGAAGGCGTGGTACCTCAGAACTCATGAAAGAGAACCAAACACTGCCAAAATCTCACAAGTCAACGCCTTCTTTACACAAGGACGCGAGTATTTCAGGAATGCGAGCTTAGCAGACATGAGTGTCAAGCCACTCTTGCTTTACTACGGATCATTGTCTTTGTCTCGTGGTGTGATCCTGCTCAAGGACCCTTCGAAGAAGGAGGAATCACTCAAGCAAAGCCATGGTTTGGAGGTTGTGGACTGGCAAGAGACTTTGAGTGGCGGAATTAAGAATGTCCTCAAATTACAAGTTAGGGCGACCAATGGCACGTTTCGTGAACTGGTGAATGCTTGCCCAAACAAACATAAAGAACAATGCTTCAACAGCCCGAGAAAAACAAAAACCGTAGTGGATCATGACCTTGGTGACATCAAATTTTCTGCTGACGATAGCCTGCTGCATTTGGATGACTTACTCTCGAGGCTGATGCAAACCACGTTCGACTATCAAGGAATCACTGGCAGGAAGTCCAAGTGGTTTCCTGTTGTAGTTACAGCCCATTCAACAGAAACGCACTTTGCACTGCTGTCCCCTCATGTAATTCCTGATTTGCAACATCTGGTAGATGAGAAATCCGTGTTCTTAAAATCTACACCTCAATCGAGGCCAAACTTACCAATCGACACTATTCACCAGTCTAGTCTGGTGTTCCGGCACGAGGTTGATAAAACCCACCAGAAGAAATTTCCTGTTTTCCACCATACCGATGGTCACCAATTGATGACTGGTATTTTGGATTTTCCCAATGGGGACAAATTGAGTGAGTTCTTCAAACTTTACCTGACTTCATATATATTGGGAATGCTTGTCCGCTATTATCCATCCAGGTGGATGAAGTTATTGCGCAATAGTCCAGGCGATTTTGCCCGACTGCTATTGTTAAAGGCCATTGAGGCGATTGAATCTGACTTTCCTGGGGAACTCTCACGGCAAGTGCCTCAGCACCCTGAAAGGTTAGGCTGATTACTCTCAAGAAAGTGGTAAGGTCGGTTGATTGTCGTTGGCGGAGACATGTTGGACCAGTGGGGTGTCGTTGTTCAGGATAAATATCCAGCTAACTGGCCTGAAGTCGACACGCCTTTGTGGACACCTGATCCTTTGAGAAGGAGGTATCCACCATGCTGACACCTTGGCCGTTCCCCGGGAAAGGTTGCACAACCGCTAAGAGTTGCCTGGCAGCTTTCTCGGCCTCGCACCGACCACTTTGGGGCGTCCTTAGAACTACGGCCGTCTTCTCGAAGCAATTTACAACCAAGATTGATATCGCCAATCGACTCCGAGGAACGTGCGTGAACGAACGCTCTTTTGGATGCTAATCGCTCTGCTGGACTGTTTCGTAAGCAAGCGTTTACGGCCTGATTTTAGAAGTGGGTTACACAATGGTCCGACATAGACCCGCCGAGATGCGCAGGAGTTATAATTCGCCCGCTTGCGTTTTGATTACATTCTGCGGAAGGTGGATTCTGGACAAAACTGGGAGTAACGATTATTTCCCAATGATATCAACGGGATAACAGGATTTCAGGGCCAGTGGAAATAACCTAATGCCTCTAAGCGGGCGATGGGTATTTCGGCGAACCGGCTCCAAGTATGGCGGTAACGTGGATGCGTGAATTACTTGGGACATCGCGGCCCGGTTCCATATGATTGACCATAGAGCAAAAGTAACCATTAGAAGTTGGGACCCTGTTCTCAGGGTTGATTTTTCTCTCTGGGTTCTAGGTTGTAAATCAAGCGACTGGGTTATCGCTCGGCAGATACGAATTTCATCGAAGGGAAAGCGCTTTTCGCGGACAAGACGCTCGGAGAGTAGCGAGTAGCTGCAGCGCGGCAGGCGTAGGCAGCCAGATCCTTGCGAACAGCTTCGACTTAGCCGTAATCATGCCTGGCCATCCTCGTGGAAGTGTGCCACATTGCTTTTCCTCTCGCGTCCCCTTGACCGTCATTACTCCCCATTTCCCTCGCTCTTATTGCCGTCCTTCCACGGTTCGCCTGACAATCGCCCCAACAGCCTGGAGCGAACGATTTCCGCAGCCTCTTCGCCATCCCAGGAAAATCCAGTGGCCAGAAGCGGGCCGATATCGGAATTAAATTGCGCATCGCGCAGCTTCGCTTCGATGTTCTGCTCAAACCGGGCACGCGTCACGTCGTGGCTGCCTCGCTCCATATACTTCGAAAACGCGGCAACAACCCGATCCGGATCGAGCGCCGTTTCCTCGAGTGCGACCGCAAGATCGAAAAGGTCACGGCCTTTACGGCGCTGATAGAGAGCCCGCAGCTTGGTGGCCAGCAACTCTTCCAGCGTATACGTGGAGATCTCGCTGCTGCCCTCGAACCAGCGCGAAGAGACGGTGAACGGCAGCTGCGTGTATCCGTAGACCGCAAAGTGTTCCCTCGAATTGATCTCTACTTTCAGCCGGAGCGGAAGGGGCGGGACATCCTCGGACTCGAAGCGGTAATTGAATGTCACACGTCCTTCGGTCTGTTTATATTGTGGTTTCCCAAGCCAGGGATCGAGCACTTCCCGAACCGCGTCCATCATCGGCCCGGCCGGCTCGGCTCTGACCTGTACAAGGTCGATGTCTTCGGAATAACGGGCCGGGGGATGAATGTGTAGTTTGTAGAGCGCCGTACCGCCCCGGAAGGCCAGCGCTTCTTTAAGGAGCGGGTGATTGAAAATCGCAATCAACGCCCGGCTGATGACGAGGTCTTGTTCGACCTGGAAATCCTGCACCCAGGGCACCCGCGCCCGCCACTCGGTGATAAAGTCGCGCGGGATCACAGGTCCGGCTCCACGACGGCGTTGATCAGGAGCTTCCAGTCCGCGTCGCGGGGCGCTTCTTCGCGGGACGCACTAGGGATAAGCGGAACCGTTCGCCGGGCTTCACTCTCGACATAGGCTTTCAGAGGGACGATCTGTTCACGGGCATTGACAAGCGCGAGCAGGTATCCAAGCCTCTGTGCCCACGTAATCGGCGCGTTTTGCGCGGCCATCACCAGTTTTTGCGGATCGATTTGCTCTGCGAGCTCGGAGAGGATGGTCGCCACCTGGTCAAGCCCACCTACGTGGTTGTAATAGCCGACGAGATCAACGGCCGTTGCTTCCGGCGTCGAGACCCTGACCGTGCCGCGAGGCGTGTTGAAGGTTTGTACGGATACATTCTGAAGGCGCTTGCGGACGATGAATACCACGCGCACCCGGCCACAATGGATCGGCCGACGGGCCTTGTCGAGCAGAACCTGAAATTCTTGGGGCCGGTGATGGGCTGCGCCATGATATTGTGCGGCTGACAATAGCCCAGCATAATAGGGTTGCTTTAGCCGCTGCATTAACGCTGGTATGAACTGGTTCGCTGGTAGACATCCAAGAGTGCGGTATTCGGGCGGGACTATCACATAAAAGCCACGCCCGGGCTGTGCAACGAGGTTTTGCCGAGCTAGCCGTTTCAGAGCAACCTTTGCAGCGTTGGCGGACACACCAAGCGCCTCAACAGCGTCACTTGATGTGAAGTGATATCTCCCAGCAGAAGCAAGGTTGCCAATGTAGTTATTTGCACTTAGTCGACGATAATCAATTTTCATGCGCACAAAGTAACACTATATGATCCTTTATGCAATCGATTTATATTATTGTGATAGCAGTACAAGGCTGACGCTGACGACGAGAAAGATGAGACTTTATCCAGGTAGCGAGCAGCAGATTGAGCTTCCCGATATTAAGCTTTGATCTTGTTCCCTTTTTTTAGGTTAAGGATTTGCTCGGATCGGAGCTACTAGTATTTATTCTGTAATGTACATTGAACTCTCTGGACTTGACTTCTGCTCAACCCTAACCAACTTTCAGCTATAGTTTCTGGGTAAAACGAGATGCATCAATATTTCTCGTGTTCAGGTTCTTCGTGAAAAAATGGTGCAACATATCCAAAATCCACTTCAATGTTTTCCTTTACCACCTCCACCTCAACGACTTGCGGTTCAGTGTCAAAGTCACGCAAAATGGTGATTACAAGCTGGGATATAATTTCCTTGTCAACTGTATAAGTATCAGAGCCAACCTCAAAATAATCTCTGTCAATGCTATCTCTCACGTAAAAGCTGCAATCCGCTTCAAAGGCGACTAAAGATTCGACATCTATGGTGAATGTGACGGTGTTCTTGTCTGCAGCAATAACAATAGGAACACTGGCAGTGCCGCTATCCACACTTAGCAAATCAGCACCAATGGGCATAAACTCAAATATCCGGTCGGACGAGCCATCCGGATAAAAACCAGTGTTGTGAAGCCATCGCTGAAAAGCTCGTTCTACTTGTTCAGCCAGTTTGGGAGCTTTTTCATCCTGCCACATGGCGACAGTCCGGTTGGCTACATTTCTACCTGACTCGTTAAAGTACGAAAGAGCCAACTCTAGCTTAGGTACGCAAACAAGAAAATCCGACTGCTCCGCAAAGCTCTGCCAGCCTTTGTCGGGGCTAACGCAAAGGAGCAATCGGTTTTCCTGCCTAGCAATATCCTCAAGAGAAAGCAGCGCGAACGCATCCGGAAACTCGTATTTCTTGTTCTCGCTAAACCCAAAAGGCGGTTCCGTGGCATAATATCTGCGCAACACTTCTACCGACACATCGTTTTCCCCACTTGCGGGCACGATTTCACCGTCGACATCATTGAGATAGTTTTGCACCTGTTCTTCTGCAGCTTCTTCTGGATTGCGGGAGATGGCCAATTCATCTGGTAGTGCCGCAAGGTCAAAATTTAATTTCCAACGCTTTACCTGTTCTTTAATTGCATACTTGAGTTGGTTTTGTGTTCTTTTGGCTTTGTCTGCGATATGAGCTTTGATTTCATTCGTGACAATTTCTGAAAAGATTACCCTGATCGGTCCACCTGAGAACTGATCAAGTTTATAGAGAACCGGAGAATCGAGGAGATTATCCTCGGGTTTTCCAAAAACGGCAGTATCAAGAGAAATCGCAAAAATAGAGCCATCTGCGATGTTATCCTTTACTTCATCGTCAGTCATTTTTGGCATTCGAATTCCAACCACTTGCGGTAAGCATTTCGGAAATTTACTTTCCCTGAGATGCGGAACTGCTCAATCAACATTAAGCGGAGAACGGTATTTTTCTGAAACTCATGAAAGTTGTTCTGGGTTCAAATCTGCCTCTGCGCTAACCCGCTGGGTCTCGATCGTCCTTTCGTGCATTAAATCAAAGACACAATTTTGCTGGACGTGCCATTGCCCCTTCTCACTCGGCATAGCCACATCACCGACTTCGTTATGTCTAAACGCAGTTATCCGGAATTTTCCCGCAACTTCGGTCTTGAGGGTTTTGCCTTTCATAAAGACAATCGCATCTGCTCTCGCCACAGTGCTTTGCCGAACAGAGTGTATTTCAAACTCCGTTAGATCAATAAATTCTGCGTCCCTGCGCATCTGTCCAGCTAAATTGTTGAGCGGGGTTTGGGTAATGTTCACTGCTCGTTTGGCCATATTGCCAAAGTTTCGTTCTTTCCAGCTGGTCAGAAAATCGACAAATGCGTAGTCGGCTGAATTTACATCCAAACTTTCATCGAAGGGCCCGTGGTTTTCCTTAGGTTCAAATGCTTGTATTTCACGCTTATCAGCTTCTAATTTGACTCTGCTAGTGATCATGTCCCTAAAACTGAAATTAGCCTTCTTTTCTTGTTTGAGAATGCGTTCTTCTTCACTCGATTTGTCGCAAGCCCAATCAACTAGTGCGATCATTAGAAGCCAAGCTTTCATGCAAACAGTGCGATTTGCGTAACCCAACGACCTGCCATGTAAAATACCGTGACGAAGAGGTAGTGTTAGGTCTTCGTCGGACGATTTACGAATGCCCTTCGTTACCAAACCAATCAGAAATGGCAATGAATTCGGGTGTCCAGTGATAGAGTCGAATGCTGTGAGGTCAGCGTCTTTTTCAAATGGACTAGTTCCTATTACGTCTGAGGCAAAACCATCACATGCAATGAGGATCAATGGTACGGCGGATAGATACCTCTCTTCAATTGTAAGCTCAAGCGCTTCTCGTAGTTGATCCCATCTAAGCTTGGCCTTATTGAATCTTTTCGCTCGCACAATCGCGAACTGGTTGATTGTGTCCTCTTTGAGCCAAGAAATTATTTCATTTTCTGCTTCCTGTTCCTTGCCAGCATCGTGGAATTCAAGAGCTTTCCGCATGGTATCGACAGACATAGAGCCAGTAGCTATCCACCCACTTTCCGAAAAAGCATCGTTAAACCGATCAGGTAAATCCAGGATGCTCGATTGTCCAATTAGATCTGAAGCGGTTTGGTGAATTTTATCGATCTTTTCGTTCTCAATTCCCAATTTTTGGGCTAGTCCAGAAATTGACTTTGCCAGCTTGACCACTGGCATCACATCAGAAATTTCCTTTGCAGAAGGATTGTTAGCGATGCGCGGGTTTTTCGTCTCGTTGTTCATTCCTGTTCCCTAAACATTTATATGTAAATACAAGCTAAGCCCGGTATTAGGTGATGGGTGATCCATCGTCGTGATTTGGGTGTCAGCTTCCTGCACGCCGTTTCGGAATCTCGCATCTTTGATGTTCTTATGCAACTAATTTCCGGGCGAAAGAAAAAGGTCTTAATACTGTCAACCGCAACTTTGATATCGAGACTCGCATGGTGATCTTCGAATTCATCAAAGGTTGTTCAGTCCGAAACACCGACGCTCTTTCTAGTGTAAGCCCTATGACTTCGAACAGAATACGGAGGAGGCTATGCCTTTGGTCGAACGTCTTATTCAGAAGCGCATTGTCGATATGTTCGGCTACGCTACAGACACAAATCGGGCACCGCCATAGGTAGCCGAAACATGACCGCAATCAAGCTGCTACGAACCGGACTTTGGAGGTCAGTTGCAAGACTGTCCGACAGGAACGCTCCTGACTGCGCGGGAGTTGTAATTCGCCCGCTTCCGTTTTGATTACTTTCTGCGTAAAAAAATTCCAGCAAGAGATTCGAAAAACAAATACCTACAATAGTTTCAACAAACTACAAGGATGTCACTGCCGTTGGAAATCCCCTTCCGCCTGAAAGCGGGCGGAAACGATCAAAAAATTCTATCGAACTGCCAAAAGATGAATTCGTTGTGGTGCCGGTGGTTATATCTCAAAACTCGTTGGAAGACACGATTTCCAAAAGGAATCCAACGCAAGCATCAAATGGCTCCAATCTTTCTTGCATCCATAAAACAAGAATTCGTATAGTTCCAGTTCATCGGGCATAGTCGTCGCCGTCCAGATAATTCGCTCGAAATTGCAAATTCGGAGTTGGCCAATGACAACCCCTGTTACCGCCACAATGCTCTATGACCTTATAGCTTGTCCACATCGCGTAACGATGGACCTGTTTGGCGATCCCGACGAACGGAACAGCCCGAATCCCTTTGTCGAATTGCTCTGGAAACATGGCATCCTTCATGAGGAAAAAATCATGAAGGAACTCGATTTTCCTTTCATCGATCTTTCTTCTTTCCCAGACGATGAAAAAGAAAGACGGACGATCGAGGCAATGCGACAAGGGGAACCTCTGATCTATAGTGGCCGCATCCAGGTCAACGGGCTCCTGGGCAATCCGGACCTTCTTCGCAAGGAGAATGGCGGTTACATCGCCGGTGACATCAAATCAGGCGCCGCAGAAGAAGGGCCGGAGGATCTGTCAAAGCCGAAGAAACACTATGCCGTGCAGCTGGCTTTGTACACCGATATCCTAGAGCGCAGAGGGCTGTCCGCAGGGCGTCGCGGCTTCATCTGGGACGTCACAGGCAACGAGGCGATCTACGACTTCGCCGAGCTGTACGGAAGTCGAGACCCACGCACTCTCTGGCAGGATTATCAGGAATGTCTCGCCAAGGCGCAGGCTATTGTTGCAAGGAGGGCAGAAACGCTTGCGGCTTTCAGCGGGGTCTGTAAACTCTGCCATTGGCATGATGCCTGCCTCGATGGCTTGACGGTAGCGAACGACCTTACTCTCATCCCAGAACTAGGCCGCACCAAGCGGGACGCCATGCTCGACCATCTGGCGACCATCAGGGATTTTGCTGCGGCAGATCCGGCGCACTATATTAAAGGCTCCAAGACAGTTTTTCCGGGAATTGGTCTAGCAACGCTTGGTAAGTTATATGCCCGCGCCAAGCTGATCACCGCAGGCGAAGACGCCACACCTTATCTCCGAAAACCGATCCTGCTGCCCACTGCGAACCTGGAGTTGTTCTTTGATATCGAGGTCGATCCCCTCCGCGACATCTGTTACCTCCACGGCTTCGTCGAGCGGTGCAGCGGTGAGAATCAAACGGAACGTTTCGTCGCCTTTTTCGCGGAGGAACTGACAGAAGAAGCCGAACGGAAGGCGTTTGCCGACGCATGGCGATACATGCAGAACGATTCTTCTTGCATCATCTATTATTATTCGAAATACGAGCGGACCATCTATCGGAAGCTTCAAGAGAAGTATCCGGACGTTTGCAGCGTGCAAGAACTTGAAGCGCTGTTCCACCCGACACGCGCTGTGGATTTGTATTTCGATGTGGTGCTTAAAGCAACGGAATGGCCAACAAGGGATTTCTCAATCAAAACTCTTGCTGGTTTTCTCGGTTTCAAGTGGCGGGATACTCATCCTTCGGGAGCGGCTTCGATTGAATGGTTTCACAAGTGGATAGAAACTCGAGACCCCGAGGTGCGGCAGCGCATCCTTGATTACAATGAGGATGACTGCCGAGCGATGCGGGTTCTTCGCGATGCGCTCCCCAGCCTTCCAATCATGCCGGGGAACTCCCCGTGAACAGTCTGGCTGAAATGCAGAACGCACATACGTTTATGGGGAACTGTGTAAGCACAATATAAGCACATGACGTTAACTTGATCTATAAAAGTAAATTAGAGTCTTCTGGTGTTCCTAGCGATTGACTCGGAAAATCGACTCATAGAAGACAGGAGGTGGAAACATGAATTTTAAAAATTTACGGGCCTTTCGACGTTCCTATGGAGGAAGGACAATCAAAAAAGACGATTGATAAGAAAGACATCTTTTATTTCTGGAAAGATGTTGAGAGTGGCGAACATGGATTGTCAAAAGCGTGTGGTTGTTACGTTTTCGGATTAAAAACGGATAAAGGCGCAAAGCCATAGTATGTCGGAAAAGCAGAGAGGCAAACTTTCGAAGAGGAATGTTTCACACCCTCAAAGCTAAACTATTACCATAGCTCTCTCCTTCATAGCACAGGGTCTCCGGTGATGTTTTTTGTTGCAAAGTGTTCTGAAAAGAAAGGGAAATTCTCTCGTCCAACAAAAGCCGAGTACGAGGATGTGCGGTTTGTGGAAAAGATGTTCATCGAGTTGGCTTTTCGCAAAAACGGAAAACTTTGGAACAAACAACACACTAAAAATGTGAAAATGCTCTCAGTAGAAGGGTTCTATAACTGTGGAGATGGTCGCAGGAAATCCGTCAAGGAGATGCGAAACCTGCGGGGCTTGACATAGAACCCTAATTCTTATGCAAGTGCCTATCCTGCACCAATGATTAGGCACATTCTCTTAATAACTTTCGGTCGACATATTTTGTATTCACTGCCGAGCTCAGAAGTTTTTTTTAACTCGGGCCTAGTTTCCATTTAGGGCTGTTCAAAACACCGTGAAGATTTATAATCTAGCGGAAGGATGTTTGCGGCGCTGTCGTGCCGGTGCTTGGTAGAGTGCTAGCCGAATGATTCAGAAATTGCTGAATCGATGTCGGGAAATTGCCCCTTCCACTGGAACAAGAAATTGTAAAGGGCAAAGGTCAGAAATACGGACTATCTCCTAAAGACAAACCTGCTTATCAGTTACGAGTCATATCGATTCCTAGCGAACGAATTCTAATAGTATCGGAAAATTTTTCTCTAGGTAAATTTGATATGAAAATAGTTTTCCCACCAAAAATAAATTCTGATGGAAATTTGACTCCAATTCTACCATCAGAAGATTCGCGTAATTCTTGATCGACTTTATCGTTATAAGCTTCCTTGTCTTCTCGACTCATCTCGAAAACGTCCCGAGTTCTCTGTGAAAGCCAGCCAACAGTACGTTCATCATAAGCATCCAACGCTGGTTTAAGCATATCGACAACTCTTTGATGGTTCCAAATAGATTCCACATGATCAAAAACTACAACATGTCCTTTTCGGTGCTTGAACAGAATTTGATAAAGCATGAAAGGCGTAACTTTGCCCTCTATCACAAACCAGTCTGTATTTTGAACACGGCCCACTTCAGTCAAGGTTTCAGAAACTGTTTCCATTGCCTCGGCGCTGGCACCGCCAAGAACAATCAGTGATTTTATTTTTGTTTTTGCTATGACTTGTACTAACCGTTTCAAATAATGAATCAAGGTACTTCGATCTTTTGAGTTTGGAGTGACTTGATTCGGGTTTTTCTCCATTCTCATCTCAAGAGCGGGATCATATTCAATAATGAATCCCCGCGTCTTCCTCCCTCCTAGATGCGGTCTTGTGTTTTGCAGGCGTTCTTATGCCTTGCAGACTATGCTGCAACTGGTTGATCCGTGGACTTCCGGGCGAAGGATTATCCTAGAATGGGCTGATTGAATTTGTCAATATCTAGCGCATAGTTGGTTTGACCCGAAATCCCCCTCACTGTCTAAATCACTTCTAAATATCCCATATGGGAGACATTATGTCTGAATTATTCCATTATATCGTTATATATTAGCGATATTATAAGAGTTATTCCATTTAATATCCCAACTAAATAGGTGTATATTGTCTTCAAGGTTATAGAGGCTACCAACTTTCAGTTTGAGGTTAATCAATATGAGGATACACCCTGAAACATTGAAAAAACTGCGTAAGGCGCAGGGATGGAGCCAGCAGGAACTGGCCGATAAAGCGAAAATCGAAAAAAAGACAATCGGCCGCCTTGAGGGCGAAAGTGGAGGAGAAGCGCGCGAAGCCACAGCCCGGCTACTCGCCGGCGCCCTGCGCCTGGGGAATCCCCGAATCCTGGCTCAGGACCCCGAATCAGAAGCGGTGTTGGACGAAGTGTCCCGCATCAACTTCGACTCAGGCGGCTCTGGACTCAGGGTTCACTTGGACAGCGAAACCACCCTCGCCTACGACCTGGTGGAGGAGCACTACGGGGTGGACATGCACAGACTCATCGAAGAGGCTCCCACCCTCTTCACCCTGCTTGCGGAAGCAAGCCTCGCCGAGCGCTGCCGCCGGGTCGGGGATGCGAAGGCGGCATTAGAGGAGTTCAACCGAGCCCTGCCCGAGCATCTGGCCGAATCCGTCTGGGCCTATCGTGGGGAGGAGGAATCCATCGAGCGGCGCGACCTGTTCCGCCACCCCGGAGACCTCGAGTGGGACGACCCCAGCTGGGAAGAATACAGGAAAGACGGCAATCCCTTCACCAATTTCCTGAAAAGATTGGCGAAAAATATCGAGGCCGACAACGGGGCACTCGACCCCGCAGACATCGAGTTCGACCCCGATATGGTTTGCCGGGGCGATCTTTTCCCCGAACGCCGCGCGCGCTTAACCTGCGGCTCACGGCGCGCCGAGTGGTCTCTTTCTCATGGATATGCGCGCCTGGGCCAGATCCCTAAACGCCTTCGAGGCGAAGGCGAAGACGTCGACCGCGAGCGTGTGGAATGGCTGGAGGCGCAAATCACTGACGATGAATGGGCCGCCTGCGAAGAGATGATGGCCGCCGCAGTGAAACTCGGGAAAATGTTGACGGGTAAAACTGACCCCGATGAGGCGGACGAACAGGGGAGCCAATATAAAGATGAATGAAACGAAACAGAACAATATTCATAAAGAGGCGATGGTATGGGTGAATGAGATTGCGAAGAATTGGATTCAGGAAGGGCTCGACCTCGAACAAATCTTTAACAGGGCATGGTTGCGTTATGGACTCGTGGCGTATCGAGTAAACAATACAGCCAAGAAAGGATGAAACGATGGCGAATGATTCTGTCTTTACCAGTGCGGAAAAAGTGGCCCTCCTAGCGGCATTCAACAGGATGGGCGCAATCAGCGATTCGCTAGAAAGAATTGCCGACGCTTTGGAGCGGGCATATCCTCCCCCGCCAAAGCCTGAGAAGAAGGGCTGGTTCAAATCGTGAAGCCGTGTTTTCTTTCAACCAGGCAGATGAAGAAGGAGAAAAAATGAACGCCGAATGTTTGATTCAGTGGAACTGCCTGAAAAAAGAAGCAGCCGAGGGTTTTCCACTGGAAAAACTCGAAGGCTGTATAGGAGAATACCTGCGCGAAAACCCCGAAAAAGGGGAGAACAACGTGCGCGCCGTACTGAGGTCTATCAGAGAGGCCCTTCGATGTGAAGAGCTCGAAGACGAGGTTGTAAAGCACAAGGCCAGGAAACTCCTCAAGAGTTGCCGCCATACATTCGATGAAGTCTGCAAGAATGCAAGTCATTTCAGAAAGGCATTGACCGAGGCCAGGGAGAGGAGTGCCGAAGAAAATGCCGCTCCCAGAATCATCCCTCTTTGCGACGATTTCAGGTTCGAAGAAGTAGTGTCCATTAAAATGCTCATGACAATCGGAAAAACTCTCGAAATCTGCGTCGGAAAACGCGAGGATGCACAGAGTTATTGGAAGGAAGCTGAGTCCGGTGAATCCAGGCTCTGGTTGCTCTTGAAGGGAGAGGAACCATTCGCTCTACTGAAAATCGATTTGGAAGAAAATAAAGTAGTGGAATTCTCCACCCACGATAACGACGACCCCAAAATTTCATTCGAACTGGCCATGAAGATTCTGCATGAGCTTGACGTTACCGCCGACAACGAAACCTCATTCGCAAGTGTCGGGGCATTCGGCAGGTTCAAGGGCGGCCGGCCCGAGGTCGAACCCCTTCGCGTCGGCGATCAGGAAATGTGGATCTGGCTGTATGAGCACGAACTCATTGTGGCTATGGAGGAGCATGCTGACGGGAAACTCTTCTGGTCCCGCTTTGTATTGGAACTGAATAAATATAATCCCTACGCAGACCCCAGGGTGGGTCCTTGGGGTATCTTCACTCGGGGGGAGTGGAAGGAGGATTCCAGTAACCACCTCAGCCTGGGGATGCTGTTCGAGGTTGTCCGGCGACATCCCCATGTTCTGAAAAATCTAAGTTCACCCGCTTTCCCAGAGTCGGCTCTTGCCAAAATAGCGGCCTGAGCGCGCTTGTCCTTATTTGAATTATCCTTGAGAAACCATCTCACCAAATCGGCTACACCCTGTATTCGTCCTGGCTCAACGCTAGGCTAATAGCTACACCGGATGCTGGTGCACAACCCGCGGTTGCTGGTCGTGGTTGCGCGGTTCAATCGAATGTTGCGCATCACCTTAGCGCTGTGAAGAACAATAATATCTATCGGAAGCTGGTTCTGGCTGTATGAATGTCAAGCCTGTATAAACGCAGGGAATGTTAGCAAGCTGGTGTGTGGGTCAGGGAAAACAATCCACGAGATGGAATTAGAAAAACCAGTGTTCAACCAGCAGTTCTTGATGAGGTAGCACAATAGTTGGACAGAGATTCGCTTGGATACACGGGAGATTGAATTGCTCCGTTTCTTCCTTGATTGCATCTCATGGAAAGCGAATTCCCAACATGCTTTAGAACAATGAATCTGTCCCAACAGTATCAACAGGATAACTGTATGTCACACGCTAAAACCCCTCTTCCCAAACCGTTAGGACAATAGATTAACGTAATTTCATTCATGGCAAAACGAAGTGGTGGCTGATCCGATTCCAGCCGACCCACATGTTATGCCGGAACGAGAGATACCAAGACGCTTTTAGGAGCATTGTTGGATGTTTCACAGAGGTGCTCCGCGTCCAGCGGTACTAGTTCAGGGCCTGTTTCTGTTAAAAAGTCACTGGGATATTTGGATATGCGGTCAGAGTAGCGAAAGGCCGTATTCGGTAAGATCTCAGTGTTCAGTATATTGACGCACGTTGTCCTTCTGCTATCTCGGCCGATTCTAGCTGGACGCCCAATATAGCAATTCCTCCAATGGCGAGAGTTCCTCTATTCTGGCATCAATTTGTGAAAATCAGCTTGCAACCCTATGTTAAATTAACTCAATATTTTATGCTGAAATCAGTTCTTCACCTTTCGCAGCTTGCAAGGACAACTGCCGTCCGCCGACTCCTTCGAAAAGCTGCTCCCGGCATGTAAGCACAATGATCTGAACATGGCTGGCGACCATGTTCAGAATGTCGAACATCCGACCCATTCTGTGGTCGTCTGAAAACACCAGCGCGTCATCCAGAATGACGGTTGCAGGGTGTCCTTGTTCGACAAGCATCTCAGCAAAAGCGAGGCGCACTAGGACGGCGATCTGCTCCTGCGTCCCCATACTCAGGTGGTGAAAAGCCTCCTCATAGCCCTCCTGCCGCACGACGCCGACGATATGCAGGTTTTCGTCAATTGTGATTTCCGCGCCAGGAAACAGAAGCTGAAAGTATGGATGTGCCCGGCTCAGAACCGGAGAAAGATAGCGCTCTTTAGCGTCGCTCTCGGCAGAGCGAAGTGTTGATAACAGCAGAGAAAGCACTTGTACTTCTCGCTCGTACCGCTGGAGACGATCTTCGGTCAACTCGACTTCGCGAGCTTTTTGCTGAATAGCTTCGTCAAGCCCAGCACCTTCAAGCGCTTCAATATGCGACCGGAACCCGGCTATCTTTTCGTTCAACGCAGAACGCTTGTCGTGTCTATCCTTAACCGCCTTTTGCAAACGAGAAATCCGCGCTTCCAACTGCAGAAGCGTCTCGCCCTCACGTTGCGCCTCAAGATCAGAAATCACCTTCTCCCGATCCACCAACTCTATTTCAGCGGCAGAAACCGTCGCGCTCAGCTCATCTTCAGAACCTTGTTGTTCGGCGTCAATAAGGTCGCTCTTGAGTTTATCCAGGCGCACTATCCCGTCCTCGAACCTTGTCTTCACTGCTCCCAATTTGGTCTGTATGTGTCCGAGCTCCTCTTCCGGGCCAGCAAGGGAGGCCCCGGCGGCGGCGAGCGTTTCTCTGACATCCTGCGCACTATTCTGCGCATCAAGCAGTGCTTCCTCGGCTTCTTTTTCCGTTGGCAAATCCTGAACGCTAAGCTCGCTCAGTTCGCGTTCCAGGAACGTCTTCAGCCCTTCAATGTGATTGGCTAACGGTTCCGCACCGGCGTCATAATCTTCTGACGAGGGCGCGTGCAATTCAGCCTCTTGCCGCGCAAATTCAGCGTTTTGAAGCAGTTTTTGGCGCTTAGAGAGCTGTTCCTCGGCTGTATCAAGCGAGTTGACCCCGCACTTTTCCAGCTCAGACTTAAGTGCATCACTCGCCTCGCGTTGCTGGGTAAGAAGCTTGTCACGATCCTTGATGGCGGGCTGAACGGAAATACTGCCGTAATCAGGAATGACAATCGTAGTTGCCTCGACCGCTCGTACTGCTGTGTGATCGGCCGAAAGCGCCACGCCATCCACTTCGATTTTCGACAACCGGTCCGATGGCATTTCAAACGAGACGAGTGTGGCGGCGGCAGAAAGACGTGAGCGTGCGCTTTCCAACGCTTTGGCCGCGCACCGTATTATTTCTATGTTCTCATCGTTAACTAAAACGGCGGCTGCACCCTGTAGCGCAACCCTTCGTTTCTTCTCAGCCTCGTGCGCTTTCTCGTAGCGTCCCTGGAGTTCGCGTATCCGGACATCACGTTGAACTGCGTTGAGAACACGGCGCGATAACGAAACTGTCTCATCCGCTTGGGTTACGGTATTCTCTGCTTCCTTTACATCTTTTCGAAGTTGCTCAAGGTTCGACCGTAGCTCCTTTTCTTGCCCGCGAACCTCGTCGAGGCTCTTCTTCGCCAGTTCAGCGGTTTCCGTGTCGGTTTCGATCTGGTCCTTCAGACTGCGACGCTCGGCAAGAGCTTGTTCCGCTTGTTCCAAGTTGCGGTTCTTTAGTTCAACGTCTGTCGCGGCCGCCTCGATGCGTGTTTCGAGCTTGGCGAGTTCTGCATGTCGCTTCCGCGCGGCGTCCAGCTCCTCCTTGTCTGAATGATCACGCTCTCCAGATGAAAGACGGGTGAGCGTTTCCTGTGCTTCTTCTAGGTTTTTTAGTACCTCGGATAGCCCCTGGCGACGGCTCCGCAACTCTTCGAGTTCCGACTGGATCGTCTCGACTTCTTCAATTAGTTCCTTGTAGTCGCCGCGTGGTCTGTCGGTGCTTGTGACCAACTCGGAGAGCTGTTTTTCTACTACACCCAGCAAGGCCCTTCCACGCTTGCCACCGAGAACCGCACCCACTTCCGATTCCAATGCGCTGTGCAGGTTCGAGCGTGCGCTATCGGGAAGATCAAGGGAGCCGAAGGATTGGCCTTGTTGAACCCAGAGGACATTCCACATGCCGAGAGCTTCAGGTTTGGCACCCGGCTTCCCTGGCTCATCGAACCCGAGCAGAGCACGTAGTGCATCTTCTGATTCATCGCCTTCGAGCTTGCGTCCGTCTGGACAAAAAAGGTGGGCATAGGGCTTCTTTACGAACCGCTTTCTGATCCGATAAACCCCTTCATCAACTTCGAACGCCAGTTCAACAACCGGCGCAGCTTGGTTGCGGTCATTCTGCAATGCCGTAATCGATTGGGCCTTCGAACTGTGCTTTTCGAAAAGAACAGCACGCAGCGCATCTAGCAGAGTGGATTTGCCCATCTCGTTGGGACCGACAACGACGTTCAAGCCGTCGCCGATGTCGTTCAGACATATCGGCGTCGTAAATTTCTTGAACTGATTGATAGCGAGAGATCGAATCTTCATTGGCTCCTCGTCTGCAATTTCATGTGCTCAACATATAACCGCTGGAGCGCTAGTGCGGCGATCTCGTGTTTCGGATCGTTCATGTCTTCAGACTGTAGTTTCAGGACATCAGCGGCGGCACGTACAAATCCGCCCCGGTCGATTTGGTCGAGGTCCTCTTCACTCGAGTTCGGGAAAAGTCGCGCGTCATCGACCCGGAGATAACATAAAGCCGCGGAAACCTGCTCGACGACCTCCTCCTGAAAATACTGCCGCTCCTGTAGCGAAACAGCGCCTTCGACAACAAGGCGCACCAAAATCAGATTCAGGCCATCACCGCAGCCACGAAGCTTACTGACAAGGGCGTCAATGTCGTCATGGCTGTTGACTTGCTCACGGAATGTCATCCATCGATAGTGACCAGTCTCAATTGGTGTAATGATGGGAACTGCATCAACACTTTCGATTTCCACCAGGAGCGCCCGTCCACCACCTTCGACATCAAAAGCGTCGGTCTCGGGCGTACCGCTATACCAGACCCTGTTATTAATCTTTTTCTGCCCGTGCCAGTCGCCCAGGGCCAGATAAGCAAGGCCCGCAGCTATTGGCCGATTTGGGTTGATGTAATTCGGAAAATCCTTGTCATCAGAGCCGAACCCCGTGACCGTACCGTGCGCGAGTCCTACGCGGATAATCCCCGCCGGAGTGTCGACTTCATCCATGTACGCAGTAGGGTCCTGAAGCGTACGGCGGTAATGGAGCGGTGCTGGCAGAATTGCGAAGCCATCGCTTTCAAAAATCCTTGGTTTTGACGAAACGTGAATTATCACGTTGTCCGGCATGCCCCTTCGTGAAAGTTGGTCCCAAAGTCTATTTGGGCGATGCGGATCATGGTTTCCGGGTAAGAGATGCCATTGGACCGCATTGAATTTCCGCATACGTTCTAGCGGCTGATTGAGAGAACGCGGAGAAAGCGCCTCCATGTCGTACACATCACCGGCAACCAGAACATGACCAGCGCAATGTTTTACCGCCAACTCGCCGAGCCGAGTTATCGCAGCCAAGCGCGATTCCTGAAGCAAACCCATCGTTCCGTCATCAACAAAGCGAAAAACTTTGCCAACCTGCCAGTCCGATGTGTGTAGTAACTTCAGAGCCATAGGTAATCATCGCAGCATTCTACGAAGATACATCCTTCAAGAAGTTGGAAAATTTTGACTTCCATCAGCAACTCTAATTCTCCTGCTGGCGTGTAGTCATTCAATTCAATAGCGCCGGAAAGGAAATCCAAGACCTGACGCTTGTATTCACTATCTAGATTGTTGAAGTTTCTGTCAAATCTGGGGGCATGGTCGTCCTGAATCAAGCGTGTATGGACGCGCATATAGGGCTACACGATGCTCCGACAAGGTAAACATTCAGTCGTCGGGTGAGATCGTCGCTGGCGCCAGAGGCAGTTGTTGATATTGCGAGGCGTAGTCGGTTTGGGCTGGTGCTTTCTTGACCGCCATCACCCCACAATTGAATGTTTACCCGACAGGGACGCTCCGGGATGCGCGGGAGTTTGAATTTCCTCGTTTCCGTTTTGATTACATGCTGGAGGAGGGGGATTCCGAATGAGGTTCTGATAAACCATTTTTCGGCAATAGTTTCAATAAACTACAAAGATTTTACCGCTAATGGAAATACCCCAACGCCTGTAAGCGGGCGAAAGACATTTATGTGCGGTCCGTAAGGAGGAACACTTCCTGCCGCTCGCGCCACCTTGTCGCCGACGGGATGCGGACACGAACTAGGGAGCATTATCCGGGACGACGGCGCCGGCGTCCCGTCCGCACCACCCACAATACCTTGTCGCGGATATGGACGTCTTCTGCGCGGCTGGGGGCGTGGCCGTTGTGGGCGGGGATGAGCCTCAGGCGTTCGTCCTCCTCCGCATCGCCGGGCATCGCCTCGACTTGTCTGGTCATCAGCCTCTCCCCGAGCCTGAGCAGGAACGCGCCTCCCGCCTCCGGGAGCCGGCTCGCGAGGTCGATCACGACCCAATCGCCCTCGCGTATCTCCGGCTCCATCAAGTCGCCCTCCACATCGAGGATGCGCAGGTTCCCGGGCTCCCCGGCGTCGTCGTGATACGTCACCCGGAAAGGGTCGCCGATGTCGGTGTCTCCAATCTCCCGCGGCGGGACCCGGCTCGATGGGGTCGTCGAGAGGCTCTCGTAATCAGGCAGATCGATGATCGCGCCCGCGTTGTCCGTAGTCGCCGATGTCGTACCCGACCCGGCGGATGCGAAGTGGGCGCTCACCGTCCCTACGGGACGGCGCTCCCGCGCCAGGGTTGCATGGCGATATCGCCTCTGCTCCATGCCGCTTCGGTCGCCTTGATCGCGGCGGCCACGCCCGCCAGCGTCGGTGTTTCCGGCTCGGCCGGCAGGATATCGGCGCCGACGGCGAGGAATATCCGCCCGAAGCTCTCCTCTACCTCGGCAAGGCTGAGGTCACGCGCCAGCAGCGCGCGCAATGCTTCGATCTCGCCGCGAATCGTTTGCAGGCGGTCGACCGTCCCGAAGCGCTTGCTCGAACGCAAGACATCGAGAATGCGCCGTTCGATATCGACGATCCGGCCCACCGTCTTATGACGCGCCCGGGCTTCCTCGAAGCTCGCCAGCGCCACATAGAGCTGCGTGAGCACCGCCATGCTCAGCGCCTCCCGCCGCGCCACCGCCAACCCGCGTCTCGCCCGCGCCGCATCGATGGCAGTGGGCGCAATGAACATTTTGGTCAGGTTGACCGAGACCGCCGCGCCGAGTGAGATCCAGTCGTTGTTCACCAGAAACGAGTTGCCGTCCTGGTAGGCGCCTCCCGTCAACTCGAGGCCCGGAAGAAGCCTAAGCATGGCCTTCTTCACCTCGTCGGCCGCGATGCGTTCGCCGAGTTGTCCCTCGCGAAGCTCCGGACGATGGGCGAGCGCCAGCGCCGCTAGTTCATCCGCATCGAATGCGAGCGTGCGCGGCTCGGGGGCGGACGCCGGAATGGCGAGCGTGAAATCCGCCCCAGGCGGGAGACCGGCGAGCGCAGCGAGTTCGATCTTCGCAAGCCGGCTCTCCAGCCTCTGCTTCTCGAGATCTTCCACGGCCTCGAGCAGCGCCCGCTGGTAGCGCAGCGCCAGGATCGGCGACTGCATCTGACGGGTCGCAAGGCGCGCGCTGTCCGCAAGCGCCGCGCGAACCCGCGCCAGCAAGGGAGCGAGCCGGGCCAGAGCCCGCTCGCCCGCTACCGCTCGCCACCAGGCGCGGCGCACTTCCGCGACCACCCCTTGCACGGCCTTGCGGCGGCGCTCAAACGCGATGAGCGCCCGGTCCGACTGTTGTTTCGCCCCGTACCAGGAGACCCCGAAGTCCAGCACATGCCATACCGCGGCCAGGTTGCCGGAACGGCGGGTCCGATCGCTCGAGGTCGATGCGCTCAGCGATTCCCGGCCCGTGCGCACCGAGCGGCTCGAGGAGGCCTGTACGTTGCTGCGCGCATCGACGCCGTAGCGGGCGCTCAGCCCAGGCAGCAGCCCGAGACGGGCCAGGCCGAGTTCCCGCATCGCCAGGCTCTGCTCCATGGCCCCCACGCGCGCGTCGAGATTGTGGAGCAGCGCGCGGGCCATCGCGCCGTGCAGGGTGAGCGGCCCGTCGAGGAGAGGCTGGTTGGCGGCCAGTCGCGCGAGGTCGGCCTGGACGCGACGCGAGGTCTGCCCGGGGGTGAGCGGCCGGGGATTCACGGTGCAACTCGCGAGCACCGCCGGCAATAAAAGACCCACGGCGAGCACGCGAGAGAGAAGCCGTTCCGGGATCCGCCGGGACTTCCCTCGCCCACCATATGGTGAGCGCCTGTGCGTACCGATTCGTTCGTCGGCCCGGAACCGTGACATCTCCCTCTATTCCTCCTTCAGCGCCCGCGAGAAGTAGTCCGTGAGCGGTTTGGCGAGATAGCTGAGCGGCGAGCGCTCGGCGAGGCGGATGTAGACCTCGACGGGCATCCCGGGCGTGAGGACGAGGCTCTCCGCAGGCTTGGGCTCCCCGCCGGTTCCCTCCGCTTCCGGGAGCGCGCGCGGCGACCAGTTCGCCGGGCGCCAGTTCTCGGGGATCTCGGGCAATCTGCGGGAGATGATTTCGGGCAGGGCCGCCGCCCAGGCGAAAAACCCCATATCCGTTTCGGGCTCGATGGCCTCGCCTATGGCGACCTCGACGTCATACCATGTCAGGCCCCTTCGCGGGTCCTGCACCGCGTCGGCCGAGACGCGGACGATGCGGCCCTCGAACCTCGGCGTCACCCGCGCCGGGAAGGCCGAGAAGCGCAAGGTCGCCTCCTGGCCCCGGCGCACCTGGTCCACGTGGATGGGCTGCAGCTGCGCCCTCACCAGGAGTTTCGCGTCCTTGGGCACGATGCGCAGGATGGGTTCCCCCGGGCGCACCACCTCGCCCAGCGCGAAGACCTGCATCCCGAAGACCTCGCCCGCCAGCGGAGCCCGGACTTCCATCCGGCCCAGGCGCCCGCGCAGCGAGAGGAGTTTCTCGCGCACTTCATTCTCCCGCGCCTGCGCCTCGCGCGCCCCGGCCTCCGCCTCCTCGACCCGTTCCGCGCCGATCTGGAGGATCTGGATCTCGATCTCCGCAATCCGGCTGCGCGCAGCGGCGATCCTCGCCTCGATGTCGCCCGTCTGGCCGTCGAGGCCGGCCGCCTCGCGCTCCAGCGCCAGGAGCCGGTGCAGTTCCGTCAGGCCGTCCTTGAAGAGTTGCCGCTCGGCCTTCAGTTCCCGGGTGACGAGGCCCCTCTGGCGCCTGACCGCCCCGACCTGGGCCTCGAGGCTCGCAACCTGCTTGCGCGCCTGTACGATCCGCTTGCGAAGCTGCGCTTCCAGACCCGCCCTCGAAGCCCGCCGGGCCATGTAGAGACGCTGCTGGCCCTCCAGGATCGTCCTGACCGCGGGTTTCGCCTCGGCGCGCCGGGCGAGCGCCGCATCCCAGGCGATGGCGCCGGAACCGCGGAACTCCGCCTCCAGGCGGTTGCGCCGCGCCACCAGTTCGGCATGCGTCCCCGCCAGGATCGACTCCTCCGAGCGCATGAGCCTGTCGTCGAAGCGCAGCAGGACGTCGCCCGCCTTTACCGCGTCGCCCTCGCGGACGAGTATCTCCCGCACCGTGCCCCCGTCGATGTGCTCGACCACCTGGTCGCGGGTCTCGACCTCGACCCTGCCGACCGCGATCACCGCCCCCGAGATCGAGGCGAATGCGCCCCACCCGAACAGGCCGCCCCATAGCAGGAACAGGGTCAGGAGGCCCAGCACCACCGGGCGGCGCGCGTTGAACATCCTCTTCCGGGAGGTTCCGGCCGCTTTCTCCCGACGTCGGCCCCAGACGCTCATGAACGGTCCTCCTCCTCGATGTCCATGTTCCCCGGAAACGGGGGAGACACGATCCGGACCGCGCGGAGCGGCGCGCTCTCCGCCTCCGGCGGGGGTTGCCGACCAGGCGGCGGGCCGGGCAGCGCGCGCACCGCCACGGGCGCCTGCGCACCCCCGGCCTCAGAATGCGCCTCGCGCGCCGCAGGCGGCAGCGCCAGTTGGGTCGGGTGGTTCCGTCCGCCCTCCATCAGGTGCACCACGTCGCACTCGGCAAAGGCGCCGGGACGGTGGGCCACTATCACCGCGGCGCCGCCGCGGGCCTTGAGTTCGGCCACCGCGCGGCCCAGCGCCTCAGCGCCCTCCGTGTCCAGGTGCGCGTCCGGCTCGTCGAGCACCACGACGACGGGGTCGCCGTAGAACGCCCGGGCCAGCGCGATGCGCTGGCGCTGTCCGCCCGAGAGCGCGGCGCCCCCCGCCGCCACCTGGTAATCGTAGCCGCCGGGCAAGTCGAGTATCATCTCATGCGCGCCTGCGCGCTCCGCAGCCAGGACCACCGCTTCCGCGTCCGGTTCGGGGTCGAGCCGCGCGATGTTCTCCGCCACCGTCCCCTCGAACAGCACCACATCCTGCGGCAGCCAGCCCACGTGGCGCGCCAGCGTTTCCTCGCCGTACTGATCCAGTTCCGCACCCCCCAGCGTCACCTTGCCCGCCACCGTCGGCCATACCCCCGCCAGCGCGCGCGCCAGCGTCGACTTGCCCGATGCCGAGCGCCCCGCGATGCCCACCGCCTCGCCCGGCTCCACGCGGAACGAGACGCCCCGCACCGCGGGGACTACCGCTCCCGGCGCCGCCACGACGGCGTTCTCCACCTCCAGGACGGCCCGGGGCCTGGGAAGAGGCGTCCGCAACGGGGGCTCGGGCGTCTCGGAGAGCAGCTTCGCCAGGGAGCGCCGGGCCTCGAGCGCGCGCTGAAGTACCGGCCACTGCCCGACCGCCTGGTCGATCGGCGCCAGCGCCCGGCCCAGGAGGATCGAGGCCGCTATCATGATCCCCGGCGTCACCACGCCGCGGATCGCCAGCCATGCCCCCAGGCCCAGCATCATGGACTGCAGGAACAGCCTGAGCGTCCTGGAGATGACCGCATAGGCGCCGCCGCGGTCCGATGCGACGATGGTCTTCGCGAGCGCCGTGTGGCGCAGCCCCTCCAGACGCGCGAGAACGGCGCCCCGCATCCCCAGCCCACGCACCGTCTCCCCGCCCGCGCGCGTCTGCTCCACGAAGTGCCACGCCCGCGCCGATGCCTCGCCCACCTCGGCCTGCACACCTCCCGTGCGCGCCGAGTTCACCAGCGCCAGCACCACGATCAGGACGCCCGAGAACACCGCCAGCACGCCCAGCATCCAGTGGAAGGTGAACAGCGCCAACAGGAACAGCGGCGTCCAGGGAGCGTCGAAGAACGCGAACGGACCCGGGCCCGACGCGAAGCGCTGCATCGCCTCCAGGTCGCGGAGCCCCGTCGCGGGCGCAGAACGCGCTCCCGCCGAGCGGCCCGCATGCGTGAGGATGGCCCCCAGAACACGCCCGTCGAGACGCGCCTGGAACCGCGCCCCGGCACGCGCCAGTACACGAGCCCGGAAATGGTCCAGAAAACCCATCGCCAGGAACAGGAACGCAACGATGCCCGCCAGTGCCGCCAGCGTCGCCTCCGAGCGTGAGGACAGTACACGGTCGTACACCTGCAGCATGAACACAGGACCCGTCAGCATCAGCAGGTTCACGAACGCGCTGAACAGCCCGATCACGAAGAACAGCCGCCGGCTCTCCGACAACGCCGCGCGGATCTCCGCCTGCCCGCTCCTCTCGTCCCTGCGATCATTCATCGCTCGTCGCCGCCCTCCCGGCCAGGCATGTCCGCAACCGCTGGTTCCGTCGCGCCGTCACATGCCGTCGACGACCTCTTCCACCGACAGAGTGTAGGAACCCACGTTGTTGCCATAAGCGCCTGCCGACACGTAGTAGGTGGCGCTCTCATCCGGCGTGAAATGCACCCAACTGTCGCGGCTGCCGCCGAAGTCGTCGTTATAGTTGCCCGATTGGTAGCGCCCCTCGCTGTCGGAGATGCCGCGCAGGAAGGTGTCGCGGAGCGTCCCGCCGCCGCTCGGGCGGCCCTGCAGGTCGAACTGGTACGTCTTGTCCGCTCCAACTCGACCGCGAACCAGTCCCGGTCACTTGGGGGTTCCGATCGTGCCCGTGGCCGAGCCGCCGACCACAACCGTCCCGACCCCTGACCGACCGCGTTGTCACGACCTGTCACTTATCGGCCGGATATCCGGAACCCTTCTCATCGGGGCGCTCGAAGCGAAACGGAAACAAGCGATGGGTCAGATAGCGTCCACCACTTCCTGGAACGAAAGAGTGTAGGTACCAAGAGACCGGCCGTGGGAATCTTCGGCCTGCGAGTGCCCGCCGCTTCCCGCAACCACGTAATAGGTGGCGTCCTCGTCCGGCGTGAACGTCACGCGACTATTGAGGCCCTCGCCACTGTCACGGTCCCAGCTACGCATTATCTCGTTACCATCAGTATCGTGCATACCGTAAAGAAGCGGATTTGCCAGCGTTCCGCCGTCCGTTGCTGATCCCTCCATGTCGACTTGGTATCTCTTGCCCGCCTCGAGGATAACGGCGAACCAGTCTTGGTCGCCCTGAGCCTCGATCTCGCCGACAACGGAGCCACCGACTTCGACCGTGCCGGTCGTGTCGACATCGTCCCTGAAATCGTCAATCGATACTTGCACCGTGTAGGTGCCGACATCTTCGTCGCGGTAACCGCTCAGGTAACTCCCCGCCGCCACGTAATAGGTGCCGTCCTCATCGGGCGTGAAATACACTTGGCTGTCGGAACGAGGGCCGCTGGAGTAGTCGGTTGTGTCGGAAATAAGGCGACCGTCGGGATCGTGGATTCCGCGAATATAGGGATTTGTCAGCGTTCCACCTCTACCACGCACTCCCAAGAGCTCGACCTTGTAGGTTTCTCCCGCAGTCAGCTCGACGGCAAACCAGTCGCGGTCGTCTTCATACTGGATTTCGCCGGTGGCGGTACCGCCGACCTCTACCGTGCCGGTCGTGTCGACTGTCGCCGGCAAATCGTCCTCGATTTCCGTCACCCGCACAGTGTAAGTGCCGGTTTTGTGGGTACTGAAAGCGTCCACCGCCAGGTAGTAGGTGCCGTCCTCGTCCGCCGTGAAAAATGCTTGTTCATCTTCCCCGGCAAATATTTGCGTTAATTGACCGTTAATGTGAGTGTATGTCCCTGCGATGATTATTGCGTCAGATATTCCAGTGGCATAGCCGAGGGCCAGGTGTGGGCGGTTCATCGTTCCACCGCCCGTCAGGACCCCACCCACGTCGATCTGGTACGTCTTGCCAGCCTCCAGCTCCACCGCGAAGTAGTCGTAGTCGCGCGCATATTGGATTTCGCCGGTGGCGGAGCCGCCGACCTCGACCGTGCCAGTCGTCCCCCAGCTATACGACGCGAAATCGTCTTCCCACACCCTCACCTCATAGGTGCCCAAGCTAGTGACAGCGCTATCCGCCGCGATGTAGTATGTGCCGTCCGTCTCCGCGGTGAAGTGCACCCGGCTTGTGCCGCCGCCCGTGTGGCGGTCGACCGTGCCGGGTATTTGGTTGCCCTCAGCATCGTAGATGCCGCGCAAATAGGGGCGGTCCAAGGAGGTGCCGTCATTCGTCGAACGGCCTTTCAGATCGATTTGGTAACTTTGGCCCGCTGCCAACTCGACCGCAAACCAGTCCCAGTCGGTCTCATACTCGATTTCCCCGGTGGCGGTGCCGCCGACTTCGACAGTGCCAGTCGTGTCGACTGTCGCCGGAAAATCGTCCTCCATTTCCGTGACCCGCACGGTGTAAGTGCCGGTGCTGGTGAATTCGCCGTTGCTTGCCGCCACGTAGTAGGTGCCGTCCTCGTCCGGCGTGAAAAATACTTGGTCATCATCTACTCGGACACGTTGATTGTTTGGTCTCTCATAGATTCGATATCGGTCATATACGTTAGGAATACTATTACCGTCGGCATCGTAAACACCGTGCAGGCGTCCGCTCGGCAGCGTTCCACCGCCCGTCCGGACCCCGCCCGTGTCGATCTGGTACGTCTTGCCCGCCTCCAGCTCCACCGCGAACCAGTCGTGATCGTCCGCAGACTCGATTTCGCCGGTGGCGGAGCTGCCGACCGCCACCCGGCCGGTTGTGGAGGTGTCGTCCGGGAAGTCGCCGCCGTCCGGCTCCGACGGATCCTCGGGATCCGGGTCCGGCGCCACGATCGGCGGCGAGGTGTCCGTCACCTCGACCTCGTAGGTGCCCCGGCCGGAAAAGATCCCCGCCGCGCCCGCCGCGATGTAGTGGGTCCCGCTCCCGGTCGCCGTGAAGGTCACCCGGCTGTTGTAGCCTTGGCCCCCGTCGTCGTTCGTCGTACGCGCAATGAGATTGCCGTCGGAATCGTGGATGCCGCCCAGATAGGGATCGCTCAGCGTGCCGTCGTCCGTGGGGCCGCCTCTCAGATCGATGACGTAGGTCCGGCCCGCCACCAGCTCCACCGCGAACCAGTCGCGGTCGCCGTTGCTCCCGACCTCGCCCGTGGCCGTGTCGCCGACCGCCACCCGCCCGCTCGTGGAGGCGCCCGCCGAGAAGTCCTCTCCGGAAGGTTCCGATACCGTCTGCGGCGTACTCTGATCCGGTTGCGCAACAGGCGGATCGACCTCCACCGGCTCATCCACGTCGGTGACGCTGACGGTCGCGGTGGCATCGGTCGTCTGATCGCCGTCACTCGCCCGGACGGTCAGCTCGAAGCTGGTGGAACCGGTCTCGTAGTCCTCGCCCCCGCCCGTGTAGAACAGTTCGCCGCTGGCCGCGTCGATCTCGAACAGCTCCGCCGCGTTGCCGCCCTCGATGCTGTAGGCCACTGAACCGCCGTCCGGATCCGTCGCCGAGACCGTGCCCAGCGATATCCGGTTCGCGCTGCCGTCCGTGTCCTCCGCCAGATCGAAGCCGTAGCCCGCCTGCCCAAACGCCGGTGCTTCCGCCACGTCGGTGACGTTGACGGTCGCGGTGGTGTCGGTCGTCTGATCACCGTCACTCGCCCGGACAATCAGCTCGAAGCTGGTCGAACCGGTCTCGTAGTCCTCGCCCCCGCCCGTGTAGAACAGCTCGCCACCGGCCGCGTCGATCTCGAACAGCCCCGCCGCGTTGCCGCCCTCGATGCTGTAGGTCACTGAACCGCCTTCCGGATCCGTCGCCGAGACCGTGCCCAGCGATATCCGGTTCGCGCTCCCGTCCGTGTTCTCCGGGAGTTCGAAACCGTAGAACTCAGAGCCGAATGCCGGTGGCTGCTGCTGAACCTGCTCCTGTTCCTGCGCCGATAACCGCTCCGCCTCCAACCGCGCCACTTCGGCCGGGTCCGCGTCGCCCACCCCGTAGCGGAATACATACGCGTTCGCACCCGCCTCCTGCGCCTCCACCCGTACGTAATACGTCCCCGCCAGCAGCGTCTCGCGCATCCACTCGTTCGCCGTGCCGCCGTTCGCGCCGCTGTGCAGCACGTTGCCCTCTGCGTCCTCCAGCACCAGGTCCGCATCGGCGTCCTGGCGCCGAAGCCCAAGCGCCACCTCGCGCGCCTCGCTCAGCGTGAACCGGTACCACGCCACCCCATCGGCGCCGCCGTCCAGCGTACCCAGCGGGAACCGCGGCGCCGCCAACCCCGTGATGTCCCCGAGATCCTCGGCCGCCGCGCGCGCCGGGTCCGGCTCCGCAACAGGCGGATTGCCCTCCACCGGCTCATCCACGTCGGTGACGCTGACGGTCGCGGTGGCATCGGTGGTCTGATCGCCGTCACTCGCCCGGACAGTCAGCTCGAAGCTGGTCGAACCGGTCTCGTAGTCCTCGCCCCCGCCCGTGTAGAACAGTTCGCCGCTGGCCGCGTCGATCTCGAACAGCTCCGCCGCGTTGCCGCCCTCGATGCTGTAGGCCACTGAACCGCCGTCCGGATCCGTCGCCGAGACCGTGCCCAGCGATATCCGGTTCGCGCTGCCGTCCGTGTCCTCCGCCAGATCGAAGCCGTAGCCCGCCTGCCCAAACGCCGGTGCTTCCGCCACGTCGGTGACGTTGACGGTCGCGGTGGTGTCGGTCGTCTGATCACCGTCACTCGCCCGGACAATCAGCTCGAAGCTGGTCGAACCGGTCTCGTAGTCCTCGCCCCCGCCCGTGTAGAACAGCTCGCCACCGGCCGCGTCGATCTCGAACAGCCCCGCCGCGTTGCCGCCCTCGATGCTGTAGGTCACTGAACCGCCTTCCGGATCCGTCGCCGAGACCGTGCCCAGCGATATCCGGTTCGCGCTCCCGTCCGTGTTCTCCGGGAGTTCGAAACCGTAGAACTCAGAGCCGAATGCCGGTGGCTGCTGCTGAACCTGCTCCTGTTCCTGCGCCGATAACCGCTCCGCCTCCAACCGCGCCACTTCGGCCGGGTCCGCGCCGCCCACCCCGTAGCGGAACACATACGCGTTCGCACCCGCCTCCTGCGCCTCCACCCGTACGTAATACGTCCCCGCCGGCAGCGTCTCGCGCATCCACTCGTTCGCCGTGCCGGAACGCTCGCTGCTGTGCAGCACGTTGCCCTCTGCGTCCTCCAGCACCAGGTCCGCATCGGCGTCCTGGCGCCGAAGCCCAAGCGCCACCTCGCGCGGCCCGCTCAGCGTGAACCGGTACCACGCCACCGCATCGGCGCCGCCGTCCAGCGCGCCCCGCGGGAACCGCGCCGCCGCCAACTCCGTGATGTCCCCGAGATCCTCGGCCGCCGCGCGCGCCGGGTCCGGCTCCGCAACAGGCGGATTGACCTCCACCGGCTCATCCACGTCGGTGACGTTGACGGTCGCGGTGGTGTCGGTCGTCTGATCCCCGTCACTCGCCCGGACAGTCAGCTCGAAGCTGGTCGAACCGGTCTCGTAGTCCTCGCCCCCGCCCGTGTAGAACAGTTCGCCGCTGGCCGCGTCGATCTCGAACAGCTCCGCCGCGTTGCCGCCCTCGATGCTGTAGGCCACTGAACCGCCGTCCGGATCCGTCGCCGAGACCGTGCCCAGCGATATCCGGTTCGCGCTGCCGTCCGTGTCCTCCGCCAGATCGAAGCCGTAGCCCGCCTGCCCAAACGCCGGTGCTTCCGCCACGTCGGTGACGTTGACGGTCGCGGTGGTGTCGGTCGTCTGATCACCGTCACTCGCCCGGACAATCAGCTCGAAGCTGGTCGAACCGGTCTCGTAGTCCTCGCCCCCGCCCGTGTAGAACAGCTCGCCACCGGCCGCGTCGATCTCGAACAGCCCCGCCGCGTTGCCGCCCTCGATGCTGTAGGTCACTGAACCGCCTTCCGGATCCGTCGCCGAGACCGTGCCCAGCGATATCCGGTTCGCGCTCCCGTCCGTGTTCTCCGGGAGTTCGAAACCGTAGAACTCAGAGCCGAATGCCGGTGGCTGCTGCTGAACCTGCTCCTGCGTGACCGGCGGATCCTCGGAATCCGGGTCCGGCGCCACGATCGGCGGCGAGGTGTCCGTCACCTCGACCTCGTAGGTGCCCCGGCCGGAAAAGATCCCCGCCGCGCCCGCCGCGATGTAGTGGGTCCCGCTCTCGGTCGCCGTGAAGGTCACCCGGCTGTTGTAGCCTTCGCCCCCGTCGTCGTTCGTCGTACGCGGAATGAGATTGCCGTCGGAATCGTGGATGCCGCGCAGATAGGGATCGCTCAGCGTGCCGTCGTCCGTGGGGCCGCCTCTCAGATCGATGACGTAGGTCCGGCCCGCCACCAGCTCCACCGCAAACCAGTCGCTGTCGCCGTTGCTCCCGACCTCGCCCGTGGCCGTGTCGCCCACCGCGACGGCGCCCGTGGTCTGTACGTCGGCCGTATAATCGTCAGGCATGTCGTAATCTCCTCCTCAAACGGTGAAATTCCGTATCTCCAGTCTGGCTTGGGCATTGCACGCGCATACCGCTCGCAGCGGATGAGGCTCCCCATGGAACCCGCACGGGCCCGGGCGATGCGTCGAACGACACGGAGCCGGCTCGTAGTACGGAACCGGGCGCCTCCAAGCCAAAGTCTGAGCACTTTCTAGGATAACCGATTCGGACACATCTTGTGAAACTCTAAATTCGAGGCCTGAGCAATAATTAAATTTGTGCAAATGCGGGGCCCTTGCGGGGTGACGTTTCACGGGCCTTACAGCCGGAAACGAAGCCCTCTGGCCACAGGCGAGGGGAGGAGACATGAGATGTCGAAGCCCCCAAGCCGCAGGAACACGGCGCTACGCGAGGCGATGGCGAAAGGCGAAACAGGACGGAGGCGCGGTTGCGTAGTGCGGGTGGAAGGGGAGCCGGGATGGTTCCGGCGACTCGGACCCGCCAGGATGCGCGGGCGTTTGAATTCGCCCGCTTTCGTTTTGATTGCATGCTGGAGAAGGTGAATTCCTAACGGGATCGAGGAGAATGAGTATTTCTAAATGATGTCAATAAGATAAAGAGATTTCACGGCAGATGAGAACACCTCTATTCATCAAAGCGGGCGACAGACGGTATCGTCGGGCTCGTTATCCTGCCGGTCCACTTCAGGTACTGGAACGTTGTCCACCCTCGAGGTCATGATCGCCCCCTCCCTCCTTCGTCCGACGTCGAGACCCGCCGGAGCGCCGAGGCCCACGCCTCCACGTCTGCGAGCAGGTAGCGCACCCGGTCGAGCGTCCTGAGCCGCGGCGAGGACCCCGTCGCAGCCTTCCTACGAAGGAGGGGTTGCCCGCTGCCTCCTCGCCCAGCACCGAGGGCTTGGTCCCGGTCACGGCCAAAAACGCCTCGACCTCCTTTCGAAACGCCGGACCCAGCGGCGCGCATCCCATGAAAGCCAGCAGGCGGTCAGCCGTCGCCAGCCGCACCGAACGTTCCCGTATCTGCGAGGCCACGAAACCCGGGTCGCCCATCGCGTCCACCCCGAAACGCCGGGCGCTCACGCCGTAGCGCGACCTGCTCCGGATCAGGCCAGGGGATCAGTTTCGACGCATCAGGCTCGAAGCCGGCTTCACAAACCGTAGCGCAGTCTCGCCACCGCTCCGTACTTCGCGAGTTGTCCCCGGGCGTAGCACCACGGCATGGCGGCGCAATGAACAAATATTATTTGGTCAATGGCCAAATAACATTATTTTTGAATGAGTTGCAAGGATTTGGTATGATGTGGTCCATGGCAATCATTGGTGGATACGACAGGGTTCGAGGCGGTTGAAGGACGTCTCGTTGCGGGCTGGGCTGCGGAGGATATCAGCACAATAAGCCGACACGGGTAAAGGTTCGGCACCCCACAACCGGACTCTCACTGACAGGAAGGCTCGAGTATTCGCGGGAGTTATAATGAATCCGCTTTCGTTTTGATTACATACAGCGGAAGGCGAATTCTGAACGTGAGTGGGAACTACACATGTTTCCCAATGATATCAGCAGGATAATAGGATTACAGGGCCGACGAGAATGCCTCTCCGCCTCAATGCGGGTGGAAAAAACTTATGCAGAGTTTTTTTCGTCTGCTATTTGTTCTTTCCATACTAGCCACTTGCCAGAGGACGTTTCTTCATTTTCTTGATGCCCGAGAGGGCCCACGAGGGAGACATTGCGATGAAACAGTACTTGGCCACCGTAGTATGCGCGATTGTTGTCTTGGTAATGACCGCAAGCGCCGCGTTCGCCGCCAGCGCGACGCTGGAGACGGTGAAAAAGCGCGGCAATCTCATTTGCGGCGTCAACACCGGCCTCACGGGCTTCTCCTCGCCCGACGACAAGGGCGTCTGGAGAGGTTTCGACGTCGATTACTGCCGCGCCGTCAGCGCCGCTGTTTTCGGCAATCCCGACAAGGTGACCTACAAGCCGCTGACCGGCAAGACGCGCTTCCCGGCGCTTCAATCGGGTGAAATCGACGTTCTCTCCCGCAACACGACGTGGACCTTCAAGCGCGACGTGAACCTGGGCTTCGAGTTCGTGGGCGTGATGTATTACGACGGGCAGGGCTTCATCACCCGCAAGTCCCTCGGCGTCAAGAGCGCCATGGAGCTCGACGGCTCTTCGGTCTGCATTCAGACGGGCACCACGACCGAACTCAATCTGGCCGACTATTTCCGCAGCAACAACATGAAGTTCAAATCGGTCGTCGTCGAGGACGCGGCCGAGGCGCGCCAGAACTACGCCGCCAACCGCTGCGACGCCTACACGACGGACCGCTCCGGCCTCGCGGCCCAGCGCTCCGTGCTCAAGAACCCGGACGCGCACGTGGTCCTGCCCGAAATCATCTCGAAGGAGCCCCTCGGCCCCGTCGTGCGCCACGGCGACAACGTATGGGGCGACATCGCCCGCTGGGTGCGCAACGCGCTCATCGTCGCCGAGGAACTCGGCCTCACTTCCAAGAACGTCGACGCCATGAAGAAATCGAACAACCCCGAGATCAAGCGCTTTCTCGGTCAGGAAGGCGACTTGGGCAGCATGCTCGGCCTCTCGAAGGACTGGGCCTACAACGTCATCAAGGGCGTGGGCAACTACTCCGAGATCTACGAGCGCCACATCGGCCCCAAGACGGCCATCGGCCTCGCGCGCGGCTACAACAACCTGTGGACGAACGGCGGCATTCTCTACTCGCCTCCGTTCCGCTAGGCTGCTTCTGCAACCGGTAACATGAACCCGCTCCGCCCTCGGGGATTTCCCCGGGGCCGGGCGGCGCGTTTGCAATGAGTGGATCGGTCGTATAATAGCGACGCGTATTCGCCGGGATGCGCGGGAGTTTTAATTGCTTCGCTTTCGTTTTGATTACATACAGCGGAAGGCGAATTTAGAAAGAGACTGGGAACGATGAAAGCTTCCTAATAATATCAACTGGATAAATGGATTTCACAGCCGATGGAAATGCCCTAACGCCTCTTCGCCTCTAAGCGGGCGAAAGGCATTCATGTGCGATCCGTAAGGAGGAACACTTCCGGCCGCTCGCACCAACATGGCGCCGACCCGATGGCGGACACGAACTACGGAGCATCATCAGGGACGCCGGCGCTTCGTCCCGTCCGGACCACCCGCCGCACCACCCACAACACCTTGTCGCGAATATGGACGTCTTCTGCGCGGCAGGGGGCGTGGCCGTTGTCGGCGGGGATGAGCCGGAGCCTCAGGCGTTCCTCCTCCTCGGCGCCATCGTCGTGGGCCGCCTCGACTCGTCTGGCCACGAGCCTCTCCCCGAGCCTGAGCAGGAACGCGCCTCCCGCCTCCGGGAGGCGGCTCGCGAGGTCGACCACGACCCAGTCGCCCTCGCGTATCTCAGGCTCCATCGAGTCGTCCTCCACGTCGAGGATGCGCAGGTGTGTGGTCTCTTCGCCTTCGTCGGTGCAATACGTCACCCGGAAAGGCTCGCCGGGCTCTTCATCTCCCGTGGCGGGACCCGGCTTGATGAGGTCTCCGGCCTGGGCCTCCCCGCCCGCACCGCCGTTGATGATGCAGTCCGTCATGGGAGTCTTTCTTGCGGGTCATCCAGGCAATCGGGAACTCCGCCACGACATCCACCGTCACACGGTTCCCGGCCATCCGTTCATGGCCTTGCGGCTTCGCGGGAGGGGCCGCTTTCCTCTACCGGCGCAGGGCGTCAGGCGCCTGTTCCTCACGGCCGCTTGACCTCCCACTCCACCTCGCCGAGGACCTCGACGTCTTCTGCGAAGCAGGGGGCGCAGGCGGGGTTGGCGGGGATGAGCCTCAGGCGTTCGTCCTCATCCGCGTCGCCGGGCATCGCCTCGGCCCTTCTGGCCACCAGCCTCTCCCCGAGCCTGATCAGGAACTTTCCTCCCGCCTCCGGGCGCCGGCTCTCGAGGTCGACCACGACCCAATCGCCCTCGCGCAACTCAGGCTCCATCGAGTCGTCGCACACCCGCACGATGCGCAGGTGCGTGGTCTTCACGCCTTCTTCGGTGCGATGCTCCACCCAGAAAGGCTCGCCGATCTCGTTGTCGTCATCTCCCGTGTCGGGGATCAGCTCGACGGGTTCAATGAGCATGTCGTTCCCGTTACGGCCCGCTTTGGTGTCTTCCGTCATGGTGATATTCCTTTCCGGTAATCCGGGGAACCCGGTCCCCGATGTTCCGCGGGCCCTCGCCCGCATCCTTTCGCTTCACGTTCACGATTCCAGGAGGCGCGCACGGGATTGCCCCGGCAACCTCCCGGTCCACCGCTACCAGCGCTTCGAGCCCCTCAGGACGAGTCCGCTTGCGGGCTCACCGTCCCCTTCGGGTTCGGTGAGCGTGGCCTCGAGATTCAAGTCGAGCGAGGGGCCGAGCCGGAAGCGCGCTCCCGCGCGCCAGGTCTCCCCGCCCCCGGTGAGCGCCACGCCCGTATAGGGCGTCAGCAGGCCGCGCATCGCGTCCAGTCCGTAGCCCACCTCGGCTTCTAATCGCGCGTCGGGGTCGAAGCTCCCCCCCGCCACCGCGCGCTGCGACCAGAGGCGCTCCGTCCCGCCCGAGGCCGCGCCCCAGGCGGAGCCCACCCGCATCGAGAGGCCCAGGGAGAACCGTCCGATGGTCCGGGAACCCGCACGGCGGGCGCGTGATGCGGGCGGGACGGGAGGCGAAGCGGCCAGCGCGCGTGCGGAGCGGAGGAGACCGCCCGCAAAGCGGCGCCGAAGTCCGGAAGGGGAGCCGTGATGCGCTCTGGAACCGTCGTTCCCTGGAGACGAAGCTTTCACGGATGCCGTCATTGTCTCACCTTTCCTTTCATGTGGTGCGCCGCCGTCCCGCTACGGCCGCAAGACCGGCATCCGGGTCGTCCATGACTCATGCTTGTCGGTGGGGGATTAGCTGGTATTCGCCGCCAGGGGATGCGAAACGCCCCTTCGGGCCGCCGGAATGCTCGCTTCCGGGCGCATCTGTGGCGCAGATGCGCCCAAAAAGGCGCAAAACCCCGCCCGGACGGGCAGGGCCGTGATCGTTTCGGCACCCCAAGCCGGGCCGAAGGCCCGACTCCCGATCTAATCTTGAGGCTTGATGCGCTCAGTATATGACGACCCGGCGTCTCACGCAAATTCAGGCCTGTCGCCAACTTCCCTTGATATCCCATTCGTTCCCGTTTCTTCTTACGTTCGTTTCACGAGGCGCCGCATAAATCCCGCATGGGCCCGTACGACCAAGTCGAACGACACGGAGCCGGCCCGTGGTACGGAACCTGGCGCCTCCTGGCCAAAATATGATCACTTTCTAGGATAAACGATTCGGACACACCTTGTGAAACTCTAAATTCGAGGCCTGAGCAATAATTAAATTTGTGCAAATGCGGGGCCCTTGCGGGGTGGCGTTTCACGGGCCTTCCAGCCGGAAACGAAGCCCGGCGGACGGTTCAGGCCTCCTTCCGTATCCATTCCCGGAATACCCGGACTCCCGGATTGCGCCTCGACTCGGCCGTCGTGATGAGGCAGCACCGAGCGGGCGCTTCGGCCTGCCGCTCGAACAGGGGGACCAGTTCGCCCCGTTCCATCTCCCGCTCGATCACCCGCGAGTGTCCCATCGCCGTCCCCATGCCACCCACCGCGGCGGCGACCACCATCGAGTAGAGCCGGTAGCCCGACGCGCGGGAGAGGTCCGGCGAGGGTTTGCCCTGGCGCGCGAACCAGTACGGCCAGTCCGTGTCCCATCCCAGGTCGTACAGCAGGGGCCACTCGTGCAGGTCCACCGGGTCGGTGGGCCTCCCGCGCGCCTCGATGAGGGCCGGGCTGCAGACCGGAAACAGATCCTCCTCATAGAGCGTCTCCTCGTACAGCCCCTCCGGACGCGGCGCGGCGGTCTCGCCGACGTATGCGATCCAGGCGTCGAAATCGCGCGCCGCAGTGTCGACGCCCCGGTGGTTCGTCTCCAGCTCGATGACGACGCCGGGGTGGGACGCCTGGAAATCCGCGAGCCTCGGCATGAGCCACTTCTCGGCGACGGACTCGACCGAAACCAGTTTCAGCCGCCGTGTCCCCGAATCGCCTCGGCGGCGTTCCGTGACGGCCCCGAGCTCGGCCAGAATGCGCTGGACGTCCTTCAGATACGCCTTGCCGCGCCCGTTCAGGCGCACCCCGCGATGGCCGCGCTCGAACAGCGCGCCGCCGAGATGCGCTTCGAGCACCTTGACGCGGTAGGCGACGGCCGAGGGTGTGACGCTGAGTTCCGCCGCCGCCTTGGCGAAGCTCTCGCGGCGGGCCGCGACTTCAAAAAAGCGCAGGCAATCGAGCGGCGGAATGGGTGGCATGGTCGCGTAACTCCCAAGGGGAATGGTCGTCAGTTTGATCGGCTATCAGGATAAGGGTATTTCACGGGAGTTGTGAAACGCGATATTTTATGGCTACGGGATATTATAATTTGGGCAAATTCGGGGCCCTCACAGCGGGCGATTCCCCGCGCGTATTCCTGGAACGACCGGACGTGCCCAACGGACGCTTCCCCTCAGCGCCCCGGCGCTTCGGGCGCCTCGGAGAGCCAGGACCCGAGCTTCCCGGCATAGGCGAAGAGCGCCGGCTGGCCGCCGGTGTGGATGAAGAGCACCCGGCTACCCGCGGCGATGCGCCCCGCGCGCACATGGGCGATCAAGCCCGCCATCGTTTTGGCTGTGTAGACCGGGTCGAGGAGCAGCGCCTCGTGGCGCGCCGCCAGCGCCATCGCCTCGCGCGCCGCCTCGCCCAGCCGGCCGTAACCCGGCGCGAGTGCCCCGTCGCACACCTCGACGTCGCCCGCATCGAACGCCGCAGGACGGCCGATCATCGCCGCGAGTTCCGCCGCCAGCTTCGCCACGCGGGCGCCCTGGCTCGCGGCGTCGCGCCGCACGCATATGCCGAGAACCGGCGCCGTCCCGCCCAGCGCCCGCAGGCCGACCAGCAAGCCGGCGTGGGTGAGCGCGCTGCCCGAGGCGCAGACCACCGCGTCGAACCCGATGCCGAGGGCGCGGGCCTGTTCGGTAACCTCGCCTGCGGCCACCACGTAGCCGAGCCCGCCTAGAGGCGGGTGACCGGGAGCGGAATGGATGACGTAGGGCCTGCGGCCCTCCTCGGCGAGCATCTCCCCAAGCCGCTTAAGCGCTCCATCCGCCGCCGCCTCGTCCTCGCCCACCGGAAACGGGTGCAATGTCGCGCCGAGCACCCGGTCGAGCAGCAGGTTGCCCGAGGCGCGGTAGAGTTCGCCGCCCTCGGCCACGCGTTCTTCGAGCTGGACGTGAGCCTCCATCCCGAGAAGGCGCGCGCCGGCGGCGGTGAGGCGGACCAGGTTCGACTGCACCGCGCCGGTGACCAGCACGGTGTCCGCGCCGCGCGCCTGCGCCTCGCCGAGATAAAACTCGAGCTGGCGCACCTTGTTGCCGCCAAGAGCGAGGCCGGTGCAGTCGTCGCGCTTGACCCGGAGCTCCACCCCGAGCGCCGCGCCGAGATTCGGGGCGGCGTCGAGCGGCGTCGGCGCGTGGCCGAGCCGGACCCGCGGGAAGCGGGCGACCCCGGCAAGGGGGCCGGTCATGTCGGAGGGTTTCGGTGGCATGCATATTCCCTTTCCGGGGTGTGTCCCGCGCCGGAGGACTTTCGGTATGCGGGACCATATCGCAACCGGCCGGTTCGGCTCCAGGGTGAATTCAAGCAGATGCCGGGTGCGCGCGCAAGGGTCGCTCCCGCCGCGGCCGGCTGCTGATCGCCGCTCCGACGTAGGGGGCGCTCTTTCGGGCCGTCAACCGATCGGGCCGGATGCGGTGCGGGCGCCTGACGAGCGCAGGCGCCTCTCTGGTCGAAATGCAGGTCGCCGGGCGACGGCGTTCGCCGGCCATGCCGGAACCCTACACGCAGGGGCAACTCGCGGAACAGGGCGCCGCGGCGAGACTCCGCTACGGCTCGTGAGCGCGAGCGTAATGACCTTGCCGGGTCGATGGCCGGCATCATTTTTCTTTTATCATTCCTGATAATTTTGGTCCGGGGAGATTGGAAGCGGGTTTCTACATCCCGATCCCGCGCGACGCCGAGCCCTTCTCCGTCCCCGGCGTCCGCCCCCTGGACTCTCGCGCGGAGTCCTCCCGGTCGAGATCGCGGGTCATTTTCGGTCCGGCCTCGGGCGCCTTCTCCGGCGCGATCGCCTCGAGGGCCGCGATACGCTCCCCGGTCGTAGCCTCGAGCCGCTCCCGCAGTACCTTTGCATCGTCGGTCACGAGTTCCGCCCGGTCCCGGGCGCGGCTGATCTCCACGTAGAGCGTCTTCTGGTTGGTGAGATTGGGGTGGTTCGCCTCCATCGCGGCGATGACCGTATCCACCGTCCGGCCCTGGAAGGCGTGCACGGTCGAGGCCCAGGCGCGGTCGATATGGCGCAGTTGGGGATCGCCGGAAGTCATGTCGAGGGTGCGCCCGTCCTCGAGGCGGAAGCTCACGCGACCCTCTTTCACGCTTGACACCTCGGCGGTCTGGCTGTTGACCAGGCCGAGGTCCTTATCGTTGCGGGTCCAGCGGACCCGGTCGCCCCGGCGAAGTTCCATTTGCTCGACCCTGTAGACCTCGACCCCGCCGCTTCGCGCCGCGAGACGACCCGGCGCCCAGAGGACCGAGCGCCCGTCTTTGCTCTCGAGCCTTACCGCGCCGTCCGCGTGATCGACGCCTGATACGCGAAGTTCATCTCCCTTCTCTACGTCGAGACGCTTGTAGGGACGGTGGAAGGCCACCACGTCGCCAGGTGCGTAGTTCGCGGATAACGATTTCTCGGCGTGGGTGTAGCCGCGGGAGACGAGTCGTTCGGACTTCATGGCCGGGCCATGGACTACGCCGTCCCTGATCAGGCGCTCGCGCACGATGGCATTGATTTGCTCACGGATCGCATGGCTCGGCGCCATCAGTCCGGCCTTGGCGCGCGCCTCTGGGGAAAGCCCGAGCCAGCGCGCGGCGGCGGCGCCCGCAAGGTTGTCCGGTCTCACTTCGGCGACGTTGGAACCGAGCTTCTCAAAAGCGCGCTTCACGTCGCCGGCGAGGCTCGCCTCGACCGCGGCTTTGAGCTCCGGGTCGCGCTGGCGCATGATCTCTTTCATGACCGCAGTCTTCATGCCCGCTCCTTGTAGCTGCGCGAACGGCTTGCCGGCGTCCACGGCGTCGAGTTGTTTCGCATCGCCGACCAGCACGACCCGGGGCAATCGCAACACGTCCGTGATCTTGAGCAGTTCGCGGACCTCGCGCGTGGAGGCGAGGGAACCCTCGTCCACCACGAGGGCGGTCTTCCTGTAAGCCGCGCGCATTTGCTTCTGGGTCTTTTTCGTGAGGCGGCCCTGGGCTAGACCTGCGTTGCGCGCGAGGAAGCGCTGCAGCGTCTCGCTCGGGATCCCGGCTTCGGCTTCCAGTGTCCGCGCGGCCGATGCCGAGGGCGCGAGACCCTTGACCTCGTAGCCGCGCTTCTCCAGAAGTGCGCGGGCGCGGTTCAGCATGGTGGTCTTGCCGGTCCCGGCGTAGCCCTGCACACCGACGGTGCGGTCATATTCTGAGAGAATGAGTTTGACCGCGTCCCTCTGGCCCACTGTGAGCGGACCTTTTCGGAGCGCCTTGTCCACGGCGCGGGCGCGCATCGCGGGAGAACCCCGTCCCCGGCCGGCCTCGAGCAGGGCGATCGTCTCGCGCTCTGCGGCAACGGCCCTGTCCGTGGTGAGTACGTCCTTCGCTCCGGGCAAGTCCGCAGCGTGCAGGGTTCCCGCCTTCTCCAGCCTGGCGACTTCGCGTTCGGCCTCCGCCATCGATACGGCGCCCGGGTCCCAGGCGAGCGCGCCGGCGAGGAGACTGGCGCGGGAGAAGACCGCCTCGCGCTCGGCGAGATGCGCCACGGCCCATTCCACGGCTTCGCGGGCGGGTCCGGCAGTCTCGTCCGCGCCCCGTCCTGCGTCCCTGGATACGGCGCCCCTCGACATGGCTTCGGCGGCGAGGGTTTTAGGGTCGAAGCCCAGGTCTGCGGCTTGCTTCTCCCAGGTGGCTCTGAGAGTCGTCTTGTCGACCTCGCGCTTGCGCGCCCGGGTCATGAGCGCCGCGCGCTGGGCCAAGCGCTGGTTCTCCGCCGTCGCGCCCGCGCCCCGCTCCGCCACCGCCGCCTCGATCTCAGCCCTTCGGGTCGAGAACGCCTCGATCACGTTGCGCGGTACGCCCGCGATCTCGAAGCGCCCGTCGGCGTGGGTCTTTTCTGTCCTGTAGCCGAACACCTCGAGTTCGCGCGCTAGTTCGCTCCGGTAGGCGGCGCCGATCAGCATCTTGTGAGCATAGAGTTTTTCGTTGGACATGGCGCGCCACTTGCCGTCAGCACCCCGGACCATGTTGGCGATCACCGAGTGGGTGTGGAGCAGGGGGTCCATGTTGCGCGAGGCGTCGTGCCGGAAGGTCGCGACGACGCTCTTCTGATCGCCTGCACGGACGATCCCTCCTGTCCTGGGGTCGCTCATGCGGGTCTCGGCGACGTTCCTCTCGACCCACGTGAGAGTGCGCGCGACGGCCGCATCATGCGCCTTTATCACGCGCGCGTCGCCTCCCACGAGTGCGAGAAGGGAAACGGATTTAGGGGCCGAGAAGGTGAGGTCGCGTCCGGGCCGGTGATGGATGCCGCCGTCCTTGCCCCGGCGGCCGAGCCTGCGGCCGGAGCCGTCGGGCACCTCTCCTTCCAACACCGCGCGGAAGACGTCCGGGTCGACCGGGCCCGAGAGGCCGAGTTCCTCGGCGCCCTTTCCCGCCCAGGCGCTCGCCTCCTTATGCGCCGGGTCGTCCTTCGCGTAGTAGCCGTCCCGCTCGTAATAGGACGCGCCCTGCGCGGGAGCGGCGACGGCGCCGATCGATGCGACCATTTAATAATTCCTGAGATGGTCTTGATACGGCTCCCGTTGCGGCTCCTCGCACCCGGACGCCTCGTTACCGCTTATCTCCCGAAGCGGGAGGGCAGAAGCGCCTTCGGCGCCTGTTCCACCCTCATCGCTTGGATCCGTTTCCTCATTCCGGGGATCGACCCCGGTTTCCTGCGCCACGGCCTCCGCGCCTCCCCCCTCGGGGAGGGAAGCATCGTCTCTCGGCACGAAGCTATCGGCCGCCTTGGGCCTTTTCACGTAGGGAAGCCTGATCCGGGCCACGGGCCAGGGGCCGGGGAATTTGAGGTAGCCGCATAAATTCTCGAGGCGCATGATCTCGGACGGCAGGGCCAGGGGCCGCATCTCGCGGCGCTGGGTGAGCGAGACCCCGTCCCGCATCGCGCTCGCTCCGTAGCTCAGGCCCTGCGCGTATTCCGTGACCTCGCCGCGTCCCAGGCTCTCGGCCGACCAGCGCGCGGTCTCCTGATCAGGCGCCGCCAGCACCACCCGGGTGCCGCACAGCCCCGATACGGTCTCGGCGCCGTTTCGCCCATACAAATCGCGCAGGGCGGAGAACACCTGGATCCCGAGCACGAAACAGCCGCCGAACTGGCGCGATTCGGCGAGTCCGGGCTGGAGACTCGGCACCTGGTGTAAGGTGGGAAGTTCGTCGAGCACCACCCAGACCCTGCGCGCGTCGTCCCGGCCGAGGGATAAGAGCGCGTTGACGGCGATTTCGAGCCAGGTGGAGATGAGACCTCTCAAGCTCGCGTGCTGGTCGCCGCGTGAGGTCAGGAACAGGAAGCCTGATTCATCCTCGCGTTCCACCCACTCTCTTATCGAGAAGGGTGCGCCCGTGTCGGGCAGGAACTCGAGCGCGCTCAAATGCGCGGTCAGCATGGCGCGTACCGAGAGTGCGGTCTTCGGGTTTTCCGGGTCCACGATGGACTGGGCCACCGTGCCCTCCATGGCCTGGGCCAGGGCGGTGAGTTCGGTCTTGAGCAGGTGATCGACCAGCACCCGGTTCTCGGTCACGCCCCGTTTCCAGAGGACGCCGGCGCCGTTTGAGAACAGCTGCCGCGCGGCCGTGACCCAGAAGGGGTCCACCGTGTCCTTCTGCTGGGGGATAAGAGCGGCGGCCATCGTGTCGAAGTCACGCGGCGTCCTCGCCTCGAAAAAAGGCGACCAGCGCGGCGCCCGGGCGTCGAGTGGATTCATCAGAACGTCGCGGGCGGGGTCGAAGAAGGCCCCCGTATAGCTTCCCATCTTGTCGTAGAGGATGCAGCGCTCGCCCCGGGCGCGGATTTGGGCGACCAAGTCCGAGATCAGGACGGTCTTGCCCGAACCGGTGGTGCCCGAGACGATGGTGTGCTGGGTCTCGGCGCGCGCGGGCCAGGGGATCCCTGCGATGCGGCAAGACGCCCGTCGAGCGGCCGGGAGCAAGGCTTCGGCCAGGCGGGAGGAGAGAGGCTGCACGCGCCTCCCGAGCGCACCGGCGGATGTCATCTCGGCGCCCCGGACCCTCTGCGCGCGGGCCAGGCGCCGGCCCAGGAGCCAGAAGATGCCCGCGCAGAGGACGCCGCCGCCCAGGCCGATCCACAGCCCCAGCCACGCCCCGGCGTAGACGGTCGCGAGCAGGCGCCTCCTGATCCGCTCGATCCGGGGGTCAGCCGCGATGAGGGCGATCCGCTCGCTCGTCCGCTCGCCTTCTCGCCACTCGTAAGCCTGGCCCGAATCGGGAGAATATCCCAGGCCGAGCTTGGCCTCGGCCAAGACGCCCAGGCCTACGACCCGCCACTCGTGGGCGCTCGTCGTGGTGAATACCGATACGGCGGGGACCAGAACGATCGTCAGGAGGAGTCCTATAATCCCCCAGCGGACGAGCTGGCCCCACATATGGACGTCGTGCAGGAGGGTCTGGCCTCCTCTCAAGGTTGCGTTTCCGAAGGTCATCGTGTCCTCCCGTTCGAGGTTGTGTGGACGGCTGCGCTCCGGGCGCCGCTTTGTCGTATTGCGCCGGTCAAGAGGCGGAGGAAGACGGGGGCGGAAGGCGCGGGAGCAGGTTCCGGAGAGAGTTTATGGCATGGCGCCCGCCGCCTATCGACTCGCAACTTGGGAGGAAAGAGCAATGACGGACCATAATCCATCCGGCCGCGTGAGGACCCTCGTCCTGGCGGGCCCTGCCCTCGCACTCCTCTTTACCGTCTTTTGTATCACCACCGGGATCGGGTTCCATCTGATCGTCGGCGTCTGGTTCTGCGCCGTTCTCTGGACCTTCTTCGGCGCGCTCATGGGCGTCCTGTGGCGGGGAATCCGCCATGGGGACTGGTCCGCCTTCCGCCGCTACGAGTTCCCCGAAGATGACGGCGAGCGGTTCGACTGGTCGACCCGGACCGGCCGCTACGCCTGGCACCGGGATTACGAAGAACAGGAGTTCCACGGCCATGACGACTTCCCCGGTCACGGCCCCATTACCTGATCGCCCGAAAAGCCACTCCCGCCTCCGCGCTCTTTCCTCTCGTCCTGCTCCTTCCCCTCGGGCCCGGGCGCCGCGTTCCGTGCGGTGCCGTAGAGTTTCCCCCCCAGCCATTCGCCCACGAGCGGGACCTCTCTCGCCGCGTGCTCATTGAACGGCCTGTCGGCCTCCGCCGCGATTTTAGGGCGGCCCTGTCCGATGGATTCTTCCGCCATCCCGGCACGGGCCACCCGCCCCGCTTCGCGGATATCGAGTTCGGTCTCGATCTCGGCGCGCCCGCGCGCAGCCCGCTCCCCGGCGTCGCCCGGCCCGGGTGTCCCGGCGCCCCGCGCCCGCGCGCGCACCGAGTCCGACCAGCCCGCCCAGGCGGCCCCTGTCCCGCTCACGCCGGACTCCCGCAATTCCTCGCGCGCGCGCTCGTAACTCGCAGGCCCCGGTGCCGTGCGCACCCCCTCGGGCGCCGGAAAACGCTCGGCGATGAAGGCGGCGGCGTGTGTGCGCAGGACTTCCGCGTCTTCGGTCGTCTGCGGCGAGGCGAGACGCATGGCGCCGGCCACGCCTATCTCGCGCCCGTCCGCGCCGGTACGCGCGCTCAGCCAGGCGAAGAAGGGCTGGCCGAGTTCGCTGTCGATCGACTGGGAGCGGCCGCGCACCTGGGCCGCCTGGGAACTCCAGTTCTCCGCTTCGCGGCGGCTCACCGCCTCCTGATCGGAGAAGCGGCGCATCCTCGTCATGTTGGCGCCCAAACTCTCATCCAGGCTCTTGAGTTCGCTCTCACCCGAAGCGGTCGAATAACGCCTCGAAGCATCGGAGACCCGGGACCAGTGGTCGAGCAACTGGTTCTGGCCCGCGTAGTCGGTCATGCGGTTCCAGGCTTCGCGCCCGAAGGTCTGGCCCCTCCAGCTCGCGGAGCCGTCCGCCCCGAACTTGACGATGAAGTCGAACCCTCCGCCCACCCTGGCCTCACCCGTGAGGACGGCGGCCTGCTCCTTCGTGATGCCGCCGGCCTCGGAGAGTTTTTCGAGATGGGATTCGAGGCGCTGCGCGCTCAGGTTCTGGCTCTCCGTCACCCCCCTCGCATGGGTGAGGCCGGTCCGCGCGTCCCGGGAAAAACGCTCGACCATGGCCGCTGAATCGGTCGCGGCGGCCGTTCGCGCCGTCGCGGCCTCGGCCGACCAGTGACGGGCCTGCTCGAGAGCCGCGCCCGCCCGGACCTCGTGGCTGGATGCGAGTGATTCGGAGAGTCTCACGCCCGCCGCCGGGACCCGGCTGGTGGCGGAGGCGGCGTCCATCACGGCGGCCCCCTCTCCGGTCACGGTGTAGGCCGCGCCGCCTGGGGCGAACCCCGTGTAGCGGTCCGTGTCGACGTGGGCCGAGGTGCGGAGCTGGTGTCCCTCGAGCGATGCGAAGCGGTGCGTGTCTCCTTGCGTGTTGGCGAGCGAGATGTTGCCCGTCGTACCTTCCTGCGCGGCCGATGAGGCCGCGTCCTGGCCGACCGATAGGACCGAGGTCGCGAGGCTGGTCGTCCTGCCCACCCCGTAGGCCAGGGCCGCGGCCAAGAAGGGCACCGACATCGAGAGGTAGCCCGACATCACCGCCACGTCTGAGGCCACGGCCCGGATCCCCGCCTGGGCGACGAGCGAGACGCCGATCTCCCCACCCGGCATCAGCGCGCCCGCGCCCATGCGCTCGGCGGCCTCGCCCATGGCGATGCGGTGCAGGACGGCGTAGAGCGGCCCCCAGCTCTGCAACCAGACCAGCCCCGCGAAGTAGGAGCGGAATATCCCTTCGCCCGCGGGGGTGAGCATCAACAGGACCGCCATGGGAAACGCCCCCACGTAGAGGCACTCGAACACGATGCGAAGCATGGGGACCCAGGTCTCCGCCTGGCGTCCGATGGCCCGGTAGGCCGAGACGGTCTGGGCCTCGGCCCGGGCTTCGGTATAGGCTCTCAGCGCAGCGGCGTTCCCGGCTTCGGCGCTCCATTGCTCGCCCGCGCCGTGGACGGCGTTTAAGACCATCTGCTGGCGCAGGATCTCGGCCGCGGACCTCGATGCCCCGATCAGGTAGTCGTGGGCGGCGGGCAGCGCCGCCAGCAGTTCGGCCCTCGCCAGCGCCTCGCTCGCCGCCCCGGGGAAGAGTCTCCGCCCGAATATCCCCGACGCCCTCGCGATCTCCGCCCCCCAGAGCGCGTCGAGCCGCGAGGCGGCCGTAGCGCAGGTCACGATCTCACGCTCTATCGGCGTGGCACCCGTGCCGGCCGGTGCGCCACGGGTGGCGTATTCGACCATGCGCGCGGGCGAGGCCCCGGCCGAGGGTGAGCCCGAAGCGGTGACGAGCGCCCAGAGGTCGGTACTCTCGCGCAGGTCGTCGGCCGAAATGTGGCCCAGCAGCAGGGCGTGGAACACGCACTGCCGCGCATAGGCCCGGAGGTTCCGGGCGAAGACGGCGTCGGTCACCTCCATCCGGGTCGCGGCGGCCGCGAGCCTGGCGCCGAAGATGAAGCCGTGGCGGCGGTAGGCCAGGTCGTCCGGGAGGGAGAAGGCCTGCTCGGTCAGCCGGGTGAGCCCGTCACCCACCCGGCTCGTCACGGAGGCGAAGAGCGCGAGACCGAGCGGCACGTTCGCCACGACCGCGGGCGCGAGCGCAGGGTCCAGCCTGTCCACCACCCGCACGGTCGCCTTCGGGACCACCAGCGCACCCCATACGCAGACGAAGAGAAGCAGCCACTTCGCGTTGTCCTTCCACGACCCGCCGAAGGCGGTGCGGAAGAGCACCCAGGCGAGTCCCGTGACGCCCGCAATCTGCGCCAGCGTCACGAAGGCCCCCCCGCCGGTGATCGCGGCCACGGCGTTCAAGAGATCGACCAGGTAGGTCCCGCCGCCCAGGGTGAAGAGTTCGTACATGGAGTGTTTTCCCTTACCGCTGTTAGCGGGCGCCTGCGGCGCCGCGGGAGAAGGCGAGCGCCGCGCGGAGTTCGGCCGAGAGCGCGCCCGCGAGTTCGGTCTCGATGAGCCGGAGCTTCTCGACCACGGCGAGGGCGGTGTTGAAGCGCGCAAGTCCCTCGTGGCGATGCCGCGCGAGAGCCGTGCGGTTCCTGCGGAGCCCCTCGCGCCAGCGCGCGAGCCGCTCGCCGTCTGCGACGTCCATGGCGCCCGCGCGTTCCTCGATTGTGCGGTGTACGTCCGATATCCAGACCTGGAGCACGTCGAGCGCCACGGCTTCGGCCAAGGCGTCCACCTCCTGGTCCACCACCGCGCCGCGATAGGCGGCTGCGGTGTTCACGATCCGGTAGACGGGCAGCGTCGTCAGGTTGACGAGTCCCAGGGCATCGGGCGGAGGCGCCGTGTCGGCGCGCACCGCTTCGACGAGGCGGCGGAGCAGCTCCGCCACCCGGTTCCTGAAGCCGCGCGCCGCGGGCACGGTGAGCCTCCCAAGACGGGGTTGAGACATTCATCGGAAGTGTCGCAGCGGTATACGGGCAAGTCGCCGCCGCCCTCCATCAGGATCTCGGTCACGCGGCGGTCGAGCGCCAGGGGCTCCAGCACGCGCACCCGGGGGCCGGAAGGATCGGAGTCCGATACCGGGGCGGTCACGATCATGCTCCCCGATACCGACATGGCGAATTCACCCAGGTCGCGGTCGGACGCCAGGAAGCCCGAGGCGCGCACCGCGCGCCAGGCGTAGTTCACGTTGACCGGCGCCTGGTCCCTGAGCGCCCCCGCTGCCGCGGCCAGGGTCGAGTGGCGTTTCCCGTCCGCGCCGCAGCCGTGGCGCGCGGCGGCGTAATCGGAAAAAATGCCCTGCCGCGTCCCGACCGCGGCGCAGATCGCGGCGCTCGCCCGGTCGTTCTTCGACCAGACCGCGCCGACGAGAGCCTGGGCCGTCTCGCAGGAATCGAGGTTCCGGTTGTTCACCCACTGGGCGAGGGCCCTCAGCTTCGACATGGTCTCTGCGATCACGGGCGAGATGGTCTCGAGCGCTAATTCGAAGGCGAAGCCCGCTGCGTTCTGGGCGACGGCGCGGGCGAAGGCGATCATCTGGTCGGAATCGATGAACGAGAACGCGCCTGCAAACGCGTCGATGCCGCCGCAACCGGCGCGGTAGGAGGGCAGGCTCACCGTGGCGATGGATTCGGAGCGAACCGGCGCTCTCAGGTAGAGATTACCGAGAGTCCAGTGGCCCGAGGCCTGGCCGTCGAAGGCGGTGGGTCCCGTGGTGTTCACGGCGGCGCCCCGCCAGAAGTTCTCCATCTCCGACATCACGTCCGCCCGGGCGGGCGGAGCGAGGCACAGTCCGGCGGTGAGCAACACCGCCATGAACCAGCGGGCGACCGCGGCGACCTCCGGGGTACTTTGCCTAGTAGTCACTTCCCACCTCCCGCGTGGTGAGGGCGAAGATGCGCTCGGCCAACTGGTCCTCGGCGACGACGCCGTATGAGACCGGGAGCGCCCGTTTGCTCCGCGTGTCGTAGAGGACGACGGCGGGCAATACCGGGGCATTGATGCCGAGCCGCGCGGCGCGGCCTTGATCGGGCGCCGCCTCCGGCCAGCCCGCAAGCGGTCCGCCCGTCATCGAGACCGCGAGCACCTCTATCCCGTGACGAAGCGCGAAGGCGCGAAGTAGCGGTCCGAATACACGGCACGCGGGACACCGCTCGGAGCCCAGGTAGATCAGGCCGTAGCGTCGCCCAAGTCTGGCGAGCGCACCATCGCGCTCGGCCCGGCGCTCATCCGACCAGAGTTTTTTGGCGAGCGCGCCCACCGGGCGCTTCAGCGTGTAGTCGAGAGCCGGATTCGCCCAGACCGTACGGCGGAAGGCGTCCGAGAAGGTGGCGGCGCTTTGCAGGGCTTTCTGCTGGAGAGCCAGGTAGGCCGTGACGTTCTCTGTGCTCGGTTCCAGGATCGCACGCGCGCGGGCTTCCTCCAGCGTCCGGCGGGTCGTAAGGATGCGTTCGGTGGCGCTCGGGGGTTTCATGGGTGGCGCCGCCTGCGTCGCCGGCGTCTCCTTATTCTCCTCTTCCGTCGTTTCATCGCGGTCGCAATAGAAGTGCCAGCCGAGCGGAGACCCGGCATCGGGCGTACCGCACCACGAGCGCCATTCCCGCGCCTCCGCGGGAGACGCCGGGAGGACCGCGAGGAGGCAGGCGAGGATAAGGGCGTAGGCGATGGTCATGGTCGTCTCCTCACTCGTTTTCGGTATAGAAATCGCGGATGCGCGCGCGCATCGCCGCGCCGGTTCCCTCCGCGCCCGGAAGCGCGATCGAGGGCGCACTCGAGCCGTCCACGAGGTTCTCGGTGAACTCCGACAGGTCCACGGCCTCGAAGTCGATTCGCTCCATCTCCTCGACCGTGAAGCCCCGGCAATCGCCCCAGCCGAGTCCGAGCTGTCCCCGCGTCGCCTCCTGCAGGATGCGCCCGAGCTTGGAACCGAACACGCACCAGACCCGCTCCCGGCGGATGCAGACGCCCAATATCCGCTTCGCGCAACGCGTTCCCAGGTAATGCGTGTTCCCGGTATGGCGCTCCTGCGCCAGGAGCCGCTCCCCCTCGGTGCACTCGGCGAGATCGATGAGCGCGCCTGAGTCCTTGCAGCAATCGGCGAGGCCGCCCCAGCGGATCCGGCACGAGCGGCGCTCGCCCCGGAAAAACCTCAGATTCTCGCGGTCGAATTCCTCCCCGCCCATCTCGAGCACCATGTTGAGCTTAGCCGCCGAATCGATGAACCCGGTGTTGGCTTGCGTGGGGAGGGTTTCGCATCCCGCGCCGGCGCACCAGGAGACTGAACCGCAAGCACCACCGGCCCCGGCGTCCTCCACCCCGGCGCCACACTCCCTCACCGAGCCCGACGCGAGCCCCGCCGCGCCGAAGCGCGGAGCACCCGCATCGCCTTCGATCTCCTCCCCGCGGCGGGCGATCGGGTCCTCCGTCCCGAGGGACGCCTCCGGACGCCCGCTCGCCCCCTCGATCACGGCGCGCCCCGCCCGGCCACCGGGATCGGCGGGATCGGCCAGGGCCCGCTTCGCTGCGGCGTCCAATTCATCTGCGCCGAGATCCCGCTCGGGGAGGCTCGTTCCGGCATAGCCCGGCACACGGGCGGCGGAATCCGGGTTCTTCGCGACGGCGGCGGCCGCCGCCCGGCCCGCCTCTCCGATCGCGCGGGCAGCCGCCTTCGGGTCTTCGGCCCAGGCGCCGCCCGCTGATAGGTGCGCCAGGAGAAGAAGGACAAGGATGACGATTTGCATTCCTTCGTTCCGTTTCACCGGGAATCTCCTCTGAGCTTTGCGAGATGACGCCGCGCCGTCGCGCGTCCCGGCCCGCCCTCTTCGGCGATGATCGAAAGCGCCGCTTCGAGACCGATGTTTCCACTAATCCGGTCATGGGGAGGTGCTGCGTCTTTGGCGCAGCCACGGCTCGCGCAGGGCGGGACCCCGCCCGGGACCACGGCGACGGCGGGGATCGCGGTGATACCGAAGAGGCGGAACAGGCGCGGGTCGATCGCAGCGCCCGAGCCGCGCGCCAGATACGCCCCGACCCGTTTCACTGTGGACTGCAGTCCTTCTGGAACAAGTCCACGCAGGACGAGCGGGACGCCTGTCCGCGCCGCCTCCAGGCTCCATTCCCGCCAACTCGCCTCGGGGACGGAGAGACTCATGAAGACGATGACCTCGGGTCCGTGGGGACGCGCGAGAAAACTGCTTGCCAGGTGGCCGGCTTGGCCCTCTGCCGGGAGGGGGTCGGGGGTCTCGGCGGCGTTTTTCCCCGCGCGCTCAAGCGCGCGCTTAATCACCGACCGCGACCAGGCGCTAAGATCGCCTGCGCGGGATTTTTTCGTTTTCCGTAATACCCCTTCCACCATCTCGCGCGCCGCTTTTCCATTGCTTTCCTGCGCCGGGGCCGGAGCGGGCCACGCCGTGAGGAGGAGGGCGCAGGCGAGCACGGCTACAGTGGTGGTTGTATGTATCTGATGACGGCCCATATCAATTTCCTTAGAGGAGACAGCAGTTGCGCTTGCGCCAGAGCAGGTACCCGAAATTCTCCCCCGCCACGGGCAACTCGCGCAGCGCTTCCCACAGCACTGTGGAGCGGCCCGTCGGGTTGCAGCCCGTGAGGGGTGACGTGGCGGGAACCGGCTGGGTCATCTGCCAGCGGTATTGCGATTTCTTCATGATCGGCATGGGATAGCGCCCACACAGCGCCGCAGTCCCCGAGGTGCCCCAGGCGAGCAGCAGCCTGTGGAGGCGGAACACGAGCCTTTGGGCCGCGAGCAGCGAGGCCTGCACTCCTCCCACGTGGGCGCCCACGTTCCCGGTCAGGGGATACATCCCGCCCTGACAGCCCGCGCACCAGTACAGGGGATCGATCGGCAGGCCCGCAGACGCCGCCGCGCAATCGGCGGCGCAGGCCGCCTGGGCCGGCAGGTCGGCGAAGAGCGCGGCCTCGGGGTTCAGCAGGAAGGAGAGTTCATCGTCGCGCCAGGCGGGGTCGAGCTCGGAGACCCAGGCGATGTCGAGCCCCCCGCCTTCCAGGCAGCCCAAGTCGAGCAGCGCCCCGATCCACGAGAGCAGCGGGTAGACGTAGTAGTGGGCGTGCCAGGTGGAACCCTGCGCGCCGTCGCCGCCCGAGGAACCCGTTCGCCCGCGCCCTGCGGGGAGCCCTGCGTCGATGGTCAGTCCGCCCAAGTTCGGGAAACACCAGGGCGCTCGGCTCACGTCGATCAGCCGCGCCGGCTCCCAGACACCTAACGAGAGACCGATCCGGGGGATGGGCTTCCCGCAGTAACATATCGGAGAACCCGGGTTGGGCGTGTCCGGCGCGCCCGCGGCATTGCCCATCCGGATCGGCCCGATCGATATCGGGAACAGACACTCCCAGCACACGTCAGTCACCGGGTTCACGAAACGCCCGGTGCAGGACTGCGCCGATGCGCTCCCGGCCGAGAGGACGCAGGCGATGAGGAGGATGGGAATGAAAATTTTCCGGTGCTTCATGGCCTGCCCCCTTCGCTTGTGGGGTTCTCCTCGTCTTCGAGGGGTACTTCCGTGATCCGGAGGAACGATCCTTCGGCCACGACCACGGACGGCGTAGCGCTGAGCCCGAAACGCCTCGTGAGTCGACCACCCTGGTCAAAGAAGAACGCCCGGCCGTGCGTCCGGGTCAGGTCCAGCGGACGGCCCGCGAGCAAAACGATCACCGAGGGTTTTTCGTGGCGAAGCGCCCAGGCGACCTCGACAGGACGGGTCCCGTCGATGAACAGGAGATCGCGGGTCAGGGGATGCGTCGTAAGCGGATTGACCCGCGCGCCGCGCGCCGCGAGCAGGGTCCCGTCCGCCGCCCGGACGTCTTCTTCAAGCGTGACGGAAGGATCGAACAGACGGGTGCGGCGGACACGCGCGGGGAGGATGTCCGAGACGCGGGGAGGCGCCGCGACGCGCTCCCTGACCCGGGCGAGCGCCGCACGATTCATGCGGGCGAGTTCGCCCGTAGTTTCCATCGCCTTGAGTCTGGCCTCGATATCGAGCAGCAGGTCGGGTTCCGTGATGCGCCATACCGCGCCGCGCACGCCGAGATCCTTCGCCGTCACGGCTTCCGCCATGAGCGTCAACGCGAATGCAATCACGACGGACAGCAAACGGGATAGGGGAGGACGCCGCCTCATGGCAGCACCTTTTTTTGACTTGCGAGCGGTCCTTTCAGTCCCAGCCACGGGACGTCGGGCAGCGGGAGGGCACGGCCCCGGATGCGTTCCAGCGGGATGAGCCCGATCTCCTCATAACGGCTGTCGTGGCTGTCCGCGTGATCGGCGTGGACGTAGTAATGATCCTGCGGGATCACTACAGGTTTGATCGCTTCAAGCTCGCGTCCGTTGAGCGCACGCCTCTTCGCGGTCCCGATGAGGGCGCCGTTCAGGCGGATGCGGCGCTCCGCGTCCACCTCCACCCACTCTCCCGGCAGGCCGCGCACGCGCTTCATGTAGGGGATAGGCGATCCCGCAGCCTCCGGCGGGTCGAAGAGCACGAAGTCGCCGCGTTTCGGCGCGCCCATGAGCGGCAGCGCGAAATACCCCCACGCTCCGTCTGAGGTACTCGCGTTGACGTGGACGCGCGAGGCCGCAGCGAGCCACAGTCCGGAGAGGACGGCCATACAGACCAGGAACCTGAAGCCACGGGGGTTCGCGCGTCCCGGCGCCTTGGCGTTTATCATCATCATTTTTTCTCTTCCTCCTTTTTCTTCGGGGGATGCCTCAAGTGCGGGACCGCGGCCATCGCCGCCTCGACCTCTGAGGTTAAATCCTCGGCGCCCGCTGCGACGGCGCCCGCCGTGAGCAGCACCGCGCCGTGGCGCTCCGCCGTACGGGCGAGCGCCTCTTCCAGCCGCCCCGCCCAGTCGCGGGCGGCTTCTGCCGCCGCTTTGCGGTCTCCGCCCTCGCGGATGGTTTTCGTGACGTAGTCCGCCGTGAGGCTCGAAAGCCGAACGCTCGCGATACGCGGTATCCGCTCCAAGTTGACCCGCAAGGTGACGGCCGAGACGGCCGCGGCCACGCCGGCCGCGAGGAGCAGGGAGGCTGCGAACGCCGGGAACCCGCTCATGACCGCTCTCCCGCCGCGCGACGCCGCGCACTCATCGATATCCATGCCCTGGCGTCGTACCGCCTGAACCAGGCCGTTCCCTCCTCGTCATGGAACATGTAGAGGTAGCGGCCCGCGTAGAGCGGATCGCAGGGATCGGCCGAGAGCACGCGCGCTGCGATAGCGGCGCGGAACACGCCCTCGGTGTCCTCGAAGACCTGGACGCTCCGCTTCCGTTCAGGCCGCCGCCCGCGTCCAGGCCGTCGCCTGCGATCAGGCCGCATCGCGTGAGCCTCCGGCCAGGGGCGAGCGTTCCGACGACGCCTCCGGCGCCGTCCGTACGTGCGCTCCATCTTGTTTCTCCTCGTTACTTTCGCCGGCCTCATCAGTGTGAGGCGCCGTGGCGCTCCCGCCCGCGTCCGGCGGTCTTTTGAGGTCGTGGAAGCGATCGAGCCAGAGCCGTGCCGCACGGGCGGGATCCAGGGGCCTGATGCGGCGATCGAGCGGCGGGAAGGCGACGGACGTGGCCGCGCTCTCGCTTGCGCCGGGGACGTCTCGCGCCTCGGCCGCCTCGGCCATCCGGGCGATGAATCGTAAAAGCTCCGCCTCCTCCGCCGTGGGCTCCGCACGGAGCCCGGCCGCCTCGAGCACGGCCGCCTGTACCCGCCCGCAGAGCCGTCTCATGCGGTCCGTCGGCCGCAGCGAGTGAGCGGCGTCGGCTCCCAGCCACGCGACACTCGCTTGAGAGAGCAGCGCGTAGAGCGCCGCCTCCCGGACACGCCCGCCCGCGGGTCCGCCCAGGTCTTCTATCGCCTCGCTCATCGTCACCGCGTGGGCCGCGAGGGAGTGGAAGCGCTTGAGCCGCCCGCCCCGGCGGCAGGTATTGGCCAGCACGTGGGCCAGGGCCTCGAAGTCGACCGCTTCGGCCGTCAGCGATTCGGGGTCCCCCGGCCACTCCAGAAGCCGCTCCCCGTTCAGGGTCTCCTCCGCTCTCCTCGCGGCGCGCGTGTGCGCCCGTCTTTTCTCGTTCATGTGCGTCTCTCCTTTCTTGCTCGTGGTTCGTCTTCAAATGTCGCCCGGTATCGAGAGATGAAAGGTCACGGCGCGCCTACTTCCGCGATGCGCGCAACCGCTTCTTCCGTGCTGAGGCCCTCTTCCTTCAATTTTTCGATAGCGGCGAAGGCGGGCCCGCGCGATGAGTAGAGCGCGGACGATGCGCGGTCGAGCACGAGCCGCGCCACCCTCCAGCCGTCCGGGCCGTGCAGCACCAACTCGGCGTGGCGCCCGTCCACGGTGGCGAGGCTTTTAAGAGCCCGCTCCATCCCGGGGTCGCAGTGGATGCGCTTTTCCTGCTTGAGGAGTTCCACGGACTCGTCCTTCTGGGCGAGGAAGATCGTCCAGTCGGCGTTGTCCCAGGCCGCCCGCGCCGCGGGGTTCGCGTAATAGTCGTTCACGCTCTGGGTGCCGGTGACGAGCGCGCCCCGGTACTTGCGCGCCCGGCGCGCCGCACCCTCTAAGAACGCCCGGCTGTCCTCGCCCGATAGCAGGTCCCAGGCCTCATCGATAACGATCGCCTTGGGCCGCGTCCTCGGGCCGTGGTACATGCGTTGGGTGGCGAGAAATACCACGAGCATGAGCACCACGCCCTGCAGGTCGCCCCGGCCCTTGAGTTCGGCCAATTCGAACACGGTGAGCGCGGCATCCAAAGCCGGGGTCTCGCCGCCTTCGAAGAGCCTCCCGAGCGCGCCGCCCGGGCGCCAGGGTCCGAGAGCGAGCGCCATGTCGGATGCACGCCTGTCGCCCGCCGCCTCGAGGCCTCGCTGCACGGCGCCCAGGTCCGCGTCGTTTCCCGCCTCCTCCCAGGCGCGCGCGATGGCCTCATCGATGAGCGCCGCCTCGATGTCGTCGATCCGCCCGCGCCTGCGGCACATGCGCCCGATCACGGCCGCCAGCATGGCGAAGCATTCCTCCCGGTAGTCACCGTCGCGCGCGGCCGTCTCCGCATCGATCATGGCGAAGGGGTTCAACCGCGCAGGGTCCTTGCCGAAGGCGATGAAGGCGCCGCCCAGGGCCTCGGCCGTGTGCTGGAACGAACGCCCATCATCAATGACGACGGCCTCACCGCCCGCGCCCGCGATCCCGGCGACGAGTTCCTGCATGAGAACCGACTTGCCCGAGCCTGATTTTCCGGTCACGGCCACGTTGTAGTTCCCCGCCTCGTTCGCGAAGGGGGACCAGCAGGCGGGCTGGCCCCGCCTCCCCACGAGCAGGAGCGCCGGCGGCGTGTCGCTCGCCGCCCTTTGGCCGCGCCACTCGCCGTGCACGGGGGCGAGGTTCACGGCGGATGAGGTGAGCAGGGTCTTCATCCGGCCCATCCGGGCGAGGTCCGCGTCGAGTCCCCCTGCCGGGACCATGGGCAGGCAGGAGAGCCAGCCCGGCAGGTGGGCGTAGCGCTCCGTTCCCAGGCGCCAGCCCTGTCCGTGGTAGATGGCGCGCACGGCCTGTTCGGCCTCGTCGATCGCGTCGAGCGGCGCGTAGACACAGATGGTGTAACTCGCCCGCACCAGGCGCTCGCCTTCCTTGAGCCGTTCGGTCACGAAGCGCCAGTCCCGGGCCTTCTCCGGGAGGCCTGGCAGGTAGCGGGCTATCCCCGTGCCCGCCTGCTGCGTCGCCCGGGCGGATTTCAGGAAGGCGCGCTCACCGTCGGCCGCCTCGCCCATCATCACGGTGAGTGCGGTCAGTACCGGGGCGCCCGGCTGGAGGAAATCGCGGTGGAAATCCCCGATCAGCGCGTTGCCGCGCCAGCCTGGCCAGACCTCAGGATATGCGCGCGCGGAGAGTACGCGCACCGCCACGTCCGTCCCCGCGGGATGGTGGAAGACCAGCCCCGCCGGCGCCACGCTCATCGCACGGCCGGGCGCCGCGCACTGCAGGTGGATCGGGTCGCGCGGCGACCAGCGCCTCTCGGGCCGCTTAAGCCCGCCGTCGTGTTCTCCCTCCGGGTCGGGCGCAACGAGTTCCGCCGCGAGTGATAACAGCGCGTCCGGCTCGAGCCTTCGCGCCCAGGTCCCGATCGAGGCGAGCGCGCCCTCTATCGCACGGCGGAAGCTCCCGAGCGCGGTCTCTGACGCCGGTCCCGGCCGTCCCGGCAGGCAGGCCGTCATGAACACCCGGCAATCGTTCAGGGTGAACGGCGGCCCGCCCTCATGGAGCGGGCGCCAGCCGGCGCCCGAGAAGAGGGCTTCCCTCCGCGCCGCCATCACGGCTTGTAAGCCGCCCGCTCCCTCCCTAGGTTGCGCCCAGTCCCTGATCGCCGCCCCGTAGCGCGGGCTCGTCCAGTGGATGACCTGCACCACCGAGCGCTCGGGCGCCGAGTCGGCCAGAGTCCCGGCCAGCGCGTCCAGCGTCCCCTCGTCGATTCCCGCGAAGGGCGGGAGTTCCAGTACGAAGCCGCAACTCGCGGCGTTGACGTAGAACTCGCCCGCCTCGTCCCAGGCCCGCCAGGGGAGAAGATCCACGAGCGGGGCGGGCATGGCCGGGAGCGTCCAGGGCTGGAGCGCGTCAGGTCCTTTGAGCAAATCCTTCAAACGTTCGATCACGGGAGCCTCCAGCGCGTGGGCTCGACCACGACCCGCACCCAGCCCCCCTCGCGGTAGACCCCTTCCGCGTCCACGAAGGGCGCGATCCATATCCTGGCGATGCGTTCTTTTGTGCGGAAATTTTCATCGGCCGGAGCGGGGGTGTCTTGCACCGGTGGCAGGGATAATGGTTCGGCGGTAGCCGCGTCCTCGTCGTGTTCCTCGTCTGGACTAAAGAGTTCCGCGAACCAAACGAGGGGATTGCAGCCCCACGCGCATGGGCCGCCCGCTCCCGTAGTCCCGGGAGGGTTCGTGCGGCGAAACGGGGCGGGGAGGCTGTTTTTCCGGGCCCCTCCGGAAGGCGTCACCGCAGGGTCCGCCTCGGATACGCTTTGGCAGGCCACGCCCTGCGCCAGGGGGCACTGCCAGGCCTCGCCCACGTGGCTCCCCCCCGCGCAGCCGGCGAGGAGCGCCGCTCCCAGGAGCATCGTGAGCGGCCGCCAGGGTTTTCCGGTTCGTTGATGGATCGTAGTACTCATCGGTTTCTCCTCTGCTTGTCGCCTGTTTTTTTCTTCTTCTCCTCACGCCCGTCGATCCGGGCGCCCTCGATGAACACGACCGTCACCCGCGTACCCGTCTGCAACTGGATTACGGGCTGGTACTGCTCGGCCCGGCGGATCAGGTAATCGGCGACCCTGCGCCCGGCCGATGCAGCGCCGGCGCCCAGACCCGCACGGCCCAGATCGCGGAGGCCCGCCGCGTTCGCGGCGCCCTCCGTCCCGGTTGGGGTTTGAAGCAGGTTGGCCGCGGTCTCCCCCGCGCCGGATACCAGACCCGCCAAGAAGGCCTTTTCCACCAGCGCGCCCTCGCGGCTCACCACCGGACCCCGCACGCCGGCCTTCCCGCCGCCCGCGACGAAACCCGTGACTTTCGTCTCGATCACGCTCCCGGTTTCCGGCCCGGCGCAGGTCATGGTCTGCAGCCGCACGTAGATTTTTTCCGAAGAAAGGTCCCCGTAGGCGGCGCCCGTCAGCGTGCAGCCCGCGACGTCGGTCTCGAGCGCCTCTCCGTCCACCGCCGCGCTCCGCGCCTTGCCGGTCAGGCGCAGCAACACCGGCCTCGGGTCGCCCTGAGAGGAGACGCCCACAGAGGCGTCCACGCCCGCCAGCACCACCGCCTCCGCGTAGGCGCCCGCCGGCAACCAGGACCCGATCGGCCGGGGACCCGGAGCAGGGTCTTCGTCCGCAGGATTCGGGACTTTCTCGAATTCCTGGATCATGGGCGCCGTCGGTGCAGACGCCTTCCCGCCGGGAGTTGTGCGTTTCCCCTTCACACCCGAAACGCCGGGCGCGCCAGGGGTCCGGCTCCCCGGAACCGGCGCGGCCGGGCGGGTTTCGAGCCGACGGCGCATCTCCTCGATCACCGCCGCCTGCCGGTCGATCACCAACCGTCCGTCCTCGGCGTCGCGCGTCAGGCGCTGCTTGAGCCGAGCGTTCTCCTCCCCGGAGCGCCGGCTCCTGGTTTCCATCTCGCGGAGGCGCGTTTCCAACCCGCCTATCCGCGCCTCGGAGCGCCGCACCCAGACCGCCTCGGCCGATTTGGAACCGGCCAGTTCCGCCCTGATCCCGCTCCGCGGCGGCGGCGCGCCGCCGTCTCCCCCCGAGAACCAGACCGCGAACGCGATCAATAACGCCGCGGCGATACCTGAAAACAGCAGCAACTGTCGCCCCCGGATCCGCCTGCTCTCCGGGTCCATCGGGGTTTTATCCTGTCTACTCATCGCGCCGCCCCAATCCGGGAGGCTTCGCGCACCGTAACCGAGAGCCGTCCGCCCGAGGGACCGCTCGCAGGCGGAGCGAGCCAGAGCGCGGCGACGCCCGACGCGAGACTTTGCATGAGTGTTTCGAAGTCGTCCCCCGACCCCAAGTCCGCTTCGAACACGCGCGCGATAAAGCGCGGCCCGCGCCAGACCTCGAGCAGCGCCAGGCCGTCCGCCCCGGGCGTTCCCGCCTGTGTCTCGATCACGTAGCCCCGGGGAACCTCGCGCCGCGCCACCGCGCGGACGAGCGCCACCAGCGCGCCCACTCGGGCGTAGCCCGGCCTTGGGCTATCTTCCCGAGGCGCAGCGGCCGCGTTCCTGATCAGGATCTGCGCCGAGTCGCGCGCGGCTACCCGCAACGTCAGCCGGTAGGTGAAGCCTTTCACCGTCCCGATGAACAGCGTCACGGGCTTGCGGGCGAGGTTCTCGTGGTCCAAAGGCCGCAGGTAGATGTCCCCGCGCGCCTTGTCGTGCTCCACCGCGAAACCATCCGGTCCCCTGATCACGAGCGCGACCCGATCGTCCGCCAGCGCGATACGGCTCACCGCCCGGTCCGATATCACGGCTCCCAGTTCCGCGTGGTCTGCGGCGTCCAGTATCTGCATCGCCGCCGCCGGCGCAGCCGTCCATAGAAACAGCGCCGCCAGGAGAAGCGCCGGGAGCAACGGGCGGGATAAGGCGGTCGGCGCCCGGTCCTTCGTGGTCCCTGTTCTCGTCGATCTGTTCATTTTCTCTCCCCCAGTTCTTCGAAACGGAGCAGGCCTATCCGGCCCGCGTCCACGCGGAAGGACAGCCGGTAGCGTTTCCTCGCGCGAGATACCGGCTCGCGTCCCACCCAGGTCGCGAGTTCCCCGCTCACCACGACGGTGAGCGTTCCGGGGTCCGCCTCGATACGACCGGGGTAGAAGGCCGTCGAGAGGTCGCGGCGCGCCATGCGACCGGCCTCGGCCGCGACCCAGGCCCCGATAGCGCCACGGGCGGAGGCGTGGGCGAACCGCGCCGCCGCCTCGCGGGCGTGTTCCGCGTTCTCGGGAGTCAGCGTCAGCAGCGTCACGGCGATAGTCCGTCCCATGTCTTCCAGATACCTGCTCCCGGCCCGGCCGCCGCCGACCTCCCACGCCGGTCCCGCGACCGCCGGGACCAGCACCGTCATGCGCTCCACCGAGGCGAGACCGATGCTCAGCCCCAGGTTGGCCAGGAGTGAGAGGGCGAGCAGCGCGGCCAGCGCCGCGCGCCCGTCCCGCACCTGTCGCCCCTGCGCTTCCATCATGTCGCGTCTCATTAAAGCCTCCTTATCCGGTGAAGCGGCGCAGGTGGCTCGGCGGTGCGCCCCTGAGACCCAGCGCGAAGCCGGGCAGGAACCAGTAGAGCGCGCAGATCGCGACATCCGCACCGCCTCCCCGCTTGGCCCGGCGCAGCAGGGCCCAGCCCGCAAGACCGCTCAGGAGACCGGTCACGAAGGCGTTGGCCGCCAGCCCCAGGAGCGCCGGCCCCAGAAGGGCCGCCGCCTCGTCCAGGGTCCAGAACAGCCAGCGTTCGGGATCGTCCAGGCGTGAGGGGATCGCGTGCCTCACCTGATCGTTCATCCGCTCTCCCCCTCATACGATCGCCGTGCCGACCAGCCCGGTGACGATGCCCGTCCCGGCGCCTGCCGCGATGCCCACCCCGACCGCGCCCGCCAACTGCGCGGCGTTGAAGCGAAGTACCGAACCCACCAGGGCGGCCCCCACGGCGAGCGCGGCCGCAAGCTGTCCGCCCGTGCCCGCGACGATCCCGGTCACCGTGTCGAGCGGAGCCGAGAACGTCGTGTCCGTCGTGGCCCAGGCCGCCTCCAGTCGCCACAGCGCCCAGACGAGCGCGGCGAGGACGTGTCTGTTCCAGAAAAATTTTCTCATCGCGTATTCCTCCCCAGGGCCAGGGCCCCTCCGTCGTCCGACGTCGAGACCCGCCGGCGCGCCGAGGCCCACGCCTCGATATCCGCGAGCAGGTAGCGCACCCGGGAGCCGAACCGGTGGAATACCGGCCCCTCGCCGCTCACGCGGTAGCGGTCCAGCGTCCTCGGCGAGAGGCCGAGCCACGCGGCCGCCTCCCGTGTGTTCAGGTAGTTCCTGCCGTTCTCGTTCATGCGCATCTCTCCTTCTCGTTCTGGTTCGGCCCCGGACCCGGCATGCGGGAGCGGGGCGGTGAATGGGCCGGGTGTCCTCCCGGCGAAAGGGTCCGTTATGTCCGTCAGCCTGTCCCGGATGGCCCGGAGCTCATCTTCCCTCGCGTGCGCAGCCATCCAGGCGCGCATCCGGTCGACCGTCCTGAGCAGTGGCGGGTACCCCCTGCGCAGCCTTCCCACGAAGGAGGGATTACAGACGGCTTCTTCGCCCAGCACCGAGGGCTTGGTCCCGGACACGGCCAGGAACGCCTCGACCTCGCGCCGGAAGACCGGACCCAGCGGCGGATACCCCATGAAGGCCAGCACCCGGTCCGCCGTCACCAGGCGCACCGAACGCCCCCGTAACTGCGAGGCCACGAAATCCGGATCGCCCAGCGCGTCTATCCCGAAGCGACTCACGCACACCCCGTGGCGCGCGCGCCAGGCCGCAACGATCCGCCTCAAACGATCGTCCAAAGTCATGTCGGTATGGGTATCGAACGTCTTCATGCAGGCGAACATAAGGGAATCATTTTTGTTTGACAATAGTTTTACGTAGTGTATAACCTTAGTTTACATTAAGTTTGCGCCCACATTTGCGCCCGGCTGCGCAGGGATGCGGCAAAAAAAACGGGGATTTTCCCGCGACGGTGGAATGAAAGGGGGCAGAATGAACGAGTACGGAAAAAAGGACGAGAGGGAGGCGCTCCGGCGCGACCCGGTCCGTCTCAGGCTGAAGGAACTCCTGCGGAGCAACGACCTCACCCTCTCCGCGGTATCGCTGGCCATCGGCCGCAACCAGACCTATCTGCAGCAGTACGTTGACCGCGGCGTGCCCGTGGTGCTCGGATACCGCGATAGCGAAACCCTGGCCGAACTCCTCGGATGCGACCCTGAGGAACTCCGCCACGAGACCGTGCCGAAACGAAAACCCATGACGCGCAAGCGGCCCGGGCCGCTGCCCGGGCTTCCCGGCGCGCCGGTGGTGGCCGTCCCGGAGATCACGTCGGAGGCCGCCGTCGCCGAGGCGCTCACCGGCGAGCGCGCCCCGGAACTCGAGCGCTGGGGCTGGCCGTTGAACATCATCCGCTACGAGTCGGGCGCCGCGCTCGGGAACCTGCGCATCATCAGGGTGCGGGGCAACTCGATGGAGCCCGAGATGCGCGAGGGTGACCGCATCCTGGTCGACGCCTCGAACAAGCTGCCGGTCACGGGCGAGAAGTACTTGCTCTGGGACGGCAACGGGCTGGTCGTCAAGCGGGTCGAGGTGGTCCACCGTGATGCGGCGGACGGGGACGAACCGCCCCGGCTCAGGCTGATCTCCGCCAACCCCGACTACGCCCCCTATTCATGCCTCGCCCGGGACGTCCACGTCTTCGGCAAGGTGTGGTGGGTGGTGGGGCGGGTGGCGCATGGATGACGCAGGGAATGTCGGCAGGTCGGAGGACGGGTAAGGGAAAACGGTCAATGAGACGGGATTGGGAAAACCAGTGTACCGAACCGTTCGAACAACATGCTTGCATTCAAGGGGTCGTCCACATACATTCTGTCGTCGGGTGAGATCGTCGCCGGCGCCAGAGGCAGTTGTTGATATTGCGCGGCGTAGTCGGTTTGGACCCATGCTTTCCTGACCCCCATCACCCCACGGTTGAATGGTTCGTAACCATTCGGTGGCAGGGTGATGATAGAGGCGAGGCCAGCAGCGAGCCGTTGTTCTGCCCGAATGTGGTCGCCCCGACTAAGTGCTTCTGTAATACGATGGCACTAGGAAAATCGGGCGGCTGCGGTACATGACCAATATTTTCAACTTGGTCGACATGTCCTTGAACCCGCCGTCCAGTTCGAATCAGCCGATGCTGTGGTTTGCTCTATCACCCCGCGACCGAATGTGTATGGACGCGCCCCAAAATGCAAGCTTTTTCTTCGGACAGTTCGGCGCAATGTGGTCAGGCGCAGTCGTGTATTCGGCCTCTAGATTGCGGCGTTTCCCTCTTGCCACGGGCCCGTATGGAGATGCGCGGATCGGGTCCGAATCGCTTACGCGAGCTTGAAAGCTCTCCATTCAGGTCCTGGTTTTCCCGATCCCGTCTCATTGACCGTATGCCCCTTACCTGTCCTCCGACCTGCTCACATTCCCGGCATTATCCGCTCGCCTGCCGCTCAGGCGGCCGGCACCGGCTCCTTGTAGACCTCTTTTTTCGTCATCAGCGCCCAGGCGATGCGCGCCATCCTGTTGGCCAGCGCCACCGCGACCAGCATACGCGGCTTTCGCGCCAGCATCCGGGCCAGCCATGAGCCCGGCGGAGCGCCGCGCCGGACCGCCCAGCGCACCACCGTCATCGCGCCTATGATCAACAACCGCCTGACGTCGCGCTGGCCCATCTTCGATATCCTGCCCAGCCGGGGCTTGCCACCGGTGGAGTGCTGCCGCGGGACGAGCCCGAGCCAGGCGGAGAAGTCGCGACCGCGCCGGAAGCTTTCCATCGGCGGCGCGAAGGCCTGGATCGCCATCGCCCCGATCGCCCCGATCCCCGGTATGCTCATCAGGCGCCTCGCCTCCTCGTCTTGGCGCGCACTCGCGAGAAGTTGCCTCTCCAACTCCCCGATCTTCGCATTGAGGCCGGCGATCTGATCGAGCAGAACCCCGCCCAGATCGCGGACCGCCTCGGGCAGGCCCAAGCCCGGATCTGCAACGGCCGACGCCAGCCGCGCGACATGGGCGGGACCCTGGGGAGCAACGACGCCGAACTCCGCCAGATGGCCGCGCAGCGCGTTGATCGTCTGGGTGCGCTGTCGCACCAGCAAATCGCGCGTGCGGAACAGCATCCCTCGGGCCTGCTGCTCTTCAGTCTTCACGGCCACGAAGTGCATGGTCGGGCGAGAGGCCGACTCGCAGATCGCCTCCGCATCAGCCTCGTCGTTCTTGTGGCGCTTGACGAAGGGTTTCACGTAGATCGGCGGGATAAGCTTCACCTCATGGCCGAGCTTGCCGATCTCACGCCCCCAGTAGTGCGCGCTCGCACATGCCTCCATCGCCACCAGGCACCGCGGCTGCGAAGCCAGAAAGCCCAACACCTTCGCCCTGGTAAGCTTCTTCCGGAACGCGACCGATCCGTCCGGGCGCGTGCCGTGGAGTTGAAAGCTCTGTTTTGCCAGATCGATGCCGATGATGTGAACCTGTTCCATGGATTCCCCTCCTGCAGGGCGGTAACGACACCACCTCACCACAGTGTGATGCCTTCGGGAGGGCGCGTCCATCCCATCGCTTACAATGGTTCGACGACGTGGACGCGACGGGATGCGCAGAAGTTTCAATGAATCCGCTTTTGTTTTGATTACGAATTGCAGAAGGCAGATTCTGAACAAGTTCGGAAAATTTATATATCCAAAATAATTTCAATAAGATATAGGGGTTTCATAGCCGATCAAAACCTCTTAATTTCTCTAAGACGGGCAAAAACGTAAACCAGAAACACTGCCCTTTGAGGGTCGGGCTTCTCCTTCTTCAGTCGGAATTGACCCTCAAGGGGGGGAGTGGTTTTTTCGTCGGAATAGTTTTTGCTACATCCCCGGGGCGATTCGCGTACTGTGAGGCGGACGTGCAGGTTCCCCCATGCTCATTGTAGGATCGTGCGAGGAGGCAGCCATAACATGTGCGAATTCATCATCGCGCAGACCGAAGAGGACTACCGGGAGGCTGCGGCGTTGCTGCGCGAGTACGAGGCCGGTCTCGGAATCGACCTGTGCTTTCAGGGTTTTCCCGAAGAACTCGAAAGCCTCGAGCGTATGTACGGTCCGCCGGGCGGAAGGTTTCTCATCGTGCGCCAAGGAGAGCTGACCGCGGACTGCGTCGCCTTGCGGGATTTGGGCGGAAAAATCTGCGAGATGAAGCGTCTCTACGTGCGCCCTGACTTCAGGGGACGCGGCCTGGGGAGAAGGTGCGCGGAGGAGATTGTCCGCATCGCGGGGGAGATGGGCTACACCGCTATGCGCCTCGATACGCTGCCCACGATGCGTGAGGCCATCGCCCTTTACCGCTCGATAGGTTTCATGGAGACCGCCCCTTACGCCGAAAACCCCGTAGAGGGGGTGGTTTTCATGGAGTTGGGGTTAATCCCGACCGATGAGGGAGGGATTGACACGACTGATGAAGGCGCGATTACACAGGAATAGAACAATAAACGGGCGGACACTTAGGTCCGCCCCTACGTAAGTAGAATAGATTAGTAGGGGAGAACCTGTGTGTTCTCCCAGGGTTGCATCGTTTCTGGATTCCGCAAACCATTCCTCATCCGCCCGCAAACCCTCCCTCTTCGGGGTTGTTGAAAAAGCCCCCCTGACAAGGGGGGTTGGGGGGTTCGGAGGGAATAATGCTTCACCCGCTCCGCTCGCCATCCCTCGGCTTAAAAACCAACCCCCCTGTCCCCCCTTGTCAGGGGGGTAAAAGCGACACCCCCGGCGAGGGGTTTTTCAACAGGCCCTCTTCGGTCGGGTTTACACACCCAGGGCTTTCGCGGCCTTGCGCTGGTCCTTGGGACTCACCCAGAAGATGGCGCCGTAGCGCTTCCTGCCCGCGGCGATGGCCGTGATGGCGGTGATGTTGACGCCGGCATCGGCGAGCTTGGCGAGAACCGGCACAAGCGCCCCGGTGCGATCCGTGCCCTCGACGAGAAAGGCCTTTTTCCGGGGGCTGAGCTTGAGCTTCGCCTTGCGCGCGAAGGTGGTGAAGGCCCGCGCGTCCTCGGGCACGAAGTCGACCTGAACGCGCCTGCGCACGGGGAAGGCGTGCATCGCCAGCAGGCTGACGCCCGCGTCCTTGAAAAGGGAGGCGAGGGCGGCGCCCTCTCCCGGCTTATTGGAAGCGGTGATGTAATAGTAGTTTACTTCGCGAACTGTCTCGGCCATGGCTTGTCTCCTGGATTGGAAGCGGCATTTCCGGGGGGCGGGATTATACTCGAATCATGGGCCGCGCCTGAACGCGCGCCTAAATGAAAATAATCATACAACACGAGGCGCGGTGAGGGAAACAGGGGTCAATTTCGAGCGATGAGGGAGGGATTGTTCCGACTCGAAAAGCAGGAAAACACCGGCTCGTAATTTCTGCGAAACGAGACTTCTCGTTCATCAATCGAAACGAATCTCACGCCTTCCGTTCACGCCTCCGAATGTTCACAAATTCTCTCGTCCACCGGCCCGCCACCGCACGCGCATTTGCCCGTAGTGGGCGATTTTCGGGTCGGGGTAGGGTGCGTTCATCGAATGCGAAAAACTCAGGAATGAATATCGATAAAATACCATAAATATCGATAAATTAACGAGGTATTTCTAAGATATAGAATGGTTTAATAAGTCGTTGTAAATAATTGATATAGCTTAAATTGTTCGTTTTCATTCGGCGCGAATTCAGGGTGTTTCAGGCGGTTTCCGTCATATGATAGGGAGCGGCTCTTTAGGCCGGCATCACCTTGGGATGCTCGAGCATGTCCTTGAGCGTGGCGAGGAACTCGGCCGCCGGCGCGCCGTCGACCAGGCGGTGATCGGCGTTGATGCCGACGTAGGCCGTCGTCCGGGCCACGACCTCTCCGTTTCGCACAACGGCGCGCTCTCGCGCCGCGCCCACCGAGAGGATGGCGGATTCGGGGTGGTTGATGATGGCGCTGAAATGATCGACCCCGTAGGCGCCCAGATTCGAGATCGTGAAGGTGCCTCCCGCCAGCGCATCCAGCCCCAAGGCGCCCGCGCGGGCCGCCTCGGCCAGCGCTCTCGACTCGCGTGAGATGGCGTCGATGGATTTCTGGTCGGCGCCCCGGATGACGGGCACCATCAGTCCCTGATCGACGGCTACTGCCACCCCGATGTTCACGTCCCGCATCTGCTCCAGGGCGTTTTCGGCGAGGCGGACGTTCACGGCCGGGCAGCGGCGCACGGCGCGGGCGGTGTAGAAGAGGATGAGATCGTTGATGGATACCCTGACGCCGAGGTCGTTCTCCCACGCCTGGCGGCTGGCCTCGCGTACGGCGAGGAGGTTCGTGAGGTCCACCTCGGCCTGCATGGTGATGCGCGGCACTTGGGACCAGCTTGCGAGCATACGATCGGCGATGATTTTACGCATACCCGCCAGGGGCGTGGAACTCGCCACGGCCGCGGGGCCGCTCGCGGCGGCGGCCGGTGCGGCGGGAAGGCCCGATGCCGCCGCCGCTCGCACGTCGGCCTGCACGATTCTTCCGCCCGGTCCTGAGCCTGTGAGGACGCGGTAATCGATTCCGAGTTCACGGGCCACGCGCCTTGCCGCCGGGCTGGCGAATACGCGGCCCGCAGGCGCAGTCTGCGCGGGGACGGGTGCCGCTGGAGCAGGGGCAGGCGCCGGGGCGGGTGGTGGCGTCGCAGGAGCATCCGCCACGGTGGGTTCGGCTTTCTCCGTAGCCTTGTCGGGCTCGCCTTCAAAGCTGCTGATGTCCTCTCCCGCCTCGCCGATGACGGCGATGTCCGTGCCGCAGGGAACGACAGCGCCTTCTCCCGCCAGCGTCTTGAGAATGAGGCCGCCGCCTGGCGATTCGACCTCGTATTCGACCTTGTCGGTCTGGATGTCGAGGATGATCTCGCCTTTTTCGACCGCTTCACCCTCGCCCTTTCGCCATTTGAGGATGGTGCCTTCTTCCATGGTAAGGCCGAGTTTGGGCATCGGGAGGGGAGTGGCCATGAATCTTTGCTCCTAAAGATTGGATGTGTCCTGAAGTTATACCGTCTCTAACATACCACGAACCCCGGCGATTACGTCATCCTTGTCGGGAATGACGTAGGATTCCAGCTTGGGCGAAAAGGGCACCGGCGTTTCCTTGGCGCAGACGCGTTCGATGGGTGCGTCGAGATAATCGAAAGCGTCTTTGGCGGCCATGGCGGCGATTTCCGCTCCCCAACCGCAACGCTGCACCGCCTCATGGGTAATGAGGAGTCGGCCCGTCTTGCGGACGGAGGCGAGAATCGTCTCCACATCCAGGGGGAAAAGCGTTCTGGGGTCTATGATCTCGCAGTGAACCCCTTCTTTTGTAAGCTCATCCGCCGCAGCGAGTGATTTGCCGACCATTGATGAGGTGGCGACGATGGTCAGGTCGCTCCCCTCTCTTTTCACCTCGGCGACGCCGAGGGGGATGACCTCCTCCTCTTCGGGAACGGCGCCTTTTTCCAGATAAAGTAGTTTGTGTTCGATAAAAAATACCGGGTCGTCGTCCCTGATGGCCGCCTTCAGAAGGCCTTTGGCATCGCGCGCGCCGGAGGGCATGACCACCTTGAGACCTGGCACGTGAACGAACCATGCTTCTAGGCTTTGTGCATGCTGAGCGGCGGAACTGCGACCCGCACCGCCCTGGGTTCTGATGACGAGCGAAGTATTCGCCTTGCCGCCGAACATGTAGCGCACCTTGGCGACCTGATTGACGATTTGATCCATGGCGATGGCGGAAAAATCGATGTACATCAACTCCGCCACGGGGCGCATGCCTACGAGCGCGGCCCCCAGAGTCGCGCCGATGATGCCTTGCTCTGATATGGGCGTATTTCTCACGCGCTCAGGGCCATATTTCTCCAAAAGCCCCACGGTCGTCTTGTATGAGCCGCCGAACTCAGCGATATCCTCCCCGAGCAGAAAAACCGAGTCATCTCTCGCCATTTCCTCATCCAGGGCCTCGGTAATGGCTTCCCGGTATAAAATCTCGCGCATTTCCCTTTTCCCCTAAACGGACGCGTAGATGTCGGTCATGGCGTCATCAAGTTCGGGCTCCGGGCTTTTCCGGGCGAATTCGATAGCCTCTTCCATCTCTTTGTTCACGTTCGCGTAGATGGCGTCAATGCTTTTTTTGCTCAACCATTTTTTCTTCTCGAGCGTTTCTGCAAACGTGATGAGTGGGTCGCGTTTGAGCCACTTGCCCACTTCTTTGTCGTGTCCGTAAGCGGTGCCGGGATCGCCCACGTAATGGCCCAAAAAACGCATTGTTTTCGCTTCGATCAGCGTAGGTCCGCGTCCTTTGCGGGCGCGCAAAATCGCCTCGCCGGCCACTTCGTATACAACCTGGGGGTCCATGCCGTCGACAACGATTCCGGGCATGCCGTAGGCTTTAGCCCGATCGGCGATGTCCTGAACCGCCTGGTGAGTGGCGCGAGGAGTGCTTTCGGCGAATCCGTTATTCTCGCAAACAAATACAGCAGGCAGCTTCCAGGTAGCGGCGATGTTGATACCCTCATGGAAAGCGCCTTCATTGCTGGCTCCGTCGCCGAAAAAACTGACGGCAACGTGTTTTTCTCCTTTTAGTTGAAGCCCCAAGGCGGCGCCGGCGGCTATGGGAATACCCCCGCCCACAATGCCATTCGCCCCCAGAACTCCCAGGTCCTGATCGGCAATGTGCATCGAGCCCCCTTTTCCTTTGCAGTAGCCTGTAACGCGAGCGTACAACTCGGCGAACATGCCCTTGTATTGGAGCCCCTTGGCGATCATGTGTCCATGGCCGCGGTGTGTAGATGTGATTTGGTCTTTCGGGGTCAGATGAACGCAAACCCCGGCGGCGACGGCTTCTTCGCCGATATAGGCGTGGAGAAAACCTGGTAGTTCTCCCGCTTGGAATAGTTCAATAGAACGTTCCTCGAACCTTCGAATGCGAACCATCGTTTCGTAAATCCACAGGGCCTTGGTCTTCGTCAATCGAATCATGGTACTACCTCTTCACTGATGATTGCGCCCCAACCAGGAGGCGACTTGATCTTTGGGCAAGGAAGCCCGTAGCGCTTCTTCGGGGAAAACGCAAAACTGATTCGCCGTTCGTTTTATTTCAAGATATTTTATCCGCTCAATTCAACAGAATCTAGCACGCCGCAAATCTTCGAGCAAGAATGACCTTATATACTACAAAGAAGCTATTCCACTTGCGCTTTCCTCGAATGGCGATTAAAATATTGATGATTTTGGCTGTTGAGTAAGTGGGTCAATTGATGGCCCATTCTTTTATTCACTCTCGGAATAGAGTCATGGTGATAATTGATGTCGATAGCCAATTATGGACTATCGCCCAGGAAGTGGTTTCGGACCTTGGGTTTGAATTGGTTGACATTGAACTGACCGGGAACCGTAGCCAGCAGATCATTCAGGTATATATTGAAAAATCAGGAGGGGTTTTAATTTCTGATTGCGTAACCGTGAGCCGGGAACTCGGAGAACGTCTCGATGAGAAGGATGTCATTGAAAATTCTTATCGCCTGGAAATATCAAGTCCTGGCATTGAGAGGCCTCTACGAAAAATCCAGGATTTTGAACGCTACGTCGGGCACCGGGTGCGCATACGTCTTAAAGGCAGGCGGAAGGGAAAGAGAAAAATTGCAGGGAAGCTAGTTGAGGTTGATGAAAATATTGTCTGTGTGCTTTTACGGAATGAGGAGAAAGCTTCATTTCCACTGGCCGATATCGTAAAAGCGAACTTGGATGTGGATTGGGATACGGAATTTCAAGGTCGGGGGAATACAGAGTAGAGTCAGCTCAATCCATCATGGAGGAGTAGTTTGTGAGTCAAGAATTAATTGCGGTCCTGACACAATTGGAACGTGAGCGAGGTGTCTCCAAAAATGTGCTTTTGGATACCCTGAAAGTCGCGATGGCGTCAGCCGCGAAGAAACAATACGGTTTGGGCAAAAATGTGGATGTATCATTTGATGAACAAACCGGTGAAATTGACGTTAAAGCAGCGAAAGAAGTCGTCAGGATAGTTCAGAACCCTCAGAGTGAGATCCTTTTAGATGAGGCACGCAAGGAAAATCCTGATATTCAGGTTGGGGATTTTCTTTCACAGGGTGTCGAAACCGAGGGGCTGGGGAGGATAGCTGCGCAAATTGCTAAGCAAGTAATATTGCAGCGAGTACGAGAGGCAGAGCGTGCGAATATTTACGAAGAATTCAAGGAGCGTGAAGGCGATTTGATTACAGGGTCTGTCTCCCAGGTAGAGCGCGGCAATATTTATGTAGATATTGGTCGTACAGAGGCGATCCTCCCTCGTCGGGAGCAAATATTCAGAGAGGTCTATAAGCGTGGTGATCGGATCCGTGCTTATATTATGGAGGTGCGCGAAATAACGAAAGGTCCTCAAATTGTTCTCAGCAGAACGCATCCTGGCTTGCTGATTCGTCTATTTGAGATGGAAGTACCGGAAATTTACGATGGCATAGTGGCCATAAAAGATTGCGTCCGAGAGCCTAGTGGACGTTCAAAAGTTTCTGTTGTAAGTCATGAACGAGACATCGATCCCGTGGGCGCATGTGTAGGGACACGGGGCAGCCGTGTGCAATCGATTGTTCAAGAGCTTAGAGGAGAGAAAATCGATATCATCTCTTGGAGTGACGATATACGCACATATGCGGCTAATGCGCTCAGTCCTGCCAAAATCCAGCACATCACTTTGTTTGATGATGAAGGTCGAATGGAGGTATTGGTGCCTGACGATCAGCTTTCTCTGGCGATTGGGAAAGGCGGCCAAAATGTTCGCTTGGCAGCTAAACTCTTGGGCTGGAAAATTGATCTGAAAGGTGAGGGTGAGTATCGACGCATTATTGCCGAGCAGGCATTTTCGAGCGACGACCGCCAGGAGAATGTTGCTGACGTGGAAGATCAGGACGAAAGCATTCAACCGACGGAAGCTGATGGAGACTCTGCCAGTGAATTAATAGAATTAGATCTTGTTGGTGAGAAAATGGCGCGGCTTTTGGCGGACAATGGATTTTCTACGATTGCGGCGATTAGCGCGGCATCGACGGATGAATTATGTGAGGTTCCCGGGATTGGGCCCAAGAGGGCCGAGTTGCTGATTGAAGCTGCTCGGTCTCATGAAAAATCCACTGGCATGGAGTCCCATGAGGGATGATGAAGGAATGTATGTTTGCCAGATAGAACATGTATAGTTTGTCGGAATAAGGGAAATGTGAATATTTTTTTCAGGATGGTAATCGCCCCGGAAGGGAATATCGCTTGCGAGCTAGGAAGAAAATTGCCAGGAAGAGGGGCTCATTGTTGTTTTAATATGAATTGTATTTCGAAGCTTATTTCTTCGAATCGATTGGAAATTGTGTTGAAAAGAAGGAATTTCAGAGTCGATTCGAATGAATTGATTCGAAATGTGAGAATGCTCCTTAAACGAAATCTCAAGGGCATGTTGATTGCTTCTAAAAGAAAGGGTGTACTCACCTTTGGAAAAGAAGCGGTTTTCAAGAAGATAAAGCTCTCGAAAACGGGGAAACCGTTTGTTTCCAAAGATATATCACCTAAAAGTTTGATGAACTTGAAATATATTTCGGAAGAATTTTATATTTTGCCTTTTGCTATGAATGAACTCGGAGGATTTTTGAGTCAAAAACCGATTGGCGTGTTATTTATCGATGAACTTCTTCTTGTGAATAGTATCTGCTTGCGCTTGATGCAGGAAAGAGCAATTTGTAATGGTTGAAGCAAGATATGTATCGGGGTTTATCTTAGATTTACTTTCGATTTGATAATGGATGTGAAAAATCTGCAGTGGAGGATTCATGGCGAGCGTACGCGTATACCAACTGGCTAAAAATCTTGGATATGACAGCAGGACTTTTGTTGAGGAATTAGCCAGGGAAGGAATCGTAGTTAAAAGCCATATGAGTACTGTGGATGATGAAACAGCGGAACTGGTCATGGCGCTTTTTTCTCAAGAAACACTTCAAGAGGAGAAAGTGGCTCCAGCAATCAAAACTGAAGAAAAGACTTCAACAAAGGCAAAAGTTAAAAAGCCGGAAAAAGCAAATGAGTCTGGCTTGAAAGATGTAGAATCCCAAAAAGAATCAACAGTTTCTCCTGCCATTCAAGAAGCGGCAGTTCAGGTATCTGTAACACCAGAAGATACCGTTGTTGACGAAAAGCCAAGCGCGGAAAAAGAGAAGGTTAGTACAGAAAAACAAACAGTTTCAGACAAAACAACTCCATTACCTGAAGATAAAGTCGTCACATCATCACCAAGTTCCAAAGTTGCCCGGGATGCCGGCAAAGAAAAACTTTCTCGCCGGCATGGAGGGCGCGTACGTATTGCAGAGACGATAACGGTGAAAGAACTCGCTGAAAAAATTAATGTAAAGGCGACAGAAGTTATCAAGGAGTTGATGAAAAAAGGCCAGATGACGACTATCAATCAAATGATAGATCACAACACGGCTACAAATATATCCGAAACCTTCGGCTATGAAGTTGAAATATCTAAAGACAACATTGAAGATCTACTGATTCAAGAGGAGGATAGGGAAGAAGATCTTCAGCCCAGGGCTCCTGTTATAACAATTATGGGTCATGTTGATCATGGCAAAACGAGGCTTCTCGATGCCATCCGCAAAGCCAATGTGATGGAAGGCGAAGCAGGTGGGATTACCCAGCATATAGGTGCCTATCGGGTTACCACGGACAAGGGGACGGCTGTATTTTTGGATACGCCGGGACATGAAGCCTTTACAGCAATGAGGGCGCGTGGAGCGCAAGTGACAGATTTAGTAATCATCGTAGTAGCTGCGAATGAAGGCGTCATGCCCCAGACTCGAGAGGCAATCGATCATGCAAAAGCCGCTGGAGTTCCGATTATGGTGGCGATGAATAAAATGGACTTAGCGGATGCAAATCCCGACAGGGTAAAACAACAACTCTCGACATTGGATTTGATCCCGGAAGGTTGGGGTGGGGATACGGTTTATTCTGAAATTTCCGCAAAAGAGAATATCGGAATTGATGAGCTTTTGGACCTTGCTATTTTGCAGGCGGAACTTATGGAGTTGAAGGCCAACCCGAACCGGCTTGCCAGCGGTGTTGTCGTGGAAGCGAAGCTGGATAGAGGACGTGGTCCGGTTGCTACTGTTTTGGTTGAACGAGGCACTTTGAATGTGAGTGATAATTTCGTAGCTGGCAAATGGAATGGCAAAGTTCGCGCATTATTCGATGACCAGGGCCGCAAGTTGAAGGTCGTGGGACCTTCTACGCCAGTAGAAATTTTGGGATTCGCCGGTGTTCCTGAGGCTGGTGATACATTTACGGTTTTAGAAGATGAGAAGATGGCGAGAGAGATAAGCGCAAGGCGTCAACAACGTGAACGCATGGCGGCGCTGATGGCTTCAGCGCGCGTTTCTCTGGAAAGTTTCATGGAAAGCGTAGAGGAAGGCCAAGTCAAAGAGTTGAGCTTAATTTTGAAAGCAGATGTGCAGGGAAGCATAGAGGCGTTGAAGGAATCTTTGGGCAAGCTAGGGAATGAGGAGGTAGGAGTTAAGGTTCTACTTAGTGCTGTAGGTGGGATCACAGAAACCGATGTGATGCTTGCGGCTGCCTCGGCGGCCGTTATCGTAGGTTTTAATGTTCGTCCGACGCCAGGAGCCAGAGAAGTTGCGAAACATGAAAAAGTAGATATTCGATTATATTCAGTCATCTATGATGCTATCGATGAAATCAAATCGGCTCTTGAGGGAATACTAGAACCCGTTCAACGGGAAGTTGTACGCGGGCACGCGGAAATCCGGGAGCTATTCCATGTTCCTAATGTGGGAACGATAGCGGGTTGTTATGTCACCGACGGAAATATTAATAGAAATTCAAGTGCTCGCCTCATCCGGGACAATGTAGTTATCTATACGGGCAAGATTTCATCTTTGAGGCGCTTCAAAGATGATGTGAACGAGGTTCATTCTGGTTATGAGTGTGGAATCGGAATTGAGAATTACAATGACCTCAAGCAAGGCGACCTAATAGAACCGTATATTACGGAAGAAGTATCTCGGACGCTTTAGGTTGTTTTGCGTCGTCTTTTTTTGAAACCTCTACTCTATGCCTTTTGTTGGTCTTTTGAAAATCGATATTCAGATTCCTGAATGTCGTTCGCTCAAGGCAAAGCGTAAGATAGTTCAGTCGATAACAACGCGCCTGCGTCAACGGTTCAATGTATCTGTCGCTGAAGTCGATTTTCAGGATAAGTGGCAGCGATGTCGTATCGGCGTGAGTGTAGTAAGCAATGAGGGTCGATTTGTAGACAGCCAACTTAGAAAAGTACTGAATTTCCTTGAGGGAATGGGTTTAATCATTATATTGGATTTTGATATCGAGATTTTTTGAAACTCATAGAGAGAAATTGAAAACATGAGCAATTCTCGTATGCTGCGCGTGGCGGAACTCATACAATCCGAACTCGCGAATATGGTGATGAGGGATGTGAAAGATCCACGCGTGAGGAATGTTGTAATTACTCGAGTAGAAGTGTCCCCGGATTTGAGAGTTGCGAAGGTATATTTTAGCCGTTACGGTATAAATCAAGGAAATTTTGAGGAAATTGAAGAGGGTCTCAAGGGACTTGAACGTGCCAGTGGATTCTTGCAGATGAAACTTGCCGAACGTTTGCAATTGAAAAGTACACCTAGGCTTAAATTCTTCACCGATCGCAGTTTGGCATACAGTGACGAAATTGAACGTTTATTATCTGATTTGAAGAAATAAGTTTGAGAAAGGATAGTAGGTTGGAACTCTCGGGTGTCTTGAATCTGAAGAAAAAACATGGCCCTACCTCGCACGATATGGTTGATGAAGTAAGAAAACTGCTTCCCGCAAAAACAAAAGTGGGGCATGCAGGCACACTTGATCCTATGGCCGAAGGAGTATTGCCGATTTGTATTGGTAATTCGACGAAATTGTTCTCATATTTTTTGGGGTGTAAGAAAACGTATCGTGCTGTCATGTTGTTTGGACGAGTGACAGATACCCAGGATATTACTGGAAAATTGTTGGCCGAATCTGAGCCAGGAGATATTGCACTTCCTCGAGCCCAAGAACTTTTGAATGCTATGTTGGGCAAAACAATGCAGGTACCACCGATGTATTCCGCTTTGAAGGCCAATGGAAAGCGCCTGCATGAATTAGCGCGTTCTGGCAAGGAAATTGAAAGAGAGAAGCGACCCATAGAGGTATTCAGGATCAAAGCAATTGGAATAGAAGGTCCCCAACTCACCTTTGATGTCACATGTTCTCGGGGAACATATATTCGATCTATTTGTCATGATGTTGGCGCCAATCAAAGAGCCGGCGGATGTTTACAAGCACTCACGCGAACTGCCTTGGGCCCGTTCGAACTCTTAGATTCCATTTTTCTCGAAGATGTTCAAAGTCATTTGAAAGAAAAACGTCTTAAAGATATTCTAATGAGTCCGGCACAGGCTCTCGCACATTTGCCTGCCATCTATGTGCACCCGAGAGCGGAGGTGCGGGTGTTGAATGGCGCTATGATCAGGATCGAAGATGTTCGGGAAGTTGTTGATTATCCAGTAGATACCCTTGTCCGTATGCTGAATGAACCGGGAGAATTATTGGCGGTTGGAAAAATGGTCCATGAAAATATACGAAAACGTAACCAAGGGTTTGTGGCGCCTGAAAAAGTGTTTGCCACCTAGATTTAAGAGAAGATCTGTTCTGTATTTACATTGATGGAAAAGTTGTATACAATCCGCCCGGTTTCACGAAGTTGCGCTAATGTGGCTCATCAGGGCCGAGAGAGACGATATAAGCAGTGGAGGAAGTGACAGAAATGCCCCTAGCAAAGGAGCGAAAATCGGAAGTTATCGAAAAATTTCGCACACATGACACCGACACCGGTTCACCAGAAGTGCAGGTAGCTATCCTAACCGAGCGCATTACCTACCTCACAGACCATTTCAAGACCCACAAGAAAGATCATCATTCCCGAAGAGGTCTACTCAAGCTCGTGGGTCAGCGGCGTCGCCTCCTTGATTATTTGAAAGAGAAGGACATCAACCGCTACCGCACGATCATTCAGGATCTTGGCCTGCGTCGCTAGCCGTGGATCTTGCCTCAGAGGGAAGTAATATAATGCCACCGTATCGAAAAAACATATCTATTAATGGTTACACTCTTGCTTTTGAAACAGGTGAGATAGCCAAGCAAGCCGGTGGCGCCGTAATGATGCATTATGGTGAAACCAGTGTGCTGTGTACGGCTTGCGCCTCGCACTCGCCTCGTGAGGGAATAGACTTTTTCCCACTTACTGTCGATTATCGAGAATTTTTCTACGCAGCAGGAATTATTCCCGGCAATTTTTTCCGGCGCGAGGCAAGACCTGGCGAGAGAGAGACATTAACCTGTCGTTTAATCGATAGGCCAATTCGTCCTCTTTTCCCGAAGGAATTTCGTTGTGAGACGATGATTCAGGTCATGGTCATGTCTTACGATAAGTTGAATGATTCCGATATTTTGGCAATCAATGGAACCTCCGCCGCTCTCCATATTTCAGATATCCCTTTCGCAGGTCCTATCGGTGCTGTTCGTGTCGGGCGAATTGATGGCGAAATTATTGTTAATCCCACGATCGAACAGCAAATTGACAGCGATGTGAATTGTGTGATGGCAGGAACATCGGATGCGATAGTGATGGTGGAGGCAGGAAGTTTCGAAGTTTCTGAAGACGTATATATGGAAGCGTTTGAAAAAGGCCATGCGGTGATTAAAGAGTTGTGCGCTCTACAGAATGAACTGAGAGAGGAATGCGGAAAAACTAAACGCGTCATCGAGCCTGAAGAAGAAGATGCGGAACTTCTAGGGAAGGTTCGTGAAATTGTTCTTCCTAAATTAAAGGCGGCTGCGGAGATTCACGATAAGGCAGGACAATATGGCGCAATTGATGAGGCGAAAGCTGCTGCCGTCGGTTCTCTTTGCTCAGATGAGGAAGGGTCTCCTGGAAGAGGAGTTGTCTCTGATTATTTTGGGAAAATCGAAAAAGAAGTTTTCCGTGGTTTGATTTTAGACGAGGGGAAACGTTCCGATGGTCGGGGGCTTCGTGATGTCAGGCCGATTACCATCAGAATGTCACCTCTTGCCAGGCCCCACGGCAGCTCATTATTCACACGTGGTGAAACCCAGGCGTTGGTGACTGTAACGTTAGGTACGGCCTCCCAAGCGCAATTAATAGACACTCTGGATGGCAAAGCCGACAGGACTTTTCTTCTGCACTATAATTTTCCCGGATTTAGCGTCGGTGAAGCGAAACCAAACCGCGGCCCTGGCCGCCGCGAAATTGGCCACGGTGCGCTTGCTTCTCGCGCCGTGCAGGCGATATTGCCCGAGCAGGAAGATTTTCCCTATACAATCCGCGTGGTCTCAGATATCACGGAGAGCAATGGTAGTTCATCCATGGCGAGCATCTGCGGCGCTAGCTTGGCCTTGATGAGTGCGGGTGTACCGATAACATCTCCAGTGGCCGGCATTGCCATGGGCTTAATTAGTGAAGAATCCACAGGGAGAACGGCAATACTTACGGATATCCTTGGATTGGAAGATCATTTAGGAGATATGGACTTCAAGGTTGGTGGTACGCGTCATGGCATTACTGCCCTTCAGATGGATATCAAGATCAAAGGGTTGCAATTGAGCCTCGTGGGAGATGCTTTGGCCCAGGCCAACGATGCGCGGATGCATGTACTTGAGCAGATGGATAAAGTGATTTCCCAGCCAAGCGAAGAGATTTCCCCTTACGCGCCGAGGATTATGACGATTCAGGTTTCCAAAGATCGTGTGAGAGATGTCATTGGACCGGGCGGGAAAGTGATTCGGGGAATTGTCGAGGAGACGGGGGCAGATGTAGATATCGAAGATGATGGAACAATCTTCATCTCCTCCACCGATGAGGCGGCAGCTCTTAGGGCGATAGAGATCATTCGTGAGCTGACTCAGGAAGCCGAAAAGGGCACGATTTACTATGGTACAGTCAGAAAAATCATGGATTTTGGAGCATTCGTCGAAATATTCCCAGGAACGGATGGCCTTTGTCATATCAGCATGATTGCAAAGAAGAGAATTGGTTCTGTAAGTGATGTCTTAAAAGAAGGCCAGAAGGTTTTGGTGAAATGCATCGAAGTGGAAGGAAACGGGAGAATTCGCCTCTCGATGAAAGATGTCACAGAAGAAGAGTTGCCCGAAGAATGGAAGCAATTCTATGCGCCCGTGACCTGATGAAACTAAATTTTGATGTGTGCACCGGTCTCCTCGGAGGCCGGTTTTTTTGGTTTGCTCCCATGAAAAATAGATGTAGCGCATTTATTGGTACGGCGTGTCACTGATAACTCTTCAAGAAAATCCAGAGGGTAAAAATGAACAAAAAATCATTAGGTGTGGGTGTTGTAGGTTCTGGCAGAATAGGAACCCTGCGAGCTAATCTGGTCTCACATCACCCGTCTCTTGAATTTTTGGCGGTATCGGACATTGATCTAGACCGGGCGAAAGAATTAGGGGGGCAAGTAGGCGCCCAACTAGCTACAGGTCGAAATGAAGAAGTAATAGAACACCCGGATGTCACGACTGTCATCGTGTCCACACCCGAGCACGATCACGCCGATTCCATTATCCATGCCTTGGAATTAGGCAAGCCTGTGCTGGTGGAAAAACCGATTTCCCTGACCTTGGAAGATGCCGACCGCATACTCTCAGTTGCCGAGAGGACGGGTACTGAACTCAGGGTAGGTTATGCCCAACGGTTCAAACGTCGCTACCAGATGGCGAAAGAACAAATTATTCAAGGAAGACTAGGGGAAATTCTCGCAGGAACAGGCCGGACCTGTAACACTCGCGCCCAGGGACTACAGATACTGAAACGCTCTCCTCACGCAACGCCTGTGCTTGATGTGCTCACGTATTGGGTGGATATGACCTGTTGGTTCATGGAAGGTCATCGCCCAGTGGAGGTGGTCGCTCGTGGAAACGGGAAAATATACAAAGAACTCGGCTATTCAGTGAACGATGTCACTTGGTCGATCGTTACATTTGACAATGGAGCCGTAATGAATTTGGGTGTTTTTTACGCCCTGCCTGCGAAATACCCGGCACTGGGCCAAAGTGTGAGGATGGAAATTTATGGTACGGATGGCGTTTTAATGCTTGATGAAGACCATAAGGATGAGATGCTATACACCGACAAGGGAATTCCACACACATATATACCGGATCATCACATCCACACTGCATTTTTGAGCAGTACGACTCCTGGTGACTGGGCGGCGGGTGATTATTGGGGTCCACTGGGTGATGAAACAAGAAGCTGGCTGGATCATGTTATCAATGGGAGACCAACAACTCACGCCACGGCTGAGGATGCGCGTCAAACTTTGGAAGTGACGATAGCGATGGAGTTGTCTTCCAAAACGGGAGAGGCCGTAAATTTACCATTGGGTGAAGGGCATTAAGAGATTCGATCGAAAAGAGAAGTCCATGCAAAAGATTCGGCGAAAATTCAAAGGTCTTCGGTAGTCTTCAACTCTTCAGAATTGGTTGAGCATAATCATCTAACGATATCGATCAAGCGGCATTCGTACAGGGCAGTTTTGGCTCAGTTACTATAGGATGCAGAAAGCAATTTACGTCCCTTGCTCTCTAGTGTCGCCCCGTATGGTTCAATTCGCACGATTCGGATTTGGACTTGCTACCACCAAATGGATAAACGACATCTGCTGTTTGGGCTAAGTATTTTCTTTTAAAGCAGAATAATCCTCCGTATAGTTGGGGGCTGGAGTTGCTCCTTGTCCTTGAATTATGTGAATTTTGCCTTCGGTTCGGTCGGCATTTCGAAATCCGCGCTGCACACCGGTGGGCACCCAGCAAGCATCCCATGGTTCGAGAACGGCTTGCCCGATGTTTCCCCGCTCGTCAGCCCAGTAGACCACCCATCTGCCTTCTAGCGCGATAAAAAGTTCCTCACATGGATGGTCATGCAGCGGTGCGCCGCGGCCATTGCCGCATTCCACCATTGCGTATCCTATCTCTCCCTCGGATAGGGAAGGTGGTGGGCCTTCATCCGTATCACCGGATACGCCCCCGATATAGCGCCTGAGAGAACGCACCCCTTCAGGGAGTTTCGCTTCGTGATAAACGCTCCAGTTGCGAGGACATTCTTCAAAACGGACCAGTTGGGTGGCCGGGTCATAGGCAGGTTTATTGACGTAAGATTCGGTTCGAACGCCATCGGGCAAACCTTCTTGCAGTGATTCAGGATAGACGGGGTATTGGTAGTCGCCTTGGCCGTGGATAAAATGAATGAACCCATCATCTTTTCCGACATTTCTGAACCCGCGCATCACACCTGAGGGAACGCGGATAAGATCGTATTTACCCAAGATGATGTTTTGGGGGGCATTGGTTTCAAAATCTTCCCAAAATATATCGAATTCTCCTTCCCAGACCATGAAAATTTCTTCATCTGGATGATCGTGAAGCGGTGCGCCGTTGTTGGGAGGAGTCATGGCGATACCACAAGTGAATTCCCAGCCAGGAAGGGGGGAGCGTAGGTTTTGACCAGAAATACCACCAATGTATCGGTAAATCGCCCGGTGATTACCCTCGATATGGGAATCGTGATATTCCCCCCAGTCAGGCGCTAATTCACCAAAGCGAATGACTGTAACCGGGGCTACCGTTGTTTTAGGTTTGAGAGTTTGTTGATTTGAATTTGTGGAAATATTCACTTCTGATTCTCCTCGATAGTGAAAATTACCATCTCTCCAACTACGCATTTGCTGTAAGTGGTGATTAAGGCGAATATGTTATCACCATCATAGATGTATTTCTATCCTTGAATTTAGGGTGAATTGTAATGAATGGTTTTTAGATTCCGAGGGTATCGTATGATTCTAAAAAATAGAATATTCGCAATAATTTTCGTAGTTTTGGGGGTTCTCCCATCTTCTGGGTTTGCCCAATCAGCAGATATCGCCCTGGTGAACGGGAAAGTATTAACAGTCGATGCGAATTTTTCCATTCAGCAGGCAGTGGCCATCCGGGGCGAACGCATTTTATCTGTGGGGGATAACTCCCAGATAACTAAACTGATAGGTTCAAATACGAAAGTGATTGATCTGCAAGGCAAAATGCTGATTCCGGGTCTGATAGATAATCATGTTCATTTTATCCGACATGCGTTGCGTTGGGAGCATGAAGCAAGAATCGATGGGGTGATTTCACGTAAAAAAGCGCTTTCCATCATTTCCGCCAAGGCGAAATCATTGAAACGCGGGGAGTGGGTGCTCATCATTGGTGGATGGAGTCCCGACCAATTTCGCGATAAGCCGGGATTGTTTACGAAAGCGGAATTGGACGGGGCCGCCCCGAACAATCCGGTTTTTATTCAGCAATCATATCGGCTTATGATCTTGAATAGCCAGGCTCTGAAGAAGGCGGGGATCAATGAGAACTCGCAAGAGCCGAGAGGCTGGCGGATAGTCAGAAGTGATTCTGGGGCTCCTACGGGCGTTATTTACGGTCGTCGGGCCATTTTCCGGTTCTGGCGACGTGAACTGCCGAAAGTTACGGAAAACAAAGTCATATCCGGCCTGAAGAAGCTGATGACGGACTTTAACCGTGCTGGTGTAACGGGTTTGCTCGAGTTAGGTGGTGGCGGGGTTAGGGACGAAACTTACAAGTTGATTCAGAGAAAATTGTCCCCCAAAAATGGCCTTTCGGTGAGGATATTTTACACACCTCGCTTTCGGGTGCGTTCTCCGGAGCGAAATAAAAGAGTGATTGAGAGAATTCGAAAATCCCGCCCTGATAAATCCGCCAAGATGATGGGTGAAATCGCGCTTGGCGAGCATATGTATGCGCCTATCCACGATTCGCCGTTCAGGCCTGCACGGGCTTCGGATGAGGATTATCATGAATTTGCAAAAGTTTCCGAGGCGGCTGTAGATGGGGGATGGACGATTCACGAGCATGCTTTTCGCGATACTACGATTACGCGGTATTTGGACATTTTCGAGAAAATAAATCAAAAAAAGAAAATAACGAATCTGCGCTGGTCGATTCATCACGCGGATTTCATCTCAATGAGAAACATCGAGCGCGTCAAAGCGCTCGGAATGACTTTGGCCCTGCACAGCAAAATGACGATTCTAGGTTCCGCGCTGAGGCGAAGATTGGGGAAACGCGCGCTCTCGCTGCCGCCGTTGCGGACGGTTCAGAATAGCGGGGTCATTTGGGGGCTTGGTACGGATGCCGGTGTCGTAGCTCCTTATCCGCCAATGCTTTCCCTGTGGTGGGCCGTTACTGGCAAGGATTTACGCGGGAAGAGGGCGCTTTCGGAGACCGAAACCGTTTCCAGAAAAAACGCGCTCATCGCCCATACGAGGTCGAACGCATACCTGCTATTCAAGGAAAGTGAGCTGGGCTCTATCGAAAAGGGTAAATTGGCCGACCTCGTCGTGCTCGACCGCGATTACATGACGATCCCTGAAGATCATATCAAGGACATCAAGCCTTTGCTCACGATGGTCGGGGGAAGGGTGGTGTTCCGCTCAAGAATATGAAATCGAGGTCATCCCTATATCTGTTTGAATTTTCATCAACTAGGCGTTGGCGCCTGAAAAATGAGAAATCTGATTTGACAGCAAGAATCGGATAGAAGACTCCCGGCGTTGCGATTACATTATGGATGAATATGTAATCGCTCATGTCTTTTGGGGAGGCTGAAAATGGATATGAATGCTCAGTGGGAAGCGATTCTCAAGCGAGACACAAGGGCGGATGGCCGTTTCGTATACGCTGTTCGTTCCACCGGAATTTATTGCCGTCCTTCATGCGCGAGCCGGAAGCCAAATAAAAACAACGTGCTAATATTCGAATTCCCCGAAATGGCCGAAGGGCGCGGGTTCAGGCCCTGCCTGAGGTGCGCTCCCCGGGATACCGACTACGATCCCCGCCTCGAGAAGGTGAGAAAAACCGTTCGCTACATCGAAGAACACGCGGATGAAAGCCCCACCCTTGCGGAGTTGGGGCGGGCTGTGGGTGCAAGTCCCCACCATTTGCAGCGCACCTTCAAAGGCGCCCTGGGCGTGAGTCCCCGCCAGTATCTCGAATCCCTCAAAGCGCAAAAATACAAGGATTTACTCAAAAACGGACGCGATCTGGCGGGCGCCGGCTATGAGGCCGGGTACGGCTCGAGCAGCCGGGTGTATGAGGGCGCATCGCGCTATCTGGGCATGACTCCTGCGACGTATAAGAAGGGTGGGGAAGGCGTTTCGATACGCTACGGAATCACCGAGTGCCGCTTGGGCCGATTGCTTGTCGCGGCTACCGATAAGGGAGTTTGCCGCGTGAGCATCGGGGAGAGAATCGGCGAACTCGTCCTCGATCTGAAAAATGAATATCCCAATGCAATACTGCGTCGTAGCGATGATGAATTAAAGAAATACTTGAATATTGTCGCCCTTCTCGCCGAAGGAGAGACGCCCCCCGAATCCCTGCCCCTCGACGTGCGCGCCAGCGCTTTTCAGTGCCGCGTATGGGAGCGGCTTAAATCCATTCCTCCTGGAAATACAATGACTTACAAGGAGGTCGCCCAAGACCTGGGGCTTGAGAGGGGCGCGAGGGCGGTAGGGCGCGCATGCGCCGAGAACCCGGTGGCGCTGCTGGTTCCCTGCCATCGCGTGATCCGGGGAGACGGGAGCCTCGCAGGCTATCGCTGGGGCGTGGAGCGCAAGAGGGAATTGCTGGAGATGGAGAAGAAACGAAAATAATTTCAACTGTTTACGGATAATACCCCCAAAGCGGATGAACGGATTCCACAGCCTTCGACGGCGTCCCCTGCACTTTCAGAAACTTACCGAAACCAGACGAAAAAACATCGTTTTATTTCTCGAAAAACCCCGTGAATTTATCTAATTTTATCGATATTTTCATTAATTCCCTTGGCCCCGAGCGGGCCGATTCGCTTCGCCACCATACCCGGTCGCGCCCGGCATCAACGCACCGCAAATGCGGGCAATTGCGCATTTCCTGCGGACGAGGTTCACTCAGGGAGCGTACCCAGCGGCGAGTCAATCCTGACCGGAAGAAATGGACTGCCTGACGGGGGAGGGAGGTTTTTCGTAGTCGGGTGGCTCTCTGCGTTGTCCGACTCCCCCCGTGGTTCTCCTTTGCGGGACAGGGTCAGGACATGCGCAGGGGCCTGTCCTTCGAGCCCTTACACCGCCTCAACCACCCGGGCGCGTCACGGTGTTGCCGTACCCCGCTCGGCCTGTCACCTCGCCGTCTTCCATCACGACTTCGCCGCGCACGAGCGTCATCACGGGCGCGCCCTTCACCCCCCAGCCGTCAAAGGGCGTCCACTTGCATTTGGAGACGATGTCCGCGTCGCGCAGCGTCTCTTCCTTGTCCATGTCCACGACGATGAAGTCCGCATCCGCGCCCACCTGGATGCACCCCTTGCGGGGATAGATGCGGAATACGCGCGCGGGCTGCTCGCAGCAGATGCGCACCATCTGGTTGAGGGTCAGGACGCCCTCGCTCACGGCGTTGAGCATGAGGCGCACCGTCGTCTCCACGCCCGGTATCCCGAAGGGGGCTTCATGGATGTTCTCGAGGCCGTCCACCTTCCGCTGGCGGGGGAAGGGGCAGTGGTCGGTGCCGATGGTGTCCACCATGCCGCGCCCCAGGGCTTGGCGCATTCCGTCCCGCGTCTCGGCCGAGCGAATCACAGGCGTGAACTTGACGAACGGCCCGAGTTTTTCCAAATGCGAATGATCGAGATAGAAATACTGGGGGCAGCTTTCGGCGAAAATCCTCGCGCCCCGCCCGCGCGCCGCCCGAATGGCTCTGAGCAGCACGGGCTGGCTCACGTGGGCCACCAGCACCGTGCAGCCCGTGAGTTCGGCCAGGGCCACGGCGTCCAGTGTCGCCACATATTCGCTCTCTGGGTTTCGCCAGTCGCTGATGCACATATAGTCCGTTCTGTTGTCGGCGTCGATTTTCTCTTTTGATTTCTTGAGTATGGAATCGCTCTCACAGTGCAACATCACCGTCGCGCCGAAGGATTTGGCCTCGCGCATGATGTTCAAGAGCGCGCCCTCGGACAAATCGGGCACGCCGTGCAACTCGCACATGAAGCCTTTGAAGCCGAGCGCGCCGCCCTCCCACATGGGGCGCAAGTGTTCCAGGTTGTCGACGTCGAGGCCGCCCAACTGCCCGAAATCCACCACCGCGCGCGAGTCGATGTAGGCCGTTTTCTCCTCTAATATCTCTCGCGTGTAGACGAGCGGCTCGCTCCGGTGATGGTCGATCACCGTGGTGATGCCGCCCCTGGCCGCCGCCTCGGTGCCCGTCGTCCAGTCTTCCCTGTCCGTGAAGCCGGGGTCCATCATGTGCACGTGCTCATCCACCATGCCCGGCAGGAGAAAGCGGCCCCCTGCGTCGATTTCGCGCGCAGCACCCGTTTCGGCTTTTTGCGTGATGGCGGAAATCCGCCCCCCCTCCACGTAGACGCAGCCCTCATACGTGCCTGCGGGCGTCACGATTTTTGCGTTCTTGATCAAAAGGTCGGCGCTCATCCGGATACCCTTTCATGATTTTGGCGATTCGGCATCAAACTTCGCATGGTTCGAGAATGGAGGGCATTATGACGCATTAGAGCGCGGGGAGCCAAGAGGGGAGGGATGTTGAAGTGTGCAGTGAGGGAAGTGCGCAAGAATTATAAAAGGCGCTTTCTGCTTTTTAATGTAATGCTGAAAATCGCTCCTTATGCTCGGGTTTTACACTCCCCCCTTGAGGGTCGGGCTTTCCGAGGGGAAAGTCCGTCGGCAAGACGAAGGCGTAAGCCTGAAGTCGTGCCGGTGGGGGGAGCATTAGCTTTAGAATCGTCCCCCCACCGCATCAGCCTTCGCCAAAGCCGCTCGGCTTCTGTGACATTCCCTCCCTCTTCGGTCGGAAATGACCCTCAAGGGGGGAGTGATTAGAATCCTTTGGGTAACGAAAAATATAGGGTTAATTACGACCTGTCCTTCCCGCCCCCTAATTCACCCCTTTCGCTTTCGGCGCCAGCCCCAGTTCCCGTCTTTTCTGGATGACGCCCGAGAGGCGGTACCAGGCCTCGCGGCCGGGGTCGATCTGAGAGCCGCGTTCAATGAGGCGCGACGCCAAGTCCAGCTCCTTGTTCAGGTAGACGAGCAATGAGGAGAGGTTCACCAGGACGCCCGTGTCTTCGGGCGATAATTCCTCCGCCGCCTTGAGCACCTTTTCCGCCTCTTCGTAGAGGTATTGGGAGACCAGGTATTTGGCGTACTTGTTGGAGACGATCGGGTTCTCGGGGTCGAGTTCACGGGCTTTTCGGTATGCGGCGAGCGTTTCCTCCAAATCACCCGCCTCGTCCATCATCTTCGCCAGGGCGAGCCAGGCGTCCACGTTTCCGGGGTTGATCTCGAGATCGCGGCGGATGAGCCTGAGAGCGGCCTCGTCGTTTTTTTTCTCCAAAAGCCTCAGCGCGCGTTCATAAAGCGCGCTCGTGGTTTTCTGGAGAATCGAAAAACCCTCGTCCGATTCGATGATTCTCGACGTCGCCCCGAGCTTCAAATCCTGCACCTCGGCCCGGGTGCCGACGCTCAGTTCAGGAGGCTGCGTCTTTTGGATGGAGCGCGCTTTTTCTCTGAACTCACGGGCCACCTTGCGGAAGGGAATCCCGAGAATGGCGGTCTTGTCATACGCCTCTTTCGCCATGTCGTAGGTGGGAAGCGTCAGGACGCGGAAAAAATGCGGCTCTTCCGGTTTTTTCTTAAGGGGCGGTTTTGATTCGAGCGCTGGTTCCTTCTTCTCCTGGGGAAGGAAGAGGGCGCGGATGTTCGCGCAACCTGTAAGCAACAGAAACGCCGCCGGCGCGGCGATAATTATTCCGAGCCGCCTGCCTCCTCGCATGGTGGGGCTAGGCGTCCGCGGGCTCGGCCACGACACGCTCGAAGGTTTTCATGAAAACCTCCATCGGCTGCGCGCCGGTGATTCTGTATTTGCCGGAAAAATCGACCGTGGGTGTGGATTGCACTCCTGCGTTCAGCGCCTCGATGTGATCCGCCCAGACGCGCTTTTCCATATCCTGATCGGCCATGACCTCGCGCATGATCGAAGGCTCCGCCCCCAGTCGCTCGGCGGCGGCCACGAGCACGCCCGTGTCGTCGATGTTCAGGCACTCGACCAGATGCGTTCGCTCCACGGCTTCCAGAAAATCGCCCTCCCGCTCCGGGAGTAGAGCGGCGAAGGCCTTGATGGCGATTGCGCCGGGGGTGGAATGGGGGTAGGGGAAATCGCGGCGCGCCATGAGTTCGGGATTGATCGCCTCGCCCCCGGGGTGGCCTTTCGCCATTGCCCAATGACCCATGATGGCCTCCTTGCGGGACGGACGATTGTCCGGCTCGGGCGAGAGCAGAAAGGCGCGATACCGGATGGCGAGGAGCCCGCCCGCCATCTCCGTCAGTTTTCGCAACCGCCCGGTTGCGATCAGGCACCAGGCTCAGTGGACGCAATAGGTATACGTGGCTTCTATGACTGGTTCGTTCGGCAATACATGGCCCTCATCGTTCGGCGGATTTGATGGCCGATCCTTTCATCTCCGAGGATTCAGCGCAAATACAGAATGCAAATCAGCGCAGATATTCCCGCGTATGCGGAGCGAGCGAGACGTTTCGGGAGAGACGGCCCTTCAGGGCCTCCAAATCGTCCGCCTTGTCGACGTCGCGCCATTCCGGGAGGAGGGAAGTCCCGATGCCGAGCGCGCCCGCTCTCTCTATCGTGCGGGAGAGCACCTCGTTCGTGCTCCAGGGGATGTCAACAAAAATATCAGGGACGAACCGGTTCATCCCGATGAGGTAATAGCCCCCGTCCGCCGCAGGGCCGAGCGTGATCTTGGGGTCATCCCCGCTATCCAGATTCCGAAACGCTTCGAGCAGAACGTCGTCTGGAAGATCCGGAAAATCCGTGCCGATGAGCACTGCGCTCCTCCCGGCCGTCAGGCATCGGCCCAGAGCCGCCGCCATGCGCGCCCCCAGGTCCGCTCCCGTTTGCGCACGATGGAGAAATGCGCCGGGCAGCCAGTCGGCGAGCGGAAATTCATCGAGCGACTCCCCGCGCTCCAGGGCCCACTCGCAGACGAGGCTGACGCTTGGCCTCACGAGGCTGAGCGCGCGCGCCGTCTCGGCGGCGTCTTGCAGAAAACAATTATATAGACGCGCGGCGCCCTCGCGCCCGAGACTTATGCCGAGGCGCGTCTTCACCCGGCCGGCGAGGGGCGGTTTGGCGAACAGGATGAGAGATTCGGCCGCCATCGTCATTCCCGATGAGGAAGGGTCTGTGGAGTAAAACTCCTCGTCTTGGTAGAATCATACCCTCGTTTGATTACCATTTCGCGTCACACCGAGCAAAAAGGACACACAACATGGAATTCAACCAGGAGATTACGGTCGCCGCCCCCCGGGATAAGGTGTGGGATTTCATCTGGCGCGTCGAGGAGTTCGCCGCCTGCGTGCCCGGCGTGAAGGATGTGGAGAAAATAGACGACATGACCTACGGCGTGAGGGTCGAGCAGAAGGTCAGTTTCCTGAAGGCGAGCTTTCAACTCCAGATCAAAATCGAAGAAGTCCGTGCGCCCGAGTACATCCGCACGGTGGGCGAGGGGAAGGATTCGAAAATCGCGGCGAGCCTCAGGCAGAAAAACGAGGTGACGCTCGAGGCCGTCTCCGAGAACGAAACCAAGGTGCGCATCGATTCCACCGTCGACGTTTTCGGGAAACTCGGCTCGCTGGGCTTCAGCGTCATCAAGAACCAGGCGAACAAGATTTTCGCCGAATTCGCAAAGAACGTGAAAGAAAAGGTGGAATAAAGAAGAAAACCTCTCGCCGCGCGGCGTACCTCTCCGACTGAGGATCAGAGAATCTTAGGGCCGCGACGGCTTTCTTGGGCCTTCTTCAGGGCCGCTTGATTATCCACTCCTCCACCAGTTCACAGCCGCTCTCGCGGTAGAGCGCGGAAATGGGGCAGCGCCCGTGATGCTGGCGCTTGAGTTCCTCGACCCGCTCGTCGGGCTCATCGGTGGTGAGGTGAATTTTGCCTCCACGTAATCGAAGTTGGGGCTGATGCCGTTGTCCGGGTCCTTTGCGCCCCTGGGGTCGGCCGTGCCGCGAACCTCCACCTCCTGGGCGATGACGTTGAAGTCGAGTCCCTCGGCCACCTTGTTCGTGATGACCGTGATGCAGGCGGAAAGCGCGCCGAGCGCGAGTTCGCGCGGCGTGGGGCCGGTGTCGGTTCCGCCGCCCTGGGCGGGTTCATCGGCGATGAAGGCGTGCTTCCGCGCTTTTATCTCCACCCGGCAGCCTTCTGTGCGCCTGGCCCTCACCCGGCGTTCCTGCTTGGCTATCACTTCCTTGTCCACGGCTTCCACCATCTGTATTTCTCCTTAAAATCATAAAAGCGAATAGAACCTGCGAATGAAACTTAATCAAACACCACCGCGGCTCTTCCGGTCACCCGGTTTTCGATGAGCGCCTGGAAGGCTTCTTCCGTCTCCTCGAGCGGGAAGGTCTCGGTGACGATGGGCTTGATTCTCCCCTGCTGAACCAGCGCGAGCGATTGGTTGAGTTCTTCCATCGAGCAGTAGCGCGAGCCGTGAATCTCCTGCGCATAGGTGAGCAGATGCAGCGGGTCGACCGTGAAGTTCGGTGAGACGTTGTTATACGCCGCCGCCGGGCGGTAGCCCACGATCACCAGCTTGCCCGCGCGCGCCAGGCTGGCGATGCCCGCCTCGAGCGTCTCGCGCGAGGCCACGTAGTCGATGTAGGCGTCCACCCCGCGCCCGTCGGTCAGGGAGAGGATTTCCTCCACGGTGTCGGTCTGCGCCGGGTTCAGGGTGGCGAAGGCCCCGAGTTCGGAGACGGTCTCGAGTTTTTTCTCCGACACGTCTATTCCGATGACGTGGCCGCCGCACACCTGGGCCATCTGCACCGCGTGAATCGCCACGCCGCCGCCCGCGCCCACGATCGCCACCACGTCGCCGGGTTTGATCTGAGCCTCGGCCACGCAGTTGTGATAGGGCGTGCAGATGGCGTCCGCCGCCACGCAGGCGTCGAGTGAGGTGACGCCGTCTGGGATCTTGCACAGGTTCACGGCGGGGACGGTCGTGTATTCGGCATAGCCCCCGTCCATGACGAGGCCGAAATATCCCCTGAAATTCTCGCAAAGCGTTTCGCGCCCGCTGCGGCAGAACCGGCAGTTGTGGCAGGTGAGGTAGAAATGGCACGTCACGTGAGCGCCCACGCCCACGTTCGTGACGTGGGAGCCCGTCTCGACGACCTCGCCCGCGATTTCGTGTCCCAGAATTCTCGGGTATTCATCCACCAGACCCGGTGTGCTCCGCATGATGACCAGCGTGAGGCCCACGCCCGTGGCCTTGAGGCGTACGAGGGCGTCGTTCGGCCCGGGTTGAGGCACCGGAACCTCCTCAAGCTGAAACGAGCCGCCCAACTCATGAAGCCGCATTGCTTTCATCGTGGATGCCATGTCTTCGCCTCCTTCGCTCTCATCGGGTGCGCCAGTCGCAACGAATGGATATGTCGAAATGTTGTTATACGACTTTAAGGCTTTTCACCCGGCCTGAAAAGTGGCGAGGCGCGTTTCGCACGCCTGAATTTTCCGCGCCGACCTCATCTATTCTATCCATATTGCAAGAGTCCTCCTTATATCCATTTCGCGTGGACTCGTGCTAAAATTCGCCGAACGCGCCGCGAAGGAGAGGTATTTTGGTCTTCAAACTATTTTTGCTCTTCACGCTCATCCCAATCATCGAATTGATGATTCTCATCGATCTGGGAAGTTCCATCGGCTTGGCCCCCACGCTGGGGGTCGTCATCCTCACCGGCGCGCTGGGCGCATGGGCGGCGAGAACCCAGGGATTTTACGTGGTTTCCCGCATACAGGCGGAAATGGCGGAGGGGAGGCTCCCCGGGGCCGAGATGGTCGAGGGCGCGATGGTGCTCGTGGGCGGCGTGTTGCTCTTGACACCCGGTCTTCTGACGGACGCCGCCGGTTTCGCCCTGATGGTCCCCGCCGTACGGGCCGTGATGCGGGGCTGGCTGATGAGAAAATTCGAAAAAATGATCGACGAGGGAAAGGTGCATGTCCACCGTGGCTAGAGTGGAGCGCTTAGAGCCCGGTCACCGCGATGCGCTGGCCGCATTGGCAGCGGATGCCTTCGGGCTTTCGCGCGAAGAGGTGGTCGGCGGTTTCGGCGCGCCGGGTACGAAGGTCTGGCTGGTTTGGCCGGGCGAGGGGGACGACGAGGTTCCGGCGGGCTATTGCCGCATGGTGGTGAACAGGGAGACGAGAGCGCGGGACAGAGCCTGTATCGACGCCCTTTTCGTTCGGCCCGATGGCAGAAAGGCGGGCTATGCGCGGCATCTCCTGGAGGCGGCCCTCGCCGAGGCGAAAGAAAACGGCCTGGGGGGTATATGGGCGTATCTGCCCGTCTCGCTTCCGGGGCGTTTCGTGTATCTGAGCGGTGGACGGAAGGTTCACGATCTTCGCTTCCTGAAGCATGACTCGCTCAAGGAACTGGGGGAGCCACGCCTGCCGGCGGGCTACGGCGTTCGCGCGGCGGCTCTGCCCGGCGATGCGGAATACCTCGCCGATCTGTTCAACGAAATTTTCGGAGACATGTGGAATTTCATGCGCCATACGCCCGAGACGATCAGCGCCTGGTACCATGCGCCGGATACGCGCCCGGAAAATTCACTCATCCTGGAATTCTTGGATGGAGAATCGGGAGACCCCGAGGGAGCGGGGATGGCGATACTGGCCGTCGACCCGAGCCGATTGGCCTCGGGCGATAAATCCGCCTATATTCCCGACCTAGGCGTCATGCGCGCCCACCGCAGAAGAGGGCTGGGCCGCTTGCTGATTCAGGCGTCCGCCCAAAGGGCGTTGACCTGCGGCGCGGAAGCGCTCGAACTCATCGTCTCGGCCGATGACGGGGATGTGCGCGCGTTTTATCAAGATCTGGGATTTGGCGAGGTGGGAGTCATCAGTGTGTATGAATGGCTCTGCGATAACCTAGAATCAAATTGAATAATATCTTGTAACTATCTGTTATTAGATTATAAAATATCTTTTATGTAACTCGATATCTCATCTCGTTTCACTTCTGCCTGGCGGCTTTCAGCCATGTGGCGGACGCTCACCACCCCTTTGGCCGCCTCGTCATCGCCCAGTAGCAGCACGAACGCGGCGCCCGAGCGATCGGCTCGCTTCATCTGGCTTTTCATACTGCCCCCGCCGAAGGTGCGTTCCGTCCGAATGCCCTGGGCGCGCAATTCGGCGGCGAGATCGAAGACCTGGCGCTGCGCGGCGTCGCCGAGCGCAACGATATAGACTTGCGTTTCCTCATTCGGGGCCGGGGCCTTTTCGCCCGCCAGTTGCAAAAGACGCTCCACGCCGATGGCGAAACCAATCCCCGGTGTGGGAGGCCCGCCCAACTCCTCCACGAGGCCGTCGTAGCGTCCCCCGCCGCACACCGCGTTTTGCGCCCCAAGGCTCTCGCTCGTCACTTCGAACACGGTGAGGCAATAGTAATCGAGACCGCGAACGAGCCTCGGGTTGATCTCATAGGCGACACCCACACTCTCCAGAAATCGGCACACGCTCGCCAGGTGCTCCCGGCACGTCTCGTTCCAGAATTCATCTATCCTCGGCGCGCGCGCGATGATCTCCTGGTGAGCCGGGTCCTTGCTGTCCAGAAAGCGCAGCGGGTTGCGCTCGATGCGCTCGGCGATCTCAGGGCCAAGATGCTTCGTTTCTTTCCTGAGATAATCCTGGAGGGCGGCGGCGTAGGCCGGGCGGCATTCCTTGTCGCCCAGATTGTTGATTTGAAGCGCCAGGCCCTCGATCCCCATGGCGTCCAGAAATTCCATGAGCATCACGATGAGTTCGGCGTCGATCGCCGGGTCCTCGGCGCCGAAGACTTCGGCGTCGATTTGGTGGAACTGCCTCAGGCGGCCCGCCTGGGGACGCTCGTAGCGGAACATGGGGCCGATGCAGAAGAGCTTCGAGACGCCGGGGCGGTTGTAGAGGCCGTTTTGGACGTAGGCGCGGCAAATGGAGGCCGTCGCTTCGGGGCGTAGAGTGATGGAGTCGCCCCCCTTGTCTTTGAAGGTATACATCTCCTTGGAGACGATGTCGGTTTCCTCGCCGATGCCGCGCGCGAAAAGTTCGGTGCGCTCGAACACGGGCACTCTTATCTCTCCGTAGCCGTATCGCGCGAAAATCTCGCGCGCAAGACGCTCGGCTCCCTGCCAGTTCGGTGATTCTTCCGGCAGAATGTCTTTCACGCCGCGCACCGCCGTGAACTTGGGCCGCGCCATCGCTATCCTCCAAAAGTCGCTTCGAGCAGGCGGGGAAGGGCGACGCCCGAGGGCTCTTGAACCACCTCGCTCATGTATGGGCTGATTTCCGTCGGCTCGGGATTCACTTCGAGCACGAACGCGCCGCCTCTCGAGGCCGTCATGGGCATGGAGGCGGCCGGCTGCACCACGGCGGACGTGCCCGCCACGATCAGGTAATCGCAATCATCCACCGCAACCAGCGCCCGGCGCAACTGCTCGGAGTCGAGCATCTCGCCGAACCACACCACGTGGGGACGCAGGAGGTTCTCGCACGCCTCACACTTTGGGGGCAGGGGGTCGAGCGGCACCTCGCGGTTCTCCCACGCTAACGTAGCGCGCTCACAGCCGGGGTTCGTGCATCGAACGCGCCAGATGTTGCCGTGCAACTCCACGATTTCCCTCGTCCCGGCGACGCGGTGGAGGTTGTCGATATTTTGCGTGATGAGGGTGAAGCGCGCGAAACGCTCCTCCATCGAGGCGATGGCGTAGTGGCCCGGGTTGGGCGCCAGGGGCGTGAGCACCTCGCGGCGATAATTGTAAAACTCCCAGACGAGCCTGGGGTCGTCGCGAAAAGCCTCGGGCGTGGCGAGCGAGGTGGCGCTGTACTCGCGCCAGAGACCGCCTGCGCCTCGAAAGGTGGGCACGCCGCTCTCCGCGCTCACGCCCGCCCCGGTCAGGACGACCAGGGATTCCGCTTTTTTGAGAGCATCTATCGCCCGTTGGCTGAACATCGTTTTCCCCATCGTGCGTTCGCGCCCCTCTCGCGGATAAGTATGCGATGCGCGAGAAAATGCAAGCGCAGCGTTTGGCGCCTGTTATGAACTCCCCGGCTGCTGATGTGTATAAACTCCCCGCAATGCGAGCGAGTATGCGTTTAGCGGCTACACATACTGTTGTGGCTCATGATGTTCGCCGGTATCAAACAGTCGAGTTTGCCTGCTATGAGTGCCGGCTATCCGTACCGCCGTTGCCCACCATGTATGCCGGTATCAAACAGTCGAGAAGGTAGTGCATACCCCCCTTCTGGCGCAAACGGGGATGGAAGTTGACACGCGCGCGGATGCCGCCTAGCTTTGGCGAGTTTTGTATTTTCGAGGGAACCGGAGGAGTTACAGGTGGCGCGAAACGGATCGCAGGTGCTGCTGGACGCGCTTCACTTAAACGGCGCGGAATATATTTTCGGCATTCCGGGCACGCTTACGCTGCCGGTCTACGACGCGATGATCGACGGAGCGGGCGCGACGCCCATCGTCACGCGCCACGAGCAGGGGGCGGGCTTCGCCGCGGACGGCTACGCCAAGGTTTCCGGCAAGACGGGCGTAGTCTTCACCGTGCCGGGTCCCGGCGGCACGAACGTCGCCACCGCGCTTCGCTCAGCTTTCGAGGATGCAGTGCCCATCGTCGCGGTGACGGCCACGCTCGCCGACAACATGCGGGGCAGAAGCGCCATCCACGACGTGGACATGGAAAAAGCGCTCGCAGGCTGCGTCAAAAAGGCGTTCACGCCCGATTCGGTCGCGGGCGTTGCGCCCGCCGTGGAGGCCGCGTTTCACTGGGCGGCGGCGGGAAGGCCCGGTCCGACGCAAGTGGTGATGAAGGCGAACCTGTTTCAGGCCGAAGAGGAGCGGGTGATCATAAAACCAGAGTTCGAAGGACCGCCGCTTGCGCCTCCCGTGGATGAGCGCGCGCTCGATGAAATCGCCGAGTCGCTCCTGGCCGCCAGGCGCCCGGTGATATATGCGGGCAACGGCGTGGTGAGCGCGCACTGTGAGAGAGAGGTGCAGCTTCTGGCGTCCAAGTTCGGCGCGCCCGTCGTCACCTCCGTGAAGGGACGGGGAATTTTATCGGAAGCCGATCCGCTCTCCTTCGGCCTGGTGCATTTCCTGGGCTGTGAGGAGATGCTCGAAGAGGCGGATTTGTGTCTGGCTCTGGGTACGGGTTTCGGGCAGTTCGCCACTTTCTACTTCAAGGCGCCGATGCCGAAAAATCTCGTGCAGATAGACATCGACCCGGAGCGCATCGGGCGGAATTACCCCGCCGCCAGAGGCCTGGTGAGCGACTTGAAGCCCGCGCTCGATGGCCTGCTCAAGAGAATCGCAGACGCGGAGGACGTCGCTCTCTCCGAAGGCCACGTTCGCGTGCGCGAGGGAAAAAGGCGGTATGAGGAGAGGCTTCGCTCGTTTTCGACGCAACTGGCCGAGCCGCCCTTCCACGGTCTTTTCGTGATGAAGACGCTGCGCGAGAACACCTCGCCCGACACGATTTTCGTCTCCGATTCCTCCGCCACCCAGAGCTGGCTCATGGAGCAGGCGTTCGTGGTTCACCGTCCCCGGAGCATCCTGCTCTCGGAAGCCTACCAGTCGATGGGCTACGCCATAGGCGCCGCCATCGGGGCGAAACTCGGCGCGCCCGAAAGACCGGTGTGCGCGGTCGTGGGAGACGGCAGCTTCACCATGGTCTGCGGCGAGCTGGCCACGGCGACGGCGCTCGATCTATCGGTCACCTACCTCATTTTCAACGATGGGGAATACAACGCGCTCAGGCACTCGCAAAAACACGTGTTCGGCGAGCGCTACATCGCCACCTCGCTCAACAACCCCGATTTCCCGGCCCTGGCGCGCGCATTCGGCGCGCATGGCCACCGCGTGGAATCGGCGGAGGGATTGGGGAGTGTTATTCGTGATTCTCAGGCGCAAGGCGGTGTTCACGTCATCGACTGTCCGATCGACCGCGAGGTGCTCTCCTCCAGATGGACGCGGACGGTGAAATCCTTCCGGGGAGGAGCCGCCACCGCGCCGCCGCCCGACGTGGGCGACTGAGCCTACGCCTTATCGCGCGTGAGCGGCTCATTGATCGCGGGACGCCCGTCGTTTCCTCTCTTCATGGGTTGAAAACTCAGGCGCGAGGCTCCTGCGAAACGCTCTCCATTGCGCAGCGCCGGTGCCGGGCCAGGCTTCGGCTGCGCGGAACCGCTCGGCCGAAAGATGCGCCGCATCCGCCTCGCCGCCCGCTTGAACGCGCAGCATCCCGCCGCGCCAGGGGCGATAGACCCCCAGTCTTCTCTGCCGTCTTCTCGTTTCCCGCCAAAGGTCGGTCTGCATCCATTTCACCCTTTGGGGAGTAGTCACGACGACCCGGGGCGGACGCGCTTCGAGCCAGTCGAGCACTTCTCGTTTTCTGAGCAGGCTCTCGGGCAGGCGCACGAGGTCGTATCTTTTCCCCCGAAACCATCTGGCGTCGAACGCCGGGTATTTCGAGGGCAGAATGAGCAGCCAGCGGGAGCGAGGGTTTTGAACCTCAAAGCCCATCGCGCCTTTTCTCCACGAAAGAAGCGAAACCCTCGCTCCGCCTCCGGCCATCCGCCAGATGGTGCGGGGAGAATTCAAGCGCTCCCCGAAACGGGAGCGATATGGCGCGGAAGCGCGAAGGTCTCTAATGCGGTGCACGTTTTCGATGCGTATGCCGGTGGCGAACGCCTGCGCGGCGAGTCGCTCTTTCGGGTATCGGGAGAGGGTGAGCATCGTTTGCCAGGTCAACTCATTCTCCCGGCGCATCAGAGGGGCGAGCACGTTTCCCCATGCGTTGAAGCCGCCCGCTCGGCCGCCTGAGGCGTCGACCACCAGGCCTTTTCCATCGGGGAGGCGCAAGAAAAAGGCGTCCACGCCCCCGGCGTCGGGCAGGAGAAGCGTTGTGCGCTTAGGCCCTGAGGCCTGTGTAGTAGCACTGGGGAGCAGGAGGAAAAAAGTCAGGCAGCACACGCCCGCCCAGGCGATTCGCCGCCGCCGTGCGCGCCTCGCCTGCAGGGCCAGAGCCATGAGTGCGTAGACCGAGGCGATGAGCCAGACCTGGGGACTCGGCGCGACGATGCTGGCCCAGGGAATTTCGGAACTATACGTCGACACGAAAATCATGAATTGCGCGAGAGCGCCGGTGAGCCATGTTGCGGGGAGCAGGAGTCCGGCCCCGCCCGCCGGGATGACGGCGGCGAGGGCGCTCGCTACGAAGGATAGGGGCACGAGCAGCGAGGTGATCGGAATGAGCAGAAAATTCACGATCAGGCCGATGGGATGCGCCTCGTGAAAATGCAGCGCGGTGAGCGGCGTGATCGCCGCGGTGACGACCAATTGGATGATGGCGAGTTGATGCGCCCGCGCGAGCCACCACTCCTTCTCCCAGATTCTCAGGCGCGCTTCTGGCCTCGGGAGCCTGTCCGCCGCTAGGATGATGGCGCTCACCGCCACGAAGGAGAGTTGAAACCCCACGTCCCAGATGAAGCCGGGTTCGACCACCAGGATGAGCAGGGCGGCGAGCAAGACGGAGTGAATCGCCGTTCCCGGCCGCTCGAGGAGCCGGGTGAGGAGATAGGTGACGATCATGATCGTGGCGCGCACCGTGGATATTCGAGCGCCGCTCAGCAGCGCGAAGAGAATCACGAGGGGGATGACGCCGAGTGCTGCCAGTTTCGACGGCGTGAGCACGAACGGGTGCAGGGGAAAGAATTTGGGCGGAAGCCTGCGCAGGATACCTTGTAAGGCGAAGAAGAAAAAAGCGGCGATGAAGCCCACGTGCAGGCCGCTGATGGCGAGCAGATGCGCCGCCCCCGATCTCCTGAAAGCGTCTTTGAGTTCGAGGTCGATCCCCTCGCGCAGGCCGATTGTCATCGCCTCTATGAGGCCTGCGGCGCGCTCGGGGTAGACGGCGTGCATGTGGGCGCTCATGCGCTCGCGGAAGCGGAACAAAAGCCGCCACCCGCCCCATTTTTCCTTTGCTTCCAGGAGGTGAACATTGTTCACCCCGCTGTAGCCGACGGCGTGGACGCCCCTCAGTCGCAGGAATTCCCGATAGTCGAACGCGCCGGGGTTCTTGAAGCGCTCTGGAGGCCTTAAGCGCACGCGCTGGATGAGCAGCTTATCGCCCACTTCTGGAATTTTCTTGAGCCGCGAGGCCAGCGTGATGCGCACGACGCCGGTCATGGGAACCTCGACGCCGCGTATGAGGGCGCGCTCAACGTCCAGGTATATGCGCGGTCTGGGCGACGCGCCGCCGTTTCGCTCAACGGGCCGTGAGAGATGGCCCGTAACGTTCATGCGCTCATAGGGAATGTGGCGCAGCAGGTGGTGCGCAGGCGTCGTATGGCGATGGAACGCGGGCACGGCGAAGGAGACGATGAGTCCCACGAAGACGAGGAGTCCCGCGAGGAGGCCTTCCGTTTTTCCCCGAATGCGGCGGCTCATGGCGAGCAGGACCGAAAATGCCAGCACGAGCGCGGCGGTGAGGGTGGAGACCGCGTCTCCTCGCTCGAAGTCGAGGGAAACACCGACCGCCAACAAACCCGCTATGTAGCCAACCGCCAGTAAATGCAGGGGGTGCACGTTCTCTCCATGTAAGGAATGCGCCTATCGTACATCAAAATGCGCCGGATGCGCATTCTCCTTCGCCTACTCGCCCGGTCGTGGTAGGCTTCGCGCGGACGTGTGGGTGAATTCTTTTTGGAGAGGATGACGATGCGCGCGCGCACCCTCGGGGATACGGGTATTTCGGTGTCCGAGATAGGTTTCGGCACGGGCGGCATCAGCCGCCTGATGGTGGGTGATGACCACGAGGCGCAGCTTCGCGCGGTTCGCGGCGCTTTGGACGGGGGCGTGAATTTTTTCGATACGGCAATGGGCTACGGAAGCGGCAAGTCCGAGGCCAACCTGGGCGCTGCGCTCAACCGATTGGGGGCGAAGGTCACCCTCACGACGAAGATCCGCCTCACCGCCGAGGAGCGATACGCGCCCAAGGAAGCGGTGGTCGCCTCGGTGGAGAAGAGTCTGGAGCGATTGGGCCGACCCCAAGTCGATCTGATTCAGATCCACAACTACGTGGCCCCCGATAGGGATTGGCCGGTGGGGGAGGTGGTGTTTCAGCCTTCTGATATTTTCCGCGCAGGCGGCGTGCTCGATGGTTTCGGGGAATTGCGCGAGCGCGGGCTCGTGCGCTTTTTCGGGTTCACCGGTATCGGGCATCCCGCCTCGCTGGCCGAGCTCATCGACAGTGGCGAGTTCCACGCGGTGCAGGCGTATTTCAATTTGCTCAACCCGAGCGCGGCGTATGCGGCGCCGGAGGGTTTCGGCGCAATCGATTACGGGCTGCTCATGGAGCGCGCCGCGAAAAAGGGCATGGGAGTGCTGGCGATTCGCGCCCTCGCGCTGGGCGCGCTCAGCGCCGATCCGAATCTGCTGGGTTTTCTGGATGAAATTCCGCCGGTTCTCTCGCTGGGTTCCGAATACGACAAGGACTCGGCGCGCGCCGGGAAACTCGCGTTCCTCGTTCGCGAGGGATGCACCCTGGCGCAGGCTGCGCTTCGTTTCGTCTTGATGCACGAAGAGGTCTCTTGCGCTCTGGTGGGTTTCTCGGGTGAGGAGCAACTCTCAGAGGCGCTCTCCTGCGCGGGCGCCGGGCCTTTGGCGGGAGATGACATGCAAAGGCTCAAGAGCATATGGAAAAACGATTTCGCCTAGGCAGAGAGCAAACCGATCGCTGAATCCATGAACACTCCCCGAAAAGCGCGTATCAGCCAGGCCGCCCTGTCGGTGCTGGGCTTCTCTCAGCTTCCCATCATGCTCGTCTACGCCAACTACCCGACCGCCATCCCGATACTGAAAGCGGAATGGTCGCTCACCAATACGGATGCTGGTTTTATCTATTTTGCGTTTTACGTGGGCTACGTCGTCGCCTCCGCCGTGCTCACCGGGGCGACGGATTATTTCAGCGCGAGAACCATCTATCTCTTCTCGGCCGCCTGGCTCGGCCTCACGAACCTGATGTTCCCCTTCTTCGCCGAGGGGTTGTGGACGGCTGCTCTTCTCCGGTGCGCATGTGGGGTGGGGCTTGCGGGCGTTTTCGGGCCGGGCCTGCGCATCGTGGCCGAACACTCCTCGCCGACGATGCGGGCGAAGATGGTGTCGGGCTACGCCTTTTTCTTCACCTTCAGCGTATCGGTCTCGATGTTTCTGACGGGCTACCTGCTCCCCGATTTCGGCTGGCGCTTCACCTTCGCCACAGGTTCGCTCGGCCCCGTCATCGGCATTTTTATGGTTCTGCTCTGGGTGCCCGATCCCGGAAGGGAGGAATCGGGAGGCGGGGAGAAATTCGCCTTCCCGCGCCTGCCGCTCAGGTGCTGGGTGCTCATCGGCTCCTACGTGATGCACCGCTGGGAGATGTTCGCCTTCAGGGGCTGGGGCGTCACCTTCCTGGCCTCGGCGTTCTTGGCGCACGGCCTGCCGAGGGGGAGCGCGGTGGATAACGCCGCGACGGCCCTGGCGTTCATGATCGCGATATCCGCTTTTTCGAATTTCATCGGCGCATGGTCGGCCGACAGGTTCGGACGGTTCCCGAGCATCGGGGGCAGTTTGTTCCTGAGCGGCGCGATGACGTACGGCATCGGCTTTTTGTTTCACGCGCCGATTCCGGTTCTGCTGATCGTGTTGTTGGTCTGGGCGGTGACGATGGCCGTCGATGCGTCCGTTTTCCTGGTCGTAATGAGCGAAATCGCGCCCAAGCGCCATTTGGGTACGGCGCTGGGCGGCCTCGCCGGGTTCGGCTTCCTGTTCGGCGCGCTCTCCTCCATCGAGGTGGGCTACATTCTGGACGTTACGAACCCCGGTTCCCGGGGAGAGGTTCTGCCCACGGAGTGGACGGCGGCCTGGGCTTCGGTGGGCGTGGCCGTCTGGATCGGTCTGGGCGGAATCCTCTGGCTTTCCCGTATAATGAAGAGGCGGACGCAGGATGCTTGAATTCCCGGTGCGAAGCCGATACGCTCCCGCGCCAGTGACATGGATTTGAAGATTCGAGCGCAGATGAAGGAAAAAAGATATTGAGCGAGCTTTTGGAACGAGGAAGAACCCACCATTGCGGAGCGCTTACCGCCTCGGATGTCGGCAGCGAAGTCGTCCTCATGGGCTGGGCGGGGTCGAACCGCGACCACGGCGGGCTGATTTTCATCGACTTGCGCGATCGCTACGGCGTCACCCAGGTGGTGGCCGACCCCTCGTATGACGAGGCCTCCCATGCCCTCGCCGAACGGGTGCGCGGCGAATGGGTTCTCGCCGTTCAGGGGGTGGTCATCGAACGCCCCGAGGGGATGGCGAACCCGAATCTCGCCACCGGCGAAATCGAAGTGCGGGTGACGAGGCTCGAAGTTCTGAGCGAGGCGAAGACGCCCCCCTTTGAAATAGATGATGAATCAGACGTCGGCGAAGCGCTGCGCCTTCAGTACCGCTACCTCGACTTGAGGCGGCCCGCCCTGCGGGAGAATTTCATCCGGCGTCACCAGGCGACCCAGGTGATTCGCAATTTCCTGACGGAAAACCAGTTCGTCGACGTCGAAACCCCGGTCCTCACGAGGAGCACCCCCGAGGGGGCGAGGGATTATCTGGTGCCGAGCCGGCTCGCGCGCGGGAATTTCTTTGCGCTTCCCCAGAGTCCCCAGATGTTCAAACAGATTCTCATGGTCGCTGGCTTCGATCGCTACTACCAGATCGTCAAGTGCTTTCGGGACGAGGACTTGCGCGCCGACAGACAGCCGGAGTTCACGCAAATTGACATCGAATGCTCCTTCCTGAACCGCGAAACCTTTTTCGGCCTCATGGAGGGTCTGGTGGCGAGGATATGGAAAGAGGTGGGCGGGGTGGAAGTCGAGACGCCCTTTGAGCGGGTTCCCTACGCGGAGGCGATCGCGCAATACGGAACCGATAGGCCGGACAGGCGCTTCGGCATGAAGCTGGCCACCTTCACCGACGTGGCGCGGGCGAGCGAGTTCAAGGTGTTCAAGGGTGCGGTGGAAAAAGGAGGCGTGGCGCGGGCCATGGCGGGGCCGGGTATGGCGTCGGCCTCGAGAAAAGAGATAGACGAAATCATCGCGCGCGCGCAGGAGTTGGGCGCGGGTGGTCTCGCCTGGGCGAAGCGGACGGAAAAGGGATACGAGTCGAACATCACCAAGTTTTTTCCGGAAGGCCAGTTGGAGGAGATCGGCGCGAGAGCGGGCGTGGAGGTCGGTGATTTGTTGATGATGGTGGCTGACGCACCTGCTGTAAGCGCGTCGGTTCTGGGACACTTGCGCGATGAACTCGGGGCGCGTCTGGGCCTGGTTTCCCGTAATGATGAGAAATTCGATTTTTGCTGGGTCGTGGATTTCCCGCTCCTGGAATATGACGAGGCGGAGAAGAGATTTTATGCGCTTCACCATCCCTTCACGGCGCCCGTGCCCGAGGACGTAGCGCTGTTTGATTCCGACCCCGGCGCCATTCGCGCCCAGGCCTACGACATGGTGGTGAACGGGAGCGAAATCGGAGGCGGCAGCCAGAGAATCCACCAGCGCGAGGTGCAGCAGAAAATGTTCGCCGCCCTGGACATGGAAGAAGAAGAGGCGCAGCGGCGCTTCGGCTTCTTCATGGAGGCGCTCGAGTTCGGCACGCCGCCCCACGGGGGAATCGCGTTCGGCCTGGACCGGATTATGATGCTCCTGACGGGGGCTCCCTCCATCCGCGACGTCATTGCTTTTCCCAAGACCCAGAAAGCCACCTGCCTGATGACCGGCGCGCCGGCTTCGGTCGAGCGTCTTCAGCTCCGGGAATTGGGCATCGACGGGTCGGTCGGGTAGGGCGTCCGGTGTCGCGGAAGAAAAAAGAGCCTCGAACCCGGGGCGATGGACGCACGCTTGACCTCGATAAAATCTTGAGAAGCGGCGACGTTCGCCTTGAGACGCCCGAAGGGTTTCGCTCGGGCTTCATCGCCATCATTGGACGCCCGAACGTGGGTAAATCCACTCTTCTCAACCGCATCCTCGGAGAAAAACTCGCCATCGTCACCCGAAAGCCCGGAACCACGAGGCGCAGGCTTCTCGGCGTGTTGAACACAGAGGACGCGCAGGCGGCTTTTTTCGATACGCCGGGCATCGAGCGCCCCGCCTCGAAACTCGGGCGTTTTCTGCTCGAAGAGGTGAAGGCCGCCTGCTCGGGGGCGGACCTCGCCCTGTTCATGACGGACAACGCCAAGGGGGAGGTGGACGAAAATGCGCTCGCCTTGATTGAGGATGCGGGCGTGCCCGCGTTTCTCGTCATCAACAAGGTGGATCTGATGAAGGACAAGACGAAACTCCTGCCCGTTCTGGCGAAACACGCCGGAGACGACGGATTCAAGAAAGTCTACCCGGTCTCGGCGCTCAAAGGGGATAACGTGGAGCCGCTGGTGGGAGATATCATCGAGGCTCTCCCTGAAGGCCCGAGATACTTTTCTCCCGATATGACGACCGACATCAGCGAAGCCCTCCTGATAGAAGAGTTCGTTCGCGAGCAGGTGTATCGTCTGCTACACAAGGAAGTCCCCTACGCCGTGGCGGTGAAGGTGCAGGAGATGGAGCGCGCCGAGGGTTCCGGTCTTTTGCACGTCGAGGCGGAAATCTATGTGGAGCGAAAGAGCCAGCGGGGTATTCTGGTGGGGAAGGGAGGCTCTCAGATCAAGAAAATCGGAGAATTTTCAAGAAAGGAGATCGAACGGCGACTTGGCGAGCAGATATATCTCGGCCTCAAAGTGCGCATCAAACCCAACTGGCGGCAAAGGGACGCCGCGCTTCAGGAACTAGGGTATGAGAATGTCTAGGTTTAGCGATTCTGGGCGCGCATGCGCTTTTTGTGCGCGGCGAGTATCTTTCTTTTGCGCTTTACGCTGGGTTTCTCGTAATACTCTCGCTTTTTGATTTCCGTGAGAATGCCTGATTTTTCGCATTGTTTCTTGAACTGTTTCAAAGCCTTGTCGATGGATTCACCCTCGTGTACTTTCACGCCTGGCATATTGGTTATGATTCCTCCCGTTTGCGGTATGAGACGACAGAAAATAGAATCTTTCAGGCCGCAAACTATCTCTCATCCACGGGATTTCGTCAAGACCTAAAGATCAAGACCTGTTGGGAGGCGTTTTCTTGGCGGTTCTCACCGATGAAGCCATCGTCCTGGGCGCGCGCCCATACTCGAATACGAGCCTGATAGTCACGTTTCTGACCAAAGAACAGGGAAAGGTGCGCCTGGTGGCCAGAGGCGTGCGATCGGCGAAGTCGAGGTTGGGCGTCGCACTAGAACCCGCGAGCGAGAGTCATCTCGAATGGAGCCGGCGCGGCGGCTCGGATTTGGGCACGATGCGAAAATGCGAGACGACCCGGGTCTACCAAAGGCTCTGGAAGGACTATGAGGCCATGCGGGTGGCGTCGCGCCTTTTGAAGATACTCGATGTGGTGCTGGGCGTGGGCGAGGGCGAGGGCGCGCACTTTCGGTTGCTCAAATCCTCGCTCGAAACCCTGGAGACGGGCGCGAGCACAGCGGGCATGGAGGGAATCTTCCTCCTGATGTTGCTCAAGACGATGGGTCTCGGCCCGGGCCTCGACTATTGCGCGGCGTGTGAGAAAAAACCGGGGAGCGAGACGGCGCGTTTCGACCTACCGACGGGCGAGATTCGCTGCGCGAGATGCCCGGAGCCGCCTGCGCGTGAAATGCGCCTGCGCGCCGGCGCTGTCGCCGCGATGAGAGAGATTCTTCGCCTGACGCCCGATAAGTGTTTTTCTATCCAATTCGCCGCATCCCTGGGGTCAGAGATCATCGGGTGCGCAGAGGCATTTTTGCAATTTCATGGCGGAAAGAACCTGCCCGGGCGATCGGGCCGCACCCGCGTTTCGCGTTGACGGAATCCAGCGGGAGCGGTATTTGTTCCTCTCTTTGCGCCGGTTGTTTTTTTTCATGAGGCTTTTGTGCTGAAAAAACTGATGGTCCCCATATTCGAGAACGCATTTGAAAGCGCGCGCGCGGCGGGTGATTTGACTTCCGAGGAGAGACCGGCGGTCGTCATCGAGACGCCGCAGAACGAGGCTTTCGGCGATTTTTCCTGCAACATCGCGATGACGCTGGCCAGAGCCGAGCGCAAGGCTCCCCTGGTGATTGCGGAGCAAATTGTAAAACACTTCGAGGCGCCGGAAGGATTTTTGAAAGACGTTCGAATCGAAAAGCCGGGCTTCATCAACCTCTATCTCGATGGAGATTACCTGTGCGCGAAGCTCAAGGAGATATTGTCCTCGCCGGATGATTTTGGAAAAAACGAATTGGGGGCGGGCAAATCCGTTTATCTCGAGTTCGTGAGCGCAAACCCCACGGGTCCGCTTCACGTCGGTCATGGCCGGGGCGCGGCGCTGGGCGACGTTCTGGGGCGCGTGCTGGAGGCATCGGGCTTTCGCGTGCACCGGGAATATTACATCAACGATGCGGGCAATCAGATCGAGACGCTGGCGAAATCGGCCTACGCGCGCTACTTGCAAGACGTGAGGGGCGAGGCGGTGGACTTTCCGGAGGATGCCTACCAGGGCGAATACATTCGCGAGATCGTCAAGTCGCCCAGGTTCCTGGAGGGCGTCGAGCCGTTCGTCGGGAAGGGAGAAAAAGCCCTTCTCTCGCAGGCGGGCGTGATAGCCAAGGATTTGATACTGGAGGACATCAAAAAATCCCTCGCCGAATTCCGGGTTCATTTCGATGAATGGTTCAGCGAGGCTTCCTTGTTCTCGGAAAACGGGAACAGGGTCGAGAAAGCGATCGCCGCGCTCGAGGCGAACAAAAAACTCTATGAGAAAGACGGAGCCAGGTGGCTTGCTTCGAGCGCGCACGGAGACGAGAAGGACCGCGTTGTGGTTCGGGACGATGGCCGCCCGACCTATCTGGCTTCGGACATCGCCTATCATCACCTCAAGTACGAGCGCGGCTTCGACCGCTACATCAACGTGTGGGGGGCGGATCATCACGGGTATCTGCCTCGGGTGCGCGCGGCGGTGGAGATGCTCGGCCATGAACCCGAAAAGCTCGACGTTCTCTTCGTTCAGTTCGTGAGCTTGCGCCGTGGCGGCGAGGCGGTGCAGATGAGCACGCGCTCGGGCGAGTTCGAGGAATTATCCTCCGTGGTGAATGAAGTGGGCGTGGACGCGGCCCGTTTTTTCTTCCTGATGAGGAGCGCGGACACGGCGCTGGAGTTCGACCTGGATTTGGCGAAAGAACAAAGCAGCGAGAATCCGGTCTACTATGTTCAATACGCCCATGCGCGCGCGTGCAGTCTTTTCAGGCAGGCGGCGGAAGAAGGCGAATCGCCCGGTGACCTCGATGAGGCGCCTCCCCGAGTGCTCGTGCTGGACGAGGAGCACGGGCTTATGAAGAGCCTCCTCGAATGGCCCGACGTGGTGCGAACCGCGGCCGAGAGGCTGGAGCCCCACCACGTCACATTCGGCCTCATGGCTCTCGCCAAACAGTTTCATGCCTATTATAATCGCAACCGCATACTGGGACAGCGCGAGGAGATCACACACGCCCGCCTGTGTCTCACGAAGTGCGTGCAAGTCGTCTTGAAAAGCGGCTTGAATTTGATGGGAGTCTCCGCTCCCGAGAAGATGTAGTCAGCATCCGCCCACGGAAAACGAGAAGGCCCATGAAGTCCCGGCGCCGCGCACCCGTAAAGCGCTACCGGATTACTTACGACAAACTCGAAGCCGGCGTTTTCGTGCTCTTCCTCCTCGTGGTGACGGGCGCGTCCTTCGGCTTCGGCTACTTCTGGGGTGCGCGCGGCGCATCGAGTGAGGTGGCCGGGGTTGCGGCCGAACCCGCAGGCCTCGAAAGGGGCAAGGGTGAAAATGCCGCGCCCAAGGCGGTCGTCGCCTTGAAAAAGACGCCCGAACGAAAAAAACCGCCCGAACGTGAGGTGGCGGACAAACCGGCGGCTCCTATCCAACCGAAATTTTATCAGGACCTGCTCAAGGAAGGACAGGAAAACGAGCAGCCCATCGAACCCATCAAGCTGCCGGTGATGAGAAAGAAAAGAGCGCCTGAAACGACGCCTACGCCCCCGCCTGTGGCGGCGGTGGAGAAGCCTCCCGAGGAGAAGGTTGCCGAGCCGAAGGTTGTCGAGAAGCAAGACGATATGGATGCGCTCGATGAGGAACTCAAAAAGCAGGCGGCGGCGAGTCTGCGCGCCTCCAAACCCTGGACGAAAGCAAGCGGATATACCATTCAGGTTATTTCGGTCAAGACATTCGATGAGGCGCTTCGAACCGTCCGGAGGCTGAGGAACACGGGCTTTCAACCCTACATCAGGAATGCGGATCTCGGCGCCAGGGGAACGTGGTACCGCGTCCGGGTGGGCCACTACCGGGACAAGGAGGAGGCCCGAAAAGCGCTCTCCGAGATCAGGGCGAAAATGAACCTCGTGGGGGCCAAAATCGCTCCTATGTAAAGTAATTTTGAATACAATGATTTGCAGTTTATTTGCTATAAATAGCTTTAATCTTGACACCTGCGGTTTCCGTTCCTAAGATGCAGCCTCCCGATTCCCGGGAGCGGAGGCAATTCGATGGCTTCTCGACGCTTTCCCCCCTGGCTCGTAAAGCGGCTGCCGAGTCCGAGCCGTTCTCACGAAGTCAAGGCGCTGATGCGCAACAAGCATCTGCACACCGTGTGCGAGGAAGCCCGATGCCCGAACCTGTTCGAGTGTTTTTCCCGCAATACGGCCACCTTCATGATTGGCGGGGATGTATGCACCAGAACTTGCGGCTATTGCGCTGTCACGAAGGGCGCGCCGGAGCCTCTGGACGTAAGGGAGCCGCTGCATGTGGCCGAAGCCGCGAAATTACTGGGTCTGAAGCATGTGGTCGTCACGATGGTGAATCGCGATGATTTGCCCGATGGCGCGGCCGGCCACGTGGTGGCGACCATCGAAGCGATTCGCGAATTGCTGCCGCAGACCACGGTGGAGGTTCTGGTGAGTGATTTCATGGGCGATTTCGATGCGGTCGAGCGGGTGGTTCGCGCCGGACCGGATGTTTTTAACCATAACATCGAGACGGTGCGGCGCCTGTTCAAGAGTACACGGCCCAACGGCGATTATGAGCGCTCGCTGCGCGTCATCGGCATGGCGAGGGATATCGAGCCGGAGATGGTGACGAAAAGCGGCGTCATGGTCGGCATGGGCGAAACGGAAGAGGACGTCCTCTCCTTGATGGATGATTTAAGAGACGAGAGGGTCGATTGCCGGGTCATGACGATCGGCCAGTATCTTTCGCCCCAAAAAAAGGCGATTCCCGTTCGCGAATACATTCACCCGGACGTATATGCGCGCTACCGGCGCGCGGGCGAGGCGAGGGGTTTCGGGCACGTGTTCGCGGGTCCTTTCGTGAGAAGCTCCTACAATGCGGAGGAGGCCCTGCACGCCTCCCAAGGGTTGGGGGAGGGGAAATTGCAAGGAGACCCCGAGGGCCGCGCCTTTATGACGACGGATGGCTCGGGCCGTAATGTACCGGCTCCCTCCCATCGCCTGATATCCTTACCGGTTAGTTGAGGATTCTTGATCATGCATGAGTTCCAGCGCATTACGCGCCTGCCGCCTTATGTCTTCGCGGGCGTCGATGAACTGAAAATCGAGGCCCGCCGCCGAGGCGTCGACATCATCGATTTCGGTATGGGGAATCCCGACCTCGCCACCCCGCCGCACATCGTGGAAAAGCTCGTGGAGGCGGCGACGAACCCCAGAAATCACCGCTACAGCGCTTCGCGCGGCATCACCCGGCTGCGGATGGCCATCGCAGATTGGTACGGCCGCCGCTATGACGTGAATATCGACCCCGAAGAGGAGGCCATCGTCACCATCGGCGTGAAGGAGGGCATCTCCCATCTGGCGTTGGCCATCACGAACCCGGGCGATTTGGTCATGGTGCCGAGTCCCACATACCCCATCCATACCTACGCCATGGTGCTGGCGAACGGCAATGTGATTCACGTGCCGCTCTCGCAGGGGGATGATTTTTTCGAGAGCATGACCGACATCATCCGTCCGATATGGCCGCGGCCGAAAATTCTCGTCTTGAGTTTTCCGCACAACCCCACCACGGTTTGCGTGGATCTTGATTTTTTTGAAAAAGTCGTCGCCTTCGCGAAAGAGTACAACCTCATCATCGTGCATGATTTCGCCTATGCCGACTTAGGCTTCGATGGCTACGAGCCGCCCAGCATATTGCAGGTGAAGGGCGCCAAGGATGTGAGCGTGGAGTTTTTCTCGCTCTCCAAGAGCTACTCGATGCCCGGCTGGCGGATGGGCTTCGCCGTGGGGAACCGCGAGATTATCAGCGCGCTCAGGCGCATCAAGAGCTACCTGGACTACGGCGCGTTCCAACCCATCCAGATTGCGTCGATCATCGCGCTGAACGGCCCTCAGGAATGTGTCGAGGAAATCCGGCAGATCTACCAGAGTCGTCGCGACGCGCTGTGCAACGGGTTGGATAGAATCGGCTGGCACGTTCCAAAACCCAAAGGCACGATGTTCGTCTGGGCGGAGATTCCCGAACCCTATAAAGAAATGGGTTCTCTGGAGTTCTCCAAGTTCTTGTTGAAGGAAACGGAAGTGGCCGTATCGCCGGGGGTCGGCTTCGGCGAGTTGGGGGATGGGCACGTACGCTTCGCGCTCGTGGAGAATGAGCACCGCACACGGCAGGCGCTCAAAAACCTCCGCTCCATATTTCAGGAAAAGGCGTCCAGGCGAGCGGCGAGCTAGTCCGCCGCTTGATCGAGACGAGGGACATGAAGAAAATTTGCGTCGGCATATTGGGCTTGGGTACGGTCGGAAGCGGTGTGGTGAATCTGCTCGACGAGCAGCGTGAGTTGATCAAAAGGCGTCTTGGCGTGGAGGTATGCGTCTCGAGAATCGCGGACCGCAGCATCTTCACCAAGAACAAGACGGCGCGCGGAGTGGCTGCCGAGAATCTGGGTACGGATTTCGAGGCGGTAATCGATGCGCCCGACGTGCACGTGGTCGCGGAACTCATCGGTGGAACGGATGACGCCAGGCGTCACATCCTGCGGGCGATCGGAAAGAAAAAGCCGGTCGTGACCGCGAACAAGGCGGTGCTCGCCGTCCACGGGGAGGAGATATTCGCCGCGGCGGAGAAGGCGGGCTGTCCGCTGGGTTTCGAGGCGTCCGTCGCGGGCGGCATTCCGATAATCAGAAACTTACGCGAGGCTTTCGCGGCGGATAAAATCGAGAGTCTCGCCGGCATCCTGAACGGCACGTGCAACTATATTTTGAGCTGTATGACGGAGATGGGCGCGGATTTCGGTGAAACGCTAAAGCGTGCGCAGGAACTCGGCTATGCGGAAGCCGATCCGGCTTTTGACATCGACGGTGTCGATGCGTCGCACAAGATAGCGATTCTGGCGAATCTGGCCTATGGAACACCTGTGGACGTCGAGGCGTACCACACCGAGGGGATTCGCTACATCACGTCCGTTGACATCGACATCGCCAAAGAACTCGGTTACCGAATCAAGCTCATTGCCATGGCGCAAGAGCAGGACGGGAAACTCGACATCCGCGTTCACCCGACGATGCTTCCCGAGAGCCACCCTCTCTCGCAGGTGGGAGGGGTCTATAATGCGGTGGCCGTCTCGGGGGCGAATGCAGGGCCCCAGGTTTTCATCGGCAAAGGCGCGGGCTCGGAGGCCACGGCTTCCGCCGTGGTGGGCGACATCATCGAAGTGGCGAGGTGGCTCAAGAATGGCGGTGACTCGCGTATTCCCGCCGCCGCTTTTTTACCTGACCAGCGCGAGCGCCTCGACATCCTGGCGCCTCGGGAAATTTCGACGCGCTTCTACGTTCGCTTCGCGGCTGTGGATAAGCCGGGGGTGTTGAGCCGGATCTCCGGCGTTTTCGGCGAACACGACATCAGCCTCGAAACCGTCGTCCAGAAGGGCCGCGCCGACGAGGACGGTTATGCCCGTCTGGTGCTGCTCACCCACAAGGCGACGGAGGAGAACATGCAAAACGCGCTCGAGGAGATTTCCCGCCTCGACGTGGTGCAATCTGCTTACGCGCTTATTCGTGTGGAATCGGACGGCATGGCTTTCATGTGACCAAGCAGACAAGAGTTCATCCCTGATGCGAAAAATCCTGGTGGTTCTTGCGCGTGGCCTCGCCGACAGGCCGGTGGCGGACTTTGATGGTGAAACTCCCTTGCAGAGGGCGCGTACACCCGCGCTGGATCGCCTGGCGGATTCGGGGTTTTCCGGGGTTTGGTCTCCAGATTCCGGTGATGCTTATCCATCCCTGGATGGGTTTCTCCGAAATTTTTTCGCCTACCCCGGTTCTTTTTCTTCTGGCCTGATGCTCGCCGCCGCCGCCAATGTTCTCCCCAATGTGGGGGAAGCGGTCTTGCGGCTCAACTTCGTGTGCTTGAAGCCCGGCGCCACGAGCGTCGTTATGCTCGACCCGACGGGCTTCGGCGTCACGGACGAGGAGAACCGCGAACTCATCGCTTATCTGGAGCGGCACATGCCGCCCGATGAGGGCGAATCGTTTCGTTTCGAATCTCTGGGTGGCTGCGAGGCGCTTCTTTTTTATCAGCGTGCGGATGCGGGGCTCTCACCGGAATCTTTTCGTGGCTTCTCGTCCCCACATGCGATTACCGGAAGACCCATCGGGGATCATCTGCCGGGATCGGAAGCGGCGCGGCGTTTCGTTCATTTCGTGAACGATTCCCAGATGGTGCTCTCCACCCATGCAGGGTTGAGGGAAAAGGCGGAAACCCGGATGTTCGCGGCGAACTCCGTATGGCTTTGGGGTGGCGGCCTCGCTGAAGAGGTGGAGCGAATCTCGGAAAAAACGGGAGGCAGGGATTCTGCGCTGATTACCGACTCACAACTCGCGAAGGGCTTTGCCAAACTGGGGGGCGCGGATGTATATGAGCCGGGGGAGAAGGCGTCCGCCACCGTGTGCGAGGCGCTCTCGGGTCATGATTTCGTGTTCTCGCTCCAGGATGTGGACGATATATCCCCCTGGCGCGAGTTGGAGGAGAAAATCGAGGCCATCAAGAGGTTCGACGCCGGGTTCATGTCGCCCTTGTTGGAAGAGTTGAGCGAGCCGTGCCGCATCCTCGTGGCGGTGGATCATGGATTCAGCGTGGAGTCCCAGGAATGGACCACCGCCGCCGTCCCGTTCGCGATTGCGGATTTCGATGGAGAGAATCTCACGCCGCCGAAGCGTCCGGGTGGCTTGGCGGGTCTCTGGCGGATGATTCGCGGCGGCGATGGGGAGCAGAAAAATTTGTCCGCCGGTTTTTCCGAAGAACTGGAGCGGGCGGAGCGTGTCTATTCGCTCGATGCGGTGAAAAAACGATTGTTCAGTGGATGATGGGGACAAAATGAGCCTGGTCGTGAAAAAATTCGGCGGCACCTCGGTCGCGGATCTGGATAAGATTCGCGGCGTGGTGAAGCGGGTGTCAGTGGCGAAAAAATCCTGGGATCGCATCATCGTCGTGGTGAGCGCGATGGCGGGAGAAACCGATAAGCTGATTCGGCTCGCGCACGAGCTTTCGCCTCAGCCGGTGGGACGGGAGATGGATTTGCTGCTCACCTCCGGGGAGCGTATTGCGAGTTCGCTTTTGGCCATCGCTCTCGAAGCCGCCGGGACACCCGCCATATCCCTCACGGGCGGGCAGGCGGGCATTTTGACGGAGGGTGCCCATACCCGGGCCCGCGTGCGCTCCATCCGTCCGGCGAGGATTCTCAAGGAACTCAATGAGGGAAAGGTGGTCGTCGCCGCAGGTTTTCAGGGAGTCGATGAGTTCGATGAGGAGACGACGCTGGGGCGCGGAGGTTCCGACCTTACCGCCGTGGCGTTGGCTGCGGCGCTTGAAGCGGATCGCTGTGAGATTTATACCGATGTGGACGGGGTGTACACGGCCGACCCGCGCCTTGTCCCCGACGCGAAGCGCATGGAGCAGATATCGTTCGAGGAGATGATGGAACTCGCGTCCCTGGGCGTGAAAGTGCTGCAGGCGCGCTCTGTGGATCTGGCGGCGAAGTATGACCTTCCACTCGTTGTCCGCTCTGCGTTTGATGAAGGAGAGGGAACATTGATCATTCCAGAGTCGACGGGAATCGAGTCCCCCGCCGTTCGCGGCGTGAGCTGCGATTCGAAGCAATCGAAACTCACGATTAGCGGCGTGCCCGACAGGCCCGGCATTGCTGCTGCCTTGTTTGGCCAGTTGGCCGAGAAATCCATCATGGTGGACATGATCGTCCAGAACGTGAGCGAAAACGGTTTGACCGACATCTCCATCACGGTGAATAGCGATATGGCGGGGGAGGTGGAGCGCATCATGCATCAATCGCATGAATCCCTGGGCGACGCCGCTATCTCGCGCGACGATGAAATAGCAAAGGTCTCCGTCGTGGGCGTGGGCATGAAGAGCCAGGCCGGCGTGGCGGCGCGCGTTTTCTCCGCTTTGGCGAGAAGCCGCATTAACATCATGATGATCTCGACTTCCGAGATTTCCATATCCGTGGTGGTGCGTCAGGCGGACTCCGAGAATTCGGTGCGCGTGCTGCATAAGGAGTTTATTGGTTGAGCGATGTGTTGACGTTTCAGGAAGTAATTATGGGGCTGGAGAAGTACTGGTCTCAAAAAGGGTGCGTCATCCAGCAGCCATACGACATCGAGGTCGGCGCGGGCACGATGAACCCGGCCACTTTTTTGCGCTCTCTCGGCCCCGAACCCTGGAAGGTGGCCTACGTCGAGCCCAGCAGGAGGCCCACGGACGGCCGCTACGGGGAGAACCCGAACAGGCTCCAGCACTATTATCAGTACCAGGTGATTCTGAAGCCCTCGCCCATCGACGTGCAGGAGCAGTATCTGGAAAGCCTCAAGAGTTTGGGGGTCGACCCGCTCGAGCACGATATTCGTTTTGTCGAGGATGACTGGGAATCGCCGAACCTCGGCGCGTGGGGCCTGGGCTGGGAGGTGTGGCTCGACGGCATGGAAGTCACGCAGTTCACCTATTTTCAGCAGGCAGGCGGGCTGGATTTGGATCTGGTGTCCGCGGAGTTGACTTACGGGCTCGAACGCATCGCCATGTACCTACAAGGGGTGGAGAGCGTGTACGACCTCGTCTGGGCGCGAGAGGCGGATGGCGGGGTGATCAGATACGCCGACGTGCATTACCAGACGGAAGTGGAGTTCAGCCACTACAATTTCGAAGAGGCGGACGTAACCATTCATTTTGACATTTTTGATAAATACGAGGCCGAAGGTTTGCGCCTCGTGGAGAAGGGCCTCACGTTTCCCGCCTATGATCACGCACTCAAGTGTTCGCACACCTTTAATCTTCTGGATGCGCGAGGCGCCATCAGCGTGAGCGAGCGGGCGCGCTATATCGGCAGAATCAGAAAAATGGCGCGCGCATGCGCCGAAAGCTATCTGAAATCCCGCTACGCGGCCGGTTTCTCTCTCATCAAGGACGAAGCGCAGCGAAGGGAGCATATCGCCCTCTACGCCGCGCAATACGACGCGATAGAGGCGAAGCCAAGCGCGGGCAAGGGGTAGGGGGTTTCGATTTGAGTAAAGAACTGGTTTTTGAAATCGGGACCGAGGAGATCCCCTCCACCTACATGCCGGGGATGATAGCCGCTCTAAAGGAGCGGGCCGAGGCGGCGTTTGATAACGCGCGCCTGGATTATGCGGGTTTGGAGACGTTCGGAACGCCCAGGCGACTCGTCTTGCACGTGGCGGAGTTGGCTGAGCGCCAGAAACCGCTTCAAGAGGAAGTGCTGGGCCCCCCCGTGAAAAACGCATTCGATGAGGACGGGAATCCGACCAAAGCGGCTCTCGGCTTCGCCAGGACGAATGGGGCGGATGTTTCCGAACTGAAGAAGGTGGATACGCCCAAGGGCGCGCGCCTGATGTATTTCAGACAAGATTTAGGGGATGAGGCCAAAACCGTTTTGGGGCCTTTGCTGACGAAGCTCATCCGGGAGTTGCCGTCTCCGAAATCCATGCGCTGGGGAGCCGGTAAGTTCTCCTTCGTCCGGCCCGTGCAATGGATTTTGGCCCTTTATGGTCAGGAGTGTGTCGACGGTCCCGCATCGAGTGAAGAGGCATCGCTTCCGCCCTTTGGGTCGATCACGTACGGCCATAGATTTCATGCAAATAAAAAATTGCATATCAGTAAGTTCCAGGATTATATTGATGTATTACGTGAAAATAATGTAGAGCCTTTTGTCGATGACGGAAGCGGTGGCGGGCGCATCCCCATGGTGCGCGCAGGCGTTCTGGAGGCCACCGAATCCAAGGGCGGTGAACCCGCGGCGGATGCGGAGGCTGTGGAGCGTCTGGTCGAGAAGGTGGCGCATCTGGTGGAGTGGCCGTTTCCGGTGTCGTGCGGGTTCGATGAAAAATTTTTGGATTTGCCGAGAGAGGTTATCATCTCCACCCTGGAGGTGCACCAAAGATGTTTTGCGCTCAAGGAAAAGGGTGGTGAACGGCTCATTCCTGCCTTCATCGGCGTGAGCAACACGCAGGCGAAGGATATGGGCGTGGTGCGCAAAGGTTATGAGCGCGTCGTGCGCGCCAGATTGGAGGACGCGGATTTTTATTGGCGACAGGACCTCGAAACGCCCCTCGTCGACATGGCGGAGGAATTGAAGGGTGTGGTCTATCATCCGAGGCTGGGCACGAGTTGGGACAAGGTCGAACGCTTCAGGCGCCTGAGCGCATGGCTGTGCGAAAAGCTCGCGCCGGGCGACGGAGCTTTGGCGAAAACCGTGGACGAGGCGGCATCACTGTGTAAGGCGGATTTAACCAGCGGTATGGTCTATGAATTCCCCGAGCTTCAGGGCGTCATGGGCCGGCGCTATGCCGAGCGTGAGGGCAGGGACGAGGCGGTATCCCGCGCCATATATGAACACTATCTCCCCAGGGGAGAGGGAGACGATTTTCCGGAAGGCCATGCGGGGGCCATCGTGGGGCTTGCCGACCGCATGGACACCATCGTCGGTATGGTGGGGCTCGGCTACCTGCCCAGCGGTTCGGAGGATCCTTATGCGCTCAGACGCGCGGCCAACGCGATTCTGCTCATTCTGGAGGATAAGGGTTTCAGGATATCCTTGCCCGAATGGGTGACAGTAGCGAGCGAACTTCTCGAGGATAAGTTCAAAGACGGCGTCGAGGCGTCAAAAAGAATTTTGGGCTTTCTGCGCAACCGGTTGTCCGCCTATCTGTCGCGCGGCGGCGCGCGCGGCGACCTGGTGGAGGCGGTGCTCGCGGCGGGAGGCGATTCAGGCTGGCGCGACGTGATAGATGCACGGGCGCGTCTCCGCGCCCTGGAGCGGTTGGCGTCGAGCGAAGAGACCTTCGAGCCGCTCACGACGACCTTCAAGCGGGTGAGCAACATCATCCGCAAGGCCAATGAGGGTGGTGAACATGATGCGGCGGACAATCTGGATGCGCGGCTTCTCGTGGATGACGCCGAGAAGAAGCTGAACGCATCCTTGGGCGCGGTTTCAGAAGCGGTGAGAGAAGCGCTGGCGAGCGTCCGGCCGGGAGACGCCGCCTCCCTGGAGGAAGCCTACGTTTCGGCGAATACCTCCATCGAGGAAATCCGGCCCGTGGTGGATGATTTTTTCGAAGAGGTGATGGTGATGGACGAGGATGCCGCCTTGCGAAAAAACCGCCTTGCGCTGATGGCCGGTGTGGGCGCACTGTTTTCGGCGAACGCGGATTTTACGAAAATTCAATTGAGGGCAACGAAAAAATCGGAGTAGTTTTTAGCCACCCAAACTATTGTTCAGACGCGCGAGAGGCGCGGGAGGATGTAGGTGATGACGGAGAAGATGATTTATTCCTTTGGCGCCGGGCGAACCGATGGCAGCGCCGATATGCGCGAACTGCTGGGTGGTAAGGGCGCGAATCTGGCGGAGATGGCGAGCCTGGATATCCCCGTGCCGCCGGGCTTTACCATCACCACGCAGGTTTGCGTCGATTATCTGAAACAAAACGCGTTTCCCGAGGGCCTCTGGGAAGACGTGAAAGAGCAGATGGCGCACTTGGAAGATGCAATGGGAGCGCAATTCGGTGGCGATGAAAATCCGCTTTTGGTGAGCGTGCGCTCAGGCGCACGCGATTCGATGCCGGGCATGATGGATACCGTCCTCAATTTGGGGATGAACGACAAGACGGTCGCCGCTCTCGAAAAAAAATCGGGCAGCCGCCGTTTCGCATACGACAGCTATCGCAGGTTCATCAACATGTTCGGCAACGTGGTTCTCGAAATGGAGCACCACGATTTCGAATCGAAGATCGAGGCGATGAAGCAGCGCAAGGGGGCCGCGTCCGATTTGGACCTGACGGCGGACGACCTAGCCGAGCTGGTGGATGAATACGCCGCTCTCGTGCAAGAGAAAACGGGTTCGAGTTTCCCCCAGGACCCTTACGAACAATTGCGGTTATCTATTGAGTCAGTGTTCAAGTCCTGGAACAACGATCGCGCCTTCACCTACCGTCGGCTGTATCACATTCCCCACGACTGGGGCACCGCCGTCAACGTGCAGTGCATGGTTTATGGCAACATGGGCGAGGATTGCTGCACCGGGGTCGCTTTCTCGCGCAATCCCGCGACCGGCGAGCACGCGCTATATGGCGAGATTCTCTTCAACGCCCAGGGCGAAGACGTGGTGGCGGGCATCAGGACGCCTGAACCCATCGAAAACCTCAGGGGAAAAATGCCCGAGTGTTATGCAGAGTTTGAAAGCATTACCGAAAAGCTCGAAGCCCATTACAAAGATATGCAGGACATGGAGTTTACGATTCAGAACGGGCGTCTGTTCATGCTCCAGACGAGAAACGGTAAGCGCACGGCGGCGGCGGCCGTGCGGATCGCCATCCAGTTGGTGAGGGAAGGCGTGATAGACAGGCGAGTTGCTTTGCAGATGGTGGACCCCGATAGCCTGGACCAACTGCTGCATCCGATGATCGATGTGGAAGGGGAGTTGAAAGTGGTGGCCAAGGGCCTGGCCGCATCGCCGGGCGCCGCCGTGGGCCGGGTTGTGTTCACCGCCACGGATGCGGTGGAGCGGGCGGAGGCGGGAGATCCCGTCATCCTGGTGCGTCAGGAGACGAGCCCCGAAGACATTAACGGGATGAACGTTTCCCAGGGCATCCTCACGGCGCGGGGCGGGCTCACCTCGCATGCGGCCGTCGTCGCGAGGCAGATGGGCAAATGCTGCGTCACCGGCTGCAGCGCCCTGAACGTAAGGGGAGATGAGAAGGTGATTCGCGTGAACGGCGAAACGATATTGGAGGGAGATTTTATTTCCTTGAACGGAAATACCGGCGAGGTGATTCTGGGTGAGGCGAAACTCAAACAACCCGAGCTTTCGGGGGATTTCGCCACCCTGATGGAATGGGCGGATGAGATCAGGACTTTGGGGGTTCGCGCGAACGCCGACACGGTGACGGATAGCAAGGCGGCTCTCAAATTCGGCTGCGAGGGAATCGGCCTGTGCCGCACGGAGCACATGTTCTTCGAGGGGGAGCGCATCGACTATGTGCGCGCGATGATTCTGGCGGCTACGGAGGAAGAAAGGCGAGATGCGCTCGATCATCTCCTGCCCATGCAGCGCGAGGATTTCATCGGCATCTTCGAAGTGATGAAGGAAAGGCCAGTGACGATCAGGCTCCTGGATCCGCCGCTTCACGAGTTTTTGCCCAAAACGGAAGAAGACATGGAGCAGGTGGCCAGGTTATTGGGGGTAGGGCTGGATACCGTGCGACACGCCACGGAAGCGACCGAAGAGCAGAACCCGATGTTGGGCCACCGCGGCTGTCGTCTGGTGGTCACGTATCCCGAAATCGCCGAAATGCAGGTGCGAGCCATCATCGAGGCGGCCTGTGAGATGAAATCTCGGGGCATGGACGTGTTGCCTGAAATCATGATTCCCCTCACCTCCGGCATAGGGGAATGGGAGTTCAATCGCGACATCGTGCACGATACCGCCGGGAAGGTGATCGAAGAAAAAGGCGTCACGCCCCGCTACCTCACGGGCACGATGATCGAAATTCCCAGGGCCTGCCTCCTGGCGGGAGAGATTGCCGAGAGTGCGGAATTCTTCAGTTTCGGCACGAACGATCTGACCCAGTTGACCTATGGTTTGAGCCGCGATGACGCGGGCTGGTTTCTGCCCACGTACATCGAAAAGGATTTGATTTCCAGAGATCCTTTCGTGGCCGTTGATCGTGAGGGAGTGGGCGAGATGGTGCAAATCGGCATGGAGCGCGGCCGTGCGAGACGGGCGGATCTCGAGGTGGGCATTTGCGGGGAACATGGCGGTGAACCCACGTCGGTTGAATTTTGCCATATGATGAAAATGGATTACGTCTCCTGCGCTCCGTACCGGGCCCCGATTGCGAGGCTCGCCGCCGCTCAGGCGGCCATAACGCACGGTTCATACCAAACGGTCGAAATCCATTGAGCGGGATTCCCCTTTGATGGTTCACCTCTCCGCCGAGCGGAAAAATGAGTTGATGGCAGAAGCCCTGTCCCTCGCGGCGCGCGCGGAGGGAATGACGAGCCCCAATCCACTAGTCGGGGCTGTTGTTCTTGACGCCGCCGGAGAGACAGCGGGCCGGGGCTGGCACCGAAAGGCGGGGGAGCCGCACGCGGAAGTCCTGGCTTTGCAAGACGCGGGTGATCGTGCGCGAGGCGGCGTTTTAATCCTCACTCTGGAGCCATGTTCTCACCAGGGCAGAACTCCCCCTTGCGCGCCTTTCGTGGTGGAGGCGGGCGTTTCTCACGTCATCGTCGCCGTCTCGGACCCGAACCCACAAGTGTCCGGCAAAGGATTTGCGCACCTGCGCGCGCATGGCGTCGGGGTGGAAATTGGCATAATGGCCGAGGAGGCGGTGCGCCAGAATGAAGTCTATTTTCACTGGTGGCAGCGTGGTCGCCCCTTTCTTACCCTGAAGGCCGCTGCGAGTCTGGACGGGAAAATCGCCACCCGAAGCGGGCAGAGCAGGTGGATAACGGGCGAGGCGGCGAGAAACGCAGGCCATCATTTCAGAAACAAAGTGGACGCCATTTTAGTGGGAGTGGAGACGGTCCTGGAGGACGACCCGTTGCTTACGGCGCGGCCCGATGGCGTTCCGGGCAAGCCATTGACGAGAGTTGTCTTGGATTCCAGGCTCAGGACGCCCTCTCACGCCCGGATTCTGGCCTCTCGGGAGGGGAGTTCCACCATCGTCGCGACTACGGACGCGGCCCCCACGGCCAAAGAAGAGGCGTTGCGCGAAACGGGTGCGGAAATCATCCGCATAGGAGCGGACCCGCAGGGCCGGGTGTCGCTCGCTCTGCTGTTAGGGGTGTTGGGAAGCCGCGGCGTTCGTCATATTCTCGTGGAAGGCGGCGGACGGGTGCACGGTTCATTTATTCGGGAGGGTTTGGCGGATCGTCTCCTTTATTTTTTGGCGCCCCTGGTGGTTGGGGATGCGCAGGCTCCGGGCGCGATTTCCGGACTTGATGAATCGGAATTGCAATCTCTCCCCGGATTATTTAATGTAATACATGAAGTTATTGGGGATGATTTGTTGATTCAAGGATATTTCAAAAAACCGATCTGGAAAGACATAGGGGACGGGGCGAGTGTTTAGCGGGATCATCGAGACCATCGGCGCGATTCGCTCATTGAGAAAAGACGCCAAAGGTGCGCGAATCGCCATCGAGGCGCCGGGTCTTTTGAACGGGGTGCGGTTGGGGGATTCCATTGCGCTTAATGGCGTTTGCGTCACGGTGGTCGATTTTGATGAAAGAAAGTTCGAGGCCGATTTGTCCATCGAGACGCTGAGGCGTACGAATTTAGGGGAACTGGCTGTTGGCGACGGATGCAACCTGGAGCGCGCCATGGCGCTGGGAGAACGCTTGGGCGGGCATCTCGTGAGTGGCCACGCGGACGGCGTGGGCAGGATCAAGAATAGAAAAAACGAGGGCGACTCCATTTGGCTCACATTCGAGGCCCCGGTGGAGGTGATGCGCTATGTCGTCTATAAAGGTTCTATCGCGGTCGATGGAATCAGCCTGACGGTAGCGGCATGTGACGGTGAGACTTTTTCGGTTTCCATCATCCCGCATACGGGTGAGCAAACGACGCTCACGGATAAGAAAGACGGCGCCGCCGTGAACCTGGAGGCGGATTTGATTGGAAAATACGTGGAAAAGCTGCTCGTTCCCCACATAGAATCGAGGTCTCCAAGCGGCGTCACGATGGAAAAACTAAAGGAGCAAGGCTATGCCTGAGCCGATGGAGGAAAAGGATTTCGACGAAAGTCCTTTCTCCACGATTGAAGAGGCGATGGGCGATATTCGCGAGGGACGCATCGTCGTCCTCGTGGATGATGAGGATCGCGAGAACGAGGGCGATTTCATCTTGGCGGCCGAGAGGGCTACGCCCGAGGCGATTAACTTCATGACCAAGCACGCGCGCGGTCTGGTTTGTCTCGCGCTCACGCCGGAGAAGGTCGAATCTCTGGGTCTCCCCATGATGGTGCCCAGCGGCCAGAACGGGTCGGCTTTCGGCACGGCTTTTACGGTTTCCATCGAAGCGTGTGAAGGCGTCACGACGGGCATCAGCGCCTTCGACAGGGCACACACCATACAAACCGCGATACAAGAAGACGCCAGGCCGTCGGACCTGGTGACGCCCGGCCACATTTTCCCGCTGCGAGCGCAGCCGGGCGGCGTGCTCAGGCGAGCGGGCCACACGGAGGGCACGGTGGATTTGGCCCGCTTGGCTGGCCTTCAGCCCGCGGGTGTTCTTTGTGAGGTTTTGAATGAAGACGGCTCGATGGCGCGCCTCCCCAACCTGCGGAAAATAGCGAAGAAAAACAATCTCTCCCTCGTGACCATTAAAGATCTCATCGCTTATCGCATGCGTCACGATCGCCTTGTGGAGCGTGTGGAGGAGGCTGTGGTGCCGACGGCGTTCGGCACTTTCAAGGTGTATGCGTACCACAATCAAAGCAGCGGAAGGATTCACGCCGCTTTGGTGATGGGGGAATTGAACCCGGATGAACCCACCCACATTCGAGTGCAGCCTGTGAATGCCATCTGGGATTTGTTGGCGCTCTTACGCTCTGATTGTCCGGATAGAACCAGAAATGCGCTGGCCAAAATTCAGGAAGCGGGCAAGGGGGTATTGGTTTTTTTGCAGCCCGATTCGATGGGAGAGGAATTTCCCCGAAAAGAGAAGATGTCCCCCAACCCGCGTGATGTGGATGAGAAAATCGGAATCAAGAGCGCGCCACTCGAAGGGTTGCGCGATTACGGCATTGGCGCCCAGATACTCGTGGACCTGGGCTTGCGGCGGATTCGGATCATGACGAATGATGAGCGCAGAATCGTGGCGCTCGAAGGCTATGGCCTGGAACTCGAGGACAGGGTGACGGTGGGTATGGAGCCACCTTTGCCGGCTTTGCAAAAAAAGAGGAAGGATGGCAAGGAATCCTACTTGCAGCGTCCATAAAACGCATGTGGAGAGGGAATGGATAATCCGGTGGAAGGCAACCTGAACGGACAGGGTTTGCGGGTCGGCCTCGTGTCGTCGCGCTTTAACGATTTTATCGTCACGCACCTCGTGGGAGGGGCCGAGACGGCCTTGCGGCAATGCGGCGTGTCCGCAGCCGATGTGGCGCACGTGCAGGTGCCGGGGTCGTTCGAGCTTCCGGCGGCTGCAATGAAGATGGCGAAATCACAAAAATACGACGCCATCGTATGTTTAGGTTGCGTGATACGGGGCGCTACCTCTCACTATGATTTGGTGTGCGCCGAAGCGACGAAGGGCATCGCCCAAGTGGGCGCTCAGACGGGGGTGCCGACCATTTTCGCCGTCGTCACGACGGATACGATTGAGCAGGCCATAGAGCGTGCGGGAACGAAAATGGGAAACAAGGGATACGATGGTGCCTTGGCGGCCGTGGAGATGGCGAATTTGTTTTCGAAAATGGATGAGGATGGGAACGACGCTCTCGAAGAGGGAAAGTAATGGCCGAGAACAGAAAGGCGGGACGAGAGCTTGCGTTTCAAATCCTTTATCACACCGATCGCATCGGAAGTCTTACGCCGGAGGAGGTCGAGCGCTATTGGCGGTTGCATCCCGCGGATGAGAGTTCAAGAATATTCGCCGATAGGTTGATATCGATTCTCCTGGATAAGGACCGGCAGATTAACGATTTGCTCACTGGAGCAAGCGCGAGTTGGTCGCTCGAACGCATGGACGCCGTATCGAGAAGCATATTGCGTCTGGGCGTTTGCGAAATGTATTTCGTTCCGGATATCCCGCCCGCAGTTACGATGGATGAAGCGATTCGTCTGGCCAAGCGATATGGACCGGAGAATGCTCCTGGTTTCGTGAACGGCATCCTGGATCGTCTCCACCAAGAGAAAATGGTGGTCTAGTGTGATACGCCTTCGCCTGTTTCCCCAGGGACTCGATGAAGTAAAGAGTTTCGCCGCTGTTTCCATGTTCGCGGTGGAGGATTTTCCGTTTCAAGGGAGATTGGGTGAAATCGATCGCTTGCTGGAGAGCGAGGCGAGCCGCCTGGTGCAGCAGGGCAAATTGAGCGGCGCATGGGAGTCGCAAGCTTTGCTGGCCTCAAAGGGACGACTCGCGCCAGAATACGTATTGTTCGCAGGACTCGGTTCTTTGGAGGACTTGACCCTGACGAAGCTCTATCGGCGCGCAAAGGAGATTTTTAGAAGAATGATGAAGGCGTCGGCGAAGAATTTGTCGATGCAGGTTTCCGGTTTCGCGCAGCTTCCCGATGATTTCGCTCCTGTGGCCACGGAGATCATGAACGGTGCGATACGGGGCGTTATCGGAAACCCTTGGGATGTCGATATTCTTGTTTGCGAACCAAATGACGAGAAATATGACGAGTTGATTGCGCTGAGCGAGCAAATTGCTTTCAGCAGCGTGAAGAACCGCGAGCTCTCCCTGGAGGTTTTGATTTGAGCGAGGCGCTTTTGAGGACGATTTACAAGTTTCATTTCGCTCTCCTGTTGAGCGTTTTCCTGGCGGCGGGCTGCGGCTACGAGCTCGAGGGAACCCGCCGCCCCGAGAACCTAAAAGGCGTGCGCACGATTTCGATACCTCCATTCCTGAACCAGACGAGCGAGCCGGGCCTCGGGCGCGCAGTTACGAAAACGGTGCGAGGAAGATTCTTGCGGGACGGCCGCCTCCGGGTTTCTGACTCCCCAGATGCGGATATCACTCTCGAAGGTGTTTTGCGGGAGTATCGTCTCTCTCCGATTGGCTTCACTCACGCCGACAGGGTTCAGCAATACCGCGTCGTCGTGCGCACCCGGATACGGCTGCGCGACAAGGGGCGGAGGAAATTGCTCATCAATCAGGATGTGGAGTCCTATGCCGAGTTCGAGGTTTCCTCATCCATCGCGCAAAGCGACGCGAACCGCTCGAGTGCGAATCAGCGAGTGGCCGATACTCTATCGGAAGACGTCGTCAGCCTCGTGCTAGAGGGCTTTTAGATTGGCTCCGAGTCGCAAGAAGCCAAAGAGTTCCTTGGCGGCGATCTCCGATGTGCAAAGCGCGCCGATTCGGCCCATATACCTTTTGGAAGGCAAGGACTCTTTTTTGCGGGATGAATACTTGCGCGTCATTCGCCGCAAGGTTTTTGGCGATGGACCGGATGACTTCAACCATGATCGCTTCGACTGGACCGAGGCCGATATTTCCGAAATCATTACCATTGCCCAGACGCTGCCGTTCATGGCGGAAAAGCGCCTCATCGAAATCTTCAATTTCATCAGACCCGGCGAGAAGGATGAAGCCATCTTTCTCTCTTATCTCGACCACCCGTCTGTGTCCACGGTTCTGGTATTTTGCGTGGAGAACCCCGATATGCGGACGACTTTCTTCCAACGCCTGGTGAAGGCGAGCGTGGTTTGTCGGGTGGATATCCTGGAGGGGGAAGAATTAAAGAAATGGCTTCATGGGCGTTCCGTAGAGGTGGGGTTCGAACTGCGGCCAGAGGCCGCCGATATGCTGGTCGAAATGGTCAAGCCCTCGATGATGAGACTCAGCACGGAACTCGAGAAGATTGCCTCCTACCTGATGCCGGGAACACTCGCCGGCGTGGATGAGATTCGTGAAATAGTCGGACACTCCAAAGAGGAGTTGCTCTATAAGTTGGGTGATTCGCTTAGCCAGGGGAGCCTGGGTGGAACCCTCGTTCTCTTGCGCCGGATGATGGAAACCGAACACCCCGTCGTGTTCGTTGGATTGTTGCGCAATTTGATTCGGCGTTGGACGATTACAAAAGCCTTGATTAGAAGTGGCCGGGGCGCCCAGGGGATTTCTCAGGTACTGGGTCTACCGCCCTTTGTGGCGAAAAGGCTCGAGAGTCAGGTAAGGGGATTACGTTCCGCCTATTTGCGCGAGTTGTACGGGAAACTGCTTCAGGTGGATCGCAAGCTAAAACGGACGAGCGACATGAAGGTCGCTCGTCAGGCGCTCGAGTTGTTTTTAGTGGATGTGCGTTTCTCCAGAAGCGGGACGCACAAGGTTGCTTAGCTATTTGGAAGATGCCGCGTGAACTCTCTTGGCCAATCTTCCCGCGCGTCTCGACGCTGTTTTTTTGTGGATAATTCCTTTGGTGGCTGCGCGGTCCAGTTGCGACTGGGCTTTTTTCAGCAGTTCTTCGGGATTTTCTTCGCTATTCAAAACCTCTTTGATGGTGTTGCGAAACTGGGTTCGAATAGCGCGGTTTTTGGCGCGGAGAACGATATTCTGGCGATTGCGCTTTTTAGCCGAACGAATATGTGGCAATTTGTTTGATTCTCCGTGAATATGGTTTAAATGTTCCTCTTGAGGCCGCTTCGCAGCACGGGTAAAATACCACGGAACAAAGGGTTGTCAAGCTCACCGCCCCGGTGTCAGGAATTTTGTGACCACGCCACCTGAATCCTCGAATCCAGGACAAGAAGAAAGTGCATCTGGTGCTGCGCCGGTAGAAAATGGTGATTCCCCGGCGGAGGAGAGCATCTCCAGATTTGCGGGTCCCGTCAGTCTGGCGACTCTCATCAGCCGGGTGGCGGGTTTTTTCCGAGATATGCTGATCGCCAAATTCTTTGGCGCCGCGATGATGGCCGATGCCTTTTTCGTTGCCTTCGCGATTCCCAATCTTTTCAGGCGCATGTTTATGGAAGGGGCGCTGAGTTCCTCGTTTCTTCCTGTTTACTCCGATGTGCGTGAGCAATCCGGAGCCAGGCAGGCCCGAAAATTCGCCGGTGGCATGTTGGTGTTTCTAGTCTTCGCGGGAAGCGCGGGCTGTGCGATTGGGATTTGGTTCGCAGATCCTTTAATGAGAGCGCTGGCGCCTGGTTTTTCGAGCAACCCGGAAAAGCTGGATCTCGCGGCGCAACTCACCAGAATTATGTTCCCGTTCATCATTTTTATCGGCCTGTGGGCGGTTGCGGCCGGTATGTTGAATGCGGCGCGCCGCTTTTTCGTGCCCGCTTTCGCGCCCGCGCTCCAGAACGTGGTCATCATATTTGCTCTTTTGCTCGCAGGTTTTTTAGTGAGTAGGGCGGAAGCCATCCGTTGGCTCGCCTGGGCCGTCGTAATCGGCGGGGCAGCGCAGTTTTTCTTCCAGCTTCCTTTCATGGGGAAACTACGAATTTTGCCGCTTCCCTCCATTCCCTGGAGGGTGGAGGGCGTCGGCAGATGCTTGGCGCTGATGGGACCGGCGGCTCTTGGAGGCGCTATTTTTCAGGTCAATGTTCTCATTGACCGGTGGCTGGCTTCGTTCCTGGCCGAAGGCTCCATTTCTTATCTCTACTATGCGAATCGATTGGTTCAACTTCCTCACGGCATATTGAGTCTCGCTGTGGTGTCCGCAGTTTTGCCGGTTTTGTCTGATTATGCGGCGAAAAACAGGGAAAATTCCGTATCCGGAGATGCCGAGCGCAACACCATGCTCGAAGCGGGGCGTCTGACGCTGTTCATTACTATTCCCTCTACATTCGGTCTCATGGCTTTAGCCCATCCGATCATGGAGGTTATTTTCGAGCGGGGCGCGTTTACGGAAAACCATACTCTTGCGAGCGCAGCCGCACTGCGGGCGTATGCGGCGGGGCTGATGTTTTTCGGAATCACGAGACTGTTGGCCGGGGTATTTCATGCTCGGTTGAACACGAGTTTCCCGCTAAGGTGCGCCAATATTTCTGTCCTCGCGAACGTAGCGCTCAGCGTCGGTTTGATGTTTCCTCTCGGATTTGTCGGGCTCGCACTAGCCACATCGTGCTCAAGCGCTTTGAACGCGGTGTTGTTGCTGAGGGGCGTCATGCGGGAGTGGAGCGATTTTCCGAAAAAAGAGTTGTTCCGTTCCCTGAGCAGGCTTCTGGCGCTTGGAATCTTGACGGGGGTGTTCGCGTATTTCGCTCATCTTCAACTCGTTTATCTGCAACTATGGGATGCCCAGGGTTCGTCGGTGCTAAAATTGCTGCTGATGCTGCTTGAGGTGTCCTTGGCTGCTTGCTTCTACATTTTCATAGCGAAGAAATTCGATGCTTCCTCGTATGAAACCTGGTGTCGTTTCACTCGCCTCACACGGAGGAAATCCTGAGCAATGAGGTTCGGACGATGACGAAGGGAAAATTTTCGACTGGAGGTCATGAAAAAAATAATGGAGCTTCGCTGGATGCGCGCTTGATTGATATTTTAAGGACTTTCAGGGATTTTCTCCTGATCGAGCGCCGCCGTGCGGTGAATACCGTGGAGAGTTATGGGCGCGACATCGAATCGTTTTTCTTCTGGCTGCAGGAAAACGAGGACGCTTCACCGGAGAATTGGTCGAAAAGCACAGTGATCGATTACCTCAAGGATAAGCGGGAGAAGGGAAAATCAGACACAACGCTGCGTCGTCACCTGGCGTCCATCCGTGCGCTAGCCAGGCTGTTGGTTCGCGATGGGTACATACGTGAAGATTTTACTGCGGACATCGTGCAACCTTCGAAATGGAAGCGTTTGCCCAAGACTCTTTCGCAAGAAGATATGTCCAAGATTTTACAGGCACCCGATGACAAAACGCCGCAGGCAGTTCGAGACAGGGCCATGTTCGAGCTTTTGTACGCCACCGGCATGCGCGTCAGCGAGATCATTCGACTCAAGCTTAATCAAATTGAACTTGAATCGGGATTTTGCATCGTCCATGGAAAGGGAGACAAATCCCGGCTTGTTCCCATAGGAGATGCAGCGAAAGATATGCTTGCGTATTATCTTGATACCGCCCGGCTTAGTCTTCTGCGCGCCCGGAAGTCGGATTATGTATTTCTCACGGGCCGGGGAGGGCCCATGACCCGTCAAGCTTTTTGGGCGAGGGTCAAAAGATGGGCAAAAGAAGCGGGTGTGGGAAAAAGTGTGAGCCCACATATGTTTCGTCACAGCTTCGCGACGCATTTGCTCAATCATGGGGCTGATTTGCGGGCTGTCCAGGCGATGCTCGGACATTCCGATATTTCCACCACCGAGGTTTACACGCATGTGGATCGGGAGAATCTTCGGCGGCTTTTGGACAAGAGCCACCCGAGGGGGTAGGGAATGAAAAGCGAAATAAAAATAAAGTTCTTTTGTTGACGCCTAAAATTATAGAGCATACGATCTGATCGCGCATGGGACTTCGATTTCGAAAAGCCGATCATGTAGATACGGGGAGCCTGAATCTTTTGGCGACAAGGATGTCTGCAATCCCGTTGGCCGGGCCGGACAGGTTGGTTCATATTATTGGAAACCAGGATGAATCCCTCAAGGCCGTGGAGAGGGCGTTTGAGGTAAAAATCAGAATCGCATCAGAGGGGTTCGTGGTGGAAGGCGCACCGGATGCCGCCGAGAAAGCCCGACTTTTCCTTGATGAGTTGACCGAATGCGTGGACGAGGGGTTTCGGTTCGATCCGTTGAACGTCAAGACACTGGCTCAGACCGTTGCTGTGGAACAAGACGTTACGCTTCGTTCCTTGGTGATGAATCGGATCTCGGTTTCATCGAAGAAGCGATACATCGTTCCCAAAGGCCCGGTTCAGAGTGAATACATCAGGGCGATTCGTGAAAAGGGGGTAACATTCGGAATCGGACCGGCCGGTACGGGGAAAACCTACCTGGCTATGGCCATGGCGGTTTCCGGATTGTTGGAGAAGGCATACGCCAGCATCGTGTTGACGAGGCCGGTGGTAGAGGCAGGCGAGAAGCTCGGATTTTTGCCTGGTGATTTGCAGGAAAAGGTGAATCCATATCTCAGGCCGTTGTTTGACGCTCTGAACGATATGGTGGAATTCGAGCGGGTGGAGCGTTTCATTGAAAGGGGCGAGATAGAGATAGCGCCGCTCGCATTTATGAGGGGTCGTTCGCTGAAAGATTCTTTCATCATTCTGGATGAGGCGCAGAACACGACGCCCGAGCAGATGAAAATGTTCCTCACCCGCCTCGGCGCCCGGAGCAAGGCGGTTGTAACGGGAGATATTACGCAAATCGATTTGCCCGAAACTTCGGGGTGCGGGCTGATTCATGCCCAAGACGTCTTGGGAGATTTAGAAGACGTTCGTTTCGTCTATTTTAGTGAACGAGATGTGGTTCGCACGCAATTGGTGAGAAAAATTGTTGCTGCATACGAGGCCCACAGTTTATAAGCGAGTTTTCCAAAGAGTGCTTGCATAGCCGGGGGCGTTCACATATAGCCGATACGTCCACGATCCCTTCGATGCTGAAGGATTCTGGAGGTTGATCGCGTGATCCATCGATCCGGCGTCGGAAAAACTGCCGGGAAACCCAAAAACATCTTTTTGCGACTAACTGCGTCGGCGGGGCGCTTGCTCGCGGATTGCGCCTTGTCGTTTGCCGGCATGAGGGCTTATCCGTGGATTCTGGGCGGAACGCTAGCTGTTGTGCTCTCGTTTTTGCTCACCACCGATCTTTCGGCGCCTCGCGTGTCTTTTGAGGTGGGTGATGTCGTCCCCAGGGACATTAAGGCCCCTCAAGATATGCGCGTGGTCGCTCCCATCGCCACGAATGCGAAGCGCCAGGCGGCCAGAGAAAAAGTCTTGCCACGTTACGATATCGATACCCAGCTTTCGCGAGTTGTCCTCGCTAAATTGAATGGCGCTTTTGAATCCATTCAGCGAACGATAGACAAAGAGCTCGAAAAAGTGAAAGCCGAGCAGTTGAGCCTACGTGCCAAGCAGAAGAGCCGGACGCTTTTATCCGAGTCGGAAGCCTATCGGGAAATGTACGCCAGTCCCGCCTTCATCAAGGCGGAGAGCGCGTTTCATGAGCTGGTGGGTGGCGCCGTTCCAAAGAAATTGTCGAATTGGTTGAGAAATGAGAGATTCTCGAGCTGGATACGGGAAGATATCGCCAAGTTGTTGAAGGCGGCGTTCTCACGCCAAATCGTCAGTGATAAGCGGCTATACGCCACCCATGCGGCGAAGGGAATTACGGCGCGCGACATCAGAACGGGGAATCGCGTCTCCCTCAGTCCATCCATGAATCCCCTGGAACTCAGACAGGTCGATAAATTACTCAAGCAAGCAACCCGGAAGATGTCCCTCGGAATTCCTCGGCGTATGCGCGACTTGTTGGTCTCCCAAGTTTTGAAGATGGTTCAACCGACGTTGACGTTCAACAACAGAGCAACCCTTGAGAGCAGAGAAAAGGCTGCGGCCTCTGTTCCGCCTGTTTCAGAGATTCTCAAACAAGGGGAGATGATTGTTCGCGAAGGAGAACGAGTAAGCGAAGGACAAATCATAGAACTCAAAAGCCTGGAAAAAATCTACCGACAAAGCCATGTGCTAGGCAACTTTACCGGAACGGCTTTGGTGATTTTCATCTTGCTACTTCTGGCATGGATTTGTGTGCAGAAGTATGACGTGAGTTTTTTGGCATCTCAAAAAAACGTAACACTTTTTGTGATCCTGCTTTTGACCCAAGTTGTTTTGCTGAAAATGGGAATTCTCTTCTCCGAGGTGTTGCATGAAACTTTTCGGGGTATTCCCCTACACTCGTTTTACTACGTCATTCCATTTTGCTCTGCCTCTCTTCTCGCTGCAATCTTGCTGGGACGCTCATCCGCAGTGTTGATGGCGGTTTTCTCCGCCGTTCTGACCGGGCTGATCTTGCCGAATTACATCAACTTCAGTCTCATCGCCTTGTCCGGCGGCGTGCTGGCAGCCATTCGCTGGAAGGAATATCGGCGCAGAACTTCTGTACTCATCGTGGCGTTCATCCTGGGTTTGTTAGGTGCCGCGCTCGCTCTGGGCTTCAACATGCAGGAGGGTTTCGGCGCCGTAATTGCGCAGTGGACGGATGTTCCCATCGCTTTGCTCGGCGGCCTTTCTAACGTCATTATCGTGGCGGGGGCCATGCCCTTGCTTGAGTCGATTTTCAAGCTCACGACGGATATGCGTCTTCTGGAGTTGGCCGACCAGAATCACCCGCTGCTGAGAAAGATGGTCGTCAGTGCGCCGGGTACCTATCACCACAGCCTTCTCGTGGGCAATTTGGCCGAAGAGGCCTCCGAGGCGATCGGTGCGAATCCGCTTCTAACCCGTGTGGGTGCGTATTTCCACGATATCGGCAAGATGATGAAGCCGGAGTATTTCATCGAAAACCAGGGGCGCGAAAACCGTCACGATAGACTCAAGCCCAACATGAGCGCGCTTATCCTGATCAGCCATGTCAAAGAGGGCGTCGAACTCGCCAGAAGCCATCAACTGCCCAGAGAAATTATCGATTTAATTCGACAACATCATGGCACATCCTTGATTCAGTTTTTCTACGAGAAAGCGAAGAAGCAAAATGGGGATGACGTGACAGAAGAATTTTTTCGCTATCCGGGGCCGAGACCTCAGACGAGAGAGGCAGGCATCCTGATGCTGGCCGACATGGTGGAGGCATCGTCACACTCGCTTTCGGACCATTCTCTCGGGCGTCTGAGCGCTTTGGTGGATAGAACCGTCCAGAGTGCTTTTGTGGAGGGTCAATTGGATAATTGCAGTCTCACGCTCAGGGATTTGAGCAACATTCAGGAAGCTTTCATGCGCGTTCTGGTTGGCATTCATCACCACCGGATTCATTATCCAGGACAAGAAGACGCTCCCAAGAAAGGCGCTGCGAATGGAAGTTCTCATCAAAAACGAGCAAGAGCTGTTCGATCTGGATCACAAGGCGCTGAGGCGGCGCTTGGAGGTCATACGGAGAGCACTCCGGTTCGAAGATGACTGGTTCAGCATCGCATTCATTCGAGACGAAGAGATGCGAGTGTTGAATTCTCGATATAGGAGGGAAGACGAAACAACGGATGTGTTGGCTTTTCCGCCAGCAGATTTCTTCCCGTCCGTGGGTGAGCAAGAAGAGAGAAAGACATTTTTAGGAGAAGTGGTCATTTGCGTGGATGAGGTGCGTCGCCAGGCGGAGGCCGAGGCGGTTGATTATGGAGTCCTGGCGGATCGTCTGCTCGTGCATGGTCTTTTACATCTCAAGGGATATGATCATTACACTAAGTCGGAATCTGCGCGTATGATTGAGGAAGAAAAAAGGATAACCTGTCTGCTTGACGGTGGATGGCTTTCTCGACCAGAGCCGGGGCATCGTTGAGTGGAAAAATTGCAGGTGCCATGGCGCATGAATTACCGACCGTTTGCATATGCTCATCGTTCCTCGCTGGGAGGAGGATCATAATCTTATGCCCGACCTCAGTGGCGTGCGGGTGCCCCCCCGAGAGTATAGAGACGACCTACAATCAATTCCGCCCAGATTTTGAAATTTAAAACCCGTTGGACTTGGTGGTGATATGGGTAGTCTTCGACTCATCATCGGCTTGATTCTGGCATTAGCAATTTCGAGCTTCGGTGTCATCAACATGAAGCCGGTGACTGTTTCCTATTATCAGGGCAGCATCAACTTGTCTCTTTTTTATGTCCTGTTGGTTGTGTTTGCATGCGGGTTCATGGTGGCATGGTTTGGCGGGGCATTGGACAGATTGAAGTTCAGGACTCAAATTGGAAAATTGAAACGCGAAGTAAAGACGTTGGAGAATAATCTGGATGAGGTGCGGGAGAATAGCGGTAAGCTCCTCACGATGGGAAATCCAGAAACCGATAAATCCGTGCCTGCACGTGATGAACGTGCATCGCAAACTGGTTCCAAACCTCAGATGAGCCTATCCCCCCGTGAATCAAAGGCGGAGTAGGTATGTCTCCCCCCAAAGGTATTCTGCAAGCTAAGAAAGAAACAAATGCATCAGGTAATAAGAGCCGGGCTCCATCTCCTGCGATGCGCCAATACTTGGAAATAAAAAGGCGCTACCCGGACGCGATGCTGTTTTTTCAGTTGGGTGATTTTTTCGAGATGTTTTATGAAGACGCGAAGCTCGGGGCGAAAGTACTGGAACTCACGCTGACGTCGCGACAGAGTGATGACAAGGGGCCCATTCCAATGTGTGGCGTGCCGTGTCATTCGGCATCCTCTTATTGTGGGCGATTACTGGAAGCAGGTTTTAAAGTCGCCATATGCGAACAGGTGGAAGATGCGGGAGAAAGTAGGGGAGTTGTGAAGCGCGAGGTGACTCGCGTCCTCACTCCGGGTACCTCGATTGCCGACCTTGAGTTACTGGATGGCAAGGAATCTCAATACTTGGCGGGGATTACGGTATCGGCAAAAGAAGGAGAGGCGCTTTGGGGAATAGCATGGCTCGATAGTTCGACTGGTGAGTTTTGTGCGACCCAGGCGGAAGGCGATGGTGCCGAGACGCTCATTTGCAATCAATTGGAGAGGCTTTCTCCTCGCGAACTCATCTTGCCGGATGTATTTTCTCCGCCCGATGAGTTGAAAAGAAAAATTGATGAACTAGGCATTTATATTGAAAAAAGGCCAGCCGCCACTTTTTATGAGCCGCTTGATTTCAAAAGCTTGGACGCCATATTTCCGGATGAAGCGAATGTTCTGGCGAATCCGGCGGCGGTGGATTCCGCCGTCGGCGTTTTGACGTATCTCAAAGAAAACCAGCCTGGTGATTTTCCCCATCTCAAACCTGTTTTTTTCTCCCGACTTTCGGACACAATGATTCTCGATGCAGCCACGTTGCGAAATTTAGAACTCACACGTTCATCCGTGGATCGTGGGAAAAAGGGCACTTTATTTGGTTTGTTGGATGAGACGCTGACTGGGATGGGAGGACGTCTGCTGAATAAATGGGTCCTTTCCCCTTTGATTCAAAAAAAGGCCATCGATTATCGCTCCGAATCCGTACAGGAACTCGTTGATAACCTCGAAATCCTGAATATGCTCAAAAATGCCCTTGAACCCGTTCAAGATATCGAGCGGCTCCTGGGGCGTGTGGGTTCTCAAACTGCAAACGCTCGAGACTTGGCGGGGCTCGGCGCATCTTTGGCCATGTTGCCAGAGGTTTGTGAGGCGATAACGGGGATGGAATCAGAGTTGTTTCGCTCCGTCTTGTCGGGGTGGGATTTTATCGAGGACGTAACGTTGGAACTGGAGAGCGCGATTGTGGATGACCCGCCCGTTTCGATTCGAGAGGGTGGAATGTTTCGCGCAGATTATGACCAAGAACTCTCTCAATTGAGAAGGGCGCAGCAGGAGGGCGATAAGTGGCTGAAAAATTATGAAAGCAAGGAAAAAGAACGAACGGGACTGCCTCTAAAAATCGGGTTTAATCGTGTTTTTGGGTATTATCTCGAAATAACCAAACGCTTCAGTGAACAGGCGCCGACGGAATATACGCGCAAGCAAACCCTCGTTTCTGCAGAGCGGTACATCACATCCGAGTTAAAGAAGATGGAAGAGGACATTCTTGGCGCGGAGGAGAAAGACCATCATCTCGAGTTCATGCTTTTTGGACGCTTAAGAGCGCAAATATCAAAACAGGCCAAGCGCATACTCGCTGCCGCGGAGAGGATAGCGATTCTTGATGCCGTTCTATCCTTGGCGCTAGTTGCGCGCAAATATGGATACGTCAGGCCCCAAATTATGGATTCCAGGGATCTTGAAATTATCGAGGGCAGGCATCCTGTCATGGAGGCGGAAAATCCTGGTCTCTCTTTCGTGCCGAACGATTTGTCGATTCGCGATGATCGTCGAATACTCATTATTACAGGGCCGAATATGGCCGGAAAATCCACTTACCTGCGTCAATCGGCGCTCATCATTCTGATGGCGCAAATTGGCAGCTTCGTACCCGCCAAGAGCGCGAAAATCGGTTTGGTCGATAGGGTGTTCACTCGCGTTGGCGCGCATGACCGACTTTTGGAGGGGCAGAGCACCTTCATGGTCGAGATGGTGGAGACGGCCACTATACTAAGAGAGTCGACGCAAAAAAGTTTCATCGTTCTGGACGAAGTCGGGCGAGGCACGAGTACTTTTGATGGAGTGAGCATCGCCTGGTCGATTGTAGAGTATCTTCATAATGAAGTTCGCCACAGTGCGAGGACTTTGTTCGCGACCCATTATCATGAATTGGCTGAACTCTCTCAAGAACTCACTTGTGTGAAAAATTTGACGGTAGATGTTCGAGAATGGGGCGATGAAATCGTTTTTTTACGAAAAGTAGTCGATGGCAGTTGCGATAGAAGCTACGGAATTCAAGTAGGCAGGTTGGCGGGACTTCCAGAAGAGGTCATTGATCGGGCGAAAACTTTGCTCTCCAAGTTTGAGAGTGCAGAGGCCATGTCCCGTTATGGCGGGGAAAAATCTTTTTTGGAAAATCGCCGGGAAAAAGGGCAATTGCCTTTGTTTTTACGCGCGGAATCACAAGTCGAGGAGGTGTTGAAAGACCTTGACCCGGATTCCATGACACCTCGCCAAGCTCTAGAAGCCCTATATGAACTCCGAAAAACCATGGAGAGCGGTGGGCAATCGCAAAAATGAAGATAGGGTCCGCGACACACCACCCAGTTCGGTTTGCTGAAGCCTTGAAGGCAGAGAAGCCAAACAAGGGATTGAGAGCTTTTTTCTTATGCGATAGCATTGTGAACTTAGAGCCCAAGGGGAACATATGTTGTCTAACACCCAGAAAACATTTGTTCTGAGAAAATTTGCGATAGTCATCTGTTTGCACTTCGTTCTAGTGGGGCCGGCACTTTCCGCAACGGACAACCAGGGTGGAATCCGAATAGAAGATATTATCGTCATTGAGAAGAATGGGCAGTTGCTCGTTTTTGGTTCTCTCTTGAGTGCATTTTCACCAAAACTGTTGGAAGCCATTCACAGCGGTGTGACCACGAAGTTTATCTTTGATGTAAGTCTCCTCCGCTCTCGCAAGCTGATTTATGATTTGGAAGTCACCTCGCGGCAATTACATCATCAAGTGAAATATAGCGCTTTGAAAAAAACATACACTTTTCATCTTAAAGAAGGTGCGAAAGACATCGAGAGAAAAGTGACAAGAAGCCAAGGTGAAATGACGGACTGGATGCGAGAGTTGAATGGTGTGCCCATCGTCTCTGGCGAGGCACTGTCTCCAAATAGTCAATTTTATGTCAAAATCAGTGCGCGGTTGAGTCATGTGGATTTTGTTTTTCCCTTTAACTATTTACTCGCTTTTTGGGGGAAGAAGTCTGATTGGAGCTATTCCCCAAAATTTAGTTCTAAAGGAATGTGAGTTGTGCACTCAAAGCGACTGAAAAATCAAGAAACTTCTTCACGCCGGCGAAGGACACTTCTGCGGTCCTTCATCGCTTTGATCATTATTGCGACTCTTTCGTTCACGGCTTGGATTTATTTCAAAGAGCTCGAGCCAGGAGTCCCTCTACTGAACAACGTCGTCGTATTTGCGCTCGTGAACCTGAGTATCATTCTGCTCATGGTGGTGATTCTCTTGGTGGCGAAGAACTTGGTGCGTCTTTACTACGAGGGGAGAACGGGTGCCGGTCGCTCACGTTTGCAATTAAAGCTTGTATTGGCTTTTGTCGGATTTACGCTCATACCTGTAGTGGCTCTTTTTGTGGTGGCCAGCGGCTTGATAAACCAAAGTTTTAACGCCTTGTTCAACATGAATGTGGAGAGAGCGCTTAAAGGATCGTTCGAGGTAGCTCAAACCTATTATCGCGAGGTGGAGCGAAACGCACTGGTCAGCGCGAGTCGACTTGCGCTTATATTGGAGAAGACATCCCCCGACATAGTGGAAAACCCCAAGGCGGTTGAAAACATATTGGAGTCCGAGAGGAAGAGCTTGGGGGTGGATTTCATCCAGCTCTACGATAGAGAACGAAAGGAGATCGTATCGGTCAAGCGCCCGGGGTTGGAACGAGCCATTATGTTCTCGCCACTGGTGGGATACGTGGATCAGGTGATTGATGGGGAGTCGCGCTCAAGTGTAGAGAATTGGGAAAAAGGAGATGTCATCTATGGCGTGGCTCCTTTGAAGATTCAAAAAAAAGTGGTGGGGTTTGTCGTTGTATCCAAATATGTCTCTGATAGGCTCGTTGAGAAGATAAGAGGCATATCGGATTCTTTTGTGAATTATAAAGAGTTGGAATTGTCCAAGAATCCAATTAAAGCTAACTACATCGTCACTTTTTTGGTGGTCACTCTGCTCATTCTGTTCGCTGCCATATGGTTTGGTTTCTACCTCGCTCGCGGTATCACGGTTCCCATCGAAAAATTAGCGGAAGCCACAAGGGCGGTGTCGGATGGCGATCTCGAACATCGCGTAGATGCGCAAGCGGATGGCGAGGTGGGGATTTTGGTCAGCGCATTCAACAGCATGACGGAAGAATTGTCGGCTAACAAGGAGAAAATCGAAGAGTCCTCTGAAATTCTGCGCCGCTCCAACATGGAAATCGACAGAAGGCGCAGATATATGGAAGCGATGCTCGAAAATATCGGAGCTGGTGTGATATCAATCAATCGCCGAGGGCGCGTTACTATTCTCAACACAGCGGCTGGAGAGTTGCTGAGTATTGAGCCTCAGAATGCCGTGGGACGAATGTTCAGCGAGGTTTTTGAAAGCGCGCATCTCGAACCCGTTCGTCAGTTGATGCGCTCAATGAGGGATCGAAAACACCAAAGCGCTTCGGAGCAAGTGGAGCTCATGATTGATGGCCGCGTACTGACGCTACGCGCGAGCTTGACCCTGCTCAAAAGCGCGGATGGTGGTAGGCTCGGTGCAGTCATTGTGTTTGATGATATGACGGCTTTGATACGGGCTCAAAAAGTGGCTGCATGGCAAGAAGTGGCTCGCGGCATCGCGCATGAGATCAAAAATCCGCTGACGCCGATTCAACTCTCTGCTCAAAGAATGAGAAGAAAATTTGAAAGCGGAGCCTATGATTTTGCGGAAGTATTTGAATCTTGTACGGATACCATTATCAATCAGGTGACGAGTCTGCTTGAAATGGTGAATGAATTCAGCCGGTTTGCGCGAATGCCGGAGCCGAGATTAAGGGTTTGCGGGTTTGTTCCCCTCATTGAGGATGTTGCAAATTTATATCGTGGCAGAAAAGGGGATGTAAAATTTTCCATTCATATCAATGCCGGGGATGCAGCCGTCATGGCGGATCCAGAGCAGTTGCAACGCGTATTCATCAATTTGCTGGAAAACGCTTTCGAATCCCACGAGATCGAAGGCGAGATAGATTTACAAGCATGGGGTGATAAGAGCAGAAATATGATAGTTCTTGAGGTTGCTGACCAGGGGCAGGGTATATCGGAAGATATGAAAGGCCATATATTCTCGCCTTACTTTTCTACAAAAGATAGAGGCTCCGGGTTAGGTTTGGCTATATGTCACCGCATTGTGGCAGATCATAATGGAACAATAAGCGTGCGAGATAACCATCCAGCGGGTTCTGTTTTTCGTGTAACGTTGCCGCTGGCGCCTGCTGCGGACATCACACCTGAAAAGCAAAGGACGGCTTCCATTGGATAAGGGACATATCCTCATCGTCGATGATGAGCGCGAAATACTCGCGAGCCTGGAAGATGTTTTGCACGATGAAGGGTATCGTGTAGAGAGGGCAGAGTCAGGAGAAACTGCCCTTCAGTTGGTTCGAACCGAAACTCCGGATGTGGTTTTAGTTGATGTGTGGATGCCGGGTATTGATGGAATCAAGACTTTGCAAGCGGTGAAAGAGTCGAACGCGGATATAGAAGTCGTCGTGATGTCGGGTCACGGAAACATTGAAACCGCCGTGGCCGCAACAAAGTTAGGGGCTTTCAATTTTATTGAAAAACCTCTGTCTATCGATGCAGTTTTACGAATAGTCGATTCCGCTGTTCAAGCGCGAAGAGCCAAGGAACTCAAGGCGAATGATGTCGTCGATGTGATGCTTGACGGCGCTAGCAAGAGTATTCAAAGGGTTGGAAAAGCCATCAGGAGAGCGGCGAAAGATATTGACCCCTTACTGATTGCAGGTGAAAGAGGAACCGGCAAGCGTTTTATAGCCAGGGTGATTCATAAGAACGGTACCAGCAAAGAAGAAGGTTTTAGGCCTGTTCATTGCCGCTCCCTGTTTCCGATGGCGGAGGTAAACGAATGGGAAGAGGCACTGGAGCGGTTGGTGCCCGATACTTTTCAAGGGACGGTATATCTGGATGGTCTGGAGCAGCTACCCATGGCGGAGCGTGAGAGATTTCTCGCTCGATTCCTTGGGCATACGAAGGACTCAATGCGTTTAATGGTATCCGTTGATCACATGGGAACCCCGAAAGACAAGGCCTACGTGCGAGCCTTGTCCACCAAAATAGGCGCCGATGTAATACATTTGCCCTCTTTACGTGAACGCAAAGAGGACATTTTACCGTTGGCCAACAGATTTTTGAATGAATGTGCCGAAGTTGGTAGGTATGAAAAGGAATTCTCAGAAGATGTCATTGCGCTTCTGGAAGACTATGACTGGCCGGGCAATATCGCAGAATTAAAAGGGGCGGTGACCAAAGCGGCATATTCATCACAAGGATCGGAGATTCGCATCGGCCACTTGCCGTATGCGATACGCGAAGCTTCTGATTTCGAAGTGGACACATCAGAAAACGACGCCCCTTCTAATTTTAGTGCGGCCAGAACCGAGTGGGAGAGACAGTATCTTTCCTTCCATTTGGAGGAGCACGGTTGGGATATCAACAAAACCGCCCAGGCGGTGGGCATGACGGAATCTGGGTTAAAGCGTAAAATTAAAGCATACAACATAGAGCCCGTATTACCGGCGTCGACGACGCTTCGAGAAACAAATCAAAGGAGTATTTCGAAAAGTGTCGTCTTGTATGGCCGGGGGCTTCATTCAGGGCTGAAAACCGGCTTGATCATTGAACCCTTGCCGCCGGGGAGCGGAATTCAGTTCGGTAGCCTGACGAGCCCCGATACTGTGAGGGCGAATGTCGATTTTGTGGATGGCACCAACCATGCGACGAACTTGCGCAATGGAGCTGTGACGGCTCGAACGATAGAGCATCTCATGAGCGCGCTGCACGCATACAAGATAAGCAATATACTCATTAAAATGAGTGAGGAAGTGCCTGTCATGGATGGGTCGGCAGTGGAGTTTTGCCGCTTGCTTGAAGAAGCGGGCATCGAGGATCAAAAGGAAAAACGCGCAGACTTGTGGGTTGATAAGGTTTACGAGGTAGGAGAACCGGGCGACGATAAAGGTTATATTCGTATAGAGTCGGCGGATTCTTTTTCGGTTTCATATCTCATCGATTATCCTGAGCCGATTGGAAAACAATCCTACCTGTATGAACATAAGAACGCGTTGAGTTTTCAAGAAGAAATCGCGCCTGCCCGTACGTTTGGTTTTGTTTCTGAACTGGAGTCGCTCGAGAAAATGGGCTTGGCCGAGGGAGGTCGTTGGGATAACGTGATTCTTGTGGACAAAGCGCGTGTCGTAAATACCCAATTGCGATTTCCTAACGAGTTTGTTCGCCATAAAATTCTTGACGTTATAGGAGATCTGTATTTAACCGGTCGCCCTATTCGAGGAAAAGTGACCGCCGAGAGAAGTGGCCACCGGCATAATGTCGCCTTGGTCAAAAAGTTGATGGAAGTCCATGGCTGATTTTGAATTCATTTCGCACGATTCCGCCCGCCAAATCATGGAACAGCACTTTTGAGCGAACATCGTCTGACATACCGCGACGTGGGCGTCGATGTGGATTTGGGAGAGGGTTTCGTTCAGGCTATCGCCCAGGCTATGAAGTCCACCCATGATAGCCAAAAAGGTCGTATCCTGGAGGGAGCGTCGGATTTTGCGGGTTTGTTCCGCTTGGGTGGGGGATATGAAGATCCTGTACTCGTTTCAGGCACCGACGGCGTCGGCACGAAATTGCTCCTGGCCCAGGAATTCGAACGCCACGATTCCGTTGGGATTGACTTGGTGGCCATGTGTGTCAACGATATCTTGACCACGGGAGCAGAACCCCTTTTTTTCCTTGACTACATTGCGACGGGCCAGATCGATCAAAACGTATTGAAAGTAGTTCTATCTGGGATTGCCCAAGGCTGCCGGGAGGCGGGGTGCGCCCTCGTCGGAGGCGAGACGGCCGAGATGCCTGATATGTATGAGCCGGGTGTGTATGACCTCGCCGGATTCGCTGTGGGGGTGGTTGAACGTAAAAATTTGGACAATAAAATGCCTGTGAAAGCTGGTGACGCCATACTGGCGCTTCCTTCCTCAGGAATTCATAGCAACGGGTATTCCTTGGTGCGAAAAGTATTTGGGTCAAAAGAAAAACGAGATGTGGCGGCGCAAAGGCTGGGCGTTTCCATTGAAGATGTTTTATTGGAGCCAACGCGGATTTACGCCAAAGGGGCTAAGTCCGTTTGGGGAGAAGAGGGGATAAGCGGCATCGCGCACATCACGGGAGGCGGTATTCCGGGAAATGTGAGCCGTGTGATTCCAGATGATTTGCAGGCTAACTTTCATCCTGAAAAGTGGGCGATGCCAGAGATATTTCCACTGATTCAGGAGTTCGGCCCGGTTGAGAGCGTGGAGATGTATCGCACTTTTAACATGGGTTTAGGCTTTGTCTTCCTCGTGAGGGCGGAGCAAGCGGAATCTTTGCTCGAGTCTTTGAAAAATGCGGGAGAACAAGCCATGATTGTCGGCGAGGTCGTCAAAAAAACGAGAGGTGGCCATTCTGTCGCTATTGAGGGCATATAATAGTGCATTCAATGGCGCGATTACGCGTGGGTGTTTTGGCCTCGGGACGAGGGTCGAATCTGCAAGCCCTCATTGATGCCGGTCGGAACACGGATTTTCCGGCGGAAGTTGTATTGGTGCTGAGCGACAAAGAAAAGGCATATGCACTCGAGCGCGCCTCGATAGCTGGAATACGAAATAGATACCTTGCACCCAAGGAGGATGGTTTTTATCGGAGGGTGGGTGATGAGATCGAAAATTGCGGAATCGAACTCGTCTGTTGCGCTGGTTTTATGCGCATTTTACCGCCGGAGTTTGTGGGTCATTTTGCAGGGAGAATCATCAACATTCATCCCTCGCTTTTGCCGAGTTTCCCTGGTCTTCACGCACAAAAAAAAGCCTTGGATGCCGGAGTGAGAGTGACTGGCTGCACGGTCCACTTTGTGGATGAGGGGGTGGATGCGGGGCCGATTATTTTACAAGCCGCTGTGCCGGTGTTGCCCTATGACGATGAGAAAACCCTTTCGGAGAGAATCCTCATTTATGAGCACCGAATATACCCACTGGCGGTGCGACTCATCGCCGAGGGGAGCGTTCGTTGCGTTGGTGGTGTTGTGCAATATGCAGGAGACGCTCTTCTGAATAGCAGTGGTTTCATCTCACCCGTTTCAGAGTAGTTATTCACAAAGGAATACGTGAGTTTTGCGTAAATCGAGTTTCTTGATATTAGTATTTGTTTTTTTGCTTTTCGCGTTTTCGCAAGAGCGTGCTCTCAGCGCATCTATGGCGGAAGAATCGCGTCTGAAGGCGGAGAAAATAATCACGACGCTTCAGGAAAAATTTGAGGCTCTCGAATCTCTGCAAGCCTCTTTCGAGCAGAAAAATGAAATAAAATCCCTTGGGCGAACAACGACGTCGAGCGGGAGTCTCTCGTGGAAGAAGCCCGGCAAATTGCGCATGGAGTATGTCAAGCCTGAAAAGCAGGTTCTGGTCTCTGATGGTCATACGTTTTGGCTCTACACCGCTCGCTTCAGACAGGTGATGGTTTCCAAAACCGGGGGTTCTGGGTTTGGAGCCACCCCTTTGTTATTTTTGTCGGGCGAGGGGAATTTGAAAAAGAATTTTCATGTAATCGTGGAAGAGATTGGAATTGCCAGACGAAGTGAAGGAATCTGGAGAGCCGGTCAGCCCCATCGCATTCGGCTGGAGCCGAAGTCTCCGGGCGCATCATTTAGCCGAATGTGGGTTGAGGTGGAACCTGAGAATTTCGTAATCCTCACTTTGGCGTATATTGATAATATCGGCAACAAAAGTCACTTGCGGTTTTCAAACGTCAAAGAAAACGTCAAAATCGCAGAAGAGGAATTTCAGTTTGTTGTGCCGCCAAATGTCGAAGTACTACAAATGCCGGCTCAGAGCGGCCAGCGATAAATAAGGACTTATTCGAGAATGGCGATGCAAATCATAAACTGGGTGATGGGTTTGGGGCAGACGATTTTCTGGGCTGTACTGGTTCTGGGGTTACTCATTTTTATCCATGAGTTGGGCCACCATCTCGTCGCAAAATGGCTCAAAATCGGCGTTTCCACATTTTCTTTAGGCTTCGGTCGCCGCATTTGGGGCTTTCAACGAGGAGAGACTGAATATCGTATTTCGCTCATCCCCTTGGGTGGTTATGTAAAGCTTGTGGGAGAAGATCCAGAAGCGCAACCTGATAATCCCGATGCGCCCAAAGAGCCGGATGAGCCGGAGAAATCCTTCTACTTGCGGCCTGTGAGCCACCGATTGGCTGTCATTTCGGCGGGCCCCTTGTTTAATGTCGTCCTGGCGATTCTCCTCAGTTGGGGATTGCACTTTGGCGGCATTCCTGTGCCGGGAACGTGGGTTGGCGGTGTTTTGCCTGATACGCCTGCGCAAAAAGCGAACCTTCAAACTGGCGATCATATCGTGGCTATTGATGGAAAACGAATTCAAAAATGGTCCGAGCTCGTCGAAATTGTACGAAAAAATGCCGATAAAAAACTCGTGTTGACGGTGGAGCGTAGCCGCAATTCCTTTGAAACGCTCATTGTTCCGACATCGAGGAGCGCGACGGGCAAAGAATTGGGTTATGGCCGGATCGGCATTAGTATCGGCCAAGGCGCCTACTCCGAGCGTTTTGGCTTCCTTGAGTCTTTGGGGAAGGGAATCGAGCAAAACTACCGCATCGCCAGCTTAACGGTCTTTACGCTGTATTCGATGCTCACGAAGACCATTCCTGCGGATATCGGAGGGCCGATTCGTATTTCTATGGTGGCCGCGGAGCAGGCGCAGCGCGGATTCCGCTACCTCGTCATGTTCACGATTTTGCTCAGCGTCAATCTGGCGATTTTGAACTTGCTGCCAATCCCGGTTCTCGATGGTGGGCACATTTTTTTCTTGCTTGTTGAAGGCTTGCGTGGCAAACCTATTAGCCTGAGAATCCGGGAACTGGCCATGCAGGTGGGCACCGTTCTACTAATCGGGTTGATGATCTTTGCCACTTACAAGGACAGTGTGTATTATCTTTTTAGTAGTGAATCGTCATCGATAACGAAAAATGAGAAGCAAGAAGGGAAAGTGAAGAGCGCAACGAAGCCATCTCCAGAAAGCAGAAAAGGCGAATAGGGCCTTGACTATGTTTGAGCCATTTGCAGACGATGTATTTTACAAGAAACCCATTCCGGGAATAGGTCTACCGCCCAAAGAGCAAAACAGCGCTACTCTGCCGATACTTGGAGCGGATGACACCGGCGAGGCGTTGCCTTGCGCGGATCCATCTTTGTTTCCTCTGAATCGAAGAAGAAGTACCCAAGTCGAAGTGCGTGGCGTCAAAATTGGCGGTGGTGCTCCTATCGTTGTGCAATCGATGTGCAACACCTACACGCATGATGTAGAGGGGACCGTAGGACAAATTGAACGACTGGAAGCCGCTGGGTGTGAAATCGTGCGCCTGGCTGTTCCCGATGAGAAATCGGCCGAGGCGCTCCCTGAAATCAGAAAACGCACCGAAATGCCATTGGTGGCGGATATTCATTTCGACTATCGCTATGCCCTGATGGCGGCGGATGCAGGGATCGATTGCCTGCGCATCAACCCCGGCAACATCAACGGGGAAGAAAGGGTGAGCGAGGTAGTCGCTGCGGCGAAAGACCACGGCTTGCCGATCCGCGTAGGCGTGAACGCCGGCTCTTTGGAAAAGCATCTCCTTGATCGCTTTGGGGGCGCCACGCCCGAGGCGATGGTGGAAAGTGGATTGCGCCATGTCGCTATGCTGGAGAAGCGAAATTTTTATGACACGAAAATCTCCCTGAAGGCCTCGGATGTGGCCAGGGCGGTGAAAGCCTATCGGTTGATCGCGAAACGCGTCGAGTATCCTCTCCATCTGGGCATCACGGAGAGTGGGAGCCTCCAAACTGGCAGCATAAAAAGCGCAGTTGGTTTGGGTGTTCTGCTTTCTGAAGGCATTGGGGATACTATCCGCGTCTCTTTGGCGGCGGACCCGGTAGAAGAAGTGCGTGTCGGCTACGAAATTCTCAAAAGTCTGAAGTTGCGCCAAAAGGGCGTAAATGTCGTCGCATGTCCATCGTGCGGGCGCGTCCAGATTGACGTCGATAAGCTCACGATGGAAGTAGAGCAAGAACTTGCTCATATCAATGCCCCCATCACGGTGGCCGTCATGGGTTGTGAAGTGAACGGTCCCGGTGAGGCAAGAGATGCCGACATCGGTGTGGCCGGAGGCCATAAGCGCGCTCTGATTTTTATGAAAGGCGAGAAGTCGGGTTTGGTATCCTATGAGGATATCAAGAAAAACCTGGTCGAGCGCGTAGAGGAACTCGCGGCGCAATACGAAAAAGGTCAATTCGAAACATCTCACTCCTGAGAAAAATCTGATTCATGCGATTCTCACGAGGGTTTTTACCCACATTAAAAGAAGCGCCCGCCGAAGCGGAAGTCGTCAGCCATAAACTTATGGTGCGCTCGGGCATGATTCGCCGCTTGGCGGCGGGTGTATATACGCTTTTGCCCCTCGGTGTGCGCGTGCAGCGCAAAGTCGAGCAGATACTGCGTGAGGAGTTGAATCGCGCAGGCGCGCAAGAGGTTTTCCTGCCTACGCTGAATCCCGCCGAGCTTTGGCGAAAAACGGGACGATGGGAAGCATATGGGAAAGAATTGATCCGCTTGAAAGATCGCCATGAGCGTGATTTTTGTCTGGGCCCCACACACGAGGAGGTGGTTACCGATTTGGTAGCGCGCGAGGTAAGAAGCTATCGGGATCTGCCGCTCAATCTCTATCAGATTCAAACGAAATTCAGAGACGAGATCAGGCCCCGGTTTGGTGTGATGCGCGGGCGAGAATTTACGATGAAGGACGGCTACAGCTTTGATCGGGACGAGGCGGGCGCAGAGCGGAGCTATGAAGAAATGGTGGAAGTCTACACGCGGATATTTAGGCGTTGTGGACTGAAGTTCAGCGCTGTAGAGGCGGATTCTGGGGCCATCGGCGGGAGTTTTTCGCACGAATTCATGGTCATGGCTGATACGGGGGAGGAAGCGATCACCGTTTGTGATTCGTGTGGGTATGCGGCGAATGTGGAAAAATCTTCGGTTCGTTTGAAGTTGCCTGAGAATGAGGAAGGCGAACTTAAAAAAGTCCATACTCCCGGTGCTCATACGATAGAAGAGGTTGCGGAATTCTTTTCTTTGCCTGCATATCGGATGGTGAAAACCCTTTTATATGTCGCAGACGGTGAGTCGGTGGCCGCACTGATTCCAGGCCATAGGGAATTAAATGAAATCAAATTAAAAAATGCGCTTGATGCGCTGGATATCGAGCTTGCTGACTCCGAGACGGTAGAGAAGCTCACGAACTCTGAAGTGGGCTTCGCAGGACCTGTCGGCTTGTCGAATGTTCGGCTCGTAGCGGATTCCTCCATTGAAAATAGTGGCGGGCTCATCGTCGGGGCGAATCAAACAGATTATCACTACACAGGCGTGCGCGAAGGCCGTGACTTTGCGGCGAATAAATTTGCAGACCTAACCGTTGCCCAAGAAGGAGATGCCTGTCCTAAATGCGAGGCAGGGCTCAGCATCAGGCGCGGCATCGAAGTGGGGCATGTCTTCAAGCTGGGTTGTAAGTATTCTGAATCCCTGGATGCTACCTTTCAGGATGAGAATGGCGAGACGCACACCATCGTCATGGGTTGTTATGGGATCGGCGTGGGCCGCACAGTGGCGGCGGCCATAGAGCAGAACCATGATGAGGATGGCATCATCTGGCCTACTCCCATCGCCCCATATCATGTGGATATCATTCCGGTGAGGGTGGATGATGAAACTATGAAGGTTTGTGAGCACATATACGACTCGCTTGAGTTCACGGGGCTGGATGTCATTCTTGATGACAGGGATGAACGTCCGGGCGTGAAATTCAAGGATGCTGATCTCATGGGGTTCCCCTACAAAGCGGTCATAGGACCCAGGGGTCTCAAGGAAGGGAAAATCGAGATAAAATCAAGAAAAACGGGAGAAACACAACTAGTAGCGATGAACGAGGCAGTGTCTTTTTTGGAAAATCTGATTTCCGAAGAGATGAAATCCGCTGGATAATTCATGTGGTTCTCGGGTTCATTTTGAAACGATTTCTTGATTCCCTCTACCAAGCGTTCATCGGATATGCAGGTTGAAATCAGAGGAAACCGAAAAAAATAGAAAACTTGACGTTTTTGGGGCTGGGCATTTATATTTTACTCCTGTAGCCGAGGCGTGCTTCGAGAGGAGAGGGGTATGGCCTATGAGGGAGTTCGTGAATGTGCTATTTGTGCTTGGCGAGAGAATTGCCGCCTGAAGTATCGCAATGAGCCGAACGGGGCGATTTTTTGTCCGGAATTTTCACCGGACTTAAGATTACAGCGAGCGGAATCGAAAGGAATGTCGTCTTCGTCCGAAGGCCTAGAACGGGGAGCAAATGACAAATGAGGCGTGAAATCGAGATTCTGATCTTTCTCTTTTTGGGGTATTTGTGTTTGATGGTAGGCTTTCGCATGGAAGACATTGGCATGCAGGTTTTTTTCTATATTCTCTCGGCCATGTTTTTTTTCGCCATATTCCGACCCAAGCAGTCTCCCTGACGAAGTGTATTCTGGCGGCGTAGCTCAACCGGTTAGAGCATACGGCTCATATCCGTAGTGTTGGGGGTTCAAGTCCCTCCGCCGCTACCATTCCTCGCCGACTAGGGGAGGATATTTTCGATGACCTCGGACGCCTTGCAAGTAACTGCTTTGAAGATAAAAAAAACATTTAAAGCCAAGGTGAGAAAGGGTCTCAAAAAATCAGCTTATGAGGCCAAGTCTGCGCCTTTGCTCGTCGGTTTTTCGGGTGGTGCGGATTCCACAGCTCTTTTGGTGTCCTTAAAGTCGCTCTTGCCGGCATCACAGCCCCTATGTGCCGTTCATGTCGAACATGGGCTCCGTGGCGATCTGTCAAAAAAAGATGCTGAGCATACCAAGCATATGTGTCATCGGTACGAAATAGATTTTCGTTGCGAGCAGGTTTGTGTGTCTCGAATAGCGCACTTGGGCCTCGAAGGAGCTGCTCGCGAATCGAGGCGATCGGCATTCCTGGCTGTCGCTAAGGAGATGGGCGCCAATACCCTCGCGTTGGCCCACAACATGGATGATCAAGCCGAAACCGTGCTCATGCGTTTATTTGAAGGAGCAGGCGTGAGAGGGATTTCAGGCATGAGATGGCGGACCCCGCTATCGTCGAACAAAGAAGATGGACTTCACATTATCCGACCCTTGCTGAATGTGTCGCGCACGGAAATTTTGGAGTATTTAGAGGCGCAGGGCATCGCCTGGATTGAGGATGAAACGAATGCAGACGAGAGCCGTCTTAGGAATCGGATAAGAAAAATAATTATACCGGTAGTTCGAGAGTATATGGGCGATGCGGCCATCAGCGGAATTGCCAAGAGCGCGGAGATATCGGCCCCCCTTATCTCTTTCATGGACCAAATGTCCCGGGAATTGAATGCGAAATTTATCCACGAAGATGATGGGAAATTCGTTATTTTTCCTTTGCATGAGGTGACAGAACTCACTCAATCGCTTAGGGCCGGGCTTTGGCGCTCGGTACTGAGTATGCTCAGGTACGAATCGCCCGCTCAGGCTCGCAGACGCCCTCTCCGAAAGTGGATTGAAGACTTGGATGGCCTAGCAATGGGGGATAAGCCTTCGGGGGTGTTGAGTTTGCCTGGCGACTTGGAAGCAAGAAGGGAATATGACCGCCTTATCTTCGGGCCTTCCCATTTTGATTCGAAGTTGCTTGAGGAGAAAAAGCTCCGGATTCCAGGAAAAACGGTTCATCATTCATTAGGCCTTGCAATAGAAACTTCATGCGATTTTACGCATCATCCGAGAGGAACATGGGTAGTACGTCTCGATATAGAAAAACTGGGGATGGATGCCTGTATTCGGACCCGGCGCGATGGAGATCGGTTCCATCCTTTAGGCCGAAAAAAGGCAAAGAAACTCAAGGATTACTTTATAGAGCAAAAAATACCGAAACCCTTAAGAAATCAGATACCTCTCTTGGCGGCAGGGGATAAAGTGGCTTGGATTATTGGTCACCAAGTTTCAGCGGAATTCGTACTTGATGGCAATGAAAAGAGGGGGATTACCCTTAAAGCGTTGCTAGAGAATGAAGACAGTAAACTCTTAAGTTCGTTGAGCTAGTGATTTGGAATTTAACTCGTAGACGGATGGGGAAAATCCTGATAACTTGTTTGAGAGTTTAGGAAGACGCTCACCCGAACAAGAAGGAATGTATTTTGAATCAATTTTACAAGAATTTAGCGCTTTGGCTGATTATTGGGTTGATAATGGTGGGTTTGTTTCAAGCCTTCAATAGCCCGCGATCGACGGACAGAACGGTTATCTACAGCGATTTTCTGCAAGCGGTATCTGATGGACAGGTGAGTGAGGTGGTTGTCCAAGGAGACAACATAAGGGGTCTCTACCTTAGCGGCAGATCTTTTCATACCCACGCTCCCAAGGACCCGAAATTGATCGACACACTCAGGGCCAAAGGCGTTCGCATCACGTCGCAGCCCGTGGAACAAAACTCTTGGTATATGAGTATGTTGTTGAGTTGGTTGCCTATGCTGGTGATGCTGGGTGTTTGGATTTTCTTCATGCGTCAGATGCAGATGGGTGGCTCTAAAGCTATGTCGTTTGGGAAAAGCAAAGCACGAATGATGCCCGAATCTGCGAAGAAAAAGGTTACATTCGCGGATGTGGCCGGCATCGAGGAAGCAAAGGAAGAACTCGAAGAACTCGTTGATTTTCTCCGTGACCCGCAAAAATTCACACGCTTGGGTGCTCGTATTCCCAAGGGTGTTCTTATGGTTGGTCCTCCGGGCACGGGTAAAACCCTGCTGGCACGGGCTATCGCGGGCGAAGCGGATGTGCCGTTTTTCTCTATAAGTGGTTCAAGTTTTGTGGAGATGTTTGTCGGGGTCGGGGCGTCGAGGGTCCGGGATTTATTCGAGCAGGGCAAAGCGCATGCGCCTTGCATCATTTTCATCGATGAGATTGATGCTGTCGGGCGACATAGGGGCGCTGGCCTCGGTGGCGGCCACGATGAGCGTGAGCAGACGCTCAATCAACTTCTTGTCGAAATGGATGGTTTTGAATCGAATGATGGGGTCATCTTGATAGCGGCGACGAACCGGCCCGACGTGTTGGATCCGGCTCTCCTCAGGCCTGGCCGCTTTGACCGCCAGATTGTCGTTTCCTTGCCCGATATCAAAGGACGCTTGGCGATTTTGGAGGTGCATGCCGCGAAGGTGCCGCTCAGCGAATCCGTCGACTTGAATCTGATAGCGCGGGGAACTCCGCGATTTGCGGGCGCTGATTTGGCCAACCTTTTAAACGAATCCGCACTCTTGGCGGCGCGCCGTGGAAAACATTCGGTCGGAAATGACGACTTGATGGAAGCGAAAGATAAAGTATTGATGGGCAAGGAGCGGCGCAGTTTGGTGCTCAGTGAAAAGGAGAAGAAGAACACAGCTTTCCATGAGGCGGGACACGCCCTTGTTTCATTGCTGATACCGGGGACGGACCCCGTCGAGAAGGTGACGATTATCCCGCGAGGTTTTTCGTTGGGAAGTACATGGTCTTCGCCTGTTGAGGATCGCTATAGCAACGACAAAACATTTTTGACGAACCAGCTTGCTTGCCTCATGGGTGGACGTGCGGCGGAGATGCTGGTTTTTCAAGAGTTGACGACAGGAGCGAAAGCCGACATCCAGACGTCGACTGACCTGGGGAGAAGCATGGTTTGTGAATGGGGGATGAGCGAGAAACTCGGTCCTTTGGCCTACGGAAAAAAACAGGAGCAAATTTTCCTGGGTCGTGAAATCTCACAGCACAGGGATTATAGCGACCAGGTGGCCCTGGAAATTGATAATGAAGTGAAAAGCATGGTCTCGTCGAGTTATGAGAGAGCGTATAAATTGCTCGAGGAAAATCGGGACAAGCTCGATTTGCTCGCCAATGCGCTGCTTGAGTATGAAACCATCGATCTCAAAGACATCAAGTCTTTGATGGAAACCGGGGAGATTTCCAGGAGTCGTAAGCGAAAAGACGAGGTTGGCGAAGAAAACGTTTCAGTCTCTCCACAGCCGGAGAAAAACCCTCGCGAGGATCCGCAGGCGTCGCCGACGGACTTGGCGCCCGGACAAGCCTAGTTTCTCCCTATATTTCGATTTATGATGTCGTATAGAAGCGCCTCTGGATTCTGGCGCATTGGACGTGAAAGTCCAAATGACATGACGTTGTATTTGTGGTGTCGAGGAGAAAGATGGCTAAGCTCTGTGTGAATGTAGATCATGTCGCCACCATCCGGGAAGCGCGAAAGACGAACGAGCCTGATCCTGTGGCAACTGCTCTTATCGCTGAACGTGCGGGCGCTATAGGCATCACCATTCACCTGCGGGAAGACAGAAGGCATATCCAGGATAGGGACCTCACGTTGATGCGCCAGGTGGTTCGGGGCAAGCTCAACCTGGAGATGGCGCCTGTATCCGAGATGCAGGGCATCGCGCTCGATGTGAAGCCGGAGCAGGTCACCCTGGTTCCGGAGCGACGTGAGGAGATAACGACCGAGGGCGGCTTGCATGTGGCTGGCAACATCGAACAAATAGCCGACTTGATGAAACCGCTGCGAGAAGCAGGGATCCTCTTGAGTCTATTTATCGATCCCCATCCCGCCCAAATTGAAGCCGCAAAGGAGTTGAACGCGGATTTCGTGGAGTTGAACACGGCGGCTTATTCTGAGGCGAAAGATTTATTCTCTCAAGAAAAAGAGTTGGCTTCACTTCGCGATGCTTCCTTGCAGGCCCACGACCTCGGTATCGGCGTTCACGCAGGCCACGGCCTCACCTATCTAAACGTGCACGCCGTGGCCTCTCTTCCCCATCTGCAAGAACTGAACATTGGCCACAGCATTGTCTCGCATTCTGTTTTTGTCGGTTTTGAGAGAGCCGTGCGCGAGATGTCGGATATCATCGAACGAGTAGGCGCCGCCTGAGCATGCCGATTCCGGTCGTTACAGCTCAGGAAATGTCGAATATCGACAACCGGGCGATTCAGGAATATGGAATTCCCTCCGCATGCTTAATGGAAACGGCAGGGGTAAAATCCGCTCAAAAGATCTGGGAAAAATATGGCAGAGCCGGTCTCCGTGTTTTGATTGTTTGCGGGAAAGGGAACAACGGTGGAGATGGTTTCGTCATTGCCAGACATTTATGCAATTCCGGGGCCGATGTTGATGTCGCGGCCTTGTTTCCCCTAAGCGAAGCCACTGATGATCCCGCCGTTTTTCTGAAAACGCTCGAAAAGATGGAAATTTCCGTCTTGGAGGTGGAGGAGAAAAACGCCTCATTGTTGGAGGCGATGACAAAAAACGCAGATTTGGTAGTAGATGCCATTCTGGGAACCGGATATCGTCCACCTGCCCGAGGCCTTCCGGAGGAGGCAATCCGTATCTTGTCCGCCTGTGAGACCCCGATAGTGGCCATCGACATGCCATCCGGGCTTGATTCCACTGCCGGCAGGGCCGAGCCTCCACATATAGATGCAAAAATCACGTTGGCGCTGGGAGCACTCAAGCGGGGACATCTTCTTATGCCGGCTGCTGAGCATGTGGGGGAGGTCATATCTCTCGATGTCGGGATTCCGCAAAAGTGTCTGTATGAAGAAAATATTTCGCTTCACGTCACGGAACCCTCCGATGTGGCTGAGAATTTGCCCGAAAGACGTCCCGATGCGCACAAAGGGGATGCTGGCCACCTTTTGTTGATAGCAGGCGCGCCCGGTATGTCGGGAGCCGCCTTGATGACGGCCATGTCGGCTCTTCGTTCGGGTGCCGGTCGGGTGACACTTGCCGTGCCGGAAAGTATTTATCCCCTCGTGGAGAGCAAATATCCCGAAGTCATGACGTTATCTTTACCGGCCACGGAATCCGGCTCTGTTGACGCATCGGCGTTCGATTTTATCGTCGAGCGTTCAGAAGACATGAGTGCTTTGGTCGTAGGCCCTGGACTGATGACGAACCCGAGAACAATCGAGCTTGTCCACCTCCTCATCCAACATGTCGATGCCCCCATTGTCCTCGATGCCGATGGCCTGAATGCGCTTGCTCAAGATTTGACCATCCTGGATGGCAGACTCGCACAACTGATTTTGACGCCTCACCCGGGCGAAATGGCGAGGCTCCTTGGAATTTCGACGAGAGAAGTGCAAGAAGATCGCATCACTCACGCAAGCCTGTTTGCCGTGCACCATCAACTTGATATAGCCCTGAAGGGCTGGGGAACGATTGTCGCCACATCGAATGGGGAAATCTGGTACAACCCCACCGGAAACTCCGATATGGCAACTGCCGGTAGTGGAGATGTATTGGCGGGCGTCATTGGCGCCTTGCTCGCTCAGGGGCTTTCTCGTAAGTGGGCTTTGGCATGCGGAGTTTATCTGCATGGTTTGTCTGGCGAATTGGCGTCCTTGGAAGTGGGTGGACTCGGAATCACGGCAACCGATATTCTACAAGCCCTTCCTAAGGCGAGAAGGGAAGTGTTCATGGAAACAGGAGGCTCCAAAACTGCTCGAATTTCCCTTTGAGATGCAAAGTGATTCGATTGGACAAACGGCCGAGTTGGCTGCTCGATTGGCGAAAGTATCGAGACCCGGCGAGGTTATTTTGCTCGATGGTGACTTAGGCGCCGGAAAAACCGTTTTTGCAAAAGGTTTTATCGAATCGATGTCGGGGGGAGAGGGACAAATTATCAGGAGTCCCACTTTTGTCTATATTCGCCATTATCCGACCATTCCGCCCGTTCACCATATCGACCTGTATCGACTTCCAAAGGATTCAGATATCAAGGAAATGGGTTTGTGGGATCATATAGGTGAGAGCGATTTTGTATTGATCGAGTGGCCTAACCATGTGGAAAAATGGCGCTTCTCTGTATCAACGCACGTCAAGTTTGACATTGTGGGAGATGAAAATCGACGCCTCTATATTTTCCGGCCATGAAATAATTCTTCTTTACAAAAAAAGAAAAGGGTGGCAATCTAACAGGGCATTATTTTTGCATGTATTAATTGAGGAAGAGACGTAACCGGAGTGGGAAGATAAATTTCGTGATTCTGGAGGGATGAGTTTTTTATCGCAGATATCGCATGTGTTGACGTTGAATGCCGCCTGTGTTTTAGAAGGTTTGCGATGCTTTTCCGTAAGATGCTGAGAATGGTGTTGCTGGGCTTTCTACTCGCGATTGGCGGTACAATTGCCTATTTTATCGTGAGTTCTTCGGATCATCTTCTGAATATAGGAGAATTTTCGTTCACAGACTCGGATGCGGACTTCAATATAGATAAAGTGCATGTAGTTGAAAACACAAAAGGCGTCAGGGAGTGGGAGTTGTGGGCGGACTCCGCCAAGGTGTACCGGCAAAAAGATTTGACCATTCTGAAGAATCTGAAGCTTCGTTTTTATCCGAAAGAAGGTGAACCGGCGCATGTGACCGCCCAGGAAGGAACCATGCAGAACGAGAGTCGAAACATTAGAATCAGCGGCAATGTCACCATCTTAGCGTCGAATGGCGTTTCAATGAAAACAGACTCTTTGTATTTTCGCTCAAAAGAAAAACGCATTGATTCGGATTCGCAGGTTTTGATGGAAGGGGCTCGCTTTCGCTTGATCGGCACTGGCCTACAAGGGCAAACAGATCTGGGGAATTACAAATTGAAGGAAAATGTGAGCGCTACGATATACGGTGCGAGCAATGATTTCCTCAACCAGGAAAGAGGAAATAAGCTTATTCGCGCCAAATAAGGGAGCATACGGCCGATCCCGAATGGAGGGCTGTTTTGAAACCGAAAAACTACCGCCTGAAGCGTTTTGGCCCCATTGGTATAGGGTTATGCTTAGTTTTTTCATTGTGGACTGGCTCTTACTCATTCGCACAGCCAAAAAACAAGCAAAGCCGATTAAACCGCAAGGCTCCGATTCACATTACCTCCAACAAGATGGAAGTGAACAGCCGGAAGAATCTCATCGTGTTCATCGGGGATGTAAAGGCGAATCAGGGAAACATGCGCATAAAAGCGGATCGTCTCGAAGTATATACGCTGGAAGCTAAGCGACCGGGCTCGAAGCGTAGGCTGGCCCCCAAGGACAGGGCAGGGGAAGTCGATAGAATTGTGGCCATCGGAAACGTGAACATGGATCAAGCGAAAAGAAGGTTTGCCACTGCAGCTCGGCTTGAATATCGAGAATCCACCGGCATCGCTGTATTGACAGGAAGCCCTCGCGTGTGGGAAGGAAAGAATCAGCTAGTCGGCGCCAAAATAGAATTGAATTTGAAAGAAGAAAAAACGATAGTTCATGGCTCACCTCGCCGGAGAGTCAGCGTTACCCTTTTTCCTTCCAGCGAGACACCACGCCGCAAAAAATCCAATTAGACTCATGGCTACGAGAACCGACGGCAATGCGATTCGACACGGCGGGGTTGTCTCAATTCTCGCCACTGGATTAACGAAAAGCTATTCTGGCCGAAAGGTTGTCTCCGGCGTGGAGCTCGAAGTACATCCCGGCGAAATTGTGAGTTTGCTTGGACCAAACGGGGCCGGCAAAACGACGATATTCTATATGATTGTCGGGTTAATCGTTCCAGATTCGGGAAAAATATTTTTGAACGGCAGGGAAATCACCGACCAGCCCATGTATATGCGCGCCAAGCAGGGAATCAGCTATTTGCCTCAGGAGGCGTCTGTGTTTCGTCGTCTTTCGGTGAGGCAAAACATCATGGCGGTGCTTGAATTGGTTTCGAGTGATCCAAACCAGCGCGAGAAACGATTGTATGAAATTTTAGAGGACCTGGATATCAAGCACATTCAATCTGTGAAGGGATATGCCCTCTCCGGCGGTGAACGTAGGCGTGTGGAAATTGCCAGGGCATTGGCCACAAATCCCGATTTTATGCTCCTTGATGAGCCTTTTGCCGGTATTGATCCGATCGTGGTTCACGATATCCAGAACATTGTGGCGGGCTTAAAAGCTCGTGGAATTGGAGTCATTATCACGGACCACAATGTGCGCGAGGCCTTTCAGATATCCGACAGGGTATACATCATCAATGAGGGACAGATACTGGAGTCTGGTATCCCTGAGGAAATTGCCGCCAGCGATAAGGCTCGGGATGTTTATCTGGGCGAAAAATTTCGTCTTTGAAGGCGAGAGGAATAAACATGGCTTTGCAGCATAAGATGGTAATGAAGACGGAGCAACGTCTCGTCATGACCGCCATGTTGCGGCAGGCGATTGGCCTTTTGCCTCTGGGCCGCACGGAAATGCAGCAAGCCGTTCAGCAGGAAATGTTGAACAATCCCTTGCTGGAAGAAATCCAGGATGAAATGAAAGAGGTAGCTGACGGCGATATGCCGGAATTGAGAGACGATGTTCCCGAGAGTCAAAATGATGAAAGAGGCGAAGTGGAAATCGATTGGGGAAACATTGTGCAGGACAATTATGATGATTTCTCGCCTACAACCTTCGATGATGAATTCCCCTCTCATGAACAGACCTTGGCGCGGCCCGATACGTTGCATGAGCACTTGGCATGGCAATTGAGTCTTTCGGTGGTTCCTGAGCCGATAGCAAGGGTTGCCGAGCAAATAATTTGGAATGTAAATGACGAGGGTTATATTGAGGTTGATGCGGAGGGGTTGGCGGACAGTGTGGGTCTGGGGCCTCTTGAGGCTGATAAGGCATTGGCTTTAGTGCAAGGATTCAATCCACCTGGCGTTGCTGCGAGAACACTTCAAGAGTGTCTCATTATACAATTGAAAAATTATGAATTATCTATGAATGGCAATAGCCGTTTTGTGGATTTGGCGCGAGTCTTGTTGCTTGAAGACATTGAGAAGATAGGTGAGCGGCAATATGCGAAACTGGCCAAGGCTAACGGCGTAGATGAAGACGATATCATTCAGGCCATCCACATCATTCGCAGTCTTGATCCTTACCCGGGGTTGCGTTTTTCCGAGCAAAGAGTGGAGGTAGTGACCCCGGACGTGAGCGTCACTAAGAGGGGAGATGATTATGAGGTAATACTCAACGACGATGGCCTACCTCCCCTGCGTGTGAATTCTCTTTATGCAGCTATGGCAGCCGACAAAGCGGGGACTTCTCTAGATACGCGGAAATATTTAGAGGAAAGGCTCAGGGCGGCTGCATGGTTCGTCAAAAGCATAGAGCAAAGAAGACAGACGATTCTGAAAGTTTGCCGAAGCATTGTGCGTTTTCAAAAGGATTTCTTGGAAGATGGCGTGAGTTGCTTAAAACCCCTGATTTTGAGGGATGTGGCCCAAGATATCGGGATGCACGAATCGACCGTGAGTCGTGTTACGACAGGCAAGTATATGGATACGCCGCAGGGTGTTTTGAGCTTCAAGTATTTTTTCCACAGCGGGTTGGAATCGAGTGAGGGGAAGAGCACCTCTTCGGTAGCAGTAAAGGAGACCATCAAGAAAATAGTGGAACAGGAAAACCGTGAGAAGCCGCTCACCGACCAACATATTGTGGATAGACTCAAGCAAGACAACGTGGCGATAGCGAGGCGGACGGTGACAAAATACCGCAAAGAACTGCGCATCTCTCCCGCTAGTAAAAGGCGCAAAATGCATCGATGACACTAGATGCGGCCTGTGCATTGACTCATATTTCGTGCCCACGCACACCGTGGTTCGTAGAGGTGGGGCAAGAGGCTCCATGGGCTTGTGATTAATCTGAAATGATTTTGAATGTTTGTTATTATCCATAGAATCTGGGCGTTATATTCTCCGGGGCGCAGTATGGTGGCTCCAAGTTTCGTGTAGGGCGTTCACTCGTATCACCAGAATGGACATTCAGTCCCTTGGGGCGTATTGAACGTCGAGGAAAGTGATGAGTAAACTCTCGGTATCTCAATTGTACGAAGATCTGCGGGAAGAGTTGAAGTTATCCATACTCTCGGGCGAATCTGGCATGAGCCGCTGGATTAATCATACGCACTTTCAGAAAAATGGTTTGCCTCTTGCTGGATTTTTGAAAGCTGTGCACCCGGATAGGGTTCAGGTATGGGGCAGCACAGAAGTAGGTTTTCTGGAAGACCTGAAAGAGGAGGAGAGAATCGAAGCGGTGCGTAAATATTTTCGTATGCCTCTGTGCGCCGTACTGGTTACGGGAGGAAAATATATTTCTCCGAGTATCAGGGATGTATCGGATCAATCAGGGGTGCCGATTATACTCTCGGGCTTGCATGGCAAGGATTTGATGCCGAAATTGTCGGGGTATCTCGAGGAGCATCTCTCCCCGCATGCGCGGCTCCACGGCGTCCTTGTTGATTTGTACGGTGTCGGGGTATTTATTCAAGGCAAAAGCGGCATTGGTAAAAGCGAGTGCGCACTCCATCTCGTCACGCGGGGTCATCGGCTCGTTGCAGACGATGTGGTGGATATTCAGTTGCGCGGAAATGAGTTGGTTGGAAAAAGCACAGAACTACTTAAACACCACATCGAGGTAAGGGGGCTTGGAATACTGAATCTGAAAGACCTGTTTGGCGTGGTCGCGATTCGGTATGAAAAAAATGTCGACATCATCGTGGAGTTGATTCCTTGGAGTCCGGATTTGGCTTTCGAGCGTCTCGGAATCGATATCGAGACCCAAAATGTCTTGGGTAAATACCTGCCGCACGTGAAAATCCCCGTTGCTCCAGGGAGGAATATACCCACGCTGATCGAGGTGGCTGCCAGGAACCTGTTGTTGCAGAGAATGGGTTATTTCTCCGCAGAAGAATTCAGCCGCACCCTCTCTGCCCGGATCGCGCTCGAATCGACGGATTAGAAGGATAAAAGGAAAAAGAGGTTTCGCATGATTGGTTTGGTGATCGTCGGTCATGGAGATTATCCGAATGCATTGTTGAATGCGGCCGAATCTGTCCTGTCCGGCGCAACTCAAATGAAGGCGCTGTCCTTGAAACCTGACGCCGACCCCGCCGGATTCACGGAAAAAATAGAAAAAGCGGTTACTGAGGTAGACGCGGGTGAGGGGGTGATAATTATGACGGATATGATGGGAGGTGCTCCTACGAATGCGGCTCTCGCCATGCTCAATCATCCGAGGGTAGAGGTAGTGACAGGAGTGAATTTACCGATGCTCTTGAAATTGTCGTTCATCAAGGGAAAGACTGTTTCTGAAGCGGCGCGTTTTTTGGTGGAGTATGGAAGGCGAAACCTGGCCCAGCCGAGCGAAATGATCAATTCAGTGAAACAGCAAACAACCAAGGAGGAATGAACGCCGTTATGGCGGAACAAAGAGTCAGAATCAGCAATCAAATGGGACTTCATGCCAGGGCAGCGGCGAAATTCGTGAGGCTATCGAGTAAATTCGAGAGCGAAATTTTTGTTCGATTTCGTGATATGGAGGTAGACGGGAAAAGTATCATGGGCGTCATGATGCTTGCAGCCACTCCTGACTCGGAACTCCTGATAAGCGCATATGGTTCGGATGAAGATGCTGCAGTGGCGGAATTGGCGGAAATGGTTCGAACTGGCTTTGGGGAGATGAGATAGAATTTAGTGAGAATGTGTAGGACATTGAAAGCGTATAATATTCAGGTGAAATATAGGGAATTATATATAATGTATTGATAATAAATATTATACTAAATATTATTTACATGAGTAATTTTTTCACATTTGGCATGTGCTCAACAATTCTCCGATAAGTAGTTTTGCGAATAAACGACATTTATCCCGTGCGCTTCCGTCCAAATTCAAGAAATGATACAAGACGCCAGAAAACGCATGTCGTCTGGCGAGGAGTTCTTGTTTGACTCGATGGCGACCTCCAATTCTTGGGAGACTGTAGATGGGTTCCAATCATGGGAGAAATTACATTTTCACTTCCGAATCTGTTTCTGAAGGGCATCCTGACAAAATTGCCGATCAGATAAGCGATTCCGTTTTAGACGCTATTTTTCATGAAGACCCCAATGGCCGCGTTGCTTGTGAAACGCTTGTCACGACGGGCATTGTATTCATTGCCGGTGAGATTACGACGACGGCGCATTACGATGCGCGTGAGATCGCGCGCGAGACGATTCGGCAAATCGGCTACGACGATTCGGCATACGGCTTTGATTGCAATACATGTGCGGTCGTTACGGCGATTGATAAGCAATCCCCCAACATCTCCCAAGGGGTAACGGAGGGGGAGGGTCTGTTCCATGAACAAGGTGCAGGCGATCAAGGCATGATGTTTGGATTCGCCTGTCGTGAATCCGAAGAGTTGATGCCCCTGCCCATCATGTTGGCCCACAAGTTGGTTCGCAGGACATCGGAAGTAAGAAGAAATGGTGCTTTAGACTATCTGAGGCCCGACAGCAAAAGCCAGGTATCTATTCGCTATGAAGATGGCAAACCCGTGGCAATCGACAATGTTGTCATATCCGCCCAGCATTCAGAGGAAGTGGGGCTCGATCAGATCCGTGAAGACATCGTTCGCGAAGTCATACGCCCCATTCTCCCGGAAGACATGACGACAGAGGACACTAAATTTTATGTGAATCCAACCGGCCTTTTCATCATTGGGGGGCCCATGTGTGACACGGGGCTCACGGGCCGGAAAATCATCGTGGATACCTATGGAGGATACAGCAGGCACGGCGGTGGCGCATTTTCAGGCAAGGACCCCTCGAAGGTGGACCGATCAGCCGCCTATATGGGGCGATATATCGCCAAAAACATCGTTGCGGCCGGACTTGCTGATAAAGCGGAAGTGCAACTCGCCTACGCCATCGGCATGGCGGATCCCGTTTCCGTTTTGGTTGAGGATTTTGGAACGGGCCATGTGGATTCGAATGTCTTATCGAGGGCCGTCCGCGAAGTATTCGGCCTCAAACCCAGAGAAATTATCGAACACCTCGACTTGCGCCGCCCTATCTTCAAAAACACGGCGGCTTATGGACACTTTGGCCGGAATGAACCTGAGTTCACTTGGGAGAAAACAGATAAGATAGCCGATTTGAAGACTGCTGTCGGGGCGTAAAATAAGGTAACGCTGACTGGCCGATTTTAGCCGCGGGAAGTTTTTGGAGAAGAAATGGATTTTGACATCAAGGACGGAAGCCTTGCGGGGCAGGGCGCATTACGGATGGAGTGGGCCTCGATGAGCATGCCCGTTCTGGATATGATTCTAAATCGATTCGAGAGAGAAAAGCCCCTTGAGGGCGTACGCATCGCCGCTTGTTTGCATGTGACGACGGAGACTGGATATTTAATGAAGACCTTGGCGGCCGGTGGCGCCGAGGTGAGTCTTTGCGCATCGAATCCGCTTTCGACCCAGGACGATCTCGCCGCGAGCCTCGTAGAGAACGAGGGGATTCCCGTCTACGCCATCAAAGGAGAAGACAAGGATACCTACTACAGCCATATGGCGTCCGTGTTGGATAGCAAGCCTCATATTACGATGGACGATGGGGCGGACCTTGTGACTCAGGTGTTGACGGTTCGCAGAGAGTTGATTCCCGATATCCTGGGAAGCACCGAAGAGACGACGACCGGAGTGATCCGGCTTCGCGCCATGGCGGCGGATGGCGTACTGGAATTCCCTGTCATCGCAGTGAACGATGCGAATACCAAGCATTTTTTTGACAACCGCTATGGAACGGGCCAGAGCACAATTGACGGAATAATTCGCGCTACGAACAGGTTGCTGGCAGGTTCGGTCTTTGTCGTCTCTGGTTATGGCTGGTGTGGCAAGGGACTGGCGAGTAGAGCGCGAGGCATGGGAGCCAATGTCATTGTAACCGAAGTGACGCCTCTCAATGCGCTGGAAGCCCTGATGGATGGATATCGCGTCATGCCCATGGCCGAGGCGGCCGAGATTGGAGATTTCTTTTGTACCGTCACGGGCGGTACGAGCGTCATTCGACTTGAGCACATCGAGAAGATGAAAGATGGAGCCATCATTTCCAACTCCGGGCATTTCGACGTGGAAATCGATGTGGCGGGACTCGAGGAAGTCGCCAGGGCGAAGCGGGAAATTCGATCACTGGTCGATGAATATACTCTCAAAGACGGAAAACGGATTGTCGTCATTGGAGGCGGGCGCCTGGTGAACCTCGCCACCGCCGAAGGACATCCAAGCAGCGTGATGGACATGAGTTTCGCCAATCAAGCTCTGGCTGCTGAGTATATCGTGAAGGAAGGCAAGAATCTGGGAAGCGAAGTGTATCCGGTGCCCCAGGAATTGGATGACGATATTGCCCGTCTGAAATTACAGAGCATGGGTGTGGAGATTGATACGCTGACTGATGAGCAGGAGAAATACTTGAAGAGTTGGCAGCAGGGGACTTAGCGTTTCTCCGCAACCGATACGCTGCCCGCTGCGGGGGAAGTTTCTGTGGCCGGAAATTTGTTCGCCACGCTGTGCAGGAGAAAAAAAACAAAACGACTGTTGAGGAATTTATTTCTCATCTTTGTTTTTTTTCTTGTTTTTTGGACGCAAGGTGAAGGGGTCACATTTGGCGCGCGCGGATTGGGCGCGAGAATTCTCGGAGTTCGAGAATTCTCCACGGCAGGTTATGCGCGGATAGTTTTCATATTGAACCGCGAAACGTTTGATTTTAAATCGGGCCTCTTGAAGAAACCCACGCGAATTTTTCTTGATATCCCTCGCGGGCGAATCGGGCGGGGTGCTCAAATTCCGAAATTTTCTCCAGGAAGAAGCATCGTATCTCGTCTCAGGTTCGGCAAACCGAGGAAGAACAACCTACGCCTCGTGATTGATATCGCGAAAAAAAATGTCAAATACCGAGTTTTCACCCTACCGAGTCCGCAACGCCTTGTGGTTGACGTATGGGCCAAAAGCGCGGCTATCTCAAAACTTCCCAAAAGGGGAGGTAGCAAGCGCCCGGAGCAGGAAAAATCCGCGCGCGCGCGCAGGGTGCCTCCTCGCCGAAAAACTGCCGCAAAGCTGAAGCGCCGCGAGATGAATTTAACGCAAAGATTTCGTCACAATCTTGGCAGAATCGTCCTGGACCCAGGACATGGGGGCAAGGATCCGGGCGCGGTTGGTTTGTTCGGCTTGAGAGAAAAAAGTGTCGCCCTAGACATTGCCCGGAGAGCCAGACGGGTGCTGAGGCGCGTCTTGCCCGGCAACCGGATCTATCTCACCAGAACTACTGATAGGTACGTTTCCCTTCCCTATAGAACATCGTTCGCAAATGAGCATGACGCTGATATTTTCGTGTCGATTCATGCGAACAGTGCGCGTTCACGGCGCATACACGGAATCGAAACCTATCTTTTGAGCGAGGCCTCATCGGGCAGAGCACTCAGATTGGCGGCCAGGGAAAGCGGAACGACCCTTGCGCGCATGACCGATTTGCAAAAGATCCTGAATGACCTGGGGTTGAGGTCGAAGGTCACGGAGTCCCAGCAACTGGCCCGGCAGGTTCAGCAAGCGATGCTCTCGCGTTTGAGGCCTGGTTATCACGGCATCCGCAATATGGGCGTGAAACGTGGGCCCTTTTATGTGCTACTCGGCGCCCGGATGCCGAGTATTTTGCTCGAGGTCGCCTTCATCTCGAATCGGCGGGAAGCGCGGCGAATGGGTAGCCCGAAATACCGCCAAGCGCTTGCAGAAGGTATCGCAAGAGGTATCATGCAGTTTGTAGGCGTCGGTTCCAGAAAAGCCGGAATGAACGCCCTGAAACGCTAAAAACCATTTTTCATCTGGAAACGCCTCCATGCCTTCTCCCGTCTTCGTAATCGTCGGTCGCCCGAATGTGGGGAAATCCACTTTCTTCAATCGTCTCATCGGCAGACGTGCCGCTATTGTGCAAGCAGAACCGGGGGTGACGCGGGACAGGCGCTACGGCGAGGGGGAATGGGAGGGCAAGAAATTTCTCGCTGTTGATACGGGTGGTATCGCCGCAACGGGAAGTGACCCGTTCTTGCCGAAAATTCAAGAACAGACGGTGATCGCCATCGAGGAAAGTGATGTTGTTTTGTTTCTTGTTGATGGAATCGAAGGTCTCCTTCCCGGAGATCATGAAGTCGCGCAAATGATCCGCGTCTCGCAAAAACCGGTGCTTCTCATCGTGAATAAATCGGATTCCAAGCGCACGCGCGAGACGGAATGGGATTTTTACCAACTGGGTCTTGGTGAAGTTCGGCCCGTTTCGGCGGAGCATGGCACAGGCGTGTCCGATGTGATGGATGAGGCGATTCGTATCGCTTCGAGTGAAATCGGAACCGAGGAAGTGGGAGATGCGGATGAGCGCCGTATCGCCGTCGTCGGCCGTCAGAACGTGGGGAAATCCTCTTTCGTGAATCAAATTATGGGAAGCGAGCGGACCTTGGTGAGTTCCGTGCCGGGCACGACGCGAGACCCGGTGGATTCCCTATGTGTGAGAGAGGGGAAATCTTATCGTCTCGTGGATACGGCCGGCATCAGAAGAAGGGGAAAGATTGGCAAGCGCCAGGTAGAGGTGGTGAGCATGATTATGGCCTATCGCAGCATTGAGCGCGCCCAGGTCGCTTTGCTTCTGATTGACGCGACTGAAGGCCCGAAGACGATGGATGCGCAGATAGCCCGCCACATCAAGGAATCTGGTCGCGCGTGTGCGATTTTGTTGAATAAATGGGATCTCCTGGCGAAGGAGACCAAGACGTTTGATGAAAAAGTACGTGAGATCAAGGACAAACTGGTTCACATCCATTTCGCGCCGGTTCTTTCGGTGTCCGCTCTGACGGGGCAGAGGTGTGAGCGTGTTTTCGATGTAGTAGACAAGATACATGAGTCTCATCTCAGGCGTGTTCCCACCGGGCAATTGAATCGGGCGATAACGGAAATCGTTCATGCGCATCCTCCGCCCACCGCTTCGGGAGGGCGGCGTCCCAAGGTGTATTATTCTACGCAGAGCAGCGTTTCTCCGCCCCACGTCATACTCTTTGCGAGCCTCGTAAGCCAAATCCCCGTGGAGCAATACGGGAGATATGTGGAAAACAGATTGAGAGAGCGGTTTGATTTTGAGGGTACGCCGCTTAGGGTGAGCTTTCGCCAAAGAGGGACGAGCGCCCCGCGAAGACGAAGTGGAAGAGCAAGACGATAACTTCAAGGATTTTCGAGAATTTAGAGCAAACGCACAAGTTCATAGTTCATACCTAGCTTTAATGATGCCCTGCAAGTAATTCATTCTGATTGACAAAGCGAACCTTGAATGGCAGGATTCCAGAAATACTTGTTTTCGCATTTATCACCAAGTCAGGCGCGAGATTATTTCAAATCGTCACGTTGCCAAAGGGCTGATATCAGAGGAGTTGAGGTAGATGGCGGCGCACGAAACAGACAAAATTCGAAACGTTGCTTTGGTGGGGGAGGGAGGAAATGGAAAAACTTCTCTCGTTGAAGCCTGCCTCTTCACCGCGGGAAGCACGGACAGGCAAGGGAAGGTTGATGCGGGTAGCACGATTCTCGACTCGGAACCCGAAGAGGTCAAGAGAAACTCCTCGATCTTGGGAGCAGTGGCCTACGCCGATTGGAACAGGCATCGCTTCAATCTTTTCGATACGCCGGGGTATTCGAATTTCATATCGGATACCGTCGCGGCCATTCGCGCATGTGACAACGCCGTCGTCGTCCTGAATTCTCATTCAGAGCCGAAAGTGATTACCGAAAAAGTTCTGGGCTGGGCCGAGGAAGAAGGCTTGGCCACATTCATATATCTGAACCAGATGGATCATGAACAAGCCGATTTGAGCCGTGCGATGGAATATGCGGAAAAGACGATCAATAAACGTCTCGTCGTATTGCAGCTCCCCATGAACCCGGGTGCCGATTTCAACGGGGTTGTCGATCTTATCTCGGGCAAAGCTTACACCTACCAGGTGGAAGGTAATGGAAAAGGTGTGGAAAGCGACGTTCCGGCGGAACTTGCAGATGCCTATGAAGAGTATCGTGGGCAGCTCATCGAGTTCGCGGCGGAGGCGAACGAAGAAGTCCTCGAGAAATATCTGGAGGGAGAGGAACTTTCGCCGGATGAGATCGTTCAGGGGTTGCGCCATGGCATTCAGGAAGGTTCTTTCTTTCCGGTTTTGTGCGGGTGTGGTTTGAAAAACGTAGGTACGGACCTTTTACTCAAAGCGATTGAGCAGTTTGGCGCCTCGCCTTTGGCGCATGAATTCAAAGCGAAAGACACGAACGGCGAGGAAATGAGCATCAAAGCGGATTCAGACGAGCCTTTCCGCGCCTTGGTGTTCAAGACGGTAGTGGACGCTTTCGCCGGCAAGTTGAATTATTTCCGGGTGGTCTCGGGCGAGGTTTCTTCCGATGCCAGTGTTCTCAACACCACGCAATCGGAGAAAGAGAGAATCGGTTCTTTGCTCTTCATTCAGGGGAAAGGACAGTCTCCCGTCTCCGACAAACTTGTGCCGGGAGATATCGCCGCGCTCGCCAAGCTGAAAACCACGAGAACGGGGGATACGCTTTGCGACGAGGCCGGCGCCGTTGTGTTCGAGCCCATCAACTTCCCATCGCCCGTCATCTCCTATGCAGTGGCTTCCAAGACCAAGGGCGATGAGGAAAAACTCAGCACGGCCCTCGCGCGTTTGCGCGATGAGGACCCCGCGCTGACCATCAGCCGTGACCCCCAAACAAAAGAGATGCTTCTTTCGGGCCTGGGCGTTTTGCATATCGAGGTGATGGTCGAACGCATCAAGCGCAAATATGGCGTAGAAGTGGAGATGAAGACACCGCGCGTGCCCTACAAGGAAACGATTAAGGGCAGAACCAAGGTGCAGGGCCGCTACAAGAAGCAAACCGGTGGACGAGGGCAGTTTGGAGACACCTGGCTTGAGATTGAACCGCTGCAGCGAGGAGGCGGGTTCGAGTTCGTGGACAAGATTGTGGGCGGAGCGATTCCCAAGACATACATTCCGGCCGTGGCGAAGGGGATTGTGGAGGCGATGGATTCTGGAACTTTGGCCGGCTACCCCGTGACGGATCTGAAAATCACGCTTTACGACGGCAGTTTTCACAACGTCGACAGTTCCGAAATGGCGTTCAAAATAGCTGGTTCGCTCGGTTTCAAGAAAGGCGTTCAGGAATGCAGGCCAACTCTCATCGAGCCTATTATGAACATGCAAATCGTTGTTCCCGAAGAGTACATGGGCGACATCATCGGGGACATGAATTCACGTAGGGGCAGGGTGCTTGGGATGGATCCCGGCATTGGCGGCAAGCAGGCCATCAAGTCTCAAGTTCCCATGGCGGAGGTTTTGAACTATGCGCCCGCGCTGCGATCGCTTACCGCAGATCGTGGTGATTTCTCTATGGAATTTTCTCATTACGAGGAAGTGCCGGGACAGATTACTGAAAAAATTATATCTGAAGCGGCGATTGCCCGTGAGAGCGAATAATTCGCATATAGAGGGTTCTTATCATGGCGAGAAAAGGGGTGAATCTTCTGGAAGGCGATGATGAGGAAAGGGAAGGCGATTCGGAGGAAGACTCCGGAGACGACGGAGGAAGTTACGAACGGCGCAGAGGTGGTTTCGTCGATGTCTTGATGGTCATCCTGTTCGTGTGTGTCATGCTGGGTGGAGTGGCATGGGCGGGATATCAGTTTTGGTGGCTTCCCAAAATGAAAAATGCGGCGCAACTCAAAAGAGCCCGCATAACTCAAGAGAAGCAAAGAAGAATTCGTTTGGCGAAGATGAGAATATCGGCTGAGGGTATGAAACGGGCTCCTGGCGCCCCTGGACAACTTCAGCAAGCCGAGAGCGCCCAGGAGCAAAAAAGAACTCTTGATGAATCGGCTCGAACAGAGCAGCCCGAGCGCCCCGCACCTTCAAGGCCAGCCGAAAAACCAGATACCCCTGCTAAATCGATGATGAAACAAAAAGCCAAGCCCTTAAAGCCGGATAAAAAGCCGGCGCGGGAGATGATGGTGGCCGCTAAAATGCCCGAGAAAAAAGCTCCGGCTAAAACAACAGAACCCAGGCGGCCGAGTCCCGTGAGAAAACAGGTTGTTGGGGAAAAAGCTGAGACGGCGAAACCGGGGAAAGCGAAAATCCGAAGTGGGGCAGGCGTCCGTAAACCGTCTCAGGGTTTTTACTATAGCGTTCAGGTGGCTTCCTGCCTTACCGGGCGTTGCGCGGAATCATTTTCAAAACGCTTGAGGGGTAAGGGCTTTACCCCCTTCAAGATTGCAGGAGCAAGCCGCGCGAGGAGGCGCAGTGGTCGAATGACGGAGGTGCGACTCGGCTCGTTTTCGAGTCTTGCCGAGGCCCGGGCCTTGGCGAGCGAGGCGAGGAAGAAAAAGATCGGAGCCAGGGTGTACCGATATAAAAATCAATGGAGAGTGGCTGCAGGAAGTTTTAGAAATTTAGAAGATGCAGCCCTTCTCTTGGATCGTGCGGAAGATTCTGGTTTTCGTGGCGAGCTTGTCTCGCGGCTTGAAAGTGGCGGGACAAGGCGGCTTTACAAAATAAGAACCGGAAAATTCGAGAGTCTTCGTGATGCTTTGGCATTCAGGAAAAAAATCCGCCTTGCCGGATTTTCGGATGCCATCGTAGTTCGCCGAAGGTCGAGAAAATAGGGAGTTTGGCCATGCCCCAGACCGCCCGGAATCAGCACATACCCGACAAGTTGTTTTTCAAGATCGGTGAAGTGGCGGAATTGACGGGTACGAAGCCCCATGTATTGCGTTACTGGGAGAGTGAATTCCGAATGCTCCGGCCGGCGAAAGGTGATTCTGGACAACGCATTTATCGCCGCAAAGACGTTGAACTCGTTTTTTCGATCAAACAATTGTTGTATGAAGAGAACTTCACCATTGCCGGAGCCAAGAAACAGCTTCATAAGCAAAGAGCAGCGAGAGCTGAGGCGAATAAGGCGAAAAAGCCTGTCGAAGCCAAGCCGGAAATTGCTCCTGTGTTGCCGTTTGAAAGCTCAAGTCGGGAAAACATCGATCTGGCGTGGATTCGCAAAGAACTCAGGGAAATTATCGGAATTCTTAATAGGGGCCGTTGAGGCTTGCCTGGATTCGATTTACTTACTTCGCGCCGGTCCGCATTTCGAAAAGCGATTGACGGATCGGCCCGTTCCGCTTATTGTGCCACCGCTCATTTCCAAGGACGGAAACCGCGCAAGAGGTTTTTTGAATCTGGATAGCTGACGCGAGAATGGTTCATAGATTTCGGTGGCGCCATTGTCGCTGATATGGGATTTTAACCCTAAAGGATTATGGTGAGATGGCCAGGACTTTCAGGAAAGAAATCCGGCAGCCGGATGCATTGCAGACTTATGGAAGAAAAATGGTTCTTTGGTTCATTGAGAACCAGAAGATTTTCTATGTGGGGCTGGGCGCTGTTATTGTGGTGGCGGCCATTTTTGTGGGCTACCGTATGTGGGATGAGCGCGCAAGAGAAAAAGCGTCCTTGGCCTATGGTTTGGCCAAATTCGCTTCTCCGGACGGCAAGGGGGAAGCAGCGGAGGCCGCGTTTCAAAAAGTGGCTGACGAGTATCCACGCTCGCGCCCGGGCCTTCTGGCTCGATTACATCTGGCGGCTTTGCTGCGTGATAGAAAACAAATTCAAGGCGCGCGGGCGCAGTATGAACTTGTGGTGAAAAGCGGCGTTTCATCAGAGACCGACAAGGAACTGGCGAAACGTGGAATCGCCTCCGTCTTGATGCTGGATGGCGCCTGCGGCGAGGCTATCCCGGTGTGGGAGTCGATTCTGAAGAATGGGAGTCTCTTCACGTCTGAAGATCTGTATATATCCATTGCAAATTGTATGGAGAAACTCGGTCGAGTGGAGGATGCGCGAAAGACTTATGAGGAATTAAGTAAAAAACACCCTGAGAGTCCATTTTTGACCGATCAAATCCGCGCGAAGCTAAGCGACGCGCAAGCCGCCAAATAGCGGACACCCTGGAAATCCCGCACGCGTTAAATTGTTGATAAGGTATGTTATGTAAAATTAAATTCCGACATGTTTTCCTGAACCCTCGCTTTAACTCCCCTGCATGATAGACTGGGTCATGACGACTCGCCTCCAAGGAAAACCCCTCACCGTTCGTGGACATCCCGTGGATGAAGGTGCTCTTCGTCAGATAGAGTGCTGCCTCGCCGATGATGAAGCGCAAGCAGGCGCCCTATGCGCCGATCACCATCTGGGTTATTCCATGCCCATCGGTGGGATCATCGCCTACGAGAACGCCATATCACCGAGTGGCGTGGGCTATGACATCGCTTGCGGAAACAAAGCCATCAGGACGAACCTGAAAGCCTCGGACGTGCGCACTGATATCTCCGATATGATGGATGCGATATTTCGAAACCTGGAATTCGGCATGGGCCGGAAAAATCCTAAACCAATCGACGATGCGCTTTTTGATGATCCCGCTTGGAAGATGCTGCCCGAGCTCGATGATTTGAAACCGCTGGCCCGCTCGCAACTGGGCACGATTGGTTCGGGCAATCACTATGTCGATTTGTTCGTCGATGAGGCGGACGACGCGCTCTGGATCGGGGTCCATTTCGGCTCCAGGGGTTTCGGCCACAAAACATGCGCCGGGTTTTTAAATCTGGCGAAAAACCGGAGTTTCCATGACCGCCCTGCCCCTGAGGAAATACACGCCCGGGCCACCGTCTTCTCTCTCGCCTCCCCCTTGGGAGGAGACTATTTCGCCGCGATGAAGCTGGCCGGACGTTATGCCTATGCCGGAAGGGATTATGTGGGGGAGCGTGTGCTCGATATCTTGGGAGCAAATTCTGAATGGGAAGTGCATAACCATCATAATTTCGCCTGGGAGGAAGAGCACGACGGCAAGCGCTGTATCGTGGTTCGCAAGGGAGCCACGCCGGCCTGGCCCGGCCAGAAATGCTTTATCGGCGGGAGCATGGGCGATATTTCCGTCATTGCCGAGGGTGTGGAAACGTCGGCGTCGAAGTCTCTTCTCTACTCCACGATACATGGCGCGGGCCGGGTGATGAGCAGAACTAAGGCGGCCGGGAGGAAAAGATGGCGCAAGGGCCGTTTGATTCGCAAGGGCGGCGCGATCTCACGCGAGGAAATGAATGAGTGGATCGCGGACATTGGCGTTGTGCTTCGCGGAGCGGATACGGATGAGGCTCCGCAAGCCTACAAACGTCTTACAGACGTATTGAGGTTCCATAAGGATGCGCTTCGCGTATTGCACGTGCTCAGGCCCATCGGTGTAGCGATGGCGGGACCGGAAGTACGAGATGAATTTAGAGATTAGCGTATAGGACTCTCTTCATCTTTTCGCTCGCAGTGCCGAGTGTAAGTGGCTCCTTCCTCGAGGAATTTCCCCGAATTCGTTTAACATGACTTTATGGGATAGTTTTTAGTAATCTAATCTAGATTGTTAGATATTATAGTTTACTCATTTGTAAATAAATGATTTATCTTAATAGATCATCTGGCCTTCCTGCTTTTTCCTCCAAACGCGAATTCCGCAAGACGCGCCTCTACCCTGACGCCCAGATGGTGTTCTTGGCTTCAAGTCCGGCTCGCACGAAAGACGGGACGACAGATGAAAATAGACGAAATTTTTGATTAGGGCCCCGGGAAAACCGGGTCGGCATGGCCTACTACGTCGAGTTCAAATCCCGCGTCGCGAATCATGCGGTGTGCTGCGGCCGACTCCTGGCCGGATGTTGTGAGGTAGCCGTCCACGAAAATCGAGTTGGCGGGAAAGAGCGCCAGAGGCTGCAATTCTCTCAGTTGGACTTCCCTTCCCCCGGCGACGCGAATTTCGGAACGGGGATTATAGAAGCGCATCAGGCACAACAGCTTGAGGCAGGTTATCGGCCCAAGCAAGGGCCTCCCCTCGAGCGGTGTGCCGCTGATCGAGTTGAGAAAGTTGACCGGTATGGATTCGGGCGCGAGCTCACTCAGCGCCTCACAAACGGCGATGACGTCGTCGGTGTTCTCCCCTTGCCCGAAAATGACCCCGGAGCACAATTCGAGCCCTGCCCCACGCGCCGCACTCAGGGTGTCCATGCGGTCGTCATAGGTATGCGTGGAGCAGATTTGGGGATAATAGCGCGCGCTCGTATTGAGGTTGTGGTTAAAACGGTCGACGCCCGCCTCGTTGAGCCTGGCGGCCTGGGAGGCTTCCACCAGGCCGAGAGAACAGCACACGGAAAGGCGATGGCGTGATTTGATTCTGGAGACGGCGCGGCAGAGTTTTTCAATTTCCGCATCCGAAGGCCCCCGAGCGCTGATGACGATGCAATAGCGTCTTGAGCCGGCAGACTCGGCCCGCGAAGCTCCTTCGAGGAGCTGTTCTTCATCCACCAGCTCGTATCTGTCGATTTCAGCGCTGGAGACGGCGGATTGAGAGCAATAGCCGCAATCCTCCGGGCAGATGCCGCTTTTGGCGTTGATGAGGTAGTGAATCTGCACTTTTTTTCCGAAATAGGCTTGCCGCACAGAAAAGGCGGCGTCGAGAAGCTGAAGGATCTCATCATCCGGCGCGTTGATGATCGAGAGCGCCTCGTCTCGTTCGGGTCTTTCATCTTCAAGGGCGCGCCGCGCCAATTCGTGGTAATTCAAAGCAGCTTTCCTTCTATTGGGCGTCTGCCCAAAACTTAACGCGCCACTTGCTCTTTGGCAAACGAGCGTGGCGAAGATAGACAAAATGGCCGATACTTCTCTTGTCTCTAATGTTCGTCTGACCTATGATAAATTAGCTTTATGTAAACTTAAAGTAATTTATCAAAATATGGCAGTATTATACATTAAAATCAATGAGGTATAGGGTGGAAGTTATCTCAACACTTGAACAAGAATTACGCGTAGCCATTGATGGTGAAGCGCGCTTCGATGCTTTCACCAGAAAAATATACAGCACCGACGCGAGCATGTACGAAATAGAACCCGTGGGCCTCGTGCTGCCTAAAACGGACGCCGATGTGCAAAAAACGCTTCAAATCGCTCAAAGACACAACGTCGCCATCCTGCCCCGGGGCGGCGGCACAAGCCTCGCCGGCCAGACCGTGGGCGAAGCATTGATACTCGATTTTTCGAAATACATGAACCAGGTGCTCGAATTAGACGCCAATGAAGAATGGGCGCGCGTTCAGCCGGGGCTGGTGCAGGATCATTTTAACGATTACTTAAGCCCTCACGGATTCGTCTTCGGCCCCAACACATCCACGAGCAGCCGCGCCACCATCGGCGGCATGCTGGGGAACAACTCCTCCGGTTCGCGATCTATCGTCTACGGGAAGACGGTGGATCACGTCATCGAAGTTTCCGGTTATTTCGTAGACGGAGAGCCCTTCTCTTTTGGACCTGTGGATGCGGAGTCTCTCGAAGAACTCATGCGTCAGGATTCGCGTACGGGCAGGCTCCATAAGGCGCTGAAAGATATCGTGGACGACCAACGGGGGGAGATTGAAGACCACTACCCCAAAATCATGCGCCGCGTGAGCGGATATAACCTCGATGAACTCGCCAGGGAGACGCAGCCCTTCAACCTCGCCAAGCTCATGGTGGGCGCCGAGGGTACGCTGGCCGTGGTTACCGAAGCCAAGGTGCGCGTGTGCACCAAGCCCAAGGCGCTCGGCGTCCTGGTGGTTCATTTCCACAGCATCGAAGAGGCTCTCGCCGCGAGCACGATTATTTTGGCCCACGACGTGGCGGCGATAGAGATCATCGACAGGGTGATCATCGAGCTCGCCAAGCAAAACCTCGAAGCCCAGCGCCTCATGAGTAGCTTCGTGGTGGGCGATCCCGATTCTTTCCTGACGGTTGAGTTTTTCGCCGAAAACGACGATGAGGCCAAAGAGAAAGTCAGGCGCTTACACGATGAACTGGAAGCGAAGAACATCGGCTACGCGCGCGTTCCGCTGGATGATCCCGCCCACAAGCAGGATTGCCTGAACATGCGAAAAGCGGGATTGGGCTTTCTCCTCGGACGACGGGGCGACTGGAAGCCCTACGCCTTCGTGGAGGATTGCGCGGTGGCCCCCGAGCGTCTCCTGGATTATTACCGGCACTTCGAGGCCATCATGAAGAAGTACGATACGGCTACCTCCTACTATGGCCACACGAGCGTGGGCCTGCTGCACCTGCGCCCGCTCATTAACCTCAAAGACAATGCGGAGATCGGGAAAATGGCCGCCATCGCCGAGGAGGTCTCGGACCTCGTGCTCGAATACGGCGGCGCCATGAGCGGAGAGCACGGCGATGGTCTGGCGAGAAGCCAGTGGATACCCAAATTCTTCGGTGAAAAACTCTATGGCGCATTCGTCGAGGTGAAGCGGCTCTTCGACCCGGAGAACCGGATGAACCCGGGAAAAATCGTACATGCCCTTCCCTTCACGCAGAATCTGCGCTTCGACGGTTCTTACAAGACCCCTGAGATACCGACCATCATGGATTTCTCGAGCGACGGCGGTTTCGCGCGCGCCGTTGAGCTTTGCAACGGGGTGGGCGCTTGCCGCAAGCGAGACGGCACGATGTGCCCATCCTATCAGGCGACGATGGAGGAGGAGCACTCCACGCGCGGGCGGGCGAACGCGCTCAGGGAAGTCATCACGAACGGAATACCCGGAGAGGATCTGGGCAGCGAGCGCCTCTATGAGGTACTGGACCTTTGTCTATCGTGTAAGGGTTGCAAGGCGGAGTGTCCCTCGAGCGTGGACATGGCGAAGATCAAGGCGGAGGTGCTTCAGGCTTACTACGACAAGAACGGCGTGCCCCTGCGCGTGCGTATGATGGGCCGCATCGCGCGCATCAACCGCCTGAGCGCCCCGGTGGCGCCCATTGTGAACTGGACCCTTGGGAATCGCCTTGTGCGCTCCCTGCTGGACAGGTTCTTAGGCATCGACAAGCGAAGAAGGCTCCCCCCCTTGGTGACGCCCACCTTCGAGGATTGGTTCGAGGCTCGTCCCGCATCCCGAAACAAATCCTCGGCGCGGGGAAAGGTTTTGTTCTTAAACGATACGTTTACGAACTTTAATTGCCCCGAAATCGGTAAAGCCGCGGTCAAGGTGCTGGAGGCGGCCGGCTTCGAGGTCGGGCTCGCAGATACGGGTTGCTGCGGGCGGCCCATGATATCGCACGGCCTTTTGCGCGAGGGTCAGAAGCTGGCGGAGGAGAACATTTCGAGGTTATCCCCCGCGATAGAGGCGGGCCTGCCGATCATCGGGGTCGAGCCGAGTTGTCTGCTCACTTTTCGGGATGAATATCTGGACCTCGTGGCGGGCGATGCGCCCAAACGCCTCGCGGAGAATTCCTACATGCTCGAGGAATTTTTGCAAAGCCTGCACGATAAGGGTGAACTCGACCTAAAATTCAAGTCCCCGAAACAGCAGAAAGCCCTGTTTCATGGCCATTGCCACCAGAAAGCCCTGGTGGGAACAGGCCCCTCCTTGGGGGTCCTAGGCATGATTCCCGATTTGGAGGTGACTCAGATCCCTTCGGGCTGCTGCGGCATGGCGGGTTCGTTCGGCTACGAGAAAGAACATTTCGACATCTCGCTCGCCATCGGCGAGACGAAACTCTTCCCTGCTCTTAGAGCAGGCGCAGAAGACGCCACGACCATCGCCAATGGCGTTTCCTGCCGACAGCAAATCTCGGCCGGCGTCGGCAAAAAGGCGCTCCACATCGCCGAGGTGCTCGCCGACGCGCTAGATGAGTAGGATTTATTCTTTCAAATACATTTAATAAACAATGACATGAAAAGAAGTTCTTTATGTCATTTCTTATATTTCCTAATCCGGATTCCGTATGACGGAACGCAGGGTTTCACCGCGTTCCATGGCCTCGAAGGCGGGTTCCACGTCTTCCAGTCCGATGACTTTCGTGACCATTCGGTCGAGGTCCAGTTCTCCTTTCTCGTACCAATCGGCGAGAAGCGGGAAATCCCTCGAAGGTAGACAATCCCCGTACCAGGACACGCGCAGCGCACCGCCCAGGCCGAAGAACTGGAGCATCGGCAATTCCACCATCATGTCGGGGGCAGGCACGCCGATGAGCGTGCAGGCGCCGGCCAGGTCGCGCGACCACAACGCCTGGAGAAGCGTCTGGGGCGTTCCCACGGCCTCGAAGGAATAATCGACGCCGTTCCCGCCGGTGAGGTCCTTGATCGCTTCCACCGGGTCGGTTTCCGAGGCGTTTACGACGTCGGTGGCGCCGAATTCCCTGGCCCAGGCCAGTTTGTTATCGGCGATGTCGACGGCGATGATTTTAGATGCGCGCGACATTTTCGCGCCCATGATGACGCTGCAGCCCACGCCGCCGCATCCATACACCGCCACGCTGCTCCCGCGCCTCACCTGCGCCGTGTAGAGCGTAGCGCCCACGCCCGTCATGACGCCGCAGCCAATCAAACAGGCCTGCTCCGGCGTGCAGGCGGTGGGTACTTTCACCGCCTGCTTGGCGGCGACGATGGTGTGCGTGCAGAACGTACCGATGCCGAGGGAGGGACTTAAGACTTGGCCGTCTTTTTTTACTCGCATCTTGGAGGCCGCGTTCAGGCTGGCGGCGCAAAGGTTGAACTGGCCGATGGAGCAGAAGCGGCAGACGCCGCAGGGGGCGCGCCAAGCCAGAACGACGTAGTCGCCCACGGCCAGGTCGGATACTCCCTCCCCCACTTCCTGAACGATTCCCGAGCCCTCATGACCGAGGAGATAGGGGAATTCATCCCCGATTTTTCCGAGTTTATAGTGTAAGTCCGTGTGGCAGACGCCGCTGGCCTGGATTTTCACCAGCACCTCGCCGGGGCCCGGGGAGTCGAGTTCGATTTCTTCCACTTCCGTGCGCTCGCCCGCTTTTCTTGAAATCACGCCATGGCCGATGATGCTCATACGCTTCCTCCCAGGTCGTATCCTTTTGATGCGCTCGCTATAATGCGCCGCGCAAACTGGAAATTTCCATCCATTACGTCATTTTCCCCCACGAGGGATTATCACGCAAGGAGTCGACATGTCCGAAGAATGGTATCCGCGTTTCTCCGAGAAAGAAATGAGCAGGCGACATGCGGCGGCGAAGGATTTGATGGACGAAGAAGGGCTTGACGCTCTTTTGTTCTTTGGCCTCGGGGGAACGAACCGTAACGCGCAGGCGAACATCTACTGGCTTTCATGCTACCGGGATTTCAACCACTGCTATCTGATTTTTCCAAAAGAAGGCCCCCCTTCCCTCTTCACGGGCCTCTACAACCATCTGCATAACGCGCAAATGCAGTGCATCTTCGAGGACGTGCGTCATGGAGCCTACGGCAATCCCGAGCGCATGGCGGATCAACTCGACGCTCTGGAGCTCGGGAATGCGCGCATCGGTCTGGTGGGCATAAACCCCCGCTTCAAGATTCTGCTTCCCTTCGAGCACATGGAATATCTGACGACGCGCTTCCCGGAGGCGCAGTGGATGGACGTGAGCGCCAGATTCAGGGACCTGAGGCTGATCAAGAGCGATGAGGAAATTGAATGGCTGACCGAGGCGGCGCGGCTCACTGACCTCGCCATGGAAGCAGCCACCATCCATGCGAAACCGGGCATTCCCGAAATCGAACTCTCGGGCCGGATGGCCGCTGCGTTCAGGGAGCAAGGCGGCGAGCAGATGGTGCAGTTCGTGACGGCCACGCCGATGGCCAATCCCCGCACGCCCGTCCCCTGGCAGAACCCCACGAGGCGAAAGCTCGAGGCGGGCGACGTACTCATCATGGAGATCAGCGCGGCGTATTATGGCTATGCGGGCCAGAGCTTGCGCACCTTCACCATCGGGGCGGACCCCACACCTCCTTATCAGGCGTTGCTCGACGCCGCCATCGAGGTGTTCGAGGGCGTGGGCAAAACGATGAAGGCGGGAAATTACGCACAGGCCGTTTTCGAGGCCACCGACCCGCTGCCCGAGAGAGGTTTTCAAATCTACGATTCCCTCGCCCACGGCTTCGGCACGGACTTGCTTCAGCCCTCCATCGGCATCAGGGGCTCGAACTATCTCGCACCGCCGGCCGATTTCAAGTACCGCGAAAACATGGTGATGGTGATTCAGCCGAACCCCATGGATTCAGAAGGCCGGGGCGTACAGATGGGTGATATGGGCATCGTCACCCAAGATGGGTTCCGCTCCCTGCACACCTTCCCCATGAAGACGTTCCGGTGCGATGGTTGAAGACCTTTTGCTCGACGTGATTGAGTGCTCTTTCGTCTTCTTCGTAATGCGCCCGCTCCGTCCATTGCACCATTGAGCATCCGTGCATAAAATCCGGGCGGTATAACAGCCATCCGGGATCACGACAGACATTTTTTCGTTCTTATCAAAAGGAAAGTATTCATGGAATTCGTCATCAAGATTTACGACAGGCCGGAGGCGGCCGCCCTGAGAGATGTTCACCGTAAAGCGCACCTGGATTATCTGAAGCGCTTCGACGGTGTCACCCGCTTCGCGGGTCCGTTCTTGACCGACGACGGGAAGCGCGAATTGGGCAGTTTCCGCATTCTGGACCTGGCTGATCGCGCCGCCACGGAAGAGCACGTGGCGAATGAGCCGTTCATCATCGAAGGGATTCAGGAGCGGCCTTCGATTCGGCGCTGGCGCGGCGCAGTGCCCTACTCCTGGCGCGACTGTCCGCGAAAAGAGGGGAACCTCCAGTTTTACGTCCATGCCTTGGATAAAGCGGACGGGGGCGCGATCCGCAAGGCGCATCGTGAAGCGCACAGCGCCTATCTGACCGAGCACGGCGATTCGGTGATGGTGCGGGGCCCGTTGCTCAGCGATGACGGGGAGACCAGAAACGGCAGCGTGCTGCTCCTCGATTTTCCCGACATCGAGGCGGCGCGGGCGTTCTGGGCGGAGGAGCCCTATAACCGCTTGGGCCTGTATGAGAGCGTGGAGTTCTACGCCTGGCGTTTCGGGCGGGTGTTCGATCGCTTCAAAATGCCGGCGGAGTGATTTTCATACCACCCATATTCAGAGAATCTCGCCGGTGAACTCCGCTCGCACCCTCTCCTTCAGCGAGCGAATGGCCTTTAAGGACATTTTGAGGACCTGTTTTTCCCTTCGTGACATTGCCGACTTCCTGACATAGCGCGTCGCCTTGCGGAATCGCCTGAAATCCCTCAACTGCTGGCGCAGCAGCATGAACGTCAAGTGCTCGAGAGCAGCGGTATACTCGTCGACCTCGTCATCGCTGAAGACCCCCGCCTCATGCAGCAGCCGGATGCGCTCGTAGGTGGAGGTCGCCTCCAGGCCCTCTCTCAGGGCGAGAAGCCGTACGGCTCCGACCAGTGGGAGGATGCCTCCGTGCTTCAGGTTCACGCCCGGGGATATGCCCTCCCCCGCCCTCTCCGTGCGCAGCCTGCCGAACAGGCCGAGAGCGACGTGCCTGTCGGCCTCGGTTTGAAACATCGCCTGAAGAACGCTGGGTTCTTTTTGCACGAACCTCGTGAGGTGATTCCGCAACTCCCGCCCCAGAGAGAAATCCCCGCATACGGTGTCGAAGTCGAAGAAAACGTCGCTCAACTGGACCTGGAACGTGCTTCTCTTCTGGAACCAGAGCAGGGTCTGGTGCTTCCACTCGGAAATCGATTTGCGCCACAGCGGGTTCGTGGCCATGACGTTGCCATCACACAAGGGGAAGCCGATGGTGTCAAGATTCCGGGTCAGCAGTTCCGAGAACCGGATGAAGTAGTCGTTGACTTGGTTGTGCCGCTCCACGGGATAGTCTTCGAGAATGATGCCGTTGTCCTGATCCGGGTTGATGAAGTTCTCCCCCCGGCCGCTCGAACCCATGACGATCACCGCGAAGCGAACGGGCGGCTCGCCTCCGCCTGCCTCTTCGATGGTCCCCGTCACTTTTTCGGCCACGCGGCGGTAGATGTCGTTGTTCACGTGCGTGAGCAGCGCCTGAATCTCCGGCGCGGGGAGGGTGTCTTCCAGCAGTTCTTGCGCCACGACTGCCTGCACGGCTTTCACCTCTTGCAAGCCGTAGAGTTCAGGGACCTGCGTGAGTGCGTCGATGTGTTCCACCACATGCGCGGCCGCCACTGCCATGGCGTCCTGCAAATCCAGCAAGCCGAGGGGATGGCTCGCTTCATCGACCACGGGCATGTGGCGGTGGCCGAGGCGGCGCATGCGCGCAATGGTGTGATAGAGGTAGTCCCCCTGTTTTGCGGAATAGACGCGAGGCGTCATGACCTGTTCTATCGTTTCGGAGCCGTCGCACCTCAGGGCGACGCGGCGCGTTACGTCTTTTTCCGTAAAAATGCCGGAGAGGGCGTTTTCCTCATCCGTCACGAGGACGCAGGTCGCGTTCTTCTCCACCATTTGGGAGATGACGTTTCTCAAGTTCTCCGATGCCGGGACAATCAATGTTTCGGGTTTCAGGAAATCGTCCACAAGGCAGGAGAAAATTCTCGTCTGAGATTTCATGGGCTTCAGGGTCCGTCTTAGCGGCGGATGGTCGAGAACGCCTCAAAATCATGGCGTGTCACACGGCTCTAGTATAACTCAGTTCTTCATGTATTCGCCCAAATAGGCGATGCACTTCCTGATCGCCGCTTCCTGGGTCGCATCGACGGCGTATTCCCCGTCCCCTCCCCGCTCGGGGTCGATTTTATTACGCAAGAGATAGTCTCCTCATTCGTTTCTTTGGTGATTCGGGATGAACGCGATCCATCATCCCACACGATGCGCGAGGGCGAAAAGCGCAGGCCAAAGATGCGCCGGCATTGGAGCGAACATCATCTGGCGACGAAACTGTAAGCGCGTTTCCCCTTCTCGCGTCGTATGAGAAAATCCCGCACGCGAAAATAAATCTCGTTTTCCGCTCATTGATTTTTCAGGAAGGAATGATGCCATGGCCGAAATGCTGTGCCCTGCGTGCGGGGCCGAAACCTCAGGCGGCGATATCTGCCCGGCCTGCGGAGAAACGATCGAGGCGCAACCCGCAGATGATGATGGCGACAATAAACCTTTGAACGTCATCGACGCCAAGGAGATCGTCGTGAAAGTCTTGTGGGGCACGGGCGCGTTGATGCTCTGCGGCGGCGTGGGCGCGCTCTCCATCGGCGCGACGAATCCGGCCATCGGCCTTCTGGGCTTGGGGGGCCTCCTCTTCGCCGGTTCTTACGCGCTCGATTGGTGGACCTGAGATATTAAAGATATCCCCTTGTCATGAATCGTGTATATCCAGTTACTATTGTCCTGCCTTTGAGATTTCTTTCTCCTCGGCTTCTTTTTCCTTTTTAATTTTTTCGGCTAATTCTTTCTTCAATTCCTGGTACTGCTTTTTGAGAGCGTCGGGGGCTGAATCCTCGGGTTCCATCAGGACGCTTACCTTGGTTGGATATTCTTGCGCCGCACCGCTTGCGGCATCAACTAAAATCCCGATGCCTCCGCCGAGAATAATGTTTCCCAAGGTTGCAGCGACTAAAGTTTCATCGAACGAGTGTGTCGTTTTTTTGAAACCTTTTTTCTCGCACGTTAAAACCATTGGCCCATCTCCCTTATGAACTGTTGTTGCGCTTGGAGTGTTGACCCAATGATATTGTTTTCCCCGTTTGTCGATACCCGTGCATGAAGCTCCTTTTGCATTGATTACATCGATCAGAATGGATTGGGAGGTGCCGGAAATTAATGTTGCGCAGCCGGAAGCAAGTAGCAGACAGCAAGCAGTGAGCAAAATACGCATCGAACCTTACCTCGTGTAAAGGTGCGAAAATAAAGAAAATGTAATTCCTGGGTCGGTTGGAAGGTATAAGGAAAACTATATCTGATGTCAAATTTGTTAATGGTAAGTAATATGAATCCAAAATAAAAAGATTCTAGTTTTTCGGGAAAAGCGAATGGGGCAAGTGGATTTCAGCGTGGCGCCCTCGGCAGGATTCGAACCTGCGACCTACGGATTAGGAATCCGGCGCTCTATCCTGCTGAGCTACGAGGGCGTGATTCGCGCGCGGCGAGGCGTTTCAGTCGTATCGTATCAAAGAGCTGACCGGGTGTGGAGCGAGGCGCTCGCGTCCGTTCAAAAACGCAAGCTCGATGAAGAAGGTGAGGCCGTGCACCTGCCCGCCCAGGGATTCCACGAGCGACACGCAGGCGGAAGCGGTGCCGCCGGTGGCGAGTACGTCGTCGGCGATCAACACCTTCATGCCGGGCGAGACGGCGTCTGTGTGAATCTCGAGCGCATCTGTTCCGTATTCGAGTTCATAGGTGGCCCGGGTCTTCTCCCAGGGGAGTTTCCCCGGTTTTCTCACCAGCGCGAAGCCCGCGCCGATCTTATACGCCAGGGGCGCTCCGATGACGAAGCCGCGCGCCTCCGCACCCAGGACGACGTCGATTCCCTCACCCATCAAAGGCTCCGCCGCCATGTCCACCGCCGCTCGAAAGGCTTCGGCGTTCTGGAGCATGGGGGTGATGTCCTTGAAGATGATGCCCTCTTCCGGGAAGTCGGGCACGTCCCGAATGAGTTCCAGAAGGTGACGGACGTCGGACATGAAATCTACCTCTCGTGGATGAGTAAATTTTCTTGTGTTTTGTGGCGTTCTCTTCCGGTTGCGCCGCCGTCCCGGCTTCGGGTTTTTCTCCGGCGACAAGAGAACCTTAAATAACATTCTATTCCGGGCATGTCACCATGATGCCCGCATACGATTTCATGGCAAGTAGGATAGCGGGTTCCTGGGCCGCGTGCGATGGCGAATCTCGAAATGAAGGCGCGCGGTTCGGAAGCGCGGCGTGCGGCCCGTCAGGGCGATGGGCGTGCCGAGCGAGACGCTCTGCCCCTTGCGTACGAGATTCTCGGCGACGTTGGCGTAAATGGAATGGTACTCGCCCCCTTGATGGCGCAGGATGATGAGGCGGCCCAGGTTTCCGGGGCCGAAATCAGAATAAATGACGCGGCCGGGAGCGGCGGCGCGAACCTGAGCTCGCTCGCGGGCGGCGATGAGGATGCCGTCCGCCTTCTTGCCGCCTCGCGCTCCGAAGCGGCGAATCACGCGCCCGCGCAGAGGCCAGGAGAATCTGGGCCTCTTTCCATACGTTTTGCGGTACGTCGCCCTCTTCTTGTTTGCGCGGCGCCCTCTAACTGTGCTTGCCGGCCTCCGGGAGGGTTTTCGGGTTGGCTTAGCGGAAGCCCTTCGACGAAGCGGAGTCTTCCGGGACGGCGGAGCCGCCCAGCGCGGGCGGCTTTGGGGCGGCCGGGAACTGATGCTTTTTCGTACGAGGCGTACGGTTCTGGCGCCCGGGATGAAAAGCCGCACGCCCGCCTCGAGGCGATCGGGATTGTCGATACTGTTCAAGACGGCGATTTGCTCGACCTCCACGCCATAGGCGCGCCCGATGCGCCAGAGGTTCTCGCCGCGCTTTACGGTGTGGTGGATGCCGCCGAAGCCGCGGCTGCTTTTCGTCGGAGGCGGCAACGGGGGCGCGACGAGTGCGCAACCGGTGAGCAAACAGAGAAAGAGGACACATCCGCTTCGCCGCATTTCGCGCCATCCTCGCAGACCTGAAGCGGGCGAAATGTTCGTGATGTCCCTATCCACGCCGCCCCTCATGAGGCGCCCAAGGCCATTCGCACGGCCTCACGGGCGCTGGACGCCGGGACGACTCCCGCCGGACTGCTCTCGCGTCCCAGGGAGATGACCCGCTTGCCGAGCTTGAGCCCGAAAGCGATCTCGGAGAGAGTGCCGTGCGCGCCCGCCATGGCGATGAGCGCATGGGCCGTCGCCGCGATGATGACGTTTCGGGCGTGGCCCATTCCGGTGACGATGGGAATATCGATGAACGAGTTGGCGGATTGCGCATCATACGAGGGCAGGACGCCCACCGTGAGGCCGCCCGCTTGTTTCGCTCCGCGCGCCACGGCCTGCATGACGCCACCCAGACCCCCGCACACCAGCACGGCGCCCGCGCGCGCAATCTCGGCTCCCGCCTCCTCGGCCAATGCGGCCGTTTCAGGAGCCGGATCGGAATCGCCGATGACGCCGATAATGGTTCGCATCAGATAATCCCGGGGCGGATTCGTATTTTGATTTTATCGTGCGTGCGCTGCTCGTCAAGTCGCGATGTGCGCCGTCTCAATCGAAACACCCTTTTCAGAGTGCGTCGTCTTGTATTTCTGCTCCGCGAACCGGGCGTTCACGAAGCAGGAATGTCTCGTCCGCCTTCCCTGCTCAAAGCCTGTGGCTGGGCCTTATTGACCTTCTGGAACGACCACCTTTTTGTTGTGATCCGCCGGCAGGCCGTTGTTCAGCGTGTGCAGCATCCAGTCCGCGACGGCGGGGTACATGTCCGCCGCGACCTCGCCCATCGGGTGGAAAACGCCCTCATAGAGCCAAAGCTCGCGCGGGCACGTGAGGTGTGAGAAGAACACGTCGATGTCGTCCGGCGTGCAAAGCTCGTCCATGTCGCCGGCCACGAGCAGATAGTTCGACTTCATCTTGCCCACCAGGGGCAGCCAGATGCTGTCGCGCTCCTCGACGAATGCGTCGAACGCATCCTCATCGAGGATGTTCGTCATGTACATGTAGATTCTCTTGAAGTTGGGCTGGGCCTGGTTGAAGATGATGTCCGATTGCCCCACGTTCGCCATCTGCCCGACGACGGTGTTGACGCGCTCGTCCTGGGCGGCGATTTCCACCGTCCAGCGGCTTCCCATGCTCATGCCCATGATGCCGATTCTGGAGGAATCCACCTCTTCGCGTTCGGTGAGCCAGTCGATGACCCTGCTGCCCGCGCGCGCGTAATTGGTATGATTCACCCACACCTGGTTGATGTTGCACTCGCCCTGCCCCGGCCCGTCCATGACGGCGAAGTTCATGCCGCGCGCATGGAACCAGTTGTTGTAGGGCAAAAGGCCGTCTTCCTTGATCATGTCCATGCCGGGGATGAGCAGGACGGTGGGCTTGGGGCCCTCTCCCTCCGCGGGCCAGAAATAGAAATACGCATTCTTGCCGGGGTCGAATTCCACCTGGTGTTTTTGAATGTCACCGCCCCGGATTTCACGCATTCTGTCGAAACAGCGCGAAACGCCTGCGTAGTATTCCTTCTTCCGGGGGTGTCCATCCACGGGGATGAGGTGCTGGCCGCGCCCGTAGCAAAGGCCAGCGCGGTTATAGTGCATGGCGGCGGTCACGTGGTTTCCCGCTTCGGCCGCCGCCATCGCCTTCTTCTCCTGCAAGGCGGCCTGTTTGCCCCACAGGAGGGGGATGGAGCGCCTGCCAGAAACCTTCGAGTAGACCGCCTCGAGGTCTTGATGCCGAAAGCCCCGTTCATAGCGCGTGCCCATGATGCCGGGGTGGAGAACATCCTCGTTATCCGAGAGTTTGAGGAAATTATCAAAAATCCAGTTCTGATTCGCGCGCGATGCCTGTCGTCTCATGCCGCTACCTTCTCCTTTCGTGTGGGTGGTGGGGCGAGCCTTGCACCTCGCCGTTTCGAGCATATATAACGCCGGATTCAGCGGGCTATCTTCGGGCCGGCAGCCATGCCGGGTCAACCGCTTCAGGGTTTCCCGGGCAAGGTATTTTCCCCTCGCTTGTATTTGCCGAATCCATTGTTTTTGTGTAGATTCGCATTTTTGGTTTTTCAATACGGTAGGGGTTGCGAGTTTTCACGCAAGACCTCTCGCACCCCTGCCGATATCTTTTCTTTTTTGTGAAAGAGGGATTTTGGTATGACAGTGGAAACAGAGGCGACATTGGAATTGACCAACAATGAAACAATCGTCCTTCACGCCGGATACCGCAAGGACCCCGTAACGAACTCCGTGGCCGTGCCGATTTATCAGACATCCTCCTACCAGTTCGACAGCACGGATCACGCGGCCGATCTTTTCGCGTTAAAGGAATTAGGCAACATCTACACGCGAATCATGAATCCCACGAACGACGTGCTGGAAAAACGGCTGTCGGCCCTCGAGGGCGGCGTCGGCGGCCTCGCCGTCTCCTCGGGCCAGTCGGCCTCGATGATGGCCGTGATGAACGTGGCGCGCACAGGGGACAACATCGTGAGTTCGACGGACCTCTACGGCGGCACGTGGAACCTCTTCGCCAACCAATTGGCGGACATCGGCATCGAGTGCCGCTTCGTGGATCCGCTAGACCCGGAGAATTTCGCCAGGGCGACCGACGAGAAGACGCGCGCCTACTACGCCGAGACGCTGCCGAACCCGAAGCTGCGCGTTTTCCCAATCAGGGAAGTAGCCGACCTCGGGCGCGAGTTGGGGATTCCCCTCATCGTGGACAACACGGCGGCCCACTGCCTGTGCAAGCCCTTTGAGCACGGCGCGGCCGTCATCGCCTCATCGTGTACGAAATACATCGGCGGGCACGGAAACTCCATCGGCGGCATCATCATCGACGGCGGGAACTTCGACTGGGCGGCGCATCCCGAAAGGCAGCCCTACCTCAACCAACCGGACCCGAGCTACCACGGCGCGGTGTGGACGGAAGCCGTCGCCCCGCTCGGCCCCATCGCCTACATCATCAAGGCGCGCGTCACTATCCTGCGCGATTCCGGCCAGGCGATGAGCCCCTTCAACACCTTCTTGTTCCTGCAAGGTCTCGAAACCCTGCCCCTGCGGATGGAGCGTCACTGCCAAAACGCCGCCGCCGTGGCGGATTACCTGAACGACCATCCCAAGGTGAAGACCACGATTTACCCGGGCCTCATGAACGGGGAGTTTCGCCTCCGCGCCGACACTTACCTCAAGGGCGGATACGGCGGCCTGTGCGGAATCGATCTCGCAGGCGGACACGAGGCGGGCCAGAACTTCATCAACGCGCTCAAGATGTTCTACCACGTGGCGAACATCGGCGATTCGAGAAGCCTCGCCATCCATCCGGCGAGCACCACGCACTCCCAGCTCACCCCGGAGGAGCAGGAAAAGACGGGCGTGACGCCGGGCTACGTGCGGCTTTCCGTCGGCATCGAGCACATCGACGACATCATCGCCGATCTAGAACAAGCCCTGGACGCCGCATAGTCCATCGGGCGAGAAAAACGAAAAGGGGCGTCCCGAACCGGGGCGCCTCTTTTTTTGTCCGCTGCACAGGAAGGCCGTGTGGTTCTCGCAGAAAATTCCTTGGCTTGGCAACTTAAGTAGCGGAAATATTATCTAAAGTATTATATTGGATATTATATTTATATAATTGATATAATTAGTTATACACGATTTTATATAGGTAAGAAAAGAAAAGAATTAAAGTATTGCATGAGGTATTATTTGGCGTCTGACGGCCCCCGGGACAGGTCCATCATATGCCGTAGCGCACCAAAAATCCGGGAGCTGTTACTGGTCATGCTATGAAAAAAATGGTCGGGGCGAGAGGATTTGAACCTCCGACCTCCTACTCCCGAAGCAGGCGCGCTACCAGGCTGCGCTACGCCCCGACACAAGCTGCGAGACGACGGATTCCCCGCCTTCCTATGGATTCTCCCAGCCGTATTTTCCCACCAGTTTCACAAAAACGCAGTTCACCAACTCCTCGTGCGCGAGGAGTTCGCCCGACTTCGACACGCGGCATCGCACGAGGGTCTGGTTCTCCCCCTCACCCAGGGGCATGACGATGCGCCCGCCGGGGGCGATCTGCTGCATCCACGGCTCTGGAACGCGAAGTGCGGACGCCGCGCTCACGATGGCGTCGAAGGGCGCCTCTTCCGGCCAGCCGTAGGTGCCGTCCGCCGTCCAGAGCATATAATTCGTCAGGCCGAAAGAATCAAGCCGCTCCCTGGCTCTCACCGCCAGTTCGGGCACCCGCTCAATCGCGCGGACGGAGCCGGCGAGCCTCCCGAGAAGCGCGGTAAGGTAACCCGAACCCGCTCCGATCTCAAGCACCTTCTCCCCGCCCCTGAGTTCCAGGGCCTCGAGCGTGGCGGCCACCATGTAGGGCTGGGAGATGGTTTGCCCGTGTCCGATGGGCAGCGCCTTGTCGGCATAGGCGGTTTCACGAAAAATTTCGGGCGCAAAATGATGCCTCGGCACCTCGCGCAAGGCCTCGATGACGCGGGCGTCGGCGATTCCCCTGGCGAGGATTTGTTTGTCCACCATCGCCTCGCGCGCGCGGCGCCAGCGATTCTCCTGTCTTCCGTTTAATGAAAACGCCAAGATTCCAGCCCTTTCATCGCGCCATAATCCGTCAGGTCGAGCCTGAGGGGCGTGATGGAAACCTGATGGTTCGAAACCGCCTCGAAGTCCGTGTCGGGCTCATTCTTCCACCGGAGGCTGCCTCCCCCAATCCAGTAATACTCACGGCCGCGCGGGTCGATTTTCTCTACGATGGCTTCCTCGTAAATGCGCTTGCCCTGGCGGGTGATTTTCTCCCCCCGGCACTGTTGCGGGGAAATGTTCGGGACGTTGATGTTCAGCAGAACGCCCGGCTCCAGTCCCCGGGATAATACTTCCCTCGCGCCGGCGCGCGCAACTTTTTTCGCCAACTCATAGCGGAGCGTCTCCCCGTCCTCGTGGGCGAGGGAGACCGCCACCGCCGGAAGCCCCAGGATCGTGGCCTCCATCGCGGCGGCCACGGTTCCCGAATAGGTGATGTCGTCGCCCATGTTTCCGCCCCGGTTGATGCCGGAGACGACCATGTCGGGGTGCTCGTTTCTCAGCAGGCCGTTCAGGGCGAGGTTGACGCAGTCCGTGGGGGTGCCGTCCACGGCGAACCAGTTATGCTCCAACTCATTGATGCGCAGGGGGCGATGCAGACTTAAGGAATGACCCGCCGCGCTCTGCTCCCTGTCCGGAGCCACGACGATCAACTCCCCCAGCGGGGCGAGGGCCGCGTACAAGGCGCGTAACCCTTCAGAATCGATGCCGTCATCATTGCAAAGAAGTATTCGAGCCATCAGTCTTTCATGCGGTATGCGGGGCGAGCGCGTCATCACGAGAAGGAATTATGGTGTAGCCGGGGGCAGAAAATCAACGTCTCCGGAGGTTTTCTGGGAGGCTTCTATTTGAGGCCATCGCTTGCTATTGTGGAGTCCAAGGATTAAAAACGTAGACTTTGAGGTTTCGAGGAGTGCGCATGAGCGAGAATCCCACGCCCGAGGGAGTTGCCTCGAGAGCGTTTCATTTCGAAACGAACGCCCTCCATGCGGGCGCGCGTCCCGACGCCACCACCGGCGCGCGGGCGGTGCCCATCTATCAATCCTCTTCTTTCGTCTTCGACGACGACGAACATGCGGCGGGCCTTTTCTCCCTGCAGGATTATGGGTACATCTACTCGCGTATCGGAAACCCCACCACGAGCGCATTCGAGGAGCGCATCGCCACTCTGGAGGGAGGCACCGGCGCGCTGGCGACGTCTTCGGGCCAGGCCGCGCAGTTCATCGCGCTGTTCACCCTGATGGCGCCGGGCGATGAAATCGTATCGGCCGCCACCCTCTACGGAGGCACCTACACGCAGTTCGACATCACGCTCAGAAAAATCGGAATCGATACGGTCTTCGTCGATCCGTCGGATCCTGAGAATTTCGAGGCCGCCGTTACGGAAAAAACACGGGCCATCTACTGCGAGACGATAGGGAACCCGCGCACGAACGTCGCCGATTTGGAGCCTCTGGCGAAAATCGCTAACGAGGCGGGCGTTCCCCTCGTGGTGGACAACACCTTCGCCACCCCCTACCTCTGCCGCTCCATCGAGTGGGGGGCGGACATCGTCCTTCATTCGACCACCAAATTCATCGGCGGGCACGGCACGAGCATCGGCGGCGTCATCGTGGATTCGGGCCGCTTCAACTGGGCGAACGGAAAATATCCGGGCATGGTCGATCCCTCGCCGGGCTATCACGGGATGCGGTTTTTCGAGACCTTCGGCGAGTACGGTTTCCTGATGAAGGCGCGCGCGGAGAGCCTGCGCGACATCGGTCCGTGTCAGAGTCCCTTCAACGCCTTTTTGTTTCTTCAGGGGCTGGAAACCCTGAGCCTGCGTATGGGGCGTCATTGCGAGAACGCGCAAAAGGTGGCCGAATATCTCGCACAGGATTCACGCATCAGTTTCGTGAGCTACCCCGGACTGGCGGATAGTCCCGAGTACGAAAAGGCGCAAAAATATCTGCCGAACGGCCAAGGCGCCGTTTTTTCGTTTGGGGTCCGTGGCGGATTCGAGGCGGCCGTTCGCTTCATCAACGCACTTCAGCTTCACAGTCATCTGGCGAACGTCGGTGACGCCAAAAGCCTCATCATCCATCCGGCTTCCACGACGCACGCCCAGTTGAGCGAGGAGGACATGAAGGCGGGAAACGTCACGCCCGACCTCATCCGTATATCGGTGGGCCTCGAACACATAGACGACATTCTGTGGGACCTGGATCAGGCCCTCGATGCGGCGACGAGGAGCGCGTGATGGAATTTCCCGCATATCAGAACCCGCACACGATTCGTCATATCCTGCGGAACCATCGCCGCGTGGCGATGGTGGGGCTTTCGGCGAATGAATCCAGGCCGAGTTTTTTCGTGGGTTATTACCTGCAAAGAATGGGTTTCGAGGTAATTCCGGTGAACCCGAGATACGAGCAGATACTGGGCCAGAAAACCTACCCGGACGTCGTATCCATACCTGAGCCTCCCGACGTTGTGGACGTGTTTCGCAGGCCGGATGAAATTTCAGAAGTGGTTGACGAGGCGATGACGGTCGGCGCCAAATCCCTCTGGCTACAATTCGACGTGGTGAACGAGACCGAAGCCGCTCGCGCGCAAGAGGCAGGCCTTCTCGTCGTCATGAACAAATGCATGAAGATAGAACATGGCCGCCTGAGAGGCGGTTTGCATACGGCGGGCATGAGGACCGGCGTCATCACGACGCGCCGGAGCCCGCTCCTGTAGTCCGGAATTCAGGATGTGATTATTTTCCGGTAGTTAGACAGCTTGCAAATCCCTGAATAATCCTTTACAAAATTCTATGAGGTCTGCTGGCCTGCCGCCTCTCCACGGGGATAACATGAACAGACTGAAAATCCTGATTCTGGGAGTGCATCTGTTTCCCCTGTTCGTTGTTCCGTCCGCTGCCGCGGAAAATAAATTCCTCGTCGAAATGAGAGCGATATCCGGTCTGCCCCACATCGTTCTCTCTCACGGAAAAAAAGTTTACCTGAGAGGCAGGCGTTCGATGCTCCCGGGGGATCACATCGTCACGAGCGGTGGTTCGCGGGCGCTCATTCACTTTCGGAGGCGTCCGGGTTGCCGGCTTATACTGGAGCCGAACACTTCCTTCAAGTTAATGGGTCTGAAGCGCAGCGGCACCTATTCGGCGAAACTGAACAGGGGCACGGTGAAATGCGACACGGCTTCCTGCGGGCTGAGCCTGAGCGTGATGACGCCTGCGGGAATGCTGCGCGGCCAGGGGGCTGAATTCGCCCTGCAAGCCTATCGCCATTTCACTACCGTGGTACTCAAAAAAGGGCGAATGCGCCTGTTTGTCGGCGGTCAGGCCGTACCGTTGCGCGAGATGACGAGCACAACGGTTTCAAAAACGGGGGGCCACCGGATCACCACGATATACAGCGGCGATCCTAGAATCCCCAGCCTCTTCTCCCCCCTTCCCCTTCCCGGAATTTCCCCCTCTCCTCCAAAGCGCCGTTTTCGATACAAATTCATTTCCCCCGCCTCGATGACGCGAAGCCCTTGACGAAAGCCACGCTTAAGCCTTACTAAATAGCCTGTGATATTTCTTTCGCCGAAAACTCGACGCGGTTCGGCCCATCACCCGGGCGCGCCCGGGCCTTTTGCGCGGAGCATTTCTTTCGGTCGGGGCGTAGCGCAGTCTGGTAGCGCACCTGAATGGGGTTCAGGGGGTCGGAGGTTCAAATCCTCTCGCCCCGACCATTTTATTTCTTCACGATGAGCGAATGGCGCATCCCTCGAGGAGGCCGAAAGGTGGAGCTTGGTTTTATTGGCCTGGGAAGGATGGGAAGCCAGATTTGCGGCCACTTCATTCGCGCCGGTCACGACGTAACGGCTTACGACGTGCGAGAGGAAGCCACTCAGGAGGCCGAGAACAAAGGCGCGCGCGCAGGGCGCAACCCGGCGGATGTCGCCTCCCGTTCAGAGGTTATTTTTACATCCTTGCCGCATCCCAACATATCGCGCGAGGTGATCCTGGGTGAGGAGGGAATTCTGGCGGGCGCGCGCGATGGCGCGCTCCTGGCGGAGACGAGCACCGTCTCCCCTTCCCTCATCAAGGAACTCGCACCTTTGGTGAAAGCGCAAGGGGCCGAGTTGATGGATGCCGCCGTGAGCGGCGGCGTGAAAGGGGCGCAGGCCGGAACCCTCACGCTGATGGTGGGCGGCGGCGAAGCGGGATTCGAAAGACTCAAGCCCCTTCTCGCGCATTTCGGAAAAAACATCTTTCATTGCGGCGAATCCGGCATGGGCATGTTGTTCAAGGTCGTGAACAACATGCTCTCGCACGTGAACCTCGCGGCGTTGACCGAGGCCATGGCCCTGGGCGTCGCGGCGGGCGCCGACCCCGATTTGCTCTGCGACGTCATTGCCGTCAGTTCGGGCCGCAGCCGCCAGGTGGAGGACAGGCTCAGGAAGCACATCCTGCCGGGTGAGTTCACGCCCGGGATGACGACTAATCTCGCGACGAAAGATTCCGACCTGTGCCTCGAACTGGCCCGTGAACTTCGCGTTCCCACCTTCATCGCCAGCGCGACGCATCATGTATATGAGATGGCGATTCAGAAAGGATACGGGGCCGATGAATACGCCTCGCTCATCAAACTCTGGGAAGAATGGCTGGACATCGAGGTGCGCTCACCCGGCGCAAGGCGGAATTCCTCTTAGAAATACGATGAGACTAAAACCCTCACCCGCCGCAACTTGAAGGACGATGAAAATGACGCCTGAGGCAATGTTCGATGAAGCTTTTGGCTCCGCTTTCGAGGACAGGAAAAACCTGATCTCCTTTCTGGAGAATATCGACCCCGCCCACGTCAACTGGCGGCCCCCCGATGGCGAATGGTCCCTGCACGAGAATCTCGAGCACATCCTTTTGACGGACAATTATTACGCGCGCTCCATCGAAAAGAGTCTCGCGGAGGCGGCGGATTCCGGGTCGTGGGACACGGCCCCCGAGAAACCGCAGAAGATGAGCCGTGAGGCGCTCAGGCGCAGGGAGCAGGGCCGGGTTCCGGCGCCCGATTTTCTCATCCCGAAGGGCGAAGGCGATTTCCGTGAAATGATCGCCGAACTCATGCCCAACAGGGAGGCGGTTCACCAAATGATGCTCCCTCACCGGAACACCGACATGAGCCGCTACGTGCACGAGCATTTTCGCTACGGCGACCTCAACATTTACGACCGCATCGTCTATTCCGGCACGCATGATTATCTTCATCAGGACCAGATGACGCGCGTCCTCCAAGCTCCGGGCTACCCGGAAAGCGGATGATATATCCGGTCTCACCCTCCCCCAGAATCCGCCGATGAGCGATTGGACGATAACGACGCTTCGGGATGCTTACCGCGCCGGTGAGGTCTCGCCGGTCGAAATCGTCGACGACACCCTCGCCCTCATCAAGCAATGGAATCTCCATTTGAGGGCCTATCTGCACGTCAGCGAAAGAGGGTTGCGCAGGGCGGCGCGGGAATCCGAGCGAAGATTCCGCTTTGGCGATGAACTCGGCCCGCTCGACGGCATTCCCGTGGCCTACAAGGACCTCTGCTTTATTCCGGGAACTCCCACGACTTGCGGAAGCGTGATGTTTCAGGACGATCCACCCCCCGATGCGGTATCGAGCGTCTGGAAGCGTCTCGATGAGGCCGGCACCGTCAACATGGGAAAACTCAACATGGCGGAACTCGCCATGGGGCCGACGGGGCGCAACAGGCATTTCGGCGATCCCCAGAATCCCTGGAAACAGGGCCACGTTACGGGGGGTTCGAGCAGCGGGTCGGGATGCGCGGTAGCCGGGGGGCTGGCGCTGGCCGCGATAGGTACGGATACGGGCGGCTCCATCCGCCTTCCGGCGGCGTTTTGCGGCGTGGTGGGCATGAAGCCCACGAATGGCCGCGTGAGCGGGCATGGGGGAATGGCGCTCTCCTGGACGCTCGACACCTTTGGCCCGCTCACGCGAACGGTGGCGGATAACGCGCTGGTGCTTTCCGCCATCGCGGGTGCAGACCCCGAGGATGCGCGCGCGAGCACGCGACCCGTGCCCGATTATCTCCATACCCTGGGGGAATGCATCGAGGGCATCCGGGTCGGCATACTGGAAGGTTCTGGGCTGAAGGGCGTTTCAGAGGAGGTGCAGGCGGCTTATGGGGGTGTATGCGAAGCGCTTGAGCACCGGGGTGCGAATTTCGTTCCGATGCCGCCTCCCCGCTCGCAAGAACTCGAAGAACTCGCCAATACGATTTTCAAATACGAGGCGCTGATGCTGCACGGCGAGCGTCTGGAGAAATACGAGGATGAGGTGACGCCGGAAGTTCTGGCGCGCCTTGAAGCCGGGCGCGGGATTCACGGGGCTGAATATCGCGCCGCGCTCGTAAGGCGTGAGGAATTGATTCGTTATTACGAGAGCGAAGTGTTCTCCGCCGTGGACGTGCTGGTCTCACCGACAACGCCCGTTCCCGCACCCTCTCACGCGCAGGCGCGCTCCGAGGCGGAGGGGCTGATTGCCTCCCTGACGCGCTTCACGCGCTGGGTCAACACCCTGGGCGCGCCGGCGATATCCCTCCCCTGGGGCTTTTCAGAAGACGGACTGCCGCTAGCGGTGCAGCTTGTCGGTCCGGATTTCAGCGAAGCGATGCTCTACAAAATCGCCCACGCCCTTGAGGAGGAAAACGGAGGCTGGGATAAGTCGCCCACGTTCGAGTCGTTTCGATGAGGTTCGGGGATATCGCCTGAGGAGTTGCTAGCGGACGTATTTCGCCGCGAAATCGGCGGGAGTTTTTCCCGGCTCAATCGGGCGAGACCTACCAGAATGGAAGATATCTATTCGATAAATTCCTGAAAACAATTCGATAAAATTAGATAAATTGACGATGTTTTTCGATAAATTGATGAAAAGGCGCGTCTGGAATTATAGTTCATCTTAATTCTGGATAATATATTCTAACCGACTGATATATATTAAAATATGTATATAATATCAGATGATAACTCTTTTCGGGTAATTCCGTGGCGAGAGGCCTCATGGAGAGGCCAGAGGCGGTGAGTCATTAAGCTGCGCCGTCTTCTTTTTGTTTCTCTTTCTCCCAATCATTCAATGATTTAGGAAGCTTATCCTCATTGTATTTCTTTATCATGCGGTAGACCTTCCCGCCTTCTCGCACATATAGGAACTCCGAGCCCTCCTTGCCCGCGAAGCGAAACGGCCCCCACTCCCCGTGGCGGATGTCCCTGCCCGAGAGCTCGACGATAAAGTCTTTGAAATCAGGCGCTTCGCCGGGTTTCGCCTCCCCTTCTCTCTCGAAATCCCTGAGGGCGCCTACGAGATCATTCACGTTGCCGGGCTCGGCTTCCTTGCCCTCGGGAGAGACGAAGCGCCATCCTTGGCCGAAGCGCTCCAGCTTCATGAAGGATTTATGGGGAAAACGGGCCGTAACTTCCGTGATTTCAAGGTCTTTCCCGTAGAGGAGCAAACGCCGCTCGCTCAGGAAATAGGGTGTTTTCGTGATCTTCTCATAATCTTCTTTCTTGATGGCGAACAGGCGTTTTTCTCCCTCCATTCGGCCGTACGCCCTTTTCTTGTCCTTCAGATACTCTCCGACAATGAAGGATATTTTCTCGAGAGGCCCATCTTTTTTCTTTCTCAGCCAGAGGGTATAACGAAGCGGCGCGCCTTTGCCGTCCTCACGTGTCAGGGCGTATTTCGAGAGGTCATCTCCGGGAGCATCCACGTATTCTATGGAATTGCTCCACTTGATGTCCCACAAGAGGTCGTCCAAGTGCTTGTGACGGCCGATGAGTTTTTCCTGTTTTCCATCCGCCGCCGTCAGCTGGAGGTCCCATTTCTTTTTCGCCTTTCGAATGATGTCGAGTTTTTGAGATTTCGATTCCATCAGAAGGCGAGTGATGTGGTCGACATCATAATCGATAACGGTTTTGTGCCTTAGCGAGAATACGGATTTAGGTAAATCCTTGAATGTTTTCTCATTGATGAGCATGACGGGGCCGCCGGATAGCCTCCTGGCGTAATAATAAACCTTTGGTTTCTTCTGAGGGCTTTTCGGTTCGGGAGGTTCTACTTTTTTGCCGCCAAGGATAACCCCGTCTTCGGGTTTTTCGTTGTTTTCGGTGAAGATGCGCACCGTAATTTTGGGTTTATCCAGACCATAGGGGGCGAGATTCTTGGGATTTTCATCAACGAATTTTTGCACCTTATCCCATTTGAAGGTAGATACGATGCCTTCCGAATCAATGGAGTCAGCCCTGTCCTGAATGGGTTTCACAAGTACCCACTCATCTTTGCTCTTGCGAACAACGGTGAAACCACCACCATCCTGAGGTTCGACAATCACCTTTTTAGCGCGTTCGGGCATAATGGGGACAATCGACCTGTCCCGAATACTGAATACCGTTTTGTCGAACTTGGCGATATCGGAAAGCTGGAGGGTGAAAATTCCAGGGGTCTTCGCCAGCGCGGCATATCGGAATTCGCGTGTGGGGGTTCTATCCCCAATTTCGACGGAAACATCGTCCTTGTCTTTCAGCCCGAATGTGATTTTCATCCTGGGCTTGTCCATTCCGAACTCTGCTTTGTCTTTTACGTTTCCGATACGTCGGCGCTCCCGGAGTTTAGCCGCTGCTTCGAGGAGTTTTTCGACCTCATCTGCATCCACGGCAGCGTCGACAGGTTTGACGAACCGCCACCCTTTTTCCGTCCGGATTATCTGGTAGGGTTCCTCTTTTCTCAACACATCAATTCTTATGAGAGCCTTCTGGTCAATTCCTTTCAGGAGTTTGACTTTTCGCTCTTTGGCGGCCTGTTCCTCGGCGGCCCATTTCACGTCATAGACGTAATATGCACCACCAATGAGCAGCAAAACGAGAAGTAATAAGAGATTTTTCTTGGGGTTCACCGCAGTTGCCTTCTCCTGACGTAGACGGCGGCTCCGATAAGGATGATGAACAAGGGCATGATCCAGACGGTGAACAAATGAACGAACCGGCCTTCTCCGCCCGCCAATACGAGAGGCTCGCCCGTACGGCTTTTGGGACGGATGGTTATCAGGTCTTTCTCGCCGCCGAGCCAATTCACGGTGTTTAACAAGAGATTCGAATTGCCTTGTGCGCCGACGAAAGCATCACTCGCAAAATCGGCATCTCCGAAAACGACGATTCTGGCCTCGTTCTTCTTGGTGTTTTGCTTGTCGGACGCGGGCGTTTTCGCGTCATCCTGAGAGCCCTGCCCTTGCGCAAGTTTATAGAGATCAAGAGTCACGGTAACGGCGGCCCCTATCGGCACGGGACCTTCTTTTTTTGTTTTAGGATCGAAGGAGAGTTCGCCATCCTTGATGGATACGCTCTCGACGGTATAACTTCCCGCTCCCGTTTTCACCAAATCCTCGGAATGTAGTCCCGCCTTGGGCATGCCCGTGGCTGATACATGCCGAGCGGTTGGAAAAACCGTCGCCAAACCTTTCAATTGCTTGGTGATTTCATGTAATCCATAGTTCACTGCAAACGGGGTGACTATATTTCCACCCGCCAGGGCGAAGCGCACCGATTCGGGATCGATGACAAAAGATGGAGGAAGCTTGAAGCCATATCTTTCCAGGAGCGTGGCCAGACGTCCCGGCTTCGAATCAGGTTCCAGGAAAACAAGAAGCTTTCCGCCAGATTTGATGTAAGCATCGATATACTCGATTTCCACTTCTTCCAACTCTTTTTGGGGCGCCGCGATAATCAACATGCTGGTATTTTCAGGCACGCCTTTTTTCCTTAACAAAAGAAGCTCATCCACCTGGTAGTTGTCATCCCGCATGCCGATGGCGAGTGTCTTCATCACCTCACGTCCTTGACCGGAGAAAAGCCGCTCCCCATGGCCCGTGAGATAATATACGCGCTTTTGTTCGGTTTGAATGGTTTTGAGTATCGCGTTGGCGATCGCGTTTTCTGAAAGATTGAATATCTTCTCCGAGCGGAACGTCTTTTTCTTCTCTTTGTCCGCGGAATTCGGTTTGTCCTGCTTCTCGATTTCTTTCTTATCGAAATGATGAATCACGACCAATGTGCCATAGGCGTCTACATCATATCTGCGGGCAGTTCGTGGAGAGGCGTCCAGGTCCAGAAAGCGGAAAGTGACTTGTTTCGATGCCCGGGTATATTGTTCCAGAATTTCCGTTACCGCAGGTTGTTCCAGCTTGCGTGCAAAAGTGATGATCTCGATCCGTCTTTTTTCTCTATCGAGTTTGTTCAACAGATTTGTGGTTTTCGCGGACAGGCTGAAGAAATTTCCTGGAGTGATATCCCAACGCTTGAAGTGGTTCACGCTCACGAGTTCAACGACCACCAAAATGGCTGTCACCACGACAACCATCAGGACAACTTGTATACCCGTTCGCGTGGACCGGAGCCGCATGCCGCCTTGGATTTCGCGCCGTGAACTCCACGCCGTATACACAAAGCAAACTATCCCCAGGGCAATGGTGGCGTAAGCCCATTTGGGGGGAGCGGAGAATTGATCATGACCGGCCCAGCCGGAGATGCCAATCAGCAATAAGGCGGCAGAGGCGATAAAAAAGTACAGATTTCTGTTTTCCAAGTCCCTACCCTCTCCACCTGTAGTATTCAAGAGATCTGAGCACCAGAAAACCACATAATATGTTCATGTTGACGAGATAAATGATGTCGCGCGTATCGATGATGCCCCGGATAGAATTTCGCAAGTGCATTCCCAATGAAAGATGCCTGAGAATCGAGGCTAACGGAGCACTGGCCGATGCCGCGAGAACATCCATGAGGAAAGTCGCGAGAAGCACCATAAAGGCAACCATGGCCGCGACGATTTGATTCGAAGTCCAGGAACTGGCCAAAAGGCCAACGGAAAGGAACGCCATGCCCGTCAATAGTAATCCGAGATAGGCGGAGGAGATGATGGTCCATTCCACCTTGACGAAAGCGCTCAGAATAATCGGATAGACGAGAGTAATTGCCAGCATTACCAGGTAGATGGATAAAACGGAAAGGTATTTGCCGGCGAACATCTGCCCGTTGCGCAGCGGAAAAGTGAGCATCAACTCCATCGTGCCCTGCTTTTTCTCTTCGCTGAACAGACGCATCGTCAGCAATGGCGCGACGAACAAGAGGATGACGGTGACGCTGGAGAATACCGGCTCGAGAACGGCCGAAGTTGGCGTGATGTTGTATTGCGCTGCGGCTTGGGGGTTTCTGGCCAACTGCATAGAAACGGCGGCATAGGTGAGAAATGCGCCGGAATAGAATATGCCCATCAATACCGTCCATGCCGCGAGAATCACGTACGCGATGGGCGAGAAGAAAAACGAGGCGAGTTCTCGTCGGCATATCCAAAAAGTATTACGCATTTACAGTTTCCTCATCGTGTTTTTGCTCCCCGCTGACGATACGAACGAATAGATCTTCCAGCGTTAGCCTTACCTGCCGAATTTCAGTGAGTTTTCCCTCCGCCGCGGATACGGCGGCGACCAGATCGGAGCGAATGTCATCGCCGCTTTTTGCGTGCACCTCGAAATGCGCCTCTTCTCCCGTTGATGTGCCGAGCAGTTCTACGCGATCAACCCCTGATACCGTTTTCATTTTGTCGGATAAAGTTCCAACGCCTCCGATTGCCGAAACGCGTATGGTCGAATCCGCCTGTGCGTTCGCCGCCAGCGTATCGAGCGCACCCTCGGCAGCTACCTCGCCTTGATGGATAATCACGACGCGGTCGCATACCATGTTCACTTCCGGCAGGATATGCGTGCTCAGAATGAGGGTTCGGTTGCCCTTGAGTTCTGAAATTAAATTCCGTATTTCCACGATCTGAGCCGGGTCGAGACCCGAGGTGGGCTCATCGAGAATCAACACAGGCGGGTCGTTCACCATTGCCTGCGCCAAACCGACCCGTTGGCGATATCCTTTCGAGAGGTTGCCGATGAGGCGGTTGGCGACATCCTCAAGCCCGCAACTGCCGACTACCCTTTTGATGCCGGCATCTATTTCCACACCACTCATGCCTTTCATGGAAGCTACAAAATTCAAGTAAGCTCTTACAGTCATATCCCCGTAAAGCGGGTTATTTTCCGGGAGGTACCCCAGGTTTTTTTTGGCTTCGAGTGGTGATTCTGAAACATTGACATTCGCCACCCAAGCTGAACCAGAGTTTGGCGGCATATAGCCCGTCAAAATGCGCATGGTCGTTGATTTTCCAGCGCCGTTGGGGCCGAGAAATCCCAGCACCTCTCCCTCTTCGACTTGAAAGGAAATATCCTTCACACCACAAAGGTTGCCATAATATTTTGTGAGGTTTTCAACTCGTATCAACGAAGAACTCCTTAAAAGAATCTGTGCAAATTATCCTCTGGCGTCCAAGCCGTTCTTCTCTCCTGAGATATCAAGTTGACCAAGGCATTTGTGTGATTAAAAACATCTCGAAAATTTATGAGATGCAAGAAGATAATAGTAAAATTCCTTATTTATCAATATATTGGCACTCTGTTGCATTGAGTGCTAATATAAAATAATCATTTCGCCCCTTTTTGTCAACTCAATAAAAAAAACTTCTTCCTCTTCCTTGAATGATGGTAAGAACACGGGTATCAACTCTTCGTACGCAGATCGCCACGGGTGGCAGCTTTTCTCAAAATGGAGGGGACATTCAATATCGCCGGTCCATCGAGTCGCAACGATATTTCAATATCTTCCCCTTTGCTCAATAAGTGTTCCCTCTCTCCATCAAAGGCCAGTACCCTATCTGCGGGCGCTTGGTAGTGAATGCTTTCGCCTACTTTGACTATCTTGTGTTCCTTCACGAGCGCAGGAGTAACTTGTCCGGGTCCGATAGGAGACAAAGTGAGGCGTTTGTTTTTCCTCTTTGCGCCCAGTTTCAACCATAGCCCTATGGGTTCGCTTGAATCAATCGGGCGCAAACTCGCACCCAATGAAGAAAGTCCCAACCTCCCGGGCTCACTCCTCGTCAGTGCGAGTGAGTCGACGCGCCCTATCTCCCAAACTGCACGCGCCCCGGAAAACGATTCCTTGATAATAGCGATATCCACCAAGGCGCTTTCGGAAGCGCCACCCAAGTTCACATGAAGCTGTTTCGTCGCTTTTTTCTCGCTTCCATAGGCCCTTGGATGAAGCGCATATAAACCCGCGGCCATGCCGGCTACGGTCCCTTCCCATGTAAAGGGAAAGGCGTTGTTTGTTCCAGTTGATAGGGGAATCAGGGGAATTTTTCCGCATCCTTTGGCGACGGCGCGACAAGTGCCATCACCTCCCAGGACAACAATGCACCGAACGCCGAGCTCATTAAGTTTGTGAGCCGCTTTGGTGGAGTCAGCCGTTTCTCCCCTGGCGTCAACTTCAAAGAGTTCTGCGTTCGAGGCTTTGTTGTCATGACGAAAGCCATCCAATGCAACGGCCCCCAAAGAGCCGAGATCGTTGAACATCAGTATCTTGTCCATGCCCATCGCAACTAGGCCCGCCATCACGCGGCGAAGCATCAAAACCTTTTCGTTATTGCTGAAAGAACTTGCCAGCGCCACCAGTCTGCGGATGTCTTTGCCTGATTGCGGGTTTGCTATAATTCCGACACTTGCCACTGCTTCTCCTTCGTTCCTTTTTCAGGAAAGAATGGCTGAATTCATGTAGAATTCAGAGTACATGGAATGAGCGGAAAGGGCGATGCGTAAGCCATGTTGTATCCCACTGCTCGATGAGACGAAACGCCGATATGAAATCGACAAGCCGAAGAACCCTTAAGAGAGAGGCGCGCGCCATCTTCCGGGCCGGGCTAAAGGCCGTTCATGCCGGTGAAGCTGTTTATCGCTATATGAAAATCAAAAAAGAAAAGGGCCAGGAGTTTCTCATTTGCGGTAAACAAAGAATATCTCTCAATGAAACGGAACGAATCCTCGTTTTGGGGGCTGGGAAAGCGAGTTCCCAGATGGCGCGTGCGGTTGAGCGACGTCTCGGAAATCGAATTGATAGTGGCGCCGTCGTCACCCAATATGGTTATGCGGAAAAATGCAAATACATTGAAATTCTCGAGGCAGCCCACCCTGTTCCCGATATTTCAGGATTAGATGCCTCCCAGAAAATAGAAAAATTGGCTGTGAGCGCCCGAAAAAAGGATATGGTGATATTCCTGCTCTCCGGCGGAGGCTCAGCCCTGATGCCCGCACCCGCGCCTGGAGTTTCTCTCGAAGATAAACAATCTGTCACGAATTCACTCCTGCGAGCAGGCGCTCCCATAGAAGCTCTCAATTGTGTGCGGAAGCACTTGTCCGATCTTAAAGGCGGAAATCTGGCCCGGAAAGTTTTTCCTGCTCGTATGAGCGTTCTTCTCGTCTCTGATGTGATCGGTGATCCCCTTGACGTCATCGGCTCGGGTCCTGCTGCGGGTGATTCGACTACATTTTTACAGGCAAAAGCGTATTTACAGCACTACGGAGTGTTCGACGAAATGCCGGAAGCAATCAAAGATAGGATTGAAGATGGCTGTAGGGACGAGATTCCGGATACACCCGCTCCTGGGGACAAGATATTCAAGCGTGTAAGCCACCATATTGTGGCGAACAATAAAATCGCACTTCAGGCAGCGTATAAAAAAGCAAAATCAATGGGTTTTAACGTTAAAGTGCTAACAGATTGCCTCAGCGGTGAAGCTAGTGAGGTAGGCAAATCGATCGCAGAAGACGCCAAGAGAATTTTGGGTGATTCTCACAAAAAACACTCGCCTAAATGCCTGCTATATGGTGGCGAAACAACAGTCAGAGTGTTGGGAGATGGTTTGGGCGGCAGGTGTCAGGAACTCGCTCTTTCTTTCGCCATTGAAATTTGTGGCCATAAAAACATCTGTCTTCTCGCTGTTGGCACCGATGGGAAAGATGGCCCCACGCAAGCCGCAGGTGCGATCGTAAACGGAAGAACCGCAAAAATGGCGCAAAATCAAGGGCTTGACCCGAATGCTTATTTGCGCAATAATAATAGTCATGATTTTCTCCGCCGCCTGAGAGCGTGTGTATACACTGGGCCGAGCGGAACCAACGTAATGGATTTGGTGATTATATTGGTGAACTAATGTTGCCGCTTCAATCTCAGCGGTTATCCGTGATTCCACGGTTCGCCCAATCGTTGAGAACTCCATAGGATATTATCATGAGATATACCCACACGGCTGGTTTCGCCGTATTGGCGATCTTTCTGGTCGCCCAACTGCCTGCCCCTGCGTTGGCCCAGAATGAGAATATAGTCGTGACGGACTTCGCCGTGAGTCCGGCCCAGAAAGATTTCAAGCAATCGCCAAAAGGATGGGCGCTCAAGGTATGGCATGGAAGGGCCGATGTTCGTCTAATTAAGGATGAAAACAGGGATGTGAAAGTGCTTCGGATGAGAAGCGAAAAAGCGTCCGTTTCTATTTACCGGGAAGTGAAACTGGATCTCAATAAATTTCCGGTTCTTTCATGGAAATGGAAGGTGACGAAACTTCCTGCGGGCGCGGATGCGAGGAATGTTGAATCCGATGACCAGGCGGCTGGTATTTATGTCGTATTTCCCCGGTTTCCCAGTTTCATCAACAGCCAATTGATCGGGTATGTCTGGGAAACGAGCGCGCCCGTGGGGTCGATTCTCAAAAGCCGGAAGAATCCACTGGTCCATTACATCGTCGTCAGAAGCGGCATGGATGATCTCGACAAATGGATAACCGAGAAACGCAACGTGATGGATGATTACCGGAGAGTATTCGGTTCTGAGGCCCCGAAAGTTGGTGGCATTGCATTGATGATAGACACAGACGACACCCTTTCGGATGCGGAAAGCTATTTTGCGAGAGTCGAATTCAACGGTCGGCCTTCAAAGGTTTCCACTGATGATGGATATGACCGCCTCGCCAGAGTAATCGACTCCACGAATAGGGCCTACGAATAACTTAAATAGCTTACGCGTTCGTTCTCTTTGTTCTTCGAGGCCGAATTTTGCAGCGTGAATGTGGGAGTAACGACAAGAAATCGCAGCGATGACGCCATGCCAGTCGAGGAAACGATAGCCGAAATCACGGTGATTCGAACAATTACGAATATCGCCCGAACCATGCCGCTCCTTGCTCCGCTTCACCTACTTGCCTGAAAAGATCATAATATGAAGGCGCGTCTGGCCGGAGAGTCATGGCTGCCTCTCTGTTCGTGGGACATTCTTGTATGGAAAGCGAGCAAGAAGTGACTCGCCTGAATCGAGGTTTTCTAACAAGTGCCTGACAAGCAAAATTACGTCGGTTTTGATCTCGGGGGCTCCTCTCTCAAGGCATCGTCATTCAGCCTGGATGGAGAATTACAAGAGCGTTGCTCTATAGATACGCAACGGTGCCTGAAGGCGGAAGATTACCTCGGTTTGTTCAAGGATGCGGCAAAATCACTTTCTTCCAATAAATGTCTCAAGGGCATCGGGGTCGCCGTTGCAGGCGTTCTGGATTCGGATGCCGGGAGAATTATTGACTCTCCCAACTTGCCCGCTCTTTGTGGTGCTCCCCTATTAAGGATGTTGAAAGATACCTTCTTCCCTATTCCGCTTCAATTGATGAACGATGCGAACGCCGCTGCCTTGGGAGAGTATTTCGCGGGTGCGGGCGTAGGCTACCAGAGCATGTTCATGATGACGTTGGGCACCGGGGTCGGTGGAGGTTTCATTCAAAATGGAGAGATCTGGCGGGGCGCATCCGGGATGGCGGGAGAAATCGGCCATATGGTCGTCGAAAAAAACGGCAAGCCATGCACTTGCGGTTCTCGCGGGTGCCTGGAGGCATATTTTTCAAGCTGGGCCCTTGAAAAAGACGCCAAGGCGTATTCGGCACGGCACCCAGATTCCGCTATCGGGTCGATTGATAAAATAACACCGCTTTCCATATCCGAACTCGCTGGTTCTGGTGACCATGCAGCAAAACGAATATGGGAAAATGGTGGCCATGCGCTTGGTGTCGGAATCGCCAACATCATGAATTTGCTGAATCCCGAATGTATCGTCCTCGTGGGAGGGCTGATGAACGCGAAAGACCATTTTTTGCCGAGCGCCCAGAAGGCCTGGGAGGAAAATTCTTTCGAACAGGCTCGTAGTTCATCAAAAGTATTGCTGGGCGAATTAGGACAATGGGCGGGCGCCAGGGGCGCTATTCAGCCTTTTTTGCAGTAAGCGAGATAGTAAGTTTTGCAAATTGCTTTACCCACTCCTTGATTGTCTGCTTCATTAGTATCCTGAAAATTTCTCATTTTCATTCTTGACAAACAGGTATAATTAAGTAACATTGTTAATTGATATTAACTTTATTGCTATCCCATAACAGTGTGCGGTTCAATTTCGGAAGGGATTTACACCATGACTCCACAACCACAACATTCTCACGGTTCCCTCTCCCCGAGCCTGGAGCACTATCTACGCGCCATATTCGAACTACAGGAGAGTAAAGGCTATGCGCGCGTGACGGATATCGCCTCCATGCTGGGTGTGGCGAAGCCCGCTGTTTCAGCAGCGGTAAAAACACTTCGTTCCAATGGGTTTGTATCTCACCGTGTATACGAAAGCATCCTATTGACGGAAGAAGGCGCAAAGCGGGCAAAAAGAGTGTCGGGTAAATTCTCTATTTTAATGCACTTCCTCATAGACGTTTTGGGAGTGGAAGAAGAGCAAGCCTTTGTCGACGCCTGCGTTATGGAGCATTACGTGAGCGGGAACTCCATAGACAGGTTTCTCGATCTGCTGCGCTTTTTCGAGGAGTCGGATAATCAGGAAATCTTGGAAAAATTCCATCAGTTTCGTCGCTCGTGCGAGAGCGTCGAAACATGCCCGACATGTTCTTTCCATTGCGACATCAGCATCATTGATTTCGACGATATGTCTAAAAAAATAAAGCAATCCAAACGACGAGTTTGATTTTTGGATGCGTTTGTTGCTTTCCGGCTCGCTCTGAAGCCGAATTCACGCAAATGGCCACTTGGCCGACACCCCTTGAACAGGAGATAGAATCAATGTTCGCGGCACTCAACGGAGCAAAACGTGTGAGATTATTCTTGGGTATTTCCATGCTTGCCATTCTGGCAGTGATCTCCATCGTCAAAGCTACGGCGAGCGCCGAAGAGAGTGTAAACCTCTACTCTTACCGGCAACCCTTTCTCATCAAGCCGATCCTGAAAGCGTTCACCGAAAAAACGGGTATCAAGACTAACATCGTTTTTGCGAAAAAAGGCATGCTGGAGAAAATCAAGGCGACGCCAGGAGTAGCGGATGCGGTGCTGACCGTGGATATCGGTCGTCTGCACGACATGGACGAAGCCGGATTGCTGCAGCCGGTGAAATCAAAAGTGTTAGAACAGAATATCTCCTCGTCCTATCGCCATCCCAAGGGGCATTGGTTTGGCCTCACACTGCGCGGGCGAGTAATTTACGCCAGCAAAAAGCGCGTAAAACCCGGCGATATCAACCGCTATGAGGATTTGGCCGATCCAAAATGGAAAGGCCGGATTTGCACGCGCTCGGGCAAACACGTCTACAACGTATCTTTGTTTGCTTCCATGGTTGCGCATTTGGGCGAGCCGAAAGCCAAGAAATGGTTGATGGGTCTCAAGTCCAATCTCGCCCGTAAGCCCAGTGGCAACGACCGTGCGCAGGCGAAAGCCATTTACTCAGGCCAATGCGATATCGCCTTGGCCAATACGTATTACATGGCGAAAATGGCGACAAACAAGAAAAAGAAAGTTCAGCAGGAATGGGCGAGAGCGGTATACATCGTTTTCCCGAATCAAAAAGATAGGGGCGTGCATGTGAACATCAGCGGCGCCGCCGTTACCAAGCATGCGAAAAATCGCAAAAACGCAATTCTCCTCATTGAGTTTTTGAGCGGAGAATATGCGCAAAAACTATACGCCGACCAGAATTATGAATACCCGTTGAAAAAGGGCGTGAAAACCCATCCATTGGTCGCGTCATGGGGGAAATTCAAGGCCGATACAATCAATTTGGCCGCAGTGGCGAATAAACGAGCCGTAGCCTCCAAGCTGGTAGACAAAGTGGATTACAATAACTTCAGTCCTAGCAACTAGCTGCTAGTATCATGACCCCAAAAGTCTTAATATCCTCATTACGGATATAGGGCTTTTGGGGCCTTCGTATTTATAAGAAGATTCCGAGAGGTGTTTTTATTTGAAGTATCTTTTGTAGTTGGTATGGCATGAGTGCAGGTTTCGGATTTCATACAAAAGCCTCTCCGAGGCATTTGGCTAAATGGTTTCAAATAGATTTTTGGACGAGTGGATCCCTTCTACTTGCATTTTTTATAGCAATCCCTCTTCTGTCAGTAAGCATTCTCGCCCTTAATCCTAGTGGTGACATCTGGCATCACCTGCTCACGACTGTATTGTCTCGCTATGTAATGACCACTATCGGCCTTATGGTGGGGGTAGGCATTGGGACATTACTCATCGGGACGTGCACCGCATGGCTGGTGACGCTATGCCGATTCCCGGGACGACGGATTTTTGAATGGGCGCTGCTCTTACCCTTGGCAATGCCCGCATACGTCGTGGCCTATGTGTATACCGACGTTTTAGAATTTGCGGGTCCAGTGCAGGCGCTATTGCGCAACATCTTTGGTTGGGAATCAAGTCGAGATTACTGGTTTCCGGAAATCCGCTCTTTGGGCGGCGCAATTTTCGTGATGACGCTCACGCTTTACCCGTATGTCTACCTGCTCGCGCGCGTCGCCTTTGTTCAACAATCAGTTTGCATATTAGAGGTGAGTAGAACTTTGGGCAAAACCGCCTGGCAGAGTTTTTTTTCTATTGCCCTGCCCTCGGCACGTCCATCTCTCTTCATCGGTGTGAGTCTGGTTCTGATGGAAACTTTGAATGATTTTGGAACGGTTGATTTCTTCGCTGTGGAGACGCTCACAGCTGGAATCTTTGACGTGTGGCTCAACCTGAATAATCTATCGGGAGCTGCGCAACTTGCCGTTATCGCGCTCTGCTTTGTCTTGCTTCTTTTGTGGGCGGAGAGGAAATCACGCAGCAATCAGAGATTTCACAATACTTCCACCAAATATCAGGCCCTCCCAAGTTACCAATTAAAACGTGCAAAGATGTTTGGCGCGGTGATTTTATGTGTACTGCCGATAGGATTTGGGTTCATTCTACCATCCTGTGTTTTAGGCTATTACGCTTTGGGTTTTTATGAGGAAAGCATTTCACGTGATTTTTATTCTATTCTTTCAAACAGCCTGGTTTTGTCATCACTCAGCGCAATCCTGTCTGTTTCGGCAGGTATTTTTCTGGCGTATGGGGTTCGTCTCAAAGAAAGTACGCTGCTCAAATTGGCAGCCAGGTTCGCCAGTATCGGATATGCCGTTCCAGGTGCGGTTCTCGCTGTCGGTGTCCTGATCCCGATGGGGAAGATAGATGTCGTCATCCAAGGATATCTCAAAAATGTTTTTGGCATCTCCACAGGCTTGCTCTTTAGCGGCACAATCGCAGCCGTCAGCTATGGATATCTAACTCGTTTCCTGGCGCTTTCCTATGGCACTGTGGAAGCCAGCCTGATGAGAATTACGCCCAATATGGATGGCGCCGCGCGAACATTGGGTCTAGGGCCTATGAAAACCCTCGAGCGCATCCATTTGCCTTTGATTCGTGGTGGTATTCTGGCGGCAGCGATACTGGTGTTTGTTGATACGATGAAAGAACTCCCTATGACGATCATATTGCGTCCGTTTAATTTTGAAACTCTGGCCACCCATGTTCACCAGTTGGCCTCGGATGAACTTTTGGAAGAAAGCGCACTTGGCTCTTTGAGTATTGTGGCGGCCGGGTTGTTGCCCGTGATTTATTTGAGTCGCACCATCCGAGAGGCACGCCCCGGGGGAGGAAAATGAGGCTCATGATCTAAATGGCCAAGCTCGATATTGAAAATATATCTCACTCATATGAATCAAAAGTAATCATTGAGGATTTGTCCTTGACTGTCGAAGAGGGTGAAGTCGCGTGTTTACTGGGGCCTTCTGGATGCGGCAAGACGACATTGCTGCGATTAGTGGCTGGTTTGACTTCGCTGCAGTCTGGGAGGATTCGTCTCGACGAAAGGATCATATCGGAACCTGCGCGTGGAATCGAGACGCCGCCGGAAGAGAGAAATGTGGGGTTCATGTTCCAGGACTATGCCCTTTTCCCTCACTTGGATGTTTTGCACAACATCACCTTCGGTCTCAATGACCTTTCACCAGAAAAACTGGCTGAAATACAAAGAGCCATGATTCAAATGGATATCGTAGAATTGACAAATGCTTACCCCCACACTCTGTCAGGCGGCCAACAACAGCGCGTTGCCCTGCTTCGGGCATTGGCTCCCCTCCCTCGGCTTCTTCTTCTGGACGAGCCATTTTCCGGACTTGATATCAGTCTGCGAATTCAAGTGCGCGAGGATACGCTGAGGTTGATTAAGCAAATGGGCGTTACCACGTTGATGGTCACACACGACCCGCAGGAAGCGATGTATATGGCCGACCACATTTTAGTCATGCGGGACGGGAAAGTTGAACAAGGCGGATCGCCTCGTGAAATTTACCAATTCCCTGCCACGGAATTCACTGCTCGTTTTGTCGGACAGACGAATATTTTACAAGGCATTATTCTATCGCCCAGTTATGATGAGGTGATGACGACCATCGGGCCCGTGCCGTGTCTCTCCATGCGTGATCTTGAATTCGGTACGGATGCTTTTATCTCGATTAGACCCGAGAGTTTTGAAATCGACCCGAAGGGTCCTTTGGGGGGTGAAATTCGCACCATTCGCTATGCGGGACAGACCATTTTGTTGGAAGTCGAAATAATCGATGAAATAGGCAAGGGGCACCGGCTGAAAATGCGCGTGCATCCTAATTTAAGGGTAGATGTCGGTGAAGAGATCAGATTCCGCATTATGCCGGATTTTGTCACGGTGATTGAGGATCCGCTTGATGACTAGTTGCCTTTCTTAACAACTCACCTATGGCATTCACGTTCTCCGAATTCTCAAGAGTCATCACCATCGCCATCACATCTTCTACTTCTTCAGGTGAGAGACTGCGTCGGGCATTGTCCTTGAATTTCTCATAAACATCGTCATCCGTGAATGGATTTTCTGCACACCCTCTTTGATGTTTCTCTTCCTCGATAAAGGTGCTCTCGTCATCAAGCCGAACTTCTACAACGCCTGGGAAAAATCTCGGAAAATCTTGTGTGTCATCCTGAGCGAAGGAGACTTTATCCGCCAGAGCCAGTACCGTGGGGTCTTCTATCGCGGTTTTTTCGAAATCGTCTACTCCACACCTGCCCCTCACGAAAATACTCGCTAAACAATACGGCAAAGAGAATTTTGCATCGTATCCGCCCCTTGGTTTTCGCTTTACCTCGATCGGGTCAAGCACGAGGTCAATTGCACCCTTGGCAGCATGACACATGATACTTTTGATTTTGGTGTGATGTATTTTCTCGCGCTCTTTGAGGCGCAATCCGGCATCTAAAAACGCATGAATCACATGCCCACAAGGATAGGGTTTGAAACCGACGGCCAAAGTTTCCCAGATTTCAGATAGCCCTCGTGTGAGTGCTTCCACCTCGAATTCTTCATCTCGAAGGTGGCTCTTGAGCAAGCCGAACCTACCCTCAAATACTGTTTGTGGACCTGCGAAATCGCTGCCCGCGAGAATCGTGGAGCAAATACCGCCATGTGCGGCCCAACCCGGATGAAGCGCTTTTACAGGGCTCCCGTTTTCCAGGTATTCAAAGAGCCCGGCCGCCATGCTTCCACATATGCCAAGGGCCCAACTCATTCTTTCGGCGCTCAATCCACTCTGAAGCGCATAGGCGATAGCGGCGCCAAAGGTGCCGGCTATGGCGGTCATATGGAAACCTCGGGCATGGAATTTGCCGGGAGCGACTAACCCGATTCTGATTTCCGATTCAAACCCCGCGACGCAAGCTCGAATGAAATCTTGTCCTGTTTTCTGGAATGCTTCCGCTCCCGCGAAAGCCGCTGGTACGACCGGCGCCGCAGTATGGATGATCGACTTCGCGTGTGTATCGTCAAAATCGAGGGAATGCCCCAGCGCACCATTCAAAAAAGCAGCGTTAGCCGCGGGTATTCGGTTTTTTTCTCCAATTGCACTACAAGGGCCTAAATCACAAGAGGCGTTTCCTTTGCCCCGAATTTCACCGGTAATCGCATTCGCCATTGCCCGCAAGGGTGGGTCAATTTCCGTGGAGCAGGCTGCCAGAGCAATTCCCATAAAATCAAGGATCAATAGTTTTGTCTGGTGAACCACTTTTGGAGGGATGCCAGTAAATTCCAGGGTGTGGGAAAATTGGCACAATGCTTCGTTTGGCGTTGCCGGCACGTTATTGCATTCCCTGCAGAACTTTCGGAAAGACTTCTTCGGCCATCATCTGCATCGTTTCCAGAACGAGAGATTGCGGCATCCCCGGCCATTGAATGCTCATGATGAGGTGATTGATACCAAGATCAGCCAGTTCCAGCATGCTCAGCGCAACTTCGTCTGGCGAGCCAAGAATGAACCTGTTTTCTAGTAAATCATCAAACTGCTGTCCTAGATTGTCATCTCCTTCAGGCATGGCTTTATCTTGGCCCCACCGGTGATATTCACGATACTTTATCTCTAGATAGGGTTTGCTGAGCCGAATGGCTTCTGCGCGGTCCTTTGCGACAAATACCTCGCGACGCATTGGAAATTCGTTAGGAAAAGGTTTGCCGAGTTCATCGAGTGTCTGGCGATATATCTCGATTTGGCGCTTTGTCGTGTCGAGGCGATTATGCGGGTTCACATAATAGCAATCTCCCAGCCTGGCCGCGCGGCGGATGCCCGCATCGCTGTTCGCCCCGATCCAAATGGGGGGGTGTGGTTTCTGAATGGGTTTCAGAGGGCACGATGCCTCGGTTAGCTCAAAGTGAGAGCCTTTCATGGACACTTTCTCTTCCGACCAGAGTCGCTTGATAGCTTCCAGGTTCTCCTCCAGTCGTTTGACTCTCTCTTTTTGGGTTGTTCCAAATCCCCTGAATTCCACCTCCCGATATCCGAGCCCGGCGCCAAATATGAGTTTCCCGCCTGACATCACGTCAATCGTTGCCAATTGCTCAGCCATATCCATCGGCTTGTGAAGTGACAACAGGACGATGCCGGCATTGAGCCGCAACTTTGGGGCTTCCGCGCTGATTCTAGCGAGAAAAGGCAATTGCTGGAAATCCTGAAGTGGATATGCGCTATAATGATTTCCTTTAGTGATCGATACGAACCCAAATTCTTGCGCTTTTCTTGCTTGCTCCATCAATTCATGGAAACGAGACTGCATATCATCTTCTAGGGTGAATTGACCCCTAAGCATGATGCCAAATTGCATTTTTATACCTTTTTCTTTGGGGGAAATATTTCATTTGAACTGGGTGGCAAGATAGCGGATGTCGTCTTACAAAAAACGTTTTCACAAGCTATCACCTCAGATATATACGCATCATGATCTTCCGTGACAAAACTTATATTTTTTACCGCTGCCACAAGGACATGGTTCATTGCGGCCGACCTTTGGCGTGGTACGTCTTACGGGGGCAGATGTTTGTAGCGCCTCTCCGGCAGGGGCATCTCCGAATCCCGAAGCTTCCGCATGCGAGAATACCATCTCTTGTTCGTTACGCGATTCTTCCAGTGCAACATCCTCATCCGAAACATCAAGGCGGTACATATACAGAACCATCTCTGCTTCAATTCTTTGCGTCATCGTTCCGAACATATCAAATGCTTCTTTTTTGTATTCATTCAACGGGTTCACCTGCGCATAGCCCCTCAGCCCGATTCCCTCTTTGAGTTGTTCAATGTTTGTCAGGTGATCCTTCCATTGTGTATCTAAAATTTGTATGTAAATGAGTTTTGCGAGTTCCAGAATGCTTTCAAGATCGAAGTCACGATATTTTTCATCTAAAACACTCTGTATGAGATGATGAACCCTGTCGGCAAGCTCATCTCTCGGCTCCTCTTCGATATCCACCACCATTGGTTCAGAAGCCGAAAAAATGATCTTTCGCCCCTCTATTGTTGCGGGGATGCCATACTGGCTCTCAACAGCGCCCGCGAATGCTTCTATATCCCAATCGTCAAAGTGTTCCGACTCCGGCAAATGCAAATCGACGATAGAATCAAGTATCGCAGATGCGATCTCTTTTATTTGATCAAGCACATCTGTGGTTTCCAAAATATCCCGCCGCATCGAATAGATAACCTCGCGTTGCTTATTCATCACGTCATCGTATTCGAGAAGATGTTTTCTCATCTCGAAATGATGCGCCTCAACACGTTTCTGAGCATTTTCAATGGCGCGGGTAACCATTTTGGCTTCAATGGGCACCCCCTCTTCCATGCCTAATTTTTCCATCAAACCCTTGATTCTGTCGGAGCCAAAAATGCGCAATAAATCGTCTTCGAGAGAAAGGAAGAATCGTGAACTCCCTGGGTCTCCCTGCCTACCCGAGCGACCACGGAGCTGGTTGTCGATACGACGGCTTTCATGCCGCTCGGTACCCAATACGTGAAGACCGCCCGATTTCACCACTTCATCATGCTCTGCTTTGCAATATGCTTGAAAATCCTTCAACGCCTCTTCGTATTCAGGCCCTTCGTTCGTATTCGTTTTCGATGAGGCGAGAAACTCTGGATTACCACCAAGGAGGATGTCCGTTCCGCGACCCGCCATGTTCGTGGAAATGGTGACAGCTCCCTTGCGCCCTGCCTGTGCGATTATTTCTGCTTCTTTGCTGTGGTTTTTAGCGTTGAGCACATGATGTGGAATACCTCTTCTTTTGAGAATCGAGGCGAGTCTTTCGCTTTTCTCTATGTTGATTGTACCTACCAAAACCGGTCTGCCACTTTTGTGACATTCAATTATTTCCTCGACGACGGCATCTATTTTTTCTCTTTCAGAGCGATACACCAAATCAGGATATTCATCGCGAATCAATTCACGGTTCGTCGGCACAATGGCCACATCTATTTTGTAAGTCGAATTGAACTCCGCCGCTTCGGTATCCGCCGTACCCGTCATGCCGGCTAATTTCTTGTAAAGCCTGAAATAATTCTGGAATGTGATAGTCGCCAAGGTTATATTTTCTTCCTGAACCTTGACGCCCTCTTTCGCCTCGAGAGCCTGGTGTAGGCCATCGCTAAAACGCCGGCCGGGCATCATGCGTCCGGTGAATTCATCGACGATGACGACCTCGTTGTCCTTCACCACATAATCAATGTCTTTGGTAAACAGGACATGCGCCTTGAGCGCCTGTTCCACATGGTGCAGCACCGTGATGCTGTTCATGTCATACAAACTTTGGTCGTTCGCCATGATGCCAGAGCGCCGGAGAAGTTTTTCGGCTTCATGTCCACCGGCTTCTTTTAGGTTTACCGTTCTGCTTTTTTCATCGACGATTAGATATTCGTATTTTTTCTTGCTAATGATATCTTTACCACCTTCGAGATATCCATCGTCTTCTTCCTCGTTAGTTTCTTCAACAACGCCTTGGTGTTCTTTCAGTAGAGGGCGTATCACACGATTTACGACGCCATACATGCGCGTGGCTTCATCCGCTGGTCCGCTGATGATGAGAGGTGTTCTGGCCTCGTCGATCAGTATGCTGTCCACTTCATCCACAATGGCGTAATTCAGGTCGCGCATGACGCAACTGCCCGGCTCGAATTTCATGTTGTCTCTCAAATAGTCGAATCCGAACTCATTGTTGGTGCCATACGTAATGTCACAGGCATAGGCGAGGCGACGCGCATCATCATTCATTCCATGCTGAATGCATCCGACAGTGAGGGCAAGGGCTCTAAAGAGACGGCCCATCCATTCGGAATCGCGGCTCGCGAGATAATCGTTCACAGTTACGATGTGCACACCCTTGCTCTCCAAGGCATTCAAATAGGCTGCAAGAGTAGCGACGAGGGTTTTGCCTTCCCCTGTTTTCATCTCGGCAATTTTTCCGCTGTGAAGAATCATGCCTCCGATGAGCTGAACGTCAAAATGACGCATTTGGAGATAGCGCCAGCCCGCTTCTCGCACCAAAGCGAACGCTTCCGGTAAAATATCATCCAATGTTTCACCTGCGGTGAGCCGCTCTTTGAAGTGTTCCGTTTCTTCACGCATCTGTGTATCGGTCATCTCTTTCACGCGGGATTCGTGAGAATTGATTTCCGTGACTACCGGGTGCATGTTTTTGAGTAGGCGGTCATTCGCCGTCCCGAATACAGACTTGAACATCGATCTGCTTGATTCAAAAACCGAGCCTATCATTCATCACTCCATGGGATTTATGCGTACGAATCATCTTTTGGGCAAATATAGACTATCATGGTGTATTCTGGAGAAAAAGCTAATGCCTCAGGCGGGATGGTGGTATTTCGTTTACTCTATAACATATAGTCTAGGATTGACTGCAACTCCGTTTATTCGAACCTCATAGTGAAGATGTGGTCCGGTGGATCTCCCTGTGGAACCAACTTTGGCAATAATATCGCCTCTTCTTATACGCTGACCAACTTTCGCCAAATTCACGCTATTATGGGCAAATTTGGTCACGATGCCCTGCATGTGCTGGATTTGAATAATTTTACCATATCCTCCCGACCTTTTAGCGCTAATGATGACACCATCCGCCGGGGCGAATATGGGGGTTCCTTCCCTTGCGACGATATCAATTCCAGCATGAAATTCTCGCCGATTCGTAAAGGAGGAGCGCCTGTATCCAAAGCTGGATGAGAGCCAACCCTTAACAGGCCATATAGACGGTGTATGAGCAAGCAAAACGCTTCTGTCGCGGAACGCTCTCAATAGGTCTTTGAACGCGCTTTCTTGGTCGGCGGCGCGCTTTTCGATGTCCTGGAATTGACGATTTAATCTCCGAATGAACCTTTGTTCAGATGGGGTGAGTTTCTCCAAGTCGTCAGGCAGAGCGTGTTTTGAAACACCTCCTACGCCCAAGTCGTTTTTTCGTTTATCCGGTTTCAGCGAGGCCATGATTCGAAGTTGGTCTTCAAGTTGCTTGAGTTGTATTAGGTTGTTGTCCAGGGATTGGAGTTTGACGCTGAATTTTTCGAGAAGTTCTTTTTGTGTTTGGTTTTGTTGTTCTAGGGGGGAGAGTTTGGCCAAATGCTTCGCTGTAAGAATTCTCTCTTGTGTAAGGTAAAGCGTCGTTCCGACGAGAGAGCAAAAACCAAAGAGCAACAGGACTATCATTCCCCTTGTGATACTGAGACGCCGGGTGCTGCTAGAGTTACTGGGTATCACCATAATGGTGTACTTCTTACCCATGGGGTACACCTCCCAGAAACTTTCTAGAATGCGTATGTTTTGAAATGCAATAAAGTGTTTCCCAGACACTTACTCACATGTAATCAAATTATCAAGACTGAAAAGACAAGTCAAACAAATATCTCAAATGATGAGCCTCTGAGTTCTTATAAAGCATATTCAGCGCATGACAGCTCCTGAGTCGACTAGAATTGCTTGACCAGTAATGGTTTTCGCATCATCGCTCGCCAAAAACGCAACTGCTCGTCCAATATCTTCGGTCGATTGCTCGACTCCCATTGGTGTTTGTTCCACAAAATGGTCGAAAACCTCTCTGGCTGTTTTTCCTTTGAAGTTTGAGAATTTTTTTCCGAACTGGGTGCCTAATTGCTCCCACATCGCGCTCCAAATGAGACCCGGACAAACTGCGTTCACCGTAATGCCTTCACGGGCCACTTCGCGCGCGAGCGCTTGGGTGAATATAATTACCGCTGCCTTGCTTGCGCTATAATGCGGTATGGTTTCGCGGCCATCACGCCCGGCTCGAGAGGAGATATTGATAATGCGTCCCCAGCCCTTCCCCTTCATCTTCTCAAGCGAGGCCTGGCAGAGTAAAAAAACACCCTTTACGTTGACGTTATACGTGTCGTCCCAATCATCTTCATTGATGTCGGATAGAGGCATACCTAGCTTGAAATCCGCCCCGCCAATAACGCCTGCATTATTGACCACAATATCTATGCTGTCCAATTCTTTGTTGACCGCATTTACGACGTCTACGCATTGACTCTTATCCGTGACATCGAGTGTGTATGGAATGGCGTTGACGCCGAATTCCCTCATTTCTTCCGCTGCCAACTCAGCGCTGGATGGTGAGATGTCGGCCAATGCTAAATGGGCACCCTCTTCCGCCAGGCACCGGGCGATGCCGCGTCCTATTCCGCCTCCGGCGCCGGTGAGGAGTGCCACCTTGCCTTTTAGGCCGCGTTCTCTTGGTAGTGGAGAAGGCATCACCTATTCCCCATACCTGTCATTGCGCCGCCCGCTTCCAACCAATCCTCAAAAACCTGGAGGCTTTCCAGGACGGCGGGAACGCCACTGTATGGCGACATCTGAAAAATCACTTCCATTATTTCTTTGTCTGTCGCTCCGTAACTTCTCGCGGCCGTGAAATGAGAGCGCATTTGGTTGAATCGGCCCGTGACGCATAAGGCCGCCAGTGCGCAAAATTCTCTTGTCTTGTGCGGAAGGACATCGCGGTCATAAAGACCCCCATGAACGAATTGCTGGAACAGCATGGAGAAGTCAGGATCGAGCTTATTCAGCCGCCCAAATAGTTTTTCCGTATAACCTTCTCCGTATTGCGTATCCCCACGTCGAATTGCAGGTGGATAAAATTCTTCGCTCATCAATCATTCTCCTCAGGTATGACACCCAAAATCCGCTAGTCCGCTTCTATAATTTCGTTGCGCAACCGTCCGAGTCCGCCGACTTCCACTTCCACCACATCACCCGGAGTAAGAAAAGAGGGCGTTTCTCGCGCGTAGCCCACGCCTGAGGGCGTGCCTGTCAGAAAGATATCGCCCGGCTCTAAGGTAAAACCTTCTGATAATACTGAAATCATAGATGGAATATCGTGAATCATCATGTTCGTGTTTGAATCCTGCCGTGCTTCGCCATTCACCCAGCTTTTTACGGTCTGCTTCATCGGGTCGCCATAATCCTCTTTGGGGACGATGTATGGCCCTAGCGGACATGTGCCATCGAGGGTCTTGCCCTTGAAAATCTGCTTATGACGCCTCTGAATATCTCTCGCGGAGATGTCGTTGGCGCAGCAATAGCCAAAAATGTGATCGTAGACCTTATCTTGGGGTATGTTTTTGCCGCTTTTGCCGATGATAACGGCGATTTCAGCTTCATAGTCGAGTTTTTCCGTCACCTGGTGTGCAGGTATGCCCTCGTTGTGTCCGATGAGGGTGCTCTGGGCCTTGGTGAAAAAGATAGGTTGGTCGAGTTCGACCTTCGTCGTTTGCACATCCTTTGCCTGAAGACCCTCGTTTACATGGTCTTGGTAGTTGAGCCCCATACATAGAACGTGCTTTGGTGGATGAGGAATCGGGGATATGTGATAAACATCTTCGGGTGCCATCAGGATGGGAGCCAAATTCCCGGCATTCGCTTCGGCCTGCGCGATCAAATCATGAAGCGCAGGGCCATGCGTTTCCCAGGCTTTAATGAGTTCTATCATACTGCCGAATGCGAGTTCTTTTTTACCTAAAATTCCGGCCAGACGCGACAGGTGAGCGATTCTATCACCCACGTACACGCCGACTCTCTCAAGGCCTCTGTAATGATATGACAACAGTTTCATTCGTATCTCCTAGATATGGATGATTTTCGAAAATTCAGGAAATCTTGTAACGCTCGATAGCATCCGGTGTGAATTCTACGCCATGACCGGGCGATTCAGGGACGTTGATCCACCCATCACGCACAGAAAAATCTTGTGTGAGATCATCTGGCGAGAAAAATTCCATGTATTCGACCACATAGCCTCTGGGCGTAGCGCCTACGAGGCTGACCGACAATTCATGGGCCAAATGGCTGCTCAGCGAAATGTTAAAAGCATCGGCCAGGTGCGCAATTTTGATGAATTCCGTCACTCCCCCGCAGCGGCAAACATCCGGCTGCAAAAACCCTACCGCCCGGCGTTCGCATATTTCTCGGAATCCCCAGCGCATGTAGGCGTTCTCGCCCGCCGCGGTGGGCACCATGCTCTTCTCGGCCACTTCCGCGAGGTCATCGACACAGTCGGCCAGCACGGGTTCTTCGAACCAGGCGACGCCATAATCCGCCAGCATGGATGAAACTTCCACCGCTTCGCGCACGTTGTAGTTCTGGTTCGCATCGCAATAGAGAATGAAATCCTCTCCCATATTTTTTCGGAGGTAATCGAGACGCTCCTGATCACGCGCCGTGCCGATTTTCAGCTTATAGCCGCTCATGCCTAGCGAAGCGGCTTCCTGGGCTTCTTCGAGCAGTTCGGAATCCGGGAGCGTGTGCCAGCCCCCGCTGCCGTACACCGGCATTTTTTGGCGAAATCCACCCAGAAGGCGATTGAGCGGCAGGCCGGCTGCTTTCGCCACGATATCCCAACAGGCGATGTCCACCGCGGAAAGGGCATACAAACCCAGTCCCCCGCGCATTCTTGCCTTGTTTGGCGCCCACATACGATTCCAGAGCGCCTCGGGGGCCAGGGCGTCCTGCCCTATCGCCATTGGGGCCAGTTCCTTCTCGATATATGGCAACATCGCGGCGCCGCCTTCCCCGCCCAAGCTCATCGTAAAACCCGTGCCGCTTGGGCCGTCTTCTGTATGAAGATGGACCACGACGACATCGAGGTGGGTGTAGACGCCAAGCGAGCTTTGAAATGTTTTCTTGAGAGGCACCTTGAGGGGGATGGCTTCGAGAGCGCGTATTTTTAGTTGTGGCATTTTATCTCCGACTATAAAAATTTCATGGAGCGGATACGCATGGCCTGGTTCGTTCCGTCCGAGTGCAGAAAACTGGTTACGTCTCTGAGATATTTTTCCATCGGAGCATCCGTCATGTATCCGGTGCCGCCCCAGACTTCCAATGCGCGCGTGGCGATTCGGTAGGAGGATTCGGACACGAAACATTTGGTCATAAACCCCATCTTGGGGTCGTAGAGGTCTTTTTGATCCGCTGTCCAGGCGGCGTAGTGGAGCAATCGCCTGCTCGCTTCATATTCGGCGAAACAATCCGCCAGCATAAAACCAACCGCCTGATGCTCGATGATGGGCCTGCCCCCCTGAATCCGGTTTCTGGCGTGCGCCAAAGCGTCTTCATAGGCCGCCCTTGCGGTGCCGAGGACGGTGGCGGCGGCTTCTATGTTCGAACCCGGAACGAACATGCGTCGCGCCGCCGTGGCGCGATTTACTTCCGTGATGCGGTTTTCATCCGGTACCCTGCAATTCTCAAAAATAAGCTCTGCGTTCAAGGACAGCCGTTGCCCCATTTTGTCGTGAATTTTCCCGTACCGGAAACCTTCCATATCAGGCGTAATGATGAAATACGTCATCCCCTCGGACACGCCTTTTGTGGTATCGGTTCTCATGGCGACGATGCAGAGCTTGGCGATTCCGCCGTTGCTGATGTATCGCTTCTTCCCGTTGGCTATCCAGGCGTCCCCGTCGTGCACGGCGGTCGTCCGCACGCCGGCATCCGGGCTGTCGTAGGGGATGATGTTGTCGGTTCCTCCCGATTCCTCCGTCATCCCGACGGCGAGATGGAAATGGTGGTCTTCCAAGAAAGATTTGAGGTAACGCTCCCTTTGACCTTCATTGGTCAATCTTTCGAACAGATGGGTAATCTTCCAGGTCTGGTCGAACGTGACGGCCGTTCCCAAATCGCCCCAGGCGAGTTCTTCCCCCACGAGGCACAGCGTGAGAACGTCGCAACCCGCACCCCCCATTTCTTTTGGAAGCGCCAAGGTTCTCAAGCCCAGTTTGCTCCCCTTTTCCAGCACGTCCCAGGGGAAACGCTTCATGGGGTCGGGTTCTTTGTCGAGTGCGGCGGCGACGGGGCGGATTTCCTGCGCAGCGAAATCATGCGCCGTTTTCTGCAGCTTTTCCTGCTCGGGAGTGAGTGTGAAATCCATGTTTAGTCCTCTGTTCGGGAGCCGCGCCGTCTGCGAGAGCAAGCCATTGGCGCAGCGTCTAAGACAAGCCGTTATTCAAGGTCTCGTTGCATAGCGGATAGTATCCGCTCGCTCGTGCGGGCGCAATCGGGAGTCGTGTTGGCGGCCCGGCAGGAGAAGCAACCCGCCGAACGGGAGAATGGATGCGCCAGGGGTGAAGGTCTTCGGTTCATGCAAATGCGGGCAAATGCGGGGACTGAATAAATTATTTAATTCGATAAATTTCGATAATTATATAATAATCTACTTTATATTATTCCATTAACTACATGATATAATGTATATTAACGATGTAGTTTGTAGCGTGAACCTTTTCATCAATTTATCGATATTTATCGAATTTTTCAGTAATTCCAAATCCGCTCCGCTCATCTCCAGTACGACAGATTTCATGCTTTCAGCCCTCCATCCGCATCACGGGAGTCCCGAAGATTTCCGCGCGCAGCCTCCTAGCCTTCACGGAGGGGCGTTTGGAGAATAACGCAGGGGCGGTGGAGAGAATCCCCGTAAATGCGGGGAAATGCCTTCTCCGGCACGGGTGCGGAGGTCAATTCCGACTAAGGCGAGAGAAAATTGCCGACCGAGGAGAGACGGTCGATTCCGACCAAGGCGGGGCTGTTGAAAAACCCCTCGTCGGGCGCATGGCCTTTACCCCCCTGACAAGGGGGGCCAGGGGGGTTGGTTTCCAGCCGAGGGAGGGCGAGCGGGACGGGTAAATTACTATTCCCTCCGACTCCCCCCCATCCTTCCTTGCCATGAACGCTCCCTCCCCGGTCGCGTTCGACCCCCAACCCCCCTTGTCAGGGGGGCTTTTTCGACAACCCCAAGGCGGGATGAATTGACGACTGTGGTGGAGGGTTTGAACGGCCGGGGAGGTGAAGAAACCCGTAGTGACAGCCCCTGCCCGGGGCTGTCCCACAGACCTGCGTGTCCGCGCCCGAATTTGTTCGACATAGCTGCTTCAAACCCGTCCAGTGAGGGATGAAGCCTTCGTAGGGACAGGTCGCGACCTGTCCCTGTTCCATATCCCAAGCACAGGTTCCTTAGGGACCGACCGGCGTGTCGGTCTGCTTCCCGGAATTTCGGGAGAAGGCGCAGGTGGCGGACATATATGTCTGGCCCTACGAACAAACCCTCCCTCATCGGTCGCAGCCTCTCCTCCATCAATCGAGGTTGATTTTATTCGTGATAAATCGCCACGGCGCGCACGGGAGAGCCGGTGCCCTCGCGTATCTTGAGCGGCAGGCAGGAGAAGATGAACTTCGTGTTCACCACTTCTTTCAAATTCGCCAGGTTCTCCACGTTCAGGACCTTCCGCTCCCGGCACGCCTTATGCGCCCAGTAGCCCTTGTCCGTAAACGCATGGGAGGAATCCACGCTCGGCGAATCGATGCCGACGTTGATGCAGCCCTTATCCGCCAGCCACGTCATGGCCGCCTCGCTTAAGCCCGGATACGTATAGAGCCAGGTATGAAAATCCCCGCCGTAGTTCGCTTCGTAGTGGCCCCTGCCGAGGTGCACGGGTGATCTTCGCGACAAATATCATTCTGGGGGGATGACTCCAACTCTCATATTTTCTTGGTTATCCGTTCTCTTCATTCTCTCCGTGGATTTCCCATCCAAACTCTGAGAACTTGTCAAGCGCCTCCTCATTAGGAAAAAGAACAAGTCTTGTATCTTCTCCTCCATAATCCCATACGACCTCCTCACCTTTGCAAAGGACATAAGCATATGTACCAAGTGGTCCTACTAGCAGTTGCCCATCCGCTTTTGACTTGGGCGAAGGTATGAGTGAAATAGAAATGAAACGATCTTGTACTATGTTTATCTCATCCACAATATTTCCGTAATGTGCGTGTAGATTTCTCAGAGCCCACAAACTGTGCCACGCTGCACTGGTGACTTCAACGTTTTTATTGCCATCCGGGTCAACGATTTTCTCAAACAACTGAGACACAGCATCACGTAACTCCACGTTATCCGAAAAATCTACACCGCTCTGTCTCGCAGCCTCGAAAACACTCTTGGCTAAATGTCTATCTTCTATAGAGAAGAAGCCTTCAGAGTCTTCGACATCTTTGACATATCCAACTTTAGTGGTTTCTCCTTTCGCTGTCTCAACAATGACACCTTCTATTTCGAGTTCTTGATTTCGTCTCTCGGTGAAATTCGCTACATTGCGCTTTTCTCCAATGGGTACATCCGGCATCAACTCACTGCTGATGACGGATTCAGATGTTAAAGAGACAACCACCTCCCGCGTCTCTACTTCCCGTTGCTTTACATGTTCGTTGATTGTCAATGTTCTCGTGTGGGTTTCGACTGTTCGTTTAGTCTTGTTTTCCCTCTGTGAATACTTTTTCGGCTCTACTTTGAACGACTTGTCATTTTGTCGACCCATTGCACCCGGTTTGACGCGCACCTCACTCCTGCCCCCTACTGGAAATAGGGAATCTCTCATCATGCCCGATACCCGCAGGTCGATGTGCTGATTTGTAGGATCATCGTTGCCTACCATTATAAACCTATATTCTCGTTGCTCCTCGTATTGCCTGTCTTTGACAAAGAGCGGATAGACATAGGCAAGATCCACATGTTTGTAAGCATTCAAGAATCCGTAAACGTCATCCGTGTAAAAAACGGGGCCGTGAAACACTAGTTGGAAATCATGAAGAGTTATGAGCGGGTCTATGTCCTTCGAGCCATGGGTCAAAGTGCCGTCTATACTTTTTGGTCCAATCTGGTCCATAAACATGAGTCCCAAGGCTTGCGCAAACTTGCTCGGTTGGTGGATCGTCGTGTAGTCGTTATAAGAACTCGGCAAAGATCGGTGTAGCTTTTCCCATTCATCCTTCGTTGTTGGTTGTATCGCCGCACAAAAAATCCACGAACCACCACCGTAGGTCAGGGTATTTGCCTGATGTTTTGATGTGGAATGGGTTGGGCTACTCAACTTAACATTGCTTATACCAAGCTGGCGCAACGCCTGCTCCTGTTCTTCACTTTCCCTCGTAAAGTCATTGCTACGAACCTTTTCTTCTCGCCTTTGGGCACCACCCTCTTGATGATCCTTGAGCATGGCTTCTCCCACATTTCGAAATCTATGGGGAGTGGATATGCGTATGGTATCGTTGTGGGCGAGGCTGTAAGCAGATTCTGTACCCTTCACAAGAGTGTTTCGTTGTCGCTCTTTCTTCGAGCCACTAATGTCAACATATTGGACCAATAAAAGATGGCCCCCGTCCGTCGCTATTTGCCCATCGGCCATGACGAGAGGCTTCTTAGTGCTTCTTTGTTCGGAGTGCTCGGTATGTTGAGACCCCTGTCCGGATAATGGTGTTTGCTTTGTCATGTTCTTGGTCCTATTCACCTTATCTATGCCATCCGGCAGTCCGGCTCGTACACAGCCGTCGTCTATGGTTTACTAGTCGTATTGTAGGACTGGCTATGAGGTTCCAGGCGGTCTTTTGGCCGCAATCGTCACAACGAAACTAACTCTTAGAGCTAATTGCGAGGCTTGCACCATCAGCATTGGTAGCCTATCAGATCATGTCTTATGCCTGCTAGGAAACATGGCAAAATAACCGACATGACGCGGCCTACGATGTCTGTCACTCATGTGCTCGCCTGCGTCTTTTCTTGAATTTCAGAGGATAATGGCGGCTTGGGAATTTCTCAGGCCGGCCGCTATTCGTGATAAATCGCCACGGCGCGCACGGGGGAGCCTGTGCCCTCGCGTATCTTGAGCGGCAGGCAGGAGAAGATGAACTTCGTGTTCACCACTTCTTTCAAATTCGCCAGGTTCTCCACGTTCAGGACCTTCCGCTCCCGGCACGCCTTATGCGCCCAATAGCCCTTGTCCGTAAACGCCTGTGAGGAATCCACGCTCGGCGAATCGATGCCGACGTTGATGCAGCCCTTATCCGCCAGCCACGTCATGGCCGCCTCGCTTAAGCCCGGATACGTATAGAGCCAGGTATGAAAATCCCCGCCGTAGTTCGCCTCGTAGTGGCCCGTCCAGATGAGTACGGTACCTTTTTCGGGCACGTCCAGGCCCGCCTTCGCGCACGCTTCTTCGAGGTCCGCAGGCTCCATCCAGTCTTCGGTGCTGCAAAAGCGGGATAAATCGAGGCAAATCGCCTCCGTGTAGAACCACGAGAGGTCCAGTTGGTCGATCGTCTCCCCGTCCTTGTCGATGTGGTAAAAGGCGTCCACGTGGGTGGGGCCGTGGTCGCTCATGATGAGGCAGTTCGTCGTCGAGGTATGGCCCGAGGGCGAATTCGCATACGCCTTGGCCGTCTCCGCGTGCGTCTTGTTGGGGAAAACCCCCGTCCTCTGATTCCCGGGATAAACGGGCATGCCGTCAAAAATCTCCTGCGATAAATCCACGATACGAAATCCCATGTCTGTACTCTCCGTTTTGTCTATTAGTGGTTACTCGAAAAAGTATATTGCCTGTGGCAATGTTATCCGCTGGGAATTACAAGGGAAAGTTGAAAAGCTCTTTAGCTTTTCGGTCAAGGTGTCCTTTTTATTCTTTTTGTCAAATTCGGGCTTTCGCAGGGAATGCCACAAATATCCTTGGCGAGAATTGCAGTTTACTTGATAGAAATTGAAATATTAGCGAATTTCAATACCATTTGAATTGCAATCAACAAGACAAACATAGCCGTTCCCCAGCCCATGGCCTTGCTAATCTTGTTTTCAACGTTACGCAAGCGTTCGTCTAATTTATCAATCCTCCCATCAAGTTGATTGATGCCATGCATAATCCAACTCGATTCATTCGGAGGTGGGGTTGATGGTTGCCTAGGCCCAATATCTTCCGGGCTTGCGTGATCCTTATTTTCCATTAGCACTTAATTTAACGCTAATCCACTCCCAAACTTCCGAGTTATAGCGTCCCCAAAAAGTAGTTACAGGAACAACGATTCCTGAGGTTGCAGGTTCTTCATCCCCAAGGCCGATATTTGAGGCTAGTTGTCGGGTAGTCTCTCCCTCTGTTGCGATAAAAAAAGTACGATCATCATCATAATATCTGCCACTATAGCGTTGTTCGAGTTTGCTTTTTACTAGTGATGGGTCAGAGATGTTAAAGGCTACGAATACCTGCATCCTCACCATCTCCCTTTCGCGGTCTAGTGATTCAGTAAAATGAATATCCCACAGCCTGGTCTAAGCGGTCAATTAGGCGAAGGTGGTTTTCTTTCCACCATAGCTTGGAAGAAAGATAGAACTCGATCTTTGGTATCAATCTCGCAGTTTGTCCTCTTTCAGGCGGACGTTGAATTCATCACATAGGCGCGGGTGTGTTGCAACTCCAATTTTGATAGCCGTCGGTGTATCCACGCTTTAATTCAGCACAGACTCTTTCAACTCCATTTGTCTGAGTCATGCCATTGGCAAACTTTTTGGCGGATTACTTGACACTTTGATGCTTACACTCACCCACGCAAGCGTAGTCTCTGTTTCCACCTATATACAGTGCAGCACGAGGCCCAATATTTTCCCGCAGATATTTTCCACCACCCCCTACCCTTCCCTCTCCCACATTCGCCACCGCACGATAATCGCCCCGAACACGACGATGAGCAGCGCGCTTGCGAGATGGGCGGCGCGAAACGGGCCGAACCACAGGCTGTCCGCGCGGAAGCCGCTCACCGCGGCGCGGCCGAGGGAATAGAGAACGAAGTAGAGGCAGAAGATGAAGCCGGGCTTGTGATTCGTGAAGCGCAGACGTCTTAAGATGAAAAACCACGCGAGGTTCAGGAGAAGCTCGTATATCATCACGGGGTGCGTCGCCTGTCCGGGGAATTCCCTGCCCGCGATTGAGGTCATGGGAAACTCCACCCCCCAGGGCATCGTCGTCGGCACGCCGTGCGCATCGCCGTTCATGAAATTTCCGAAACGCCCGAAAACCTGGCCGAGAATGATGGCGGGCGCAACCGCGTCGGCGAATTCCCAGGTGGAAACGGGGCGCTTTTTTATATAGAGGTATCCGGCCAGCGCCCCGCCGATGAGGCCGCCGTGTATGGCGAGGCCGCCGCGCCAGATGGCGAAGACCTCCCACTGGGCGCCCCGGTAGAATTCCCAGTTGAACAGGACGTAATAGATTCTTCCGCCCAGGATGCCTGCGAACATGACGAGGAGGCCGAAGTTCATCACCTCATCAGGCGTAATGGGCATCCCCTTGCGCTCCGCTTCTTTCCTCACCAGCCATGCGCCGACGAGAACGGCGGTGACGTACATGAGTCCGTACCAGCGCAGCGCGAACGGTCCAATTTCGAATATGACGGGGCTCAAATTTCCAGTTCCTCACCAGCGGGCGACGCGCAATCTATCTGCGCTATTGACGTTGAAAGACGCAGCTTGATTCCGGCTCGGGTACCCTGCCGATTATTTCGTATGGCGATAAATTTGGCTTTTTGGATAGTAATCCTTCCAACCGAACCAGAACGCGAGCGTAGTGGAAAGCTGATTCAATCTGGCGCCCTTCATCGGCCCATCCACGGCCAGGCCGGTCAGGCGCTGCCAGCGCGAGCCCGTTTTTTTGTCCTTCATGAACCTACAGGCGGCGGCGCCTTTTGCGCCACTGCTCGTCGTGAGCTCGAACTCCAGCGTTTCGCCCCCTAAAACGCGGTCAAAAACGACGCCCGTAGCAGCACCCTCGCAGTAAGTGACCAGAACGTCACGTCCGGCGAAGCGGTCGTTCACGACGCCCGCGCGGTTCAGGTCGGCGAACGGGTAGGCTTTTGCGATTTGCTTCCCTTTCTCTTTTGGGGAATCCAGCGCGAGGGCGACGACCAGGGTTTTCGGGTGTAAGCGGTTGTCGCGATATTTTTCGGGGATCACGCCCGTCTGCGAACTGTAGTAATAGCCCTCGTAAGGGTCCCGGGAGGAGCTGCGGAGCATGCCGCTCATTCCCCTGCCCTCTTTTTTGAGCACCAGGGTATCGGGGTAGAGCTGCGTCCATTCGGAATAGCGCATCATGGCGGCGGGGAACGTCTTGAGCCGCTTGCCCTTTAAGGGGCCGATAACGGCCTCGCCTGTCAGGTGGCTCCAGAGCGAATCCGTCTGGCGGTCGTACATGATGAGCACGTTCTTCCAGAGTTTTCCCGAAACGCCGAAGCTGAGTTTTTTGCCGTCCAGGTTACGGTCATACACGATGGCCGAATAGCAAAGCGGTCACCACGTCACGGAGACGGCGCTCCCTCCCACGACGTCGTTCACGATTTCATGCGAGCTGAGCAGGGGAACCGAATAGGCCCGCTTGTCCCCTTTGATGTTGATGCCGATGACCATTTCATCGGGCTGCATGAACCCCTCGGCATCTTTCACGCTCGCGTATTTGGGCGCATCGATGGAGGGGATGCCGTCTTTCGGCAGCAGGGTGCGAATCTCGGTTTCGGGGCCTGCGGCGGAAAGAACCGGAAAGGCAAGAACCAGTAAGGCAACAAGAATGCTTCTCATCCGCGGCATGAAAGCGCCCTCCTCTGGCGGCCTAGACCCATTGGGGTTAGCGTCGAAACCCGTGGAAGACGGTAAAGAAAGTCCGCTCGCCACGGTCCGTCCCGCGCACGACCTGCCCCAGGACGTTCGCGCCCGCGGGAATTTTTTTCAGCAATGCTTCGACGTCTTCGATTTTTTTGACCACGACGTGGATGGGCGTTTTCTCGTTGCCGGGCAAACGATAGGTCAGTCCGCGTATCACCATGCCCGCGCGCAAACCGTCGAAATATGCTCTACTGCCTTCTTTCACGTCGCTTATATATACGCCGCCGCCCGTTTGTAATTTGCTTTTATCCCTTAACTCAGCGGTGAGATTTGCCAGCGCCACGCCGTAACTTTTCTTGTTCTCGGGTTCATCGGTTTCGCTGTTCCCTGCCGGCATACCTGTCGTTTCCTGCTCGGGCAGACGGACCAGATTGACCGTGAATTTTCTCATCCGGGCGTCGCGCATCACCTCCACGGCTACGGCCTCTCCCGGCGGCGTCCAGCCCACGAGCCGCTGAAGGTGGGACGTATCCACCACGCTCGCGCCGCCGAGGCGGACGATGACGTCTCCCATCCGGATGCCCGCTCCCTCCGCCGGCCCGTCTTTCAGCAATGAACCCACGAGCGCGCCTTTCGCTTTAGGGAGTCCCAGCAGATAGGCTATATCCCGGCTGACAGGCTGTATGGTCACGCCCAGATAACCGCGCGGGAAATTCCCGCTTCTTCTTAAGTATTTGACGACGTCTTTCGCCATGTTAACGGGAATGGCGAATCCGATGCCGCTGCCGGGGGCCGGAATCGCCGTATTGATGCCGATGACCTCGCCGTCGATGTTCACCAAAGGCCCGCCGCTGTTGCCGCGATTGATGGCGGCGTCCGTCTGGATGAAATGCTCATAGCGCGCGATGCCGACCCCGCTGCGCCCGATGCCGCTCACGACGCCCACCGTGAACGTTCTGGCAATACCGAAAGGATCGCCCACGGCTATCGACCACTGGCCTACCTTCACCTTGTCGGAATCTCCGAGAGTCGCCGCAGGCAGCGGATAATTCGCATTGATTTTAACGAGCGCCAGGTCCGTATAGCGATCCGTGCCGACGACTTTCCCCCAGTATTCGGACTCATCCGAAAGGCGCACGCGCAGTCTTCGCGCATTACTGATCACGTGATTGTTCGTCAGAATATATCCCGCCGGGTCGATGATGACGCCTGAACCCGACGAAAACTGCGGCATATTCGGGTGGGGTGACCGGGGTTTCTGCTGCGCTGTCCTTTTTTTTCTCTCCACCCGTATGCTCACCACCGTCGGCTTTACGCCTTTCGCTATCGCGGTGAACGCCCTCTCGATTTTTTTCATAAAATCGATGTCCGGGTTCGCGTGCGCAGGCGCAACGTGAACCATGAACAATATCAAGAGCATCGACAGGGTGAAGCGATGAATCATGGAACCCTCGTTTTCTCGTTTCGCCGACGGTATTTTTCCTGACGATTATACAGCGATACCGGGTCTTGGGAAGCGCGGGGAGATAAAATACTTTCCCCTTTCGGCGGAATTATCGGCGCTCCCATCGCTAAAGGGCTACTTGACCTCGAGTATCACTTCAAGCTCCACGGGCGCTCCGAGGGGAAGTTCCGCCACCCCCACCGCCACCCTGGCGTGTTTGCCCTGGTCCCCGAAAATATCGACGGCCAGATTGGACGCCCCGTTCACGACGAGCGGTTGATCCGTGAAATCGGCCGCAACGGCAACGTAACCCGTCATGCGGACGATTCTCTCCACTTGATCCAGATCGCCCAAGGCGGCTTTCGCCTGTGCGATGGCGTTCAAAAAACACAACGCGGCGCATTCCTGCCCCTGCTCGACGGTGACGTCGAGCGGAACTTTTCCCTCATGAATCATCGCGCCGTCTCGGATTGGAACCTGGCCCGAGATGAACATCAAGGACCCGGAGATGACGTACGGGACGTACGCCCCGACGGGTGCGGGCGCACGGGGCAACTCGATTCCCAGCTCATTCATTCGATCGGCGATGCTCATTCAGGCTCTCCCCTCATAGAGATGGTTTTTATTTTCTCGAATTCTTCGGGCGTGTTCGCGTTCAGGAAAGACGTCCCCTCGGGATCCCACGCCCTCCAGGCCGACTCTTCCACCTTCCGGACGCGCACTTGCTCGTGAAACCCTATCATCTTCAGGCGGCCTCTCGAAATGGAACTCTCGATATGAGGCGCGCATTTTTTTCCGTAGAACGCGCAAAGCGGTTCAGGGTAGTCGTTCTTAATGGGGACGACCACGTCCCAATCATCCACCAGACCAGCGAGGCCGTATATGAGAGCGGGCTGCAGCAGCGGCATGTCGCACCCCACCACGAAAACGTGCGAGCCCGCCGCGCTCGAAACGGCCGTATGGAGGCCGCCCAGCGAGTCGTTGCCGGGATGAATATCCCCCACCACGGCGAGACCCATGCGCTCATATTCTTTTTTCTCGTTCGCTACGACGAAAATTTCTGTGAATATCTCATCCAGGGTATCCGCGATGCGCCTGATGACGGGAACCTCACCTATCGCCAGCATGGATTTGTCCCGGCCCATCCGGCGGCTTTGTCCTCCGGCCAGAATGGCGGCGGAATACGGCAATCTGGCCGTTGCATCGGGGTTCATGCAGGGCGCTCCCAAGGGAGTCGACGTTGTGGAAGCAATTGATTCAGGAATGCACGCCTTCGAGGGAGGCCGCCTCTAAGTGTTCGGGTTTTTCAGAGGGCGTCTTCCCCAGCAAGATGACCTGCACGCGGCTCCCGGCGGCGAGCTCGGTTTCATACTCGGGGAATACGACCAGCCCGTTCGCCCGTACCATGGAATGCAAGATGTTCGACCCCTGCGCTTCGATCGCCCGGACGGCCCATTCTCCCCCGTCGCGGTAGACGATGGAGCGAACATAGTGGCGACGCTCGGGTGATTTCGTGAGCGGGTGTAAGAGGCGCGCTTCCACCATCGTGCGGAACAGGTTCTCATGGCCCTGCATTTTCAACAGCGAGGGCCGCACGAACAACTCGAAGCTGACCATGGTGGAAACGGGATTCCCCGGCAGGCCGAACACGGGCTTTCCGTTCAATACGCCAAAGGCCATCGGCTTGCCCGGCTTCATTCTCACCCGCCAGAAGCGCATGTCGTTGCCCAGCCCGCCCAGCGTGGATTTCACCAGATCGAAATCGCCCACCGACACGCCGCCGCTCGTTATCAGCAGATCGGCGGCCAGCCCGTCGTTGATGTGGCGCGTGAGGTCTTCGGCGTTATCGCGGGCGATGCCCAGCAGAACGGGTTCACCGCCGGCCTCGAGCACCTGAGCTGCGAGGGCGTAGGAATTGGAGTTGAATATCTGCCCCACGTCGGGCGTATCGCCCAGATCGACCAGTTCTTCTCCCGTCGCCAGGATGGCCACTTTTGGTTTTTGATGCACGTACACTCTCGCCCTGCCGATGTTCGCCAACATGCCGAGCGAAGCCGGACCCAGTCGGGCCCCTTGCGCAAGAACGGTTTCGCCCGGCTTCACGTCCTCACCCGCCAGGCGGACCGCTTCTCCTTCGCGCACGGCGAGGAAAATATGGACCTCATCCTCGGAGATTCTCTCGGTCTCCTCGACGAGCAAGACGGCGTCCGCCCCGTCGGGAATGGGCGCGCCCGTCATGATCTTGATGGCCTCTCCCGGGCCGAGCGTGCGCGTCGCCATCACGCCGGCCTGAATTTCCTCGATCACCCGCAAGCTCCTGGGGGATTCGCGCGTCGCGCCGCGCACGTCTTCCGCGCGCAGGGCGTAGCCGTCCATCGCCGAGTTGTTCCAGGGCGGAACGGGCCGCGACGAGTGGACGTCCTCCGCCAGCACCCTGCCCAGAGAATTCAGCAGTCCCGCTCTTTCGCGCCCCATCGGGCGAATCATCTCCAGTATCGATTTCTGAGCGTCTTCCACACTGATCATCAACCACTCCAGGGAATAGCCATGAAGATTCAAAGTCCCGCCATCCGGGATGCGCTATTATAACCGACGCCGGTGAGGGAACAAGCCGAAGGCGCTTCAGTATGAGCGCCTGCATTTGCGAATTTCAGGCGTTTTCATTAGAAATGCCCTATGCCCAAAGAAGAATACAACTATAAAAGTGAAATCCGCGTGCGCTTCGGGGAAACCGACCTCCAGGGAGTGGTGTTCAACGCCAACTACCTCCTCTACGTCGATACCGCCCAGATGGACTACCTGCGCACCATCGGCGTCTCATATCAGGACATGCTTGAGCGGGGGTATGACATCGTCATCGTGGACGCCTCGGTTCAGTTTCTGGCGCCTGCGCATTTCGATGAAGTCCTGGAAGTCTACGCGCGCATTTACGAAATCGGGAACTCGAGCATCAAGATGGATTATGAGATCTACGAGGCGGAATCGGAGCGCTTCGTCGCCAGGGCGCAGACGGCCTATGTCATCATCGGGAAAGAAGCGCAAACATCCGTCCGGGTGCCTCCCTATATTCGCCGCGCCGTCAGGGAGTTCGAATCGAGAGAAGACATTGCAGAAACTTAAACGTAATCGTTTTTCCGCTTCATGCGGAGATGATAATGCAATTACCACTATTTTACGGGCCGTAGTCGAAAATCGCGTCGTTGAGAAGCATGTTGCTTCGTGGTAAAATACACGGAATCATTGCCGCTATGAAAGAGTACTTTTTGAAACGTTCCGCCGTTGATAAGAGTAGTTAAATTGTTTTTTCAATCATCAACCGGTGATGGGATCGTTTTCGCTGTAGCAGGCACAGCATTCCGCAGCATAAAAAGGAGGGAATATGATGAAATCGCAGAAAGTTTCGAGATGCGCTATTCCGTTCCTCACCCTCGCGCTGACGTTATTCATCACGGTTGCGCTGGGGACCACACAGGCTCTTGCTGCATGGAAGCCGTCGCGGCCGATTGAGTTCATCATCATGGCGGGTAAAGGCGGCGGCGCGGACCGCATCGCCCGTCTCATGCAGAAAATCGTCACGCTGAACAAATGGTCGCCCCAGCCCCTGGTGCCCATCAACAAGAAAGGCGGCTCCGGCGCCGAGGCGATGCTCTATCTCCTTTCGAAAAAAGGGAATCCCCATGTGATTCTCGTCACGTTGAACAGTTTTTTCACCACCCCGGCCCTGCGGAAACTGCCGGTGAACTACACGAAACTCACGCCGGTCTACCGGCTGGCCATGGACACCTTTCTCCTCTGGGTGAACCCGAAGTCAGGCATCAAGAATATGGATGATTTCGTGAAGGCCGTGAAAGCCAAAAAGGGCAAATGGACGATGGGCGGCACGGGCAAGATGCAGGAAGACCAGCTCGTCACCAACATGCTGATGCAGGCGTACGGCATAGAAGGCATGATCACCTACGTGCCCTTCCGTGGCGGGGGCACCGTGGCGAAAAATCTCGCAGGCGGGCACGTCGATTCGACGGTGAACAACCCATCCGAGGGTCTGCCGCACTATCCCGGCAAAATGCGGCCGATCGCCGCACTGACCCCGGAGCGGATTTCCGCTTTCAAGGAGGTCCCCACTTTCAAGGAAATGGGCCAGCCGCAACTCGTGTATTTCATGCAGCGCAGCATCACCGCGCCCGGCGGCATCCCCAAGGATGCCCTGAAATGGTATAGCGATTTATTCTCCAAGTTGTGCGCTTCTGGGGAATGGAAAACCTATACGGAAAAGAAGGCCCTGAATCGCGCCTGCCTGAGCGGCGCTCCTCTGGGCGAATTCTTCGCCTCCGAGGATGCAAAGCATAAGAAGCTGCTCATGGGTATGGGTTTGCTGAAGAAATAGCTTGGAGAAGAATTTAGATGCAACGGGCGGATAGGATTGTCGCCATTGGCCTGATTCTCGTATGTCTTGGCGTCGCCTGGAAATCTACGGAACTGCCTGTCGGCATTCTTCCGAAAGAAGGGCCAGGAGGGGGGTTCCTCCCCTTCTGGCTCTCTTTGGGGATAGCCGGCGTGTCGTTGCTCGTATTGCTGGAATCGCTGTTTTTCCCCCACCGAAATAAATCAACCGGCGAGAATTCTGGAATTTTCATGAGCAGGGAAGGTCTGCACGATTTGATGCGTGTCGGCCTTCCCGGAATGATCATGATTCTCTTGATCGGCATTATCTCGGTTTATTTCTCTTCTGCTCTTTTTATCTTTTATTGTCTGTTCGTGGTGGGACATCACAAACTCAGGACGAGTGTTGCCGTAGCGATAGGCGTCCCTGTCGTGGTGTATTACATATTCGAAAAATTTTTGATTGTCCCTCTGCCGAAAGGATATCTGGAATTCTTGTTTTACTGGAACTGATTATTCAACCATTTCCTATACCCGCCATTTGGGAATCGCTGTCATCACGGGGGCAAGGTTTGTCCTAAGGACTGAATGAATTGGAGATTCTCGGAAATCTATTTTACGGGCTGGGTATTGCGCTTTCGCCTCAAAATCTTTTGATGGCGCTGTTCGGCGTTGTTTTGGGCGTCGCCATAGGTGCGATGCCCGGGTTGGGTTCCGTGAACGGCGTCGCCATCCTCTTGCCCATTACATTTGCGGTTCCGCCTACCAGCGCCATTATCTTCCTGGCCGCCATCTATTACGGGGCCATGTACGGCGGCGCCATCAGTTCGATCACCCTGAATATCCCGGGAGCGTCCACGGCTGTTGCGACTACTTTCGACGGCTATCCCCTGGCCAGAAAGGGGAAAGCCGCCGATGCCCTTGTCACTGCCGCGGTGGCCAGTTTCATAGGCGGAACGATATCCATCGTCCTCTTCACTTTCTTTGCACCGCCTTTGGCTGAATTCGCCTTGCGTTTCGGCCCGCCCGAGGAATTCGCCGTCGTGCTGCTGGCGTACGCCACGTTTGCAGGATTGGGCGGGGAAAGCCCCCTTAAAACACTCATCGCCACCATGCTCGGTCTGCTCATGTCGACCGTAGGCACCGACATCGTGAGCGGCTCGCCGCGCCTTATCTTCGGAGGCATTACGGGTTTCTATCACGGCATCAATTTCCTCGTCCTGGCGATTGGAATTTATGGCGTCGGTGAGATTTTCTACACCCTGGAAGAAGGGTTCAAGACAAAAGAGCGCTACCAGGCCAAACTCGGGATCAAGGAGGTCATCTCGACCTTGAAGGACCTTTCCAAATACACCCCCACCATTTTGCGAGGTTCTCTTTTGGGGTTTTTCGTCGGCATGCTTCCGGCTGCCGGCGCAACGCCCGCGAGTTTCATGAGTTACAGCATCGCGAAGAGATTTTCAAAAAAACCGAGTGAATTCGGGAAAGGCACCATTGAAGGGGTGGCTGCTCCCGAATGCGCCAACAACGCGGCGAGCACGGGATCCATGCTTCCCATGCTGACGCTGGGAATTCCAGGCTCCCCGACGACGGCGGTGATGCTCGGCGCCTTGTTCGTGTGGGGCCTCGTGCCGGGACCCCGGTTGTTCGTCGAAAACGCAGAGTTCGTCTGGGGCCTTACGGGGAGTCTCTATATCGCCAACACGATGGCGGTCATCGTCACGATTTTCGCGGCTCCCCTCTTCATCTGGATGCTCAGAATGCCCATGACGATTCTGGCTCCGATAATTCTGGTCGTCTGCGCGGTGGGTGGATTCTCGCCGACCCAGGATATGTTCGACGTGTATCTGATGTTCATATTCGGTACGGTCGGCTACGTGTTCCGTAAGCTCGATTACCCCCTCGCCCCGATGGTGTTGGCCCTGGTGCTGGGGGGTCTTACGGAACGCACCTTCCGTCAGAGCATGATCATGAGCCACGGCAGCCCCGGAATTTTCTTCGACTTCGCAGGCCACCCGATAGCCGCCGTATTGATGATGGTTTCCGCCCTCCTGTTCGTCATGCCGCTGCTGCCCATGATTTTCAAATTCAGAATTTCTCGTAGAGGCACTTCGGCCTGATCAACCGGGGCATGTCGCGCTTCATCCGGTTTCATAAGGAAATGGGTTTTACGCGTCCATCGCGCACCTAAAGCCGATGTTGAAATTCTTGTACCAGGGCTCAAAACCCTCTCTCGCCGAGCAACGCAGGCTGTCTTCTATGTAATCCCACCCGCAGCCCCGGGCGACTCTCGCCGTCCAGGCGTACCCTGCCCTGCGCGGGAGCCAGCCCTCGGTGTTTCCAAAGAGAATTTTGTAGCTGTCCTCGTCGCGGAGTAAGATTTCATAGCGCTCCCCGCGTTTGACTTCCCCCATGCTCAGGGTGCCCCCGCCCGGAACGGCGAATACGGGAACCCGCGCCATCGCCACTTCAAAAGTCGGCTTCTCGAGCCCCCGGGGGTTCTCCGCCGGGCCCGTCTGGTAATAAAACCCATCGAACCAGTCCGAGACCCACTCGAAGACGTTTCCCGCCATTTGCACGCAATTGTAGGGAGAGGCGCTTTCTTCCAGTTCATCCACGTTGCTGGGGCGTTGAATATCAATGCTCGCGTAAACGGCTCGCTCATAGGAGGGCTCATCCTCGCCCCATGGATACTTGCGGCCATCCGTTCCGCGAGAGGCTTTCTCCCACTCCGCCTCGGTCGGCAGGCGCTTGCCCACCCACTGGGCGTAGGCGTTCGCCTCCTCCCAGCTTATGCTGACTATCGGCTGTTCAGGCCCCACGAAATCATCTTTCGAGAATGACGGAGGCGGAGGAAACGCGTTGGTCTCTTCCAGAAAAGCGCGGTATTGCGCGTTCGTCACGCAGTATTTGTCGATCCAGAAAGCGTCGAGCGTGACCTCGCGCTGGGGGCGCTCATCCGCGTTCCCGATGTCCGAACCCATCAGGAACGGGCCGGCGGGCACATGCACCATCGCAGAACCGTCTTTCCCTTGTTTCATTTCCGTCGCTTCGTTCATCTTCGTCTCTTTGTATTCGTGCGCTCAGGCATGAGTGAAAAAGAGCGGGGCCCTTTCGGACCCCGCCCCGAAACTTCTAACGAACGTACTGGCGTATCACTACTTTTTGCTCGGGTCATTCACCTTGAAGGGAATCACGCCGGGAACCATCCAGTCGTTCCACATTTTATCGACTTCCCCCTGGAAGAATTCATAATCTTCATCTAGGAAATGGTGGAAGCGGCCCTGCGTCTCGAGATACTCGCGCACGGGCTTGCGGGAACGTTTGCCATACACCTGGCGTGCGGAAATGCCCGTATAGGTGAGTTCCCCGTCCGTTATCTCCCACAGCGGGAAAAGGCCGGTTTCCACGGCCAGTTCGCCGAGCTTGTGAGAATAGAACGGGTCGTAATCCCAACCCTTCGGGCAGGGGTCCAGCGTGTGCACGAAGGCCGGGCCCTTGACGGCCAGGGCTTTGCGAACCTTGTCGATCAGATCCGCGGGGTATGAGGCATCGGCAGTCGCCACGTAGTTGCAACGTACGTGTCCAACGGCGTACATGGCGGCGATGTTCTTCTTCCAGCAATCGTGCATGATGCGGAATTTCTTGCCCGGAGGCGTGAACGTCGTGTTCGCGCCCCAGGGGGATGCGCCCGAAATCTGGATGTCCGTGTTCGCGTACGACTCGTTGTCGTAGCAGATGATCGCCAGATTGTACTTCGCGTGCATGAGCGCCGCGGAAATGGACGAGACGCCCATGTCAATGCCGCCGCCGTCTCCGCAGAAGGCGATGACGTTTATCGGCTCTTCCTTCATCTTGCCCTTGCGCATCAATGCGCGGAGAGCCGCCGCCGTTCCCGTCGCTGCCGAGCCCGCGGAACCCAACTGCGTGTGCATCCATGGCACCACCCAGGGAGTGCTGTAATACGTGGTGTTCGCCACGTACATGCAGCCCGTGCTGCCCAGGATGATGGAGCGAGGGCCCGCCGCCTTGGCCATGAGACGCATGATGAGCGCGCTCTCACAACCCTGGCACGTCCTGTGCCCGCTGGTGTAATACTCTTCCACCGCTTTCTGGGGAATGGCATTCACTTTCCCCATCAAGGGAAGTTCCTGTGTTCCAATGTTGTATTCAGAAGTTTCCGCCATGATTATCCCCTCACTCCGATCCAGTCGACTTCATTGTCGGCTGTGTCGTTCTGACCCATGGAAATGACCTTGTCGGCCATCTGTTTGACGTCTTTGATCAGCACCTCACGGCCGCCGAGGCCGCAAACGTATCCTTTGATGTGAGGCACCTTATCCGCCCCGTACATGGCGGCTTTGATTTCATTGTACACGATTCCACCGTGATAGGGTGAACCATAGGAATAGTCGCGGTCAATGACGCCCACCGCCTTGAAGCGCGAGAGCGATTCGCGCAACTCTTCCGTCGGGAACGGTCGGAACCATTTCAGACGAACCATGCCGACTTTCTTGCCTTCCTTGCGCATTTCGCGAATGGCGACTTTCACCGGCAGGCTGAGCGTGCCTACGCCGCAAAGCACGATGTCGGCATCCTCGGTCATGTATTCATCCAGGAAGGGATTGGTGTTTGTACCGAAAATTTTACTGAATTCAGCGTGGGCTTCCTTGAGTACGGTGTAGGAGTTTTTCGCCGCTTCGCTGCTTTGGCGTCTCACTTCCATGAGCCAGTCTTCATTCGCCTGCGGCGCGATGGTGATGGGGTTATCGGGGTGAAGGAGCATGTCTCCCCTGTCGTAGGGAGGCAGGAATGCGTTGACTTCCTCCTGTCCGGGCAGCCGCACCGTCGCCTGGCTGTGGGTCAGGAACGCTCCGTCCATCGCGATGGCGCACGGCAGGAAGACTCTCGAGTCCTCGGCGACGCGATAGGCCAGAAGACCGAGCTCGATGACTTCCTGCACCGTGTCCGGGAAGTTGATCATCCAGCCCAGATCGCGAACGAGCATGGCGTCGTTGTGCTCGGTGCCGAATGCGCCGGGGTCATCCAGCGCGCGGCAGCCGACCAGGGCCACCATGGGCAGTCTCAGGCCGGCCGTAACGGCGATCGGCTCCATCGCATAGAGCCACCCCACTCCGCTCGAGCCCGTGAACACCCGCGCTCCGCAAGCCGAGGCGTGTTTGACGATCTCGAACTGGCCGTGTTCGCTTTCCGCCGGAATGTAGTCGGCGTCGAATTCGCCCTCGGCGATAAATTTGGACACATACTGCATCACGGTGTCATACGGCCGGATGGGATAGGCCGTGATGACATCGACGTCGGCGAGGCGGCAGATATGAGCCATGACCTCGCTCCCGGTGAGGAGATGAACTCCCGCACCTTGTTGTTGTTCGGTTGCTGTCGCCATCTTTTAGCTCCTGTTAAAGATCTTTTAGAGGTTTGATTTTCGCCGTTTCCGGGTTGTGACCCGTTGAGAGGCCTACTCCCGAAAAAGCTCCAGCAAGGCCTGTGATCGGATGACGACCGTCTATCTTGCCGGTGCTGATTTTATCGCCCATATACTTGTCGTAATCTTCTTTGTTCTCGTTCCACATCTCGTACTGGCTGTCCCGCTCATCGAAAACGACTTCGTTCACCATCGTGATGCAGTCTTTTACGGGGCAGATGGCTTCACATACGCCGCAGCCGCAGCAGGCTTCCATGTTGGCGTCAAAGAAGCCGTCAGGCGTGACGTCGAAACATGTGTCCGGGCACGCAACCCAGCACAGAGTGCACTTGGTGCATATGTCAAAGGATACCACCGGGCGCATCGTCCGGGTCGACCACTTCTTGAAGTAGGGGTTCCGACCGGGTTCGTAGCCGTCCTCGCCGCCCCTGAAGCCCTCGTGGCCGCCCACGCCGTCGATGACGACGCCCTGGCGCATTTCGTGCCACTTGAGGAGTTCGAAGGTGAAGGGCACCTCGTCGTTGCCTTTGCCCGGTTCGATTTCGACGGGGCGCAAGTCTTCATAAACTTCGCGCGCGGCTTCGACGTGCGTCTCCGTGCCGATGTTCTCGCGAATCGCCGATTCCAGAGATGCGATGGAGCACATGGTGGGCTCGACTTTGAGAGCCGCGCCCAGGCAGCGCGCGTCCGTGCCGTCGTTCTTGTACACCCAAAGGCCGGCGAAGCTCGCCTCACCGGGGATGATCGCGAGCTTATAAGGCGTTTCCCTGCGGTGAATATGCTTGACCAGTTCGTCTTCTTTCTGGTTGGACGTGACTATCAGCGTGCCGCCGGGCTTCGTGACGGCGTTGATGGGCTGAAGGCCGTACCATGCCCAGGACTCCACGCCCTTACAAAGCGTATCGTCCACGCAGATGGAGATATCCACCTGCTTGGGCTCGTATTGCGCAGCCACGGACTCGAGTTCTTCTTCGTTGTCCGCGATGTAGCCGAACTGCTTGGCCGGAATTCCGTTGCGCTCGGGCGAATCGCTGTAGCGCCCGAAGGAGATGCCCGGCTTTCCTTCTTTCACGGCCGCGAGAATCAAGGACCGTGAAATTTTCACTGCAAGGCTTTTTTGAAAAATACCTCTGTAGATCACTTCAAAAGATATTACACTCACATCCGATACCCCCCACATTGGAGTTGAAGAAGTTGAACTTTATACTCCAGGACTTGATTCCCTCAAAATTTGTTTATGCCGACTCCGGATTCCCGTGGGCTTCGACTGCGCCGCCCTCAATTTCGACCGGGCGACTGTTCCACCAGGTGGCTGATCATGGCGGCAATAGCCTTATTCCTGTCTTTAGTCAAGAGCGCAACCAAAATTTGCTGATGCGCTTCCCACGAGCGCAGGCGCACGCTTTCATCGCGCCGGAGCGAGCGCTCCCTCATCTCGCTCAGGGAATTGAGGAGGCTGCTCAGTAGATGATGCAGGAATTGATTCTTGGCGGCCTCTGCGAGGTCCAAGTGAAACTGGGTATCCTCCCTAAGGCCGAGGCCCCCGGCTTCTACCTCATTAAGCTGTCGCCGGAGCGTATCTTCGAGTTTTTCCAATTCTACGCTCGTCACGCGCTCGGCGGCCAGGCCGGCGATTTGAGGCTCCAGAACCATGCGCGCCTCGAAGATGTGGTGCATACCGCCTTCCGTATCGGAGGAGACTTTTTCGGAAATCATGCGGATCATGGATTCGGGGTGCGCCGTGACGAACGTGCCCTCTCCCTGCTTCGTCTCCACGAGTCTGGCGGATTCGAGCGAGCGCGTGGCTTCGCGAACGGAATTGCGACCCACTCCGAATTGCTCGCAAAGCTCACGTTCTGAGGGCAGCTTATCGCCGGTCTTTATTTCGCCTTCGAGTATCAAGGACGTTAGTTGCTCGACAATGGCTTCGTAAACGCGCGTTTTCTTCACCGTCTGTAGTCTGCCGGCAATGGGCATACAAAATTCCTTTAATACACGTCCCTCAGAACCGCATACAATCCCATAAAGGGATTATGGGATTGTCCTACCAGTGATTCTATTTATATTTCATGAGGAAGTCAACCTTAAATACGGGCAAATACGGGGCTTGAGGAAATAAATATGAAAAAATCAGCCAATGTTATTTCCTGTATACTTTAACTGTTCGATGCAAATAATTGAAATATATAATTTATTTCTACTTATGATGAAAATGATTTTTTGCCGGTCCACTGCAAATTTTCACATATTTTCATCCATTCAGAATCGATATTCCTTATCTTGATCTTGATTCCAGGATATAGGACGCAAGCCCGCAGTCACGCCGGGGGGGGCAATTTTGACTGCGAAGAGAGGGGGTTGCGGTTTTGCAGGGCCGGTTCCAGGCCCTGTTCGATGGCAGGGCCAGCGTCGTAACGGGGTGTGCGGCGCGTCACTCGATTTACTCAGATCGCCTTGTCCCAACCCCGATTTCCAGTGCGCTTCGGGAATACGCCTATTGAGGCAGGTGCGACTCCCGCGCACCCTTGTACACGATGGGCAGGAGTGACGGGTCTGTGACACTGGAGTCCATGTGCAGATGTATCACGCTGCTGCCGGTACCGCAGTCCCCGAAGTCATCGCAGGTAATCGCGCCGATGATGCCCTGGAAACCTGCGGTGCGACCCAATGCGTCACGGAGCGCCGCACGGTCGATGTACAGCGTCTCCCCGTCTACGACCGAAATCTGCTTGATAGCCGAGAGTAGCAGTGTCGTGGCGTCATAGCCGTGCGCCCAGTACGGGGACGTCGGAGGCCCTCCATAGGTGGCCTTGAATTCGGTTAGTACGTCCGCAGCGCTTTTGCCTGTCGCCTGGTTCGTGTTCCTGCTGTCTCCAAGATCAGGCCCCGTGAAATAGACGCCTTTCGATTCGGGCAACGCAAGAAACTTAGCCGCCAATGTGGCCGCGCCACTGATTTTCTTCACGCCTTTCAGGGCGCCGAGCCGGGCTGCCTGTCGAATCAAGGACGTTGCCTCCGCCGGGAAGAGCGGGATGAACACGCCATCGGGGGCGGCTTTCTCGAACCGGGCGAGAACGGCGGCCATGGCGGTCTGGCCTTTCGCCACCTGGGCGATGACCGGAACAGTTCCGCCATGCTTCCTGAAAGCAACGGCAAAAGCGTTCGAAATGGCGCTGGTATAGGGGTCACCGTCATGGATCGTCACCATTCTGCGCAATCCCAGTTCATCGTAGCTGAAATGCGCGACAATGCTTGCCTCGATGAGGTCGTTGTCCACAACACGGTAGTAACCCTTGTGGTAGTCGGGACCGGCATTTCCGGACAGGTCGGACGTGAGGACAGGCGACGTGTTGGAGGGCGATACCATCGATAGACCCGCCTTGCTGATGACGGGCGACGCCTCCACCGCTGCACCGGAGCACAACGTGCCGATGACGCCGACGACCTGCGCGTCGGCAACGACGGCTTCAGCCGCCGCGCGTCCACCCTCGCCCGAGCACATCTCGTCGAGGGTTTCGATGGAGACCCGGCGCCCGTGTATGGGACCGAAGTCCTTGACCGCAATCTCGATGGCGGTCTGAATGAGAGGGGACACGGACGGCACGACCGTAGCGGAAAGGAGCACGCGGATTTCGATCGGCTGACCCCGCTTGATCTCAACCGCACCGAGTGGCCCCGATTTGAAACCACTGCTGAAAGCGGCAGTCGAGAACACCATGAAAGCGAGCGCCAGGCCTTGTCCGATGAAAAATAATCTACGCATTTCAACTCCTCGGTCGGGATTGATCCGCAAGGGGGATGCCTCGGCTCAATCGCAAGGGTCTCAGGATGGTGACGCCATGGTAAGACGCAAGCCCCGCGACATCAAGGCCGGCATCTTCGGTGGGGAGTGCTCACCCTCACTCCGGCCCGGAGTCAATGCAGCGCGCGTTCCGGAGTCACTCCCCACCTTGAGGATCGGGCTTCCCCTGTCCCTGAAACCGACTCCGCCCGCATGAATCCCCTACCCCCCGGCGAGCCAACTCTCGGCCGCTTCGCGCACTTCGGCTTCCTTCCCGGTCTTGGCGATTACGATTCCCTCGGGGGGCTTCTGCCCGGTCCGCGCGTTTCGCCAGCAGTGGTAGCGGATGTTGAGAGGGTATTGCTCGAGGTTCATATCCTCATAGAAGGAATCCGGAATTTCCCGGGGATTGTGGGCGTCCATGCGATCTTTCTCGTAAATGGCGGTCCGATTGGAAATCCGCCATCTGCCCTCTCTTTTTTCCACCTGATCGAGATAGCAACTCCACGTGTGAAAATCGAAGGCGTACCCGTCGAGAAGCCGTCGATTGTGGAGAATCACGTCATACTCGATAATCGCGCGCTCTCCGTTCAGCCGCACACGGGGGTTCGCATTGACGTGTTTGGTGAACTCCTGCTTGTCGCGGGAAGCCATCATCTTCACAGAGCGTTCTATGAATTCATCCACCGGGCCGGAGTGCCAGCTCACCGTCACGCTTCCGTCCGGGTGGTAGCAGTCGCGAAGCGTCTTCCAGTCGCCCTTGTCCCGCGAGTAGCACGCTGCGGCGACCACTTCCTGGATTTCAAACTTATCGAGCATGTTTTGCAGTCTTTCGGAATCTGGCATGATGATTCTCCCTTTCTCGGTTGGTTTGCAGACAGGCGCTTTCGTATGTTCGAGGCGCGTCATAGAAAACGAACGCAAAACAACCCCTTGCCCGTACTACGGACAAGGGGCTGTTGCTGCCGCTTACATATCTCTATTTTTCCAGATACGCATTTCGCCAGTAAAGCCGCTCGCCGGGGTGAACGATCACACCTTTGAGCTTTTTGGATTTTCCGACCAGCATGACCTCTTGCTTGAAGAAGACCCAGGGCGGATTGTCGATCACCAATTTCGCCGCTTTCTTGTACATCGCCTTGCGCTTGACCGGGTCGATGACCTGGCGCGCCTTGTCGACGATCTTCTCGAGTTCGGGGTTCTTATACCGGGTGTAGTTCCCCGAGCGGCCATGGGTGGCGGAGTGGAACTTGTTGTACATGACCATGTCCGGGTCACCCGTGGATACGCCCCAGCCGTAGAGGAACATGGGCGCTTTGCCCTTCCGTACGGACGGGGCGACGAGGCCCCAGGAGCCTGTGCGGAGCCTGGCCTGAATTCCCACGTTCGCCAGTTGCGCCTGAATCGCTTCGGCTGCGACCTTATCGGCCGTGTACCTGCCTGTGGGATGCCAGAAATCGGTCTTGAACCCGTTGGGATACCCTGCCTTCTTCAACAACTCTTTGGCTTTTTCCGGGTTGTAGGAATAACCCATTTTTTCGAATTCGGGGTCATAGCCCCAGACGGTCGGGCCGAAGGGTCCCCGGATCGGCCGCCCCACTCCGAGCATCACCTTTTCGATGATGGTTTTCGTGTCGATGGCGTAGTTCATCGCCTGACGGACGATCTGGTTGTCGAATGGTTTATGCAGCATGCTCATTCCGATGAAGATCACCCGGAACAGGGGCGCCTTCACGAGGTCCAGCTTGGGGTCCTTGTCCACCTCGCCGAGCTGCGCAGGGGGCAGGAACATGGCCAATTGGGCCTGGCCGGAGCGAAGCTGTAAGACCCGCGTCGTGGCTTCGGGAACCAGCCGGAATTCCAGAACGTCGATTTTGGGTTTTCCGTCCCAGTAATCGGGGTTGGCCCGGAAGCGGATGTATTCTCCCGCCACCCATTTCACAAAGATGAACGGGCCGGTACCGACCGGATTGCGCCGGAAATTCTTCCCGTGTTTCTTGATTCCGGCGGGGCTGCCGATGGCGGCAAGCGGCGTACTCAGGTTCAACAAGACGGGGGCAAAGGGATACTTGAGCTCGATCTCGACCGTGTGATCATCGATCACGGTGATCTCCTTGATCATCGCGATCCATTTTCTCAGCCGGGCGCGCTTGTGGGTTCGCGTGCGGTCGAGGCTGAACTTCACGGCCGCGGCGTTGAAGGGCGTCCCGTCGTGAAACTTCACCCCCTTGCGGAGTTTGAACACGAGTGTGGTGGGGTTCTTGTAGGACCAGGAAGTGGCGAGCCGGCCTTCGATGCTGCCGTCCAGGCGGTGGTAGGTCAGCGAATCATACAAACTCGTCTGGACGTTCAAATCCGCCGATCCGGCCGGGTGAAGGGCATTGTCGAGACTCTTGGGCTCCGCTCCATGAATAAAGACGACCTTGGTTTCCGCCGACGAAAGGCCCCACGAAAGGGCTATCGCCGCAAAAACCAGCATTCCAGTGAAGCATAACTTCTTCGAACTTCTGAACTGCATTGCCACACCCTCCTTAAATAGAAATATCAGAACGAAATTTCTGACATTTAACGGCCAGGACGATCCCGGTGCCGGAAACAAAATACGCGAATCGCTTGAATACAATACCGAAATGTTAATCGTATTTAGGAGAACCTGCAACCAGACGGCGAATGGAAATTTCATCGCGCTCCCCCATCGCACCTACTCTATGGGGAAGGAATGCGGATATCTCCCCCGGGTGGATTTATTGGGAAGAGAAACAACCCGAGGGATGATTTTCAGGCGCCGGAACAAGAGGCGAACCGTCATTCGGTTGAAGACCGCTCACCCGAGGTTGACTACTTCATGAGGCTTTCCCTCTCGGAAAAAACGGTGAATATGGCCGAGCGTGACCTGGGGGTCCACTCTCCAATAGTTGGATCCTCCGCCCGTATGGGGGAGCAGAACCACGTTGGGAAGCTCACGGAGTCGACTCGAGGCAGGCAGGGGTTCTTGCCGGTAGACGTCCAGGCCCGCCATGGCGATTTCTCCTCCTTCGAGGGCGCGTATCATCGCATCTTCGTCAATCAGGCCGCCACGCCCCACATTAACGACGGTGGCGGTCGATTTCATCCGCACCAACTGCTCGGGGCCGATGATTCCTTCCGTCTCCGGGGTGTGGGGGAGAACCAGGACGACATAGTCCGAGACTGCGAGCAAATCATCGAGTGGAAGGAATTCGATTCCCAGCCTTCGTTCGATTTCATCCGGATGGGGAGTCCGCTGGTGGTAGCAGACTTTCATTTCAAAGGCGCGGCACCGCCGGGCGATCTCTATCCCGATGTCGCCCAGGCCGACGATGCCTACAGTCTTTCCGAACAACTCGCCCATCCCCTTGATTTTCGCCCAGTTTCCGCCGGTCTTCCACTGGGTCGTCGTAATGGGTTCTATCCCCTGCTCGAGATAGGCCGCCTCGCTCACGGCGCGGTGGCCCGGTATCACCTGGCGCGCGCAGGCGAGCATCAGCGCCAGTGCGTGTTCGGCTACGGAGGCGTTTCTCTGAAGAGAACACGTAGCCACGGGAATCCCCAGCTCGGTCGCCGCCGCGACGTCGATGTTGCGGCAGTTCCGCCCATGTTTCTGGATCAGTTTGAGTCGGCCGGCGGCTCGTATGGCCGACCCGGGGAGTGGCGACTTGTAGCAAAGTATGGCCTCGGCTTCCGGGGCGCGGGCGCACAGCGCCTCCTCTCCTTCCTCTTCGGGCACGATGAACTCGAATCCTTCGGCGGCGTCGCATTGGCGCAATCGCTCGGCGAATCGGGGCGGGTCCACGTCGGTAAGCAACAGGCGAATCGGGTTGGCCATGGGAATCTCCTGAGATGACTGGTTCCTGATCGTTAATTCGACTTGAGTATGATAGAATCTGGCCTTAATATCTCATCCACGTTCCGCTATTTTCTCGCTAGAGATAGGATCCGTTAGTGGTTGAATTTATCACCAGGAGAGTGGTCCTGCTCATTCCCGTTCTCCTGGGAGTCTCCCTCGTCATCTTCCTCTCCATCCGCCTCGTTCCGGGAGACCCGGCCGAAGCTATGGCCGGAGAATTCGCGGACGAAGAGTATGTGGCGGAAATACGCCGCATATACGGGCTGGACAAGCCCCTGCACACCCAATACGTCATGTTCATGGGACGAGCGCTACGCGGCGACCTGGGCCGTTCGATCCTCTCCGACAGGCCCGTACTGGGCGAAGTCTGGTCGCGTTTCCTGAACACGCTTCAACTCGCTTTCTGGGCCATGCTTCTCGCCACCATTGTGGGGCTGGCGGCCGGGGTGTTTTCGGCCACACATCCCTATTCCAGGTTCGACTACGGGAGCATGGCGGGCGCGCTCCTGGGGATATCCATGCCTTCGTTCTGGTTCGGCCTCCTTATGATGGGGTTCTTTTCCGTATACCTCGGCTGGCTTCCGGCAGGAGGAAAGGGGACGACCGCGCACCTCATCATGCCGGTGGTCACGCTCGGCCTGACCGGGGCGGGGATAATCGCGCGCATGACGCGCAACACAATGCTCGAAATCACCGGCAGCGAATATATCACCACGGCGCGTTCGAAAGGTCTGGCAAGCGGGAAGGTTCACTACGTCCACGCCCTCAAAAACGCCATGTTGCCCATCATCACCGTCGTCGGCCTCCAATCGGGATACCTGCTGGGGGGGTCGGTGATTACCGAATCGGTGTTCGCATGGCCCGGCCTGGGCCGCTACATCGTCGAGGCCATCAAGCTGCGCGATTATGCCGCGGTGCAGGGCTCCCTGCTCTTTTTCGCACTCACGTTCGCTCTGGTGAACCTGACGGTCGATCTCCTCTACGCCGTGATCAACCCGCGCGTCCGCTACGGAGGCTCAGGGGAATGAGCCAGGCCGTCAATACCGCACCCCTCGTCCCGGAAGTGGAAAGCGATCCGATTCGCGGCATGTGGACCGATACCTTGCGCCGTCTCTTCCTGCACAAAGTTGCGGTGCTCGGGTGTGTTTTCGTCTTCTTGTTCATCGGCGTTTCCCTGTTGGCGCCCATTATTGCGCCTTATGACCCCATAAAAGTGAATTTTCAGGAGACGCTGAAAGACCCTTCCCTTGCCCATCTTTTCGGGACGGATCATTTCGGGCGAGACGTTCTGAGCCGCATCATCTACGGCGCCCGCACTTCACTGCTAATAGGCGTTTTCTCCGTCTTGATCGCGGCGTTCGGGGGCGTCCTGCTCGGCCTGGTCGGCGGGTATTTAGGAGGATGGATAGACAACCTCATCATGCGGGTGGTGGACGTCATGCTCACCTTCCCGCGCATTCTATTGTCCATTCTTCTCATCGCCATCATCGGAACGGGGATGGAAAACATCATGCTGGCGGTCGGGATTTTTGCGATCCCCACCTACGCCCGCCTGGTGCGCAGTTCGGTTCTCGTATTAAAGGAAACCGAATTCGTGGAAGCGGCCCAGGCCATGGGCGGCTCCAGCCGCCGCGTTCTGTTTTTTCACATCTTCCCGGGAACGCTCGGCCCCATCGTCGTCCAGTCCACGTTCCTGATCGCGACTTCCATTCGCGTAGCGGCCGGACTCAGCTTCCTGGGCATCGGGGTGCCACCCCCCACGCCTGAGTGGGGAACCATGCTCGCCGACGCCCGCTCCTACATGGCCCTGGCGCCGCATCTGCTCACCATTCCAGGTCTGGCCCTCATGGGGGTGGTGTTTTCCTTTAACCTGCTGGGAGATGGCCTTCGCGACGCGCTCGACCCCAAGCTGAGGAGATAGCCCGGGCGGACATACAGGTGGCGGCCATGTATGCCCGACCCTACGGAAGTTTACCCATCCCGTCTCATCAAAGGCTACAAGAAATTTACTTACTCTCCCTTGCCGGCCATATGAAACGGCAGCCATGAGTCATTCCCTGCCTATGCCCGCCCGTATCAAAATGCTAGGATTTCCGGTCTATATTTCGCGCCATCACTTCGCCATGAAAGACACGAAACCTTGAAGAAATGGCAACTTCTCGCCCTGCTCACTACTGGACACGCCTGTGAACACTGGTTCCAGGGCGTTCTGGGCCCCGTCATTCCTTATCTGGCCGAAGATATGGGCCTCACGCTGACCCAGGTGGGACTTCTGTTTACGGGCAGAGCCATAATGAGCGCTTTCAGCAGCGTGGGAACGGGCCTCGTCATCGATTCCTACGGCGGCGGGAAATGGCTGTTGGTGGGGTGCATGGCTTTCGTCGGGCTTTTTTACGGCGCGGCGAGTTTTTCGGCGGGATTTCTCACGCTGGCCCCCATCATATGGCTGAGCGGATTGGCGACGCACAGTTGGCATCCACCCGCTATGGGCTTGCTGGGGATGCGCTTCAAGAACCGCAAGGGCTTCGCCCTGGGCGTGCATGGAACGGGCGCGAACATGGGACAAACCCTCGCCCCCATCATCGCGGGCTATCTGCTCCTGATAATGACGTGGCGGGGCGTATTGCTGGCGAACACGATTCCGCTGTTCGCCACGGCCATACTCCTGTTCGTTTGTCTGGAGCCTTTCCAAACCAGCGGAAAGCAAAAGCCCGGTTCCGCCATCACTTCCGGCAATTTCGTGGATGCCCTCATTAAAAACCCCGGGATGATCGGAGCCTGTGTTTTCTCGGGCGTGCGGACGCTGGCGCATAACGTCGTCTCGATTTTCCTGCCCATTTTGCTGGTGAGAAAGTACGGCGTGGGGCCGAGCACCTTAGGCCTTGCGCTGGGCGCATATTCGGCCGCCTCCATATTTCCCGAAACGATCGTCGGCTATCTTTCCGACAAGATTTCCCGAAAGTTGATCCTCTTCGTCGGGATAGCCTCCGGCGGAATCGCGATGTTCATGATTCCCCACGCGGGCACGGGAATTTTCCTCTATGTATGCATCGCATCGGTTGGTGTTTTCCTCATCTCCATGCGCTCGGCCATCTTCGCATACGGTTTTGAGGTCAGTCCGCCTGAACTGGCCGGCAGCGTCGTCGGCGTTATTTTTACGGCGAATCAGATTTTTGTTGGCCTGGGGTTGTTTTTTCTGGGTATACTGGCGGATACATATGGCCTGGAATTCGTTTTTGGCGCAATCGGCATCGCATGCATGGGAAGTCTGGTCGCTTTCTCATGGTTGCCCAGAACAGAGGAGAATTCGGCGCTTTAACAGGCGGCGGCGAATCCGGGAGATCCTATGCGCTAGTCCTTCATCGTTTGTGTGGGGGGATGTCATATGAATGTTCGGATTGACGAGCATCCGGGGTTTCCCCACTTGGAAAAGCTATTGGCGGGCGGCGCCCCTACTCCTGCGGCGAAAGACCTTCTCGGTTTCATCGGAGTCAGTGACCCGATAGGGGTAACCAGAAATCTGCAGTCCCTTGCTTTGCACCCGACGTTTCCGCGAAACAATTCGAAATTTTTATTGCAGTTGCTCTCCTCTTTGCGCGATACCTTCGACCCGGAACGCGCCCTGAGTAATTTCGAGCGAATTCTGGCTACTCGCGACAACCCGGATTCACTTCTCAAAACCCTCGCCCGCTCGGATGAGCGCAGAGCGGAACTCTTCTCATTGGCGGGCGGGAGTCAGTTTTTGATTGAAACGATTCTGCGACATCCTCATTTTCTCGACTGGCTTTTACGCCCCGCTACATTGAAAGCCGTTCGCACAAAAGAAAAAATGGTATCCGAGATGTGGCGGTGGGTGCGCGACAGTCAGGATATCCCGAATGGGCCGGCAAACGCCATGCGCCGATTTCGCCAGCGAGAATACCTGAGAATCGCGGTGCTGGATTTGCTGCGGCGGGCATCTCTCCAGGAAATCACCTACAACCTTTCCTGTTTGGCAGATGCCTGCCTGGAGGTGGCCGTTCGAATCGCCCGGGCCGAACTCGAGCGGAAACATGGCAAACCCCGGTACCAGAACGCGAAAGGGCAATGGCGGAATACCGAGTTCAGCGTACTCGGGATGGGAAAACTGGGCGGCCTCGAACTCAATTTCAGTTCAGATATAGACGTCGTGTTCATTTATTCCTCGGATGACGGACAGACCTCTGGTGCGGCGGATTCAATCACTGGGCGAATCAAAAGACAAATCTCCAACTATGAATTTTCCGCACACATGGCGAGGCGCGTCATATCGCTGATGGGAAAAAACACCGAAGAAGGCCATGTGTTTCGAATAGATACGCGCCTGCGCCCCGAGGGATCCCAAGGCGCATTGGCCCATTCGCTCAGGAGTTGTGAAGTCTATTACGAATCATGGGGAGAGACATGGGAGCGGCAGATGTTGATCAAATCCAGACATTGCGCGGGTTCCGCCGCATTGAGCGATGACTTCATGAAAATGATACGTCCTTTCGTGTACCGGCGGACGATGGACATCAGCGTGCTCGAGGAGATCGGCCGCATCAAGGGCCGCATCAACCAAAATCTCAAGGGTGCGGACGCCGCGACCCGGAACGTCAAACTCGGTGAGGGCGGCATCCGCGAAATTGAATTCATCACCCAGGCCCTGCAACTCATCTACGGTGGCCGCGAAACGCTTCTCCAGAACTCGAGCACGTTGCAGGGCCTCTCCATCATCGAGGCGCTCGGCCTCCTGCCCGCCCATGCGTGCGATCAACTCTCGAATGCATACGTGTTCTTGAGAGACGTAGAGCATCGCGTGCAAGTTACTCACGGGCTTCAGACGCATGAAATTCCGACCGACGAGAAGAGTTTGAACGTGCTGGCGCGCAAGATGGACTGCGCGGAAAGCGATGAGTTGAAAACTCGCCTGACGTATCACCAGAACAACGTATCGAAGATATTTGAAAACATGTTCCGTAGCGAAAACGGGGACGTAGAAACGGAACCGGCGAGCGGCTCGCCGACCCCGGCGCTTACCCTGGGCGATTCACTATCCGCAGAGGATCTGGCTTCATACAGCTTCGTTGATCCCGAAGGCGTGAGTACGCACCTCAAACTCCTGAGAAACGGCGCATCGCTCGAACACGTCAGCGCCAAGGCGAAGAGGATTTTTGACGAACTCCTCCCCCGCCTGTTGTATCAAACGCTCGACCTCCCGGAACCGGACAGGGCCATTGCGCACCTCAATAAATTCGTGGAAAAGGGCGGAGGTCGCGAGTCCATCCTTGGGTTCATGGCCGAGCAGGAAGAATCGCTGGAAATCATTCTCAAATTATTCGCTTCGAGCAATTACCTCGCAGAGGTTCTGATAGAACAGCCCGGGCTCCTGGAAACACTCTTTCATACGAAAACCCTCTCCGAGCCGCGCCCGAAGGAGCTCCTCGCCGAGGAACTCAAAAAAATAACGGTCTCGCAAATCTCGGCGGAAGAAAAATTCAATCGCCTGCACCTGCTCAAAAAAAGCGAGGAACTCGCGATAGGAATCAGAAGCATTCTCGGGGCAGCGGACATCCAGGAGACTCTCTCCGCCCTCTCCCACCTTGCGGAAGCCACTTTGAGGAGTGGATATGAGATCGCCCACGCGAGGATGCTCAAATTATATGGCATACCGATGGAGGCGGAGACGGGCGATAAAGCTCGATTCACCATCATGGGCCTCGGCAAGATGGGAAGCGAGGAGATGAACTATGGTTCGGATCTGGACCTAATATTCGTCTACAGCGCGGCAGGGAATACGAGCGGGCAAATCGACGGAAAACCCGCCGAATACAAATCCGTCTCGAATCATGAATTCTATATCAAAGTCGCCACATACCTGCGCGACGGCCTATCCTCCTCAGGCTCCCGGGACCGGACCTACGAAATGGACCTGCGCCTACGACCAGAAGGAGCAAAAGGCGCATTGGCCGCACCGATTGATGTCTTTAGGGAATACTTTAATAATCGCGCTGAAACATGGGAAAGACAAGCACTTACGAGGTCAAGACATGTCGCGGGCTCGGAGGGGTTCGGCGCGGAATTCATGGAGCTTGTGAATGAATTCGTATATGAGCGCGAAGCGCCCCCCGATCTTGTCGAACAGGTTCGCCACATGCGAGGACGCATCGAAAACGAACTCTCCGCTGAGGATGAGGGAATCGCCGACATTAAACTCGGGCGCGGGGGGATCATCGACATCGAGTTTTTGACGCAGTATCTTCTGATAGAAAACGGAAGAGCGCATCCAGAACTCCGGATTGCGAATACCTACCTTGCATTGCAGGCCCTGAATAAGGCCGGGATGCTTTCGGATGAGGACACCGGTGCATTGCTAGATGGATACCGCTTTTTGCGTCTCGTCGAGAATCGACTCCGGATCGGCAATGCACAGTCGATCAATATATTCCTGAAAACAAAACATGCCATGAACATGTTGGCGCGACGCATGAATTTCGTGGATGATATGGACGGAAGCGCCAATGCCAAGTTGTTGGCCTTGTTTGAGAAACACACCGGCCTCGTGAGAGAGGTCTATGAGAAAATCGTAGTCGCGAACAAATGATTGCCCTGCGGGAGTCCCTGGCCGGGCATCCCCGCGTGCATTTCTTTTAGCACAACCAACGCCAGAGGGCTCGAATTGATAATCAACACTGATCGTTTTCGCCAATCCATGGAGGAGATGGCCCGTGTCGGAGCGACTAAAGGCGGCGGCGTGCATCGCCTCACACTCACCGACGCCGACAAGCAAGCAAGGGATTTGTTCGCCGCGTGGGCTAGCGATACCGGCCTCGACCTGCGGATTGACGAGATGGGAAATATGTTCGCCCGGCGCGCGGGCCGGGATGAGAACGCCCCTCCCGCCATGGCGGGCAGCCACTTGGACTCCGTGCCGAATGGAGGCCGATTCGATGGTTCATTAGGCGTGTTGGGTGCGCTGGAAGCCGTGAGGACGCTGAATGATAGGAACATATCGACGAGACGCCCGATAGAAATCGTGAACTGGACGAATGAAGAAGGGCCCCGCTTTCCGCCTTCCATGCTCGGAAGCGGCGTGTTCGCGGGCGCGATATCGATCGAGGCCGCATATGAGACGAGGGACTCAGAAGACGTGAGGTTTCTGGATGAGCTGGAGCGCATCGGCTACCGGGGAGATGCGCCCTGCGTTCCGAGTTCCATCGGCTCATATCTCGAACTCCACATCGAGCAAGGTCCCGCTCTCGTGAACGAGGGAGTGCAAGTTGGGGTCGTAGAGGGAATTTTTGGCCTCACGTGGCTTCGCATCACCATGAAGGGAGAGCGCGACCACGCCGGTCCCACGCCGATGCGCATGCGGCGCGACGCCTTGGTGGGCGCTGCGCGCACCATCGCGGCCATTCGTGAAATCCCTGCGACGTTGCATCCTGAATTCGTGGCCACGGTGGGAGAACTCTCCCTATCGCCCAACGTCATCAACGTCATTCCCGACCAAGTAACGTTCTCGGTCGATTTTCGCCACAGAGAGCCGGAACTGCTGGGCAAAGCGAGAAAACTCGTCGAGGAGGCCGCGTTCCGGGAGGCGGAAAAGGAAAATCTGGAAATCGAGATTCAAGACGTCGGCGGCTCTACCCCCACCGCGTTCGACGCAGATGTGGCGGGGGCGATTCAAGCCGCGTGCGAGGAGTCGGGCTACAGCCATCGCTCCATGTGGAGCGCCGCCGGACATGACGCACGCTATGCGGCCGACCTCGGGCCCACGGCCATGATTTTTGTGCCCTGCGTTGCGGGGAAAAGTCATTCCGAAGAAGAAGACATGGACTGGGAGGACGCCTACAGGGGTTGTGACGTCCTGGCGCGCGCATTAATAAAAATGGCGGATTCTTGAACGAAATAATACCAATCAAGTAAGGACGAGGGGAAACGAATGCCTAGAGTGAAATGGGAAAATGGGTCGCGATGCGCCGTGTGTCTGACTTTCGACGTGGACGGCGAGACGGTCTGGATGGGCCGGGACCCGTCGCTGGGGAATCGCCCCATCCACAACTCCATGGGTGCCTACGGCCCCAAAGTGGGCATTCCCCGGATACTCAAGCTCCTCAAGAAATACAGCCTGCCCGGCGCTTTCTACATCCCGAGCTGGACGGTGGAGAAATGGCCGAGAATGACCGAGTCCATCGTGAAGGCGGGGCATGAAATCGGCCACCACGGCCACATCCACGAAAAGCCCTATCAGATGTGTGACTCCGAGCGCGAAGAAGAACTGCTCGTGCGCGCCCTGGATATCCTTAAGCGGGATACGGGACAGGAAATCATAGGCTCGCGCACCCCCTCGGCGGACCCGAGCGTTCACACCATGGGCCTCCTTAAAAAACACGGGCTCTTGTATCACTCGAACATGATGGACGACGATTGGCCCTATTACCACGACTGCGGCCTGGTGGAGTTGCCCACGAAGTGGAGTCTCGATGATTTCATCTTCTTCGCCCACAGCACGAATCCCCCGCTCGGCCACGGCATCCGCGACGCGGAATCGGTTTATTCGATATGGGTAGAGGAATTCGAGGGCACTTATGAGGAAGGCGGATACATCAACATCATGTGCCATCCCCAGGTCATCGGCCAGCACTACCGGATGCGGATGCTCGAAAGGCTGATTCAGCACATTCTCGCGAAAGGAGACGCCTGGATCGCGGCGCCCGGAGACGTGGCGAAGTGCTGGGCCGCGCAGAACAAAGCGCCCAAGACGAGAAGAGCGAGGAGATAGAAATCACGTTCCTCGATGCTGCTCGAAGGAAGGAAGTATCAAGAATCCGCGAGAGCGCCTGCTTTTCAGAGTATCGGAGAGAGCCAGCCCAGCACGCCGCCGTAAATGGCGTGAGCAATGAGCGCGGTCTGCCATGCTCTGGGATGCAACTTGCGGCTGAAAAAGCCATGGCCCGTGATGAGCGGATTGAACACGCATTGCGAGAAAATCAAAAGCGCCCCGCCCCACACTAGCCCGCGAAACACGGGCGGCCCGCAAATATATCCTGCACCCACGGTGGCGTACATTAAGCCGAAAATGATGCCGTTCAGATGCACGGCGATGAGGCCGAGGGCATAAGGGGGTTTTCCCTCGTACGCCTCCCCGAACAGGAGCATCGACAAGCCCTTGCCGAAGTCAAGTTTCACCATGCCTATCTTGTCCGCGATCAGGGCGAACACGAGATGGGCGTAAGTGGCCAGAAAAGAAGCGGCGCAAATGATGAGAAAATCACCCGGGCTCATGAAACCCCTCCCCGCTTCAGATAATCTCTTCCAAAATCCGGACGCCGGCTCATAACGATTATCCGGTGTACTCCAGGATGTGCATCCCCGCTCCATTGCGGTCGATCAGATACAGTAGGCCGTTCTCGTCCATGCCGATGTCGTTCGACTGCGCATAGTCTTTCCCGAAGTTGAGTTCGGGTATGTAGTGCCCGATTTCTTTGGGCTGGAAGGGGTCTGAAAGATCAACCGCCCTTAAGCCTGAATTGAAATAAGTGAGGAAAATAATGTCTTTCCAGGGGCCATCCGCAGGAACGTATTCCAGAATGTTGTGCGCGCCGAAGCGGCCGCCCCGGTTCATGTTCTCTTCCCTGTCGGGTATGTAGGTGGAAATGGGAATCGGGTTCGTTTCCTCGCGTATGTCCACCACCCACATGAACTGGCTGTGTTCGTAGTTTTCCTGGGCGCGCGCCTCGTCTGTCACCACAACGTAAGGCCTGTCCCCGAGCGGCCACACGGTGTGCGTGGAGCCGATGAAGGGAGGCGACCAGCTGAGGTTCCCCACGCAGGTGATGTCGCGCAGATCCGTGCAATCGAAAATACCCATGCCTGCCCCCCAGAAGCCGCAGTACATGCGATTCCCGCGAATGGTGGCGGGCCCGTGGCACGTCCAGGAGCGCTCGAAATCATCCGGCTCCTCGTATTCATAATCGAGACTCAGATCCTGCTGCGGGAGACCGGCGATGCTGAGCACTTCGGGCTTTAAGGGGTCTTTGATGTCCATCGTCCACATGACCCGGTTTCGCCAGCCATCGGCATGGTTTGGTAAAAATGCGAGGCCGCGCTCGTTGTCGACGCCGAATCTGTGTGGCCCCGTTCCGGGCAGATCGTAAAAACCCACTTCTTTCGGCTGGGATGGATTGCTGATATCGAAAATACATACCCCTGCCCTCGCCTTTTCTCCTTCCGGCGTCTTTAAGCGTTCGTGATTCACGTAAAGGAGATCATCCCCCACGATGCGGACTTTGTGGTTGTGCAGTCCGGGAGGAGCGAACACTTCGGCGATTCGCCTCGGCTTGCTGGGGTCTGATACGTCGTGAACTGTCCAGCCCTCGGGTCCGTCAAAACTCGCCGTTCCCACGGCCCCGACATAGGCGTATCCGTTTTTCACCTCGACGAGACTCCCGCCTCCCCATGCCGCATCCGGGTCGTGCCCTATTAATTTGAAGTTTCTGGATTCAGCCGGTGCGCCTTTCGCCATTGTCCGTCTCCTATGCAGTCGCCATGAAACCAACGATGAATGCTATTGGTCTTTCCCCTCATACACCTCCACCACGCGCGCGCAATCATCTTCTCTCCAACCTGCGTTTTCGGCACGTCGGAACATATCGAGTCCGGCTTGCGTCATAAACGCATCAAATCCTTTTTCTTTCGCGAGGTCAACGCAAAGGCCGAGATCTTTCACGTAAATTCCAATGGAACCATGGGGCGTGAAATCGCGCGTGAGGATCTTCTCCCCTTTGATCTCCAGAAGAGCACCCGCTACCGCTCCCGAGCGCAGGCAATCCATAATCGTATCGTGAGACAGTCCTGAGCGCTCGCCCAGGAGCAAACCTTCGGCCAGCACTGCGACGCCGGCGTTCGTTATCAGGTTGGTCACCAGCTTCATGGAGCAGCCCGTGCCGTTGGGCCCGGTGTAGAGGACGCTTTTCGCCAGGGGTTCGATGATGGGCTTGATGCGCTCGAGAATCTCCTTTTTCCCGCCCACCATGTAAGCCAGCGTCCTCGATTCTACGTGCGGCACCGTGCCCGAAACGGGGGCATCGACCATCTCCACGCCTCTCGCCTCCAGTTTCTTCGCCAAGCCTTCGGACCACGTAGGGTTCATCGTGCTCATCTCGATGAGAATGAGACCTTCCTTGCCCGCGGAGGCGATTCCCTCCGGCCCGATGGTATTCATTTCGATGTGCTCGGGCTTTAACAGCATGGTGAAAACCACGTCCGATCGCTCGGCCACCTCCCTTGCGTTCGCGCAGGGAGTTCCGCCGGCTTCTCTGAGTTGTTCCATGCGCATCTCGTCGACGTCGAAACCACATACCTCATGGCCATCAGCCATGAGATTCCGGGTCAAAGGAGTTCCCATCTTGCCCAGACCGATGAATCCAAGTTTCTCACCCATTCTCGACCTCGCCTCCTCGCGCGGATAGAGTAAAATACATTTCCCTTAATCGTTTCACTTCACTCTTGCTAAATGCGTAGAATAGAGCCTGTTGAAGTAGTTGCCGGATAATCGTTTTATGCATTGAATCAAACAATGCGCCAGAGAGGAAACAAATGCCAGCCACTCCCTTGCTTGCCTTGCATCAGGCGGCCAACGCCCACCTCACAGAAGAAGCGGGATGGGAAATCCCCGCGACGTTCGGAGACGCGATATCCGAGCATCTCGCATGCCGGGAAAGCGCCATCGTGGTCGATCTCTCCCACAGGGGCCATCTGGGCTTCAGCGGCCCGGACACGGAGGAATTCCTCCACCGCATGCTTTCGAACCGCGTAAAAGAGCTAAAGCCCGGAGAGGGAGCATACAACACCTTTCTAACGAGACAGGGAAAGTTTATCTCCGATCTGTATATGTACAAAGGCGAAGCCTCCGTCGTCGCTTCCGTAGCTCCGGGAATGGCGGATACGCTCGCCGAAGAAATCGACAGATTCATCATCATGGACCAGGTGGAAGTGGTGAACGAGACGGAAAAATTGTTTTGTATCGGGCTCTTCGGTCCGGCTTCACGGGAAATCATCGCCAAAGCGGGCATGGGTGAGCTTTCGCTCGATGAACACGGCCACGCGACGGCTGGCGGTGTAATGATAGCCCGTGAATTTTGGACAGGGGAAGACGGCTATCTGCTCATAGGGCCTCGTGCGGGGGCGGAGGCGACTTGGGGATCGTTATCAAGTGCGGGAGCGAAGCCGGCGGGCCTTGCCGCCCTTGAATCGCTCACACTGGAGGCCGGGGTGCCGCTCTTCGGAAAGGACATGACATCGGCCGTCAACCCCATGCAGGCGAGGCTCGAGGACAAGGCAATTGACTTTGAAAAGGGCTGCTACATCGGTCAGGAAGTCATCGCCAAGATCAAGTATCTGGGCCAGGTGAACCGTGGACTTGTAGGGCTCAAAATCAACATAGACGCTGCGCCCGGGCCGGGAGCCGCCGTCTATTCCGACGAGAAAAGCATCGGCACCATCAACCGCGCCGCATATTGCCCTACGGTCGGCGCCGTTTTGGCTTTTTCGTATCTGCCCCGCGCCCAGATGGAGCCGGGCACGCATGTGAAGGTGGATGTTCAAGGGGGCGATGTGGAGGCAATAGTCGAGAGCCTGCCCTTCTACCGGAAAGAAATTGAAGTCACCAGATAGACGTGGGTAATCGATAAAACCCGAAAGAATTTGTGCGGCGGAGAGGTGAAACCGACCTTGATTTGCTTTTGACTTCTTTCACTCTGCGATGCATATTGCGGCCTTCTTTCTGCGGATTTGCATGGAATTCGCCGGAAATTCAAGAGTAGGTTCTGCGTAAGAACGAAACTTTTGTTTAGAAACTTCGTTTCCCGGGAGGAAGCAACACATGGCACAAGCCAAGGAGGGAGGAAAAGGAACCCCCTCACGTGCGAATATAGGAACGGAAAAAACGTTTGGTCTAGACAAACTGGGTCTCAAAAATATTGGAATCGTTTACCGAAATCTTCCCATCGCAGAATTGAATGAAATGGCGGTTGCGCGCGGCGAAGGATACCTCGCCACCAATGGCGCGCTCGTGGTCCATACCGGCAAATTCTCGGGTCGCTCCCCAAAGGATAAATTCACAGTAGACCAGGAACCTTCCAACGAGAAGATATGGTGGGGACCCATCAACCAGAAAATATCGACCGAAAACTGGGACAACATTTTCCAGAAAATAGCCAGCTATGCCCAGAAGCGCGACCTTTTCATTTTCGACGGTTTTGTAGGAAACGACCCGAGATACAAGCTCCCCGTGCGCGTTATTTCCGAACAGGCGTGGCACTCGATGTTCTGCCAGACCCTCCTTGTGCGCCCCAAACCCGGTGAACTGGAAAATCACGAAAACCCCTTCACGGTGATCGATATGGGCAGGTTCCTGGGAGCAGGGCCGGCGGAGGGACTCCGGCAAGATAATTTTACGCTGGTGAATTTTGAGAAGAACATGGCGCTCATCGGCGGCTCGGAATACGCCGGGGAAATGAAGAAATCCGCTTTTTTCATCATGAATTACCTTCTTCCGCAAAAAGGCGTTTTCCCGATGCACTGCTCAGCCAATATGGGCCACGACGGGGATACGGCGCTTTTCTTTGGGCTTTCCGGCACGGGCAAAACCACGTTGTCCGCCGATGTGAACCGACAGCTCATCGGTGACGACGAGCACGGGTGGTCGGATTCGGGCATCTTTAATTTCGAAGGCGGGTGCTACGCGAAAACAATCAATTTAACGAGAGAGGAAGAGCCCCAGATTTGGGATGCGATCCGGTTTGGGTCCGTTCTCGAAAACGTCATCGTCGACCACGAAACGCGGGAGATCGACTATGACGACATGTCGATAACGGAAAACACGCGCGCCACCTACCCTACGCATTTCATCGACAATTGCGTGCTCTCAGGCATGGGCGGGCACCCGAAAAACGTATTCTTCCTTACTTGCGACGCATTCGGCGTCCTGCCCCCCATCAGCAAACTCACGCCCGAGCAGGCCGCCTACCATTTCCTCTCCGGCTATACGGCGAAAGTGGCGGGCACCGAGGCGGGCGTCGATGAGCCGATGGCCACGTTCAGCAGTTGTTTCGGAGAACCCTTCCTGGCCTTACACCCCGCCGAATACGGCGAAATGCTCAGGGACAGGCTCAAGAAGCACGACGCGCAAGTCTGGCTCGTCAACACGGGCTGGATCGGCGGCGACGCCGGGGAAGTCGACAGAATGCCCCTGCATCATACGCGCGCGCTCTTGACGGCCGCCTTAACGGGCGAGCTCGCCAAGGTTCCCACCCAGGACGTGCCGATATTCGATCTCCATGTTCCCATAAGTTGTCCCGATGTGCCCGAGGAATTCATGGTCCCCAGAAAGCTCTGGAAAGACCCTGGAAAATACAACCAGAAAATACGCGAGCTCGCCGGAGCGTTCCGGGAGAATTTTGAGCAGTTCGCGGATCGGGTGACGCCGGACGTCGCGGCGGCCGGCCCGAATATCTAGGAGTTCATACCCGACGAGTCGAGTTCACATTCCAAAGGAGGTATTCCAATGCCCGTTGTTCAAGTAAGCTTGCTGTCTGGAAGATCGAAAGAGACGAAAAGCGCGATGGCGGATGAAATTACCGAGACGGTTCACAAGCACTCAGGCGCCCCTAAAGACGTCATCACGGTCATATTTCAGGATATCGAAACGGACTCATGGGCGGCTGGTGGAACGCTTTACGCAGACAAATAAAGCCGAACATCCTTTCATGTAAGGAGGGGCCGAGATGGGCACCGATAATTTCAGGCTGGCGCTTGTGCAACCGATGGGATATCCCCCGCCCGAAGATGAGAAAAACGTGGCCGACGCCGTCCGGTATGTGGAAGACGCCGCCGCGCAGGGGGCCGATTTCGTCGCCTTCCCCGAATCGTATCCGGGTCCCTGGCGCATGCCGGCCACGTTCGACCCGACCGAGGCGATGGAGGAAGTGGCAAATCGCTGCGGCGTGTACGTCCAATACGGAACGCTCGAACCGCTGGATGACGAGAAGAAAACGGCGCACAACCTGCTGAATCTCGCTCGGCCCGCCGGCGGTCCCTCGGGCCGCTACCGCAGAACCCATCCCCCCGGCCCCTGGATTTACACCGGCGGCGGCATCTGGGAATTTCAGTACGTGGCGGGAAACGAATACCCCGTTTTCGAGACCCAGTACGGCCAGGTCGGTATGGCGATGTGCAGCGAAGTCTACATGCCCGAAGTGACGCGCGCCCTTTCGCTCAGGGGGGCCGAAATTATCTTCCTGCCCGCAGGCGTAGACAAGAAGAAGCTGTGGGGCACCTGGCGGAACCTCATCTGGTCGCGCGCGATAGAAAACCTGGCGATTGTCATCACCACGCAGAACCTTTTTGAAAAGAGTCATCGCGGCCTGGCGATGGTGGCGACGCCCGAGGAGATCGTATTCGAGAGCACGCGGGCCGGCATGTTCATGGTCGACGTGGATCTGGAGAGAATCCGCGATCTTCGCGAACAACGAGACGAGGTGACCTCATCGGGCCAGAACGGAGCGAAGGCCGGCGTGCTGACCCAGTGGCAGAGGCCTGAGTTGTACGACAAATTCTTCCCTAAAGAAGGCGCAGCCAGTTAATCACAAGCACCCTCCGGGGCGCAGGCTCCGGGGGGTGTTTTTCACAAAACATTTCCTCCTAGAAGATACGAATGACGAACAGTAATTTCTGGCTACTTTACGTCCATATACTGGCGGCCTGTCTGTATGAGGGCGCGCTCGTTTTTTTCTGGATCCTCATGGGACATTTGAGGCGAAGGCTCTCACCTGAAGAATTTGCGGGCGAAGTCACCTCCATACTGCGCTTTTATCATCCCTTTATTCTGATATGTATGGGTGTGCTCATCATGACGGGCGCCTGGTATCTCACGGGCCTGAAAATGGCGATGGGCCCCTCTTTCGGCAAACTCTTCGTACCGCTGGGCCTCAAGCTGCTCACGGTCTTCCTGATGATGATGGGAATCAGCTTTCAGTTCTTCGCAGTGGGCTTAAGACTGACGCGTGGGACGGGCCCCGCCGGAAACGGGCGCCCCATTGGCGATACGACGGATGAGCGCATGAAGCTGCTCAAGACGCTCGAGCGCGTGAACCTTGCGAACGCGGTGCTCGCCCTGTTCGCCATCTTCTTTGGTCTCGCGCTGAATAAGGGTTTTTAGCAAATATTTACAAGGATTAGTTAACGTATTGCTTTAAATATATCAAGCTCTTTTAATTTATCGTTTTACCCCCTGAATTTATCGATATTTTCAGAATTGAAAAGAGCTTCTCATGGCGACGGAAAAAGAGTTGGCGAGCGCCGCAGGCAGACGCCCGATAGGCAACGCCCAAGTCGCGCCACGCCGCTGGGAGGGTTTTGAGGGCGTCAGGCTTTCTGGCCCCAGAACCTCTCTGGAGCCGGTCGTGGCGGATCGCGACACGCCGGATATCTTCCGGGCCGCGACCGAGGGCGAGGATACCGAGCGGATATTCGATTATCTTGGCTACGGTCCTTTCTCCAATGAGGCCGAAGTACATGCCTGGCTGGTCGCCCGCCAAGCTTCCAAGGACCCGGTGTTCGTGGTCAATCGGGATAGAGAGACGGGCCGCCTCGGCGGAATGGGAAGTTTTATGGAAATCAGGCCCGCCGTGGGGGTCGCCGAAATCGGCCACATCTGGTTCGGGCGCGCCTGGCAGCGCAGCGTGCAAGCCACCGAGGTGCTCTCGCTCAAGATGCGCCACGTCCTGGAAACTCTCGGCTATCGCCGCCTGGAGTGGAAATGCAACGCGCTGAACGCAGCCTCGCGCGCCGCGGCCCTGCGTCTGGGTTTTCGCTATGAGGGAATTTTCCTGAACCATGTGATCGTCAAAGGACGCAGCCGCGACACCGCCTGGTTCTCCATCACGCAGGAGGAATGGCCCGCCGTCCGCGAGGCCCACGCCCGCTGGCTCGCGCCGGATAATTTCGACGCCCAAGGCGGACAGAAATGCTCTCTGAGCGACCTCACCCGCGCGCTTTGGTGAGGGCGGGTTTGCCTTGAACGAGAGGCGCGCGCGCATGCTTTGCTGTTCAACTCTCTGTTTACACTCGTCATTCCGGCGAATGCCGGAATCCAGAAACGATGAGGGGGGATACTATTTTTTTGTGCCGATGCTAGAAAATCGAAGAAAACAAGAGTATTGTCACCGATGGCGGATATAGCGATTTCGTTGCCAGTGAAAACTTCGGAACATGGTTTAATTCCATTGGTGTCTGGGGACCGGATCCATACACAGTAAAATAAGTCTCATCTCGGAGACCATCATGGGAAAGAAAACTATCTTCGCGATTAACACAGAAGTGCCAGGCGAAAACACTTCCGAAGTCAATTATCGTTCCAACCAAACATTGTTGGACGCCGATATTATTTTGTTCACTCCTAGCCTAGAAATCGGTTGGTCTAATGAGACTTACCAAGGTAAACCGCTTCTTTCGGAGCACAAGTCGTTTGCAGCATTAGAACAAACACGCCATTGGGAAAAAGAGATCACCACAGCAGTCAATGCGGGAAAATTGGTTGTCGTTTATTTGGCGAAACCGGAAGAATGTTTTCGGTATACCGGTGAAAAACGAACTTCAGGCACTGGCCGGAATCAGAAAGTCACCAATATTGTTACAGAAATAAATTCTTACGACGCACTACCAGCAATAGATTCTTATTCAACGGTGACAGGTGCGAAGATAAAAATTGCTAAGACAGGATCAATCATTGCGCCATATTGGGATGAGTTTGCGGATTACACATCCTATCGCACTAAAATAGAAGGGAAGTTTTCCGAAGTCTTACTAGAATCAGGGGTGGGGAGTAGAGTTGTAGGCGCAATGACGAGGTCGAAGGGTGGTGGTGCTCTTCTCTTTCTTCCACCAGTTGATTTCAGAATAGCTGAGTTCCTTGAGGAATATGACGAGGACTACGATGTCTGGAACGAGGCCGGTTTGCAAGCAGGCAAGAGATTCGTGGTAGCCATAATTTCACTTGCAGAAGCGATATCTGTCAATAGAACTATGACCCCACCGCCTGATTGGGCATCTGGTAACCAATATCGTTTGCCGAATGAAAGACATCTTGAAGCCGAGATTACTCAAGTTTCCGAAAAAATAACGCACCTCGAAGAGGCAAAGAACACACTTCAACAAGATCTAGCAGCCGCAGGTGGCTCCAGGCATCTTTTATTTGAAAAAGGCACACCGCTTGAAGATGCCATTCTAGTGAGTTTGAAGCTAATGGGCTTCAAAGCGAGTGGATTTGACGACGGCAAATCCGAATTCGATGCGGTTTTTTCCGCTCCTGAGGGAAGATTTATTGGTGAAGCTGAAGGTCGCGACAATAGAGCTATTAGCATAGATAAATTTAGCCAGTTAGAACGCAACTTGCATGAAGATTTCAGCCGCGATGAAATCGACGAAATGGCAAAAGGGGTATTGTTCGGCAATGGCTATCGGTTAGAACCACCAGAAGAACGCTCTGACATTTTCACCGAAAAATGCTTAACGGCGGCGAAAAGAGCCGGAATTGCATTGGTTCGGACACCAGACATGTTCGAGCTAACAAGATATCTTAAAGAACATCCTGAAGATCAAGATTACGCGACGGCCTGCCGAAGAGCGATAGCCGATACAGAGGGCACGATTGTCGAATTTCCTACGCCCCCGATCGAGAAAGCAGCAAAGATTGCAGAGAAAAACGCTAATATCATAAACGACACAAGCGACGAAATATTTGGGGCTGCTCAGGTCAACACAGACGGAAAAGCCTAATCAATTCTATTTCTTATTTCATGCGCAACATATCAGCACGGCTTAGATTACAAGGATTCCCTTACCTTCTTCCCATCAGGTCGAATGGGGCGCCTCGGCGGCGCACCGAAAGCCGATGTAGCCGTGCCCCGTCGCCTGTCTTCCGGGCATCACGACTTCCCGGCTCGTGGCCGTCATGCCGTCCGGCGCACTCGCCGAATTGCCGCCCCGCACCACGCGCGCATCCACCGCGCTTAAGCTCTCGCGGCCGTCTTTGGGCTTGTAGGGGTAATGCATCGCGAGCGAGGCCGTCCACTCCCACACCTGCCCCGCCATGTCGTTCACCCCGTATGGGCTCGCGCCCTTGGGGTAGCTGCCCACGACCGCCGTCTGGCCCCTGAAATCCCCCATAAGGAGGTATTCTCCCGATGGCTTCTGGTTGCCCCACGGGTAGAGGCGTCCGTCGTCTCCGCGCGCCGCCTTTTCCCATTGCGCCTCGCTGGGTAGCTTCTTTTTCTTCCAGTGGCAGTAGGCCACGGCCCCGGCCCAGGCCATCTCGCTTGCCGGGAGTTTTTCAAAACCTTTCTCGACGACCCAGGCGTCGCCCTTGGGAATGATCTTGGCGTCCGGGTCGTCCGTATCCAGGTACATCTCCCCTTTCGGTCCCTCCGGGCCCCTCTCTTGAATGAAGGGGAGATAATCCGCCCATGTCACCAGATTCCGGTCGATGTAGTAAGCGGGAAGAAACACGCGGTGCGCGGGTTTTTCCTCGTAAGGACCATCGTTCCTGCCCATCGTGAACGGTCCGGCGGGGATGAGCACCATACCGGCATATCTGCCCTTGCCCATCTTTATTCGTGAAGCGGCGAGTCCGTTTTGAGCAAACGTGAGGGTCAAGCCGGAGGCGAGGATAGTAATCCAAAGGCTGTTTCGCATCCATTTTTTCATGGCAGCGCTCCTGAGATAGTTATCTATAAAACCCTACTCTCCCTGCGGCGGCCAGATGCGGCTTGCCGCCAGAGGCGAGCCGGGGGGATGCACGAGGTATCCATGCACGCGCTTCGTCCATTCGGTCTCTTCGAGCGCGATGTAGTTCTCCTCACGCGCTTCGAGCGATGTGAACTCATAGAGCACCGAATGCTTGGGCGAACCCGTCGCCACGAGGTATTTTCTCGCGCCGATGCAGCCGGGCGTATCCGCGACTCGCGCCATGCGCTCCTGGGCGTACCATGCCTCCAGATCCTCATCGTTGCCCTGCGCCTCGTAGCGGCCCATCTGCATCGCGGGCGCCATGACGTCGGGCGCTTCTCTCTTGTCTGCGTCCGGGCCTTCCACCCGCCATTCCTCGCAGAGGATAAGTCCCCTCGCCTGAATTCGCATCCCTGTCATCGCGCGGGTTTCCGCGTTTTGGCGTTCTTTTAATTGCGCCGGGCTGGGGTCGTAGAAAACACGGGTGGATTCCCCACCGAATAGCGCGATGAATCCCGCTCCCGATGCAAGCTGCGGATCGTCGGTGCGGTTCAGGCGCGCCGCTATTTTTTCAAAGCGCTCGCCAGGATGCTTCACCTCATAGTGCGCCGCCCAGGTGTAGCCCGGACGAGTAAGTTTTTCGGGGATGTGGACTCCGTGGTACCAGTCCATGTATTCATCCCGTCCCTCCTCGGGCAGATCGTAGATGATCGCCCATACCGCCCTGTCCATATTCAGCCTCCGTTTACGCAAGAATGATTCATGAATGAAAAGGATGCGAAGGCGATTGGTCTCGCCTCCCCTACACTCCCGACGTCTCGGGTTTACAGGCTACGGCCTTCAGGTCTTGCTGCGTGAAAAGAGGTTTGCAGACTTTGTCCATATGCGCCTTGAGGGGCGGATAGGTTGTCATTTCGTAATTTTTCACGTCCACGCTGAACGGCAAGTTGCTCTCGTGGAACATGGTCCACAGGCGGTCGATATGCTTTTCCTTGATAGCGCCTCGCAGCACCAAGTCAACGTCCGAATTGGGCCGATAGTCGCCTGAGGCCCGCGAACCGAACAACTCGACCGAGGCGATCTCCTCGGCGTAATGCGAGAGAATCTGTTTCAAAACCATGAGCTGGCGGTCCGACAGTCCGTGATTCATGGCTGCTCCCCTTCTTTTTCAAGCTGGCTCGGCTCTCTTTGGTCCATCATTTCAATGGCTTCGCGCAGCAAGGAAAAAGCGCGCTTGTAGTTGTCGAATCGGTATCTCCAGCGCGGGGTATCGTCGCTCACCTGGTTTTCCTCTCACTTGAGCGCTTGCAGGGCTTTCGACCCATATCAACCGGTGTCCTCAAGGAAACAACATGCTTCACGGAATGATGCGCGTCAAGTATATTGGTTTCTTATATTTTCGGCTGTAGATTCAAGGTTTGCATCTGATAATCATTGCGGCCGGCGGGATTTCTCAGGCATGCGCATTACGAATTTGGAGCCCATATCCTATGATCTATGAAGTTCGCGCGTACACGTTCACGGCAGGCGACGCCTCGGAAGGAGTGGAGGATTTCGGCAGGATCATCGAGAAAAGAGCCGCCATATCTCCTCTGGTCGGTTTTTTCATCTCCGCCATTGGTGGGCTGAACCGAATTCTGCACATCTGGGAGTATGAGAATTCCGCCCACCGGGAGGCGGCGCGCGCCGAAGCCCTCGCCCAGCCGTGGTGGCCGCCGCTCAAGGTGGATAAAATCCTCCACCAGCAGACACGCATCATGCGGCCGGCGCCTTTTCTCCCCAAACCTCGGGCGGGCGAGATGGGCGGCGTGTATGAAATCAGAAGCGACGTGATGCGCACGGGCAAAATGAGGGCCATCAGCGCGGCTTGGGAGAAGAATCTCCCCCAAAGGGAGCGCCTCTCGCCCCTGGCGGCGGCGTTCGCCAACCCGGCGGGAGAGTTCGAGTCCGGCATCCTGAACGAGTTTTTGCACATCTGGCCCTACCAGGACATGAACCACTGGGCCGAGGTGCAAAGAGACGCCGCGAATCTCCCAGGTTGGGAGGAGGATTACAAACCTTATCTCCGTAGCGAGACTTCCGAGATATGGTATCCGGTGGATTATTCGCCCATGAAATAGCGGGGAACGCATGCCCGCGCTCCCCGCTTTGTCATGGATAAATGGAGCGGGAAACGGGATTTGAACCCGCGACCCCAACGTTGGCAACGTTGTGCTCTACCACTGAGCTATTCCCGCAAACGGCAACGAAGAAGTTTACCCAACTGCGATCAAGAGTCAAGGGGCGATCGGAAATTCGTCTTCATCCTTCCTGCTCAGGTATTTCCAGTTTATCCGCCAGCCAATCCGCCGCGAGAGGCCGCCACAAAAAGGGAATGTTGTTGCATACGTGGACGCCCTCTGGATACACCACGAGTTCGCACGCATCACCCGCCTCCGCCGCTATCTTGTGGGCCTGCTCCACGGGGCACAGCCTGTCTTTCGCGCCGTGAATGATCAGAAGGGGTCGATCCAGACCGCTCAAACACCCGCGCAGGGAAATCTCCTGCGATTTGAGCGCGCCTTGTTCTTCGTTCTCCGTCTGAAAGGAGACGCAAACCCCCTGGCGGGTCAATGCGGGTAAACCCTCCCATATCTCCACCATGTCGTATGGTCCGCACACGCCGACCCCGGCCCTGAGGCGAGGCTCGCCCGCAAGGCTGCGCGGCGCATAGTAGCCGCCCAGACTCACCCCCAGAGCCCCGATGCGGGATGAATCCAGCCGGGTGTCCGCAGTGAGAAAATCCATGACGACAGAGACCACGCGCTCGAAATCAGGCCGCATCTGCATGTCGGCGTTTTCCCCCTGGGCGGGGCCGTCGAAGGCGAAAGTCGCCATGCCGCGAGCGTGGAGGACTTCTTCGAGCGTATAAAATTCCTCTTTCGTGGAATCGAGACCCGCGACCAGGACGACGCACGGCGCGCCGCCCTCCCCTTTCGCCCCCTCGGGGATTCGCAAGACGCCCGGCAGAATTCTTCCGCCAGACCAGGGCATTTCCACCCGCTCGGCGGGCGGGTCCAGAAGCGGCGCGGCGCGAAGATAGGCCGCCACCTTTCTCTTTTGCGCCTCGGCCTTGAGTTCGAGATCCTCATGATAGACGAACTGGGCGAAATGATAGGCGAGAGAAGCCCGCACATAGGCCTCGGCGGCGCTCAACATCCTGCCCGCCTTCTCCATCTCGCGGGCTTCCCGCTCGCGAACGGCCGCGCGCTCCATCCAGAGGCGGCACCATTCGTGCCAGGAACTTACTTTGGGTATGACTTCCGAAGCGTCGATGTAGGAGATGCCGTTCGCCAGAAGGCGGACGTACCAGTGCGAGAGGGCCTCTTGCGTAAGCGCGTCGGCGGAGGATTCATTCAATTTTCTTCTCCTCAAGCGGCCTTTCGGCATGGATCCGAACCGAGACCACCGGACGAAACGGGGTGTGGCCGGAAATATCAATATCACAAAAACCGGCGCTCGCCAGCAGGGACTCCCATTCGGTCTGCTCACAGACCCCGCCGAGCGAGGCGTTCCACGCCTGGGGGTCCTGGGCGATCTCACCGGGCAATTCGCCCTCGCGTATCAATTCGCGGGCCACGAGGCGGCCACCCGGCTTCAATATGCGGTGCGCCTCGGCGAGCGCTTTTCCCTTGTTCACCGTCAGGTTGAACGAGGCGTTAGCGAGCACAACGTCGGCGACGCCGTCTCCAAGGGGAACCTTCTCCATGTCCCCGGCCAGCAGATGCACGCGCGCGCCTTGATGAAGACCCACAAACGCCTCGCGCGTACGATGAAGCATCTGGGGCGCGAAATCCACTGCGAACAGCCTGGCGCCTTCCTCCAGCTTCTCGCTCAGAAGGCGCGCGTCTAATCCCGCGCCGCATCCCAACTCTACGGCCGTTTGCACGCCCGTGAGATCGACTCCCTCGAGTAGATACCCGCAGCCACAATAAGAGGACGAAACGCGTTCGGGAAGTCCGTCGATAAAGCGGGCGGGATAGCCTGCTCCTCGCGCTCTGTCCGCACCGCCTACGGGAAACGCATGCGCCTCCGCCAGATGGGCGTAGCGCTTTCTGACGAAGGATTTCACCTGCTCCTCCCACGCCCGGGGCTTCACGCCATGAACGGTTACGGGCACGGGACGCCTAATGCGGCATGTGGGCCGGGTTCCAGAACTCTCCGGTCCGCACCATTTTGGCGATTCGCTCGCCGTGAGGCATCCAGCCGTTCTCGTTTTTCTTCGCCTGCGCTTCACAGTCGTATTCCACGCGCTTGATTTCCACGCGCCATTCGCCGTCGCCCAGGTATTCCACGACCGAATAGGCGGGCCGGTAATCGCCGTCCCAGTTCATGCCCACCGCGGCGGTGCAGACAAGGGTCTGCCCATCGACTTCGCGGACGTAGGGGCCGTGCACGTGGCCGAAAGCCATGATCTCCGCGTCCGTTCCCTTGATCTTCTCCTTCACTTCCTCGTCCGTGAACCTCAGGGGGATCGCGTCTTCGATGTCGTCCGGCGTGGCGTGGAAGATGAAGAAATCATGCCCTTTCTCGGGCGTGATCGTCATCGACCACATGAGGCCGTCGAGATAATCGATCTGCTCGGCGGAGAGGCGCTCACGCGTCTTCTTCACCATCTCGTAGAGCCATACGTGGTGTTCGTTCTTGGGCGGGTCCGTCTCGTCTTTTCGCTTCGAGACCCACCAGTCGAGATTTCCGGCGAGGACGTCCACGTCCTTACGCCCCATAAAGCGCTCGACCACCTCGGTGGGTTCGGGGCCGAGCATGACCAGATCGCCGATGACGACCTCGCGGTCCGCGTTTTCCTTCGCCACGGCCTCCTGCACGGCATCCAGAGGCGCAAGCTGGGCGTGGATGTCGGAATACAGAACAATCTTCACGTTACTACTCCCTTCCCGGTATCAAAGAACAGGGCCGCCGTACTCGAAAGCGCGGCGGCCCCATGTTCTTGCGCGTTGAGATATCTAAATCTTGCCTGCCTTTGCGAGCGCGGCCTTCGTCACGCTCGTGTCGACGATGTCCTCATAAGAGGGAGCCTTGCCCTTGATTTTTCCGAGGCGCTTCATGTAGTTCGCCGTGAAGGAAACCGAGGCCTTGGGGATGCCGTTGTTCACGCCCCAGATTTTCTCCGCCACGAAGATGTCATAAGTTTTCGACATGATTTCGGGGTTTTTCTTATAGACGGGACGCACCCATTTGTTCGCCGATTTAAGATAGCCCGCCTTGTCCTTGTAGATGGATCGGTTGGACTGCATCATCGCCATGGCGAAGCGCACGTAGGCGTCCTTGTTCGAATTGATCTTGGAAGATGGCGCGATGAACGCCCCGTAGAAGAAGTTCGGCATGGCTTTCCACAGGTCCATCAGCTTGTTGAAGCTGGGCTTTCTCTTCTTGACGACGAGAACCTGCTCGACGTGAATGACCACGGCGTCGGCCTTGCCCTTGAGCAGAAACGGAACGCGCGCCGGCGGCGGGGTCTTGATGTATTTCACGTCCTTATCAGTCAGGCCTGCGGTCGATAGTACGGCGAGCGCGCCCAGATGGCTGTATCCGCCGCGCCCTTCGATGCCGATGGTGCGGCCCTTGAGGTCGGACGGCTTTTTCACCTGATCGTTCCCGGCCATCTGCGCTTCGCTCAAATAGGCCATGGAGTGGAAGAACTTCATGCCGCTGCCCTTGGTGATGCCCACCATCGCAATCGGGGCCGGCACCCAGGCGGCGTCCATACCGCTTTTCTTGCTCGTTATCGCCCGGTGCGTGGCGACGCCGCCCCGGAAGAATTTGATCTCGACGTCCAGGCCGTGTTTCTTGAAAATATCGTTGTCCAGCGCGTAAAAGACCGGCAGGTGAACCATGACCGGCGGACGCACGGGCATGCCGAGCACTATCTTGTCGGCGGCGGCGGACTGCGCCGGCGCGCCCCACGTCGCTGCGGCGAGAACGAACGCCGCGACCAACACCATCCACATCTTTTTCATTTCAAACTCCTTAAAAAGAATAGAAAATTCATGTCTCGACAAGACGCCCACTCAATCAGGACTCTTGCCGAACCCTCCAGGATGAAAACTTCGTCTCGCAGACGTTCACGACTTTCGTTAAAGCTATACCGACTATCATCAACAAGACAACAGGCGCCAGACCCTTGTCCAGTTCCAGATCCCCGATGTAGTCCTGGCTCAGTGCGCCGAGTCCCGAAATGCTCATCAGGAACTCCGCGACGACCATTCCCACCAGGGCGCGTCCGCACGAGAGCCCCAGGCCCGCGACGAGGTATGGAACCACGCTCGGGAAGATAAGATCCCGCCAACGCTGACTCTCCGTGGAGCAGAAAGAGCGCGTCACCTCGAGAAGGGAGAGGTCCACGTTCCGCACGCCGTGATAGACGTCCACGATGACCGGCATGATGGCGAAGAAGACGACGATGGTCGTCTTGCCGACGAAATCCACACCCAGAACCATCGCTATCGGAAACGCGAGCGCGACCACGGGCGTGGCGTAGAGAGCGAACACGTAGGTGTCCACGGCGTATTCGAAAATCTGGAAGCGTCCCATGAGAATCCCCAGCACGATGCCTAAGGGGATCGCGATGAGCAGACCCGCCACCAGGATTTGAGAACTCTCGTATGCGGCGGCTGTCATCTGGCCGCTGACGGTCAGTTCCCAGAAGGCGACGGATATGGCGCTCGGGTAGCTGAAGGTGACCGGATCGATGTTGCCGGTCTGTCCCATCAACTCCCACCCGCCGATGACGACCACCAGCGATATGAGACGTACATATATGGCGGGTTCCTTGATGCGCTCCCAGGATGCTTTTTCTGCCGTCGATACGCCTATTGCCGTCGGTGCGTCGGTAGTCAAAGGTCTGATGCCCCCTATTCGGCGATGAGTTCTGGAATGGGTTCCGGCTCTTCGTCGGGGTTGCGCATGGCTTCCCAGAGGTAATGGCGCAGCGCCTGGAAGCGCTGGCTGCCCCGGAGTTCTTCCATATTCCTGCCTCGGCCGAATCCGGTTTCGAACTGAAAGCGTATTCTCCCCGGCCTGGGCGTCATCACCAGGACGCGATCCCCGAGCAGAAGCGCCTCGTCGATGCTGTGGGTGATGAAGATCATCGCTTTGGGCTCCACCTCGTTGATGCGCAGCAACTCCTCTTGCAGTGTTTCACGCGTCAGCGCATCGAGAGCGCCGAAAGGCTCGTCCATCAACAAAACGTCGGGCTGCGCGGCGAGCGCCCTCGCCAGACCCGCTCTTTGCTGCATCCCGCCGGATAATTGAGAGGGGTAGTTTCCCTCAAAGCCCTCCAGACCCACCAGCTCCGTGTAGTGGCTGACGAGGCTGTCGATTTCTCCCTTCTCCTTGCCCTGTATCCGTAGCGCGTAGCCGATGTTCTGATCCAGGCGCTTCCAGGGGAAAAGCCCAAAATTCTGAAAAACCATGGCCATCTCCGGCCTCGGACCAGTGACCACCTCTCCTTTGAAGGAAACCTCTCCCCTCTCGCAGAGAATGAGTCCGTTCACGATCCGCAGAAGCGTCGTCTTCCCGCACCCGCTGGGACCAAGAATCGTCAGGATTTCCTGTGTCTTGACGTCGATGTCGATCTCATCGAGCACATGGAGGGAGCCGAACCATTTCCCGACGCCCTGAAGGCGCAGCGTTGGATTCGAGCCGTTGTCGGATGGGGACATGGATAAAAGGATTCCTGTCGAGAAAAGCGGCTTCATGCGCTTCGTTCGGTTGGCGAGATGATTCGCCGCGAGAATGAGGGCCACAGGTCAGACGTATCATGAAAAACGCGACGCTCGCTCACCACCCTGAAGCGTTTCAATAATTTTGCGAGATTAGCATCCTTTACCGGAGGCGGCAAATATGGGGTTTTGCTCTCGGTCTCCCTATTCCTCACCCACGACGGCAATGGCCTGTATTTCGACCATCATTTCCGGTTTGGCGAAACCCGCCACCGTGATCAAGGCGCTGCCGGGATATCCATTCGGGAAATACTGCTTTCTGAGCTCGACGAAGCGACCCCCGTACTGGACGTTGAGAGTGAACACCGTCATCGTCACGATGTCCTGGAGTTTCCCGCCCGCCCGCTCCAGGGTGCGCTCCATCTGGCGAAACGTGGCGTGCACCTGCGCGTCGAAATCCCCCGCCAGCACGTTCCCCTCATCATCGCGCCACGCCCCTACGCCGGCCATCCATATCTGCTCGCCTCCTCTCGTCTTCACCGCTGGCGAAAACGAGCGATCCTCCTGCCAGTCGCCCTTGAAATACTCTCGCGTCATGTCAACTCCTTCTCCGGGTTATCGTGTTTCTATTTTTTTGCCTCTCAACTGCACCGATGTCGAAACGGCCAGCCAACTCATGATCGCAAAACAAAAATAGCTCGCATCCAGATTCACCTGCCCGGCGAGCCACCCACCCAACAAGGGGGCGAGAAAACTCAAGCCGTGGCAAGTGTAGATAAAACCGACGGATGAAGTGAGAATGTCTCTCTCCGAAAAATCCGCCGCCGCGGTGAGGATAATCGGGCTCACGAACCCGACGACGCCGGTCAAGGCGGACAGAATATAAAACCCCGTTTGCCACTGCATGAACGGCAGGGCGAAAACGAAGACTCCCAGCAGCGTCATGGGCCAGAACAGGGCGGCCCGCGCCCCCCAGCGGTTATACAAGATTCCCATCAATGGTTTGGCAAACATGCCGAAACCGAAATGGAGCGATACGGCCACGCCGATTTGCGCCGTGTTCATCCCCAGCTTCGAGGTCGCCAGCAGGGGCAGAAAACCAATCATTCCCTTGGTGCACATGCTGCGTAAGGTGTAGGTCGCCGCCAGCCACACCGTATTTTTGTTCTCGACGACCCGCCTGATGATGGAGAAGACTTTCAGATCCGCCGCTTTTCCCGCTTCGCGGATGGAGCTATTTTTCCCTACGCTGAACCGGGCGTTCACCAGAGGGAGGAGCGCAATGGCGGGAGCCGCGCAAGCGCCGATGGCCGCGCGCCATCCGACTACCGCCGCCAGCGCCGCCTGGGCCAGCGGGAGGATGCTGGTTCCGAGGTTGCCTCCCAGGCTGTGCCACGAAATGGCGAATGCGCGGTCGCGCTCGAAGCGATTCGCCGCCAGCGCCGTTCCGCACGGGTGGTAGACGGAATTTCCCGCCCCTGCCAGAAACGCCAGGGCGCACATCGGCAAGAACCGGCTCACCCACATCATCGCAATGAAAGACGCAGCGGAAGCGCCCATACCCATCAGCAGGATTAGTTTTCTGGCGCCCGTATAATCCGCCAGTATGGAAAGGGGGTATTGAAAGATCATCTGCCCGAGACTGAAAGTGCTGAGCAGGAGTCCCACTTCGAAGGGCGAGAGTTCGAGATCGATGACGATGAGCGCGAGAACGGGAACCAGCATGTTGGAAAACCCATCGCTCAGCCCGTGGGTCATGCCGATGACGCTTAGATCAAAATAATCGACGAATCTCCAAACCGGTTTTTGCGAATGAGAGGTCATTACGATGCGGGAATATCGCGCCAGGCGGGAATGATGCCTCCACCCTCGGCCGACATTACTGCGCGGCAAATCGCATGGCCGACGGCCGTCATGGCGGCAGCCCCGACGACGTCGAGAGCCACCTCTCGCTCCCCGCGGGAGAGTGCGAACACCATGTCTCCATCCACCGTCGTAAAAGAAGGACGGACCGTACGAATGAGCCCGTTCGTCGCCACCTGGGCGAGTTTGTGGGTTTCGGTTTTCGTCAAGGAGGCATTCGTCGCGACAGCTACGAGCGTCGTGTTCTCGGAAGTATTGGAGAATCCCTCGAAGGGTCTTCCGTGGATCCTCAAGTGCTCTTCCGTATTCACGATTCCTTGGTCAGGAGGCATCGCCCTCGGCCCTGCGAGGGGATTCCCCGTCTCAGGGTCATAGATGCCGCCAAAGGCGTTCACCGCGGCAACCGCGCCCACGACGCCGCCCCCCGGCAGCGCAATGCTCGCCGTACCGACGCCGCCTTTCATGGCGCGCTCCTGGCCGAACAGTTTCCCTATCGTAGCGCCCGCGCCCGCACCCACGCTCCCCTGGGGGCCTTCGGCGTTCGAGGCCGCCTCGCACGCAGCGCGTCCCATGGCGGCGTCCGGACGGACTCGGCCATCACCGAAATGCAGGTCGAACAACACGCCCGCTGCGACCGTCGGTACGTTGAAGCGTCCGGTGGGGAACCCTCTTCCCTGCTCCTCCAGGAAAGCCATGACGCCGTCTGCCGAGGCCAAGCCGAATGCGCTTCCTCCCGTCAGGACGATCGCATCCACGCCTCCGACGAGGTGTTCGGCGCGCAGCGCGTCCATGCCGCGCGTGGCCGTCGCCGTGCCGCGCAACTCGCACGCCCCGACGGTTCCGGGCGGACAAAGCACCACGGAGACGCCCGTTTTGGCCCCATCATCGTGCGCGTGGCCGAGATAAAAGCCCGGCACGTCGGTTATGCAACCTTTGAGATCAGAAGGATTCAGAAGAAAGACTCCTCGTTTCCTGGCGCATCCACAGAGGCCGCTTCAGTCCGCGATTGGCAACTCGCCGGGTGCGCGTCCAGGCAATTCACCGGTCTCAAGGATGCTGTCGATGACGTATCTGTATTGTTCGGCCGGCACCGCGCCGACCATGACCGCGTGATCGTTCACGACTACGGAGGGGATGCCCGTTATCCCCAAATTCGTGGCCTCCATGTATTCCTTGACGGCTTTTTCCTTCAAACCCCCGTTTTCAATAGCGTCGCGGAACCTGTCCATGTCCAGGCCGCTTTCCTCCGCCACGTCACTCACCACCTCCGGGTCAGAGATGTTTCTGTTTTTCGTGAAAAAGGCGGCCAGAAGATTGTCGTGAAATTTTTCCCACTCTTCGGGTCCCTGGAATCTCGCCGCCAGCCCCGCTTCCGCAGACGGCATCGAGCAGTTCGGAAATTCCGCCTCGCTCTCCCATAAGGTGAAATCACCGGAATCGGGCTGCGAATTCGCATTCGTCCAGTGGTTTCTGCGGTAATCGTTGAACACCGCCGTGGGGTCCGGCTCTGGCCTCAGCATGAAAACCCGGTACTGAATATCTACTTTACCGCCATATTCCTCTTTTACCTTCTTCAGGCGCACGGCCGAGTTAAAGCACCAGGGTCACAAAAAATCGCTGTACACCGTCAATCGTACAGGGGCGTTATCCATTGTCTTCTCTCTCCTCTCGTTCCATCGCCATAGTCTCGAACCCCAACGATAAACACCAAAACTATATCTTCATATGCGCCATGTGCACCTTCACCTTTTCGCCGATGCCCGCGCCCAGGAATTGCGCGGCGCTTCCTTCGGGCACGAATATCTCGAGCCGCGTCCAACTGTTGAACAGCGCCCCGAGATCGCCCGTCTTCACCGCCTGGTAGTATTCGCTCACCCCGTTGATGACATGATCGCCGATTTCGATGACCGGCAGGTGCGCGGCGTCGTCTTCTCCGTATTCGAAACGCCAGAAAGTCGTGGTGTCGATGTTCGTCACCAGGTTCCCGTATTGATCGACGCAGATGACCTCGCCGGTGATGGTGTCGGCATCCTCGAATTCCACCGCGGGAAAATCGAAGCGCACCGGGTCGGTGATGACGGAGCCGAAATCCTCCGGGGGAACCCCGTAGGAAAGATGTCCCGCAACGGGCGCGAAAATATCCCTGCCGTGGAAGGTGGAACTCACCTCGTTCAGGAAAAACGCATCTTCTTCGAGCTCTCTGGTCCACATATAGAGCGGGTCGTCGTATACGCAGGAGAACAGGCCGTTGTCCGGACCCACGAAATAGTAGTTTTCGGTGGCGGCTATGACTCCCCTGCGGCTGCTTCCCACACCCGGGTCCACGACCGCCACATGAATGGTCCCGCGCGGGAAATAATGCGCCGAAGAACCCAGAATCAACGATGCGGCCTTTACGTCGTAAGGCCTGATGGCGTGGGTGATATCCACGATCCGGGCTACCGGATTTATCGCGAGGACAACGCCCTTCATCACCCCCGCATAGTGTTCATCGCTCCCGAAATCCGTGAGAAGAGTGACCAGCGGCTGAGCACCGCTTTCCTCTTCGAAATCGGGGGCGCCCTCGTGGAAAGGATTCGGACGCGATTGATCGTCCGTCATGACGCAAGCTCTCCCCATAAGGCATCCGACCTTGCGGCGATGCGGGAAAATCCATTTTTTTCGGGCAAGGGCGTCAGGCGCACCGGAACAGTGCGGCCTATCCATTCATCAGGACCGGAGGCCAACACGCGGATGTAATTGTCCGACAAGCCGGTGAGAAAACCGTCTTCTACGCGGCGGCTCTCGAACAACACGTCCGTTTCTCTCCCCGTTTGGGAGGAGACGAACGCCGTCCATTTCCTGCGCCCCAACTCCCGTAAGGCGCGCGCGCGGTTTTTCTGCTCGGCTCTTGAAATTTGCCCAGACATTTCGATGGCCGCCGTTCCCTCACGCGGCGAATACGGAAAAACGTGCAGATACGCCAGAGGCGATTCCCGCACCCATTCCATGGTTCGCTCGAACGCCTCTTTGCTCTCGCCGGGAAAACCGACAATAAAATCTCCGCCGAGACACGCCCCTTCTATTTTCTTCGCGATTTCATCGAAACGGCTCGCGCAGCGCGCAGCGGTGTAATTGCGGTTCATCGCCCTCAGTGTTTCATCGTCTCCGCTCTGGACGGGTATGTGGAAATGGCGGCAGACGTAACTCCCCTCGCTCAACGCGCCCGAACCGTACGCCTCGCCCGCCACGACGCGGATGAGTTCGCGCGTGAATTCCCCCGGTTCCACGGAGGAGAGCCTGAGGCGGAAATTTCTTTTCATCTCCAGCAATCGGCTCACCAGACGGCTCAGTGTGCTGCGCGGCATCATGTCCCTGCCGTATGCGCCGAGGTGAATTCCGGTGAGCACCAACTCTTCGTGTCCGCCCGCAAGAAGGGTATCGGCGTGCTCCACGCATGAGGCCACATCCAGAGAGCGGCTCGCTCCACGCGCGATGGTCGTCGCGCAAAAAGAGCAGGAAAAGTTGCAGCCGTCCTGCACCTTGAGGTACGCCCGCGTCCGGCTGCCGAACTGAGGCAGGACGACGCTCTCGATATCAAGGCTCTCCTCGATTGGAGAAACCCGCATCTCGGGCGTCTCATTCCTCAGCAACGGTTTAGCCAGTTCATCGGGGAGCCTGAGCTTTTCCCTGTTCCCGAGCAGGAGATCCGCTTCCGGGATCAGCATTTTCTCCGCGTTCGCCTGGGCGGAGCATCCTGCGATGACGACCCGGGCGGTTGCGCCGCCCATCCGCCGCGCTCTGCGCGCCAACCGCCTGCCCTCGCGGTCGGCTTCCGCCGTGACCGTGCAACTGTTGACGACGTAGACGTCCGCCTCGGCGTCAAACGGAACGAGCTCGAACCCGGCCCCGGCGGAGAGATGCTTCATGGCTTCGCCCTCGGCGTGGTTGAGCTTACACCCCAGATTCGCCAGGGCGAGCCGAAGGGGTTTCACGCTTGCGCTCTTCATGGCTTCGCTCGTCTCGTTCATTCGGGCTACCTTCAAATGTTGAGAAATGCTACTTTTACAGCGAATCTTACGCTTTGCGCAAATTGGCCCGCAAGGGCTGTTTCGCTTGACTAGGAAGAGTGGCAGTTGATAGGGTAACGCCGCCCGTATGAGAGTGAGAACTACTTGTCCGGCCAGGTCACCAGGGGATGCTGGCCGACACGTCACTCCGAGCGTTTTCCTTGATCCCCTTCTGTCGGGTATGATTCGGCATCGTTTTCAGTTTTCATGACAGGTGTGGTTATATTCTATTTCAGATGATTGAGGAGAGATTCCGTCTATGCGTGGTTTTGAATTCGTGGCGCCGACGACCTTATCGGCGACCTTAAAGGCGGCAAAAGGCAGAAACACAAAATACATTGCCGGAGGCACCAATTTCCTGCCCGACCTCAGGCATCAGCACGACGGGCCGGCGAAAGTCGTCATCGACCTGATGAGAGTCTCCGCGCTGCGGGGGATTTCCTCGGCCAAGGGCGAAATAAAGCTGGGCGCACTGGCGACGATGACGGATTTACTGACCGACAAGACCATCCTTAAGGAAGCGCCCGTTCTGGTGGCGATGGCGGAGAAATTCGCAGGTCCGATCATCCGAAACCGCGCTTCGGTGGCCGGCAACATCATCGACGGGGGGCCTGCGGCCGACGCCGTTCTTCCCCTGCTCGCCCTGAAAGCGAAGGTGAGACTCGCCAGCGAAAAAGGAAGAAGAACCGTCGGCCTGGATAAATTCCTCACCGGATATCGCCAGACGGCCATCAGGCAGGATGAATTGATCACCGCCGTGACTTTCCCCTCCCCCGGCAGGAACCACAAGTGGGGCTATTACAAACTCGCCCGCCGCAACGCCATGGCCATCACCGTGGTGGGCGTGGCGGTCGTGTTGAAGGTGAGGCGCAACAAGGTGGAAGAAGCGGGCATTTCGCTGGGTTCCGTTACGGCGACTCCGATCCGCTGCTATGAGGCGGAGAAAATTCTCGAAGGAAACGTGGTCGACCTCGAGTTGGCTCAAAAGGCCGCGGAGGCATGCGCCGCCGTTGCGACGCCGATTGACGACATTCGCGCATCGGCGGAATACCGCAAGCTGATGTGCGAGGTCTTGCCCCGCCGTCTCATTTGCCAGGCCCTGGATATTTCACAGGACAACGAATAGAAGACTCCATCGTCTCTTAGAATTTTATCGGAGAATCCTTGAAGATGGCTACAGCGAGCAAATCAAAACGAACCGCGAAGAAAAAATCGAGCGCACCCGCATACGTGCCCCCCAAGAAGCTGCCCATTTCCTTCACGGTGAACGGCCAGGAAGTCAACACCGAAGCGCCCGCGCACACCACTTTGCTGTATCTGTTGCGTGACTTGGGTTTCACCGAAGTGAAAAACGGTTGCGAGGCGGGGGATTGCGGCGCCTGCACGATTCTTCTGGATGGTCTGGCGATGAACGCTTGCTGCGCGCTCGGCGTCCAGGCGGAAGGGCGTGAAATCACCACGGTCAAAGGCATCGGAACGGTGGGCAACCTCCACCCGATCCAGGAAAAATTCATCGAGCACGGCGCCATTCAGTGCGGTTTCTGTACGCCTGGAATGATAGTCGCCACGAAGGAATTGCTCGACAACACCCCGAACCCCAGCCGACAGGAAATCAAGGCCGGCATCGCGGGCAATCTTTGCCGCTGCACCGGCTATGTGAAGATTATCGACGCTATCGAGGCGGCGGCTGAAGAACTTTCCTCGAAGAAAGGAAAAGGGAAATGAGTGTGACTGCCTCATCAAACTCAACCAAAGGGGAAAAAAGTTCGTCATACGGATTTGCGAGCGTCGTAGACGTTCAGGAGTCGTTCAGAAAACTCGACTACATCTCCGACAAAACGCTGGCGACCACCCTCTTCCTGGCCACGAAACTGGAAAAACCCCTTTTCCTGGAAGGCGAAGCCGGGGTCGGGAAAACCGAACTCGCCAAGGTGCTCGCCAGCGCGATGGATACCGAGCTCATCCGTCTGCAATGCTACGAGGGTCTCGACGCGAGTTCGGCTCTCTACGAGTGGAACTATGCGAAACAACTCCTCCACATCAAGATGGAAGAAGGCAGGGACTCGGACGCGAAGTCGATTGAAAAAGATATCTTCAGCGAGCAGTACCTGATAGAACGTCCCCTGCTTCGTGCGCTTTTGCGCTCGAAAGAAAAGCCGGTGGTCTTGCTCATTGATGAAATCGACCGCTCGGACGAGGAGTTTGAAGCGTTCTTGCTGGAAATTCTCTCCGATTTCCAGATTACGATTCCTGAGATGGGGACCATCAAGGCGGTCAGCAAACCCCTGGTGGTGCTCACCAGTAACCGGACGCGTGAAATTCACGACGCCCTTAAACGACGCTGCCTTTACCTGTGGGTCGACTACCCCTCTTTTGAGAAAGAAGTGGAGATTATTACGACCAAGGTGCCCGGGATTACCGATCGCCTGGCGGAGCAAATCGCCCGCTTTATGACGCAGGCGAGGCAGATGGATTTCTACAAACGCCCCGGCGTGGCCGAATCCCTTGATTGGGCGCAAGCGCTTCTCGCTTTGCATCGGAATGAGCTGGACGTGGAAGCCGTGCGAGAGACCATCGGCTGCATCCTGAAATACCAGGACGACATCAAGCGCATACAGAACGACGGCCTCGACAGCATGGTAGCGACGGCGCAACTCTCGCCCGACGCCTGATTCGAGCGACTCCATGGCAACCACCATCCGTCCCATCGTGCAAGGCACTCTGCCCAAGCGCCGGATTCGCGTAAAGGGCAGAGGCCTGAAGGGCGAGATGATCGGCTTTTGCCGAATTCTCAGGCGCGCGGGTCTCAAGATTACCTCCGGCCGCATCATCGACGTGTTCCGCAGTTTCGACTCGCTCGAGGCCACGAATCTCGACAACATCTATATCGCCAGCAAGTCGAATCTCATCTCAAGCCAGGATGAGAGCATGATATTCGACGCCGTGTTCCGGCAATACTGGTTCGATGAGGAAGGAAATCCTTACTCGGGCGACGAATCGGTACAGGTTGACACGCAATTCGAGGAAGAAGGCGAAGGACAGGCCGACGAGGGGGGCGGAACTTCGGAGGAAGGAGAATCGGACGCCGAAGGAGAGGGGCAGGAAAACCCGGGACTTCCCTCTGAAGATGACGTGGAGAGCGCCGCCGAACCCGGTGAGCAGGGAGATGACGACGAGGGAGTGCCCTCTTACAGTCCCGCCGAAGTCATATCGGACAAGGATTTTTCCGCGCTGAACATGGACCAGGTCGCCGAACTCAGGCGCCTCATTGCAAAACTCGTCCCCAAGCTCGCCACCAAAATCAGCCGCCGCAAACGGCCCGACATGCGCTCGCCTGAAATCGACATGAGGCGAAGCGTAACGAGAAGCGTTCGCTCGGGCGGCGAGGTGCTGAAACTTTTCCGCCGGAGAAGAAAGATACAAAAAACCCAGATCGTGCTGATCTGCGACGTATCTGGGTCGATGGACAGCTACAGTCAGTTCCTGATTCAGTTCCTCTACAGCCTGCAAAACGAGATTAAATCGCTGCGCACCTTCGTATTCAGCACGCGTCTTTCGGACGCAACGCCGTATCTGCGCCACAAGGACGTCAACACCGCCCTCAAGCGCCTCTCCATGGAGGTGCACGACTGGAGCGGCGGCACGCAGATCGGCAACTGTCTCAAAACCTTCAACTATGAATACGGCAGAACCATCCTCAACAGCCGCACCATTGTTATTATCATATCGGACGGCTGGGATCGGGGCGATACGGATACGCTGGGGGAGCAAATGACTCGCCTCAAGAAAAACTGCCACAAACTCTTCTGGCTCAATCCTCTGCTGGGTAGCCCCGGCTACCGCCCGATTGACAGGGGAATGAGAACGGCCCTGCCCTATTGCGACGAGTTCCTGGCCGCCCACAACCTCGACAGCCTGGTGGACATGACGAACAGGATCGCGCGCATATAAAAACTCTTCTTTTCTTCGCACCTCGTCTGGTTGCATAAATTACACTTTTATTGGCCTGCTTTCGCGGACAGGGAACGGAATTGGCGAATCTACTGATTTACACGGCAGACAATGGGTTCGCGGATGCGCTCGGGCGAGCCCTGAGGCGTGAAGGCCATTTCTGCAAAATGGTGCAGAACGAAACCACGGCTTTACAGGAGGTGCGCGCCAGAGGTCTGGCCCTCATCTTGCTCGATGACGCCCCCGCACTGCCCAAAGTGGAGGAAATGAGGAGCTGGACCACGTTGCCGATCCTCCTGCTCCTCGAACCGGACCGCCTTGGCGTCATTCGCACACCCAGCGAGGCCGACGACATACTCGTGAAACCCGTACGGGAAGAAGAGCTTTTGTATCGCGTCCGCAACCTGTGCCATCGCACCACCCATGAGGTCGAGGGAGGCCGCACCCTCAAGAGCAAGGGTTTAACGCTCGATGAGAGCCGCTACGAGATCAGGCTCGATGGAGAGTTGATCGACCTGACGTACCGCGAATTCGAGCTTTTGAAGCACCTCATCAACAATCCCGAGCGCGTCTTCGACAGGGAGCAGCTCCTGAACCTCGTCTGGGGGATCGACTATCTCGGAGGCCCGCGGACGGTCGACGTTCACGTCCGCCGCATCCGCGCGAAAATCGAAGTCAAGGGATATTCGTTTATTTCCACGGTGCGGGGGGTCGGGTACAAGTTCATCGGAGAATCATTGTGACGCCTGAATCTTCTGCAACTTTTCCGGCGAGACGAAAAACCGACGCTGCGAAACCGGCACGAAACATTCACGATATAGGCTGAATTGCTTTGAGGAGAAGTATCGGCTTATCTGGAGTTCATGATGCCTGACGCATTTGGTGATAAAGATCGGGAATTCGTAATCAATCAAGCCCGCGAACTCGGCGTGCGTTTCATCCGCATGTGGTTCACCGACATACTGGGTTTCCTGAAAAGTTTCGCCGTCACCATAGAAGAACTGGAAAATGCGCTTTATGAGGGGCATCTTTTCGATGGGGCCGCCATACAGGGTTTCGCGCGCATCGAGGAGAGCGACATGTTCGCCCACCCCGATCCCACAACGTTCTGCGTACTGCCCTGGCGTCCGCAGGATGGCGGCGGCGTCGCGAGAATGTTTTGCGACATCAAAGACCCCGACGGCAACCCCTATGAAAGCGACCCGAGATTCGTGCTCAGGCGGACCCTTCAGAATGCGGCGCAAAAGGGATTTACGTTTTACACAGGCGTGGAATATGAACATTACTATTTCAAATCCCCCGAACCGCCGGTTGAAACGCTCGATAAGGGCGGATATTTCGACCTCACTCCCCTCGACATCGCGAGCGATTTAAGGCGCGAAACGGTGCTGAATCTCGAGAAGATGGGCATCGGGGTCGAATACAGCCACCACGAAGTCGGGCCCAGCCAGCACGAAATCGATTTGCGCTACGGCGATGCGCTCACGATGGCGGACAACTCGATGACCTACCGGCTCGTCGTCAAGGAAATCGCCATGCGGCACGGTGTTTACGCTACTTTCATGCCCAAGCCACTCTCTGAGGAGAACGGAAACGGTATGCACACCCATCTCTCCCTGTTCCAGGGTTCGACGAACGCGTTCCACGACCCCGAAAAACCGGGCGGGCTCTCAGATACATGCCAGGCGTTCATCGCCGGTCTCTTGAAATACGTCCCCGAGATGACGCTCGTCCTCAACCAATGGGTGAACAGCTACAAACGCCTGGTCCCCGGTTTCGAGGCGCCCACCTATGTTACATGGGCGCATAAGAGCCGCAGCGATCTGATCCGCATCCCCAGCACGCGCAAGGGCATGGAATCCGACACGCGCATCGAATTGCGCTCGCCGGACCCGGCGTGCAACCCCTATCTGGCTTTCGCCTGCATGCTGGCGGCCGGAATGGCGGGAATCGAAGAAGGCCTGCAGCCGGTCCCCGCCTCGGAAGAAAATGTATTTGAAATGAGTGAGGAAAAGCGTCGGGCAAAAGGCATCAAAAGCCTACCGGGGAATCTGCGGGAGGCCACGGTGCTGGCCGAGCAGAGCGATTTACTGAGAGGCGTGTTCGGGAGCCAGCTTTTCGAGAAATTCATCGAGAACAAAAAACTCGAATGGGCGCCCTATCGCGCTCACGTCTCGGATTTCGAACTCAACAAATATCTCTCCATTCTTTAATTTTTTTGGATAACGCCACCCCTCTCGGGAAGGAAGAAGTGAGGGAAGGAGGCGCGCTAGTCGGCGCAACTCTCCTCCAGCCACTCAAGGTAGGACGCACGACCCTGATCGACTGCTACGGCCAGCACCTCCGGCACGTCGTAGCTGTGAATTTCGGCCAGATGCTCGGAGAGACGTTGTAGTTTCTCTTTTGTGGTCTTCATGATGAGCAAGACTTCCGCATCGTCCTGAATCGCCCCCTCCCAGCGGTAGAAGCTGCGAACTTTCGGCACAAGATTGACGCAGGCGCACAGCTTGCGATCGAGCAATGATTTCGCAATCCGCGCTCCCTCTTCTTCAGTACCCGCCGTACTTATCACGACCCGGAACGCCCGCCCATCCTTCATGGCTTTCTCCTCATGCGCCCAGTATCTTCTCGGCTGCGCTGTAAGGGTCCACCCTTCGCGCGGCGATGGCGTCCAAGAGTTCATCCAGTTCCCGCCCGCCTTCCGCGCCATCTCCCATGCGCTCGACCGCGAGTTCTTTCATCACCTCTGCGAGCGTGATGCGGGCGCGCTCCCGTCCCAGACGGTCGGTTTCATCCGGGTGTTCTTGCAAAAAGACCATGCGCGCCTCGATCTGCGCGACCAATTCCTCCGTGCCCTCGCCCGTGAGCGCTTCTGTCTTCAGCACGGGAGGCCTCCATGAACCGTCGCCGGGATGGAACTTGAAGTCCAGCATTTCTTCGATTTCCATGACGGTGCGGTCCGCGCCGTCACGCTTCGCCTTGTTCACCACGAAGATATCGCCGATTTCCAGGATTCCCGCTTTCGCCGCCTGAATGTGATCCCCACCACCGGGCGTTTGGAGTAAAACGACCACATCGGCACATTGCATGATGCTCACCTCGCCCTGCCCCACGCCTACCGTCTCGATGATCACGACGTCCCAGCCCATGGCGTCCATGACGCAGAGCGCATCTCCCGTCGCGCGGGCGAGTCCGCCCAGATGGCCGCGCGTGGCCATGCTCCGAATAAAGACTTTCGGGTCCGTATTGTGCCTGCCCATGCGGATGCGATCACCCAAAATGGCGCCTCCCGTGAACGGACTCGTCGGGTCCACCGCGATGACGCACACCTTTTCATCCCGGCTGCGAAAGTGAGCGATCAACTGATCGGAAAGGGTACTTTTCCCTGCGCCGGGGGGGCCCGTGATGCCGATGACCAGGCTTTTTCCGCCTCTTAAATACAGTTCTTGCAGAATGGGTTTTGCGCGCGGATCATTGTCTTCGACCAGCGTGATAAGTCTGGCGGCGGGACGGACCATTCCATCGAGAATCTGTGAGATTTGCATTTGATTTCTGTTGCTCATTTTAGATTATTTATCAATATGTTGTGGGCGTATTCTCAAGTTGTCCATAAATGGAGGAACAACCCTCAAGAATCGAATAGATAACGGCAGATAAGATTGCGATGCACTTCGCTCGTTCCTTCCCCGAGAGTGAACACCCGGGCATCGCGCCAGAACATCCCCGCCGGCGTTTCGCCGATATATCCATACCCGCCGTGTATCTGAATACCACTGTCGCATACGCGAAGGCAGGCTTCTGAGGCGAAAAGTTTCGCCATGGCCACTTCTTCCTTGTTATCTCCACCCTGGTCCCGGATTTTCGCCGCATGGACGACCATCTCACGCGCAGTGGCGATGTCGATGGCGCTATCGGCCATCATCCCGCGCAAGCCGGCGAAATCAGAGACGGGCTTGCCGAACGCTTCGCGCTTCTTCGCATGGGATACCGCCGCTCCGAGCGATGCCTGCGCTATCCCGACACACATCGCACCCAGCACGACTCTCCCGTCATTTAGAACCTGCATCGCCTGTCGCAGGCCGTCCCCCTCATCACCGATGAGGCGGTCCGCCGGGATCTCGCAATTCTCAAAAAAGATTTCCGCCGCACCTGATGAGCGCATCCCGAGAGGCTGGGCGACGGCGACGCTTCTGCGCCCTTCATCTCCCTTTTCTATCAAAAATGCGCTGATGCCGTTCTTCCCCTCCGAGGTGCGCGCAAAGATGACCATGCTCTCGAAATCCATGCCTTGGGTGACGAACATTTTTGCGCCGTTGATGATAAAAGTGTCCCCTTGCCGCCTCGCCTCGCACTCGAGAGCCGCCGCGTGACTGCCGGCCACCCGCTCGGTGATCGCCCATGCGCCGATGGCGCCCTTCGTGAGAGAAGGAATACGGCTTTTTTTCTGCTCATCCGCCCCATAATGCAGCAAATGACCACCACACAGGCCCGCCGATATGCTGATCGTGAGCGCAAAACTCGGGTCGCCACCGGCCAGTTCCTCCATGATGAGACATTCCTGAAACAATCCAAGGCCGGAACCGCCCAGACTTTCAGGTATTTTGACACCAATGAACCCCGCTTCTGCCGCGTCTTTGTACAACTCGATAGAGAACGACGCATCCCGGTCGCGCTCCAGGGCGCCTGGAGCGAGCCGTCTTTGGGAGAAGACGCTAGCCTCTTCCTGGAGGAGCGCTTCTTTTTCCGTTAATTCCGTGTTCGTCATGACAGGCAACGTCATTATCCTCCATGCGCCTGGAGCGCCGGTATGATTTCTTCGCCTAAAAGGGTCAACCTGTGAGGGTTTGTATCCAGATCCGGTATGGTGACCAGAATGTGGTTCACGCCCGCTTTAGGATATTCCTTAAGACGCGCAATGCAATCATCAGGCGTTCCATAGACGGTCCCCGATTCCGGGATGACGCTCAATTTTTCACGAGCCACCCTCGCTACCGCCCTGTCCTTCTCGGGAATCACCATGACCATGAGAGAGGCCCTTATCGCCTCCGGGTCCCTTCCCGCTTTTTTGCATTCCGCTTCAATCACGGGTCTTTTCTCCAGAAACTGCGCAGGATTCCACCAGCGGCAATTGTAGCCATCCGCCTGACGGGCCGAAACGCCGAGCAGTTTATCTCCCTCACCTCCCGTCCATATCGGCGGGTGCGGTTTTTGAGCAGGAGGCGGGTCGCAAACGCCGTTTTGAATTTGAAAATATCCGCCTTCGAAATGGGGGGCGGGTTCGGTCCACATCCCGCGTATCAACAGAATGGCCTCTTCGAGTTGTTTTATCCGTACGGAAGCGCTCGGATATGGATACCCGAAAGAATGGTATTCATTTTCGATCCAGCCGGCTCCAATCCCGAAATCCACGCGGCCTTTGCTGATCACGTCTACCGTCGCAGCCGTCTTCGCCAGCATGGCCGGCGGCCGATATCCCACGCACGTCACCAATGTACCCAGCCGCAGGGTTTCTGTGTCGCGCGCGAGGGCGGCCAGGGTCGTCCAGGGCTCGAGAATCGCAGTGTCGGCGGATTGTTCTTTCTCATCCTGAGCGCCGAAGCCCGTCTGGTTCCCATAGGAAGCGGGATCGAGCGTCACGAAATGATCGCAATGCCAAAGCGAACCGATCCCGATTCTCTCCGCCTCCTGGGCGATTTCCCTCAACTTCTCATAGTCGCCGATATACGTGCCTTTGAGCGTCAACGCGACGATGATACCGACTTCCAGCATAGTGTTCCTCTCATACATACGAATACCAGAAACCTGTTTTGCGCTCTCACTTTATCAGCATTTGGGACGCGAGACGAGCAAAATTGAATTGCTCCGCCCGGGCGGGCGACCTTTTCCTGAAATCTATTTGCCCAAAACGACCCCAACGGCTCCCAGGACGGACAAGAAACCTCCGATGACGACACGCCAGCCCACCGCCTCTTGTTTTCTAAAAAACACCCAGGACAGAAAAATGATGAGCAACACCGAGAGGCGGTTGAGCGGAATAAGCTGAACGATGTCCCCTGTTTTAATGGACGACCAGAAGAAAAAAGCGGCCATGGCATTCAGGCATGCACCACACAGAACGGCCAACAAGCCTTTTTTGTCCCAAGATTTTGCTTTTCTCCCTTCCCCGGTGACAGACAAAACAATCAGCATGGAACAAAATCCCATTATGCTGGCAATCGTCATACCCAGGGAGGCGGATTTTATCACCTGTAAACCAAATTTCCCGAATATGTGCGTCATCGCGAACAGAATGGCCGTACCCAGAGGGACCACGTAATAATACAAGGGGATGCGCTTTTGAATCTCGCCTTTTTCATACACCAGAAGAATCGAGCCCATCATGATGGCAAGCGTCCCGGCCGCGATGATCCACGTCATCTGCTCCCCTGCGAAAACCACCGCAAACAACGACGCCCACACGAGACTCGTTTGGGTGACGATGGAGGAACGCGCCAACCCCACCAGCTTCATGCCGACGAGGCTCAGGTAGCGGCCGATGAACGAGCCCGAGACACCCATGGCGGCGAACCAGAGGATACCTCCGAGCGGCCAATCCGCCACACCGCCTTCCAGGAAGTAAAAAACAGTGCCGAAACACACTTGCACGGGAGCCATGATGACGTTCATCACAACGGGACTCAGGCGCGCCACGCCTGCGCGGTAAAGAGTTCGTGCGGAAGCGATAAAACAAGCGGCGATGAGAGCCAGAATATTGGGATGGATGGAATCAACCAACGCTTATCTTCCCGTCACGGTAAAGAAAGCGCCCGCAAGAGCAATCAGCGCGCCGAGGACGACGCGCCACGTCACGTTTTCCTGTTGTCTGAAGAAAAGCCACGAGAGGAAGATGATCAACAAGACGGCCAGGCGGGTTAAGGGGATGACGCGGGTGATTTCACCGAGTTTCACCGCAGACCAGAAGAAGAAAATACCGCACCCCTGCAACACGGCGCCTAGGAGGAGGACCAGAAGGCCTTTGTTGTCGCCGCCTGCGCCCGGGTTTGTTTGCCCTTGCGTGAAGGGGAGCATTCCCAACAGGATCGTGAGAGAAGTCGTGTTGGCTATCGCCATCCCGATAGCGGAGGAGGAAATCCATTCGAATGCAAATTTTCCCACCAGATGCGCGAATGCGTACATCAGCGCGGACACGATCGGGATCAGGTAGTAATGCAGTGGAATCCTGTGACGGACATCCCCCCTTGGACTGTAAACGAGCATGCCCGCCCCGCACATGACGCCCAAAATCCCAAGCGCTTTCTGAGGCGACATACTCTCGCCCAGTATGAAAACGGCCAGAACCGACGACCACACCAGAACGGTCTGGTTCATCACCGCCGCGCGCGCCAGGCCTGTATAGCGGATGGCGACGAAATTGATGTATCTGCCCAAAAAACTCCCAAAAAATCCCATGGCCATGAACCAGAGAACGCCTTGGTAGGGTATCTGGTCGAGCGGGCCCTCTATCCAGTAGAAAAACCAACCGAGAGTGGTCGTCACACATGCCATAACCAGATTGGCCGTGTGCATTTTCATGCGCGGTATCGCATAGCGCTGCGAAACGCGGGCGAAGGCAATGAGCGTGGCGCAGCTGAGCGCTAAAATGTTGGGATGGATGCCGTCAAGCAAAACGTCGGCCTTTTATGAAAAACTCATTTCCCCCATGCTTCCATCATGAGACCCTGGATACGCACGGTACTGTCGATAATCCGCCTTAGACGGCACCCGAGATTTCAAAAAACGAAGTTGAGAGTGATAAAGAGGGCTTGCAAGGACTCAGAATGTGGATGAAGGATTCCGCTCAAAGGATTTCCTAACAGGCAGTATATGGAGTAATGATTATGGCACGGAATGCGTCTTTCAGGATAGCTTCAGGCGCTATGAAACGCACGAAACGGCATGGATAGCGATTCGAGATGAGAGGGATTCGGAGGAGCCAGCCCCTAAAACCGCGTGGGCCGGCAATGAATCGAGTCTCCGGGGGACGGCTACATCTCCTCTAGGCTCTTGTCGACGACTTTAGGACCTCGATATCCCAGAAGATTCTCGACGTAGGGGCAATCCTCGGGAAGAGCACCCATTTCGATGATTTCAGGGCCAATCGGCATGCACATCGGCTCTTTCTCGAAGCGATCGGCATAGACTCGACAGTGGTTCGTCTCGACTTCGAGTTGCGGGCATGCACTCGTCAACAAGAGCAGCCTGTCTCCCTCCCACACCTTGTCGTAACAACACTTCCCGCAGCCGGTGCAAAGAGCTTCCCACTCGGGCGTGCCAACGGGAGGCAGGTTCTCGTCCATCCACCTCTGGATTTCATCCAGGCGGCGCTCTTTTTTCGTCTTGTGCATCGGGATGAGTTCGGGGCCGTCTTGCTTTCGGCCCTTTGACGCAGATACTTTCCAGATACGGTCGCCCTTCTTCCCTTTTATTTTTAATGGCTTTATCCGTTTCATGGATGAGCCTTCGGTGAGGCGGGATTAGCGATCCTGGAAATCGGCGCGACGTTTCTCGATGAATGCGCCGAGACCTTCCTGTGAATCTTCCGTGCTGTTCACCAAAGCGAATTTTTCGGTCTCGAGAGTCAGTCCCGCTTCGAGACCACTCTCCAGCCCACCATATACGGCGCCCAGAATCAATTCGATCGCAGGCCCGCTCTTGGACGCCAGCTTTCCAGCCAGCGCTCTCGCCTCATCCATCAGGACATCCGGCTCGCAAACCTTGTTCACCAGCCCGATTCGGTGCGCTTCCTCAGCGTTTACCGGATCGCCCGTCATCAGTATCTCCAGAGCTCGTCCGGCTCCAACGAGCCGGGGAAGGCGCTGGGTGCCGCCGTAGCCGGGGATGATGCCCAGATTTATCTCCGGCTGACCGAAGAGCGCGTTCGTGGACGCCAACCGAATCGAGCATGCCATCGCCACCTCGCAGCCGCCGCCCAGGGCGAATCCGTTCACAGCCGCAATCGAAGGTTTTCCAATGGTTTCCAGGTCTCTCAAGATTTTCGTTCCATGCTCGGAGAGCCACTTTGCGCTGAGTGGACTGCGGCCCACCATGCCCTTGATGTCCGCCCCCGCGATGAAAGCCCGATCGCCTGAACCCGTTAATATCAATACTTTCAGACTATTATCATCTTTGAAATTAGATATCACGTGAGATAGCTCATCCATCGTCTCTGTATTCAAAGCATTTAATGCTTTAGGGCGGTTGAACGTGCAAATGGCGATCGGCCCATCTGATTCATATATCAAATTGTTATAATTCAATGGTTTAGAATCCTATTGCTTAAGTCTATTATCAGCAAAATACATGTACGGAAAAACCCCGCTAATTTATCGTATTTTATCGAATTTTTCAGGTTTAATCCGCCTCCAAAACCAGCATCACAGCCTGCGAGACGAAGCGGTTATTCCATCGTCCGCGGCGCGCCCATTCCGTTCGACAAGCGCCCGGGATTCTCCACATAATCGGGAAACCCTAATCCCCATACGCCTCGACTATCACCGAAAGGCCCATGCCGCCGCCGATGCAGGCGCCCGCCAGACCGTACTTCCCGCCCCGGCGCCTGAGCTCGTGTAGTATCGTGAGCGTGAGCCGCGCTCCGCTCGCGCCCACGGGATGTCCGATAGCGATGGCGCCGCCGTTTACGTTCGTCTTCTCACGGTCCAGACCCAGGTCCTTCTCCACCGCCAGATACTGGGCGGAGAACGCCTCGTTGATCTCGATCAAATCCATATCGTCGAGTTGTAAACCCGCTTTCCTGAGCGCGATGCGGCTGCTCTCCGCCGGGCCGATGCCCATGATTGTGGGGTCACACCCCGAAACGCCCCAGGAGACGAGCCGCCCGATGGGTTTTCGGCCCAGACGCTCCGCCGCCGCGCGCGAGGAAATCACGAGCGCCGCCGCCCCGTCGTTGATGCCGCTGGCGTTGCCCGCCGTCACCACGCCGTCTTCCTTGAATGCGGGCCTGAGCCTCGCGAGCGATTCCTCGTTCGAATCCGCCCGGGGATGCTCGTCGCGATCGAACGTAATCGTCTTCCTCCGCTCTTTCACCTCGACGGCGAAACATTCCTCCGCCAGCCGTCCGCTCTCCCACGCATCGTGTGTCCGCGCCTGAGAGAGAGCGGCGAACTCATCCACCGCCTCTCGGTGCAGATCGTATTTATCCGCCAGATTCTCCGCCGTGATGCCCATGGGCACGTTGGCCTGAGTATCGGTGAGCGCCGTGTAGAGGCCATCTTCCATCGGGGCCTGGAATAGCTTCATGCCGGTTCTGGAATTTCTGATCACGTGCGGCGTCAGGCTCATGTTCTCAGCCCCCACGGCGAGCACCACGTCGGCGTCTTCGGTCATGATTTCCTTGGCGCCGCTCAGTACCGCCTGAAATCCCGAGGCGCACATGCGGTTCACGCAGTAGCCGGGCCTGTCCAGCGGAACGCCCGCGGCCAGCGCGACGTGCCGCCCGATGTAGACGCCGTCCGAGTTCGACTGGATCACGTTGCCAACCACGGTGTGGTCGATGTCTTCGGGCGAGACGCCTGCGCGCGTCATCGCCTCTTTCGCCGCCAGCGCGCCCAGTTCCGTGGCCGACATCTCCTTCAAGGCGCCCAGAAAAGCGCCGAACGGCGTCCGCGCTCCGCCCAGAAAAACGATATCCTTATCCGACATTCCCCTATTCCTCCCGGTTCAAATGTAAGGAAACATAATTTCAGTTTGTCCTGCTTTGTAGTGCCCTCAACATAACGCCAAGGCGAAGCGAAGCGCAAGGGGAGTCCATGCGGTGGCTAAGGAGGGTTACAGAAAATTGAACGCCGTGCCATTCGAAGAGACGAGCCGGAATTAGACAACTTCAGCGGTGAGGTGGATGACACCCTCTGAATGGCAATGGATGTCCATGTCTTGAATTCAGCGCGATTGAGGTTGTGGAAGTGAAGAAAATGCAGCCACTCGCAGTGATTACCGAGGCCGGGACTCCCGGTTCGGTCGAACTGCATGAGCGATTCGGCTTCCGGCCTATCGGTACGCTCGAAGCAGTAGGCATCAAGCACGATCAATGGATCGACACGTTCCTCATCCAGCGCGCGCTCCGCCGGCGTCCGCCTTCGGAGCCTCTCATTCCGTCGGCAATACAGGAATGAACCCGTCAGGATACCCGCCCGGTTTGCGCCGTTTCTTTATGGCTTTATGCCGGGCCGGGCGCGATGGCGTCCTCGCCATGCAGCCGCCTGCGCATGCACCCGGGATCATCACGCGAGGGGTTCGGCGCGGAGGCTCCTGAAAGCGCAGCCGGTCGTGCCGTCATGTAAAAAGCCGTGCTAGGCGGTTTGCCGGTCCGAATCAAAGACCTCCCATTCATGCTGAAAATCCATGAAAGCGTCACGGAGACGCCGGACCAGTTCATCGCATTCGGCCTCGGTGATCGTCAGCGGCGGAGAGACGATGAACCAGTCACCACCATGCACGCCGCTGGCCATGCGGCGGCCATAGATAAAAAGGCCGTGATGGAGCGCGTGAATGCGTATCTTCTCCACAGGCAGAAAAGACGCAGGCAACCGCTCTTTCGTCGTCTTGTCGGCGACCATTTCCACGGCCATCAAAAGGCCCAGCCCGCGGATATCGCCGATTACCGGAAAATCGGCCGCCAACGCCTCCAGTTTGCAGCGCAGAGAGGCTCCTCGCTCCGCCGCCGCGGCGACGAGGTTCAGCCGCTCGTATTCCTCGAGCACGGCCACGCCCGTGGCGCAGGTGATCGGATTGGCGTTGTAGGTGTGTGAAAAGTTGTAGCCGGTCAGATCCGCCAGATGGTCGGCCATGGCGGCCGGGATCAGAACCGCCCCCAGGGGAGCATAGCCCGACCCCAGTCCCTTGGCCATCACCACGATGTCCGGCAAGGCCTCGGGCCAATGGTGGGCGGCGAGAAAGCGGCCCGAGCGACCGGTTCCGCAAAGAACCTCATCGAAGACCAGATAGATGCCGTAGCGGCTGCAAATCTCCCGCACGCGGCGGAAATAGCGCGCGGGCGGTACGACGCAGCCGGTGGCGACTCCGCCGATCGGCTCGATCACGAAGGCCAATACGTTTTCCGGGCCGAGGTCGCGTATCTTCTCTTCAAGAGCATCGGCGCATTCGTCCGCAAAGCTCTCCACCGTGTGGCCCTCCGGCACGCGGTAGGAGATCGGCGCCGGCGCTTTCGCCGAAGCCACGGCGAAACCGTCCAGAAAGGGTCCCAGCCCCTCATCTCCGGACATGCCGAGGGCCGCAATGGTCCCGCCGTGATAGGAGGGCTGGCAACTGATTATCTTCCGGCGCTGGGCGGCGCCGGTCGCGACGACATATTGGCGCAGGAACTTGATTGAGATCTCCACGGCCTCGCTGCCGCCCGAGGCGAGACAAACCCGCTCATAACCGGGTCCGGCCAGCTCCGCAATGCGCGCAGTCAGGGCCATGTTCGGTCGATGCCGGGAGAGTCGGGAATAAGCATAGTCCAATGTGCGGGCCTGATCGGCCATGGCTTGGGCCACGCGAACATTGCCGTGGCCGATATTGCTGACGACCGGCCCGGAGCAGCCATCGATGTACTCTTTGCCATCCTCATCCCACATGAAAATACCCTCGGCCCGTTCGATCACCGGCAGTGGGACAGTGCTGCTCCTGGCATAGAAGATGTCTTGCGGTCCTCCTGAGGCGGGACGCACATCGGAACCATTCTGCTGTTCAAAGGCTAGTTCTACGGTACTCATGTCAAATGTACCTCTAGGCGGGCGTTCACTACATCAATCACCTATTGTTAATATGCGTCATCAGACGACAATTCCACAACTTATTTTTAGCGCTGGGTTGCCTGCATCATGTGGATAAGCGCGTCCAACGGGCGGCGAGGCGGCGAGTTTCTCGTGGGGTTTGGCCATCTTCCCTTCCAGTAAGCTTCACAAGTTTGTCACGCCGTTCGATAACAAATACATCATGTCGTCCATAGTAGTCGAAAGAGTCGTACACCGACCAAAACCATGAATCGGTTGCGCCACTTTGACTCAAAGGCTGTGTGGGGAAAAAGCCTGGGGTGACGGGAAAGGATTCGCTCCGATTTTGCCACCACTTAAATCAGTTGATCGTCCGGCACCCGGAACACGCCTTTGATGCTGGAGGTATTGCAGACGCATATCTGGATATGGGTTCTCGCGCGGAAACCGGCCCCTTCATAAGCCGGCTCGCCTTCCACGAAGACCCCGCGCACGGTGTCTATGGTCGGTTCCTCATTGTCTTTTCGAATTTCATGAAGCTGCGCGAATACCGCGCAATCAAGGGGTCGCCTAAGTTGGTGTAAATCCGGCGAATTTTTAGGGAGAATTTCGCCCAATTTCTCACAGATTGAAATGTAACTCGCGTGCGCGGCCCGAACCTGCCGGATACCCGCCGCTGTCGTCAAATCAAGGCAGAGTCCGAGATCGATGATCGCCCCGACAACCGCAGGGGTCGTAATATCGGAGCCCCAAGGGGTGTTCTGGAGTTCAGCCGCGAATTCGAGCCCACGGAGCGAGTTGGCTTCCCAGAAATAGATTCCGGGGCCGAGCCAGTCGTAATCGTTTTTACTTTTTTGAAACGGTTCGCCGGCGAGAAGACGCTCGGCCACAGATTGCTCGCACCCGTGATACCCGAGCACGAAAGTCGTCGTCAGTCGGTGCAATTTCTACCTGAATCGTTCGGTAAGTTGTCCGTCGGGCGTGTGGGTCCCCAACCGGACAAGAGCCTCCCTCGCGGTTTTTTTGGATTTTGTGACTTTTTTGAGATACGCCTTACACGCTTTCTCGAACCTGTCCGCGTCGGCGTGGTTCAGAACCCCAGAGCGATACACAATCACTTTTGGTTCCGTCTTTTTCTTTTTCTTGCCCATTCCGTCACCATTTCTTTCTGTGTATCGAATACGCCAAGGCGGAAAGCAGAAGTCCAACATCGACTCGTGAGGTTCGATAGCCAGCCTGAACCATTCGTTCAAGAGATGATATACTCCATCGCGCGGCTTGTCAATTTTTCGACTTGTCTGAATCCCCTACATCCACGACAGCGGCGTCGCGGCGTCTCCCCGAAGCCTTCTGGCGGCGTCCTTGGCGAAGTAGGTGAGGATGATGTCAGCCCCCGCGCGCTTGATGGAGGTGAGCATTTCGGTGAACGCGCGCTCGGGGTCGAGCCATCCGTTGCGGCTCGCCGCCGCCAGCATGGCGAACTCCCCCGATACGTTATAGGCGGCGACGGGCAGGTCCATCATTTCGCGCGCCCGGGCGATGACGTCGAGATAGACGAGCGCGGGTTTCACCATGATGATGTCCGCCCCCTCCTCGATGTCGAAGGCTATCTCGCGCATGGCCTCGCGCGCGTTCGCCGGGTCCATCTGGTAGGAACTCCTGTCGCCGAAGGCGGGCGCGCTCTCCGCCGCCTCGCGGAAAGGTCCGTAGTAGGCGCTCGAGAACTTTGCCGAATAGGCCATGATGGGCGTCTGGGTGAATCCCGCAGCGTCCAGTGCCGTGCGAATCGAGCCGACGCGGCCATCCATCATGTCCGATGGCGCGATGATGTCGGCTCCCGCCTCTGCGTGGCTCACCGCCGTCTGGTCGATGAGTTCGAGTGTGGGGTCGTTCAGTATCTTATCGCCCTCGATGATGCCGCAATGGCCGTGATCCATGTATTCGCAAAGACAAACGTCCGTGATGACGCAAAGCTCGGGATAGGCTTCCTTGAGCGCGCGCACCGCGTTCTGCACGACGCCGTCTTCCGCATAGGCCTGGCTCGCGAGGTCGTCCTTATGGTCGGGAATGCCGAACAGGATGACGCCCGGTATGTCGAGAGCGGCGATTTCCGCGCAATCGGCCACGAGCCTGTCGACGGAGAGCTGGTACTGTCCGGGCATCGAGGAAATTTCCTGCTTCACGTTCTCACCCTCGACCACGAACATCGGGTAGATGAGGTTATCCACGGAAAGTCTCGTCTCGCGCACCATGCGCCGCATGGCGGCCGTCTCCCGCGTGCGCCTCGTGCGGTTTTGCACCTCGCCCGCGAGGGCCGAGAGTATTAAATTGTCGTCAGGCATCATGAAATTTCATCCTCCATTTTCTGCGTATCGTTCGCCGTCTCCAGTTCCCGGTAAAAAGAGACGATGGCCCGCGCCATATCGGGAATCGTCGATTCGGCGGCCTCCACATCGGGCCTGACGTCCCACTTGCGCGCCGTGGCGGTGGTCACCGGGCCGATGGAGGCCACGCGCGCGCGCCTCATCCATCCCTTCGCCGTCTCCTCGCCCGCCGCCACCATGAAGCCATCGAGCGCGGAGGAACTCGTGAACGTCAGCATATCAATTTTTCCGGCCTCAAGCTCTCCCCACGCCTCGCGCAGCGCTTCACGGCCCAAAGGCGTCGTCCGGTAAACGGCCACGTCGTCCACGCTGGCCCCCATCTTCGAGAGCGCCTGCGGGATGGCGTCCCGCCCCTCTTTCGCCCGGGGCAGCAAAACACGCTCACCCGCCATATCCTGGCCTTCGAACAGCGCGACGACGCCCTCGGCCACATATTTTTCGGCCACCTTATCGGGCGCTCTTCCCAAAAAAATTTCCACCGCTGCGGCCGTGACGGGGCCGACAGCCAGAACAGAAGTCTCCTTGGGAATCGACCCAGGGGAAACGCCCAGATCATCAAACCTTTTCTCCAGGAATTTCGGCCCGTTCGGGCTCGTAAAAATTATCCACCCATACGAATCCAGCGCGCGGATCGCCGCATCCACAGGTGTCCAATCCTCAGGCTCCCGTATCTCGATAATAGGTGCTAAGCGCACGCAGGCGCCCAGGTCCGCCAGCATCTCACCCATGCGCGATGCCCCTTCTTCAGGGCGCGTGACGAGAATTCTTTTACCCGCAAGGGGCCGCCCATCCCTGTCCTCGTTTATGACCTCACTCATCGCGCGTCTCTCAGTATCTCCGCCCCGCCATGGGCGAGAACCTCCTCGGCCACCTCTTCGGCCATGCTCATGGCGTCATCGGGCGCGCCCGTTCGTTCTCGCTCCACCATCCGCTCACCGTCAACGCTCGCGAGACGGGCTTTGATATGAAATTCGCTCTTGCGAATCTCCGCGAAGACGGCCAGGGGCAACTGGCACCCGCCCTCTAAACGCGCCATCACGACCCGCTCGGCCATCACGGCTTGTTTCGTCTCCGGGTGATCCAGCCCTTCCGTAAGGCGGCGCGTGGCCGCATCATCGGCTCTCGTTTCAATCGCGAGTGCGCCCTGTCCCGCGGCGGGCAGCATGAGTTCGGGCGCGAGCGCCTCCGTCGCCCGCTCCTCGAGCCCCAGACGCTTGAGACCCGCCAAGGCGAGTATGGCGGCCTCGACCTCTCCCGCCGCCACTTTTTCGAGGCGCGTATCCACGTTTCCGCGCAACTCCACAATTTTCAGATCACGCCGGAAGCGCCTTATCTGCGCGATTCTCCTCAGGCTGCCCGTGCCGATTCGGCTGCCGGGCACCAGCCCGCGAATCGATTCTCCGCCGCGCGATACCAGGGCGTCCCAGGGTTCTTCTCTTTCGGGTATCGAAGCGAGGATGAGCCCTTCGGGCAGTTCGCTCGGCAGGTCCTTGAGACTATGAACGGCGGCGTCGATTCGGCCCTGCAACAAGGCGTCTTCGATCTCCTTGACGAACAAGCCCTTCCCGCCCAGTTCGTGAATCGGGGAGCCGAGCATGGCGTCTCCCCTTGTGCGGACGATGATTTCCTCCACCTCGAGGCCTGGGTTCAAACGCTGCAACGACGTAGCCATCGTTTGAGTCTGCGCGCGCGCCAGCGCGCTGCCCCGTGTGCCGAGGCGCAGCATGTCGTTCATGGGTCAGTCCGATTCATCCGGCGGCGGGCCGGGCGGGTTCTCATCGCTTTCGGGCTCCACTCCGAAGAGTTTCTGGACGGATTCGACCGAAATGCCCTCCACGTCTTCTTCCGCCATCTGGCGCAGGACGGCGAAGGGATGGTGGAGAAGCTTGTTGACCAGCGCCTTCGTCATGGCGTCAAGCGCATCACGACCGTCCCCGCCCAATTCGGGTAGGCGAAGAATGGTTTTTTCGACTTCCGTCCGGCGCATCGACTCCGCAAAGAAACGTATGGCCGCAAAGGTGTACCTGAGATCCTCCGCCTTCTGGCGGGCGAGATAGGTCTGCACCTCGCTTTCCAGGATCGCGCGCGCGTCGCGGGCCACCTCCTCGCGATCCCGTAGGTTGTCCGCCGCTACGGACTGCAAGTCATCCACATCGTAGAGATATGCGTCTTCCAGTTCGTTCACGTCGGGCGCGACGTTTCTCGGCACGGCGATGTCGATGAGAAAAACCGGCGCGTCGCGGCGGCGCTCGAGCGCAGCGGCCACGGTCGGCTTATCCAGAATGAAACCCTGCGAGGCCGTCGAGGTGATGACGACGTCGGCGTCGATGAGCGCTTGCTCGAGATTATCGAAACTCACGGCGCGCCCCTTGAGTTTTGCGGCCAACTCCTGGGCGCGCGCGAGCGTCCTGTTCGCCACCTGGAGGGTGTCCGCCCCGCTCGCCTTGAGATGCCTCGCCGCCGCCTCGCCCATCTCGCCCGCGCCCAGCAAGAGCACGTTCTTCCCCGCAAGGGAGCCGAAAATTCTTTTGGCCAAATCCACGGCGACGGAGCTCACCGACACCGGCGACTCGCCTATCGGCGTCTGCTCGCGAATCTTTTTCGCCACGCGAAACGCGCGGGAGAAGAGGTTCGTGAGCGCCTTTCCGGCGTGGCCCGAGGCCTGGGCGACCCGGTAGGCTTCTTTCACCTGGCCCAAAATCTGCGGCTCACCCACCACCATGGAATCGAGGCTCGACGCCACGGTGAACAGATGCCGCGTGGCTTCGGCTTCGCGGTGAACGTAGAGATGGGCGTTCAGCTCCTCTCGGCCGATATCGCGTGATTCCAGGAAAAAGCGATGAATCGCATCGAGTCCCTGTTCCAGATCATCCACTGCGCTGTAGACTTCCACCCTGTTGCACGTCGAGAGGATGAGGCGCTCATCGAGCTCGTGGTAGCCGGCCAGCCTGTCGAGCCACTCGCTCATGTTCCCTTCGGGGAAATAGAGGCGCTCTCGAATGCTGAGCGGCGTGTTGTGGTGGCTCACGCCGGCGAGAATGATGGACATATTCTTCCGCGCCCCCTAGAAATGGACGACAAGCGCGAGGAGCGCGGCGAAGAAGGCCACCATCGAGAAAACGGCGGAGCGCTTTCCCTTCCAGCTTCTGGTAAGCCGACAGAAGAGCAGGAGCCCATATGCGCCCCAGATGAGTATCAGCGGCCAGGTGCGCACCGGATCGAGGCTCCAGTAGGCGCCGTGGCGCGATTTCGCCCACATCGAGCCGAGCAGCAGGCTCGCCGTCAGGAACGCGAAGCCGAAATAGAGAATCTTGTGGTTCAGGTCGTCCAGAATGTCGAGCGAGGGCAGACGATGCAGCCAGGCGCTGGGTCTTCTGGATTTGAGTTGTTGGGATTGAACGAGATACATCAGCGCCGAGGCGAAGAGGAGAAAAAACGCGCCCGAGCTCAGCAGCGCGAGCACGGCGTGGCCTTTCAGTAAATAACCCTGCACGGCGCTCGAACCCGCACCCCACACGCCGGGAAAGGCCGATGCGTATCCCTCGAGAATGAACGCCGCAGGCACGGCGAAACCACCGAGGGCGATATCGCGGTAGCGGGCGTAGACGATCAGGTACATCAGGATGATCACCCACGCCATGCCGCTCAGCCACGGCCCCCAGCCCTCGGGCGTGCCGGAGGCGAAGCTCACCCCCAGCATGAGGGTATGAAGCGCAAATCCCGCGAGCAGTGAGCCGACTCCGTAGACGACGCCCACGGACCTGCCCGTGAAGAGCAGATACAGGTGCGTGAGCGCCGCAACGAGATAGCAGCCGATCAGGATGGCGACCACGGGATTTTTCCTCTCAGCGCAAGGCCGCGCCTCGCGATTGTGAAAACAGCCTTTTCCATCTCCGTCCACGGAAAAGGGCGAACAAAGCCATTTAGACCACCATTTCGGGCATTTTGCAATAATCCGGTGCGCCACCGGCGCCCGGGCTCAGATTTTCTACTCGCCAAGTTGGCTTGAAGCGCCCATTCCCACTATACTCCATCCAATTGAACCCGCCCGCATACTCCACCTCAGGAGGGGCAGCAGACCGTGATACCGCTCCCCGATATCCACCCGCCGCTGATCAACGCCAGCGGCATTTTGAGCTATCCGGAAGTTTTCACCGCCTTCGAGAGCGCGGGCGCGTGCCTGGGCGGCTACGTCACGAAATCGGTCGGTCCCCGGGAGAAGCCGGGCAACGACAATCCCGTGGTCGTATACCCCCCGGAAGGCGCGGTGCTCAACTCCCTCGCCCTGCCCACGCAAAGCGCCGAGGACTGGGAGCGCGACCTGGAAGAGATAAAGCTCAAGAACGCAAAACTCATCGTCTCGGTCTATGGCGGAGATTCCAAAGAATTCGCACAGGTCACGCGCCGGATGTCGAGATTCAGCGACGCCATCGAGGTGAACCTGGGCTGCCCCAACAAGGAGCCGGGCGAGCAGACCATCATGGAGAGCATCGGCCAGAACCCCGCCCTCTCCGCCGAGGTCATCGAGCGCGTGCGAGGCGAGACGGACAAGCCCGTCATCGCCAAGCTCTCACCCAACAGCGATTATCTGGCCGTGGCGGATTCATGCCTGAGCGCGGGCGCCGACGCCCTGGGCTGCGGAAACACCCTGGGACCTGGCCTGGCGGTGGACATCCAGAGCCGGGCGGCGATCCTCGCGGGCACGACGGGCGGCATCAGCGGCCCTGCGCTCAAGCCCATCAACCTGCGCATGACGTATGAGTCCTACGCGCGCTTTCGCTGCCCCATCCTCGCATACGGGGGAATCGAAACCTGGGAGGATGCCGTGGAATACATTCTGGCGGGAGCCTGCGTCCTGGGAATCGGCACCGCCTTCATGCGAAAGAACACGCATGAGGCCGCAGCGCTCACCCGTGATATCTGGGAGGGGATTCAGGAATATCTGGGCGATGAGCCGATGTCCGCGCTCATCGGCGGCGCACACCGCCCGGCGAACGGAGGCGGCTCCCATGCGTAGCGTCTATAAGGTCGTAGAAAACCGCCGGGAAAGCGAGTGGACGCAGACGATCTTCTTCGATAAGGAGATTGAGTCCACTCCCGGACAGTTCATGATGGTCTGGCTGCCGCGTTTGGGCGAAAAACCCTTCACCCTCTCCTATCCGAACGCCGTCACCGTCAAAAAAGCGGGCGCGTTCACCGAAAAACTGGTTGCCGTGGAGCCGGGAGACGAAATCGGACTGCGCGGCCCGTTGGGCCAAGGCTACCCTGCCCTCAAGCGCCCCGCTCTCATCGGCGGCGGCGTGGGCATTGCGGAGCTGAGACTGCTCGCACTCGCCTCCGAAGCGCCTTGCTTTGTTCTGGGCGGTCGAACGGCGGATGAGATTCTGTATTATGAAGAATTCCGCGAACTCGGCCCCGTCCACGTCGCCACCGAGGATGGCTCCCTCGGACACAAAGGCCTGGTGACCGAACTATTGCCCGTCGAGGCGGACAGCTACGCCGTCTGCGGTCCTGAGCGGATGATGGCCGCGTGTCTGCCCAAACTACCCCTTAAGCGCACATATTTCGCCATCGAGAGATATATGAAATGCGCCGTGGGCCTGTGCGGCCAGTGCACCTGTTCTGGCTGGCGTGTTTGTACGGACGGCCCCATATTCCCCGCAACCAGCGTCGCGCAGATGGATGACTTCGGAAAACGCAGGCGCTCTAAGAGCGGAAAATGGGAAAAGGTATAGAAAAAGACATCTTCCCAAGTTGATTCGGCTGTGCCTATAATCAGGCGGCAAGCGAAAGATTCTTTGCATTCACGGGGCTTCAGGCGGAGGACAGGCCATCCAATTCCGTGTGTTGGGTTGCGCGGGCGGCAAAGCGCCCGGGTGTCAGTTGACGTCTTTTCTCATTAACGAAGAGTTGCTGCTCGAAGGCGGTTCGGCCGCTTCCGGCCTCACCATCGAGGAGCAGGCCAAGCTCACCGGCGTCCTGGTGTCCCACGCGCATCTGGATCATATTGCGGAACTGCCCTACCTTGCCGACAACATCTTCGGCCTGCGGGATGATTCGCTGAAAATCATCGGCGCGCGAGACGTGCTCGAGCAGATTCAAAAATCCATCTTCAACAACGCCGTCTGGCCGGATTTTTGCGCGATATGCCACGAAGGTACACCGATACTCGATTTCTCCGCCATCGAGGAGATGGAAACCCGCTCCTGCAACGGGGTTCGGATGACCCCCTACAAGGTCGACCACAAGGGCACCACCTTCGGCTTTATTTTGCAGGACGCAGAATGCGCGCTGCTCTACACGAGTGATACAGGGCCAACTGAGGCCATCTGGCGGGGCGCTTCCGGGACGGAGAACCTGCGCGCCATCATCACCGAGGTGTCGTTTCCGAACAAAATGGAGGAACTCGCGCGCATGTCCAAACACATGACGCCGGCCATGCTCCAAGCGGAAATAAAAAAAATGCCGCCCGATATTCCCGTCTACATCTTTCACATCAAGACCCAGTATCACGATGAGACCAAGGCGGAAATCGAGGCATTGAACGAGCCGAGAATCCAGTTGCTCGAAGAGGGAAAGACGTATTTTTTATAGTTTTCATACCCTGTTATGCTCGGCAGATGCCGGAAGAGTTCTTAAAGGGCGATTACAAGACGGCGAGGCGAGGATGTGAGGTCAGCATTCGGGGGTATCGCCTTCTTAAAAATAACAGAACAAAGGATGAGGAGACGCTTTCGTGGAAGACATCGAGGCGCAAAGAAAACACAGTCGCATCATGACCGAGCGCATCAGCGGCATTCTGGCCGGGGAGATCGAGGGTGTCGATGCGGACATCCGCTACAGCTACCAGGAGAAGAGTTTTCGGCTCTGGTGGGGAGAGCGGGAGGATCCGGACACCATGGCCCTCATCACTTTTGAGCAAATCGCCGGGCTGAACGACGAGGAGTTGCGTCAGATTATCCGCTCATCCGTCACCGGCTAGGAAAGTTCGGTTGCGGGATAGGTTTTAACTGTATTTTTTAATATATTTAATTTCAAATAATTGCCGATAGTAGTTAAATCGATATATCACCTTTATCTTGCATCTGCGCACCTGCTTGACCAAAGCGCGAATGAACACTAACGGCAACAAAAAGCCGATTCGTCCCGACAACCCGTCCCTGAAAACCGCTGCCTTCTTTTCACGCTCAGGCGATGTTGGCCAGTTCCTGGTAAATGCGGAAGATTGAGCTCCCGTCCTCATGCTGCCTGCCCTTGCTGCGCTGGGCCAGATAGAGATGTTCCAGCAGGCCGCTGAGCGGCACGGGTACGTCCAGGTCCTTGGCGGAGTCGATGGCGCATTCGAGGTCCTTCAAGACTATCCATATCGGGCCTGATTCCGGGAAATTGCCGGCCAGCATGTCCTTGCCGCGAACGTCGAGCACGTTTGAGCCGGCCGCGCCCGAGCACAGGGTCTCAAGCATGACGTCTTTGGGGATTCCCGCCTTGAGACCAAGGGTGAGACCCTCGCATGCCCCCGCCATGTTGATAAAGAGCACGAGATTCACCACGAGCTTCAACTGGGCGGCCAGCCCGTTTTCCTCGCTCACGTAAATCGTCTTCTTGCCGATGGCGTCGAAGGCGGGCTTCGCCTTATCGAACGCGGCCCTGGGACCTGCCGACATCACCACCAGGTCCTTCACGGCGGCCTGCTTTCCCACGCCGCTCACCGGACAATCCAGCCAACTCACGCCCTTCTCGCCCGCTTTTTCCGCTATTTCTTTCGAGAACTTGGGCGGAACCGTGCTCATATCGGCGATGATGCCGCCGGAGGAGATACCCTCAAGAATGCCTCCCTCGCCCGCCACCGCCTTTTCCACGACCTGGTAGTTCGGGAGTGAGGTCATCACCAGGTCGGCCCCATCGGCGGCGTCCGCAGGCGAAGACGCCCTGCGCATATTTTTACCCTCGAATTTCTCATACATCGCATCGAGCGGGTCATAACCCGCCACTTCCATGCCGGCGTCCAGCATATGGCCCGAAAAAGCACCGCCCATGACGCCCAAACCCACGACTCCTACGCTCATACTCACGGCTCTCAAGCTCCTTTTGAATGCGGCGGCGGATGGATGCCCCTCGCCCGCCGGTACCGGATACGAAAATTTTACTGTCTGCGCATCATCAGTGAATGATATAACCGCCGTCCACCACGAGGTTGTGCCCATGCACGAAAGAAGCATCCTGGGAGGCCAGGAACAATACTGCGCCCGCTATCTCCATCGGCTCGCCGAAACGCCCCATCGGCACGGTTCCCAGACGTTGGGCGCGTTCCTCAGGCGTCTTGTAGGCGTGTTTCTTGAGATATTCCGTCGCCGTAGGCCCCGGGCTGACGGCGTTCACCAGAATGTTCTCGCCTGCGAGTTCGAGCGCCATGGAGCGGGTGAGTTGAATCAACGCCGCCTTGGTCGCGCTGTAGAGCGCGGTATTGCGCGCCGCTACGGAACCCAACTGGCTCGCGACGTGGATGATTCTGCCGCCGCCCGCCTCACGCATGAGGGGCAGCACCGCCTGGCTCGCGAAAAAAGGAGCGCGCAGGTTCACGGCGACCACGCGGCCAAAATCCGCATAAGAGAATGTCCCGAATGGTTGGCTTGCGCGAATTCCTGCGTTGTTCACGAGAACGTCGACGCCGCCCATAGCGTCCGACGCGGCTTCCACCATGCGCTCGGCGGCGCCCTCTTCGGCCAAATCAAAGACCCCGAAAGCAGCCCTGCCTCCGGCGGCCTCGCATTCGCGTGCGACGTTTTCGAGTTCATCCTGCGTTCCATCGGCAGCCAGGTACAGGCTCGCTCCTTCGGCGGCGAAGCGATTCGCCACGCATTCGCCGATTCCGCGCGATGCGCCCGTTACGAGCGCCTTTTTCCCCTCAAAACGATTCAACCCGCGTTTCTCCTACCGAAAAGTTGCGCTATATTCCCCCCCGGTGCGACGACGCGCTCCCGGGATGGCCAAAAACAAGGAGAATGGCACGATGCCCCGACCGGAAACCTCATTTCAAGAACTCCAGCACGTCGCCGTCAAGGTGTCGAACATCAAGGAATCTCTCAGGTTCTATACCGAGATTCTCGGCTTCACCCTCTCGGAGCGCCACGACCCGGGAGAACACCCCACCCTCGCCGTGGGCCTATGTTTTCTGCGGTGTACCGCGTTTCATCACGATTTGAACCTAGTATACCACACCGGCGAGCAGCCCGCGCTGGCGCAACTGAAAACCGACGATCAGGGCCCGATCAAGGACCTGGGGTTGCATCATTTCGCATTTAGAGTAAAAGACCGGGTCGAGTTCCTCGCCTGGAGAGAGTGGATCGAGGAATGCGGCGTCAAAATTGTGCGCGGCCCCCTGGTGCACAGCCCCACGCATCCTGAGGGCGATGGCACCTGGGGAGAGAACAGGGCCATGTACTTTTGCGACCCCGACGGTCACCGGATCGAAATCTTTTGCGACCTGGCCCGGATGGACGAGGCCAACGGCATCGAGAAGGAATGGTATGAAAACCGACTCCGAAAGGAGGGAATCGACCCCGCCCCGCATCAGCCCGTCGGCCCCCATCCGACAGGGGCTCTCAAGCGCTGAACCGCCGCCCGAGAAATGTTTCCCTATGAGTGAGACGCCGTGAGCTGGAAAAATTTTCGCATACAACTTCTCGGCTGGCTGCTCCACTTCGATTTCTCAGACGACGGCATCTTCTACTTCACGACCATCATCGTGGGAGCGCTCACCGGTTTCGTCGCCGTATTCTTTCATCTCGCGCTGGGCTGGACGCATCACCTTCTCTTCGGCTCCCACGATCTTTCCGAGATTCACCGCGCCTGGTACTGGGTGGCGGTCATACCTGCCGGGGGCGCTTTTCTCTCTGCGCTGTTTCTCCAATACTTCGCTCCCGAAGCCCGTGGCAGCGGCATCCCCCAGACGAAAATCGCGTACGTCGCCCACAACGGTCACATCGACAAGCGCGTGTGGATAGGTAAGTTCCTCATCGGGGTCCTCAACATCGGCTCGGGCTCGAGCCTGGGACGCGAAGGCCCCACCGTGCAGATATGCTCGGGCGCGGCGAGCTGGATAGGCGAGACGTTTTCGCTGAAAAGACGACGCGTGCAGGCGCTCGTCCCCGTGGGCTGCGCCGCCGCCCTGGCCGCCGCGTTCAACACGCCGATCGCCGCCGTCACATTCACGCTCGAAGAACTCGTGGGCGACCTGAACGCGCGCGTACTCGGCTCCATCGTGTTCGCCGCGGTTTCCGCGTCGGTCGTCTCGCGCGCCATTCTCGGCAACGAGCCCGTGTTCTCCGTGCCGTCTTATTCACTGGACAGTTCCCTGGAATTACTCCTCTACGCCCTGGTGGGCGTAATCTGCGCACTCGTCGCCGTGGCGTTCATCAAGGGATTGCTCTTCATACGAGCAGGATGGAAACACCTGCGAGGCTTCCGGGGCGTTCTCGCCACGGGTCTCGGCGGTCTTTTCGTGGGCGTCATCGGCATCTGGGTGCCCGAGGTATTCGCCGTGGGCTACCCCGCCGTGAGCAAGGCGCTCACGCACAGCTATACGCTGCCCTTTCTATTGTCTCTGCTTGCCCTCAAACTCATCGCCACCGCGGTTTCTTACGGAACCGGCTCTTTGGGCGGCATCTTCGCGCCGACGCTGTTCATGGGCGCGATGGCGGGGGGCGCCGTGGCCTCTCTCGCCGAAATCGCCTTCCCCGGCTTCGTGGCCCATCCGGGCGGATACGCGCTCGTGGGCATGGGCGCGGCCTTCGCGGCCGTCATTCGCGCGCCCATGACGTCGGTGCTCATCATCTTCGAGCTCACGCAGGACTACAACATCATTCTCGCGCTCATGGTGGCGAACGCCATATCGCTCGCTCTCGCGCGATACTGGCACCCCGAACCGATATACAGCGCGCTTTCCTCACAAGACGGCGTCGCGCTGCCCGACCATGAGACCGAACATCTCCTGCACGGGATTCACGTGTCCGACGCCATGGTCAGCGACGTCATCACCCTGCCTGAGGACATCACGATAGAAGAGGCGATTCAGAAAACAAAGGGAAGCGCCATCACCGGATATCCCGTCCTGGACGCGAGCGGGAAGATCTCCGGCATGGCGAGTAATTACGACTTCAGCCAGGCGCAGGCCGCAGGCATCCTGCAAAAACCCCTGGGCGAGATTGCGAAAAAGAAATACATCATGCACGCGCATCCGGATCAATCACTCGATTCGGTGATGGCCAAACTCGGCGACAGGCGAATCTCGCGCCTGCCCGTGGTGAGCCGCGTGGACCCGACAGAGCTTCTGGGAATCATCACCGCCGAGGACGTCATTCACGCCTTCGGCAAAGTGTGGCGCGGCCGGCAGCACCATCAACACGGCCCCGACTGATGACGCGCTTCCCGAATGCTTTGCAGAGAGTGCGAAGATTTTCATATGATGACCGAGAGGAAAGGCTGGAGATCCATGCTCGCGAGGATCGTTTTTCGGAATAGAGCGCCCGCAAACAGAATGCCGGAACCACAAAAATGAACACGCAACATCTAACCACCCTGCCTTCGAGCGGCCAGCCGACCTGGCTCAAAAAGATTTTCCAGGCGGGCTTTCGGCTCGCCTTCGGCGGAGTCGAGGTCCACGGCATGCACAACGTACCGCCCGATGGCCCGCTGATCGTCGCCTCTAACCACCGAAGCTACCTCGACCCCGTGATCCTCGCCTCCTTCCTGCCGAGGCGGGTGTATCACATGGCCAAGCGCGAGTTGTTCCGCAATCCCCTGTTCGCGAGGCTGATCACCTACTACGGCGCCTTCCCCGTGGACAGGGAGGGAACCGCGCGCGCCAGCACCTTCCGGACGGCCCTCAATCTCTTGAAACTCAACGGGGCGGTGGTGATTTTTCCCGAGGGAGGCATCGTGGATTCGACGGCCGAGGTGGAAGTGAAAGAGGGCGTCGCCACCCTCGCCGCCATGAGCCGCGCGCCCGTTCTTCCGGTCTATATCGCGGGGTCGAACACGCTTATCAGACCGAGGGGAATCCTCGACTCCTGGCTCGTCATTCGCGTGGGCGAGGTCATCCCTCCGGCGCAAGGAAAGGGCCGGGAATACCGCAGGGAGTTCACCCAAAGCATCGCCGATGGGATATTGAAACTGGAGGCGGAGTTTTTCGCCGCGAAGAAGAGAAAGCAAGAAACGGGGGGTTGAAGTATGACGGCTGGGGAGTATTTCGCCGCCATTCCGCTAGACAGTCATATTTAGCCGAGCACCGGCAAAGTAAAGCCCCGCCACCTGCGTAGAGTGACGGGGCTTCATTTGTGAAGGTTATCAAGGAATAGGCAACTCTCTCGCCCTGAACGCCCCTCCATTCAAGCGGAGAACTGCAAGCCTTGAACGAAAAACCTAGAAGCTATACACAAGACCCAATTGGAGGCGCGAAGCGTCGCCCTTTCTGCCGTCGTTGGTCTCACGCCAGCCTTGTATGAACTCCACACCGGCTCGCATCTTGGGTGCGGGCGACCACCAAATAGTGGCGTGTAGCGTACGCTGCGACTGGCTGAGGTCCGCAAACGTCGCCTCGGCGTCACCGTAATCGGTCTCGACCCAGCCGTAATACAGACCCGAACTCACGGAGCTGCTCCAGTTATGCGTGAGGCCGACAAAACCGCCCATGGAGTCTACGGCCTCCAGTTCACCGCCCGTACCCAGGGTGGCGGCGGCGGTCGCCCCGACCATGTAACCCGCCAGTCCGCCCTGGCCGACGTTGAACGTGCCCCACAGGCGGGTGTCCTTGCCAAGGCCGACGTTCGCGCCGACGTGGAGGGCGGAGATCGTGAGATTTTCCTCCATCGCGCCTTCATCGTAGAGAACCTGCCCCACCAAGCCCGACACGTTAATAGCGCCCCAACTCGTTTTCAGGCGCAGAGCCCCCACAAGGTTCGGAATCCGATCTTGAGAGGACGTCTTCCCGCCGGCCATCAGAATAGTCGGAGCGTCAGGATCCTCGAGCGCAACCTGGGCGGTGAGATTCTTCCCCATGGCCGAGGTGTAGCGCAATTGAGGCCGGCGTATGGCGGCCACGCCCACGGGCCCTTCGACATCAATCGTGTCGGCGTAGGTATTCTCATCCCCCAAGATCGACCAGTTCTGGCCCACCAGCACCCCACCCAAAGAGGCGTAGGCGTGGCGAAGGCGCAGGGCGTTGGGGGCATATAAAAAACCGGTTTCGATGCGAGTCTTGAGGTTGCCCATTTTTGTCGGCGTCAGGCTGTCGAAACGCAGGCGCGTTTGCTTGGCGTGCATGGAGAACTTACGCTGACCACTGTCATCGCCATCCAGGAGAATGCCACTTGCGCCACCTCCGGAGTCGTAACCGAAAAAGGTATCGCCCAGATCCTGGTCGAAATCATAGATAGCGTCGAGCTTGACGTAGCCGCTGAAGGAGACCGACGTGTTGCTCCCCGGCATCTTCCAGGAACCCGGGAAGTCGCCGGTAGCCACGGCCTTTTTCTTGACGGCTTCCGCCGCGGCCTTCATATCGGCCTTCATCTTCTTCTCTCGGTCTTCGATGCCTTCGAGCCGATTCATGAGCGCCTTGATCTGCGCCTTGAGATCGTCGATCTCGCCTCCGGCAGCCGGCGCAACGAATAACGCCATGGCTGTTACACATCCAAGAAGCGCTAAACCGAAACGATTTGTCCTATTTCTCTTCATATTTCTGTCCCCCCGTGAGAAGTTCGGCAAAGAGTATGCTGCACATGAAGAGGCGGTTTCACGAAAACGACCTCTTCGAGTATTAAGTATCCCTTGTGGAGCGAATAATCGGGTGGATGCCTCGCCCATCCTTACCCGCGGACGTAATCAAGCATACCTTTAAGGAAAACGTAGTACCCCGCATCAGCCTCCGAATATTCAAGAAAAAAGGCCGAAGCCGTCAGATCAGGAAGCGCCCAACGCCTTCAGGATGGTTCGCCTGATCAAGACGGGCGTCACCTGTTTCCTGTAGTCGCCGCTCGCGCGGATATCGGTCAGAGGCTCCAGGTCATCGAGGGTTTCCGCGAGCACGGCGTCGATGTTCTCCTGGTTGAGTTCCTTGCCTCGCAGACCCTCTTCCGCCGCCGTGAGGCGTCTGAACACGGCCTCCACTCCCCCTAAGCCGATTCGCACCTCTTTGGCCGTCTTGCCGTCTTCTTCGGTGAGCACCGCGGTGGAGACGGAAACGCAGGGCTTGTCCTCTTTGGAGCGCGTGGTGAAGCGCGTGTAGGCCGTCCTGAATCCATCGGGCAGTGGGTCGACCTCGATCGAACACAGCAACTCATCCTCATCCAACGCGCATTCGTAATATCCCGTCCAGAACTCCGTCGCGGGAATCACCCGCTCTGAGCCGTCCGCCTTTTTGGTGTTCATGCGGGCCTCAAGGGCCAGAAAAGCGCCTGGAGGATCCGATGCCGGTTCCGCAAAGCACAAGTTGCCGCCCACCGTCCCCTGGTTTCGGATGCGAATCGTGGCCACGTTGTGGAAGATTTCCGCGAGCAGCGGGAAGCGTTCCTGAACGAGCGGGGAGAGTTCGATCTTGCGGTGCACCGTCTTCGCCCCGATGCGGACGCCGCCGTTGTCGGTTCCTTCGATGAAATCCAGATCACTCGCCCCCGCAATGTCTATCAACACCTCGGGTTCGTACACCCGCGATTTCATGAGAATCGAGAGGGCGACGCCGCCGGCGAACACTTTCCCGTCCTCGCCGTGCTCCTTCATGGCGGCGAGCGTTTCCTCCGCGCTGTTCGCGGATAGATGCCGAAAAGACATTTTTTATCCCCTCTCCTCGCTATTCACCATTTTTCTCGTTCAGGGCAGCCAACACTTTTTCCGGCGTTATCGGCAGCGACGTGATTCGTACGCCCACGGCGTCATAGATAGCGTTCCCTATCGCCGCCGACGTTCCCAACTGCGCCATCTCGCCCAGCCCTTTCGCCCCATAGGGTCCCGAGGGATTTTCCGTCTCGATAAGCACGGCTTCGAGTTCGGGTAAATCCTGGGTCGTCGGCAGCTTGTAGTCGAGCCAGTTCGCGTTCACCGGCTGTCCGTCTTCGACTTCGAAATCCTCCATCATGGCGTAGCCCACGCCCATCAGCACGCCGCCGTCCAGTTGGCCCAGCGCGCCGGCTGGGTTCACGATGGTTCCGACGTCGTTCGTGCTGATGACCCGCAAGACCTCGAACGCGCCGGTTTCGGTGTCCACTTCCACCTCCGCCACCTTGGCGCCGTAGGCATAGGCCGCGGACCAGTTTCCATAACCCGTCACGGGGTCTGGCGTCTCGCTCGGCGAGTCATAAGAAGACGCCGTGTAGACGGCCTCGCTGCCCTCTTTTTCGTATATCTTCATGTAGGCTTCGCTGTGAGTCACCTGCCGCTCGGGAGAACTGGTGACGAAAATTTTGCCCTTTCGAGCGTCCAGGTCGTTCGGGTCGCACTCGAGCAGTTCCGCCGCGCCCTTGAAGAGCATGTTCTTCGCCTGGACCGCCGCCAGGCGCGTAGCCTCGCCGTCGATGGTCGTCGTACGGCTTCCCCGCACGCCCCACCCGTAGGGGTTCACCGCAGTATCCCCGTTGATGATACGAACATCCTCCACGCGTACACCCAACGCTTCGGCGCAAATCTGCGCGAGCGTGGTGTCCGAGCCGTTGCCCATCTCGATCGTGCCCGAGAGCAACTGCACGGTGCCGTCCTTGTTCATCTTGATGAACGCGCCCGCCGTCTCCGGTCCCATTGCGCGCGCGCCGGTGAAATGAACCGCCGCGGCCAGCCCGAAGCCGCGCTTTTTCCCGTTGCTGCTCGGTTGTTCCTGACGCCAGGGCACGCGCTTGACCGCTTCCTGTACGCACTCGGAAACACCGCAACTCGTGATCTTGGCCCCGATGATGGTGGTGTCGCCCTTCCTCACGAAGTTCTTGATGCGAAACTCCGCCGGGTCCATGCCGATTTCATCGGCGTGTTTCTCCATCGCGAGTTCAGAACCAAAGGAATAGCCGCCGTTGCCTATGCCGCGCATCGCGCCGCCGGGCGGCACGTTCGTGCAGACGACGTCGGCATGGTGGCGATAGGCCTTGTAGTTGTAGATGCTCCCGCCCATGTGCGCCGTGATGCCGCCGACCGCCGGGCCGTAATCGGAATAGCCGCCGTTTTCAACGACCATCCGGGTGTCGCGCGCCAGGAGCATGCCGTCCTTGTCCGTGGCGATGCGCCAGACGTGGAACTGCTTCGTCCGGTGGGTGCCGAGGAGGAACTCCTCTTCGCGGTCATAGTAGAATTTCACGGGAAGACCCAGCTTTTTCGCCGCGATGATCGAGAGGAAATCTATGTTGAACTTACTCGTCGCCTTTCCGCCGAACCCCCCGCCCACGTAGTTCGTGATCACGCGAATCTGGGCCTCTGGAATCTTGAGGAGCTTGGAGAAATACTGGCTCGAAAGACTCGGGCATTGCGAGGAGTTGTAGACCGTCACGTCGCCCTTTTGCGACCATTCGGCGATGGAGACGTGCATCTCGAAAGAACCGTGCATCTGGCGCGAGGAGGACGTGGCCAACTCGCTCACGTGGTGAGCCTCGTCGAACATGCGGTCCACGTCGCCGAATTCCATGTGCTTGGTGAAGGCGATGTTATTCGGGTATCTGTCATGGATGATGGGAGCGCCCTCTTGCATCGCTTCTTTCGGATCGAAGACGGCGGGAAGATCCTCGTAGTCGACGTCGATCAGATCGAGCGCCTCTTTCGCGATGTCTTCTGAAATCGCCACGACGGCGGCCACCGAGTCGCCCACGTGTCGCACCTTGTCCGAGGCGAGGGGACGCTGATCGTAGCAAACGGGTACGACGCCCCACTCCACTTCCTCGGGGATGTCCTTGGACGTCATCACGAGTTTGACGCCGGGTAGCCTCTCGGCGCGGCTGGTGTCGATGTTCTTGATTCGCGCGTGCGGAAGTGGACTTCCCAGCAGTTTTCCGTGAAGCATTTTGGGCAACTGGAGGTCCAGGGTGTACATGGCCCGGCCCGTCACCTTTTCCGGCCCATCGACGCGAGGCACGCTTTTTCCGACGTATGAGAGTTCAGCCATCACAACCTCCACTCGTTTGCGGCATCAAAGGGCATGCCGCAGGGCGCTTTTATGTTCTTGTCCTTTGCTTGATAATTGGATAGGTATGGCAATTCGATCACATCGCAATCTCCCGGGAGTCGACAGAACACGATGTCACCTTCTTTGCATTCTATGAGCCTATCATAACAACTCCAGGGGCAAAACAAAACCCCCCAAAAATCGACGACCGAGGCCCTTAAAACCCCTTCTGGGAACATCCCTACCGACTTTCTCGCCAAAAAAGTTATAAGCTTAGGAAGACCTAAAACGCCTTCAACAACCTATATCTCGCCTCATTGCCTGCAATGAGTCAGATGCTTTTACTCTAGCCAAGTCACCGAGAAATGTGTCAGTGATTTTTTCTTTCTGACGTTCCGACATAGAAGCATGCTGTTCAGACTCATAATTTGCTTTAGCGTTCACATAATCGAAAAATTCACTAGGAACATTCTGGCGACCAGAAATTGTACCGCCTTTGACGGCTACTCTCGTTCCCTGCCAGTCGCTGGGTCGATCATCGCGCAAAACTCCGAAGATGAAAAAACGAGGAAGTTTCATATAAACCATATGACGATGGCTATTTTTTATTAAGTCTATGTGTATACTTCGCATCACATGTCGGTTGATGTTGTGTGGAATATCTCCTCCAGTGGCATTTACAGAGCCCACCAAGAATAAGTGCTGGCGAAATTGGCCCGGGTGTGGACGGAGACCAATGAGAAACTCCTTCCAAATTTTTTCAGCTCTACCAACAGACTCACGCTCTGCGTCAGAGTAATCATCCAACCCATCTCCCTCCATAAACCAACGGAGCACACGCCACGACAACGAAACGCAAAATCTTAAAAACCAAGGCCCATATCTAATTTGGGTGAGGCGATCTTCTACAAAAGGATAGAACAACTTACTCGCGAACTGCCTCTCGTTTTCACCCAAGATGCCCTCGCAAGAAGAACATAGCCAACGCTTTTTTTCACCATCTTGAACGCGCCTGTTCATTGTCTCAGCAAAACGGATATGTCCTGTTGCCGATGTCTCGCGCATCCAACGGAAAAGAAATGCAGGTAGAACGTGACTGTTTTGTAATTCGCAATAAGAATCGCAAAGATAGCAGTTCCCTAATATCACCATATTTTCCCTCAAAACACTTAACGGAGCGTGTGAACCCGCCATGCAATATTCCAAAATCTAAATTATCGATCCAAACTTCGATCATTAAACATATATTACACTACACACACAGAATGAATTCTAAAATTTATACATGAGGCCATGTTCGCCACTTTGAGAAATCCTCAGTTCCGCTTTCTCCCCTTCGGCTTGTGGTGTATCATCCGCCGTATTGAACCCGAAAAATGAACTTTCGGATCACCCCATAGACACCAAAACTGGAGTAACGCAATGCCCATTCGTTTCGATTTCCAGGGCCGAAAGGTCATCCTCACGGGCGCGGCGGGCGCCATGGGAAGCCGCATCCTGCAAGGATACCTGGAAGCCGGCGCCAAGGTTTTCGCCACCGACAGGGAAGGCGAGACCTTCGGCGCAATAGACGGCCCGTCCGATCAACTCTTCAAGCTCCCCTGCGATTTGGCCGACGTGGACGCCATCCGCACCACGATGCGCACGGCTCTCGAGTGGCTGGGCGGCTGCGACGTACTGGCGAACGTGGCCGGCTACATGCCGATTCGCCCCCCGATGGAACTCGAAGAAGCGGACTGGGAGGTAGTGCTCGGCGTGAACCTGCTCGCCCCTTATTTCTGCATTCAGGAGACCATCGAGGCGCTCAAGGCCTCTGGCACGGGACGCATCATCAGTTTCGCCTCCATCGCCGGTAAAATGGGGGGCATCGGCCCGAATCTCACCTACGCCGCCGCCAAGGCGGGCCTGCTCGCCATGACGTTCAACCTGGCGCGGGAACTCGCCAAGACGGGCGTGACGATCAACACCATTCAGCCGGGCCCGGCCGATACGGGCCTTCACTTCCAGTCCCCGCCCGAGATGCTGGTGAACGCAGCGAACGCCCACCCTATGGGCAGGCTCACGACGCCCGAGGACGTGTGGCACACCGTCTTGTTCCTAACGAGCGAGGAGGCCGCCCACATCAACGGAGAAGCCGTGGACGTGAACGGCGGTTTCTGGACGGATTAGAAGGAGGAGAACACCATGTCGAGTGACAACCCGAAAGGCTATGCGAATCCCGACCTGCTCTGGTCGGTCGAACAACTCAAAGAGCGCATGGACGACCCGAACTTAAGAATCATCGACACCCGCCCCGGCGAGCGCTACACGATGGGCCACATCCCCGGCGCGCGTCATTTCGACGTCTACGGCGTGAACAGCGATGATTCGGACGAGGCTCCGCTCAGGAATTTCTTCTCCATGTGGGCGTTTTTGCTGGGAAACCGGGGGGTGTCGTTCGAGAACACCATCGTCTTCTACGACGACTTCGTCGGCAACACGAGCGTGCGCGGCTTCTGGATGCTGGAGCTTTTCGGCCATAAGGACGTCCACATCCTGGACGGCGGCTACGGCGCATGGGAGCGGGCGGGCTTCGAGACGACGCGGGACGCCGAAGTTCCCCGGGCCGTCCCCTTCAAAATGGCGTTCGAGCCGCACCGCCTCGCCACGCGCGAGGACGTACTGGCGGCCATCGAGGATGACAACCACATGCTGCTCGACACCCGCTCGGTAGAGGAATGGGAGGGGCGGAGCATGCGCGCCAAACGAGGAGGAATCATCCCAGGAGCCGTCTGGCAGGAGTGGCTCCAGCACTTGACGCCCGAGGGCGAGATGAAGCCCGCGGACGAACTGAGAGCGCAGTTCGCGGCTATCGGGATCACGCCCGAAAAAGAAGTAACCGCCTACTGACAGACGGGCTACCGTGCGGCGCACGGTTACTTCGCCCTGCGGCTTCTGGATTACCCCAAAATCAGAAACTACATGAGTTCCTGGAAGGAATGGGGCAATCGCGAGGACACGCCCATCGCACAGGCCCAGTAGAAAATCGAAGTCGCCTGCGTGTATAAATAATATGATAGATACAGGTTCACGATATAAAACTTTCACGGCCCGAAGCGTTCGACGGCCGAACTCGTCTCCGTCACGCCCTCAGGCCTGAGCACGCTCTCGCAGTATTACTGGATCGAGAAAATCGATTTGAAGAGATCCGGGAAGTAAAGCCGAGACGCTCCCCACTCGCATCATACCCCTGTTACGTCTGTGTTGGCCTACACCTGCCTCGGATGCAGTTCTTCGTACTTACCGTGGTCCGTGTCGATGCCCGCCATATGGCGAAATATCTCTTCATATCCCGGGGGTGAGAACATCCAGAGGAGTTTCAGGGGAACGTCGCCCGTGTTCCTGAGGCCATGCGTCACGCCCACGGGCAGAAAGGCGGTCATGCCCGCCTTGACGTGATGGACCTCGCCGTCCACTTCCACCTCGGCTTCCCCTTCGTGGAAGAACAGGATTTCCTCTTCTTTTTCATGAAGATGGACGGGGATGCCGCCGCCGACGGGGATGTCCTGATTCCCCATACTGAGCATTCGGGAGTTCGTATTCCGGGGGTCGATGAGAATACGCCAGCCCCGGGGCAATTCGATGTCTTCCATCTCGATCTTTTCGCCGTCGTCCCAATTGAACACGTATGACATGCGGATTCCCTCCCCAGCCTTGGCGCTCGCGTGGGCGTGGGGCGCACCGGGTGAGCGGCGCGTCAGGCCATCGCGGGCGCGACCTCTTTGGCGAATCTCTCCAGAAGTCTGAGAGACTCCTCGTGTTTCATCCCGTCGCCGTAAACGCCGAGAATCACGTGGTTCAGCCCAAAATCGTCCCTTAATCGATAAAGCTCCTGAATGTTCTCTTTCGCGGAGCCGATGACGCCGCCGCCTTTCAAGAACTCGCGCACGTCAAGCTTGTAGCTCCAGTTGCGCCGGAGGTGCCTCCCCTCCTCGTCCGTGAACTCCACCTCGTTCACCCTGGAGCGGTATTCGAGATAGGAGGAAAGCCCGCGCTCGAAAGTTTTCAGATAATCGGCCTGCTCGTTGTCCTCACAGACGTAGAAGCGATGCGTCATGGTGTAGTCGATGTCGGAGGTATCTCCCCCGGCCGCCGCCACGGCCTCCTCGTAGAGCTTCATCTTCTCGCGGTAGACTTTAGGGCCTTTGAAGCCGGCCGAGGCCATGATCTTGAACCCGTTCTCGCCTGCGTAGGTGTAGGTCTCGGGACTCGTTCCGGCGAGCCAGATGGGCGGCCTCGGCTTTTGGATGGGTCGGGGGAAAATCTGCACGTCCTTGCACTGGTAATACTCGCCCTCGAAGGTCATCTGCTCGCCTTCCAGGAGCCTCGAGACGATCTCCATGCCTTCTACGAGGCGCTTTCTGCTCTCGGAGGGTTTTACGCCGAAAGTCTTGAATTCCTTGGGCTGGGAACCCCGGCCCACGCCCAGTTCCAGCCGTCCGCCGCTAAGCAGATCGACCACCGCCGCCTGCTCGGCAAGACGCACTGGATTGTGGAAAGGCATGATGGAAATCGCCGTGCCCAGGCGGATGTTTTTCGTCTTCTGCGCCAGCGCCGCGCACCATAGCAGCGGGTCGGGGCACATACCAACTTTTGAGAAATGATGCTCCGCGAACCAGGCGCAGTAGTAGCCTAGTTCATCCGCCGCCTGGCACTGCTCCATCACCTTCTGGTAGGCGTCGGCTTCTGATTCATCCCCCTCGGGACAAATCACGTAAAAAATCGAGAATTTCATGTCACCTCATCCTTCGTCTTCTTGCTGAATACGTAGTCTTGACACCGCTCCCCCCCCTTCTCGGGCGGTATTATCGTCTCATAGAACTCCCAAGCTACCATCTTATTCACGGCCTGAGAAGCGCTCAAGCCTTGGGCGACAATTTTTCCGACCTGGGCTAGGATGAGGCCTCATTCAGAGGAGAAATTACATGCGTTTCGAGAACAAGACCATCATCGTTACGGGCGCGGGAGGAGGTATCGGCCGGGCGGGCGCGCTCAGGCTCGCGCGCGAGGGTGCGCACGTCATCTGTATGGACATCGCCGATTCACGCGAGGATACCGCGAGGCGCATCAAAGAATGCGGCGTTGGCAGTGCGAACGCGATGGCCTTCGACGCATTCGACTCTGAAGACGTGAAACGAGTCTTTCAGGAGGCGATTTCGACGCACGGGCCAATTGATGGCCTCGTCAACTGCGTCGGAGGGGGGCTTCCCCTCTCGGCGCTGGATATCGACGAGGACGCCTTCGATAAAATGTTCGACATGAACGTGAAGACCACCTACCGCGCCTGTTGGGCGGTGCTGCCCCACATGCAGGAGCGAAGGAGCGGCAAAATCGTCAATTTCTCCTCCGTCGCGGGCCGCTCGGCCAGCGTGCTCCAGGGGCCGCACTACTCAAGCGCCAAGGCCGCCGTCATCGGACTGACGCGCCATCTGGCGCGCGAGTTCGGCCCGCACAACATCAACGTGAACGCCATCGCCCCGGGCGTCGTCGGCACCGAGCGCATCCTGGAGCAAATGAGCGATGCGCAAAGGCAAAAAACAGAAGCCGCCACTCCCCTTGGCCGCATCGCTACGCCTGAGGACATCGCGGGCGTCGTCGCCTTTCTCGCCTCGGACGACGCGCGCCACGTCACCGGCGTCACCATCGACGTGAACGGGGGATTTTTCCTGGCCTAGATGGTGGGGATTTTTCCGGGCGCCGTCACCTTGATATAGCCTGCGCATCGACCCAAAGCGTGTATCCGATTCGGGAAAGTATTCACGCCCCCGAAGCAGAATTTCAGCAGGAGGCATCAGCGTCCAGGGGCATACCTCTCCAACTTGGCGTTATCCCTCGGTAGATTCCGCTTCCAGAGGCGCAGCGTTTTTCAGGTATTTCATCTGACTTTCCTCCTTGGTGAATAGTAATGCACGAAATAAAACGATTCCCAGAATCTACGTACAATAACGGGAATCAAGAAATTTCATCTTCTTCACGAAACGTGTCGATATCGCAATACAACTCGATGTAGTTACCGTCCGGGTCGCAGAAATAAAAAGCGCGGTTGCCGCTGCCCTGCTCGAACCCGTCTCCCTCGGGCCCATGCACCAAAGGGCCGTATTCAATCTTGACGCCGCACTCTTTCACATGCCGAAGCGCCTTGAGCCACTCTCCCCGGTTCAGCACTTCGAAGGCCAGGTGCTGAAAACCCGGCTTGGCCTCCGCCATGGAATTACCTGATTCGGGATAGAGCCCCGAGGCATCTTCCGGGGCCTGAAAGAATACGACTTCATGGTGGGTGATATCGCAGCGCAAAAATACAGAAGCGCCTCCCGGCACCATTACTCCCGGGCCGCTTCTGCTCGTTACCTTGAAACCCAGCACCCGGGTGTAGAAATCCTCCATCCGGGCCAGATCTTTCGTCCAGAATCCGACGTGCCCTATCTTTGTCGTCTTGAACATAAACGCTCGGTTCATTCTCGGGCGAATATCGAGAGGAACAAACAAATAAACTGCGCCTTCGGCATCGCCCATACAACCATGTATGAAATCAAAATTCCGTATGGAAAAATCTTAAATCATACCGGACGGTTAAATCAAGAAACATCACCGTTTTGCGATAAAAACCAAACCGTACGGATGGGCCTCGAAAACGGCATGAATCTCCTTATCCGATATCCGGAAATTCAGAGACCCAGCCCAGTTCCGCCTCACACCAGCGGGCGGCGGAGAGAAGAGCGGCCTCACCGAAACGGCGTCCGCCCAGTTGAATCCCGATGGGTAGATTCTCATCTCCCCTGCCCACGGGAAGGGTGATAGCCGGAAACCCGATTTGCGTGAAGGGCTCGTTGAACAGGGCGTTTCCGGTAGATTCCTCGGCGATGGGGGGGCGCTCCACTTGGGAGGGCAAGATGACGAGGTCGAAGTTTTGGAAAAAATCCTCCATCCTCTGAATGAAGCGGGCGCGAAAGCGCAGGGCGTTCACGTAGTGAACCGCAGGCGTCATGAGGCCCGTGGAGATATTTTTTCGAATCTGGGAAGCATAGGCGTCTTGATTCTCCAGAAACATCTTGTCGTGATAGGCGGCCGCCTCGACGCGCATGATGATGCGGTGCGCCGCGTGCATCTCGTCCACTTCCACCGGTAGTTTTGCTTCCTGCACGTCCACGCCATAGGCTTTCAAGCTCGCGACGCACTCTTCTATGCGTCCGGCCACCTCTTCGCTCGCATGCGGGAGGAGATCCTCTTTCCAGAAACATGCCCGCTTCGGTTTCGCCGGTGCTGAGGCTTGGGCGTAATCGGGCACCGCGACGTCGGGCGCTTGGGCGTCAAGCCCATCCGCGCCTGAAATGGCCGTCAGAACGCGCGCCGCATCCTCGGCGCACCTTGTAATGACGCCCACGTGGTCCAGATTCCAGGAGACCGTGATCAGCCCGCTTCTCGGTATCCGGCCATAGGTGGGCTTGAGCCCCACTACCCCGCAAAACGCAGAAGGCCGCAAGGTCGATCCACCCGTCTGGCTCCCCAGAGCCGCCGGGACCATTCCTGTGGCAACGGCGGCTGCGGAGCCGCTGCTCGAGCCACCCGGGCTTCTCTTGAAATTCCATGGATTTCGCGTTTCCGAGGGATCGGAGGTGGCGAATTGCGTGGTGACCGTCTTGCCGAGGCATAGCGCGCCCGCATTTTTCAAGCGCGTCGTGACGGTGGCGTCCTCATCCGCTATATAGCCTTTGAGCAGAGGAGAGTTCGCCTCGCGCGGCAGACCGACGACGTCCACGATGTCCTTATAGCCGATGGCGGCGCCCCCGAGCGCACCACTCCCCTGCCCGTCGGCAAGACGCTCATCGACAGCCTTCGCACCTGCGAGCGCGCCCTCCCTGTCCACGTGCGCCCACGCCAGGAGTTTTCCATCGAGCGCATCGACCCGCTCCAGCAAAGAACGCGTCCATTCAGTAGCGGACAAGCCGCCTTCCTCGATTTTTCTCAGCCCATCAGAGAGGCTTAAACGCCAAGGTTCACTCATTTTTCACTCCCCTACTTTTGTATCGTTCGCCATGACTCATCTATCGAGTTCTTCGAGTTTTTCCAGTATTTCGAGCAGATGAGGCTTTCCCCCCGCCGGTGGCCGCCAACGTACGTGCGTCACGGCCACGTTCTGGCTCTTTAGTTCATCCGCGAATATCTCTAGCCCCAGATTAACGACCCGGAGCGGTTTTTGACGCAAATCTTTCATGGTCTATGCGTCCTCCACCAAATCAGGCCGCAATAAGGCAGCGGCGAAGCGCGTCGCCTGTGCGTTCGAGGGCAGGACCACGACGCCGACCTCTTCCAAAATCCGCATCTGCTCATCCATATCTTGTGGATCATCGGCCGTTCCCACCACCGAGGCGACGAAAACCAAATCCTTCGCCTTCTTTCTCACCTCTTTTATCGCGCGCGCCAGAGGGACCGCCGGGTCCTGCGCGCTTGCCCCGCCCAGCATCAGATCGAACAAGATCACCCCGACGCTATCATCCGTCGCAGATTGCACGATGAGTTCCGCGCGGGACTCGGGGTCTATCATGGGATGGGGTTTCCCTACCGTATAACGATCATCTCCCAGGTCGAGAACCCGGTGGCGGCCCGCCTCCTCGTTCCAGGACACACCGCCGAGCAACGACTCCAGAATCAGATAGCTCTCGTGGGCAAGCGTGCCGCCGGAGAAAAGCCCCAGAACGCCCCCGCCTTTCGGCTTCAAGGAAGTGATTTTCTCCTTCAGCCCAGCCTGAGCGAAGAAATTTTCCGGCTCGTATCTCTCACCTTTCAAAATCGCCGCCACGGCGTGGCCCGCATCCTCCAGAGTCTCCGCCCATCCCGGGTTTCGCGCACCCAAAAAGCAGACGACATGCGGCTTATTGAAGTTTTTGAGCGCCTCTTCGATCTTGCGCAATACCTCCACATCGGGCGGCTTGGATATGAGCGCCACGATTTCTGTATCAGGATCACTCGATAAAAAATCGAGCGCGTGAAGTGTCATCAAACCGCCCACCTCGGCGGATAAATCACGTCCGCCCACGCCTATGCCGTGGGAAATTCCCTCGCCCAGGGCATCGAGTTGTGAAACGAGAGACTGAAGACCGGTACCCGAAGCGGCAATGCAACCCACGCGTCCGGGTTTCACCACGTTGGCGAAACCGAGTCCTACGCCGCCGATGTGCGCCGTTCCGCAGTCAGGGCCCATCAGGAGAAGACCGCGCTTGATGGCCTCTCGCTTGAGCGCCACCTCATCATCCACCGGCACGTTGTCGCTGAACAGGAATACATGGAGCCCGCTGCGCAGGGCGCTCATGGCCTCTTTTGGGGCATAGGCGCCGGGCACGGAAATCATCGCGAGGTTCGAATCAGGCGCTGCGGCGAGCGCTCCCGCCAAGCTCGAGGGCGAAAAATCGCTCACGCCGCCACCGACGACCCGTTCTTGCGTCAAAAGGGCTTTCGCCTCTTCAATCGCTTCCAGCGCGAGTTCTAACGAATCCGCCTCAACGGCGAGAACCAGATCATTCGGCCCGGCATCGACCTTGTTTTCCTCGGCCAATCCCGCCTGAAGCAAGATATCCCGATTCGCAGGCGTGCCCATGAGCGCCGCCATCTCGGCTATACCCGGCTTTTTGCGAATCTCGCGCGCGAGGCGCATCAATTTAACGGAGTCCTGGTAGAACGAAGGGAGTACGAGCCTTGCGAATGGCAATTTATTTTACTTCTTGGGCGGGCGGGGCGAAAGGCTCTTGCGTTTTCTCGATTGAGGCGGAAGACATCGTCAAGAGCATTTCCGCCACCTCATCCGCATAGGCGGCGACCCGCTCCTCATCCTCCAGGCCGAAAACGTCTTGCGCCATCCGCCCGATTTGCGCAGCAATCTTTGATTGATCGTTCATGTGCTCGTCTCCCCATTCTGACGCACCGCAAGGCTCTTTCGCTCGGGGTGCTGACCCCGCCACTGCTCGAAGAGGTTTTGCTCGAGCCCCAGGCACGTCAGGGTCTTGCCCACGACGTGATCGATCAGATCCTCCATCGTCTGGGGCTTGAAGTAGAATCCCGGCGATGCAGGAAGAATGAAAACCCCCATCAACGCGAGTTTGTGCATGTTTTCCAGATGAATCGCCGAAAGCGGCATTTCGCGCGGCAAGAGAACGAGTTTTTTCTGTTCCTTGAGCATCACGTCCGCCGCGCGGCAGATGAGGTTTTCGCCTGTGCCTGTGGCAATCTGCCCGAGCGTCTTCAAGGAGCAAGGCGCTATCACCATCGCATCGAAACCAGCGCTCCCGCTCGCGGGACGCGCCCCGATGTCGCTTTCGGGATGAACGACGCTCGCCCACGAAGACAGCCTGGCGAGGTCCACATCCGTCTCATAGGCCAGAACACGAATCCCCACCTTGGAGACGACCAAGTGGGTCTCCACCTCGGGATACGCATCGTGTAAAACCTCCATGAGGCGCACACCGTATATCGAGCCCGAAGCACCCGTTACGCCCACAACCAGTTTCATCGGAAAACCCCGCTCTCCATGAGATTCACAAGCGCGTCTTCGAAACCTTCTCGTAGTCACGATACAACAGGGTGAAATCTTTTTCGATCATTCCGCGTTTAACGGCTTTTTCCAGAAACTCTAGTGTGGCTTCCCCGTGCACCGTCTGCGCCCTGTGCTTCTTGCCCATTTTAACAGCCATACCGACGTCTTTGATCATGTTGTAGACGCGCGACTTGCCGTCCCATTTCTCGGACAATATGTGGTTCGGGAAGCGGAACTGGCTCGCGTAGCTCCTCGCGTTCGATACGTTGAACACGTTGATCATGTCCTCCACCTTGAGTCCCACCTTCTCCGCGAGTTTTCCTCCCTCGCAAGTCGCCATGAAGATGGAGTGGCAAACCATGTTGTGGATCAGCTTCATGGCATGGCCCGCGCCGCTTTCGCCCAGATAAAAAAGATCGTCGGCTATCGGCTTCAAAAATATTTTCGTCCGGCGATACGCCTTCTCATCCCCGCCTATCATGAGCGTCAACGTGCCTGCGGCCGCACCCGTGGCGCCCCCACTCATGCCGGCGTCGAGATAAGCCACCCCCTTCGCCTTCGCGCGCCGGGCTATCTGACGGGTCACAGCAGGGTCCGAACTCGTGAAATCATATAGCACCAGATTCTTTCGCGCGTTCGCCAGAACACCCGTTTTTCCCTTCAAAGACTCATTGATTTCCGGCGACCCCGGGACCACGAAGAAGATGATGCCCGCCTGAGCGGCCATCTCGCCCGGCTCCATTACCTCAACGCCTCGTTTTTTCTCCCATGGCTCCCTCGCCTCGGGAGCCACGTCCCAGACCATCAAGGGGGTTTTCGCCTTGTGCAGATTCCCGGTGACGCCGCGCCCCATGTTCCCCAAACCCACCACGCCTACTTTCGCTTGCGCCATCTTTCATTCCTCTCCTTGCCGTGTCTAACGGGCCAATTGCTCTTGCGCCGACCCGGGCGAATACATTTTCAGCGGGTCTTTCCCGAAGAAAATCTCGCCGTCCTCTCCGCGCGTGAGGCGCGTCACGAAACTGCAATCCACCTCGTTCGTCTCGGGATAATCCAGCCTGAAGTGGGCGCCCCGGCTCTCTTTCCTGTTCAGGGCGGCGGTGGCGAGCAGTTTCCCCAGAAGCGCCAGATTTCTGACCGAAAGCGCGCTCTCGAGTTCCTGGCCCTTTGTTTTCTCGGATGAGCGCGCACCAGCATCGAGTCGCATGCGGGGCATTTCCTCGCTCTCGATGCGTTCAAACTCATCCAGCGCATGTTGGCAGCCCTCGGCGTCGCGTAACGGACCCAGCTTCTCGTGCGCGAGCATCCGGCAGCGCATGCGCACATCCCTCTGGAGGGGGCCTTCTTTGCGGTGGATAAGCCCTTCCAACCAGGAAAGTTCCGATTCGGGAATGCCCCCGAAAACCGGCGGTGTGTCACCGTCACTCTCTTTCACCTGTGCGGAGACCGCCCCTCCGGCCCGCCTTCCGTAGACCAGAGAGGCCGAGAGTGCTGAACCGCCGATCCGGTTTCCGCCGTGGATGCCGCCCCCCGTCTCGCCCGCGGCCCAAAGGCCAGGCACGCGCGTTTTCCCGTCGACGTCGATCTCAAGCCCCCCGAGCCAGGTATGGCTGCCGGGAGCCACCTCCAGGGGCTTTTTGGTGATGTCGATGCCGCGAGAGAGACACGTTTTGTACACGTGGGGAATCTGTTTCTGGATCGTTTCCATGGGGACGCGGGTGGCGTCCATATAGATGCCGCCCGTGAGGCCCGCGCGGCCCGCGTGGATTTCCTTCGCCATCGCGAGAATGACCTCGCTGCGCGTGCTTTTTTCCGCCGTGTCCGGGAAATAGCGCTTCAAGAACGCTTCTCCCTCCTGGTTCAGGAATATGGCGCCCGCGTTGATGAACCCCGTGGGATGGGGAGCGAAGCCGAAAAGCTCCTCTGGCGCGCAGCACATGGCCTGAAAATCGATCATCTCGATGCCGAGGAGAGGAGCGCCCGCCCGGAAGCCCAGCACGTAGCCGTCGCCCGTCACCTGGGGCGGATTGTCGTTCACGTAGAAAAGGCCGCTCCCGCCTCCAGTGGCCAGAATCACCTCGCGCGCAGCGTAGACCATGAGACAACCGCGCGAGTAGTCCACCCCCCAGGCGCCGATGACGCGGCCTTCCTCCATGATGAGATCCACAATAGCCACATGGGGATGCTGCCCGATGCGGGCGTCGGCCCTGAGCCTCTTCGAGAGCACTTTCGTGATCATGTTGCCCGTGGTGTCGTGGTGGTGCAGGGCGCGGGGATAGGTGTGGCTCGGGAACATCTTGAGGTCGAGATCCCCGTTGTCATCCGTAATGAACTCCGCCCCCCATTCGCGCAGGTCGCGCACGACGTCGATGATGTCGTACACCCAGGTTTTCGCCAGTTCGGGGTCGATGAGCTCGCCGCCGTATTTGAGGATTTCCTCCAAATGCAGATCCGGGCTGTCTCCAGGGGCCATCGCCGCTGCGAAACCGCCCCTCGCCACGGTCGTCGTGCCGCTCGTGGCCCGACCCTTGGTGGCCTGGATAACACTCACGCCCGCTTGCGCGCACTCGAAGGCGGCCATCGTGCCCGCCGCACCCCCGCCCACGATCAGCACGTCGGTCTCGTGGCGTTCTTCCGCAATGTTTCCCGCCATCTGAATCGTCCTTTCGCGCCAATGATTTGGAAAGAATACTGATTATGGAGGGCATCTTAAAACATTTCTGGGCAAAAGACCCACCACGATGGAGGCGTACTGATTTATACGCTCCGCCCCAGCAACTCGATCATCTTATCCGCACACGCATCGGCGAAGTCCGCGTCGTTGATGTGGAGGTCTAGCGTGATGATTTCCCCCGTTTTCAGGTGCTCCTTAAGTGAGGCCGCAAAGGCGGCGTCCACTTCAGGCTGACGCCAATCTCCCACCTCGCGCCCATCGAGATCGTGGGCCTTTCGCTTCGTGTGCTCGCTGTAGCCTCTCGTGGGTATCAGGACAGAGAGAGGCCCTTGGGCGCGGTTGAGCTTTTCCGCCATCAGGACGCCCAGAGCCTCGAACTCCTCCCGGTTGGTGCGCATAAGGAGATTCTGGGCGTTGTACTGGAAAAACGCTCTTTTTTGATACTTTTCGGGCACCTGCCCCGTCCAGAAATTCGCGTGATCAAGCGCGCCCGGGACGACGACCTGGGGAATGCCCGCGGCGCCCGCCGCCTCGAGCCTCCCCCCGCCCGCGCTGTAGACGCCGTCCACGTGTAAATCCGTGAGTTCGTGCGTGGTGACGTCCACCACGCCGGCCAGCTCACCCAGGCCGGCCAGGGATTCGAGCGCACGGCCCCCGGGGCCCGAGGCGTGGAAGAATATGACCTCATAGCCCGCCTCCGTGAGTTTTCTCTCCACGTGCTCGACGCACGCCGCCGTGCCGCCGAAGGACGACACCCCGATGAGGGGCGGTCCGGAGCGATCGCCCATTACCGCTGCGCCTTCCCGCTTCACCATTCCCGCGAGAGCAAGGGCGGCGTTTTTCAATACGCCGCGTGTGATGCGATTCAAGGATATATCGCCGATAGAAGGAAACATGATGATGTCGCTCTCCGCCACATACCATTGCACGGCCGCCGTGGCGGCGACGACACTCACCATCACCTTGGGCGCGAGGGGCGGCAGCACGCGCATGATGGCGCAGGCCATCGAGGTGCCGTTCGCCCCGCCGAGGCCGACCGCGCCCTGTATTTCACCTTCCTGAAATTTTTCGGCCAGAATCCGCCTGCCGCCTTCCATCATGACTTCAGAAGCGGCGTTTCTCTCCATGCCGGCCAGCTCTTCCCAACTGCGTCCCGCCGCGGCCGCAACCTCGACCCCGCGGACGTCCCCGCCGCCAGCGTCGTGCGGCCTGCAGGACAAGTCGACCAGAAGGGAGTTTACACTCGATTCTGCGAGCACATCCGCCAGAAAGCGCGCTTCCGCCCCCTTACTGTCCATCGTCACTAAAATCGCCACAGTCGGAATCGACATTTTCCCCTTACCTGACAAAATTTGCCTTCTCTAAGATTACGCCCGACGCACCTGCGCCCTATTTCCGCAACCGAACCGACTTGAAGCCCTGCGCCGCCTTGGGCACCGCATCCTCCACTGGAAAACGCTCGGCGGAGGAGCCGCCCACATAGCCATCGAATCGGCTCTCCAAATCGAGCAGCCGCTCGAAGTCAGCGGGGGTTTCGATTGCGCCCCCGTGGCAGGTGAAGATTCTCTCTTCATATTTCGGCAAAAGGGCGTCGAAGATGGCTGCCGCCCTTTGAGCGGCATCATCGAGCGGCATCACCGTCTTGGAACCGATGGAGCCGCCCGAGCTGTTCCCGAAATGGATGATGATGTTGTCCACGCCCGCTTCCGCCATGGCGAGGGCCTCATCCGGCGTGGTCGTAAAAGCTTTGGTGAACATGCCCTTGCGGCTCGCGTATCCCAAAACATCGACTTCTCTGGAAAAGCCCATACCGGTTTCTTCCAGGTCTTTTCTGAAATTTCCATCGATCAGGGCGACCGTGGGGCAGTTCATCACCCCGTGGAAACCGGCCGCATCGATTCTGTCCACGAATGTGAACATGTTCCTTGTGGGGTCTGTCCCCAGAAGGCCCGCTACCACGGGACACTCCCTCACCACGTTCAAGATGGAGCGCTCGCCCAGTTCGAGCGTGATGGCGTTCGCGTCTCCGATGGGCAGGTAGCCCGCCATCGAACTCAGGCCCTGCATCCGGTAGTAGGCTAGATTGAAGGTGGTGACGAGATCCGCACCACCTCGGGCGGCGAATTTCGCCGTGATGCCGCTTCCGCACAGGGCGTCGTAGACAGCGCGTCCGGAGTCCCTCTCGGCCTGCAGGCGGGCTACGATTTCATCCCTGGATAGACTCATAATGGAATTAACCTCCAAGTATCAATAATTTAGATGCCATTTTCGAGAGGCTACTCAATATGTCACCACACAAGCGCTTATGAAAAATAGGCGTATCTCGCGCCAGTAGTATTTTCCACTTGATACCATGTCTGTCTTTGTGTGAGAATAGAGGCATAAAAAGTAGGCGATGTATCGCCTTCAAAATCATATTGTTCCAAGGATAAGTTCTCGTGGTCCCGTCCGCCCGAGCCGCTCCGTCCCGATTGGGGTGGAGCGGCTCGGGGCCACATTAATCCATCGAGGGGCATGATCCGAACCGCATGAGAGAAGGCTCGGAGAAATCTCCGGCATCCTTCAAGTCCTGTCCGCCAGGAACGCCTCGGCGACGAATATCCCTCCCAGCACGAGAAAAAGAAGCGCGCCTAAGTCGATGAGCCTTAGAATCGAACGCAGCGGATCCGAATCGTTCGCTGGTAAATCGCGCACGTCGAGTTTCTCGAATTTTTCCTTGAACGTGCTCATCTCCACGGGGGCGATTTTCGCCTCAGATGCCGGCGCGTTCACGGCCACGAAATGCTTTTCATCGGGCGTGAACACGCGATAGAAGCCCGCGCGATAAGCATCCCGGTAGTAGGCGACGGCGCCGCCGCTTCCCGCCTTGCCCAGCCTGAGCCCATCAGCGGGCGCGGCTTCTAAGTCCGGTGCTTTTTCCATGAATTGAATCGCGCGTTCTTCCTGAGCCGGCCCGCGTATCTGTATCGCCTCCCCGGCACGCCGGATGGGCGCCCTGATTTCAAACGCCTCCCCCGCATCAGAAGACGAGGATATGCCCTTTCGGGTGCCACCCAGAAAATCTGAAACCCCTCTCATGAACGGCACGAAAACAGGCCGCACGGCGAGGTCTGCCCAATCACGATCACACGTGGAGCCCCACACCATCACCTGTCCTGAACCCACCGAACCAACCACCAGGGCGGGAGTGCCGTCTGGAAGCTCCAGTAAAGTCCGTCCACCTCTCGCAGGCTCAAGTGGCGTGATGCGGGCCAGACGCAAGGCGGAGAAAAACCGCCCGCCGTTCACCCCCAGCAAAGAGAAGGCCGGGTGTGCTTCTTCGCCCTGCGCGATCTTGAGGTTTCGGGACGGGCGCAGCGTTACGGGTCCTCCCGGCGTGGCCGGCAACCAGCCGAGCCCCGCGGCCTTTTCGCTCGACAACTCGCCCGTGGCCCAGAAAAGACCGCCGCCTTTTTCGACGAAACTCCTCAACCCCTGCCTGCCCTGCTCGGACCAGCGGCCCAGGTTGCAGGCGATGACGTAGTCGTACTCGTCCCATTGCACGTTGTTCAGTTCATACGACGCCACGACGCGCGTAAGCACCGGGGATTCTCCGCCCAGAGGGGCCGCGCTCAGGGCATTGACGATGAAAAAGGTCTCGCTGTCCTGGAGCCCGCGCTTTGGATCCCCATCAATGACCAGAGCGCGCAGACGCTTTCCGATGCCTGCCGCAAAGTAGAATCGGTTCGTCGTGGAGAGGTTATCCGCCGGCAACTGGAGGCGTCCGTAGAGCAGGCCCTTTTCAGGCGCGTTCACCCGAAAACTCACGGGACTCGTCCCGTTCGGCTCAATGTCCACTTCTAGCGTTTCCTGCAGTTCTTCGCCCACGAACAACTGCACGGGCACTTTGGATTTCTTCTCCTCACCCCGGTTGAAAACGCGCACGCCGATGGTGAAGGAAAAACCCGCCTTGGGGGGCCAGGGCTTCATCTTCACATCCTGGAGGCTCACATCCTCCACCCCCGCCTCGGGAGCCACACGCACGAACTGCAGATGCGCATGCGGGTTCCATTGCTTGAGATTGCGAATCTGAAACGACTCCCAATCACCTCGGGCGAAGTCGCTGAAAACGACGATGCTTCTCCGCCCAGCCTTGGGCGATGCGTTCTCGAGCGCATGCTGGACGACACGAGCCGGCGTACCCTTGCCGTCGGTCTGGCCGATTCCCTCAAGCGCCGCCAGAGCGTCCTTTCGCTTCAATTCCTTCAGCGGAACGGTAAGAGATTCACCGACGGTCGTCGCGATGCTCATGCGATCCGAATCGGACATGTCCTCTATCATCCGCTTCACGGCGCGCCTGGCCACGTCGAAACGACTGCCCTTTGCGGTGGAAAACGCCATGCTCGCCGAGTTGTCGATCACGGCGACGGTGTGGGCGGGAAACCAACCGCCGCTCGACACGCCTCCTTCGGTCGCCAGGAGAGGGCGCGACGCCAGGAAGATGACGATTCCCACGGCGCACACCCGCAAAAACAGGAGTATCCAGTTTCTGAGCCTGCTGCGATTCGTGATGCGGCGTTGTGTTCTGAGCAGGAACTCGAAAGTGGGGAGCCGGTACCTGCGGACGAGGCGCCTCCTCAGCAGGTGAATCAGGATGGGCAGAAAAACGAGTCCCATCCCCCAAAGAAGCGCGCCGTGTAAAAATTGAAAATCCAAGTTCGCCTTCTCCCAAACGCCTCGCTACACCTTCGAGCGGCTGCGCCACGCCAGAAAGCGGATGAGGCCCCTGTCCAGCGGCTCGGCCGTCGAGATGAGATGATAGTCCACCCCTATATCCGCACATCGCTCGCGCGTTTGCTCCAGAAACTCTTCCAAAAGTCCGAGGTAGGGCCGCTTCACCACCTCGCATTCCACCGTGATGTTCCTGTCCGTCTCGACGTCATCCACCCTGGCGAGACCCTCGAAAGGAAAATCGAGTTCCATGCTGTCGAGAATGTGGAAGACGATGACGTCGTTTCCCTTCAGACACAGCAGTTTGAGCGCTTTTTCCACGCTTTCGGGGTCATCGAGCAGATCGGAAACGATGATGACGAGTCCCCTTCGCTTCAGGCGCTCCGCCAGGGCGAGCATCGAGCGGGCGATTCCGGTTCCCCCGCCGGGCGTGGCCGCCTGAAGGCCCGCCAAAAGGACCAGGAGGTGTCTCTTGACGGCCTTGGGCGGGACCTGCGTATCTTCCGCATCATGGGAAATCACCAAGCCCACCGAATCGGACTGACCCAGCAGCAAGTGCGCCATCGCTGAGGAGAGCGTGGCAGCATATCCCCACTTGCTCAGGGGACCATCCCCGAAATCCATCGAAGCGCTGGCGTCGATGACGAGATGCGCGTAGAGGTTCGTCTCATCCTCATATTGTTTCACAAGGTAGCGGTCGAATTTCCCGTAAGCTTTCCAGTCGATGTGCCGGAGTTCATCGCCCGGGCTGTACGCCCTGTGTTCCTCGAAATCGACGCTGAAGCCCCGTGAACGGCTCCTGTGCACGCCGCTCATCAAGCCCTCGACCACGTGGTGGGCCCGTAGCTGGAGATTGGATAATCGTGAGATGACGACGGGGTCGAAATACAGATCCGAGTTCAAAGCGATCCCCTTAGAGGAGGCGTCTACGCGGCTTCGGTGGCCTCCGCCGGGGGCGCGACGGTCTCGAGCAGTTGCCGTATCAGGGATACGGAACCATGACCTTCCGCCTGACCGCGGAAGTTCACCAGAATCCGGTGCCGCAGTACGGGTTCGGCCAACGCCCGCACGTCCTCGATGGTGGCCGCGTAGCGTCCCCGGAGCAGCGCCCGCGCCCGCGCCCCCAGAATCAGATACTGACTCGCCCTCGGCCCCGCGCCCCACTCCACATAATGGCGAACAAAATCCGGAGCCGTTTCATCGTCGGGGCGGGATGCGCGCGCGAGTGACACCGCGTATTCCACCACGTAAGGAGCCGCAGGCACACGCCGCACCAATCCCTGAAACGCCAGAATCTGCTCGTTGTCCATAATCTCTTCGAGCTTCGGGTCATAGTTCGAGGTCGTTTGCGCGACGATCTCCTTCTCCTCCGCGAGGCTGGGATACGACACCCCTATCTCGAACATGAACCTGTCCAACTGCGCTTCGGGCAGCGGGTATGTGCCTTCCTGCTCCACGGGGTTCTGGGTCGCGAGAACGAAAAACGGCGGATTCAGATAGTGCGTCTGCCCACCGGCCGTCACGTGCAGTTCCTGCATGGCCTGCAAAAGGGCCGCCTGCGTTTTGGGTGAAGTGCGGTTGATCTCATCCGCCAGTAAAATCTGGGTGAAAATAGGTCCCCGAATGAAGCGAAAAGAGCGTCTCCCCTCGGTGGTGTCGTCCAGTATGTCCGTACCCGTGATGTCCGAGGGCATCAGATCGGGCGTGAACTGGATGCGGTTGAAATCGAGCCGCAACACGCGTGCCAGAGTGCGTATGAGCAAGGTTTTCGCCAGACCCGGCACGCCGACCAGAAGAGAGTGGCCTTTAGAAAGCAGGGCTATCAGAACCAGATCGATGACCTCCGCCTGACCGACGATGATCTTGTGCACCTGCTCCAGTATGGCGTCGCGCTTCAGGCCGATCTCGCGAGCTAGCTCCACGTCCATCTCGCTCATGTTCGATTCTTCGTTTCTTACTTCATCTGTCACGTCGTTCATTGCGTATCGCCTCTAGATTTAGCGGGACGTAATGGCGCGAAGCACCTCACGCTCTTGCTTCGCTTTTTCCGCCTCGCCCGTTCTTTCGTAATGCGCCAGCAGGCGCTCATGAACCACACGAATGAAGGGATTGATCTGCAACACCTCCTCCCACGCCCGGAGTGCGCGATCCGACTTCCCACCCATCTCGCTCACCAGCGCAAGATGCACGTGCGTCATCGCGTAGTCCGGGTCCACCTCCAACGCTTTTTGAATGTGGCGCTCGGCCTGGGGAATCATGCCCAGATGTATCTCGACCTGGACCGCGCGGTTGAGCAGGGGCTGGGAGTGCGGCTCATTGCGCAGGGCGCGGCTATATTCGATCAGCGCCGCCCGCATTCTTCCCCGGAACGAAAGTCTGTCGCCCAGCCTCATGCGCCTTCTGGCCACGGCGCTCTTGAGCGCGGCCAGATCGATCGAACGCTCGTTCATCGGACCTTTGGGCTTGAGCTTCGGCAACGTGACCTGCGAACCCGCATGCGCGCGGAGTGGGAGTCTTTTGAGATCTTCTATCCAGAGCTTCTCGAACCCGCCCAAGTCGACTCCGGCGACCAATTGAAGCCCCGGCTCCGCGCTTTGGGGCGGACCGGTGGCCTCGAGTTCAACGAGACTCGCCCGTCTTCGGTAGCGGACCCCGGGCTTTTCATCCCCGGGAGCCGGCGCTCTCTGTGGCCCTTGCGCGGGCGAGCCGTTCCGGATGCCCGACAGCAGGCGGATGAGCGCGTCCTCACCCATTTTGCGGTGGATGAAATCCACGGCCGAAGCCGCTTCCGCGTAGGCCAGGTGCACCTCCTGCGGCGTATCGAGATAAATGAGGCTCGGCTCCATTTTCTTGAACGGAACATAGTTGCTCGTCTCTCTGGCCTTGTACAGCAAGGCCTCCTCACCCGGGTGGAGATAGCTTTCCAGCGCCTTACCCTGCCATTTTTTCTCCAGATACTTGGCGATTCCCTCGTGCAGCCATATGGGAGCGCGGTTTCTCGTCGCCAGGACAATGAGGTAGTGGACATACTCGTGCGCCGCGGTGTCGAGCCATCGATAGCCCCGCAGGAGCGCGCCGGGGGATAAAAACATCACCTTGTTGAATTTGCAGACCCCGACCGCGCCTTTCTCCTCGATATCGCGTCTCGAGAGTGTGGATGAACGATGAAAACGGGTCGAATCCGAGAAAAGCTCCACACGAATCCGGGCCTTGGGCCGCACGCCCAATTCCTCTCCGTAGCGCGCATAAGCCTTCTCCAGCGTACTGCCCAGATAGGGCAGCAAAACGGCGTCTTCCCCCGGCTCGTACCAGATGTCGAAATGCTCCGTCTTATGGGCCTTGAACCCTTTCAGAGCCGTTTGCGTCTGGCGCACGTGGAGCCTCAGTTCGAGCCATTCGCTGTCTCCCGGCCGTTTCTTGAGCGCCGCGTTAAGATTGGCGAGCGATTCGGAATACCTGCCTTCCAGATAATCCGCGGCCCCCGAGAGCGCCCGCCACTCCGCCGAGCCGGGGGACTTGGCCTCGAGCGATTCGATTTTTTTTCTCGCGTCCGTGAGATTCCACGCCCGAAGCTCATCCACCACCGCACGATAGCCATCGGGCCGCTCCACGGCCTGGGAGAGTGGCACCGCGCGATTGACGGTATGCGCCCATGCGGGCAGGGCCAAGGTCGCACCCAAGCAAGCGCAAACGAAGCCTGCAAGAAATTTTTTGAGCATCATTTGGTCAACCTGTCGAAATAATTCTCGATCTCGCCGCGCATCCCGCTCGGCAGGCCATCTTTCATCGCCTCCATGATCTCTTCCCTGTACTTGGCGGGCACCTTGTACTGTTCCCGGTCGGGTATCAACACCTCACTGAACTGGGTGCCGAGATTGCCGTCTTCCTCCCGCCCCCGCTGGTTCGAACCGCGCGGTTGGGGAAAATTCGGGTTTCGCGACCACCAGGGCCTGTTCCCGCCCCTGCCCGGCCCCAAAGCGCCGAATCCACGGGGGGTGCCCAGTCCCAGGCTGCCCCGCTGGGCCATCTGCTGCATGGCCTGCTGCATGGAGTTCTGCCCCTGGGCGAGCTTGCGTATCGCCTCCTCCTCGGGAGGCACGGCATGGGAGGAACGGCGTTTCCCCAAAGAGGCGGTGGCCTGCTCCATCGCTTCTCCCGCCTCTGAGATTCTGCGCAGGATGCTCGGGTTGATGAATGGATACACCTGCATCATCTGACGCAAGTGCCGCTCGAAAACCCCCAACTTCTTGCGCAAGGACTCCTGCCTGAAGCGCAGGCCGTCGAGCTTTGCGATTTCCGTGCCGCCTGCGTCTTTTTCTGATTTATCCAGAATCTTCTCGAGGTCCTTGCGCACGTTCTTCCAGGACACAGGCTCTCTCATCGCAAACTGAAGACTCAGCGACCCGAACAACAACGCAAGGCCATCGATTCCGAGCGCAGACCCAAGCGGCGCAGGCGTAGGACCGATCAAGCCAAACGCAGGTCCAAGCGCGCTCCGAGCGTCTTGCGCCATCTCCGACACTACCCCCGCGAGGGACCCGGCGCCGGAGTCTTCCTGGCTCTTCGCCACTTTCGGCGCCTCTTCTTCTTTCTTCACTACATGCGCGGGAGCGACGCAGGGCGATTCCTCGAGCGTTGCCGCCCATTCCGGCAACCGCTGGAAGATGATTCCCCATTCCCCTTTCTTGAGCATCGCGTCGAATTCAGAGAGCGCCCGCATTTTCTCGCGCTGAATTTTCTCGGCGCGCGCCTGAGGGGAGAGTTTCTTCTCCTCCGCCACAGCGGGCGGCAGCAATAGCGGAATCGTCGGCGTCACCGGTTCGGCCTTCTTTGCAGGTTCCGCCTTCGGCAGACAATCTGGCGGGAGCGGCTTGGCGGTCGACTCGCTCGTTTTCTTCCAATACGCCCGCGCGCTACGTGATACGGTGGCAACATCCTTTGGCCATTTCATCTTCAGGCGATCCACCACGCTCTCGAGCACTCCCACCGTCTCGCCCAGGATGGCCTGCTGCTCCTTCACGATGGCGGCCAACTCGCTTTGCTGACGCTTGATGGGCCTGCCCCCGCGCTGGCTCATCATCTGCTGGCGCTGCATGCCGCGCAGCGCATTGCGCATTCTCTGTAGCTGGCTCATCAGGCGCCTGAGCTGCTCCAGGGCGCCCTGGAAATTATTCTTGCGCATCATCTCGCGAATCTGCTCGAAGGCGCGCATCATGTCCTGCATGGGCATCTCGCGCATGCTGCGCTGGTTCATGAACTCGGCGGGCATGCGCTGGGCCAGCGAAGCCATCTGCTGCATCAGTTTACCCAACTGCTCCCTGAGTTTTCCCAACTCCTTCTCCACCCGCCGGAGGGCCTCTTCGTCCGCACCCATTTTGCGCATTTTCTCCAGCGCCTGCTCGATGGCCCTTTGTCTTTGGAGCATCGATTCCGTCGTGCGGCCCGCCCTGTCCACCCGGACGTTGCGCTGGATTTCCTCCCCCATCGTGGCGAGGCGCTCCAGCGTTTCCGTCGCCTCCTCCTGCCGGGCGGCTATCTCGCGGTTCAGCCTTTTCTTTTCCTCTTGTGCGTTCTTGCCTAATTTCGACAATCGCGAGAGGGGTTTTAAGTATTGCGAAATCGCATCCCGCAGTTGGCGTTCCAGAGTGGACAAATCCATGTCGGAGAGCGACTCGCGCGGATTCTTGGGCTTGAGCATCGCTCTCGTCCGCTTGATCCGATCCAGAATTTTGGCAGCCTTCTTCTCGATGGTTCCGCCTTTGGGGGCGGGCTTCCCCGTTTCCTTCGCTTCTTTGGCCCTATCTTCCAGCGGCAGATCCTTCTCCAGGTAATCACCCAGCAGGTCGAGGAGTTCGTTCGAAATTTCGCCTAGACTCCTGTCCAGCCCGGCCATCACGGCTTCCCTGTCGCGTATTTTGATCCGGTAGATTTTACTCGTCCCGATCTTGGGGCCGCTCACCGTATCCACATCCGGTGCGATGAAGCGATAAGAGAGGACTCCCCCCCGCCGGATGCCCATGCTCCTGAGGTCGAACTCATAGCGGCCAATTACATCGTTCTGGGGAGCCTCACCACCCCACACCTTGATTCTCCTCGGGCGGCCAGTCCCGAGTCTGGCTTCGAGATACACACTCTTGAGCCCGAAATCATCGGACGCCCGATATTTCACGACTAAGTGCTCGTCGGCCTCCAGCGTGAGATCCTTGCCCGGGTGCGTGACCATCACTTTGGGATAGGCGTCGGGGATGATATCGATCTGGTAGCGCTGGGGCGCGAGATTGGAAAACCCGTTCGCATCCTTCAAGCGAACCTGATAAGAGCCCGCTCCGCCGAGGATCATCTTCCCGCTCAACGAATCGCCGCCCTCTGAGGGCTTGAGCGGCAATCGCCAGCCGTCGGCCAGTGCGATGAGCGATTCCTGAACCGGTTTGTTCGTCTTCACGGTCAAGTCCACCTCGGACCCCATGTAGGCCCGGATATGACCGCCATTCCCCCCCATGCCGGGTTTGAGCTTCGTATACTCGGGTGGATAGTGAAGCACTTCGATGGATTCCACCCTGGGCGGGGCGACCACGCGAACCTCGATCGTCCGCGAACGGAACCTGCCCGTACGCGCAGTGATGCGCGCATCGGCTCCGGCCGCCAGCCAGCGAGCGCGGAAATGGTGAGGGGCCGTTTTCTCCATCCCGATGGTCGATACGGACCCGGAACCCTGCTGCACCTCCAACTCCACGGAACTCGTCTCACGCCCTCTGGTCTTGACTTCAAGGGTCGTGGGCATCCCGGGAAGAAGCGTCGTGCGCTCCGCCAAAATCTCCAGGTGAGTGATGCGCAAGGGCATGAGGTCCGCCGCGTTCGCGAGAAGATAACCCGCTCGCGGATAGAGCCCCGGCCAGATGAACGCCATAAGAAGCACCGCGATGATCAGAACACCGGCGAGCCGCCCGAGCCTTTGAAACCCGGCCTGAGAGACGTAGGCCTCCGGGTCGAGGGATTCCACCTCTCGGCTGGTATCGTTCACCAGCGCATCGATGAGCGCGGGCGAGGTGGGGTCGTCATCGCCGAGTTCTCCTTTACGCGGGAAAAGCTGCAGCGAACTGATGAGGTTGCTGCCCAGGTCCGGATGGGTATCTTCGATGTCGAGGGCGATTCTCTGCCGCCAGGGCCGGCGAGTGGACAGCCACCAGCAGCGGATGAGCATCGCGCCCAGCAGAAGTATCGACAGCCCGGCGTAGATGATGGCGGAATAACCGAAGCGAGGCTGCAAGACGACTGCCGCCGGAGCGAGCAGCAATACGGCCAAAACGCCCACCAGCAGAACCATCCCCGCCTCGAGGCGCCGGACCTTGAGGCGAGCGCGAATCACGGAATCGAGAAACTGGGTTATCTTCTTGAAAGATTGCTCGGCCATCTCTCGTTTCCTTCCCCTGAGTGAACGGCGAGGAGCATGAAATGACAATTAAATTGTAGTACATGACGAAAATTACCGCACGTTCGTCATAAAAAACCGTGCCTCGGCTTTCTCAGACTAAGCCAGCCCCCAAAGCCGCCGGATGGTCCACTCCAGACCCGGCAGCAGAATGAGAATCATCCCGATCCAGGGAATGCTCCAGAGCCGCACGTCGCGCACTTCCATCACCCTGTGCGGCACCTTGCCTTTCAAAGCGCCCAGGACGCGGGCGGTCAAATCTTCTTTCCCCACCGCGTCGGAGCGAAAAAACAGCCCGCCTGTGTTTTTCGCCAGCGTTTGCAGGTTCTCCCAGCGCGGGCTGACGTCGGCCCACTCCGCCTTGCCCGCCTCGCGTCCGATGCCGATCGTCCGAACCGCCTCGCCGATGACCTGCCCATCCTGGACGGCCGTCATCCTCGCTCGATAGCTCCCGTTCCCCCGGGGGCGAAAGTGAATCTCGAATTCCCGGGAATCTGGACGATAGGCCGCGCGATACCGGCTGGTGACGCCATAGGGATCGCGAAGCTGCACCTGCACCCGCGCCGCCTGGGCAGGCTGATAGGATTCGTCCCGCACCTGCATCCTGAGGACGTAGATTCCATCCTTCGTCTGCTCCGCCTCGGGAAGTATCTGGACCTGCGAGCTTCCGGGGTCGTCCGAGAGCCAGCGGATCATCTGCGCGACCAGGCGGATGTAGAGGCGATTCGTCTTCTCCGCCGCCACCATCCCGAAATTCCATCGCCAGACATCGTCCGAGAAAACGGTCACCACCCTGCCTTCGCCGATCCGCTTCGTGGCGAGGAGAGGGACCCCACCGTCTTTCGCGGAAACGAGAATCTGCCCTTTTCCGAACGGCGTCGTCGAATTGACGCGCCTCAAGGGAGGAAAAGCGGTCCAGAGTTTTTTGTTCTCCTCAAGGTCAGAGGAGAGCTGGGTGATGGGATGTCTGCCGCCGGTGGGCGTAAGCTGAGCGAGCAGGCGTCTTTTGTCTTGATAATCACTTTCCTGCTGCAAGCGCACGGGCAGAAGATCCTCGATGGGGCTTCGGTAATATCCGCCTGCGCTAAAGGATTGTCTGCCGCCGAACACGAGCAGCGACCCTCCTTTTCGAACGTACTCTCCCACACGCTTGAGGTAGTAGTTGCTGAAATACTCCTGGGCGGAGAAATTATCGAAAACCACGATCTCGAAATTCTTGAGTTCTTCTAAAAACAGCTTGTCCACCGGGAATGGCACGAGGCTCAGGTGTCGCGTTGGAACACCCGGGTCATCCTCCGATGTCCTCAAAAAGACGAACGACACGAGATCGATGGCGGGATCCCGCTTGAGCGCCATGCGCAAAAACCGATAGTTCCACGTGGGAGAGCCCGTAATCGTCAACACCCGAATCTTGTCCCGCCTCACTTCCAGGGGAATCTCTACACGATTGTTCGACTCCACGATTTCGCCGCGCTGAACGGGTGTAACCACGCTCAATACCTGGCTCCCCACTTCACTCGGCGTAAAACGGAATTTCACGAGACGGCGCAACGGACTGCGCCTGACGTCTATCGACTGCGTCCTGATAATGCGGCCCTCGCGCGTCAGGGCAACCGGCAGCTTACGGCCCGAAAAACCCTTTACCGAGAGCGAAACCTCCAGACTCATCTCCTTTCCCTGAAAGGCGATGCGCGGGGCCTGTATGTCCTGAATAGCGATGTCCCGAAAAGAATCCGGCGCCCCGAAGCCCACCCCGATCAGGGGCGGAAAGGATTTCACGTCCCCGGGCGGAAGAATCGCCTCGGTTGTATCCCCTCCATCCGAGAGCATCAAAATGCCGAGGGGGCCGTCTTGATTATTTTGATCCCTCTTTCCCGCCGGAGCGCGCGCCTCCCGGGCGCTTTGCAGAGCGCTCCGGATAGCGCCGAGAGGGTCACTGCCCACGCCTTTGGCCTGAAGGTTTTCGATCTCCCGCACTCCAATGGGGGTTCTGTGCGCATCGTAGTGGGCGAGTTGCACGTCGTAGAACTTTCTGAGACCGGTGAGCAGGCTCGTCGGCGCATCTCCCTGCTCCCCCACTTCGGGGGTCTGCGATTTTCCGGGCTTTTTCGGAACCAACAGAAAATCTTTTGCTAAATCGATGCGCGATTTCTTCCTGTTCGCATCCTGAACGCTCATGCTCGCCGAACTGTCGACGAGAACGAGCAGCTTGGGCGGCAGGGAGCGCTCGCGCTTGTCGATCAGCGTGGGACCGGCGAGGAAAAAGACGATTGCGGCATACAGCAGGCCCCTGAGTCCCTGAAGAAGCCAGACGCGCCTCGGCGGGAGTTTTTCGGTCAAGTCGCGATGTCTGCGAACGAGCGCCCAGCCCAGCACGGCCGCCACGAGGACGAGCAACCACCAGGGAGCGCCGCCGGGCCAATGGAGTGTGGACCAGTCCATCATCTATCCCTGGTTCAATCTGCGCTGGATGAAGGGGTGGTGGATGAGGTCTTGCTTGTAGTTGCCCGTCATCGCGTAGAGAGCGATGTTCACCGCCAGATGGAAGGCCGCGAGGCGCTGGGCCTCACCGCCAGGGGTGCATTCTTCGAGCCATCCGCCGCCGGGACCCCTCGCCCAGGCGCCGCCCAGGTCGTTTTGGCAAAAGATGACGGGCGTGATCATGCCCACGTGAATACCCTGCAGGTCCTGGCTGACGGCCTGGCGTCCGCCGACGGAGCGAATCAGATAATAACTCTTAAAAACGGCGTGCTCGCGCTGGAGCGCCTCAAAAGAATTTCTGGGAAAAACCAGGCGCATGAGTTTTTTAGCGGCGCCACCGAAGGCCTCTTCTTCAAGCCCGAGGCCATCGTCGATCAGCAAGAACCCCCCGTAGGTGAGGTGACGCCTCAGATTGTCTATCGCCCTCGAGTCGGGCATCTCGAATTCGTAGCGTCCCGACATATACAAAAAAGGATATTCGAAAATTTCGGGCGATGAGATGTCCACTGGCTGCGCATCCTGCGCGGTTTCGATGCTCGTGCGATTTCTCACCTCAGTAAGGAAAGACGCCATGGCCGTGGGATATTCCTGCCAGCGTCCGCCGGAATAGCGAAGTTGCGCCGGCGTGAAATCGGGACGAAAAACTTTTTCATCCTCCGAGGAGCGCGGGAAAAGATTCTTCTGCCACTCGCTCACAGGAGGAGGAGACTGCGCTTTCGCCCCTCCGGGGAAGCCGAGCAGCGCGGTCGCAGCCATCGCTGCGCGAGCGATGAACGCCCGGCGGCTCAAGGATGATTTATGGAACATCGACATCTGGCAATACCACGTAAGTTGTCGGAGGAGGGAGTCTTTTTCTCGTCAAAACAAGCTCGGTGTCCTTCGGTCGAAGAACTCTGGTGATGCCCTCGGCCTTCAGAGCCTTTCCGAACTCTCCAGTCAATTCGGGACCAAAATAGTGCATCGGTATCACGATATTGGGTCCGATGCGCTTGACGATCTTGGCCGCCACTTCGTGGGGCACGGTGAAGGAGCCGTCGATCGGGAGCAGAAGCACGTGAATTTTCCCCAGCGCCCGAATTTGTCCGGGCGATGGGCCGAAGCGCGCGTTCCCAAAGTGCGCGACGCAAAGCCCGCCCGCCTGAAAGACGTGGATGGTGTTGAGCACGAAGGGATGGTTCTCGTCCCCGTCGACCTGGGGGAAAGAAGAGATTCTCAGGTTCCCGAATTTTTCGTCGATTGCGTTGGGCTTTCCCTCTTTCGTCACGCCGAAGAAAATCGCCGACTTGCCCACGTAGGGTCCCGTGATGGAGTGGGTCTCATGAAAATTACTGACGGTGACGGCCTCGGGCGGCGGATCAAGAATGGGGATGACGTAGGGGTCCATCACGGCCCGCCCGCCACCCGGCGCGCTGATCAGGAAACTCGAATGGCCCAGGTATTTGAGCCGCACCTCGCGAGTTCGCCGAACACTCGCCCAACCGCCTCTCATCGAAACGGGGATAAAGCGCCCATCGAGGCGGACGATCCCCGGCTTGCAGATGCCCTCGGCAGCCCATGCGAGAGTGGATGAGAGGATGAGCGCAGATAAGACGAGAAAAGCCGAAAAAATGGCTCTCATCACCGGAAAGCAATCTTTTCGGCGCGGAAAAGAGCAACGTTTCCCAGAGGTGGGGTTCAATATGTCGTCCCCCGTAACGACATCGCTACGACATTGCGATGTCAGCAAAGCGACAACGCGGCGGCAGTGCGAATGACCTATTCTACAGCATTTATACCATTCGTGAATAGTCAGCCCCCAAACTCCGGCCTTTCATCCAAGCAGACAGACTGCTGTATACTAGGCGCATATGCATCCTAGAAAAGGGAAAACATCCCATGTTCAAAAAAATGATGAGCCTTACAATCATTGCGCTGGTATTATCGGTCATATCCCCCGCGGCCCATAGCGCGGAGATTTCGATCCCGATCACCGGCCCAGACGGTCACCTGTATGATGGAAACCTCTATCTGCCGAACGCAACAATCCCCGTGCCTATCGTGGTGATGATCCCCGGAACGGACGGCGTGGATCAACGACACAGCTTCTACCGAGCCCGCCTGCTGCCTCTGGGCATCGGAACATACTCCCTCGACATCAAGTCCGGCGTGTTCACCAGCAGCCGCAACCGCCCGCCAGTTAAGCATTTCCTACCCGTCGTGGTCGAGGCGTTGCGCTCGCTTCGCAAACGTCCCGAGATTGACGGGAATCGTATCGCCATCATGGGATGGTCATTTGGTGGCGCGGTGGCGTTACGCCTTGTGCAGCGCCGATATACCGATGAGTTGCTCAACTCAGGAGAAGGCGCCTTTGCGGCCTATGCGGGAATCTACGGAGGCTGCGCCCGTAGGGACTACTTGCTACTGGATGTTCCCATATTGGTGGTCATGGGAACCGCCGACACAATCACTAACCCGGAAAAGTGCGAGCGTTTCGCCACGCTTTACCCGAGAGCGCTTTACCCGAACATCAAGGTGATCTTCCTGGAAGGCGCACACCACGGATTCGACAAGGAAGGCGTCGACAAAAACCGACGTGGTAGAATCATGCGGTGGGATGCCGAGGCGGCCGCCATATCGCTCGATCGCGTAACCAAATTTTTCAAAAAGCATCTTAAAAAGGGAAACTGAGACACTACCCCACGTCGGCGAGCAAAACCGACAACGCAGCTTCCCTTTCTCCCCCTCACCCGCGCGGCGCTTCGCTCCCGAAGGTCGCGCGCCACGGAGAAATCCATATCGCCACGAGCAGTATGCACGCCTTGAGCATATCCGTGATGACGTAGGCGCCGTGGTAGCGCCCGAATTCATCTTTCAGGGCAGGCGTATTCCCCGAAGCCTCGGCACTCGTCAGGATTCTTCCGAGCGCTTCTATTTTCGGCGAGAACCAAAAGACGTGCGCACACACGATGAGAAGCAGACACCCGGCCAGCGCGAGCGGCGCAACGCTCATCCGCCCTGCCCGCCAAATGAGAAAAAACAACAAGACGCAAAAAATGAGTTGCAGACGATTCCAGGCCTCGAAAATGCGGGCGTTCACTTCTCTCGCGGCCATGCGGGCCTTGATTTCCGTCGTCGAGGCGGGTTCGAACAGCTTCGACGCCACCGGGTTTTTCTCCACATCGAACGTATCGAATGAATTCGTCGCCACCCACCAAACGCCCAGCGTGAGGGCGAGCCACGATACGAGAAGGGCGAAATGAAAAGAGCGAACCAAAGCGGCCAAACCGAACTCCTCGTGCCGGCTGCGAAATATCCCCCCGCGAAGACTCCCAATGTACTCGACAAGCGCGGCGGCTCTCAACCATCACCCCGGGTAGAATCACGCCCGCGCATGAGTGCGAAAAGCCGGGTCACCTCCCCGCCACCCATCGCCCGGAAATATAGCTGGACACCGCGCGCGGCGAACCCTTAGAATAATTCGTGTTGTGTCGCGACTCACGGGGAGACTGCAATGATGAACGATACGTCGACGACCTATGAGTCTCCCGCCAAAATCGAAGCCCTGCTCTCACGCCAAAAAGAAGAAGGCTATCTCTCCAAGGAAGCGATTGCGGAGATTTCCAAAGACTTGGGCGTGCCCATATACGAGTCATACGGTATCGCCAGTTTTTTCCCGCACTTTCATCTGGAAAAACCCGCAAAGCCGAATATCCATATCTGCCGGGACATGAGTTGCCTGCTCGCAGGGGGCGAGACACTCCTTCAAAACGCAAAAAAACTCGCCCGCCGCGCAGGCGTCAGAAACGCTCAGCCGAAGAGTTGCGCCTGCCTGGGCCGGTGCGACAAGGGGCCTGCCGCCGAAATCGAGGGCCGCATCTATTCATCCCTCACGGATGAGAAATTCCAGAAAATTCTCGAGTCCTGGAAAGATGAAAAGCCCAAGCCCGCCTCAAGATCACAGAAACTAACAAACGCATCACGCCTGAATCCATACCGCAAGAATCAGGCGTATGGCGTCCTGCGCTCCTTAATGAAAAGCGAAAAGCCAGAAAGCGTCATCGAAGTCCTCAAGGAAAGCGGCCTGCGCGGCATGGGCGGGGCCGGGTTTCCGGTCGGGCTCAAGTGGAGTTTCGTCCTGAGCGCGCCGGGGGCGGAGAAATTCGTCGTCTGCAACGCCGATGAGAGCGAGCCGGGCACCTTCAAGGACCGCGCCATCATGGACTCACACCCCGAACTCGTGGTCGAGGGAATCCTCATCGCCTGCCGGGCCGTGGGGGCGCGCCGCGCCATCATATACATACGCCACGAATACGGCGCGCAGGCGAGAAAGTTGGAGCGCGCCATCGAGCGCGCGCGCAAGGCCCGCCTGCTCGGGGCGAAGAACACGCCCACTCTCGAAATCTTCACGAGTCCCGGCGGTTACATCTGCGGGGAGGAGACGGCGCTGCTCGAAGTTCTGGAAGACAAGCGCGCCCAGCCCCGCGATAAACCCCCCTTCCCCGGCACCGAGGGTCTGTTCGGCAAGCCCACCCTCATCAACAACGTGGAGACTTTCGCGCTCATACCGGCGGTGCTCAAAAAAGGAGCCGCGTGGTTTTCCTCCTTCGGGCGAAACGGCGGCAAGGGCTTCAAGGTGGTGGGCGTGAGCGGTGCGGTGCGAAAACCGGGAGTCTACGAGGTGGAGTTCGGAACGCCCATCGGTGAGATCATCGAGGGTCCCGCTGGGGGTTTAACGCAGGGCGCGCGCTTAATGGCGTTCTCCCCGGGCGGGGCGAGCAGCGGATTTCTGCCCGCCAGCCTCGTGGACGTTCCATACGACTTCACGCCCCTTCAAGAGGCGGGCAGCATGCTGGGCAGCGGGGCGCTCGTGGTCATCCCCGAGGGGGTGGACATGGTGGCGCTCGCCCACAACGTGGTGCGCTTTTTCAGGGACGAATCCTGCGGCAAGTGCGTGCCCTGCCGTCTGGGAACGGAAAAACTCACCGCCTTTTTAGAGCGGACCTTAAACGGAGAGGCCAGAGTATCGGAACTGCCCGCCATGCGCGAAATATGCGACGCCATGAAGGACACCTCCATCTGCGGATTGGGCCAGGCCGCGCCGATTCCCTATCTCTCGCTTTTCGAATACTTCGCGGCGGATATCGAAGCGAGACTCAAATGACGGCGGGGCTGACAAATGTCTGGAGATAAGACGATAGCCATCACCATCGACGGCCAGAAAATCAAGACGGAAGCCGGCGCGCGCATCTGGGAGGTTGCGCAGTCGATGGGCGTCGATATCCCCCGACTCTGCCACCAGCCCGGCATGGAGCCCGTGGGCGTGTGCCGCGTGTGCGCCGTCGAGGTCGAGGGCGCGCGGACGCTCGTTCCCTCCTGCCACCGGAAGGTCGAGCCCGGCATGGTGATCCACACGCAAACCGAACGCGTACTGCGCGCGCAGAAAACGCTGGTGGCCATGCTGATGGCCGACCACGGCGCGGAGTCCGAGCCTCAGAACTGTGAACTCACCGCGCTCGCCGAACGGATGGAAGTCAGCAACGGCGTGAGCACACTCCCGCCTGCGGAAACGCCGCGCGAGCAAGATTCCTCATCCACCGTCATCGCCGTCGACCACAGCGCGTGTATTCTGTGCGATCGCTGCATACGCGCCTGTACGGACGTTCAGGGCAACAACGTCATCGGCAGGGGCGGCAGGGGCGGGAGCGCGCGTATCGTGTTCGATACGGATTTGCCCATGGGAGAATCCTCTTGCGTCTCCTGCGGGGAGTGCATGGCCGCCTGCCCCACGGACGCGCTCACCAACAAACCCCTCACGCTGCAAATCTCCCCTGGCGACTCGAAAGAAGTGGATTCAATCTGCCCCTATTGCGGCGTGGGCTGTTCCATCACTTATAAGGTGGCCGGAAACACCCTCTTGAGCGTACGGGGGGATGAGACGAGTCCCGTGAACCAGGGCAGGCTCTGCGTGAAGGGGCGCTACGGGTTCGACTACGCCCATCACCCGGACAGGTTGACGACCCCTCTCATCCGAAAAGAAGGCGCGCCCAAGACAAAAGAACTGCCCGGAGATCCCCTCTCCTTGTTCCGCGAGGCGAGTTGGGATGAAGCCATGGAACTCGCCGCGAGTTCACTCGGGAAAATCCATGAAACCCACGGCCCATCGAGTATGGCCGGCTTCGGTTCCGCCAAATGCTCGAATGAGGATAATTATCTCTTCCAGAAACTCATCCGCGCCGTATTCGGCACGAACAACGTGGATCACTGCACGCGGCTTTGCCATGCGAGTTCTGTGGCCGCTCTTTTCCAGACCATCGGCTCGGGCGCCGTGAGTAATCCCTTCTCGGACGCCCTGAAGGCGGATTTCATCCTCGTGGCGGGCGCGAACGCCACCGAGAACCACCCCGTGGCCGCCACCTTCATCAAGCAGGCTTCTACTGCGGGCGCCACCCTGGCCGTCGCGGATCCCAGAAGAATCGACCTCGTCGACCACGCGGATATGTTCGTGCAGTTCCGCCCCGGTACGGACGTGGCGCTGTTCAACGGGCTTTTGAACGTGGTGATCGAGGAAAAACTCTATAATCCCGATTTCGTCGCCGCGCGAACCGAGGGATTCAAAGAACTAGCAGAAAACATAAAACCCTATACGCCCGAAAACGTCGCCAAACTCACCGGGGCTTCGGCGGATACGCTCCGCCAACTGGCCAGAAGGTACGCAAAAGCCGAGCGCAGCATGATTTTCTGGGGCATGGGGCTCTCCCAGCACACCCACGGCACGGACAACTGCCGGGCCTTGATCGCCTTGTGCCTGATTTGCGGCCATATCGGGCGCGAGGGAACCGGCCTGCACCCCCTGCGCGGGCAGAACAACGTGCAAGGCGCATCGGACGTGGGCCTCATCCCCATGGTCTATTCCGCCTATCAGGACGTCTCCTCACCCAGAATACGGAAAAAATTCGAAGAGGCATGGGGCCGCAAGCTCGACCCAAAGCCCGGCCTCACCGTGATGGAAATCGCCGACGCCGCAAACCGGGGCGATATAAAGGGCATGTACATCATGGGCGAGAACCCGGCCATGAGCGACCCGAACCTGAACCACTCCAGAGGCGCCCTCGCCAACTTGGAATTCCTAGTGGTCCAGGACATTTTTCTGACCGAAACCGCCTATTTCGCAGACGTGGTGCTCCCCTCTACCTCCTTTTTCGAAAAAACGGGCACCTATACGAACACCGACCGCAGAGTGCAGATCGGCAGGTGCGCCATCGGCCCGCCCGGGAACGCGCGCGAGGACTGGCGAATCGTGGCCGAACTGTCAGAACGCCTCGGTTATCCGATGGAGTATGAGTCGGAAGCTGAAATTTTCGATGAAATCACATCCTTAACGCCGTTCATGGCGGGAATGTCGTATGATCGCCTGGGAGATCACGGGCTCGTCTGGCCGTGCGCCAGACCCAACCATCAGGGCACGGAAATCCTGTTTACCAGATCGTTCCCATCCGGCAGGGGAAAGCTCATTCCCGTCCAGTATGCCCCCGCCAAGGAGATGCCCGACGATGACTACCCCTTCGTGCTCAACACGGGGCGGAACATCTACCACTGGCACACGGGAGCCATCACCAGAAGGGCGCAGGCATTAGAGGCCGCAGAACCCGGCCCCTATGTGGAAATGGCGCCCGACGACCTGAAACGCTTGAGGCTCAAGAACGATTCGGACGTCCGGGTGGAATCAAGACGCGGGGAGATTACCCTGCCCGCCCGGTCTTCGGCGCGCGTGCGGCCCGGCCAGGTGTTCATCCCGTTCCACTACGTGGAGGCCGCCGCGAACCTGCTCACCGTAGACGACCTCGACCCCTACGGAAAAATCCCCGAGTTCAAGTTCTGCGCGGTGAGGGTGAGGAAGGTGAGGAAAGGGCGTTGAGAGACCAGAGGGCCTAAGTTACGCGCTGAATATAAAAAAGTATCCAAAAGGAAAGTGGACGAATCCCTGACTTCTTAAATACCGTCTACTGCAGACTCGGCCGATGATGAATCATGAAAGTTAAAATCCGAAGCATCCAGATCGTCGACGTTAAAGTTTTCGAGTCGGATTGTGCCTCCGCCCTGATCGGTGAGGTTGATGACGGCTGTGCTCCCGTCTGCCGTGATCGTCAAATCCTCGAAGCCGGTAATGCCCGTGATCGCGGTAAGATCGATGGCGTCTTCCCCATCGGTGAAGTCCGTAATCGTGTCGTTTCCGTGGCCGGCGGCGAATACGAAGGTGTCGGCATCGGCGCCGCCCGTGAGCGTGTCGTCCCCGAGCCCGCCGTTCAGCGAGTCGGCGCCCGCGCCGCCAAAGAGTTCATCCGTGCCGGAGCCGGTGACAATCCTGTCGTTGTCCGCGCCGCCATAGAGTATGTCGTTGCCGTTGCTGCCGCCGTAGAGCAAGTCGTCGCCGTCACCGCCGTAGAGCTCATCGTCGCCCCCATAACCATAGATACGGTCATTGCCTTCCAGACCGTCAATCTTGTCGGTTTCGGTAGTACCGCGGAGTGTGTCGTCGCCCTCGGTTCCGTACACCCAGCTGTCCTTGAACACAAAATCCGAAGCATCCAAATCATCAAGAGAGGCGCCATCCAAAAAGATCGTGCCGCCTCCACGCGCGGTCAGATCGATCGTGACGCCGTCGTCGCTGGAGGTGATGGTCAGGTCATCGAAACTGGAGATATTGCTGAACCTCAGTTCGATCTTGTCTTCTCCGGTGGTGAAATCGTAGATGGTGTCGTTTCCGTGGCCTGCGCCAAACACAAATGTGTCCGCACCGCTGTCACCGTATATTTCATCGTCGCCCGTTCCGCCGAAAATAGTGTCCGCGCCTTCGTTGCCCTCGAGAGAGTCAGCGCCCTCACCACCATATAGAACGTCGTCGCCCTCGTGGCCCGCAAGACTGTCGGCCCCGGCACCGCCTCTTAAAGTGTCATTACCCGCGCCGCCCCCGAGAAAGTCAGCGCCTTCCCCGCCATCGAGTTCGTCGTTCCCCTCTCCTCCTTCTATCCAATCCTGGCCTTCGCCGCCCGTGATGGTATCGTTGCCCGCCCCGCCGTAGAGCGCGTCACTACCGGCCCCACCCGTGATGCTGTCGTCCCCTCCGCCACCTTCGATCCGGTCTCCGTCGTTGTCGGCTTGGAGAACGTCGTCTTCCGAAGTGCCGCCGCCGTCGAACCGAAAAGTATCTTCAGGCATCAAAGTTACTCCTTTGAAATATGAAAAAATATTTTCATGGCGATTAGCTATCTTATCCTGTCAGTATAACTGAAGCACAAAGCACACACCACCAGAAAATTCTGCATTCACGCGTGCGCCACTGCGCTGCACACCAACTCGGCGTGGTCTCGTTTCTGTGCCCGGCCGTGAATCTCTTCACGATAGACGACCTCGACCCCTACGGGAAGATACGGGAATTCAAGTTCTGCGCGGTGAGGGTGAGGAAGGTGAGGAAATAGCGGCAATGAGCGCGCTCCGTCAAAAAGTACCGACGCTTCAATTATTAAAGTACTACTTTAGGAACACTATGTAATCAACTATTACTTAACGCTTACCTAACGGAATACACCAATAACGCAATTCCCTCGCTCACACAGAGGAAGCGGCGAGCCCATGCTCCCGCTTCCACTGCAATGCCCTGTAAATGAACAAGGCCATGACGACGGGGTCGAGGAGCAGCCAAAGCGTGGTGTTTTCAAGCCCGCTCGATGATACCTTCGCCAGGGTGTTATAGGCATACAAATGCCCCGTGATTCCGAAAACGAATATCATGAGCTGGTACGTTTCGCTCTTCTCCGATGAGTATATGGACTGAAAACCGTCGGCTAGAACCATCGCGAATCCAGCCAGCACCAAAACGTCGACGTAAATGAAAAGAGGCAGCGCGGCGGCGGGATTCGTGGCGAAGAAGAGGTTGTTGGCCGTCAGCAGCGCCGCCGCGAGGAACAGGAAATTCCCGAACCATCCGTATAGATTCTTCATGATTCCTCCTCCAGAACAGCGGATACCTCGTGGAATAGCCCAGATGCCGGACTGTTATTCTTCAAGCCTATTATCACGAACTTTTTGATGTATCCGCCATTTCTCCACGGTGCTTCGGGAATGGTGAAGTGAAAATTCAGAAGGAGTATTACTACAAAATGACAGATGGGCTCTGTTAAAAGAAAAGCGTCAAGACCGCGGTCAAATCTCTTCGTTCGCCCAGACTGGGCTGCAAGAAATACACCCTATAATTCTATAAAATAAATCGCAAATCGTATCATACAAGTATATGTAGTATTATTTTAGCCAGATGATGAATCTTGAGTAAATACTTGATGTCTTCAATTGAACATGGAGACTATATTCATCGTGTCGCCCTTCCTTCCCTCGAACTGGAAAATTTTTTTTCTTTATGTGGTAATTGTTGCTGCTGCCCAGCTATTTGTTTGGCGTCCCCGTTTAGACCCTGCGGGAAAACCTGCATTTTTAAGTCAAAAACAAAAACAATTCGCCATACTATGGTCATTTTTCGTCACCATAATCGGATTATGTGGTGGCTGGGCTATTTCCCATCTGGTCACCAGCATCACGGACATACTTTATTCTGCCCTAAGCATCTTTGTTGCAGTGAGTCTTATGGAAGGGATTGTGCCTAGTTTAGATGTTTTAAAGCTGCTAAAAAAGCTGCTTTCTGAGAATACTTAAACCGATGTTTAGGAATGAGCAAAAATGGAACTCTTAGTGGGATTCCTGTCCGTGCTTCTTATTTCTGCATTCATTGTAGATTGGATGCTAAAAGATGAAGCTATTATTTCTCTAAGTTCCGACCTAAAGAAATTCTCATCCCAGACAGACGAGTTTACAATTCATCAGCAGATTGGGTTTGTTAACAAGCAATTTTGCCTTATTTTTGATGCAATATATGGACAGCATACTTGGTCCTGGAAGCGACTTCTTAGATCTACCGCCCTGAGCCTGTTTTTTGTTTTATTCTCTGTCTTACTCATAGGTATAGAAAATACGTACCTTGCACCATTAACTAAATCATACGTTCGATCCCATAACATCGAACAAATCATAATCTTATCTTTAATGTTCGGATGTTTTAATGTTGCCATTGATTTCATCTCTTTGCTAGAAACACGGTGGGTAATGGGACGCGCCCAAAATGCAGGAACAATCACTCTGGTTATGTGGGTTGTAGTTGACCTCATATTGACGAGTACCATTTATATAATTTTTTTTGGCATCATAATAATAATTGTAGGTTTAACTATTGTCGGTGTACCTTGGGAGCAAATTATCTCTGATGTGATGGCGAAAAAAATCTTCGTTCTCTTTTTCTCGCCGGATAAGGCATTGCCATTCTTTGTTTCTACATTCGGGACGTCTATTGTTTGGTACATGTTTGTTTTCTTTGTCCTTTTTATTAAATTTCTAAGACGTACAAAGATTTTCAAAAACGTGCTTGATAAAATCTCTGAGAGTGCTACACCAGCATATATTACGGTTGTTATTTTTTCGCTTCCCATTGTTGTGGTCTTCGCAATTTTTAAAGGTATTAACTGGCTAGTTTCGAATTAAAATTGGTCCCGAATATCCTAAACGCACCTTGATTTTGTAGCTCGGCGAGGCGTAATGATATCTTTCCTTAAGATTTGCTCACAGTAGCAGGGCGAGTCTTGAAGGATGAGCACAATGGATGATGCGAGAAGAGGGTTGTGTCAGGCTGCGACCATGCCTTCGAGCAAATCCACTTTCCTGATTTATCCAACCATACTGATGGGGCTTACTTCGCTATCGGAAGCAGGAAACTCTTTTGGAGTGGAGTTGTAATTTACCTGAGGTATATCCGAACCCTACATCGAGTGTCGATTGGCAACGGAAATCAAAGAGAAACCCCAAGCCCCTCACCGGAAACTCGTGATCAGAAATCCCCCGAACACGACCAGCCCCGCCGCGCCGAAAAGGCGGGCGTTCACGCGCTCCATATCGCCCATGAAGATGAGGCTCAAGAGCACCACCCATATCGGCGCGGTGCGGCTCAGGGGGAGCACGACGGTCACGTCCGAGAACGTGAGGGTGTACCACAAAAGCCCCGTGGCGGTGGCGGAAAACACCGAACCCAGCAGTATCCAGCAGACGTCGCGCCTGGCCGCATGGATTCTGCCCGCCTCGCCCAGAAACGGCTTCACCACCAGAAGAAAAATGAAGGCCGCAAAAAACGCGAAACCCACCGCCGCAAAGGGCGTTCTCTGCTCGGCGTAGCCTATTTTCGCGATCACCGGCATGGCGGCGTACATGAACGAGGCGAAGACGGGGAAAATCAGCGCGCGGCGGAATTCGGGGCCCATGCCGCCCTTGGCGACGTCCTTGCCCTCCCCCATCGAGATGAGCGCCACGCCGCCGACGATGGAGAGCGTGCCGAGCACGACCGCCACGCCCGGCTCTTCCCCCAGAAAAAAGGCGGCGAAAAAAACCGCCCATATCGGGGCCGATGCCTGCACGGGACTCGTCCGGCTCGCGCCGATGCGCTGAATGGCCGTATAGGAAGCCAGGTGGCCCATCCCCTGTCCCAGACAGCCAGCCAGCATGAACCACAAAACGGGTTTTAGGGATGAGGTCTGCAATGTACCCAGGAAAAAGGCTATGCCCAGCAGGAGGAAACTCGCTACGGCGTTGGTGATGAGCACCCCGGTGATGGGAGAGGCGTTCCTCAGCCCCCGGCGGAAGGAGATGAGCGCCGCCGAGTAGATGAACGAAGATGAGAGAGCGAGGATTTCGCCCGACATGAAAAAAGGTCCTTGCGCGTTCATGGGCGCGACTATACACGCCCCAAGATTTTCGCGCGAGAAAGCACAAGCATTTTACTTGAAAGCGGTGATCAGCACCCCGCCCGCCACGACCATCATCGCCGCCGCGACGATGCGCGACGTGATGCGCTCGAGTCCGCCCAGGAAGAAATAGGCCCACAAGACCACCCACAGGGGCACGAGCCTGCTCAACGGCAGCACCGTCGAGACGGGCGCGATGATCATCGCCGTCCAGAACATGATGGCCGCCAGCGTGGTGGTGATTCCTGCGCCGAGAAACAAGTAGACGGCCCTCTTGTCGGCCTCGAGCTTGCCGCCTCCGGGCAGCAGGGGACGCGTTATGGCCAAAAGCAGGGTGCCCGCCGTGAATGCGCAGGCGAAGCCCACGATGGGGGTTTTCTGGTAGGAGAACGCGACGTTCGCCAGCACGGGCAGCAGCGCGTAGGAGAGCGCCGAGGTGAGCGGATAGACGAGCGCGCCCTGAAAGAAACTCTTGAAACTCTGACCGCTGCGCCGCCCGCCCAGCGAGAGCAGACAGACGCCCGCCACGATGAGGAGCGTCCCTATCGCCACGCCGATTCCTGGCCGCTCGCCCAGGAAAATTATCGCGAAGATGACCGAAAAGATGGGGGTGGACGATTGGATGGGAACAGAGCGGCTCACGCCCATCTTCTCGATGCCGATGGCGCTCGTGAGCTGCCCCACGCCCTGGCCGAGGCACCCGCCGAGCATGAAGAGCAAGACTGGCGTGAGCGAGGATTCCTGGAGCGTGCCGCGAGCAGCGGCGATGACGAGACCCAGCACCGAGACCGTCGCGCTCATGATCAGGACCCCGGCTATCGGCGTCGCGCTCCGCATCCCCTGGCGGATGGCCATGAGGGACGCCGAATAAGAGAGAGACGCCCCTACCGCCAGCAATTCCCCCCAACCGGCTTGTGCGAAAAGACCCGACATATAAACTCACAACTCCTGAACTATGCGCCCCGTCGTGGCGAGCGTGTTAGCGGAGCAGGGTGATCATCACCCCGCCGGCCACGACGAGACACGCGGAGACCGCCGTTTTAGGGGCCACGCGCTCGATTTTTCCCAAAAACAGAAAGATGAACAGGATCACCCACAGGGGCGTCATCCGGCTCAGCGGCAAGACGCTCGACACCATGCCCGACACGAACGCCGTCCACATCAAGAATGCGGCGATGATGTTGAACGGAAGCCCTACCAGCAGCGCTTTCACCGTCGCCATGTTCCCCCTTATCACACCGCCGCCGGGCATCATGCGCCTCGCCGCCAGCATGAGCAAAAGCCCGGAGCCGAACGCCACGCCGAAGCCTAAGTACGGCGCCTGTTGTTCAGCGAGACCCAGTTTGGCGAACACCGGCACAATCGCATAGCACAAGGATGAGACAAGCGGCAGGAGGTACTCTCTCCGCGTCAGGTTTTCAGGCCCGCCCCTGTTGCGCTTCTTCTCCGGCCAGGAGAGCAGAAAAACGCCCCCGACGATACCCAAGGTCCCCAAGTACACATAGACTCCCGGCTGCTCACCCAGAAAGACAACGGCGCAAAGAACGCCCCAAAGAGGAGTCGACGAATGGATCGCCGTGGCCCGGCTCACGCCCATGCGCTCGATGGCCGAGAAGAAAATCAAACTCCCCGTGCCGTGGCCGGCCACCCCCGTAAGAGCGAACCAGCCGAGGGCTCTCAAGTCGGCGGAAAACAGCGTTCCCTCGAAAAAAGCGGCCGCGAGCCCCACCAGGCTCACCAGCGAATTCAAGACGATGATGCTCATCAGCGGGCTTCCGGTCATCATCGCCCGGCGCACCGTTATGAGCGTGATGGAATAGCTGAACGAGGTCGCCACGGCGAGAAATTCAGGACTTCCCCATGATGATATCCACTCGACCATGCGGCGGACTATACACCGCGAACCCTCATGGAGGCGAGGAAGCGGCCTGAAATCGTCCAGACGGCGACTCCACCCGACTCGTCTGGCCACGGCCCCGCCTTGGAGATAGAATGGGCTATTCAAACGACTTGACAGTTATTCCATGAACGGGAGAAAGAAAATGGCGGATGAGAGAGTATTCCTGATCGCATGGCTCAAACCAAAGCCCGGAAAAGAAGATGAAATGGCCGTACTTTTGGGGGGCATGTGCGCGCCCTCGCGCGCCGAGGAGGGGTGCATCTTCTACAACCTCTTCAAGGCGACGGACGAGGCGGGCGCCTTTCACTTCATCGAATGCTGGAAATCGCAAGCCGCACTCGACGCGCACCGAGAAGAGCCCCACTACAAGAATTTCCGGGCCAAGCTGCCCGACTTGCTCGCAGAGCCCGTGGGCGTGAAAATCCTCGAAGCCCTCGATTCGACGATGGGTTGATGTAAGGGGGGAGTGAACAAAACCTCGAACCGAGAAATCTCGCTCCTACCAGAGCGATTTGAGCCTGCCGCCGTCGAGATTGAGAGAAATTCCGGTGATGTAGCTCGCTCTTTCCGAGCAGAGAAAGACGATGGCGTCGGCCAACTCTTCGGGCCTGCCGAAACGGCCCAGCGCGTTTTTGCGTGCCGCGCGGCGGCGGGCCTCTTCTTCTGAGTCCGTCTCCAGTTCGGCGGCGAGGCCCTCCGCGTTCATTCTCCAGAGCGCGGTGTCCACCCAGCCGGGACATACCGCGTTCACGTGAATTCCCGCTTCGCCGAATTCGGTGGAAAGCGATTTCGTCATGTTCAAGAGCGCGCTGTTCGTCATACCGCTCCCGAACATATAGGGGTCCGGCTCTTTTCCCGCGCCGCCGATCATGTTCACGATGCGGCCCCATCCTTTGGCGCGCATCTCGGGCTCCACCAAGCGTATGAGCCTCAGGAAACCGAACAATTTGGTGTCGAGTTGTTTCTGTAAGGCATCGTCGTCGAGCACCTCGAACCTGCCCGAACTCATGGTGCCCGCGTTGTTCACGAGAATATCGATGCTCCCCAGTTTTTCCTGCGCGCGCTCGACCAGCGGGGCGAGTTCGGCAACATTCGAGGTATCCGCTACGGCGTAGTGGATTTCGCCTCCCGTCTCAGCAGCGATCCCGGCGCATGTTTCGGCGAGAGCCTCTTCGTTTCTCGCGCAGGTGAACACCCGCGCGCCCTCTTCCAGGAAGCGTCTGACCGTCTCACGGCCGATGCCCCGGCTGCCGCCCGTCACCAGGGCCGTTTTTCCTTTGATCCTTAAATCCACGTTATTTTCCTGTTAAAACCAAAGGCATGTTTTGGGAATTATACACAAAGGTATCTAACCCCATCTCCGATATCTATCGCTGGGGAGAGGGGGCCGGTGGTCTTGGCGGTGGTGGCGGCGGTGGAGGTTGTGGAGGCCTGGGGATTGGGGGACTACTTAGTGGTTCGATGACCGGTCTAGGACGTATATTCGATATTAAATTCATTCGCCATTACTCGATATGTCTCATGAGCGCATTTTTCATTCATCTTTTCATCAAGTTGGTCGATATTATCTCCGGCACGGGCATCTATGATCGACTTTCTTTGCTGCAATTCCATGTTCTTCTTTCTAATTTCCGCGTCTGTCGAAGCATCATGATTTACGTCATACCATAATTCACGCCATTCCTGTTCCAGTCGATTATAGTCATTGGCTACTCCATTGAGCACGGCGGATTTTTGGCCAAAATTTCGAGAGAAATCATAGGCAACGACAATTCCAAGAACCGCGCTTATAAAGGCTTGGAACAACCATGGAAGCTCACTGGCTAAAGTAATAACTCCCGTTGTTGACGCGGCAAGCAAGGCAAACCTGATTCTGGTTTGTTTTTTCTCGAAAGAACGCGATTTCTCATTGCAGTAACGCATCTCACGATCAATATCCAAAAGCGCGTACCAAATATCGTTTCTTGTATGTTCCGAAGTCATTGTATGCCTCCTTCAGTTAAATGAGAAATACTCTGAAGGTAACAATAAACATAAATCTAGCCGAAAAAACTTTCAGGACACTTGCAAACGTCCTCATCTCATAAATATACGTTCACGAACAATCCATTGCAAATACTTCTGCCGGACAGTTAAAGACAAAGCATGAAATCAGCGACTAACAATTGAATGAAAGAAACGCTTTTCGAATCCATGTCCAACCTATTACCTGTTTCAACGCCCTAGCCCGAGACCTGCGCCACCTCGTCCCATTCCTTCCAGCCGATGATGTCATCAGGCGGCTCCACCGGGTTGTGGAGACCATCCTGCAAACGATTCCAGGCGTTGAACAGGCAGGTGAACAGGGTGAGTTCCACGATATCCTTTTCGGTAAAAAACTCTTTGAGCGGTGCGAAACAGGCGTCATCGGCGGCGGCCGTGTTTCTCGTCAGGGCGGTCGCCCAGCGGATTACCGCCTTTTCCCGCTCATCGAAAAGCTCACTGTCTTCCCATCCATCGACTATCAGCGCGACATGTTCATCATTCAAACCGGCAGCTTGACCAAGCTTAACGTTGTGGTTCGTTCATATCTCGCAATCGTTGATAAGCGAAGGCGTAAGAATCGCCAATTGCATCAGGCGCATTCTGGCCGGCTCGGCCCGCCACTGGCTTCTGAGAGCCACCGTGAGGCTCATGATGTGGCGCAAGGCTTCCGGAGAATGGGCCAAAGCGCGGTAGAAGCTTGGCACCGTGCCCCATCTTTCCCTCGATTCTTCGAACAACGGCTCATGATCGCCCTTGGCGTCATCGGGCATCGGCGTGATTCTCGGCATCTCGGGCTCCTCCTCCTTCGGAATTCGCAATGAAGCTCTTGTAAGTGTTTTTATTATTTTTAGCAGATTTTCGGTGTTACGACCAAGGGTAGAGTAAAGCAGTGGAATCTTCCTGGCAGAGGCGGGAGCCGCCCACCAACAAAATACGAAGTACGAAAATTACTCCCCCCTTGAGGGGGAGTTGCAGAAGCCGAGCGCCTTTGGCGAAGGCTGATGCGGTGGGGGGTATATAGTTCTAAAATAAAAGCTCCCCCCACCGGCTCGACTTCGGGCTTTGCCCTTGTCTTGCGACATTCCCTCCCTCCCCGCTCGGAAATGACCCTCAAGGGGGGAGTGTTTCTATCTAGTACCTAACTCGAAACCCCGTCTCACCTTTGCGATGCGCACCACCCCCTGCTATAAGTCGCCTTGCCGCATGGCCATATAAGGAAACCCCGATGGAACACGAAAATATTCTCATCATCGCAGCCCACCCCGACGACATCGAGTTCCGCTCGGCGGGATCGGTCGCCAAATGGGTGAGCGAGGGCCGGCGCGTGGAGTATTGCCTCGCAACGAGCGGGGACAAGGGCGTGAACGGCCCCGAATCGCGCACCATGACCATTGAGCAAAAAAGAGCGATTCGCGAAGCCGAGCAACAAGCGGCGGCGGCCGTCGTGGGCGTGGAGAGGGTTCATTTCCTGCGCCACACGGACGGGGAACTCAGAAACACCACCGAACTCAGGCGCAACCTCGTGCGCGTAATGAGAGAGTGCAAGCCCGACCTCGTGATCGCCGACGATCCGGCGCGGGATGATTTCGACAGTTTCTACGGCTACCACCGGGATCATCGCGCCATCGCGAAAGCGGCTTTCGACGCGCTCTATCCCGCCGTGGGGAATGCGAATTTCTTTCCCGAACTTCTCGCCGAAGGCCTGGAGCCGCACAAGCCCAAGGAAGCGTATTTCAAAACGATTCCCTGCGCCGACACCTGGGTGGACATCGCCGATACGTTCGACCTCAAAATTAAAGCGCTTAAGTGCCACAAGAGCCAAGTCGATGATTTTGAAGAGCTGAGTACCCATCTTCGCAACTGGGCGAAGCGCTCGGGCGAAGAGGGCGGCCTCGAGTGCGCCGAATCCTATCGGCGCATGGAAGTGCCGTAGTAATTCACACGCCAGCAGGCAATTCCTCTCTACCCGGTCGGAAGAATTCCTCCTTCCTCAGTCGGAATTCACCACACGCGAAAATCAAGCTTGCTCCTCGGGAACGATTCGCATAACCTGCCCATACTGATTTCATACAGGGGACCCACATCCAGACGCTCGAATGGGCTGAAGTCCAGGGAGACGAACCCCCGCTATCGCCCACAGCCTGAAGGAATTGGGATTTGGGAACCAGGGAAAAGAATGACACCGCTCCATTGGCGCCGGTGGAACGCATTGCACAGACCATCCTTTTCATCCGCGATCAAAAAGTCATGCTGGATGCCGATCTGGCCGCTCTATATGGCGTCGATACCAAGGTCTTCGTGCAGGCCGTCAGGAGGAACGTGGACCGTTTCCCGGCGGATTTCATGTTTCAACTCACGAAGCAGGAATTCGACAACTTGAGGTCACAATTTGTGACCTCAAGTTGGGGCGGCAGACGCTATCCGCCTTATGCGTTCACCGAGCAGGGCGTCGCCATGCTTTCCAGCGTGCTGCGCAGCAAGCGGGCGATCCGGGTCAACGTCGAAATTATGCGCGCTTTCGTTCAGTTGCGGCGGATGCTGGCGAGCCATGCGGACCTCGCTCGCAAGCTCTCCGCCCTGGAGAAGAAATACGACGAGCAGTTCAAGGTCGTGTTCGACGCTATCCGGGAACTCATGGTGCCACCGGAACCGAAGAAAAAGGGAGAAATCGGATTTTCACCGTCGAGAGACAAGCGTAAATGAATCGACTCATCAAGAAATCACGCGAAAAGCAGAGGCTCGCGCTTTGCCGGAATGACGATCAAAGGAGAAGAGAAATCCCGACCAATGCGGGAGGGATTGATACTCTATTTTCTCACCTCGCAAAAGTTTTTCTCACTCCTCGGAGCGGGGCGACCGAGCCGGTCTGTACAGTATCCGGATCAACGCGCAGTGGCGCATCTGTTTCCGTTGGGATAACGATGGGCCGTGTGATGTAGAGATCGTGGATTATCACTGAAGGAGTGCGGAGGTGAACGTCAAGAATGCAATGAGGCCTGTGCATCCGGGCGAGATATTGCGCGAGGAACTCGACGCGCTGGGGCTATCGGCCAACGCGTCGGCGAAGGAGTTGGGCGTGCCGGTGAACCGGATCACGATGATCCTGAACGGCCAGAGGGGTGTGAGCGCGGACACGGCGCTGCGGCTGGCGCGTTATTTCGGGACAACGCCTGAACTCTGGATGAACCTGCAGAAGACCTGGGAGCTTCGCCGGGCCGAGATATCTCAGGGCCCCCGGATCGCCGAGCGGGTGAGGCCCCGGCAATCGGCAGCGTAGAATCCGGCGGCGGACACGACGCTCCACCCCCACAAAAGCCTCAGTGAATCGAAATGATCGCGTAGGGGACAGACCTATAATGTCTGACCCTACACGAAGACGCCAAAAAATGAACATCACTCCCGCATTGGTCGGAATCGACCCTCAAGGGGGGAGTAATTCTGGAAACCGCCCTTTTTTCGGGATCCGTTGCGGAATCATGAACAAGGAGGCGGAATAACACCGATACATACGCCCTCGCCTTGCACAAAATACGCAAATGCTTACACTAGGGCTTCCAACGCACTTTACCGATCTTTTCGTTATATCGAGGACCGCACATGCTCGGATATCAAGGAAAAATACTGCACATCGACCTAAGCAACCGCACGTCCCGCATCGAGGAATTCGGCGAGGACATGGGCCGCAAATTCCTGGGCGGAAACGGCTTCGGGGCCAAGATTCTCTGGGATCACTTAAAAGCAGGCACCGACGCGCTATCGCCGGAAAACATCATCGTCTTCGCCGTGGGGCCGTATACGGATTCCGCCGTACCCAGCGCGAGCCGGGCGTGCGCCGCCTCCATCAGCCCGCTTACGGGGCTTTTCTTTGACAGCACCTTCGGGGGCGCGTGGCCCATCACCTTGAAACGCACCGGCCACGACGCCGTCGTTCTGCACGGCAAGGCCGATTCCCTCGTTTATCTCATGCTTACGGAAAGCGGCGTGGCGTTCAAGGACGCAAGCCACCTCAAGGGAAAATGGATTCGCGAGACTTGTGATTCGATTACCGATAGCGAAGGCGGCACCGACGTCCTGGCCATCGGCCCCGCGGGCGAGAACCAGGTGCGTTTTGCGGCCATGGCCCATACGTGGCGAAAAAGCCGCGACGGCATCAGCGGACGCGGCGGCATGGCGGCCGTTCTGGGGAGCAAGAACGTCAAGGCCATCGCCGTGCGCGGAAAGGCGAAAACAGCCTTCGCAGACGCCAAGGCGCTAAGAACATACGTGAACGAAACGGCCGAGGACGTGCGCACGGGCACGGCGGCGCTCCACAAGTACGGCACGCCGATCCTCGTCAACATGATCAACAAGATGGGAGCGCTCGGCACACACAACCTCAAGAGCGAGATATTTGAGAACTGCGAACCCATCAGCGGCGAGTACATGCACGATAATTTCCTGGACAAGCACACCACCTGCCTCAAATGCGCCGTGGCGTGCGGCAAGAATTTCAAGATGAAAGGCGGTGATTTCGACGGTCTCGTCTGGAAACTGCCCGAATACGAAACCATCTTCGCGCTCGGAACCATGCTGGGCATCGGCGATCCGGGCGTCATGCTCCAGGCCAACATGCTTTGCGACGAACTGGGACTCGACACCATATCCGCAGGCGTCACGCTCTCGCTCGCCGTCGAGTGCATGGAAAAAGGATTGTTGAGCGAAGCGGAAGTGGGCGAACCGCTCAACTGGGGCGATTCCGCCACGATGCTCAGACTTTTAGAAGAAATGTCCCGCCGCCAGGGGTTTGGCGACAGGCTGGCGGAAGGCGGCAAGCGCCTGGCCGCTGAAATAGGCGGCGAGGCTCCCAATCTCCTGTACGCCTCCCGGGGGCTCGAGCTTCCGGCGCACAGCGCGCGCGCGCTCAAGGGCATGTCCATCGGCTACGCCACGGGCACAAGAGGCGGCAGCCACCACGACACCCGCCCCACCCTGCAATACGCCTCGGACCACGACAACACCTCGACCGAGGGGAAACCCGAGTTCGCCGTGCGCACGCAGAACTTCACCGCGTTGGGCGATTCCATCACCCAGTGCCGCTTCACGGCGGAGCGCGGCTATGGCGCGATGATCAACGAGAAATACGCAGAGATGCTCAACCTCGTGACCGGGTGGGATACGACGGCGGATGAGTTGGAAGAAACCGGCGAGCGCATTTGCAACCTGGAGCGCGCCCTCCACGTGCGCGAAGGAGTGAGCCGCGCAGACGACATGCTCCCCTACAAGGTGATGCACGAGCCGATTCCCGACGGCCCTCACAAGGGGATGCACTGCCCGCCTGATGAGCTCGAAGGCATGAAAAACGAGTTTTACGGCATCAGGGGCTGGGATGAGAACGGTTTTCCCACACCAGCGACGCTTCAAAGGCTCAAGCTCGACGACGTGGCTGAAGCACTCGCCACCACGGGCAACGGCGGGAGCAACGGCGCGGGTTGAGAGCGGAGATTATCGAAGCGCGTCAACCGGGGTAATCGTCCGGCAGGCCCGAAGGGACCTGAGTGGTTGCACGGACACCATTGAGCAGGACACGAGCCCGACTCAATCTTCGAATGTGACTCCAGGACCAAGTCAATGAATGGATTTGTAGGGGCATTTCGAGAACGGCCCCTACCATACGAACCACTCGCCAGGCTCCTGGCGCGTCATCAAAACAAACGCGCGAAAACACCCTCACCCTCTTTCCAGAGCAAATCTCTCGCTTTCAGCCGGTGGTTTTCCTGCCGTCAATCGAGATGGAGCGGCATTTGCCCGCATTTGCCGTTAAAACGTTTTCGGTGGGATGCGCGAGAATCCCCGCTCGGATTAGTCGATCCGTCTCCCAAAAGTCGATTCGAAAAAAATGAACAATACGATAAAATACGATAAATTCACGATGTTTTTCGATAAATTTCTGATCAGTTATCTATATGATTATTAAGGGGTTGCGGGGTATTTCTCCACCAGACGCCTTGCGATGAGCAGCCGCTGAATGTCGTTGGCGCCCTCGCCCACCTGCAAGAGAATGGAGTCTCGGTAGTACCTCTCGATCGGCAACTCCTTGATATAGCCGCATCCCCCGTGAATGTGCACGACCGCCCCAGTGGAGGGTGAGGCCGCTGCAGGCGTCAGCAGGCCGCCCATGGTGCCTCGGGTTTCCAATCCGGCGCTTTTCCAAAGGCGGTTGTGACCAGGGAGCGGGGGCGAATTCCGGGGGGCATTCCCTCGGGCTGGTAGTTGGTGCAGAAGCCAAAAGCCATGTTCCTTTCCCTGTCACAGAACGTAAGAGCCCCGCCGGAGCCGGCGTGACCGAAGGCCTTGATGTTGCTTCCCATCGGTGTTCTGGGCGGGGTGTTGTGCATGAATCCGAGGCCCATCCGCCAAGCCGAGCCGGTCATAGCGCAGATGCCCTCCCACTGAAGTTTGGAAAGTCGTTCCACCGTTTCGGGCTGAAGCAGGCGGACGCCGTCAATTTCTCCATTGTTGGCCAGCATCGCGTACACGCGAGCGATGCCGCGCGCATTTCCGTGGCCGCCCGAGGAAAGGTTCTCGCCCTCCCGGTTTTCACGGCAATTCAACAGATCGACGCCCGCCGGCTGGCTCCGCCACGCCCTGTTCAGCAGCGTCCCGGGCTTTGCTCCCATCTCCCAGAATTTGTTTTTTGGATTTGGGTGCATGGGCGCGACCCGCGCGAGTTCCTCTTTGTTGAGCCCGACGTTGTAATCCGCGCCGAGTGGACCCGTGATCTCCTCCCGGATGAAGTCGCGGAGTCGCTTGCCACTGACCCGGCGGACAATCTCGCCGTGGATGAACCCAAAGTTAATGGAGTTATATGCTCCCTTTGAGCCCGCGGGCCAGGCGGGTTCCTGCGCTGCGATCGCGGCTACCTGAGCCGGGTAATTGAAAAAATCTCCGGGCTTAGCGGCGTCGCTGAAGATAACGCCGCATTGATGACTGATGGTGTGGCGGACAAGAATGTTTTCCTTGCCGTTCTGGGCGAATTCCGGCCAATACCGCGCCACCGGTTCGTCCAGCGAAACCTGACCCCGATCCACAAGAATGTGGATAGAGAGCGCGGCCATGCTCTTGGCGATGGAACTCATGAGCGTGATGGTATCTTCCGTCCAGGGCCGGGTGCGGGACTCGTCCCGGTGGCCTCCCCAGAGGTCCACGACTTTCTCGCCGTCCCTGTACACACAGACTGCGGCTCCGATCTCGCCCCGGCCGGCGAAATTTTCCCGAAACGTTTCTTCCACCAATGAAAAATCGGTATGGCAACGTCCTTCCACCTTGATATCGACAATACCCATATTTTTCCCGCAATCTGATGAAATCGAATTTCCCACGTGTGCTTGATGTTGGAATTACCCGACATTTCTTATCCGGTTCGCTGGATGAATCCATTGCCGTTTGGAACCAGAGCCGATCGCACATATCTTCTTTGTGGTCTGATATTGCAGATTAAGACTATAATGAAGTCATCCAAAAAAACAAATGGGGAATGCAGGTATAAGAAAAGGGAGGAGTATGGTGGTTCCCATCGATTGAAATGGAAATAGCCGATTTTCCGAGAACGTAAATATTTAACGAGACCCCCCTTAGGCGCCAACCTTCCACTGCCGAAGGACAATTACATATCCTTCCCTTCGTACACCTCGATGACGCGGCTGGCGTCGTCTTTGCCCCAGCCGGCGGCCTCGGCCCGCTCAAACATCTTGCGCGCCGCGGGAACCACGGCGAGTTCGACCCCGAGTTCCTCGGCAAGTTTGATCGCGAGGCCCATGTCCTTCACAAATATTTCCACCGCCCCGCGCGGGACGAAATCTCTCTCGAACATTCTAGGGGCAGTCTGTGAAAGCATGGAACCTTGCACAGAGCCCTTCGAGAGGCAATGCTTCATGATCTCATGTGAGAGCCCCGCGCGCTCGCCCACCACGATCAACTCGGCAAACAGCGCCGTGCACGAGTTTACGAAAAGATTGGTCACGACTTTCATGGTGGCCCCGGTTCCGCTCGGGCCGGTGTGGGCCGCATCCGCTGCCAGCGGATCAAGAATCGGCCTTACCCGCTCGAAGACTTCTTTTTTTCCGCCCACCATGAAGGAAATGGTTCGTGTATCGACCCTGTTGTGGGAACCCGATATCGGCGCATCTAACATCTCAATGCCCTCGGCGGCGAGCCGCGCAGCCAGATCGGCCTGAAAGGAGGGCTCCATGGTACTCATTTCGACGTGAACGAGGCCCTTCTTTCCGGCAGCGACAATGCCTTTCGGGCCGAACGCGTTTTCCTCGATGTGCTCGGGTTTCAAGAGAATGCTGAAAGTGATGTCGCTTTGCTCGGCCACTTCCTTCGCCGAAGCGGCGGGGCGTCCGCCTTCATCCTCTAGCATCTTCATCCGCACGGGGTCGATGTCGTAGCCGACGATCTCGTGGCCGTCCGCCATCATCTGCCGCGAGAGCGGGAGTCCCATCTTTCCCAGTCCGATCATTCCCAGCTTTTCACTCATGATTCTCCCCTGTGGTCAAAAAAAAATTAGAGCCCTCTGATTACCGAAAATTTGCGCGGCAACCGAGGGCGTGTCAGCCAAGAATCGGAGAACGAATTGAATCCACCATCAGCTTGCCTGGAGCCTCAAGCACGGGTTCAGAGGTGGCGGGTATGCGGGTGATGCGGGCGCCAACGGCCTGGCCGACGTCGTGGCTCGCCCGGCAGATGCAGATCATCACCGTAAATGGTGTCCCCTACCGCCTTGGCGAGGGCGTCTTCTTTAGGCTGAGAGCGACCGACAATTACCATTTCAGGTATGAATTCGCCACCCATTTATTTAAAGATGGAAACGAAGGTGATGAAATATCCCCAAACGATGTATCTTAACTTCGAAACTTGGAAACTTCGACCGCCTGGCCTGTGTCCGCACTCTCGACGACGGCCTCCAGGACAGCCACAACCTCAATGCCCTCCGGGCCGCTTACCTCGGGCTTGGCCCCTTCGCGGATGCATTTGGCGAATTCCGCCATCTGCTCGGCCATGCAATCGCCCGGCTCGCAGGGGAGTTCCTCGCGCGCCTGCTGGTCCACCTTCTGGAAGTAGAGTTTCGAACCTTCCTCCTCGCTCCAGGCGTTGGCCTGGGTGCCGAAGACGGCATTCGAGCAGATCTTCGGTATGACGAAGGTCGAATTGATGTAGCCGAGCGGGCCGCTCTCGAATTCGAGAATGATAGACGTTACATCGTTGATATTTCCCTTTCCAAGGAGCTTTTTGCTGAACGCGCAAAGCCGCTTCACGGGACCTGCCAGGTAGTGCAGGTTATCCACCATGTGGACGCCCAGAGCCGTCATGGCGCCGGCCGGGCATTCGGCGGTGTCGTTCCGCCAGCCTTGGCGAGGGTTCTGCCCCCCGGCCAGAGAGAGGTTTCCCTCCACCTGATGGATCATCCCCATCTCACCGTTGTCGATCATCTCGCGGAGGCGGCGGTTACCCCCCTGCTTGCGGCGATTATGGCCGATCTGGAGGGTGACGCCCGCCTTCTGTGTCGCCTCGTAGGCCTTGCGCCCGTCGGCGGCGGTCAGCGTGAGAGGTTTCTCGACAAACACGTGTTTTCCTGCGGAAGCCGCCTGGCGAATGATATCCACGTGGGTAGAGTGTGGGGTGGCTAGCAGGATCCCTTCCACCTCGGAATCGCTCAGCAATTCGTCCAAACTTGCCGCCTGGCGGCAACCGACCTTTTCTGCGAACGACTTGCGCCCTTCCTCGCTTCGCGCGAAACAGCTAACAACCTCGGCCGCTCCGCTGCGGTCCACTGAACCCGCCAGCATAGCCCCCCACCCACCAAGACCTACCGACGCCAGACGCACCTTATCTTCAGCCACGGTTTCTCCTTTTTTTAAAAAATTTATAACGATTGCCCTCTGCCGAATTCCACCTCCGGCAGGCTGCAAATAACAGAAAAGGCGCGGGGGGTTCGCGCCCCCCGCGCCGTGATCCCGTGTTGCGAGCTGCCTCCGTTACTTCATCATGAACCAGGAGTCTTCATCACGAAGCTCCAAGGCAGTGTCATCTCATCGTAGCGCATCTTGTAGTCAAGAACCTTCGTGTTTACGCCGTACACATCATGGCTCTTGGCGATAGGCTTGTGAGTGGCATTATTGTGCATGAACCAGTTTGCCTCCTCGAGCCGCTTCTGCTGAAGGGCCGAGTCGGCGGTCCTTAGAGCCTTGTCGATCATCGTTTCATATTCCTTGTAACAATGAGGGCTCCATTTTCCGCCGCAGGACATGACACCGCGGAAGCTGTTGCCCGGTATGCCGCCCTGGTTGCCATAACTGGAAATAAACATCATGTTTCCTTTTAACGTACCCTTCGCGTATTTCTTGAAATTGCCTCTCCAGACCCGTTTCGAGGAGGCTTGGCATTTTGCGTCAACACCAATTTTTTGCACCATATTGACGATCGCCTCACACATTTCAACATCAGCCGGGATCGTGTTTCGTGGGGAGATCATGGTCAATTTGAAACCCTTGCCAAAGCCCGATTCCTTCAAGAGCTTCTTCGCCTTGGCCAAGTCATAGGGATACCACGATTTCATCTTGGGGTTGTAGCCGGCCGCCATCCCCTGGTGGATCAACTGGAACCAGGGATCGGCGCGGTTCTGCAAGAGGGTCTTGATGATGAGCGGCGTGTTAATGGCGTGGCTTACCGCCTGGCGAACCTTGACGTTCGCCATGGGCCCACCATGCTTGGTCAGGTAGCCGACGTAATAGATACGGATGCTGGGGGTGGTAAGCACCTTCAGGCCCGGTTTGGCGTTGATTTGCTTAATGAACTGGGGCGCCACCCTCATCGCGAAGTCAATTTCGCCGGTCGTCAGGGCCTTCACGCGGGTCGTGGGCTCCCGGATAATGCGAATGATGAGGGTCTTGGGCCGGTTGGGATATTTTTCATTGCCCCACCACAGGGGATTCGCTTCCATCACGAACCTCTGGCCCTTTTTCCATTCTTTGAGGACGTAGGCGCCCGAGCCATAGCTCCCGGTTGCGATTTGGGCGTATGTCAGACCCTTGACAGCCTTGCGGTTGATGACGTGACCCCAGGTTCGCATCAGGGCCGGCAGGTCATTCATCGGGCCTTTTGCGTGGATGTAGAAGTTTCGATCGTCGATGATCTCCACCCCTTTGATGTCCTTGTAATAGGACTTCACCGAACTCTGCAGGCCTTCGTCCTCCCAGACGCGGTGGAGGGAAAACTTAACATCCGCGGAGGTGACAGGTGTTCCGTCGGCGAATACCGCGCCCTTGCGCAGGGTGAATTTGAATTTCGAGGCGCTAACGCGCTCGAATTTTTCGGCCAGCCAGCCGTAGAGTTTGCCCGTTTTCAAGTCCGCCTGAACGAGGGTATCGTAGGTCCACGGCCACAGCATGGTGCCCATGAAACCGGGGGTTTTTCCCGGGTCCCAGGTTGCCGGTTGTCCATGGACAGCGAGCCTGAGCGTTCCCTTAAAGGCCTCGGCGCGATGCGCGGCGAAGCCTAGAAGGGTCATAATGAGAAGAGCGACCAACCACTTTCGCATAGTACCTTCCTCCTTTGAGCAATAGAGTGATAATTTCTTCATTACAAATGAAACCTGTTGCGCTGTTTCTTGGAGCGGTGACGCAAATGCACGCTGAAACATAATATTCTGCGTCGTTAAAAGTATTTAGCAAAACATAATGTATCATAATATAGAAGAGGTCAAGCAAGTAGATAGCCACTATTTGGCATTCAGTCGCGACCAATTCAGGAAAACTTCACGGGAGCAGCAACTGGAAATCAAGGAGAAATTTCATGTCCGAAGGTATCTCCCCCGCCCCCGTGGACGGGGATTATGTCGTCAAACTGGCGTAAGAACTGATACAGATTCCGGCGGAGAACCCGCCGGGAGATTACCCGGAGGTTGCCGAGCGAATCATGGGCGAGCTTAAAGCGCCTGGTGTGGATCGCATCGAAACCCACGAGTTCGTTTCGGGCCGGCCGAACTTCATCATCCAGGCCGGCGAGGGGGCGCGGGCGGTTCGTGCGGCCACTTCGTTATCGGCGGCCACTTGGACACGGATGGTGTGTAACGGCGAGCCCTTCCAGGTCGTTCTGGTCGGCAGGTTCGGAGGAAGGCTTGCTCAGAGTTGTCTTGACCGCAGCGGAAAAGATGTACATCATTCATTCTATTCATGCGCAAAACACTTTTGAACAGGTACAGTATCCAGGCAACTTTTGAATCGTAGAATCTATTTTATTTTCGAGGGTAGTATTTTTTATGCGCGCCTATATCATCCGCGGCCTACTGCAGAGTTTGATTGTCCTGTGGATGGTCCTCCTCATCGTCTTCTTGATGCTCCACATGACAGGGGACCCGGCCGACGTCCTGATGCCCGATGAAGCCACCTTAGAAGAAGTTGCCGCGTTCAACAAAGAAAGGGGCTTCGATAAGCCGATCTACGTCCAATACTTTAACTTCCTGTTCGGCCACAAAAAGAACAAGGGCGTTTTGAGGGGCGATTTCGGTGATTCGTTCTACCACAATGTCCCCGCCATGGGCCTTGTCACCGAGCGCATTCCCGCCACGGTAATTCTCGCCGTTTTCGCCCTTTTTGTGGGGCTTGTGATCGCCATCCCAACCGGGATATTCTCGGCCGTTTTCCGTAAAACCTGGATCGACTATTTCAGTTCGGTTTTGTCGATGGCGGGCCAGTCCATCCCCAACTTCTGGCTGGGCCTAATGCTTATTATCCTATTCTCTGAAATTCTCGGGTGGCTGCCGACATCGGGCTACCGGGAGGCGAAGAGCATCATCCTGCCGGGACTGGCTGCCGGTCTCTACGCCACGGCCCGCATCATGCGGATTACGCGCTCGACACTGCTTGAGGTAATGTCCCAGGACTTCGTGAATACGGCGCGCTCGAAGGGAATCACCGAGGCCTTGGTCATCGGCCGCCATGCCCTCAAAAACGCATCAATCCCCATTGTCACCATCATCGGCCTAGAACTTGGCGGCTTGCTCAGCGGGACGGTGGTCATCGAAGTCATCTTTGCCTGGCCAGGGGTGGGTTGGCTGGTGGTGGAATCTATCAATGTCAACGACTATCCGGTTGTCCAGGCGGCGGTGGCCCTGCTTTCGTTCATGTTCGTGGGCGTCAATCTCGCCGTGGACATCATTTATGCGTGGCTCGATCCGCGCGTTTCATACAATTAGCGCAGGCGGAGGCAAGAAACATGGCGATGGACAACCCCCTAGACGCCGGCGACGCCTCCCGCTTCGATCAGGATTTGGACGAGCGCGGCCCCTCAGATTTACAACTGGCGCTGCGCGATCTTTTAAAGCGGCCTCCGGCGCTCTTTGGAGTTTTCTGCATTATCATCACAATCCTTTGGGCTATCGTCCCCGGTCTTTTCTCGCCCCATGACCCCTTGTCTCAGGACCTGTTGCGTCACCTGAAGCCCCCGGGTTTCGTGGACGAAGCGGGCAACACTTATTGGCTCGGCACGGACCGGCTCGGGCGCGACATCTTGAGCCGAATCATCTGGGGCTCGCGTGTCTCACTCGCTGTGGGCTTTGCCGCCGTCTTTATAAGCGGTTTTATCGGGGTAGCAACGGGACTCGTTGCGGGCTACTACGGGGGCAAAATTGACGCCGTGATCAGCAGGGTTGTAGACACCGCCCTCGCGATTCCGTTCGTCCTGCTCGCGATATCCATCATTGCGATCCTGGGAGCAAGCCTCCAGAACATCGTTCTCGCCATCTCCCTAAGGACGTGGACCGTCTACACGAGGGTGGTACGCGGAGGGGTCTTCGCATTAAAAGATACCGACATGGTCACGGGAGCAAAATCCGCCGGCTGCAGCACCGCCCGGATCATGATCATTTATCTCCTTCCCAACGTATTTTCTTCCTGCATCGTGGTGGCCACCATTTATCTGGGCCGTATGATCATCATCGAATCCTCTTTTTCCTTCCTGGGCATGGGCGTGCCCCCCCCGACCCCGACCTGGGGCGGGATGCTCGCCGAGGGCCGCGGATTCCTCGACACCGCCTGGTGGCTCACCCTCTTTCCCGGCGTGACGCTCACGCTGACCGTATTAGGAGTCAATCTCCTGGGGGATTGGCTTCGGGATGTGCTCGACCCCAGGATGAAGCGCCTGGACGACTAGCGCACCCGCAGATGTAGCTGATCTGTCTCCTATATTTGAACTTTTTTCGGCTCCCAAATAATGGAAAGGGAAATCATGACAAGAATTTTTGTGCCTCAACCGATTCCGGAGGTCGCAGCCGCTGAACTCGATAAACTGGGCGAGGTGACCACATATCCACATGTTGACCGCATGATTCCAGAATCAGAGCTGCTGGAAGCCGTGCGCGACAAACACATACTGTTCGGCATAGGGGAGATCCCCTTTAACGAGCAGGTGTTCGACGCGGCGAAAGAGTTGCAGTTTGTCTCCGTTATGCATGGGTCAGCGAAGTTCATTGATTTCGCAGCGGCGACGCGCCGCAACATTCCGGTCTCGGGGCAAAAAAGCATGACCCAAAAAACAACAGCGGAATTCACATTCGCTCTTTTGATGGCGACGGCGTGGCGATTGCCGGAGGCGGATACATTCCTCCGAGAGGATCGCTGGCGGCAGAATCAGTCGATGGCTTTCATGGGTACGCGCCTCTTCGGCAAGACACTCGGAATCGTCGGGATGGGCCGAATCGGGCAACTGGTGGCGCGCAAAGCCGCCGCTTGCGATATGCGCATTACCTACAACAAGCGCACCCCCCTGAGCCCGGCGGAGGAATTTGTTCTCGGTTCAGCCGAATTTCGCACCCTTGACGATTTGTTTACCGAAGCGGATTTCATCGCATTAACCCCGGCGCTCACCAAAGACACGGTGGGTCTCATCGATGAACACCTTATCTCTCTCATGAAGCCGAGCGCCATTCTGATTAACACTTCGCGCGGACTAGTTTTGGACGAGGCGGCCCTGGAGAAAGCCCTGAGAGAAAAGCGAATTCGGGGCGCCGGGCTGGACGTCTATCATACCGAGGTTCCCGAGCCCAATCCGGGGCCGATAGCGGGGCTCAAGAGCCTTCCGAATGTCGTTCTTACGCCGCACATAGGCAGCGCGGGCCGCGAGACGCGCGAGGAGATGGCCTTGCGTACGGTGATGAATATCGATCGCTTCATCGCCGGAAAGCGGCCGTATGATGTCTTTAACCCCGAAATTTATGGCGAGGCGGCCATTACGGACGAGGTCATCGGATAGCCGAGGAGACGATTGTTTTACTTCCGGGAACCCTTGCGTCTTGAAATAATTGGATCTCCGCCATGTCTACAACCTGTGGGTGGCGAATTAGTAATTCCACATAAAATCAATCACTTCTTCGTCTCTCCAAAGAAGGCTCGATGTTCACTCACTATTATGCACAACAGAGTTGCACTGCCGGTCGAGCGTCCTTTGTTCATCATTGAATAAAAAGGCGCGCCGATTAATAAAGAGGGAATGATCCAACGATATCGTTCCAGGATGAGTGCTACATCAAAGGGACATCACCCTACTTGAATTTCTATCGTTACTTTGCAAAGTTTCTTTGTCGCCATTTGGCTGAGGTAGATGCACCACGTCCCGTCCATATGTCACGTTTTGCGATCGGCAAGCCCAACACAAACTGTGTTTGGATTCGGATTGACAAAGATTGGACATATCGGAAATTGGCCCCGTTAATTGGCGAACATCAATACGCCGCACACGGTGGCCTCTCGTTGTATATGGTGACCGAAAGGAACTACCTCTCCACGCTCACGCCAACCGAGGGCGAGATCTGCGCCCGTGGCAGGCCGAAACCGTGACAGCGCCGAAGAATGTCACGTATAGCCATCATGTCGGTTCTCTTCATCGAGCCTTGTCTCCTCTCTTCAATCGACGGATCGATGAGGCAGAGCCGTGAGAGGTTCGGCGCGCCCAGGAACGTGGATTCCGTTGCGGCCTGACAGCCGGCTGGCCCGTGCCGGAAACCCGGCCCCGGATGGCCAAATCCGTCCGGATTTCGCACTTTGACACATCAAATATGCGCCTGATAACATAAAGGCATTAACTGCCAGTTGATGAAATATGGAAGTTTCAATGCGCTAGTCAATCTCTAAAATAGGGGGTTCAAGATGCGCGACTCAATCTCTATCAGGCGGCGGCTTCAAATTACCGTAACCGCTGTAGTATTCGGTTTGGCAGCCGTAGTTATTGCGCCCTTTGGCGATCGCGCCGAGGCAGCGAAAGTATTGCGGCTGGGCGTACTCGGCCCGCTTACCGGCGATCTTGCGTTCGGTGGTCAATTCCAGCTCAAGGGGGCCCAACTGCAGGCCGAATTGCTGAACAAGATGCAGAACAAGATCAAGATCGAGATCATCGCCGAGGATGATGAATCCAAATGTGATGTCTCGGTCTCGGCTGCACGCAAGCTGATCGCGCGTGACAAGGTTCATGCGCTCCTCGGCGCATGGCAGAGCACTTGTACGCTCGCTATCGTTCCGATCACTGCAGCGGCGAAAATTCCGCAATATACAACGAGTGTTGCGGGGCCGATTACCCAACAGGGTTCCAAGTGGATCTTCCGGGTTGCCGTTCCGACCAAGGGCCTGAATATAGCAACCATCACTTACGCCGTTAAGAAACTTGGTCTGAAAAAGGTTGCCATCCTTTCGTCCAATGAGGAGGTCGGAAAATCCTTTTCCGCCAGTACCGTCGCTGCATTGAAAACGCATGGGCTCAAGCCCGTAACAAGACAGGAATATGCGCGTGGCGACAAGGACTTCACGGGCCAACTCGGCCGTATCAAGGCCACGGGCGCAGATGCCATCATTATGGCGACGGGTTTCCAGGAGCAGGCTATCATTGCCCGCCAGGTGAAAGAACTCGGCATGAAGGTTCGGCTTCTCGGTGGCGATACCATTGGCGGGAATCCGAAGTTCGTTGACCTCGGCGGCAAGCACGTAGAGGGATTGGTGTTCGCCACGACCTTTATCCCCGTAAGTTCCGACAAGCGTCTGGCGCCCTTCATGAAGGCCTACATTGCGAAATTCAATGAACGTCCCGACCCTTGGGCCGGCGAGTTCTATGATGCGGTGGGTCTGATATTCGAAGCGGTCAAAGCCAACGGCTACGTCCCCGACAGCAAACAGATAGGCGCGTTTACGCGCAATCTCACCAGCGCGAAAAACAGCTACAGCGGTATCTTGGGCAACGTCTATTTTGATAAAACCGGAGACGGCGCCTGGGAGCCGATAATCGGGGAAATTGTCGATACCAAGAATGCCAACGGAGAATTTTGGCGGTCTCTCGGTCGATAGCGTTTACTTGCAGCTCACGGCAGTCCGGTTGCTTGCAACGGGACTGCCGTGGGTGGTTTTCGGTCCGGCGACTTGAGGGTTGATGGCCTCATCGCTTGAAGATCGGCGCGACAACTGTCAATCACGGGTGGTGCGTTACGTTCCAATTGCCCGAGGTCACCATGCCGAGCAACCTGTTCCAGAAAATTTCCGCCTTGATTGATAACCTGCGACTAAAACCCGCCCCGGCGTAGGCCGAGGAAATCCGCGGCGAGGCAAAACGACGGAAGAGGTGTCTGGATGACGAGAAAACTGGCCGAATAGGCTTCGTAACACGCCCAGATCACCAAAATCAGACCGCCGGATGCCGGCGGTGGAGACCCCATCCCAGCGGTAGTGAAATTCGGGTATGATCACCACGGAATTGAAGGTTACCCGAGGAATGCAGGATCAATACAAACGACGCGGAACGGTGAAATGGGGATAGATTTACATATCGTCACGCAGCAGGTTGTCGGCGGGCTGGCGGTCGGCTGCGTTTATGCCCTGATCGCTCTTGGCTTCACGATGATGTTGCGGGCCACCGAGCTCGTCAACTTTGCACAGGGCGAACTGGTGATGTCAGGCGCCTTCATCGGATATACCCTCTTGGTAGCAACACCGCTGCCGTATTTAGCCGTATTCATCTTAGCGAGCATCTTGACGGGCATTCTGGGCATGCTGATCGAGCGCGTAGCCCTGCGCCCGATACGACTGCGACAATCGCCGCTCTTGAATTTGATTATCGCAACAATTGGGATTGGGATATGCCTTCGACTGGTCTCGCAGCTAATATGGGGGGCCGCGCCGCTGCGTTATCCGGTATCCGTTGGCCAAGTAGGCCATCTTGTCGTGGCCGGGCTGCCAATGAGCATTCAGCATATTTGGATTATCGCCCTTGCCATCCTTGCCATGCTCGGCCTGCATTTCTTCTTTGAGCGAACACTTTCCGGCATCGCGTGGCGGGCGTCGGCATATGACTCATACACGGCGGAAATTCTAGGTGTAAGTTTTGATCGCGTCGTCACGATGACTTTTGGCATCAGTTCCATGTTGGCAGGCGCCGCCGGCGTCCTCGTCGCACCATTGTTTTTTGTCGCGCAGGACCTTTGGCTGCAGGGACCCCGCTCATTCGCCGCTGCGGCACTGGGGCAGTTTCACATACTCGGTACGATGATTGGCGGTCCCATACTAGGCCTCCTGGAGACTTTCGCTGCGGGTTACATTTCATCCGCGTACAAGAACGGGATTGCCTTTGGCATCACCATCATTGTGCTGATGCTCGTAGCGATTCCTCGAATGCCGCGTGGCGGGAGCTTGGTGTTCAGATACGGACGGCAATCAATAGCGGACTTGTTTGAGTTGAACGATAAGCAAGCCGCCCATCTCAGGTACGGCATAATCGCCGCGCTCGGTGTCATCGCCTTTCTGCTGCCGTTGCTATTCGATACATATGAGATCTACCTCGTCACGCTCATCCTGATCTATGCCACGGCCGCCCTCGGACTGCAGCTCGTAATCGGATACGCCGGCGCCATCATCGTCGGTCATGCGGCGTTCCTGGGAATTGGCGCCTACACTTCGGCGATCTTGACCGTACACTTTGGCGTTCCATTCCTCCCCGCAATCATTGCGGCGGCGATTGTCGCCGCAGTGTTCGGATTGCTATTCGGGCCGATATTGAGACTACCGACCCACTTCTGCGCCATCGCAACCCTGGGTTTTGGCGAGATCATGCATCTCGTGTTCATCAACTGGAAAGACGTAACAAACGGGATGTCGGGCATTAGCGGTATTCGAAAACCGTCCATCGGTTCCTATGTGTTCGAGGAAGGAGCACCCTTCTATTTTCTGACGATAGCCGTACTGGTGATCGTCTTCGTGGCGTTACAGCGCCTGATAACGTCACGTTATGGCCGTGGATTGATCGCGGCCCGAGAGAACGAGCTGGCTGCGATCTCCATGGGAGTGAATGTTGCATGGTACCGGACACTCTCCATCTGCATCGGCGCCGGTTGCGCCGGGATTGCAGGTTCTCTGTATGCCCACTTCTTCTCCTACATCAGTCCGGATTCCTTCACGATCCTGCAGTCGATCGCATTTCTTACGATGGTCGTGCTTGGCGGTCTTGGTAGCTTTGCCGGTGCCATTATCGGGGCGTTCTTCGTCCTTGGCGTTCCGGAAATACTGCGTAATCTTGCGGAGTATCGAATCCTGATCTTCGGGCTGCTTCTGATCGTGTTCATGATGTTCTTGCCGGGGGGACTGGCGGACCTCGGCCACCGATTGCTATCCACATTTAGACGGAAGGAAGGAACCCCTGAAGTCTCGGTTGCCAGTTCGGAAACAAACGAAATCTTGGCCGCCAATCCGGTGAAAAACAATGTCAATTCTTAAGGTAGATGATCTGACCGTGAATTATGGTGCGCTTACGGCTCTCTCAAGTGTATCGCTCGAAATTGACAATGGTGAGATACATGGTCTGATTGGTCCCAACGGATCGGGAAAGACGACTCTTTGCAACGCGATTACGGGGTTTCTGCGCCAAAAATCGGGAGAGGTCGTCTTTAACGGCCAGAACATTAGCTCGACCAAGGCATACAATATGGCCGGCCTGGGTATTTCGCGCACCTTTCAAGACCTTCAAGTGTTTTCGGAGATGACGGGGCTCGAGAACGTCATGATCGGTTATCATGGCAAGAGCCGAAGCGGTGTTATCGGCGGGGTCTTTCGCCCGCCCCGGGTCGTGCGGGAAGATTCGGAAATCAGAGACAGGGCGTATGAGGCGCTTGAATCCGTGCGCCTCGCTCATCTTGCTAACCGGCCGGCAAACCGGATGTCGTTTGGACAACAACGCATGTTGGAGCTTGCGCGCGCTCTGGTTTCCGATCCGCTGCTCGTCCTGTTGGACGAGCCGGCAGCGGGTTTAAGTCCGGTGATGTACGAGCGTCTCACCGAAATCCTGGGTAACCTGCGATCTCGCGGGAAGACGAGCATATTGCTGATTGAGCATGTCATCCGCCTGGTGATGAGCATTTCCGACCGGATCACGGTTCTTGATCACGGCGAGAAGATCGCCGAGGGGACGCCCGAGGTCGTTCGCAAGGATCCGAATGTAATCGAGGCCTATCTGGGCAAGGCGATGAAGTATGTTGACGCTTGAGAATATCTGGGCCTCGTATGGCCCCGTACAGGTACTGAGCGGGGTCTCGCTCGATGTTCCCGCCGGCAAGGTCATTACCCTGCTTGGCGGTAATGGCTCGGGAAAATCGACAACATTGAAAACGATCGTTGGCGCCGTTAAGGCGAGCGCCGGCAGCATTCGATTCGAGGATAAGGAAATTTGCGGTATGGAACCTCGTGAAATCGTTCCAATGGGCATTTCTCTCGTGCCACAGGGGCGCCGCATCTTCGCGCCACTGACGGTTATGGAGAACCTGAGGCTCGGCGCTTACGCGCGGCGCCGCCAAAAGAAATCGAAAGATGATTTCGAGTCAATCTACGAACGGTTTCCGGAGGTTCGCCAATGGCTGAGGCGCAAGGGCAATACGCTCAGTGTCGGACAACAGCAGCTCGTCGCATTTGGACGCGGTCTGATTTCGCAGCCGAAGCTTCTCTTGCTTGATGAACCTTCGTCGGGACTTGCGCCGATCCTTGTCGAGCGCCTGGGTGAAATCATCATGAAACTGAAGGAGGCCGGAATGACGATTCTTCTGGTCGAGCAAAATGTCCATCTGGCGCTCTCGGTCGCTGACTTCGGGTACATTTTGCGCGACGGCAAGATCTCCATGGCCGGGCCCACCGCCAATCTTATCGGTGACGGTGACCTGATACGCCACTACCTCGGGGGATAAAATTTCCGGAACCGCGTGTTGCGACCGATGCGAGACGACAACGGCGCCATCCGAAAGCGAAATGCGAGTGATCCTGTGACAAGCGGTTGTCACGAGTCTCAAGATAGGAGAATCCGAGTATGCCCAGAACAATACAAGATCCGAGACTGCCTCCGCCATCAGGACCTTACTGTTACGCGTTTCGGGCGGGGAATTACATCTTTCTTGGCGGGATGCCGGGCATCACGACGGAAGCGTTGATGGTCGATGGCATCCCGAATGGCCGAATGGCCGGAGAAACGCCCGGTCGGGCAGATATGGAAGCCCAGACACGCCAGGCCATAGAGGCCCTGAAACTCGCCGTTGAGATCGCCGGTGGTCAATGGAGTGACGTTCTTCGGCTAAATCATTTCCTCGACAGTTGGAGAGAGGTCGGGCCATTTGTCAAAGCGTACGAGAAATACCGTACCCCCGCCGTACCGGCTGACACGCTCGTCGGCTACGGCCTCTATATGCCGTCGATGATCATGGAAATCGAAGGGCTGGCCGGCGCCGTAGAAACCAAACCACTCTTGCCTGTCGGGGAGCAGGCGCATGAGTATGCGCCGTCCAGTACCGGCAGGAGGATGGGCGACTTGTTGTGCCTGAGTGCGCGGCTACCGATCGACGCCAAGGGTGAGGTCGTCTCGCCGGGGAACTCGAAGGCGCAGACCGAGGCTATTCTCGAGGGGCTTGGAGAAGTATTGTCGGAAAACGGCGGATCCTTAGGGGACATCATTCGCCTGCGGGTTTTTGTTCGTGACACGAGAGACGTGGAGGCGGTCGAAGCGGCAATCGCCAACGCTTTTGCGGATCCGGGACCGGTCACGACGATCGTGACGGCGCCTTTGCCGATTCTCAAAACCGACGTAATGATAGAGCCGACCGCATACCTTGGTGAGAAGGAATATCGGACGGGACCGGGAAACGCCCGAGGCGTTTTGGCCGGTGAGTTGATGATCTCCAACGGAATCCTCAGCGTGGATGGCGAAGGTGGCGTGCGCGATCCCGGTGACATCCAGAAGCAGACGCGAAACGTCCTCGCCAACGTGGAACATCTTCTGAAGGAGTTCGACATGGAGGTGCCGGACGTCACGCAATCCCAGGTGACGCTGACCGATTTCCGCGACTATGACGCCTACAACGCCCTTTACAGGAACTTCTTCGCCTTTCCGTTCCCCGCCAGGAACTCGGTCGAAGCCGCATTGGGGAAAATTTCGCATTACGGCTTGAAGTATCAGATCGAGGTTTCGGCAATCCGCAATGCCTCGAAAGAGGGGCTGGTCGTGACAGCCGCGGACAGTTACTACTTCAGGCGCATCGAAATGGAAGGCGGAGCGTAAACCGAGGGTCTGGTCTACGAGCAACTGATGTGGGCGACGGCGGGGGCGGACTACAGGGCCGCGAGCGGCAGTTGTCCTTCGCGGCGGGCGAAACCGAGAAGACAGTGGCGGCCCACGGCGATGGGGCGGGCGAGGAGGAACCACCACGGCTCAGGCTCATCTCCACCAACCCGGACTCCGCCCCATGCTCATGCTTCGCACGGGACGTCCGCAACCTCGGCAAGGTGTTGTGGGTCGTGCGGTGGGTGTGAATACCAGACACCGATACAGCAAGGGCCCGGAGCCGTCGCCATGATGGTGTGAGCGCCCACGGATTTTCCCCTTTCCCATGGATCGTACATATGCCTTTTTCGCCCGGTAGACGCGGAGAGGCGTTTTTCGCGGAGATAAGATCCTTCTATCCCTTTGATACTGTTGGGCTACATGCATTATCCCCATTCTCGTTTGGAATCCAGCTTCCGCAATATGTAATCAAAACGAAAGCGGATTCATTAAAACTTCAGCGCATTCCGGCGAATCCATGTCGGTTCATTACGTGGCCCTCATCCAATGTCCGGCCCGCAACGGCCTGCTTGCGGTCATGCTCCGGCGCCCGGCAACGTATATTCAGGAAGCACCGGTTCGCGCCACATGACGGCGTTTGATTCGCTCACGCGGCCAGGAATCGTTGTTGGGACAAGTCAATTTTCGGTTGACAAGAACGGGAACGAGACCTATATTTATTAAAATATAAGAAATAATTTCTCTATATGTGAGAAGTTAAATGTCTACTTCTTCCCTGAAGACGATAGACAAAGCAATAGATCTCCTCTGGGCTATAGCCCATGGATCCGGCTCTTCTTCGGTGGAAGAGCTCTCCTCCGAGATCCAACTGCCCAAAAGTACGACATACCGATTCCTCAAGACCCTCCAAACCAGGGGCTTCGTGGACGCTTCCGCCGAATACGGAAAATACCGATTGGGGTCTTCCCTCTCCCTCCTCTCGAAAAATATTTCTCAGAACGGACAAAATGGAACCCTTTGCGAGCTTGCGCTTCCCGTCATGAGAAGGCTTACATTGGAAACGGGGGAAACAATTTTCTTGTGCATCAAATCGGGTCGGGAAACCATTTGCATCGAGTGCATAGAAAGTCGCCAATCGATCATCGCTCGTTTTTTTGTAGGAGAAGTGCGGCCTTTGCACGTTGGGGCGGCGTCGAAAGCCCTACTCGCCTTTTTGCCGGATCAGGACATCGAGACGATCATGCAGCAGAAACTATCGAGGGCGACAAAAAATACGATCACTGAGCCCGTCAAATTAAAAAAAGAGCTCAAAGAGATTCGTGAAAAGGGCCACGCGTACAGCGACCAAGAGTTCATTGTTGGGGCCAGGGCGATTTCCGCACCGGTGTTTGGTGAACGGGGTACCGTCGCGGCTTCCTTGACGCTCTCGGCTCCAGTTCACCGGATCGAAAAATCGAACCGGAAAATCCTTGCCGCCCATGTCGTCAGAGCCGCTCGAGAGGTTTCGGCGTCCCTGGGTTGGAAGGAAGCTGAAGCATAGAAATCCTGTTTTCAGGAAATCTGTGCGAATCCTCGTGATATGGAGTCTTGTCGTTGCTTCATCATCCATCCGGGAGTTCATGAAGGTACTTTGTCTACCCAACCAAGGAGGACAGAAAATGATGCGCGCAATGAAGACGTTCATCAGGTTCGCAGTGCTGGTCATCGCCATTTGGGCGATGACGATTTCATCCGCCCAGGCTGCCAAGAAATTCGTTACCATCGCCGGCGGCGCTTCGGGCGGAACGTACATCGTGGTCGCAACTGGAATGGCCAAGCTCTTGTCCAAATACGTTCCGGGGATGCGGGCGAACGCCGAGGTCACGGGAGGTGGTTTCGGCAATACGCGCCTCATCGGAACCAAGAGAGCCGATTTTGGTCTGACGACCCCGGACGCTGCCTTCTTTGCGGTGGAGGGAGGCGGGCGATTCAAGCCAGGAGAAAAATACAAGCTCCGCGCACTGATGAGCGGCCACGCCAGCATCCAGCATTTCGTGACGCTCAGGAAGTCGGGAATCAAGAGTTTGTATGACTATCGAGGAAAGCGTATCTCCATCGGCCAGCCGGGAAGCTCCACGGCGGCGATGGGTGTGGCAATGCTGGAGGTCCTGGGGATCAGCACCAAAAAGTTCGCCCGAACGGATCATTTGACCCAAACTGAAGCTGTTGCGGCGCTGAAGGACGGAACGGTAGACGCAACCATTCAGCTCGCCGGAATTCCGGGCGGTGCGGTAAAAGATATCACTTCGACGCATGACGTGAGATTGGTCTCCGTCTCCATGGAAGACATGAAGAAAATCAACAAGGCGCATCCATACTGGGCGCCTTCCCGCATACCCAAGGGCACTTACGGCGGCATGAAGGGAGACGTCGGGGCGATGGCGTCGGCGACCATCGTCATCACCCACGCGGACACGGACAACGCGACGGTCTACGCAGTGACAAAAACGGTACTTGAGCACACCGATGAGCTCGGAGCCATTCACCGCGCCGGGTTGAAGTACAAACTTCCCGGCTCCGCCGGGAACATTCCCATTCCCATGCATCCCGGCGCCGCGCGTTACTTCAAGGAAAAGGGCATTCAGTAAATTGTCGTATGAGCACATCGGCGCCCCCGCCTGAGGGCGGGGGCGCCGACCACCTCAAGGGAGTCGTGCAGTGGACGCGAATGGTGATCCGAAGCAATCGCCGGATCCGGAAGAGGCGGGGGCGATCGTTCACGGCCGGGCCCGCCCGGACAACGCCTTCGAGCGTTTTCTCAACCCGATCATCACCTGGTTGGCCATTGCGCTGGCGGTTTTCCACCTGTACACGGGTTTCGCCGGTGCGTACGGAGCGCTCATTCAACGTTCGATTCATTTAAGTCCGATCCTGGTTCTCACATACCTTCTTTACCCAACTGCAACGAACAAACGGTTCTATATTTTCGGTCGACTTCTCGATGCCATTTTCATTATCGGAAGTGTCACCATAGGCCTTTACATTATCGATCAATACCATGTTCTCACCTTTCGAGACGGGAATCCGAATCTGCCGGATATGCTCCTCGGAATCCTCGCAATCATCTTGGTTCTCGAAGCAACCCGGAGGGTCATCGGCTGGACGTTGCCGTTGGTTGCCGTAGCATTCGTGATCTACGCCTATTGGGGCCCGAACATGCCGGGCGTCTTCGGGCACCGCGGTTACGACTGGGGACGGATATTGCAGCACACCTACACCAGCACGGAAGGTATTTATGGGCTGCCGATCGGAGTTTCAGCGACATTCGTCATTCTGTTCATCATCTTCGGGGCTATTCTTCAAGAGACCGGAGCGGGTCGATTTTTCATTGATCTCGCCTTCGCGCTTTTCGGTCGAGTGCGAGGCGGGCCGGCAAAAGTCGCGGTTGTGGGGAGCACTCTTTTCGGCACGATCTCAGGCAGCGCCACGGCCAACGTTGTGGGCACAGGGACATTTACCATACCGATGATGAAGCGTCTCGGGTACCAACCCACCTTTGCCGCTGCGGTCGAGGCGGTGGCGTCGACCGGCGGCCAGTTCATGCCCCCCATCATGGGTGCGGCTGTTTTCGTCATGATTGAGATGATCCATGTCACATATAGAGAGATTATCGTCATGGCGCTGCTGCCCGCTATCCTCTTTTACGTCGCGGTGTTCATCGCCGTAGACCTCGAAGCCGTGCGCCTGGGGCTTCGCGGGATGGATCGATCGGAGCTCCCCAAGGCGACGCGACTCCTCGCGGAAGGCTGGCCCTTTCTCGCCCCCCCGATCATTCTCGTATTCATGTTGATGTACATGTATTGGTCCCCGACAAAAGCGGGTTTTTGGGCGATTGTGTCTACTGTTGCCGTCAGCTCCTTAAAAGCCAGCAGTCGGTTGACGCCCCGGCAGATTCTCGGCGCGCTTCGTGCGGGAACAATGGCCACGTTGCAAGTCGCGCTCGCCTGCGCGTGTGCGGGAGTCGTGGTGAGCGTCTTCACGCTGACGGGCCTGGGGGCGAAGGTTTCTTTCGCTCTCCTTGAACTGGCCAATGAAGCTTTGCTTCCGATGCTGGTGATCGGCATGGTGACCAGCATTCTGCTCGGGATGGGGATGCCCACAACGCCGGCCTACATTATTCTGGCGGTACTGATTGCTCCTTCCCTGGTCAAGGCCGGAGTGCCCCAGATATCGGCGCACCTCTTCGTCTTCTATTCCGGCATTATTTCGGCGATCACGCCACCGGTCGCATTAGCCGCGTACGCAGGCGCCGCCATAGCCAAAGCGCCTCCGCTGCGGACGGGATTCCTGGCAATGCGCATCGGGCTGGCGGCGTTCATCGTCCCGTTCATGTTCGTATACAGCCCCGGCCTCGTTTTTCACGGAACCCCTTGGGAAGTGGTTTACTCGATTGGGACTTCCCTCCTGGGGATATTGGCCATCACTTACGGTGTACAGGGAAGAATGTTGCGGGAGCTCTACATCGTGGAGCGCATGATTTTGGTGGTCTCCGGGCTTTTGTTTATCCCTTACTCGATTTCAGCGAACGGAATCGGCCTCTTCCTGTTCCTGGCCTTGGTCGCATGGCAACGCTGGAGATCCGTAGACGTTTCCTTACGTCTTCGGCGCGGAGCGGGAGCGGAGGAGGTTACGTCTTCTTACCCATCACGAGAGGAACAGCGATGACGCCCCAAGACGTAAACCGCGATTACAACTTGATGAACGCAAAAGTCGTGACGCCCGAAGAGATTCGCCACGCCAACGTGGCTCTGCGCGACGGGCAGATTGCTTCAGTCGAAGATGGCCCTCTTCCCGGGAGAAGCGCGAAGGAGATCGATCTCGGGGGGAAATTCCTTCTGCCGGGAGTCATCGACCCCCACGTACACCTGCGCGACATGGGGGAATCCGAAAAGGAAGACTTCACCACCGCAACCGCCTGCGCCGCCGTCGGCGGAGTGACGACGGTGATGCAAATGCCCAACGGCATACCTGATATTCTCACGGTCGAGGATTTTCGCGAACGAAAGTCGCTCATCGAAAATCGCACGTACGCAGATATCGCCCTCTATGCCTGGGCTTGCGAGCAGAACCGAAAAGAGCTCCATCACTTCCGAGAGTTGGGCGCCATCGGATACAAGATATTCACCGCTGTAACGGGGGCCTTCAAAGAAGATTTCGAGGATTACATTACAGTCGACATAGACAAGCTCTTCCTCCTGTTCGAAGAAATCGCGGGCTTCGATGGACAGATTGGAATCCACGCCGAATCAAATCCGATTCTCGAGCTCTTCACCGAGCGATGCAAGGAAAATATGAAACCGGACATCGACGCTTGGCGTCTGAGTCGGCCGAATTTCGCCGAGGACCTCGCGGTCTTCGATGCCCTCACCCTATCCACGGCTACGGGGGCCCGTTTGCATATTTGTCACGTCATCGGCGCCGAGGCGGTTCAACTCATCCGCAACGCGAAGAAAAAAAATCCGAAGATCACCTCCGAAGTGGCGCCGTGCAATCTGCTCTTGTGCGACGAGGACCTTCACGCGGTGGGTTCATGGGGAAAATTCAGCCCGCCCGTCAAGACGGCCGCCGATCGCGATGCCCTCCGTGAAGGGTTCTTGGACGGGACCATCGACACCATGGGAACCGACCACGCCCCCCAGATAAACGAGCTGAAGAATAACGAAAATATATGGATCGCCCCTCCCGGCGGACCCGGCCTCGAAATTTTTCTGCCTTCGATGCTGAACGAAGTGAATCAAGGTCTCCTGACGCTCCCGACGCTTGTTTCACGTTTGTGCGAGGCGCCGGCGAGGATTTTCCGCCTTTTCCCGAGAAAGGGGACGATCCGTGCGGGAGCGGACGCCGATCTTGTGGTGGTCGATATGGAGCGGACCGTACTCGTCGATCCGGCGAAGGGAAAAAGCAAAGGAAAGTACACGGCCTTTGCCAACAGAACTTTTGTGGGAGCGCCGGTGATGACCTTTCTGCGCGGGGAGCTGATCGCCAAGGACGGAGATTTGGTGGTCCCACCGGGCAGCGGCCGTTTTGCTCAACCATCGCTGGATTAAGGTTGTGATTCCATTCATTCCTCCAAACAACGGAAAACCGCGGAGAAGAAATGAAAGATCAGTGCCTGTTGCTTCGTGATTATTACGCCACGCCCGAGATGCGGACTATCTGGACCGAAGAGAACATGGTCCAAAAATGGCTCGACGTAGAGGCGGCCATCGCCTGGGCGCAAGGGGAAGTGAAGATGATTCCGAAATGGGCGTCCAAGGCCATCGTGCGCAGTTGCGACGTGAAGAAGGTCACTCCCCTTCTCGTCTTCCGCGAGTTCGAGAAGGCGCGCCACTGGATCGTCTCGCTGGTTCATGCTTTCACGAAGGTGGCGGGACCGGAAGGGGAATATTTCCATCTCGGAACGACGACCCAGGACATCCTGGACGGCGGTCTGACGCTGCAGATCCGCGAGTCTTACGTCCTCCTTCTCACCGAGCTTCGAGAGCTCGAATCCATCCTCGTCCGTCTGGCCCGACGTCATCGCACCACCGTCATGGCTGGTCGAACGGAGGGTCAGCAGGCCTCTCCCGTCACATACGGCCAGAAGATCGCGATTCTTTGCAGCGAGCTCCGGGATCACATCGAGCGACTCAAGGAGTGCAGCAAGCGGCTTTTTTACGCGAACGTCTCTTCTGGAACCGGCGCTCAGTCCACTTTCGTCTACCTAAGCGACCTTCACACCACCCGGCGGCTGGAAACGTTGGTGGCCAAGCGGCTGGCGCTCCAAGTTCCCTACATCAGCATGCACCATCGGACGGACCGCTTTGCGGAATTGCTCAACATTCTCGCGCTGATCAATTCAACACTGGGGGAAGCGGGGATGGATCTTCGCGACCTCCAGCGGACCGAAGTGGCCGAAGTGGCGGAGCCCTGGGACATCGAACACCAGCACAGCAGCAGCACCTTCCCCCACAAACGCAATCCTGAGACAAGTGAATGGCAGGAAGGACTCGCCAAGCTCTCACGGACAAACGCACTTGCCATGATGGACGTCCAGCAACAGCACGAGCGTGACGCGAGCCGCTACGCCGTGGAATTCTCGCGAATCGCCGAGAGCTTCGGTTTGGCATCATCCGCGGTCGCGGCGGCCAAGCGGATTTACGGCGGCCTTGTCGTCGACAAAAAAGCGATGCGGCGCAATCTCGAGCTTCAACGAGAGCTCACCATGACCGAAGCGGTTATGCTGCGCCTGTATCAGAAGACGAAGCGAAAGGCCGAAGCGCATACCATCTGCCATGACGCCGCCCAGCAGGCGAGGGAAGAGGGACGCTCGGTGAAGGAATGCCTCCTCGCGTATCCGGTCGCGCGAAAGCACCTCACCGCCGAGGAAATCGACGAAGTCACAAAACCGGAAAACTACATCGGCACCTGCCCGCAGCAAGTAGACCGGGCGCTGAGGCGAATCGCTCAACTCAGGCGCTCGGACGGGCGGTACCTGCGGATGGGAAAGAAGGGATGAGCACAGCCGATACGATCACCTTGGCCGTCGTGGGAGACTTTTGGGTTAACCGCCCGCTCCCTCGAGATGAACCCCGCCTCGAAATGGTCCTCGATCAGCTTCGAGCGGCGGATCTTTCGGTGTGTGTTTTAGAGATGCCGCTTTCGCAGCGGGGCGCGCCGGCCGAAAAGATCGTCCGTATGCGAGCGCCTCCGGAGCGCGCGGAAGATCTGCATCACCTGGGGGTCGATTGCGTCACGATAGCGAACAACCACATGCTCGACTACGGTCCCGACGCCCTCCTGGACACCTTGGACATTTTGCGAAGCGAAGGAATCCCCTTCGTGGGGGCGGGCCGGGACATCGAAGAAGCGTCCCATCCGTTGGTTCTTGAGGCAAAGGGCATCCACGTGACTTTTCTTGCGTGTGCGGCCACACTTCCTCTGGGAAGCTCGGCGGGAGAAGACAGGCCGGGCGTGAATCCACTGCACGTCTTCACGGCCTGGGTGGTCGAGTCGAGCGCACGGACCCAAGAGCAACCGGGCACTCCACCTCCCGTTATGACTTTCTCCTCCCCCGAGGACATCCAGACCCTCCAGAACGCGGTGCGCAAAGCGAAAAGTTCCTCCGATCTCGTGGTCGTCCTGCCCCACTGGGGGTTGCCGAACGTGAGCGCCCTCATGGATTACCAACGCGACGCCGGACACGCTCTCGCCGCAGCGGGCGCAGACCTCATCGTCGGCCACCACGCGCATTGCATCCAACCGGTGGAGATGGTCGAGAGCACGCCGATTATCTACGGTGTGAGCAATTTCCTGTTTCACGAGCTTCCCGAAGGCATGTCCAGGAACGTGTACGATTTCATGTCGAAAGACGAACTCCTGGTGGAAGCCCGTCTCGGGGTGGAGGGAGTGCGCGAGCTGGCGCTCGCGCCGCTCGTTTTGAACTCGTCCGGACACCCTCGCCTCGCCGGACCGGAGGAAACGAAGCGGATCGTGGGAGAAGTTTCCGACTTGTCGGTGAAATACGGAACGGTGATCGAGTTCGCCGGCAGCCGTGGCTTGGTCAGGCTCAGGGAAAAGGCGGCCTGATTGTTACAATAGGAGTGAGACAGGATGTCCAACGAAGGGATGGTTTCCATAGCGTTGGCCGGGGACGCGTTCATCGGCAAGAAGCTTCCTCGTCCGGGAGAGCCGGGAGCGGAACCCGTGCGCGCCCTTTTCGAGCGCATGGCGGGGGCCGACGTGACGTTCATCAACCTGGAGAGCCCGTATTCCGAAAGGGGCTATCCGGCCGAGAAATACACGTTTCTGCGGTCCCATCCTTCCCTAATCGATGAGTTGGACGAGATGGGGGTGGACGTTGTCACCCTTGCTAACAATCACATGCTCGACTACGGCTACGACGCGCTTTTCGACACCCTGTCTCTTCTCGACGCGAAGGGGGTCCGGCGCGTGGGAGCAGGCCGGAATTTGCAGGAGGCGTACGCGCCGGCCATCATTCAGAAGGCCGGGGTACGCGTGGCTTTCCTGGGCTTCGCCTCCACCCTTCCGCTCGGCTGCTCCGCGGGCGACGAGCGTCCCGGCCTCGCACCCATCCATATCTTTTCCGCTTTCGTCCTCGAGCCGAGCCCGAGAACACAGGAACAACCCGGGACGCCCCCTCCGGTGAAAACTTTTCCGCTTCAGGCCGATCTCACGCGCATGCAAAAAGTCGTGGCTGCGACGAAGCGAGAGGCGGACGTTGTGATTATCGCCGGTCATTGGGGGCTGGCAAGCCGCTACGACCTGGCGGAATACCAGACGTGTGTCGGCCGCGCGCTCGTGGATGCGGGCGCGGATGTGGTTCTGGGGCATCACTCCCACACGCTTCAGGCGGTCGAGATCTACAAAGGAAAGCCGATCCTCTACGGAGTAGGGAATTTCATCTTCCACGAACTGCCCGATGTCGGAAACTCCGAACTGTCCTACGGTGGCGTGATGACGCCGGAACTCATTAAAACGCGCATGCCACGGGAGACGGCTCTCTTTGAACTCACGGTCGAAAAGGATGGGGTAGCGGACTTAGGCTTCGTTCCGGTTTCGATTGACGATTCAGGCAATCCCGGCTTAGTCGAAGGCGAAAGAGCCGAAGGGGTGATCGACCTCGTGGAGAGGCTCTCGTCGGAGTTCACTACCCGAATCACTCGGAAGGATGGCATGGGGAAATTCGTTCTGGGATAGAAGGCTTTCCGGGGTCTTCGCCGCATTGACCCCCACCCGGGGGAACGCACTCCAGGGGGCCGGCGGCGCATCGTCGACCCGGGCGCTTTCATCAAGAGTCGCCCTGCATCTTCCATCAGAAGAAAACGATAGTTCATTCATGAGCGATGAGGATTGGCAATGGACATGGACCTGGAGGGGAAGGTTGCTCTCGTCACCGGAGGGACAAGCGGGATTGGAAAGGCGACGGTATTGGCCTTGGCGGACCAAGGCGCGAAGGTCGCCTTCTGCGGTCGGGATCAAGCCCGCCTGGACACCACCCTGAAGCTGGTCGAGGAGCGGGGCGGTGTGGGTCTCCCTCTTCGCGCGGACATCAGCGTGGAGGAGCAAGCGTCGGAGCTCGCGTCTCGTGTGGTCGAGTCTTTTGGGCGGCTAGACATCCTCGTGAACAACGCCGGACGCGCGGCGCCGAGTTCGCTTCCCTCGCTGACGCCGGCGCAGATTCGAAAGACCGTGGACACGAAGATCGTCGGTTATCTCGTGATCACGCGCGAGGCGGCGCATTTCATGAAAAAGCAACATGGCGGACGGATCATCAACATGGTCGGAGGAACCGGAAAAGAACCCCTGCCCGGCGTTCTGGGAGGAAGCACAACGAACGCAGCGCTTTTGGGCCTGAGCAAAGGACTCTCCCAAGCCCTGGCCAAAGACCATATCCTGGTGAACACGATCTGTTTGGGACAGATCGATACGCCCATGCAGGACTGGATGACAGAGCAACTCGCCAAAGAACGAGGGATATCGATCGACGAAATGCGGCGGGCCCGTGAATCACAAATTCCCCTCGGACGATTCGGCTCTGCCGAAGAAGTGGCGGGGCTGGCGGTGTTTCTGGCGTCGGTTCACGGGAGCTACATCACGGGAGCAACGATCAACGTCGACGGCGGAAAATTCCATTCGATCTTCTGAACATTTGCGCGCTGTAGCCGGACAATAACTATTGCCGATAGCCTGGATAATCCCTCGAGTTTCCAGCCGTTTTTTGGCCGGAATATTTCGCCCGCATAGAGGTGGTGAGGTGTTTTTGCTAACCGTGGAATCTCGATATCCCGTTGATATCGTTGGGAAACATTCATTATTCTCATTCCCGGTCGGGGTTCGCTTTCCACAAAATGAAATTAAAACGAAAGCGGAGGGATTCAAACTCCCGCGTATCCCGGTGATCCCCTGTCGCACTGTCCTTTAAAGTCCGGCCCGCAACAGCTTGCTTCAGGCTATGCTCCGGAGCCCCGCAACATCATTCAGGAACTATCGGTCCATACCTCATGACTGCGCCCGGTTCGCGCTTACGGCGCAGTCGACCACAGCGACGATGATCTGCTGAGCTTGGCTTGCGGCCCGTGATCACCCAGGCATTGTCCTTGTTCGGCGATAGAAGTAGCGTTCGTAATTTATTCCGCTGGAAGATAGCCGCCGGAGCCTACGTCACCCCGGCCCGCCGCACAGTAAGAAACGCCGGCCGGTATGGGGGATAACGGCGCCGCTTCAGGCCGCCGGCTGCCGTGCTCCTCCGCCTCTCGCGGATCGACTGCGATGACGGTATTTACCGGGCCGGCCGGTCCTGGGTTCGGGCCTGTTACGGGGCTTCCGAGTTCCGCCATCGGGTCTGCGCCTGCCGGGCTGATCCGGTGAGGCCAGCTTGGGATCGGCCGGACCGGGTTCGTCACCAATCACCGTCAGCCGGCACTTGATCAGCTTTTCGATATCGCTCAGATAGGCCCGCTCGCTCGGATCGCAAAAGGCAATCGCCGCACCGCCCGCACCGGCACGCGCTGTCCGCCCGATTCGATGGACATAATTTTCCGGCTCGTTGGGGAGTTCGTAATTGATGACATGGCTGACGGAATCCACATCGATGCCTCGGGCCACGATATCGGTCGCCACCAGGACCCGCGCCTGGCCGTCGCGGAATCGTTTGAGGGCGCGCTGGCGGGCGCCCTGGGATTTGTTGCCGTGGATCGCCTCGGCTGCGACGCCGCCCTTGCCGAGCTGTTCTGCGACACGGTTGGCATGGTGCTTGGTGCGCGCAAAGACAAGCACTCGCGACATGGCGGGATCCTTGAGGATGGTGTCGAGCAAAACCCGCTTTCCGGCGGTGGCGACGTGATAAATGCTCTGCTCGACACAATCGATCGGCGTTGCCTGGGGCGTCACCTCCACCCGCACCGGATCGGTCAGGATATCAGCCGACAGCCGGGAAATTTCGCTGGGCATGGTAGCGGAAAAAAGCAACGACTGGCGAGACTTGGGCATCGCCGCCATGATCTTGCGGACATCGTGCACAAAACCCATATCGAGCATCCGGTCGGCTTCATCGAGGACCAGGAATTCGATCGCATCGAGCCGGACATGCCGCTGCTCCATGAGATCGAGCAGCCGCCCGGGCGTCGCAATCAGAATGTCGAGCCCACGAACCAGCGCAGTGACCTGCGGCTTCTGGCTGACACCACCGAAGATCACGGTCTGACGCAGCGCGAGGTGCTTGCCGTAGGCGCGGAATTCCTCACTGATTTGGATAGCAAGCTCACGGGTCGGCGCCAGGACCAGGGCGCGCGGTTTGCGGGCTGCCTTGTTGGCGCCGTTGTGATAGCGGTTTTTGACATTGTTGCGGTTGTTACGGGTGGCGCCCTCGTCGCCGCGTGGCCGCGACAACTGCTGAAGAATGGGCAGCGCAAAAGCCGCGGTTTTGCCGGTGCCTGTCTGGGCGATACCCAGCATATCACGCCCGGCGAGAAGCTCCGGGATGGCTCGCGCCTGGATTGGCGTTGGGGTTACGTGGTCTCTGCCGGTCAACGCACGCAGTATCGGATCGGTCAAATCGAGTTCAGAGAATTTACGAATAGTCACTCAGGTATCCTTAATATGCCATATGGCGCGGCATACGTCATAGACGCTGCCGATGCCTGGCATGTCGCCCTTACCGGGCGCGGCCAGTAGGAGAAGATTTTTTGATTATTGTTCCCGGGACGTGATGCCGCCCGTGGGCGGCGCTTCGCGCGATCGCGAGACAATCTGCGGAGAGAATATGAACCCTGGGGCCGGAAAAGTCAAGCAAATCAATTGTTCAGGGTCCCGCAATGCGGCTAATCGCCGCGCGCCGACGAATTCTTTCAGCTGCGTGATTGCCTCCGCCGCGCAGCGGAGAGACGGGACGAATTGTGGGACCGTTTGCGATCTGATCATTGCCTCGGACCCAACGGTATCCTGGCCGAGATAGCTGCAGAGGGAACAGACGAGCCTATCATTGCTATCGAGTCAACCGCACCAGCGGCATTTGCCCGCATTTGCCGCTAACGCGTTTTCGGCGGGATGCGCGAGAATCCCCGCGCGGATCGGTGGTCCCGTCCTTGAGCGGATTGGTCGATCCGTCCCCGCTCCAGGGGATTCGGAATAAGTGAAAATGCCATAAAATACGATAAATTCACGAGGTTTTTCGATAAATTTCTGATCAGTTATCTATATGATTTTTAATAGGTTATGGATTTCAAGGGCCGATTTTCAGCATATTTCGGCGCATGGCCGAGCATGAGTTATGTGAAATCTAGGCGGGGTATTTCTCCACCAGCCGCCTCGCGATGACCATGCGCTGAATGTCGTTGGTGCCCTCGCCCACCTGTAAGAGAATGGAGTCTCGGTAGTACCTCTCGATAGGCAACTCCTTGATATAGCCGTATCCCCCGTGAATGTGCACGGCCGCCTCAGACGCTCTCTGGCAGGCGTCCGTGGCGAAGAGCTTCGCCATACCGGCTTCGAGGTCGCACCGCACGCCCTCGTCTTTCATGCGCGCCGCGCGGTAAGTGAGTTGGCGGGCCGCCTCCAGGGTGGTCGCCATGTCGGCAAGCTTTATCTGGATAGCCTGATGCTCGACGATGGGCTTGCCCATGCTCTTTCTCTGCTGCGCGTATTTGAGCGAATCCTCAAAACAAGCGGCATGAAGCCCCGCAGCCCTAGCAGCCACCTGAATGCGCCCCAATTCCAGAGCCGCCATGAGCTGATGAAATCCCCTATTCTCTTCTCCTATCAAACAAGAGGTCGGAACCGGGCAGTCATCAAAAACCAGTTCTCCCGTTCGAAGGCCCTTATAGCCCATCTTGTCCAGATGTCGGCTTGCGCTGAAGCCGGGCAGATTCCTGTCCATGAGGATACAGCTAATCCCTCGGGTGGGTTTTTCCGCTTTGGGATTTGTGCGAACCATGATCGCAAAATGCGTCGCATTCTCACTGTTGGTGATGAACATTTTGGAACCGTTGATGATGTATTCCTGCCCTTCCCGGCGGGCGGAAGTCCTCAAAGCCGCGACGTCGGAGCCGCCATCCGCCTCTGTGATGCCGATGCCGAAACGCATTTCCCCTTCAGCCACCTGGGGGAGCCACTCCTGGCGCTGCTCGTCGTTGCCGAATTCGTTGATCATCCATCCCACCATCGAATGACTACCAAGCACGCCCGTCAAGCTCATCCAGCCCCGCGCCAATTCTTCGGTCAAAACCGTAAAACTCATCGCATCCATCTCGCTGCCGCCATAGCACTCCGGCACAAGCGCGCCGAAATACCCCAGTTCTTTCATCCGATCGACCAGGGGATGGGGGTATTCGTCTTTATGCTCATACTCGCTGGCGACGGGAATGACTTCCTGGTTCACAAATTGACGGACACTGCTTTGCAGCGCGGATTGAAACTCACTCAACTGAACATCCATTGCTTACTCCTAGAATCGCGTACGGTAATGATTCACATCCGTTATCAACCAAACAACGAAAGCCCGCTCAGTCCCTCTGGTATCAAAAGCCGCTCCACGGGCTCGCCATTTTCCAAATGTTTTTCCACGATATCTTCAGCGTCCTCCGGCCTCACGCCACCATACCAGACATTATCGGGCATCACGCAAACAACCGCTCCGTTCTCGCAAACATCCATGCAACTTGTCGCGAGTATGCGCGCACGCCCTTTGAGGTTTTTCTCTTCCAAAAGGGATTTCATCCGCTCCCGGACCTCCAGGGAACCGCAGTTGGTGCAACTTCCCTTGGGGTGATCCGGCGCGCGCTCATTCGTGCATACCAATACATAGCGCTTTTGCCTGAACATTTTCTCTACCCCGGGGACTGATGATGAAACGGATATCCAGCATTTCCCATAACGGTACGGGAGTTATCCGTTACTTTCTTTCGAACATCGTATGGAAGCTAACATTTATGAAGCATCCCTTCAATCAGAATCTCCTTTTTCTTTGCTTGTATTGAAGCTGTGAAACAGCATAATATATTGTTGTTGGGCTATACGTTCTCTTTAATGGGAAAGCGAATATGTCTCTCGAATCACCTGAAGATCGACCCAAGCGCGTCTTGTTCTTCGCCACGTGCCTGGTGGATCAGTTTTTCCCTGAAGCTGGCGAGGCGACCGTTCATTTACTCGAAAGCGCGGATATCGAGGTGATTTATCCTGAAGGGCTCACCTGTTGTGGACTTCCTCACTTCAACAACGGCTTCAGGGCGGAAGCGAGAAAAACTCTCGAAACCCAATTGCATCTACTGGAGGGCGACATTCCGATTATCGCCCCCTCGGGCTCTTGCGGCTGGATGCTCAAATGCGTTTTGCCCACATTGTTTACGGACGACCCGTGGGCGCGGGAAAAAGCCGCGCAAATCGCCGGGCGGGTAATCGAGTTATCCCAATTCCTGTGCAAGATAAAGATGAGTGATTTCGGTACTACGCTTCCCGGGAAGACTGTGTATCACGACTCGTGTCACCTTCTCCGCGGAATGGGAGAAAATCAAACCCCCCGCCAATGTCTCGATCTCGTAGCGGAAAACCGGGAAGAATTGCCAAATTCCGATCGTTGCTGTGGGTTTGGCGGCTCGTTTTGCGTCAAATTTCCAGAAGTCTCGTGCGCGATGCTTGAAGACAAGATCAAGTCCGCCGAAACAATCGACGCGAATTGGCTCGTGGCAGCCGATGCCGGGTGCATGCTCCAAATAGCGGGCGGATTGTCCAGGCGCGACAGCAAAATCAAACTCCTTCATCTTGCCCAGGCCCTCGCCGGACCAAACAACCCGGGCTGGCCCGAGGAATATCGGCTTTGAATACAACCTTTAATCAGCGCGCAAATTCCGCCTTGGTGAATATCCCTCTGCAGGAAGCTCTTCAAGCGGCTACGGGCAAATTCGCCAACCTGCGCGCTCAGGCATTCGAGTCGACCGCCGCTCCTCTCGCCTTGCGGGCGAAGGCGAGAGAAATTCGAAGGAAAACATTTGATGAGATCGATATACACCTGGAAACCTTGTTCAAAAACCTGAAAAACCTCGGTGTGCACATCCATCCGGCAGACGATGCAGAATCCGCAAAGCGAATCGTTCTGGACATCGCCCGCAAACACGGAGTCAAGACAGTCGTCAAGAGCAAATCCATGGCGTCCGAGGAGATTCACCTGAATCAGGCGTTGGAGGCCGCCGGCATCACCCCATACGAGACGGACTTGGGCGAATGGATACTTCAACTGGCCAACGAAACGCCAAGCCACCTCGTAGCCCCGGCCATTCACAAGACATTAAAACAAGTCCAAGACCTTTTTCGCGAAAAAGTAGATCCCAACTCCGGCTCAGACCCACAGGAACTCACATCAATCGCCCGAGAGAAGCTCAGAACGGAATTCATGCGCGCGGGCATGGGAATCAGCGGCGTGAATTTCGCCGTGGCGGAAACCGGAACGCTTTGTCTCGTCACGAACGAGGGAAACGGGCGACTCGTCACCACCCTACCCAAAGTCCACGTCGCCATAATGGGGTTCGAAAAAGTGGTGCCCACGCTACGAGACACGCTTACGCTCCTCTCCGTACTCCCCCGCAGCGCAACGGGTCAAAAACTCACCAGCTATTTCACCATGCTCACCGGGCCGAGGAGAGAAAACGAGGCGGACGGACCCGATGAGGTTCACCTCGTGCTCCTTGATGGAGGACGCTCCAGGCATCTCGGCACGCCATTTCAGGAAGCATTTCATTGTATCCGCTGCGGGGCTTGTCAAAACGCCTGCCCAGTCTTCCAGACGGTCGGCGGCCATACATACGACTCTGTATACGGCGGACCAATCGGCTCGATCTTGAGTCCCATGCTCCGCGGCCTCGAAGTCTCCGGAGAGCTCCCCGCGGCATCGAGTCTATGCGGCGCCTGTATGGACGCCTGTCCCGTTTTTGTTGACATTCCTCGCATGTTGCTGGAGATGAGAGAGGCGAGAACGGCCAAGAAAAATAACGCTTTTTTCGAGAGGTTCTCGTTTCGCTTGCTTGGCATGGCGATGCGCAAACCCTTCATCTGGGAGATGGGTTTCAAGACAGCCTCTATTTTTTCAAGATTCATGAATACACAAACAGCCGCTTGGCTGCCGGGACCTCTCGGCGCCTGGGCGCAGGGGCGCGAACTTCCCAAAATTGCGAAAAAAAGTTTCCGAGCGCGCTGGCGGGAGCAAAAACGAGGGGTCACCGGTTCGTCTGCAACGCTGTCTGACATTTCGCGAACGGACAGCCCGGATGCGATTGTCGAAAAAACACATCATGCCCTGGAGTCGGCCCACGGATTATCGCACGGGAGCTTCGAAGCCCCCGAGGGCCCATTGCCGGAAATCACCGTCCCTGACACCGCCGCTCGTTTCTCCACGGAGTTTGAGGCAATAGCGAATCCCGTTCATCACCCGAATTCCATGGAAGACGTTCGAGAATATGTCCTCAACCTGGCGGCCAAGTGGAAAAAATTTCCTGTCGCTGTCAGTGATGGCCTGCCGATTGAAGTAGCCGGCTGGCTTATGGATGAAGGTTTTGACGTGATTTCGCCAGCGAATGACGGGGATAACCGAGACGCCATCGCCCGGTGTGGAATCGGAATCACGGGCTGCGACTGGGCCATTGCAGAAACGGGCAGTATTGTCTTACGGAGCGGGCCGGGCCATCCGCGTCTTCATTCCCTGTTGCCGGAAACACACTTAGCCCTCATTCCCGAAAAGAGTATATTGCCTCATATTTCCTCGCTGGGGCCTGAACTCGAAAGAGTCCTTACGCCAGAAGAAGGCGCCTCTCCCAGTTGCGTCAATATCATCACAGGGCCCAGTCGATCGGCCGACATCGCCCTGACGCTCATCAAAGGTGTGCATGGCCCGCGCGATGTTTTCGCCATTATCATTCCCGCTACTCTCAACGCAGAGAATCCCTAGGGCGCATTTGTTCGAAGAGAAGGAACAATTGCGTTCCCCGGAAAATAAATTATTCATCTTCATACGAGCAAGAAACCGGTTTGTCAGATTCCGTACTACTCGAATCTAGATGTCGTAATAGAGGGTAAATTCATGTGGGTGCGGACGCAGGCGAATCGCATCCACCTCCTCTATACGCTTGTATTCAATCCAGTTGTCGATGACATCCTTCGTAAACACATCGCCTTTCAACAAGAACTCGTTGTCCGCTTCAAGCGCATCCAATGCCTCGGGCAGGCTTCCGGGTGTTTGCGCCACACCACTTCGCTCCTCGGGTCCGAGATCGTAGAGGTTCTTGTCGATAGGTTCGGGCGGCATAATTTTATTTTGGATGCCGTCCAGGCCGGCCATCAACATCGCGGAGAAGGCCATATAGGGGTTGCATGAAGGATCCGGGCAGCGGAACTCGACTCTCTTGGCCTTCTCGCTCGAAGAATACATCGGAATACGCACACATGCGCTTCTGTTGCGGCAGCTATACATCAGGTTGATGGGTGCCTCATAGCCCGGCACAAGACGACGATAGCTGTTCGTTGTCGGGTTGGTGAAAGCCAGTAATGCAGGCGCATGCTTCAACAAGCCACCGATGTAGTAAAGAGCATCCGGGCTCAGGTCGCCATAGGTTCCCGCTCTATACATGATATTCGTATCGCCCTTCCAGATGCTCTGATGGACATGCATCCCGGTGCCGTTGTCAAGAAATACAGGTTTCGGCATGAAAGTCGCCGTTTTGCCATGTTTTCTGGCGACGTTCTTGACGATGTACTTATACTTCATCAGTTTATCCGCCGTGGTCAGCAAGGTATCGAATCTAATATCGATTTCACACTGCCCGGCGGAGGCCACTTCATGATGGTGCACTTCACACTCGACCCCACATGCCAGCATTTCCAGCATCATTTCCGAACGAACGTCCTGGAGCGTATCGTTGGGCGGCAAGGGGAAATAACCTTCTTTGTAGCGGTTCTTATGGCCGAGGTTGGGATCTTCATTGGCGCCCGTATTCCAGGCCGCCTCACATGAATCTACCTCGTAGAAGGCGTGATTTTCCGAGCCCGAGTAACGCACGTCGTCGAACACAAAAAACTCGGCTTCGGGGCCAAAATAGGCGACATCCCCGATGCCCGTAGATTTCATGTATTGTTCCGCTTTAAGAGCGATGTAACGTGGGTCGCGTTCGTAGAGTTCGAGCGTAATAGGATCCTTGATGTCACAGATGAGAACCAGGGTCGGAATTTTCATGAATGGATCCATGAACGCGGTCGTCGGATCCGGAATGAGAAGCATATCGCTCTGATCGATACTTTTAAATCCCCGGATGCTCGAACCGTCGAAACCGACGCCTTCCTCGAAGGTATCCTCATCGAGCGTACTGATGTGTGCTGAGAAATGCTGCCACATACCAGGCATATCTATGAAACGATAGTCAACTATTTTAGCGCCACTTTCCTTAGCCAGCTTTATGACATCTGCAACCATCTGTTACACCTCCATGCGGAATTGCGGTTTTGCGGGAAATGTTCGACACAAAACCAGGATTTGTTCAGCCCATTAGGCTTTGTTATGACACGATGGCACCTATCGGGCGCCCTTCTTCAAGAATTTCGCTCAGATGTGCGCACAACTCCTTAAGTCTCCTTGTATCCTCGATTTTTTCACCACTATCTTCCGTGATATAAAAAGCGTCTACTGCGCATTGGCCCTCCGTGGTGATTTTGGCCCGTGAGATAGATATCCCCTCATGCACAAAGAATTGCGCAATTTGAGCCAGCAGGCCGTGCCGGTCCGGTGCAACAACTTCTAGAACCGTCGCATCCTCACTCGCAGTCTGGTCGAATTCTACAAGTATCGGCAAATCGAACGACATCCGTTTTTTCAGCCGTAGATATTTTTTGCTCCTGCCGAGAAATTCCAATAATTCCAGTTCGCCTGATAGCAACTGCTCCAAGGATTTTCGGAATTTTTTCCAAAGACCTTCATCGACGACGGCCTTTCCCTCGGAATCTACTACCTCGAACGTATCTATTACCAAACCATCTTCGCGTGTATATACTTTCGCGTCCAAAATGTTGAGTTCGTACACCGCAAACGCGCCGGCTACAAGTGCGAACAAACCCAGTTGATCCTTGCACAACAGCGTCAAGAGTGTATTTCCCCGTTTTCTGCGATGCGTGATATCGATCTCGCATATTGTTTCATCTGAAAGACGGACTCCAAGCTCGATATGACGCAGGATATCTTGTGGTGGAGTTCCCATACGATATCTATCCGGCATGGACTCCATATGTCTGGCGATTTCCTCGCGCCCTATACGGCTTCCTCCCGCCCTCGCTTCCAAACTTACCTGCTCTACAATGTCTTCCCTGCGCTTTTTCCTGTACAAATCCTCTCCCGTTTCCATTACCCTGAGCACCCGCTTGTACAATTCGTATATCAAAGCGCTTCGCCATTCATTCCAGATGCCGGGAGCAACGGCGGATATATCTGCATATGTCAAGAGATAAAGCATTTGGAGTCTTTCCACCGTCCCCATTTTATCGGCGAAATTGCTGATCAAGACAGGATCGTCGATATCACGTCTTTCAGCCGTGATGCTCATTTCAATATGGCAAGCCACTAAAAATTCGATGATGCTCCCCTGATCCGCCGGCAGACCCATGCGCATAATGATATCGGGAAGCGCAGATGAACTCTTATGCACATGCCTCGGTCCTCTCGCTTTTCCAATATCGTGAAACAAAAGCGCAAGCCTCAATATATTCGTACGTTCCATCTCTCTATGGATATAGGCCACATGCTGCAAGGATACATCTTTCGTATATGTAAGCTCATCCAATGCAGCTAACGTCAACAAAGTATGCTCATCCGCTGTATACCGATGATAGTGATCGTACTGAACAAAACATGTCAGAGGTTCAAACTCGGGGATATAACACCCCAGCAAACCTAGGCCGTGCATTTCGTGCATAGTGGTCGTCACACCGGCTTTGCCATTCAATATCCGCAAGAAGCTGTCCCTTACGTCAGGCGAAGCGCGAAAATTGTCATCGACAGTATCCAGGTGGGCTCGAACAAAGTTTCTCACATTCGGCGATAAGCGACACCCGAAACGATACTGACACTCGAATATTTTCATTAAGCCTGTAGGGGTTTCAAGTATTGCTCGAGAATTAGACTCATCCAGCACAAGCGTATGATAGTCCTGCAAAGCCAATCCATTTTTCAGGGGCTGGAGCTTCGGTTTTCTATTGACCCATCTTCTGCTCTTCAGATGGTCTTCAAGGGTTTCAAAAAAATCACGGCAAAAAATATGCAGGTCCCTGGCATGTAAGAAGTAGTCACGCATCAAACATTCACTAGCCAATGCGCTTTCCTCATCTTCATAACCTAATGCAGGAGCGATCTCCGCTTGGGCTGGGAAGTTTAGCGTATCGTTTTTAGCTTTTGCGCGTACATGCAGTTGAGCACGTATCCGAAGAAGAAAATCATACGCTTTCATTGCTTTTTGGAACTCTGCTTGTGGCACCCAACCCTTACGCCATATCTCATCCATTTCTTTAAGGCCGAAAGCCTTAGCCAACCAGCAAACAGCATGGAAATCCCGCAAGCCCCCGGCACTTTCTTTCACGTTGGGCTCAAGGACATAAACCGACGGATCCCATGAGCGATATCGCCTCATTCGTTCTTCAAGTCGATTTCGAAGGTGCGAACTTTTCGCAACACGCTGCAGGTAACCATCGAATTTCTTATTGAATTCTCGAAAAACTTCATCGCTGCCCGCCAATAATCGATTTTCCAACATGGCGGTTTCGCTTTGGTAATCTTCCTTGGCAATTTTCAGACAATTGGAAATGGTTCTGGCACTATGACCTATTGTAAGACCTGCATCCCACATGAGATACAAGACAGAGCGTATCAATTCGCTGATTTGCCCCTCATGCCCAGAAAACAAAAACAGTAGATCGATATCCGAACCAGGAGACAATTCCCCCCGTCCATATCCACCAATGGCAACTAAAGCACATGGAAACGCCTGATCGGTATTGCCGGACTTTCTTCTTTCTCCCTCTAAAGCGTAAGTATAGACCTGAAAAATATACACATCTATAAAATTTGCATGCGCTTCACATAACTCATATCCACCCGCACCCTCATGCTGCGCATTGCATATATACTCTCCGGCCTGCGCGTAAGCCTCTTTGATATAGCGGAGAAAAACGCTTCGCCCCCAGCCACCAGCAGCAAAAGTTGTTTCCCGAATATCGTTTTGAAGTTTTAATAGATTATTGAGAGATGGTGTCATCGGAAGATATCGTTAAATCGCCTCCATACCTCGTTCTCCAGTACGAATTCGAACCGTTTCCTCGACGGGCTGAACATATATTTTGCCATCCCCGATTTTTTCTGTTCTGGCAGATCCCATAATAGCGTCGATAATTGTTTCCACACTGGAATCTTCACATATAATCTCTAGTTTGATTTTCGGCAAAAAATCGACGACATATTCACTGCCTCGATATAATTCCGTATGTCCTTTTTGCCTTCCGAATCCCTTCACCTCGGTCACCGTCATCCCAGCCACACCGATTGCTCCAAGGGCTTCTTTTACTTCATCCATCTTGAAAGGTTTGATTATGGCTACAACCAATCGCATGTCATGTATCCCCCAAGTTCAAGTGAAAGTTCTAATGGGATGATTTCCACCGACTATAACACGCCGCGTTTGGTCGTCAATCAATAAACCGCATGAATGACAGCTCCCTACTCTCTAAAACGCTGTTTTTACACCAACTATGTTTCCGTGGTGTTACATAGAGAGCATGAACGATTTCAGATGTTTGGCAAATCTCCGGAATTTCCTCGGTCCGCAACACAGAGCGGTTGCATCGTGCATGGCTTTTCCATACAATTCTTTTGCTTTTTTGAGAACTGACTATATGCGAGTTGATTTAAAGACCTTTTATTCGTTTTCAATGAGGATAGGCTAAGTAATGGAATGTACTCTTTTAGAAGCAACTATAGAATGTCATTTTGCATCGAAAGGCCCCAATGGCCAAAATAAATGCTCATATAATGGGAGTTCCTGCTTACCCATCGTGGAGGAATGCCTTTCGGGTGATGATGAGAAAGCATGCGAGCATATCTTGGAACTTCCAAAAGGAAAATTTTGCGCTAAATTCCCTAATCCGGAAAATCGCTGGGAGCGTGGCAGATGCCCCCTGGCAACGCATATCAAATTAGACTTTGAAGCCCCTCTAGAGAAGAAACTTAACCCACTGAAAGCTTCGAAACGAGCTGCAAGAGGTAATTAACGAACAAATATCAAGAAATCGGCTCTGCTCCCCCTGTTCCTCAAAAAAACCACGCGCGCTCAAAGAGAGCGCGCGTGGTTTTTTTGAGGAGCGCACGAACGCTACGCAACCAAAAGAGCTAAAACCCCAGCAATTATAAATATCTGATCAGTCACCGCTTCCATGAGTCCACTATGTCCCAAGATCTTTTGTGTATACCAGTATAGACATGCACCTGCATAAATAACCGGAATGAGCATGGAATAACCAAACAATGGAGCCACCCATTCATTAATGGAAGCACTTATAAGAACGACGGCTAATGCTGCACAAATCACTCCTAAAAGCGCTTCTGTCTGTCCCTTTCCTAGAACAATCGGTAAGGTCCTTTTACCCACGATTCGATCGCCTTGAATATCTCTCAATTCCATCAGGCCGGTTCGGAAAAAAATCAAACCGAAGGCGACAAATATGGATATTACCCAACCAGCGGAAATCAACTGAGAATTCGCTAATGCAGGCAAAATCGCCATGCTAAAGGCCCAGCCCGATGTAAGAACCAAGATTTTCAAGGCCGGAAAATTCATTACCCTTCCCACAAGTGCCCGGGGTTCGAGCTTTAGACTACAGAAAATGGCCCAAATTAATCCCGCGACCATAATGCCCCCAGTCAAATAAGAGACACTGATACCGAACAAGATAGAGACAAAAGCAGCGATGCCACCCAAGGACAATAATTTGCTTTTGTGTTTTTCGTAAAATTGAGCTCGATTAGGCTCGTTGTACCTATCCGCCTCATAGCTAACACAACGATTGATAGTATGAGCGGCGAAAAGGTAAAGACCTGCCGTTATGGCAAGTTTTATCGAGAGGGGAAACCCACCTAATATCGTGATGGCGATACTACCTAATAATGCCGACAAGAAAAGAAGCACATTTGCTCTCGACAAAACTTTGATGATATCAAAAATCTTATCTCCAATATTTGGATTTGGATCGGGAATCGCCTCAATTCGATTCACGACACGCCTGATCATCCAATCGGGTGTGGAGGCACCCGCTGTAACAGCAATGTTTTTATATTTCTGTAAAAATTTCTCATCAATCTCATCTTCAGTTTCAATGAGAATAGAATCCGCGCCCCCTTCCTTCGCCACTTCCACCAAGCGGTTTGTGTTGCCGCTGTTGCGACCTCCGACGACGACCATCAGGTCAATATCGGGCGCGAGTTTCTTTACCTCTTCCTGACGAACCTCCGTTGCATCACAAATCGTATTAAACATTTGGGCTTGGGGGTATTTCCGTAAAATCGCTTCTTCCACATCTTTCCATTCACGCATGTTAATAGTCGTCTGCGCGACCACCACGACGGGGCGATCACCAATGTCCGGAAACCCGGACACATCTTCCATGCAGGTTATCAAGTGGCTGCCGGCCTCCGCATAGCCTCTATGACCCTCCACCTCCGGGTGGCTTTCTTCGCCGATGATCACCGTGAATGCGCCCATGCGAGAATGTTTTCTGATGACCCCGTGCACCTTGGCGACCAGAGGACATGTTGCGTCCCTAATCCCGGCGCCCGAACTTCTTAAACGATCACGAACTTGCGGCGAGATGCCATGCGCCCTAATGACGACCAGGCTCGTACTACTTGGCGTCTCCTGAGGATCAGACACAAAAACACTTTTCTCTTCCAACAATTCCACAGTTTGCGGGTTATGAATTAGCGGCCCATGCGTGAGAACTTCGCGGGATGTGTCATTGGCCGTATCCAAGACGATATCGAGCGCTCTTTCCACTCCCCAGCAGAAACCAGCCGTCTTAGCTAGCTTGACTCTCAATTACACTCCTCCTGAGCGAAATGTAAAATCTAATATGCCTATTCCCAAATTCACGCTCACACACTATAGTCCTACTTTCGAATGATATGCAATAAATATTAAATCAGCTTTCATCCGGAAAGTGAGGTCGTTCAAACCGAAATTCAATGATCGGCGGCGCATTTTTTATGCGGGCTAACTCGGAGATTCGAAACCAACCTCCGGAATTATCCAGAATCACCTCTCCAACAGTCCTAGGGAGATCAAATCTCCTCGGACCGCAGCTACCGGGGTTAAAAAATACGGTCTTATCTATCATTCGGCAAAGCGGCTGATGAGTATGACCGAAAACCACCAAATCCATCGCTTCATGTTTAAGAAGCACTTGTATTTCTCGAGATGGGCCTCCCCTGTGCCAAACAATATGCTGAATCATAATGCGCCAACCTGCTATAACGGTTTTCGAATTCATTGGTGCCAAACCAGATCCATCCATGTTCCCCGAAACACAGATGACTGGTGCGATGCTCTCGAGTTCCGGCAAGATAAAATCAGAACACACATCGCCAGCATGAAGGATATGGTCTACATCCTGACAATATTCGAGCACTTCTTGTGGAAGTCGACCATGTGTATCCGACAACACGCATAATCTGACACTCGAAGTCATTGCCTATCGCCCCGCATGCCTCTTCAACGCAAGATGTTAAATAGAACTCTTGCTTCCTCAAGATGAATTAAAGGTGTATATCCCTCAAGCAGAAGAATCACAATTTGCATGTTTACGCACAAAGCCCTCGAAAATTAAATATCCTACCCCACTATTTGGGAAGGCAACCAAGACATTTCCAAAACACAAAAAAAAAGTTAACTCTTCGATCTTCCTCCCAATACGATACCCATCAATATGATAGAACAAGCGAAAAGCCGACTGGATGCAGGAATTTCATGAAGCAACCACCAAGCCAATCCTGTAGCTACTAATGGCTCTCCCACAACTGCAAGCGCCACTTTTCCCGGGTGTAAATGTCCCAACGCATAGTTGATAGAGGTATGCCCGATCAATGTCGGGCCAAGTATCATGGCGAATAAGAGAAACCAAGTATTGCTGGAATATCCGCTGAGAGGTTGTTCCAGAATTAAGGCAGCACCGAAAAGCAAAATCCCACTGAATCCATAACACCCCGTCACATATGTCGCCACGGGAATTTTTATTCTCAGTTTTCGGCCACATAGCATATAGGCAGAAGCCATCACGGCCGCAGACAACGCGAGAGAATTTCCCCAGAAGCTACCTCCCCAGCCTACAAAGTCAGAATATGCCAGAGTTGCACTGCCCCCAATCACCATCACTACGCCGAGCCAAAAATTCCGCCCCTCCTTTTCTCCTAAAAGAACGATTCCGCCAATGCCTGCAAATATGGGGTTGGTCGTAGCAAGCACAACGGAACTTGCCACAGACGTATGTGAAAGCGACTCGATCCAAAACGCAAAATGAAACGCCAAAAAAATACCGGATCCCACCCAAATGATCTTCTCTTTACGAGACAAAGTGCCCCATAAATTCATGACGTTCTTTATTGTAAACGGCAACAACAATAATGCTCCGCCTCCCATGCGATATGCCGCTATCGCCAAAGGTTCGGCATCCGCCAATCTTATTAGAATAGCGGAAAAGCCAAGGGCGATGACCCCGACGAACAAATAGAAATACACGGGAATTTTCATGCTTCTAAAAACCAGATATCGATAAAGTGATACTTTGGATTTGGAAGATTCCTAAAAATCATTCATGAACTGCGAGATCAAATCCCCGACTATCCCTGGTTGCTCCAGCATCACCATGTGTCCAGATTGCGGCACAATGGATAATTTCGCATTTGGAATCCTATCAGACATAAACTGCGAATATTTCGGAGGGGTTAAAAGATCATCTTCTCCACATAAGATCAAAGTGGGCGTAGTAATAGATTCCAATTCGGAGAGAACGTCAAACCGATCGCACGCAATAAAATCACCGTGGAGTGTACCCGCGTGACATTTTGACAAACTTCGAGTGCTCTCCCGGATAAGAGATGGGTCAGCTGTCGGGGAAAAAGCATAGCCAATAATTTCATCCACAGTTGCATCAAAATCACTTTTGACACCCCCTAAAATTGAATCCTTCACTCTAAGTTTCGCGCCTGAGCCAATAAGAATGACACCTCTCAATAATTCAGCTTTCGACATAACACTTGCCAGAACTACTGCACCACCCATGGAATGGCCAGCTAGATAAACTGACTTCAATTTCTTAGCTTCCAGGAATTCAAGAACAACTCGACTGTATTCTTTGACATCCGAGATTTGGGCTACATCAGACTCGCCATGACCGGGCAATTCTAGGGCAAAGCAACCCACACCCCGTCCTGCTAAATTGTGCATTAAGCGAATCCAGCTATCCCGATCCCCCCCCGCACCATGAATGCACACGACAACACTGCCTGAATCCTGGGGACCAGCCTCGCAATAAGCAATTCTATAATCGGATAAACTTAGAGTACCAGGACGTAACCAAGACAAGAAGAGAGTTTCCCTAAGTTGTCGGCTAGCTATAGGTGAGAGACCTGAAGGGCACGATCAATGGCGGCCTTCAAATCGGCTTTGGATTTCACTCCTACGACCTGCTCTACAACCTCACCCCCCTTAAACAACATCAAGGTTGGAATGCCGCGGATTCCGAATCTCGTCGGAACAGATGGATTTTCATCAATATTCAACTTCCCGATGCGAACTTTTCCTGCGTATTCTTGGGCAAGCGCTTCAACCGTAGGCGCAATCATTTTGCAAGGAGCACACCATTCCGCCCAAAAATCGACTAATGTGGGCGTATCTGATCCGATCACGTCCGTCTCGAAATTCTGGTCCGTAAACTCGAAAACACCTTCCGCCATTTCATTTCCTCCAGGATCAGAATCTACCGGGCCAAAAAAATCACTCAAGCAATCAATAAGTTTCTAGAAAAACCATGTCAACAATCTTAATCACAGATAAACTTGACATCTTTTCAACCAGTGAACGTGGAGCATCATTCCTCATAGACTGATAGGCGTCAACTCCACTTTTCCAACTGCATAACCGGATTTTCTCTGATTCCAAAACCTACATCACTTACCATGTCTTTAAGGAAAAGATAACGAACAAAAAAGGGTATATCAAAAATTCAAGACGTCTCTACCGACCCTTCATCTGGAATTTCACTCACTAAGACTTGTCTTCTCTTCACCCCATCCGCCGGGCCGATGATCCCCTCTTGCTCCATACGTTCAATCATGCGCGCCGCCCTATTATACCCAATCCTCAAATGTCTCTGAATAAGAGAAATAGATGCTTCACGTGTCCTAGATACGAGTGCAATCGCATCATCATACCTCTCATCATATTCTTCATCGCTATTTGATTCATTTTGAGATGTACTCTCATCTTCTACGAACCAATCCTCCCTGAATATTGCTTCTCCTTGGGATTTCCAGTGTGCAACTAATTGAGAAATCTCACTATCTGAAACATACGCCCCATGAATACGAACCGGAATACTAGACCCGGGCGGCACGAAGAGCATATCCCCTTTCCCCAATAAGCGTTCCGCCCCATTCGAATCCAAGATCGTTCGTGAGTCTGTACGCGTAGCGACTCGTAGAGCCATTCTGGACGGGAAATTCGCTTTGATGAGACCCGTGAGAACATCCACAGAAGGACGTTGGGTCGCTACTAGCAAATGGATTCCAGAAGCGCGAGCCATCTGGGCCAAGCGCGTCATCGATTCTTCCACCTCACGTGGCGCGACCATCATCAGATCCGCCAATTCATCAATCACCACAACGATATAAGGAAGAAAACCAAGGGAGGAATCGTTTTCGGACAGAGGTTCCTTACACCTTCTATTCGCCTCTCTCTCACCCAATTGCTGCACTACGGAGTCATTGTAGCTCTGGATGTTCCTCACCCCTGCCTCACTCATTATCTTATAGCGTCGTTCCATCTCCGCCAGAACACCCCTTAGGCCTGCCGAGGCTTTCTTGGGATCTGTCACCACAGGCACGAGTTGATGAGGGATGCCTTCATATATCGACAACTCCAGCATTTTGGGGTCGACCATCAAAAAACGAACCTCTCTTGGCGTACACCTAGTCAAAAGACTACAAATCATCATGTTCAGAGCAACGCTTTTCCCTGCGCCGGTCGTACCCGCAATTAATAGATGTGGAATTTTAGCCAAATCGGTAAACGCCGTTCTTCCTAAAATGTCTTTACCCAAGCCCATCGTGAGTTTATCTTCGGCCTGTCTGAATTCCCTTGAGGAGAGCACTTCCTTCGCAAATACGGCGTCACGCTTGATGTTGGGAACCTCGATGCCTACAACCGATTTTCCAGGTATCGGGGCGACGATGCGGACACTCAACGCGGACAAGGCCCGGGCGAGATCATCTGCAAGACCGGCTATTTTAGAAACCTTGATTCCCGGCGCAGGGTCATACTCGAAACTCGTAATGACCGGACCTGTTTTTACCTCCCTGACTTTTCCGACGACGCCGAATTCTTTCAGCGTTTGTTCAAGGAGCAAGGATTTTTCGCGTATGTCCGCTTCGTCCACGATCAGTCCGCCGGAGGACGGTTCCGCAAAAATATCCAACGAGGGAAGAACGTACTCTCTCTTCGTTTCGGAGCTTCGTTGCTCCTTCCGCCGATTTTCCGTCTGCGCATTGGAGCGGACCAGAGAATGGTCCTGAATTTGGACGGCATCCGACTCACCGACAGTTCCGGCGTATCGGACTTTTACATCCGCTTGCGATTCTCCGCTTTCTGGTGAGTCTTCAACATTAGTTGAAGGTACATCGGGAAGCGCTTCAGGTAATTCCCCGCAATCGAGTACCTCTCCCAACGTTGCGGGCGATATGTCGCTATCGCCGTCAAGATTTTTTCTCCGCTTAATCCGCAGACCGCCGGTCACTGATTTTCTCTCAGCTTTCACCTGTTTTACTTCATCATCGATTTCCTCACCTGCCTTTGGCGGCTGCTCGTCCGTCACATTCGGAAGCAAGCCATTACGCGCTCCATCGCCAGCCGCTGGGAGGAAATCATCATCACTGTGGAGAAGTGTTTCCGCTAGCGAACCGGGCATTGTTTCATGAAAAAAACTCTTCGTATTTTCAGTGAGTTCCAATTCCTCCTCGCTGGCCGCCGGGCCGCGTAGCGCAGGCAACTCCAACTCTGGAAATTTCTCTCCTCCAAACAGCGAAGGGCCATTTTGCGGCGATAATCGAAAAACACGCCTGCCATTTTTTTGATTTGACGAGTAAGGCCTATTCGGTTCCAAAATCAATTCGCCCATATCTTTTTTCGAAGGGTTTAGCCGCGGTTCCTTGCCATCTGAGCTATCCTGCTCGAAATATCTCGTCTCTGCGCCCTCACCATCGGCTATCGGCTCGGCATATCCGGCATATGATTCATTGGCATGTAGAGATGCAGGGAAACCTAAGACTGCAGAAAACAGTTTTCGGGTCGCGAATACAGCACCCACGGCCGTTGCGAGCACCACCCTTTTGAAAACCGTAAAAATGCGCGATAAAAACCACCAATGCGCAATCGCCAATCCTGAAATCATTTTTTTGAAGGAAAAACCAGTCATGCCGACAAACGAGGCCAGAAATACGGAACCAAGCAAAACCCAACTGCCCGCACTGCCTAAATAGGCGTCCAACAACATCACGACACTATAGCCGACAATTCCACCGGCTAACGTCGTCGCTCCAAAAAGAGGATCAACTTCAAATGCCTTGAAAAATAACCCCGAGGCGCTCAAAAGAAAGAACAAACCAACCAGTTCACGCCAGCCCGGCCGCCATGATCGCAAACCTGCAAATGCGGTTACCCCCCAAACAATGAATCCGATGGGCATAAAAATAGAGAATGCGCCGACCACTTGGACCATTACGCCGGTGACATATGCGCCTACGGCTCCCCCATAATTATGAATCCGCCATTTTTGATTGACATGTGAACCCCAAGACGGATCGCCAGAATCAAAAGTCCACAGCGATATCGCCAGAAAAACCGCGAAACCAACCAAGGACAAACCTACGATCTCATTGGTTCTTTGGGAAAACGGGGATGGCTTGGCCTGGATACCCGAGCGACGAGTAGGCATACATGGAATCCTATGATCCCACCCACACATAGAATGGGATATGCGTCCTCGGGCAGAGGAAAACCTCGAAACGTTATCAAATTTAAGTGGGAAATGCAAGAAAAGTCTTAAGTTAATGAGTCGAGGTGCAGAAATTAGTAACCGAATTCTTTGTCTATCACATTTTTCAGCGGAAGTCCGTTGATGCGATTTTCATAATTTTCGACAAAAATACGACATACCCTTGGGATATAGTCTCGAATCAAGCCTGCAATGTGAGGAGTGGTATTGATGTTTTTCGCCTGTCATAACCGACTGTCATCAGGCAAAGGTTATTGCGAAAAAACATCCAACGCAGCCCCTGCCAAATGACCGTTGCTTAATGCGCGAATCAAATCGTCCTCGACTATAACCTCACCCCGCGCCACGTTGACAAAATAAGCGCCTGGCTTCATAGCAGCTATTACATTCTCATCTATCAAGTATTTCGTTTCTGCGGTATATGGGATGGTGACAACAATGTAATCAGCATATCGAAGAGCATCCTTCAGTCTATCTATAGTGAAGTGGGAATCCAAATCAACAACACTTACCTTGTTTGAACGGCTCACACCCAGCACACGCATTCCAGAGCGTTTGGACCGGCGCTTTACTTCGACCCCAATTGCCCCCATCCCAATTTGACATAGCGTTTTTCCCTCCAAATCTCGCCAGCCCCATTGCTTCCATCTTTTTTCCCTTTGATTGACAATCATATGATTCAAACCCATCGACAAAGCGGTCATCATCATCATGACATAGCTGGCAATGGGATTAGCGTAGATACCATTTGTATCCACTTGAGTGTATGCCAACGCTCCAAAAACGCATTGTCCATCTTCCAGCTAAGGACAGTATCAAATGGCGATAAATCCGAAGGCGCACATTCCATACCACCGCACCCAACAACGAAAATACATGGTACTTGCCGATTCAATTCTTCAGTGTATTTCTGATGGTAGGGACTTACTATCAGGACACCCTGTGTAAAAGGGAGGTTCTCCTCATCTAGATTACTTGACGCCAAACAAACCACGGAGTCCTTTTTGTAAAGTTTTTTCGAGTTTTTTCCCTAACTGCTCAAGTTGGTTTCCTTTTCCATCAGGTTCTTTCCTAGTACCTTCGACAGGTGGCGCTCCACTGCTCTTCGGCGCCGGCACTATTTTTTGCACCCCCTCAATGGCGGTGCCGAGAATACCTGTTACGATATCCTTCAAATTGCCTCCCAAGTTCTGCGCCTGCTCAAACAAGCCTACAAACATCGGTTCCACAATAGCATCCAGAAAATGAAACTCAGGGTCATCCAAACGCCCCGTTACACGAAGGTTCAGTGAAATGGTATCGTCCGGTCTCTCGAAAAGACGGAACACTGACGCCCGGAGCAATTTCATCACAAGATCGGCCAGAGGAAACGTCTCGTCCGGCTCCAAGCGCAATCCGGCGATCTTCGCCTTCCCCTCCAATTCCAACTGGCTCTTTCTCAATGAATAAGTGGATTTGAAATCCAGCATACCCTTTTTGATCTCGGTTCCTCGCATTAACAAAGCGCTTGCACTCTCTCCCTGGATATCGCGGACATAAGGAGATATTTTGCGCAGGTCAAAACGCGAGAGATTGAAAAACCCATCTACATCCGGAGGCGCCAAGCCGGGGTTCAAGTTCGCCTTTGCCAGGAGCGAGGGAGATTCTCCGAGCGTCCTGAACTCCAAGCGCGTTTCCCGTAGGTTTGGAGCCATAAGCGTATCTAAATTCGTTATCGAAAGCCTGGCGTCCGGAACCTTCAAAACAACCGGAGGTTTATTTGCCGCAATAAAATCTTGAAAATGAAATCCCAATCTAGCCACTTCGAATTTCGCGATTTTGATCGCCGGGAAAAGATGTCCATTATCCTTTTTTCCGGCCATTCGAGGTTTCCTGGATGTTGTCCTTGTATCTGTCGGCGCCGTTTTATCTCGGCTTCTCATTCGCCAGGTCTGTTTCTCCTCTGCCTTCGCCGCCTTGAACAAAGATCCAAAATTCGTTTTTCCCTTTTCATGACGCACATATCGAACGTTCAACTTATTAATCCGAACGCTCGGCGAGCGTATCTCTCCCCGCAAGATTGACGAGCGATTCAGCGATGCGCTTAAATCTCGAAGAATAACGTCAGGCTCTGAATTCGGTTTGCTAAAATTGATTGTCTTCAGCGTCGGAATCCTAATGTTAATCGCATCGTCATCCCCTTGCCCCAAAACACTTCCCGTTAAATTCAAATTCGGGTAAGCAACATGAGCGAGCGCTGACAGATTCGCCGCGAACGACCATTTGGTGGAAATCGAATGCGTTTTCTTTCTGCTTCTCGAAATTTCCACCAAACCATCGGCGCCGCCAGCCACTAAGAACTTCGATGCCGGGTCTCCCAAAATACTTCTAGCCAATCGAGCCGCATCTTCAAGACTCGATACCGTCCATTGGAATCTGATCGAATCCATTCCGTTCACATTCCAATCAACAGACCTCGGTATTAGAATATGCCCAAATGCCATGTTTAGCTTCAGACTTCGCAACCTTCCAGATTGATTTTGCAAGTCATACGAACCCACGGTTTCAATGCGGAACTTGCCCGTACGCATCGGCCTCCATTTTTGACTCATCAGAGCAAGGAATTCTCCGCCCAAATCTTCACTCGTGAGATTGAGAACCCAGCCTATCTTTTTCCCCGGCATGTATAGGAACTCTATTTTCCCGGCGATCTCTCCGGCTAAATTACGAAAAGCAGGAGAAATATTCAGAAATTTCACCCAAGGAGATATATGCACAGGATCAAAGACCGCAGACCCCTTATAAGTAAAACCAAGTTCATCTCTTCTATTTCTCGTCCCGGAGAGTAAAATTTTTAGTTTTTTCTTCTTTGGTCCCCACTTAATAGAATGCTCCATCAATCTACCTAGCCAGACTTCGGCAACACTCAAGTCCATTACCTCAAGCGTCAACGAAAATTCATCCTTACCTATTTGATTCCATAAAGCCGTGCGATTCAGATATGCCCTCGCAAAAGGAAGCCTCAAGTTTAATGTTTGTATTTCCGAAGAACCTTTCGAGGCGAGATAGAAACCGTTCGATTGAAGTCCCATAGATTCCAAGGAAATTTCACGCCACTTTTCATTTGAAATGGCCTTGACCCCTAGATTGACTTTCTTTCCCGCAATATCCGCATTCCACCTAACAACCCCATTCGGGGCTGAAGACACCTGCAATTTGCCGCTTACCCGGCCAGTGACTGTTTGCACATAACCAGGCAAGGGGAGCAAATCCACAATTGGCGCAATCGGCAAAGAGTCGAAATGCGCTTTCGTATCTATCCTGAAGGCCGGGGAGGTTTTCCGGTTTCGCGACACTGTGGCATTAAAAAGGATTTTCGCATTCATGGAAACGTCTCCGTGCGATACGAACCCGAGCCGCTCCAGCAAATCAGTTGCAGAAGAAAAATCATTCACATCAAGAGAAAATGCGGCTTCATCATTGCCATTTACATTCCATTTCGCGGGCCTTTCGAGTTTCGCCGTGGCAAATGGCAACTTGATTTTCAGGGCGTTTATACGCGCGGATTCATTCTTCATGTCGAAGTTTCCTCTCGAATGAAGAATAGCTCTCCCTAATTCGAGGACTTCCCATCGTTTTTTCTGCTCCATCCTCACGCTCGCGCCAAAATCTTGGGCTTCCAGAGCCACATCCCACTCCACTCGATCGCCGGAAATAAAAACCACGCGCGCTTTTCCACTTACGTTTCCTTTGATTTTCGAAAGATTATCAACGGGAGGAATGAACGCGCTGAATCGAGCCAAGTCCACTGGATCGAAACGAGATTTGATTTCTACATGAACAAAATCATCTTGTATTTTGCGAATTCGTTTGGCCGATACAAGAATTTGGGCCGTCGCGCCCTCTTTTAGCTCTGGAAGAGGAATATCTGTGATTCGAGAAACCCAGCTACCCATCTCACCCATATCGCGGATATTCGCTTCCACATGCACTTCATCTTTCGCCGAGGCATTCCAGAATATAGGTTTGGTCAATTTTGCATTCAGAAAAGGGGTTTCGACGAAGAAGGTTTCTATGCGGGCGGAACTTTCGAGAAGATCGAATTGGCCTTTCGTCTTCAGTTTCAAGCCAGGTAATATCAATCTCTGCCATACTGCCTTTCTATTCATTTGAAAATCCGCGTGAATGGTTTGTCCATTCAAATCAAGATCCCAAGTAACCGGTTTTCCAGCCACATAACTAAATCCCAATTTACCCGCGAAAATTCCTTTCCTTAAACGATAACCTCCCACTATCGGTGCTACTGTAGCCAGGACAGATGAATCAAACAGAGGTATTGCGAACGATGCACGATAGTTCCGCCCTTTCGTATTGATGTGCGCATCACCCATTAGCTGGATGAGTTGTTGCCCACCAGAGTTCTGACATTTCCCATCGAGAAAAACATCCAATGGCTCATCCGACTTTATTTCGTCGACTTCAATGTGAGCAAAAGAACATAAGCTCTCGAAAGCCGGCGTGGTATCACTGGCATCAAATCGTAACTCGGTTTTTACGTTATGGAGGTCGAGCTCATGAATCGTGAGATTAAACCCTGATTCGACGCTTTGCTTGCTGCTCTCTGCCGCTTCGGCGGCTCTTATGAATGGAAAAAGCATTCTGGTATTTTTTGCACCGGCCGAAGCCGTTTTTTTTGTCCATCGGTTCAAATTGTCGATGATGTCCTGGAAACTGAACCTGCCGTCTGCATCCCGATGCACGCGGGCGGAGGCGCTTTTGATTGTGAGTTGGAGAATGCTGATACGCTTGTAAATCAGGGTCGATGGATTCAGCAGTATTTCAACATCGTCGAATCGAACAAAGGGTGTATTGCTCTGTGCCTCGCCTTTTTCTGTTTGCCCGTCGATGACGATTCCACTCGCCTCGATCTTGAATAGTCCCAGTTCCAGCCGCTTGATGGATACTTTACGGCCCAGGATTTTTTGCCCTTCTCTCTCCGCGATTCTGATTATTTCATCGGGGGAAAGAAAAATTTGTACGGCGACGATCGCAACAATGATGAAAACGAAAAATATACCGGCAATCCAAACTAACCATCTCAGGAATCGATACATAGGGGACTCATATCGGAACACTGGAAAGCGGCTCACGGATCATAAAATAACTCAGATTTCACACCACTACCTGATATTATATAGTAGCAAGATACAGAAATTTTTGCTTCTTCTGATGTTTGCTGCAGATTCATTCTCCATTCGAATAAAGTGCCTATATGAAGAAAAATCACGATCACCCTAATGTAAATTCTAACCGTCTGAAACCAAATCAAGGCCGAGAAGTTTTCTCCTGGTGCATGTACGACTTCGCAAACTCCGCTTTTCCAACACTAATCGTTACAGTTGCGTATAGCGTCTATTTCAAGAAAATCGTAGCCGGCGGCGGTGGGAATGGAGACTTCCTATGGGGGTTATCACTCTCTATAGCCATGATTTTAAGCGTGACCATCACTCTGCCTTTAAGCGCTATTGCCGACAGGCGAAGCGCCCGCAAACATTTCTTAATCCTTTACGCCTATATTTGCGTATTGGCCACCGCCCTGCTCGCAAATGTAACCACTGGCATGATCTTCGCCGGTATGGCCCTTTTCATAATCGCCACCGCTGCATTCGAAAGCTCTCTCATCTTTTACAACTCTTTTCTGCCCGACGTCTCTACACCGAAAACTGTCGGGAAAATTAGTGGCTGGGGCTGGGGACTTGGTTATGTCGGCGGATTGCTTTGTCTTTTTTTAGTCAAACCTTTGTTGGCTGGAGGGTTCTCGCCAGATAATCTTCCCTTGTTCCGAATGAGTTTCGTTGCGGTCGCCGGGTTTTATGGCCTGTTCACGCTTCCGTTAATTTTTTGGCTTCGCGAGACCAAAACCAAACCCATAAAGACTAATCAAAATGGCGCTTTCGCCGAATTATGGATAACACTGCAGGAAACGAGAAAAACTCCGGGCGCACTCAGATTCTTGTTGGCCTTTTTCCTCTATAACGACGGGATTGTCACCGTCATCTCCTTCAGTTCGATCTATGCAGTCTCTACACTGAACTTCACCATGGGCGAAGTATTAAGCCTATTTATAACGGTGCAAGTCTCGGCCGGTGTCGGTGCGTTTGCATTTGGGTATCTGACAGACGCATGGGGACCACGAAAAACGATTCTGCTAACCCTAGCGAATTGGTGCTTGGTCGTCATTGTGGCTTATTTCACCGACACGAAATATGTCTTCCTGGGTGTCTCACTGTTGGCGGGGCTTTCCCTTGGTTCCAGCCAATCAGCAAGCCGAGCTCTGATGGCAAGCTATATTCCTAAAAAAAGAGCTGCACAATCATTTTCGTTTTATGGTATTTGCGGCAAAATGAGTTCGGTTCTCGGCCCACTTGTTTTCGGGGGCGTCTCTGCGATTACGGGAGAACAAAGGTCGGCGATCTTATCCATACTCGTTTTTTTTCTGGCAGGAGGCGTCTTGCTATGGCGAACAGTTGAACCCGGAAAATCAGACTCATCAAGTCAGAAGACATGATACATTCGCTCGCTCTAAGCGAAAGTATCACTTGTTGATTCTACGCTTGTCATAGCCTTCTCGCGGAGTTGACATGGATTTTCGTGAACAGATTTACCAAAGACTAATGTTTCATCTTGGTGAAATTGATGTTTCGAGAGAAACCATTGACGCCTTCACGTCAGACATCGTTCACATTCTAGACAGGATTACGCAAGACAGAATATACGAGGCGAGTTTGCGCCAAATTCTTCAGCGTTACGCTGATGAGTGGGCGGAGCAATCTTCTCGTAGAATTCTAGACTCCCAAAATGATGAGGCAACGGAAATTGTCTACGAAATGATTGACCGCCAAGCCAGAAACCGCGCGATACGCGCACTCAGGAAAATTTTGCTCGACACGCTGCAAAATCAGAAAAAACCATTGGATGATCTAGATTTTTTTAATGAAATCGAATAATTCTGAAGATAGAGGTTCACGATGCCAGAAAAAAATTTAGCAGAAGAAATCGCAAAACGCAGAGGGCGTAGATACCCAGCCCATGAATTTATTGCCGAAAAATTTCCCGATTACATGGAAGCGCTTTTACATCTCGATGAGATCATTCGTGCGAAAGAAAGAAGATTCGATGAAGCTATGCATGAACTCTTTCATATTATAGCCCTCGCCGTTGAGGGTTCGAACCCCCATAACCAACCACACCTTAAACAGCATCTGAAAAAAGGTCTCAAACTAGGTTTACACCCTGAGGAAATCGCAGAGGCACTTATGGTCTGCGTAAATCCGGCGGGCTCCAAGGTGCTCACTTATGGCGTAACCTGCATGCTCGAAGCAATGGATGAACTCAAAGCCGAGGGTTGGACCTGTCCCGACTGAGAAAAGACTCGCCAAGACTTTACGCTAGCAGTACTTACGCTTCTGCTCGAATCGCCTCCTCACGCAAAGGAGAATATATTCCGATATACGTGATGGGTGTTGGCGCATCCAGCCGATGCGGCACTCCCTTGGGTATATGGACCACCTGACCTGCTTTGACTTTGCGCGTTTCACCAGCAACTGTGAATGTAGCTTCGCCTTTCATGAGATATACGAGTTGCTCTACATCATGACTATGGTCCTGTTCCGTTCCTCCTTCTCTTTCGATATACAACATCATGACTTTCTCACCGACAACGAGTCTGCGCTCTCTTCCCGGCATCTTTTGCGGTTCAATTTCCGCCAGATCGTAAAAATACTGCATCTGTCTGCTCCTTTTGGTTTTCGTTTCAAATTGATTTTCCGATTGTTGACTTTTCAAGTATCGATCGCAAGGTCATCACAAGATCTGTCTTGCAATCACACACCCATGATCCCTAGAATCCTCCCCTATTGTGTCCAACCATCCATAGTTTGATAAGGATAAACTCTTGATGAACGCTGACATCCGAGTTCGCTTTGCTCCATCCAACACAGGCCACCTCCATATCGGCGGTGCGCGCACCGCGTTATTTAATTGGTTCTTTGCGAAACATCACGCAGGCACAGCTATTTTGAGAATCGAAGATACCGACCAACAACGCTCTACAGAAGAATATTACGACGCAATCCTGGAAGCCTTCGATTGGCTGGGTCTCGAATGGGACGAAGGCCCATATCGTCAATCTCAGCGGATGGATTTGTACCAAGAAGCAGCTAACAAACTCCTGTCTTCCGGCGCCGCCTATCGGTGTACGTGCACGCCCGATGAAGTTAACGCCATGCGTGAACAGGCTCGCGCGGAGGGGAAAACACCGAAATACGACGGCACCTGTCGCGGTCGGTATGACAAAGACCCGAATGCTCCATTTTGTCTCCGTCTCCGAGTTCCTGATATGGCAGAGACGACTGTCGCCGACCTTCTTGCCGGAGATGTCGTTTTTGACAATTCGCAGTTGGACGACATGGTCATTGTTCGCACCGACGGGACACCCACATATAATTTTTGCGTGACTATCGATGACATCGACATGAAGATTAGCCATGTTATACGAGGCAACGACCACCTATCCAACACCCCCAGACAAGTTCTCGTCTATCAAGCTCTAAATGAAGAGACACCAAAATTTGCACACATATCGATGATATTAGGACCCGATAAAAAAAGACTATCAAAGCGCCATGGCGCAGATTCGGTACTTGAATATAATAATCAAGGTTATCTTCCTGAAGCGTTGATCAACTATCTCGTTCGGCTCGGGTGGAGCCATGGCGATCAAGAGATTTTCTCCAGAGAGGAAATTATCGCAAATTTTTCTTTGGAAAATTTGAACAGGTCCGCCGCGATCTTCAATCCGGAAAAATTATTATGGCTGAATCAGGAGTATATCAAATCGGCTGATAGTGATTTCCTCGTCGAATCGCTCGATACAGGCCTTCAAGAACGAGGCTTATCACCAGATCTACTGACACACCAAACACGCAAAGGCATTGTGGATGAACTCAGAACGCGCTCGAGAACTTTAACGGACATAACTGAGGGCGCTCGTTTTTTCTTTGAAAATGAAGTCGAGTTGGACGAGAAGGCCGCTTCGAAATTCTTGAATCCAGAGAACTTGGGTTTAATACTGAAAATGCGGGATGAATTAACGAAAATCGATACGTTTTCAACCGAGAACGTCAAATCAGCTTTTCATCACGTTATGGAAGAAGAGGTTGTAAAGCTCGGCAAACTGGCTCAACCGGTGCGCGTCGCTATTACGGGCGGAACCATCAGCCCTGGTATTTTTGAAACGCTCAGTCTTCTCGGAAAAGAGAGAACCATTCATCGACTAAATGCTGCATTAGCCAAAATCAATGAAAAATGATTTCTCTATCGTCCTTGACGAAAAAAGATCTCATACATATAAACATCTAGGTCTTTTTGGGGGATCGTCTAGCGGCAGGACACCAGACTCTGGATCTGGGTACGGAGGTTCGAATCCTCCTCCCCCAGCCACTTCATTATTACGAGTTCACATCCAGCACACGGGAATTCGTAGTTTTCTCTAATTCTTTATGCAGGGAGATGAGAATGGCTTTAAGAATCAATGATGAAGCTCCGGATTTTTCTGCGGACACAACCCAAGGCCCCGTCAATTTTCATGAATGGATTGGCGAGGGTTGGGCTATCATGTTTTCACACCCGAAGGACTTTACACCAGTCTGCACCACTGAACTCGGGACCATGGCCGGACTCAAGTCAGAATTCGACAAAAGAAATTGCAAGGTGATCGGCATCAGCGTCGATGGTGTTTCCGATCATGAAAAATGGTCCAAAGATATCGAAAGTTCTCAAGGCCATGCCGTGAATTACCCCCTGATTGGCGATCCCACACTTGAAATCGTAAAAGCCTATGACATGCTGCCGGCTGATGCGGGTGACACGTCAGAAGGCCGGACGGCTACTCACAACGCGACAGCTCGTTCGGTGTTCGTTATCGGGCCGGACAAGAAAATCAAGGCGACGCTCACGTATCCGATGAGCACCGGCCGGAATTTCAGCGAAATCCTGAGGTTGCTGGACTCCTGCCAACTGACAGCAAGTGAACAAGTAGCGACTCCGGCGAATTGGCAACAAGGTGAAAATGTGATTATCCTGCCCGCTGTTTCAGATGAGGATGCGAAAAAGAAATATCCAGACGGTTGGGAGTCACCGCTTCCATATATTCGAGTCGTAAAACAACCATAAATATAGACTTCGCATCTGCCGATGGTTACTACCAAAAAGGTACCCTACTGGCTTCTACTGAGAGAAAGAAAGAGCCGCGGCTAGTGTTAGCCGCGGCTCTTTATGCTTTTCGATGAAAGGGTTAGTTTTTCCAACCCTCGGCTGCGATGGCCTCTTTCACCATGCTTAGATCCATGCCTTCCTTGCGAAGATCGACCACGCGCTTCGCTTTGCGTTTTTCCAGAAGAACCTTGCCCATGTGATCAAACCATTTGTAATCCGCCTCTGATGGGAGAAGGCCAAAAGTCAGATCGTTCACAGATGCTTTCACTATTTTAAGCTTGATCTTCGAGCCTTTCGATTGCAAGTGGTTCAGGTATACACGCGCAAACTTATCGCGATTATCTCTGTGCAATTTCATACCACGAATAAACCCTCTCAAAAATTTCGTATACACATCTCTGTTTTTCTTCAGGGTTTTTCCATTGGCCATTAAAATCCACAGGTTGTTTGCATATTTGCAAAAAGTTTCCACTATGCGGGCATATCCCCTGTCGATGGCAATGGCGGCTTGCGGGTTATTCAAAGCTATCATATCCACCGTCCGGGATTTGAGCGCCGCCATGCGGGTATCATTGTTCATGTTCACGGTTGTGAAGTCTTTCTCGGCTAAGCCATATTTCGGCAGGATGAAGGTTGTCAGCGTGAAATATGTACCCGTAGCTTTACCTACTCCAAGTCTTTTGCCCTTCAAGTCATGCAAGGTTTTAACAGGTGAATTTGGAGACGTTAGAATTTTATTTGCTTTGCACCAATAATTTCCATTTCCGATTCCAGGAGCATTCGCTCTTTTTGCTATAGCTGAATAAAAAGCACGGTCGGCAGCACCACCAATATCAAGAGATTTCGCCAGAATCGCCTGGCGCATCAATTTACCCTGCGGGAATTGCTTAATGGTATATTTTCCCTTGCCGATGGTCTGATTATAGTAGCCCATCTTATGAGCAACGATGGTGACCGCTCCCATAACAGAGCGATGGTGGCCGATGCGGAACGGCGCTGCACTGGCAGAAAATGCAGTCAACACAACTCCTGTAATGGCCATGGCGACAACAAAACACATACCTCTTCGATTCATTAGAAAATCCTCCTTGAGATTCATAAGCCCTAAGGCATCTACAGATAACAGAGCGGGGAACCCACTATATGGAGACAAATCTCAAAAGTAAAATTCTCCATAATTTTCCATGTATGAGTAGACGTTATCATACTTTGAAATACCTTTGCACCCTATTTCATTTCGTTCGGAATATTCGCTGATTCATGTTGAACACAGAAAACTTATTCATGTCCCTCAACCTCTCAATGAGAGGCAATGGGTTCAGGCTCATGTTCAGGTGCTTGTCTTTGCAACGACAAAGCCAAAACGAAACCCACCATCAAAACAATCGGAATCACCCAAAAAGCATTCAGCATCCCGATTCTCTCACCAAGCAAAGAAATGGGAATTGCCGTTAATCCGGCCAATATCCATCCCCCACCGAGCATCAATGAACTTGCGAACCCCCGGTGATCCGGCAAATAATCTTGAGCCAAGGCAACGGATACACCCATCGGCACGAAAACCCCTGCACCAATGATTGCAAGAGATATATAGGACCACTCCAAAGGCGAGAATTGAAACGCCAACATACCGACCAAAGCACATCCGACACCGATAGTAATCACCTTGGGCTTCCCATGCCTATCACCCATAATGCCCCCGAGCATTACGCCGATGGCTCCCGAGAAAAAAATGACCGAGTTGGCGATGCCACCTTGCCAAAGCCCTAAACCTTTTTCAACGAAAATCGTGGGCAAAAACCCCCCTAAATTCGCCAAGGTTGTTCCCCGTACAACGGCGATGCCGAAAAGGAGAAGAATGGGCCCACGGACATGTCTAAGCGCCGTTATCAAGCCCTCTGGCTCAGGTCCTTTTTCATCTTTTTTCTTTCTCTGGGGAGGGGCAGGCATGCCCAGCTTCACCCCCGCCATGGCAACCAGCGCCACGATTATAAATACCCACAAATGCTCCATACCCATGGTTTCTGCTATAAAAATGGCAATTAACGGACCAATGGCAAACCCCAGTCTTCCTCCCGTCACGAATAAGCTGACAATAAAACCGGCATGCTCAGAACTCAGCCTGCCCGCACGCGCAGCCATATCCGGATGACACAACCCGAATAGAATTCCACCCAGGATTAGTGCGGCGGCCAAGCCATAGACGCTCGTCACCCATCCAATTGCCGTAAAGGCAACGGAACTTCCAATCAGGCCTACGGCGAGCCATGGCAGCCAAGGGCACCTATCGATGACGACGCCTGTAATGGGTTGTGTGATTGAGCCGCTTATCGCCTGACACGAAATTAATAAACCAATTGTCGAGATGCTCAGGCCCAATTTTTCTTTTAATAATGGAACAAGGGGGGCAAAAAAATTCGCTTGGCTATCGACCACAAAATGCGTAAAGAAAATGAGGCCTGTCCCGGCCCAGGGCATAGTATGAAAGGATGGCTTTTTCGTATTCTCAGATTTTTTACTCATATCTACCTTGGGGCTAGGGCCTTTAGTGTGCGCTCGACTGCTTCCTGATAACTTTCACCTGCCAATACGGGATCTATCATCAAAGCGGGCATATCCACGCCCGCATCCCGGAATGCGGACATACGATCTTTGCACCTCTCCGGCGGACCGACAAGGCAGAATTCATCAATAATGGCGTCGGTAATACCATCTCTCAAACCCTTCTGATCACTGTTCTCGAAGGCTATTTTTATACATTCCGCCTCTTGCTCATAACCACTTTCCCGAATCGAATTGTTGTATGCGGGAAGCCCTAGCCAATATGTCAAGGTTTTACGAGCGGCTTCTCTGGCTAAAATGAGATCGTCACACAAAAAAGTGTGTATCCCAAAGTCAATCTCGATGTCCCGAGGATTTCTACCCGCTCGTTTCGCGCCTGCGTCTCTCGCTTCCAAATAAGCGTCCATTCTTGATAGGGGAACCATGTACGGCAACAATCCATCAGCGATTTCTCCACCAAGTGCTGTCATCTTGGGCCCAACAGCCGCGATGTATATTCGAACCGGGTGCTTTGAACGTCTGAATTTCAACTCTTCTCCCTGATAAGTCTGGACAGGCAGGGGATATACAGACTCGCCTTCCAATACACCCTTAACTTCCCCGACATATTTACGCATATCTTCGAGAGGATTTCCTGGCTCTATCCCCATCGCCCTGATCCGGGGCGGGTGACCAAGCCCGAGACCCAAAACATAACGGCCGCCAGAAATTTCGTTGATCGCGACCGCGCCTTGAGCAGCCATGGAGGCATGACGCAAATAAATGATGGCGACAGAACTGCCGATCTCGATCCTGGATGTATACGTCGCCATCAGTTGATTGATGGCCAGGGTGTCCGTCAAAGATTCTGTCGTATAGACTCGATCATACCCCAATTCTTCACCAAGCCTTGAAACCTCTCCCAGTCCCTCAAGAGAAATATCCGCAAAAGTGAGAAGCCAAAACCCGAGGCGATGTGTCATATAGACCCATTCTCCAACACCCAGTTCTCCATCATGCTCATTGGCACAATCTTCCCCCATCAATCAGAATGACTGCCCCATTCATATATGATGCTTGATCAGATGCCGTAAAAACAGCGCAATCGGCGATTTCCTCTGGAGTTGCAAAACGCCCCAATGGTATATTACTCATCAGCTTCTCTCGTCTACCCGCTTCGGTTTCCACACGATGCTTCGTCCCCTCACTCAAAGTCGTCCCCGGAGCTATGGCATTAACGCGAATACCTTTAGGCCCAAGTTCGGCCGCATGCGCCTTCGTCATTAGATGCATGGCCCCTTTCGTCGCGCAATAGAGAGAATTGTTAGGTACTCCTGCCTCTCCGGATGTCGAACCGATGTTGATAATCTGACCACCTGACTTGGAAATCATGTGTTTGGCAGCCAACCCGCTTAGAATAAACGTTGCCATCGCATTGACCTGAAAGAGTGCAACCACCTCCTCTTGCGTAACCTCCTCCACAGGCTTGTTACAACGGATTCCAGCGCAGTTCACCAAAATATCGAGATGACCCAAATGCCTAAGTGCACGACTCATCAAAGGAGCGATATCCGCCAAGTTCGACAAGTCAATCGCCTCGCCAGCTGCCGATATTTCTTGGGCCTTACAATGCTCGATTGTCGCCTCCAAAGCACCCACATTTCTGCCACCCGCCAGATATAGAGAACATCCCTCCTCGGCAAAACGCCTCGCAATGGCGGAGCCAATTCCTACCGAAGCTCCCGTGATAAATGCCGTCTTTCCTTTCAGCCGCATATCGAATTGTTCCTTCACTTTAACGGAGGCTCTACGCCTTCTGGCACTTGTAGCTCAAATGCGTTGAGCGTCATGGAAACTGTCGTGTAATGTCCGATGAGACCGATTAACTCCACCAACCCACGTTCCCCGAAATGCTCAAACCCATTTTGATAGATTTCATCACTCACAAAATGATTTTCGTGCAGTGCAGTGCAAAAATCATAGATTGCTTCCTCATCGGCGGCCATTTCGGCGGGTCGCCTGTTCTCCTGAACCGCCTTGATGACCTCGGGAGATAATCCCCCCTTCCTGGCCAGAGGCTCATGGGCGTACCATTCGTATTGCGAACCCCAGAACCGGGCGGTAATCAAAATCGCAAACTCGCTCAGCCTGGGCTCAAAGAGGGTGTCATAGCGCAAGTAGCGCCCTGTTGCTTCCAGCTTTTCGAGATAGGCCGGGCTTTTGAGCCACGCCAGAAACGGGCCACGGACGCCTCCTCTGGGACCGGAGGCGATTTTCTCATGGAGTTTTCTTTGCTCATCTGTCATCTGCTCTATCGGTGTTTCGAACAAACGGGTCATTAGCGTCAATTCTCCTCTTGACTTGAGATGTGCACGAACGGTGAAATTCACCTGCTACAGAAGAATTTCACAGGTTGCAAGGCGATGCTTAGTTTGATAAGCAATTATTAAGGCTGCGGCCGGCGCGGCCAACTTCAGTTTTCTGGAAATGTACTTGGAGTGAAAGGCCCTCACCTGATTCATCTCTACCCATTTCCAAAATTTGCAGGAGATGCGCAAGTGCCAGAAGGAACAGTGAAGTGGTTCAATGACGCGAAGGGCTATGGTTTCATTTCGCAAACGGATGGTGACGATGTCTTCGTTCACTTCTCCGCCATCCAGGGAGACGGCTTCAAAACCCTGGAGGAAGGACAAAACGTGAACTTCGAAATTGTTCAGGGCCCGAAAGGGCTCCAAGCGGCCAACGTAACAAAAGGGGGTGACTCCGGAGAATAACCCTCATCCAGAGAAAACCCAAAACGACGGCTCACCCGGGCCGTCGTTTTTTTGTCTGCCGATATACCTCTCCCCTGCTTGCGGGGGGGTCGAACCCCCATGTTATAACCCCATCAGTAGCGAATCCAATAGATCGACAATACAGAAAGGCATTTCATGCGCGACGTTATCATCGTCGGTGGCGGCATCATGGGACTCCTGACAGCGAGAGAACTCCGCAAAGCGGGCAGGAGCGTCACCATCATCGAAAAAGGCCGGCCCGGCGCAGGCGCCACCTGGGCTTCCGCGGGCATCATCTCCGCCCACGGGACGAGCGGCTCCGCCGATATTGCCGGTCTGCCGGGTCTCAGGCTCCGGACCGCCTCTTACGATGAATGGCCTCATCTCGCGCAAGCCATTGCCGAGGAAAGCGGAACGGACCTCGAATACCGCCTCACGGGCGTTTTGCTCATTGCCCTGGATAAAGAGGAAGCGGAATCCATTCAGGAAAAGGCCCGCGCGCGCGAATGGGGCGAGGCCAAGTGGATGCCGCCAGGCGTGCTGAGAAACGAAGAACCTTGCCTTTCGGATGAATTGGCGGGAGCGCTGCTCGTCACGGGCGGGAACCTGGAAGTCAGAAAACTGGGGCCCGCGCTCGAGATCGCCTGCAGGCGGCTTGGGGTGGAGATCCTCACCGGTTGCGCGGTGGAGGAGATACTGAGCCAGGGAGGAAAGGTCACCGGCGTCCGCACGGATGCCGGAGTTCACGAGGCGTCCGCCGTCTTCATCTGCGCAGGGATAGGCAGCCGCAGCGTGCCCGGCTCCGCTCCGCGAGCGCCCATCACCCCCCAGCGCGGGCAGATGCTCTCCATGGACGCACGCGCGCTGGGCCTTAAGCGCGTGGTGCTGACCGCGAACGACCCCTACCTCGTGCCCCGCGCCGATGGCCGCGTTCTGCTGGGCGCGACGAGGGAATACGCCGGCGAGGACCCGAGGCTCACCGTGGGCGGGCTCTCCTGGCTGCTGAGCGAGGGAATCCGCATCTCCCCTGAACTCGCCGCCTGCGCCATCGAGGAGACCTGGAGCGGCTTCAGGCCCACCTCCTCGGACTACCTGCCCCTCATCGGCCAGGGCGCGCTGGAAGGCCTCTACTTCTGCACCGGGCACGGGCCTTCGGGCATCGGGCCTGCGCCGGCGAGCGTGAGCCTGGCGACGGCGCTCTATCTGGGCGACGCCCCCTCGATCGACCCGGCGCCGTATGACCCCATGCGCTTCGCGTAGAAATTGCGGGGAAATGCGGGGTTCAGAAAAAGTTTTTATTTTCGATAAATTTCGATAAAATATTGATATTCTACTTTAATATATTCTGATAACTTACTAAATTAGATGGAAATATACTGTTAATACGACCCTCAAACCTTTCCATCAATTTATCGATATTTATCGTATTTTTCAGTAATTCAAATTTCAGGGCCATCGCCGCGATCCCGGCGGGTTTCAGCGCTCCAGCGTCTCCGGCCATATCAAACTCCATGTGCGAACCCATGTAGCCACCCCACGGTTCTTGAAGCTCCCCTACTCGTTCATCCATCCGCTTAAACCGCATCGAGTGGCTCCGAAAAACTTGATGATTCACTATGTTCGCCCGTATGAAAGCGGCTGCAAGAGATGTAATCGTTCACCATGTTCGCCCTCATGAAACGGCTGCGAAAGACCTGATGATTCACCGGGTTCGCCCCTATGAACGGGCTGCGAGAGAGTCGATGCCTCCACCGGGCCCGCCCGTATGAAAAAGCTGCTTATCCTACTTCCCTGCCCCTATGAACAGGCTGCGAGGGACTCGATTTCTCCACCGGGCCCGCCCATATGAAAGAGGCTGCGAGAGAGTCGGCGCCTCCACCGGACTCGCCCATATGAAACCCTTCTCGTGGGGGATTCTGGCGCATAAGGAAGATGGAGCGATAACGGGAATTGCGCGGAAATGCGTGATTCACGCTCGGTTGCCTCGCCGTCATTCCGGTGTCATTTCCGACTGAGGAGGGAGGAAATGCGGAATCTAGAACTAAAGTCGCTGGATCCCGGATTAGAGCACTCCGGGATGACAAGCAAACAGGTTCTTATTACTCCCCCCTTGAGGGTCAATTCCGACTGAAGAATGAATGATTGTTCCGACTGAAAAAGAAGAAATTCTCGCAATTGAAGAATGAGCAATTGTTTCGACTTATGAAGGAGGAATTGCGTGCCGGTGTTTTTCCCATCCTCTGAAAACCCTCCCTTATCGGGGCTGTTGAAAAAGTCCCCCAAAAACAGGGGATGAATTTCTCAATCGACATATGCTTATGAAATGACTCCCCCCTTGAGGGGGAGTCGGCAAGGAGAGGACGGAGTCCGAAGCCGCGCCGGTGGGGGGAGCTTTTGTTTTGTGGAACCATACCCCCCACGCATCAGCCTTCGCACAAACCGCTCGGCTTCTGCTACTCCCCCTCAAGGGGGGAGTAATTCCCTGAGGTGAAACCCGCCCGTATCCCGCTACAACAGAACCCCTACCGGACAGGCCTGATCCTGTAGACCGCGCCTCTCTCCTCGGACAGAAACCAGAGCGCGCCGTCGGGCGCTTCGCGAACGTCGCGGACGCGGCCTGTCTCGGGGAAGGCCAAACGCTCCACTTCCCTGAAACCGCCTTTGGGGTCCAAGCGCGAGATATGGTCGAATTTGAGCGACCCGACGAAGAAATGCCCGCACCAGGACGGCCAAAGCCGCCCCGAATAGATGGCCATTCCCGAGGGCGCGATAGAGGGGTCCCAATAGAAATCCGGCTGTTCCATGCCCTTTTTCGCGACGCCCACGCCAATTTTGGCCCCCGAATAGTGGCGGCCATAAGAGATGACCGGCCATCCGTAGTTCCGGCCCTTCCTGACCCGGTTTATCTCGTCTCCGCCCCGCGCGCCATGCTCGACGGCCCAGAGCGCACCCGCCGCGTCGAGCGCGGCGCCTTGGGGGTTCCTGTGGCCCCAGGACCAGATTTCAGGCCGCGCCCCCGCCCGCCCAACGAAGGGATTATCCGGGGGGACGCTCCCGTCGCGCCGTATACGGATAATCTTGCCGTTGTGGAGGGAGAGGTCCTGCGCCGTATCGGGGTCTCCCCTCTCGCCGAGCGTCAGAAAGAGTGTCCCATCCGGCGCCTCCACGACCCGCGAGCCGAAATGCCGGCCGCCTCGGGAGGGAGACGCCATCTCGAAAATAACGCGCAGGTTCTCTAATTTAAGGTTGTCGGATGAAAGGGCGGCAACGGCGAGCGCAGTACCTCCGCCGCGAAGGTAGCGTTTCGAAAAAGTGAGGAAAATCTCGCGGGTTAATGGAAAATCCCGCGCGGCGGTGACGTCCATAAGCCCGCCCTGCCCCCACGCATAGACTTTCGGGACGCCCGAGACTTTAATCCTTCGTCCCTTGATATCGAAGTGGTACAGCGCCCCGTCGCGCTCTGTGACCAGAAACGCTCCACCCGGAAGGAACGCCAGCCCCCAGGGCGTATCGAGACCCCTCGCCACCGCCTCGACCGAAACCGGGCCGCTCATTGTCCGCCGCGTCGCCGCCCAACCCGGCGTGGCGGAAAGCGTCAGGAGCAGTAAAACGAGGAGACACGGCAGGACGCCGCGACGGTTACTCGCCCTCGGATCAGGCGCTTTGTTTTTCCATGAAATTTTCATGATCTCCCTCCCGGCGGCCTTGGGCCGATTCTATCGTGAGAGAAAGGCCGGGTGCTAGTGATCTTCCGAGCAAGGAGCGAGGAATTGCCGACCGATGAGTGGGGGGTGCGCTTTCGTAGGGACAGGCCCCTGTGCCTGTCCTGACTTGTCGACCAACAAAAAGGACAACCACGGAGGCAGACATATATCTCTGACCCTACGGAATTCCTGCAACCGTAATGGAACCGTAGGGACAGGTCGCGACCTGTCCTTACGCCTTTGCTCGTCATTCCGGCGCATGCCGGAATCCAGGCGGACGGGAATTGAAGTAATGTCGTCTGGAAAATACTCCCCCCTTGAGGGGGAGTCGGCAAGATGAGGACAAAGTCCGAAGTCGCGCCGGTGGGGGGTCAGCCCCGACTGAGGAAGGAGGGGCTGTTGAGCAAAGAATAAGGAATCGACCCCCCACCGATTCATCCTTCGCACAAAACGCTCGGCTTCAACGACTCCCCCTCAAGGGGGGAGTAATTTCCTAACCAAAAAAGGATGGTTCCATCGATTGGGCGGACCTGTGTGTCCGCCCAATCGACTTACGAACCCACTATGATTTGACGAAATCTCTCGTCGCCGATATACCATCGCATGTGTTCGTCGCCCGCCCTGAAGGATACCCGTTTCCATTTTGACACCGATTGAAGGAGCGAACCATTGCTTGGTGTACTCTCCAAACCCAAGGACGAGATCGACATCGCCGACATCCAGCATCTCATCGACTCTGAAGTTCCCGAGGTTGAGCAGATAGAATTCAAGAGTTCCCTGCCAGCAAAGGGAGATGGTTCTCCCGATCCTTGGATATCCGGCCAAGGGTCGATTGGAGACCGAGCGAAAAACGAAATACTGAAAGAAGCCGTCGCCTTCGCAAACGCACATGGCGGCGCTTTGCTGTTGGGTATCAAGGAGTCAGAGAGCAAGCCACCCATCGCCACAGAAATCTCGCCCATCCCGCGATGCGCGGAGTTGGCTGAACGCCTGAAGCTGATATTCCGAGATCGCGTAGAGCCGCCGCTTCCCGTGCTTGATGTTTTCGCCGTTCCGGCAGAAGGCGAAGCGGGCGTCGTCGTCATCCGTGTCGGGCGCTCGCGGAACGCCCCCCACCGCGTTACAAAAACGCTCGTTTGCCCGGTTCGGCGAGCCGATAGATGCGAGGAGATGAGCATGCGGGAAATTCAGGATATGACATTGAACGTATCGCGGGGTCTTGAGCGGTTGGATAAACGGCTTGCCGAACGTTCCGAACACTTCAGCGATGAATTTAAGCACCTTGAAACTCCTGAGGATGCCTTCGGCTTCCGTATGACTGCTGCTCCAGTGGGAGATGAAATTCGATTTGATCGTGTTTTTAGTCAGGGAAGAATCACGAAGGAATATGATACCCCGTGGTATACGGTTGAGCAGGAAAGCAACGGCAACAAACGAGTGTTTGATTATCCGATTGATTGGCCCCCTCAATCTTGGAGACCAATTCTGCGCGGTGCACGAGCGGAACTCGGCACTGCTTTTCCGGGAGAACTTTACAACTGTTACAGGGAGCTACATGGCGATGGGCTTGTCGAGATTGGGTTCTTCTCAGGCAGTTCGATTATCCGTGAATCGCCTTTGCCGCCGGACTGGTTTATCGTAATGTTTACGAACCTCTCTGTTTGGGCTGATCACATTCGAAAGCAAACTGATTCCCCAACAACGGAATATGCGCTTGAGGTAGAGACACGTACTTTTGGGAACCCAGTGCTCATAGGAAATAACACTGTTTTTTTTAATGCGATGCGTTCAGGAGTAAGCGGCTTAGAGGGCCATTTCCCGAAACTATTAGATTTGAATTTCCCCAGATATTCCCTAGGCAGTAGCGATGAGATACCCAAACTCCTCGCTTTGTTTCATCGCGATTTCTGGAATGCTCTAGGTATAGATGCCGGGCAAGAAGAAAATAATTTAATAATAACGGAGGTGGCTTAATCAGGCGGTTCGCGAATTGTGGGGCAACCCCGAGGAGGGGTTCGCCCCTACCCCACTCTATAACGCTACTCAACAAACAGGGCAGACACACAGGTCTGCCCCTACAAAGCAATTGCCCTTTTCTTCATCCAATAACGCGACGCGGGGTAATCCGAACCGCAAGGTGGCTTCAAGGGACGCATATATGCGTCCCCTACACCTCCATATCAAACGGCTACGCGAAACCCCCTCCCCCACAATCCCCGCCAGCATGAAACCTACGCCGTGGCTTCCTCGCGCAGGGGTTTCGTAAACGCGATGGCGGCCACGTCGAAGTACTCGAGGCTCGCGTTGTTCGCCCGGCGGAAGCTGCGCTGTTTCTCGGAGTTGAACCAGGCGTCGGCGGTGGCCTTGTCCTCGAAGTGATAGACGGACGCCATGCGGCCCGCCTCCTCGTTCATGCCCCACGTCTTGTCGATGAGGCCGGGCACTTCGTTCTCGAAAAAGGCTGCGGATTTCTCCTTGTCCTCACGAACCTCGGCGAGCGTGGGCGCAACGGCGGGATAGTGTAGAATGACCATCATCATCATAAAGTCCTCCTGGGTGTCTGGATTGGCTTTGGTTGTCATCGTCCTTTTGATGTTCTGCGGGCAATGATAGCCCAGGGGAGCGAATCCGCCAAACGCTGTAAGGGCGCGCAGTAGCCGGAAATTTAAGCAAGCAAGAAAACTTCAAGCGAAAAAGGAGTGCGAACAGATGAGTGAGGCGGCGTATCAGGAGATATACGAACGGGCGCAAGCGAACCTGGAAAAATCAGGCGCGGAAAACCCCTACGACATCCTGGGGCCCGACCTGCCCGGCACCGAGACGGCGCTGGCGGGGTATGAGCGATTCGGCTTGAGAATGCGCCTGATGCTGACGGATAAGGCGGATACCGGGTTCGACTTCATGGGCAAGAAGCTCAGATGCCCCGTCATGACGGGTTCGATGAGCGCGAACACCCTGGCGGCCCACTGGGCGGATGGTTTCTTGCAAGTCGCCGAGGGCGCGGCGCGTTTCGGAACGCAATACTGGATAGGCGACTGTGAGGATGATACCTGGCGCGAGGCCGCAGCCTCCTACCCATCCGCCATCCGGGTCGTGAAGCCCTGGCGGGACAAGCAGCGCACCTTGGCCTCGCTCAAACTCGCGGAAGACACAGGCGCGTTCGCCGTAGGCATGGATTTCGAATCGGGCTTTTACAACCCCGAATGCGAACCGCAAAGAGCGGATGCGCTCGAGGGCTACGTGAAGGCCACGGGTCTTCCCTTCGTATTCAAGGCGGTGGGCTCGGTCGAGACCGCGCGCATCGCCCGCGACGCCGGGGCTGCGGCAATCATCGTCACCACGCACGGCGGAGCTCACGGGCCTTCGTGGGGCCACCCCGTGGAAATTCTCCCTGAGATCGTGGACGCGGTGGGGGACGACGTGCTCGTGCTGGCGGAAAGCGGCGTCCGTAGAGGAGACGACGTTTTGAAACTCCTGGCCCGTGGGGCCAAGGGGGTGACTTCGGGCCGGGGCCTCGTGCTCGGGCTGTTCGCAGGCGGACCGGCAGGCGTGGTCGAGATGCTGGAACTTTTGGAAGAAGAACTCAAAAAATCCATGGTCATGGCGGGTTGCAAGGATTTGGCCTCGATTTCCGGGGATATCCTGATCCCGAGGTAGGTCGAACCCGACAGAGGAGGGAGGGTTCGCCGACTGAAGAAGGAGCGATTGCGGTTTCCCGACCGAAGAGGTTTGCACTTCTCCTTATGACCTTCAATATCACTCCCCCCTTGAGGGGGAGTCGGTGAGGTAAGGGCGCAAGCCCTCAAGCGAACCGGTGGGGGGTCAACCTTGACTGAGGAAGGCGAGGCTGCCAAGCGAGGAACGAGGAATTCACCCCCCACCAGCGCGACTTCGGGCTTCGCCCTCGTCTTGCTGACTCCCCCTCAAGGGGGGAGTAATGGCTCGATGACAGCAATCTTCGGTTCGAAATTGTAGGGGCGGGCCCCTGTGCCCGCCCTCGTATGTTGGTTGCCATCACACCGCATCGGGCAAAAGCGGCAAAAGGTATTTCCCGAAATTGCGGGCTTCCTCATCATGCGGCCAGCCGGAGAGGATGAACGTGGTCGCGCCCACCTCGATGTACTCGCGCATGGCGTCGGCCACCACCTCGGGGCTTCCCACGAGCATGGTGCCCGCCCCCTGGCGCACGAGGTTGATGCCGGAGAAAAGCGCAGGGCCGTGCCAGAGTTTTCCCTCCGCCGTCATGGCGTTCATGCGCTGCTGGGAGACGGATTCCACCTGTCCTGCGATCTCTCCAGTGACGGATGAACTCTCCCCGTAAGAGGCCGTGCCCGCGATGATGGCCTCGGCCTCTTCCCTGGCCTGCGCGTCGTCCTCGCGCACCAGAATATGGAAGCGCACGCCGAGCTTGAGATCGCGGCCATGCTCCTCGCGCGCCATTTTCTTCACCTCCTCAAATTCCTCGGCTATCTGCCAGGGGGGTTCCCCCCATTTGAGGAAAACGTCGGCGTGTTTGGCGATGACTTTTTTCGCCGCGGGCGAGCTTCCCCCGAAATAAAGGGGAGGCCCTCCCCTGCGCGCGGGGCCGGGGAAGACGAAGCCGTCCTCCACCTGGTAGTGCGCGCCCTCGTAGTTGACCCTGGCATCCTCATCCGCCCAGAACGCGCGCACGATGTCCAGAAACTCGTCTGCCCGCTCATAGCGCCCGTCATGATCCGCCCAGTCCCCGTAGCGGCGCGCATCCACGGATGATCCGCCGGGCACGACGTTCACCGTGAGCCTCCCGCCCGAGATGAGATCGAGCGTATTCGCCTGCTGCACGGCGAAGGTCGGCGTGGTGAGGCCGGGCCTTATGGCGACGCAGAATTTTATACTCCTGGTTTCACGCGCAATCGCCGAGGCGAGGAGCCAGCCGTCAGAACACGAGGTGTTGCACGGAATGAGCATGTTCGTAAGGCCGCTCACCTCCGCCGTTTTAGCCACGTGGACGAGATAGTCGATTTCGGGGGGAATCTCGACCTCGCCGGTGCCGAGCCTGGTGGCGTCGCCCCTTTTGTTCGAGGGCAGATACCAGGCGTATTCGATGGGTTGTTTCTTGGTGGTCATTGCGTGTGCGTCCTTTAATGCTGTGTTTCATTAAATAAAAATTCGCGTCGTGCCGCCCGGCCCGTAAGTTTGCGAATAAAAACACCCCGCCCGCAAGGGGGCGAGACATTTAATATGAGCGCCTGCAGATAGCGCGTGGCGGCGGATGCGACGCGCCTCAGGACGCGGTGAGGACTCAGCCGATCATGCCGCCGTCGTCGCGCGTGATGGCGACCACGGACGAGCGGGGCGTGGTGTCGCCGCCGTCGGGGAAATGGCTGTCTCCCTTTTTCTCGCCGGGGTGCTGGATGCCCACGAACATGGTCTTCCCGTCCGCGCTCCACTCGATGCCCGTGACCTCGCATTGTCTGGGACCCACCATGAAGCGGCGGATCTCGCCCGTCACCGGGTCGCCCACGAGCATCTGGTTGTTGCCCTGCCCGGCGAAGCCCTTGGTGTTCGTGTATTTCCCGTCGGTCTGAATCCACAACATGCCGTTTTTGTCGAACGCGAGGCCGTCGGGCGAGTTGAACATGTTATAGGGCGTGACGTTTTTGGAACCCGCGTTCGCGCCCTTGTGGACGGCGGGGTTGCCCGCGACCACGTAGAGGTCCCACGAGAAGGCCGTCGAGAGATGATCGCCTCCGTCCGGCGCCCAGCGCACGATCTGCCCGTAGCGGTTGTTCGCCCGGGGGTTCGGCCCGCCGACGGGAGTGGCGTCGCCGCCCTTGTTGGGCTTCTTGCCCCGGTTCTTGTTGTTGGTGAGACAGCAGAAGACTTCCGCTTTCTTGGGGTTCGCAGCCACCCACTCGGCGCGGTCCATGGTGGTGGCTGCAACAGCGGAGGCCGCGATGCGCGTGTCGATGCATATCTCCGCCTGAGAGGCCATTCCCGTGGTTTTGGGCGTAAGCTCCACCCACTCGCCCCGGCCGTTTTCGTCGAACTTCGCCGCGAAGAGTTTTCCGGTTTCTAAGAGATTCGAGTTGTCCCCGCTCTCGGCGTAGCGCCCATCGCTCACGAACTTGTAGATGAACTCGCCGCGCTCGTCATCGCCCATGTAGACGACCACCCGGCCGCCTGCGGCGAGCACGACTTCTCCGTTCTCGTGCTTGAAGCGCCCGAGCGCGGTGCGCTTTTTGGGCGTGGACTTGGGGTCGAGCGGGTCGATCTCGACGATGTAGCCCGCGCGGTTCGGCTCGTTGGGGTGTTTTGCGATGTCGAAACGCTCATCCGTCGTCTCCCAGCGATATCCCCAGCCCTTGGCGCCTACGCCGTAACGCTTGAACGCGGGCCCAATCTCGATGTCGGGGTCGCTCGATGAGAAGTAGCCGTGAAAATTCTCCTCACACGTGAGATACGTGCCCCAGGGCGTCGCGCCGTTTCCGCAGTTGTTCCAGGTGCCGAGCGAGCGCACACCTTGAGGATCCGCGGCCGTCTTCATGAGCGCATGGCCCCGGGCGGGTCCGGTGATGTCCATCGGCGTGTCGGGCGTGATCTTGCGGTTATAAGGCGAGTCTTTGACGATCGACCATCTACCGTTCTTCCGGGCAATCTCCATGACGGACACCCCGTGGGCCGCTTTGCTCTTTCTCACGTCGTCTGCGGTCGCTGGCTTTCCCCCGCCCACCCCGCCGTGGATGATGTCCACGTTCACGTATTCGTTGTTGACGGCGAGGACGTTCTTGCCCCCGGCTTGGAAGAGCGACATGCCGTCGTTGTTGTCGCCGAAGGCGAGTTCCTGGCTCGCGCCCGTGCCGCGCGTCGCGTGGTCAAACTCGGGTCCTCGCGTCCACATGGGGTCTCCCCACCTTGCGACGACGTGCCAGTTGTAGCCCTTGGGCACGGTGATCGTATCGAGCGTATTGGCGGGCACGGCCTCGAAGCCGAAGCGGTTCGAACCGGCAAAGGCGGAGAGCGGGTCGACCCCTCCCGCGCTCATGACGAACGCCGTCGCGGCGAAGGCCGCCCCCCGGCTCAGGAAGCCCCGCCGGGAGATCATCTTGTCCACCAGCTTTTCGAAATCAGTCGCTTGCGGCCGCGGATAGTGGATTTCGTCGAACTCATCCGGCGAGCATTCCTCATGCGCGGCGAGCTGCGCGTCGCGCGTTCGGTCTTCGTGCATTTCCGCTTCCCCCACGTTGTGAGATTCGGGCCAATTCTCGGCGCTTGGGCGCGCCCGCATCAGTCATCTGCGCGGATTATAGCGGCCTCTCATCTCACGCGCGTTACAAAATGGTGGAAAGTTCATGAAAAACGGGCGATGGCGGTCAACCCCGAACAAGGAGGGGTTGTTGAAAAACCCGGTTTCGAGAGCGGGCGCGTTCCTCTCGTCTTGCATGGCCACCATATCGACCTCACCCTGAGTAGCCGCCGAAGGTCAAGCGCGACTGAGAAAGGAGCGTTTGTATCGAAGGGCGCTCCCCTTCGATGCGCTCCCGATGCGCCCCGGCTCTCCCTCGATACGGCGCGCGAGCGCGCCTACTCGGGATGAGGGTGGAGTGACGTCGCGGGTAAAACGCGAGTGATGAATGTCAAATCCGAGTGAGGAGGGGTTGTTGAAAAAGACCCCTTTTTAGAGAGTAGAGGGGACACCCCTTTCGACTGGTAAAAGCAACCCCCCTGTCCCCCCTTGTCAGGGGGGCTTTTCTTCCACCCCCTCGTCGGGGGGCATCGCCTTTACCCCCCTGACAAGGGGGGACAGGGGGGTTGCTCCCTTGACAAAGGCTTTTTCAACAGCCCCGAGGAGCGAGGATTTGTTTGCCGCGAGTGATGAATGTCAAACCGAGTGAGGAGCGAGGATTTGTTTGCAGACCGACGAGGAGGTATTACGCGCATGGGCGGCGAATGCGCCGCAGGCATTTCCCTTGAGGGACTTTTTCAACTCCCCCTCAAGGTGGGAGTGAATATATGACTACTCACCTTTTGTGACGTAGGGATAGGACGAGACCTATTCGGGTCCTTCCCCTCCCCGGTCGCGATTAATCGCCGCGCCGGAACGGCTCAAGCCGATTCGAGCGCCGCTTCGACCTTGCGCGCCACGTCGGCCGGAACCCAGTTCTTCCAGACCTTGTTGGTCTTCAAGAAATGGATCGCGGTGGCCGCGGCGTCGCCGCCGGCTTTTTTTTCGAGATAGGAGAGCATCTTCGAGACGAGCTCGGACGAGAGGACGTACTTCTCGATGAAGGCGACGGCCTCGGGGTTTTCGGCCGCGAACTTCGCCGTGACCGACTTCAGAAGCGCCATCGTCCGGTAGGCGGTCGCCTTCTTGGGATTCCCCATCGCCTCCACCCCGCCCTTCTTGAGCGCGTTCGCGTGTTTCATCATCTCGTCCCAGTCGGCCTCGCTCCACGCAGGCTCCTCGAGCTGGACGAGGTCGAGTTGTCCCAGGAGCGGCGTCGGCGCCCAGTAATAGGCCAGGATCGGCTTTTTCTTGAGATACGCACCCTTGATGGCCGCCGCGAGCGCGCCGCCCGAGCCGGGCCGGAAATTGGTGAAGTGTTTTTCCAGCCCGTAGGCGCGCAGCTTCACCGTGTTGATGACCTCGCACGCCCAACCGGGTATGCAGTTCACGAACCGGCCCTTGGAGGGTTCTTCAGGGTCCTTGAAGAGGCGCTTGTACTTCGCCAGATCGTAAACCGATTTAAGGCCCGGGTTCGCCTTCTGGACGTAGCGCGGTATGAACCAGCCCTGAATGCTGTCGGGCGTGTTGACGCCCAGCATCTTGACCTTGCCGCTCTTCATGGCGAGGTCGTACTGATCCTTCGTGCTGTCGTACCAAAGCTCCATGATCAGGTCGTTCTTCCCCTCGTAGTGGGCCGCCATGGTCGGCAGCGTGCCGCCGTAGATGAGCCGCACCCGGCAGCCGTAACCGTGCTTCAGGATGAAGGCCACCACCTGATCGTGAAAATTGGCGCTGTCCCAGTTCAGGTCGCCGATACGAACACTGCAGGCGGCGTCCGCTCTGCCGGGGCCGGAGACGAGAAGCGCCGGCCCGATGATGACGATGAAAACGACGATAATCAAAAACTTGAGCTTCATGACCGGCCTCCGATGTGTAGGCATTCCGGACGGGATGCCCTCCACTTGTGCATGCGGGTTTTTGGAAGATGAAAATATAGGACGCAGACCCTGCAAGTCAAACCTGTGGAAATTAGGCTTTGAGTGTAGGGTGTGTGATGAGAGATTGGGAATCACTCCCCCCTTGAGGGTCAAACCCGATTGAGGAATGAGGGATTGTCGGTGAGGTAAGGGCGTAAGCCCGTAAGCGAACCGGTGGGGGGAGTTTTATTTGAGAATCGCCCCCCACCGCATCAGCCTCGTCCAAGGACTCGGCTTCTGCGACTCCCCCTCAAGGGGGGAGTGATTCCGAATACCTAGTTTTTTCTACTTGCCGACGAACTCCCCATTTCGGAGAAGCCCGATCCCTAAAGGGGGGAATAATTCCCAACTTTGCGTCACGCCCCCCTCCCCCGCCCGCGCTTCCCAAAGGCGCGCGCAGCCTGTAGATTAAAAGCCGTCAATTTTAGGCCCACAACACCCTGAGAACGCCTCATCGCCCCGAGAACCGGATGAACCCCCAGCTCATCGCCGCATCCTACGCCATGTCCACCGCGGTGGTTTTCGCCACCTTCAGCGTGTTCATCAGAAAGGGCAGCGAGCACGCCAACGCGCTCACGGGCGTTTTCATCGGCATGTTCAGCTCCCTGCCCGTGATGATCGCCATCACCTGGTATTACTGGGAGCCGGAATGGTGGAATCTCCCTGCGTTTTTCTACTTCACGCTGGCGGGGCTCACGGGGCCGGCCATGTCGCGCGTGTTCCTTTACCTGAGCATCTCCTATCTGGGCGTCGCGCGCGCCATGCCGTTCGTCTCGCTGACTCCTTTGTTCTCCACCTCGCTCGCCATCATGTTCATCGGCGAAAGTCCGGGCGTGCTCATCCTGGCGGGCACCATCTCCATCGTGCTGGGCAGCATCACGCTCAGCTACAAGAAGCCCGAGGACACCTCCTGGCAGCGAAAACACCTCTGGCTCGCGTTTGGGAGCGCCGTCACCGCAGCCCTCTCGTTTCTCTTTAGAAAACTCGCCTTCGCCTACGTCGCGGCCCCCATCATGGGCGCCACGCTTTCTACGCTGACGGGGTTCATCTTTCTCGTCACCTTCATCCCGTTTTTCCCGAAAGATCAAAAACCAAACCAGTTCCACGTCCCCAGGGCATGGCTCATCTACGGCTGGTGCGGGCTGCTGAACGCATTAGGGTTTTTCCTGCATTTCACCGCCATCAGCATGGGCGATCTCTCGGTCGTGGCGCCCCTCACCTCGACGGCCCCCATCTTCAGCCTCACCATGAGCTTCTTCCTGCTCAGGCGCATGGAGCGCATCACGCCCACCATCATCATCGGCACGGCCTGCATGGTGATCGGCGCCGCCCTCATCGGCTGGCGCATCCGCTGAGAAAGCGCAACGTTGAGGAAGTTATTGAAAACGTAGTGGCAGCCTCTCCTTGGGGCTGCCCCACAGGCCCCTGTGCCTGTCCGCGTGTTTTCTTTCTCATCGGAGCGTACCTCACCCGTAGGGGCGGTTCGCGAACCGCCCCTACCCACACAAAAAAGCGCGAACCCTTCCACTCCGGGCAGGCTTGCCCCCAAAAGTCGTCATTCCGGCGAATGCCGGAATCTAGAACCGATGAATTTCCCGTCCGCTTGGATTCCGGCATTCGCCGGAATGACGGTAATCTTGGATTTAGAGATCGTAGTAACAGGCTCTTTTGCCCCTCCGCATCGAACACACTGGCGAAGGACAACCACGGGGGGCAGAACAACCCAGAAGGGTTGTCCCTACGAAAATCCAGGACATCTGGAACCACGGGCTCATCTGCACCCCCGCTGACTGCGCCTCCCTGCGCAGACGGTGAAAAACATCGCCCAATCGCTGAAATTTCCGCTACAATGACTCGCGCGCACCGTGGGGGAGAAGGTGCGCGCGCGCGAAGGTCACCTCTCGTTCCACCCCCCTTGCGCGAATGACGGGCGGGAGCGAAATTCAGGGAAGGAGGGGCCATTATATGCTGTTTCGATTCTCTCTATACGGCTTCCTCAAGAACCAGACCTATTTCGAGCCCTTCCTCATCCTCGCTTTTTTGGAAAAAGACCTCTCCTTCTTCCAGATAGGCATCCTCATCGGCTTCCGCGAGGTGTGCATCAATATTTTTGAGATCCCCAGCGGCGCGGTGGCCGATCTGTACGGCAGAAGACGCTCGATGATCTTCTCGTTTCTCGCCTACATCGCCTCGTTCCTCGTCTTTGGCTATTCGACTTCCTTCGCAGCCCTGTTCCTCGCCATGTTCGCCTTCGCTCTCGGCGATTCGTTCCGCACCGGGACGCACAAGGCGATGATCTTCGAGTGGCTCAGGATTCAGGGCCGCGAAAGCGAGCGCACCCAGGTCTACGGGTTCACGCGCTCGTGGTCGAAGATGGGCTCGGCCGTCTCGGTCGTGGTCGCGAGCGCGTTCATTTTCACCGGCGCGCGCTATAGCGACATCTTCCTGCTCGCCGTCATCCCCTACGCGCTAAACATCGTGAACTTCATGGGCTACCCCAAAGAACTCGAAGGCATACGCGCGGCGGATACGAAAATCCCCAGCGTCTGGGCGCATCTGAAGGACTCCATGCGCATGGCCTTTACCGACAAGCCGCTGCGCGGCATCCTGGTCGAATCGATGAGCTATGAGGGCACCTACAAGGTCGCCAAGGACTACATCCAGCCCGTCATCAAGCAGGCCGCCCTCGGCCTGGCCCTGCTCGCCACCTGGCACCAGCAACAGCGCGTGGCCATTCTCGTGGGAGCGGTCTACTTCGTCCTGCACCTGCTCTCGAGCTTCGCCTCGCGCGGAGGCCACCGCCTCGTCGCCGCCACGGGATCCGAGGAAGCCGCCGCGAAAACGCTCTGGGGCGCCACCGCCCTCATCTACGCCACCCTCGCCTGGGGGCTCTGGACGGGTTGGGAATCGGTGGTCATCGCGGGCTTCGTCGCCCTGGCCGTCCTGCAGAATTTCTGGCGCCCCGTGCTCATCAGCCGCATCGACGCCCACAGCACGCCCGAGGCCGGCGCGACGATACTCTCCGTGGAAGCGCAGAGCAAATCTGTCCTCGCCATGGGTCTCGCCCCTCTCATCGGCCTTTGCGTGGACTTGTTCGGCCTCGTGGGGATGGGCGTCGTCGCCATGCTGCTCACGCTGCCCTTCGCCCTCACGAGCCTCGGCGGTACGCGAGAGAGAGCGGTTCACCAGCCCTAGTCGAACAAATCCACACAAATACATGGATTCACCCGTAATGGAATGATAGAGTCGACGCAATTTCTTGAGTGGTTCGGCTCAAAACCACCGTTTGTGGGCAGAAGGCGAGTGAACGAAGGTGCGGCCCGCAAGGAGCACGTCGTGAGCGATGCCGAGAATCGAGAAGATTTGCAGATAACCCTCGGGGTGGAGGAGGAGTTCTTTCTCGTCGATCCCGACTCCCGCGACCTCATCGCCGATCCCGACCCGGCCATCTTCGAAGCCTGCGAGGCCGGCATCGGGCCGCACAAGGTCACCCGGGAGGTGCTCCGCCCCCAGATCGAGACCAACACACGGGTATGCGCTTCGGTGGCCGAGGCGCGCGAGGCGCTGCGCGAGACCCGGCGAATCGTCATCGAGGCGGCGGAGGCGCACGGAGCCGCGGTGCTCGGCTCCTCCACCCATCCCTTCGCGCAGTGGCGCGATCTGACGGTCACGCCCAAGGAGCGCTACACGCGCTTCCTGATGACGTTCCAGGAAACCATGCGCCGCATGGTCATCGGCGGAATGCACATTCACGCGGGCTTCGGCGACCCGGAATCGCGCATCCGGATCATGACGGCCATCCGCCGTTATCTGCCCGCGATACACGCGCTCTCAACCTCCTCACCCTTCAACAGCGGACGCGACACGGGGTACAAGTCCTATCGCCTGAATCTCATCGGCAACCTTCCGCGCACCAATCTGCCACCCCCGCTGCGCTCCCGGACGGAGTACGAGGAAATCGTCTCCGAATACCAGCGAATGAATTTCATCGAAACCGGCAGCGAAATCTGGTGGGACGTCCGCCCCGCCTACGCTTTCCCGACGCTGGAGCTTCGCATCTGCGACATCTGCCCCAGGATGGAGGACGCCATCTCCATCACGGCGCTTTACGCCTCACTCCTGCGGTGGCTCATGCGACAGGACGAGGCGGGCGCGCTTCCGCCCGAACCGCTCACCGAGATCATTGCGGAAAACCGCTGGGTCGCCCATCGCTACGGCACGCTTTCTTTCTTCGGCGATGCGGCCAGCGAGAGCGGGCGGGTGGACATCGACGACTTCATGCACGAACTCGTCGAGAAACTCACGCCCGACGCCCGCGCGCTGGAATGCGAGATGGAGCTGCGCCACACGCTCACCATCATCCGCGAGGGCAGCGGCGCGGACCGCCAGGCCGACCTCTACCGCCTCAGGCGCCTGGAGGGCGACACGGAAGAAGAGGCGCTGCGCTGCGTGGTGGACCTGGTGCTCGCCGAAACCAAAGAGGGGGTGTTCTGAGCTTCAGCCGGGAGGAGATACACTCTTTCGACCCGGTCGCATCCCTCACCCTAGAAACCCCGCTCGGTTTGACCATCCGAGTCAAAACAAACTAGACTGCGCTCATCCAACATTTAAGAGCGGGAGCGTTGCCTGTCTCCCCGCGCAAGACGGGAAAGCCAATCGTGCGAAACATCGAACGAAATCTCTCATGGCTGCTTCTGCTCGCGCTCACTTTGATGCTCACGGCCCAGATCATCGCGCGCTACGTTTTCTACACCTCCATCAACTGGATTGAAGAGTTTTCGCGCATCGTCTTCGTCTGGTTCATCTATCTTTCGATCAGTTGGATCATAATTCAGGGCCGGCACATTCGCGTCACTGCGCTCGACATGATCCTGCCGGATTTATGGAAGTCGTCGTTCTCCATCTTCGCCGACCTCCTTTGGCTCTGCTTCAATATCATCATGACCTACTACGGCGCTCTTTTCGTCTGGAGTGAAATCGAGCATTATTCGGAAACCGACGTTCTCGAAATTCCGGAAGCGATCGTTCACGGCATCATCCCCGTCGGCTTCGCTCTCATGACGATTCGCCTCGCCTTACACATGTATCGGGTCTACGTCCTGGGCGGACCCGAGGTGCTCTACCAAACAGAAAAGCTGGATGAAGAAGTATGAATATACCCCTCATCCTGCTCGGTTCGCTGGCCGTATTCCTGGCGTTGCGCGTACCCATCGGCATCGCCCTCGGCGCCGCGTCGGTCCTCACCTATTGGCTGACGGATTTGCCGTTGGAGAGTCTCGCCCTCTCCTACTACGACGGGCTGGATAAATTTCCATTCATCGCCGTGCCCATGTTCCTCCTGGCGGGCGCGCTCATGGAAAAAGGCGGCATCAGCAAGAGGCTGATCTCGGTGGCCGACTGCCTGGTGGGAAACGTCCGGGGCGGCCTCGCCCACGTCACCATACTCGCGTGCATGCTCTTTTCCGCCATCTCGGGCTCCGGCCCGGCCACGACGGCCGCCGTGGGGGGCATCATGATCCCCACCATGCTCCGCCGCCATTATGACAGAAATTACTCGGGGGCAGTATCGGCATGCGGCGGCACGCTGGGAATCCTGATTCCTCCGAGCGGAGCCCTCATCGTATACGGTGTGAGCGCGGACGAGTCCGTCACGCGCTTGTTCGTTGCGGGTTTTCTGCCCGGCATCTTGCTGGGCTGCATGCTGATGATCTGCGCGTCCTTCATGGCGCGCCACAAAACGCCGAACGAGCCGGGCGAGCCGTTCGACCTCGCTCGGACACTGCGCACGGTATGGGACTCCCGCTGGGCGCTGATGGCGCCGGTCGTGATTCTCGGCGGCATCTACGGCGGCTTTGTGACGCCGACGGAGAGCGCCGTCATCGCCGTGCTATATGGCTACGGGATCGGTGCTTTCGTGTACAAGGAACTGAACTGGAAGACGACGCTGGACTGCTTGGAGATCGCTTCGCTCATCACCGGAACCATCGCCATCATCTGGGGGGCGTCGCTGGCTTATGGGGAGTTGATCACCATCCACCAGATCCCCCAGATGGTCACCGCGTTCATCAAAAGCCTGACGACGTCGCCCTTCCTCATCCTCATCTTGATCAGCCTCTTTCTCACTTTCGTGGGGATGTGGCTCAACACGATGGCGCAGATCATCATCCTGACGCCGCTGTTCCTCCCCGTCGTCAAGTCCGTGGGGATAGACCCCATCCACTTCGGCATCGTTTTCGTGGTGAATTGCGAGATCGGCTATCTTACGCCGCCATTGGGGACGAGTCTGTTCGTCGCCCTGGGCATCGCGGACACGACGCTGGGCGCCATCGCCAAGGCCGTCCTGCCCTTCATCGCGACGATGTTCTTAGCCGTTCTCATTTTCTCGTACTTCCCCAGCATCTCCCTCATCCTGCCGAATCTGCTCTTCGGCAGATGAGGAGCAAACCCAAAGGAGGCAAGACATGCGACATCTGAAAAAAGGTTTCACCATGATCATGGGCGTCATTCTCATCGCGGGTCTGGTCGGCATCGCCGCTCCCCGGGCAGAGGCCGCCAAGCATGTGATGAAGTTCGCCCACAACAGCCCCCCGAAACCCGACATGCTCTACACGGCAGCCGCCACGACCTTTCAGAACTACCTGCGCATCTACACCGCTGGGGAAGCCGACGTCCAGATATTCCCCTCCTCCCAACTCGGGAAGGACAGCATCGCCGCGAAGAAGGTCCAACTCGGATCGGTGCAGATGCAGACGGTCGTGACGAACAATATCTCCCGTTTCGACCGCCGGATAGACGTCTACACGCTTCCCTTCCTCTTCAAGAGCTTCAGGAGCGCCGCCAAGGTGTTGAACAGCGACATCGGCAAGACAATCGCCGAGAACTACAGGAAGAAATCCGGCATCCGCATCCTGAGTTCCTGGCCGTGCTCATTCCGAAAAATGGCGAACAGCAAGCACCCCATCCTGAAGCCGTCCGACCTGGGCGACCTCCGCATGCGCATCGCCAAGAACCCGGTCATGGTCGAGACCTACAAGTCATTCGGCGGGAGCACCATCGGTATGGCGCCGACCGAGGTCTTCAGCGCCCTCGCCCAGAAGGTCGTCGACGGCCAGGACGGCGGGACGACCTGGCAGTGGTCGATGAAGTTCTACGAGGTGCAGAAGTACATGTCGGTCACCAACCATCAATTGACGGTGTGCGTGATCATCATCAACGACAAGTACTTCAACGGACTCCCCAAGGATATCCAGAAAGGCGTCCAGAAGGCTGCGACCGACAGCACGGATTGGCTGACCGGCTATTCCGAGACTCTCGATAAAGAGCTGGTCGGCAAGTTCGAAGCCAAGGGCCTCAAAATCGATCGTCCCGACCTCAAGCCCTTCGTAGATGCCGTGAAGCCGGTCTACAAGAAATTCGGCAAGAAGCTCGGCGGCATGACCCTCATCAACAAGATCCTCGACATGCAAAAATAGCGGGAACCCCTGCGGCGCGCGGCGGCCCCGAGTCGCCGCGCGCTTTTTTCTCAAGAAAAGGATAAGCGCAATGAGCGGTTTTGAGGGACAAAGCGCCATCGTCACGGGCGCGGCAACGGGCATCGGCGAATCCACGGCGAGAATCCTGGCCCAAAAGGGGGCTGCGGTTACCGTCATGGATTTCGACGCGGAGGGTGCTGCGGCAGTCACCGAATCCATCAACGAAAGCGGAGGTGCTGCTCACTGCGCCGTGGTCGATCTCACCGACTGGGAGGCGACCCGTACCTCAGTGAACGAGGTTTACAACCGAGCAGGCAGTATTGACGTTCTCGTACACAGCGCGGGCGGCTTTCCCCAATACGTGGGCCTGCTCGAGTGTCCCGTAGAGGCCTGGGACGGCGTGGTGAACTCGAACCTGAAATCGATGTTCTATCTCCTGAAAGCCGTCGCACCCCTCATGGTGGCGGCCAAGTACGGGCGATTTGTGACGCTTTCGAGCATGGCCGCGCGCAGCGGCGTGAACCCCAATCCGCCGCACTACACAGCCGCCAAGGCGGGGGTGCTCGGCCTCACCCGTCAGGCGGCGCGCGAACTGGGGCCGCACGGCGTCACCGTGAACGCCGTGGCCCCGGCCAACGTGCAAACGCCGAGAGGGCTCAAAATCAGAACGCCCGAGCGCATCGCGCACATCGAGAAATCATCGCCCGTGGGCAGACTCTCAGAACCCCACGAGATTGCGGAAGCCGTCGTCTTTCTTTGCAGCAAGGAGGCAAGCTACATCACCGGCGTCACGCTGGACGTGAACGGCGGCGCGACGATGGTGTGAGGAAGGCTCATAGCGGCATCATGGGACTGTGTAGAAACCGCACCCGCGCCACGGCTTCCCCGGCGGCGTATAGCAAGACATGTCGTCAATAGGAATACGTGTCTTATTCACCTTGCTTCGTAAGCGAATGAGCTTCCCTGCTCTTTTCGCCCTGGTGGATGCTTCTCTTCTCCTTTGATTCCCCTTGATATCGTCTAACTGAATCTCGATTCTTCCTAGCCTTGCGGATATTTTCCTCTCAAATTTCTCTTGGTCTTCTTTGTGTTCCCTCACGGCCTCAATCAATTTCAGACTCTTCTTGAGCACATTCTCCAGGTTGTTTTCTATCTCCGCCTTTGCTCGATCGATTTCAGCCGAATGGCAAAGTTTCCGGCGGAGTTCCGGATGGATACGCGAAAGGAGCATCGACCCCTGAGCGTCGTACATAGAGCTCCCTCCAAATGGATATTTCCCTTTTGCCGAATAAATTGGCTTCAACCCATTTGGAGTCGCGATTTCGGGGCATCCATCATTCAGCCATTTGGAAAGCACGGGAACGGTTTGCTTGTCCAGGGATTTTTCGTATTTCCTGTTCATTTTAGAGGTTCCTGACATTCCAGCTAAATTCCCCCAAACAGGATCGCCGATTGACTTCTCCCTTTCAGAAGTCCAGGTGAGCCCATCCCCAACCAAGCCAAAAGCGACGCCGAACACGAACACACCCAGAATGACCGAGAGCTTGAGCATATGCCGCATGATATTTCCTCCTCATTTTGAGCAAATTCCCATTATATTTCCCGACATTTGCCCTCACACAAAGCGGCAAACGCAACGGAATCAAGTCTCAGCCCTATCTATTTGTACGACGTCTGCAAGTTCCATGTGAGGAGGAAAACGCCCCACCTGCGACTGGATTGGGCTTCGGGAATGCTTCTCTAGGCGTTCTGGAGGGCTTGTTTCACGAGTGGCACGATTTGCGAGAATCGCTCGGCCACGAGGACGCCGGCTTCTTTCAGGAGTCTTTTCTTACCAGAAGGCGCGCCGCGGCCCCGCTCGATGAGCGCGCCGGTGTGGCTCACGCTCGCGGGCGTGGGCGAGGTCTCCCAGAATTCGCCGGGAATCATCGCCACCACGGGTTTGGTGAATCCGCCAGACGCGATGAAGCGCGCAGCCTCCTCTTCCCTGTCCGTGCCGGGTTCCCCGAACATGACGACGGCGCGCGTCTCTGGGTCTTGCTCGAACAAGGCGAGCATTTCCACGAACGCGGAGCCGATTAACAGGTCTCCGCCCAAGGCCACGTAGGTGCTCTGGCCGATACCCGCCCGCGTAAGAAACAGGCATATCTCCGCCCCCATGCCCCCGCTTCTGCTTACCACGCCCACGGGGCCGGGACGGAACATGAGGTCGGGCACCTCGCCCCCCGTGCCGCCGAGCTTCGCCTTGCCCGGACTCACCATGCCCTGGCTGTTGGGGCCGATGACGAAGGTTCCCCGCTGCGCCGCGCGCGTGAGCAGTGCGCACGCATCGTGATGCGGCACGCCCTCAGCGAGAACGTGCACGGTGGGCACCCCCGCCTCTATGGCTTCCAGGGCAGCTTCTCGCACGAAACGCGCGGGCACGAAGAGCACGGAGAGGTCCACTTCATGGTCCTTTAAGGCGTCGGCCACGGCGCCGTATACCGGCACACCGCCGACCGACTCCCCCCCTTTTCCCGGAGACACGCCCGCGACCACGCGGGTGCCGTAGTCCGTCATGGTGGGCAGTAGACGCCTCGCCTCGCCCCCCGTGGCGCCCTGCACGAGCACCCGGGTTTCTGAGTCCAGCAGAATGCTCAACTTTTATCGCTCCCGTAGCTGCGCGCCACGATTCGCTTGGCCAGGTCTTCTATCGACGCCTCATCCTCGTGCCATTCCACTCCCGGAACCTCGGCGATGAGTTTCCTGGCTTCCTCCACCCCCGGACCCGCGTAGCGGATGATGACGGGGAACTTTTCGAAATCAAGCTCCGCTTCCTTGAGCGCGCGCACCACCCCGGCCACTTTTATATCCACCCTCGTGAAATTGCTCACGTTCCCCGCAAGTAATAGTCCTTTGATGCCGGGCTTTGAGAGCACCGCCTTTACCGCCCGGCGCATCTTTTCCTCGTAGCGTCCGGGCGTGATGTCGAACGTGGTGGCGGGCTTGCCCCCTGAATCCAGAAGCGCCTCCAGGCTCGAAAGCCCGTAGCCGCCGCCGGTGACCATGAAGCCGATGTCGCCGTCCATTTCGCTGAAGCGAATCGCGCCCACGTGGGGGTCGATGGCGTCGATCTCGCGCATCCGCATCTCGAGTTCGGTGAAGGGCCGCCAGCCGTTCCCGCCCTCCACACCCAGTTTGGCCACTAGGTCGGGATGGCGAAAAAGAGCCTGCGCGTCGAGTTGCACCACGCCCGCCGCCGCCACCACGCGGCCATCGGCCAGTTCCGCCAGCGGGTTCACCTCTATCATCTCGCAGTCATGGGCGCAGAAAACCGCATACATCGCGCACACCGCGCGGGCGACCTGTCCCGCGAGATCGCCCGAGAGACCCGCGAACCGGGCCAGTTCCAGGGCGTCTTCTATTTTCAGCCCTTCCAAGATGTTCACGGGCCATTCGAGCAGTTTATCGGGGTGATGCTCGCTCAACTCTTCGATGTCCACGCCGCCCTCGGCGCTGAAGAGAATGAGCGGGCATTTTCTGGGCGCATCGAAGGAGATGGAACAGAAGATTTCGCGCTTGATGTCGAGTGCTTCCATCACGATGAGTTTTCTGACCGGAAAGCGCCGCACTTCCATGCCGAGAATAGCCGCCGCGTGCGCGCGGGCCTCAGCCGCCTGCGCGGCGAATTTCACCGCCCCCGCCTTGCCCCGTTTGCCGACAGGCACGAGCGCCTTGATGACGGCGCGTCCGCCCAGGCGCTCCAGGGCGCCTGCGGCTGCCTCCGCGTCAGTGCAAACCTCGAAACGAGGAACGGGGACGCCGCCTTCGCTCAGCAGCGTCAGGGAATCGTTTTCCAGAAGGCGGGACAAGTGCGACCTCCATCAAGGAGCAATGCGCTCGCTCATTTTCGCGAGAAAACCTGAAAGATGCGCACTAGCTGGCATTCAGGGCTTTCAGCGTCAAGATTCTTAAGCCAAGCGCGCCATCACCTTGCGTGAGGATTCGAGCGCGCGCCCCGCTTCCCCACCGGCCACCGGCGCAAACAAGAAAACGGCGGGCAAGGCAGGAGCGCAGAGTTTCCGCCGGCGCCTCAGCCGCATTTCATCGCGGGGCGAACCACCTGATGGAGCGTGCTGCCGCTGCTGCCGCCCATCCGGGTGCCTCCGCCGGGCAGGTGGATCCAGCCATTCAGGTAAACCAGCCCGGTGACGCCGTGCACGGGAATGGGCATATCGGGCAAACGCGTCCAGCGGTCAGCTTTTGGATCATAAACCTCGTAATGGGGGAACACGCCCGACGGACTCGCCGTCGGATGTTCGCCGCCGAAGGTATGGAAACAGCCGTTCACCGCAATACCGTTGTTTCCGCTGCGCGCCTCGGACATCGGCCGCTTGGCGCTCCACTTGTTGCTTGCCGGATCGTACATCTCGAGCACCGCGGTGATCTCGCTCCGAAAGCCGCCGCCGAAGCGCCCTCCGGCAACATAGAGTTTGCCGTCGATCGCCGCCGCCGCCATGTGATTTCGGGGCGTCGGCAAATCGGGCAGGACCGTCCATTTGTCGGCCTTCGGGTCGTAGACGGCGAAATCGCGCCCGCGCGGCGGACGGCCGCCGGCGACGTAAATCTTACCGTCGATGACGTCGTGCGCCATCGCACTGCGCGCCGTCGGCATCGGCGAGCGCGGCGTCCACTTCTTCGTCCTGGGATCGAAGGCGTAGACGGCCGACGTGTACAGGGACTTCTTCCTCCGGCCGCCGGCATTGGTCTGCCCGCCGATCACATAGAGAATCCCGTCGAAACCGACTGCCGAGGCATGGTTGATCGTGGTCGGATAGGGGGTCGTCAGGCGCCAGGTGTCGGACTTGGTGTCATAGATCTGGACGGTGTCCACGCTGACCCGCGTCGAGGGGTATCCCCCGACAACGTAGATTTTCCCGTCAAGATACGCGACCGCCATTTCCGAATTAGGCTCGATGAGCGCTGCGCGCTTGCCCCATTCCGGCGTTTGAATCGTCTGGGCCGACGACTCTGATCCGTAGAGCCACATGGCCACCAGACCCAGGATGAGAACAGCTATGGCGTCTTTGCGAACGCCCCGACCCGTCATCGCCATCTCCCCTTCCCTCCCCCTCGTAAAACCCGTGCGCAAACACCCAGGCGGGCAAAAGATCCGCTTGACTCGCCCGTTGCGATGATCCGCCATTCATCTCCGATCGTTCCGCGAATTTACCATGAGCCCGCTCACGCCACCAACCTTCGAGGAGGCCCCCGCGTGGCCTGGCGTTTTAGGCGATCACGCGCCCACCTCGGTCCGGCAAGGAACACTCGCGATGCGCTTTCAGCGTGTCGCCGCAGAGGGAGCGGGCCGAATCCTCCCCGCAAGCGCCGCCCAGGCGATCGGCGAAGCTCTTTATCCTTATCCCCCGGACGCCGTGAAATTCATCGAACAGGCGCCGCCGCCGGCGAAGGAGACGGGATTCAGAATGGTTGATATTTTTCTCTTTTCCGAAAATAGCACCAAACTGTTGCAAACGCCGCTTGCGAAAGTATCCTGATCCGCTAGAATCACCCTATAGGAAAAACTTGTTTCTCTGTCATCTCAACGGAGGGGGTTTTATGCGTACACACAAAAGATTGATCGTAGCAACTGCCGTTTTCGCCGTGGCCGGTTTCGTCGCCTCTTTGGCGAGCGCCGCCACCACCAACATCACCATCGTCGGCGCGGGCAAGGGAGCGGGAGCGTTCCGCATGGCGGCGGGTTTCGCCGAGGCGGTGAACAAGACGAGCAAGACCGTCAACGTCACCAACCGCGAGTCCAAGGGCTTCGTCGCCAACACCCGCCTCGTCGCCAACGGCCGCTCCGAGATCGGGATGACGAACGGGATTTTCGTCGACTTCATCCAGCGCAAGCAAAAACCCTTCCACAAGGGCAAGGCGATGATGAGCATCCGGGGCATCGGCCCGGTATCCACCTCCTGGTTCCAGATGGCGACGTTCCACAGGACCGGCATCAAGACCTACCACGATCTCGCCGGCAAGCGGGTGAACGTGGGTCCGAGGGGAAGCTCCACGCTCTTCATGACGACGTTCATCACCGACAGCATCGGGATCACCGACAAGATCCGCAAGGACTACCTGGGCTGGGCCGCCGCCGCCACCAACATGATCGACAGCAAGATCGACGCCTTCAGCATCCCGAACCCGGTGCCCTCGCCCTCGATTCTGCGCGCCTCGCGCAGCGGCCCGCTCCGCATCCTGAGCATCCCCGAGAAGGTGCGCGACAAGTTCGTGGCTCTCAGTTCGGGCTATTACAAGGATGACAAGGACGCCAGCCCCTACCAGGGGATGAAGGGCAAGAAGTTCAAGACGGTCGCCTACACCATCTTCGCCGTGGCGAACGAGAAAGTTCCCAACGACGTCATCTACGAGGTGACGCAGCGGGTGTACGACAAGGCGAACCGCGAATTTTTGATCAACGTATTCAAGGGCTGGAAGATCGGGCTGGATTTCGCCGCGAAGTCGGATGAGTTCATCAAGCAGATGGGCAGCTTCAAATTGAAGGTCCACCCCGGCGCCGCGCGCTACTGGAAGGCGAAAGGTTACATGGTCAACTAGACGTTTCCCGGATTCTTTAGTTCCCCCGGAGGGCAGAGCGCCTTCCGGGGGGTCTGGTTCAGGCGTCTGTCATTCAAAATCGGGTGAGAAAGGGTGGCGATGGGGAAGTTTTTCAATTTTTTCTGGAGATGGATACGATTCATCTTCGCCCCGGAGTCGGCCATCCGCCGGGATATCGAACCCGGCCTCCAGAAGAAAAACCTGCCCGTCTTTATATTTCTCTCCGCCCTTCTCCTCGTCTACATCGTTATCTTCGCAGGGAGAAAATACAACCTCTACCTTCCCTATGAGATCTCCTGGGAATGGCAGGAGGTCGAATTCCCCGCTCTCGAGTTCTGGCTCTACGCGCTCATCTGGCTCTACGTCTCGGGCCTGTGCATTCTGCCGAAGCCGACGATCCTGCTGTCTTCGTTCGTGTTCGCCGCCTATTTTCTGTACGGCGCTGCGAACAGGGCGCCGGTGGATTTCGGCCTGGGGTTCGGCGAGGTCATCGTCTACATCCTCTCCCCGCTCCTCACGGCGGGGATGGAGAAATCCCTCTCGGCGATATGGGAGACGCTCCACTTTCCGGGGCTCTCCATCTATGCGTATCATTTCTACCTGCCCCTGTACGTGATCTTCACCGCCATCCTGACGTTCATCTTCTATCCGGCGCGCAAGGGCGCTCCGACGAGGCGGCCCTCCGCCGTGGACCTCCTCCTGTGCGCGGGAGTGGTCGTCTTCACGGTGGAATACGTCATGAACTTCGCCGACAGGGGAGACCGGGCGGGCCTCGTCCTCTGGCCGGACGTCGCCATGGGAACCATCGCCATCATCGTTTCAATCGAAATGTGCCGCCGGGTGCTGGGCTGGGTGCTCCCGCTGCTGGGGATGTTCTTTTTCTATTACGCCATGTACGGCAACTATTTTCCCGGACGACTCCTGCACAAGGGGTTTTCCTACAACGAGGTCGTGAGCTTCATCTACGGAACCTCGGGCATCTTCGGCGTCATCGCCAACGTGTATGCGAGCTATGTGTTCCTGTTCATCCTGTTCGGCGTCTTTCTCGAAAAAACGAAAGTCGGCGACGTGTTCATCGACCTTTCCTACGCCCTGGTGGGCCGTCTGCGCGGAGGAGCCGCCAAGGCGTCGGTCGTATCGAGCGGCTTGGTGGGCTCGGTGGTGGGAAGCGGGGCGGCGAACATCGTCATCACCGGAACCTTTACGATTCCCCTGATGAAGCGCGCGGGCTACAAACCCCACTACGCGGCGGCGGTCGAGGCGGTCTCTTCCATCGGCGGCCACCTGCTTCCGCCCATCATGGGCTCGGCGGCCTTTCTCGTGGCGGCGTTCACCGAGACGGACTACGGGTGGATAGCGCTCATATCGCTCGTGCCCGCGCTGATGTACTACTTCTCGGTCTACATGTCGGTTCACTTCCGCTCGGGTCTGGACGGCATCCACGGCCTCTCGAAAGAAGAGTTGCCCGAACTGCTGCCCCTGCTGAAAAAAGACGGCTACCTGCTGCTGCCGGTGGCGCTGCTCATCTGCCGGCTCGTCATCGGGCGCTCGCCCTTCGACGCCGCGCTGTGGTCCATCATCCTGGCGATGGTTCTGGGATTTTTCCGCGAGGACACACGCCTGCTGGCCCTGCCGCCGGTTCTCGCGCGCCTCGTTGGCCGGCCCGGGTGGAGCACCCGCAACGACAGGCTCGAATACCAGTCCGCGAAACACCTTAAAAAACTCATGGAATCGGGCAAGAGCTTGGAAGTTGCCGATACGGAGGCGACCGCCTACCTGGAAGCGGCGAAGGCGGAAGCACCCGGAAATCCCCTGATGGAGAACTGGCCGCTACTCGCCGGGTTGGGGCTTTTGATCGTTTTGCCCATGGCGGGGCACACCCTGCCCGAGGCGATTTTCTGGTCGGTGCTCGCGGCGGCGATACTGTCCTCTCCGCGCGTTCTGGACGGGCTCGAACGAGGCGCCATCAACTCGCTCATCATCGGCGTGACGGCGGGCGTCATGGGCATCGTGCTCGCCGGGGTATCCATGCCCGGCCTCGGCATCAAGTTCTCCTCGATCATCCTGGGCTATTCGTCCTTCCTCGACAACGCCTTCGGCATCACGGGAACCGCGCTTCCGGTGGCGATTCTACTGTGCACCGTCGCCAGCTACATTATGGGGATGGGCATGACGATCACGGCGAGCTACGTCCTGCTCTCGATCCTCGCCGTTCCGGCTCTCGTGGAACTCGGCGTGCCGCTGCTGAGCGCGCACCTGATGATCCTCTGGCTGAGTCAGGACGCCTCGCTCACGCCGCCCTTCGCGCTGGGCGCGTTCATCGCGGCGGGCGTGGCGGGGGCTGACCCGATGCGCACAGGCTTCGCCTCGCTCAAGCTGGGCAAGGCGCTCTATATCGTCCCCTTCATGATGGCCTACACCCCGATCAATATGACGCCGGGCTCGGAGTGGTTCGACATCATCATCGTCTGGGGGACCGGCTTCATGGGCTTTTTCTGCACCTCCGCGTCGCTCGAGGGCTACATGCGCAGAAAGCTGGAGATTTGGGAGCGAATCGTCTTCGCCCTGGCGGGTGGTCTGCTGTTCTTCTACGTGCCGTGGATGAAGATAACGGGCGCGCTCATCATGGCCGCCATGATCACCATCCAGTTCATGGGCGCGAAGGATGAAGGCGCAACCTCGCCCAGCCCTGCGGCGTCCTAGTCAAGAGGCGGCTTTTCTGATTTTGCCTTCAACCCGCTTCACCAGGATGGATTTTGCTCGTTGTCTAAAATGAAAACTATTTGATCGGGAGAACTTCTGGTGCAACCTAATTTGAAGGATGGGTATATCAAGTGCCGTCTAATCCATCTGGATGGCGGCTCTGTTGTTCAACCAGACATCCTCTTTCGGGATCATCAAGAAGGAGATTTCTTTATACCGCGCTTCTTTTATCGCAATTGCATTTCATATTTTGACGATGCCAGCGAAAATCAATGCCATTTCATCTTGGTTGTGCAGGACGATATATGCCTTTGCGTTAATTTTCTCAAACGGAACCACCTAGTTACATTTTCAGATGGAAGCGTGATTTACAAATGTACTTTCTCAAAGCTCAGTGGCGAAGGCGAACCACAGATAGACGGTCGTTGGTGCCTACGAGAAGAGCAAAGATTCCAGTTGAATTTATTTCACCACACCACTGAGGCAGGATATCACGACATCACGAAAAGCCAAGAAATATGGGGCTCTCGTCTAAACATTCAGGGCAACTTATATCTCAGTAACATCGCTTATGGTTATTTCACCAATCTTCCAGCAATCCGAACCGAGGAGGATTTGCAAAAAATTGCAATGTCCAATTCAGGGTTGATTGGTGTAGTTCCAACCAACGCGCCCTATCACCCCCACTACGCTAAATCTGTGCCCATTCCTAAAAAGCAGCCTACACATGTTTCTCGTGTTATGGGATTTTGGATTGATGCTGATTTGATTGCCCCCAATCACCTTTGGTTACACCGTCCTATGGGTCATCCTTTGAATTACGAGGTCGTGCTTCCAAATGTTTTCCGTGTCGGGGTGCAGCCAGATGCAAACTTACTAATTGACCGCCAGGAAATCCGTATCCCTGAACAAGACAGAAAAAATTTTAATTCTGTAATCGTTGGCAATGCAGATACTTATGAAGGATTACAAGCACCTTTTAACGAAGAAGAAACAAAGGATTTGGCAGCTATTGATCAATTTGCAGCCGATGATGAAATCACTGAGTTTTGGCAGCAGAACGCAAATTCTAACCTATTTGATGGTCGAACCATCGAGCACCCTGAGTTTAACTCGCCAGAAGATCAATAGCAGAAATATTTCAACTGGTTGCGGATGACACCGGGGATCTCCCGTTCACGTATCAACCCTAAATCGTGCTGAAGTGTCATGAATTACTGTTCTTTCATTGCACCAGCCTCTCTCTTTACTCCGGCAGACAGCGCGCGAGATGCGCCTTCAGCGCGCCGCCGCAGTAGGAACGGGCGAAATCTTCCCCGTGCGCGGCGGCGAGGCGCTCGGCGAAGCCCTGGATCCCCCAGATTCCGCGAAATTCATCGAACAGGCGCCTCCCGTCGGGAGCGGGCCGGTTGATGCCCGCAAAATCGCTGCCAAGCGCCACCTGGTGGGGGGCGATTTCGGCCAGAAACTCGATTTCCTCCAGATAGCGCTCGAACGTCTCCAGGAACCCGGGGTGCGGCGCAAGTCCGATGAGCGCGCCCGTCTCTGAGAGTCTCCTCGCCATATCGCGCGGCAGCCCCCGCTCGCCGAAGACGGGCAGCACCGGCTCATCGAGATGTCCGTGGGAGTAGTGCATCTCCTGTCCGGTGACGAGGGCCAGATCGATCATGTCCGATTTCGTCTGGTGGTTCGCGTGCGCGCAATCGAGCAGAAAACCCATGCGCCAGGCCTGCATGAGAAAGGCGCGGCCCAGGGGCGTGAGACCCCGCGCGGGGTCTCCCATGGCCCCGCCGCCCAGTGCGTTGTCGTCGTTATAGAGGGGGCCGATGCTGCGCACGCCCTCCTCCCACAGCCACTCCAAGTGTTTCAGGTCGTCCTCGACTTCGATGAAATAGACGCCTTCCGCGTGAATCAACTGCCTGCCAACTCCCTTTAAGTCCGCCCGGGTGAGAACGACGCTCAAGCCCACCGCCGAGCGAATCCGCTCCAGATCGCGCCTGATCAACTCGAATTGCGCCTCCTGCGGCGCTCCTCCCAGCCTTTCCAGGGCAGAGAACACACCGCCCAGCTTCGCCGCCGTGGGGATGTCGATCTGCTCCGCCAGATAGGCGCGTTCATCGGGCAAATCCACCATCCAGCGCAGATCGGTATGAAAATCCCAAACGTCTTTCAGTTCAATCGGCATCCGCATTCTCTCCCGGATCAGGGCCGAGGAATTTCCCCGGCGTAAAGCATCATCATACCATGCAGGAATCCGGATTCGCCTTTGCGCTCTCTCCCAAGCTCGCATAGTCTGGCGTCTCGATTTTCAAGGAGGATGTTTCGATGCCGGAAAAACCACTGGTACTCGTGAAGCGCGACGGCCCGCTCGCCACGCTCACGCTCAACCGCCCCGAGAAGAGAAACGCCATGAACACGGAGATGACCCGCGACGCGAAATCGGCGCTGGCCGAACTCGCGGGGGCAGAGGACTTGCGCGTCCTGATCATCGAGGGCGCGGGCAGCGTCTTCTCAGCCGGGGCCGACGTGGTCGAAATGGGCGCGTTGAGCGAAGATAACGCGCGCGCCTTCATCTCGAACCTCCATTCCCTCATCCGCTGTGTTCGCGAATTCCCGCAGCCGGTGGTCTGCAAGTGCAGGGGCTACGTTCTGGGCGGCGCGCTGGAGCTGATGCTCGGCTGCGATCTCCGGGTCGCCGCGAACGATACAAAATTCGGCATGCCCGAGGTGAGGGTCGGCGTGCCCTCCGTCATCGAGGCGGCGCTGTTCCTGCCCTTCTGCGGCTTGGGCGCCGCGCAGGACTTACTCCTCACGGGCAGGACGTTCGACGCCAAAGAGGCTCATCTCTTTGGAATCATCCAGCGGATATGCGCGCCATCAGAACTTGAGGAAGTTACGCAAAGAGCTGTGACGGAGCTTCTCCAGGCCGCGCCCGGCGCTCTGCGCGCCCAGAAGGCGCTGTTGAGGCGATGGACGAAGGATTATCTCGAGGCCGCCATTCCGCCTTCTATCGACGCCTTCGAGGCTTCGTTCCGGACCGGTGAGCCGCAGGAGGGCATGGCCGCAGCGCATGAGAAGCGTCCCCCAGCCTGGTCGCCCGGGGAAGGATAAAACCCGGGAGAAAACGCACCCTCCTCCCTGCGGTGGCGTTCGCTCATTCCTTGTGGCATCTTCAAGCCTCTCGCTGGACACCGATGCGGCGCATGGCATGTCGCTCCCAAGCACCACACGAGAGCCGCTGGGGTGAGACAGGAGAATAAAGGTGACGGAAGACGAGGTGCTGATCGAGCGCATACGCCCGATTCTCAGGCGGCGCAAGGGATTTTCCGAAAAACGGATGTTCGGCGGCGTGTGCTTCATGATCAACGGCAATATGTGCGCAGGCACGTGGAAGGGCGCACTCATCGTGCGGCTCGCCAGGGAGAACCACGAGGCGACGCTTGCGGAGCCCCACACGAAGCCTGCCGACATGGCGGGCAGGATCATGAAAGGATGGGCGTTGGTGGAACCGGCGGGAATCGAGCCGGATGAGGCTCTTAAAAACTGGGTGCGCCGGGCGGCGAAGTTCGCAGGCTCGCTTCCCCCCAAGTGAGCACAACGCCATATTCGTGTAGATTCACTCTCATGAAGGATGAGGAATGAAAGCGATAACCGTACAGGGAGACGCCGGAATCGAAGGCCTGGTATACGGCGAGGTTCCCACGCCCGAGCCGGGAGAAGGCGAAGTGCGAGTAAAACTCCTGGCCTCAGGGATCAACCACATCGACGTCTACCAGTGCACCCCTGAGATAGTGCAGCACAAAAAGCCCCACACCATGGGCGCGGACGGGGCGGGCGTCGTTGATAAGGCGGGACCGGGAGCGACCTTAAAGCCGGGCGATGAGGTGATCCTCGACCCCAACCTGGGCGACCCCACCCAGCCTGGCTACGGCCTCGTGGGCGCGCACTGTGCGGGCACGCACGCGGAATTCATCGTATTGCCGGAAAAGAATTTCTTTCCAAAACCAGAGAACCTCTCCTTCGAGGAAGCGGCGGCGCTTCCTCTCGCTCTCTGCACGGCCTATCGCCAGCTCATCAGCCGCGCACGGCTTACAGCGGGCGAGAGCGTCCTCATCCACGGGGTGGGCGGCGGCGTCATGCTCTATTGCTTACAACTCGCGTCTCAGGCGGGGGCTTTCGCCATCGTCACCTCATCGAGTGACGAAAAGCTCAAGACCGCTGAATCATTAGGGGCTGACGTCTGCATCAATTACAAGACGACCGACGTCGCCGGGGCCGTGATGGACGCCACCGATGGATGGGGAGCCGACGTGGTGGTCGACAACGTGGGCGCGCCCACCTTCGCGGTGAGTGCGAAATGCGTCGCGCTAAACGGGCGCATCACCATCGTGGGCGGGGCCGCGCACCACGTGATCCCGGAGGTGAACCTGCGCGATTTGTACTTCAAGCAGGTCGACATCCACACCTCCACCATGGCGACGCCGGAAGAATTCCGGGAGGCGATGGCTCTTGCCGCAGAGGGCAAAGTGAAGGCCCACATCGACTCCACATACCCCCTCTCCCGGTTCCGCGAAGCCATAGAGCGCGTGGCGGAGGGCTTGCAATTCGGGAAAGTGGTGATAACAAGAGATTAGGGGCGACGCGCACGCCGCTTCGCGTGGATCGTTCATTCCAGGAGAAGACATGAAAAGACACATCGCCAGAACCGTCGCCGCGACCTCAGGGGGAGAGCGCGCCAACCACATGACGGCCAGAAAGCCGCCGGGTATAGCTTCACTCGATTCAGGAACACCCAATTTCCCCACGCCCGAGCACATCCAAGAGGCCGCCAAGGAGGCGCTCGAGCAGGGTCTCACCGGTTATGCGCCGGGCCAGGGGGACCCTGAATTCCTCGAAGCCGTGTGCGAACACATCGAGCGCGAGTCGAACGCGAAGTACACGCCCGATTCCATCATCGCCACGAACGGCGCCAGTTCGGGCATCTACGCCGTCATGACGACGTTCCTGGACCCGGGGGATGAGGCCATACTGATGGACCCCACGTTTTCGCTTTACGCCCACGTCGCGCTTCAACTGGGGGCCGTCCCCGTCCACGTGCCGCACGACGCGGATTATCAGATCGACGTCGAGGCCGTTCGTAGCGCCATCACCCCACGTACGCGCCTGATCCTCGTCAACAACCCGAACAATCCCATGGGCGTGGTCTACCGGCGCGACGACCTTGTGGCCCTGGTCGAACTCGCCGCAACACACGACCTCATGGTGGTATCAGATGAGGCGTATGCGAAAATCCTGCAACCCGGCTTCGAGCACGTGCCCCTGCTCTCGTTCACCGATCACAGGGATCGCCTTATCCTGCTCGACACTTTTTCCAAAACCTATTCGATGACCGGCTGGCGGCTGGGCTACATGGTCGTTCCTGCGGATCTGACCCAGCCGATGTTCAGCGTGCACCGCTCCATCAACGGGCCGATCAACACCTTCGTCCAGCGCGCGGGCGCGGCGGCGCTCAGAGGCTCCCAGGAGTGCGTGGAGGAGATGGGGCGCGAATACCACAAGCGGGGCCGCCTCATGAACGAGATGACGCGCGCCATCCCCGGCCTGATTCCCATCGAGCCGCAGGGCGGGTTTTATCAATATTGCCGCTATGAATACCCCATTCCCTCGGCCGATGTGAGAAAGCGCGTCTGGGAGGCCGGGGCGGCGATTCGTAGCGGTTCGGAATTCGGCGAGGCGGGTGAAAACCACCTGCGTTTCACCTATTCGGTGGATGAAGAAGTGATCGAAAAAGGCATGAAGATCGTGGGCGAGGTATTCCGCCACCTCGGCTGACCCGCCCACATTCCTGGGGAAGGATACTCTCTATGACATACGGAAAATCATCGCTTCTGCTGTCGGGTCTGCTCCTGATGGGCCTCTTTCTCCTCGGAGGCTGTTCGGAGGAGGAGAAGAAACCAGAAATTTCGGCGAACCTCTGCCTCACGCTGCCCAACGAGATGGTTCTCGGCCCATACGACACGAAAGAAGCATGCCAGACGGCGCGCGAGAACATGCCCGACGGGGTATGCGCTACGTGTGAGAAAAAATAAAAAAGGGGCCGCCCCCCAGGGGTAGCGGCCCTTTTCGGCTTCATCAGTAGACGGGCAGAATATCCTTCTCGTACGTCTCATCCACGCCCCGGGCGGCGGCGTAGAAGATTTCTTGCAGCCTGCGCGTGATTTTCCCGGGTTTTCCGTCTCCGACCTCGATGCGGTCAAGAGAGAGCACAGGCGCAACCTCGGCGGCCGAGCCGCATATCATCGCCTCATCGGCCACGTAGACTTCCGTGCGATCCATGGGTCGCTCCACGGGTTCGGGGCCGATGTGCCTCCCGAACATCTCGAGCACGCTATCGCGCGTGATGCTCTCTAAAATAGAGTCCGTCACCGGCGGTGTGATGAGCTTGCCCTCGCGCATGATCATCACGCACGTGCCCGTGCACTCGGCCACCGTGCCGCTCCGGTTCAGCAGGAGGGCGTCGTCGTACCCGTTGATCCGCGCCTCCACGCCCGCGAGCCTGCCGTTCTGGTAGTTGGCCGACGCCTTCACGCGCGGGGGCACGGAATCGTCCGAAATGCGCCGCCAACTGCTCACGCACAGGTTCACGCCCTGCTCCTGACGCTTGCGGTTGCTGTTCGGCCCCCCGCTGATGAAGACGCACGTGTCCACCTCATCCGCCGCATAGCCCTTCATGTCCAAAGGCCCCGAATCGTCAAAGTACACGTTCAGGCGAAAGTGGAGGTCTTCTTTGAACTCGTTCGCCTGTATCCACTCGATGACGGCGTCCTTGAACTCTTCCGCCGTATAGGGCGGCGTCATCCGCATCACCCGCATCGAGTCGAACAGCCGCCTGATGTGCGGGTCGATCTTCCAGAGGAAGAGATTGTTTCTCTCCTCGCTCCAATAGGCGCGAATTCCCTCGTACACGCTCGAGCCCCTCAGAACAGCCTGGCTGAAAACACTGATCTTGGCGTCTTCGGGCGGCACCACCTCTCCGTTGAGCCATACTTTGGCATGATCGTAACTGGGCACGTGAACCTCCGATATGGAAGTGAAATTGAATTATCAACACAGGAGACGCGGCATCATGAACAATTTAGGGGCAGTTTGACAAGCGGCGGCAACACTGCAACCCTTCAAATAAAGAGCCCGAGCCATTCGGCTGGATAAAAAACAAAAAGTGGCGGGAATTCTCATGAGCGGCAAAGCTATGGTGGAAGCCACGGGCGTTCACAAATTTTATGGCGATTTTGAAGCCCTGTGCGGCGTATCGCTCGACATCAAGGAAGGCGACGTCGTCGTCATCTGCGGGCCGAGCGGCTCGGGAAAGAGCACTTTTTTGCGCTGCATCAACGGCCTGGAGAGCATCCAGGCGGGCGACATCGTCGTAGACGGCCTGTCGGTCGCCGATCCGAAGACGAACATGACCCAGCTCCGCTCGGAAGTCGGCATGGTGTTTCAGCAGTTCAACCTCTATCCCCACATGAGCGCGCTGCACAACATCACCCTCGCGCCCATCAAGGTGCGCGGCGTGAAAAAAGAAGAGGCCGAGCGGACGGCCCACGACCTGCTCCGCAAGGTGGGAATTCCCGAAAAGGCGGAAAGCTATCCTTCGGAACTATCCGGCGGCCAGCAGCAGCGCGTGGCCATCGCCCGCGCTCTCGCCATGCACCCCAAGGTCATGCTCTTCGACGAGGCCACGAGCGCGCTGGACCCTGAAGTCATCCACGAAGTGCTGAACGTCATGCATGCCCTCGCGCGCGAGGGCATGACGATGGCGGTGGTCACCCATGAGATGGGCTTCGCCAGGGAAGTCGCGAGCCAGGTCGTGTTCATGGACGAGGGGCTGATAGTCGAAACAGGGGACCCGGATACCTTCTTCTCCCACCCCAAGGAGGAGCGCTCCAGGCAGTTTCTGGAGAAAATCCTCTAGTATCAGGCTCGAACAATCTCGGCTAGGCGCGCGCAGGATAGAAAATTCAGACGGCCGTCGTGTCCTCGATGGCCTGCTGGCCCTTCAGTCGGCCCAGCCGGTTCCCGTACTGTGACAACGTGAAACAACAGACGAAATAGACGAACGCGATGAAGGTGAACACGGCGAAGGATGCATTTTCGCGGCCATTGACGATGGTGCCCGAGCGGAAAAACTCGATGACGCCGATCACGAAGGCGAGCGAGGTGTTCTTGAAAAGCGCCACCGTTCTGTTCATGATGGCGGGAGCCATGTTGCGCAGCGCCTGGGGCAGAACGATGTAGCGCATCGCCTGGATATAGCCCAGCCCGGTGGAGTACGCCGCCGCCATTTGCCCTCTGGGGACGGAGTCGAGCCCCGCGCGGATGATTTCCGCCGCATACGATCCATTGTGGAGCATGAGCGCCCAGACGGCCGCCCAGAACGGGCTCAGCGAAAACCCCACCAGCGGCCTGCTCAAAAAATACACCCAGACGACGAACATGAGGCCGGGCGTTCCGCGTATGACTTCCACCACGGCCGCGGCAGGCAGCCTGAGCCACCAGAGTTTCGAGTGCCGCATCGCGCCGAATACGACGGCGAACGTCCAGCAGCCCACCCAGCTGATGGCGAAAATCTCCAGCGTCAGTTGAAACGCCTGGGCGAAAAACCCGAAGTTCTCCGGAATGACGTGCCACTTCCAAAAAGATTCCAACGAAAATTCCCCTCCTCGATCCGCCGCCTACGTGCCCGAGCGAACCTTCAGGCCGAAGTAAGACTGGACCCCGTAAATTACGCCCACCGTCATCAGGGTGAGCAACAGGAACAACAAAGTCCCCGTACTGTACGCCTCGAAACCAGCGAAGGTTTCCTCTTCTATCTTTTGCGAGAAATACATGAGGTCGGTGATGGCTATGGTCATCGCCACGGCCGAGTTCTTGATGATGTTCAGCACCTGGCTCGACATCGGCGGTATGACGATGACGAGCGCCTGGGGGAGAATGATGTAGCGCCATGCCTGGGCGCGGGACAATCCCGTGGAGGCGGCCGCCTCCCACTGGCCTTTCGTGACCGAGCGGATGCCCGAGCGCACCACCTCGCCCATGTAGGCCCCCGTGTAGAGGGAGAGCGCGATGACGCAGGCGAAGGTGCTGGGAACGAGAATCTGAATCCCCAGGGGCTCGTTGATGAGCGCATTCAACAATTCCTGCAAGCCAAAATACGCCCACCACATCTGCACCAGCAGGGGGATGTTCCTGAACACCTCGACATACGCGGTCGAGAAAGCGCGGATCCACCGGATTTCCGTCGTCCTGCCGATTCCGCAAAAAATGCCGAGCACCAGGCTGATGACGAGCGACCACGCGAAGATGTACATCGTCGTGCCCACGCCCCGGAGCAGGAACATCCGGTAATCCCAGATCACGCCCCAACGCCACTGGTAGCTGAATTCCGTCTCGAAATCGATGGGCCACAAATCAAAGATGAAGTACCATACGACGAATAGCGCGACGCTCCCCCAGGTGAGGAAAAACGCTTTTCTCTCCCGGGGACTCTCAAAAAGCCTCCATTTCTTCGCGCTTCGAATCATGCTTGCGCCCGTCGCATCGCCAACCATCCAGACTCCCGCCAAGCGAAAGCGGCCACCCGGAGTCGGGCGGCCGCGTCCGCTTTAGATGAACATCAAAGACTCTCGTTCATTTAACGCGCGTTTATTTCGGGAACCACGGCAAGTTGAAGTCCGGGTTCTTTCCGAACCATTTTCTCCAGATGGCGTGGTATTTCTTCGTCTCCCACAACTCGAGAATGACGTTGTTGACGTAATCGCGCCAATCCGAGTCGTTTTCCCGAAGGCCCATACCATAAGGCTCGATGGTGTAGAGTTTGCCCGGAACGATGAGATCCGGGTTATTCGCCTGCAGCCACTGGAGGAGAATATCGTCCGTCACCATGGCGTCCACCTTCTTCTGCTTGAGCGCAAGGAGGTTCTCCGTGTGCTCCTGGAAGGGAACGATGATGGCCTTGGGCTGGACCTTCAGTAGGTTGGGGCCGGAGTTTCCGCCCTGAACGGAGGCGACGCGCTTCCCGGCCAACTGAGAGATGTGCTTGATGCCGGTGTCCTTGCGGGTGATGAAGCGCTGCCCCGTGATGAGGTAGTGCATCGAGAAGTCGATGACCTTATCGCGCGCGCGCTTGTGCGTCATCGTGGCGGCGATCAGATCCACGTTGCCGTTCACGATCAAGGGTATGCGCGTCTTCGAAAGCGCCTGGACGAACTTCACCTTCACGCCCAGCTTCTTGGCGATCTCCCTGACGAGATCCACGTCGAACCCATCGGGCTTCCCTGTTTTCTTGTTGATGAAGCCCATGGGAGGAAAGTCGAACTTCACCCCGGCGACCAGGGTTCCCCGCTTCTTCACCTTCTCGAGTACCGATTCGGCCGATTCTCCGCTCACGCCCAAAGACAGCGCGAATACGAACAGGATCAATCCGAGTAACCATCGTCTCATTTGTTCTCCCTCCCTTATCTTGCGAAGAAAATAAAAGCAGGCGGCCCTCGCAGCCGTCCGGCCAACCGAAACCCTCAGGCAAGCAACTCATCCATATATTTTTGCTGGCCCCATAGCCACACTATGGGAAAGGCGCCGGAGCATGTCAAGCGATTGAAAATCTCCCTTTTTCTAAAGCATCCAGCCGATGCGCAGCGTTTTCGCCTCCACGCTCACCAGAATTCGAGCACAGCTTTCTCCCGCCTTATCAAGCCTTTCTTTCCAATGCCGGATGCCGCCCTGCCCTGCGCGGTAGAGGCTAGTTCAGCAATCTGTACAGGCGCTCATCATACAGACTGCCCGTGAGCGGGTTCAGGACAAATTGCGGATCCTTCGCGACACCGCTGCCCGGTTTGATGCCCGACAGTATATCGCGAAAATTCTTCACGTCGCCGGTCACCTGGTGGGCTTCCTGCGATTTAGCCGAGTCCCACATTTCCACGACCGTCATGTGATTCGAGCGGTTCGATTGGGTGATCACGTCGAAGCGCATGTTGCCGGGATGGGAACGGCTGGCCTTGACCAGTCCGACAACCAGTTCGTTGCCGCACGGGCCGGCCTTGTCGATCTGGCGCTTGCATGGTGCGAACTGCTCGGGCGGAATGATGTCCACATGCGTCACGACGTAGACGGTCGAAGCCGAGCCCTTGGCGATTTTCGCCGGGTCCACCGCGTCGAGGCTGACGTGGGGACGCTCGTCATAGGGGTTGTACAGATGCGATTGCAAGGCCTTGCGGAAGCTGATGGTGTGCGCGGTCTTGGCGTGGTTCGCCCGGGCTTTCGGGCCCGTCCAGGCTTCCAGAACGACGAAATGTCCTTTGCGGCCGATGCGCTCCAGCGCCTCGAAGCGGAGATTACCGGCCTCGCTCTTGCTCGCGGCGACCTGTTTTTTGAGCAAGGCAGCGGCCGCGACGGCGGATGATGGCGCAACTTCGACATAAGAGAGGATGTGCAGCGGTTTATCGGAAAGTATCGTGCCATCGCGTAGTTTCGTGTCGGCCTGAGCGGACAATGCGAAAGCCAACGACAAGACCATGAAACCAGATAGCGTACGGAATAAAGTCTTCATCGTGCATTCCCCCTTCTTTCTGAATTAAGCGGCTTGCGTCCTTAATTCTTACTAGGTACGGAGAACACGGAGACTTGGGTCATGAAACATGAAACGAGAACTGGTCCGGTTGGGTCACTCACGTGAGTCTGGATATGGTTTTGATGTCCACACTATGGGAGAGCCGCCGGGCCGTGTCAAACGATGAGAAATCGCCCTTTTTTGGAAAGCGCTTCGACGATGCGCGCCTTCCCGCCTTGACGCTCGGGCGCGCTTGGGCGTAGCGTTATCCCCAACAGATTTTCAGAATCCCCACCCTTCTGGAGATTTTCATGCAGCAGCCCACGGACACCCCCAAGCTCTCGGACGCTTATGCCGAATCCCTGCCCGTTTCGCGCGCCCTCTACGATCGGGCGAAAGAAGTTTTTCCCGACGGGGTGACGCACGACAACCGCAGGATGCAGCCATTCCCCATCTACATTGAGCGCGCCGAGGGCGCATACAAGTGGGACGTGGACGGCAACCGCTACATCGACTACTGGATGGGCCACGGAGCTCTCTTGTTCGGGCACAACCCGCCCCACATCCGCGACGCCGTGAGCGAGGCCGTACTCCAGGGCTCGCACTACGGTGCCGGCCACAGGCTGGAGGTGGAATGGGGCGAATGGGTGCAGCGTCTCGTGCCCTGCGCCGAGCGGGTGCGCTTTACGGCTTCTGGCACCGAGGCGACGCACATGGCGCTGAGGCTCGCGCGCGCCTTAACGGGAAGAAAGCGCGTGGTGAAATTCGCGGGCCATTTTCACGGCTGGCACGAGGGGCTCGAGATCGGTGTGCGCGCCCCCTACACGAACGAACCAGAAGCGGGACAACTGGAAGAGGTGACCGATCTGGTTACCGTCTGTCCGCCGGATGACCTGGAAGCCGTCCGGGGCGCTCTGGCATCGAGAGAGGTTGCGGCGCTCATCCTGGAGCCGACCGGAGGGCACTTCGGCACCATCCCCATGAAAAAGGATTTCGTGGCGGCGCTCAGGGAAGAAACCGAAAAGGCGGGCACGCTGCTCATCTTCGATGAGGTGGTTACCGGCTTTCGCGTATCGCCGGGCGGTGCGCAGGCGCACTTGGGCGTGACGCCGGACCTCACGAGCCTCGCCAAAGTACTCGCGGGCGGCCTGCCGGGCGGGGCCGTCGTCGGTCGGGCGGATGTTATGGAATACCTCGCCACCAAGCCGGACCCCGAAGTGAACCGCCACACGAAAATCGCCCATCACGGCACCTTCAACGCCAACCCTATTTCCGCCGCCGCAGGATGCGCCATGCTCTCCTCTCTGGCCGACGGCCGCGCCACGAAAGAGGTAAACGCGCAGGCGCAAAAGCTGAGAGCCGGGATGAACGAGATTCTCGCGCAAGAGGCAGTGGCCTGGAAGGTGTATGGCGAATACAGCGACTGGAAAATTTTCTTTGACGCCGACGCCCCGCCACGCGACGGGGCGGATCAGGACGTGAGCGGAATCGACTGGCGGCGTCTCGATACCAAGAACGCACAGAAAAGCCGCGCTCTGCGCCAAGCCCTGATCCTCCACGGGGTGGATTTCAACGGAGCGCGAGCCCTCGTAGGCACGTGCCACACGGATGACGTGATTGAGGAAACGCTCGCCGCCTTCCGGGCGGGCGTGCAGACCATGAAGGAAGAAGGCATCGCCTAGAATTTACTGAATTGAGAGGCTTCGTAGCCCCAGCCCTCAAGACCGATTGCGCCATAGATGAGAATTGCAGACCCGCGACCGAAGAAAATGATTAAGGAGAACCCCACTTGTACAGCGCGCTGAAAGGCCATTTGAGCTTAGAGTCCGGACGCATCGTGGACGACATGGAAAACCCCTTCACCTGCCCCGATACGGGCGGGAATTTACAGGGCAGCTACGACCTCGAGTGGATAAGGGCGCATGTGGACAGGGACGAGGTCGCCCGCAGGCCGAGGGGAATCTGGCGCTGGCGCGAATTGCTGCCCGTGCGGGATGAGAAAAACGTAGTTTCACTCGTGGAGGGAGATACTCCCCTCATCCACGCCGAAAGGCTCGGAGAGTCGCTCGGGTACGGGAACCTCTACATCCTGGATGAATCGAGAAACCCCACCGGCTCGTTCAAAGACAGAGGCGGATCGGTCACCATCAGCAAGTGCAAGGAAGTGGGTGTGGACCGCATCGTGCTGCCCTCATCGGGTAACGCGGCGGCCTGTTTCAGCGCCTATTGCGCGCGGGGGGGAATCGAGTTCATCGGCTTCATGCGTGACGACAGCTCGGCCGTCCATTGCCTTCAAGTGGGCGCCTACGGGGCGTTTGCGCTCATCATCGAGGGCGATCAGGGCGTGGGCGGGCGCTTCGCCGAGGCGGTATCCAAAGAGTTGGGCTGCCTGCACGCCACCCTGCCCCGCAACCTCTACAGAATCGAAGGGAAAAAGACGGCGGCCTATGAAATTTCCGAAAAACTCGGCTGGCGCGCTCCCGACCGAGTCGTCTGCCCCACGGCGGGCGGCACGATGGCGCTCGCCATGGACCAGGGCTTCCGTGAACTGCTGGCCCTGGGCTGGATAGACGAGATGCCTGCGATCGACGTCGTACAACCCGATGGCTGCGCGCCTATCGTGAAAGCCCTCCACACGAGCGGTAAGGTCGAACCCTGGGGCGAGGTGCGCACGAAATCAGCCGGTCTCACGAGCCCCTCCCCCGGTGCCGGCGAGCGCGTGGTAGAAGTGGTGCGGCGCTCCGAGGGCCACGGCGTGCTCGTGAGCGATGCGATGAACCTGGAAGCCGAGTTCCAGATCGCCAGACGCGAGGGGCTGTTCCTTCAACCCGCCTCGGCGGCGTCCGTGGCCAGTTTGATGGAGGGAGCCGAGCGGCCCGGGAAGCCGGAAGCCGATGAAACAATCGTCTGCATCGGCACGGGCACGGTCAAGAACGCGACGGAGGTGGCGAGCGAAGCCCTCGGCAGACCGGGGCGTATCCCACCGGATATCGAGGCCTTCAAACGAGCACGCGCCTCCTGGCGAGGGAACGGCGCTTAAGGCACTGGGTTAAAGGCATGCCATTCTCCAGAAATCGGTGAAATATGGCCCCCAGCGGCAAGTTCACTAAAGGTAACCGTTCCGTACCTCAGCGGACATAAAAGCACCTCACCAAAAGAGTTCGTTCCTCGTAGTTCTTTTCGTGGAGACCCGGCGGACGCGCCCCACGCCGACCTATCGCTTACAACACCTCCAAAAGCGGGCGAAAATCACCCCCTACTTTCGATATTTTATCATCTTCTACTTCAGCATATCCCTCATAAGTAACTATTGACAAATAAATTATCAGTTTGTCAAAAAATATATTTACTTTCGTTATATTTTCGTATATATTTCTTCCTCACGCCAATTCACACTGGGAGAACAATCATGGTGACGGAAAAAACCCTCCACAAACTGACCATACTCGGCGGACAATCCTTTGACGACAGGGAGGGCCCGCCCGGCATGCGGAAGAAGCCCATATACCGGCGAAAATTCCTGGCCTCGGACACGCCGGCGATATTTCCGGTGCCCTTCTCCGGCGGACGCATCATGCCGCTTCTCTCCACCATGATGACCAACGCCTGTAGCTACGATTGCCACTACTGTCCCATGCGCGCCTCGCGCAACATGCCCCGCTACGCCTTCAGCCCGGAGGAGTTGGCCGACACCTTCATGGCGCTCAAGAAGAGAAACCGCGCCGAGGGGCTTTTCCTCACCAGCGGGATTCCGGGCAGCGGCGTCACCGGGGTGGACAGGATGATAGCCACGGCGGAAATCCTGCGCTTCAAGCATCGTTTTGGCGGCTACATCCACCTCAAGATGATGCCGGGGGTGGAGGACTCACAGCTCATCCGCGCCGCCCAGATAGCCACGAGGCTCTCGGTGAACCTCGAAGCCGCCACCCAGAGGGGTCTTCACACCATGGCGCCCGAGAAGAAACTGGAATCGGACTTAAAACCCGCCCTGCAGTACGTGGGCAAGATGGCGCGTGAATCGTTTATCGAGAGAACGGGCCTCATCACCGGCGGCGTGACGACGCAGTTCATCGTGGGCGCCAGCGGAGAGAGCGACATGGACGTGCTCTCGGCGTCTCATTCGCTCCAGAAGAAGGGCCTTCTGCGCCACACGCATTTCAGCGCCTTCAAGCCCGTAGAGGATACGCCCATGGACGGCGTGCCTTCCGTCTCCAAAACACGCGAGCACAGGCTTTATCAAGCGGAACACCTCTTGCGCGAGTATGAGTTTCGGCTCGATGAGATTCCTGTCGCAGACGGCAATCTCGCCCTGGATGAAGACCCCAAGACGACCTGGGCCAGACGGAACCTCTCGCAATTCCCTGTGGAGATCATGACTTCAGACCCCCGGGCCCTGATGCGCGTGCCGGGCATCGGCCCCACATGGGCGAAACGACTTGTCGAGGTGCGAAGAAAAGCCCACATCCGCGATTTCAGGGACCTCGCGCGCCTGGGCCGCATTCGCAAATCGGCGGCGGGCTGGCTCTCGCTGCGCGGCAAACGCCTGGGGCCGGAACCCGTGCTCGCCACGCAGTTGAGTCTCGGCCTGCAGCACAGGGGCAAACGGCGTGTTCATCCCTCGAGAAACATGCTGCCGCCGTGCTCTTTTCGCTGATGAGGGGGCTAGAAATACGGGGAGGGGTTGCACGCTCCCGCTTGACGCGAAAAAGCGATGGGACTACCCTGCCCGTCTCTCGCCATCGCACCTATGCGCGCGATGCGGGCAGACGCCGCTTCATGGCCCCTTCGTCTAGCGGTCAGGACACCGGCCTCTCACGCCGGTAACAGGGGTTCGAGTCCCCTAGGGGTCACCATACGACAAAATGCTCGGAAACATTCCTCAACCCCAGGAATTCAGGTGGACTATCTCATCGAGCGGGCGCCTTGTGGCGGGCTTGAAATTCGTCCCGATCGTATAGGCCACCGGAATGAGCGCCACCTGCATGAAATCATCCGGCACGCCGAGGAGTTCCGCCGCCTCCGCCTCGCACCTCAGGTGCAAGGTGGTGAACACCGAGCCCAGCCCGCGCGAGCGCAGCGCCAACTGAAAACTCCACACCGCAGGTATGACCGACCCCAAAAGGCCCGCCCACATGAACCTCGGCGGGTTTTCGGGCAGAAAATTCTCGATGCAGGGAATCACATGCACGGGGGAGCGCTCGATATTCTCGGCAAGATAGAGGGCGGAATCGAAGACGCGCTCGTTTTGCGCGGACCCGCTTTCTCGCGCCTGCGCCATGCCTTTCTCCAGATAGTCTCCGGTTCCTTTGCGGTACAACCGCCCGAGTTCACGGCGTATGCCCTCATCCGTCACCACCAGCCAGCGCCAGCCCTGCCGATTCGAGCCGGTGGGGGCCTGAAGGCCGAGTTCCAAGCATTCCATCACGACCTCTGTCGGCACTTCGCGCTCGAAATCAAGGCGCTTGCGCACGGAGCGCGTCGTGGAGAGAAGTTTATCGGTGACTTTCAGATCAAAATCCGTCATGCGGTGCTCCTTTCAGCTTGTTGTAATGATTTCAGGTGAGATAGGGCATGTTACCAAAACAACCGGGCTCGCGTAATGCGCCGCGCTCTCAGGTTCCCAAAGAAGGTGCAGTTCCTCTATAATCCCCCAAAATTCCGATAACGAAAATGAGGAAAACCATGACGAACCAGGCAAGTCAGACGAGCAAAATCGAGTTGCTCGACCCGGAGGACGCCACGGGAGATACGGCGCGCTACTTCGAGGCGACGCGCGAGTTTTTAGGCCGCATCCCGAATTCCGCGCTCGCGCTTGCGAACACGCCCTACATCGCGCGGTTCTACCTTCCCTTCAACGCCACGCTCCAGCGCGAGGGCATGGGCGGGCTGCTGACGTGCAGGATAAAGGAGATCGTCGTCCTGAAGACGAGTTTCGTGAATTCCTGCGCCTACTGAATCGCGCACAACACGGCGCTTGGTCAAGCGACGGGAATCACGGACGCGCAAATCGAGGCCATCGCCTCGGATGATTACATGACCTCCCCGGTTCTGAATCCGCGTGAGCGCGCCGCCTGCCTGTGGGCGGAGCATTTTACGAGAAACACGCGCGCGAGAACCCGGGCGTGTTGGAAGAAGTGAAGCGGCACTTCACCGACGGCGAGATCGTCGAGATGTCGCTCATGAGCGGTAAGCAGGGCATGATGAACCGCTTCATGGATTCGTTCGGCATCCCCATCGAGGATGAGGGCGAGGTGAACAAGATCAGGAAATCGGTGCGGGGCAACCCGGACAAGATGAAGGCCTACCTGCAATCGCTCATCGACAACTGGCCCGAGGATTTCCCCGAACCCAACCCGGACGAGTAGGCATGCTCCAGAGAGCAAGTGCGGGCAAATGCGGGGTTCTTGGATAATTTTTTAATTCGATAAATTTCGATAATTATCTAATGTTCTACTTTAATATAACTCTACATTTACATGAATTATAATAGATTACCATGGTATTTATAGCCATAAACCTTTTCATGTATTTATCGATATTTATCGTATTTTTCATATCAATCGCGACTGATGAAGGAGCGATTGCGGTTTGCGCGTCCCCGAAGGAGCCTGAGAGTTTCATCGCCCCGATGGATTCGCCGAGGTGCGCGTAGCGCGTGATGTTCGCCCGCTCCGTCCGCTCCGTCCGCTTCGCCGGGATGAGAACATCGCTTGAAATTCCCTGCGTCATCGCCTCTTCCCCATGAAGGCCGCACAAATTCGACCGCCCTGCCTGCTCCGCCCGCCTCGCCCCCAAGGAGAGAGCGGGCCGCTGCATGAAACCCTCATTCATCAATCGGGTTTGACTCTATCGAAACGCCACGATTCGCCGTCACGCCAAATGCGGGGAAATGCGTGATCAAACCCGACCTGTTCCGGGAGCATCGCCGTCCCGGTGTCAAACGCGACCACTGCGGGGTTGTTGAAAAAGACCCCTTTTTAGAGAGTAGAGGGGACACCCCTTTCGACTGGTAAAACCAACCCCCCTGTCCCCCCTTGTCAGGGGGGTAAAGGCGATGCCCCCCGACGAGGAGGTGGAAGAAAAGCCCCCCTGACAAGGGGGGACAGGGGGGTTAGTTTCCAGCCGAGGGAGGGCGAGCGGGACGGGTAAAGTACTATTCCCTCCGACTCCCCCCCATCCTTCCTTGCCATGAACCCCCCAACCCCCCTTGTCAGGGGGGCTTTTTCAACAACCCCGAGGAGCGAGCGTTTGCCGATTGAGAAAGGAGGTCGAATCCGACTGAAAAAGGAGGATTCGCGAAATCCCGGCGAATGAAGAATCCCCTCGTTCGGGATGCTTCGTACTCCTCGCGGCATTCAACATCCCCTAATGCGCAATCTTTCTCGTATGGCGCGTCCCATGCTTGACAGTTACCCATATTGTATTATATTTTACCTGCCATTTAATAATTTACTTGACAATTCCCTTTCTTGTCTTACAATTTAACCTGCCAGTCAATTTCGGACCCAACTCACCTACATAGCAGCCCTTTTCGGGCAGCCGCAACGAGGCGTATTCCTTGCGGGATTGCGCGTGAACTTTATGTCAATCCGCAAGCTGTTTACGACCTCCCAGAGCCGTCGATCGGGATGGTCGAGATGTTGCCGCCTTAAATGGATGAGGTTGCGCCGGGAGGTAGTGTTGTTTTCCCCCTAAGGTCCGATCTCCATCCATACCTTGCGCGCCACACTCCTTGACCAGGAAGGCGCTCGCAAAAGGGGGAAAGGAAATGAACAAAAATAGACTGCGAATCTCGATTATCGTTCTTCTGGTGGCCGTGGCCGTCGCCTCCTTCGGTTGCGGCGGTGGCTCCGGCGCCAACCCGGCGGCAGGCGGCGATTTCATCACTGCCGTGGTGCCGGGCGCAGGCTCGACGTCCGGCAGTGAAAGCAAAAACCCTAGCCCTGGTGATCCGCCATCGAATGGAGACGGGGGAAGAGGGTCCGGCAGCCCCACCCACTCGACGTCTCTTGGCGGAGGAAACGGGCCCGGCAGTTCGACGCAAAATACTCAAATCGAGAAAGAACCACCCCCTATCGGCTTTCAGTTAACAGATGATTTTCAGGAAGAAAATTATCCTCTGCCTTGGGAGCATGGCCTCTTCGAGGGCCGGATTGTATTGTTTGCCGGCAAATCAGAAAAGCATGGCAACTTGTTAATTACGTGTCCTTCGGGCCGCAAGGCATGCATCTTAAACGTCGGCTCTGACGGCTCGTTGTCCTACGCAGTAAGCAACGGCCTGCCCAGCTTTACGCTTATCCCAACCGAGGGATTTCCAGACATCCCGTTGCCGCAGCCCAACGAAGCGGCGCAGGCGCCTGTTGTCGAACTCGATTTTGGAAGCACCCTGCACGTGGGGTCCAACGTCGCGCCTCGGGCCGACGAGTTGACCACAGGTGTCGACCGCAACGGAGTGTCCGTTTCATACGGACAGGTTCGGGACGGCATCGGGGCGAACGAAGTCCTCGAATTTATGAATTTACACGTTAGTCTTGAAGATAAGATTACCCATGGTGGTGTGGGAGGCGCCCCGGGTCTCGAAACGTTTCCCGAACCGCCGACCATCCGCCTCGCCGAGGGAACCAGCGATTCATACGCCCGGTTTACGGCGCACGCCGTTCAGTTGATCAACAACGCCTTGCCCTATGAGAAGCGCATCACAATCAGCCCGGAGGCTTTGCCGATAGATACGGAATTAGGTGACCTCTCGGAGGGAGAGATTTTTCTCAATTTCGGTTCGCTCGCATCACGCACGCTAGGGGGCGCCAAACTTTTAAGCAGTTACAATGAAAATCAAGAAGAAGTTCAAAAGGCATTAAAAGCCCTTGTCACTATAAATGAACATCAAATGCGTAAGGCCTTTGTGTATGACCCCCCGCCGGACCCGGTTGAGAATACGCCGGAAAACTGGGAAACTATTTTAGAGGAATATTGGGGTTCAAAATATCCGGATAGCCGGGTTGAGAATTCAGACACGATCATCAAATTTTACAACGACAGGATATTCCTTTCAGTCGTTGTTCATGAAATCATGCATGCCCTCGGCTTTTATCATACCGACGAAACTAGAAATACTAAATCAGTCATGCATCCCATTGTAAACGAGGGCCAAGTAAACGTACCTTCACCTTACTTGCCCGAGAACTCGCTCGTTATCATAATCCCCTTGCAGATTGTTAACCTGACTGACGAGGAAACAACTGTGCCCGTGCTCGAGGCAACAACAGCTCAACTTGCACTCGAGGCGACAACAGATCAGCCCGAACGCAATTCGCCGGGCCGCCTCGCCACAGCAGATGCTCGATCCGTACCCGGGCATAACCTGTTTCCTCTCGACAGGGCGGCCCTGCTGGCGGCCTACGGCAGGATCGATCCGGGCACTCAGCCGGATGAACTGACGGCGGAAAACCTGGGCGCCTGGACCGACAGGTCGTTTCACCTGCGTGGGGATGTGGATTTTCCGGGCGGACAGGCTACTTTCGGCGTCGCCTCTAGCAACGGCCTGATCCAGCCCTGGGCATCGGGCCCGACGCCTTGGACGAACCTGGCGGATAATCGGGTGTTGCCGGGAAGCGCTACCTGGAACGGCGCGCTCCTGGGCATCACTTCTTCATTGGAAACGGTCGCAGGCGACGCCCGCCTCTTCGTGCGGTTGAGGAACCTGAATGGGCGAATCGACTTCACCGGCCTGGAGAAATGGGGGGTGAACGAGGCGCCGGGAGAGGCCGGTAGCGGTACGACGTGGGACGATGGCGATCTGGGATACACAATCGAGGTTCGCGGCAATACATTCATCCAGACCGGCGGAGACGACGGCAAGGTAACCGGCGCGTTCTTCGGCGTCGCTCACGAGGCGATGGGCGGCGTACTCGAACGCGCCGACCTGGCGGCGGGCTTCGGCGGGAAGCGATAAAGAGAATAATAAAAAACAGATGAGACGGGCCGCGCCGTCCCGGACCTACAAATACTCCCGCACCTCCACCGTCCGGCCCAGGCGGGAGCTGGCGTCCGCGGCGTAGACGGCGGCGAGGTTCTCATGCGCGGCGCGGCCGTCGACCTCGGGCGTGCGGTCCTCGCGCACGCAATCGGCGAAATCCTCGAGCGCATCGCGGAACATGTCACCCTCCGGCATGTCGTATACGGCGTCCTCGCCCAGCGGGTCACGGTCCACATGCAGGCGAATGGGTTCCGGCGCCTTTGAGGGGTCGCGCCACTGCTGGCCGGTGATGCGGAAATGCGCGACGCCTTTCGTGCCGTGCACGTTCATGTGAAACGCCCAGGGACACGCCCAGCCGCCGCCCACGTAGGAGAGCGCGCCGCTTTCGTGCTCCAGAATCATCATCGAGGTGTCGTCCACGTCCTCGGTTGCGTAGGCGCGCTTGAGCCTGGCGGTGACGCTTTTTATCGGCCCGTGCAGGTAGCGGAACGTGTCGATGTGGTGGATGGATAGCTGGATGACGACGCCGGTGGGGTTCAGTTCGCGGCTCGAGCGCCACTTGTCGGGTGTGAGTTCCAGGCCTCGCTCGGTGCAGAAGTTGCTCTCGCTCATCGAGATTTTTCCGATTTCGCCCGCATCGATCAGCTCCTTCATGCGTCTGGATACGGCCAGGCGGCGCGCGCTGTGGCCCACCGCCAGCTTGACGCCCGCGCCCTCGGCCGCATCCACGATGGCTCTCGAGTGCTCCAGGCTGTGGGCGATGGGTTTTTCGCAATAAACATGCTTGCCCGCGGCGGCCAGCGCCTCGATGTGCTCCTTGTGGTTGTGGTTGGGCGTCGTGAGGATGACGGCCTCTATTTCATCGTCGTTCAAGAGCGCTTCCAGGCAATCCGCCTCGCGCGCGCCGTAGCGCTCCATGAAGGCGCGGCGCTTCTCGGGCGTGCGGCTGAAGCAAGAGACGAGCCGGATTTTGCCTCCGCGCAGCGCGGCGTCGGCGAGCACGTTGGCCCAGCGCCCCAACCCCATCGAGGCGGCGCGCACGGGTTCGAACGACATATCTTTTCTCCTTGACCTATGAAGAGTCCGGGTATTGGTTGAGTCCGGTATTTATGAGGGCTAAAGAAACCCTGAATTCTCCACTCCATCTCAGCCTATCCTAGATGCTCACCTGGAAATTGGGCAGGCGAACGCCGCCTCCCGCATCGACAGGCGCCGCGCTCAACTCATCGAGCGTGGTCTCGCGCAGCGTCTCGTCTATGGCGTCTTCGAGTTTCTTCCACAGGGTGCGGCTCCCGCACACCGGAATGTTCGGACACGGCGACGAGGGCGGCGCCTCGCCGCAATCGACGGGCTTTATCGTCTCCCCCACCGCGCAGAAAACGTCGCGCATGTTAATTTCAGAGGGCGGCAGCGCCAGAATGTAGCCGCCTCCCGGCCCCCTCGTGCTGCTCACCAGAGAAGCCCTGCGCATTTTCACGAACAACTGCTCCAGATAGTGCTGGCTGATACCGAGCTTGCCGGCTATCTGGGGCAAGGGGACGGGATGCGTCTGAGAATGCCGTGCCAACTCTATCATGGCGAGCACGGCGTATCGTCCTTTGGTCGATATCTTCATCGGCGGCATCCTTTCATCAAGCGACTCGACATCATGGCCAAGCGAGCACTCCCCGCCGCACGGGGATTTTCGTTTGCCCGCGCGCAGCGAGCGCGCAGACGGGACAATCCGGGTTCTGGGCCACACGCACGCTCCCGACGGCGTTTTTCCAGAAATCAGCCGTCATCAGCCTGTTCGACCAGGCGGGCTCAAGCCCCTGGAGAACACGCAGCGCATCGGCGGCCTGCGCCATGCCCACGAAACCCGCCACCGCTCCGAAAACGCCCGCATCCCCGCAATCGAGGCCGCGCGCGTTTGCGCCCTCCTCTCCCACGAGGCAGCGCAGACACGCGCTCTTACCGGGCAGAATCGTCAGAACCTGGCCGAAAAACCGTAAAACGCCCCCCATCACCCACGGCTTGTTCGATGCGGCGCAGGCGTCGTTCAGGGCCATTTTGGACTCGATATTATCGCTTCCATCGATGATGACGTCGTAAGGCGCGATGATTCGGGCGGCATTCCCGCGCGTGAGTTTTTGGGGAATCTTATCCACAGCTACCTTGGCGGATAGCCTGAAAATGGAATCAGCACCCGAGTCCACCTTCAGGCGGCCGATGTCCTCGCCTCGGTGGAGAATCTGGCGGGCCAGGTTGTCGAGCGACACCACGTCGTGATCCGCAAGCCCGATGCGCGCAACGCCCGCCGCCGCAAGGGCGAGCGCGGCGGGACAGCCCAGGCCGCCGACCCCCACGATGAGGACGGACGAGCCCGCCAGGGCGCATTTCTCGCTCTTGGGTGCCGTGGATGCGCTTGCGGACGCCCCCGGCGCTGCACCGGGCAGCCCCGCGTGAGGAGTATGAAGGCTCATGCGCCCGCCTCCTCGAATATCTCCAGATCGCTTTCAACGAAAGTCTTTTGCTCCGCATCCCAGTAATACACCTTCTGGCCGAGTACGACGCCCGCGCGCACGCTCATGACGACGTGCCCCGCATCCGGGAACGCCGGGATATCGCCGAAAGGAACCGCCGCATCCACGTCTTCCTGTGAAAAATAGGCGTCCTCATCCGGGTGGCTGTGAAAGATGCCGCGAACCACCTCGCCCGCCTCCTCGGCCCGCCTCACGATGCGCTCGAACTCGAAGGGATCGATCAGAAAAGCGCGCCGCGCCGTTCGGGGATAGATTTCCGGGTCTTTCTCGTGCATCTCGTTCTGCACGTTTTTACAGGGCGAAAGGGCGAAAGTTTCTTCTTTATCCCCTTGCGCAGGCGGGGGGCCGATAATCAACCCGCAGCACTCATCGGGATACGCCTCGCGCGCGTGGCGGTGCATCGCCTCCACCTGATCACGATTCAGACGCAAATCAAGCCTCCCTAGCGCGCTTCGCTCAAGTACCTGTCTCCCCCGTCGGGAAACAGGGTGACGATGACGCCCTTTCCTATCCGCTTCGCCACCTCCCGCACGCCCACGAGCGCAGCCCCCGCCGAGTGGCCGATGAAAAGGCCCTCTTCTTTCGCTATGCGCTCGGCCAGGTCGTAGCTCTCCTCGGTGTCCGCCAGAATCAGGTGATCGTGCACGCTCTCATCGTAAATCCCCGGGCGAATGGCCGTGGGGATGTGCTTCATGCCCTCCAGGCCGTGAAACGATTCTGAGGGCATGACGGCATGAACCTGAACGTCTGGCTTCCTCGCCTGGAGGCCGCGCCCCGTCCCCACGAGGGTGCCCGTCGTGCCGAGGCCCGCTACGAAGTGCTCCACGCGCCCGTCGGTCTGCTCCAGAATCTCGACCGCCGTGGTCTCCACGTGGGCGAGCGGGTTGGCGGGGTTGTCGTACTGACAGGGCAGGAAATATTTTTCCGGCTCGTCGCGGCGCATCTTCGCCGCGAGGCGCTGCGCCCCGTCCGAACCCTCCAGGGGGTCCGAGAGAACGATGTCGGCCCCGTAGCCCTTGAGCGTCGCCTTGCGCTCATCGCTCGCGTTCGCAGGCAGGACGAGGCGGACGGGAATCCCGAGCGCAGCGCCGATCATGGCGTAGGCGATGCCGGTGTTCCCGCTCGTGGAATCGAGAAGAATTTTCCCGGGGCGCAAATCTCCCGATTCCAGGCCGTCCTTCACCATGAAGAGCGCGGGCCTGTCCTTCACCGAACCGCCCGGATTGAACCACTCCGCCTTGGCGTAGACTTCCACGTCCGGGAATTCGCTCTCGAACAACTTGATTTCGAGCAAGGGGGTGTTGCCGATGCACCTGATGATTGAGGAATCCCCTAAATTCCTGAACGCGCTCGCGGGATTCTCCACCGTCGATTCGACCATTGATATGGCCCTCGCACTTGGTTCCTGAAAATTTCAGGAAAGGTTCGCACGCGCTTCGATGAAGCCATGCGAAAGATCGAAACGGGCCTGCGAAGTCGACCCCACCGTATCCATTCCATCCACAAGATACCGTAATACCCTGGCGGCCAGCCATGCGCCCAAAGCTCCCTGAGTCGCCATCGATGGCGAATCCCCTCCAGTAGAGGTTACGCCCGGCTTCCCGAAAACACCGGGGCCTTCGAGAATTTCACCCGCCTCATCACGGCTCGCGCCTCGTATGACGAATTTCCCCGTAGATTTGAGAGCCTCGTAATCTCTCGTGGACTCATCGCCCAGCCGGACGAGGACATCGAAATCCTCCCCCACTCCCTCGCCCGGTCGACAGGAAACCAGCCTGGAATCGGGATTGAGGCTCCTTAAGCCATCCCCCAGAGAAATACCTAAAAACGAGGAGAGCGGAGATTCTCCCCCCTGCCCGTCTCCCCCGCCGGCTTCATCTAACGGACACCAGCCGATGCGGCCCACGCCCGCAGCGGAAAGATAGGTCAGGGCCACGAGGGCGGCGTTCTCCTCACTCTTAGAAAACGCGAGGAGGACGGAGGACGCGAGCAGGCGCTCCTGCCCGACACCTCCCACGCCTGGGAGAAGAATGTGGCGGCTGTAGCGCTGAATCTGCTCTTCGCTCAAGCCCAAGGAGCGGTTCTCCTCTCAGCAGGACCGGGGATCAGTACAGGCCGCCCGCGATGGCCGGCACGATGGAGACCTCATCCCCATCGCTCACCGCCGTCCCCTCGCCTTGCAGGAAGCGGATGTCCTCCTGGTTGACATAAATGTTCACGAAGCGGCGCAGTTTGCCCTCCTCGTCATACAGGCGCTGGCCGATGCCCGCGAACTGGTTGTCGAGGTTTGCGAGCACTTCCTTGACGTCCGCGCCCGCGATCTCCACGGCGTCCTGCTGCTGGGTGAACTCCTGTAAAGGTGTCGGAATACGAACCGTTACCGCCATTTCTGTCTCCTGATCTGAAACCCCTCGCTTCGGGGTGGACGAAATAAGGTTTCTAATGAAATTGCTGCTCCAGACTATAATATCTCTCCCATCCATCGGGAATCACGACCACCACGTTTTTCTCAGGACCCATCCGGGCGGCCGCGCGCAGGGCCGCGCAAACGGCTGCGCCCGCCGAGATGCCTGCGGCCATGCCCTCCTCCCGGCTCAGGGCCTTGCTCATGTCGTAGGCGTCTGAATCGCTCACCTGCGCCACCTCGTCAATAACCGCCCGGTTCAACACCGCAGGGATGAAACCCGCGCCGATTCCCTGTATCTGGTGCGGACCCGGCTCCCCGCCCGAGAGAACGGGGGATGCGGCGGGCTCCACGCCGACGATGAGGGTTTCGGGCCTTCTCTCCTTCAAGACCTCGCCCACTCCCGTGATGGTGCCCCCCGTCCCCACGCCCGCCACGAAGGCGTCCACCGATTCCGCTCCCATATCGCGCAAAATCTCGCGCGCCGTGGTTCTGCGGTGGATTTCCGGGTTGGCCGGGTTGTTGAACTGCTGGGGCATGAAATAGTCTGGATTTTCGGCCAATATGGCTTCCGCCATCACGAGGGAGCCGTACATGCCGCCCTCGCTCGAACTGAAGACCACCTCCGCCCCGTAGCCCGTGAGCAGAGAGTGCCGCTCGTGGCTCATGCTCTTACTGAGCACGATGATGGTCCTGTAGCCGCGAATGGCGCCGATGAGCGCCAAGCCTATCCCCGTGTTGCCGCTGGTGGGTTCGATGATCGTTCCGCCGGGCTTTAAGAGTCCACGCCGCTCGCCGTCGAGCACCATGCTGAGCGCGATGCGGTCCTTCACGCTTCCGCCGGGATTATATTGCTCGAGCTTGGCGAACACGCGCGCGCCGGATGCGTCGGGCAGGCGTTGCAGTTGGACGAGGCTCGTGCCCCCGATGCGATCGATGAGCGAGGGAAGCGCTCTCAGAATCTGGGGCGGACGACCCCGTGTGCCCAATGCCATGAGAGTACCCTTCCAAATCTTTTTATATGGACCCAGCCGAGCGTGAGACTATAATTCCTAAACAAAATTGTCAAGAATTCCCCATTAAAGAGTTTTTCCGTTTCTTCTCATCTTCGAAATGCTCTTGGCATACTCCCAATATATTCTCGGTGTGCTACATTCTCATGGCGCATCGCCTTGTGATGTGACGTGAAAGGAGAAAGCGACATGGCTAAATCCGGGACGGTTCCCCCCATCGCCCTGACGATAGCGGGTTCGGACTCAAGCGGCGGGGCCGGGATTCAGGCCGATCTCAAGACTTTTAGCGCATTCGGCGTCTATGGCGCCTCGGTCATCACCGCGCTGACGGCGCAAAATACCGTGGGCGTTCAAGGAGTCCACGGCGCGCCGCCTGATTTCATCGCGGCGCAGTTCGATTCGGTATGTTCAGACTTAAACGTAGCAAGCGCCAAGATCGGCATGCTCGCCACGGTCGGCGTCATCGAGGTCGTGGCCGAGAAACTCAAAGCACACGCGCTCGCGCGCGTCGTGCTCGATCCGGTGATGGTCGCCAAAAGCGGCGATCGCCTCCTGGCGCCCGACGCCAGAGACGCACTCGTCGAAAAGCTCTTTCCGCTGGCCGACGTCGTCACCCCCAACACCGAAGAGGCGCGCGATATACTGGAGGTCCCCGAGATAGAGAACCTCGCGCAGATGAAGGACGCCGCCCGAGCCCTACATGAGCGCGGGGCGAAATGCGTCCTGCTCAAGGGAGGCCACATCACCGACGGGGCGGTGGATATTTTTTTCGACGGAGACAACGAGTTCGCACTGGAGGGTAGGCGCATCGACACCCCGCATACCCACGGCACGGGATGCACGCTATCTTCGGCCATCGCGGCGGGGCTGGCCCTTGGGGAGTCCACCATCGAGGCCGTGAGAAAGGCGAAAGATTTCATTCAAGGCGCCATCGAGAACGCGCTGGCCATTGGAAACGGAAGAGGCCCGCTTAACCACATGTACCGCCAACGCAAAGAGGAGTCCCGATGAATCGCGAATTCTCGCGGATGCGGATTTTTTATATTTCAGGTAACGATTCACTGAAAGGAAGGAGGCGTCATGGGCGATCAGCATAAAAAACCCTTGCGCGTAAGGGAGAGCGAGGCCCTGAGCGGGGAGTTGCCCGTACCTGGAGGCAGGAGCATGTTCCGCATTCTGCTGGATGAGGAGACAGTGGGCGCCAAGCAGTTCGCCTTGCTCATCAACGAATTCGACCCGGGGCTCACCTCCACCGCCCATAAGCACGACACCGAGGAGCATGCCTTCTACATCATCAGCGGAACGGGGGTGATCGACATCGAGGGGGATAAGATATCGGTCGAGGCGGGCGATGCGGTTTTCGTACCTCCGGGCAAGATGCACCAAATCACGAGCACGGGTGACGCGCTTTTTAAATATATGGTTTTATATTCACCTCCGGGTCCCAACGTAGCGCTCAGGGAAAAAGGCGCTTATGGGCTCGCTGAATAATTCGGGTCTGATGCGTTAAGTCATCTTCACAAAACGGTATAATAAGGATAAACCAAAATCCTTTTAGGGATAAAAAATGACCACTGTACTTTCATTTCAGGTAGTGCCCAGCCTTCCTCCCGAATTGGAAGGGCTCGAAGAAATAGCCAACAACATCGCCTTCGACTGGAATCATCGCGCGCGCGCGCTGTTCGCCCACCTGGATGAGGCCCTGTGGGAGGATTGCCACTACAACCCCGTCACGATGCTGAAGTCCGTTTCGCAGGAGCGGCTCGATGCGGCGGCGCGCGATGCGCATTTCCTCCGCGATATGGAAAGCGTGGTCAAAGAGCTTCACGCATACCTCCACAAACCATCCTGGTACCAGAACCTGCCAGAGAGCGAAAAGAGCGAAGATTTGCGCATCGCCTACTTCAGCATGGAATTCGGGCTGACGGAATCCGTGCCCAACTATTCGGGCGGCCTGGGCGTCCTCGCCGGGGATCATATGAAATCCGCGAGCGACTTGGGGCTCCCCCTCATCGGCGTTGGCCTCGCCTACGGCCAGGGGTATTTTCGCCAACACTTGGGGCCCGACGGCTGGCAACAGGAACGCTACCCGGACAACGATTTCCATCACACGCCGTTCCACCTCGAGCGCGATGAGAACGGCGAGCCCATCACGGTCGAGATCGACTACCCCGACGGCCCGCTCACCGCGCAAGTCTGGCACGTGCAGGTGGGCCGCAGCCCCATCTACCTCTTGGACGCCGACGTACCCGCAAACGCGCCCTCTCTGCGCGAAATCACCCTGGCCCTCTACGCCGGGGACATGGAGACGCGGATTCGCCAGGAGATACTGCTCGGCATCGGCGGCGTGAGACTACTCCACAAGCTGAACCTCCCCCCTGTCGTCTGCCACATGAACGAGGGGCACTCCGCCTTCCTGGCGCTCGAGAGAATCCGTTTTTCGGTGGGGAAATTCGGCATAGACGCCGGGGCGGCGCGGGAGTTGACCTCAGCAGGAAACGTCTTTACGACGCACACGCCCGTTCCGGCGGGCATCGACATTTTTCCGCCCGACATGATGGAAAAATACTTTCGCGAATACGCGCAATCCCTCTCCATGGACTGGGACGACTTTATGGGTCTGGGCCGGGTGAACCCCGAACAGGGAGATGAACCTTTCAACATGGCGGTCCTCGCGCTGCGTCTTTCCTCGGCGGCGAACGGCGTAAGCAAGCTGCATGGCGAGGTTTCACGAAAAATGTGGCAATCCATGTGGCCGGAAGTCCCCGAGCAGGATATTCCCATCGACTCCATCACGAACGGCGTCCACTTTCCCACCTGGGTATCGCCCGGGATGAAGGAGTTGTTCGACAAGCACCTGGGCGGCGCCTGGGTGGACGAGACGGACAAACCTGAGAAATGGGAGAGAGTCGCCTCCATCCCGGATAGCGAACTCTGGGGCGTCAGGGAGAAAAGCCGCGAGCGGCTCATCGAGTTTTGCCGCGCACACGCGCTCAAGCGGCCATTGGGAAGCGTCACGCGCCCCAACATCACCATACTCCCCAACCCCAAAGCCCTGACGATCGGATTCGCCAGACGTTTCGCCACCTACAAACGGGCCACTCTTTTGCTCAAGAGACCGGAACGCTTCGTCTCACTCCTCACGAACAGGGAAAAACCCGTTCAAATCGTATTCGCCGGTAAAGCCCACCCGAGGGACATGGAAGGCAAGAGTTTCATTCGCGAACTCCTCCACTTCGCCCGCAGGGAAAACGTGCGGGACAAACTCGTATTCGTGGAGGACTACGACATCCACGTCGCGCGGCAACTCGTTCAGGGAGTGGATATGTGGCTCAACAATCCCCGCCGCCCTCAGGAAGCAAGCGGCACCAGCGGCATGAAGGCCGCCGCCAACGGCGCCTTGAACCTGAGCATCATGGACGGCTGGTGGGCGGAGGGGTATGCAAGTCATTTGGGGTGGGCGATCGGAGGTCTCGAGACGTATAGCGACCCCGGCTACCAGGACGAGATGGAGTGCGAGAGCTTGTTCAACACCCTCGAGCAAGTCGTTGTTCCCCTTTTCTATGAACGCAACGAAGAGGACATTCCATCCGGTTGGATAGAGATGATCAAGAATTCACTGCAATCCCTCTGTCCCTACTTCAATACAAGTCGAATGGTGCACGAATACGCTCAAAAATTTTACCTGCCCTTGGGAGCGCACCATGCGCGCCTCATGGCGGATGAGAGAACACCCGCAAAGTCGCTCTCCGAATGGAAAGAGCGCGTGCGAGACGCATGGCCCGGGGTGGAGATCACCAAAATATCGATGTCGCAAAACGGCGTCGTTCCACTGGGCGCCAAAATGAGGGTAGAAGCAGAGGTTTCGCTCGGAAGGCTCTCTCCAGAAGAAGTTCGTCTCGAGATATACGAGGGCGCCTTGAAAGAAGAGAACCAGTTGGCCGGCGAGGTGGTCTCCCCCATGCTCTTCTCGGAAGACTTAGGGGGCGGCGTATATCGTTTCCATGGCGAGATCGAATGCCGCAGAACGGGCATGCACGGCGTGTCGGTGCGCGCAGTGCCCCATCACCAGCACCTCATTCATCCTCTAGGCCTCCACCTTTTAACCTGGGGCTAGGCCCAGCGCGCCAAAAAGCGCATTTCATGTTTCTCCCCACTCTTGGTAAGCTGTTCGAAACGAAGGGCCGATCAGCGGGCTCGGAGGAGAATTATTCATGAACGAGAAGAAACCATACATCGTCGAAATCGGTCAGGGGGGAAGAATCCATCTTCCCAAGGATGTCATGAAATCCCTGGACGCCGGGCCCGGGAATCAAATCAGGTTTGAGATTGGGGAGGATTCCGTGCGGATTCTGCGTCATCAGGTAAAAGACCCGTTTGCCGAAGCCGCCAGGAAGAAAACCCCCGACATTCAGGATTTGATGAGTCAACAAGCGGCCAGAAGAAAAGAGGCGGCCGATCTGTTTGAGAAAGGAATGCAGGAAAAACACGAAATCAGGCCCGAGGATCGGGAAGATTTCTGGCGGTAACGGCAAATAGCCAGAAAAGCGAAACCGCTGCAAAATCCCCTACAGGCTGAATCCTTCCTCAAAGCGGATGTTGGCCGCTTGTTTGATTTTGTCCAGATATTGGTTGAATACCATCGCCTTCTTCAGGCGAAGCAGGCCCTGGAGGAAATTCGTTTTCTCGGAATCGAACTTTTTCATGTCCGTCTGCGGCCCCTCCAACACCTCGAACAAAATCACGTCATTACCGGATTGGGCCATCCCGAACCCACCCTTCTTGAGGGTGAATGCGAGATTCGAAAGCTCCTGAGAAGGCCCAAGTTCGTCGGGAACACCCGCTCGCTTGAAGGCTTCGGGCTTGAGCACCTTGAGTTTGAGGTCCTCGGCGATGGAGGAGAGGTTGTGTTTTTCATCCTTCAACTCCTGAAGCCGAAGCGCCGCATTTCGTTTCGCGAACTCGGCCCCCTTGAGGCGTATAAATGATCTCTCCACCTGTTTGCGAACTTCCAGGAATCTCGGAACAAAAGGCGCCCTTTTCGCCTCAAGGCGCACGAAGCTGACGCCCCTATCCCCTTCCTGTTCTCTGGATATCTTCTCCTCGCCGCTCAGGCCGAAGGCAAGCTCGCTCACGACGCCGGATGCAGGCGCCGTCTGCGAAAGACGGCCTCTTTCAAAGAAACCGGTTTCGCCCTTTTTCAGTCCGTCGTGGGCAGGCTCCGCTTTCTTGTCCTCCAACGCGTAGCGGATTTTTCTTAGTTCATTCTTCGCCCGCTCTCTGGAGCGCAAGGCCCGCAAATCTTCTTCCACTTGCTTTCGAACTTCCTCGAACGGCTTCTCGCCGGGCAACACCTTATCCCGCACCCACAGCAGGTGCATCCCGAAAGAAGTCTTCACCGGCCGGCTCACCTCTCCTTTCTTCAGGACATAGGCTACCTTCTCCAACTCGGGCAGCATCTGTCCTCTGCCGAAAACGCCGAGCTCGCCCCCTCCCTTCGCCCCCGGGCCTTCAGAGTACGCTTTGGCCAGTTCCGTGAATTTTTCTCCCTTCATGACGCGCTCGCGTAGCGCTTCGAGCCGTTTCCGGCTCGCCTCGATTTGCTCTTCCTTCGCATCGGGAGAAAGCTTCAAAAAGATTTGATTCACCGCTACGCTCTCTTTGCGCGCATACGTCGCGCGGATTCGCGTGTAGTGAGAGCGCAAGTCCGCATCATTCAGTTTGATGTCTTTCTCCACTGCGGAAAACGGGAGATGCCACCATGACACCTTCCTTTGCGGACCGGTTTTGAACTGATCTTTATTTTTTTCATAATGGGCCATCAGGTCGGCATCCAGTTTAGGCACGTCTGCGGCGAAGGTCTCTGGCTTCAGGCGAACGGCGGCCAACTTGATTTCCGCGTTTCTCCACTCATAGGCGCCCCGCGCTTCCTGTTCGTTGACCAACACGCCCAAGTTCACATAATCACGAAGCTGGTTGAGCAAAACGACCCGCCTTTGGTCCTCCTCGAACTGCCGGGGGGTGATGCCGTTCGACTCCAGGATGCTGCGATATCGCTGCGCGTCGAAATTCCCGTCTTTTTGAAAGGGGGGGAGCGTTTGTATCTGGAGGGCGACTTCTGAGTTCGTGACCTCGATGCCGAGCCGCCGGGCTTCGCGCAGTTGAAGTTTCTCCAAAATGAGAGAATCGAGCGTCTGGCGCCTGAGGCCGAGCCGGCGTGCGAGTTCCTCATTAAAGGCGGCGCCAAGCTGCCGCCTGAGCCTTTCCGCCTGCTGATAATAGCGTTGCTCGAATTCACGCACCGATATGGGCGTCTCGCCCACCCATGCCGCAACCCGGCCGCCGCCGGAGTTACTCTGCCTGTCCGAGAGCGCAAACCCGCCGAAAGAAACGAATGTGAGCGCTACGAAGCCGAGCAGCGCCTTCAGAACCCAGCTTTTGCCCTTTTCCCTCAAAAAGCGAAGCATCAATGTTGCACTCCTTCCAAATCGACCGCTCATGCAATCGAGCACGAATTCAGCAACAAGCAAAAGAGAAAATAGCCCACCTCTCGTGTCATCGCAAACCGGACGAGGTGATTTTTACGGACTCTGCCCGCCACCCGATGAAATTTTTATCGAATCGAGACGCCTTTATCCTTGAAATTGGTGTTTTCCTTGATTATTCTCGCTTGGAGTGTAATCATAGGCCGTAGTAGAAATACCGCCCATGGAATGAATACGACATCCTCCGCCAAAAGGAATTCCCTCCATAATGGTGTTGACATCGATTCTGGGCCTGTTTTCCAACGATCTGGCCATTGACCTGGGAACGGCGAACACGCTCGTTTACGTGAAGGGTAAGGGAATCGCCCTGCGCGAGCCCTCCGTGGTGACGGTGCTAAAAGACTCCAAGCGCGTGCTCGCCGTGGGCTCGGAAGCCAAGGCCATGGTGGGGAGGACGCCTGAGAACATCATGGCCATCCGCCCCATGAAAGATGGCGTGATCGCGAATTTCGAAATCACGGAGGCCATGCTCCGTTACTTCATCCAGAAAGTCCACAACAGAAAAACCTTCGTTCGGCCCCGCATGGTGATTTGCGTGCCTTCGGGCATCACCCAGGTGGAGAGACGCGCGGTTCGCGACAGCGCCGAGAATGCGGGCGCCCGGGAGGTTTATCTGATCGAGGAGCCGATGGCGGCGGCCATCGGCGTGGGACTGCCCGTGGAAGAGCCCGGCGGCAACATGGTGGTGGACATCGGCGGCGGCACCACGGAGGTGGCCGTCATTTCACTCGCAGGCATCGTCTACGCCCAATCGGTGCGCGTCGGCGGAGACGAGATGGACGAAGCCATCATCAGCTACATCAAGCGCAACTACAATCTGTTGATCGGGGAGCGAACGGCTGAGGAGATAAAGATACAGGTGGGCTCCGCCTATGAAGTAGGAGAAAGGAAAACGCTCGAGATAAAGGGCCGCGATTTAATCGCCGCCATTCCCAAAACCGTCATCATAACGGATGAGGAGATTCGCGAGGCCTTGGCCGAACCTGTAAGCGCCATTGTCGAAACCGTCCGGGGTGCACTTGAGAGAACACCTCCGGAGCTAGCCGCCGACATCGTGGACAGAGGAATCGTTCTCGCCGGCGGCGGCGGCCTCTTGCGGGGAATCGACGTGTTGCTCAAGGAAGAAACCGGCCTTCCCGTCACCGTAGCGGAAGATCCGCTCTCCGCCGTTGTGATGGGAACCGGCAAAGTGCTCGATGAACTAGACTTGCTTGGAAAACTGGCCGTATAGCCGATATACTTCACCGAAGTTTCGGTCACTGCCCACAATAGCGCTATAGCGCGCATTTCTGGAAATAAACCCTAGAATACTATGTTTCAATTTTTAGCCGAACGCAGAAGTTTAGCCCTCCTCGTAGGGTTGTTTGTCGTCTGCTTCTCGCTTATGACTCTGAGCGTGCGCTTTCGGGGTCAATCCACTTTGGTGGAAAGAGCGCTTCTCTCTCTCGTCGGGTCAGCCATCCAGGTAGCCGACATACCCAGAAAATGGTCGGTCGAGCTCTGGCAAAAATACCAGCTCCTCAATAATGCACACGAAGAAAACATAGAGTTGAAGCAAAAACTGCAATCGCTCAGTGCAGATCATGCGCTGATGCAGGAATTGAAATTGGAAATCGCACGCCTCGAGAAACTGCTCGGCGCTTCGGGGAATCTCGCGGCGCCCGTTCGCCTCGCCCGTATTGTGGCCCGCCAGAAGAGCATCTATGGAGAATCGCTACTGATAGGCCTCGGATCGCGAGACGGCGTGCGCAAGAATATGCCGGTCATGCACCAGGCGGGCCTCGTGGGAAGAATTTCTCGTGTGGGGAACAACGTGAGCCAGGTTTTGACCCTGCTCGATTCGAGAAGCGCCGTCAACGTCATCGCCCAGCGCTCACGCGCGCAAGGGGTTTTCGCCATCTCCTCCGAAGGAGAGAGCGAGGTGCGCTACATGCCGTTCCACGTGGAAATGAAGCGTGGGGATCTGCTCATTTCCTCCGGGTTGGGGGGCATTTTTCCAAAAGGACTCCCCGTGGCCCATTTAGCGGAAGTCACAGACGTCAGAGGGTTGTTCCCGAAAATAAAGGCCAAAGCGATTGTGGATTTTTCAAATTTGGAAGAGGTGATGATCCTGATGACGAAGCCTAAGGAAAACCCTTGGAAATGATTGTTTTATTTTATATTATACTCGCCATATTAACAATCGTCCTGCACACGTCGGTGGCGGATTATTTTTCGATCTGGATTGGCGCCAGGCCAGACGCTATGCTTCTTACGACAGTTTTCCTGGGTCTGCATCGTGACAGGGCGACGGGACTCATCGCAGGATTCAGTCTCGGAATTGTTGAGGACGTGCTCTCAGGGGGCTTGCTGGGTTTTAACGCGCTCCTCAAAGGGTTGATTGGTCATTACACGGGCGGACTGAAACCCAGTATGACGGCGCGCTTCGTCATGTTTCAGTGCGCGGTGGTGTTTTTCGCCTCGATTTTCAACATCTTATTTTCTTTCCTTCTCGTGCGAATATTTTTACCCGATCAATTTCTGACCATCAGTTATTGGATAGATTCCATCAAGACGGCGGGTCTGAATGTCGTTTTGGCGCCGTTCGTCATCAGCCTTATGGGAAAGATGGAGGAAAAGGTGCTACCATCCGAAGCGGGCACGTCCTATCCGGAGCGATCCTGAGATGAAAAAGTGGCAATTCAACTCAAATCCCGAGACGAGTGACGCGCTCAAGCGCCGTGTTTTCATTTTCGGCATCTGTTTTGGCCTCATCCTCTTCGGCTTGTTCATCAGACTCTGGAACCTCCAGGTGATCCAGGGCGCAAAATTCCGCACCCTCTCCGAAGGCAACCGGATCGCTTACCGACTCGTGCAAAGCCCCAGGGGTATGGTGTTCGACTCAGAGGGAGAACTGCTTGCGGACAACCGTGCGTCGTTCAATATTTATCTGATCCGCGAAAATGTAAAAAAACTAAAACAGACCATTCGGCTGCTGGCCGAAATCACGGAACAACCCTTCGAGGAACTCTACAAGAGAACCCGGTATGCGAATCCCTTCCGGCCATTCCTGATCAAGGCGGACATCAGCCGCAAAACCATGGCCTTCCTGGAAGAAAACAAGCCCGATTATCCCGGCGTATTCGTTCAGGTGACGCCGCTCAGGCAGTACCCCTCAAAAGAGCAGGCGAGCCATCTTCTGGGCTATATGGCCGAGGTCAGCAACCGTCAGTTGCAACGCCTGAAAAAACAAAACTACCGGCAGGGAGATCTGCTCGGCCAATACGGCGTAGAGCGAACCCAGGAAAAATTCCTGCGCGGGCAGAGCGGCTTCAAGCAAGTGGAGGTAGACGCCTACGGAAGAGAGTTGCGCGTCGTCCGCCCGTTCGTGGAAAAACCGGGGAACAACGTCTATCTGACAATCGACATCGAGCTCCAGAAAAAGGCGGAAAAGTTGTTCGAAGCGCATGAAGGCAGCATCATCGTCCTCGATCCATCGGACGGCGCCATTTTGGCCATGGTGAGCAAGCCATCCTTCAACCCGAACATCTTCGCCGGCGGCATCGACGCCAAAAACTGGAAAGGCCTCATTAATGACCCCTTGAAACCGCTCGAAAACCGGGCTATCCGAGGCCAATACCCCCCTGGCTCGATTTTCAAAATCGTGATGGCTTTCGCGATTCTGAACGAAAAAATCGCCCGTTCCGACGAAAAAATACGCTGCCACGGCTCGTTTCCATTCGGGAAAAAACTGTTTCGCGACTGGAAAAATGAAGGGCATGGGCCGATAGGCTTCACTCAATCACTCGCCCAGAGTTGCGATGTCTACTACTACACCAACGGCCACAAGCTGGGCATCGAGAGAATCGCTCGTTACGCGCGCATGTTCGGCTTGGGTTCGCCCACCGGTTTCGGAGCCACCGAAAAAGGAGGACTCGTACCATCGGATGCCTGGAAGCGCCGCCGATTCAATGAAAGATGGTATGAAGGCGAGACGATCAGCGTATCCATCGGCCAAGGCTTTAATCTCATCACGCCCATGCAGGCCGCCAACCTCATCGCCACCGTGGCGAACGGCGGTTATCTCTGGAAACCCTACATCGTGAAAAAAGTGCTGAGCCCCGGCGGCAGAACACTTTTCGAATCCAGGCCCCAACTCATTCGCAAGATTCCGATCTCCCAGGACATTTTCCAGAAAGTTCGAGAAGGGCTCAAAGAAGCCGTCCACGGCAAGCGGGGTACGGCGAAGAAGGCCCAGGTACCGGGCATCTTCGTGGCCGGCAAGACAGGCACCGCCCAGACAGTCGACCTCAAATACACGGGCCGCAAAAGAAAACCCGAAGAGTTGCTGCGGAAATTCCGGGACCATGGCTGGTTCGTCGCATTCGCCCCTTACGAGAACCCCACCATCGCGGTCGCCATTTTGGGAGAAAACGCCGGCAGGCCGGGGTCTTTTTTCGCCCCATACGCAAAAGAGTTGATTTCCTTTCATCTCGATAAAAACGAGCAAGAGATTCTGGCTTCGAACGAAACGACTGAAGAAAAATCAGCCGCCTCAGACAATCGGGCGCCGGGAGAACGTAGATGACAGGTGTTGCTTCTTCTCAATCATCGCCTTTTCGGCGAGCCCTCTCGCAGATGGACTGGCTGCTCGTTCTAGCCACGCTTTTGCTCAGTTTGACGGGCATTTTCATGATATACAGCTCAATACATTCGAACCCCGTTTTTCTTGAAAATTCCCTACACCTCAAACAAGCGCTGTGGTCATCTCTCGGATTCTGCGTCCTGCTGTGCATCCTTTTTTTCGACTACCACACTTTTACGCGCTGGGCCTATCTACTTTACGCCCTCATCATCGTCCTGCTCATCGTCGTCCTCTTCTCGGGGCAGGTGGTCTACGGCGCGAAACGCTGGCTCGTTTTCGGTCCCTTGCGACTGCAGCCCTCCGAACTGGCGCGTCTGGCGGTTATTCTCGTGCTGGCCAGGTATTTCGGCTCGCGCGCAGAGGAAACACCCATCGGTTTCCTGGAACTCATCCCGGCATTCTTTCTAACGATTGCGCCCGTTCTCCTGATTGTCCGACAACCCGATTTGGGCACCGGTCTCACCGTCTTGCTGATAGCGGGAGCGATGGTCTTGGCCGTCGGCGTCAAAAGAAGAGTCATCCTCACCATCGGAAGCGCGGCGATCGCGTGCGCGCCGCTGGGCTGGTTTTTTCTCAAGGAATATCAACGCCGCCGTATATTGACGCTATTCAACCCCGACGCCGACCCCCTCGGCGCCGGCTACCAGAGCATGCAAAGCATCATCGCCGTCGGCAGCGGGGAATTCTGGGGCAAAGGACTTCTCCAGGGAACGCAGAGCAGGCTTCATTTCCTGCCGGAAAAACACACCGATTTCATTTTCTCCGTGTTGAGCGAAGAACTGGGTTTTATCGGCAGCGTTACCGTGTTGGCGTTGTTCTTCATTTTCATTCTGCGGTGTCTGAGCGCAGCGCTGAACGCCGCCGACAAGGAAGGCGCCTTGCTCGCAGTAGGCATCGCCACGGCGTTTTTCCTCTACATCATCTTCAATATCGGGATGACGCTCGGCCTGATGCCCATTGTCGGAATCCCGCTTCCCCTGGTCAGCTATGGAGGGAGCGCCTCCATCTCGTCTTTCATCGCCATCGGCATTGTATTAAACGTCGGCATGAGGCGAAAAAGCCTCACTCCCCTGCTCGGCTAACCTCCCTACTCCCCGTATTCGTTCTCGCCCGGGGGCGGGGACGCGAAACTGTTCCCGATGGCGATCACGGCGTCGCGCCCGCCGTGTTGCTCGACCAGCGCCGCCTGCTCCGCCTTTGCGCGTCTATCCACCTCCTCGGGATCGAGGATGCACAAAAGACACGCTTCGAGTTCGGAGAGGATGGATTGGTGCGCTGGGCTTTCGGAGAGGTCATGGCGTTCTTCGGGGTCGTTCTCCAGATCGAAGAGTTCAGGCTCGTGCCCCACGTAATGGATATACTTGTAGCGTTCGCGACGAATCATGAACAGTCCCGTCTTGGCGCCAAGCGCATGGAATTCACTGAAAATCTCGCGCTCGGGCTCATCGGGTTCGTTCGCGATACGGAACAAGGAGTCGCCATGCAGCCCTTTTTCCTCATCGCTATCGAGTAAGCCTGCGCAATCGAGCGCCGTGGGAAACAAATCGATGAGCGAGACCGGCGTTCGCGATACCTTCCCCCTCGGAACATCCGGGCCGGACACGATGAGCGGCACTGCGACGGATTCCTCATACATGGTGGATTTTCCCCAAAGACCGCGCTCGCCCAGATTGTCCCCATGATCGCTGGCGAAGAGCACCCGAGTATTTTCCCTGAAACCCGATTCTTCCAGGGCCTTCAGGATTTTTCCGACGTTCGAATCCACATAGCTGATCATGGCGAAATAAGACGCCAGAGCGACGCGGCGCTTGTGGTCATCGAAATAAACATCGTATGGAGCACATTCGTGAAGCGCCTCAATCCAGGGGTGCCAATCGTATCCACCAGAGGGGTGCGGTCTGGGCAGGGGGATATCTTCGAGCGGATAGAGGTCGTAAAACCCGGGCGGTCCGATGAAGGGAAAATGCGGACACGTGAGGGAGACGAACAACGCCCAGGGACGCTCGCCATGCTTGGGCGCTTCCCGGGCTATCCACTTGCAGGCTAAATCCGTGACTTCTCCGTCATACGCAATGTATTTGGAATCTCCCGGCCCGATGCGTTCGGCCATCCATTCCGGATGGTTCCTGGGCGGCAGACCCTTCTCATCGCGAACCGCGCTGTAAATATCGCCCACACCCCCTTTGGGCAAATGCAGGGGGATGATCTGCTCATCGAAACCGACGGGAATCTCGGCGCTTCGGTAATGAAGCTTGCCGACCGAGGTGGTTCTCACCCCGGCTTCCTGAAGGCGATGCCCCCAGCTCGGGGGCTCTCCCTCGTAGGGGTGCGCATTATCCCAGGCGCTAATTTCATGCACGTATTTCCCCGTGGCGAAACTCGCGCGGGCCGGCACGCAGATGGGACAGTTCGTATATGCGCTCTCAAAGCGTGTGCCCGACGCGGCGAGCGCATCGATGTTCGGCGTTTTGACGATTGGATGGCCATAGCAACCCAACATTTTCTGGGTGTGCTCATCATCCATCAAGAGCAAGAAATTCATCGGCTTCATCCGCGAGACTCCTTGAATCGGTCAGAAATAGTTATGAATCCGCAGAATGATATCCCCAAAAACAACAAATTTGTAAATACCCCCTCTCCGAATTACGGCAAATCGCTCTCATCCGCTTTCGACGATCCCACGCGAAGACATGCGCGTGAAAGCCGGCGGCGCGCGTTCCCCTTTTATCCTGGTTGCCAATTCTTTCCATTTCCTTCATTATAAGGGAGCGGTTCGCCCAGACCCCCAAAAAGGCGCAGGTCGGGGAACGAAAGAAGAATATAAGCCCCTCGCATATGGCGAGAGGCTTAACAGGTTGATTATAATGAATTTAGACTACGCAAGGGATATCTTTCCCTTCGTCCAGAAGCCTTCGCGTTATCTGGGAAACGAGGTCAACGCGATCCATAAGGACCTCGCCAGAGTGAGGAGTCGAGTCGCCCTCGCCTTCCCGGATACCTACGAAGTCGGCATGTCGCACAACGGCATCCGCATACTCTATCACCTCCTGAACGCAGATGAAGACGTTGCCGCAGAGCGGGTTTTTCTCCCCTGGAATGATTTCGAGGCCATCCTGAGAAGCAAGAACGCGCTTCTGAGCACTCTTGAGAGTAGAACGCCCATCCGGGAGTTCCACATTCTGGGAATATCGCTTCTATACGAACTGGCCGCCAGCAACATCGTCTTATTGCTCGATTTGGCCGGCATCCCCAGGCGCGCCGCCCAAAGGCGCAAGGAAGACCCACTCGTCATCGGGGGCGGCCCCGTGACGTTCAACGTAGAGCCTATGGCGCCTTTCTTCGACGCCGTCGCCCTCGGTGATGGAGAGGAACTCTTCCCCGAGGTCATCAGGGTTCACGAAAAGTGGCGGGAGACGAACGAGCCGAGAGAGATGCTGCTCGAGATGTTAGAGGAGATTGACGGGATATATATCCCTAGTCGTTACGTGGTCGAACACGATCCGAGCGGCGAGGTGAAAAGTTTCCATCACCTCAGCGGACATCAAGAACCCGTTTTAGCGCGCGTTTTGGAGGATTTGAACAATTCGCCCCACCCCACGCAGCCCGTCATCCCCTACACCCAGGTGGTGCACGACCGGGTAACGCTCGAGGTGCAGCGCGGGTGCACGAGGGGATGCCGTTTTTGTCACGCAGGGATGGTCTACCGCCCCGTTCGGGATCGGGACCCGCACAAGGTTCTCGAACTCGCCGAGGAATCCCTCAAAAATACGGGTTATGAAGAAATCAGCCTCTCATCGCTTTGTATCGCCGATTATCAGCCGCTAAAGGGGCTGGTTCCCCGCTTGATGGAGCGCCTCGCCCCCATGCAAACCTCCATCTCCCTGCCATCGCTCCGCGTCGGTGCGATGAGCCCGGATCTACTGGCCCAAATTGCGCGCGTGCGCCGCACGGGCTTCACCTTGGTGCCCGAGGCCGGCAGCGAGCGTCTGCGCAACGTCATCAACAAGGTGTTGACCGAAGCGGATCTCAGGCGAAACCTTCAGGACATCCTCGATACCGGCTGGCCGGGCGTGAAATTCTACTTCATGCTCGGTCTTCCCACCGAGAATTTCGACGACCTACAGAAAATGGCGGACATGCTCATGTCCTGCATGAGAATGCGCTCGCGAAAAACGGGCGACCCGTTCCGCTTCATCAACGTAAGCCTTTCCACATTCGTGCCGAAACCACATACGCCGTTCCAGTGGTTTCCTCAAAACACGAAAGAGGAAATCAAGGCGAAGCTCGATTTCATCAAGCGTGCGGTGCCGGATAGGCGGATCAAGTTGAATTGGTCGGATCCCCGGCACAGTTTTCTCGAGGCGGTCATCTCAAAAGGTGATCGTCGCCAGGCGGATGTCATCGAGACGGCGGTCGACATGGGATGCAAATTCGACGGCTGGATGGAGTTTTTCGATTACGAGAAGTGGATGGCCGCCTTCGAAACCCATGGACTTGACCCGGAATGGTACGCCTACCGCGAAATCCCCGAAGATGCCCCGCTGCCCTGGGATCACCTCGACTGCGGAGTGACCAAGGAGTACCAACTCGCCGACTGGAGACGATCCCTGCGCGAGGTCACCATCGGCGATTGCCGCTATGAGGCGTGCGGCCAATGCGGCATTCTGGATAAATACAAGGGCATCAAATATCATTACGAAAAACCCATGCCCGGGATGAAATCCTCTCTTCCCATCATCAACGGACCGGCAGGGATGGGCGATATCCCTCAGGCGGCGGATTTGCCCCCCGGGCAAGACGTTGCTCCCGCCGAGCTTGTGGAACTCGCAATCGCCAAGGCCCGGCCCGAACCGATACACCCCAAGCAGAGGCGTCGCAAGAACGTGGCCCGTGAATCCGGCCCCGTTCCCGTGGGTTTCGAGGGTTCACATGACGACAACCCCGGCCTCGCCGAGGAACAACCCGACGCGCCCATCCGTAAATTCAGATTCATCTATAAAAAATCCGGAGACCTGCGCTTTTTAAGTCATTTGGAGATTCTGCGAACCTTTATCCGCGCCATTCAGCGCGCAGGCTACCGCCTCGAACATTCCAAGGGCTTCAATCCGCACCCGAAAATCGTTTTCTCTTACGCACTGCCCGTGGGCGTGGAAAGCCGCGCGGAAGTGGTGGATTTCTCGCTTTTGGAGATCAACAAACGCATCGAATTGCGTGATTTGTTCCAAAACCTGAAACGAGAACTCCCGCGAGACCTCAAGCCACGTTCGGGATGGCGCATCGAGGGGAAAACACCTTCATCAGCCAATGCGCTCAGCGCGGCGACGTATGAAATCTCCTTGTCCCGAAAAGATTTGGACTCGTCCGAAGCGCTGGATTCACAGATCAGAACCACTATCGAAGATTTCATGAACGAGAAAAGTATTGAAATAACGCGCGAACACAAAGGAAAAATAAAACATTTCGACGCGCGACCATCCATCATGCGATTTTCGCTCGAATCATCGATGGACACCGTCATCCGCCTGCACCTCACGGTGCGCTATGGAGATGGCGTGAAACCGAAGGTAACGGAAATTCTCGCCAGATGCTTCGGGTTGTCTCCCGAGGCGTGCCTGAGGGCCCGGATTCTGAAAATATCCATCCACTGGAGAGCGGGAACGTCCCGCGTGACAGCAAATGCCGTCTGAAATCGTAGTCAACGCCGAACCGTTCGAAACACGTATCGCTGTGCTCGAAAACGGAGTAGCGGCCGAGCTCTATATCGAACGCGAAAGCGGGAAAAACATCGTCGGCAATATCTATAAGGGAAAAGTGACGAAAGTGCTGCCGGGAATGCAGGCGGCATTCGTAGACATCGGGCTGGAAAAAGCGGGTTTTCTCTACGTGAGCGACGTGGACACCATCGAGTCCATCGAGAATTACCGGAAACTTGCTGCTGAGCAATCAGAGGACGACGATGACCTCGATTTCGAAGGCAACGACTTCAGCAACGGGGACGAGCACGACAACGACGATTACGAGCAACAAAATGGCTCGTCGCATCGCACCCTCGTCGGAAAACGTTCGCGTCGTTGGGACAAAGAAGAACGACACATAGAAGACCTGCTCAAAGACGGTCAGGACGTCATCGTCCAGGTCAGCAAAGAACCCCTGGGCACCAAAGGCTCCCGGCTGACGAGCTACATCACCCTACCCGGCCGGTACGTGGTCTACATGCCCACGATCAAGCAGATCGGCATCAGCAGGCGAATCGAGAACGAAGAAGAAAGAAAAAGACTCAAGAAACTGGTCCGCAGGAACCGCCAACCAGGGGCCGGATACATCGTTCGCACGGCGAGTGAAACCATGCCGGCCCAAGACATTGAGGCCAACGTGAATTTCCTGCATGCGCTTTGGGAAGATATTTTAATCAAAAACGAATCGGCTTCGGCCCCATCCCGAATTCATGTGAATTTAAACATCATAGAGCGGACCGTAAGGGATTTGTTCAATTCCGCCGTCGACAGGATGATCATCGACGACAAAGAACAATACCTGAAGACCAGGAAATTCCTGCAAAACTACTATCCGCATCTGCTTCCCAAACTCCAGCACTATGATGGCGATGAGCCGGTATTCGATCATTTCGGCGTCGAACTCGAACTCGAACGCGCCCTCGGACAGCGCGTGTGGCTACGAAACGGCGGCTATATCGTGACCGATCAGACCGAGGCGCTTACAACAATCGACGTCAACACCGGGCGATTCGTGGGCAAGCAGAGCCCGGAAGAAACGATTCTCGAAACCAATCTGGAGGCGGTGCGGGAAATCGTATCCCAATTGCGCCTGCGCAACCTGGGCGGAATCATCATCGTCGATTTCATCGACATGGAAAAAGAAGAAAACAGGGAAAACGTATTCAACACCTTCAAAGAGGAACTCAGGAAAGACCGCTCGCGCACAAACATATTGAAGATAAGCGAACTGGGGCTCGTCGAGATGACCCGAAAGCGCGTTCGTGACAGCATTCAACGAACACTCTGCACCGCATGCCCCTATTGCGAAGGACGCGGACAGGTGAAATCCGCGATCTCGGTAAGCTATGAAGCCATGCGGGAAGTGCGCCGAATGAGAAGAACACACAAAGATGCCGCGAAATTCCTCATGAACGTCCACCCCGAGGTCGTGGATATCCTCCTTGATGAAGAAAGAAGACACGTTGAAGAGCTCGAAAGCCTGCTCGACATACAACTGGTCATCAAAGGCGACGCCGAACTACATCGCGAAGGCTTCGAGGTCGTTCGGCTATAATGAGGCGCCCTGCGTTTTCTTCATGATTTTGCCGCCCTGAGGGTAGATGATATGCGGCGGAGTGCATGTGCGTTGGCACTCGCTATATTCATGGCGGGGTGCGCCAATTTTCCCCAACTCGATCCAGACTCCACTCCCTCGGAGGCGCCCCGAAGCGCTTCCGACATCAAGGCGCTCGAGAAAGAATTATCCACCGCCGAGGAGCGTAATGCGCGCCTTCAGACCCAAGTGTCCGAATCCGCCAGGAAAATCGAGACGCTTACCGAAGAAATTCGTGACTTAAAAAAGAAAAACAACGCCTTGAAAACCACTGCAGAAAGACTGAGGCGGGAAAACATCATCGCCAAGAGCTTTCCGGTTCCCCCACCTCCGCGAAGGCCGATGAGAGCGCCAAAAACCTCGCCCGGAATGCGGGCCGTATCGCCCCCAAAGCCGGGACCCGGGTCCATCACCCCCCAGGAACTCCATAACCAGTCGTATCGCGCCGTCAGGGACGGGAAAAACGGTGAAGCCATTCGTGGATTTCGCCGTTTCTTACGTCTGTTTCCCAAAAGTCAACTGGCGCCCCATTCCCAGTTTTGGCTTGGGGAGGCCTATTACGCGCTCATGCAATACCCCGAGGCGCTGGATGAATTTCTTAACCTCATCACCAGATACCCCAACAGTCGCAAAGTTCCGGATGCTTATTACAAACGAGGACTTACCTATATCCGGCGCGCATTTCCCCTGAATGCAACGCTTGAATTTGAAAAATTGCTCGAAAAATTCCCAGCTCACCCATTATCCCAAAAGGCGAGGGTCCAACTCCAAAATCTCAAGCACTACACCCGAAAAAAGCCCTGATAAGAATAAATGAACTATACTCCCCTCGCCCCTGAATTTTTCCATGTCTTGACACGAGATACGGACTTCGTGTTATGGATGCAGGGGTAATAATGAACGCCGGAGATCGTAAATGAGCACCTGGAACTCCATCATGCGCTCTCAAAATCAAGGCTCTTTGAGCCTCGACGATGCTTGGCTCGTCCTGCAAACCCTCCCAGGTATGACGCCTGAGCGTTTGAATCGATTGACGGATGCGTTTCCGATTCCTGCGGAAGTTTTCGAGGCGCCTCCCGCCGTATTCGCGCGCCTTTGCGGCCGGAAAGCGCGTGAAGTTCTGGATAAGGATTCTCCGCTCGATTTGGCCTCGAAGATCCGCCAGGAGGCATCGAAAATAGGCGCAGGGATTATCACGCGCGATTCCGCCCAATATCCCGAGTCGCTGCACGAGATTTACGCCCCGCCGGGCGCATTTTTCATCGAAGGAGAAATTCTGGCCGCAGATCGCCTCGCCGTCGCCATCGTCGGCATGCGACGCCCGACAGACTACGGAAGACGAGTGGCGAGACAGCTTGCGGCCGACCTCGCCAGGAAGGGGGTCACCATCGTCAGCGGAATGGCTTACGGTATCGATGCGGAAGCCCACAGAGCCACGCTCGATGCAGGGGGTAGAACCATTGCCATCCTCGGGTGTGGCCTTACCCAGAACTACCCGGCCGACCACAAGGAACTCAGAGGCGAGATTGCCGCCCACGGCGCCGTCGTATCCGAATTCCACCTTCGCGCTCATCCGAGGAAAGAGAATTTCCCGAGGAGAAACCGCCTCATCAGCGGCTTGTCTCTGGCGACGGTCGTAGTCGAGGCCGCGCAGCGAAGCGGCGCCCTCCTGACCGCCCGCCTGGCGCTCGAACAAGGACGCGAGGTGATGGCCGTACCGGGGCCCGTTCATACCCAGAAAAGCACCGGTTGCCATTATCTGATAAAAGAAGGGGCGCACCTGGTCGAAAACGTGGACGACATCGTCAACGCCCTTCCAGAGTACGCCCGAAGTATGCTAGATAGTCCAGCGCAGATTCGAATCAAGGGATTCGGGCCTGAGAAAAGCGAAGCCAGAGACGCTCCAAAGCCGGCGCCGCACCAGAATCTCACGGAAGATGAAAATGCGCTTTTACTCTTGCTGGAGAATGGGGACAACACCATAGATGGACTGACTCAACAACGAGGCCTCCCGGCGCAAGAAGTTTCATCCGCCTTGTTGCGCCTGGAACTGGAAGGCCTCGTGAGACAAACGAATTCAGGAATGTATGAACGGTTTACATGATGAGGCGATCGGCTCGCTCGTCGATAGGGAATTTTTGATTTGCGTTATGAATCTTCCACGAAAGAGGTACCGGATGAGACGAACCGCCTCCGCGAAGCGCAAGCGATTGCAAGTCGAAAAATGATAGCCGCCCACCAGGATAATTCATCCACAGATAACGCCCGAATAACAACCAGCGGGCATGAGAAATAAATGAACGACAAAAAAAACCCGAACAAAGCGGCCTCGAAGCGCTCTACAGCCAAGGGTAAAACCCGCAAAAGCGCCTCTCGCGGCGCGCGAACCGGAAAATCCGCGTCTAAACTCCTCATCGTGGAGTCGCCGACGAAAGTGCGCACCATCCAGAAATTCCTGGGCTCTGATTTCGACATCCTCGCATCGCGAGGCCATGTGCGGGATTTGCAAAAAACGGGCGAGCGGAAAATGGGAATCGACGTTCACAACGATTTCAAGGCCGATTACGGCGTAATTCAGGGGAAATCCAAAACCATAGATCAGTTGCGCAAGGCGGCTACGGCGGCGAAAGAGATTTATCTCGCCCCCGACCCGGACCGCGAGGGTGAGGCCATTGCCTGGCATATTCAGGAACTCCTCGGGGGTTCTGATGCCGAAAACGAATTCTACCGGGTGACGTTCAACGAGATCACGAAGCGCGCGGTGCAGGAAGCGCTCTTGAAACCCGGGCGAATCGATCAGAAAAAAGTAGACGCGCAGGAAACCCGCAGAAAGCTGGACAGAATCGTGGGCTTCAAGCTCTCAGGCGAAATACTCTGGAACAAGGTCGCATTCGGTCTCAGCGCGGGCCGGGTGCAGTCCGTCGCGCTTAAACTGATATGCGAGCGCGAAGACGCCATAGAGGCCTTTGAGCCGAAAGAATACTGGAGCATCACGGCGCATCTGGAAAAAGCAGGCTTTGATCCTCGTTTTGAAGCCAAACTGCACCGAATCGACGGAAAAGAAGCGGAAGTTCCGGATGAATCCAGGGCGATGGAACTGGCGGGGAAAATAACATCCAGCGCTTTGAGGGTTTCCAGGGTAGAGAAAAAAGAGCGTCGGCGCAGACCGTCCGCTCCTTTCATCACCAGCACCCTTCAGCAAGAGAGTTCCAGCAAACTGCGCTATGGCGCCAAAAAGACCATGAGCATTGCGCAGTCATTGTACGAGGGGGTGAATTTAGGGCGGGAAGCGGGAAACGTCGGCCTCATCACTTACATGCGGACGGATTCCGTGCGCCTGGCGCCGGAGTCCATCGCCGCAGCCCGCACTTATATCGAGACGAATTACGGCCAAGACCACCTTCCCCGGAAACCCAATATTTTCAAGACAAGAGAGACGGCCCAGGACGCGCACGAGGCGATCCGGCCCACCGACGTGCGCCTCACGCCCGATAAGGTGCGGGCGTTCCTGAAGCCTGAACAATTTTCCCTCTACAGCCTCATCTGGCGGCGGTTCCTCGCAAGCCAGATGGCGCCGGCCGTCTATGACCAGACGAGTGTGGACATCACCCCCTACCACCAGACGGTGAACATAGCGGACAAAGAAGAACTCCTCCTCAGGGCGAGCGGTTCTATCTTGAAATTCAAGGGGTTCCTTAGTGTCTACCAGAACGCCACCGAATCCCGGGGCGATGCGGAGGACGCGAAAGCCAGGCCGTCAAATTCCGAGCAGGACAGGCTCCTGCCGCCTCTGGAAGACGGCGACCCTCTATCGCTCGTGAAATCCGAATCCGCGCCCACCGGCGTCGCGCCCGAGCAACACTTCACCCAGCCTCCGCCGCGTTATACGGAAGCATCTTTGGTGAAGGAACTCGAAGAAGACGGCGTCGGTCGTCCGAGCACCTATGCGAGCATCCTCGACACTTTAGAGAAGCGCAAATACGTCACCATCGAAAGAAAGCGCAGACAGTTCACGCCCTCCTCTCTCGGTCGGGAGGTGAACCGTCTCCTCACCCAGGGCTTTCCAGACCAGATCGACGTGGGCTTTACGGCGAAAATGGAAAAATATCTCGACGACATCGAGAACGGGACGACGCCGTGGCTACCCGTGATGAAAGATTTTTATGACAATTTCGACAAGAAAATTCAGCTCGCCAAAAAAGAACTGCCGAATCTCAAGACAAAAGAAGAGCCCATCGGCAGAAATTGCCCTGAATGCGAGAGTGAACTGGTGAAAAAATTCAGCAAGAATGGCTGGTTCATCTCCTGTTCGGGATACCCGGGCTGCCGTTATTCGGAGAGCATCCCCACCGAGAATGAGCCCGATCCGGAAGCAGCGGAAGAGATGGCCCGCATCGAGGAAATCGCCCAGCCCTGCGAGGAGTGCGGCGCGCCCATGCAGGCGAAGCGCGGGCCTTTTGGAATATATCTGTCCTGTACGGCATACCCGAACGAGCACAAGAAAAGAAAAGCGCTCGGCAATGGACAATCGCCCGCTGCTCCCAAGTCGACCGGCGTGAGTTGCCCCCGTGAGGGCTGTGATGGGGAGTTCGTCGAGCGGCGCTCCCGCCGCACCGGAAAGCCATTTTACGGATGCAATCGCTTCCCGGCGTGCAAGACCGTAGCATGGGACTGGCCCGTGCCACAGCCCTGTCCTTCCTGCGCGCATCCCATCCTCACCATCAAGACGACCAAGAAAAACGGCAACCAGCTCGTTTGTCCCCAAAAAGAATGCGGGCATGCGGTAGAATGTCCTCCTGAGCTCGTCGAGCGGATGGAAGCCTCGAAAACCACTCCTGCCCAGGAGGTCACGACTTGAGCGAGAGACTGCGGATAATCGGCGGAGGTCTCGCCGGCTGTGAAGCCGCCTGGCAGGCGGCCAAGCGGGGCGTACAGGTCGACCTCTACGAGATGCGTCCTCACAAGAAAACGCCCGCCCATGAAACCAGCGGGTTGGCCGAGCTCGTCTGCTCGAATTCTTTTCGCTCGAATTCCATCGAAAACGCCTCGGGCCTGCTGAAAGAAGAAATGCGTAAGTTCGATTCGCTCATCCTGCGGGGTGCGGATTCCTGCCGGGTTCCCGCAGGGCTGGCGCTGGCGGTGGATCGCTCGTCTTTCAGCAAGACCATCACCGAAACAATCGAAAACGATCCGCGAATCACCATTCACAGGGAAGAAATCCGGGATTTGGAGGAGAAAACCCCCACCATCGTCGCCACCGGCCCGCTCACGAGCGATTCTCTTTCCGCCGAAATCGCCCGCCTGACGCAAGGCAAGTATCTGTATTTCTATGACGCCATTTCACCCATTCTACATGCGGACAGCATCGACATGTCGATGGCGTTCACGGCCTCGCGCTACGGAAAGGGCAACGAAGAAGGCGGCGAGGGCGACTACCTCAACCTGGGACTCAACGAATCGCAGTATTACCAATTCGTCGAGGTTCTTCTCGGCGGCGAGAAAATCCCCCTTCGCGAATTCGAGCGCGCGATTTATTTCGAGGGCTGCCTGCCTCTCGAAGAAATGGCCGCTCGCGGAAAAGACACGATGGCGTTCGGGCCGATGAAGCCCGTAGGCCTCGAGCATCCCGAAACGGGAGAGACCTACTGCGCGGTCGCTCAACTCAGGCGCGAGGATTTGACGGGAGACTACTTCTCCATGGTGGGTTTTCAGACCAGGCTGCGCTATCCGGAGCAAAAGCGCATCTTCTCGACGCTACCGGCTCTCGAGAAAGCGCGTTTTTTGCGCTACGGAAGCCTGCACCGAAATACCTACATCAATGCGCCGCGCCTGCTGCGGATTACCTTGCAACTCAAGCGTCACCCGCATATTTTCATGGCGGGCCAGCTCACAGGCGTCGAGGGATACCTCGAATCGGCCGCCATCGGCCTTATCGCCGGAATCAACGCGGCCGCCGCCATCCAGGGGGAACCCATCACCCCCCCACCCGCAACGACGGCGCTCGGCGCTTTGAATCGCTACATCATCGAAGCGAATCCGAGAAATTTCCAGCCCATGAACATCAACTTCGGCCTCTTCCCGCCCCTGGAAAAGCGCGTTCCCAAAAGATTCAGGAAAAAGCACGTCACCAATCGCGCTATCGAGGATTTGGAGCAATGGCGAAACAAACTCGCCTCACAAACAGCCTGAGCGAGGCTCGGGAACTCTTTGAGGCCCATCTGCGCGATGAGCGCGACAGTTCGGAACACACGGTTCGCGCATACGCGGCGGACCTGAAAGACTTCGATGAGTTTCTCACCGATTGGGCGCAACAGCCGGTTCCACTCGACGAAATCGATTCCTTGGCCATTCGTGGCTATCTCGGCTTTCTGTACCGCAAGGGAGTATCTTCGACGACCGTGAACCGGCATTTGTCGAGCATACGCAGCCTCTTTCGTTTTTTAAGGCGAGAGGGACTCCCTTTGGCCGACCCGGCGGGGGAAGTGCCCTCCCCCAAAGAAAAAAGGCCCTTGCCGACCTTCCTGCCCGTCGATGACGCGGTTCGCCTCATGGAGATGCCCGACACCTCGACCCCCGAAGGCGTCAGGGACAAAGCGATATTCGAGCTTCTTTACGGGTCCGGTTTGAGAGTAAGCGAATTAACAGGACTTAACTATGCTGATTTGGACATGGCGGAAAGACTCATCCGCGTTCGCGGAAAAGGAAGGAAAGAGAGAATCGTGCCCATCACCAAAGCGGCGGCCAAAGCCGTAGCCGGCCATCTTGCACATATGGAAATAACCCCGCTAGAGGATTCGCCTCTTTTCATCAACAAGCGGGAAAAGAGAATTTCTCCGGCCTTCGTGCGCTCCATCTTCCGCGCGTATGAAAAAAAAGGCGGTTTCAGCTATCATTTCACCCCTCATGCCCTTCGCCATTCGGCGGCGACGCATTTACTTGAGAGCCAGGAGGCCGACCTGAGATCGATTCAGGAACTTTTAGGGCACGCGAGCCTATCCACGACACAAAGATACACGCAGGTGGATTTTTCCCACTTGCGCGCCGTGTATGACGATGCGCACCCCAGGGCAAAGATGAACACGCAAACGAGGATGACCGATGACGACGCCAGGTGAAATCATTCGCTCCACCACGATTCTCGCGCTGCGGTATAAAGGACAAACAGCCCTGGGCGGAGACGGCCAAGTCACCATGGGAGACGCGGCTGTGAAACACGGGGCCGTGAAAATCCGCAGGCTCGGCAACGGAAAAGTGCTCGCCGGCTTTGCGGGTTCGGCTTCTGACGCCATCGCCCTGTTCGAGCGATTCGAGGGTAAACTCGAGGAATACCGGGGAAATCTCTCGCGCGCCGCCGTGGAGATGGGCAAGGACTGGAGAACGGACAGGGTCCTGCGCCGCCTCGAAGCCCTCCTGGCGGTGGCGAATGAGGAAACCTCTCTCATTCTCTCGGGCACGGGCGACATCATCGAGCCTGATGACGGCGTACTCGGAATCGGCAGCGGGGGTTCGATGGCCATCGCCGCCGCGCGAGGCATGCTGGGTCTGGAGCCCGAACTCGGCGCCGAAGAAATCGTACGAAAATCTCTGGAAATCGCAGCGGACATTTGCATCTACACCAACAAGAACATTTCAGTGGAAGTGCTTTGATGGAAAATCTCACACCCGTACGAATCGTCGAGGAACTCGACCGCTACGTCATCGGCCAACATGACGCCAAAAGAGCGGTGGCGATTGCGCTCAGAAACCGCTGGCGCAGACAACAACTGCCGCCCGAGATGGCGGATGACGTGGCGCCCAAGAACATCATCATGATAGGCCCCACCGGCGTAGGGAAGACCGAGATCGCAAGACGCCTGGCCAAGCTCACGAAAAGCCCCTTCATCAAGGTCGAGGCCAGCAAATTCACCGAGGTCGGCTATGTCGGCCGCGACGTGGAGAGCATGATTCGAGACCTCGTCGAACTGGCGCGAAACATCGTTCAGGAAGAACAGCGCGAGATAAACAAGGCCAAAGCCCAGGAGCTGGCGGAAGAGCGTCTCCTGGACATGCTTTTGCCGCATCCCCCCGGATTCGGCGCGATGGACGAACGCGGCCAATCCAAGGACCCGCTCGGCGAGGAAAGCTACCAGCGTACGCGGGAAAAATTTCGCTCCCTGTTGTTCGAGGGCAAACTAGACGATCGGGAAGTGGATCTGGAAGTGGCGGACAAAGGCCCCGAAATTCACTTAATGGGCGGGAACGACCTGGAGCAAATGGGCATCAACATGAAGGAAATCATGGGAAACTTCATGCCCCAGGGCTCCAAGAGCAGGCGCATGAAGGTGCCGGAAGCCTTTGCATTCCTCGCCCAGGAGGAGGCGGACAAACTCATCGACCCCGACAGCCTGAACGCAGAGGCGATTGAACGCACCGAGCAATCCGGCATCGTGTTTCTCGATGAAATCGACAAGGTAGCCTCTCAAAACAACGGACGCGGCGGCCCCGACGTCTCGCGCGAAGGCGTGCAAAGAGACCTGCTTCCCATCGTGGAGGGCTCCACCGTACAGACCAAGTATGGGCCCGTGAAAACGGACCATGTCCTGTTCATTGCGGCGGGAGCGTTCCACATCGCCAAACCATCGGACCTTCTGCCCGAGTTGCAGGGTCGGTTCCCCATCCGCGTGGAATTGAACTCCCTGGACCGGGGTGATTTCATTCGCATACTCCAGGAGCCAGAGAACGCGCTGGTGCGGCAATACCCCGCTCTTCTGGCGACTGAGGGCGTTACCATTACTTTCGAGAAAGACGCCATCCTGGAAGTGGCCAATTTCGCCTTCCGCATCAATGAGCAGACCGAGAACATCGGCGCCAGAAGGCTCCACACCATCATGGAGCGGCTCCTCGAGGATATTTCTTTCCGGGCGCCGGAGATGTCCGGGGAAAGCGTGAAGATCGACGCCGCCTATGTGCGCGAACGCCTTGCCGATATCGTCGAAGATATTGACTTAAGCCGTTATATTCTCTAAACCTTCTCTCCCTCCCCCTTGGCTCGAAACCGCAGGGGAGTGTATATTTCTCGACTTGTGACGAGAAACCCGTACTTTTTTCTTTCTTTTTGAAGGTTTTCGCATGGAAGCGAGAGACAGGGCGGCGACACTGGTTGAGGCGCTGCCCTATATCCAACAGTTTACGGGCAAGACCATCGTCGTCAAATACGGCGGAGCCGCCCAGGTGCAGCCGGAGCTTCACGCCCCGTTCGCCCAGGATATCGTGCTTCTCAAGTATGTGGGAATCAACGTGGTCGTCGTCCACGGCGGCGGCCCCCAAATCGGCGAGACCCTCAAGAAAATCGGCAAGACCAGCGAGTTCATCGAAGGACTCCGGGTGACGGACGAGGAAACCGTCGGGGTGGTGGAAATGGTGCTTTCCGGCGCCACGAACAAGAGCATCGTGAGGCTCATCAACCGGCACGGGGGAAACGCCGTGGGCCTTTCCGGCTCGGACGCCGGCCTTACGACGGCGAAGAAATTGATCATGAGCAGAAAAGGACCGGAGGGAGAAGACGTGGAGTATGACTTGGGGCGCGTCGGCGAGGTCCTGGCCATACAACCCGACATCATCCACCACCTCACCGATGGCGGGTTCATTCCCGTCATCGCTCCTCTGGGCGTGGGCCAAGACGGCAACGTCTACAACATCAACGCCGATTCGGCGGCCGGCGCCATCGCCGGGGCGCTTCACGCGGAAAAATTCATTCTCCTGACAGACGTGCCCGGCATTCTGGATGAAAGCGAAAACCTCATCAGCACCGTGAAGCGCGATGAGGTGCAGCGACTCAAAGACGAGAAAATCGTCACCGGCGGGATGATTCCGAAAGTAGACGCGTGCCTGGACGCTCTCTCATCGAACGTCACGAAAACCCACATCGTGGACGGCAGGGTTCCTCACGCGGTTTTACTCGAAGTGTTCACGAAAGAAGGCGTGGGCACGCAAATCGTCAGATAGCTTCTTTTTGGGGAAAAGCATGGACAATTCCACACTGATCTCGGACGCTGAACAACACGTCGCACCCACCTACGGGCGTTACCCCATCGCTTTGGTCCGTGGCGAGGGATGCCGTGTCTGGGATGCGGACGGAAAAGAATATCTCGATTTCGTATCCGGCCTGGCCGTCTGCAACCTCGGGCATTGCCATCCAGACGTGGTGGCCGCCATCAGGGAACAGGCCGGAAAGCTGATCCACGTCTCGAACCTCTACCATATCGAGCCCCAGATCGAGTTGGCGAAAAGGCTCAACCGGCTCTCTTTCGGTGATAAGGCGTTTTTCTGCAACAGCGGCACGGAAGCCGTCGAAGCGGCTCTCAAACTCGCCAGAAAGTATTCGTATAAAAAATACGGGGAAGGCCGCCACGAGATACTGAGTTTCGACATGAGCTTCCACGGCCGCACCATGGCGTCGCTCTCCGCCACGGGCCAGACGAAGTTTCACGGGGCGTTCAAGCCGCTGCTGCCCGGTTTTCGCTACGTGCCCTTCGGCGACGTGGAGTCCGTAGCCGCCGCGGTTTCGGAGCAAACCTGCGCCATCATGGTGGAACCCATACAGGGCGAAGGCGGCGTGAACGTGCCGCCCGAGGGCTATCTGAAGGGCCTGCGCGAGATTTGCGACGCGAACGACCTGCTCCTGTTATTTGATGAGGTGCAGGTCGGCCTCGGCAGAACGGGAAAACTCTGGGCGTATGAGCACGAGGGCGTGGCGCCCGACGCCATGAGCCTCGCAAAAGCTCTGGCGGGCGGGACCGCCATCGGCGCGCTGGTCGCCTCGGACAAGGCCATGGCGTTCGAGCCGGGCGATCATGCGGCGACGTTCGGGGGCAACCCCCTGGCCACCGCCGCTGGGTGCGCCGCGATGGACGCCATCACCGCGCCCGGATTCCTCGAGCACGTGCAGGAGATGGGGGCATACGCCACCGCAAGACTCGAGGATTTGGCGACGCGACACGCCATTATCAAGGACATCAGGGGCAAGGGGCTGATCATCGGCTGCGAGGTGGACGTGGACGCAACCTCCATCGTCACGAAGGGGCTGGAAGCGGGCTTTTTGCTGAACGTGGCCGTCCAGAAGGTTATTCGGCTCATCCCTCCCCTGGTCGTGGAAAAAGAGATGATCGACAAGCTGATGAATTTTCTGGATGAAGCCCTCGCGGACCTGGTGAAATGAATAAGCTGGACTACCTCACCGGCGAGGAGCTGAGCGCCGCGCAAACCCTCGAACTCATCGAAGAGGCGCTCGTCCAGAAAAAAGAAACCGCCGAGGGGAAACTCCGCACCACCCTGGCGGGAAAGAACTTTGCGCTTCTTTTCGAAAAACACTCCACCAGAACGAGGGTTTCTTTCGAGGCGGGTCTCTCTCAATTGGGCGCGAACGCCATTTTCCTGGCGCCGAACGACACCCAGATCGCCCGGGGGGAAACCCCCGCGGACAGCGCAAAGGTGCTGAGCGAATATGTGGACGGCATCATCGTCAGAACATACGCGCACGTACGCGTGGAGGAAATCGCCGCGAATGCGAGCGTCCCCGTCATCAACGGGTTGACGGATTTACACCACCCCTGTCAGGCCCTCGCCGATTTTCTCACGATGCGAGAGCACTACGGCACGCTGGAGAACCTGAAGCTCGCTTACCTGGGTGATGGGAACAACGTGCTGCATTCATTGCTGATCGTGGGCGCGTTAATCGGTGTCGATATCAGCGCGGCGTGTCCGAAAGGGTACTGGCCGGACTCCAAAATTCTGGAGCAGGCTCAAAACTCGGCGCAAGAATCGAACGCGCAAATCAAGATTACCGAGGACGTGGAAGAGGCATGCGCTGGAGCCGACGCCGTTTATACGGACGTGTGGACTTCCATGGGCCAGGAAGAGGAGAACGAGCGTCGCCAGAAAGATCTGGCCCCATATCAGGTGAACGAAGAAGTCTTTCGAAATGCGAATAAAGACGCCGTTTTCATGCACTGCCTCCCCGCGCACAGGGGGGAAGAAGTGACGGCGGATGTTATGGACGGTCCGAGGAGCGTCGTTTTCACGCAGACAGGGAATCGACTCCACGCTCAGAAGATTCTCCTTCAAATTCTAGCCGGAGGAAGTGATGGCGCATAAGCCGAGCAGGGTCGTCCTCGCCTACTCAGGGGGCTTGGACACCTCAGTCATGCTCAAGTGGATTAAAGAACAATATGAGTGCCCCGTCGTGGCCTATGCGGCGGACGTCGGCCAGGGCGCCGGCGAACTCGACGGTTTGGAGGAAAAGGCGTTGGCCACGGGCGCCGAGTCCTGCCACATCCTGGATTTAAGAGAAGAATTCGCGCGCGATTACATCTTCCCCATGCTTCGCGCGGGCGCAGTTTATGAAGGCGCGTATCTGCTGGGGACGTCCATCGCCCGGCCCCTCATCGCGAAGGGCCACATGGACGTGCTCAAAAAAACGGGGGGCGACGCCGTCGCCCACGGCGCGACAGGCAAGGGAAACGACCAGGTGCGCTTCGAATTGACCTACGCTTCGATCGACCCGGACGTCACCATCATCGCGCCCTGGCGCGACTGGGATTTCGGGGGGCGCTCCCATCTCATCGCCTATGCCGAAAGACACGGCATACCGATACCCGTCACGGCGGAAAAACCCTATTCGATGGACAGGAACCTCCTGCACATCAGCTTCGAGGGCGGCGTTCTGGAAGACCCCTGGGCGGAGCCGCCTGCGGATATGTACGTCTTGAGCGTATCGCCCGAAAAAGCGCCCGATATACCCGAATACGTCGAAATCGAATTCGAGGAGGGCGATCCCGTGGCCCTGAACGGGGAACCCCTATCACCGGTCGCCATGATGGAGCAACTAAACGCCCTGGCGGGCGCGCATGGCGTAGGCCGGGTGGATCTGGTGGAAAACCGCTTCGTGGGCATGAAGAGCAGAGGGGTGTACGAGACGCCCGCGGGCACGGTTCTGCACGCGGCGCGCCGTGCCGTGGAATCCCTCACGATGGACAGGGAAGTCATGCAACTGCGCGATTCCTTGATCCCTAAATACGCGCAACTCGTCTACAACGGTTTCTGGTTCGCGCCCGAGCGGGAATTTTTACAATCAGCCATCGATCACGCGGCGGAATCGGTCTGCGGCTCCGCCAGGGTGAAACTCTACAAAGGCGCTTGCAGCGTCGTGGGAAGAAAAGCGCCCGAAAACATGACCCTCTACCGTCCCGACCTCGCCACCTTCGAGGAAGATGAGGTATATTCCCAAAAAGACGCCGAAGGATTCATCCGCCTGAACGCTTTAAGGCTGCGGGTGAGAGCTCAACGCGATTCTGAATGAGATTTACGGAAGTCACGCCATAAATCGGCAGGAAATCTTCTCTGAATCAGGATTCTACAACGAAAATTTCACGAGTCGGGCGATGATGAACAACTGTCCTCTTCCCGGATATTGTCAGGCTTTGGCCGTGGAGCTTTTCTTGCTTCTGGAGCCGCCCCTTGTCGTCTCGGGCCACGCCAGCAGAATGGGACTCGCCACGTAGATGGAAGAATACGTACCGGCCACGATGCCGATCACCAGAGCGAACGCCACGTCTGAGATCACGTCGCCCCCCAGGAAGAGGAACGCCAGCACGGCGGCCAGCGTGGTCCCGGAAGTGATCAACGTGCGGGAGAGGGTCTGGTTGATGGATTTGTTGACGAGCCCTGAAAGCTCGGCGCGTCTCGAAGCCCGCGTATTTTCCCGGATGCGGTCGAACACGACGATGGTGTCGTTCAGCGAATAGCCGATAATCGTCAAAACGGCCGCTACGATGGGGAGTGAGAACTCCTTGCCGGACAAGGAAAATACGCCGAGCGTGATGACGACGTCGTGCAAAAGCGCCACGACCGAGGCAATCGCCTGGCGAAACTGAAACCGGAGGCTGATGTAAATCAGGATTCCGATGAGGGCGAAGAGCATGCTGCTCAGCGCCTTCTGTCGCAAGTCCGCGCCTACTTTGGGGCCCACCATCTCGGTTCGCCGCATTTCGAACGCATCTTTACCGAATTTTTTCAAGAGTGCGATTTTCACCAGAGATTCGACGCCCTTGATGTTGCCCGAGCTTTTCTCGACACGAATCAGGAACTCTCTGTCGGAGCCGAAATTCTGGATGACCGTATCGCCCAAAGAAAGTCCCCCGACGGCGCTGCGAATATCGCCAATCGGCTTGGCTTCTTTGAACTGCACCTGAACCAATGTTCCGCCGGTGAAATCAATACCGTAATTTATCCCCTTGGTCATAAGAAGGAGGAGGGACAGAACGACGACCACAGCGGAGATGCCGACGAAGAGCTTGGTTTTGCCGATGATGTCGAATGATGAGTCTGGCCGGATAATTTCCATTAGATGCTCAAACTCCTCACGTCGGTCCGGGACAAGAAGAAATCATAAACAAATCGGGTGACGAAAATCGCGGTGAACATGCTCGCCACGATGCCGATGCTGAGGGTGACGGCGAATCCCTTGATGGGTCCCGTTCCGAATTGCAGGAGCACCAGCGCGGCGATGAGCGTCGTCACGTTCGCGTCCAGAATCGTGAGAAAGGCTTTGCCGTAACCTGAATCGATGGCGGAGCGAATGGTTTTTCCTAACCGCAACTCTTCCCTGATTCGCTCGAAAATCAAGACGTTGGCGTCGACCGCCATACCAACCGTCAGCACGATGCCCGCGATTCCCGGCAGGGTCAGCGTAGCGCCGAAGAACCCGAGCGCTCCCAGGAGTATCAGCAGGTTGAAAAGAAGCGCCATGATGGCCACCGCGCCGCTTAATTTGTAATAGATGGCCATGAATATCAAAACGAGTATGAACCCGACGATGATGCTGATGAGACCCTGACGCACGGAATCAGCCCCCAGCGACGGGCCGACGTTTCTTTCCTCCAAAACTTCCACCGGGGCGGGGAGCGCCCCCGCTCTCAGGGCTATCGCCAGATCCGTCGCTTCTTCGAGTGTGAAACTTCCCGTTATCTGCGCCCTGCCCTGGCTGATGCGCTCCTGAATCACTGGCGCGCTGTAGACGACGCCATCGAGCACAATGGCGAGACGCCTGCCCACGTTCGCCGCCGTGAGGCGGTCGAACGCACCCGCCCCCACGGAATCAAACGCGATGGCCACGTAGGACTGGTTGAAGCGATCTCCGATTTCCACGCGCGCATCGGTCAAATTGCCCCCGGTCAGGGCGGCTTCTTTCTTCACCAGCAAGGGAGTGCGTTCGGTCACCTCGCCCGTCTGCCTGTCTCTCGATACTTCATACAAAAGCTGCAGACCCTCGGGCGCGCGACCACGCTCCTGCGCACTCGCGACATTGGCCTGATTGTCCACCATCTTGAACTCTAAGAGCGCCGTTTTGCCGATCAAAGACTTCGCCCGGGAGGGGTCTTCCACCCCAGGAAGCTGGATGATGATGCGCCGCTCTCCCTGGCGCTGAAGCGTAGGCTCACGCACGCCGAACTGATCGATGCGGTTTCGAATCGTCTCGAGCGCCTGAATGATGGCCTGCTCTTTCGTGCGCTCCACTTGTTGTGATGAAAGGAAATATACGAACGTCGGCGGCGCGCCCTCTTCTCTCTCCAGGGTGAGGTCCGGGTAATTCTGCATCATCGTGAGGAAGCGCCCCCTGTCGGTGGGGCGATGAAGGGTCGCGGTCAGCCTCAGCCCATCGCGCTTGAGGGTTCGGGTGCGTATGTCGTCTATGGAAAGGCGGTTTCTCAACTCCGTGAAATAGCGGCTCATTTTCGATTCCACCGCTTTTTCGGATTGCACCTCGAGGACCAGGTGAATCCCGCCCTGCAAATCAAGCCCGAGATTGATGCGCTCGCTCGGAGGAACCAGAAAAAACGCGGAGACGACAATTACGATGACTATCAGAGCCGCCCGCCAGCTTACACCCCTCATGAAACTCTCCTTACGCCGGGTGGTTCGATTCCACCCGTCCCGAAAATCATTTCACCGAGTGAAGGGCGAAATGATTTCACTTTTGTTTTTCTGGTTTTTCTTTCTGGGGAGCCTTGGTCTTCTCCGCACTCGCGCTCGATGGAATAGCCGTCACAAAAGACCTTTGTACGCGAATACGCATGTTTTCGTCCACTTTCAGTGTCACAATATCGTCTTTGATTCTCACCACTTCACCCAAAATCCCGCTAGCGACCACCTGATCTCCGGGCTTGAGAGCCTCTTGCATCCTGCGGATTTCCTGCTGTTTCTTCTGCTGGGGCCTGATCATGATGAAATAGATGATGGCGAAAATCATCAGGAACGGCGCCAACTGAATCAAGAAACTGGGTGAGCCGCCGCCGCCAGAAGGAGGAGCCATGGCGTACGCAACAGAAGAATCGGCCAACCATGCCGCTAAAGAATCCAACATTCTCTATATCTCCATGAAAAAGGCGCTCCGTCGGGCAACGTAGCCAAGGCTTCGTAACAAAGCCCCCACTCCTTGTCAAGCAAAGGCATTAAGAATCAGTCTCTTATTCTTTGGCGGACATCCCCGAAACAAGACGCCCGGAGCGATCCCGCCGCAATCCTCCACCACCTCCCGGAGGTCCTTCCGGGTCCCGGCCCAGGGGTCCCGCGAGTTGCTCCTCCGCCCAGGATGAGAAACGGCCCCGGTTGATTGCTTTTCGCGCCTGGGCAAGCAAATCCTGATAAAAATAAAGATTATGAATCGTCATGAGGCGTTGGCCCAGAGTTTCCCCCGCCTGGAACAAATGCCTCAGATACGCCCGGCTGTATCCCTTACAACAGGTATAACACCCGCAATCAGGGTCGATCGGCCCGGGCGCCTCGGCGTGCACGGCATTCTTGATGGAGAGCCTACCCCGCCATGAAAAAAGATTTCCGCGCCTCGCGTGCCGGGTCGGCATCACGCAATCGAACATATCCGCGCCCTTGAGGACGCCGCGAATCAGATCCGCCGGGGTGCCCATTCCCATGACGTAACGCGGCTTATGAAGCGGCAAAACATCCGTCGCGGCATCAAGAAGAGAGGCAGTCTCCACCTTCGTCTCTCCCAGGCAAAGGCCGCCGATGGCGTAGCCCGGAAAGTCGACCTCCACCAACTCTTTAGCGCTTTGTTCTCTCAACTCCTCGAAACCTCCGCCCTGAACAATAGCGAAAAGCGCCTGATCCGCCCGGGTGTGCGCCTCTTTGGCCCTTTGGGCCCATAAGCTCGTTCGCGCCAAGGCTTGTCGGGCTTCGTCCCGCGTATGGGGAAAACCCAGGGGCTCATCGAGCACCATCGCGATGTCGGGTCCCAGATTTTCCTGAATCCGGACGGCGCGCTCGGGCGTCAGCATCATCCTCGCGCCATCCAAGTGGCTCTGAAAGTCGATTCCCTCATCGGATATCCGGGCGAGGGGCGCCAGGCTGAAAAGCTGGTACCCGCCGCTATCGGTCAGAACCGGGCCGTCCCAACCCATGAACCGGTGAAGCCCGCCCAGTCTGGCGATTACCTCATCTCCAGGTCTCAGGGACAAATGATATGCGTTGGCGAGAATAATCTGACAACCTGCCGCCGACAAATCCTCAGGCGCCAAAGTCTTCACAGTCGCCTGAGTGCCGACGGCCATGAAAGCCGGTGTGTCCACCTCACCGTGCGCAAGCGTGAGACGGCCCGTACGGGCTTTGCTCTTGGCGTCCTGAGCGGTGACGAGAAATTGCAGGGCCGTATTCACAGGACTTCTATCGGCCCTTCGGAACTACCGGCGATGAACTGCCGCACAAGAGGGTCTTCCGAGGCCCGAACCTCATCCGGGCTGCCCGCGAACACCATCCTGCCTTGGTGAAGCATCCCGACGTAGTGCGCGAACTCGAGCACTTTTTCCACATCGTGGCTTATCATCAGGGATGTCACCTGCAATACTTCCTGCATCTGAATGATCAGACGATGGATGGAATCGGTGAGTATCGGGTCTAGCCCCGTCGTCGGCTCGTCGTACAAGATGATTTCGGGCTCACGGATTATCGCTCTCGCCAGCCCCACGCGCTTATTCATTCCGCCCGACAACTGGGCAGGCATCCGCGACTCTACTCCATCGAGCCCCACGAGGCGCAACGTTTCCCTCACGCGCTCCGATATCTCCGGGCGCGTCAGCGTGGAGTGCTCCACCAGAGGAAACGCCACGTTCTCCTCCACCGTCATCGAATCGAACAGGGCCGCTCCCTGAAAGAGCATCCCGAATTTGGAGCGCGCCTCGTTGAGCCTATTTCCGCGCAATCTTGAAATGTCGTCGCCATCTACCAGAATCTCACCGCCATCGGGGCGCAGAAGACCCAGGGTATGTTTCAGCAAAACGCTCTTGCCCTCCCCGCTTCGCCCGATGATGGCGGTGATGCGCCCGCTCGGAACCTGAAAATCCACGCCGCGCAGCACGTGATTCTCATCAAAACTTTTTTCCACCGCCTTGTATTCAATCTTCGTCACGGTCCCTCTCGTTTAGATCAAACAAACACTCGCTACAGCTTGCGAACATGGGTCACCCGACCTTCTCGCAAGTAGATTCTCGGCACACGGACGCCCACACCGCACATGATCTCATAGGGTATCGTCTCGGCCCTGTCGGCCATCTCCTCGCAACTGACGGCCCCATTGCCCTGATCGCCCAGCAGGACGACCTCGTCTCCCGGCGCGATGTTTTCGATTTTCGACACATCGAGCGCCAGCATGTCCATGGATACGCGCCCCGCTACCGGAACCCGCACACCGCCCACCAGCGCATCCGCCCGGTTGGACAAGATGCGCGGGTAGCCATCCCCATACCCTGTCGCCACCATCGCGACTCGCCCAAGAGAATTTCTCTCATAAGTTCCGCCATAGCCAACCGGCCGGCCTGCATCGATTTCTTTCACCTGCAGTACTCTCGCCACCCACTTCATGGCGCATCCCAAGGCCACGCTCTTTGAAAACTGGGGCGAGGAGCCATAAAGCGCGATGCCCAGACGCACCAGGTTGCCGGGCGCCTGGGGATAATTCAACAAGCCCGCGCTGTTCGCCATGTGGATGTGTGGCGGAAGCATATTTTTCTCTCTTAGCGCATGGATCAGCGCTTCCATCTCGCGAATTTGCGCCCCCGTCGCAGCATCTCCTACTTCTTCGTCCGCCCGGGCGAAATGGCTCATCAACCCGGCAACCTCGACGTTCTCCTCACGCGACGTCTTTTCGATGAAATCGACGGCTTCCGCCGGGCGCAATCCCAGACGCCCCATCCCCGTATCCACCTTGACGTGTACTCTCGCTTTTCCGCCCGCTCCTCTCGCCGCGCTCGCCAGACCTTCAATCTGCTCCATGCGCCAGACGGTGGCGTCGCAATCCGCCTCGACCAGCCTTTTCGCGTTATACGCCAACGTATCGCTCATCACCAATAAGCGCGCCTCGGCGAACCCATCTCCCACACCAGCGGCGCGAAGCGCCTCCGCCTCCTCAATCGCCGCCACACCGAACCATCTGGCGCCCGCCTCATACATGGCGCGAGCGACCTCTACGCCACCGTGCCCGTAGGCCTCCGCCTTCACGACGGCGAGCGGCTCTTGAGAGAGAAGGGAACTCGCCAGATTTTTATAATTTTGAATCAGGATGTCCAGATCGATGAAAACAGCGTTCCGATATCCGGACGGCAGCAAATGTTCGCTCAAAAAGAAGGCCCCCTTTTTGGAGACGTCCTGGCCGTTGCGAAGCTAGAACGGCGCCTCTTGTTCCTCCGGGTAGCCGGGTTCGGCATCTTGTGCGCCTACAGCCGCGCCTTCATGGTATGTGTCCAGGTTAACGAATCGCGCATATTCCGGGAAAAATTTGAGTTCCAATTCACCGGTCGGCCCGTTGCGCTGCTTGGCGAGAATGACGGTGGCGAGCCCTTTGTTGTCAGGTTTGGGGTCATAATACTCCTCGCGAAACAACAAGGCTACGACGTCCGCATCCTGTTCTATCGAGCCCGACTCACGCAAATCGGCCAGGTTGGGGCGCTTGCCCTCTCTGGATTCCACCGCCCTCGAGAGCTGGCTCAAGGCCACGACGGGCACATCGAGTTCTTTCGCCAGACTTTTCAGCCCCCGGGATATCTCGCTGATCTCGCGCTGGCGATTCTCCATGGAGCGGCCCCTGTGGTGCAAGAGCTGTAGATAATCGACCACCACGAGGTCGAGGCCCTGATCCGCCTGGATACGGCGACTTTTCGCCCGAATGTCGAACACGGACAAATCCGTCGCGTCGTCCACGTAAATGGAAGCATCAGAGAGTTCGCCCGCGCTCCGAATCAAATCCGGCCATTTCTGGGACGGCATATAGCCGCTTTGAAGCTGCCTGGAATTCACCATGGCGCGGCCACACATCATGCGAATGGCCAATGCGCGCGCGCTCATCTCGAGACTGAATATCACCGTGGCGGTTTTCGACGCCAACGCGGCGTATTCGGCGATGCACAGGGCGAACGCCGTCTTCCCCATGCTGGGACGACCGGCTATGATGACCAATTCCCCGGGCTGCAAACCACTCGTCAGCTTGTCCATATCCGAGAACCCCGTGGGTACTCCGGTAACGAGTTCCTTGCGATCATAAAGGTCTTCCAGATAGGGAAACGTATGTTTGATGATGTCGCGCATTCCCTCTACGCTTTGCTGGTAACGGCCGGATGAAACCTCCAGCATCGCGCGCTCTGCGTCGTCCACGAGGGTATCGATATCATCCTCGCCAGTGAAGGCTCTCTGCGCGATGGCGTTCGAGGTGTGTATGAGTTCTCTGAGCAACGCCGTGCTTCTGACGAGTTTCGCATAGGTTTCCGCGCGCCTGGCGCTGGAAACATCATCCGCCAAACGCGCGATGTATTCGAGCCCGCCCGCGGTATCGAGCTTTCCCGCCTTTTTCAGGGCATCGGCCAGGGTGAGCAGGTCGATGGGTTCGGATTTCTCGAAAAGGCTGATCATGCCCTCGTAAATCACACGATGGCTCATGCGGTAGAAATGCTCCGGCCGCAACACCTCCATGACGGGCGGAACCATCGCGCCGTCGAGCAGCAAAGCGCCCAGAACGCGCTGTTCGGCTTCTATGTTTTGGGGGGGGAGCTGGCCCGGCTGCCCGGACCGCTCATCACGAGCGGGCATTTCCACTTCAAAACTCCAATGATGATTCAGTGGAAAGAACGGGCGTGAGGTTTAGATTACATCAGATGAAGCCAAGATCAAAATACCGTAAAACATAATTTCCAAATCAAACGAAAAAAGGGGCGCCGACATTCGGCAACCCCTTTTATCTATATGATTTCATGGGCGTTGCTACTATACGCCGGGAAACGACTGAGAATGTGAAACGCTATTCGGGCGTCTCTTCCTCGGCTTGCGCGTCCGGGTTCTCCCCCGGTACATTTTCTACTACGGCATCGGTCGCCTCCGCTGCCGTTTCTGCTTCGGCCTGAACTTCATCCGCAGCCTCAGCCGATTCCTCCGCCTCGGCCACGGCTGCCTCTTCCGCTGCGGCCGCAGCCGCTATGGACGCCTCATCGGGCGCCACTCTCACCTGTACCGATGCTCTTACTTCCTGGTGCAACCGGATGTCGACGTCATAAGTACCGACCTTTTTAATCGGCTCATCCAGAACGATCTTCCTGCGGTTCACCGTGAGGCCCTTCTCCTTTAAGGCGTCCTCGATCATCCGATTGGTCACCGAGCCGAACAACCTGCCGTCTTCACCCACGCGCATCGAGAATTCAAGCTCGACACCTGCGAATTCGCCCGCAAAATCCTGCGCACCTCGTTTCGCCGCCTGGATTTGCGCTTCCCGCAACCGCTGCTCATGCTGCGTCGCGCGCACCGTGCTCGCCGTGGCATGAAGCGCCAAGCCTTTCGGGATGAGATAGTTGAGCCCGTAGCCGTCGGCTACTTCGACGACATCTCCCACTTCTCCGAGATGCTCTACGTCCTTACGCAATATCAAGCGCATCGTTCAATATCTCCGACTTATGAATGGTCTACAGTGTAGGGCATCAACGCCATATAGCGGGCGCGCTTAATCGCCGTCGTCAACTGCCGCTGAAAGCGGGCGGATGTGCCGGTCACACGGCGGGGAATAATTTTTCCTCGCTCACTGACCATGTTTCGCAGCGTTTTCACATCCTTGAAATCGATATAAGCTACCCCTTCCGCCGTGAAACGGCATATTTTCTTTCGCTGAAAACGTTTTTTCTTCTTTTTTTTCTTGTCTCCAAACCCTCGGGGAACAAGCGCCATATCTATCTCCTAAATCTGACAACAAATTTCGATATCAAAATGGTATGTCATCGTCCGTCATGGGCGAGTCTTGTGGCGGCGGCGCATAGGATTCCGTGCTTCTCGACCCACCGCTTCCCGTCATCTCGGCCCGGGTGGACAAGAAATGAACGTTATTCGCCACAACTTCATGCTTGCTGCGCCTCGATCCATCCTGCGCTTCCCATGAACGGAAACTCAAACGACCTTCCACCACGAGCGGGCTGCCCTTGCCCGTCTGCTCCATCACCCACTCGCCTTGCCGCCCATAGACAACCACATCCACGAAGCACGTATCTTCTTTCCATTCCTCCCCGCTGCGATATCGCCGATTGACCGCGAACCCGAAAGAAACCACGGAATTACCGGAAGGCAGAAACCGCTTTTCGGGATCGCGCGTCATGTTGCCGCGGAGATAAACAGAATTCATCTGGGCCATAACGATACTCCTGACATTTAGGAGTCACGCGACGAGTCGGATCTAGACGGCCTCACAGAACCCGAGTCGGATCTGGACGGCCTCACAGAATCACCGTCCTCCGAAGCCCCCTCCCTTTCCCTGGCGGCCGCGCTTTTGGCATTTTTCTCAAGCTTTCTCAAGAGAGCTTCATCCATTCGCACCGTCATATAGCGCCACGTCTGCTCATCGATGCGCATATCGCGCTCGATGTCCGCCACAACTGCCGACTCTGAATGATATGTGACGATGAAATAGATGCCGTGACGCTGGCGATTGATGGGATAGGCGAGGCGCTTCTTGCCCCAGCGATCTACGCTTACAATTTCTCCGCCCCCTTCGGTCACCTTATTTTCGAAACCGGAAATCTTCTCATCCACGGTTTCATCGGTGAGTTCGGGGGACAGCAAAACTATCGTTTCGTACTGTCTCATCTAGTCCTCCTCCCGGACTGAGCGGCCCCGGCCTTCGCCGACCGGAGCGAGGAGCCAATAATAGGCCGAAGGTTAACACACATACCCTCGGCGGGCCATAGCAACTCCAAAAAGGAGCCGCGAAAATTCTGCTTTGGTTCAAACCCTCGCTTTCACTAGAAAAGCGGCGCCAACACGAGAGAGACGATGGACATCAACTTGATCAGGATGTTCATCGAGGGGCCCGAGGTGTCCTTCATCGGGTCTCCCACCGTATCGCCCACGACCGCGGCCTTATGGGCATCGGAGCCCTTGCCGCCGAGTTTGCCGTCTTCTATCTCTTTTTTCGCATTATCCCAGGCTCCGCCCGCATTCGCCATCAGCAAGGCGACGAGAACGCCCGAGAGCAGGGCGCCTGCGAGCATCCCACCCAAAGCTTCCTTGCCCATCAGATACCCCACCACGATGGGCGCGACGACAGCTACAACGCCAGGGAGGACCATTTCCTTGAGAGCGGCCTGGGTGCTGATGTCGATGCAACGTGCGCTGTCAGGGTCCGCAGTACCTTCCATGATGCCGGGAATCTCGCGGAACTGACGCCTGATCTCCTGAATCATGATGAATGCGGCCTTGCCGACGGATTTCATGGTGAGCGCCCCGATGAGGAACGGAATCGCCCCGCCGATGAACATGCCGGCCACCACCTTCGCCTCCGTGAGGTTGATCTGCTGCAGATCGGCCGCCTTCGTGTAGGCGGCGAAAAAAGCCAGCGCCGTCAGGGCGGCGGAACCGATGGCGAACCCCTTGCCCATGGCCGCCGTGGTGTTGCCCAGCGCGTCGAGGCCGTCGGTAATCTTTCGCGTTTCGGGCCCCAGCTCGCTCATTTCCGTGATTCCGCCCGCGTTATCGGCAATCGGGCCATACGCATCGACCGACATCGTGATGCCAATCGTCGCCAGCATACCCACGGCGGCGATGGAGATGCCGTAGAGCCCCGCCCAGGCGTTCGAAACCAGGGTAATCACCGCCAATACAAGCAGGGGAGCGCACACGCTCTCCAGACCTACAGCGAAGCCGCTGATGATGTTCGTCGCCACCCCGGTCTCGGACGCAGCGACGATTTCGCCGACGGGCTTTCCGCCCGTTCCGGTGTAATACTCGGTGAGCCAGCCGATCAAAACGCCGCCGCCTGCGCCGAAGAGAACCGCGCCGAACACGCCGGCTTTGAGACCCAGGGCGCTCGTGACGAAATACGCCAGGATGATGAATATGATCGTCGCGATTCCGGTGGCGCTCCTGAGCGCGACGGCCGGGTTTTTCGAGGCCAGCACCTTCATCGAGGCGATGCCGAACGAAGAGGCAATCAGGCCCATCATGGCCAACAGCAGGGGCAGCGCCATCGCCGCCGAGCTATTGGCGCCCAAAACCGTGCCGACGGTCGAGCCGATGAATATCGTGGAAATGATGGCGCCGACGTAGGATTCGAACAGGTCGGCTCCCATTCCGGCGACATCACCGACGCAATCCCCCACGTTGTCGGCGATGACGGCGGGATTCCTCGGATCGTCCTCGGGAATGTTCGCCTCCAGCTTGCCGACGAGGTCCGCGCCCACGTCTGCGGTTTTGGTGAAAATGCCGCCACCCACACGCGCGAAGAGCGCGATGGAACTGGCGCCCATCGAGAAGCCGTTGATGATGGTCACGTTCGCCGCATTCTTGAGCACCTCGAAATACCAGACCAACGAGCCCACGCCCAAAAGACCCAGACTCGCAACGGAAAGACCCATGACGGTTCCGCCGAAGAAAGCCATGGAGAGCGCGCCCGCCTGACCGGCGCCCGAATTCGCCGCCGCCGCCGTTCTCACGTTCGCCTTCGTGGCCGCGTTCATGCCGAAAAAGCCGGCGAGAACCGAGCAGATGGCGCCGACGATGAAGGCGATACCCGTTTTTACGGATATGGCGACGCTCAAGAGAATGAAGACGACCACGACGAAAATGGCGAGAATCCTGTATTCCCTTTTCAGGAACACCATTGCCCCGTCATGAATCTGGCCGGCGAGTTTCCGCATCAGATCGTTGCCGTCGGGTTGTTTTGAAATCCAACTATAAATCGCCGCCGCCAGAACCAACCCCGCAATCCCGAAGATTGCGGCCATATTTGAGAAAGCAACCATTATCTCCCTTTCCTCCTCCTCACGGGCTTTTTAGCGAGAGTTATTCAAATAAACTTTCACCTTTACAATGAGCAAGACGGATTCAGGATCTATTGCCAACAACAAACTCAAACGCCCGTTTCACCGCCTCATCAACAGCAGGTTCCACTGCTTCCAATTCATGTTCGAAAAAAGAATCCAACAACCAATCCACGCCATTCACTCCACTCGGCGGTCTCCCCACCCCGATGCGCAAACGAGAAAACGTGTCCGTACCCAAAGAGTGGATAATGCTGCCGACGCCATGATGGCCCGCGTCTCCACCTGATTTCTTGAACTTCACACGACCGAGTTCGATATCCATGTCGTCGTGCATCACAAGTAACTGTTCAGGCTCCAGCCCTTCACCAAACAGGAGCGCTCGCACCGCCTTGCCGCTTAAATTCATAAACGTCTGAGGCTTTGCGAGTGTGAATTTCCACCCTCTGAGCGACCCGGCGCCCAGAACGGCATGGTATTTCGAATCACTCATCGACACGCGATGGGAGCGGGCTATTCTATCCACCGCCCAGAACCCCAGATTGTGCCTCGTCAACGCATACTCTATGCCGGGGTTGCCAAGACCGACGATCAAAACAGCAGCAGCCATCCGAACCCCAGTTTCATTTTCCCCGGCTCCCTGCAAGAACCATCAGGCGGAAGAATCAGCCGGCTTCTCCCCCTCATCGTCCGAAGCCTCGGCCGCCGACGCATCTTCTCCGTCGGCCGCCACTCCAAATTCATCCTCAACCTCTTCTTCCTCTTCAACAGGAGCGACTACCGTCAAGACGGGATCATCGGGGTCGGTCACCAGCTCAACGCCTTCTGGAATTTGCAGATCACGCACGTGGAGAACATCACCAATTTCCATCTCCGAAATATCGACCTCGATATGTTCCGGGATCGCATTCGGCAGACATGTGACCTCCAATTCGCGCAGCAATTGAGAGAGATTCCCCCCTATCTTTTCTCCGGGAGACTCACCCGACAAGGAGAGAGGCACGGCGATTTCGATCTTCTCATCCATGCGGATTTCCAGAAAATCCGCATGGACAATCGTGCCCTTCATCGGGTCGCGCTGGAGCTCTTTCACGATAACCGGACGCTCCGAGGCGGCTTCGCCCTCGACGTTGAGCTGGAAAACGACGTTGCTTCCGGCTCCCGTGCCGAGCAAAGTCTCCAGTTCCTTCGGACTGATAGCCAAGGGGGTAGAATCTTTTATCCCGTACACGACGCCCGGTATGCTGCCGGCTCTTCTCACCGCACGGGCGCCGCTCTTTCCTGTTAGCGTTCTCTTATCCACCGATAGAGATAAATTTTCCATTTTTTACTCCAAATATGCCGCCGACAAACAGAATGGTCATTCAAACAAACTGCTGACGGACGCGTTCTCGTGAATGCGGCGAATCGCCTCGGCCAAAAGCCTCCCCACCTCCAGGACTTTAAGGCGGGAGCAGCCTCTCGCTTTATCCGAAAGCGGTATCGAATCGCTCACGACGAACTCGACGATGCTCGATTTCTCGATTCTCTCCACCGCCGGACCCGACAAAACCGCGTGCGCACAGCATGCGTACACTTGCCGCGCGCCGGCCGCCATGAGCGCGTCGGCGCCCTGGCTTATGGTGCCCGCCGTATCGCAAAGATCATCAATGACCAGAACGTCGCACCCCTTCACGTCTCCGATGATGTTCATCACTTCCGAGTGGTTGGCCCGCTCCCTTCGTTTGTCGATAATGCCCAGGCCGGCGTTCAGCCTTCGCGCGTAATCCCGGGCCCTCTCCACGCCTCCGGCGTCGGGCGAGACGACCACGAGATCCTTCAATTCTTTCTTCTTGAAATACTCTATCATGATGGGCGCCGAATACAGATGGTCCACGGGAATATCGAAAAAACCCTGTATCTGGCCCGCATGCAAATCCATGGCGATTACTCTGTCCGCGCCTGAGGCGGCCAAGAGGTTGGCAACGAGTTTCGCGGTAATCGGCACTCTGGGCTGCACCTTCCGGTCCTGACGAGCGTATGCGAAATAGGGTATCACCGCAGTGATGCGCTCGGCCGATGAGCGCCTGAACGCATCGAGCATGATGAGCATTTCCATCAGGTTCGCGTTCCCGGGGGAGCACAGACTCTGCACGGCGAACACGTCCGCGCCCCGGATGTTCTCGTTGATGCGGACAAACGTTTCCCCATCGCTGAAATCAATGATTTCAATCGAGCCGGGCCGGATGTACAGAGACTCGAAAATGCTCTTGTTCAGGGCCGGATTCGAGCGCCCGCCGAATACCTTTAACTGATGTCCGTTCACCATTTCTGCTCACCTAGTTATGTTCATTCAATCACAAAGAGCGAGTTTGATACTTGATTTTCCAGGCGGAGGCAAGTGGCGAGAGGCGAAATTCTCTCCATTTCCCAATTTTTTAGAAATTTTATCTCATTTTTCGATTTTTTTTATTGAAAACACATCTCCTGGAGCGGCGTTGCGAGAAAACATTCGCATGCTTTTCCCTCTTCGCTCTTCTGGATTCGTATTGCCGCCCGTTCGGCTTCTCCTTTTCGGCGAAAAAAACCGAAAATTGTCGAGCCGCTGCCGCTCATGATGGCCCTTTTGGCGCCATATCGAACGAGCATCCCGCACAGGCCCTCAAGCTCCGGAAATTTTGAAAAAACGATATCTTGTAAATCATTGCCGTATTCATACCGCCCGAGGCGCATCGGGTCGTCTTTTTCGTCGAAATTCCGTCCTTCCCGACCCAGTTTTTCACGAGACCAAGTATAGACATCCTGCGTGGATAACGCTACGGGCGGCTTGACCAGCAGGAACCAACCACTCCTCAAGGCTTCTTTCGCTTCGACTCGCTCGCCCCGGCCCCGACATACCGCAGCCGGCCCGCCGAGAAAAAACGGAACGTCCGAACCGATGCGCGCGGCCACCTCACTCAACTCCGCCTTGCGCATCCCGAGGTTCCAGGCACGGTTCAGCGCCCAGAGCACTCCCGCCGCGTTACCACTCCCCCCGCCCAGGCCTGCGCCCGCGGGGATGTTCTTTTTCAAATAGATGCGCGCGCCGAGCGCTTCGCGTCCCGATGCCTCTCGCAAGGCCCTCGCCGCTCGATGCACGATGTTTTCTCCGCCGCCGGGAACATCATCCCGATCCGCATACACGAGAATCCTCTTGCCGCCCGGCTCGATTCGGACCTCATCATACAGAGATATCTGCTGCATCCACGTGATGACCTCGTGATAGCCATCGGCGCGTAGGCCCAGAATCCTCAAGCACAGGTTAATTTTCGCAGGCGTCTTCAAAACAACGGCTCCGGTAACGTCTTCGCCGCTCATGGAACGGGCTATCCTTCCAGCCACAGCGTTCTGGCGCCCCGGGGCGGCTTGAGACGAAACAATTCGTCCGGAAGCGCCGTATCCACCGCACCCTCATCGGCGGGATAAGAGATGTGGAGCCGATTCTTCCCCCCGGGGCCCAGAATCTCCACCTGCGAGGGACGCCACACTTCGCCGGTTTTGAGAAACCCGCCGTAGCGAACCGCAATCGCCCCCCCCTGCGTGCGAATCTCCATTTTCACCGGATGCAAATCGCGAGGCTCCAATTCGACAAAACCTGAAACCACCCCTTCGAATCCCCTCCTCGTCTTGAGCACATAGACGGAGCCCGGCTTTTTTAATTCGAGATTTTCCTCACCCCCCAGCACAACCACCCAATCTCCCAGCAAGAGCTTGATGAAAATTTCGCTGTCCAGCGGGATTCCCAAAATCCGCTCGATCCCCCGTCTGTTCGTCCTCCCCATGTATACGGCGTTTCGCGAGGGAGAGTAGGCGCGAAACGAAGCGCCTCGCGCGACAACGACCACCAGGGGCGTGCCGAAGGGGGAGAGAGGCTCTAACCGCAGCGAGTCGGGTTGCCGTAAGACGAGCGCCGCATGGCCGGAAAACGAACCCTGGGGAACCAGGGGGTTCGCGAGTCTTGTTTCCGCCCGGGCGTCGAGAAACCGCAACTGCATGAACACGGCGCCCCGGTACGCGCGAGGATATCGCCTTGCCTTGAGTTTGGCGATTATTTCCGCCCGCGACACATCACGCAGCGGGACTTCACCGACTTGCCCGGTTTGAAGGAGCGCGCAACCGGCCATCGCGCAACACAACCATGCCAGACAAAAACGCAAGATACGCAAAAATCAAATATCCCCGGTGAGAGAAATCGAGAAAATACGGGCGAGAACCAACGGGCGCGGCCAAGTGCTCAAGAAATCGGATATCCCTACATGAGGGGCTTATTCTGTTTGGAGAGGTGCGTTTGAATCTTTTTCTTCAATTTTTCGTTCTTCGGATCCACTTTGGAAGCGCGCTTCCAATGGAGAAGCGCTTTTTCGACATCGTGCAAGGCGATATATATATCGCCCAGGTGTTCGAGGATGACGGCGTCTTTCGGCATCTTCGTCGCCGCGTGGCGCACCTTCACGAGCGCTTCCTGAAAGCGGCCCTGGCGATAATAAATCCACCCGATGCTGTCGAGAAAAGCGGCGTTCTCCGGTTCAACCGCCAAGGCGCGATCCAGAAGTTTCCCCGCCTCATCGAGGTTCTTGTCGAGTTCGGAGAACATATAGCCCAGCAAGTTCAGGGCGTTGGCATGCTTCGGGTTCTTTTGAATGATCTTTCTCGCCGCTGCTTCTACGTCGTCCCAGCGCTTGAGCTCATAAGACACCGAGGCGAGAGAATACAAATAACCCTCCCGGTCTGGTTCCAGCTTCACCGCTTTCTGAGCATAGGGCAGAGCTTTGGTGAACTCCTTTTGTCTGGACAGCGACAAACCGCGCGTATAATACACCCGCCCTACTTCGGGATGGTGCTTTTCGGCTTTATCCAAAATATCGCTAGCCTTCTTCCACTTTTTCTGGTCGATGTACAACCAGGCGAGTTGGATGTGCCCGTCCAGCGACTTGGGCAACAGCGACAATAATTCGAGAAGCTCCTCCTCGGCGCGCTCATATTGCTTGAGTTCTTCGTAAATCCTCGCAACATACTTGCGGACCATTTCGTCTTTCGGGTTTCTCGCCAGCACGAATCGAAATTCCTGAAGCGCATCCTGGTATTCTCTTTGATCAAAGTTCAAAAAACCGAGGGTCCGGTGCACCCTCACGTTACCGGGCTCCTTCGAGCCGAGCACTTTGAACTCCTCGAGAGCCTGCTTTATGTTCTTCTTTCGGATATAGAGCTGCCCCAGGCGGGAGCGAATCAGCCGGTTGTCGGGTTCGTTTTTTTGCGCCTTGATGTAGGTCGCTTCCGCCTCGCCGAATTTCTCCTGCACTTCATAGATTCTGGCGAGAAGAAGCATTCCTCGCGTGAATTTCGGTTCTCTTTCAAGGATTCTGGAAATTTCCTTCTCCGCCTCGCCATATTTCTTCATGCCTGCATAGGCTTGCGCCAGATGATATCTGCCGAGCACGGACCTTCTCCCCGACTTGACGAGGACCTCCAACGTCTCGGCGGCTTCGGCATACTTGCCCAAATCCAGGTAGACGCTGCCCAGGAGCAGGCGCGTTTCCTGGTGTTCCGGGCTCATTTTCAGCAACTCGGTATAAGTGGCGACGGCCTTATCCAGCTTCGTCCGCGAAGCGTATATGCCCCCTAGAACGAAGTGGGCCTCGAGGTTCTTGGCATTCTGCGTCGTCGCCTTGAGGGCGAATTTTTCGGCCTCGCCCAGCTTCCCTTGGCGGACGAGAAGCGATGCCAGCCGAGTCGCCAAAAAAGAGGAGTCCGGGTTGTTCCTGACCGCCTGGAAATAAGACGATTCCGCTTCTTTGAGGTTTCCGGCCACTTCTTCGCGATACCCGGCGATGAAGTGAAAATAGGACTTTGACGTCCCCTTTACTTTGTCTGAAAGCGGACGCAGTTCGACCGCGGTCTTTGGCTTCACCTCCGGTTCCGGCTCCAGCGGCACACATCCCGGCAGGATCAGAACGAGGGGCAATATCATCTTGACATAGAATTTCACCATCGAATGCGACCTCTCCAACAATTTCCCACGCCGGATATTATCACAACTGGGAATCCCCATGCGTCCGAATATGGCGAATGAGTTTCTTCGCCGCACGGCGTATTTGCTCATCCCCCATATCGGCGATGGCGTCCTCTATGGCGGCGTCATCGCCGGAAGAAATCGGCGTCGCTTTCCTGGAAAACGCCGCCGGTTCACCCTGCTCGTCATCATAGCCGAACGTGATGCCTGCGTTCGACAACGTGAAGCGAATCTCATCGACACGAGAATCCTCCATGTGCTCATTGATTCTCGCCAGCAACTCCTGCTTTCTGAACTCGAGTTCATACAGCCAGCTCGAGTCCGCCACTTCCACGTGCAGACAATTGTTTTTAAGAGATACCGGGCGGGCCGCCCGGGAGATGCCCTCGCCCACGGCCCTCGGCCAGATGCGGAACACGAAATTCCTGGCCAGCCGTCTGCCCCACGGCTCTTTTCGGCGGACCTCTTTCAGGATGGAGGCAAACCTCCTGGGCTTCGAGAAGGGGCCCCTAGCCATTCGGAACGCCTTCCTGCCTGAGATTCCCGACGGTTTCGCCACCATTCAGCCTGGAAATTTCCACCATCACGCGATCGATGATCTTCTGGCTCGCCTCTTTCGTGTTGGCGATGGAATACTCATCGCTTAAATCCATCGGCGCGCCGAATCGCAACTCGACCCTCGTCCCCGGGCGGGGGATGGTTTTGCCCACCGGAATCACCTGGTCCGTCCCCTTTATGGAGACGGGGACAACCGTGGGCGTGGTATTCCTCACGATTCGGCCCACCATGCGGTTCCCCCGCAGGAGCTGCCCGTCGCGGCTCCTCGTGCCCTCGGGGTAGAGGATTACTTTTCCCTCTCTGATATATTCCTCAATCATGCGGATGGACTTTCTGTCCGCCCCGCCTCGCTTGATGGGGAAACCCCGCCATTTGCGCAATATCCAGCCCACGACGGGGAGATCGAAAAGCTCTTCTTTTCCCGCCTGGCGAAGCAATTCTTCAGGATATTTCAGGTAGATGGCCCAGGGTATCACCAGCACGTCGAGGGCGGAGATATGATTGCTCAAAAAGAGAATGTTTCCCCCCGGCGGGATGTTTTCCATTCCGCTGATTCTCATGCGCGTGAACAGGCGCACCAAAAGGCTCACGAAGGCGCATCCCAGCTTTATCATCACCCGCTCTGCCAATGGACCGGTACCTGCGATCAACTCGAAAATCTCCCCTCATACAGGGATGAAAAATCACTGAATTTCATGGTTTTCAATAACCGAACCACCCAGAAGGCGTAGGGCGCAACTGTCCGCAAACGGACGGAAGCGCATTATACTCCCTCATGATGGAGAAGAACAAAGGGCGGGATTGAAAAATGAGGTTGCCCGGCGAAGAAGGGGGTGCAATAATTCGTCCGCCTTGCAAGGAAATGGTTTTCGCCTCCACCACAACTATCCCGAATCCTGCTTCTCTCTCCAAAGGATGAGTCTTCAGGCTTTTTTGAAGCAAAGATTGTAGAGTCCGGAGCAAATCATCGCTATAAGGCGATTCTCGCGCCCATTCAAATTTTACCCCCTCCGCCTTTAGTGCTAGGGTCCCTGCATAATCGTTTACCACACGCAGCAAACCCTCTGGGAGGGACGATGAAACCGCCCAAAAGAACACTGGCAATTTTCCTCACAATGATTCTGGTTTCCGGGTGTGGTGGCGGAGGGGGCGGTTCTTCCATGACGGCCCAGCGCCCCGCCGTGATGCCGCCCCCGCCAAGAGAAATTTCGGGAGCGAGGGGCGCGCCGATATTAGAACTCGATGGTCGCACCTTCGTGGGCGTTCCCTCGGCACCCACCCATACTCTCCCCCTGCGCCGGACCGGAGCCGACGGCTCTCCTATTGATGAGAAAGGCATCGAGATACATGCCGGAGCCGCTCGCGACGGCGCGGGAGCCGCTGACGTCCTCACGCGCTTGAGAGACAGCGCCGCCGCGCGCCCATATGGGCTCGCCACCTTCTCCTCCCCGCCACTCGTCCGTGTCGCGTCGGGGACGAGCCGGGAGTTCATCGCCGCCGCCGTCCGCGCCGTGCAATTTATCAACGCTTCTTTGCCCTACGACAAGCGCATCCGGCTCAGCGCCGATCCCGCGCCCCACTTCTCCCCCCAAAGGAGCATCCCCGATGGCGAGATTCATATCGACTTCGTTCCCGCCGGGACATTTAGCCGAATCCTCCCTCCCGGTGAGGACCCTGTCGGCGCCGCCCTCGGCACGCAGTCGAGTCGCGGGGAAGCGTATAGCGCCCAGATTCTCGTCGATGAGGACATATTAAGAAAAGGCTATAGTGAATACGCTCTGTTCCACACGCTGGTTCACGAGCTGCTTCACGCCCTCGGTTTCTGGAGCCACGCCAACCCCTTGCGCTTTCCGCGTTCCGTCATACGCCCCCGGATACCGCAAAACGTCAACACCTATATTCTCGGCCCCGCCGACAGGGAGGCCCTGCTCGCGGCTTACACCAGATTCAGGCCCGGAGCCGAGGCCCATGAAATATCGGCCCAGAGCCTCGGGGCATGGACGGACGTATCCACTCACCTGCTCGGAATCATGGAACTTGAAGGCGGCCAGAGCGTAGGCTTCGGCGTCGTTTTCAGGAACGGCCTCTTCCAGCCCTGGGCGAGTGGCCCAACTCCGCCGACGAGCCTCGGAAACAACCGGGCGCTACGCGGGACCGTGAGTTGGGACGGTCTGTTTCTCGGTATGACGCCTTCCGCTCGCCACCTCGTCGATGGCGACGCCCTTCTCGCTATCAACCTCCTCACGCTCGCCGGAAGCCTCGACCTAACGAATATGACTCAGACGCGCGTGTCCGATACTTCGCTATCGACATGGGGGGACGGCAACCTGCGCTATTCTGTGGATGTGGAGCGCAACTCGTTCCGAAGCACTGGAGGGGACGACGGCCAAGTTGCGGGTGCTTTTTTCGGGCGAAACCATGAGGCAATGGGCGGTGTTCTGGAGAGGCGTGACTTGAGCGGAGCTTTTGGCGGCAAGCGCTGATTGTTTGTTCCGGACAACTGTATCCATAACTCGACAGGTCGGCGGGGAATGATGTAGGTTTCGTTCAAAAGGAGTTCCTGACCGCCTGCCCGGAAGGGGAGTTTTTCGTGCCCGGCATCAACCCGCTCATCTTCAGGGAATACGACATTCGCGGCGTGGTGGAGAAAGACCTCACCACCGGGATCGTCGAGACCATCGGCGGCGCCCTCGGCACGCACCTGGGCGGCGCGCAAGGAGCCGCCATCGCCGTCGGGCGGGACAACCGCTTCTCCTCCCCCGATTTTTACGATGCGCTCCAAAAGGGACTCACCGCCACGGGCTGCCGCGTCATCGGGATCGGCATGGTTCCCACCCCGGTGGTTTCCTTCGCGACGCACCACTTCGACGTGGCGGGAGCGGTGCAGATCACGGGTTCGCATAACCCGCCTGAATTCAACGGCTTCAAGATCACCCGGGGACACGAGGCGATTCATGGCGCGGAAATCCAGGAAATAAGAAAAATCATCGAAGAGGGCCGGATTCACCGCGCAGAGACACGGGGGACGTTCGAGGAAATCGACATCAGGCCCCAATACATCGAGCGCGCTTCTCAGGATATCGCGCTCTCGCGGCCCGTCAAGGTGGTCGTCGATGCGGGAAACGGCGTCGGCGGCACGGTGGCGCCCCAGGTGCTGAGAAACATCGGCGCCGAGGTGGTGGAGCTCTTCACCGAGCCGGACGCCTCCTATCCGAATCACCACCCCGACCCCACGGTGCCCAAAAATCTGGAATCCCTGATATCGAAGGTGCGCGAAACGGGCGCCGAGGCGGGAATCGGGCTGGACGGGGACGGGGACCGCATCGGCGCGGTGGACGCCAAGGGCAGAATCATCTGGGGGGATGAGTTGCTCATGCTCCTCGCTGCGCCCATTCTGGCGCGATGCCCGGGAGAGGCCATCGTCTTCGACGTGAAGTGCTCATCGCGCCTGGCCGACGCCGTGAAACAGATGGGCGGGCGTCCGGTGATGAGCGCGACGGGCCACTCGCTCGTGCGCGCCAAGATAGTGGAGGAGAAAGCCCCCCTGGGCGGGGAGCTCTCCGGCCACATCTTTTTCGTGGATGGTTACCTGGGTTATGACGACGCCATCTACACCGCCGCCAGGCTCTTGCATCTTCTTTGCGACTCAGAGGAAACGCTCGCCGAGCGGGTCTCTAAAATCCCCACTTCGGTCTCCACGCCCGAGATCAGGGTCGCGTGTCCGGATGAGGAGAAATTCGAGATCGTCGAGAACCTAAAGATACACTTTAAGAAACTTTACGAAACTATTGAAGTTGATGGCGCGCGCATCAACTTCGAGAAAGGCTGGGGTCTCATTCGGGCATCGAACACGCAGCCCGTCCTCGTCATGCGCTTCGAGGCGCTCGATGAACCCTCCCTGCAGGCATACCAGAGCGAAGTATACGAGGAGATAAAAAAATATCCCGCCGTCTCCCTGCCAGATGCGTAGACTTCGCGCACTTTATGACTGGGTGCTGAGCTGGGCGGATTCGCGCTACGCCCTGCCCGCCCTCATCATCGTATCGACCACGGAATCCATCTTCTTCCCCATACCGCCGGACCCGCTCCTGATGGCCCTGGCGCTTTCCAGACCGCAAAAAGCGTATCTCTACGCCGCCGTCTGCTCGGCATCCTCCGTTGTGGGCGGCGCGCTGGGCTACCTCATCGGCTTTTATCTCTTAAAAAGCATCGGTGAGCCCATCATCGCGTTCTACGGCGTGGCCGATAAATTCCAGCTCGTCCAGGAATACTACCGCGCCTATGACGCCTGGGCGGTGGGAATCGCAGGCTTCACGCCTATCCCCTATAAAGTGTTCACGATTTCGGCGGGCGCGTTCGAAATAAACTTTCTCGTTTTCCTCATCGCATCGACCTTAAGCCGCTCGGCGCGCTTTTTCATCGAGGCCGCGCTCATCCACCGATTCGGCCCGCCGATAAGAAGTTTCATTGATCGCTACTTTAATTTATTGACCATTCTATTTATCGTATTGCTCTTGGGCGGTTTTCTCCTGTTCAAAGGATTCTTCTAGTGGCCCGACGGAACACGCCCCCCTTGTGGGCGGTCATCATGGCAGGCGGTTCGGGAACGCGCTTCTGGCCCGTGAGCAGAAAAGCGAAGCCCAAACAATTTCTGCCCCCGGGCGGGGGGATTCCTCCGAAAAACGCCGGCCCATCGCTGCTCGAACTCACGCTCAAGCGCTCGCGCGGCCTCGTACCGCCCGAGCGAACGCTCGTCATGGCCTCGGCGGCCCACCGGAAATTCTTGAGAAAACTCGATATCCCCAAAGGCAACGTCGTCTATGAGCCTGCGGCGAGAAACACCGCTCCCTGCCTCGGCCTGGCGGCCCGCCTCATCGAATCGAGGGAGCCTGGCGCGACGATGTGCGCCCTCCCCGCAGACCAGTTCATCGCAAAAACGAGAGCGTTTAGAAAACTCATCAAGACGGGCGCGCGTCTGGCCAGTGAGCACGGGGCCATCGTCTCGCTCGGGGTGACGCCGCACTCGCCCGAAACCGGCTTCGGCTACATCGAGCGCGGCCGCCGTCTTACGGACGCGGGTGAAAACGAGGCGTTCCGCGTGAAAAGTTTCCGGGAAAAACCCCCGCTCTACCGGGCCAGAAAGTATGCGGCTTCCGGAAAACACTACTGGAACAGCGGCATTTTCATCTCCCAGGCCGCCCGCCTGATCGATGAACTCGAGGCCCACCTGCCCCGGATGAACGCGCTCTTGAAACGGGCGGCAACCGCATACGAGAAGCGCGACGCCGCTTCTTTCGCGAAATTCTGGGTGAAGTGTGAATCCATCAGCATCGATCACGCGGTGATGGAGAAAACGCGCAATCTCATCGTCTTGCCGGCCGATGTCGACTGGAGCGATTTGGGCACGTGGCCCGCCCTTCGAGGCGTCCTGCCGCGCGATAAGGCAGGCAACGTCTGGATGCTGCCCAAGGGAGGCGAAACCGAATCCATCGACGCGAAGAACCTGATCGTCCGCTCAAACAAGAAGTTCGTCGCCGCCATCGGGGTCGAGGACGTCATCATCATCGAGACGGACGATGCTCTCTTAATCTGTTCGATTGCGGATGCGGAAAAGATAGGCGAGATGGTCAAAAACCTTGGGCGTGGCGACGCCAGATTTCTATGATCCGCTTACTGGAAACGTGAACATGCTCTGGGAACACGCCCTCATTCTCGGCATCGTGCAAGGCCTCACCGAGTTTCTGCCGGTGAGCAGCTCGGGGCATCTCGTTTTGGGGCAGAGCATTCTCGGGCTGAAAGAACCCGAGTTGCTCTTCGACGTCCTGCTACACGTCGGCACGCTCGCCGCCGTCCTCATCTTCTACGGAAAAGACCTCTGGCGCATCGCGCGGGGCTGGTGCGCGTCCCTGGTGGGCAAAGATCCGGGCGACGGCGCAGCCAAAATGGGCTGGCTTTTGATTCTCGGCTCGGTCCCTGCGGGAATCGTGGGCGTCTTTCTGGGTGATCTGGTCGAGCAGATGTTCGCCTCGCCCAGGCTCGCCGCCTGCGCGCTGCTCGTAACCGGCGGCATTTTATACTTGAGCAAGCCCGGAGAAGACGCGGGCCGGGGCGAAGCGCAAATGACGGCCACAGACGCCCTCATCATCGGCATTTTCCAGGCGTTCGCCATCGTTCCGGGAATCTCCCGCTCGGGCGCGACCATCGCCGCCGCCCTCATGCGCGGCGTGGCGCGCGAGCAAGCCGCGCGCTTCAGCTTCCTGCTTTCCGTGCCCGCGATTTCGGGCGCATTCCTGCTCAAGATTAAAGACCTGGAAGGTCCTCTCGGCACGAAACTGCTCCCCTACGCCGTCGGCGCCATCGCCTCGGCGGTCGTGGGGGCCATCGCCCTGGGCTGGCTCATCCGGATCGTCCGAGGCGGCAATCTGGCGCGCTTCCGCTATTACTGCTGGGGCGCGGGCTCACTCTCCCTGCTCTACCTCTTCACGAAAGGCTAGCGGGCGTCTCGCCTAGCGCATGGGCGAGAAGGAAGCGGGCACCCAGATCTCCGAATTCTGCTTGTCCAGGAACGGACGCGAACCCGGAGGCCAGTTCGGCAACTCAAGCGCTTTCTTGCGAGTCTCGGCGCGATGGTTCAAGTCCTCATACGCCCAGACGTGAATCCACTGGTTCAGGGGGCCCATGTCGGTCATGAAGAGCGCCGCCAGCGGGGAGAGTTCTTCTCTCGCCGCGATGTGCTCGGTCCAGCGGCTCAACACCTCGCCCGTCTTTCCGGGCTGCACGGTGTAGGTTCTGAACTCATAGACGCCGCCGTAGGCTCCCAGGCGCGGTTCGGGCCGGAACGGGGGGGCCGTCAAAACCGCGCTCTCCTGTTCGAGAATGAGGTGCCCGTTGGGCGGCGGCCACCAGTCCATCGATACCGTCTTGGCCCGCACCTCGGCGCGGTGGTCCATGCTCTCGTACTGCCAGATGTGCCTGACGCGGTTCAGGTCCCCGACCTCGGTATGGAAAAATCCCATAATCGGAGAAACTTCGTTTCTCTTTTCGATGACTTTTGAAAAATTCTCCTCGAACTCTTCCGCGCCGCCGACGGTCAACCTATAAGTGCGCATTTCGTAGATCATGCAAAATCTCCTCCGGGATGGTTTCAGAAAAAAGGGTTCGTCCAAAGTGTAGGCCCTGGCGGCCCGGCGGGCAAGGACGCGAGGACTTTTCTCGCTCCGGCAAACTCACGAAGCGCGAGAGGCTATGCGTCTCTATTCGCCCAGGTAGGCCTCGCGGACGGCGGGCGAATCCCGCAGGACGTCCGGCTCATCGCCCATGACGATACGCCCAGTCTCCATCACATACGCCCAGTCCGAGAAATTAAGCGCCAGGTGCGCGTTTTGCTCGACGAGAAAAATGCCCGTCCCCTCTTCGCGGATTCTCGCCAGGACCTCGAAGATGGTCTCGATAATCTTGGGCGCAAGCCCGAGGGAGGGTTCATCGAGCAGGAGAAGCCTGGGCCTCGACATCAGGGCGCGGGCGATGGCCAGCATCTGCTGCTCGCCGCCCGAGAGCGTGCCGCCCCGCTGTGCGCGCCGCTCGTGCAGAACGGGAAACAGGGAGCAGACGTAATCGAGGTCGTCTTTTACGCCTGCGGTGTCGTTTCTCAAAAAAGCGCCCATCTCCAGGTTTTCGAGCACGGTCAAGTGCGGAAAAATGCGCCTGCCCTCGGGCACCTGGCAAATGCCGCGCCTCACGATGTCGTCCGGCTCCCGGGCGTGGATGGCCTCGCCCTCCAGCAGTATCTCGCCACGGGCGATGGCGTTGACGCCGCAGATCGCCATCAAGGTGGAGGACTTGCCCGCCCCGTTACTGCCGATGAGGCAGACGACCTGGCCTGCGCGCACCTCCAGAGACACGCCCTGAAGCGCATGGATGTGCCCGTAATAAAAATGAATATCTCTTAATTCAAGCATCGGAAGTCCCCAGATAGGCTTCCAGAACTTTCGGGTCGCGCCGCACCTCGGCGGGGGTTCCGTCCGCAATCTTCTCCCCGTGGTCCAGCACCACCACGCGATCCGAGATGCCCATGACCACCTTCATGTCGTGTTCGATCAGCAAAATGGTGACGCCGCGATCGCGAATCGCCAGTATCAACTCGTTGAGCACGCTCTTCTCGCTCGGGTTCATGCCGGCGGCGGGCTCATCGAGCAGCAAGAGGCTGGGCTCGCTCGCCAGGGCGCGGGCAATCTCAAGCCTTCTCTGATCCCCGTAGGAAAGCGCCTCCGCCACGCCCGAGGCGTAGGCGTCGATGCCCGTGAACTCGAGCAACTCCATGGCCTCGGCCACCGCCAGACGCTCCTCGGCCACCATGCCGGGGAGCCTGAAAATTGCGCCGACCGGGCCGGTGCGCATCTTACAGTGGCGCCCGATCAGGACGTTTTCCAGCACCGTCATCCCCCGGAACAGACGAATGTTCTGGAACGTGCGCGCGATGCCCCGGCTCGTGACGGCGCTGGGCTTTAAGCCCACGAGGTTTTTGCCCTTGAATATGACGTCGCCTTCCGTGGGGGCGTACAAGCCTGTCACCACGTTGAAGGCCGTCGTCTTGCCGGCGCCGTTCGGGCCGATGAGGCCGAGCACCTCGCCCTCGTGCACTATCAGGTCCAGAGAATCGAGCGCCACCACGCCGCCGAAACGCCGCGTGAGCTTCTTCAACATCAAAAGACGCACTATCGGGCTCATTTCCCCGCTCCCGCCTTGTCTTGAGGTTCATCCCGTTCGAGAAGATATCGCCGGCTCTTGGCCTGCAGAAGTCCCTGGGGTCTCAGCACCATCATGAGCACCATGGCGCTGCCGAGGAGCATGGGCCGGAAAAGCGTCAATTCCCTGAGCACCTCGGGCAGCACGGTGAGAATGAACGCGCCGAGCATCACGCCCGGAATGCTCGCCATGCCGCCCAGCACCACCATGCACAAGATGATGACGGATTCAAAAAACGTAAAACTCTCCGGCGATATGAACGTCTGCTTCGCGGCGAAGACGACGCCGCCGAATCCCGCCCAGGCCGCCCCGAAGGCGAAAGCGGAGAGTTTCGTGTAGACGATGTTGACGCCCATGCACTCGGCCACCGTCTCGTCCTCGCGCATGGCCGCCCAGGCGCGGCCCAGGCGGCTCTTGTCTAGCCGGTTCACGATGAAGATGGTGACGATGCATAAAACCACAACGAGGTAGTAGAAGTGCATGGGCTTGTACAGGCGCATCTCGCCCAGATAAGGACGCCCGATGCCCAGGATGCCGTTCGGGCCTTGCGTCACGTTGTCCCAGTTGTTCAGAACCAGGCGGATGATTTCGCCGAAACCGAGCGTGACGATGGCGAGATAATCGCCCCTAAGCCTCAGGACGGGGATTCCCAGAATGACCCCGAACACCGCGGAGCAGGCCACGCCCACCCCTAAGGCCGGCCAGAAGGAAAGCCCGTACCAACTGTTCAAAAGAGCGTAGGAATAAGCCCCCACGGCGTAGAATGCCACATAGCCCAAATCCAGAAGCCCGGCGAAGCCGACCACCACGTTGAGCCCCAGAGCGAGCATGGTGTAGATGCCGGTGATGACGAGCACGTCGGTGGAGTAGCGATCAAGCGTCCAGGGCAGCGCGATGATGAGGAGCAGAAAGAGGCCCCGGTAGCGCTTGTCGCAGGATTTCTCCTCGATCAACCCCCAGGCGAATGAGAAGCCTGCCTTGATGCGCTGCGCAGGCCCCGCCAGCGAGCCGGACTGCACACTCGCCCGCGCCAGGCTCACCACAAGGACGACTACGGCGCAGCCCAAGCCTATCCAGAGGCTGTTCTTCCACCCCGCAAGCGGCAGCGCCAAAAAGGCGAACCACAGACCAATCAGCGGGACCCTCGCGTATGCGCTCATGTTCTGTCCGCTCCGCCCGAGCCGCCCAGGATTCCCTCGGGCCGGAAGATGAGAACGACCACCAGCACCAAGAACGCGAAGACGTCCTTATATACCGCGGAGACGTATCCCGCCCAGAAACTCTCCAGAAACGCCAGCAGAAAGCCGCCCAGGAACGCTCCCGTCACGTTGCCGATGCCTCCCAGGACGGCGGCGGTGAAAGCCTTCATCCCCGCGACGAAGCCGATGTGATGGTTCACGATCCCGTAGTACATCCCCACCATCACGCCGGCCACGGCGGCCAGAACGGAGCCGATGGCGAACGTGGCCGCAATCACCTGGTTCACGTTCACGCCGACGAGTGAGGCCATCGTCCTGTCCTGCGCGGTGGCGCGCATGGCCTTGCCGAGCTTCGTCTTCTTGATGAAAAGCTGGAGCGCGGCCATGAGGCCCAGAGCCAGGATGAGGATGAAGATCTGAAGCCCGTTCACGTAAGCGCCGAAGAGCTGGAAACTCCCCAGTTCTAGCAGATTGGGAAACGCCTTGTCGCGCGCTCCCTGCACGACCTGCACGTAGTTCTGCAGAAACAGGCTCATGCCTATCGCGCTGATGAGCGGGGAGAGCCTCGGCGCGTTCCGCAACGGACGGTAGGCCACGCGCTCGAGCGTGATGCCGTACGCGGCGCAATAGATCATCGGGATGAGGAAGACGAGAACGATGCTCAGCCCCAGGCTCGTCTGCGTGAGGCCCATGCTCCCCAGCACCGCCAGGACGGCGATGCCCACGTACGCGCCAATCATGTAGATTTCGCCGTGGGCGAAATTGATGAGCTGTAAAATCCCGTAGACGAGCGTGTAGCCCAGGGCGATCAGGGAGTACACCGCGCCGACGACGAGGCCATTCACCAACTGTTGCGCAAACATAGAGAAATCTTTACATATTTAGGAGACAAAAAAGAAGGGGAGGCTTTCGCCTCCCCCTCATGATTCAACACGGCGATGCTCGCCCTAATTGATCTGCACGAATTTCGCCCCCTTCACCCGCCAGAACACATAGGGGCTCTCCAGGACGTCTCCCTTCTTGTTGAACTGGAGTTTGCCCAGCGACGTGTTCCAGGGCTTGCTCCGCAGATGGGCTGACAGCTTGGCCCCCTTGGTGCTGCCCGTGGCCTGAATCGCGTTCAGAATCAGGTTCGTGGCCACATAACTGTAAATGGTGTAGGCGCCCACTTCCTTACCGTAGCGCTTGCGGTGATTCTTGAGGACGTTCTGGGCCGCCGCGATTTTCTTCTGGTCCGGCGGGAACGTCAAATAAGTGCCCTCGGCGGACTTACCGGCGATCTTGTAGTATTCATCCACGAAAATGCCGTCGCCGCTCATGAAGAGGGTCTTCATGCCGAGGCGCTCGCGCATCTGTTTTACCAGCAAAATGGCCTCGGGGTGGATGCCGCCGAAATAGACCGCTTCGGGGTTCTTCTGCTTGGCGGCCGTCAGCACCGGCGTGTAGTCCTTGTCCCCCTGCACGACGCCGCTGTAGAAGACGGCCTTGACGCCTCTTTTCTCCAGGAACCGTTTCGTCTCGTCGGCCAAACCCTGTCCATACGTGGTCTTGTCGTGGAGAATGGCGATGCGCTTGAGCTTGAGCGTGTCCACGATGTAGTTCGCCGCCACTTCTCCTTGCTGATCGTCGCGGCCGCAGACGCGGAACACCGTCGAGAAACCCTGCTCGGTGAGCTTGGGATTCGTGGACGCCGGCGTGATCTGAACGACACCCGCTTCCGCATACACGGTGGAGGCCGGAATGGAGACCGAACTGTTGAAATGGCCGACGATGCCGACGGCGCCCGAGTTCACGAACTTGTGCGCGATCGACACCCCTTCCCTGGGGTCGTGGCGATCATCGCCCCACAGAATATCCACCTTCATCTTCTTGCCGCCGACGCTCACGCCGCCCTTGGCGTTCCATTCCTCCACCGCGAGGGTCGCGCCGTTTTTCAGCATCTCGCCGAACGCCGCCTGATCGCCGGTGAGCGGCCCGGCCACGCCTATCTTGAGCGTTGCCGCCTGCACGGACGATCCCAGAAATACGGCGGCTACCAGAATAACCAAACCATGAAACACCCTTTTCCACATGTCCTGTTCTCCTTTGATGATTCGGAATTCCCTGGAACCAAGGGGCGCACAGCTATGAGAACGCCTTTTCACCCTTGGCGATTCGCCCTGGCGACAATCATGTTTTTCCAAAGTACGTGACCCTATCCTCTCGTATGACGATACGATAAGAATAAACGGCTTTCAAGATTTTTTTTGAAGATTTTACTTGACAAGAGACCGCCCACTAGGCCGTCTTCACGCGCTCTATGTATTCCCCCGTGCGCGTGTCGATCTTCAGCACGTCGCCCTCGTTCAGGAACAAGGGAACGGTGACCGTCGCGCCCGTCTCGAGTTCCGCCTGCTTGGTCGCGCCCGTCGCCGTATCGCCCCGAACGCCGGGCTCGGTCTTCTTGATCGCCAACTCCACGAACGTGGGCATCTCGACCGAAATCGCATCGCCCTTGTAGAAGAGAATATCGACTATCGTCTCCTCGCGCAGCAGTTTCATGCTGTCGCCGAGTTTCTCCTCCACCAACCCGGTCTGATCGTAGGTCTGCGTGTCCATGAAATAGAGGATATCGCCGTCGTGGTAGAGATACTGCATCTGTTTTTGCTCGACCCCTGGGTCTCCCACGGACTCGCCCGAGCGGAACGTTTTTTCCAGAACGCGGCCCGTCCTGAGATTCTTGAGCTTCGTGCGCACGAAAGCCCCGCCCTTGCCGGGCTTCACGTGCTGGAACTCCACGATGATGAAAGGCTCGTTATCGATCTCAATTTTCAGTCCGTTTCGAAAATCACTTGTCGAGGGCATCGAATCAAAAAACCTCCTGATGATGAAAATGTTTATAAAACAACGAGTTCTTTCGTTACCGAACGGGTGAGGACCTCCTTCCCCCGCTCGGTGACGAGAACCATATCCTCGATTCTCACGCCGCCCCAGCGGGGCAGATATATGCCGGGCTCCACCGTCACCACCATGCCGGGCTTAAGCTCCTCCTTCACGCCCGGCCCGAGCCGGGGAGCTTCGTGGATATAGAGCCCCAGGCCGTGGCCCGTCCCGTGCCCGAAGGCCTCGCCGTAGCCATACGCCGTGATGACGTCGCGCGCGGCCTTATCCACGTCCCCGCACAAGGCGCCCGGCTTCACGGCTTCGAGCGCCGTCATCTGGGCTTCCAGGACGATTTCGTATATCTTCTCGCCCTTGGGCGACGGCTTGCCGAGGGAGAACACCCGCGTCGTATCCGCATGGTAGCCCGACACCACGGCGCCGAAATCGATGGTGATGAGGTCTCCCTTCTTGAGCTTTCTCGACGAGGCGATGCCGTGCGGCAGGGCCGAGCGCGGGCCCGAGGCGACGATGGTGTCGAAAGCAGGGGCTGTGGCCCCTCTTCTCCTCATAGCGATTTCAAGATCGAGCGCGACGTCCGTTTCGGCGCGGCCCGGGCGAATCGCCTGTGCGATCTCGCTCAATGCCCCGGCGTTCACCCTGGCGCCTCGCCTTAGTTTTTGAATTTCGCCCGCATCCTTGCAAAGCCGCAAATCCTCCAGGAGGCCCGAGACGGGTTTTAAGCGCACTCCCTTGGCGAGTTTTCTCATCTGCCGGAAAACCGCGTGGGTGACGTGCGCCTCCTCGAAGGCGAGCGCTTTCGCTCTCGTTTTTCCGAGTTCTTTCACGATGCCCTGAATCGGGGAGGCATGCTCGGCGCGGCGATAATCGGCCGACACCTGCTTCGCCGCCTGTGAGCGATACCTGAAATCCGTGATGAAGACGGCGCTTCGCGGAGAAATCAAACACGCACCGGCCGAGCCGGTGAATCCGGTGAGATAGTGGATGTTCCTCATGTTCGTCACGGCAAGGGCGGAGAGACCCTCCCGCCGCATCGCCTTTCTCACCGCGCGCAGACGCTGCTTCATTCTTCCTCCGGTGGGAACGTGCGCGCTTTGACGTGGCGATTGATCGCCGCTTGTAAGGCCAAAGCGTAGCCCTCCAGGCCATAGCCGATGATGCTTCCCGCCGCCACGGGCCCGATCAACGAACGATGCCTGAAATCCTCGCGCTTCAAGACGTTGGAGATATGCACCTCGTAGACGGGCATTTCCAGGCCGCCTATCGCGTCCCTGAGCGCAACGCTCGTGTGGGTGTACCCTCCCGGATTGAAGAGGCACGCGGCGCATTCGCCCGAGGGAGCCACATCCATCAGGGGCCGTTTCGCACCCCCCGCGCGCTGGATCGCGTCGATGAGCTCTCCCTCGACGTTGGACTGAAAACATTCCAGGTCCACCCCCTCATCCGCCGCCATCCGCACCAGGGCCGCCTCGAGCTCGACCAGCGTGGTCTTCCCGTACACTTCGGGTTCGCGCTTGCCCAGCAGATTGAGATTCGGACCATTCAGAAGCAGTATTTTCATAGGCTTATCCAAAGAGGACATCTCACCTCATATTCACGTTCGAGCGGAATCTGACGGGGAATGTTAGAAAACACGGGCGATGGCGTCAACGAAAAAACACCGAACCCGTTATGAGCCTGCGAGCGCGCCTCTCCACAAACGGGGCGAGACCTCGACGCCCGGTTCCACCTCGCCGATTTTTCGCATCAAAACGAACCGTGGACTCCCCCGGCGCGTCTTCTTATCGCCGGCGAGCAGTTTCTTCAAGACCGCGAGTCCGGGCGGCTCCTCCATCTTCGTGGGCAGTCCGAAACGCTCCAGCAAGACGGTCAGCCTCTCGACGTCCCCGGGCGCGCAGCGCCCCGTCGCGCAGGATATCCGGCTCGCCGCCGACATACCAATGGCGATGGCCTCTCCGTGGAGCAATTCGGACGAATAGCCCGCCAGCGCCTCCACCGCGTGTCCGAGCGTGTGCCCATAGTTGAGTATCTGCCTCAAGCCCCCTTCGCGCTCATCCTGCTCGACGACTTTCGCCTTGATCCGGCAATTCGAGGCGACGATTCTCTCCATCACGCCCTCGCCGCGATTAAGAATCCGCGCCTCGTTTTTCTCCAAAAACGCGAAAAGGCGGCTGTCCGCAATGGCCGCGTGCTTCACCACCTCGGCAAGCCCCGCCTTGAATTCCCGCTCGGGCAACGTCTTGAGCGTGGAGGTGTCGCTCACCACCGCTACCGGCTGATGGAACGCGCCCACGAGGTTTTTCCCGAGGTTGTGATCGATCGCCGTCTTGCCGCCCACCGCGCTGTCCACCTGGGCCAGGAGCGTCGTGGGCGCCTGAACATAGGGAATCCCCCTCAGGAAGATGGCCGCCGCGAATCCGGTGATGTCGCCCACGACGCCGCCTCCCAGGGCGACGGCGCCACAGCCTCTGTCCAGTCTCATAGACGCCATCCTGTCCAGTATTCGGGACAACTGCCGCATCGACTTGCTCGCCTCGCCCACCGGAATCCTGAGCAAAGACGCCTGAACGCCCGCCGCCGCGAGCAGGTCTAAAGTTTTCTCGGCATACAGCGGCGCCACGTTGGCGTCCGTCACGACGAGCGCCCTTCCGCCCCTGAAATGGCGCAGGCAAACCTTGCCGATCTCCCCGAGCGCGTCCGCCCCGATTCGAATCGTGTAGGAGCGTTCTCCCAGATGAACCCGTACGTTCTTCATGCCGATTCCACCGCGCGATACGCCAGTCCCGCGCCGATGGCGGCGATGGGAGCGAGAGATTCCATGAGATCCGAATCGAACGCCTCGCCCGGCGCTTCCACATGGCGAAAGGGCTCTAAAATTTCCACCGGCGCGTCGAGCGCCGCCGCCAAGCGCTCCGGCAGCCCACCCAGCAACGCGCCGCCTCCGGAGAGAACCACCCGCTCGACCTTCGGGGCGGTCGTTATCCGCCACATCAGTTGAAACGTTCTATCGAGTTCGAAAGCCAGCTTTTGCGCCTCCAGGCGGAGGACGTCGTCCAGGGGGTCCGGGTTGGCGGCGGACGCCTCCCCCAGCTTGACGGCCTCCGCTTCTTCGCGGGAGATCACCAGACGATTCGACAGCAATCTCGTCAGCCCCTCTCCGCCGAACGGGATGGCCCTCGTCATCAGGGTGTGCTCATCGCACACCACGTTCACCAGGGTCTCGGAGGCGCCGATATCCACCAGGGCGGTGATTTCTCCTTCTTCGCGCATTCCCGAGAGTTCGAAAGCGCTTTCCATCGCCAAGAAGTTCACGTCCACGATCACCGGCTCATAATCGACGCGCCTCAGGAAATTCACCAACGCATCGAGCGGCTCCCGCTTCGCGGCGATCATCAAAAACTCATCCATCCTCTCGGCCCCTCTTTCCAGTTGGCCGACCCGCAGATGGGACAAGCGCACCTCGTCCAGGGGAAAGGGCAGCACCTGCATCGCTTCGGCTTCGAGGGCGTCGAGGACGGGAAAATCCTCTTCGGCGGGCAGCAGCACCGTCCTCACCATGGCCGCCTTGCCCGAAAGCGCCACGACGACCTTTTTTTCTTCCTCGTTCCCTGCCGGGAGCAACTCCGCCAGCGCGCGCTCGACCTCCTCGGGGTCATGCACGAAGCCGCCCTGCACGGCGCCCGGAGCCAGGGAAACCGCACCCAGGCGGGAGAGGACGACACGCCCCTCTTTCTTTTCGAGTTTCACCAGCTTGACGGCGGAACTCCCGATGTCAATGGCCAAAGGCGTGGAATCGTCGGACACGATAGTTCTCTACCAGGAGAAAAACATCAAAACAGTCGAATGGGCGTCAGGGTGAACGTACAAATCAGGAGCATCATACATGCAAATCCCAAAAACCGCCTCTTGCGCGTCAGAGGCTCCCATTCATCCATGAGCGGTGGATGCCGCCGGCCCAACGCGAGCACCATCACGCTCCAGAAGACCCAGCCGGGCCACCAGTATCCCATCACCAGCAAAACGAGGCCAATCGCGACGGATATCTTCGCGTGCCACCTGCCGAGAAGCGTATAGATGACGTGTCCCCCGTCGAGTTGTCCGGCGGGGATGAGATTCAGCGACGTCACCAGCAATCCGCACCAGCCCGCAAAGGCCACCGGGTGGAGAAAGATGGTCTGGCCCCGGGGAATCGGGCCATGTACGAGCCACGCGAGGCCGTCGAATAAAAGAGGGGTCCCCAGCCCGATTCCGAACGAACTTCCCCTGGGCGCGAGCCCGGACATCATCAACCCGACGAGGAGGGCCGGAACCGCTGCGGCCAGACCGGCCAGCGGCCCCGCCACGGCCACGTCCATCAGGGCGTTTCGGTTCGAAATCCTCCCGCGTATGCGGATGACCGCGCCGAACGTCCCCAGTAGAGATGGGGCCGGCAAGAAATAGGGCAACGATGCGTCCATCCCCCACCTTCGGCTCGAGACGTAATGGCCCATCTCGTGCGCGCCGAGGATAAGGAGCAGCGTCAGCGAATAGGGAAGCCCCGCCAGAAGAGCCGCCGGCCGCGAGAATACGGCCTCGGGCCCGACCCCTCGCTGGAGCGCGCCCGCGAACAAGGTGGAGAGCAGGGTCAGCACGAACATCAATGCGGGAATCCCCAAAACTCTCCAGGAGGGGAGCCTCGTCCCGGCCACACGCCCGAAACGAGCGGCGGGGGGTATTGTTACGTGCACCGGGAGTGGAAACGGCTCCCCTTCGGGCCCGAAACCATCCACGCGCTCATCCGGTGTTTGATCCTTGCGCGGGGCCTCATGGAGAGGGCGATCGCCCGGTCCGAAATTTCCTGTTTTCTCGTTCAATCGCCGCGTCTCCGGCAGGCGAGGAGAAGAAATCGCGCATCGCGGTGATTCTAACCCAACCCGCACGGCTCACGCACCTTGACACCTCATCCCGCAATTCCTACCCTCGCGTGTGTAGCATTCGCCCGTGAGAAAAATATGCCCAAAACCATCTTGAAATTCATGTGGGCCGCCTCTGTGGCCGCGCTGCTCGTTTCAGGATGCAGCGTAGGACCCGCTCCGGATATATCCGCCAAAGGAGCCGTTCGCCTCCCCGTCCAGAAGAGAGCGCCCGCTCCCGGGAAGAGCACCCCAACGCCTCGGCCCGTCACCCAAAATGCGCTCGACTCAAGCTCTAGTGGCTGGTCGGCGCCCGCCCCGGCGCCGCCCGAATCGCCGCCGGCTGCATTGAGAGCGAAATTCGAGAAAAACCCGGCCGCCCCCGACGCCGACAAGACACTGCTCGACATCGCCAAACACCAGCTCGGGCGCGGGGAATTAACGGCGGCGGCGAGCAGCCTGAAACGACTCCAGGAGAAGTTTCCCTTATCGCCTCTTTATCCTGAGAGCGTGTTCTATCTCGGTCTGGCGCTTCAGGCCGCGGGGCGACACGAGGAGGCATGGCCTTCTCTCAGGAGCAGCCTGAGCAGGGAGACCAGCCCCGCAAGACGCGCCCTGCTCGAAGCCTCACTGGGAGAGGTGTACGAAACGCGCGAAGACCCCTTCTCCGCCCTGCTCTCCTATGCGCGCGCCATGAGGAGCGACCCAAAAATTTTCGGGAGAGACGTTCTCATCCTGCGGGTCGAGGAACTGGCGAAAACAATCGTTGCGCATCGGCTTCGCACGGCGGCCGAGCGCTTCGCCGGATCGCCTGCGGGTCCATATCTGCAAGCGGCCCTGTCGAGTCGGGAGGAGCAGGAGCGACGCTCTCAGGCCGCGCGAGATGATGCGCCCGCTCAAAGCACGGCAGGAGAGGCGAGCGCGCCTTCGCCTTTGAGTTCCGGGCGTGTGGGCATCATGCTCCCGCTCTCGGGCCCTGCCGGCGGCGCGGGCGGGCGCGTCTACCAGGGGGTCCAACTGGCGCTTCGCCACAGCCTGGCGAAATATCCGGGCCTCAGGATCCAACTCGCCGTTCGCGATACGAAGAGCGCGGCGCAATCCGCGGGCGATGCGGCGGAAGTGGCCGCCGAACTGATTACCCAGGAAAAGGCGCTCGCCCTCATCGGCCCGCTCCTCACCGAAGCGGCGGAATCCGCCGCCGAAGCCGCGAACCGCCTGAAGACCCCCATGCTCACGCCGTTTGCGCTCAGGATGCGCATGAACCCCGATTTCACCTGGGTGTTCCGCAATGCGCTCACGAACCGCTTACAGGCCCAAGGCGTCGCCGCCTACGCCGTCCAGAACCTGGGGATGCGGCGCTTCGCCGTCCTCTATCCGGCGGAGCGCGACGGGATAGAACTGACCGACGCATTCACGCAGGCGGTGGAGAATCTGGGGGGCGAAGTCGTCAAAATCATTTCTTTCCCGGAAAACGCCACCGACTTCAGGGCGCAGATGCGCGCGCTCGGCGGCATGGAAGATCGCCAATTGAACAGGCTGAAACGCTCGCTCGGGCTCGGCAAATCGGACCCCTACCAGCTCAGCCTGAACTTCGAAGCCCTCTTCGCGCCCGTCCACCACGAGGTGGCGGTCCTCATCGCGCCGCAGGTCTTCTTCTACAACATGAGCGAAGTCAGGCTCCTGGGCGGCAGCGGATGGAACAACCCCCGCCTGCTCGAACACGGGGAGCGCTACGTGGAGGGCGCGGTTTTCGTCGATGGATTTTTCTCAGGTTCGGCGGAGCCCAAGGTGGCGCGTTTCGTGAATGAATTCAAAAGCATTTTCGGGAAAACGCCGGACATCTTCTCGGCCCTGGGCTATGACGCGGCGCAAATCATCTTCTCGGCCATTGCGCAGGGGGCCAGGACGCGTGAGGACGTGAGGCGATATCTCGCCGCCCTCAGGGGCTTCGAGGGCGTCACGGGGCTGACGGACATGGGCCCGGACAACGACGCGCAACGCCAGTTGTTCGTGCTGTCGGTTCAGAAGAAAAAAATCCGGCATCTTCAGATGGTCACGCCGCACAGGACGTTCGCGGGAGGCGCGGCCTGGAGCGATAACGCATTGCTCCCCCCGGCCCTCAACCCGGCGACGCAATGAGGTAAAGCCAAAACCGGAACATCCGGGGGCAGTTGAAATACCTCCTCAAGGGGCCGTTGAAAATGTCCTGTTCTCGTTATTCGGCGTGTGGGGCCACCCGAGGAGGGAGGAGAAATAACTCTCCTCTTGCAGAGCGCCAACCAACCAATCCCCCCTTGAGAGGATTGTTGAAAAACCCTGCTTTCGTGATTCGGTGAATGGAACCAACCAGGGAGGGGGCCGTAGCGGACAGGCCCCTGTGCCTGTCCGAGGTCGCGACCTGACCTTGCGAAGCGGTGCGGCTTTGTTCGTCATTCCGGCGAAAGCCGGAATCCATTTGTTTTGCCTTTGATTTTTATTTTCAGATTGATTCCCGTCAATGACGGGGAGATGAAAAGCCGGAGTAGTGTCATTCTGCTCGACAATGGATTCCGGCTTTCGCCGGAATGACGGCTGTGGCCAATTCCGAGCGAGGAGGGGGTTTTCAACAACCCCATCCGGGGCAGGATTCTTGAAGCGCCCGTTTCGGGCGGCCCTTCACCTCAAATCTGTATCGCGCCGCACGAGATGGTGTAAGCCTGTCCGGTGATTCCGCCCGCATCCTCGCTTGCGAGGTATAGGGCCATCGCGGCTATCTCCCCGGGCGCGAGAAAACGCCCCATGGGGATATCGTCCCTGAAACGATTCATCGCCGCCTCTTCGCTCTCTCCATCCTCCCCATGGTCGGCGAGACCTTCCCGGAAGGCGGCGACCAGACCCGTGTCCACGAAGCCGGGACAAATCGCGTTCACGGTGACGCCCGCCGCCGCTGCTTCCAACGCCACCGATCGAACCAGACCCAGCACCCCGTGTTTCGCCGCGTGGTAGGCGCTGCGGTTCGGCCCGCCGATTTTGCCCGACACCGAACTTATCGCTATGAGGCGGCCCCAACCGCTCTCGGTCATGCCTGAGATCGCCGCGCGAAAAGAATAGAACACGCCGTTTAAGTTCACGCGCAGGACTTCATCCCAAAGGGCGTCCGTGGTCTCTCCCAGCGGCGCATGGATGAGCGAGCCCGCGTTGGCGACCAGAACGTCCACCCCTCCCAATTCGCCCGCAGCGCGCCGAACCGCCTCTTCCACGTTTTGGGAATCGCCCACGTCGCAGGGTATCGCCAAAGAGCGCCGCCCCTTTGCCCTAATCTCCTCCGCGACCGAATCGATCTCGGCCCGCGTTCTCGCCGCAACAACCACGTCCGCGCCCGCATCGGCGAATTTGAGCGCGATGGCGCGCCCGATGCCCCGCCCCCCGCCGGTGATGAACGCTCGTTTCCCCTCAAGCCGCATGGGCGCTCTCCCCGGCGCACATGGCGTGTGAGCGCGCGGCGAGGCGGTCGAAGAAGCTCGCCACCTCGCGGAGGACGGCGTCCATATCTTCCGTCCGGTTCACCTGCTCGCGCATCGCCGAGCCTCCCCGCAGCCCCTTCATGTAGGCGGGCAGATGCTTCCGGCAGTGGAACACGGCGAGCCGCTCGCCCAGCACCTCTCTCATGAGCCCGAAGTGGCGAAGCACCATGTTCTTCTTCTCGACGAGATCGGGCGGCGGGGGCAATTCTCCGGTTTTGAGCCAGTGAAGCAGGCGCGAGAAAATCCACGGATTGCCGATGGCGCCCCGCCCTATCATGAGGGCGTCCACGCCGGTGCGGCGAATCATGGCGATGGCGTCCTGGGGACTCAGGATGCTCCCGTTTCCAAAAACGGGCACCTTGACCGCGCGCTTCACCCGCGCGATGGCCTCCAGATCCACTTCGCCGCTGAACATGGCCTCGCGGGTTCTGCCGTGCACGGTGATGGCCCGCGCGCCCGCATCCTCCACCGCTTTGGCGAAAACCTCCGCCGAGCTTTTCTCGATGGTGTCCCAGCCGGTGCGCATCTTCACCGTCACGGGTATGCGCACCGCGCGCACCATGGCGGAGACGATGGCATACGCCTGTTCGGGATATTTCAGGAGCGAGGAGCCCGCCTGGTTTTTCGTTATCTTCTTGACGGGGCAGCCACAGTTCAGGTCCACGATGTCGGCGCCCGCCTCCTCCACCATGGCCGCCGCCTCGCCCATCTGGACGGGGTCTGCGCCGAAAAGCTGGATGGAGACCGGCTTTTCCGCCGCGTCGTTGCGCATCAAATCGTATGTTTTCTGGTGGCGTCGAACGAGGGCCTGGCTGCTCACCATCTCGGTGGCCACCATGCCCGCGCCATGCGCCTTCACCAGCGAGCGGAAGGGCAGGTTCGTATAGCCCGCCATGGGCGCCATGACGAGTCGGTTCTCGACCCTCACGCCTCCGATGTCCAAGGGGGCATCGAAACCCTCAGGCGGCGGCGGAACCGCCTCCAGAGGCGTCTCCAATACGTTCGGGCCCGCTTCTTCCGGGCGCATCAGTTCATCCTCCCGAAAACGCTATCCATTCGACGCCTCTCCGAGTTCCCATGAGGGGTCCGCATCCATATCTGTGAAATCCATGAAACTCTCGGGCCCGCGTTCTCTCAGCTTGAAGCCGCCCGCGCAGGCGATCATCGCGGCGTTGTCCGTACAGTATTTGCGCGCGGGGAAATGGAGAGACCAGCCCTCTCGCTTCGTTCTTTCGCCCAACTGCGCGCGCAGATAGGAATTCGCGGCCACGCCCCCGCTCACGGAGACGGCGGGCAGCTTTTCCCTGCGAACCACCCTGCTCACCTTCTCCACCAGCACCTCCACCGCCGCTTCCTGAAATCCCGCTGCCACGGCGCACGCCACCTCCTCAGGCACTTCCTGGGGGCGCGCCCAGGGGGGGAGGTTCCTGTCGCTCAGGTAGAGCCCTCTTTTTTTCTGATAGTTTAACACGGCCGTTTTCAACCCACTAAAGCTGAAGGCATAAGGCCTGTCCTTCAGAAAAGGCCGGGGAAATTCAACCGCCTTCGCATCGCTCCCGTTCGCCTCGAGAAACTTCGCATGCAGGCGATCGACGATGGGGCCGCCCGGATAGCCCAGCCCCATGATGGCCGCCACCTTGTCATAGGCCTCGCCGAGGGCGTCATCCAGCGTGCCGCCCAAGTGCGTCACCTCGGAGTGTCCGCCCACGCGGTAGAAATCCGTATGCCCGCCCGAGACCACGAAACCCAGATGAGGAAACGGAGGCGGAGCGTCGCTCTCGTTTCCGGTAGGCAGAAAAAGAGAGTGAATGTGCCCGTCTAGATGATGCACGCCGATGAGCGGAATTTTCAGGCTCCACGCCAGACCCTTCGCGGCGGATAAACCCACGAGCAAGGCCACCACGAGGCCCGGTCCGCGCGTGACCGCCACGGCGTCGACCTCTTTGGTGGAGATAGACGCATCTTCTAAAGCCGCCTTAAGGACAGGGGATATCATCTCCACATGGCGGCGCGCCGCGAGTTCGGGGACCACGCCGCCGAAGCGCGCATGGATTTCATGCTGGGAGGCCACGACGTTGGAGAGGACTCGGGGGGCGGAACCATCCCCGAATTCCAGCACGGAAGCCGCCGTCTCGTCGCAACTCGTCTCAACGCCCAGAATATACACTTTCATACTCCCCGCTTTGCGCAAACCTCATCAAGTCCTGGTTCAAGGGGATACGGGAACTTTTCCGCAGAATCAACACCCACCAGGCGCGTAAGCCTGATTTTCCGGCTCATCATCGGTCAAAAAGCGGGTTTGGGGAAGATGGGGGGTGGAATTTGGGGGAGAATCGCCGGAATGACGGCGATCAAACGTGACTGGAGAGGGAGAGATCGCCGACGCTCTGAAAATTCACTCCCCCCTTGAGGGTCAATTTCGACTGAGCAGGGGCTGTTGAAAAAGCCTTTGTCAAGGGAGCAACCCCCCTGTCCCCCCTTGTCAGGGGGGCTTTTCTTCCACCCCCTCGTCGGGGGGCATCGCCTTTACCCCCTGACAAGGGGGGCCAGGGGGGGTTGGTTTCCAGCCGAGGGAGGGCGAGCGGGACGGGTAAAGTACTATTCCCTCCGACTCCCCCCCATTCTTCCTTGCCATGAACGCTCCCTCCCCGGTCGCGTTCGACCCCCAACCCCCCTTGTCAGGGGGGCTTTTTCAACAACCCCGATGAGGAAGAGGGTTTGTGGAAGCCCAGGAACGAGGAACACATCGGCTCGCAACCCTCGCCCCGCGCCCGTTCCATTATCCGGCAAAGTGACCCATCGCAGCGAATCCAAGTCCCATCAGCGCCGCAACGCCCAGGGTTCTCATGAGAGACTGGTGTCGCCAGAGGAGCATGATCGCGCTCACGGCGCCGACGAGCAGAACCCGCCAGTCCAGGGAATACCAGTCCGGCGCCAGGAGTTTGACCGGGCCGAATTGTCGGGACGGCAGTTCGGCGAACAGGACATGCAGACCGAACCAGATGGAGAGGTTGAGAATGACACCCACCACCGCCGCCGTAATCGCCTCCAGAGCGCCCTTCAGCCGAGGCTGGGCCGTGAGCTGCTCGATATAGGGCGCGCCGACGAATATCCACAGGAAACAGGGCGCGAACGTAACCCAGAGCGTGACCAGCGCACCGGCAATTCCCATGCTCACCCCGCCCGCCCGGTATCCTGCGATATAGCCGACGAACTCCGTAACCAGGATCAGCGGCCCCGGGGTGGTTTCCGCCAGCCCCAGGCCATCCATCATTTCACCGGCGCTCAGCCAGCCTTTATAGGTCACCACGTCCTGCGCCAGGTAGGCGAGCACCGCGTAGGCTCCGCCGAACGTGACCACCGCGAGGCGGGAGAAGAAATTGCCGATCTGCACCAGAATGTCGTAGCCGCCCAGAACCATCAGCAACAGCACCGGCGTCCACCAGACAACCATCCATATCACTACCGTCCTCACCGTGCCGGACATCGAACCGCCACCCCGCCCGGTCCCGGTCTTTTCGGCGCTTTGGCCGCCCAACAGGAAAAATCCGACCAGGCCGGATAACAGGATAAGGAAGGGGTACGGGACCGACAGAAAGAAGATGGCCACGAAGGCCAGGCCGGCGATGACCCAGTGCACGGCGGAATGCAGCGCTCTCTTCGACACCTTCAGCAAAGCCTCCAGCACGATGATGAGAACCGCACCCTTGATCCCGAGAAACAGCGCGGCCATTACCGGCAGGTGGCCCACGGCCATGTACAGCGCCGCCAGCCCGAGCACCACCAAAGCGCCCGGGACCACGAACAAGAGGCCCGCCAGCAACCCGCCGGGCACGCCGCGCAACTGCCACCCCGCGTAGGTGGCGAGCTGCATGGCCTCGGGGCCGGGCAGCAGCATGCAGAAGCTGAGCGCGCCCAGGAACCTTGGCTCGTCGAGCCACTTTTCCTCCTCCACCAGGACACGGTGCATGAGCGCTATCTGCGCCACCGGGCCGCCAAAGGACAGGATACCGATGCGCCAGAATACGGCGAACATCCGGCGCCAAGAGATGCCTGATTCCCAATGCGCGTCGTCGCCGGCGGGGTCTGCGACACCCATCATCGTCCTCCTTTATCGGTCGGCAATGCAGTTCCTTCCTCCTCGGTCGGAACTGACCTTCATCAGTCGGGTTTGACACCTTGCGGCCCCTGGCGGCGGCATCCCTTCTGTGGGGAGTGATTGTGAAGTCCCTACTATCGAGGTCCCCGCCGGAATCCAGCGATTTCGCCTTTGTCTTTTCGCCTTACCGTTTTTTGAAAAGAGCGCCACTCTTTGTAGGGGAAGGTCGCGACCTGTCCCTATAGAAAACGAGGCAAGGACAGGCCAATGAAAACCGGGCGGACACATAGATCCGCCCCTACAGCATAAAACCTGGATAGTTATATATCCACTCCCCCCCTTGAGGGTCAAACCCACCGATGAGGGGTTGTTGAAAAACCCCCGCAAGGGAAAAATGCCTGCGGCTCATTCGCCTCCCTGGCGCGTAATGCCTCCCTCGTCCCGAACAGGTCGCGCCTTTGGCCATTCACAAGAACGGCCCACTACAAGAGGCGGAGCAGTTTTGTTCGTCATTCCGGCAAAAGCCGGAATCCATGTGTTTTGCCTTTGTTTTTTATTTTCTGATTGATTCCCGCCAATGACGGGGAGATGAAAAGCCGGGGTATTGTCATTCCGCTCGAAAATGGATTCCGGCTTTCGCCGGAATGACGGCGGTGGTGAAATCCAACTGAGGAAGGAGGAATTCATCCGAGCGAGGAGGGCTTTTTCAACAGCCCCCTCATGGCGAAACTGCCTGCGGCGCATTCACGACCCTGGCGCGTAATACCTCCCTCATCCCGAGTAGGCGCGCTCACGCGCCGTATCGAGGGAGAGCCGGGGCGCATCGGGAGCGCGCTCGGCAGTTCCTCCTTTTTCAGTCGGAACTGACCTTCGATACAAACGCTCCTTTCTCAGTCGCGTTTAACCTACGGCGGCTACTTAGGGTGAGGGTCGATACGGTGGCCATGCAAGACGAGGGAAACGCGCTCGCTCCCGAAACCGGGTTTTTCAACAGCCCCTAGATGGGGAGTCGAAGAAGCCGAGCGTTTTTTGCGCGAAGGCTGATTCGGTGGGGGGTGCTTCTTATTTCGTTGTATACACTTCTTGAAAATCATACCCCCCACCAGTTCGCTTGCGGGCTTGCGCCCTTAGCTCACTGACTCCCCCTCAAGGGGGGAGTAATTATGGGGTTCCTATTTCCAATGCACCCACTCTACATTCCGGCATACGCAGGAATGACGGTGATTTATCTCGGTCGATTATAGAGCAAGGACAGGTCGCGACCTGTCCCTACAGAAAACGAGGCAAAGGGAAAAAAAACCGGGCGGACACATACGGACTTCCCCTCCTCGGGGAAGTCCGACACCCCTACGAAAACGCAACATTCCCCCGCGCCTGTCGTCCTCGCGTACTAGGCCCCCATCTTTTTTTTGAGGAACGATTCCATGAGATACTTCACGGCGCGATCGAGCTGGGTGTCCTTTTTCTCCTCATCGGGGCTCTTCGCCGGGCCGGCTTGCGCGCCGCCCGGGGCGTCTCCTTTTGGCCCCTCTTTTTTCTCCATCTTACTGGGCAGATGACCGGGCAGGTCCTTTTCGCGCATCGCGCGCGCGATGCCGGAATTGGTCGTTACTTCGCTGACGATGTCGGGCTCGATTCCCTCGCCCTGAATGCGCCTTCCCTTGGGCGTGAAATAAAGCGCGGTGGTCAGCCTCAGCCCCGAGCCGTCCGAGAGCGGAACCACGGTCTGCACCGAGCCTTTCCCGAACGTCTTGACGCCAACCAGCTTGGCTCTCTGTAAATCCTGGAGCGCGCCCGCCACGATTTCAGACGCGCTGGCGCTTCCCGCGTTCACGAGCACCGCCATGGGAATCTCCCCGCCCGACGCCTCCTTCGTGGAGGTGAAGCGATGTTCCTGATTGGCCATGCGGCCCTTGGTGTAGACGATCAGGCTGCCCGCCGTAAGGAAAATGTCGGACACCGAAACCGCCTGGGAGAGAAGGCCGCCCGGATTGTTTCTCAAATCGAGCACCAGGGCCCTCGCGCCCTTATCCTCGAGCGAGGAGAGGGCTTCCTTCACCTCCCTGTTCGTGCCGCTCTGGAAGCTGCGGATGCGTATGTAGGCGATATCGTCGGGCAGCATCCGGCTTCTCACGCTCTTGACGCGGATGATCTCGCGCGTGATGGTGAACTCTATGGGTTCCTTCTCCCCTTTGCGCCTCACCGTGATCTTCACCTTCGAGCCGGGCTTGCCCCGAAGCCTCTTGACGACTTCCTGGAGCGAAAGGTCCTTCGTCGGCTCCTTTTCGATGAGGATGATTAGATCGCCCGCCTGTACGCCGACCTTATACGCCGGGGTATCTTCGATGGGCGTCACCACGGTGAGCACGCCGTCTCGAATCGAAATCTCCACGCCCAGGCCACCGAAGCGGCCCGTGGTTTCGACCTGCATCTCCTTGAAAAATTCGGGACTCAGGTAGGTCGTATGGGGGTCCAGCGTGCGGAGCATGCCCCGGATGGCGCCGCGAATGAGCTTCCTGGCGTCCACCTTGTTGACGTAATTCTCCTCCACCAGGCTCAGCACCTCGCTGAAGGCCCTCAGCTCCGAATACGCGCTCGTCTCGCTCGCAGACAGATTCGCAATAGGACTCACCACCATCCCCGCGACGAGCAGCGCCAAAACGCCCACCCAAATCATCCACCCGGACAAACGATATTTTTTCGACATCTCTCACTCCTTAGACGATGCGGCGCAAAAAAACGATTTTACTTCACGACACCCGAGAACGCCACACAAGAGCGTCGATTGGAATCGCAGGGGGGGGAATTCGGGGCCGGCGCGCACCGGGAATGGTTGAATTTCGATAAATATCGATAAATTCACGAGGTTTTTCGATAAATTCACGACGTATTTCCGTCAATTTCCGGCTCCGCGCGGAGGCGCAACTCTCCCGCCGCCGGAAACATCGTGAGGATACACGGCCAAAGGCGGGTTCGCGCAGCGGCAAATGCGCGCATCTGCGGGCAAATGCGCGGGCCCTTTCACGAGAAACGATTCACAGGATGTTTTTCGTGCGCTCCACGACCTTCTCCGCGGTGAGACCAAACTGCGAATAAATTTCTTTATAAGGAGCGCTCGCCCCAAAACGATCGATTCCAATCACAACGCCAGCCTCTCCCACCCACTCGCGCCAGCCCATGGTGGCGCCCGCCTCAATCGCCACCCTCGCCTTCACCCCCGCCGGAAGAACGGAATCGCGATAGGAGGGAGATTGCTCCCTGAAAAGCTCCCAACTCGGCATGCTTACAACCCGGGCGTCTATTCCATCAGTCGCCAATGCGTTTTGCGCCTCCATCGCGAGATGAACCTCCGAGCCCGTGGCTATCAAAACGGCTTGGGGCGAATCCCCTCTTTCAGGTGAGATGACATAGGCTCCCCGCGCCAGCGCATCTGCTTCGTTCTTCTCCGAACGCTCCAAGGTGGGTAAGCCCTGCCGGGTCAATACGAGCATGGTCGGACCTTCGAGACGCTCGATCGCCACTCGCCAGGCGACGGCGGTTTCGTTCGCATCGCATGGACGTATGATGGTGAGACCCGGCATGGCGCGAAGCGATGCGAGGTGCTCAATTGGTTGGTGGGTGGGACCATCCTCGCCCAAACCGATAGAATCGTGCGTCATCACATAGATGACGGGCAATTCCATCAGCGCCGCGAGGCGTATGGCCGGGCGAGCGTAATCGGTAAACGTGAAGAACGTAGCCGTATATGGACGAACACCTCCGTGCAAGGCGATCCCCGAACTTGCAGCCCCCATGACGTGTTCTCTAATTCCCCAACAAATGTTGCGGCCGGCGTAATCTCCCCTGGCGAAATTCTCTGATTCTTCGATCAGCGAGTTGTTTGAAGCCGCCAAGTCCGCACTCCCGCCAATAAGCCAGGGTATAGCGGAAGCGATCTTATTCAGCACCTTACCGGATGCCGCCCTCGTGGCGAGCGCCCCACCATCGACGTCGAACCGGGGAATACAACTCTCCCAGCCGGCAGGCGGCTTGCCTCCGAGCGCTTCCTGGAACTTCGCGGCCAACACTGGATTCTCCGATTTATATTTCGCAAACCGGCGATTCCAATCTTCTTCAAGCGCGGCGCCACGGGAAACCGCCTCTCCCATGTGGGTGGACACCTCATCAGGCACGAGAAACGTCTCGCCCTCCGGCCAACCATAGTTCTTTTTCGTGGCCTCGACTTCTTCATCCCCTAAGGGAGCGCCATGCGCGCGTGCAGTATCCTGATATCTTGGTGAGCCATACCCAATGTGCGAGCGAACGACGAGCAAAGACGGTCGCTCGGTCTCCGCCTTCGCCAGATTGAACGCACCGGAAATCCGGGATAAATCCTCCGCACTATCACCTAGATTCTGCACTTGCCAGTTGTACCCCTCAAAGCGCTTCACCACGTCATCGGAATAACTCAACGACGTTTCGCCGTCGATGGTGATGCGATTGTCGTCATAGACGCATATCAATTTCCCAAGACCCAGATGTCCTGCCAGGGATGCCGCTTCATGGGAGGCGCCCTCCATGATATCGCCATCGCTCATGATCACGTATGTGTAGTGGTCCACAACCGAATGGCCTGGCCGATTGAAAATGCTCGCCAGATGCGCCTCCGCCATCGCCATGCCCACCGCATTCATGAACCCCTGTCCCAGCGGGCCCGTGGTAGTCTCGACACCCGGCGTAAGCCCATATTCGGGATGCCCCGGCGTCTTGCTGCCCCACTGACGAAAGCGGATGATCTCATCGAGCGAAAGTTCATAACCGCTCAGATGGAGAACAGCATAAAGAAGCATGGAGGCATGACCACATGAGAGTACGAAACGGTCCCGGTCAAACCAGCCAGGATTTCGGGGATTGTAGCGCAGATGGTTCATCCACAGTTCATACGCCAGTGGCGCCAGAGCCATTGGCGTACCCGGATGACCACTATTCGCCTCTTGCACCGCGTCCATCGAAAGTGTGCGTATGGTGTGAATCGATCGTTCGGAGACCGTCATATCGGAAAACTTCTCTTTCTTTACTGAAAATTTTGTCATGCCAAATATGCTCGCTTACTGGGTGAACAAACTAAAAGAACCGGATCATGCGCATCATCCAGCATTCACATCCCGATACCTCAAGTAATCCATTCAATATACACGGATTGGGTTATACTTTCGCTTTGCGGCGCTGCAACGTTTCAAACCAACCTTCCAGAGTTTCCACAACTCTCTGGTCGGCAAGAGGGATAACCAGTTTCGACCGGTCTTTATCTTTTTCCGCGTCATGACGCAACAGCGATGCGGCTGATTCTTCTACGTTTTGCTCAAGAACCGAAATTTTTTCCAATATCCATGGGGTGCTCTGCCCCATGACTTGCGCCTTTCGACACATATCCAGCGCTTGGGCGTCGTTTTCCTCTTCGACGTAGAGTTCAATCATCTTCCGGAGAACGGAGTCGACGACTTTTTCATCAACATCATCTTCTTCTCCTGGGTCGACACTGAACTCCCCCCTCTCATTCTCGGCTTCGGATACTTTATCCGTAGGGCTTGAGCCATCGTCTAAGTCTTCAAATGCGGCTGCAGACGTCTTGGCGCCACCTTCGTGTGTTTCCATTTTTTCGGGCGCGAAATCACCGGTCTTTGTTTCAGGGTACGCCTCTTGCTCACCTATTACTTCCCCTGCTATCAAATCAAGAGTCTCTTCCATTCCGCGGTAACCCCTAGAAGCATCAACATCCTCACCCTGCGATATTTGCTCTCGGATAGCAGTTAATCTCTCATTCCATTCGACTTTAGCGGGATCAGACTCCAAAAGACGCGCATAGATGTCTCGCGCCTTACCCAGATGGCCCTGAGCCATATAAAGTTCAGCGAGAGCCGGTGTGGCCATTGTGTCCAATTTACCTTCAGGAGCAACCACTGGCGCACTATCAACACCGGAATCGGTCATCGTGCTCAGGGTCGCTACTTCATCGGCCTCAAACATATTGACTACCCTTAGCGCGACTTGCGTAGCCTCCTCATCACCCTTTCTCCGATTGCACTCGACCAAAAGGCGCTGGCCCGAAATATTCCAAGGAGCGATTTCAAGCGCTTTTCCAATAAAGCGGGCTGCTTGTTCATGTTCATCTTTCGAGATGAGGATTTCTCCAAGCAGAACACCTGCGGCTGCATAGTTGGGATAGGTTGCAAGTCCACTTCTCAGGAGATTTTCAGCATGGTCTGCTTCGCCTTTTTCCCATAAGAGGGATGCCAAAGGGAAAAAAGCAGCCGAGGAGGGGTATTGCTGCAAACGTCCTTCTAAAGCTTTGATTCGGGCTTCTGGATTACTTAAGCGACGTATCATTGACATCTAGTTCTCGGTGGGGAAACAAGGGCGCATAATCATGTAAGGACAAATGCTAGCAAAGGGGGCCCTGTTCTGACAAGAGCGCATCTCTCCCACTATCATCCAAGCTCTTGTCTAAGCATGAGTTAGGGATTCTGGTCTATTGTTCTGAATCGACGACGGCCAAGGCATTCACTTCGATGAGGCAGCGCGGATCCGTAGCCAGTTGAACCACCTGAACAGTGGTAGTAGTTGGTTTGTTGTCTCCAAAATACTCCGCCCATACTTGATTCAAAGAATTTTGCTCAGCCAAGTCAGTTACAAATCTGTTGGCGGAAACGACATCGCCAAAATCACCGCCCACCGCCTCAAGACTTTTCTTCAAGTTCTCCAGCGCTGCCCTGGTCTGTCCCTCCATATCTCGGGGCATGGCATCAAACTCTTCCGGCCGATGCGGGTGGTGATGATAGACGGGTGCCGCGGTTACCCCAGCCAGAAATACGAGGCTACCTCCTGTGATCTTGATGGCCGGCGCATAAGGCATCCACAGATCAGGAGCGTCCGGCCAATGAAGATGATCTACTTTTTTGTCCATTTCGATTTCCTTTCATATATCAAACAACCCAAACCCAAAAATTTTCGTCCAGCCCTGAAAACACTCCAAAATTTTCGAGCAATTCAAGTGAATTGTTAGAACAAAGAAATTTCTGATCAACATTTTGCACATTCAATTTCACATCATATCATCAGCGTACAGGGCGATACCCCACAACGTTCAATAATTCCGGCATTCCATGCCACGACTAGAAACCCCAAATCTTTTGAATGTATTTACCCTCATCACAATCTATTCGATAATCATCAGCAGTACTTTTCTTCTCCGCATGCAAAAGGATACCCCGTGCCTACAAAACTACTGGTAAATAAGCGTGTCATCATCACAGGAGCATCAACCGGCATCGGAGCCGCTATCGCCCACGAATACGCCAAAGCAGGAACTCACATATGGGGCGCAGGAGGCAGCGATCTGCAAGGGCTGCGAAGCACCATCAATGCGTGTAAAAACCTTGGCGTAAACGCCGATGGAAAATGTTATGATTTATCTAAAGCCCGGATCACCGTTCAACTAATTCGTGATGGCGTCGAATTTCTGGGTGGGCTTGATATTTTGGTCTTTTGCGCGGGCACACGCGCCTTCAAACCCATTGTCGATATCACGGATGATGAAGTAGACCTCTTATTCGAAGTAAATGCAAAAGCTGCCTATATCGCATCCCGTGAAGCGGCAAAGGTAATGATTCCTCAGAAAAGCGGTTCTATTCTGATGATAGGCTCATCTGCCGGCCATCGAGGCAGAGCCGATACCAGTCTTTATTCGGTAACCAAGTCTGTGCTTCACCATCTCACGAAATGTCTGGCTCTAGAGTTAGGACCTCTGGGAATCCGCGTGAACTGCCTGGCACCGGGCCTGGTTGCAAGCCCGCGCGTAAAGGCGAGGCTCGATGCAAAGCCTGAATATCTTCAGTCCAGACTAGAGGGCATTCCACTGCATCAACTTGGCACGGTTGGAAATATGGCGGCCACCGCACTATTTCTAGTCTCACCTGAAAATGAATTCATGAATGGCTCGATTGTGCTTTCAGATGGCGGCGTCACTGCAGGGTAGAAACCATGAACGATGTGATGATGAGAATTTCAAGAAAGAAATTTTATTTTCTTATGGCTTTAGTCTGCGTCTTCACTTTCTATCCGCATGAAAATATCGCTGAAAGTGCAAAAACTCTCGTCACCCACCAAACATTCACCGCCTTAGTATCAAGCAGAACGAAGTGGTTATTGACAGCACCTACCGAAAAAGGCTCCTCCAAGACACACTCTACCCTGCTGGCCTTTACCATGGATGGCGATTTTCATCCCATCACCTTCAAGAAAATAGACGGAATATTTCGTGTGCAAGTGCAAGACCACCCCACCCCCTCCGACCTAGCTGCGAATGTTCCACCCACACAGTTACCAGATGGGAGTTTCGTCGGCGCAGGAAAAAGCGGAATGTTCATCAATGTCGACACTATCGATCGACGTTGGTTGTTCGTCTGGCCCAGCATTCGCCCTTCAATCCTATCGAAACCTGCCGTATTGGACCGAGGTAATGTAGCGATGGTCGGTGTGGATGGCTCCATACTTTTATTCCGCAAAATAGAAGGCAAATGGCTCCAAACTCAACTCATTAAAGCGAAAATTGCAAGAGCATTGCCAGATGCCGCCTTAACGACGGCTGATCTGGACGGAGATGGGCAAAAAGAACTCATCGTGCCAGCTGTACCATCAAAACGTTATGGGCATGCCGTGCTCGGCGACGATATCGAGCCCACAGAAATTCACGCATATCAATTCAAGAAAAAATCTCTCGAACTCATGGCCACATACACTGCAGGCAAAAATGGTGTTTTCGAAGCCATTGGCGCCCTCACCTCGGACTTGGACAAGGACGGGAAACAGGAAATCCTCGTCACTAGAAGCAACTACGACAGTGGGGCGACTCATCTCGTTTTAGGTATGAGAAACAACAAACTCGTCCTCAAAGCCCAAGGTGACGCTATCGGGGTGGGAAATCGCTGGTCGCATCTATTGGGCGCATTTAACATCGATGGCAGCGCCCCTAAAGTCCTAGCCGTTGAAACACCACATCTAGCAGGCTTTTTGCTGGCGCTGCGGCTTCATGGCAAACGACTCCGCGAGCGAGCTCGCATGGCTGGTTTCACTACGCATACAGTTGGCTCTCGAAACCTTTGGGAATTCACCTTGTTAAGACGTCGAGGCGTTGTGGAAGTCGTGATGCAAGAAGTCGGCCGGCAGCATTTGAGTGGGCTCTCACTCTTCGGAAATCGCTGGCACTTCCAATGGTCGCGACCTATACCCTCACCCGTTCACTCCAACATACTTACAGCAGATTTCAACCAAGACGCGAAAGACGACATCGCTTTCGTCGATCAATCCGGCCTCGTGCACATTTATTTATCCAAATAAATCCTCATCGATACAATTCGAATACGGGAATCGATTTGAGCAACGTGACGTCCTCAAACAATCCAATTTAGAATGGCGCACGGCACTCTATTTATTTCCCTAAATGTTAAAAAAGGCATCACGCCCAGGGTAAACAGCCACATCTCCCAACTCCTCGTTGATGCGAAGCAGTTGATTATATTTCGCTAGCCGATCCGAGCGACTGGCGGAACCCGTTTTTATCTGGCCCGCGTTGGTGGCAATCGCTAAGTCGGCAATCGTCGAATCCTCGGTCTCGCCCGAACGATGGGAAACAACGGATGTATAACCAGCTCGCGTCGCCATCTGGATCGTCTCGAGAGTCTCCGTCAAAGTGCCAATCTGGTTCACCTTAATCAGGATACTGTTGGCCACTCCCTCAGCGATACCCTTGGAAAGTAGCCTTGCATTCGTAACGAAAATATCATCGCCCACAAGCTGCACTCTATCGCCTATCGCTTCGGTCAAGGCGGCCCATCCTTTCCAGTCATCTTCGGCACAACCATCCTCAATAGAGATGATCGGGTATTTACGTACCCAGTTCTCATAGAGCGCGACCATTTCATCCGGCGTTTTCTTGCTTTTATCCGACCAGCGGAAGACATATTTCCCCTTTTCAAAAAGCTCACTCGACGCTGGATCGAGTGCGAGGAGTACGTCTTTTTGCGGCTGATAGCCCGCCTTCACAATGGCTTCGAGAATCGTTTCAACGGCTTCTTCGTTATCCCGTAAATCAGGGGCAAAACCTCCCTCATCTCCAACAGCCGTGCTGTAACCCCGTTCTTTCAGAACCACTTTCAATCGGTGGAATATCTCAACACCCATCCTTAAAGCATCTGGAAAGTTCTTTGCCCCGACGGGCATGATCATGAATTCCTGAAAATCCACACAGTTATCCGAGTGAGCGCCACCATTGAGGATGTTCATCATCGGGACCGGGAGCGTATGGGCACCTGCACCTCCGATATAACGATAAAGCGGCAAGCCATGCGCGTCAGCAGCCGCCTTCGCCACTGCAAGAGAAATTCCCAGAATCGCGTTTGCCCCTACTCGGCCCTTGTTTTTCGTGCCATCAATCTCACACAAGCGCGCATCGATGCCTTTTTGGTCAGCTGCGTCCATTCCGAGCAATTCAGTTGCCAGCGTCTTGTTCACATGATTCACCGCTTTTGTGACGCCCTTCCCAAGGTAGTAAGCTTTTCTGCCATCGCGTAGCTCGACCGCCTCGCGCTTTCCCGTGCTTGCACCGCTGGGAACTGCCGCTCGCCCGAAACCACTCCCTGCCAAGTGAACATCCACCTCCACAGTTGGATTTCCCCTTGAATCCAGGATTTCACGCCCAACGATTTGTATTATGCTCGTCATGTTTCCCTCCGAAATCTAAAACCATCTTCATGGCCGGTCCTTTAAGGTCGCCTAGGGTAGCCCATCTTGAGTGAAGGATAAAAGGTGGGAAAGAACTTTTGTGCTCCCATTTCATTGATCTTTGAACCATCAAATGATATCGCAATAGAAACTCTATTTGTTCCCAAAAATCAAAAGGAAAGTTGAGGGATGCCACTTACAGGTGTACGTGTATTAGACTTAAGCCGCCTGCTCCCCGGCGGGCAATGCACTTTGATGCTCGCCGATATGGGGGCAGATGTGATTAAAGTAGAAGAACCGCTGCGCGGCGATTATATACGCCTAGCATCCCCTTTTGATGAACATGGCGTATCCCCCCTTCACCTCTGCTACAACCGCAATAAGCGCTCCTTGGCATTAGACCTTAAAAATGAAAGCGGGGTATCCACACTCCTAAGGTTAGTGAAAGACACAGACGTGCTTGTCGATAGCTTTCGCCCCGGTGTGATGGATCGCCTCGGCATTGGTTATCAAAGACTCAAACAAGAGAACCCAGCCCTTGTCCATTGCGCCATCACCGGATACGGACAAGAAGGTCCGCTGGCTCGAACTCCGGGGCATGATTTGAACTTCCAGGCCTTGGGCGGCGTCGTAGAGCTCACTGGCGCTGCCGAGGGACATCCATATGTGCCTGGGGTCCTCATCGGGGATGTGGGCGCTGGCATGTGGGCGGCTTTCGCCATACTCGCGGCCCTGCGCCTCGCCGAGCGGACAGGCGCAGGACAATTCATCGACATGTCGATGTTAGACGCTGTGATGGGGTTTTTATCCATCCATGGACAAACATATCTCTCGACGGGTCAATGCCCAGGGCGTGAAGAGATGCGACACAATGGTCGAAGGCCATGCTATCGTCTCTATCCCACCAAAGACGGTCGGATGCTTTCCGTCGCGTGCTCAGAGCCGAAATTTTGGGTGATATTGTGCAAGCTCATCGGGCACGAAGAATTTTATGAGGATCATGGCGCCAGCGGTGAGCGCCGCACAGAGGTGATTCAAGCGCTCAACAAAACTTTTCAAACAAAAACTCTCAAGGAGTGGACCACATTTTTTGATGGGGCGGATGTGTGCGTGAGCCCGGCGCTGAATATGCACGAAAGTTTCAGACACACTCAAATTCAATCGAGTGGGCTCGTGAGGGAATATCAACATCCCGTCAAAGGAACATATCCCGGCACGCGACCAGCACCGAAATTCTCGGACCTCCCAACAAGAGATTTCCTTCCTCCTCCCCGATTGGGGGAGCATTCTGTTGAGATATTAAAGGAATATGGGTTTCAAGATAAAGAAATCGAAGATTTACTGGCAACCGGCGCCTCCCACCGGGGCGCCAATCCAGTTGGTGAAACCATCAGCGAATAAACCTAGAACATGACAGAATCAATAAAACAAAATATGACTGGGTATTCATTCGGTAGGATTGTGGCAAGGGAAACTAAGATAGTTAAACCAGATGAATCACTCTTTATTCGGTATTGCTGCGTTCTTCCAGTTTTTCTAATTCCGCCTCAAAATCTTTGAGGGTCTTGAAAGAACGATAGACCGATGCGAAGCGTACATAGGCCACTTCATCCACTTCCCTCAACTCATCCATCAATTTTTCTCCTATTGCTTTTGTCGATATCTCTTTCTCGCCACTATCAAGAATATAACGCTCTACGCGATCGGCAATCGCTTCTTGATCCTCAGCAGAAACAGGTCTTTTCTCCAATGCCTTCTTGATGCCTATGCTGATTTTGTCACGAAGATAATTAACGCGTGTGCCATCTTTTTTAACAATGAGCGGCCAAGAGACTTCCGCCCTCTCGTAAGTCGTAAAACGGTGCGCGCATTTCTCGCATTCTCGTCTTCTGCGAATCGAATTTCCTTCCTTGGTCGTCCGGCTGTCGACCACTTTGCTTTCAGAATGACTACAAATCGGACATTTCATAAGAATCCGGTCCGGGCAGGAGAATCATCAGGACGTCGGCTGGAACACATCTTCTATATCGGAAATCTTATCCAAACGACGGGCGTGACGCCCGCCTTCAAACTCTGTTTTCAACCAGATAGCCACTATTCTTTCTGCCTCTTCCAGGCTCACCACCCCGCCACCCAGAGCCAAGATATTGGCATCGTTGTGCAGGCGACTCATTCGCGCGGCCCATTCATTGTGACAAGCAACGGCGCGAACACCCGGAAACTTATTCGCCACGATGACCATGCCCGCGGCTGAGCCACAACAGAAAATTCCCCGCTCGGAGTTGCCTTCGCTCACTGAACGGGCGGCGGGTCCGGCATAATCCGGGTAGTCACATGATTCATCTGAGTTCGTCCCAAAATCATGATATGGAATCGTTCTCTCATCAAGCAGTTGTTTCACTGCTTCTTTGAGTTCATATCCCCCATGATCAGCTGCAAGAGCGATTTGATTCATCGGGATTCTCCAGGCGATGAGTGTTGGAGGGATACAACTTCTCAAAAACTAGACTTTAGGAAACTATAAGTCAAGCGATCACTCATTCACACTGTCATACCAAAGTCTTTGAATTCCCGCAGAAAGAGAACCTAAATTACGACCATTACTAGCAAAACCAATCATTTTTGCTCGTGCAAACCACATCAATATTCAGCAGAAGGTATCAATATGGCTTCAATTCTGTTCCGGAAATTGATTTGCCCAAAAGAATTCTCGATGCCTCTTGCGCTGTTTTTTTAAATTCATTCTCAGCGGCCAACCTCTCTCCCTTTTCCTGTAAACACCGCGCCTCGATCAAATGCAGTGCTAAACGTACCCAAGAATCTTGACTTTCTGCCGACACGGCCATGGTAGATGCCTGCTTCAAGCTTTTATCGACTTTCTCGATTTGACCTGCTTCGAGCATCAACGCTGCGTGTAGCACGTGATGATGGATATCTTTCTCTCTGCGCTTTCCCGCAGATTGGACATTTGCAGCGGCTTTTTTTATCGCATTTTGTGACTCCAGAGGCCCGACTGCTAACGCTAACCGTTGCAGAAACTCCAAACCACCCAAAGTCTGATAGCCATTTTCCCAGGTACGTAGAGCTCGCCGATCACGACCCGCCGCTAACTGCGCATCACCCAATAATAAGTATGCTTTCTTTTCCTTGGCCAGATGATGAAGAGCTTGTTCTAAAAAAGGAATGGCCACCGCCGGGGCAGAATCATTAAATTTCGCCTCTCCCACGGCTAGATACGCGTGGCCAGCGATTTGGTTATCCGCCTGCCGATCAAAATCAGACACACTCGTTTGTGATAGTTTCTCACAAATCTCGACAGCAGCTTCGATACGGCCATTTTTAAAATACATATCCCTTAGTTTTCGCAATACCAAGGGGCTCGCACCTCTCCCTGCACTATTTTGCGCAAGTAACTCAAGAGCTTCTTTCGCCTGACCGGAATGATCGAGGGTCTCGGACAGGCGGATAATGGAATCAGGTGAATTGTTCGTAACAGCACGAAGGCGTTCATTCCACTGAATTGCGTCATTGGGATTGCCAGAATCTATTGCAAAATCCGCGGCTAGCCTCAAGGCGGGAATTAAGGACGGGTCATCCTTGAGTGCGCGCCTAAGTTCTCTTCGGGCACGCCTTCTTTTCCCTTGAATTCCAAGGCTTTGGGCCCTAGCAAATCGCTCTTGAGCACGATGCAAACGTTTTTGTTTCTTGGCAATCTTCTTACGCGAAAACCAACCAAGTGCAGCCTCACCCCACCCTAGAATAGAAGCCAAAAACGAACCAATGAGAGCCGCTCCGAATACCACCAGAGCTAATGGAACTCGCACGGACAAAGCATCCGTGAGACGCAGATCTATGATTTCTCGATTGTAGTGAAGAAAATAGACGGCAGCCACAATTGGAGCTACAAGGATTAGGAGAGTCCGAATTTTCATTCGTAACTCACCGCTCGGTATCTAACTACCACCGCGTCTTTCAATTGCATTTTGAGCCGCCACTGTATAACGCGCATAGGGAATTGCTTCCAGGCGGGAATAGGGAATCGGCTCATCCGACTCCTCACAAATACCATAAAGTCCTTCTTCGAGCCTCTGAAATGCCGCCTCCACTTCCCGCAAACGTTCTCGCTCCCTTTCGCCTAAGTCCATTAAAACCTGACGAGAATATGTGTCGGCAGCCATGTCTGCAATATCTTGAGTCCCATCATCACCTATTTCTTTGGTATGTATCTTACTTTTCTCCACATCCCCAAGTATTTCACGGCGCACTTCATTCAATCTTTCTTCTAAATCTCTTAACTGTTTTTTAGTCAAATGCTTCACTTTGAACCTCAACTTTCATACTGCTGAGCTAAGCGCTAGGTACCATTGGCTTGATGATGGATGCGTGTGACCATAAATCTTCTAGCCGGTAAAATTCTCGGCTCTTTTCATTGAATATGTGAACAAGAAAATCACCACAATCCATCAACACCCAATTTCCTTCTGCTAATCCTTCTGTCAAAAATACAGTATCTCCAATTTTCTTAAGTTTTTCCCTAGCCGCCTCACAAAGCGCTTTTACATGCCGGAGGCTCGTTCCGTGGCAAATCAAAAAAGCATCTACCTCTACCGACAGAGGGCGAAGGTCCAAAAGGACTACGTCCATCGCTTTCTTCGCTTCTAATGATTCCTGAAGAACATGAAGCCGATTCTCTAGTTTCTTAATGGGTCTCCATCCTCCTCAATCTTTAGCCAACAACTCCCGAATGCCCATATAATCGGCGGCGAATTATAAAGAGTTCGACATCGCGTGGCAATAAATGCTTTATGGAGGAAGACTCTTTTATACACTGCCTGATCCGGGTTGCCGAAATGTCAACTTCCGTGATCGGAATAAATTTTATAACTCGCTTTTTGTCTGTAAATTTAATTTCCTTTAAGGATTTATCCATGCAATAACCTGGTTCAATTTCTTGAATCACTCGGAGAAGAACTTCAAAATATTCCGGAGTATTTTGATTTCCTCGCAAAGTAACAGCAAAATTGGTGGCGCTTAACACTTCTTTTGGCAGGTGCCATGTGCTCAACTCAAGAAACGCATCCGCACCGATAATGAAAAACATTTCATCTTCATCCGGTGTCCTTCTTGTTAGTTCCTCCAAAGTATCAAGAGTATAAGATGCTCCTCCCCGCTCTACTTCAACGGGATCACATACATACGCGGGATAATCCTCCAAAGCAATACGAACCATTTCCAGCCTATCAGTCGCTGAGGCAACTTCATCTTTCGGCTTATGAGGCGGCAAAGCAGACGGAACAAACCTGATTTCATCAAGCAGCAGTGCTTTATGCACCTCTTCGGCGGACCGGAGGTGCCCATAGTGAATCGGGTTAAATGTCCCGCCTAGAATCCCGATGCGCAATCACTCTCCTTGATTTTCTATTCTTCCTCAATCAAAACAAAATTGTTTCGGTGAATGATCTCATCGTAGTCCTTGCTTCCGAGAATAGAGGCGATTTCCCTGGTTTGTTTCCCGGCGATTCGGGCAGCATCATTACACGAATAATTCGCCAGCCCGCGGCCAAAAGCCACTCCTTGAGTATTAAGTATCTCCACCACATCACCAAAACGAAAATTTCCCCCAACAGATACAACACCACTGGGCAAAAGGCTTTTTCCTCTCTTCAGCATGGCGTTTACAGCACCGCTATCGAGTTTGAGCCACCCGCGGGGTTTAGCCGTGGTTCCCATCCAGCCCTTTTTCCCCTTTAAGCGCGCGCCATTCGGCACAAAAAGCGTCCCCAACGGTTCACCCATCACTACACGTTCGATGATGTTGGGGTCCCGCCCTTTCACAATGAGGGTGCTAATACCCACTTTATTGAGGATATTAACGGCCTCAACCTTTGTACGCATTCCTCCGTGGGCAAGTGGGTTGGGACTGGTACCTGCGACCGAGGCAATTTCCTTAGGCAGACCCTCAACACGGGGAATCAAACGCGCCGTTTCCGATCGCCTGGGGTCCTCATCATACAAGCCCGCTACGTCTGACAAGATTATTACGAGACCTGCTTGAACTATTTGGGCTGTCTGGGCAGCTAGTGTGTCGTTGTCTCCAAAACGGATTTCTTCAATGGAAACCGTATCGTTTTCGTTCACAATTGGGAGTACCCCTTTGCTAATCAATGCTTCAAAGGTATTACAAGCGTTCAAGAATCGGCTTCTCTCATCTAAATCTGAATGGATGAGCAAAACTTGTGCCGTCTCGATACCCTTCTGTCTGAATGCACGGCCATATGCTTCCATCAAGATCGGCTGGCCAACGGCAGCGGCAGCTTGGCGTTCAGGAACTGCCTTTGGTATTCCTTTAAGACCCAGTCTTTTCACGCCAGCCGCAATGGCTCCAGATGAAACTATAACGACTTGCCTTCCCTCTTTTCTGAGCTTCGCAACTTGGGAGGCGATGCGTCCCAAAACCCTTCGGTTGACACCCAGTTCATCAGATGCCGTCAAAACCGAGCTTCCCACTTTGACCACAATGCGTCGGCTCTTGAGTACAAGATCATCTCTTTTGATCATCGCCTCACTCATTAGCTCTTTGTTTGCATGGTTGGAATGACATCGTTTTCTAGCTCTCTCGTTTGCCTGAGCAGTTGATATATTTTACCCAACAATTCGCTCAACCCGAGGCCAGAAACCGCCGAGATGGCATGGACTTCCACACCTCGCGCCATGATCCCCTCTCGTAGTTTCACAATATGATCTCTCGATTCCGTTACATCCATTTTTGTTAAAATCGCCACTCTATGTTTCTCTGCCAGTAGAGGCGAGAACGTGGATAATTCATGGGCCACTGCATCAAAGTCTGAGAGTCCACGCTCAGGGGGTAAGGAAGCATCAACCAAGTGAAGCAACAACTTACAGCGTTCTACATGCCGCAAAAATTGCAGCCCCAAGCCTTTACCCTCACTTGCTCCTGGTATCAATCCCGGGATATCGGCCACCACGCATGAACTATAATCGCCTAAACTCACAACCCCCAGATTTGGTTGAAGCGTGGTGAACGGGTAATCGGCAATTTTGGGCTTGCTCTCGGAAATTCTCGATATGAGGGTGGATTTTCCGGCATTAGGCATCCCAATGAGCCCAACATCCGCGAGTAGTTTCAACTCCAATTCCAAAAGACGCTCTTCTCCTGATTTTCCTTTGGTGGTTCTCCTTGGCGCTCGGTTTGTTGAACTCTTAAAGTGCTCGTTGCCGAGCCCGCCTCGACCTCCTTGCACAATGATTACTTCCAGGCCCTCTCCCGAAAGATCGACTACAACTTCTCCCGTTTCAGAGTCACGCACGATGGTTCCAAGAGGCACTTCAAGCAACAAGTCCTCCCCATCAGCTCCATACTTGTTGTTTCCCATGCCTGCTTGGCCTTTTTCTGCTCTCAGAAACGGTTGGAATCTAAAGTGCGTCAGCGTGTTCAAAGACGATGTCGCCTTAAAAACCACATGTCCCCCACGTCCACCATTTCCCCCGTCAGGACCGCCTCTCGGCACAAACTTCTCCCTGCGGAAGCTAAGGCAACCGTCTCCTCCATGGCCAGCCTGCACACGTATTTTAGCGGTATCAACAAACATGGTAGGGGCGGAGCCTGCCCATTAGAGACTACTCCGCCGGAATGACACTGATAATTCGGCGGCCCTTAGCTTTGCGCTCGAATTTCAATTTTCCGCTCGCCTTGGCAAAGAGGGTATGGTCATTGCCTAAACCGACATTTTCACCTGGATGAAAGACAGTGCCACGTTGCCTGACGAGGATGGTTCCCACATTTACGCTTTCTCCTGCAAAACGCTTCACGCCTAAACGACGCCCGGCGCTATCTCGTCCGTTGGATGAACTTCCACCAGCTTTCTTATGCGCCATTTTCTAATCCCTTCATCCTGATGCGAGGATGTCTGTCACTTCTATTTGAGTATAAGGCTGCCTGTGCCCTCGTTTGGTCCGAACTTTTTTGCGGCGTTTGAATCGAAAAGCTATAATTTTTTGTCCACGCCCGTGGTCACGAATCACCGCTTTTACTTTGGCTTTACTCAACGCCTCTTTATCTGCAACAACTTCTTCCCCATCTACGATGAGTCGAACATCCTCAAACTCGACGCTTTCTCCAACATTACCGGACAAACGCTCGACCAAGATTTGATCTCCCGTTTCAATACGTACCTGCTTACCACCGGTTTCCACTACAGCATACATTCAAAAAATCTCCTTGACGCCCGAATTATGCTTTGGTCTTAAAAATCAACCATTTCGCTAACTCTCGGCCATAACGAGGAGGATATCTATCAATCCAGCCCCTAAAAGTCAATTCAAAGTCTTAACAAACTGATTATCTTTTTCATTACTCTTATTTTCTTTTCTTCTTGATCAAGCTAAACGTCACCCGTTCGGCCCGATACGACACGGTACGTCTGACAGGCAAATATCCCTTTTTTTGTACCGATACGGTAAAGCCCTTGAAAAAATCTTTCATGCCTGCTTTAAATTTTAGGCGCAATGGTGTTTTTCCTTGGTAAACATCATCGATGAAAACATCTGCCTGTGGTGGATTCGACGTGACGATCAGTTGACGATCCTTGAAGCCTTTAATCGGATTCTCAACATTCCTCTCCCACCATTTCCCCATTTGCTTCCTGGTTTTGCCACATCCTGACACACCCGGAAGAAGCAAGAGGAAAATACTGAAACCCAGAATAAGCTGTAACGAAGGTTTATGCATATTTCCTTGATTCGATTTTCGAGACATAATCAAAACCCTTGGAAAATCGACCCTCTCGAAAACACCAAAAACTATACATAACATCAGTTTACACTGAAAACATCATGAGGAAAAACACTTCAGTATGGATGCATCCGTTTTGTTAGCGGCCCCCTTCTACGCAGGTGGTTCACCCACCTGTTTTCCTGACCATTCCTCAAACATTTGCAGTAATTCCGTCTGGTCCGAATCTGGTCCATATTTTTGCACACCCAGACCATATATCTGCCTGGCGTGATTCAAATAAAACGCCGCCACACCATTTTCGCGCGCTAAATCGCTTCCCATAGAGAGATCTTTATGCATCAACCCCGTGGAGAACCCACAAGTAAAATCCCTCGGCAGGAGAAAGCGAGGCCATTTATCTTTCGTAGCGCTGTTCATACCTGAGCCGCCGTTGAAGACTTGAAGAGCCTTTTCTGGGTCGAGACCTAACTTCGACGCCAAAACCATTGCTTCCATTGATGAGAGCAGGCTCGTGGCCGAGAGGAAATTGTTTACACACTTCATGGCGTGCCCAGACTCTGGTGCTTCATCGATATGAACAATAGTCTTGCCTAACGTTTCGAAAACAGGCATGGCCGCATCCACAATCTCTTTGGGGCCACCAGGCATGATGGCCAAAGTGGCGGCTTCCGCTCCTACGACGCCGCCTGAGACCGGCGCCCCAATGAGGTGTAATCCCTTTTCTTCTACACGCGAAGCGAGAATACTAGTTCTTGTCGGGTAAGAAGAACTCATATCGATAATCAATTTCCCCTGAGCTAGATGTGTTGATATCCCATCCGGCCCATCCACTACTGCATCAACAACATTGCTATCGGGTAACATTGTGATGACAACATCGGCGCGCCTTGCCAAATCAGCCAAGCTCTCAGCCTCTTGCACACCATCAGCCGCCAACGCCTTCACATTTTCTGGCCTTGTGTCATAAGCCACCACCGCGTAATCGCCATGCCTCAAATTTTTCGACATGGGTTTTCCCATCTTTCCGATTCCGACAAAACCGATAGTAACGCTTCCTGGCTGTAAAGTTTTCATGATTTCCTCACTATCTGGATAAAACTTGTTATAGAAGACGCCATCAATCGTTTAGATGTTTTTATTCGCTCAAAGGTTTTTGTCAATCCCCAACTGGAATGGTAAGCTTGCTTTTAAATTAAAGCTTCTCTCATCATCCGCCCTGTGTTTACCCATATGCCGTTCAAGGAGATTCGAAATGGCGCCGATTTCGGCGGATGATGTTGTATGTTACCTAGAAGAAAATCCTGGTTTTTTCTTAGAACATCCAGACTCACTTCGCCAAAGCGGTCTGTTAACACAAGACAGCACTTCAGCAAAAGTCCTCAATTTGCGAGATAAGCTTTTCAATCGCTTAAAAGGCGAAAGAGAGGATTTGATACGACTTCTCGACGAAACGATAGAACTCGTTCGCCAAAATGAGCAGATCGAAAAAGACTTTATCGCCATTGAACAACTTTTGTTTGAACAAGCGCCCTCATTGGAGAGCCTTACAGAAATCGCAAAAAATATTGAATCGCGTTTTAGAATTGAATACGCAGGCTTTTTGCTTCTGGAACCCATCGACGGCATCCCAGTGATCGCGGCTAAATCTGATGACTCGTCCCGCATTCGCCCACTTGGCAAAATACAAATAGAGCTCGTTCCAATGGAAGGGGGAGTTGCGCTCAAAAGCAAATTAGAAGGGGGTGGAGGTCCGCTGTTCCCGGATACCCTGGGCGAAAGTATCGAATCGACCGCTATAGTTCCTTTAGAAATTCATGAGACAAAAATCGGTTTTCTCATCTTGGGATCAAAAGACCCCGAGCGATATCAAGAAGGGATGGCGACCCACCTCCTCAGGCGTCTCGCAATGCGTTTGGCCTTGGGGATTTCCATCTTTCAACGATTCAACAATCGGGAAACAGCAAAAACGAGTTCTTGAAGTAGCAAAGGGCTCATTTTGCGATGAACCTTCTTTTCCCCTAATAAATCATCAAGCTGGCACTCGCTCCGCTTTGGAAACAAGTTCCATTACTTCAGAGATACTGCTCAAATTTTCTAAGCTCCTCACCCGCTCAATGAGCAAATTCCCTGTTTCCTTTTCGAACACCGGGGCCGTCATGACATAGAATCGTTCGATCAACTCATCCCACGTCAGCGGATTGCGCGAATCTCCTTTGGGATAATCCTGATGCGCTTCAAAAACGCCGCGATCAGTCTCGATTTTAACATGCGCTTGCCATTTATCCGGAAATTCCTTCTCCATTTCAGCATCACCGTAACATTCGATCTTTTTGATGATGGAGGAATGTACTTGAGAACGGAGAAAGTCATCGGCATATTCATCAAGCCCTGCGGCGCGTCTGAGAATCGCTACAGCCACGGCATATTGAAGGCTGAACTGCGCATCAACAATGTTTTGCGGATTCGTTTTCATATCATAGGGTTCGATGACCACCATCACACTCGTCTCTGGAACCCGGACTTCCACTCGTGTAATTTCCTCAGGCTGAATATCATGCGCTTTGCAAACTTCAATTGTGGCGTCAATTGAAGCGTGGTTATAACGACAACAAGCGTAAGGTTTTATGGCGCTCTCGCAGATTTCCCAATACTCGCCAAAATGCTCCACAACATACTCAGGCGTATAGTTATCACTATGGCCGTGCAAAAATCCCGTTTTCCCACCCAAAATATCTTCCGGTCCCGTATAACTTTCTTGAGCCAAATAGGCGGCGATGATACCGCTATGCGCCGCCCATCCCGGGTGAAACCTCTTCGTCCAAGCACCGTTATCGAGGTACTGCATCGAACCCGCCGCCTGGCTGCCCGAGATACCCATCGCATTGGCGGTGGCCTCGACAGATAACCCCAAAAGTTTCGATGCCGTGATTGCGGAGGCGAAAGTGCCACATGTGCCCGTAGGATGGAATCCGCGCTCATAGTGGCTTGTTGGGTTCACGGCGTTTCCAATACGATTGGTCACTTCATAACCTGCTACGATAGCTGCGATTACTCGCTTCGGATCGGGTTGATGCGCCTCGGCAACGGCTAACGTGCTGGGCATGACGCTGACTGCGGGATGCAGACTCGAGCGCGTAGTCACATCATCCATTTCCGTAGCGTGGCTCACGCCGCCATTCACCAGCGCAGCATGAGGAGCATCCGTCTTGATATCCGAGCCAATGATGGTGCATTGACCATCACGAGGAGCGCGCTTTTGGGCGAAATTATGAAACACCCGGGAACTGGCCGCTTCCACCGCTCTCAATGTAACGCCAAGATGATCAAGTAAGAAATACTTTGCGCGGTCTCTGGCCTCATCAGGCAGAGAATCGTAGGTAATGGCGTGAACGTGCTCCACAAGCATCCGGCTGATATTCATTGGAACTTCTCCTTCCACTAGAAGCCAGTATGTGATTTTTCGATTAACGCCCTCGACTGCCAAGCATTTTCACAACTTAGAAAATCATATTAGAACTCGCATATATCTTCCCTCAGCGCAAGAGTGGACCAACCGCCCAATGCTCTTGGGACACGGATGAGTTTGTCATAAGGTATCGCTTGCGGATAGAATTCTCCAACTTTTTTGCGTCCTCATCATTTTGATTTTGGAGACATAAAATGCAATCTTGCGTTTTTTGTAAAATCGTAGCAGGCGATATCCCCTGCAAAAAAGTTTATGAAGATGACGCATTATTTGCATTTGAAGACGTCAACCCTGCGGCTCCCACACATATTCTGATCATCCCGAAAAAACATATGGAGACGCTCCACGAAATACAGGATGCACACAAAGAATTGATTGGTTCCATATTCGTTGCGGCGAATGAAATCGCCCGCAAACAGGGAATTGCTCAAGAGGGCTTCCGAATCGTCGCGAATTGCGGAGAAAACGGGGGGCAAACCGTTTTTCACATCCACTATCACCTCTTGGGCGGACGCCAGATGCAATGGCCGCCGGGCTAGCAGACGCATCGTGAGTGAAATTGTTTACATGAACTGCACAGCCGAAATACTCGCCGAACTGGCCAAACAGGAAAGCGCCTTTCTCAAACTCGCCAGCAAATAGCTGCCCTCATAGAACCTACATCACCCGGAATCGCCGCTGCATGGCGCGGCTCCACTTACTCGCGTGATCAGCATCGAACAAAATATCTGGATCCGCAGGCGCCGTATACCAATCTCCGCGCCTCATCTCGCTTTCTAATTGCCCAGCCCCCCAGCCGGCATAGCCAATCACGACAACAATTTTCATGGGCCGTCTGCCTTGAACCATAGACTGAAGCACCACATCTACCGAACTGATCGCTACATTCTCACCCACTTCATGAGCGACATCGAGCTTATGCTCTCTCGTATGCAGCACGAAACCTGAATCGGGCGACACGGGTCCGCCGTAGTGAATATCCACCTGGCTCGTATCTCGAGGCGGTTTTATGTCGAAGCTCCTGAAAAGCTTGGCGAGCGGTATCTTCTGCACGACGCGGTTCACTATCAGCCCGAAAGCCCCTTTTTCGCTGTGTTTCACCAGCAAAATAACGCTCTTGCGGAACCGCCCGTCCGGCATGCCCGGACGCGCGACCAACAGTTTGCCCTCGTAATGGCCAAAGAGCGGTAAATAGGCCCCCTCCGGGTTCTTGTCCCCCTCCTGGGCGGATGCAGTTACGGTGACAAACAACACCATCGCAACGAGCAGGATTCGCTTCAATCTAGGCCACCCAGCCGCCGCCATAGAGCACGTCGCCGGAGTAGAAAACAGCCGCCTGCCCTGGAGCCACGGCGCCTAAGTATTTGGGGTCATCGGGCCTGATCTCGACGCTTCCATCATCTTTGAGCGACACGGCGCAGACGGCAGCGCGGCCCCGGTGCCTCACCTGCACTTCCAGTCGAGCAGACTGCGGGGGAATCGACCAGCGCACGTCCCGGGCGAAGAAAACCTCGCGAGCGAGGGATTCGCGTTCCCCCACCACGATGGTGGCCGAATCAGATTCGAGTTCCACCACGTAGCGCGGCGGGCCGCCCCCCAAATCGAGACCCCGTCTTTGCCCTACCGTGAAGTTGGTCACGCCCCCGTGCCTGCCGAGCACGTTTCCCTCCAAATCCACGATGTCTCCGGGTCTGTCGATGCCGGGCTTCTCGGCCTGAAGGAAAGCGCGGTAATCATCCTTGGGCACGAAACAAATCTCCTGGCTTTCGGGTTTTTCCGCGGTGGCGAGGCCCAGTTTTCTGGCGTATTCCCTCGTTTGCTCTTTGGTGAACTCCCCCAGGGGGAAGGCGGTGCGCGCGAGTTGCTCCTGCGTCATGCCGAAGAGGAAATAGGTCTGGTCCTTTTCCCTGTCCAGGCTTCTCGCGACGCTCAGGCGGCCATCGACCTCCACCCGCCTGGCGTAATGGCCGGTGACGAGCAGTTCCGCGCCGAACGCCATCGCGCGCTCGGCCAGATAGTCGAACTTCACCACCTGGTTGCACTTGACGCAGGGCACGGGCGTCCTGCCGTTCTCATATTCTGAGATAAAGTCGTCAATCACGCTCTGCTTGAAGGATTCGCGCACGTCCATCACGTAGAATGGAATGTCGAGCTGGGCCGCCACGGCGCGCGCATCGGCCAGGTCGCGCGGCGCGCAACAGCCCCGGTGGAAAGATTCCTGCTCGGGCCTGTCGGCGAGGCGAAGCCCCACGCCGATGGTCTCATAACCCTGCTCCACCATGAGAGCCGCGGCCACCGAACTATCCACCCCGCCGCTCATCGCCACCACCACGCGCTGCGCCATCACCGCCTCCAGAGGAGTCCATCCAAAGTCCGGGCACGTTATACACCACCCGCTTCGCTCAAGGCCACAGGGCGAGAGCAGCCAGGCCGCGAGCCGCCCGGACGAAACCACTGCGGGCAATTGCGGGGAAATGCGGGGGTTTGAAAGAAGTTTTTAATTCGATAAATTACGATAATTTTATAATGTTCTACTTTATTATATCCCGACAAATATATGAATTAAGATAGATTACATGGATAGTTCGATCCATAAACCTTTTCATGTATTTATCGTAATTTATCGTATTTTTCACTAATTCAAAAGCCGGCGCTCTCATGGCGCACGGGGGAGATTTCATCGCCGTGGCGCCTTCGCCCATCTCGAAACACCTGCCAAAGATTCGCCGACCCATCGCTTCACCTTTTTCGTACCACCGTCGGGGGTTTGAATACGCCACCCTGTCCGTCCGTATGAATGGGCTACCCGAAATTCGATTCCTCACCGGGTGCGCCCCTATGAAACGGCTACGAGGAATTTTAATACGCCACCCTGTTCGCCAGTATGAAACGGCTGCGAGGAATTTTAATACGCCACCCTGTTCGCCAGTATGAAAGCGGCTAGGAGGAATCTGAATTCTCGACCCGGTTCGCCCATATGAAAAGGCTACGTGAAATCCGATTCCTCACAGGGCCTGCCCGTATGAGATTCCTCACAGGGTGTGCCCGTATGAAATTCTCGCGCATCCCCGGGCAGGCGGGATAGCGGCAAATGCGGGCAAATGCGTCACTCCTGCCGATTGATTTCACCGGAATGACGACACGGCGTGCGAATTTGGTTGTAGGGACAGGTCGCTACCTGTCCGGCCCCCGCGCCTGTCCTGGCGATAGACAACCACGGGAGCGGACAACCACAAGGGGTCAAACCCGACCATCGCCCTATCCCGCGGTATAGCCCCCGTCGGCATACAGAATGTGGCCGGTGTAGAAATCAGACGCCCGCGATGCGAGGAACAGGAGCGGCCCCGCCAGATCCTCAGGCTCGCCCAGCCGCCCCTTCGGGATTCGGGTGACGATACCCTCGCGCATCCTGACCGCCTCAGGCGCCTCGGTGAACATCCACTCGGCCAGGGGCGAGCGAAACACGGTCGGCCCAATCGCGTTGACGGTGATTCCCGTCGGGCCCAGTTCGCAGGCCAGCGCTTTGGTGATGCCGTCGACTGCCGCCTTGGAGGCGCAATAGGCGGTATAACCGGCGGGGTGGCCGAGCAGCCCGCGCGTCGAGGAAACGAGGATTATCTTGCCGCCGCCCTGCGCCTTCATCCGCCGCGTTGCGGCGCGCGCCAAAAGCCAGGTCTGCGTCACGTTGGCGTCCATGACTTCGGCGAACACCGCAGGCGCCATCTCCTCTATCATCCCTACCCTGTTGATGCCCGACGCCACGACCAGAATGTCGAGTCGGCCATGAGCCTCTACGGCTTTTTCCACCATGGCGTCCACCACCGCTTCGGAATCCGGGCGTGCGTTCACCGCAGCGACCGCGACCCCAAGGTCCCGGCACTCGCCCGCGACGGCGCCTAGCGCGTCCGAATTACCGGCGGCCAGCGTAAGGCTGCACCCGGCCTCGGCCAGGGTCCGCGCGGCGACCGCCCCGAAAGCGCCCGACGCGCCGGTGATCAGCGCAGAGCGTCCGCTCACATCGAAAAGTTCCGAGGGCTTCATATCGTGCCGTCCGAAGAGGGGTTCACGACCGGCATTCCGCAGGCGTGAAATAAGGTTCAGTGCGGCCCATGCTAAGTATCAAGCAGGTGTAGTGTCAAGAATCTGGGGGGTAACGGTTTCGTAGGGGAGAACCTGCGTGTTCTCCCTGCACATTCATGCGAGCAAAGACAGAAACACCCCCCCCTTGAGGATCAGCCCCGACTGAGGAAGGAGGGGCTGCCGATTGAAGAATGAGGGATTGCCGGCAATGCGCTAGAACAAAAAATTCACTCCCCCCTTGAGGGGGAGTCGGCAAGGCAAGGACGGAGTCCGTAGCCGCGCCGGTGGGGGGAGCTTTTGAATTTAGGATCATACCCCCCACCGCATCAGCTTTCGCACAAAACACTCGGCTTTTGCGACTCCCCCTCAAGGGGTCAACCCCGAACAAGGAGGGGTTGTTGAAAAACCCGGTTTCGGGAGCGGGCGCGTTCCTCTCGTCTTGCATGGCCACCGTATCGACCTCACCCTCATGCCTACCGTATCGACCTCACCCTGAGTAGCCGCTGAAGGCGGCGTATCGAAGGGCGCTCCCCTTCGACGCGCTCCCGATGCGCCCCGGCTCTCCCTCGATACGGCGCGCGAGCGCGCCTACTCGGGATGAGGGAGGAGTGTCGTCGCGGGTCAAACGTGAGTGATGAACGAGCGTTTGCCGACCGACGAGGGAGGTATTACGTGCAAGGGCGGCGAATGCGCCGCAGGCATTTTTCCCTTGAGAGACTTATTCAACAACCCCAATGCGGGAGGGATTGTGTTTCGCCCGACGATTCCACCAGCATCAAACCGGCTACGAGTGATTCACTTATTCGATAGAGCCCGCCTCTATGAAAGCATGACGGTAAGGGAGGCGATGTCATCGGTCTCATCGAGCCGATGCTGTGGCGTGAAAAAGCGGTTACGGAATGTTATGCTCTCGGCGATAGACAAACACTAGCCGTAAAGGAAGAGATTGCCGTGGACAGCATAACGCTCAAGAATTTTCGCTGCTTTCGAGAGGAGCAAACCGCCCGCCTTGCGCCGCTCACCCTCCTCGTGGGTGAGAACAGCACCGGCAAGACTTCTTTCATGGCCATGATTCGCGCGCTTTGGGATGTCGCCTATCGGCACCGATTTCCCGATTTCAAGGAGGAGCCTTACGATCTCGGGAGTTTTGATGAGATAGCCCACTATCGTGGAACAAAAGGGGGTCGGGCCGGTAGCTTCGAAGCAGGATTCGAAACTACTCCCCAAATTACTCGAAAGAAAAAGCAACGAATAGACAAAAAAAAGTAATCTTATCACTTCAAAGTAATTTTTGAAAAAAAAAAGAGGTGCCCCTGCTCTGGGTAGAATATGTCTTACACACGGGGATGTTTGGAGCGAAATCTATTGTAAAGATGAGTTTTGGGAGATGAGCTTCGGGACGCCAAGAGGTGCTTGGAGAATAACGGAGACCTTTCCCACTGGTTCAGATGCTTTTAATAGCCCTGCTTTGTTTTATTTCTTGTACCAACCAATGTTAAGAGGCCCAGAAAACCCAACAAGCGAAGTAGAGTCAATAGTATCAGAAGGTTCCGACAAACCTACCAGCGATGACTTGAAGATGATCAAGCAACTTAGAGAGGGCCTCTACGGAGCGAATTTTCATTATTTCATGGAACGTCTATACGCTAGCGCACCAGTTCGCTCTAAGCCACGTAGGACTTACAACCCTTCGCGTCCGACGCCGGATCCCGAAGGCGACAACCTTCCTATGTATCTCGCCAGCTTGTCCCACCATAACCAATCCAAATGGAAGGAACTGAAGAACGAACTTGAGAAATTCGGGCAAAAAGCAGGCCTTTTCGATGAAATACATATCCGGCATCTCGGAAAAAGGGACAGCGACAGTGAACCCTTCCAGGTGCAGGTGAGAAAGTCCGGCGACAGGACAAAAAGTCCAAAAGGCCCTCGACGCAACCTGATCGACGTGGGCTACGGCGTCAGTCAGGTGCTGCCCGTGATCACCGAATTGCTGCAAGAAGACGCATCGCCCATGTTCTTGTTGCAGCAGCCGGAAGTGCATCTGCACCCTAGAGCTCAAGCGGCTCTCGGCAGTCTGTTCTGTCAGGTCGCCGTCCCGGATCGCCGGTTGGTAGTCGAAACGCACAGCGACCACCTGCTCGACCGGGTGCGGATGGACGTTCGTGACGGAAAAACAAAGCTAAAACCCGAGGACGTTTCCATTCTGTTCTTCGAGCGCGATGACTTGGACGTCCGCATTCATTCAATCGGCCTCGATGAAGAGGGCAATATTCTGGGTGCGCCAGATAGCTACGGAAAATTTTTCATGGAAGAGACGCGACGGTCTCTATGGAAACGATAGCAAGGCTATAGGGACCTGATGAATGTGCGCCATTGTTGACGCAAATGTAATGCATGAAGTGTTCGGCTCTAATCTACAGTCAGCGGGAGAGCAATTCTTCAACTGGATTGAAAAAGGGACCAAGCGCCTTGTGGTCGGCGGAAAGTTGCGCGAGGAACTTGAATAGAGTTCCGAAGATTTCAGAAAATGGGCGAGGGTAGCCATTAGAACTGGAAAAATAAGAATCGTGAACACTAATGAAGTCGACGCCAAGACGAGAGAAATCGAAAATGAGGGCGGATACGTGTCAAATGACCCGCACGTTCTCGCCTTAGCCCAGGTGAGCGGCGCGCGTTTGTTGTACTCCAACGATGGTGACTTGCAAGAGGATTTTGGAAACAAGAACCTGATCGATCGACCAAGAGGGAAAGTTTACTCAACACGCGAAAACAAGAATTTTCGCTCCGTTCACAGGCGGCTTCTCGCCAACAGTAATTTGTGTCGCCCCCAAGAATGATCACACAAACAGGGTGGACACGCAGGTCCGCCCCTACGAGATCAAACCGGCTACGCGGGACTCGCTTCCCGCACCGACTCCGCCAGCATGAAAGTGAGGGAGGTGAGGTCGTCGGCCGCATCGAGCCGCCACCAGGCGTCCCAGGCGGCTTGGGCTTTCTCTTCGGAAAGGCCGACGCATTCCAGGAATTTTTCCTTGAGTTCAAGCTCGGTCAAGGGGTTTTCGATGTGCCCGCGCGCGCGGGGGAAAAAGCGGGTGAGTTCGCGGCCGTCTTTCAGTTTTACCCATACCCCGGCCGCTTCGGTTTCGGGGTCTTTGCGCGCCATGTCCTCATCGAGTTCGAACGCAACGCGCTTCTGAAGAGCGGCAATCTCGGGCCGCGCGACGCTCGCCTCTTCGAACTGGCGAATGCCGACTTTCCTGTCCACGAGGGCTGAGGCCAGACAGAACGGCATGGAGAACTTTCCTTCCAAGCTCGTGGTCGCCTCCTTGTAGCGCAGGACCTTGAGCGTCATGGTCGAGGCGCGCGCGCCAAGGGCCGCCACGTCCGAGACTTCGATGTCTTCCGTGTTCACCAGATCGAGCATGGCGTCGATTCCCGGATGCGTCATGGCGCAGCAGGGGTGCAGCTTCACGCAGACGCCCTCCTCGATGTCCCAGGGATGTCCCCAGGCGCCGACCGCACTCTCCCAATCCGCGAATTCATGCGCGGTGGGTCCGATGCTCTCCGCCGCCAGGGCCGCCGTGAAGCCTGTTTCCAGCGTATCCGCAGCCGCCGTGAAGCCGCCCTCGGCCAGCCTGGCGGCGACGAGCCCCGCCCGTGCGGACTGGCCCGCGTGAAAGGGTTTCGTCATCGTGCCGAAATTGGAAACCAGCCCGGCCGAGCCGCTTGCTCCCAGGCTCAAGGCGTTTACAGTCTGCGCCTCATCCAGACCCAATAGATACGCGCTAGCGCCCGCCACGCCGACCGAGCCGAGCGTGGCCGTGGCGTGAAAGCCCCGGCGGTAGTGCTGTGGGTTCACCGCGCGTCCCAGGACGTGTAACAACTCGAAACCGATTGTGTAGGCCTCGAGAACCCGCGCGCCCCCGATTCCCCTTTCCTCCGCCAGCGCGATGAGCGCAGGAACGAGGGTGACGCTCGGGTGACCCAGAATCACGAAATCCACGTCGTCGTAATCGAGCGCATGGCCCGCCGTGCCGTTCACGAAGGCGGCCCAGGAGGCGCTCGTCCGCTCCGTAGCGCCGATGAGGCGTGCGACGGGAGCGCCGCCCTCAGAGACCGCCAGCCCATGCGCCAGCCGCGCGCAATCATCTCCCCTGCCCGCCAGAATCACGCCCAAAGTGTCGAGCACGGCGTTTCTCGCCTGCGCGCGGGCCGCATCGCCGATGTCTGAGGGATGAACCGCCGCGATTCTCTTCGCCAGTTCTCTGGTGGCCGGATAGGTCATGGAGGAACCTCCTTGCGTGCTGTTGAATCTCGGGGAGTGAATGAATCTAAAGGGGCGACCCCCGGAAGGGCCGTCCCCGATTCCATATCAAATGCCGCGCGGGCGTTCGGCGGGTTCTTTCGCCTTGCGCCCCTTGCCTGCGGGTTGTCTCATGTTCTCGGTGAGCTTGAACTTGTTCACCGCGTTCACGAAGGCCTTGGCGCCCGCCTCGACGGTGTCGGGGCTCGTGGCGTGGCCGGCTATCTGCAGGTCGTCCTCGAACTCCACCAACATGTTCACCTCGGCGAGCGCGTCGCGTCCCCGGGTGACGGCGTTGGCCGAAAAATCCGCCAGGCGGCATTCGACCCCCACGACCCGGCAGATGGCGTTGATGGCCGCATCCAAGGGGCCGTTGCCCTGACTCACGTCGGAGAAACTCTCCTCGCCCTGCCGGATACGCACCGTGGCCGTGGAGGCCGGCTGCGTGCCGGTGGAGGACGTGACCTGCAGGAATTCGAGGTTGTAGTAGTTCTCCCCGCCCTCGGCGCGGTTTTGCTGCAACAGCGCAATCAAGTCCTCGTCATAAACCTCTTTTTTCTTGTCCGCCAGGTCGATGAAGCGCGGGTAGATGGCCGTGATCTCATCGCGCGACATCTTGAAGCCCAACTGCCCGTAGCGGCTCCTCAAGCCCGCGCGGCCCGAGTGCTTGCCGAGCACGAGCGTGTTCGAGGGCCTGCCCACGGACTGGGGCGTCATGATCTCATACGTTATCGCCTTCGATATCACCCCGTGCTGGTGGATGCCCGCCTCGTGCGCGAAGGCGTTCTTGCCCACCACCGCCTTGTTGGGCTGTACGGGCACGCCCGTCATGGAGGTCAGGAGCCTGCTCGTGGGGTAGATCTCGCGCGTCTTGATGCCGGATTTGTAGTTGAGCTCATCCTGGCGCGTGGAGATCGCCATCACGAACTCCTCGAGCGAGGCGTTGCCCGCCCGCTCGCCGATGCCGTTGATGGTGCATTCCACCTGCCGCACGCCGGATTCGATGGCCACGATGCTGTTCGCCACCGCGAGGCCCAGGTCGTCGTGGCAGTGCGCGCTGAAGACCACGTCGTCATAGCTCGGCACCTTTTCGAAAATGTGCTCCCAGAAACGCTTGAACTCGCTCGGGATGATGTAGCCCACCGTGTCGGGGAGGTTGATGGTGGTGGCTCCCTCCTCGATGGCGATTTTGACCGTCTCGACCAGGAAATCCCAATCCGAGCGCGTGGCGTCCTCCGCACTCCACTCCACGTCCTCGCACAGGCTTCTCGCATGGCGCACCGAGGCGGCGATCTCTTTCAAGAGCGCCGCGCGCGTCATCTTGAGCTTGTGCTTCAGGTGAATGTCCGAGGTGGCGATGAAGGTGTGGATTCTGGGTTTTTTCGCGTGGCGCACCGCCTCCCAGCAGCGGTCGATATCCTCGCTCGCGGAGCGCGAAAGACCCGCGACGACCGTTTTCGTCACCGCCTTGGCCACGTCGCGCACCGATTCGAACTCGTCGTTCGACGCGATGGGAAAACCGGCTTCGATGACGTCCACGCCCAGCTTTTCGAGCTGAACCGCCATCTGCACCTTTTGGAAATGGTCCATGCTGCAGCCGGGCGATTGCTCTCCGTCCCTGAGCGTGGTGTCGAAAATGCGTATTCTATTCAAGGCCCTGCCTCTGGATGGTTTCTTTCGCACCGTCGTGGCTTCTCTTGCCATGAGTTTAAGGCTCCTTAGGAATTTTTTCTTGAATGTGCGCCTTGGGCGGAGCGCCTGGTTTTAGTTGTCGGATGGGCGCTTGCGCGCAAGACGGGTGAACGCGCTGGTTTCCTAAGAAGCCAGTGGATGGCGGGGCGTCTTGAACACGCCCCAGGAACTCCTGCGATCCTGATGCCTCATCGAATCAAAACTCCATATCGCTCAATCAAGCGCGAGGCCGCATGGTTCAACGGGCGTTGCCCACGCATGTCCCCGCAAAAGCAATACCGATCTTATCCGCCAAGCGCGCGCCGAGGTCAAGTCCCTTTCTTATTTTTTTCGATTCTTCCGGAATCACCCCCCGAATGTCCGACGCAAACGCGTATGAAACCGCAGCCCTATTGCGCGTACTGCCCGCCGTCCACCACGAGGGCCGAGCCCGTCATGAAGCTCGAGGCGTCGCTCGCCAGAAAGAGAATCGCACCTTTAAGTTCATCGGGCCGGCCGACGCGCCCCATCGGTATGTGGGCCCTGATCATCCTCTCTCCCGCTTCCGAGGCGAAGAATTTGCTGTTGATGTCGGTCAGGAAATATCCCGGCGCCAGGGCGTTCACGCGCACGCCCGTCTTCGCCCATTCGAGCGCGAGCGTCTTGGTGAGCTGAATCAGGCCGCCCTTGCTCGCCGAGTAGGCGGAGAGCATCTTCACGCCGATGAAGCCCGCGACGGAGGCCACGTTCACGATCGACCCACCGCCGCGCTCGATCATGCCCGGCGCCACGGCCTGGCACATCAGGAACGCGCCCCGCAGGTTCGTCTCCAGCACCTGGTTCCAGCGCTCAATCGGCAGATCGGTGGCCCAGCCCTCGCCGCTCACGCCGCTGTTGTTCACCAGAATGTCGATGGACCCCAGCGCGTCTTCGACCTCGCGCGCCGCCTCGCGGATGGAGCCGGGATCCGTCAAATCGCAGGCGACGGCGTGGGCCGTGCGGCCCAGGGCGCGAATCTCCTCCGCCGCCTCGTCGAGCTTCTCTTTTCGCCTCGCCGCCAGTGCGACGTCGGCGCCAGCTTCGGCCAGCGCATGGGCCATCGCGCGTCCGAGGCCCGTGCCCCCTCCCGTTACCAACGCCCTCTTTCCGCTTAAATCAAATAGTTGTGGCAATTCACTTTCCCCTGAACGTGAAGTTTCCGTAATTTTTGCCCACAGAATTCGTGAATAAGCTGTGGATAAGTCTGTTTGGAGGGCCTCTAAACCCCCTATTTTCCGTCACTTATTACATATTGACACTTTTTTGAGCAAATCTTTTAAGTTTAATGATATCAATAACATACACTAAATATTCGCCCCATCAGGCCTTGCGCTTTCGTTTTAAGCATTGTTTTTGCACAAGTTTCATGGACGAAATCCTGATTTCGCACCGAATCAAGGCCCCGGATTTTTCATTTTTTGCCGCCGGCATCGCCCGATATCCCCTCCGATCCCGCCTCGTAAAAGAGCAGACACGTATCCCCGTAGCGCCTCTCGCGCACGAGCCTCGCCTCGCCCGCCTCGCTCCTTACCGGAACGCCCCGGGGGGCCTCCATGACTAGGCTTGCGCATAGCGGCTCAGGCGTGAAGACGGCCTCGAGCACACGCAAGCGCAGCGCCTCTTCGCGCCAGGGCGGATCGGCGAAGGCCAGATCGAACTTGCGCGGAGGATCCACCCGGATCCGCCCGATCTCGTGGGTCACGTCCGCGCAGCGCACCTCGAAGCCTTCGGCCAGGCCCAAGGTTTCGGCGTTTCGCCGCATCGCCTCGCAAAGGCGCGGGTTTTTCTCCACCGCGAGAACGCCGGCCGCGCCCCGGCTGAGCGCCTCAAGCGATATCGCGCCCGAGCCCGCGCACAAATCGAGCACGTACGCGCCGGTAACCGCACCCCCCCAGATGTTGAACAGCGCCTCGCGCACGCGCTCCCCCGTGGGCCGCACATCGGCTTCTTCGGGTGACGGAATCCTCCGGCTCCTTGCCGCGCCACCGATGATTCTGAGCGACATAAATAATCTCAGAGTCGCTCGAAGTGAGCCAGTTCGCCAAAGGCCCGGTAGCGCGCGTCAATCTCCTCGCTCGTGAGGGCGCGCATGCGGTCGTAGCTGAACGATTCCACGTTGAACGACGCCATGACGCTGCCGAAGACGACCGCCTTGCGCATTCCCGCCTCGCTCAGATCGCCCGTGGCCGCCAGATGGCCCATGAAGCCGCCCGCGAAGCTGTCGCCCGCACCCGTAGGGTCGCAGACCTCTTCAATCGGGAGTCCGGGAGCGGAGAACACCCCGTCCTCATGAAAGAGCAGCGCGCCGTATTCGCCCTGTTTCACCACGAGAGTCCTGGGGCCTATCTCGCGAATCCTGCGCGCGGCCCGCGCGATGTTCGCCTCGCCCGAGAGGGCGCGCGCCTCCGCGTCGTTGATGACGACCAGATCGACCATCGAGAGGGTCTCGAGCAACGCCTCGCGCCTGCCCTCGATCCAGAAGTTCATGGTGTCGCACGCCACGAGCCGGGGCGAGTTCGCCTGTGAGACGACGGCGGCCTGAAGCTCGGGGTCGATGTTCGCCAGAAACACGAATTCGGTGTCTTTGAAATTATCCGGCAGGTTGGGCGAGAAGCGCTCGAAGACGTTTAGCTGCGTGTCGAGCGTGTGGGCGGTGTTCAAATCGAACCCGTATTCCCCCTTCCAGCGGAACGTCTCCCCCTCGCTTCGCTCGATGCCCGAGATGTCGATTTTGCGCTCTTTCAGGAACGCGAGCGTATCTTCGGGGAAATCCGCCCCCACGACGGCCACGAGCCGCACGTCCGTGAAATAGCTCGCCGCCACCGAGAAATAGGTGGCCGAACCGCCCACCGCTTCCTCGCGCTCGCCGAAGGGCGTTTTCACCGAATCAATCGCCATGGAACCGACCACCAGAAGACTCATCTTTCCCCCACCTTGAAATTTTGATACTGGCGGACACATGCTGCCATTTCGGCTCAGCGCCGCCTCTCCCGCCCGGGTAGACCACGCCCGAGAGGCGCGTCCGTTTCCATCTCGTTCTTTAGGACGCCAACTCTAACTTCAAAGCGCGCGCGTTTCAAAGGGGATACCCATTTCGGGGCGAAATATGTTTTAATAGCGCCAAAGTCGCGAGAAGAGACGGAAAACGCTTCCGGGAGGAGCGTTCGTAGTTTTCTCCCGTTCACAAGCAAAGGCAAAGCCTCATGGATGCAAAACACCCCCTCGCCACGCGCGAGGAGTTGGCGAATCTCGATTTCTTCACCGATCTGGCCGACCGTTACCTCGCCGTCGACGGTCTGGAAGCGCGCTGGGTGAGCTTCACCAAAAAAGAGATTCTCCCCGACAAGAAAATCGCTGAGCGGATGCACTATCTGGTCTCCTTGGCCCGTGCGGTCGAGGAGACGCTCGATTCCGCCTTCCGCTCAGGCCACATCCCCGGCACCGCCTTTTTCGGCAGGGGAAACGAGGGCGCAAGCGTCGCCAGCGCCATGTGCCTGGAAGATCACGAATGGCTCGTGCCCATGCACCGAAACTGCGGCGCGCACCTCGCCAAGGGCCATCCGCTCAAGAGCATCATGTCGCATTTCTTCGGACGCGCCGACGGCCCCTCGGGCGGGCGCGACGGGAATTTTCACATGGGCTACCGGCCCAAGCGGATCATCCAGCTCATCAGCCACATCGGCACCATGGTGCCCATCGCAACCGGCGTGGCATGGGCGGCCAAGGCGCGCGGCAAGGGCGAGGCCACCATCAACTACATCGGTGACGGCGGCACGAGCTCGGGCGATTTCCACGAGGCGGTGAACTTCGCCGCCGTGAGAAAACTCCCCCTCGTCATCGTCATCGACAACAACCAGTACGCATTCAAGACGCTTTTGAGCGACCAGTACGCATGCGACGCACTGGTGCTCAAAGCCCCCGGCTACGGGATTCCGGGCTTTCTCATCGACGGCACGAACGCGCCCCTGGTGCGCCACGTGTGCGAGCAGGCGCTCGCGCGCGCGAGGGCGGGCGGCGGCCCCACCTTGATCGAGAGCATCACGCTGCGCGCCGCGGGCCATTCGGTGTACGATAAATTTTCCGACTACGTGGATATGGAGCACTTTGAGAAATGGACCAACGAGCGCGACCCCATCAAGCGGCTCGGCGAGGCGTTCATCGAGTTCGGCGTCATGACGGCGGAAGAAGTCGCCGCCTCGCACGAGAAAGCGAAACGAGACGCGGAAGACGCGCGCGATGAGGCCCTTAAAAGCCCGATGCCGGACCCCGCGCACCTGACCGAGGGAGTGTTCGCCGAATGATTACCTACCGCGAAGCACTGAGCGCCGCCATGTGGGAGGAGATGGAGCGCGATGAGGAAGTGTTTCTCATGGGCGAGGACATCGGCCTGGGCGGCGGGGCCTTCAACATCACTAAAGGGTTCATGGAGAAATTCGGGCGCGACCGCGTGGTGGACGTCCCCCTGAGCGAAGCAGGCTTCACGGGCGCCGCCATCGGCGCCGCCCTGTGCGGCATGCGGCCCGTGGTGGAGTTTCAGTTCGCCGATTTCGTCACCGAATCCTACAAGATGATCGTGGATTACGCGGCCGGAAACCATTACCGCCAAATGGGGCCTGTGCCCATCGTCCTGCGCCTGCCGGCGGCTGCCCTCGTGAGCGCGGGCCCGTTCCACAGCCAGAACCCCGAGATATGGTTCTTCGGAACGCCGGGCCTCAAGATCGTAGCGCCCACGACCGCCCACGACGCCAAGGGAATGCTCAAAGAAGCGATTCGAGACCCCAACCCCGTCATCTTCATCGAGTACAAAAAATTCTATAACTACCCGGTGGCCGAGTTGCCCGAAGTCTTGAGGCCCGAAATCCCCGAAGACGACTACACCGTGCCATTCGGCGAGGCGAAAACCCTGCGCGAGGGGGATGACATCTCGCTCGTCACCTTCGGCACAACGGTGCTAGAAGCCTTGGAAGCGGCGGACGTGCTCGAGGCCGAGGGCGTGTCGGTCGAGGTCATCGACCTCAGAACCCTGGTTCCGCTCGACAAGGAAGCGATAATCGAAAGCGCCAAGAAAACGGGAAAAATCCTCTTCCTGCACGAGGCGAGAAAACGAGGGGGAGTGGGAGGCGAGTTGGCCGCCATCGTGGCGGAGGAGGTCTTTGAATATCTCGACGCCCCCATCCGCCGCCTCGGCGCGCCGGATACCCACGTACCGCTCAGCCCCCCGCTCGAGCGCGCCTACCTGCCCAGCACGGAGAAGGTGGTGAACGAATTGCGCGATCTCGCCGCGTTCTAGCCCGCCGGTTCATCTGGCGCATTTCCGGATTTTCGAGTAAAACAAATTTTCGATTGCATCCAACACGCTTGAGGGAGCCTGCATGTACACCGCGCGCATCAGAATGCCCCGCATGGGAACCAGCGTGCACGAGAGCACGGTGGTGGCCTGGAAAAAGGCGGTGGGCGATGCGGTGGCAAAGGGCGAGGTGCTGCTTTCGGCGGAGAGCGACAAGGTGGAATTCGAGGTCGAGGCTCCCGCCGACGGTGTGATAACGGAAATCCTCACCGAAGCGGAACAGACGGTGCCCGTGGGCGAAGTGCTGGCGACCATGGAGACCGAAACCGAGGTCGCCGATGAGACGCCCGTCCAAGACACGGGCGCAAGCGACGATTGGGCCGCCCCGGTCGCACCGTTGCAGCCGAGGGAGAAACCCGTAATACCGCCACCTCAGGCGCGAAAAGCCCCCCTCCCCTCGGACAAGAAAACGTGGCTCTCTCCCCGCGTTCAGAACCTCGCCGCCGCGCATGGGGTCGGCCTGGACGTACTTGCGGGAATCGAGGGCACGGGAGCGGGCGGGCGCGTCCGCGCGCGCGACGTGGAGGCGTTCATCGCGGGAGGCGGCATACCGCCCAGAATAGAGATGTCCTCGGAGCCGCTCAGCGAGAACCGGGATGAGCGCGCCGAGCCCCTCAGCAGGATCAGGAAGCGAATCGCCGAAAACCTCACCCGTTCGGTGCGCGAAATTCCCCAGGTCACCAGTTGGCTCGATGTGGACATGGGAGGTGCGTCGGCCTTTCGGGACGCGAACAAACAAGCGTTTTACGATAAACACGGCTGCCGCCTCACTTACACGCCTTTTTTCATCATGGCTATCGTCCATGCGCTCAGAAACGCCGATAACGAACGCTTCAGCGCCACGTTCGCAGACGACGCCCTCACCATCAAGCGCTTCCTGAATCTGGGGGTCGCCGTTGACTCACCGGGCGGCCTCGTGGTTCCCGTGCTCAAATCGGCGGATTCCATGAACCTGGTGGAACTCTCCGCCCGGCTCGTGGATCTGGCCGCCCGCGCGCGGGAGGGCGCGCTCACGCCCGACGACGCGCAGGGCGGGACGCTCACGCTCACGAATTTCGGGGCTTCGGGCGCCCTGGGCGGCAACCCCATCATCAACCCGCCCGAGGTGGCCATCATCGGCACGGGCGCTATCGCACCGCGCCCCGTGGCGCTCGCAAACGGCGCGACCTCGGTGCGGCCCATGATGACTCTGGCGATAACCTTCGATCACCGCGTGAACGACGGCATGGCGGCGGGCAGGTATATTTCCGATATCCGCGCGGCGCTCGAGAATATGAATTTATCCCTTTTGGAGTATTGAATACTGGAATCCCGTAGCCGGAGCCTGCGTTCCCTTGCGTCCGGCGAGCGGCCACACGACTACAAGGAGTATGAAAATATCATGGCCAGACCCGACATCGACACCCCCTTGCGCTCCATGCTCTTCATCCCCGGATCGAGCGAGAAGATGGTGGGTAAAGGACCCACCATCGAGGCGGACGCCGCCCTGTTCGATCTCGAGGATTCCGTCGCCCCCCAGATGAAGGAAGAGGCGCGAAAACTCGTGCGCGCAGGCATCGCGGAGACGATGAACGCGCCGAACGGCCCCTCCACCATCCTGGTGCGCGTGAACGACGTGGAATCGGGCATGCTGGATGAAGACATCGACGCCATCATGACGGAGGGCCTGGACGGCATCTTTCTCCCCAAGCCGGAGGGTGCTGCGGACGTGCGGACGGCGGATGCTTTATTGGCGAAATACGAGCGTGAGCGCGGATTGACCGAAGGCGGCATCGGCATCATCGCGCAGATCGAGAGCGCCTCGGGCGTGGTGCATTGCTACGACATTTGCCAGGCGGCCGACCGCGTCGTGGGCGTGAACCTTGGTAGTGCGGAGGATGCGGATCTGTGCCGCAGCCTGGGGGCCACCTGGACCGAAGACGGCACGACGATCCTCTACACGCGAAGCAAGGTGCTCGTCGAGGCGCGCGCCGCGCGTCTGCCCCACCCCACCGACGGCGTCTACATGCGGCTGCAGGACGACGAGGGCTGCCGGGCGGATGCGGAGTTCGCCAAAAAACTCGGCTACACCGGCAAGGCGGCCATCCACCCGAGGCAGGTGCCGATTTTCAACGAGGTCTACTCGCCGAGCGAGGAGGAAGTCTCCTACTACACCGAGATGGCCGAAGCCTACCGGGAGGGCGAGGCGCAAGGCCTTGGAGCCGTATCGTTCAAGGGCAAGATGATCGATATCGCCATGGTCAAGCACGCCGAGAACGTGCTCGCGCGCGCCCGCGCCATCGCCGAAAGAGCATAGGCTGCGCGCATGACGGACACATCAGACCCCATCGAGCATTTTTTCGCGCAACCCTGGTCCGACGGCCTGCCCGTCGTGGTCCCGACCGAAGAGCGTCTGGTGGACATGCTGGGAAAACACGCGCCTGATGCGCTCATCGGCCACGTACCGCCCGCGAACCACCCGGCCACCGTGGAGGCAGTCGCCCTTCACGCCGTCATGGCGGGTTGCAAGCCGGAATACCTGCCCGCTCTCCTTTGCGCGCTCTCCTGCATTCTGGACACGCGCTTCAACATGAACGGCATTCAGGCCACGATGAACCCCGCAGGCCCCCTCATCATCATGAACGGCCCCTATGCGAGAGAGATAGGCGTACACGGCGGCACGGGCTGTCTGGGACCGGGCTTTCGGGCCAACGCCACCATCGGCCGCGCGCTCAGGCTCATGCTCTTGAACCTGGGCGGCGGGGTTCCCGGCGTGGTGGACATGAGCACGTTCGGCAGCCCCAGCAAGTTCGCCTACTGCCTGCGCGAGAACGAGGAAATCAGTCCCTGGCCCTCGCTGGCCGAAGAACGCGGATTCACGAAGGAGGAGAACGTCGTCACCGCCTGCGCGGGGGAAGGCCCGCGCGTGGCTTTGGATGATTCGAGCGATCACCCGGACGGGGTGCTCACCACGATAGCGAGCACCATCTCCACCATGGGCACGCGCCACGCCTACTCGCCCGTGGGCGTCACGGTGCTCATGGGCCCCGAACACGCGCAACTCTTGGCGGACAAGGGATTCAGCAGAGACGACGCGAAGCGCGGGCTGCAGGAACGCGCCCATCTGCCCGTGGGACTGCTCAAGCGCGGCGGACGCTACCGGGGAAAAGAGAAAAGCGAATGGCCCGAATGGGTGGATCATGACGATGATGACTGCATGGCGCCCATGATTCGGGGGCCCGAGGACGTAACCCTCCTCGTGGCGGGCGGTCTGCCCGGGCCGTCCACCTTCGTCATCCCGGGATGGAACAACACGAACCAACCCGTCTCCAAGGCGTTTGTGGTGGAGTAGCCGCTAGCCAAGGATTCTAGGTGCTAGTCACGCGCGCTCATCTCATGGGGCGGTGAGCCGCTCGAAGGTGGTGTCGTCGAGCTACCCATGGGAGACAAATCCCCGCTCGGTCTGGAAGGCGCGCAGAGCCGACCAGGTGCGCGCTGGGCAGCGGCGACGCGGGGAGCGTCCTATCCGTCGGACTGCGCGGCGCACCGCAGTCGGGAGGCGTCCGGTAGCAGGGCCAGGATCTGTCCGTTCACCAATTCCTCGTCGTCAGGGTTCCCCGCGCGAATGACGGCGGGCCGCGACAGAAACGGGGAGTCGATGATCTGACGTATCCCAGGCAGGCTCTGGCCTTTGACCGCGTTCTCGGGGAACTTCGACCGATCGTCCGGGTGTACTCGGATCGCCTTCAGCCTCCACCAGCCGACGTTGCGCGAGAGCATCCACATCTCACCGCTAACGCCACCTTCGGGATGGAGGCGGTTGAACGTCTTCACCATGAGGTGCCCGCTGCGTGGATCGCCCTTCCAAGGGCCATTGTATCCGCCTGTGGGCAGCAGGGCAAGAATCGGATTGTTCTGCTGTGGCAGGCCGCAGGTCACTGTCCACACGCGCTCGCGCGTCTGTGCCACCGCGTCTGTCGCGAGAACGAGCAGAAGGAGCGCAAGCACCACGGCGCCCAGCGCGGCAGCGGCGGCGGAAGGCTCGGTATGAGTCGATGTCATGGTGGTGTCTCCTGTGACATGGGAGGGGCGCGTGAGGGTTACAATGATGCGGCGCCAGCTCCGTTTGCCGTGCCCGCAGTTCCTTGTTCCAGATCCTCAGGATTGACTGTAGCCCGCCACGTTACACGCCGCAAGCGTCCGCGGTGCCGTCACGTCTGGCGGCAACCCTGTGGAGCGGTAACGTGTGCAAGGCCCGGTACTGGGCTGCGGGAACATGTGCGGCGGCCGCTGCTAAGCAGCGGGAACGCGCGAGCCCGCACCGCTCGGGCTAAGTGCCGTTGACACAACGGCTTGTAGCGCTCGAGCATTTGAGCGGTCAGGAAGCGAGTTGAGGATGCCCTTCGGCGCGTGGTTTTCACACCTCACACATGGACCCCTAACAACCGTAGGCCTTGTTCTCCTGGGGAGAGAGGCGTTTCCAGGCCATCGCCAGTTCCACCAAAATCCGCACGCCCACGCCGGTCCCGCCCTCGGGGCGGTAGGCTTCGTCTTTTGATGTGTGCGAGGGACCCGCGATGTCCAGATGCACCCAGGGCGTCTCGTCGGCGAAGTGCTGTAAGAACGCCGCCGCGGTGTTCGCACCCCCCCAGCGCGCGCCCGAGATGTTGCACATATCGGCTATCTTGCCCTTCATCGCCTCACCGTATTCCGGAAACAGCGGCATGTGCCAGACGCGATCGCCGGTGCGCTCGCCCAAGTCCCGCACGCGGCCCAGGAGTTCATCGTGCGTGCCGTACATGCCGGTCACCTTCTGGCCCAGCGCCACCATGCACGCGCCTGTGAGCGTGGCCAGGTCGATCATGCACTGCGGGTCGTATTTCTCGCGCGTGTAATGAAGCGCGTCGGCGAGGACGAGCCTGCCCTCGGCGTCGGTGTTGTGGATTTCGATAGTCGTTCCCTTCATGGAGCGCACGATGTCGCCGGGCCGCGTGGCGTCGCCGTCCACCATGTTCTCCGCAAGGCCCGCCACGCCGATCACGGGTACGCGGGGCTTGAGCCGCGCGACGGCTAGCATCGCGCCCAGCACGGCGGCGGCCCCGCTCATGTCGGTCGTCATGAGTTCGAGACCACCGCTCGGCTTGATGGATATGCCGCCGGTATCGAACGTCACCCCCTTGCCGACGAAGGCGACGGGTTTCGTCTTGACGCCTTGGGGCCTGTATTCGAGGACGACCACGCGGGGCGGCTCGCTGCTGCCCTGCCCCACCGAGAGAAGAGCGCCCATCTTCTGCCTCGCCATCTGTTTCTCATCCAGCACCCGGCACTTTAAGCCCTCGCTGCGCGCCATTGCCTGCGCCACCTCCGCCAGCGCGGGGGGGCGTTTTTCGTTGCTGGGGGTGTTGATGAGGTCGCGGGCATAGTTCGTCCCCTCAGAGAGAATCCGCCCATGCCGCACACCGCGCCGCATGGCGCTCAGGTTCTTGCCTGGCCCTCCGCACAAAACAACGCGCGAGACGTCGCTCTTATCTTCATCATCCGCGGTCTTGTACTTATCCATCCGGTAGAGGGCGAGCCCCACGCCCTCAACAATTGACTGGGCCGCCTCACGCGCGTCGAGGCCCTCTCTGATGGTGGAGGAGGCCGAAAATGCTATCGACTTAAGCCCCTCGGCTCGCGCGAGCTTGGCCGCCAGGCCACATGCGCAGCGAACCGATTCGGGAGATACCTCATCGCCCAGCCCTGCGAGGATGATGAACTTAGGTCCTGCCCCTCCCGCAGGAGTCGGCAGAAAGGAGATCTGTCCCTCCTTCCCCTCGAACACCTTGCGCTCGCGCAGGGAGGCCAGGGCGTCGCCCAGAATGTTTTCCAGTTGCTCGTTTTTCTCATCTTTCTCCATGAGGCAGACCAGGGCGTCCGTCCCCTGATCGAAACCCTCACCTCCCACAACGGAGAACCGCATGACCATCTCCTCTTAAGAAGCACCACATCAGATGAAAAGCGAATTTCACGGAGTGTATCCCAGAGCGGCGCGCACGGCTATACGGTTCGGGATCTCCCGTTCTGTCACTCATGAGGATGGCGCGCGCCGATTGTCTTATCCCTGCCCCTGCCCCTAGAATGCCCACTCATTGTTGGCAGGAAACGGGCGGGCCGAGTGCGTCGAGACCTCTCTTGCCAAAAAGCGATAACTTCTTTCCTCTCACACGAAGGAATGCGCCATGAGTTTTTACAACTGGGACATGCTGCCCTTGAGTCAGGATCGCCCGGGCGTCGCGCACCGGAGGATTTTTGGCGACAACATCCAGATGCAGCACTTGATCACCGAGCCGGGCGGCACGCCTTCCAAAATGCACAACCATCCCGATCACGAGGAGTTCTTCTACATCCAGGCGGGCGAGTGGGAGTTCACGCTCGAAGACGAGGTGCGGCGCATAGGCCCGGGCGACGTGGTGCACGTCAAGGCGGGTGCGATGCACACCTTGAGGCTCCTGAGCGAGGAGCCGGGTATGGCGCTCGAGGTCTTCTACCCCATGTGGAATCCCGAACTCGCAGGAGACATGAAGGATTTCACGATAGACGCCATCAAGAACCGCATGGAGTTCGCCGAAGAACCCGACGATATGAACCGGGGCCGCCCGCCCGGACACGGGGAATAAGCGTGGGAGCCGCCCTCGCCGAGGCGGCGTGCTCCGCGGCTACGGCGTCGTATTCGTGAGAGAACTCCCGGTTATTTTGACTCAAACGCACAAAAAAACAGGCGACGCCCGTCGACGCCGCCTGCTGTTTTTTATATTTCCCTCAATGTTCCGTTCCAGGTAACACCAAGGGTCGGTTTAGGGCTTTTTCAGTACCCTCTTTCGGGGGTGAGCCGTTTTCAGGACCCTCCGATGAGAGTTTTCAAGGGCGGTTACTATCAATCTTCTTACCATGACAGCCCTCCTCTAGCTACTTACAAGTGCTATTTGTACTCACAAATCCTAGCGAAAGACGGGAGCCATGTCAAGCATTTTTTCCCCAAAATGCGAGAAAAATCTCAATCCCATATATATCAAATTCTTAACCCCAGAATTTCATCGCCGACTCACCCGCCCGGCTAGACGCGCCCGCCCCTACGCTTCGATGATGGCGGCGACCACCCCGCCGCCCACGGGACCCTGGTGAAACACGAGACCGGCCGAGACGTAGACCGCCGGGTCCTGCACCACGGAGGCGATGACCGCATTCGCCACGGCGCGCACGGGCCGCGTGCCCAGAACCGAATCGGTAAGCAGCGTGACGCGCTTATCCAGAAGCCTGCCGTCCCACGGCGCACCCGCCTTGGCGAGCATGTGCACCACCTTTTTCAGGTCCTCCTCCCCCGGCAGTCCGTCGAAAGAAAGACCTGCGTTTTTGAGCGACTGCCGAACGGCGTCGGCGTCAATCAAGTGCTGCATCACCGCCCGGCCGATCTTGTAGCGGCTTACCGATTGGGCGGAGTTCGCCAGCACCACGACTTCAGAGCGCATGAGCTCCACGCCCGCCGAGCAGGAGATCATCTCCGAATACAGGTCGCCACGGCTGCATATGTCAGATATCTCGAATGATGCCCTGTCGATCTCCCCGAGTCCCACCGCCGCGCCCAGGGCCGAGCAGCCGTTCGAGAGGCTCATCGAGCGCGTGGTGTCCGTACTCACCACCTTCTTGCCGCGCGAGGCCGCGTCGTTGATGCGGTCAGACGTAAGCAACGGGCACTTGACCTGCACGTAGCCCACGTCGTCGAGCGAATCCACGCCCGACTTTGCGAGCGCCTCCGCCGCCGCCTCGGCCACGAGGTCCACCTGCGCCATCGTGCCCAACTCCTCGGGCAGCAACTCTCTGGTGAAGGCGACTCCCATCGAGAGACGCTTCTCCCCGGGGCTTTCGGCGTCGCCCACGTCTGTCTTTGAAAACGCCACCGCGTGGGGGCTCATGACCCCCTCGCATCCGCCCGACATCACCATGGCGCACATGCCCTGGATCTCGGAACGGGAGAGGCCGAGCGTCTCCATCATGTAGTCCTCGAAGGAATGGAGAGCGTAGGGCCTCGAGTAATCGTTCACCCGACCGTTGCCCTCCGTCTTGGCGATGATGGCCTGAATGTCCGCCGCCTGAATGCGGCCTCCCGTCACCGCTTCCGTGAGGCCAGAAACATCCTCGGGCCCCGCCATCTGAAACTTCACCACCTGGGTATCAAACATGAGTTCACCTCCTCAGTATTCGCCTGAAACCTTCGCGCAGTTGCGCCGATCTCAAAGGCGAGTGGATGCCGAAATCATCAAACCTCCTCATTCGTCAAGGGACGCCCGATGCGCGAACGCCCGTTTCATGTCCCCGGAACCACCAGACCCGCCCGATCGACGATGGCCGCGGACGCCGCCTGCGCCTCTTCGCGAATCGCGCGCTCCTCATCCTCGCTCATCTTGCTCAAGCGCCCCGCCTCCATGAGCGGCTCGCCGTCCACCCAGACCCAGCGCACCTCCGTCCCGTGGGCCTGATACGCGAGCACCGAGGGCAGATGATGATTCGGAAACATGTGGGGACCGCTCATGTCGAGCAGAATCATGTCCGCGCGCTTGCCCACCTCGATGGAGCCTATCTCCTCCTCCAGGCCGAGCGCGCGCGCGCCGTTGCGTGTCGCCATGTCGAGCACCTGCTGCGCCGTGATGGCGGCAGGATCCTGCTGCACGCCTTTGTGGAGCAGGCAAGCCAGCCTGATTTCCCAGAACATGTTGGCCAGATCGTTGCAGTTCACGTTGTCCGTCCCCAAGGCCACGGGGATTCCGTAACCCAGCATCCGGGGCACCGGCGAGACGCCCGAGCCCAGATACATGTTGCTCGATGGGAGATGCACCACCTGCGTGCCGGATTCTTTCAAAAGACGAATGTCTTCCTCGCTCAAATGGATGCAGTGGCCCGCCACCAGACGCTCTGAGAGCAACCCCCAGGCCGCCAGATGCTGCACGACGGGAAGACCGTCCACTTCCGATTCCATCGGGTCTTCAGATACGTGCGTGGAGACGCGAAGACCCCGCTTCCCGGCCCATTCGTCCACCTCGCGGAACGTCTCGGGCTTCACGTAGACGGGGATGTTCGGCCCCGGCCAGACGAGAACCCGGCCACCGGAGCGGCCATGGTATTTGTCCACCAGATGGGAAGTCTCCTCGAAGACCTCATCCCTCGTCTTGAGGCTGGGCGGAAAGGTCTTGCCCCAGGCGGCGATGTGGGAGTGCGCCCGATCGGCGAGTTTTCCCGAAGGCGATATTTCATTGAAGCTCAGGGCGAAGACGCTCCGCATGCCCGAATCGTCCATGGCCTCTATCATCGCCTCGGCCTGCGGGATGGGGATGCGCTCGTTCGTCACCACCGCCGTGGTGCCCGAGCGAATCGCCTCGCACGCAAAGAGTTTTACGGAGAGCGCCGCATCATCGGGCGTATAGGCCACCTGACCGGGCGCCATGACGTTCAGACGCCAGTCCATCAGCCGCCTGTCCGCGCCAAGGCCGCCGCGCAGTAGAATGCACATGATGTGGCTGTGAGCGTTCACCAGCCCCGGCATGAGGGCCATGCCTTCCCCGTCGACCACCCGCGCCGCGCCTGCGTTTATCCTCGATTCTGAAATCTCGGCGATGCGGCCACCCTCGACCAACACGGACGCGCGCGCGATGACCTCGCGCCTCTCGTTCTGGGTGAGGACGCAGGCGTTTTCGACCACGAAACGACCCGTCATGGAGAAACCCTCCGTTGGTGTGTTCCCCAGAATACGATAATCAGGCGGATTTGAATATCTCCGGCGCAAGCCGCGCCTTGCCAGAGAGGGAAAAGAGCATTATTAGTGTGAGAAAGAACCCGACAAATCCGAGGAGAGACGCCGATGTCCAAAATCAAATTCCTGCAGCATTTCAGCATCTATTGCCGGGATTTACCGGCCATGCACAAATTCTACAACGAAATCCTGGAACTGCCCGAAATGCCTCGCCCGCACTTCCCCTTTCCGGGCTACTGGTATGAAGCGGGAGAAGACCACCAGATCCACCTCGCCAAGGTGAGCGACACCCACGTGTCCCACTCCATCAGCGACAACGAAGATGGATACATGGACCACCACTTCGGGATGGTGACCGAAGATCTGGAAGGAATGAAAGAGCGGCTCAAGGCGCACGGCGTCCCGTTTCACGATGAGCCCTATGGATACCCCCAAATCTTCTTCCGGGACCCGGAGAACAACCTGATCGAGGTCGCGTCCACGGCGATGTTCGACATGGAATAAAGAGCGCGCCGGGGCAAGCCGGCCCCGGTTGCCGTGATTCCCCGTCCGCCCAGGCCGTGAAGTCCATACGCGGCAGTAGAACGCCACCGTTTCCCCGTCCCGGTTTTCCGATGATTTCTGGAGATCAAGCCATGTCATTTAAAAAATTCCACACCACGCAGGTCACGGCCGGTGCCGGCAGCTACTCCCAGGGTCTTCTCGCCGGAAAGACGCTCTATCTCGCGGGCCAGACAGGGGCGGGGCTCGACGGCGCACCGCCCGCGCGCGGCGACGCTGCGGCCCAGGCCCGCCAGGCGTGCGAGAACATCCGCCGGCTTCTCGAAGAGGCGGGCGGCGACCTCTCACACGTCGTGAAGCTCACGAACTACATTACCGACAGGGCGTACCGCAAAGCGGTGTATGCGGTGATCGCGGAATACTTCGGCCCCCATGCGCCGGCGAGCACGGGGGTGATCGTGGACGGGCTGGCTTCCGAGGATTTTCTCGTGGAGATCGACGCCACGGCCTATATTCCCGAGGCCTGAGAAGAAAGGGCGTATTGAGAAATGCGCCGCAAAAAGGCAGAATAGGGACACATACAGACAAGTTCGTGAGCAGCCCGTGAGGCTGAATCCTTTCAGGGGAGACGGATCATGACCGAATCTTACGATGGATTGTTCGTCGGCGGCGGACACAACAGCCTGGTATGCGCCGCCTATCTGGCGAAAGCCGGGAAAAAAGTAGCCGTGCTGGAACGCTCCAGCATCGCCGGCGGGGGTTGCTCCACGCACGAAGTCACTCTGCCCGGCTTCAAGCACAACCTGCACTCGAACTACTACGTGGGTCTGGACAGAAGCCCCATCCTGCGCGATCTGGAACTCCACGAATACGGTTTCAGCCTCATTTTTCCGGAGTTGCAACAGGGCTGCATCTTCAGCGACGGCACGGCGTTCGTCATCCACCGCGATGTGGAGAAGACCGTCAAGTCGATCGAGCGCATCAACAAAAACGACGCGAAGACCTACCGGGACCTCCACGTCAAATTCACCGAGGGGATGCTCGACATCATCACCTCCTTCATGTACTGCGCCCCCCTGCCGCCCGAAGAGTTGAAAGACCGCTTCGCGGGGCCGCTGGGCCGTGAATTCCTGAGCTATGCGAATCTCAGCATGTACGAGGCGGTGGATCAGCATTTCGAGGACGACAGGATCCGCGTGCTGTTCAAGCTCTTCCTGGGCTCCTTCACGCTCGAAAACACACCTTCGACCGGCTTATTCTTTCCCAGAATCTTCTCGCGCATCGCGAACTTCGCGCTGCCCGTGGGCGGGTCGGTGAACTTCACCCGCGCTCTCGAGCGCGTCGTCGAGCGCGGGGGCGGCAAGGTGCTCACGAACGCCGATGTGCGCGAGATCACCGTGGAAAGCGGGGACGCCACCGGCGTCATCCTCGAGGACGGAAGGCGTTTCGGGGCCACCGATTTCGTGGCGAGCGGAGTCAACTGGCCGCTCACGGTGCGCCTCGCCGGGGAGGATTACTTCGGCGGCAAGCTCGCCAAGGCGGCGCTCGAGTTCCAGTGGGCGAGCCACGGCCTCTGCACCATCCACCTGGCGCTCAAGGAAGCGCCCGACTTCAAGGCCGCGAAATTCGAGCCCGACATCAACAAGACGTTCAACATCTTCTGGGGCGCGGACTCGACCGAGGAAATTACCGACTGCTTCGAGAGGATTCACAACGGCGAACTGCCCCCGCTCATGGGCAACGGCGGAAGCAACAGCCACTTCGACCCGACCTACTCGCCCGATGGCACGCACGTGGGCTACTGGTGGCCCTTCGCGCCTTATGAACTCAAAGAAGGCGGGGCCGAGGCGTGGGACACGAAGCGCGAGGAATACACCGAGCACTTCATCAACTCCTGGACGCCCTATGCGCCCAACGTCAACCGCGACAACATCATGGGCAGCTATCTCTACACGCCGCTCGACATCGTGCGCATGAACCCGAACTTCGTCCGCGCCAGCCACCACGTGGGCGCATACATTCCCGAGCAGTTGGGCTACAACCGCCCGCATCCTGATGTGAGCGACTTCCGCACGCCGATCGGGAAACTCTACCTGTGCGGTTCGAGTTCGCACGTGGGCGGCGCGGTGACGGGAGCGCCCGGTTATAACTGCGCGAACGCAATCGCCGAGGATCTAGAGATCGACCGCTTCTGGGCGCCTGTGGAAGCCATGATGGCCTGAAGATGAAGATTTGATTTTCGATTCACGAGGAAAGGACAAAATTTCATGGAATTGATCGACCTCTCACAAACAGTGGCGGCGGGTGGATTCGAGCGTCCGTTCCACCCCAAGGTGGCGATTGAGCCGATGATGACGCACGAGGAGTCTTCTAAAAAATTTCTGGGGAAATTCTCCTTCGCCGCCATGAAGCTCACGCTCTCAGACCACACCGGAAGCCACGTGGACGCCCTGAACCACTACGTGCCCGGAGACGCGCCTTCCATCGACCAGTTGCCGCTCGATCGCTTCTATTCGAGCGCGATCTGCGTGGACTTCTCGGACATAGCGCCCAAAACCTACATCGAAACGGCGGACATCGAGCGCGAACTCGAGAAGCACGGACTCTCCATCGAGGAGGGCGACGCCTTTTTGTACTACACGGGCCATTTTGAGAAGTGCTTCCAGAATCCCGACCCCGATGTATGGTGGAAAGAATTCGCGGGCCTGAGCCGGCCCGCCACCGAGTATCTCGCCGATCACGGGGTTCGCAACATCGGCTGTGAGGCGTTTACGATAGAAAACCCCACGCAGATGTTCCCCGAATCGGAAGAGCCCTACCCCTCCCATCAGGTGTGCAAGGAGCGGGGGATGCTCAACACGGAGAATCTGGTGATTCCCAAACGCCTGGTGGGCAAGCGCTTCACATTCCTGTGCCTGCCCATCAAGCTGAAAGACGCCACCGGCTCGCCGGTACGCGCCGTGGCGGTGCTGGACTGATCTAGAGGCCGAAGCCGAAGAGCGCGTTCGCGTTGCCGAAGGCGGCTTTTTCGATCTCCGCCTCGGCGATGCCCCCCCGGCGCATGGCGCGAATCGCCCGGGGGATGCAGTAGAGGTCGTTCGACGTGTAGGGGATGAGGTCCGAGTTGAGCATCATGCGCTCGGCGCCATGACGCCTCACCCACTCCACGACGGCGGCAGGGGGAATAGGACGAAGCCGGCTGCCAAGGCTCGTCGCGCACCATGCGCCCGTTTGTTCGTGCACGAAATCCACAATCGTCGCATCCACGTGATCGACCACGAGCAGCGCGTGGTCCAACCCTGCGGCATCGATGACTTCCATATCCATCTTCAGATAATGAAGCCTGAATTCCTCGGGAGAGATCGAGCCTTGCGTGTCCACGCCGCCCAGGAATTCCTTTGGGTTCTTGTACGTGGGCGTGTGAAGAATCAGGGGCATCTTAAACTCCGCCGCGATACGCGCCTGCGCTTCCAGGCATCTGGCCTGATCTTCCAAGTCCCAGGAAAAACCAAAGTACTGGCCAGGGTCCAGACCCACCTCGCCCAGGGCGGCCACACGCTCGTTCTCCAGATAGCCGGGAAGCGCGTCAATGAGCCTCTCCCAGCCATCCACCCGCGTCATCGAGCTGACGCCTACGGCGCACATGGCCCGTATATGGTGTTTGGCCTCAGCGGCTTCGGCCATCCTGAGTGGGCTCTCCCAAAGCCTCCGCACGTCTTCTGGTCCAGGCGCGCGCCTCCATATCTCGCGGTGCACGTGGGGGTTTCCACACGAGAGAACGGAACCCGCCATCCCGCACATGCCCTGGAGTTCCCAGTCGTCAAAACTGAATCCATGCAGGTGATTATGGCTGTCGATGAACCTGTCCATTCTAAGCCTCGGATTTTCTCGCCAGAAACACGTAGCGGCTCAAGCTGAAAAAATACTCCCCGCGCTCGCCCAGCGCCATCAAATCCTCCGCCCAGGCCTTGGCCTCTTCTTTCGGCACGCCGCCCTTGCGGATGACGAACGGCACGATGACGCTCACCATGCCGTGGCTGTAGTTCTCCGCAGGATACTCCGTATTGAGAAGAGGCAAAACCCTTACGTCTGTGATCTCAAAACCCGCGCCGTGCAACAGGGGCGATAGTCTTCTCGGCAGATGAGGGTCCGCCAGATGCGCGTCCCACGCGGTGAATATCCGCTTCGCCCGTGCGGCGTCCTCCGCGTTCCACACGAGCGAACCCCAATCCGTATCCATGATGAGGGCGCGTCCGCCAGGCTTGAGCACGCGGAAGAGCTCCGCCAGGGCGGCCTCCATGTCGGTGACGTACTCATAGACTTGCGAGATGATGGCCGCATCGAAACCGCCATCCTCAAAAGGCAAACTCAGCGCGTCGGCCTCCCGGAACGACACGTGCGGCTGCGATTCGCACCGCGCCTCGGCGAGGGTAAGCATGGGCGCGCTTTTATCCACGCCGACAACAACTCCAGCTTCCCCCACTATCCGTGCGGCTTCCAGCGTCATGAAGCCGGGGCCTGCGCCCAAATCGAGCACGCGCTCACCCGGCCGGGGAGCAACCATCTCCAGAAGGGCCTTACGCTGCGCGACCACGTCCGCCGTCGTGTAGACGGCCTCCACGCGCCGGGCCGCTTTCTCATCGAAACCTGGGGGCTGACTCATGCGCCGCTTTCTCTCATACTCACAGATGACGTGACCGAAAGGCCAAGTGTCCTCGTCCGCACCGGAGCAAGTCAAGCGCTTTGGGAGTCTTTCCTTATGCGGTAATTGCCTCATCACACGGCGTCTCGCGTGAGAAATCCTAGAAAATCAACGCCGCTAATCGGGCCGATCTCTCTCGCCTTTTCTCCCGTATGAGCCTCCGAGGCATTGACGCGCGTTTTCACCAGAACCTATAAGCCTAGTGAAAGTATTTTTCGCATCCTCCGTCATCAGTGGAAGTCTCATGGCCCCATCGAAGATATTCAACGTTTTTGCGATTGCGGGCAGCCACGCCATCAACGCCTTCTACACCCAGCTTCTCATACCCGTACTCCCGCTCATCGTCGCGGAATTTGAGCTCAACTACGTGCAGGCGGGCCTCATCGTGACGACCTACTCGGCGGCGAACAGCGTCTTTCAGTTCCCGCTTTCGTTCATATCGGACTACACCCGCCGCTGGCGGACAGTGCTGTCCCTCTCACTCTTGACCCAGGCGCTGCCCGTTCTGTTATACGGCTACGCGGCGAGCTATTCCCTGCTGCTCTTGTTCGTCTTCATCGGCGGCATCGGGAGCGCGGCCTATCATCCGCCGGCCGTCGCGCTGATCACGCGCGAACTACCCGGGAGGCGCGGGTTCTGCACGGGCCTGTTCAACGGCGGGGGCGAGATGGGAAACATCATATCGCCCGCCATCGTCGGCTGGCTCGCCGTCTATCTCGCGAGTTGGCGCATGGCGGCGCAGTTCTACGTCATACCCGGCGTCATATGGGCGGCGCTCATCTGGTTTCGCTTTCAGGACCAGATGGGAGAGCGCCTGCCCTTTCGCCAGGCGGCGAGGTCCACTTTCGGCGCCTTGTTCGGCAACAAGCCCTTGATGCTGCTCATCGCCCTCTCCTCGTTCCGTATCATGGGCTTTCGCGGCTTCATGGCCTTTTTGCCGCTTCTTCTGGCGGAGCAGTTCGGCTTCGACACCAAGGGGGTGGGCTGGCTGCTCAGCGCCTATTTTCTCATAGGTTCGACCATGTCCATCCTCATCGGCAGGTGGTCGGACAACACGGGCAGGACCAGGCTCATCGTCGTGCTCACCTTCATGTGCGCCATCGCCATGGCCTCCCTCACATGGGTCTCAAGCCTCACGACGCTGTTGCTCGCGCTTTTCGCCGTCGCCTGCATCCTCACGCCGGTGCCCAGCCTGGTGCTGGCAATCGGCACGGAACTGGTGGACGAGCGGGTGCGCTCGAGCTCGGTGGGAATGATCTATGGCTTCAACGAGGGCGCAAGCGCCCTTTCTCCCCTCATCGGCGGCCTCGTGGCCGAAGCGATGGGGCTCCAAATGGCGTTCACCTTCTACGCCTCGATGTTCATGGTCGGCGGGTGTATCGCCGTCTTCCTGCATAGGCAAAGCGTCTTTCAACCCCAGGCGCACAGAGGCGGAGCATGAGCGGGGCGGGAGAGATCGACGCAAGATCAGGTTCGGTTGCATCGCCACAGGATATCCCCTGGGGTGCGCTCGCCATCTTGTTCGCCGCCCACTTCGTGGTGGACGGCACGGTGAATTTCATCGCGCCGCTCCTGCCGCTGATCCGCGAGAAATATCAGGTCTCACTCTCCACGGGCGGACTGCTCCTCACGTTCGTCTCGATGAGCGCGGCGCTCTCACAACCCGTGACGGCGATTCTGGTGGACCGCTGGCCGGGCCTCCCCTGGCTCGCCGTGGGGATGGTGGGCAGCGCGCTATTCATCACCTCCATCGGTTGGGCGCCCAATTTCACGGTGCTCACAGTAATGGTCGCCATCGGCGGTTCGATGGTCGGCCTGTGCCATCCGGACATGGCATCGCGCGCAGGCGCGCTGACGGAACGGCGCAAGGGGTTGGTCGTAAGCGTTTTCATCGCGGGAGGGCGCGTGGGCCACGGGCTTGGACCCATCATCGCCATCGGCATCGTCTCGCTCGGGGGCATGAAATGGCTCTGGGCGTTCACTCTCGTCGCCGTCGCGATGGCCCTGGCGGTGAAATTCGGACTGCCGGAGCCCAAATCGCCCCCCACGAGCGGCGGGAAAGCCTCGATATGGAATTTTGTAAAGGCGCTGCGCTCAGCGGGTACGCCACTTCTTCTCCTATCGGGCGTCACGATTTGCCGCGCCATCGTGAACATCAATTTCATCAGCCTTCTTCCCTCGCTTTACGCCGAGCGGGGCATGAGCATCTGGAGCGGGGGGGTGGCCAGCGCCATCATGCTGATCTCGGGCGCGCTGGGCGTCATGGCGGGCGGCGCTTTGGGAGATCGTCTCGGGAAAAAAAACATGATCGTCATCGGCATCGGGCTCGGGGCTTTCTTCGTCTCCGCCTTTTTGATGGCGCCGCCCGAATGGAGCTTCCCCCTGCTGGCTTTACTGGGTTTCGCCACCTATCTCCCGATGGGGGTGACGATGGCCTTCGCCCAGCAACTGATGCCCCACAACCGGGGTCTGGCCAGCTCCATCACGCTCGGCCTCTCGTGGTTCATCGCGAGTTTTTCGGTCTATCCGATGTCCGTTCTCGGCGAGTGGGTCGGGCTGGCCAGCGCCTTCTGGGCCCTGCCCGGCTTTTTCATCGCCGCCAGCGCGTTCGCGCTCTTTCTGCCGAAAGTCCGGTAACACCCATGCGCGCATAAAAAAAAGACAGCCCGAAACGAGCCGCCTTTTTTCGTTTTACTTCGCTTAGGCCGTGACGGCCTGCTCGGCGAGCAACTCATCGAGCACCCGATCGATTCTCGGCTGCTCCGTCCAACTCGCCTTGTAGGCGATATTCCCGTCCTTGTCGATGACGAAGACCATGTTCGGCATGCGCCCGTAGGCGTTCACTACCGCTTCATCGACATCATCCACCAGAACGGGGATTTTCATGCCGAATTCCGCCACCAACTCTTTCGCGTAATCCATCTTGTGCTCGAAGGAGGTGTGCTGGGTGTATTTTTTGAAGTACTTGCGCTCCTGCGCGTGCGGTTCCTTGGAATAGACGACGAAGAACTCGACGTCCTTGTCCTTATAGCGCTCATGCAACTCGTCCATACCCGGCACCTGCCGGCGGAAGGGAGGTCACGTAATGGCGCCGAATTCGAGGACGATGTTCTTCTCCCCGCGAAAATCCGCCAAATCCACGGTTTCGCCCGTCGTGCTTTGGAGCTTCACCGGAGGCGCAGGCCGGCCGGGTTTCAACTGATCCTCAAACGCCTTGTGGCGAACCTTTCTGAATCCGCTCATCTCACGCTTGATCATCAAAAACGGATCCAGATACCACATGCTCCACAAGCCCCCCAGAGGACCCGGCGGCCTGTCGATAAAGTCTTCTTTCCGCATCTAGCAACCTCCTATAGAACGATGAATGGCGATGAAAAAATCAGTGTATTTCCTTTCCGGGTTTTTGTCGATTCGTCGGCTGAGACGGCCTCTCCGAGACAATACCAGGTGCTAGGATGAGCTTGGACCCCTTTCGAACACGCTCCAGTAGACGTCCATCACCCTTCTGAATCCCACGCTTTCGAACACGCGCTCGGACGCCTCGTTTCCCGCCACGATGTAGCAATAGGCCGCACGTCCTCTGGCGAATTGCGCCTCGACGAGGGCGGACACCACCACGCGCGCAAGGCCCTGGCCGCGGAAGCGCTCCATCGTGTGCAGCATGCCGAGCGAACCGTTCGCATGTACAACAATGTATGAAGCTAGTTCGCCCCCGACCCGTATCGCCGCAGTGGACCCGTTCTGAATTCTCGACAGGCTATACGCCTCTCCTTCCTCGTAGGGTGAATTCTCGGCCAGTATCTTCGCGTCCTCGCTTTTGAGACTTTCGATGCGATGCGTGCTGAACATGGGCCTGAAATCTTCTTTCTCAAGAACGAACATGCCCACGGGCGAGCCCCGGATGAGTTTTCTTCGCTGCGCCACCGCCTCCTGAATTTCGAGAGGGGTGGAGGAGAGCTTGAGATAGCCCTCACTCCGCTCCATCTGGGCGGAGAGGCGTTCCATCTCTTCGAGTCTGGTGAGAATCGCCTCAGGCCGCCCCAGCGGCGTGAGCCAGCCGCGCCCGGCGTTCACCGCCATCCGTGGCGCGGCGAGATCATCCACCCAGAGGGAGACGGCCTCTCCCCCCTCGGCGATGGCCTCTGCAAAGCGCACCCGAAGCGGCCCCTGCTCGTTTAAGAATTTTTCAAAAGATTCGCTGCCGGGGTTCTCCAATCGAAACAATTTTCGCTACACTCCCATGCGGATGAAAAAACGCCGTCCTTTCGGAGAAGTGATTATACCCGCTCATCTTCGCGAATGCAGAGACGGGGAAACTAAAAACAAAGCGCATCAGGAGAGAAAATGAAGAATTACCGGATCATCACCATCCCGGGAGACGGAATCGGCCCCGAACTCATGGAATCCACCACCGCCGTCCTCGAAGCCGTGCAGCACGCGGATGAGACTTTAACCCTGAACCTCGAAGAACACGAAGCGGGCGCCGCCCGGTACGCCAAGTACGGAAAACGCATCAGCGATGAAACCATACAGGCGTGCCGCGAGGCGGACGGCGTCCTCAAAGCGCCGGTCGGGAATCCGGCCGTCCGCACGCCGGAGGGCACCGAGGCGGGGCTTCTGGGAGGAGTTCTGAGAACGGGGCTCGACCTGTTCGCCAACATGCGGCCCGTGAAACTCTACCCGGGCATCCGGAGTCCCCTGGCGGGCTATGCGCCCGGCGGCATCGATTACGTCGTGGTCCGCGAGAACACCGAGGGACTCTACGCCTCGCGCGACAAGGGAGTCGGCGGCCCCAACGCCGTGGCCGACACCATGATCATCACCCGCCCGGGAGTGGAGCGCGTCGTGAGGTTCGCCTTCGAGCTCTCGCGCAAAAGAGGCGGCGCGCCCGAAGACGGCGTCCGGCGCGTCACCTGCGTGGACAAAAGCAACGTGCTTCGCTCCATGGCCCTGTTCCGCGAGGTATTTTTTGAAGTTGCAGCCGAGTATCCCGACATCGAGGCGGAAGCGGTGTATTCGGACGCCTGCGCCAACCATCTCATCATTCGCCCGGCGCACTACGACGTACTGGTGATGGAGAACATGCTGGGAGATTTACTCAGCGACTTAGGGGGAGCCACGGCCGGCGGCCTCGGCATGTGCCCCTCGGGGAACATCGGGGAGAAATTCGCCTTTTTCGAGGCGGTTCACGGCTCGGCGCCCGACATCGCCGGAAAAGGCATCGCCAATCCCTTGAGCCTCGTTCTCTCCGCCGCCCTCATGCTCGCCCACATCGGGGAGAGCGAAGCCGCGAACCAGATAGAAACCAGCGTGTGGGAAGCGCTCGAGGCTGGGGAGATACGAATCGACGGCAAGGGACGCGCCGTCGACGGCTCACAGGCCATCACCGACGCGGTGTGCGCCCGCGTGAGGGCATAAGTCTAGGAAAATCGCTCGCGCAAAAGGGTCCACACGGCGATAAAACCGTCTCGCCAGGTGATCTTCTTTCCCTCGGCGTAGGTGCGGCCATAGTAGGAAATCGGAACCTCGTAGATGCGCCACTTTGCGGGCTTCAGGATTTTCGCGGTGAACTCCGGCTCGAAGTCAAATCCTTTGGCCCGGATTTGGATGTCCTTCACCACCTCGCGCCGGAACATCTTGTAGCAGGTTTCCATGTCGGTGAGCGTGCAGTTGAACAACATGTTGGCCAAAGTGGTCAGCATGTGGTTCCCCACTTTGTGCCAGAACATGTGCACGCGCTGGGGTTTGCCGCCAAAGCGCGTGCCGTAGACCACGTCGGCCACCCCCTGGCGGATGGGGTCGTAGAGATCGGCGTATTCGGCGGGGTCGTATTCCAGGTCCGCATCCTGAACGACGATCACGTCCCCGCTCGCCGCTGCGAAGCCATCGCACAGAGCGGCTCCCTTACCCTCGTTTTTCTCCCGGTAAATGACGCGCGCACCGTCTTTTTCGATTTCAGCCAGGATCTCCCGGGTGCCGTCCGTGCTGCCGTCATCGACGATGAGGAGTTCGATGTTCATCGGCACCGCCTGGACTCTGGCGACGATTTCGCGAATCGTGTCCCGCTCGTTGTAGCACGGCATCACCACGCTCAGTAAATCGGGCATCTGGTCTTCATCGTTCACGACAGTTCTCCCCATCTGAGGGTCGAGCACTCCATGAAATCTACGCGGGTATCGCGCGAAAGACTACATGCTCCCCCCCCTACGGTCAATTTATTTTTCAGGACCAGCGGCTCTCCGGCTTGGCAAGTTCTCCCCTGCGTGAGAATATTCGCCCCCAAGTGTTTTTTCGAAAATTATCCCGGCGCCAGGATTACGAAATGCCATCACATCTACTTGAACGAATGAAGACGCTGTGTTCCCTGCCCGGCCCGCCGGGTCATGAGGGCGCCGTGAGAGACGCTATCGCGGAAATGGTGAAAGGGAGCGCGAATGAACTGCGCCGCGACCCTATCGGGAACCTCATCGCCTGTCACGAAGCGAACGAGGCGGCGCCGCACCTGCTCCTGGAATGCCATATGGACGAGGTGGGCCTCATCGTCACGCGCGTGGAGGCGGGCGGCGCGATTCGCTTCGAAAAAGTGGGCCTCGTGGCCGATGCGATTTTCCCGGGACGCGAGGTCGCCCTCCTGACGCTGGACGGGAACCTTCACCGCGGGGTCGTCAACGTGCGCAGCGGACATCTCCAATCCTTACAGGGCCAGGAACACCCCGGCATCGAGGAGATGTGGATAGACTTAGGCGCTTCGGACGATGCGCCGATTCGCGCGCTCGGCATCGAGGCGGGCACGCCGGGCGTGTTCCACAGCCCCTTCACGCAGCTACCCGGAGGAGCCTGGAAGTCGAAGGCGGTGGACAACCGCTCGGGCTGCGCCCTGTGCGTGGAGGCGTTTATCAACACGGCCAACTCGCTCTCGGACAAGCTCCGCCTGAGCGCCGCCTTTTGCGCCCAAGAAGAAATCGGCGGACGCGGTGCTTCGGTGCTTTCCGTGGATGAGACGGGAGCCGAACCGCCCTTTCTCGCCATCGTGCTCGACAACGTGCCATCAGACGGCCCGGGCCGCTCCGACGCGCGCGGGTCGAAAATCGGGGCGGGGCCGGTTTTGAGGAGATACGACCACCAGCCCACGAGCCTCTATGGCTACATCACCCCGCCCGAGCTGATTCAGTGGGTGAAAGACACGGCGAGCGACGCCCACGTGCCCCTGCAAGAAGACGTGTTCGTGGGCACTTTTCTCGATTCCACCACCTTGAGCAAATCCCGGCCGGGCGGACTGCCCACCGTGCCGATCAATCTGCCCAGGCGCTATTCCCACAGTCCGGTGGAGACGTTCATGGAATCGGACCTGGAAGCCACAGCAGCGCTCATCGGCGCCCTGCTCCGCTCCGCCGCCGAGGGAGGAGCGCCGAATCTGAGGCGGGACTATTTATCGCCCTCTGATGCGTGAAAACCTAAGAAGCCCACATTTTGGAGAAAAGAAACCTGTGTCGAAAGTGATCCGCGTCGCCCATAGCCCCGATTCGGACGATGCCTTCATGTTTCACGCCCTGGCGAACGAGAAGATCGCCCAGGGGGCTTATGAATTCATCCATGAACTCCACGACATCGAAACGCTGAACCAAGCCGCTTTAGAGGGCAAATACGAGGTGAGCGCCATCAGCTTTCACGCATATTGCCACCTGGCCGATCACTACGCCATTTTACCGCACGGGGCAAGTTTTGGAGATAATTACGGCCCCGTCATCATCTCACGCGAGCCGATGACGCCCGAAGCGCTCCGGGACGTGGAAATCGCCATCCCCGGCCTGCTGACGACTGCCTATCTCACGCTCCGCCTGTATATGGGAGGCGAGGAGCCGAAACATCGCGTGGTGCATTTCGACCAAATCATGGACGAGGTGAAAAAGGGAGCTTCGCCGGCGGGTCTTCTGATACACGAGGGCCAGCTCACCTATGAGGAGGAGGGCTTCCACCTCGTGGAGGATCTCGGCAAGTGGTGGATGCGCGAAACCGGAGGCCCCCTGCCCCTGGGATGCAACGTCATCCGAAAAGACTTAGGACCCGAGGTCGTGGGCGAGGTGAGCCGACTGCTTCACCAGAGCATCGTCTATGCTCTCGAGAACCGAGACGAGGCGCTCGACCACGCCATGGCCTACGCCAGAGATTTGCCGCGCGAGAAGGCGGACGTTTTCGTCAGCATGTACGTGAACGAGTGGACGCGCTCATACGGCGACGCCGGGCGCAAGGCCGTCTCCACCCTGTTGAGCCGCGCAGCGGAGGTGGGCATCATACCCGAAAGGATAGAGCCGGAGTTCGTATCCTCACCCACTGACTGAAAAGCGGAGGCGGATTCATGCTGGAGGGAATGCACCACATATCCATCAGCGTCGATGACCTGGAGGAAGCGCGCGAATTTTACGCCGCTCTACTGGAACTCGCGGAAATCGACCGCCCGAACCTGCCGAATCCCGGCTACTGGTTCCAGGCGGGCGCCTGCCAGCTTCATCTGACGGGACGCCGGGACCGGGCGAGCGAAACGTCCATTCCGGGCACCGGGGCCGGAGAAACGCATTTCGCCTTCGCGGCGTCTGATCTGGAACCCGTAAAACGAAGGCTCGAGATTGCGGGCGTGGACGTGAAAGACGGAATCAACACCGGGCTGGGATTGCGGCAACTGTTCTTCAGAGACCCCTCGGACAACCTCGTCGAGGTATTCTGCACGCTGGACGAGTCATGACACCATGAAACGAAACAGATTTCATCTGGCCGGGGCCGTGCCCTGGCGAAAGATAGAAGATGGGCTGGAAATCCTCCTCATCACCACGCGCGACAGACCGTTTAGCGACGACCCCTGGTGGATAGTGCCCCAAGGGGGCGTGGAACCGGGGCAAACCGCTCAAGAAGCCGCCATCGTCGAAACTTGGGAAGAAAGCGGTGTTCGCGGAGTGGCGTCAGACGAGCCCATTGCGCGTTATGAATACGACATCGGCGCGGGCAGGTGTAAAGTCGACATCTTCGAAATAGAGGTCGAAGTCGTCGAGGACGACTGGCCCGAGAGCCACGAGAGAAGGCGCGTCTGGCTCTCCGCCGAGGACGCTCTGGAAACCATCTCGGGAGAAACGCTCCGAAGTATCCTGAGAGAATTCCTGAGGAGAAAGGGACTTTAGGGCCTTCGCGCCGCGATGAGCGCGCGGTTGTAATGGAGATACAAGGGCGCGGCTCTAAAGCCTGCGGCCGCAAGCCACGCGACATGCTCATCCAGGCTTGGGGGGTAATCATCCTTACCCCCGTAGCGCTCGCGATACTCACCGAACGTCATCGGCGCATCCACACCCCGGTTCAAACGATTCCACACACGCTCATATTCAGCGGGCAAGTCGTCAAAGCGCGGATCGACCCGATCGAGTATGTAAAAAGCACCCCCCGGGCGGAGGAGTTCAAACACTTTTTTATAGACCGCCCGCTTCCTGTCGTGGGTAATTTCATGCAAGGCCTGGCTGCTGAAGACGGCCGCGTAGGGCGCATGGAGAAATTCGACCGCTTCCAAATCGTTCATATCACCTAGAATCGGTTGATATCTCCCCGCATAAGCGCATAAACGCTCCGAGGCGAGCTTCAACATCTCCTCCGAACTATCGAGACACGCCACCCTCGCATGGGGGATGCGCTCTAAAATGAGGGCTTCCACCTGGCCCGAGCCTGCGCCCAAGTCCAGAATCCACCCATCCTCCGTTCCCACTCCCTCCAGCAGTGTGATGAGCAGATCGAGTTGATTCGCCCGGTCGGGATTGTCTCGCGCGGCGTTCACCGCATCCCAGTTCTGGACGAAACCCTCCTCCCCCCAGGCGTCTTTCGCCATTAAGCGCCCCTGCACGCGCTCATCAAGGCGTTTGCGTCCGGCGCCGTTTCGAACGCCACGACGGCCTCCACGGCGGAATCGACATTGCTCTCAGGCAGGACGCGGCGCGCGTTTCCGCGAAACTTGGCTTCGACGTCTTCCCATTCCATCGGGTTTTCAGGGTTTCCCCAGTTAATGGGTTCATCGCGCTCCAGGACGCGGCCGTCTTTGAGCGTCATCTTCACGCCGCCGTGCAGGTACCTGGGGAAGCGATCGGAATCCACGCCGGAGCACCGCACCTTTCCGGCCAGTTCGAGTACCTGGGCGTCGCCCAGATGTTTTTCCTCGAAATCATCGAGCGTGGCCCGGCCCTTCACCACGTTGACCGCCAGGCAATAGGGCAGGCTGAAAAGCGCCGCATACTGCGTATTGGGCTTTCGCTTGTGTTCGATGGGCTCACACACGATGTGGAGAATCGGCTCGGGCGTGATGGTCTCGATCTCATCGATTTCATCGAGAGAGATGCCCGCCTCGCGCACCAGATTTTTCGCCGCATCCATCGTCGCATGGTTAAAATGGCAGCAAGGATAGGGTTTGAACGAAATACGCAGCGTCTCCCAGCGCTCGCCGAGTCCGCCCGCCAGGATTTCCGGGTCATAGTCCGGATCGCTCAGATGGGTGGCGTAGAGGCCGAACCTGCCCTCAAAGACTTTTCGGGGGCCCATGAACCCGTGGCCAGCCATCTGCGCGGCGGTGACGCCCGCATGAGAGGCCCAGCCCGGATGAAAGCGCTTCACCCAGCTTCCGTCATCCAGAAACTCCTGAATCCCCGCCGCCTGGCTCCCGCACACGCCGAACGCATTGGCGATCTCCGCCGGTGCGTGCCGCATCAGACGCCCCATGATGGCGGCCGCCCCGAAAGCGCCGCATATGGGCGTGGCGTGGTAGCCCTCGGCATGAAACGCACCCGGCACCGCGCCGCCGATTCTGGCGATGACCTCATAGCCCACCACCATGGCCGCGAGGATATCCTCCCCGCTCGCGCCCACGGCTTCACCCGCGGCCAGGGCCGTGGGCACCACACAGGCGCTCATGTGGGTGATGGAATCCGTATGGGTGTCGTCGAAATCAAGGCCGTGCACGTAGCTGCCGTTCACCATGGCGGCGTGCGCGACCGGCAGCTTGTCCCCGTAGCGCCAAACGGTGGCCTGGGGGTTGCCGCCCCAATCGCGCGCCGTTTTCGTCACCGCATCGGCGTAGGGCTCCCGTGTCGCGGCCAGGCCTATCCCCAGGGCGTCGAGAAGATGGTGTTTCGCCTTCTCGACCACCTGCTCGGGAATGTCTTCATAAGATAAGTTCGCGGTGAAACGCGCCAGCTTGTCGCTCATCGTTTCCATTTTCATCTCCTGATCTTGAATCCGGCTCTGCTCTAGGCGAGATGCGCCACCAGCGCGCTCATCGTCTCCACCTCATCCAGGCCTGAAATGGCCTCTATCAACGCGTCTTGTGAACCAGGCGGAATCACGCCGCCCGTAATTTGCCTGAACTTTCCCGCCACCATGCCGAAATCCATCGGGTTTTGAGGTGACCCCTTGGGACCCGCGACACGGATATTGAGTTCACGACCGTCATGGGTGCGAATCGCCACTTTCGCGGGAAAGGTTTTGGGATAGAGTTGCTCGATCTCGGGGTCCACCGTGAAGCGCGCCCTCCGGGCGAGGCTCACCAACTCCGGGTCGGCGATGCGCTCGGGCGCGAACTGCTCGGGCCCCGCCTGCCCGTCGGTGAGCGCCACCGCGGCGCAATACTCGATGTTCATCTGCGCGCGGAGCGAACTGACGGGCTCATAGCGCCAGGAGCATTGTTGCTTCACCACGCTGTGATTCATGATCTCCATTTCCCGCACGTCATCGGGCGCAACGCCATGCTCCCTGCGCAGAGCGAGAACGGCGTCAATCGTCGAATGGGTGCTTCCGCAGCAGCAATAGGGTTTGAAGGAAACGCCTTCCGTCTCCCAAAACGCGCCCAAATCCTTCGTCAGAGGTTCGGGATCCCCACAGCCGCTGAATGCCCGTATAAAACCCCCGTCCTCGTACTCGAAAATCTCCTTGGGGCCCGTATAACCCCTCCCGGCGAGGGAGGCGGCCATGAAGCCGCTTTGGGCCGCGCGGCCCGCGTGAAAGCGCTTCGTCTCCGAGCCGTCGCACTGAAAAGCCCATGTTCCCGCACCCTGCGTCCCCGCCAACCCCAAAGCGTTGGCCGTTTGCTCGGGGTTTAGTTTCATCAGATGCGCAGCGGCAGCCGCCGCGCCAAAGGGGCCGCACAGGCCCGTGAGATGAAATCCTCGCCTACGCACCTCCAGGGCGTCGGCCGCGATACTCGCGCGGATCATGGTTTCATAACCCACGGCGCAGGCGGTCATAAAGGCCTCACCACTCGCCCCCATCTTCTCTGCAAGCGGAAAAGCTGCGGCGAAAACCACCGCACTCGGGTGGAGCTTGGCGCCGCTATGGTAATCATCCAACTCGAACGCGTGCATCCAGGTGCCCAGGCAAAGCGCGACAGGCCCCACCGGCCCGCGCCATGCGTTTCTCCAGAGGGTGGCTACCGCGTTTCCGCCTTGTTCCTGAATGAAGCCGGACAGTATTCGCCCCGATTCGGTGGTCGTTCCGTACAAACCGCAACCGACGGCATCCAGAAAATACTTGCCGATGCAGGCGCGCAAATTATCGGATAAATCATCATAGGAAGTTTCACTGATGAATCGCGCGAGTTCGCGCGTTTGGCCGTTCATTCTCTCACCTCATTCCTTGGGCAGATACTCTGCTTCTATCGCATGATAGGCGTCATAATCGAGGAGTCGATAGAGTTCCTTGCGCGTCATCATGTTGTCTTGATAGCCCGCCATCGTGCCCTTTTCCTTAAGTTCATCGAGCAGCAATTCACCCGCCCTGAGCATCACGCGCATGATGCTCACCGGAAACAGGACGAGTTTATACCCCATCTCCTCGAAATCCGTTTTGGAGATATGGGGTGTCTTGCCGAACTCCGTCATGTTGGCGAGCAGAGGACCCGGACAACGCTCGGCATATTCGATGAATTCATCGCGCGTCTCGAGCGCTTCGATGAAGATGACGTCGGCCCCGGCGTCCAGCGCGGCTTTGCCGCGCTCCACGGCCTCTTCCATCCCATACACATACTTGGCGTCGACGCGCGCCATGATGGCGAAATCCGGATCCGTGCGATGGGCCACGGCGGCGCGAATTTTCCCTATAAATTCCTCGCGGCTCACCACCTGCTTCCCGTCCAGGTGGCCGCACCGCTTGGGCAGCACCTGGTCTTCTATCTGAATACACGCCACGCCCGCCCGCTCGAAATCACGCACCGTGCGCACGACGTTCACCGCATTTCCGTAGCCGGTATCCACGTCCACCACCAGCGGCAGGTCCACGGCGTCCGCTATGTACCTCGCGTTCATGAGCACTTCGCTAGAGGACGCCAACCCATTGTCGGGCAGACCCGCGAGGGCATTCACTACGCCCGCCCCCGACATGTAGACGGCTTCGAATCCTTTGGAGGCGATGAGTCTGGCCGTCAGGGCGTCGTGCGCACCGGGGATGATCGTCGCTCCCGGGCGTTCGAGGATTTCTTTGAATTTTTTTCGCACAGAACCGGCCATAGGTCCTTCCTTCCCGGACAACGTAGATGAATATGCCATCCGCTCGATGAATTTCTGCGAAAAGTCCGCTTCTTGCCGAACCCCATCTTCGCTATTGATACGGATGAACTTATCCGCCACCCTGGTTTCGAGGCAAGCGCCATTTATTTTTTCATACCATCTTGTGATCCCGCCAGAGCCTGGAGCCAACCGAGCCTTGACAAACAGCCGACGAAAAGTGACATAATTTGAGCGGCCATTGTGTTTGGCTGCGGGGGGGGGGGGACGCCGAATGGCGAGTGAATCCGAAGACGTGAATTTCAATGAAAAATATAAAGACGAAGCGAGAATCAACTCCGATCTCAAGCACGCCCTGGAGCTTCTGAGCGAAGGAGGCGTCGCCCAATCGAAGGGAGACCTCGACAAAGCCATCGAATTGTATCGAAACTCCATCGCCTACTACCCCACCGCGGACGCGCACACCTATCTGGGCTGGATGTACAGCAAGCAGGGCCGCCTGGAGGAAGCGATCGAAGAGTGCCACATGGCCATCGAAGTCGACGATGAGTTCGGAAACCCATACAACGACATCGGTTGCTATCTCATGCAGTTGGGCGAACTCGACGAGGCTGCCGGGTGGCTCGAGAAAGCGAAATCCGCACCGAGGTACGAGCCGCGCCATTTCCCCTACATGAACCTGGGACGCATCTACGTGCAACAAAAAGAATACGGCAAGGCGCAAGGGGAGATTTACGAGGCCATCAAGCGCGCACCCGAACTGGATAGTCTGAAAAAAAACTTCCTGGAGCTTGTCTCGCTCCTCAACTGAACATGAACACAAAAAAAGCCGGCCGCGAAGGCCGGCTTTTTCATTTTTTCTTTTTGCCGCTCAAAAACTAGCCGGGAATCTTGTCCCTCGTATCCTCTTCCATCCATTCGTTTTCCACATAGATCGTCTTTGCGGCGTCCCGGTTGGGACAATTGCCATAGGTGAAGACGAGTTCGGCATCTTCTGTTTCACTCGGGTTGTAGAGGCCGTGAATCTCACCCGCCGCGCAATAGACGAACGTGCCTGTGGGCACCGTGTGTTCTTCCCTGTCCTCCCCCATCCAGACGATAATCGGACCTTTGACGATGTAGAACGTCGCGTCGCATACGTGGTAGTGCCTCTGGTTGCGGCCCTGGGGCGGAATGATGGTGCGCCCCATCGTGATGGTTTGGGTGCCGGTGGCATTGCTGTCCACGCCCCATGCGATGATGAGGGGCGGTTCATATTTCTTGTCTACGCCGATGGCCGTGGAATCAATGAGACACCAGCGCTGTTTGGTAGGTGCGGATAAAACAGACATGTGAACTCCTTTTGATTGGAGACGATATAAAAATTCCCGTTCTCTCGAAGGCCGCATAATCTAGGCGCTCGGCTCTCAGAGCGCAAGAGCGGCGATGATTTAATAGAGGTTCACCCTTCCAGGAATAGCTGAACCTCGCTCAAAAGCTCCATCCTCCGTTTTTCCAGCTCCATGAAATGCGTGCCGTCGTTGATGATGACGTAGCGCTTGCCCCGGCTGTTGGAAAGCGCTTTATACAGCCCCCAGGTCTCCGGATCGGCCGAGGCGCCATCCTGATCACCCCGGATGAGCAGAACGGGACACGTTATCCTGCTCGCATCATAGAGGGGTATGTTCCTCGCCCGATCATATAAATCCGCCAAGGAGCCGTTCGCCAGCCGAAACGAGGGCGTCTTGCGTTTGGCCCCCTCCGGGTCATAGCGGAGGAGTTCTCGAAAATACGCCTTGAGCACTTTGGGTTCGCGCCATTTGTGGTGGGCATTCCCTGGTATATGGCCCCACCAGCGCTTGTGCACGTCTTTTTCCGTGCACCACGACCACGCGCCTCGCCTCGCGTCGAATTCCCCGGGCTTTGGGGGGTCTTCCATCTGTTTCGCGCGCACGGGATTGTCATAGGCGTAATAGGGCGCATACAGCACGAGTTTCTGCACATGCGACATATTATCGGCCGCGTAGGCCGGCCCCGTCGTCGTCCCCCACGAACGACCCAGGATGCTGAGCTTGCTCACGCCCCGCCGCTCGCAGATGAAATCGACCGCCGCCTTGATGTCCCTCACGGCCACCTTGCCGGGTATCGCCGGAGGCTTGCCCCTGGGGTTGACGTGCATCTCCTGCGGCCAGGTCGATTCGCCAAAACCCCGAATCGAGAGTGCGAAAACATCGAACCCGCGCGAGGCGATGTAATCCATCCAAGAATAGCCTGGAACCGGGAGGTCGTAGGCCACGGGGCCGGGCGCCATCCGCCCGTGCACGATGAGGAGCGTGGCCTGATCCTCGAATTTTTTCTTGCCTTCGGGGCGTTTTTCCCTCACATGCAGCCTGATGCCGGGATCTAGCGAGTCGATGTAGTGATCGATTCGCTCCACTCCCCTCGAAGCGGCATTCTTTCGTGGCGAAGCGCTCAAATCCAGATTCCCTTAATTTTTCAGGTGCGAATAATCCCGGTCATACGCGGGCGGCAGCGCGCCTCCCCGCCCCAGAACGACGTGGAGCTTGCCCCATCCCCGGCCCGAATTCCAAAACCCGCGCGTGACGCCCGCAGGCGCCCAGCACATATCCCATGGCCCGAGAACTTCTTGATGCGAACCCCCCGCCTCATCGACCCAATGCACCGTCCAGTCGCTCTCAAGAGGGATGAAGGCCTCTTCCAAATCCAGATGATCATGCAGCGGAGCGCCCGAGCCCACCCGGTTTTCGTTGATGACGACGGAGAACTCTCCCTCCGGCAGGGATGGAGGCGGACCCACACCATCGAGTTCACCGCCCACGTGTCCCACGTAGCGGCGAATCCCCCGCACTCCCTCTGGCAGAGAGGCTTCATAGTAAACCTGGAAATTCATGGGGCATTCATCATAACGGACCACCTGGGTGAGGGGATCGACGAAAGAGACGCTCTCGCTCCCCGCGCCCTCCCCTTCTCCCTGGAACACGGGCGGCTCGTACGCGCCGCGCCCGTGAATGTAGTAGAGAAAGCCATCCTCATCCCCGGAGTTTCTGTAACCGCGCATGACGCCCGCCGGCATCCGGATGGCGTCGTAGCGTCCGAGTTCCACTGTCTTGATTTCCCCATCGCGCGCATCGACCCAGAAGACTTCGAACGCGCCTTCCCACACCATGAAAACCTCCTCGAACCCGTGGCTGTGCAGCGGAGCGCCGTTTCCGGGAGGCGCCATCACAATACCGTTGGCGAATTCCCAGCCGGGGAGCGCCGCTTTCGGCTCTTTTTCGCGAGGTCCCCCGATATAACGATAAACAGCCCGGTGATGCCCCTGCTCGCGCGCATCGGGAGACGAGTCCCAATCGGGCATGATCTCGGCGAAATGGACAATCGTGGTGGGTACGGCTCTGGAAGTATGTTTCGTCATCTTCAGCACCTCGCTGGTTATAAGGTCATGGAAGCGTCGCGTTTAGATACACGCCTTCCGCCTCATACGCCTCATCGAGCAGGACGACAGGATGCACCACCCGAAGGTCCATGTCCCGTTCGCGGGCGCCGAATGCGATTTGAATCTGACAACCAGGGTTGCCCGTGCAGACCACGGGCGCCTCAGAATCTTTCACGTGCCCCATTTTCCTGTCGAGAAGCTGCATGGAAATTTCCGTCTGCGTGAGATTGTAGCTGCCGGCGGAGCCGCAGCACCAATCGCTCTCCTTGAGAGGCACCGTCTCGACGTTGCGGATCGCGGAAAGAACCTCGAGCGGCTCCTTGCGAACCTTGAGCGCGTGGAAAAGATGGCAGGGGTGGTGATACGCGATTTTCCGGGGCGAGGGGTGCGCCGCTTCCCGGACGCCGATTCTGGAGAGAAACACGGTGACGTCCATCGCCTTGTCGCTGAACTCCTTCGCGCGGCTCGCGTATACAGGATCTTTCGCGAGCAAATCCTTGTAGTCATGGAGCATGGCCCCGCAGCCGGATACGGCCAGTATAACGGCGTCGAACTCTCCCGCGTCGATGGCGTCGATATTCTCGCGCGCGAGGATTCTCGCCGCCTCCCTGTCTCCGGCATGGGCTTGCAGCGCGCCGCAGCAGGTCTGCGCGGCGGGGAACACCACGCGCACCCCGTTCGCCGCCAACGTGCGTATGGCGGCCCTGTTCACATCCCCGAACAAGGTGGATTGAATGCATCCGCCGAAGAAGGCGACGCGGTGTTTTTCCTCTCCGATGGGCGCTACTTCGGGGGGAAGAGCCCGCATCGAATAGATGGGGGGAACTTCGGGCATCATGGGTTCGAGCGCGGCCAGTTTTTTGGGCAAAAGACCCAAACCCCGCACCACGCTCTTCAAAAACGTGGTCTGGTACACTCTCGTGGCCACGCCCGCCAGGTTGAGCAACGTCCTGTTGGGCAGAAGCCAGCGGAAGAGGATTCTCCTCAAAACCCGCACCGACAAGGGGCGTTTTCTTACCTTTTCGAGTCCTTCGCGCGCCGCCTCTATCAAAGAACCATAGGGCACGCCCGATGGGCACGCCGTCTCGCAGGCGCGGCAGTCCAGGCAGCGATCGAGGTGTTTTATCACCGTCTCGTTCGGCGCCATCTCGCCGTCCGCCACCATGCGCATGAGGTAGATTCTGCCGCGTGGGGAGTCCATCTCGTTGCCGAGCAGCGTGAAGGTGGGGCAACTCGTGCCGCAGAACCCACAGTGGATGCAGCGCTGAATCATCCGCCTGTCGGGAGCGTCCGGGCCGACGAAGGGATTCTCGTATTCAGGAAAAACCTGCGCGAAACCTACTTTTTCACCTGTCGCCACTTTCCTCTCCCACTTTACATCCGTCCCACGAATCGGCCGGGACTCAAAATTCCCTTCGGGTCATATGTTTTCTTTATGTTCCGCATCACCTGCAGCGCGGCAGGCTCGAGCGCGTCCTCACCCCATACGGATATTTGCCCTTTAAGTGAATCCGGCCCGGAATCCATACGCAAGTGAACCGAGCGGGCTTGCGCTTCATCCTTCCCCTCCCTACACAGAGAGGAGAAGACGCGCCATGCCTCAAGCGGAGAGGATTCCGCATCCTCGGGCGAGAGCCAGCACCTCAAAACCCCGCTGCCCGCGTGCGCCGAGGTGGCGTAACGATATTTTCCCGCCTCGGCGGCGCGCCTTGTCGCCTCCGCAAAGCGGGGCAGTTGATCGAGACGACCCGAAGCCCTGAGAGCGAGCGCCTCGGAGTCTGAGAAATCTTCCCCCGGAGGATCGGCCAAAACTCGGCCCAGGCGCGCGGTGTCCTCATCACCAAACCGCACAATTTCGCCCCCGCCCTCTTTCACGAGAATTTCCTCGAAACGGGCCAGTTGATCCTTCAACCCCTCTTCGAAATCGCCGAAAGAAGCCGCGAGGCACACGGGGCCGGGCAAGGCGATTCCGCCCTCCGATGCCAGCGAGGCGATGCGCATATCGTTCAAGACCTCCGCCCACACGGGCATAAGAGGCGTGGCCATCAGCGCCCTTGCGGCCTTGAACGCGGCATCGGCGGACCCGAAACAAGCAGCCCTAGCCCCGATATGCTCGGGGGCCTTATACAGGCGAATCGCCAACTCGGTGACGACGGCCAGTGTCCCCCAGCTTCCTGAAAGGAGGCGATTCATGTCGTAGCCGGTGACGTTTTTCACAACCAGCGCGCCATAGGTGTGGGTCGCACCGTCGGCCAAGGCCACCTTCATGCGCATCACGCGGTCGCGCGCCTTGCCCCAGCGCACCCGCATGGGACCCGAACGATCCGCGATAATAGTCCCCCCCACCGTGGAGGTTCCCGGATGCGGAGGGTCAAGACCCGCCGTCTGTCCCTCGACACCCGTCAGCATATCGAGGCTCTCGACGCTCATCCCCGCCTCCACCACGGCGGTAAGGTCGTTTTTCAGAAACTCCACCGCCTTCGACATGCGCTCCAGGGAGAGCGCCACGTCGTACCTCTCGGGCGCATACCCCGCTCCCCTTCCCGTGCCCCCTCCCCAGGGAAATACGGCCAGACCCGCTTCGTTCGCACGCGCGAGAACACGGCATAGGGCTTCATGATCGGCGGGACTCACCACCACCGAGGGCGTTTTGCCCCCCAGTTTGAACGACTCCGCCCTATCATCGGAAAAGAGATCGGAATCGCCTAAGTCTGCTTCTACGGATTGGGCGAACGAATCGAGTTTAAGGGCCATGGTTTTCCTACTTCGTCATCCCGCCGCCCATTCTGGCGACGCCGGCGCCGAGAGCAACCGGGAACACGTTGTCCTCATCGGGTATCAGTTTACCGGGGTTCATCATGCCGTCCACATCGATGGCGTCACGTACGCGCTCCATAATCTCGAGCGTGGGTTCATCGAATTGGTCTTTCATCTCCCTGATCTTCTCGATTCCGATGCCGTGCTCGCCCGAGAGCACGCCCCCCGCCCGTATACATGCGCGCAGCACCTCCGCCCCGCACTCTATCGCCCGCTCCGTCTCCCCGGGCACTTGATCGTCGAACAAGACGTTGGGATGCAGGCTCCCGTCTCCGGCATGAAATACGTTGGTGATGCGCAAATCAAAACGGGCGGCGATTTCATCGAATTCCTCCAGCACCTGCGCCAGTTTCGAGCGGGGAACCGTGCCATCCAGACAATAATAGGCAGGAGCGATCACCCCGAAGGCGCCGAACGCCTTTTTCCGGCCCATCCAAAGGCTCTCGCGCTCCTCTTCGGTCTGCGCGATCCGGAACGAAGAGCAATTGTTCTTCTCGCTCACCTCGCGAATGAGGGTTTCGAGCGGTCTGATGGATGACGGCAGGCCGTCGAGTTCGATCAGCAAGACGGCCTCGGCATCCTTGGGATAACCCGCCTGCACCACCATCTCGACCGCCTCTATGGTGTAGCGATCCATCAACTCCATCGCAGCGGGCACTGCCCCCGCCGCAATGACGTCGCTCACCGTCCGGCACGCATCCCCGACTTTCGTAAAACACACGAGCATGGTGCGCACGCTTTCGGGGTTGGGCGTGAGCCTCACGGTGAGTTCCGTGATGACGGCGAACGTGCCCTCCGAACCGATGAAGAATCCGCGCAGGTCGAAACCCGGCGTCTCCTCCCCGTCCGCACCGAGATGCGCCACCTCGCCCGTGGCCAGGACGACTGTCATCTCCATGATGTGGTTCGTCGTCATCCCGTACTTGAGACAATGCGCGCCGCCCGAGTTCTCCGCCGCATTGCCGCCGATGGTGCAGGCCGCCTGGCTGGAAGGATCGGGCGCATAGTGAAAACCATGCGGCAGGGTTTCGCGCGAGAGATGGAGGTTCACGACCCCCGGCTGCACGCGCGCGAGACGGTTTTCGTAGTCGAGTTCCAAAATCTTGTTCATCCGCGTGAAGACGATGAGTACGCCGCCCGGCAGGGGCGTTGCGCCTCCCGAGAGACCCGTGCCCGCTCCTCTGGCGATCAGGGGTACCCGGTATTCGCGGCAGATTTCGACGACTCGCCGGACTTCCTCGGTGCTCTCGGGCAATACGACGGCCGATGGCACGCCTTTGTAGATCGTGAGTCCATCGCAATCATACGTCCTGAGCGCTACCGGATCGGTGTGGATGAATTCCTCCCCCACCGCTTGCGTCAATTTTTGAATGAACTCGGCGCTATTCACCTCAACCCCTCGCGACGCTTCCTGAATGACGAAAAACCCTTTAGGGTGTCGCCATTATACCCATGCTTCAGAAAAAAACGAAGAGAAAGGCGACTTCTTGGACAAGTCCGGCGGTTCCACTCCGGTTTCCGGCTATTCCGCCAGACCCGGGCGAGCGAGCGGTTTATATTATGGATGGGTGATCGTCGGCGTATCGTTCGCCACCATGGCCTTCCACCTGTCGGCCAGTTTTTCTTTTTCCCTGTTTCAGGTCCCTCTGATTGAAGAATTCGGCTGGAGCAGAGGCGCCCTGGGCGGCGCATTCGCCGTGAGCATGAGCCTCTACGCCATCTGTAATCCCAAGATGGGCTCCATCCTGGAGAGAAAAGGCCCCAGGGCCCTGATTCCATGGGGTTCGGTCTCGATTGGCCTGGGGCTCATGCTGGGCTTTTTCATCTCATCTCTTTGGCATGTGTATCTTTTTATTGGTGTTCTAATCGGCCTGGGGCTTTCGATGAGCGGCTTCGTGACGCACAGCGCGCTCCTGCCGCGATGGTTCTTCAGAAACCGGGGTCTGGCGGCGGGCATCGCCATCTCTGGCATCGGCATCGGCTCATTCATCCTGATGCCCACCATCGAAAGACTCATCGCCAACTTCGGCTGGCGCTACGCCTACCTGATTTTCGGCGCCTCGATACTTCTCATCATCCTGCCACTCAAATTACTCCTGCTCAGAAATCATCCCTCCGACGTCGGTCAGAACATCGACGGCGCGTCAGACGAAGAGGCCGCCGGGTTTCCAAAACCACCGGCCTTCCGCTCCCAGAATGTGGGAGAAGTATTCCAGCGAATAAAAGGGGAGAAAAATTTCTGGGCTTTGACGATCCTCGTTTTCGTCATCGGCCTGAACAACAACACCATCTGGAGCCAGCTCCAGATATTCTTCGTCGACGCAAATTTCAGCACCGCGTTCGGCGCTTTCGTCTTCGGGCTCACGGGCGCCATCCGGATTCTCGGCAGCGTGGTCCTGGGTTGGGCAAGCGATCGCATACCGCGCAAAAGGGCCCAGGCCATCGCCCTTTTCCTGGGGGGCGTCGGCGTCCTCGTCTTGCTTCTCGTGCCTTATATGGGCAACGGCGTCGTCTTCGCCTTTTTGTTCGCCGCCATTTACGGCTTCGGCGTCGGCGGCATGACGGCATGCTATGCGGCCATGACCGCGGACGCCTACGGCGGACGCTCGTTCGCCGTCATCATCGGATTGCTGGAAATCTCTTTCGGCCTGGGAGGATTAATCGGCCCTCCTATGGCGGGCTTCATGTTCGACTACACGGGAAGCTACGTGCTGCCTTTCTGCATCGTGATCATCTTCCAGGCGGTCGCGCTCCTCGTCTGTCAATTCATCTACAGCACCGAGAAGTAAGACCCATCTCATGAGACAAAGAAAAAACACCCGCCCCTGGATTTACTACGGGTGGATAATCGTCGGCACGTCTTTCGTCACCATGGCGTTTCATCAAGCGGCGCGTTTTTCTTTTTCCATCTTTCAGGTTCCCCTGATTCAAGAGTTCGGCTGGGGGCGAGGCGCCCTGGGCGGAGCCTACGCCCTGATGCTGGGCAGCTACGCGCTGTTCAGCCCCATCATGGGGAACCTGTTCGACAAAAAAGGAGCGCGAGCGATCATGCCCTGGGGTTCGGTGTTGGTGGGCACAGGTTTCGTCCTGGGCTATTTCATCAGCGAACTCTGGCACGTCTACATCGTCCCCTGCCTGTTCGTGGGAATCGGGATGGCGCTCAGCGGCTTCGCGCTGCACAGCGCTATCATGCCGCAGTGGTTTCAGAAAAAACGCGGCTTCGCCACAGGGTTGGCCCTCTCCGGCAGCGGGACGGGAATCTTGCTTTTCATGCCGCTCATCGAATGGTTCATCGCCACGAAAGGCTGGCGATTGACCTACCTGATTTTCGGCCTGGCCGTGCTGTTCATCGTCGTCCCCATCACGGCGTTACTGCTCAGAAAAGGGCCCGAGGAAGTGGGCCAATACATCGACGGAAGATCTCAACCTCCGTCCGATTCACCCCCAAAACCAAGCACAAAATCGCCCAGCCCACCTTTACTCAAGGTATTTCGCCAAGTTTATAAGGAAAAAAATTTCTGGACGCTCCTCATCGTCGTGTTCTTTATCGGGTTGAACAACAATTCGATATTAAGCCAACTCCAGCTATTTCTGGTCGACGCCGAATACAGCACGGCTCTGGCGGCCTTCTTTTTCGGGATGCTGGGCGCGATCCGGATGCTGGGCACCTTTTCAGTGGGCTGGCTGAGCGATTCCGTCGGCAGGCAGCGCGCCCAAGCCCTCTCCGCCTTCATCACGGTTTGCGGGATCGGGGTTCTGCTTTCCATTCCCCATATACCGCATAAGATTTTAATGGGCTGGATTTTCGTCCTCGTCTACGGAATCGGCCTCGGGGGGATGAGCGTGTGCCACTCATCCATGTCCGCAGATGCGTTCAGAGGCCCCACGTTCGGGGCCACCATCGGGCTGCTCGAAATTTTCTTTGGTCTCGGGGGATTCATCGGCCCGCCGCTGGCGGGTTTTATTTTCGATTATACGGGAAGCTACATGATCCCCTTCGTCGGGATATCGGTCGGCCTGCTGTTCTGTATCTTCATGTGCCTGTTCGTCTATGAAACGCCGCGAGGAGCCTCGTAAGCGCAGCGGGCATCAAAAAGGTCGGCTCAACACCTCCAGGGCTTCGGCCGCTTTCGCCCTGTCTCCTTCGATGCGCAGAGCGCCCGTTTTTTCTTTATCCTCCAGACTCGCCCGGCCCGTAGTGAGCAAGACCAGATCACTCCCGCGGCATACGATGCGCGCGTCACAATCCGCAGGCTCTGAAAACACGATTTCGGGATCACCCTTCAAGACCCGCAGCGCCCATCTTCGCTCAGGCTCGCTCGTCTCAAAGCAGATGGTTCCGCTGAAATCCCTATCCCCCCGCGCCCTGAAAAAGATGGGGAAGCGCTCCGGCAGGCAATCGACGGCCATGGGCAGTGATGGGGGGTGCAGATCACCATCAGGCAGATTCCGGATATCCCAATCGTGGAGGATCAACTCATACAGCCTTTGTCCGGGAAACGTGCGAACCGGACACGGCGCGAGCCAATGCCAGGCTTCTTTATCCAAATCATCGGGCCGAATCGCCTCGAAGACTCCCTGTAATCGCCACACCGCATCGGCAAAGACATCTATACGCTCATCGGCGGAAAGCGCTGCGAGTTCATCCCCTATTTTTTTCCGGTACGCCCAAAACGATTCTAAATCCGTGGCGCCAAAAGGCATTTCCAGACGCCCGGCGGCCCCCGGGGGAATGACGTGCGCATAGAAACGCGCGCCTAGCGTCATATGCGCCACCACGTCGGCCACAGACCAGCCCGGACAGAACGTGGGCGCGCGCCACTCCTGCTCACTCAAATTCCGCAGGGTTGCAATGAACCTGTGGTTTTCCTTCGCCACCCAGGATAAGACGCGAACAAGGGAATCCATAGTCATGAAATTCAGCTCTTGCGCCCGGTTACAGGAAAATCCAAGTACCCGCGCTCACGCATATCAACGCAAGAAGAAGAAAGAACTTTGGAAGATAACGGCTTTGAGAATGAATCGAGGCTTTTCAGCCAACCGTTCAGAAATGCGAAATTTCATCGGCATCAGGAGAGCATGGCCACTTTGAGTTCGCTTGCGATTTCCGTCACTTGTTCCCATACGCCATCCCCCACCGGAATTCCCTCTCTCAGCCTTCTTTCCTTTTCCCTGAAGCTCCGCTCTCCGGGCACGCGAATCTCCTCCACACCAGGGGCTTTGCGCGTATTCTTGACCTCGGCGACGTGGGCATCCACCATCTCCCTGAACACTTGAGGATCCCCGAAAGCGGAAGGGTCGATAGCGATGAACAAATCCCCCTTGTCGTAATGTCCATCGCGCACCGATTGGGTGAGCGGCTTGCCGACTTTCGCTCCGAGCAAAGGCCCCGCCAAAAGGCCTATCAACAGGCAGAGACCATAACCCTTGTGTCCCCCGAAAGGCGCAACCGCGCCCGCGGCGGCCGTTTTGGCATCCGTCGTCGGCTCCCCATCCGGCCCCACCGCCACGCCTGCGGGAATCGGCTCTCCCGTCACGCTCGCCTTGAGGATCATCCCGAAGGGAATCGCACTCGTCGCAAAATCGAGAAGAACAGGTTCATCTGCGCCCGTGGGAACGGCAATCGAAAAAGGATTCGTGCCCAAAAGGCGCTCTACTCCCCCAAAGGGATGAACAAGCGGCTGCGTGAGGCCGGCGACGATTCCCACGCAGCCGGCCCGGGCAATGCGCTCGGCGTAATAGCCCGTCATGCAGATATGATCGCTGTTCACGACGCCCACGGTGCAGGAACCCGCTTTTTCCGCCTTTCTGGCCGCCAGGCTCGCACCATAAGTCGCGCCCACGGGCCCCATGGCGCGATCGCCTTCCACCAACGCGGTCCCCACCCGCTCGTTCACGATATGGGGCTTGGCCCGGGCGTTAATCATTCCGCTCTGGATTCTTCTGATCATATTCGGCAGGCGAATCAGACCGTGGGTGGAATATCCTCTGAGATCGGCTTCTATCAATACATCGGCCGTCGTCATCAATTGTTCGTGCGAACAACCCACGGCCGCCAGAATACGCTCCATCAAATCGCGCAAGGCGTCCGCGTTGACGATGCGCTCTTCATTTTGACTCATGTGCGGAAAAACCTTCCCTTACAGATCGGGGTGGGGTGCAGAAACGCTCGGCTTCGTTACGCGCATCATCCAGCAGTAGATTTCTATCCGGTTTCCATCCGGGTCCAGAAAGTAGAACGCATGGCTCCCGCTTCCCCCGATAAACCCGTTCTCATCCAGTCCTTCATGCGCATGCACATAAGGGCCGGAGACGAACTCCACGCCGCAGGATTTCACATGCTCCTGGGCAAGAAGCCAATCTTCCCGGTCATCCACCTCAAATGCGATATGGTGCAGCCCCACGTCCGTTCGATTCTCGGAGTCCGACGTCGTCAGTCCCGCTTTCACGGCGTCTTCCGCCAACTCGAAAAGGACCACCGTGTGGTGTTTTTCTGCGCAGCGTATAAAACAAATCGGCCGGAAAAAATCGGGCGGACCCCATTTTCCCGTCAGCTTGAGCCCTAGCACATCCCGGTAAAACTTGATGGAGCGCTCCACGTCACTCACGTGGATTCCGATGTGGCCGAGCCGCGCGATATTACAACCCATGCCTTCTCCTCCCGAGACGAATGTATTGCGGAAAAATTTTGTTTGCCTTTAAGAGTGACGCATCATACCATGCATGCGTTTGGTTGGCGCACGCTGGTCTATGTTTCCACTCATGCCGCTTTACCTTTACATGAAAGGCCTTTTGAATGCCTAAAAAAACGGGTTTTACAGCAATTTCACTTTCGGGAGCAATGATACTCACCGGGGTATTCCTGCTCCCATTTCTCGGTATCCCTCAAAACCATAACCCCGCATTCGCGCTCGCCTCCGAAACGTCAAAACCAAACCCCTCTCCCGCCCATACACTTGTGGCGCAAAACATCGACAAAACCCAAATCGAGAAAATCATCAGAGAATACCTCATCGAAAACCCGGAAGTGCTCGAGGAGGCTATCCAGGCCTTACAGGCAAAGCGACAAGCACAACGCCAAACTATGGCCCAGGCCTCTATTCGGAAAAACAGGAAACAAATCTATGAGGACCCCGGAGACCCCGTGGGCGGGAACCCCAACGGGGATGTGACGATTGTGGAGTTTTTCGATTACCGGTGCGGGTATTGCAAACGAGTGGCCCCCGTCGTGGAGGAAGCGCTCGCGAAAGACAAGAAAATCCGGATCGTCTACAAGGAATTTCCCGTGCTGGGCCCGAATTCCGTATTGGCGGCCCAGGCGGCGCTCGCCTCGCGCGCGCAGGGCAAATACATAGCTTTTCACAAGGCCCTCATCAAGGCCAAAATCTCTTATGATGAAGAGAGCATCATGAAAATCGCGACCGCCGTGGGCATCGACACGGCCCGCCTGAAAAAAGACATGCGGGCGCCTCGCATCCAGACCCAGATAGCCAAGAACCGCACCCTGGCGCGTTCCCTGAGTATACGCGGCACACCCGCCTTCATCGTCGGGAAACAAATCTTCCCGGGTGCGCTCACGCCGGCCCAGCTTGCCCACATGATTCAAGCGGCGAGAAAGAACTAAAACGAAAAAAAGCCCCGGAGATAACTCTCCGGGGCTTTTAAACCACTCTAAAATTCAGTCTACCGTCACCGAGCCCATCAACATTCTGCGGTAATCCCACCATTTCCACTTTTTGGGCGCCATCGTGATGCGCACGCGTATTTTCTGCGCGATGGGCGTTTTCACGTAATTCGCCCACATATCGGGCCCGAAGAAATGATCCACCACGCTTTTCAACCCCTCGTGGTCGGTTCCCATCACCTCGGAGATCTGCGCCACCCCCTCCACGACAACGGCGCGAAATGGAGCATTCTCATCATCAATGCAAATGGAAAACGCCGGGTTTCGTTTCAAATTCCTCACCGAAACGGAATCCTCTCCCGTGCTGATGAAAAAACTCGCATCCTCGGGATTGAACAAATACAAAAGCGGAATGACGTGCGGCGAACCATCCGCATTCGTGGTGGCGATTCTCGCCATGTGGGGTTCTTGTAAAAATTCATCCATCTCTGTCGGGCGCTCGGCCATTTTCCATCTCCTCTCAAAAAGTCATAATGCTATAAATAATGTGCATCTCACCGTTATTTCTGAAATATCCTTATCTTTTCCATCACAAAGCCAACGCTCCGTCTGTCTGGAAAATAGCCCTAAATGATAACGGAGTCATCTACCCTTTCACAATAAGGTTCACTAGACGACCGGGCACGACGATGTGTTTCACAATCTGTTTGTCGCCTATGTAGCCGGCCGTGACGGCTTCCGCTTTTTCTTTGAGTTCATCCTCCGGCGCATCCGGCAGCGCCATAAACGTACGCCTCGTCTTTCCATTCACCTGTACGGCGAATTCTTTCTCCTCGGCGGCGATAGCCGCCTCGTCCACCTCCGGCCACGCCTCCCGAAAGAGACTCACCTCTCCCGCGCCCCCGCCGAGAGCCTGCCAGAGTTCCTCCGCCACATGGGGCGCCATGGGCGCCATACAGCAAAGCAGAATCTCGGCCGCCTCGCGCTGCGCCGCATTCTCGGCCCCAGCCTCCGCGCGAAGAGACGTGGCCAGTTCCATGACGCGAGCCACCGCCGTGTTGAAAGAAAAGGAATTTTCATAAACTTCCGTCACCGCCTTCAAGGTGGCATGGGCATCGCGTCTTAATTTTCTTCCTGATGCGGACAACCCACTCCCGTCTCCAGAATAGGATTCCGATTCGCGCCAATCATCGAGCCGCTCCGCAAACGTGACCCAAAGCCTTTGCAAAAATCGGTGCACGCCGATCAGGCCGTCATCGCGCCATTCCTTGGAGCGCTCGGGAGGACCGATGAACAACGTATACAGCCGTCCCGCATCCGCCCCGTATTTTCCCGTGCATTCTTCAATCGAGACCCCGTTCATCTTCGATTTGCTCATTGAGGCCATCTCGGCGAACACCTTTTGACCGGCCTCATAGCCGCTGCCGCTGGGTCCATCCGCCGTAACGACCAGAGATTCTTCATTCACGTCCTGATAAGGCACCCAGACGCGACCGCGCGCCTCGGCTACGTGATAGGCCATCCGGCACACCATCCCCTGGGTGAAGAGGTTTTCAAACGGCTCCTCAAAAGAAACGAGCCCGAGATCGTAAAGCACCTTGGTGAAAAACCGCGAGTACAGCAGGTGCATGACGGCATGTTCGGCGCCCCCGATGTACTGTGTCACGGGCAGCCAGCGGTTCACGTTTTTCGACTGGAATACGGCGCCATCGTCTCGCGGACTCACATACCGCATGTAATACCAGGACGAATCCACAAAAGTGTCCATCGTGTCAGTCTCACGGCGGGCGGGCCTGCCCGTTTTCGGGCTGATGACGTTCACGAAATCTTCACTCTGACTCAGTGGATTCCCCCCCCGGCCCGTGAATTCGACATCGCGCGGGTGCATTACTGGTAGATGTTCGTCCGGCACCGGGGTGATGCTCCCGTCTTTTTCATAAATAACGGGAATCGGCACCCCCCAATAGCGCTGACGTGAGATGAGCCAATCTCTCAGCCGCCAGTTGATGGTCTTATCGCCAAGACCCTTTTCCGCGAAATAATCGATCATCTTGGGATACGCTTCGCGGTTCGGCTGCCCGTCAAAAGGACCGGAATTCTCCATTACACCATCTTCGATGTATGCCTCCTCCATCGTGGCCCCATCGAGCCCACCTTCGGGATGCTGGATGACCACTTTGACGGGGATGCCGTATTTTCTCGCGAAAAGAAAATCACGCTGATCGTGCGCGGGCACGCCCATGACGATGCCTGTGCCGTATTCCATCAGCGCGTAATCGGCCACCAGCAGGGGTACGCGCTCTCCATTGACGGGGTTGATGATGAAATGCCCCGTGTCGACGCCCGTCTTCTCACTCTCCTCACTCATACGCTCCGCGGCGCTTTGGGCCTGCATGGCGTCTACGGCCTCGCGGATGGAATCCGCCCGGGAATTCCCCTCGATCAATTGATCGATAAGGGGATGCTCTGGCGCACAGACCATGAAGGTGACGCCATAGACGGTATCCGGCCTGGTGGTGAATACAGAGAGCGTCTCGCCGGTCGTTTCGAGTTTGAAGTCGATTCGCGCCCCCTCGCTGCGTCCCAGCCAGTTTCTTTGTTGTTGCTTGACGTGTTCGGGCCAACCAGTGAGACCATCCAAATCGTCGAGCAGGCGCTGTGCATAATCGGTAATTTTCAAGAACCACTGGCTGAGCCAGCGTTTTTCCACCTTGGCGCCGCTGCGCCAGGCAATACCATCGTGAATCTGCTCGTTCGCAAGAACGGTGTTGTCCACCGGGTCCCAATTGACGAGGGCCTCGCGCTTGTAGGCCAAACCGGCTTCGAGCATTTTGAGGAAAATCCACTGCGTCCATTTGTAATAACCTGGATGCGCTGTGGAAATCTCGCGCGGCCAGTCATACGCGAGACCCGCCATACGGAGTTGACGCCTCATGTTGTCGATATTTTTTTTCGTCCAGGCGGCGGGATGGACACCCGCATTGATGGCGGCATTCTCCGCAGGCAGGCCCAGGGCATCCCAGCCCATCGGGTGTAAGACCTCGAAACCACGCATCTTTCGGTAGCGACTGATGGAGTCGCCCATCGTGTAGTTGCAGGCGTGGCCCATGTGCAGATCGCCAGATGGGTAGGGGAACATCATCAAGGAATAGTAGGTTGGCTTACCGCCGGGATGATCGGAGGTCTCGAATATCTTCTCCTCCGCCCAAAGATTCTGCCATTTTTCCTCATAATACGATGGACTATATTCGCCGAGCATGAATTTCCTCAATTTTTCGATATTCGTCTCTAAAATCTCCAGGCACGCGCTCCGCCTGCCTCAAATATTTCCTTTTCTCACAGGTGTGGCCCCTCCCCGATGGGCGCGGCCTCCTCTTTTAGCTTCTCGATAATTTCAGGCGGAATGCGTCCAGGTCTTCCGTGCGCATCGGTTCTTGCATGAAGCGTATAGCCTCTCACTAAAATACGCCTTTCCTGCTCCACCAAATAATCAATCCGGACGCGGACGCCCTCGGGCTCTCTGAACCAGCCGGTGACTTTCACCTCACCATCATACTTAGCACCTTCCTTATACCGGCAATGGCTCTCAACGACGGGAAAAAAAATCCCGCGATCTTCCAGTTCCCCGTATGGAAATCCGATTTTGCGAAAATACTCGGTTCTAAGCTGCTCGAACCATACATAATAGACCGAGTGGTGCACCACGCCCATCTGGTCGGTTTCGACATACCTTACACGAAAATCGATGGACAGAGCCAAGCCGGACAAACCTATGGTTGGTTATGAAAAAAGAAACAAACGGGCGATGTTGAAGTAGATCCAAAGCCCCAGGACATCGACTCCAGTCGTGACGAAAGGCCCCGTCGCCACGGCTGGGTCCACCCGGAAACGGTGAAGTACGAGCGGCAAAAACGATGCCAGAAGAGCAGAGAACATCATCACTACACAAATCGCGAGCCCCACGACGAAACCCAGCCAGGCGACGGAAGAGAATTGATACGTCGCCAACAATCCCAACAACAGGCCATAGCAAATGCCCAGAAGCGTCCCGACGGCCACCTCTTTCGAGATGACGCGAACCCATGATTTCGGATCGATGCGCCCGGTCGCCAAGCCACGCACGACGATGGTCGCGCTTTGTGTGCCCACGTTGCCCGCCATGCCGATGATCACCGGCATGAAGGCGGCGAGAGCCACAATTTTGCTCAATTGGTCTGAATATTGATGAATCAGTTGAGCGGCGAGAATACCGCCCAGCCAACTGAAAAACAGCCAGGGGAAACGAATCCATGCAAGACGCCTAGCGGAAAGCGATGTCACCTCATCCTGATAGGAATGCGTTCCCGCCATCTTCAAGATGTCCTCGGTCGCTTCTTCTCTGATTACGTCGAGCACGTCATCCACCGTGATGATCCCGACCAGAACATTGTCGTCATCCACGACTGGGATGGCCAGAATGTTGTATCGCGAGACAACACGTGCGATGTGCTCCTGGTCGGCATGCACGCTTTCGCTCCAGACATTGGTGATCATGATTTCAGACAAGGTCTTGGATGGGTCCGCCAGCAAGAGTTGTCGCAAAGTAATCACGCCTCTCAGGCAACCATTCGAATCGATGACATACACATAGAAAATGTAGTCCACCTCGCTGGCTTTCCGCACCCGCGAGATCGCCTCATCCACCGTGATGTCCTCGTGAAGGGCCACGTAAGAATCCGTCATGATGGCGCCTGCGGTTTCCGGCAAATAAGCCATCATGTCCTGAATGGCTTCCGTTTCCGGCGCATCGAGGAGCGCGACGATTTCCTGGGAACGCTCCTCGGGCAGGGTTTCCAGAATATATCTCGCGTCGTCGCTGTCTAATTCCTTGATGAGTGGGACCACATCTTCATTCGACACCGGCTCCAGGAGTTCTCGAACGATATGAGAATCCGATTCCGTGAGAATCGAGGCGCGATGCTCCTGGTTTCGAACGAGGGAAAACGCCTCTTGGCGTTCTTCGGGAAGGAAATGCTGAAAAATCTGCGCCACTTCGGCCGCGTGCATTTTTTCCAGCGCATTGGAGAGATTGGCATCGGCCTTATGTCTCAAAAGCCGGCGCACCATGTCTTCTACGCGAAGAAGTCTCGGATCACGCTCGTTCACCATGGTTGGCGCCCCAGGAAATCACGCAAACACAGCGTCCAAAAGGGCGTAGAGTCTATTGGACACCATAGGGAGTGTCAATCATCTTGTGTTACGGGCGAACATAGCATATCTTGGGGTGGGATTGTTGGTTGCGTCGCCGGGTATGTTCACTCGCGCGGCCATCATGATATCGCCCAACTACTCTGGGGAGTGCCTCACTATCGCTAGACTTCATGGTCGCCTCACCGGGCTGAAGCCCAAGCAAATGAAGGTTTTGGAAAGGGTTTACCGCCGGAAGGTGCCCCCCGATCAATTCATTCATTTAGAGCTCGGTCGTGAATTGGCGCTTCTGTCTCATAAAATCTCGCGTCAGATCGGACTGCTCATTGATCGCCTAGGCGTAGTGCGCTACGTGATTATCGGCGATGCAAAGGGAATCGAAATACCGGAGCTCGGCCGCGCACGCGCCGGAATGGCAAGACTCAGAGGCCTTCGGTGCGTTCATACACACTTAAACGCCTCCCCGCTGTCCCAGGAAGATCTAACGGATATGGCCCTCCTCCGTCTCGACGCAATGGGGGTTATCGAGGTGCTGGAAGACGGGAATACGGGCCGCTTCCACATGGCGCACATCACTCCTCGGCCTCCCGATGAAAACCACCACGATAACGGCAACGGCGCATTCGTGGAGAATCGCGCTCCCTGGGAAATTCAGTCATTCCCCAATCTCGAATCGAACCGGATTAACATCGAAGCTCTCATCAACTCCTTAGAAAGTGAATTCTCCCGCCTCCAAAAATCATCCATCCAACTCGAAGAGGGAGAGCGCGCCTTGCTGGTGCATCTCGACACGGGGCAGAATACGAACCGCTCAGCCGAAATCGAGTTTGAAGAACTGGCTCTTCTCACACGCGAGGCCGGTTTCATACCTTGTGGGAACATTCTACAGCGCCGAAAAAAACCGGACCCTCGTTTCGTCATCGGCAAAGGCCGGCTGGCCGATGTCCTGATGAACTCGATGCAGGTGGGAGCCGAGGCGTTGTTCTTCTCCAAGGAGTTGACGCCCTCACAAATTAAAAATTTAGCTGATTTCACCGATCTGAAAATTCTCGACCGGACACAGATCATCCTCGATATCTTTGCCCAAAGTGCCAAGAGCCGCGTGGGAAAACTTCAGGTGGAACTGGCTTTATTGCGATATACCCTGCCCCGCATCTCCTCCCAACACACGGCCCTGAGCAGACTCACCGGCGGCATCGGCGGCAGGGGACCGGGTGAAACAAAACTGGAAATTCACCGCCGCCGCGCATTCGAGCGCATTCGCAGGGTGGAGAAAGAACTCGAAAATCTACAAAAAAAACGCTCTCAGGGCAGGCAACTCCGCCAGCGTCGTGAAGTACCGGTTCTCTCTCTGGTGGGCTATACCAATGCGGGGAAATCGACACTGCTGAACGCCTTAACGAATAGCGAGGTAATCGCCGAGAATCGACTCTTCGCCACCTTGGACACATCAAGCCGAAGGCTCAGGCTCCCTCGCGAGCAAGAAGTGATTATCACGGACACCGTCGGTTTTATTCACGACCTCCCCCAGGAATTGATAGGAGCTTTCCGCTCCACATTGGAGGAACTGAGTGAAGCGGACCTCCTCCTTCATGTGATTGACGCCTCATCCCCACATTGTGAGGACAACCTCACGTCGGTAGAGAAAATCCTGGCAGATATTGGGCTGAAAGACACGCCTCTCATTCGGGTTTTTAATAAAATGGACCAGACGGATGATATCCGCCTGGCCAATCTGTGTCGTCGATTCAACGGCATCGCCGTGAGCGGCATAGACCCCGAGAGCCTTCTTCCCCTGGTGGAGGAAGCCGCGCACCGCCTATCGAGCATGGACAAGCATGATGATATGGAAAAATACGAACAAATCGCAAACTAATCTTAAAACTGAAAGAAAATTTCTCTTTTTGTCTATTTTGCTGATGGGCTTTCTGGCTGGAGGTTGTGCTGGAACCGGTCTTTCGTCGAAAGATATCTGGGAAAAGACGAAATCTACCGCTCACTCCGCATACATCAAGACCCAGCGAGCCGTTACGAACACCCTGATCTCCATAGGGAAATATCAGCGAGAAAACGCAAACAAACAACAAGCTAGCAGCGAAACAAAAAATACGAATGACAAAAACGCAAAAAACAAAACAAAAACCACTCCCCGGCCCTCTGAAACACCCCGTTTTCAGGATCGGTTTCCATCCAGAACTCCGTCTGTGATGGAAGAAAACCTGAGTCACGAAAAAACTCGGTAGACCACCAAGGGAATCACACAGGGAATCACACAGGGCGAAAACTCAAGAGAAATGTTTTTGGCGCCACGCTCGCCCATGGCACCGGAAGAATTTCGACAACGCATCCGAGAGATCGAACTAGAACGAATTCGCCCAAAAAACCCTGAGAAGAAACGCAGGCTGGCTCATGAGCGGAGGAAATGAGAGCGAATGTTAAGCAAAGCAAAACAAGAAGAAGCCATTATCCAGGAAATGAATCAACTACGTTGCCGGTTGAGAGAATTACAAAAAGATTTCCTTAAAACCCAAAAAACCAACAGTTAGGGAGTTAGCCTGTTTTTAGAATTACCCGATACCGTCACCAGGCATTCTTTACTCGGCTTCATGAAATGACGCGCGGCTTCTCTGACGGAATTCATATCCACCCGTTCAATTTGCCGTTTTGTTTCTTCAAGCGTTTCCCAACCCAAGCCATGGACAAATCTGCCCGCCAGGTCGGCCGCTCTCGCATAGGCCCGCTGGTGACTGCGAGACAACCCTCCAATGAGATAAGACTTGGCCCGGTGGAATTCCTCATCACTGAGCCCTTGGAGGCTAACACGGGCAATTTCTTGCCGCATGAGGTCAATAGCGAGTTTTTCCTTACCCGCAGGGGTGGCCGCATAAATAGAGATGGGGCCCGGGTCTTGAGATTCATGAGAGGAAACGCTCACATCGTAGGCAAGGCCGCGCTTTTCTCTTAGTTCCAGGAATAGTCCTCCGCCCTGACTTCCCAGGGCTGCCGTGATGACGGCAAGCGCATGCCTTGCGGGATCGTGAAAAGTCGTTCCCAAAAAAGACATATGGACATGGCTTTGCGACACTTCATCAAGCACATATGAGCGAAAACGCCTCCTCGAAAGACTTCTGGGCGGAGCGGGCTGAAGGACAGGCGTTTCCCGCGGAGCGCCTGCGGCCCAAGGCGTCAGCATTTCGGGGAGATACTTTTTCAAATACGAGACGTCGAAATTGCCGGCTACTGCCAGGACTAAATTCGCAGGCGATGTCCTTCTTCGCCATTCTCGCCTCAAAATCCTTTGGTTGAATGCGGCTATCGTCTTGGGAGTTCCAAGAGGATGGCGGCCCAATGGATGTTTTCCATATAAAAGCTGATACCCCTTGAGTCGGCAGCATTGCCCCAGATCATCGAGTTCGCTGTCGCGCTCCGCATTCAGCTCCGCCCGGGCGAATTCAACATCATCCTCATCAAAAGCGGGCGCAGACATGACCTCCACGAATTTTTCCATCACTTCGGGCAAAACTGCGCTGAGGCCAGAAGCAGTCAGCCCGAATGTAATTCTCCCGGCAAATCCATCGATACTGGCGCCCAAACCCTCCACCTCTTTCGTATGGACGAACGATGAACAATTCTGGGTCGCTATGGGAGCTACCGACATCATCAGGGCATGCAGCCCGCCCTGTCGGGCGGATTCATTTCTTTGCCCTCCGAGGAATACGGCCCGTAAAGAGAAAACAAGCGGGCCGCCGTCGGGCAGCATGATCAAATACCCGCCACCGGGAAGTTTCGTCTCTATGGGTTTGTTCTTGGCTTTGGAGCGCGTTGTATTTTTGACATAGCTCCTTTTTTGTGAATCGACGCGAGTACAACCCAATGCAGCCGATATTTTCGCTACACCCCGGTTTCGATTCGCGTCGTTTCGTTGTTCCTCAAGATTATTTTCGAATCCGTTCCATATCGCTTTTCGGATTCTTCGCACACCGACTCCTGGTGCTTCCCCCTTGGGCAAAAATACGCCAGCGGTCAATCGTGAAGGCGTTAAATATCGCCTCGCCACATCCGAGACATCATTCGCATTAACATCCATCACCATTTTCATGTACTTCAAATAATAATTCGCGTCCCCGGTAAGCAACTCCGAATAACCCGCCACACGGGCGCGACCCGTCATGCTTTCGCGCCTGAATTCCAAACCCGTCAAATAATTCATACGTACCTTATCCAACTCACTTGGGCTTGCCGGCTTTTCCTCGATGATTTGTTTCGCTACCTGGAGGATATGTCCGGCGGCCTTCTCGACGTTTTCCGGTGCCGTATACCCGCCCAGGAAAAACAGTCCCGGCCCTCCAGACAAACAGGTGTCTGCAGAAACATCAAACATCAAGGAGGTGTCCATACAAAGATGTTCATATAGGCGGGAGCTTTCGCCCGCTCCGAGAACGATGCCGAGCACCTCTAGCGCGGGAGCATCCCGGTGGGTCAAAGGAGGAATTTCGAAGGCAAGATCGAGGTGCGCCGTTCCCGTGCGGCCACGCCGCACAACGATGCGCGGCCCTGCTTTCAGGGGGGCCGGCCCGGGAACTTTCGGCATTTTTCTGCGCCCGGGTTTCGGCCACTTGGTAAGCAATTTTTTTTGCCTTTTCTTCAAAATAGATTTGATTCTGGCAACATCGAAGGCACCGGCAAACACCAGGACGGCCGATGAGGGCAAATAGAGTTTCTCGTGATATTTTCTCAATTCTCCCGCATTTATATTCTTCAGCGTTCGCCGCGTGCCCAAAATAGCGCGGCCATAAGGGTGCCGATAGCCGTACGCCTCACGATAGAGATGATATTGAAGCAACTGGTCCGGTTGTTCATAAGTGCGATTCAACTCGGAGAGGATGACCTGTCTTTCCTGGCGAACTTCGCTCTCCTCAAATCGTGGCCACCAAAGCGCATCGAGGAGCGCTTCCAGACACCCCTCGAATTTATCCGGCATCGATATCAGGTCATAATGGGTCGATTCGCTCGTCGTGTAGGCGTTAATGTCTCCACCAGAAGACTCGGCCAGCGAAGCGAGTTCCCCTACTTCCAAATTTTGGGAACCCTTGAATATCATGTGCTCTAAAAAATGGGAGATGCCCTCGAGCGGGTCTGTTTCCGTGAGGCTGCCAACGCGAAACCATGCCTGCACGCTCACGGCGGGAGCTGTGGAATCCGGCAGGAAAAGACAGGCTGGGCCTCCCTTTACCCGGGAGACGAGAGGTTTTATATCTTTTGTGAACTCTTCGTCCATATCGCCTTGAAATTTCTTGAACCAGCATGAAATAGGCCTATTTTCGCCCATGTAACTGATTCGACTTCACCTGAATCCAGAATTGGCGAATCTCTTGACTTCTAGCGAACGGAGCGTATCATCTCCCTCTGGTAAAGTCATTCAGAAATGATGCCGAGAGATTTTGAAGCCTCACGCGAAAAAATTCCATAAGAGACTATCGCCAATTTGAAAAGAGGATAACTCGTGGAACATATCAAAAGGCATGTTTTCGTCTGCATCAACCAACGCCCGCCGACTCATCCGATGGGCTGTTGTCAGAGCAAGGGCAGCATCGAAGTCGCACAAGCGATCACAGAGGCCATTGGCTCGAATGACGACCTCGCTGCGGATACGGCCATGGCGGGCGCGACTTGCCTGGGTCCGTGCACGATGGGCCCCACCCTGGTCGTCTACCCGGAGGGCGTCTGGTACACGGGCGTGAAGGTAGAGGACGTTCCTGAACTGATAGAGGAACACCTGAGAAACGGCCGCCCAGTCGAGAGACTGCGTCTGAGGCTGCCCGGAAACGTCGAAAGCGACGACTAGAATGAAAATGGAGACTGCTCGATGAGCCGTGGGCTGGTGATGCACTCGAAAGACAATGTGGCCACCGTGCTGGAGGACATCGCCTCCGGACAAAGCGTGGAAATCGAAGGTGGTGAGAAAACGTTGATGATTTGCGCGACGGAAACGATTCCTTTCGGCCACAAGATCGCAATGGGCAAGATTCGCTCGAACGCGAAAGTGCTCAAATACGGCGAGGTCATCGGCACCGCTACACAAAACATATCCGCCGGTAGCCACGTTCACGTCCACAACATCAAGAGCACCAGAGGTTAAGTATGCCCAGAAAAAAGGGCACCCCAACTTTCTGGGGCTACAGAAGGCCTGAGGGTCCTCCGGGCGGCCGAAATCATCTCGCCATTATCAGCGGGATGGACAATTCAAACCCTATTGTCCGTAGAATCGGCTCATTGGTGCGAGACGCCACCCCTGTGAACACATCGTTCGGACGCGCTCTGATGGGTGAGGACGAGGAACAGCATTGGCGGGTAATGGGGCACACCGCTGCGCACCCCAACGTAGGGGCAGCCATAATCGTGAGCCTCGAACCCAAGAGCGCGAACGCCATCGCGGAAGTAGCCGCGAAAACATCCCCCTGGATGCCGATAGAATCCGTGAATATCCAGGAAATCGGGGGAACTCTCAGCACCACTTCTCATGTCGTGGAACTCGCCACCAAACTTTCCGCTCATCTTGCATCCGCCAAACGCGTCCGCTGTGAATTGGGCGAACTCACCATCGGCGCGGAATGTGGGGGCTCCGATACGACCAGCGGCGTCATTTCAAACCCCGTGACGGGAATGGTCGCCGATAAAGTCGTAGAGGCGGGGGGCTCGGTCATCTTTTCCGAAACATTGGAAATTGTGGGGGCCGAGCATCTTCTCGCCCGCCGGGCCGCAGACAGAAAAACGGCGCGGAGAATCATCGCTGCCGCCAAACGCGCCGTCGATTACGCCGAAAGCATCGGCGTCGATTTCATCGGCTCGAATCCGGCGCCCGATAATATCCGGGGTGGACTCTCATCCATTGAGGAAAAAAGCCTGGGAGCCATCAAAAAAGCGGGCAGCCACCCCATCGTCGAGGTCGTCGGCGTGGGCGAGCGCCCCTCGAAGAAAGGCACCATATTCGCCGATGCCCCTTGCGCCGGCGTAGAAAACATATCTTCGCTCGCAGCCAGCGGAGCGCAAGCGATTATTTTCTCGACCGGCATCGGGAATCCGATCGGACATCCCATTTCTCCCACCATCAAGGTGACCGGAAATCCCCGAACCGCCCGGACTATGGCCGAGAACATCGATGTGGACATCAGCGGCGTCATGGAAGGGAGGATGCGCATCGATGAAGCGAGGGATTTGCTCGAAAAAGAACTAATCGCGGTGATGAGTGGAAAACTCACGACATCAGAACTGTTGGGAGAGACCGAACTCACGGTCAGCCGGGCCGCACTAAGCCTCTAAAACCTGTATTTGCACTCACCTCAGCGAACAAAAAGAAGCCCGCAGCCTAAAAGCCCATTCCCACGATGAGTCGATTCCAGGCATTGATGAGCGCGATGGCGCCGAGAAGTTCCACTATCTGCGCTTCTGAATAGTGCGCCTTCAGCGCTTCAAAAGTCTCATCGGAAACACTCACCCCCTGTGTACTTTCCTCACAAAGGCGCATCGCCGCTTTTTCCGGCTCATTGAAGACGTCGCTTGCGGAACCCTCTTGCGCGGCTTTTGTCTTCTCATCGCTCACTTTGTGCATCCTTGCCATGTTGGAATGCATGTTGATGCAAAAATGGCATCCGTTGAGCACCGATGCGCGAATGTTCAGGACCTCCTTGAAACCGACCTCGATCTCTCCCGGACCATCCGCCACCGTGGTCAAGCTCAATAAAGAGCGCAAGAAATCGGGTTTATGGGCCAAAGCCTTCACCGGCGGAATCACGACGCCGAACTGCTTTTTCAGATTCTCCATGATACGTTTCGCGGATGCTTCCGCCTGCTCGGGCTCTAACTGGGAAATCCGTGGCATTCCATGCTCCTTAAATTGATTCGTCCGGGTATATGCTTGCGCACGAGAGATACGCCCATTCCACCGATATTTACGTCACCTGGAGGGTACTGGTCAATGAATACTTTGAAATCACTCCGTTAGCGCCATGAACCCGAATGAGCGCAAGCGCAAAACATCTTCTTTTGCTAAACTGTACTCCTGTGAATTTCATACTTTCCGCAGCATTCGCCTTAAACGAGTGGATGAATCCTATGAACAAGCAGATTTCTTTACGAGAAGCCGCTTCACTCATCAAGGAAGGAGATGCGATTAGTCCTGGCGGCACTCTTCTGCATAGGACCCCTGCCGCCCTCGTGCGCGAAATTGCGCGCTCAGGCATCCGGCGTCTCACACTCATCAAGCCTTCTCCCGGCTATGACGCCGACCTCCTTTGCGCCGCAGGCGCCGTCGAGAGGGTCATCAGCGGCATCGTTACGTTTGAAGCGGAATTCGGATTAGCGCCCCATTACAGAAAGGCGATTGAGAAGGGGTTGACCGGCCTCACCGAACACGCCTGAGCCAGCGTTCTCGCTGGGCTGCGGGCCGCAGCCTACGGCGTTCCTTTTCAACCCGTTCGCGGATTTGATGGGAGCGATATTCCGGAACACAGCGGTATTTTCACGATTGAAGACCCCTACACGAAAGAGGAACTGTATGCGATTCCCGCCCTGAAGCCGGACTGGGCATTGATTCACGTTCAAAAATCAGATGTACAGGGTAACGCCCAAATCCTGGGTAACCGGCAGTTCGACGTTGAAATGACGCGCGCGGCGCAAAAAGGAGTCATTCTCACAACCGAGAAAATCGTACCACCCGAAGAAATCGCATCAGAACCCGAGAGAACCACCATACCGGGTTTTCTCGTCAAAGCTGTCGTGGAAACACCGGGCGGGGCCTCGCCTTGTAGCTGCCACCCATACTATGAGGTGGACAAGGATGAAATGGGTCGTTACCTAACCCTGACCCAGAGCAAGGATGGCCTTCAAGAATATCTTGCCAGTACCGACCGGACACACACGCAAGACGCAGTGGGAAGATAGCGATGGGCAATCGCCTGGCCTTGTTGCCTGAACACGTGATTCGCGCTGGAAACCAGATGGTCGTCACCCTGTCGCGCCTCATCGAAGATGGTGACAAGGTGTTCCACGGGGTCAACTCCCCGCTTCCCATGGTTGCGATTTTTCTGGCAAAAAAACGACACGCCCCCAACTGCACGCTCATAGAAGTCGCGGGCTCGGTGGACCCGAAACCACGCTTCATGCCGAACAGCACGGCCGACCCCGAACTCTGCCATGGCGCGGCTTCCTTGTTCTACAACCCGGACACGTATGATCTTTTTGCGCGTGGTGAGATGGACCTCGCTTTCCTGGGCGCCGCCCAACTCGACAAGCAAGGACGAGCCAATATGAGTTATATCGGCGACCCGTTCCACCCGAAAGTAAGGCTTCCCGGTGGAGGGGGAGGCGCCGTCATCATGCCCCAGGTGAAACGAACCGTCATTTGGAGAACGGTGCACGACAAACGATTTCTCGTGCCTAAGGTCGATTTTTCGACGCAATCCGGAAACCTGAGTCACGTGGTGACACCCATCGCCTTGTTTGAAAAAAAATCAACAGGGCTGGAACTCGCCAGCGTCCACGCCGGCCACTCGATGGATGAAGTCGTCGAGGAAACCGGGTTTGATCTGCATTGCCCAAGCGTTGTAGCGCAAACTCCCGCGCCGAGCGTCGATGAACTAAACGCCTTGGAGGAACTCGATCCGGATGGTGTGCGGTTTTCAGAATTTCGTGTATAAGTCGCGCAACTTTGATTGAAACGGTAATCCCCCACTCGCCACATGATGTCGAGGTTTTTAGACACGATGAATTCCGGAGAATTTGATGAATCGCGAATTGATGAATCACCTGAAAAACTATTCAGCCTGTCAGGCGGCGGACGCCTTTGACAAATTAAAAATCAGAGGCCACATGCCCGACATCATCCTGTTGTCCCCCGATCCTGATTACCGGATGGTGGGAGAAGCCCATACCGTTCGGATGGTTCCCGCCGGCGGCGGCCCTCTGCCCAAACGCGAGGCGCACCATATCGACGCGGCGCCTGAGGGGAGCATCGTCGTCATAAGCATCCCCTCTGGGGTGACGACGGCCAACTGGGGCGGAATGATGAGCACGCGAGCGAAAGTAATGAAACTTGGCGGAGTCGTACTGGACGGCAGAGCCAGAGATCTAGAAGAACACCGCCAGATGGGATTCCCCGTGTTCGCCAGAGGGGTCTCGGTTCACGGCAGCGGCGGGTATACGGTTCCCATCAGTGTAGGAGAGCCGATCAATTGCGGGGGCGTCACGGTAAGGCAGGGAGATATCATTCTGGGAGACGTAAACGGTGTGGTCGTCATCCCCAGGGAAAGGCTCGAAGAAGTCATCGACAAGATGGATGAATTGGCGAAAATCGAAGAAAAAATCATTGCGGAGCTCGAAAAAGGCGCGAGCATCGGTGAGACGTTCGCCAAGTATCGAGACTAGCCCGAAACCACGACAACCACCTGAAAACGCAATTTCATAAAACCTACTCAAAAAAAATTTCTGCCTGGCAGCAACAGATGAACCTGATATAATGCCAATGTGATTCAAAAAATCCGCCCTAGATACATTCCGATGAACTTAAAAAACACTCCGTCGCATATTGTTCCCTTGCAGGTTCTTATCGTTTATCTCGTTTTTTCCATCTTCCTGAGTGGATGCAGCTTTATACCCTCGCCGATAAGTCCTCATATCCAGAGTGAGAATTTCTACGGCATCGCATCGTGGTATGGAAATCCCTACCACGGACGCAAAACAGCAAATGGCGAAACCTATGACATGCACGCGCTCACGGCCGCGCACCGCACCCTGCCTTTTGGTTCAAGAGTACGGGTGCGAAGAAACGACGACGGACGGGAAGTGGAAGTCCGGATTAACGATCGCGGTCCCTTTTTTATTAACCGAGTTATCGACCTCTCACAAGAGGCCGCTCGTAGAATCGGCATGTTGCGCAGTGGCACCACCGAGGTTCACATCGAACCCCTCTATGTCCCCCGAGAATTGAACCCGAAATGGATGATCCTGGTGGGCGGGTTTACGGAAAAACCAGAGGCGCAAGAATTCGCCGATTATTTTCACGGCAATGGCACGATCTCAGAGATTCGACCCGGCTGGCACGGGAACTACAACCACTATCACGTGCAGATCAAAGGACTGGGCCGTGAGAGTAAAGCAAAGCGATTGGCAGAAAGGTTGCAGCGAAACGGGTACGGGGCATTTATCGTAAGAGCGAAATGAACAACTCAATCCCTCTGGAGCGCTCGTTCGATAGCGCTCAGATCCGTAAGCGGCTCTTTACATATGAAATTTTCGCACAGGTATACAGTAGCTCGTCCATCCACCATGAATTTTCCATCGAGCAGGGGCACTTCGATGTCTGTTTCTGCATCTGATGATTCCGACTTCAAAGCCAAAATTTTATTGGGAATAAAGCGCGAATCAACGGCCCTGAGAGTTGCGCGCGTATCTTCTGAGTCTCTCTCGCCGACAACCACCACCTCCATCGGGGAATCGAGATAAAAGTCCAACGCCACCAGCATCATGTGGAAGGCGGCCGGTGCGCGGTCCAGGTATTCACCAAACGAGCGCAAAACACCCAAGCCGCATTCCGCGAATTCCGTCTCGCCCGACAGCTTCGCCAATTTCAGCAAACCCAGCGCCGCCATTGAGTTGCCGCTTGGTATCGCGCCGTCTTGCGTCATCTTCTTTCTAACGATGAGCCGTTCATGGTCGTGGGCAGTGAAGAAGAATGCGCCCTCCTCGTCATCCCAATAGCGCGATATCATCTCCCTCGCCAAATCCGAGGCCGCTTGAATCCATCGAGGCTCGAAACTTGCTTCGTATAAATCCACCAGACCCACGATCAAAAAAGCATAATCATCTAGATACGCGTTGAACTTGCTCACGCCTGCCCGGTGACTCCTCAGCAGGCCCCGCTCATCGCGCATGTTGTTCAAAATAAAATCCGCCGCCTTGCTCGCCTCTTCCACGTAGGGTGGGTGCTCCAGAATTCTGCCCGCCAAAGCCATCGATCCAATCATGAGTCCGTTCCAGCTCGTGAGAATCTTATCGTCCAGGCCAGGCTTCACGCGCCGCTCGCGCTCGGCAAAGAGTTTTGCGCGTCCCCTTTGCAAAATATCAAAGAGGTCCTCTTCTGTGATTCCCAGTTCTTCGGCGAAAATGCGGGGTGGTTTCTGGATGAACAAGGCGGAAGTTTTCCCCTCGAAGTTCCCCTCATCCGTCACGCTGTAGAAACGGCAGAAAATGTCCGCTTCATCCTTGCCGAGAATCTCTTCTATCTGCTCAGGACGCCATACGAAGAACTTGCCCTCCTCGCCCTCGCTGTCGGCATCCTGCGCAGAGTAGAATCCGCCGTCCGGGCTGGTCATTTCACGCAAAACATAATCAAGCGTATCCGCCACCACGGAGCGATAAAACGCGCTTCCCGTCGCCTGGTAGGCCTCGAGATACACCCTGGATAAAAGACCGTTGTCATAAAGCATTTTTTCGAAGTGCGGGATGAGCCAGTAAGCATCCACGCTGTATCGGTGAAACCCGCCGCCGAGTTGATCATACATCCCGCCCAACGCCATCCTCTGGAGCGTTATCTCGACCATCTTCAGTAGTTCCTGATCCCCGGATCGTCTCCACTTTCTCAAAAGCAACATCAACGCCATGGAAGGTGGAAATTTTGGAGCTTGCCCAAAACCACCCCAGGTAGAGTCGAATCGATCCTTCAGTTCTTGCGCGGCTTTGTCGATCCATTCCGCTTTCAAATCACCTTTTGTGGATGCAACGACTCCCATTTGCTGCAAATTCGCCGTTAAGCTTTCTGCATTATCCTGCAAATCCTCTTGTCTCGTCCGATAAACTTCGGCCAGCCTCAAGAGCACGTTTTTGAAGCCGGGCCTGCCCCATTTGTCATGTGGGGGAAAATATGTGCCCCCGAAAAAGGGCCGTAAGTCCGGGAGCAGGAAAACACTCATGGGCCAACCACCTTGGCCCGTCATCATCTGCACCGCCTCCATGTAGATCCCATCGATATCGGGACGCTCTTCGCGGTCCACTTTAATGGAGACGAAATGCTCGTTCATGATTTCAGCGATTTCCTCATCCTCGAAACTTTCATGCTCCATCACATGGCACCAATGGCAGGCAGAATAGCCGACAGACAGAAAAATGGGCTTGTTTTCTTCTCTTGATTTGCGGAGCGCATCCTCGCCCCAGGGATACCACTGCACCGGATTATATTGGTGCTGCAAGAGGTACGGGCTCGTCTCCTGCGCAAGGAGGTTCTTCCGCTGGGGCTGATTCATGAATTCCTCATATGAGTGGATGACAAACCGCTAGCCACAAAAGGATGCCTGCCCTAGGGTATGGGAGAATGCTCAACGAAACAATTCCGGCTGGGGAGCTGTTTGCGTGTGTGTCTCCACACGCCCGTCTCCCCGAATATGCGATATGTTTGCACCGCAACTCTCCACCCAGGCCGCCGATATCAGATGGAAGCGATGACAATTTCTCGGATTCTCCTCCGCGCAGAGAATCGCCGTGGGCGTTTTTTCTACCAGCGCTCTCAGGCGCTTCATGGCGCGGGTGAAATTCTTACTAAGCCTTACTTTCATCCAATCGATACGCCCTTGGGCATCGAAAAATTCTGGATTTTTTGTGAAATCGCGTTTGCCTCCCAATGCATCTCCTTCCCAGATGTATACGATGTCTCTCGATGAGAGACCCTGGTCCATTTTTTCCCTGCTGAACTGGGGATTTCTCCTGCTGTAGGGGATGCTGCGCACATCCACCACACATGCGATACCGTGGCGACTCAGCAAGTCCAGGAATTTCTCCTCGCTGTGGTTGCTGTGACCTATCGTCCAAAGCGGGTGCTTCAAACGAGGCCCCCCATGAGAGTCGCCGCAATCTCGCACCCGCGATGAAAAATCTCTACGTCGATATTCTCATCCGGAGCATGAGCGTTCGAGTCCGCATTGGCGAGAGGGAACCAGACGGACGGAATGCCTAAGTCCCTCGTGAACATGCTATCAGGAACGCTGCCGCCGAAGTTAGGATAAATGACAGGTTCGATCCCGTAACCGCCGACGGCCTTGATCACCTTTTGCACATAAGGATCGTCCGCTGGTGTCTTACTGGCGTCGAAGGTGGCCAGCTTGCGCACTTCGATGTCATTGAAACCTTCTGCTACCAAAAAAGAGCACACATCATCAAAAAGCCTGTTCGGGTTCTGTTCCACCACAAGGCGAAAATCCAGCTTCGCGCGCACAGAACCCGGGAGGACCGTTTTCATGCCATCGTGAGAATATCCCCCCTGAAATCCACAAATATTCAGGTTCGGCTGGGTGAGAGATTTCACATAAAAAGAGGACAGATCTGGAATCTGAGCGGCTCCCTCTCCGATAACGGCCCGAAGCTCCGTTTCCGGGTCAGGAATGCCCTCCAGCGCATTCTTGTCCGCATCGCCAACCTGGAGAACGGCATCGTAAAACCCGGGCACACGCACCCTCCCATCACCGTCGCGTAGACATTGCACGGCCTCCATGAGACGCCAGAATGGATTCGGGACCGGTCCGCCGTAAGTCCCGGAATGGAGGTCTTTCCCGACGCCGTGAGCCAGGAGTTCGATATAGAGCAACCCCCTACAACCTAAAGAGAGTGTTGGTCTGCCCGATGGGTGCAAGGAACCATCTGAAGAGCAAGCGATATCGGCTTTCAACAATTCTTTGTTCGCCTGTATGAATTTCCTCAAGTTGGGAGAACCCATTTCCTCTTCGCCCTCTATCAAAAATTTGAGGTTGATGGGCATTTCCGTATTCGTCTGGTGATAAGCCTGCACCGCCTTGATTTGGGCGAAATGCTGGCCTTTGTTGTCTCCCGCCCCTCGGGCGTAGAGGCGGCCATCGCGCACTTGAGGCTCGAATGGTTCGGAACTCCAGCCCTCGGCCATGTCGGCCGGCTGAACGTCATAGTGACCATAGATCAGCAAGTTCGGAGCATTCGGAGGCCCTTTCACTTCCCCGTATACGAGAGAAATACCCTCCGTCGGAAGGATCTGCGCCTCGATGCCTGCGCTGTTCATCAATCCCGTCAAATGCGCCGCCGCCTCCTCGACACCGATACCCAACGTGCTGATGGATGGCATTCGTAGGTATTCAATGAGTTCCGCCAGACTCTGCTCCCTTCTCGCTCGCAGAAAATCAATCACCGCCGACATTCCACTCTCCTTTGCAACAAGCTATATTCGCCAAGATGTTGCCGAAATCGTTCACCTGGATTATTCTCAGAGATGGCATGAACCCGCCAAATTTTTTTGCCGCCGCGCAAAAATTGGATTTCGCATGATTCGATCTGTTCTTAGCATAATTCATCGCTTCTTCAAGGTCATCCGCGTAAGGTGGCTCCTGCTTTTCATGCTCGCCATGCTGATGGTGACAAGCTGTGTCCGGCCCCGCACCTCAGGTCTCGTTCCTGCTCCTATCGGAAGCTACGACCACCAAGAGAGCTATGTCGAATTACCATCGAGCATTGAAACCGCTTCGATAATGGGATATCTGGTGCGTCCTGCAAAAAACGAGAGATACCCTTGCGTGATATTGCTGCACGGGAAAGGCGGTTGGTGGCGGGCATATATCCGCTACGCTCGAAAGCTCGCAAGCCATGGATTCTCATCCTTAATCATCAATTATTACTCCGTGCACCAAGTGGACCTCGAAGGCCTTACGACACCATTCGTCCAACGAAAGGTGAATTTCGAACGCCAGAATGAAGACATCAACCGAGCCGTTTCCGCCTTTGCGAAAAGCGCGCATTGCATGCAAAACAAGGCCGGTCTCATCGGATTCTCCCTTGGCGCGGACAAGGCGTTTCGCGCGGCCGCGTCACTTCCGGTCGTGAAGGCCGTGGTAGCCTACTATGGTCCTTATGATTATGCGTCTTTCATCAAAAAGCGCATCAACGCCGTGGTTCTCGCCCTGGCGACCGAGGATTTGTTGCGCTGGAAGAAATATCTGGAATTTCACAGCCCCGCCAACAAGATACAGAACACAAAAGCTTCGACCTTGATGTTTCATGGTGTGGCGGACGGGATAATTCCCGTCCAACAATCATTCGCAATGATGAAAAAGCTGCGCGAGAGAGAATCGGGTTATGCTGAATTGAAACTTTACGAGGGCACCGGCCACAATTTTATTCTGAGAAGGAGAACTCCACGGGAAAGAGAAGATTCGATTCGACGCGCATTGATTTTCCTCAAAAGCCACCTTTCTCAAACCCGGGAACGGCCTAAAGCACAAGATAAGGACGAAAAACGAGTAAATCTTCATCCTGAAAACAATAAACAAGAAAGTTGACTGATTATGGATACGACACCAGACGGCAGACATGGCAAGAGTGAATCCTGGATTCGTGAATGGATAGGCTGGACTGAACTCACTCCCGCCGGGAACGTGGAAGCGGGCGCATCGGGTACATGGACAATCACCTACCACGTTGGCAGATATGGGGTGGACGATGGCGGGACAATCGTCCTCTCGCGTCGCTTCGCCAGCGATTGGGCCAAACCCCAAACCGATGCGCCCGGTGAGCTCCATTATGCGAGCGCGAACACGAGCGGGAGCGCCTCCCTGAGGATAAGGTGGGACCCGAAATCGAACATCAGGCCCTGGCAGCAAGGCTTGGCCATCGATGTATTTGATAGTTATCTGGCGGAAGGTGATACGGTAACCATCGTTCTGGGAGACCAAAGCGGAGGCGGCGCGGGAACACGGGCTCAAACCTTTTGCGAAAAGAATTTCCGCTTCCGGCTTTTCGTCGATTGTTTCGGCTCGAACCGCTTCATCGAAGCGGCCGATACGCCCGCCTTTTCCATCGTCCCGGGAAAACCAGCCCGCCTCGTCATCCATGGCGCAACCGAACAAACGCCAAACGAGACTTCCTGGATGCAAGTGAAACTCGAGGACATCTGGGGTAATCCGTGTCATGGTATAGATGCGGAAGTCTCGCTCACCGCGGAAGGAGGAACCTGCGAGGGCTTGCCCCAGACCCTTCGATTCGAGTGCGAAAAACATGCCGTAGTCCGTTTGGAGAATTTATGCTGGGAATCCGGAAATTGGGGACGAATACGAGGCGACGCAAATATCGACATCCCCCCTACCTACAGCAACTACGTGCGAGGAATGGAGAAAATCCACCAATGGAAACCATTTTGGGGCGATCTCCACGGCCAAAGCGAAGAGACAGTAGGCACGAATACCGTGGATAATTATTTCGCCTTCGCCCGCGATATGGCCGGAGCGCAATTTTCTTGCCACCAAGGAAACGATTTTCAAGTCACAGAGAAAACCTGGAACGCCATTCGCGCGGCCACGAAGAAATACAATGAGCCGGGGCGCTTCGTCACATTCCTGGGGGTCGAATGGTCAGCCGTGACGGGCATGGGCGGGGACAGGAACGTCATGTACCTAGGCGATGATGGGCCCTTGCACCGAACCAGCCATTGGCAAATAGATGATTGGGATGACCAACAAACAGACCGATACCCCCTAGACGCCCTCTACGACGCTATGGGAGGGCGCCGGGATGTCACGCTCATTCCTCACATCGGGGGTAGGCGAGCAAGTCTGGACTATCACCACACAGAGCTCGAGCGCGTCATGGAGATATACTCTTCCTGGGGACGATTCGAATGGTTTGTGGAAGAAGCCCTGGAAAAGGGCTGGCGCGTGGGCATCACGGCGGGGAGCGACGGACATAAGGGACGTCCGGGAGCCAGCTACCCGGGCGCCGCTATTTTCGGGGTCTATGGCGGTTATATTTGTATCTATGCAGAAGAACTCACACGCGAGAGCCTGTGGGAAGCGATTCAGGCGAGGCGCGTCTATGCAACAACGGGGAAGAAAATTCATCTTTCCTTTTCGGCTGGAGATCATTTTATGGGAGAGGAATTTGAATCCACCACTCCTCCTGTGTTCAAAATGCGTGCAATGGGAGAATGCGGTATCGAGTCGATAGAATTCAAACGCGCTTCGGAAACTATTTTCTCTTATCGTCCGAAAGATGCAGCCGCCCGAAATTCTGATTGGTTCCGTGTCTCCTGGAGCGGCGCCCGCATACACCAGCGCAACCGCCAAACGCACTGGCACGGCGGTTTGCGGGTTGATAAAGGAAAGATTGAAGAGCCCAGAAATTGGCAAGTGGACAACCTGGAAGAAGGAATCCAATCGGTTGATGAGCGGAACTTACGGTGGTTGAGCCGCACGACCGGCGATGCGGACGGCGTCGAGTTCCGCCTTTCGGGCGGAGAAGACACAATGCTCTTTTTCGAAACCGATGTCGTTTCTTTTGAGGTAAAACTCGATGCGATCGGCGCCGTTCCTTATGTGGTGGGCGCAGGCGGCGTTCGCCAACAGGTGGAAGTGCAGCGCATCAGCCCGATTCCTGGTGACCCTGGTGCGAACATCACGTTTAACGTCAGTGAAAAAGATTTCCACGATGGATGGAACCCCTATTTTGTCAGGCTGATGCAAGAAGATGGGGCATTGGCCTGGAGCAGCCCCATTTTCGTGAAAAAGGGTGAAAAATGACGGAAGACAAGCTCCCTGCTTTAGATGAGAACTGGCAACGGGCACTGGCCATCGTGGCGCACCCTGATGACATGGAATTCGGGGCATCGAGCGCAGTCGCCAGATGGACGGCGCAAGGCAAGGAAATCTCCTATATCCTCATGACGAGTGGCGAGGCGGGTATTGACAGCATGTCGCCGGAGGAGGCAGGCCCTGCGAGAGAAGAGGAAGAAATAAAAAGCGCCGCAATCGTCGGCGTGGAAAAGGTGGAATTCCTGGGCTACACGGATGGGGTCATCGAGTACAATCTGGACTTAAGACGCGATCTCGCCCGAAAAATCAGAAGATACCGCCCTGAAATTTTGATCACTCTTTCCCATCACCTCACCTGGCCAGGTGGCCCTTTGAACATGGCGGATCACCGCTGGCTCGCATATGGCGTGATGGACGGAGGACGCGATGCGGGCAACCGCTGGATTTTTCCAGAGCTGTTGGATGAGGGTTTGGAGCCCTGGACAGGAGTTCGTCAGGTTTTACTCAGCGGTTCCCCAAGGCCTACGCATGCCGTAGACATCAGCGAATACCTCGAGAAAGGAATCACATCCCTACAAGCACATAAACTCTACATCGACAATCTCGCACAAGGCTTTGATGCCGTCGGTTTCCTCACTCAGGCGGCCCTCGAAACAGGTAAACGTACCGGATTTCACTATGCGGTATCATTCGAGGCGATCTCCATATAATTTCTAAAAAAATTACTTGCCAAGGCTATCTCTTCTCAACTGAATTGGGTAGTATTCGCCTGCGGTTGGGCCATTATGCCCTTTATCTTATTGATTTATACATCTAACGAGGAAATGAATGCTTGACGATGCAACAAAACAAGAACTGAGAGAAAAACACTACAACGCAACAGTCATGGATATCGTCTGGCAGCATGAGACGCTCGCTTGTTTTCGCGTAAAGCCCGATTTCGACTTTCCCCAATACAAATCAGGTCAATATACGACTCTGGGCCTGGGTAACTGGGAGCCTCGGCACGAAAACGCCGTCAAGGAAAAAGAACTCGACGAGAAAAGAATCAGGCGAGTGGGCAGGCGCGCTTATTCCGTGTCCCATCCGGTGGTCAATGAAGCGGGAGAATTATATCCACCGGAAAATTTGGATTTCCTGGAATTTTACATCGTCATGGTCATCGGCGAGGAAGGTGAGCCCGCGCCTCTTCTCACCCCAAGGCTTTTTCTCCGGAAAGCCGGCGATCGCGTTCACATGGGACAAAAATTCACCGGTGAATACACGCTCGATTGCATGAACGATATTCGGGATGACGAAAACTCTCTCGTCGTCTTCGCAGGCACGGGGACGGGAGAGGGTCCGCACAACCATATGATATGGGAGCTTCTTCGCACGGGCTACAAAGGCCAAATCGCCAGCATCAACGTCGTGCGATACAAAAACGACCTCGCATACGAACCCCTCTATAGAGAACTCGAGAAGAATTACCCCACCCTCTCATATCACGCGCTCACCACGCGCGAGGCAGATACCATACACAACAAAGTGTATGCGCAGGATTATCTGGCCTCGGGCGCATTTGAGGAAAACATCGGCCGCAAGATGGACCCTTCGAACACGCATCTGTTCTTGTGCGGAAACCCCGCCATGATCGGCATCCCCAAAGTTCGTGAAGGCAACAAGATATGGCCGGAAGGCGCGCGGGGTGTTATTCAGATCATGGAAGATCGCGGCTTCACGATGGACTATGGCCGGACGAAGGGAAACATTCATTACGAGAAATACTGGTAAGACCTGCGTTTCACACATCACCTCGGCGCAAGTAGACGCGATAAGCAGGAGAACCCATGCCCGATTTCATTTATGAAGCCGAGGGCGCACTTTCCACCTTGAAGTTCAACAGAAAAGATGTTCGCAACGCCATCAACGAAGAAATCATGCAGGGCCTCTCCGATACTCTCGACATCCTCGAAGCATCGCGCGATCTAAGAGCCGTCATCCTCACAGGCGCGGGCGAGGAAGCATTCTGCTCGGGTGGCGACCTGAAGTGGCTCCAGTCTTTTGAATCTCATGATGAGGGAATGGGCATGAGCAGGCGCATGCAGGGAATACTGGGGCGCCTGTCTGCGCTGCCGGTACCCGTCATCGCCGTTTTGAATGGATACGCTTTGGGCGGCGGGACCGAAATCGCCATGGCCTGCGACATGCGGATCATGGAAGAACATACTTACATGAGTTTCAAGCAAGCTCGCGTAGGTCTCATGACGGGCTGGGGAGGCGGCGGGCGCCTCCTGCGTGCCATCGGATATGGGCGGGCGATGGAATTATTGACCACATGTAAAGAGTTGTACTCGGAAGATGCGCTGGAGATGGGACTCGCCAATGCCGTAGTCCCAAAAGGAGACGGGCTTCGTGTCGCCAAAGCGATGGTGAGAGAAATTTCCAAAAGCGCTCCGGGAGCAATCCGTTCGATAAAGGAATTGCTCTTATTCGGATTAGAAAATACACTAGATGAAACGACGAGCCAGGAATCATCACGATTTGCGGATCTTTGGGTATCAGAAGATCATGATGAGGCGGTAAAAGCATTTTTTGAAAAGCGAAGCCCCGTTTTCAAGGGGAGATAAGCACGAAATGACAAATGATCCTCAGCCGGTAAAAACACGCTCAGGCCTCGCCGTTGAAAATACCTACTGTCCTGAGGATATGCCCCAGAACTATAACCCGGGCAAACCAGGCGCCTACCCTCTCACGCGCGGCATTCACCCCGAGATGTACAGGAAACGTCTCTGGACGATGCGCCAGTATTCTGGATTTGGAACCGCCGAAGAAACGAACCAGCGATACCGCTTTTTGCTCGACGAAGGAAACACCGGACTATCCGTCGCGCTCGATCTCCCAACCCAACTGGGACTCGACAGTGACGATGCAAGGTCAGCCGGCGAAGTCGGTAAAGTCGGCGTTGCCATCGACTCACTTGCTGATATGGAAACCATTTTCCAAGGCATCCCGCTCGATAAGATCAGCACGTCTTTCACCATTAATTCAACGGCCGCTATTCTATATGCCATGTACATTGCGGTTGGGAAGAAACAAGGTGTTTCGCCCTCTCAGCTAACCGGCACCATTCAAAACGACATTTTGAAAGAATACGTTTCTCGCGGCACATGGATATTTCCGCCCGAGCCATCTCTCAGGCTGATTGTCGATACCATTGAATACGGTGTGAAAAACACCCCGAGGTTCAACACCATTAGTGCTGCGGGCGCTCATTTCAGAGATGCAGGCGCAACTGCCGTCCAGGAAGGCGGCTTTACCCTCGCAGACGCAATCGTCTACGTGGAAAGATGTCTGGAGCGCGGACTTGATATCGACGAGTTCGCCCCCAGGCTCAGTTTTTATTTTTACACCCACATGGATTTTTTCGAAGAAATCGCCAAATACCGCGCCATGCGGACGCTTTGGGCCAAAATCATGCGGGAGCGCTTTGGCGCCAAAAACGAGAGAAGCTGGCTTTTTCGCTTCGGCGTCGTTTGCGGCGGCAGCACGCTCACCGCGCAAGAACCCGAGAACAACATCGTCCGAGTCACCTACGAGGCGCTGTCCGCCGTGCTCGGCGGCGCCCAAACCATCTTTACTTGTGCATATGATGAAGCGCTCGCGTTACCAACTGAGGAAAGCGCTCTCCTCGCCCTGCGCACTCAGCAGATCATCGCTCATGAAAGCGGCGTGCCCGACGTGGCGGATCCTTTCGGTGGCTCACATTATCTGGAAAATTTGACTGCTCGTATGGAAGGCGGGATGGCGCAAATTATCGAAGATGTGGAAGAGCGCGGCGGCATGGTCGAGTGCATCCAGCAGGGCGTGGTGCAAAGGTGGATTGCAGAGAGCGCTTTCCGCTGGCAAAAAGCAGTGGATGCACAAGAACGGACTATCGTTGGCGTCAATAAATATGTGCGTGAAGAGCCCCCTGCTCAAGAGATATTCACGACTGACCCTAAACTTGAAGAACGTCAGAAGAAACAGCTGAATAAATTGAAGTTAGAGCGAGATTCCTCGCAGGTGGAGAAAAGCCTCAAGCGACTCGATGATGCCACCAATGGAGATGTAAATCTCATGGAAGCAATTTCCGAAGCGGTGGAAGCATATGCCACTATCGGGGAGATAACGGATGTGCTGCGCGGGGTTTTCGGAGAGTTTCAAGAGCCCGTGGCTTTCTAACCATCTCACCACGCCCGTCCGCTTGCCCGACCGGGCAAAACACGGAATAATCACCATCAAGAAAAATAACCAAAAATATGAATTCAGAATCCTAAATGGCATATTCATCGGAGGTATGCAGAAAAAATGTGGACAGACGCCAAAAACGGGAACAACTCGGCAACTGATTACAAGTACAGAAGCGCTACTGTTGATCTCGACAGTGGAAACATCACGATCGAAGATAAATTCTGCGGGGATTTGGAAGATTTTCTAGGCGGGATCGGCAGAATTTTCAAGATTCTTTCCCACCACGATGTATCCGACCCCTACGCCCCCTCCTCCCCTCTCGTCATGGAGCTTGGCTGTTTTTCTGGTACAAACCTGATGACGGGGTTACGGGCTTTCTTTGGCGGCTATAGCCCGCTCAAGAGCACGCTCGCCGGTGCGCCTTCGGCCATGTATTCGGCGGGCTCCGGTAAATTCGGAACCAAGGTAGCCTGTGCCGGTATAGATGAAATCATCTTTACCGGCAGAAGTGAAAAGCCCGTCACACTGGTGATTAAGAGCGATGCCCTCGGCGGTCCTGCTCACTTGGAACTCGTGGATGCCGCACCCCTCCTGGGCAAGGATTCGCATGAGAAAATCATGGCGCTCGCCGGTGAATATGACGACGCGCATTTCGCCGTTATCGGCCCGCCGGGGGAGAATTACGAAACGAACCGCATGGCCTCCATCGTCTTGAGCACGGAAAACCAGCTTAAAACGAACGAGTGTAAACCGAGATTCTGTGGGCGTGGGGGTTTTGGAGGCGTAATGGGCTCCAAAAACCTCATCGCCATCGTCGCGCAATCGCCCGACGACAAGTCAGCCGTCACGAATGTCGTCAAAGAAGCGAACAAGGTCATCTCCCGAGGCGCCGGCTCTAAAAACTATCGCGATGCCCATAAAGCAGATGGCGGCGGCGGCACATGGCGAAATATCGCGGGTCTACACCCCATGGGCTGTCTGCCCGAGAGAAACTTCTGGGCTCCGGGGAATGATGATGCAGTGCAACTCTATCGCGGCAGTTTTGAAGAACCCTACGTGATTAAGGATGAATCCTGCTTCAAATGCGGCATCGCGTGCCACAAAAACATTTACGACAGGCCCGAAGGAGAAACTGCCGAAGGAAGAAGAGCCAAAAAAGGTAAATTCAGGGTCAAGTTCGACTATGAGCCACTCGATCTCATCACGGCGAACTGCGGCGTCTACGATGCGGAAGAATCTCTCGAGCTCGTCGAACTGGGTGACCGCATGGGCTACGACGCCATCAGCCTGGGCGCCACCGTCAGCTACGCGATGGAGTGGAATGAGGGAAATCCCGACAAACCCGTGCTTGACGACATCCGCTTTGGCGATGCCAAAAAGATGGACGAATTGATCCGAAAAGCAGCAGCGGGTGAGTGTGAAGAACTGGCGCAAGGCACTATGCGCCTGGCCCAGCAATGCGGCGACCTTTCCTTCGCCATGCAGGGCAAAGGCCTCGAATACCCGGCCTATCTGCCCGAAACCAACCCAGGCTACCCTTGGGCGCTGGCCGGTGGCCACATGAGCATGCGCACGTTCTTGCTTCTCATACTGGATGGCCAGCAAACAGATATCGATTATTGGGAAAATGCCATCCTGAACGGCATCTACTATACGAGGGATGACCTCATCGGCACCTGTAAATTCGCAGGCGCGCCCAATGAAAATATCGTCGATAGCTTAAACGACATGTTCGGCCTCTCCTTGACGGAAGAAGACGTAAACCAGGCCATTAGACGCTCATACTTGAGAGGGCGTTTGCTGGAGAAAAAAGTGGGCTATACCGATGAGGAATACGATGTGCCCTCCCGCGTGTATGAAGGGGCGAATGAAAACGTCAAAATGCCCAGCTTCATGACGCGCGAGTTCATGGATGAACTGAAAAAACGAACCGAGGCGAATTGGGACAGGCTCACGGAGGAGGAAGGCATCGCCCTTCCCGCCTAAGATCATCAATATCAAAACAAGAAGACGTCTCATCAGGTGCTTCCTGGCGGGGCGTTTTCATTTCATCAAACCCTGTTGAATTCTCTGGCTACGTGGAATCTAGATACCCCGCTTGTCCCCCCACAGCATGACATGCAGCCTGGGAGTGAAGCGAAAGCCTCGATTCATCGAAGCCTCCGCCAAGGCGAACAATCTGTGCTCCATCTGCTCGCGTGTTTTGCCACCCGGGGATATGATGATGCGACTTCGCGGGAAATCACCAAGACCATATTTTTCAAGAACTACTTCGATTTCATCGAGTTCATCCGTCCGGTGAACCACGAATTTGAGGTAGGGTTCTTTGGCCTGGCGAAGCCAGTCAAGGGTTTTCGGCTGTTTTTCCTCTGATATTTGGGCCGACTGTAGTTTAGGCGAGACATTCCACTGATTCACTCGCTTGAGGGCGTCTTCAGGTGGCGGAATGTGCCCGGCCGTTTCCACTTCCACTCTCAAGCCTGCACGATGAAGCGACTCGATAAGCACTGAAAATTGCGGGGATTCCAGAGGCTCTCCCCCTGTCACCACCACTTGGGCGCCTTCGTGTTCCTCGCAAAAATCCAAAATTTCGGAAAGCGTTTTTTCTTCCAGCGGAGGACCCGCCCATGAATACTTCGTGTCGCACCACACACAGCCCACTGAGCAGCCCATCAGGCGAATAAATACTGACGGCCGGCCGATGGTGGCCCCTTCTCCCTGCAAAGAGAAAAAAAGCGGATCCGCGAGTGGTACCTTCAAATCCGCTTTTCCCTTTATTTCGATCATCACGCCAAGTCCGCTTCTTCGCTTTTGGTCCGCAAATTCTCAACCCGAGAGCAAAAAGAGCGAGAACCTCCGGATCAACTACCCCAACGCCGCCGCAACGATAAGCGCCACGCCAATGAAAATCGCGCCCACGACGATTCCGACCGCCCTGTTTTGATCTTTCGACAGCGCATCGTTCACCGAGAATGGCGTGATCCACTCGAATATCTTGTAGCCGATCATCAGCAAAGCGATGCCGATCAGGCCATAGACAATCGAAAGAAACAGACCCGTGCCGACCCCCATGCGAGGCGCGCCTTGGGCGAGGGCCACGGTGGGCGTCATCAGACTCAAAGCGGCTGGAATCGCGAACTTTTTCATGTGCAAACTCCTTGTTAAGTGAAGGAAAGGCTCAACGTCGAGACATCATTCTCAAAATAAAAATCAGGATGAGGGGAAAGAGAAGCATCCGGCCCAGACCGAATAGACCAAGCCCGCCGAATCCCCATCCCCCCAGAAGCCCCAAACCCATGCCCATGCCAAAGCCACCCAACCCGCGCCGCCCAGCAGACCTTTGGCCGTAGCCCCGGCCATAGCTTCGTCTTGAAAAAGAACGCGCGCCGAAAGAACGCGCTCGCCCGAATCCGCCAAACGACATGCCGCCGCCGAAGCGTCTGGCCTCCGCGATGGATGGATGAAGCACAAGGGCGGCAGTGATGGCGGAGATGCCCACGGCGCCGCGCACGATGGGCGGCAGCGAAACGGAGGCAAATGTAATGAATGCGCCCGCAACAATGGCTGAGAGATAGCAAACAGAGCGAAACAAATACGGCGTTGTTTTCAATGCGGCCTCGCATCAGGGGCGGTCAAAACGACGGAAGCAGCCTAGCAGGGCGCGCGCAATTTCTCAATCACTCGTTTTTAGTCCCATTTCCTGCCCGGCATGTGATTATAGACGCTATTCAGGATGCCGCCATCGATATCGAGGCGCGAAGCCGTAATCCAATCGGATTCCTCGGAGAGCAAGAACAAGATGCCGTGCGCGATATCCACGGGCTGGCCCACACGGCCAAGGGGCGTCACGTCGCTTCTGCCTTTTTTGATTTCAGGGTCTTGCAGATAGGCGGTGAGCGGCGTTTCCGTATGGCCGGGACAGACGGCGTTCACGCGAATTCCCTTCCGCGCCCATTCGATGGCCAGCTGTTTGGAGAGCATGATGATGCCCGCCTTCACCGTGCTGTACGCGCCCGACATCCCGTAAGGCTGAACCCCGGCATTCGAGGATAAATTCACCATAACGCCCGGCCTTTCGTTCTCTATCAGCCAGCGCCCCGCCGCCTGCCACATCAGGAACATGCCCGTAAGGCCTATATCCAGCACCATCTTCCAACTCGCCAAAGACAAATCGACCAAAGGGGCGGGGTCCATCTTGATGGCGCAGTTCACCAGATGGTCCAGACCGCCGAACTCGCTCACCGCGCGCTCCACCGCCGCCCGGCAAGAAGCCTCATCCGTCACGTCGAGCCTTTCGAATACCGCTTTATCCTTCCCCAGCTTGGCTTCCAGTTCGACGCCCAACTCCTCGTTCACGTCGCCGATGAGAACGCGCCCGCCCTGCTCCACATACATTTCACACGTCTTGGCGCCGATGCCCCGGGCGCCCCCCGCTACGATGCAGACATCTCCATCAAAACGGCCCATGTTCCACCTCCTCTCTCAAGTCGTTTTATAGTCTATTTTCCTGCCGCCCCAGTTTCGCCCGGGCGTATGAATCATCTTGCTCTCCACCTGTCCCCCGTCGATTGGCAGGTTCGCCGCCGTGATGTACCTCGCCCGATCCGAGAGCAGGAACACGCAGCCTTCCGCGATATCCTCAGGCGTGGCCACGCGCCCCATGGGCACCACGGCGGCGCGTCCCGCCGCGAGCTCCGGGTCCTGGAACATGGCTTCCGTCATCGGGGTGCGCACCTGGCCCGGAGAGACGGTGTTCGCGCGAACGCCGCGCCCGCCCCACTCCACGCCGAAAAGCTTGCTGAGCATGATGGCTCCCGCCTTGCACACGCTGTAAGCGCCCGCGAGGGGGTAGGTCTGCATACCGCCGATGGAGGACACGAAAACAATAGACCCTTGCCCCTTGTCCAGCATTACCCTTCCCGCCGCCTGAGCGCAGAGGAAATAGCCCTTGAGGCCGATATCCATCACCATGTCCCAGTCGTCCTCGGGCAGGTCTTCCAACTTTCCCGGCACGAGCTTGATCGCGCAGCAAACAAGGCTGTCTATCGTTCCGAAGGCGTCGATGGCCTCCGCCGCCATGCGCTCGGCATCGGCTTTTTTCGAGGTATCCATCTCGATCAGGAGCGCCTTGCCGCCTTTCTCCTCGACCATGGAAACCGTCTCGGCCGCGGTTTCGGGGTTGATGTCGGCCACGGCGACGTCCGCTCCCTCGGCGGCGGCGAGGACGCACGTGGCGCGGCCGATGCCGCTGCCCCCTCCCGTCACGATGACCTTCTTGCCTTCGAGCATGGTGAAAAATCCCCCAAAGATTGATTATTCAATATGTTATGACTCATCAAAGCGATATGGACGGCATCATACGCGAGAGTCGCCTCCCGGGCCAGCCTCATCCGGTCCGCTCGTGAATGAATTATATATCTATATAGATAACAATATGTTACCGCATATATATGATATTTATTCGAGGGTCCGGAGGCGCATTTTTCTTATCAGATAAACATCGTCAATTTATCGAAAAACGTCGTGAATTTATCGTATTTTATCGAATTGTTCATTTTAGATTTTTGATTTTGGATGGATTCGCCGGCGCCGCTCACGCCCGCCCGAGGCGTCTTTCCCGCCTCGCGCTCCCTCCCGCGCTTACAAGAAGGGAGCCGAACTATACGTGCGCGCCCGAAATTCCCCTGCTCCGCAAATGCGGGCAAATGCGCGCCGCCGCACGGACGCATCACTCTTCGTTCCCGTCTGGCGCTTGAACCCGCCACACCTGAATGAGCGACCCGACGATTCCCCTCGGAGCCGGCAATATCGTGATGATGAAAAACAAGCCGATGACCAGAATCGCCCGTTCGGTATGTTCGCCCAGAAAATCGTTCAGGTAATGCACGAAGCTCGCGCCGACGAAAGGCCCGACGAGCGTTCCTAGCCCGCCGACGACCGACCAGATGACAATTTCTCCCGAGTGAATCACGTCCATCTGCTCGGTGCCGATGATGCCGTTTTTCAGCAGGGCCAGCACCCCCGCCGCCGAGGTGAAGAATCCCGAAACGGCCGTGTTGAATATCTTATAAGCGTTCACGTTATAGCCGAGATAAGCGACGCGCCGCTCATTCTCGCGAATGCCCATGAACACCAGTCCGACGGGCGGGATTTGAGTATCTCGATTATTCTCAGGATACAACCATACAAATTGACAATCATCACCCACCGTCTCATAAACGATGGAAACAAAAACGAAGAGGAGAGATGAAATGCCAATACCAGGTTGGCAGGATTGTATGCTCCCGGCGCTTGAGGCTCTTGGCGATGGAAAGGAAGCGCACAAAAACAGCGTGATTGAAAGGGCGGCCCGTTCCCTGAAAATTACGCCTGTCGAACTTAAAGAAGAATACTCCCGTTCGCGTAATCCGATATTCGCCAATCGCGTTGGTTGGGCGATAACAGACTTGAAATTCGCCGGGTTGATAAAAAGCCCGCGCCGGGGCGTGTTCCAAATTACGGAGGAAGGCCGGAAACTGTTGGATGATCGGCCCTCTCAGGTCAACGTTAAATTTCTCATGAAGAACTATGAGCTATATCGGAAATCGCAAACAAAGGATGCGAAGCTGGCACGCTCAAGAAAGACGCGGAAAATAGAGGATGTGGAGACGACCATAGAAGCCGGCACACCCGAAGAACGAATTGAGCAAGCCGCCGAAGAAATCAGAGCGGCGCTCGAACGTGAACTCCTGGAGAGAATCCATTGCGCTCCGCCTGATTTTTTTGAAAGACTGGTGGTCGATCTCCTTGAGGCGATGGGTTATGGCGTAGGCGAACACGAGGGAAGGCCTGGAGACGGAGGAGTGGACGGCAAGATTCGGGAAGATGCCCTAGGCCTCGATGAGGTCTATGTTCAGGCGAAAAGATACGCTCCGAAAAACAGCGTAGGAAGTCAGGAGATAGACGCATTCGCCGGGGCGCTCGACATCAAGGGAACCAACAAAGGGGTTTTCTTCACCACTTCGACCTTCTCACCCGCCGCCCGGAGACACGCCGAGGCAAGCTCCAAAAAGATTGTGCTCATAGATGGAGAAGAACTCGCCAGCCTCATGGCGCGGCATTCAGTTGGGGTGCGCGAGAGTGAAGGCATCGCCTTGGTGATCGAGCATGTGAAGCGCATTGATGAGGATTATTTCGATTTAGAGGGTGGCTCGTAGGTTTACAGTTGGGATTGAGTGGCTGGTTATGTGGGCTTGAGTTAGAAGGATAGCGAATGAAAAAACCACAAATGGAAGATCCTGATGACTTGCCCGATTCTCTTTGGGAAGCCATCAATGGGCGGCTTTGGCATGCGACCTCGACCGAGGGGCTAAAAGGAATATTGGAAGCCGGGAAAATAAGAATAGGCAATCGCTACAAGAACGCGTTGTGTCGTCACTTAGGCTGTGTAAGCCTCTTTGATTTCGGGCCGACTGCAAAGCATTACGAAGGCCAGTTTAACAACTGGTGGGGTTGGTTCGGTCATCAGCAAGATTCAACAATGGCCGTATGGCTTGAGATTGATCGTGTTGCCACGGCCAACAAAGTTTATGACGCAGGGGAAATACATAGAATTTCGAAAGACAATCTCAAGAAACAGTTGATCCCCGGAGTGGAAGCTGGCCATAAAGGCCCAATTCCCCTTGATGTCTTGAAAAGCGCGTTGCTGATCTACCGATATGATTTGAATAGGTTCAAGCGTTTCGAGGAAGTTGATGAAGTCCTTATCCGCCAAGCAATTGATTTTAAAAAATCGTTGCCTCCACCTCCTCCGCTTCATCCTCTAGAAATTGCTCGAAGACTCTCAGCATCGAAATCATAAAAACAAGGTAAACTAAAAGTAATATACAATGTGTGGACACGGGGGTCTCGTCCTAAACCACCTGCTCGATTTCGGAATTTCGCCCTTGTCTTATCGTCGGATTCCCGTGGAGGAAGAAAAACAAAGCCTCGAGGGGGAGAAAATAAAAACTCCTCACATGAAGCGCATTTGACTCCTCCCTCAAACAGGAATGTACGCCCCTCTAAATTCCAGCAGATCATCACGCCGGGGGCTGAAAATCTGGAGGTACTGGGAGCCGTCCTCAAGCGCCTTGAGCCATTGCTCGACGTTCGACTTGCGCACCGCCACATCGCCCGCGCCGACTTCACGCGCGCCTTCGCGAGTCTCTTTTCATGGTTCGCGAATCATCGCCTACTTGCCGGGCAATACCTTAGGGCATCACCTTAATCGAGATGGTCGCCGACCACTTCTTGCCGTAGGAGCGGTGCAGGCCGTCGGCGAACTGCATCGTGAGCGTATAATCCCCGGGAGCAAGCTTGAGAGACGCTTCCGTCTGTCCCTTCCCGTAGTGCGGGTGCATGGCGTCGGTGGGTATCACCTTGCCTTTGCGCATGGAACCTCCGTTGATGATAATGTGATGATGCCCCGTTCCCTTCACCACGCCGCCCGAGGGCTTGATGGTCATGCCCGCAACGCCCATCGCGACTTTCACGGGGCTTTTCACCTGCGCCCCGTCTTTGGGCTCGACGAAGAAGACCCCATCTTTCATCTCTTTCTTCTCGGCCCCTTGCGCATATCCCGCAAACGCCAGAACCGCCGCGAATCCTAATGCGAACAACCCGAAGAACACCCGTCTGCTCATTTCGAACTCCTTTCCGGCTCCCGCTAGAAGAGCCTTGAAAAATACGCGAAGGGCGATACGCCCGGAAGTGATTCGAGAAATCCGCATCAGTATATCGCAAAGAGAGTCCGAGTCCATGAAATACTCGCATCGCTCCTCCCTTGAGAGTCAAATCCGACCGGGGCGGGAGGGGGTTTGCGATTTTTGTCGGAATGATGGCAGAGGGCTCCCCGATCTTCGCGAGAGGAATTGCTTGTTGTAGGGGTCGCATATATGCGACCCGGCTTTTTCGCCTTCCGTCCTTGGGCCGCATATATGTGTGGCGGACATATATGTCCGACCTACAAGTCAATACCGATCGAGGAGGGGTTGTTGAAAAAGACCCCTTTTTAGAGAGTAGAGGGGACACCCCTTTCGACTGGTAAAAGCAACCCCCCTGCCCCCCTTGTCAGGGGGGTAAAGGCGATGCCCCCCGACGAGGGGGTGGAAGAAAAGCCCCCCTGACAAGGGGGGACAGGGGGGTTACTCCCTTGACAAAGGCTTTTTCAACAGCCCCGAGGAATGAGGAATTGACCCTCAAGGGGGGCGTGATTAGAACCGTGTATCCTCCAATTTTCCCGGAGCGGCCATCACTCGCGCGCGCCGCGCGTTTTCAGTACCCGTATCACTTCTTCGAAGGGCGCCTTGTTTCCCTGGTTCGCTTGCACCTGAAAGCGGGCTGCTCCCAGGGGCGTCTGCCCGCGCTCGTCTTTCGCGTTCACGTCCGCACCCGCATCGAGCAGGGTCTGCGCGGCGGCCGCCCCTCCACCGAAAGCCGCCAAGTGAAGCGGGGTCCTTCCGTGCTCATCGTCCTTTTCCCCTATCTTCGCACCGCCCTTGAGCAGCACCTTGACTGCCGCTACTTGTCCGTTTCCCGCCGCGATGTGGAGCGGCGTCATCCCAAGCCTGTCTTTCGCGTTCACCTCCGCCCCGCCCGAGAGCAGAGCCTCCATGCTCGCCGCGCGTCCTTTTATCGCGGCCCCGTGAAGAGCGGTCGATTCCTGGTTGTCCCTCCCGTTGGGCTCGGCCCCGCCGCGCAACAAAGCCTCGACCGCCGCCTTGTGTCCCTGAAACGCCGCCCAATCGAGCGGGGCCTTTCCTATCTTGTCTCTCAAATTCGCGTCCGCACCGCCGGCGACGAGCGTCTCGATGCCCGCTGCGCGCCCCTTGATGGCCGCAAGGTGAAGCGGGGTCATCCCCACGTGGTTGCGCGCGTTCGCGTCCGCCCCGCCTGAAAGCAGGGTTTTAATCTGGGCCACCTCGCCCTTGAACGCCGCCCCGTGAAGCGGAGCCGCCAGCGCGGGGGAGGCCCACAGGCAAATCGCAAGAGCCACAAAAATCAATCGGCGGAGCATAATATACCCTCCGTATCCAGGGGGCCGTCCATCACACCGGAATGTACGCCCCGGTGAACTCCATCAAATCATCCCGCCGGGGGCTGAAAATCTGAAGGTCCTGGGAGCCGTCTTCCAGGGCCTTGAGCCAGTGCTCTACGTTTGATTTGCACACCACCACCTCGCCCGCGCCCACCTCGCGCTCCTCCTCACCCTCGACGCGGAACAAAAAGCGCCCGCGCTGGATGAAGGACATCTGCTCGTGGGGATGTTTGTGGGCGGCGACCTCCGAGCCTTCCGAGAAGGTCCACAGCGCGAGCGTCTGGTTCTCGCCCACTATCATCTGGAGTTCGATGACGCTCTCGGGCGGAATGTTCTCGTGGATGATGCGCATCCGGGGAATATCGTTCCATCGCTGAAAGATCATGGCTCCCTCCTTTTGGTTGAAAGAACGCGAGGACTCTCGGCAGGATGTTTTTACTTTGGCTCGGCGTCAAGCGAATACCACTCCTACCTCACGTCTGTGCGCGCGTCCACGGGTCGATGACGGGGACGCCGGTGTTGCGGAACTCTCTCCGGTTGCGCGTGATGAGAGTAAGCCCTCGGGAAAGGGCCATTCCGGCGAGCATGGCGTCCGGTAGATGGTCGTCGAGAGGTTCGCCCCGCCTGCGTTTTTTCTCCATCACGCGGGCGCACGCCCGAGCGTCGGCGAGAGTCCAATTGAGCACGCGCTCCTCGAACAAATCTTCGAGAATGCCCTGAAACCGCTCGGCAAGCTCCTCACGCCTTCGGCTCGGCTGAAGACGCCCGACTCCGTCGAGTATCTCCCAGACGGTAATGGAGGCGAGAGCGATTCCCTCTCCGGCAATTGCGTCGATACAGACCACGACCTTCGGCTCCGGGTTCGGGCGCATCATTTCAGAGACGACATTGGTGTCGAGCAGATAGGTAAGAGGCTCGTTCACGCCTCCTCCCCATCACCCAGGTCGAGCGGGCGGTAGCCATAGCGGACGGGTGGCGGCAGTTCCACCCCGTGCTCCGGCCCGAAAAACCGCTTGAATACCTCCGAGGGTTTTGCGCGGCTTTCAGTCTTTTCGCGTCTTTCGTGGATGAGACGGCGAACGAACTCCTCCATCGAGACCCCGAGCCGCCGCGCTTCTCTTTTGATCCAGGCCTTGTCCCCTTCATCCATATTCCGAACGGTAATAGCTGTGCTCATCGAATGGTCTCCTTCTCCCGTATTCAAGCACAATATCAACCGAACGAAATGCTAGCATATTTTGCTATCACAGGCAAAAGCGCATTTTCCCTACCCCTACCCCACACCCTCGCCCGCCATGAAGCGCGAGATTTCCTCCTCCGGCCAGCCGAGCCATTCACCGAGCACTTCGGCGGTGTGCTCACCCAGCAGGGGCGGCGGCTTCACCTCGGCCTGAGCACCACTCATGATCCACGGCGCGCCCACCACGCGAATCTCACCCGATACGGGGTGTTCGACTTCTTTGATGAGGCCCCGGTGCGCGATTTGGGGGTCTGAGAGCGCGCGCGTGTAGTCGTTCACCGGGGAGAAGCCCACGCGCTCGGCTTCTAAGCGCTGCTCCCATTCGGCCATCGTGCGCGAGGCGAAAATCTTGGACACCCGCTCGTTGATGGCGTCCCGGTTCGCCACGCGCGCCCGCGCGGTGGAAAAGCGCGGGTCCTCCAACCAGTCCTCCACCCCCAGCGCGCGGCAAAAGCCCGGCCAGAAGCCGTCGTGCTGCACGATGACGGTCACGTACTCCCCATCGCTCGTTTTATAGGTGTTCGCGGGCACGCGCATGGGGTTCTGGTTCCCGTGCCGACTGGGCGCGACGCCCGCCTGGAGCGTCTCGCCCATGCGCGGCCCAAGAGCCGCCACCATGGCGTCCTGAATGCTCACGTCGATGTAGCGCCCCGCGCCCTCGCGCCGCACCGCATGAAGCGCGCTCACGATGGCGTAGGCGGAGAACATGCCCGCCAGCACGTCGGCGAGCGGTGCGCCTATCTGGGTGGGGTCCTCCATGCCCGTCACGCTCATGACGCCCGAGACGGCCTGTAGAATCGGGTCGATCCCCACGCGGTCGCGGTAGGGGCCGCTTTGGCCGAAGCCCGAGAGCGAGCAATAGACGATTTTGTGGTTCATCGCGCGCGCATCCTCCCAGCCGAGGCCGAGTTCGGCCAGCTTGCCGGGCGCCATGTTCTCGATGAGCGCGTCCGCCTCCCCCGCCAGGGCGCGCACGGCGTCCCTGCCCGCGCTCGTCTTCATGTTGATGGCGACGCTTTTTTTCGAGCGGTTGTTCGCATAGAAATAATCCTCGTGTTCCTCGCGATCCTTGTAGCGGGTGATGCGGCGCGTGTCGTCCCCGAAACCGGGGCGTTCTATCTTCACCACCTCGGCCCCCATGTCGGCCAGCATGGTGGCGCAGAAAGGACCCGCGATGACCTGGGTGAAATCCAGCACCCGGAACCCGCTCAGGGGTGCTGCTGCTTCTGGTTCGGACATCTCTCCCTCAACGTATGAAACCGGCGCGACGTAAGGCGGAAGACCTCATCGCCCCGGCTTATTCATAGATAGATGAATATGAAAACTATATTGTTATGCTCGCGATGCGCGCCCTAGCGCGCATGGTGCCCGGGGCCGGTACATCGAACCATTGAATTCATTGACGCCTGACCATTTTTTAGTATCTTTTACCCTTTATTTACCCGCGATATAGTTAGACAAAAGTGTCAAGTTCGATTCCACACTATAAAGGGCCGATCTCCGCCGCGCCAGCCGCCGCCCGTTTTCAACCAAAAGAAAAACCCCCTTTGACACGATCACACGAGGGGTTTTTTGCCGCTCAAAATGGATGGATTTTTGAGCATCAATCGCGTATAGTTCTCGACGGAATAAGGTGTTTGCGTTTGCTCACCGCCCGTTTTTGAGGTGACCAATGAACAGCATGGAAGTTTTTGGAAGAGTTGCGGCCAGCCCTGCCATGGAAGATTTTGGAAGAGTTGCGGCCAGCCCTGCCATGAAAGTTTTTGGAAGAGTTGCGGCCAGCCCTGCCATGAAAGTTTTTGGAAGAATTGCGGCCAGCCCTACCATGGAAGTTTTTGGAAGAGTTGCGGCCAGCCCTACCATGGAAGTTTTTGGAAGAGTTGCGAGACATACAGAAGTTTTCAGAAAGATGGCGAGAGATGCGAAAGCGCACAACGAAGCTATCAGCAAGATGGCGAGAGATGCGAAAGTTCGCAGAGTTACGTTTGCATCTAGTCCGCCTACCAGAAGGGCGGCGGTTGTATACCAAGGCCTTGACGAAAAAGCGTTACATACAAAATTAGCCCAAGAAGAGAGAAAATTTGGTGCGGATTATCCAGATGCACGCTCTCAAACGGGTTTTCTTCAATAATCTCCACATTCCCTTTTCAAAAAATGTCTAATGAGTGCGAACGAGCGAAGCGTGAGACCCAGCAAGCAAAGAAAAACCCCTACATGACACGATCAAGTGGGGGTTTTGCTTTTTCCGCTTCTGGTTCGGACATCTCTCCCTCAACGTATGAAACCGGCGCGACGTAAGGCGGAAGACCTCATCGCCCCGGCTTATTGGACAACTGATAAACGAAGGCTACATCCTGGAAGTGCGCCTAGCGCGCATGGTGCCCGGGGCCGGACTCGAACCGGCACGGCCTCTCGGCCAAGGGATTTTAAGTCCCTAGTGTCTACCATTCCACCACCCGGGCAGGTGTGGGGAGAATACCCCACCAAGCGGCGTTTCCGCCACTTTGATACTTCTCGAGAGGGGGGGGGAAACTCCCAAAGGAAGCGGGAGGGCCCGCGCCCATATTCCGCAAGAGAGAAAAAGGCCGCGAGCGTGAGAATCAAGCCCCGCGCGCCGCGGCCCTAATAATTGGGAGAGATTGATTCCTAACCCGTGTATCTCACCTCATGAAGTCCCGGAACTATCACCAGCAGGAACGCCGCCGAGCAGACAAGTATGAATGCTAGCCCGTGTACTCCATGATGTGGAGACCCAGCCCCCAGCGGTCGGCCATGTAGATGAGGCCCGTATCCTTGTCCACCTGCACGTCGTTGCTCTGCGGGCAGCAGCGCTCCTTCGTGCCTGCGGGGATGTAGTAGCCCACCTCCTTCGGGCTGAAGGGGTTCGACCAGTCCACCACCCGAAGGCCTGCGTTGAACCAGCAGATGTACATGAGGTCGTCTTTCGTCATGTCGAGCCAAATGTTGTGCGCGCCGTGGCGCGAGCCCGTCTTGTTCCATTTATCATCCAGGGGCCTCATCTCGATCGGGTCGATCTCATAGGGCATGAACGTGCTCACCGGCAGGGGCTCGTGCATGTTCCTCAAGTCGTAGAAGGTCACGAACGCCGGGGGATCGTCGCAGTTCACCGTGGTGGTCTCCTGCGTCACGATGCCGAAATCAGACCCCTCCGGCACCAGGAAGCTGTGGTAGCAGCCCGCCCAGCCGTGCGTCTCGTGCGGATTGTGGCGCCACATGAGTTCGGGTTTGGTCGGGTCGGTCAAATCGAACAGCGCGACGCCTGCGTCCCAATAGCCCGCCGTGACGTAGTTCCCCCAGGGATTCCCCTCGTGAATCCACGCGCCGTCGCCCACGATCTCGGGGTCCCAGGAGGGCGCTTCCCCGTCTTTCTGGCCCGGAATCGTGCCCATGCCGATAAATTCGGGCGCCCAGGGGTCCTTCATGTCGTGGACGAGGAGCACCTTGCCCGCGTAGCCGTCCTTGAAGCCCGAGCTGTACATGAGCTGGCGCTTGCGGTCATAAATCGGACGGTGGATGCCGAATCCGTCCACTTCCACGTAGTTCACGAATTTGGGGTGGAACGGATCGCGATTGTCAAAAATGCGCAACCCGCCGATGGCGTCCGGGTACTGGGCGCGCAGGGAGGGTCTGAGCTCCGAGTTCGTGATCAGCACCTCGTCGTTGATGCGGAGCACCTTGTGCGTGCGCGCCGCGGGGCTGTCGACGATCTGGTTGATGATCTTGGGATTCGCCGGGTCCTTGACGTCGAGAATCGTCATGCCGTCGTGGCCGTTCACGCCCGAGGCCGCGACGTAGCAGATGCCGCCGCCCACCTGAATCTGGAACGCGTCGCCCCAGCCGTTCAAATCCGAATGGGCGACGAGGCGGACGTTGTGCGCCTCTTCCTTCCAGGGTTCGGTGAGCACGTGGTCAACGCCCGTGTAGGCGTCGTTGCCGCCGCCGCGAATGGGGTTTGGGTGATACGAGGGTCTGGGCATGTTTCCTCCATCTAGGAATGAATGAGGTCGAACGAAGTGAACTGTTCAGATTCGCCGGGCATTCTATGGGAACAATGCTGGATTGGAAAAGCGCCTGATGGGATTTTTTTCGGAATTACTCTTCTCTGAACAGGCGGATGAAATCCTCGAAAGGAGCGGGCGGCGACTTGCCCACTTCCATGTTCTCGACGACGTGGGCCATCTGGCGCATCCCCACCAGGGCGACGGCCACGCCGGGCGCGCTGCGGGTGAACTGGATCGCGCGCTGCCCGTCGGTGGAAAACCCCGGAAACACCTCCCCTATCACGGGGGGAAGCCCATCAGCCGCCTGTCCCTGGAGTATCGAGCCGCTCGTCATGACGGTGACGCCGTTTTTGGCCGCGGCGGCCAGAAAGCACGTCGTCTCACCGTCCAGGGCCTGATTCGGCTTGGAGAAGGCCTCCGGCATGCCCAGGTTCAGCGGCAGTTGAACCACCCTGAAGTGGTGATCCTCCCCGCCGGCGGCCCGCGCCGCACCCAGAACCTCTTCCAGCGATAGATACTCTCCCTCGCCCGGCTCCATGCGGTATCCGTTCCATGTGGCCGTGCCGTAACTCCTGATCTTCCCCTCGGCCACGGCGCCCTCGAGCGACTCGAAGGCGTCGCGCAGGCGGCTTAGGAAAACCTCGCGCGACACTTCCTGGAGCTGCGTCTCGGGGTTGTGCACATAGTAGACGTCGATGGTCTCGACCCCCAGGTTCTCGAGGCTCGCGTCGAGTTCATGCCTGATATACGCGGGCGTCATGCAGTGGCAGTTCGCGACGATGTCTTTAGGCTCACAAACCCCGGGCTCGAAATAGGTTTTCCTCATGTAGTCGGTGAAATCCGCCTGGCCTTGCGGCGGATGGGTATCGAAGGGAATGAACCCTCCCTTGGTGCATATGGCCAGCGCCTCCCTGCCCACCTCGCCCCCGGCGAACAAATCGTCCAGAGCCGCGCGGATGTTCCTCTCGCTGCGCTGGAAGCGGTAGTTCACCGCCGTGTCGATGACGTTGCACCCGCCCCGGACGGCGGCGGCCACGGATTCGCGATAGGCCGCGTCTGTCGCCTCGTCCGCTTCCCCGAGATAGGTGCCGATACCGATGGAGGAGAGCCAAAGCCCCCCCAGTTGCCTGAAATGCTCAGGGTGTAAGACGGACGAGTGGGCTTGCGCGTAGCTTTTTGTACCCTCGGTCGTGGCGAAACCTGCGTGGGCCAATTTTATACTCTCTCCGTGATTGCGCCTTCACTCGGCGGAACCACCCGGCTCGCGCATCTGGAGTGCGGCGCAAGTGTTTTCTTCCGGCGATTCGGGTGTGAGACGGGGCCATCCTACACATATTTGCGCCGAAAGGCGATGCGTCGGCTCAAAATACTCCCGAGCGGGCCGCGAAAAATTGCCGTCTTGACATGGCATCGCCGTATCATCAATAATGTTCTCACTGGATAATTTGATGGAGGAACATCATTCTTCGGTGATGGAAGAGACTCCCCGTTGAGGGGACGCGCTTCGAACATTTATCTTAAGTGGGGGCCCGAAGACCTTGGAAATCAATATCAGCATCAACGGCGAGAGCCGGACGTTCGACGTGGAACCCAGAACTCTTCTGGTTTACCTGTTGCGCGATGACGCCGGCCTTACGGGTACGCACGTCGCGTGTGAAACCTCGATATGCGGCGCCTGCACCATCCTGATCGACGACAAGGCGGTGAAAAGCTGCACGGTGCTGGCCGCGCAGGCGGATGGTTGCGCCGTCACGACCATCGAAGGACTCGCCAATGGCGAGCAGCTTCATCCTTTGCAAGAACAATTCTGGGAGAAACACGGCCTTCAGTGCGGCTACTGCACGCCGGGCATGATCCTGACGGCGAACCAACTCATTGCGGACAACCCCGATCCGACGGACGAGGAAATCAGGCACGGCATAGAAGGCAACCTTTGCCGCTGCACGGGTTATCAAAACATCGTCGACGCCATTTCCGCGGCGGCGGCTCAGATGAGGGAATAAGAGATGGCCCAAGCACCCAAATTCATCGGCGCGCCCATCAAAAGACGTGACGATCCGCGTCTCATTCAGGGCCTCGCCCACTACGTGGACGATTTCAACCCACACGGCACCCTGCACATGGCGCTCGTGAGAAGCCCGTACGGCAAAGCCGCCATACGCTCGGTCGATATTTCCAGGGCGAAGGCGGCGGAAGGCGTGGTCGCCGTCTACACCCACGAGGAGACGAAGGGCATCGGCCCCGTCCCCGTGGGCGGCCTCGTGCCCGACGCCAAGGTGCCGAACCAGCCGATACTGGCCGATAAACAGGCGCTCTTCGCCGGTGAACCCGTCGTTGCGGTTGTCGCAAAGACGCGCTACGGCGCGCGAGACGCGGCGGAGTTGGTCGAGATCGACTACGAGCCGCTCGACGCCGTGGTGGACTTAGAGGCCGCTCTGGAGCCCGGCTCACCCAAGGTGCACGAAGCCTATGAGAGCAACGAGGCGTTCATATGGGGAATCGCCGGCGGCGACGTGGAAGCCGGTTTCAACGAAGCCGACGTCATCGTCAAGGAGAGGATCACGAACGCCCGCGTCGCCCCGCTGGCGCTGGAGCCGCGCGGCGTTCTGGCGCACTACCTCCCCGGCGAGGACAAGATGACGCTGTGGACCTCCACCCAGGTGCCGCACAAGGTGCGCACGCTCGTGGCGATCCAGATCGGGATGCCGGAGAACCGCATGCGCGTCATCGCCCCCGAAGTGGGCGGCGGCTTCGGCAGCAAGCTCAACATCTACCGCGAAGAGGCGCTCGCGGCTTTCGTCTCGCGCGAACTCGGCCTGCCGATCAAGTGGGTGGAAAGCCGTTCCGAGAACTTCATGGCCACCATCCACGGGCGCGGCCAGGTGGGCGACGTGGAGATGGGCCTCAAGAACGACGGCACCATCACCGCGTTCCGCTACAACGTGCTGGCCGATTGCGGGGCCTACTATCAGTTGCTCACCATAGCCATCTTTACGCTGACGGGCCTCATGCTCCCCGGCCCCTACAAGATCGCGAACATCGAGATGAACGCCACCGGCGTGTTCACCAACAAGGTGGCGACAGACGCCTACCGGGGCGCGGGCCGTCCCGAGGCGACCTACATTCTCGAACGCATGATGGACATCGCGGCGATAAAACTGGGAATGGACCCCGTGGAGATCAGGCGCAAGAATTTCCCGGATAAATCCGAGTTCCCCTTCAGCACGTCCGCAGGTCTGCTCTACGACAGCGGGGATTACCATCAGGCGCTCGACCTCGCGCTCGAAGCGGCGGACTACCCCGCCATGCGCGCGCAGCAGGAAGAGGCCAGAAAAGACGGCAGGTATCTGGGTATCGGCTTTTCCACCTACGTCGAGATTTGCGGCATGGGACCCTCCGCCGCGCTGGGCGGCCAGGGTTGGGAGAGCGCGCGCGTGCGCGTGGAACCCACGGGCAAGGCCACCGTATTCTCGGGCGCATCGCCCCACGGCCAGGGCCAGCAGACCTCTTTCGCCCAAATCGTGGCGGACGGCCTGGGCATCGGCGTGGACGACGTGACCGTCATCCACGGAGATACCGACGTGGTGCCCTACGGCGTGGGCACCTTCGGCAGCCGGGGCACCGTGGTGGGCGGCTCGGCGGTCGTCTACGCGCGCGACAAGGTGCGGGCGAAGATGACCAAGTTCGCGGCGATGGAATTCGAGGCCGCCGAGGACGACATCGAATTCGAGGACGGCAAGGTATTCGTCAGGAGCGCGCCCGAGAAATCGACCGGCTTCGCCGAGATCGCGATGATGGCCTACAGCGCCATCAAACTGCCTGAAGACACCGATCCGGGCCTCGAGGAAACCCACTTCTTCGAGCCGAGCAACTTCACCTTCCCCTTCGGGACGCACATCGTCCTGGCCGAGGTCGATCCGGATACGGGTGAGGTGGAAATTCTCCGCTACGTGGCGGTGGACGACGTGGGCAACATGATCAACCCGCTGCTCGTACACGGACAGATCCACGGCGGCATCGCCCAGGGGCTGGGACAGGCACTGGAAGAAGAGATGATTTACGGCGAGGGCGGACAGCCGCTCAACGCGTCTTTCATGCACTACGCCCTTCCCAAGGCGAACAGGCTGCCACGCTTCGAGCTTCTGCACACCACCACGCCGACGGACGTGAACCCCCTCGGCGCGAAAGGCGTGGGCGAGGCCGGCACCATCGGCTCGACACCCGCCGTGGTGAACGCCGTGCTCGACGCGCTTTCGCCATTCGGCATCACGCACATCGACATGCCGCTGCGCCCCGAGAGGCTGTGGCGCGCCATCGCCGAGAAGAGGGCTTAAGAATGATTCCAGCTTCTTTCGACTACGTTCGACCCAAGGCGCTTGAAGACGCTCTCGCGCAACTCAGGGAGCATGGAGAAGACGCGCGAGTCCTCGCCGGAGGACACAGCCTTCTGCCCGTGATGAAGGCGAGGCTCGCCGACCCGGGCGTCCTCATCGACATCGCCCACATCGAGGGCCTCTCGGGCATCACCGAGTCCGAGGGCGGAGTTCGCATCGGCGCGATGACGACCCACGCCGAAATCGAGAATTCATCTCTGGTGCAGGAAAAATGCCGGGCCCTCGCAGAGGCGGCGGGCTCCATCGGCGACGTGCAGGTCAGAAACCGGGGCACGCTGGGCGGCTCTCTCGCCCATGCGGACCCCGCCGCCGACTATCCGGCGGCCGTGCTGGCGGCGGGAGCGGAAGTCACCGTCGCGGGCGCGGACGGCGAGCGCGTTATCGGAATCGACGATTTCTTCACCGGAACGTATGAGACGGCCCTCGCCCCCGCCGAGATTCTCACCTCCGTTCGCATACCGGCTCCATCCGGACGCAGCGGCGGCGCGTATCTCAAGGCGGCGCAACAGGCCAGCGGCTTCGCGGTGTGCGGCGTGGCCGTCCAGCTCGCGCTGGACGCAAACGGCGCGGTCGCCTCCATCCGCGTGGGCGTGACGGGCGTGGCCGCGCCCGCCTACCGGGCCACAAACGTCGAGGATGCTCTCATCGGCGGCGCGCCGAGCGCTGAGTCGATTCGCAAGGCGGCTGCGGGAGCGGGAGAGGGCGTCGATGCGCTCGATGATTTCTACGCCGGGGCGGATTTCAGGCGCCATCTGGCCGGCGTCTACGCCGCGCGCGCCATCGGCAAGGCCTGGATCCGCGCCTCCGGCAACTAACGCTTACGCTTCGGGCGTGCAGCTTCCCCGGCAAAACGTGTTTTCCCCTCATCGCCCGTATACCTTGCGGGCGATTTTCACGTCCGCAGCGGTTTCAAATGAATAACGCCCCGCTTCTTCCCTCCATCCCCTGGCTCGCGCATGAGAACGCGCGTTTTATCGACCATCTTCGCGCGATGGCGCAAGCCGATTGGCTCAAGCCCACCTTCTGCCTCGAGTGGAACGCGGCCCAAATCATCGGCCACATGACGGGAGGGGCCATCTCCTATGTCGAGCGTATCCGGGCGGCGCGCAGAGGAGAGGTCATCCTCTCTCTGGGAGCCGAGACGCCGGCGGAATTCCAGGCGGCGCGCGGTGAGATTATGCGCAAATCCATCGCCATGTCTTCCGCAGAGCGCATCGACTGGATAGAACAAAGCCAGAGCGCGCTCCAGGCTGAAATCGAACGCTTGGAACCCGGCGATCTCGACCGAAAACTCTGGCACAGAAAGGGCGACACGCGGGTGCGGACTTTTCCCGATCAAAGGCTCTACGAGGTGGCGCTACACTCCTGGGATTTGGAGAACGACCCCGCATCACCGCTTGAGACCGATTCACTGGGCATGCTTGTGAAAATCCTCGAAACGAGGCTTTCATTATACGTCAACCGCGCCGCGCCTACTGGAATTACGGGTGTGTTCCGCTTCGAGACGACGGCGCCCGAGGCGGTATGGGAAATGGCGATAGCAGGTAGTAAGGCATCGCCCACGGAGGGCCTCTCCGATTCGCCCGACGCCGCTCTCTCCGCATCTGCGAGCGACATGGTGCTCCTGTGCGCGGGCCGGGCGGAGCGCGCGCTGAAAATCGTAGAAAACTCCCTGCGCATCGAAGGAGACACGCAAAAAGCGACAAAACTCATGGACGTCCTCTTTCAGCCCTTTTGAACGCGGCACGGGAACAGGGGAAAAATCATGCGGCTCGTCATTGATGGATACAACCTCATTCCCGCCATCGCCGAACTCAGGCGCGTTCTTCATCAGGATTTGGAAGCCGGTCGCGAGGGCCTCATCGAGATGCTCCAGAGCTACCGCAGGAATTCTCAGGGAAATCCCCAGATTACCGTCGTATTCGACGGAAAATCCCACCATGACCGAGGGGGGAGAAGCCCGGGCGGTGTGGAGGTATTGTTCTCCAGACACGAAATCGCCGACGCGCTTATCCTGCGCCTCTTGAAAGACAAATACAGGGGGGCGGTTCTCGTCACCTCGGACAGGGCGCTCGGCGAGGCGGCGGCGCCCTTCGCGTCTGCGGTCGTGCGGACGGGCGAGTTTAGGGACCGTCTCCATCAGGCGGCCTTCATGGAAGATGACGCGCCGGAAGATGATCCCTCCAGAACGCCCAGGCGAGACACCCGGAAAAAAGGAAACCCCAGGCGCGCCCCCAAAAAAGAGCGCAAAAGAAGCCGGCAACTCAAGAATCTTTGAGGTGACGTTCATCCGAGGCGGGCGCTAGTTACTCCGCGCGGTAATTTTCATCTCTTCCGCCGAAAACCCATCGCCCTATCCCGCACAAGCAACTCTCCGCAGCCCCGCGCGAGAATCGCATGGCCCCTACCCTCATGTGAATGTCTTTGGAATGCAATACCTCTCAACACCTCGGAATGCCGAATTCACCGCTCAGCTTTTCAACCGCCCGCGCATCTCCCCGAAATGCAGGATGATGGAGAGCGTCGCCAATATGAAACTATTCGGAGCGCAGTCTGGGGTCGAGCGTGTCGCGCACGGCGTCGCCGAAGAGGTTGAAGGCGAAGACGGAGGCGGTGATGGCGAGACCGGGAAAAACGGGAATCCAGGGCGCGCTTTCGGCGTATTCCTCAGCCCCTCCCTGGAGCATCAGCCCCCAGGCGGCGGTGGGTTCCTGCACTCCGAGACCTAAGTAGGAGAGTGAGGCTTCGAGCAGTATCGCCTGGCCCAGGAAAGAAGTGAGCATGATGAGATAGGGCGCCATGACGTTGGGAATCATGTGCCGGAAGATGATGCGCGCGTGCGCGAAGCCGAGCGCCCGGGCGGCGTCCACGTAGGGAATCTCGCGGATGGAGAGCGCGCTTGAGCGCACCACGCGGGCGCATCTGGGGATCAAGGGAATCGTGATGGCGAAAATCACGTTCTGCGTTCCGGTGCCGAAGATGGAAACCACCGAGAGCGCCATGATGATGAGCGGAAACGAGATGAAGATATCCATGAAGCGCTGGAATATGAGGTCGAAGCGCCCGCCGAAATACGCGCTGCCCACGCCGAGGACGAGGCCGGCGGTGGAGCCCATTATGGCGGCCGAAAAGCCGATGAACAGCGCCGTTCTGGCGCCGAAGACAATGCGCGTGAAAATATCGCGCCCGAACTGATCCGTCCCGAACCAATGCGCGACGCTCGGGGCGACGTGCATGCTGTCGAAGGAATTCTGCACCGGGTCGTAGAAGGTGATGATGTCCGCGAAACCGGCCAGCAGGATCATCGCGATGACGGCGCACGCACTCACCGCGCCCAGGGGCTTCTTCCTCGCGGTGTCCTTGAGCTTGCTCAACAGCGAGCGCTCGGGGACGGCGGCGAAATCCATCTCGGAGACGGCAAGGTCGGTGGGGGACGCCATCACGTAACCTCCTAGCTGTAGCGTATGCGCGGGTCGAGCCACGCATAGAGGATGTCGATGAACAGATTCGTAAAGATGAAGACGACGGCCACGAGCATGACCAGGGCCTGCGTCATGGTGTAGTCGTGGTTACTCACCGATTCGACTAAAAGTTTCCCCAGGCCGTTTAGGTTGAACACCAGTTCGGTCACCACCAGCCCGCCCATCAGGAAGGCGAACTCCAGGCCGATGACGGTCACCACGGGCAGAAGCGAATTCTTGAGCGCATGGCGGTTGATGATGAGCTTTTCCAGCAGACCCTTGGCGCGTGCGGTGCGCACGTAATCCTCACGCAAGACCTCCAGCAGGGCCGAGCGCGTCATGCGCGTGGCGACGGCGGAGTATCTATATCCCGTCGCGACGGCCGGCCATATCAACTGCGATATGTTGGCCACCGGATCCTCCCATATCGGGGTATAGTGAATCGGCGGCATCCAGGGGTCCCCGAAGACTTTCTGCGTCATGATCAAAAGACCGAGAATAATCAGAATGCCCAGCCAGAACGAGGGCATGGCGATCCCTGCGATGCTGATCGAGCGCACGACGTAGTCGATCCAGGTGTCCTGCTTGATGGCGGAAATCGTTCCCAGCGGAATGGAGATGAGGATGCCCGTGAGCGTCGCCATGATGGCGACCTGCAAGGAGAGTTCGAACCTAAGGCCGATTTCGTGCAGAATCGGCTTGCCCGTCCACATGGATTGGCCCAAATCGAACGTGAAGAATCCCGTGATGAAATCGATGAACTGCACGTAGATGGGCGCGTCTATCCCCAGGTTCTCCTGGCACGTCGCTATCGCTTCCTTGTCCACGTACATGCCCGAGCCGGCCATGCGGAGTTCGCACACGTCACCGGGTATCAGGCGGAGCATGAAGAACACCAGCACCGCCGCTCCCAGGAGCGTCGGGAACATCAGCAAAATTCTCTTGAGCGTGTATTTGTACACTTTGTGCGTCCTTGCGATTCACGCCATGCGAGCGTATCGCACGCCTCGGGAGGAGTTCGCCGACTCATCCATCATTGATGCGCCCTTGCGTTTCACTTCTTGCGTGACTCTCATCACCTCACATGCGGCGATGGGGCGCTTTCACGTTCGCTCACAGGCCCCCATGCCGCTTTTTGGGGCCGCCCTCCCCCGCCCACCCGGGCGTCCGGGCGGCGAGGGAGACGATGCGGCCTATTTGTCGAGCCAGACGTTATCCAGATGCTGGTTCAGGTAGTGGCTCGGCGCTATCTTCCAACCCTTCACGTAGCTTCGGTGGGGGTTGATCTTGTACCACCAGAGCGTCACGAACTGGTGCGCCATCTCATCGAGGGCGCGCTTTTCATACTTGCGCATGATTTCGCGCTGCTTCTTCACGTCGGGTTCGCGGTTCATCTCGTCGAACCATTTGTCGAGCTGGCGATCCTGGTATTGCGCGTACTGGTTGCCCGCCCTGTCGTCGGAGATGAACTTCGAGATGTCGACCAGCGGATTGATGACCGACTGGCAGTTGAAGTCGATGGATACGTCGAAGTTCTTCTTCTTTCTCAGCGTGGCGTAGAAAGGCCCGGAAGGCTGCACCCACTGCTTGACCTTGAGGCCGATCTTCCGCCACTGGTCGATGACCCAGGTGCCCACGACCTTGTAGGGCTGGTCCACTCCCCGGTTGTGCAGGGTGAACTCGAAGCCGCTCGGATAGCCGGCTTCCTTGAGGAGTCTCTTGGCCTCGGCGCGGGATTTATTGATGTCCGACCAGTAGCCCGCGATCTTCGTTAATTCCTCTTTCGTGGCCGCCAGGGGATGTTTGGGAAAAACCACGCCGCCGACGGTCTTCACGATGGCGATGCGCGAGAGGTATTTGGATCCGCCCCAGCGGTCGATCGCCAGCGTAAGCGCCCGGCGCACGCGCGCATCGTCAAAAGGCTTGCGCTTGTGGTTGGGCGTCACCATGAGATTGCAGTTCCAGTCGCTTTCCTGGACGGTGAGCTTGTCGCCCAGCGCTTTCTTGAGATCGTCACGCGCCTTGGGCGGAAATCCGCGGAATTCGATGGCCGCGCGGTCGCCGCGAATGGCCTGGAGGCGAATGGCCATCTTGGGCGCGGAAATCGCCCGGTAGCCGTCGAGATAGGGTTTTCCCTTGTGGTGGTATTTGGCGTAGCGCTTGCCCTCGACGAACGCGCCCGGCTGGTGCTGCACGAACGTGAAGGCGCCCGTGCCGTTCACGTTCTTCTGGTGCCATCTGTAGCCGTGCTTGTCGAGGTCGGCCTTCGAGTAGATGAAGTTATAAGGCAGCGCAAGCGCCGGAACGAAGGAGCCCGTCGGGTATTTCAGCTTGTAGACCAGCGTCTCGGGGTCCGGTGCGCTGACGGATTTCACCATGCTGAAAAACGCCTTGCGGTTGCTCTCGATGCCTTTCGGCGGGCTGATGATCTTGTCATACGTCGCCTTCACGTCCGCAGAGGTGAGTTTCTGGCCGTTGTGGAACGAGATGTCCTTGCGGATTTTGAAGGTGTACTTCGTATGCCCTTCTGTCGGCTTCGGCACTCCGCCCTCGCACACGTCGCAGACGAAATCCGTCGGTGAAGAGGGATTGTCCGGATTCACGCGAATCAGCAGGCTGTAGAAGGGACGAAGCGGGTGAATCATCCCGAAGGTGGATTCGATGTGGCCATCGTATGAGGGAATCTTACTGCCGACGACGAATTTGAGAATGCCGCCTTTCTTGGGAGCCGCCTCGGCGGGTGGAGCAAAACTCCACAGCGCCAGGGCGAACAGCGCCGCTACGATGACGAAAGTTCTGAGACGAGTCTTAAGCATATGGATATCTCCTTTTGAATACTCGGATGAAATTCATACATCCCAAATTAAGTCGTGAAACGAGTAAAACTACATAGCCAAAAAATTTCAGACTTCCATACAGGCCACCCAATGGCTCGGTTTCAACTCCCGCGAAACAGGCGCCTCTTTGGAGCAGTTCTCCACCGCGATAGGACACCGGGGGTGGAACACACAGCCCGATGGCGGGTTTATCGGGCTGGGCACCTCTCCCGCGACGAAGCTGATATCGCGTTTCTGCTCGACCTCCGGGTCCGGCACCGGAACGGCCGAAAGCAACGCCCGCGTATAGGGGTGCATCGGATTATCGTACAATTCGTCGCAATCCGCCAATTCCACGATCCGGCCCAGATACATGACCGCCACCCGGTGGCAAAGGTGGCGCACCACGCTCAGATCATGCGCGATGAACAGGTACGTCAGATTATATTCATCTCTCAAGTCTTCGAGCAAATTGATGATTTGCGCCTGGATCGACACGTCGAGCGCCGAGACGGGTTCATCGCAGATGATGAAATCGGGCTTCAGGCTCAAGGCCCGTGCGATTCCCACGCGCTGGCGCTGCCCGCCGCTCATCTCGTGTGGATATCTATCCGCCATCCTGGGATTCAGCCCGCAGACGCTGAGCAACTCGCTGACTCTATTCTTTCTCTTTCGGGCGTCCGGTTCGATTCCGTGGACGTACATGGGCTCGTCTATTATTGCGCCGATCTTCATGCGCGGATTCAAAGAACTGTACGGGTCCTGGAAGATTACCTGGATTTTTTGCCTGTATTCGCGCAATTCCACCTGACCGAGCTTCGTCAAATCCACGCCGTCAAAAACAATTTCACCCTCCGTGGGCCGTTCGAGCTGGAGGATGCACCTTCCCGTCGTCGTCTTCCCGCAGCCGCTTTCGCCCACGAGACCCAGCGTCTCGCCGCGCCTGATGTGCAAATCCACGCCATCCACGGCCTTCACCAAGCCGACGAGTTTATTGAAAACCACGCCCTCGGTGATGGGAAAATGCATCTTGAGGCCCTTGACGTCGAGGAGAACGTCGCCAAGCCCACCATTTCGGGTGAGTTGGGCATCACTTTCCATAGTGGACCCCGCATGGTTCATTGTTCATTCTCTCCCTGCGTGGAGATTGTGCTTTTCCCAACAGGCGGCCAGATGACCGTTCCCAATCGTCTCTAGCGGCGGTATCTCGCTCGCGCATCTATCCACGGCGAACTTGCACCGGGGCAGAAAAGCGCAGCCCGCGCCCAGGCGCGTCAGGTCGGGCGGCTGTCCGTCGATGGGGTCCAGGCGCTTTTGCCTGGGCTGATCGAGCCTCGGCACGGAACTCAGCAGCCCCAGGGTGTATGGATGCCTGGGCTCACGGTAGATGTCCGCCGCGAGACCACGCTCGATAATCCTTCCGGCGTACATGACGTTCACGCGATCCGCATACCGGGCCACCACGCCGAGGTTGTGCGTGATGATGATGAGCGCCACACCGAGGCGTTTGGTGAGGTTTTTCATCAACTCCAGAATCTGGGCCTGGATGGTGACGTCGAGCGCCGTTGTCGGCTCATCCGCGATGATGAGCTTCGGCTCGCAGCAAAGCGCCATCGCGATCATCACCCTTTGCCGCATCCCGCCGCTCAGGTGATGGGGGTATTGCCGAATGCGCCGCTCGGGCTCGGATATGCCCACGAGGCGGAGATATTCGACCGCTTTTTTCTCCGCGTCGGCCCTGTCCATGCCGAGGTGATGCTCCATCGTCTCGGTGAGCTGCAGCCCGATGGTCAAAACGGGGTTGAGGGAAGTCATCGGCTCCTGAAAGATCATGCCGATCTGGCGGCCCCGGATGTTTCTGATCTGCAAATCGTCGAGTTTGATCAGATCATCTCCCAGAAAGCGTATCACTCCCCCGACGATGCGGCCGGGCGGGTTCGGGATGAGGCCGAGAACGGAGAGCGCGCTCACGGACTTCCCGCAGCCCGATTCGCCGACAATCGCCACCGTCTCGCCTTCCTGAACGTCATAAGAGATGCCGTTGACGGCCTTGACGACGCCGGAGGAGGTGAAAAAATGCGTTCTCAAGTCTTCGATTTCAAGAAGCGCGCTCATCCACACTCGATCTTTTGAAACCAGGAAGAAGCAAAGACAAAAAATATCATTGGTGCTTTGTCAATCCAAGATATGGAAAACACTAAATCTTGTTATAGGTAAAGTCAATCGGTGATTTTCGCGGCATGGGCGAGGGCCTTTTTCAGGCGTCAAATGGTGGGCGAAGCGCGGCGTCAGGCGGAGTTTCGGGTGATGACGAGCGCATCCGCCACGAGGCATCCCCTGCCCGCTTCGCGCAGAAAAACGGGGTTCAAATCCACTTCTTCAATCTGCGCGCGGTGGGCGAAAGCGAGGTCTCCCAGGCGGCGGATCGCCTCGGCGAACGCTTTTGTGTCGAGCGGCCCGCGCCCACGGTGGCTCTCGAATATCTTCTTGCTCTTCAGTTCATCCATCATCTCGTAGGCGTCATCGAGCACAAGAGGCGCTGCCCGCGCGCTCACGTCGTCGAGAAGCTCCACATCCACCCCGCCCAGGCCAATCGTCACCATCGGGCCGAACTGCGGGTCCCTCTTCACGCCGAGCAAAAACTCGACGCCATCCCCAACCTGCTCCTGAAGGAGATAACCCTCCAGATCACACCTTTTGCGCAAACTCGAGATTTCAGAGAGGGCGGCTTCGAGCGACGCCTCATCGCCCAGGCCCGTTTTCACCAGCCCCCATTCCGTCTTGTGATGAATTTTCGAGGACACCCCCTTCAAAACGAGCGGAAAGCGCAAATCACGCGCCGCCCGGCGCACCTCTTCTTCTGTGCGGCAATACCGGTGGGCCACCACGGGCAAACCGAAATCCCGCATGAGCGCCAGACATTGCGCTTCATTCAGTGAGCCGGCGCTCGACAGGGTTTCCGCTACCGAGGGGGATGGCGCTTCATTAACGGGCGGCGGCGCGCTATTTTTTCTTCTCTTCAAAACTTCTGCATACCGCACCAGGGCCGCCGCCGCGCGCGCGCAGCCCGAGATGGACTGAAATGAGGCTATCCCCTTTCCCGCCAGTAGCCTGTGCGCATCCTCCGCATGGGGATTGAAATATGCCAGCATGGGAACGTCGGGGCTCGTCCGCTTCAAGCGTACGATGGGCTCCACTCCCATCTCGGGCTTGAACTGCGCGCTCGAACCCACGATGGGAATCACCGCGTCGAAGGGGCCGCTCTCGAGAAAATTTTCGAGAAAATCCGAATAAAGGTGAATGTCCGCGATGGTGGTATCGAGCGGATTCTCTATCCGCCCAAACGCGGGGTGTTTTTCCTTTATCCTGGCGCTGAGGGCGTCATCCACCTCGGCGACTTCCAGGCCGAGGGCGCCGCACTTATCGGCCATCAAGGCGCCCGCCCCGCCCGTCGTCGTCACGATGCCCACTCTCTTTCCCTTTGGTCTTGCCGAGACGCAAAACATGTGGGCGACCTCGAAAAGCGCTTCGAGGTCATCCACCCGCGTGACGCCCCACCCCCGGAACAGCGCCTCATAGGCCCTGTCCTCACCCACCATGGCCCCCGTATGGCTCAAGGCCGCGCGCTCCCCCTCGCGCGCCTCGCCCACCTTCAGCACGACCACGGGCTTCTCCCGGCGCAGCGCTTTTTCGAGAACCTTTTTGAACTTCTCTCCGTCGCGCACCCCTTCGAGATAGACCGCGATGGCGTGGGTGTGGGAATCGTCGATGAGATAATCGAGATAATCCGAGACTTCCAGATCCATCTCGTTGCCGCAGGAGATCAGGTAGCTGAACCCGATGCCGCGCTGTGTGGCGCGCGAGAGCAGTGCGCCGCCGATGCTCCCGCTCTGGCAGACGACCCCAATGCGCCCCGGCAGCATCTCCTCCACGTCGAGCGCGATTAAGCCCGCGAGGTGAAAATTGTGATGGAAATTGTGAACGCCCGACGTATTCGGCCCGCAAACGCGGATGCCGGTATTTCGGGCGATGCGCTGAATGTCAGCTTCCAGGCTCGCGCCCGCCTCGTCCGCCTCGGAAAAACCGCCGGTATAGATGATGGCCGCGCCTACTCCCGCCTCGGCGCATTCGGCCAGAACGCCCGCCACTCGCTCTCTTCCCACGGTGATGAATGCGACATCCGGCGCTTCGGGAAGCGCGTCGAGACTCGACCGGCAAGGCAGGCCGGCCACTTCCTCGTATTTGGGATTTATGGGGTATACCCGACCCGCAAAGCCGTGGCGCAGTAGATTCTTCACCAGGCGGCCGTTGAACTGCTCAAGGTTCGCCGACGCCCCGACGACGGCTATCGAGGCGGGCGAGAGAAGATTTTCAAGGCCTTCAGTTACGTTGCGTCGCATAATCAGGCGATTTCCCAAAAATTCATGGCGGGTAAAAATTACGCTCTGGGCGGGCGCTGGCTGAAGGGGCGCTCATAGATCAGGGAAGCCAGGCGGTTTCTCAACATCTCGGTGGAACCTCCCGCGATGGACCACCCGCGAATCTTGCGGTAGAGGAACTCGAGCGGCATCTCGGTCGAAAAACCATAGCCGCCATGAAGCTGAATCGCGTCGTCCGCCACCTGGCGCGCCATCTCGTTGCAGTAGAGCTTCGCGCTCGTCGTCTCGATTGCCGAGGGCAGGCCCGCGCGCGCGTTCGAGAGCGCCCGGTAAAGGAGCAGGCGCGCCGCCTCGAGCTTGACCCGCATGTCCGCGACCATCCACTGCACTCCCTGAAACTCACACAGGGGGCGCCCGAATTGCCGCCTCTCGCTGGTATGCGCGACCGTCATATCGTAAGCCGCCTGCGCCAGAGCGAGGCAGCGCGTGGCGTTCCCTAACCTCTCCACGTTGAACACGGGCATAAGCACCTGAAAACCCTCCGCATCCACAAGCACGTTCTCCTTAGGCGCGCGCGCGTTCTCGAAGTGAAGCGCGCAGTGCGCCTCCCCGCTCATGTAGTGTTCGGTCTTTCCTTTCGTGAAGCCGGGCGTTCCCGTCTCCACCACGACGGCGCCGCAATCCCGCGTCCTGGGGCCGAAGCGGACGTAGACGACGAACAAATCAGCGTGCGGGGCGTTGGAACTGAAGCACTTCTGGCCGTTCACGACGACGCTATCGCCGTCATACTCCGCCGTGGTCTGTAAATCCGTGGCCGCCGAACCGGCGTCGGGCTCCGTCATGCTGATGGAGATTATCTTCTCCCCCCGGCATATCGGGGGCAAAAACCGCTCTTTCTGCTCGGCGGAACCCAATTCGTCTATCACGCGGATGGGGCCCATGTTCCCCATCTGCACCACGTCGCCGCTGTGGGGGCACACTTGGGAGACCGCCTCCATCACCAGGCAGGCCTCGAAAATCGAGTGGCCCCCTCCGTGGGGTTCGGTTACCGTCATACCCATCATGCCGTGCTCGGCCAGCACCTGCATCGAACGCCGGGGGTATTCTCCCGTTCGCGCATAGGAGAAGGCATCGGGCGCGAATTCCCTTAAAGCCAGTTCCCGCGCCGTCTGCTGGAGCAGGCGGTCTGATTCTTCAAGTTGAAAATCCACGAAACCTCCTTCAAAACCATTGGAGCGATGACACCGCAAATACCCAAGAGCGCGCCGCCTGCCCTGCTGATCACTCCAGGCGGACATGCGCGACATCCCAAGTTTTACAACACCTTCGGTTTCGAGGCGAGACGCCGCGCATCGATGAAACTAAGCCATGCGGCGAGCACGGAGGCGCTTTGGCCTCCCGCCGAATTATTCTACAATCACAGAATCCACTATCCGCTCCGGAGACTGCGATGAACACCGCCCATGAAACCCCGTTTCGCGTCGGCCTTCTGGTTCCCTCGTCGAACGCAACGATGGAGCGCGATTTTCACAAGAACCTGCCGGAGGGAGTCTTCACCGCCACTTCCCGCATGTTCCTCGATGAGACGACGAAGCAGGCCGAAATCCGCATGATCGAAGAATCCCTGCCCGAGGCGAACCGGATGCTTAGGACCGTTCATCCCCATTTTTGCGTCTTCGGCTGCACGTCGGGCGGCGCACTCTTCGGACAGGCGCATGACCAGAAGATTAAAGCGCAAATCGAAGAGCAAACCGGCGCGGAGACGGCCACCATTCTTTCTGCGCTCTCGCGTGAATTCGCCGAGATGGGGGCCAGGAAACTGGTGGTGCTCACGCCCTACGTCGATGAGTTGAACGCGTCCATACGCGCCTCTCTCGAAGAAGACGGCATGGAGGTTCTCTCGATAGACGGCATGGGGATAACGGACAACATCGAGATCGGCAACACGCGGGCGGATAAAATCCTAAAGTTCGCGGACGAGAGGCTCTCCCCTCAGAACTTGAAAAAAGCGGATTGTCTTTTCATCTCCTGCACGAACCTCCCCGCCGTCGACGCCCTGCCCGAGATTCATGCCCGCTATCCCGACCTCCCCCTGATGACGAGCAACCTGGCCGCTCTCCTGGCGGTGCGTAGAAAATTTGAGGGGGGAATGACGCGGGAGAGCGCCCGCCCGGGATGACTCCGCTCTCTTCCTCTGACGTAAAAATCGGTGTAGGATTGGCATCCGCTATATTGACATGGCAGCATCCAGCATCGAGGGCGCCTCGGGGCGCGCCTTGAGCAGGATGCGTATGAACCTCACCAGAATGGAGTGAATTTAATCTTGGAAGCGCGCGTACTCTCCCCTTGCGGCGTCATCGGCTCCGGTTTTCCCCAAAGCTCTTTCGAGCGTGGCTTGTCCATGAAGCCGCACATCATCGCCTGCGACGGGGGATCGACGGACAACGGGCCGGCTTTTCTCGGTGCGGGCAAACCGAACTTCTCCCGCTCGGCGACCAAGCGCGACCTGAAGCTCATGCTCAAAGGGCGAGAAAGCCTGGGAGTTCCCATGATAGTCGGTTCATGCGGAACGGCGGGCGGTGACGCAGGGCTCGAGTGGATGCGCGATATTTGTCTGGAAATCGCCCGCGAGGAGGGCCTGAGTTTCAATCTCGCACTGGTCCGGGGTGAGCAGGAAAAGGCGTATCTCAAGAAAAGATACAAGGAAGGCCGCATCCAGGCGCTCGACCCCGCACCCCCGCTCGATGAAGAGATAATCGAAAAAAGCGCGCACATCGTGGGCATGATGGGCGATGAACCCATCGCCCGGGCGCTCGATCAGGGAGCGGACGTGGTGTTGACGGGCAGGGCTTCTGACACCTCGGTCTTCGCCTGCCATCCCGTGCGGATGGGTGCGGACCGTGGCCTTTCCTGGCATGCGGCGAAGATACTCGAATGCGGCGCTGCCTGCGCCGTGCACCGCGCGCGGCCGGATGGTTGTTTCGCCTGGATTCGGGACGATCATTTCGTGGTCGAGCCCTTGAACCCGCAGATGTACTGCACCCCGCAGAGCGTGGCCTCCCACACCCTGTATGAAAACACGGACCCTTACCGCATCACCGAACCCGCTGGCGTCCTCGACACGAGCCGCTCGGCTTATTCGGCGGAAAACGAGCGCTCCGTTCGCGTAGTGGGTTCCGAGTTCCATACGGCGGAGCGGTATTCCATCAAGCTCGAAGGAGCCGAACTCGTCGGCTACCAGTCGGTGATCATCGGCGGCGTGCGCGACCCCATGATCCTCAAGCAACTCGACTCCTGGCTCGACGGCATCAGAGAGGGCTTCGATACGCGCGTTCAGGAAATCTTCCCCGACCGGGAAACGCCGCCCGCTTATCAACTCACCATCCGCGTATTCGGGCGCGACGCCGTGATGGGGAAGCTCGAACCCCAGGCGGACCGGATTCCGCACGAGGTGGGCGTTCTCTTCGAGGTGACGGCGGAGGATCAGGTATCCGCCAATACGATGGCGGCCACCCTGGCCCATTTCGCGCTCCACTACCCCATTCCCGAGTGGGGCGGCCTCATATCGACCCTGGCGTTTCCCTTCACGCCGGCGGAGCTTGAAAAAGGCCCTGTCTATCGCTTCAACCTGAACCACATTGTCTACCCGGACGACCCCTACGAGATGTTCCCGGCCGAGATGATGGAGGTGGCGAACTGATGGCCACGCTCGGTGAACTCGCCAAACTCATTCGCTCGAAAAACGCAGGGCCGTTCAACCTCACGTTCGACGTCATGTTCGATGAGGAAGACACCTATCGGCATGTGGTGGATTCGAATGTCCTCACCAAGGAGGTGTTTTGCCGCCTCTACAATCTGACCGAGGAGAAGGTGCTGCTCGTCCACCACGACGCCGCGCGCGCGATTAAAATATCCATTCCCCGCCCCGTGTTCTCCTGCGATCTGGAAGACGCCGACTGCTACGGCGGCCAGCAGTTCGGCCCCCTTGTCGGCCTCGAAGTCCCGGACCCATAAGAAAGACTGCGCGGAGATAAGAAGATGGCGATTCAGACGACCGCGGATGAGATTCGAGCGCTCTTCCCGGAGGTGAACCAAATCGAAGACGCCGATTTACGCGAGGGCGTCATCGACATCTGGCTGGACTTGGCCCGGGAGACCGCCTGGGAGCGTTTCGGGGACATCCCCAAAAACCTGAAAGAAGAAAAACACATGACGCTCATCGGCCACGTTCAGGGCGTCACCCAAATGGCGCTCGCCATGGCCGATATCGCCGAAAGACTCCACGGGATCCAGGTCGACCGCGACCTGCTCATCGCCTCCTGCATCCTGCACGACATCTCGAAACCGCTCGAGTCCACGCCCAACCCCGGCGGCCCCCCCACGGGCAGCAGCGTGCCGCCAGGGAAAATCACCGAATTCGGCGAGAAAATCCAGCACGCCGTCTACGGGGCGCACAAAATCTGGGCCAAGGGCCTGCCCAAGGCCACGGAACTGGCGCACCTGGTCATCACCCATACGCGCACGAGCAATACGCGCTCGAACAGCTACGAGGCCGCGCTGCTTTTCTACGCCGACTGGGCGGATTCGGACGCAGGCATCGTCCTGGGCGGAGACGCGCCCTTCTCCGCGAAATGGGTGGAGAAGTAGGGACGATGTACATAATAAAGAGTAATACTCTTACCACAACTTAATGTCAGCAAGTTATTCTTCGGGACTGAGGATTATTACCCCAATAATCATCACTTTGGCAGCAGAAAAGGCAAGTAATTCATGAACCGATCCACGCAGAACTTACTCATTAGCAGTACCTGCATTATTTTAATGACTCTACTGCTTTTCAATTCTTCTATTGCACAGTCTTTACCGGAAAACGCATCCAAGAACGCATTCGGGGGAGGTTGGCGATGCAATAGGGGGTATTACAAAGCCGGCCAGAAATGCCTGAGGATCCAAATCCCCGAAAACGCCAGCCTCGACTTGATCGGCAACAATTGGAAATGCAACAGAGGGTATTACATAGCCGGTCAGAAATGCCTGAGAATCCAAATCCCCGAAAACGCCAGCCTCGACTTGATCGGCAACAATTGGAAATGCAACAGAGGGTATTACATAGCCGGTCAGAAATGCCTGAGGATCCAAATCCCCGAAAACGCCAGCCTCGACTTGATCGGCAACAATTGGAAATGCAACAGAGGGTATTACATAGCCGGTCAGAAATGCCTGAGAATCCAAATCCCCGAAAACGCCAGCCTCGACTTGATCGGCAACAATTGGAAATGCAACAGAGGGTATTACAAGGCTGGTCATAAATGCCTGAAAATCCAAATCCCTGAAAGCGCCAGCCTCGACTTCATCGGTAACAATTGGCAATGCAACCGAGGGTATTACAAGGCTGGTCATAAATGCCTGAAAATCCAAATCCCTGAAAGCGCCAGCCTCGACTTCATCGGTAACAATTGGCAATGTAACCGAGGGTATTACAAAGCCGGTCGTAAATGCCTAAGAATCCAAATCCCTAAAAACGCCAGCCTCGACTTCATCGGTAATAATTGGGAATGTAACCGAGGGTATAAGAAATCAAATGACTCATGCGCACCAATGTCGAAAAAAGAAATCCAGCAACAAAACAAAAGACTAGAGCAAATTATGAGGAAAATATATCGTCGCAAAGTTCAAGGAATTGATTGCAGCACGGAATTTAAAACAAACGCTGAAGTTTGCATAAAGAGAACCCACCGGGAATTGGATTGCAATAAAAGCTATGATGGAAATCATTTCACGGACTGTGATTTGCTAGTAAGTTACGATATTCAAACTGACTATCGAGGAGGCACTTACATTGATGCTGATGTTAAGTGTGAAGTTGAAATAGAGTACAAGGGAAAGCAAAGATACTCTTCACAATCAGACTCAAATTCTGAATCCAAATCTCATAGTTTATATGCACACAATAGCGAGAGCGAAACGGTGGAATTCAATTTTTCGTTTAGTTATTACGAAAAAATCACCAGCGTAAAAATAAGCTCTGCGAGTTGCGAAATAGATAGTCTAAATCTGCAATAAGAAATGTGGATATAACGCGATATTTGTCACTTCCATTCACTTCCCCCAGGCAATCGCAAACGCGCCCACCACGGAGAGGACGCCGCCTACCACGATGCGCAGGGTGATGCTCTCCTGTTTCTTCAGGAACAGCCACGAGAAAATGATGACCCACAAGACGGAGAGGCGGTTGATGGGTATCACCTGCACCACCTCTCCCTCCCTGAACGCCGTCCAGAAGCAGAGGGCGGCTATTATATTCGCGACGACCCCGCAGGCAATCGTTACCAGTCCCCTGGGGCTCCAGCCTTTCATCCCGCTTTCTTCCTTCGTGAACGGCATGGCCAGAAGAAGCAGGGACATCGCCGTGAAGGTGGAAATCGCGATTCCCAGAGATTCCGAGGGCATGACGAGGATGGCGTATTTTCTGAAAACAAACGTCAAGGAAAACAAGAAGGAAGCGATGACCGGCACGAGAAAATAAACCAGCGCCACGTCCTTCTCACCCGATTCTCTTTTGGAGGACTCTCTCTTATAGACGAGAAGAACGGCCCCGATCATGATGGCGAAAGTGCCGACGGCCACGCCCGCCGAGAAGCGCTCACCCAATATGAACACGCCCACGAGCGCCGACCACACCAGGATCGACTGCACCATAATCTGCGTCCGCGCCAGACCGAGCAGGCGCATCGACCCGAAAATCATGTAACGCCCGACCGAACTCCCGAAAAGGCCGATGAGCATGTACCACATGACGCCTTCCATCCGCCATGAAACGCTCTCGCCCCAGGCGAGGTAGAGCATGATCGCCAGTATCGCGGTGAGGGCGTTCATCACAATGGCCGCAATCCCCGGTCCGATATGGATCAGCGCCTTTCGATAGAATACTTGGGAGACGGCGACGAAAAACGCCGCGATGAACGACAGGAGGTTCGGATCTAAGGATTTGAGCAAAATCACCCCATAAAAGGACGGTGCGAGCGGCGCTACGCAATCCGGCAGCCGGGGAAGCGAGTATCACACCCACACTCCCCCTCGCGCTGATCCCGAAAACCAGAGAATTACCCGGGATTTGCTTCCGACTGATACTGGCGCAGGCGCACGAAAACGCATCCGGCGAAAAAAGCCTGGTGGTTGGGGAACGTCACCCAGGCGGCTGTGCGCTCAAAAATTCTCGACGCCGCCTAGTCGAAGGGATAGCCCAGCCCGGCGAGCGCCTCGGTGATCTCGGGCAGAATGGCCGGATCGTCGATGGTGGCAGGCATCTTGTATTCCTCGCCATCTGCGATGTTCGACATCGTTCCCCGCAGAATCTTGCCCGAGCGCGTCTTGGGCAGGCGCGTCACCACCGTCGCCTGGCGGAACGAGGCCACCGCGCCGATTTGACTGCGAACGAGCTGCACCACCTCGGTGACGATATCTTCGTCTTGTTTATCGACGCCCGCCTTGAGCACAAGGAAACCGAGCGGGAGCTGGCCCTTGAGCTGGTCCTTCACGCCGATGACGGCGCACTCGGCCACGTCGGGGTGAGCCGACAGAACCTCTTCCATCGCGCCCGTGGAGAGCCTGTGGCCCGCCACGTTGATGATGTCGTCCGTCCTCGACATCACGTAGACGTAGCCCTCCTCATCCATGTATCCGGCGTCACCCGTCTTGTAGAAACCCGGGTACTCGCTCAGATAGGAGTCGATGAAGCGATCATCAGCGTTCCAGAGAGTGGGCAGGCACCCGGGCGGCAAGGGGAGCCTGACGCACAGCGCGCCCATCTCGCCCGCGCCCAGTTCGCGGCCCTCTCCGTCGAGAACCTTGAAATCATAGCCGGGCACCGCCTTCGAGGGGGAGCCGTACTTGACGGGCATATGCTCGATGCCCATGGGGTTCGCCAGCATCGGCCAGCCGGTCTCCGTCTGCCAGTAGTGGTCGATGACGGGAATCTGCAGGTGCTCCTCGGCCCACTGAATCGTATCCGGGTCGGAGCGTTCCCCGGCCAGGAAAAGAATGCGGAAACGACTGAGGTCGTAATTCTTCATGAGTTCGGCGTCCGGATCGTCTCGCTTGATTGCGCGGAACGCCGTGGGCGCAGTGAAGAAAACCTCTACCCCGTGCTCGGAGATGATGCGCCAGAAAACGCCCGCATCGGGCGTGCCGACGGGCTTGCCCTCGAAGAGGATGGTGGTGCAGCCATGAATCAGCGGCGCATAGGTGATGTAGGAATGACCCACTACCCAGCCGACGTCGGACGCCGCCCAGAACACATCTCCCGGCGACACGTCGTACACGTTTCGCATCGACCACTTGAGCGCCACCAGGTGGCCGCCGTTGTCCCGCACCACGCCCTTGGGCTCGCCGGTCGTGCCCGAGGTATAGAGGATATACAGGGGGTCCGTGGCGGCGAGGGGAACGCAGTCCGCAGGCGTTGCGTCTTTGAGAGAATCGTTCCACTCGATGTCGCGGCCCTCGATGAGTTCCGCCTCGACCTGGGAGCGCTGAAAGATGATGCATTTATCGGGTTTTACGCTGGAGATGTTGATCGCCTCATCGAGCAGGGGCTTATAGGCGATGACGCCCGAGGGTTCGACCCCGCACGAGGCGGAAATCATGAGCTTTGGTTTTGCGTCCTCGATTCGCGTGGCCAACTCATTCGGCGCGAAGCCGCCGAAAACGACCGAGTGCACCGCGCCGATGCGCGCGCAGGCCAGCATGGCGATTGACGCCTCGGGCACCATCGGCATGTAAATGATGACGCGGTCGCCCTTCTCCACCCCCTGGGCCTTGAGAGCGCCCGCGAAATGCGCGACTCTTTGCAACAATTCCCCATAAGTTATCTTCTGAGTGGGTTCGCCCGTGATGGGGGTGTCGTATATCAGAGCGAGTTGATCCGCCCGTCCTTCCTCGACGTGCCGATCGACCGCGTTGTAGCAGGTGTTGACCTCGCCTCCCGTAAACCAGCGGTAAAAAGGCGGGTTCGAGTCGTCAAACACCTTGTCCCATTTCTTGTACCAGTGGATATCCTCCGCCGCCTCCGCCCAGAAGGCTTCCCCATCCGAGAGGGAGCGACCGTAAACTTCCGCATAGCCCATCTTTTTTCCTCCAAGCAGAAAACTTGTATTTTTTAGTTGTAGTGAAAAAACGCATCATATCAAATTCCGCTTCCCTTTGCGCGGCTCACCGGGATGGTTCACGCTTGCCACCGACTCATGGTCGCCATCCTGACGAACACTCTCACCTCCCCACCCGCCCTATGCGAATGATTCGCGCTTGTCCGCGCTCTGGGCCGGTGCTAGGCTCGGTTCTCTCCATCTGAGACAGGATGCGCCATGGGCATGACCCTGACAGAGAAAATCATGGCCAGAGCCTCGGGACGGGACGACCTGCGCGCAGGCGACATCGTATATCCAGAAGCCGATCTGGCGACGATTCACGATCTCTACGTGGTAGAAGCCGACCGTCAACTCTTAGAGCTCGGTGTGGAGCGTCCCTGGGACCCGGAGCGCGTGTTCGTTTGCTTCGACCACGACACGATTCCCCAGACCATCGCCATCGCGAATCGCGCCCGGCGGATAAGAGAAATCGTCAAACGCTGGGGCGTAAAGCATTTCTTCGATACGGGCCGCGGCCAGGGCCATGTTTTCCCGATGGAAATCGGCATCGTAAAACCCGGCGAATGCGTCCTGGCCTATGACATTCACGTCACGAACTACGGCGCCATGGGTTGTCTCGGCCTGGCGCTCGTCTTCGAGTTCCCCGCCGTGCTCGCCACGGGCAGCCATTGGCTCAAGGCGCCTGAGACGATTCAAATCGATTTGAGCGGAAAACTCCCGGCGGGCGTCGGCATCCGGGACGCCGCCGCGCGCATCATTCACGACATCGGCCCCGACGCCGCCGATTACCGCGTCTTCGAGTACACCGGAGAGGCTCTCGCCCATCTCGGGGTCGACGCGCGGGTGAAGCTCTGCAACCTGCCGATAGAGATCGGGGCGAAAAGCGCCATCGTGCCCGCCGATGAAGTCGTGGCGCAGTGGATGCGCGAGAGGAACATCGACGGTTTTGAAGCGACCCGAAGCGACCCCGACGCCGCATTCGCCGAAACTTATGAGTTCAACCTCTCCGAGATGGAGCCCATCGTAGCGCTTCCGCCGAGGCCCGAGAACGTGGCCCCGCTAACAGAGGCCTTGGGCGTGCCGATCCACGCGGCGTATCTGGGCTCATGCGCTGCGGATCAATATGAGGACATGGCGGAGGCCGCCGGGATTCTGCGCGGGAAGAAACTCGCCCCGGGTGTAAGGATGATCGTGACGCCCGGCAGCCAGGAGGTGCTCGCCCGCTGCGTCGAGGATGGCCTGATGGACATTTTCTGTGAGGCGGGCGCCATGGTGGGTCCGCCCGGGTGCGGCCCCTGCGCCATCGGCAAGGGAGGCCCCCTGGCGGACGGGGAGACCTGCATCGCCACGGTGACGCGAAACGACGTGGGGCGGATGGGGAGCCGTAAGGCGCAAATCTACCTCGCCAGCGCGGCCACGGTGGCCGCTTCCGCCGTGAGGGGCGAGATCGCAGACCCCAGAGAGTTCCTGACTTGAGGAGGACGCCTTGAACTGGACGATGCAGGGGCGTTGCTGGAAATTCGGGGATAATCTCTCGCTCGATGACGACATCCTCGAATTCGCAAAGGTCTTCGTGCAGGGTGTGCGCGTATCGGACCCCGAATACTTGAAGCAGCACGTCTTCACGAACCTGATTCCCGATTTCCCGGACCGGGCGAAACCGGGCGACATCGTGGTCGCTGGGAAACGATTCGGCCAGGGCAATCCACACATATACGGCCTCCTCGGAATGGCGGGCCTGGGGGTCGGCCTCATCGCGGAGAGCGTTCCCCATTTCACCTACCGGATGATTGTGGCGGCGGGACTGCCGGCGCTTCCTTTCTTCGCCGACATCGGAGCGCACGTGGAAGATGGGGACGAGTTGCGCGTAGATTTCCAGATCGGAGAAGTGGAGAATCTGAGTCGCGACGTTCAATGTAAGTCTGAGCCATTGCCAAACGCGCTGAGGGATATCATCGAAACCGGAGGTTTTCTGCCCGCCCTGAAAAAACGACTGGAAACACTTCCATAATACGACGACCAGAAGAGCCGCCTCGTGTCCCCACCCAAAATATTTCTTGTCGAATGGTCCTCACCCATGAAATTTTATCTCCCAACAAAAATTTTTTTTTTATAATTTCTCACATGACGTTTCGCTTTGTGCGTGATTTTCCTATCGTGGGGGTGGGCGAATGGCGTCATCAGAAACAGGACTCGAACGGCGAGGCTTCATCGCCACCCTCTGCATGGTGGACGGTCTGCTCGTCAGCTACGGCACGGTTTAAGATTTTTTCGAAGTAGAATAACGCTTGAGTTCTTCGGCAACTTCGGGGTAGGTGAACCACTCGGGGATTTCCTCCCCGTTTTCCATCATTTCACGGAGCCGCGTGCCGGATATGCTGAGGGTTCGGGTGCTTTCGGGAATCCGGTCCACCGGCAGGTAGCGCTTTTCATCGGGGGTGTAGATCATCTCCTGGAACGGGACCATTTCGATTCCGCATTCCGCCTGGTGGATTTTCAGCAAATCCTGAGCGGCGTATGGGTCGTAGAAAGCCTCGCCCCGGCCGTCGACGCCGGGGCCGGCGTGATCCCTGCCTACGATAAAATGGGTGCAGCCGTAGTTTTTTCGGATAAGCGCGTGCCAAAGCGCCTCTCTAGGACCGGCCATCCGCATCGCCAAGGGCAAAAGCGCCAGCATGACGGAACCCGGAGGATAATACCTGAGAACATGTTCGTAGCAGCGCACCCGGCACGTATGGTCGATGTCTCCCGGCTTCGTCACCCCCACCACCGGGTGCAGGAGTATTTTTGCTCTATTCTCGGAAGCGGCGCGCAACGTCAATTCCACATGGGCCCTGTGCAGCGGGTTGCGCGTCTGAAAGGCGACAATCCTTTTCCAGCCCATTTCTTGGAATTTCCCTCGCAATTCTCCCGGTGTATGGTGATAATCCGGAAAATCAAGATACCGGGGGAGCCGGATTCCGCGCAAACGGCCGCCGAGATACAAAGGGCCCGTTTCCTGAAAAAGATATCGAACCCCCGGATGCGCCTGATCGAGAGTGCCGAAGACGTTTTTCGCTTCCCGTTCAAGGTCGGCCCGCCAGACGTCTTCCACGTCCAGAACGGCGAGCAATCTTCCATGGGGGTCCCGCAGGGCGAGCCGGGCGCGCTTCTCGAACCTGTTTCCCATGTTTTCGGATACATCGAGCACGATGGGAATGGGCCACAACGCCCCGTTTTCAAGCCGCATGGTTTCCAGAACGCAGTCGTAGTCCTTTCGATTTGCATATCCTCGCAGCGGCGCGAATGCGCCGTTCAGCAACAGTTCGAGATCGCATACCTGGCGGGTGTTGAGGGAAATTTGAGGCAAATCTACGGCCTCGTTTTCGAGAACCGCTTTTTCTTCCTCGGGGAGGAGGAGATTGGGCTGAAACGGGTGTTCGTTCTCTGGAGACAAACCGGATGCTCCTGTCAGGATAAGCGAATTCGAGGACACAGTTTAGCGACTGCCCGAATGCGGGCGCTTTCTCTAATGGAAACCCCAGAGAAGAGAATTCCTGTCGCTTTGCGCCCATACGCCCCGTTCGAGTCTGTCTTTTCTTCTTCCGTCATGCCAGCGTTTGTACTCGATGGACTGGATGTTGGTGATGGTGTCGTTCTCGAGCAGTTGACGCTTCTCGCGTAAGGAAAGATTATCCGGCGCCCCTTCGAGCGTATAGTCGAATTCGCGCAATGTCTCGCCGATCAAACTTTCGATGACCCCGACGTCCGCCTTTGGCAGGCGATGCTTGTACATCTCGACAAAATCGGTCGTGATGGGGCGGGCCGTTTTGGCGTGTATCGGGGTTTCGGCCCATTGCTTCGTCGATGCGGTTTCCTGGTGGGCGAGCATGGCGGGCGAGAAATCCTCACCCAGAAATTCACACAGTTTCTCCAGAACGGGTACCGGCTCGGCGCAGAGTTCCTCATACCTGACGACGAAGTAGGATTCGGGGTCCAGCTTTTTCGCCGAATCGCTCACGCTCCGAACAAAATCACGCCACACCCCGGCGGCTGCGTAGAGGTTATTCGGCCAGAGGGCGGAATCCGCGATGTCGATGGCGACGTCCCGCCCGTCCCGGATGATGTGGACGAACTGTGCGCCGGGATACATGGATTTGAGGTCTTCCATATAAAAACAAACGCGCGGCGTTTTTTCTCCCCACCGCTCTTTTCCGTGGGATTTCGCATACAGCCGATGAAGGGCGGCGTACATCTCCGCAAAGGTGGGCTCTTTCATTTCATCGCTTACTTCCGCCGCGCTCGGCGAAATGGGCCATGCGCGGATCGTCGGAGTAGCCAGGGAGTCTTCGATCATCTCGGTGAGATTGGTTTCGTTCGATAAATCACCGTAGCTGTAAAGATAGGGATAGATGAAATGCGTGAGCCATGCGGGCGGGGGCACCGCCAGCCGTGGATGGGCGTCCAGTATCAACCGGAGAAGCGTGGAGCCCGAACGGGGTGAACTGGCGATGAATACGGGACGTTCCTGGATCTCAGTCATGAGAAGTTTCCTCTTGATGCGGACCCGGCGCCTTGGCGGCTGTTTCCGGGACGTGGTTTGAGCGGATGGATTCCTTCATCATTCATGCGGAAAAACGCATCGCCTCCCAGGGGGTTAGGCTGGGGTTTCCCCGCGTGAAGTGCATGGTTTTATCGATCAGGTCGAAGATGACCGCCGTGAACGTCGAACATGGTTGGGCGCTGTTCGTTCGCGCTCCCGGCGCGCGGAGATTCAGCGCGCAAATCGAACCCAGACCCCCGTCCCCGCTGGGTCCTTTCCAGGAGAGAGTGTTTTTGAGGGCATCGAGCGCCTCGTCCTTGCTCATTCCCTGCGGAACGGACTCGTGGAGCCTGTCCAGGGTGTTCTGCATGTATTCGCACCGCGTCTCCCGATCCTCGCGCACGTGCTCGGGCAACCGGGCTTGCTCATTCAGCAGGATGAGGCGACCGTTATTCCCGCGCGCCGCGTAGCCTTCCGGGTAGACGTGCGATTCGATTCTGTCCTCGCAGTGTTCGAGCACGGCGACCTTGCCCGTCGCGTCGGCAAGGAGGAAGTTTCCGCCCCGCTGTCCGGTGCCTTTTCCCGTGTGTCTGGGAAGAACGTCGTGCAGGTAGGGAAGCGTCTCTTCGACGGTTCCGTAGATTTCCAGGAGGCCCGCGGCGATGGCGCTCCGGCGGTCGACGTCCAGCGGGAAGTCCTTGTGCTCTTTTACGGGTTCGTCTTTTTCATCGAAAGGCCCCCGGTAGTCCAGAAAAGAGCGTATGACGGCCAGTCCTTTTTCGTTCATACCGGAGTTCACGCCGGGCCGCGAGGCCGTGTTGAAGCCCATGAAATCGTGGCCGCATCCTCCCGTAATGCAGCCATGCCAATGGCTGACAGGCATGTAGTCCGAGGTTTTCAGCGCAAAGGCTACGGGATTTCCCCTCGAGTCGGACGTCGCAACAGCGCCTATCGTGCACATTTTATTCTCCTCACTGGATTCGTGAATCCTGGAATTCTGGGGAGTGGAAAGGAACGCCGGTCGATTCCCCGGCCCAACTCCCCTTTATTCCAGATTCACCCAAACGGGACTGCTCCAGGCTTTTTCCTGGTTCACCTGAACCACCCGTACCCAATACGTGTTCAGCCCGGAAGGCGCATCGTTGTCGATATACTCGAAACGTGCCTCCCAGGGGCCATCCATCGCCGGAGTTTTGCCGACTTCTATTCGCTGGCCGAGTCTTCCGGCGTCCACCAAAGCAGGTTTTTCGAGAAAATCCCGGATTCTCCCCTGAAGCTCCGCGTGTTTCGTCTGGATTTGCATCTCGCCGTCTTCGCCGCCGAATTCGAGATTGAACCCCCTGGAATCTCCCGCGGTGTAGAGACTCCACGAGATGCCGGATTCCGTGCTTTCGAGAAAGCGATCGCGGTTTTGAACGAACGCGACGGGTTCGGACGCGAGGATTCGCGCTTCGCTTAAGGACAGCCGCCCGTCCCACAGGGTGGACCGGCCGCGTCCGCGCACACGCGCTCCTGAGAACAGGACGCGAAGCCAGTTGCCCGGCCGATTCGCGGCGATTTGCTCGGAATGGATGCGCGTCATTCCGCGAAACAACTCGATACGCTCGAGCGGGGCCGTGCCCACCGCCTCGACCGAGATTCGGGGAGCTCCTGTCGCATCGATTTCCTCCCCCATCCACCGATCGTTCACCATGAAACGCAGGTAAATCCGCTCACCGCTCGTGGCGTAACAGCGGCGCGCCTTGATGTCGGCCCAAATGGATTCCCGCGTCAGTTCCTTGGCGTAGAGCGCCGTCAGGCCGTTACGGGAGGCGAAATGGCTGATGTCCTCACTCGGATAACAGGCGCCGGGCTGCCCGTAGTGATCATCACTGCCGCCGGCGAAGCCCACCTTCATGTTTCGCTCTATGGATTCCTCCAGCATCCACTCGAACATGCCGTGTTTCGAGTGAATCTCGATGACGGGCTCGAGTTCCGGGTCGTGAAATTCCAGGTTGGCCGGCCGGCCGCCCACATGGGGCAGGCTGAGCGCTTGCGCGCCCCGAAGCTGCGCATGGAGCTTCGTAATGTGATCCCGATCGGTGTCGACGTCGGAGAGGTCGGTTTGCAGCCAATGGGAACAGCGGTGAATCGCGGCGTCCTCATCGAAGAAAAATATGGCGTGATCCCCGCCCATCGGGGTGGTGCCCGACCACTCATAGCCGAGGAACGGGACGAAGCGGCCCGGCTCATGGAAGGCGCGGGTCTGCTCTTTCAACTCTTCCATGTCCTGGTTCGTCACCTCGAAGCAGTTTCCCTGGTGGGTGGTGAACTCGAGCGCGCCCGCATCCCGGGCGAATCGGTAGAATTCCTCGAAACTGTTGACGCCCACCGTGCCTGCGGTCTGGCCCCCGTGAAAGTCTCCCCAATGGAGGCGGGGGCCTTCTATCCGCTCGCGCACCACGACCGGGTTGCTGAGCGCTTCGCGTCCCGCCCCGTCCCGGACGCGCACGCGGGCCACGCCCTCGTCTTCAAAAGAAACTTCCTCTGTTCTCAGCAGCGCAATCCCGTCTCCATCGAAGCGCAAACTCTCGGGAAGACCCAGATTCGCGCCCACGGCTTCAAGCGAAATTTCCTCCGAGCAGCCTTCCGCGATGTTGCCGTGCCTGTCTTCCGCCTTGACCAGCAGCCACCCTTTTTCACCGACGGCGGCTTCTGAAGTCATGATCGCGACGAGGCGGCGCGCTTCTCCTCCCTTGATCTTAAGCGTCGGCGAATGAGGCAGGGGCTGAAAGTTTCCCGCACCGAAAGGATCGACGAACATCTTGAATTCGAAATTGCTCTCGCAGAAGGTCTGCGCTTTGAGTCCGGGCCCGCCCTGGCTGGTATCGCCCAGAGTGATCTCGATAGAGTCTCCCTCCCAGATACACCCATCCAGAACGTCGATGGTCAGGGCCTGGCGCCAGTGGCGGATGTATCCGCGTCTTTCGAATCTGGGCGAGAGCACCGCTTCGGATTCGGAATGGAGTTTAACAGTAGTGTAGTTCTCCCCTTTGGGGTCGCCAAATTGCGGCGCGCCCCAGTTGCTGACCTGCCTGAAGGCGATCTTGATGGAGCCTCGCTCGTCAATCCCCCAGCGGCCCACCTTGTAGCGGATTCGCCATGTCCCAAGTTCCCCGGCCACCGCATCGGCGGCGGGCTCGACTTCCGCGAAACCCAATTCATCCGTCCAGGTCTGTATCGTCCAATCCGGGAGACGCACGTTCTCCTGCCTTTCCGACGCAGTCCTGCGTCAATTCCTGAGAATGCCCGATTCAGCGCTCGGCGCCGAATTGGTTTTCATTCACGCGGCCCGCACTTTACATAAACGAGACCGCTTCCTGATGTCTGAAAAAGTTTTCTCTCCCCAAAATGATTTTTTACTTCGCCATGGCCGCTTTGGGAAGTTTGATGCCCTTTTCCTTGTAATAGCGAATTGCGCCCGGATGTACGGGGATGTTCGCCTTCTCCATGTTGGAAATTTTCAGCGCCTCCCAGGATTTGTGGGCGAGCGCCAGATCCTTCTTGTTCGCGAAAGTCGCCTTCACCACCTCGTAGACAAGATCGTTCGGCACGTGCATGCCCACCCCGAGCCAGTTCGTTTGCCCGATGGTCTTGACGGGCTTTGGGTTGCCCTTGTACATGCCGCCGACGATCGCGGTTTTCACGTAAAACGGATATTTCGCCAGCATCATGTCCGCCCATTTACCGTGCCCGAGCCCGAATACGCGGAAAGGCAGCTGGGAGGTGATGGAGGCGACGGCGGGATGAGGCGGCGCGCCAATCGTGGCGGCGACGTCCAGGATGCCGTCCTGCATCATCCGGTTCGCCTGGCCGTGGCCCACGTTCGTCACCTGGCTGGGTTTGAGGCCGGTCACCTTCATGAGGTTGCGGCCGAAGCGGTCCACGCCGCTTCCCGGGCGGCTGATGTTGAGGCGCTTACCGGCGATATCCTCGGCTTTCATGACGGGGCTTTTTACCGGGGTCCAGAACTGCACGCCGGAACTGTCCACCGGCGACATGATGCGCAGTTTATTGTACCGCACCCCCTTGGCGAACCCTCTGCCGAAATAGGCGGCGTCCGAGATGCTCGAACTCGTGCCGAAGCCGAAGTCCTGTCTTCCCTGGCTGATGAGCCTGGCGTTCACCGTTGCGCCGGCGGTCGACTCCACCGAGGAATGGAGCTTGAGAGCCTTGTTGAGCACGCTGGACCAGCCCAACGCCTGGAACTGGATGGTTCCCTGAAGAGGCCCGCCGCCGATGGTGATACGCTTGGGCCAGTCTTTTCTGGCGCCCTCGGCGGGAGCGGAATACAGGACTCCGAGAGCGAACACGGCGATAATCGCAAAAACTATGGGTTTAATCTGCTTGCCGGGGAAATTCATGGTCTTTCTCCTCTGGATGGTATGTGCAGGTTGCAAGGTTGAGTGGAGCATCCACGTTTATGGACTCTCCTCAAGTGCGTCCTCTTTTTGTCTTCCGTTACGAATTGTTCGGAACCAGGCGAGGAGCTCGTCTCCCACGCCCAAGCCCAGCACGATGAGACCCAGCAAATCCGTCAGGCCGCCAGAGAGGATCAGCAACAGGGCCGCCGCTCCCAGCACGCCTCTCCGCCATAGGGGAAGCCCACGATCAATGACGCACCGCGCCAGGGCGTAGACGCCGAAAAGCGCCGTGGCCACCGCTACGCCGATTCCTCCCCAGGAGCCTTGCATCAGGAGAGAATCCCCGTAGACGAACATAAACGGGACGATATAGGCGGCGATTCCGAGCCGCACCGCCATGAAGCCGACCTGCATGGGATGGGCCCCGGCGAGCGCGCCAGCGGCGAAGGCGGAAGCCGCGACGGGCGGGGTCATCGTGGCGAGTACGGCGTAGTAGAAAATAAACATGTGGGCGCTTAAGAGCGGGACCCCCAGCTTCACGAGAGCAGGGCCGGCGGCCGCCGCGGCGACGAGGTAGGCGGCGACGGTGGGCACGCCCATGCCCAAGACGATGGAGACCAGCATGACGGCGAGGAGGCCCAAAAATTTACTCTCCCCCACGTAGGAGAGCAATAAATCCGTGACTTTGAGTCCCAGCCCCGTGAGAGACAAAACACCCACGACCACGCCCGCCAACGCGCTGGGAGTCGCGACGTGAATGACGCCTTCCATCGTCCGGTAGAGCGCCTCGGCCATTCTTTTCGCCCCCATGCGCGTTTCTTGCCTGAACCAACTGGCGACTACCGCCGCCCCGATGGCGTAAAAGGCCGACTTCATCGGCGAGACCCGCACGTAGACCAGAAAGTAGATGAGGACGAATATGGGCAGAAGCAAGTGGCCGTTCTGGCGCAAGACGTCCCACAAGCGGGGGAGTTCGCTTTTGGGCAGGCCGCTTAGCCCTAGATTCTTGGCTTCGACGCCGATCATGAAATAGACCGCCACGTAGAACAGAATGGCCGGTATGAGGCCCGCCGCGGCGATTTTGAGATAGGGAATACCTGTCACCTCGGCCATCACGAACGCCGTGACTCCCATGACGGGAGGCATGAGCTGCCCGCCGGTGGAAGCGACGGTTTCGACGGCGCCCGCGAAGGCGGGTCGATAGCCGATGTTCTTCATCAGGGGAATGGTGAAGGTGCCGGTCGTCACCACGTTCGTCACCGAACTGCCGGACATGGTGCCGAAGAGGCTGCTGGCGAAAACCGCCACCTTGGCCGGCCCGCCTCTCGCGCCCCCGGCGATGGCCAAAGACGTATCGATGAAGAGCCGGCCCGCGCCTGAGCTCTGAAGGGCGGCGCCGAAGAGGATGAAAAGGATGATGAAGGTTGACGAGGCCGCCAGTGGGGGCCCGAAAATTCCTTCCAGGCTGTAGAGATACGTGACGACACGCTGGAATGAATAGCCCCTGTGCCCCCAAAGACCGGGGAGATAGTCGCCCCATAGCGCATAGGCCAGGCAGACGAGGGCGAGGATCGGGAGCACGAACCCCTGCAAGCGGCGTCCCATCTCCAGGATGATGAGGAACGTGATGGTAGCGAACAGAACGTCGTAACCATTCGGATCGACGCCGACCCGGTAGAGCATGTTGTCGAAGTCGACGATGAGGTAGATAGTCGTCGTAACGAGGAGAAAAGCGAGGGAGTAATCGAGGAGGTTGGGGCCTTCGCTTTTCTTGTCGGCTCTCCAGGGGATGAGCGCGAAAACGAGGATTCCGGATGACGTCAGGTGAAAAGATCGCAATATCCAGGGCTGAATCGGCTGGACCATGAGAACGTAGAGGTGATAAGCGGTGCTCAGCGCCCCGAAGGCGAATATGATCTTCGCCAGAATACCGGAGAGGTTCCTGTGCTGGGACCCTATTCCCTCGGCTCTATCCTGCATCGGCTTCGCCTTTGTGCGGTCTGTGTTTCATGCGAAAAGGAATCTCCAAAAATCCTTTCCGGCACCATGGAATTTTCAATAGCGTCGTTTTTGGCAATCCCTCAAAAAAATTTTATGAGCGCTCGTCCTCGACGCGATTCGGGAGACATCGTTTCGGCCCCGGGTTTTCGCACGCGAAACGCAGAGGCGCCACGAAACCCTCGTCATCGGGAATCCGGCTTTCCTGAAACCCGGGAAGGACGCCTCGCTCTGAATAAGATGTTATGTAAGTGGTATACAAACAATCATTTTCCGGGTCAAGCCCGCGTCATTTCGCTCAATTTCGAAGGGACAGCCCGTGCTATTCTTCTCCCAGGGCGAACTCCTCTTCAGGCTGGCTTTTGTTCTTCCTGAAAAGAGCGGAAATTATCGGATATGCAAGGACGAGGGCGGTCAAAACGATAAGGGCGATGCTGATCGGCCGGGTCCATAGAATCGACCAGTCATCCTGCGACAGGCGAAGCGAAACCCTGAGGTTGAACTCGACTTTTGGACCCAGGATGAGCCCGAGGATCAGGGGGGCGATGGGAAACTTCAGCCGCTCCAGGGCATAGCCGAACAAGCCGAACGCCAGCATCAGGTATACATTGAAGATGCTGTTCTCGAACGAATAGATCCCCACCACCGTCAGCGCGATGATGAGCGGCATCAATTGAACCTGCGCCAGCCGCAAGATGTTGGCGAACAGCTTCGTCGCGATGATGCCCCCGAACACGAACAAAGAAGCGGAGGTGAACAGCATCGCCCACATGTAGCCATATACCACGTCCGGCGCTTCCTTGAACAAGCGCGGGCCGGGTTCGAGTCCGTGGATCAAAAGGCCCGCTAGTATCAGGGCGGCCAGCCCGCTGCCGGGAACCCCCAGCGTGAGCGCCGGGATCATGGCGGCCGCGTTGTCGGCGTTGTTGGCGCATTCGGCCACGGCGACACCAACGGGGTTTCCCTTGCCGAAGCTCTCGGGATCTTTCGATGAGCGTTTGGTTTCGTTATATGCGATGAAGGCGCCGACGACGCCCCCGACGCCGGGTAGAATCCCGATGATGATCCCGATGACGTTCGCGCGGATCCACGCGGGGAAAATCTGCGCCCACGGCCAGTTCGACATGTCCGACTTGCCCTTGAACTCCAGGTCTTTCGATTTGACGCCGGTCATGATGGCGCGCTCGGCCATCTGAAACGCCGGCGGCAGCGCGTACACCCCGACCATGATGACGATGAGTTGCAGTCCGGCCGAGAGTTCCAGGGTGTCGAAAGTGAAGCGCTCATACCCGGTCACGTGGTCGAGCCCCACCATTCCCAGGACCAGCCCGATGCAAGACGCCATGAGGCCCTTGATGGGGTCCGAGCCCAACAGTACGGCGATGCTGGAAAGACCGAACAAGCTGATCCAGAAAATTTCGGGGGGGCCGAAGGCAAGGGCGAATTCGGCAAGCGGCGGGGAGAGTATCATTAGGGATACGGCGCTGACCATGCCTCCCACCGCCGAGGAGACGCAGGCGATCTTGAGAGCACGCTCCGCGAGACCCTGCTGGGCCATCGGGTAGCCGTCGAACGTGGTGGCGATGGCGCCCGGCGTGCCCGGAATGCGCAATAAGACGGCGGGGATGGCGCCGCCGTATGAGCCGCCGTTGTGGATGCCGGCCATCATCCCCAGCGCCATGAGCGGGGACATGCCGAAGGTGAGGGGGATGAGAAGGGCGATGCCCATCGTCGCGGTCAGGCCCGGAATGGCGCCGAAGATGATGCCGCCAATCACCCCCACGACCATGGCGAGAATGTTCTGCCACTCGAGGATGACCCATAGGGAATTGTAGAAAGGCTCGATCAAGGTTTCATTCCTGTAGCTCGGCGTATGGGATCAAGTCGGCGTCCGGGCACGATGTTTCTCGTTCCTCTTTAGTGGCGCAGGAAAAATTCCTGCGTGAGCGGGCGGTCGAAAAGCTGGTCGAAAACCACGAAGATGAACAGAAGATAACAAACCGTGGTCGCCGCAATGACGAACCTGTTCCGGTAGCCCAGCGCCCAGGCTGCGGCGGGAATGAAAATCAACGAGGCGCTGTAGTAGCCGAGATACTGCACGCCGACGATGAAGCCCAGAGCCATGAAGGCGATCAGAACGAACCGTTTGTGGTGAATGAAGAACGGCTCGAAGGCTTTGATGCGCTCGGATTTGAGCCAGGACTTCACGAACATGAGCACGGATAGGATGACCATCAACCCGATGACTATCCGCGGGTAGAAGGCCGCTTCCTCGGGGAAACTCCCGGCGTGGAAATAGAGGAAAGTCGTCACGACGAAGAAGATGACCGAGGCGACTCTGTCATGGTTTTCGAACACGTGCGCTTCCCCCGCAAGCGTAGCCAGGGACAACCCGTCTGAGGCCGTATTTCACAGCGCCGCGTCTCTTTTAAGGCGCGGCGTCGACCTCCGCCAGGAACCCGAGCGTGTGCCGGCAGAACGCCTCGGGTCTTTCAATCGGGATCAGGTGCCCGCAGTCGGGAACCTTGATCAGGCGCGAGCCGGGAATTCCTTCGTTCATGATTTTCGCATGGCCCATCACGTTGGTAATGTCCGTCTCGCCATTGAGAATCAGCGTCGGGGCTTTGATACCGGGGAGTTCCTCCTCGATGTCGAACGTCCCGAGCGCGGTGACCGTCAACTCGCGCATTTTTTGCGGTGACTGGAGCGCGATTTCATACGCTTCTGCGATGTCCGCCTCATCGCTGCTCGGGCGAAACCAGTGGTGGATGAGACGCTCCGCGACGGCGGGCCACCCGTCTCGCTCCAACTCGGCCAGCGTTTCGGGGACGTTGCGCCCCGTCCGGTCGGGCATGGTCCCCACGAGCACCAGCCCGTCCACCCGCTCGGGGTAATCCAGAGCGAAGCACTGGGCGATCATCCCGCCCAGGGACAGGCCGCAGACGTGGGCCTTCTCGACGCCTAAGGCGTCCATCAAGCGCGCCAGTTCCCCGGCGAATCCGCTCGGTGAGAAATCGCCGGTTTCGGTTTTCTCCGATTCGCCGAATCCCTGACGATCATGGGCGATCACGCGGTAGCGTTTTTTGAATTCGGGCGTGATTTTGCGCCACACGCGGCCCGAACCCGCATTTCCGTGAAGAAAAAATACGGGTTTTCCCTCGCCTTCGTCGACGTAATGCAGATCGACTCCGGACACGTTGATATGCGGCATACGCTCCACCTGGCCCGAGGCGCAATAACACGTCGCGCCCTCGGGTTGCCTGTGATTCTATATAGTTGCCCGTCGAATCCCCTGGTGATGTTCTATTTCTTTTTCTTCTTCATCCAGGGATTCGTCTTCCAGAGCATCTCGTGGGCCATGTGAGAGTTGTTGGCGACTTTCGCCATCTCCTGCCCGCTCGTGTATTCCACCGCAACTTTTTGCTTATTCGCGACTTTCAGGAATCCCGGGTCTTCAATCGCCTTTTTGAAGGCGGCGCGCAGTTTCGCCAGTATGGGGGCCGGCACCCCTTTGGGAGCGGCCACGGGACGATAGACGAAGTTGGTGATGTCCACGCCTTGCTCCTTGAACGTCGGGATCCAGGAACCGAGCGACACTCGCTTGGGCGCCGCCTGGGCGATGATGCGCACCTTGTCCTTGAATTTCGCGATGGCCGAGAGCGATATCGCCAGGACCGGAACGTGGCCGCCCAGCAAGGCGTTGCGCGCGGGGCCGCCGCCGCCGAAGGGCACCTTGTTCAGTTTCAGTCCCGTCTTGACCATGAACTTGCTGGTCCCGATGCTGTGGACGCTGCTGAGCGCCGCCACGCCTATCGAGATTTTACCGGGATTCTTCTTGGCGTCGGCCATCAGGTCCGCCAGGGTTTTGTACTTGCTCGTATTGAGCACGGCGAACGTCGTAGGCCCCCTGTTGACGTTGCCCAGAAAGTCGAAGTCCTTGATGGTGTATTTCACCTTCCCCATGATGGGGCCGACGATGGCCTGCGGGAAGTTCGTCATACCGATGGTGTAGCCGTCGGGCTTGGCGTTCGCTATCGCGTTGAACCCGATGTTGCCGCCCGCGCCCGGCTTGTTGATGATGGCGATTTTTGCACCTTTGCCCAGATGTTTCTCCAGGAAGGGAACGAAAGCGCGGGACGTCCTGTCGGAACCTCCCCCGACCCTGTAGGCGACGATGTAGTTGATGGCGCGTTCGGGATAAGCCGCCGTCGCCGGGGCGGAATGAAACCCCGTCAATACCAAAACACCACAGATGATGAAGCATTTCATAATCTTGGACATCAGGCTTCCTCCATGAGCAGATTTTTCCCAGATTTCGTTTCAATTCCGTGAACTTGGCTCCTTTTTCTTGGTGGTTTTGCGCGCCGCGAGAGATGTTCCGCGAGCGAAAGGAAATATGAGCAAGCCGATTTTCCTCAAACGGCGCATGGCTCAAATACTATATGGATGGGCCTCATCATAGAGAATCCACGAAGGCGGCACAAGCGCGCCTCACCCGGCCGGGAAATCCCGATGCGCCGTGAATCGCCTCATCATCAGCAAAGCGAGCGCAACAGGGATTTTCTGTCTTCGAGCTTCCAGACGCCTTCTCCGAGTCGCTCCCGCCGCCTTTCGGCATGCCATTTGCGGTAGGCGATCACTCGGGTGGCGGAAATCATCTCGCTCTCCATCAACTGGGCCGCTAGCTTGGCAGGGATGGGCTTTGCGCTTTCGCCTACCGGGTAGCCGAACTCGACGAGCAACTCCCCCATGACTTCCTCGAGCGCGGAAACATCACCTGCGGGGAGGCGCTTTTTGTACATCTCGCAGTATTCCGTGGAAATAGGCCGCCCGCTCTTCACATGGTTGGGAAGTGAACTCCAGTTTTTGGAGGAATCCGTCTCATGATGGCTGAGCATTTGTCCGTCGAAGTCCTCGTTCAGAAATCCGCATAGTTTTTTAAGCGCATTCTCCGGGTCGGCGCACAAATCCTCGTACCGGATGACGTAGTAATCCGATTCGCTCAGACGTTTCCCCGATGCGTGCGCCGCGCCCGCAAAATCCTTCCAGACATGGGCGCCCGAATATACGTTCTCGGGCAGCATCTCGGGTGAGGCGGCGATGTCGATCGCCATGTCGCGTCCATCGCGCACGATGTGCACGAATTGCGCATCCTCGAAATCTTGTTTGATCTCCTCCATCCAGAATGAATTCCGGGGAGATTTTTCGCCCCACCGCTCCTTGCCCGTGCTCTCGGCGTAGTGGCGGTGCAAAGCGTCGTAAAGCCCGCGAAAGGTCGGCTCCCGAGAGGCGGAAACGAGGTCCTGAGGCGTGAAGTCGAGCTTCATGTTTTTGATAAAGGGGCTTTCGAAGAAGTCCTCGGCGAGCGCCGTGAGGTTCTCGGGGCTTGTGAGGTCGCCATAGCTGTAAAGATAGGGATACACCATTTCATACAGCCAGGCGGGGGATGGCACGGCCAGGCGCGGGTGGGCGTCCAGGATGAGCCGAAACAGGGTCGAGCCCGACCGTGGGGCGCTGACGATGAATACGGGTTTTGAGAAATCCGGCATGTTTCCTCCTTCGTGGATTCTTAATCCCTTTTCGGGCGGGTGCTCACGACGTCCCCTTGCCCCGATATGAACAGAGTGTGTCTCATATACTCACGCGAGTGAGGTTCATAATCAAGCGGTGGTGAGGGAGAATCAGGTCATGCCTCCAATCGGTTCCCATCCTTGCAACCGCAGGGTTGATGCGATTTACTGCGAATCATGACCCCGCAGCAAAACTAACGAGCGCAAAAGGAGTTCAAGATGGCAAGATTCGCCTTCGATTTCGTTCCTCTCCCCGAAGAGCGCAGCATGGAAAAACCCAGAACCAGCGGGATCACCATGATGATCGACAAGGGGGAGACCATCGAGTATCTCCAGGGCCTGCTTCGGATGAGCGGTTCGTTCATCGACCTGGGCAAAATAGCGGTGGGTACTTCACGCCTTTATCTCGAGGATTATTATCGAGAGAAGCTCGATCTGTTCAAAAGCCACGATATCAAACCCTTCATCGGTGGGCAGTTTCTGGAATTCATTTTCGCCACGCAGGGCTGGGGCGGGGTTCAGCCCTATTTCGAGGCGGCGGCGGAATACGGGGTCGAGGCGATAGAGATTTCCGACAATTGCGTTTCCTTATCCGACAATGAGAGAGAGCGAATGGTTCGCTCGGCCGTAGACGCGGGCCTTGATGTGCACGGCGAGGTGGGCTCCAAGACCGGCAAGCAGGACATAGCGGAGTTAATCTCCCAGGCCGGCATCTGTCTGGAGGCGGGAGCCTCGGTAGTGCTTTTCGAGGCGGCCGAACTCATGCCGGGTGGAGAGATCGATAGGGATCTGATCGATGCTATTCGCAACCGGATGGACGCGCGGAAGGTCATTTTCGAGCTGCCCGGCTGGTGGATCGAAGGCACGACGAACAACGTCATCTATGAACTCCAGAAATTCCTGATCACAGAATTCGGCCCTGACGTCAACATCGGGAACGTGCCTCCCTGGATGACGTTCAATCTCGAGGCCTTGCGCTGCGGCCTCAGCTCGGCCGGCCCGACGGAGCGGAGCTTCGAATCCGCCGGATGAGGAAATTTTTCTCTGGAACGAGAGCCTGCGCGTATGAAAAGCTATTTCTCGATAAGGAATCCGAGAGCGGTTTCACGAGATAGCTGAACTGCGATCCGGATATGGACCTCGACGGGCATCTCCGGCGTGAGCGAAAGCTCGTTTGAGAGAGCGGTCAGCGGTCTCTTTCCCGCCGGGATCAGCCTCCCACCCGCGCCCCGGTGTCGCCGTCGAACAGATGGGCGTTGTCCATGTCGAAGAACACCCGGATGCCCTCTCCCACCTGAGCGCGAAAATGGCCCTCTTCTTTCACGGTGAGGACCTCTCCACCCAAATCGAGGGCGACGAAGGTGTCCGAGCCCAGGGGCTCGACGAGCTCCACCCGGCCCTCGCCGGAGACGAGGCGCGCGCCCCCGTCCTGAAAACCCAGATGCTCGGGGCGGAAGCCGAGAGTGTAGGCGTCTTCCTCGCGGCACCCTTCCGGCAGGGGGAAGCGCAGGGCGCCCGCATCCAGTTCGAGCCGTCCCTCCGCCCGGCGGACGCAGCCCTCGATGAAGTTCATGGCCGGGCTACCGAGGAACCCCGCCACGAAGCGGTTGACGGGGCGGTCGTAGAGCTCGATGGGGGGGCCCACCTGGAGTATCTTCCCCTCGTCCATCACGACGATGCGGTCGCCCATCGTCATCGCCTCGGTCTGGTCGTGGGTGACGTAGATGGAAGTGGTGCCCAGGCGGCGCTGAAGTTTGCGGATCTCGGCCCGGGCGGTGACGCGGAGCTTGGCGTCGAGGTTGCTCAGGGGTTCGTCGAAGAGGAAGGCGACCGGGTCGCGCACGATGGCCCGGCAGACCGCCACGCGCTGCCGCTGGCCGCCGGAGAGCTGGCGGGGCTTGCGGTGGAGGAGGTCTTCGAGCCCCATGAGGGCGGCGGCCTCCTTGACGCGGCGGTCGATGTCGCCCTGGGAAATCCGCCGGACGCGCAGGCCAAAGGCCATGTTTTCATAGACCGTCATGTGGGGGTAAAGGGCGTAGTTCTGGAACACCATGGCCATGTTGCGATCCTTGGCGGGAATCTCGTTCACGCGCTCGCCCGACACGCGGATCTCGCCGTCGGTGGGAAACTCCAGCCCGGCCACCATGCGCAGCGTCGTCGTCTTCCCGCAGCCCGAAGGCCCCACCAGAACGAGGAACTCCCCCTCGGCCACTTCGAGGTCGATCCCGTCCACGGCGCGCACGCTGCCGAAGTGCTTGCTCAGGTTCTCGATGCTGACGGTGCTCAAGTCGACTCCTCCTACTTCACCGCTCCGGCCGTGAGGGCGCGGATGAGATAGCGCTGCATGAAAAAGCCCACGAGCAGGGCAGGCAGCATGATCAGCGTCGCCAGGGTGGACATGTCCTGCCAGAAGACCTGCATCTCGCCCATGGTCTCCGCCAGCCGGACGGGGATGGTCCGCGCGTGCACGTTCGTCAGCATGAACGCGAACATGAACTCGTTCCAGGCCAGCAGGAAGACGAAGATGGAGGTCGCGGCGATACCCGAGGACGCGAGGGGAAAGGTCACCCGCGCCAGGGTGCGCAGCGCGCCGCAGCCGTCCAGGGCGGCGGCTTCTTCGAGTTCTTTCGGAATGCCGTCAAAAAACGCCTTCATCAGCCAGGTGGCGAAGGGGATGTTGAGGGCGGTGTAGATGAGGATCAGGATGAACCGCGTATCGAGTATCTCGAGGTAGCGGAACAGCAGATAGAGCGGGACCACCGCGGTGACGGGCGGCAGGAGGCGCGTGGCCAGCATGAAGAATAGCAGGTAGTTCGACGCCCGGAAGCGGTAGCGCGAGAACGCGTAGGCCGCCAGGGAGGAGACCAGCAGGGTGATAAAGGTCGTGACCACCGCGATCAAGGTGCTGTTCCAGATGAACCGGAGGGCGGATTCGTTTCCGACCCCGAGGAACTTCCAGTATGAGGAGAAATCCGGGATCACGAAGACCTGGGGCGGAATGCTGAAGATGGCGGTCTCGTTCTTCACCGAGGTGAGCATGATCCAGACGATCGGAAACAGGCTGAACGCGAGGAGGACCATCATCGCCCCGCGCGCCGCCGGGAAGGAGGGGATCCCCGGCCCGATCTGTTGTTCGCCCCGCGCCATCGCCTAGCCGTCCCTGTCCTGAATGAGCCGCAGGTAGGCGAACGCGATCCCCGCGCCGAGCACGAGGAGGACGACCGAGGTGGCCGCCGCGTTGCCCACGTCGAAATAGCGAAAATAAGTGCGCTGAATGAGCAGGCCGTAGGGCATGGTGGACGTCCCGGGGCCTCCCTCGGTGAGAATGTAGGGAATGTCGAACACCCGCAGCTTGAAAATGGTCTGAAACAGCAGCGCCACCACCAGCGGGGGAAGTATGAGCGGAAATGTGATCCGCCGGAACACCTGTATGCGGTTCGCGCCGTCCACGTGGGCGGCCTCGAATACATCGTTGGGCAGGGCGGTAATGCCCGCCAGGAGGATCATGGTGACGAAGGGCGTCGAGCGCCAGACCTCGCATATCACGATGGCCCAGAAGGCGGGCCCGGTCTCGGCGAGCCAGTTCACCTTGGCGATCCCCACGAGGGTGATGAGGAAGTTCACGATGCCGATATCGCGGTCCCACATGAGCCGCCAGCCGAGACCCACCGCGATGGGAGCGACCATATAGGGGGTGAGGAGAAAAGAAGTCATGAGCCGCCGGCCGCGCACCAGGCCGTAGAGCAGAAGAGCGCTCGCCACCCCCAGGATGAACTCCAGAGCGATGGTGGCCACGGTGAAGCCCAGGCTGAAGCGGGTCACCTGCCAGAAGTCGGGGTCGACCGTGAGCAGGCGGACGTAGTTCGAAAGGCCGACGAAGCTCGAGAGATGGGGCGTGGTGAGGCGCCATTTCCACATGGAGAGATAGATGTTGTAGATGGAGGGATAGACCAGTATTCCGCCGAGGATGACGAAGGCGGGCGCCATGAGCAGATAAGGCGCCATCGCCTGCTTTCGCGCGGGGGTGAGCCACGCCCGGCCTCTCCTCCGCGCCGTTTCCTGAACGGCTCCTGTATTCACGACCCTCTCCGTCCCTCCGCCTGCGGCCGCTTCCTGCGGATGAAGAACCAGGCCCTCCCCCGGGAGGATGAATCGACCTCCTCCCGGGGGGTGCGCCTCCGCGTCCGTCTTCCGGCCACGGGCGTTTTACTTCAGAACCGCACTGATTTGCTTGCAGGCGTCCTGCATGGCCTGCTTGGCGCTCTTCTTCTTCTGCAGGAAGTTGATGACTTCCTGCGAGGTGGCGTCGCTGATCTCCGACGCGCGTGGATGCTGGGCGGCGCCGCTTCCCCTGCTGAGGGCGGTCAGCCACGCCTTCGCCACCGGAAACCTCTTTAGATAGTCCGCGTTGGTGTAGACCGAACTGCGGATGGGGCCGTTCGCCCATTGAAGGGCGCCCCGGAGTTGGTTCTTCTTGTTGCTGAGCGCCATGATGAGCTCCCAGGCCGCCGCTTTATTTTTGCTCTTCTTATCCATGATGAGGTACCAGCCGCCGTTCAGGGTGGCGCCGCGGTTCTTCCCGTCCATCGAGGGGACGAGGAACCAGCCCAGCTTGTCGGCCGTCTTGGACTTCTTGGGGTTGGTCATCAGGCCCCAGTAGGGGGAGAAGTACACCCCCATGGCCGCGCGGCCCTGCATCATGGCTGTGCGGTATTCGTCCCGCCCCCAGGCCAGCATGTCGGGAGGGGACCAGCCGCTCTGGAAGGGTTTACCGAAGATTTCGAGCATCTTGATCGAATCGGCGCGGTCGAGCAGGCAGGTCTTGTTGTCGGCGGAGAGCACGCCGTGGCCCGTGCTGTGGAGATAGCGCAGGAAATCCTGCTCCACGTGGACGCCGGGCTTTCCGCGTTGGACGACGCCGTAGACCTTGCCGGGCTGGTTCAGCTTCTCGGCCGCGGCGAGAAACTCGTCCCAGGTTTTGGGAATCGAGACTTTGGCCGCCGCGAAGAGGTCCTTGCGGTAGTAGACGATTCCCGTTCCCGTCCGGTAGGGAACTCCGTAGGAGGGCCCATTAGGTTTGGGAAAGCGGGTGGTCGCCGAGAGGGCGGGGATGATGTCCCCAAAGGCGTATTCCGCCGGAGCGCTCTTGATGTATGTGTCCAGCGGTTCGAGAAAGCCGATGGTTTCGGGGTTGACCCACGCGTCCACCCAGGACACCACGTCGAACTGCCCGCCCCCGGCCGCGAAGGAAAGCACCGCTTTGTCCTTGATCTTCCCGTAGGGGGTGGTCACCACGGTCACCTTGATGCCCATTTCCTTCTCGAGGTCGGCCACGACGCCCTTCGGCCCGCCCGCCGCCTTGAACAGGGTCGGGTGGATGAGGAGGGTGACCTTCTTGGCCGCCGCGGCGGGCAGCGCGAGCCCCGCTACGAGGGCGGCCACGGCAACAAGGCACAGCCAGCGTCTGGAACGTTTCATCGTTTTTCCTCCCTTTTCTGGGTAATCGGATGATGCGAATTCCAAGGAGCGGTCATACCACCGCTCCATCCTGGCGAAGCTTATCCCGCAGGGGCTCGACCGGCAGTTCGCGCGGGGTCGTCCTGCGCTCCACGCACATGGCCGCCGCCGTACCCGCCGCCTGGCCGATGGTCATGATGTGGGCCTGGTTGCGCACGGAGCCGTTCGCGAAGCGGTCGCTCGAGACGGGCCGGCCCGCCACGAGGCAGTTCTCTATCTTCTGGGGGAGCATGACGCCGTAGGGAATGCCGTAGGACTCGCCGTCCCTGATGTGCTTGTGCTCGATCACGCCGGAGGGCTGGTGGACGTCCAGGCAATAGGCCCCCTGGCCGATGTCGCGCGGCCCCTTGCGCGCCTCGACGCAATCCTCGGTGGTGAGGGTCTCCTCACCCACGATGCGGCGCGTCTCGCGCACCCCGATGGCCGAGGCCGAATCCATGACGTAGCACTCCTCGAAGCCGGGCGCGTATTTGCGGTAGAAATCGCGCACCTTGAATATCTGCTCGCGGCCCTCGATGGCGACCTGGTTCAGATCGTCGTTGTCGATCCCGCTGTAGCCCAGCATGCTCGTCGAGTTGATGGTGACCACGCCGGGAATGTTGGTGATGGAGAACACCACCCGCTGTCTGTTCGGGTGAAACTCCCCGCGCGACTGGGCGAGCTTGACCGACTCGTAATAGCCGGTGACGAGGGGGTAGTCCTTATGGGTGCGAAGCCCTGCGGCGATTTCCTCGCGGCTCTTCCCGATATAGGGGTCCTCTCCGAGCATGAAATTACGCGGGTTGGCCTTGACGTGCTGGATATGCCGGTCCAGGTCCACGTTCCCCATGCGGGAGAAGAGGCTGATGGACATCATCTGGCCCTCTTCGTTCCCGAGGTGGAAGGGCGCGCCCGCCTGCGCGGCGATGTCCGCGTCCCCGCTCGCGTCGATGACGATTTGCGCGCGGATATCACTCTCCCCGCTCTTGTTCACGATGCGCGCGCCGGCCACCCTGTCGCCATCCATGACGGGTCCGATGGTGTAGGTGTTCAGCACCAGGTCCACCCCTGCGTCCAGGCAGAGCTTCTGGTTCACGAGCTTGAGCACTTCGCCGTCCTGGGGCGTTACGGAGTAGGAGTTGCCATAAGCGTTGTGGAGGTGGCCCTCCGGAAAGGCGCCGCCCAGCCGGATGAGCTCGTCCACGATCTCCTGGGGGATGCCGTTGCAGATTTGCTCCCCCTTCATGTTGTGGAAGGTGAGGAAGTTGCCGAGAAGGCCCGCTGTCGCGTTGCCTCCCAGGAAGGCGTAGCGATCCGTGAGGACGGTGCGCGCTCCATGGCGCGCCGCGGCGATCGCGGCGCACACACCGGCCATGCCTGCTCCCACGACGAGGACGTCGACGTTGCTCCTATCGGCCATCGGTGTCTCCTTTTCTCTCCGAGTAAACCTCCGCCGGGAGGCGTTGTCAGTCTTTCGCGCGGGGTCTCCCCCCGCCGTATCCCGCCTAGTCCCGTATCGGCTTCGTGACCGCCCGGGTCTCGCCGTAGGTGGGGAAGAAAAGCGTGTGGCTCCCTGGCCCCCCCGCCACAGCGAGGAGAATGTTTTCCGGCCCATCCACCACCGGAACGGCCTCGGGTCCCGAGTCCGCAAAAAGCTGCGGACGCCTGCCCCGCACGCGCTCGGCGATCTCGGGTGAAAAACTCGAGAGCGGCACCCACGCTTGTTCGAAGAGCGCGCGCTGCACGTCCTCGCGGCCCATGCCGCCCGAGGCGAGGAGACCTAGGTGCTGGGGGCTGATGACGAGGAGCACCTCGCCGCCGCCCTGGGCGTTGTTCGAGCCGGGGTAGGCCATCGTGCCGGCTATCATGCGGAGCACGCTTTCTGCGCTGCCGCTCGCGTAATCGTTCACGTTCACCGGGGCGTCCGCACCCACCACCGTCACCGCGCTTTGTTCCGCGCGAAAGCCCCGCGTCGTATGGAGCGGCTCCCAGCCGCAGGCCGCCTCGGTGAAACACGCGGAGAACTTACCCCCGTGGCCGAAAGTGGCCATGTCGGTCTCGCCGGGCACCGCCATCCCCAGCCGCACGGCGGCCAGGCGGACGGCGCGGCCGATGGTGGCGTTCGCCCTAAAGCCCGGCCCCAGGCATCCGCTCCCCGAATGCATCCCGAGCCGCTCGGCAATCGGCCCGTGGACGATCACCAAAGGGGAGGCGAGTTCGGTAGTCGCCTGGACGGCCAGGAAATTGAACTCAGGTTCCATAACGGCTTCGAGCGCCGCCAGAACCACCGGGAAGTACGCCGGCTTGCACCCCGCGATAACCGCGCAGAGGGCCGCATCTCCAACCGTCACCTCTTCCATGCCGGGCGCCATGATCCCCAGAACGTGGCCGGAACCCTCCTGCACGGCGGCGAGCATGGCGTCGACCGCTCTGCGCGTGGGGGGGATAAGGGGAAGTCCGTCGCCCGGCCCTGCCTCCATCGCGGCTTCGAGGGCGGCTTCCGCACCTGGCGGCAGTTCACTCAGCAGCGCCTCGGGCATGGTCTAGTCGATCTTCCGCGTGATGGATCGGTGGTTCAGCGCGCCCGGAGCAAGGAGGGAGTTCGGCCCCGCGCCGCCGTGCACCAAGATGGTGATGTCGTCCTTGTCCTCGACGAAGGGCATCGTCGCGCCCTCCACCGTGTTCACTCCGTAGAGCATCTGCTTCCAGTCGCTCCAGCGCTCCCGTGATTCGGGGGGATAGGCCTGGACCGGAACCCGGTAGACCTCATAGAGGAAATCGCGCACGAGCTTCTTGTCGAACCCGGCCTCGGCGACCTTGTTCGCATGGGTGGGGCCGAAGATGAGCATGATCTCGCAGCGGCCGAACTGCGGCCGGGTGCCCGAGCAGGCGGCGACGGTCCCGAAGGTGCCCAGGATGCCTTGCGCGGTGAGCGCGCTGTGGTCGTCCACCATGTGGAGCGGTTCGGCGGTGAACACCGTCACCACGCTGTCCGTCTCGGAAAAACCCTTCTCCACGTGGAGCGGTTCCCAGGGGCTCTGCTCGACGTTCTCGGTGATGGCGTCGAAATACTTGGCGAAATGACCCTGGCATGTCGCGCCCCGGCTTTCCAGGTCGCCGATGCAGTTGAACATGATGAGCTTGACCGCGCGGCCGATGGAGGCGTTCACCCCCCAGCCCTGCGCGCTCAAATCGCGCCCGTCGCTCATCCCGATCTCCCGGGCGATGGGGCCGCTCACCACGACGATGGGAAACAGGGTATGCGCCGTGGTGATGACGTGGTTGACGTGGTACTCCTCGGCCGCCATGGCCTGCACCGCCGTCACGAGGATGGGCATGGCTCCAGGCTTACAGCCCGCCATAATGGCGTTGGCCGCGATGCGCTCGACGGTGATGTCCGCGAGCCTCGGCATGAGGCGGGTGATGACCTCATCCCCCTTGCGGCCCGAGGCCGCCACGAACCTCTCCACCATTTCCAGGGTGGGGGGGATGATGGGCAGTCCGTCCGTCGCCCCCAGATCCAAGAGCGTTTGGTTAGCGCCGGCGGGGTCTCCGTCGATCGTGAGGACCCGCTCGATGGGGTCCTCCTCGGTCTCGGCGGCTCCTCCGTTCGCGGTGTTCATCCACTCGGCGGCCACCGAATCCACGCCGTTTTGCGCGATGCGCATCAGGGCGTCTCCGCCCTGGTGGGCCACGGAGTCATCCACGAGAAGTAGGCGGAGGTGGGGGGATTTGTAGGCGCGGGCGAAGCTGCGCGCCGCCGTCTCGAACCCGTTGCCCACCACCACGACGGTGGGGACGCCGCGTTTTTCCAGCTCGGCCGAGTCGTGGACACTCCACGACGTGCAGCCCCCTCAGACCCCGAAGCCGGTCACCGCCACGTCGCAGTTCGAGGCGATCTCGTCCAGCGTTTCCTGCCCGGCGCCCTGGGCGGCCCAGCCCTTCTTGCGCACCAAGAGCTTCGCGTCGTGGCGCTGCGCGAAGGCTTCGCCGACGAAGTTCAGAAAATCACCCGCGTGGGGCATGCTGTTGTCGAGGAGGGCGATGCGGAGCCCGTCCAGGCCCGTCACCGTAGCGTCTGCGCGGGGGCCGTCATCCTGGGCCACGGCGGCGACGGGATTGATGATTTCGATTCGACTGTTTGCATCCATACCCGAACTCCCTCCGAATATGCGGGGAACACGCACTCCGCTCCCTAGGGGACAGCCAGTGGTCTTCAATTTTTTTCAGATAAGGCACTTTATAGCAAAATCTGATCGCATGTCAATTCTTCCGGGGGTGCGTCCGATGACTGCAGCCCGCTTTCCCCAGCCGAAAATTTTCATTCGGCACGAAACGATATCAAGGCCAGGTCAAGGAGCCAGTATTGGAGGGCGCAGCACGTCACTATAGATAAACTTTCCTTAAAGCAAACTGACCACCCGCTCTAGTTCTTCTTCGGTATTATAAAAATGCGGCGCAAAACGAAGAGCACTGTCGCGAGCGCTGGCGATGATTCTCTTCTCACGCAGAAGCTCCACCACCTTCCTGGGATTGGACGACTCGATGCTCACAATGGCGGCGCGCTCCTCCCAGGAACGAGGAGTCAGAATCTTCTCCCCCCGCCTCTCCAGTAACTCCATCAAATAAGTCGTCAACTGCCGTACACGCTCCTCGATGTGCTCAAGTCCCACCCCTGCAAGGAACTCGGCCGAGCGGCCAAGGACCCACAGACCCAGATAATTGGGATTTCCGATCTCGAACCGGTGGGCATCCGGGGCCAGTCCGACTTCCATCCGGTCGAGCACTTCGCGAACCATGCTGGCGCGGGCATAGAAAGGAGGCTTCATCTCGGGAATCAAGTCTTCGCGGCAATAGAGAAAACCCGTGCCAGGCAGACCGAGCAATCCCTTGTGCCCGCCACAGACCACGATATCCGCCCCGAGGGCCGGCAATGATGCCGAGAGGATCCCGATTCCCTGAATCGCATCCGTCATCAAAAGAATCCCGCGCTCGCGGCAGGCCGCGCTCAGGGCAGGCAGGTCTATTCGGCAACCGGTCCCGAAAATCACGTAGGAAACCGCTACGACGCGCGTTCTCTCATCCATCAGTTCGATGAACGCCTCCGGCGGGAAGCGGCCGTCCCGATTTCGCACCCATCGCAATTCGACGCCTCTTTCCTCGAGGCGCTTCCAGGCATACACCTGGTTCGGGTGGTCCATTTCCGTCTGGACGACGTTATCTCCCGCCTTGAGATCCAGGGCCTGTACAGCGATGTTCAAACCCTCTGAAGTATTTTTGATGAACGCGATTGTCCGGGGCGAGACGCCCAGGAGCGAAGCCAGCGAAGAACGAATCTCTTCCACACGGAGTTTGGAAAAAGCCCCACGAACGCCGAGTTCATTCAACTCTCGCAGGAATTCCGGAATGGCGTCCTGAGCGCACTGGGGAAGGGGCGCTTTGTTGGCGAGGTCCAGATAGGTCCAATGCTGCGTGACCGGAAATTCATTCCGGAGGGCCGTGAAATCCGGAGCAATCGCCTGTTTTTCGATCATCAGTCTTTCTCCTGTCACAAAAGTCCGGAAACCCATTTTCGCCTGCTCATTATGGATCGCGCTACGATGGGTAATTACGTTCTCAAGAATTCAGGCAACATGCAAACACATCATCAGGCGCCGGGCGCCCGCTTACGCCACGCCGCACCACTCGAGTATCAAGTGGAGCAACCCGTCGACAGAAAGCTGCAACTCGTCGATATAGGTAAATTCGTCGGGGATGTGACCCCGCGGGCAATTTCCTCCAAACATGATGGTGGGCGTGTCGCCGTAGAGAATCGGGAATCGCATATCCGTTGTCCCGTTCAGGGCCTGAAGCTGGGAAGGACGGCCCGTGACCCGTTCGGCTACGGACAAAGCCGTTCGGACAAACGGGTGCTCAGAATCGGTGAGGCAAGATTGCGCGCGTCTCTCCGTCCATTCCAAACGGGGCGGATGCTCACGAAGCCACGAGTCGGCCTCGGCGGCTCGGGTGAGGTGGTCTTCCACCAGTTTTTTCACCTCCTCGATGCTTTCTTTAGGCGCCACCCCCGCCACGCCCTCCAGTACGCATTCGGCCGGGAGTTGCCCGATGGACACACCAGCACGCACCATGGTCACCACAAGGTTCACCGTGCGAGGTTCGAGTCCGCTTATCTCAAAACGTTTTTCCACCAGGGGTTCGCGAACCGTGGCTCCTCTATGCGCGTCCAGCTCTCTGAGCGCGGCGTGGATATTCTCGGCTTTCTCGATGGCGTTCACGAAAAGATGCGCCGAACCTTTGTGACCGGCCTGGCCCGGCACGGTGATCCGGAAACTCACATCGCCGCCCGAACCGATATCCACGCCGCCGAATCCTCCCGGTTTCATATGGGTGTAGACGGCTCCATCCGCCTTAAGGCCGCGAAAAACGCACGCCAGCATCCCCCCTCCGCCTCCTTCTTCTTCTTCGACGGTGGAGAGGAGAGTCAGATCCCCCTTGAGACGCACTCCGGCGCCTTGTAAGGCCCGGGCGCACGCAATCATGACGGCCAACCCCGACTTGGCGTCTCCTGAACCCCGTCCATAGAGGCGATTGTCCTCCACCTCGCCCCCGAATGGATCTCGCGTCCAGGCAGTTCGCGGCCCAGGGGGAACCGTGTCGGCGTGACAAAACAGGAGGAGCGACCTGCCGCCTCCCGCTCCCCGCATGCGGCCGAGCACGTTCGGCCGGCCGGCATACCCCTTCTCCAGCGAGAAGCGGGGGGCCGAAAACGCCGGATGCTCTCTCAACTCTTCCAGGTTCGCCTCGAACGCCTCCATCTCGAGACCGGTATCGGCAAATCGTTTTTGCACCAGGGCCTGAACCGCCCCCTCCTCTCCCGTGGGGCTGGGAATTCGAACAAGTTCCTGAAGAAGAGCAACCACGTCGATTTGCCGAGCTTGGGAAATCACCTTTTCGAGAGCATCGTTCATTAAAAATCCTCCGGGAAAATCTTCTGCTTTTTTTGGATGGTACGTATTGTGCTTCCGTTTCGCCATCAAGCGTGCGAACCCAAGATCACCGGGCCTAATTTAGTGGAAAAGAAAGGCCCATTGACTAAATGAGTGAACCGGCCGTGACGCCGACGCTCCCCGCAAAATGACAGGCCACCGTGTGGCCGGGTTGGAACTCTCTCAGCACTGGCTTCTCTTCCACGCAACGCTGCTCGCTGTACGGACAACGGGTATGGAAACGGCATCCGGTCGGCGGGTCAAGGGCGGAAGGAACCTCTCCCTTGAGGATGATGCGCCGCCGCTGCCTGGCCTTCACCGGATCCGCCACCGGAGTGGCCGATAGCAGCGCCTGCGTATAAGGGTGTAATGGGGTGGTGAAGAGAGACTCAACCGCCGCAAGCTCCACGATCTCACCGAGGTACATGACCCCCACCCTGTCACAGACCGAGCGCACAACCCCCAGGTCGTGCGTGATGAAGAGGTAGGAGAGATCATGTTGCGCCTGAAGAGCTTTCATGAGGTTCAGGATCTGGGCGCGGATGGAGATGTCGAGTGAGGAGACAGGCTCATCGGCGATCACCAGCCGGGGCTTCAGCGTGAGAGCCCGCGCGATGCCGATACGCTGACGCTGGCCGCCGCTGAGCTGGTGAGGATAGCGGTCCATGAAGATTTCGCCCGGCTCCATGCCCACCTGGTTCAGGAGATCAACGACGGTCTCATCAATCTCCCCTTTATTCACCACGTCATGATTGAGGAAAGGCTGGCGCAGGATTGCCCGCACGGTGCGCCTGGGATTCAAGGATTCGAAGGGATCCTGAAAAATCATCTGCACTTCTCGATTGTACTGCTTGAGAGCGGGTCCTCTCAATTCCGCGACCTCTTGTTCGTCGAAGAGGATGCTTCCATCGTCGGGCTTTTCCAATTTCGCCAGCAAGCGGGCCGTCGTCGTTTTCCCGCAGCCGCTTTCACCCACCAGGGCGAACGATTCACCGGCTTTGACCGAGAAACTGATGTCGTCCACGGCGTGCACGTGGCGAGGAGGCCGGAACCATCCCCCTTCGACGGGAAAATGTTTCGTCAGCCTGCGCACTTGCAAGAGTGAATGATTCATGGAGGCGGGATCACTCATAAAGCCAGCAAGCCACCATCCGCCCCTTCCCCAAACTCAAGGAAGGCGGCGACTCTTCGCGGCAGATGTCTTTAACGTGGGGACAGCGCGGATGGAAGCGGCAACCCGACGGCATGTCTGTCGGGTTTGGCACCTGCCCTTCAATGGTTTCAAAAACCTCAACGCGCTTGTCGGGGCTGAGCGTCGAACGCAAGAGACCCACCGTATAGGGATGTTTCGGTTCGGCGAACAGGGTAAAGGTGTCGGCGTGCTCTACAATCTGGCCCGCATACATGATGTAGATTCGGTCGCAATGCTCCGCCACCAGGCCGATATCGTGGGTGATCAGGAACAGGGCGTTCTGGAGTTCCTCGCGAAGTTGGGCGAGCAGGTCCATGATTTGCGCCTGAATGGTTACATCCAGCGCCGTGGTGGGCTCATCGGCGATGAGCAGGGACGGGCGGCACGAAATGGCCATGGCGATGAGCACCCGTTGGCGCATGCCGCCGCTCAGCTGATGGGGGTAGCTATCGTAGACCCTTTGGGGGGAAGGGATGCCGACATGATCGAATGCATCGAGCACCTGTGAGCGAGCTTCGCGTTTCGTGACCTCCTGGTGCTCCAACACCACCTCCGCCACTTGGGCCCCGGCCCGCATGACGGGGTTCAAATAAGTCATGGGATCCTGAAAGACCATGGCGACCTCCTTTCCGCGGAGGTTGCGCATACTCGCCGCATCCAGCGTCAGAAGATCCACGTCGTTCAACAGCACTTCGCCTGAGAGGATGCGGGCCACGACCGGCTGGAGCCGGATGATGCTGAGAGCCGTCATGGATTTCCCCGACCCCGACTCTCCAACCAGCGCAACCGCCTCCTTGCGGTTCACTTCCAGCGACACGCCGTCAACGGCTTTGATCACGCCGGCAGGGACATCGAGGTAGGTCCTCAGATCGGAGACCCGCAGGAGGCCATTTCGATTTTCCGCCTTCTTGTTCATAGTCCGGTCCGATGAATTTCGGAAGAGCGAGGATTGAGCACGTCGTTTAAGCCGTCTCCCAGCAGATTGAGCGTCAAGACCGAAAGAAAGATGCCCAAACCAGGATACACGGCCATCCACCACGCTTGTCGCAGAAAAGGCTGAGCTTCGTAAAGCATCCGCCCCCAGGTCACCAGGCTGGGGTCTCCCAGACCCAGATAGCTCAAACCCGCTTCCAGCAGCATCGCCTGCGCCGTTAAAAGAGAGGCATTTACGACTACAACCCCCATGGCGTTCGGCAGAATCTCACGAAAGATAATGGTCGAGCGCCTCGTCCCGATCACATGCGCGGCATCCACGAATTGCCGTGTGCGCAGGGTCAGAAATTCCGAGCGAACGATGCGGGCCGTCACCGGCCACGTTAAAATGGAGATGGCGAAGATGATGATCCAGATGCTCGCCCCGAAGAAGGCGACGATGATCAGGGCAAGGAAGAAGCGCGGAATCACCATGAAAGTCTCGGTGAGCCTCATCAGAATGTCGTCGACCCACCCGCCCAGGTAACCGGAGATTGTGCCCACGAGAAGGCCTACGACCGTCGTGGCAAAGGCCGCCGAGAAACCGACGAAGATCGAGACCCGCCCGCCCCACAGGATTCGGCTTAAGACGTCGCGGCCGAGATTGTCGACGCCCATGAGGTTGCGGTAACTATGCCCGCCCAGCCGCGAACCCGAACCCAGGGCGTAAGGATCATAGGGCGCCAGGACGGGCGCGAATAAAACCAGTAAAACCAGCAACAACAACACGGACGCTGCGATGGGCACCGCGCGATTCTGGCTGAATGCTCCCCAGATGGCCCTCCACTGCGGCCCTCTTTTCGAGCTTCGGTGAGCGATTGGCTTTGTTGTTGTCGTCACGGTTCCAGATTCCTATCCATAAGCCACACGCGGGTCAATCATGGCGTAGAGAATGTCCGTGATGAGGTTTGCAAGCACTATCATCATCGAGACGACGAGGAAGATTCCCAGAATCATCGGATAGTCCCGCGCGGTAATCGATTCGAAAATCAGCCTGCCCATGCCCGGCCACCCGAACACGGTCTCGGTGAACACCGAGCCCGCCATGACGTATGCGAAATTGATGCCGATCACGGTAACCACCGGGAGCAGCGCATTGCGCAGGGCATGCCGGTAGAGCACGCGGCGTTCGTTCAACCCCTTGGATTTCGCGGTCAGGATGAAGTCCTGCGCAAGTGTTTCCTGCATCTTGCCCCGTGTGATTCGGAATACGAGGGTCATATGATAAGTGGCGTAGGTAATGGCGGGAAGGATCAAGTGCTTCAAGACGTCAAGAACCGCAGGCCAGCCGGGCTCCACCCCGCGCATCGAATACATGCCCTGGCTCGGCAGCCAGTCCAGGTAAAGAGCGAAGAAAAGTATGAGAAGTTGACCCAGCCAGAAAATGGGCATCGAATAGCCGGCGAGCGAAGCCAGGGTCGCCAGGTGGTCACCCACCGAATAGGAGTAACGCGATGCAATAACGCCCAGTATGACTCCCATGACGCTGGCTATGGAGAAGGCCGTCGCCATGAGGAGCATGGTGGCCGGCAGGCGATCCAGAATAACGCCGAGTACGGGGGAGTTGTGCCAGGTGGAATAGCCCAAATCCAGATGAAGAAGCTTCCACAAATAAATTCCCATCTGGACGTGAAGAGGCTTGTCCAGGCCGAACTCAATGCGCAGTTCCTCGTATGCCTCCGGGGTGGCTTCGGTGACGCTGGCCAGGTAAATGGCCGGATCTCCCGGAGCGAGATGGATGATGGTGAAGTTGATGATGACGACCCAGAAGACAAGAGGGACAGCTTGAAGGATACGCCTTACGGTGTAACGCAGAAGCGGATGTCCACCTGCCATGGATTGCCCCTCAGTGAGACGTCAAGAGACCTATAGGGCCCCGCCCGGAGACGGGGCCCCTGCAACAGAAATTCAAATTCTAGGCCTACTTAAGGTAAGCGTCCTCCCGCGTACAATAAGCGCAGTAGGGACGCGTGACCACATCCGCCCATTTTGCTGAATGCGTGTGGACGAACGGCGTCTCGAACAGCGGGATCACGGGCGCGTCGGCCGCGACCATATCGGCGATCTGACGCCAAGCGGCGCCCCGCTTCTTTACGTCCTGGATCTGCCATTCGGCGTCAAGAAGACTCTGAACGCCGACGTTGATGTAGGATGGTGCATTGTTGAAGTTCGCCGAGCCGATGTTGTTTCTGTCATAGACCCGGGTCACGCTGATCTTGGGGTCCGGACCGGTGGTGAAGAACTGCATCATGATGTCGAAGTTGTGGTTGATGTACACCTTCTGCAGTGTCGCCGCCCGGTCGAAGGATTCGATCTTGATGTCGATGCCGACCTTCTTGAGTTGTTGCTTGATCACCTCGGCCGCCAATCCCTCAAAGTTGCGGCCACGAGCCCAGGTTAGCGTGAGGCCGAAGCGTTTGCCTCCTTTCATCGGGTAGCCCGCCTCATCGAGCAGCCTGTTCGCCATGGCCACGTCATGCTTGTACTGATCAAAGCTGCCCTTGTGCGCCCACCTCATGGCAGAGTGCATGATGCCGTTCGCCACTTTCGCGGTGCCCCCGGAAGCCAGTTGGCTGATCTGGTTCTTATCCAGCGCATACGCAATCGCCTGGCGAACCTTCACGTTTCCGGTAATCGGCCGCCGGAGGTTCAAGAGCATGAAGTCGACCTGTCCTGTCGCCTCTCCCCCTTTATCTAGGACGACGAGTTTCGGGTTCTTCCTGAGACGGTCGGCCTGATCCCAGGGGACGAGGGCTGCGCGCAGATAGTCGATCTCCCCTTTCTCCAGGGCAATGAGCCGGGTGTTGGCGTCCGAGATGAACCGGATAACCAATTCATCCGCGTAGGGCTTGGGCGCGTTCCAGTAATTCGGGTTCCGCACGAGCCTGACGTGGCTTCCCTTCTTGTATTCCTTGAGCATGAAGGGCCCCGTTCCTACGGGTTTCTTGCTCCACGGAGCGTTCAGGAACGCCTTGCGGCTGCCCACATGATCCTTCCAGAGATGCTTGGGGTAGATGGCGGGTCCACCGAAGATCACGCCCATAACCGTGAGCAACGGGGCGAAAGGCTTCTTGAGGCGCACGACGACGGTGTACTTGTCCGGCGCTTCCACCTTCTCCGCCACCGGCTTCCAGAAAACGCGCGACCGGGGATTGTACGGGAGGCACTTCTCCAGCGAGAACTTGACGTCCTCGCTCGTCATCTCCTTGCCGTCATGGAACTTCACGCCCTTTCGGAGGTGGAAAATGAGCGTTTTCCCTCCGTCTTTGACCTCCCAGGACTTCGCCAATTCCGGCTTCGGATTGAGATTGAAGTCGAGGGTGATCAGCTTGTTGTAGATGTTGACGGCCGGCACCTGGACCGTGGTGCCCGGTTTGACGATCAGGTTGAAGTGCCCCGGGTCGGCTTCCAGGCCGATAACCAGCGTGCCTCCCCGCTTCTGTGCCCATGCGACCCCTTGAACCTGGCCGAGGGCAAGCAACGCCGCGAGAACAAAGAAAATAGCGACGCTTCCAAATCGGATCTTATTCCGTTCCATTGCTCTTCCCTCCAAAATGATGGATTGACACCAACACCCCTGTATGGAACGGGATGTTGCGCCGCAATGTCCTATCACCCCCGGCATTGAACCCCCGCCATTCGGCAAGGGCTCAATTATCGGGTCCGATAGGGTGTTGACTCCGTTCCTCTCCCGAGTCCGACTCACGTTCAGTCGGTGAAAGAAAATTCAATCTTGCGCGTAACGCTATGCGTGGTTCCGAATGTCGGGATGACGAGGCTATGCTTCCCGAGACCTCCTGCGACGAACAGGCAGATGCTCTCCTCATCGTCGACGACGGGAATGCTCTCCAGGTCTTCTCTGGCGAAGAGTTCGCCTCGGCGCCCCCGCGCCCGTTCGAGGTTCGCCGGCGCAAAGAAAGACGTTGGCACCCTGCCCCTCTCATAAAGGAAAGCCCGGATTCGCGGTGGATCCCAGCCGTCGCGAACAAACATGTCGACGTGTTCGGGGCCGAGAATGACCACCATCTCCCCGCCGAAAAGCGCGTTGTTGCTCCCCGCCTGCATCATCGACGAGGCGATGGATTGAAGCACTCCCTCGCCCTCCGTGCTGCTCGCGTCGTTGACCATAATATGCGGGTCGATGGCGATAACCGTCACGGCGCTGTCCGAACGCTCGAGGCCGCGCTCGACGTGGAGCGGCGGCCACGGGCTCGCCTCTTCGTTTTCGCCGATACAGCTTGAAAACTTGCCCTGGTGGCCGAAGGTGCTGCGATCGGTGTCGCCCGGTATGGCGCCCCCGATGTTTTGCAGGATGAACCGGAATGCCCTGCCGATGGTGGCGTTGGCCCGCCAACCCTGGCCGAAGAGGTTTTCCTTGCAATTGATTCCCAGCGCGTGGCGAGCGGGCCCGTGGACAACGATGAGCTGCGCGATACAGTTCGTGGTCCCCTGAACTCCCGGGAGGTTGTAAATGGGGTCAAAGATGGCATTGACGGCGGTAATGAGGATAGGCATGTACTCGGGCTTACAGCCCGCCATGGCGGCGTTGATGGCGATCTTCTCGATCGTGGCGTCGCCGAAGAGGTGGGGGATGCGTCCATGGGACTCCGGGGGTGGCCGCCCCGAAGCCTCCACCATGTTTGCCACCAGCTCTTCGGTGGGCGGGATGACGGGCATTCCATCTCCCCAGCCCTGTTGCATTATGTATTCAAGCAGTTCCAGGGGGGAGTCCGCCACCTCGTGGCGCTTGGAGGTCAGTTTCATTCTTTGTCTTCCGGAGGTGGCGTCACTGTAAGAGACTTCGCGACGCTTTCCAGTATCTGGTCCGCGTGGGTATGCACCGTATCGATCGGGATTCCAGTGATGGGGTGGGGGATCGAGACCATGGGGAGGTCCGCAAAACCCAAGGCCCCCGCCTTCTTGCGACCAAAGGCCTCGAACATATCCGTGATGATGGTGAGAGTGGGTATCCCGCGCTGTTCCAGCTTAATCGCGTCGTGGATACTCCACGGCGTGCAAGACCCTCAGTCGGGCACCGCGTTCACCACGAAGTCGCACTCACTGGCCATCCGTTCGACCAGATCCTCCTCCAGGGGGAGCGCGCTGCCTCCCTTGCGGTAGTGAGTGAACGAGCCGATAGGAAATTTCCCGCGCAACCGCTCCTCCAACCGGCGGAGCAGCTTGTCGGAGTTGGGTTTCGTGTTGTCGAGAAGCCCGAGGCGAATTCCCTCAAGCAAGGCGGGCCGGGCGGCCGGCCGCACCTTTTCAATCAAAGGGGGTATTCCCGAGGGATCGAGGATCACCAAAGTCTTCCCCAAAAAAGACTCCTCCCCAACAAATACGTGGATTCGCGCTCAACTTGGTTTGCACTTATTAAAGCAAGATCCGATATTGATATGATGTTTTAAGATAAATCATCCTGTCATATATCATGGATTGTGTCAACAAACCCTTGATTTGCCCCTGCGCCAAAGGGTTCGACAGAATCGGCATTCAATATGGGCAGCTAACTGATCTCACGCCCGTTCAGAAATTCCCGCACGGCTGAATGAGCCGAACCGCTCCGCCGCCATACATGCCCGCGCCCGGCATCCACCCACCGCAAATGCGGATTTAACCCATCCAGGAAAGGAGTGATTTTGAAGGCCGCGCTCTTTTGAAGTCTTTACAACTCGATCACGTCCATCGCGTCGGGAGTGAGAATCCGGGGGCCGCTCTCCTCGACTATCACCTGGGGGCCGAAGACGATGAACATCCTGTCCTCGTGCGCGGCCTTTACCTCCACAGCCAAGGCCATGCCCGCCTCGACCTCGAAATCCTCCAGAAAACCGTAGCGATCGCCCGCTAGTTCGCGCCATTCGGGGTTCTCGGCGAGGCTCCCCTCAACGTACGGCTCGCGCCACGAAGAATCTCTTGGAATATCACCCGCGCATATCGTCGTCATGGGCGGCTCGATGCCGTCGATTCCCACGCCGTGCACCTGGGGGATTTCGTGGTAATACCCGCTTCTGAGCACCGCCTCGTTCGATGCCCTGTCCACCTCGGACCATGGCGTCCCGGGCTTCAAGGCGCCCAGCGCGGCGCTTAAGCTCTCCAGCACCGCCTCGCGCAGGGGCTTGTATTCCTCATCCATCGGGCCAATCGACATCGACGTGTGCGGGTGGCTCCAGTAGCCCCCGTAGCGCGCGTAATAGCCGATGCACAGCATGTCGCCCGTGCGCAGAATCCTGTCCGTGGGTCTTCTGTTCACCGGATATCCCTTGCCCGAGCAGAGGATGAGCCAGCTATCGCGGCCCGGCTCCGCCCCCGCGCGCAGGCTCGCGCTGAAAAGCTGCGCGTACACCTCGCTCTCCCGCACGCCCGGGCGGCAGCAGCCGAGCACGGCGTCTATCTCGATGTTCACCATCTCGGCCGCTTTTTCCAGCATCGCGACTTCCTCGGCGCTCTTCACCATGCGGAGGCGCGTCAAGATGTCCGAAGCGTCGGCGAACGCCGCGTTCGGCAGGAGGCGCTTCAGGTTTTGGTACGTCATGTAGGGAATCGCGCCCTCGGCGCCGTATCCCCCGCCGATCAGGCCGACGATTCCGATTCTCCCGCTCTCATACCCCAGTTCCTTGATGGCGTCGGTGGCCACGATGCTCACCTTCCCCTCGTGCCCCCGGTAGCGCACCCCCTCGAAACACGATTCGGTGTACCACTTGCCCCAGTTCTGCAGGAGCCAGAAGGTGACGGGCGCTCCTTTCCGGGGAAACACCATGCTGCGCTCCCCGTAATCACCCCCGTCGAGCCAGCGGGTGTCGCCGTTTCCGTTCGAGCCGCGTCCGATGACGATGAGGCAATCGAGCCCGCGCTCATCCATGGCGGCGCGAACCGCGTTCCACCGCCTGTCGCGCTCTTCAGCAGAAAACGAAGCCGCAGCGTCGCCCGCGCGGCCGTCTTTCGGGAAAAACCTGGGATCCGTTACCATCATCTTCTCCTGAAATTTTCGGGGCGAATCTCCTCCGCGCGACTGGACGCCGACGCGCGGAATCATTTAGCCTCAGTTGTCATTTACCCTCACTATAATGGATGCGCAGGCGCCTGAAAATGATGGATACGGAATTCGCTTGTATCGACTGCGGGGAGAAATACCCCGCGAACCTCCCCCGCTGGCGGTGCGGCTGCGGCGGACCTTTGGAAGTGGAGCCGAGCGGCATATTCACGCGCGAGTCCCTCGCAAAACGCCCCGCCACCCTTTGGCGCTACCGGGAGGCGATTCCCATCGAAGCGGATGAGAACATCGTCAGCATGAACGAGGGCATGACGCCGCTCGTCCCCCTCGATTTTTGGGGGATGGAAATTCTCTGCAAGCTCGATTTCCTTTTTCCCACGGGCTCTTTCAAGGATCGGGGCGCCACCGTACTGATGAGCAAGATGAAGGAGTGGGGACTCAAGCAAGTGCTCATGGATTCTTCGGGCAACGCCGCCGCCGCCATCGCCGCCTACGCCGCCCGCGCAGGCATCGAATGCGATGTCTACGCGCCCGCTTCCACCTCAGCGGCCAAGTGCGCGCAAATCACCGCCTATGGCGCGAATCTTCACAAAATACCCGGCCCCCGGGCCGCCTCCACAGACGCCGCCATGAAAGCGGCGAAAGAGCGCTTCTACGCCTCTCATTTCTGGAACCCCTGGTTCAACCACGGAACCAAGACCTGGGCGTTCGAGGTATGGGAGCAGCTTGGATTCCGTGCGCCCGACGCCGTGGTCGCCCCCGCCGGACACGGTTCGGCCCTCATCGGCGCGTACCTGGGCTTTTCGGAACTCCTCCGGGCGGGCTATATCGATAAACTCCCCAAAATCTTCGCGGCCCAGGCGGCCAATTGCGCGCCGATGGTGCGGATGTGGGAGGAAAACCTCAAAACCGTCCCCGAAGTCACTCCTCAAGATACGCTCGCGGAGGGCATATCCATCTCTACGCCCGTGCGCTGGAAGCAGATGCTTGAAGCTATCCGCGAGAGCGGGGGTTGTTTCATCGCTGTCGACGATGCAATGCTCCCTCCCCTCCTCCGGGAGTTCGGCGGAAAAGGAATCCTGATGGAGCCTACGAGCGCCGTCGCCTTCGCGGCGCTCGCTCTTTTGAAGGAGCAGGGAAAGGTCAAGCCGTCTGAAATCGTGGTCGTTCCGGTGACGGGCCACGGCCTCAAGGCCGCCGATAAACTCGAAAAGATAATGAGCGCCTGATGGATTTTCGCCTCACGGAAAAGACCAGGGGAGCCTATTTTCGCCAGGGCATGAAACATTGCGTCCAGGCGCCCGGAATCGGGCTTTTCGCCGCCATGTCGGGCTTCGGCGCCCTCGCCAAGGAGAGCGGCGTGTCGCTCCTGATCGCGCTGGGCATGACGGGCGGCCTCTGGAGCACGCCGGGCCAGGTGGCCTTCGCGGAGCTGTTCGCCACAGGCATCGGAGGAGTCGCCCTCATCGCCTCGGTCACCATCGCCAACGTGAGAATGTTCCCCTTGACCATCGCCACCATGCCGCTCTTGAGATCGCGGCCGGGTCTGCAGCCCGTGCAATTCTGGATAGCACACATCAACTCGGTCACCTCCTTCGTCCAGGTCGTCGAGATGAGCCACCACGTCTCGGACAGGAGCCTGCGCACCGCCTATTTCTTCGGCTTCACGACGGCCACGATGTCCCTCGGGCTTCTCGGCACCACGTTCGGCTACACGGTGGCCAATCAATTGCCCGGCGTGGTGGGCCAGTCGCTGGTGTTCATCACCCCTTTGTATATGCTGCTGCTGGCGGCCCAGAGCAGCCAGCGCTCGGTTCTGATGTCGGTGGTCCTGGGCTGCGTCCTCGTGCCCCTGGGGCACCTCGTCTCCACCAACTGGGGGCTGCTCACGGGCGGCGTCCTGGCCGGAACGCTCGCGTACGCAATCGAAAGAGCGAGGAAGCGCCATGCCTGACGCCGCGAGTCTGCTGGGAATCGCCATCGTCTGCACGTATTCCTGGCGGTGGCTGGGCGTACTCGTCGCGGGCCGGATGGATGACGACAGCCCCATTTTCGAGTGGGTGACCTGCGTGGCCTACGCCATCGCCACCGGCTTGATGATGAAGATCATCCTGCTGCCCGGCGGCGCGCTCACCGAGACGCACCTCGTCGACCGCCTCGCGGGGCTGGCGGTCTGCGTGGGCGTCTTCTATTGTGCGGGAAAAAACCTGCTCGCAGGACTTGGCGCGGGCGTGTTCGTATTCATGCTGTTTCCGGGCTTGCGGAGCCTGCTGTTCTAGCGTCACACAAACGAGAGGAGAGAAGCCATGGACACCCCGGACACCCCCTGGACGCATGAAAAAAGCTGGCGCGAGGTGCGCGAATATCTCGATTCCGGCCACGATCTGGCCCTCCTGCCCGTGGGAAGCGTGGAGCAGCACGGCCCGCACATGCCCATGGGCCACGACGCGTTCGCCGCGCACTACGTCGCTCGAGACGCGGGGCAGCGAGCGGGCGTTCTCGCCTACCCCACCCTCTGGTACGGGTGGAGCAACAACCACATGGCGCTTCCGGGCACGATAACGCTCAGGCCCGAAACCCTGACCGCGATCGTCACCGACATCATCGCGAGCATCCTCTACCACGGCTTCAACCGGGTGATCGTGGTGAACGGGCACAGAAGGGGCAACCTGGCGCCGCTCGAAATCGCCGTCAACCAGATGCGGCAGAAAACGGGGGCCGCAATCGCCGTGGTGGACGTAGGGATCATCGCCTTCGATAAGGTGGCGGAAATCAGGACGACTCCTCCCGGCGGCGTGGGCCACGCGGATGAGCTGGAAACATCGCACGCGCTTCACATGTATCCCCACCTCGTGAACCAGGAGAAGGCCAAGCCCCGGATGTCCAACCCCAACCCTGATTGGATGACGGCGCACCACATCACCGACCCGGCGGTGGACGCCCCCCGGTTTTTTTACCCCAAGACGGTCGCCGAATACCGGGCCGAGATTGGAGACCAGGGGCAATCCGGCGACCCGACGGCGGCGACCGCAGAGAAAGGGCGCGCCTTCCACGAGGCCGTGGTGGAGAGGCTCATGGGCGTCATCGAATATATCAAGACGCGCGAGGTGAAGGTCCACCACCGGCCCGCGCCGTTTGATGATTAAAAAAAAAGGCGCATACCACAAGGCTTTTTCACCAATAGGGACTTTGAAAAAATCCCTTGAACGAGGGTTTGACGCGACCGATGAATGAGCAAGAAACACTCCCCCCTTGAGGGGGAGTCGACGAGCTAAGGGCGCAAGCCCGAAAGCGAATCGGTGGGGGGTATGAATTTGAAGCGAATTCCTGCAGAAAACCAGAAGCATCCCCCCACCAGCTCGACTTCGGGCTTCGCCCTCGTCTTGCTGGCTCCCCCTCAAGGGGGGAGCGATTCTTCCTCTTTAATTTGACGCCAATGACCCTCAAGGAGGAGTGGTTGGTGAGTGCTCTAAAATGGGGGAGTGTTGTATCCTGACTCGTCGGTCATCTAAATACCCAGAATCACGAAATCAGTTTTTTTTAACAACCCCCAATACGGGAGAATGAGGTTGCCTAGAAAAAGAGTAGGAAATTCCTTCATGGGCTACAGGCGGCCGAGCGGACCGCCCGGGGCCAGGAACCACCTCGTCGTAGTGAGCGCGATGGACAACGCCAACCCCCTCGTGCGCCGGATCGGAAAACTCCTGCGCGAGGCGGTCATCGTGAACACCACTTTTGGCAGAAATCTCTTTGGGGATGATGAGAGGCAGCACTACCGGGTGATGGGCCGCACGGCGGGCCACCCGAACGTGGGGGCGGCCATCGTCGTGAGCCTGGAACCCAAAAGCGCGCAGGACGTGGCCGACGTGGCGGCGGAGGCGTCCCCCTGGATGCCCATCGAGACCCTCACCATCCACGAGACGGGCGGTACGCTTCAGACGGCGGCGCGCGGAGTGGTAATCGCCCAGAAATTGTATCAACACTTAAGCGCCGCAAGACGCAGGCGGTGTAATCTGTCCGAAATCACCCTGGGCACGGAATGCGGCGGTTCCGACACCACGAGCGGGCTGGTGGCCAACCCGGTCACCGGAGTCCTCTCGGACAGAATCGTGGACGCAGGGGGCGTGGTGCTTTTTTCAGAAACCATGGAAATCGTCGGCGCCGAACACCTTCTCGCAAAACGGGCGGCGAACGCGAAGGTGCGGAAAAAACTACTGGGAGCGGTCGCGCGCACGATGGACTACGCCCATGAGATGGGGATGGACATCATCGGCTGCAACCCGACGGAGGACAACATTCAGGGCGGTCTTTCCTCGATTGAAGAAAAAAGCCTGGGCGCGGTGAAAAAAGCGGGCACGCGCGATATCGTGGACGTCATCTTTCCCGGCGAGCGGACGAAAGAGCGCGGCTGCGTATTCCTGGACGCCCCGAGCGCGGGGGTCGAGAACGTCACGGCGCTGGCGGCGTGCGGGTCGCAGGCCATCGTATTCAACACGGGGAACGGAAACCCTCTTGGGCATCCCGTCTCCCCCACCATCAAGGTGACGGCCAACCCCCGGACGGCGGCGCGCATGGCGGAGAACACGGATTTGGACATCAGCGGCGTCATGCGCGGCGAACTCTCAAAGGATGAGGCCGTGGACCTCCTCCACGAGGAGTTGATAGCCGTTTTGAGCGGGAAATGGACGCGGGCGGAAATTCTGGAGGAAACCGAAATCACCGTGAGCCGCCTCGCGCTTAATTTGTAGATTTCCAACCGGGCGGACATTTCACTCGCCCGGATTCTTATCAGATGAATTTTTCGATTGGATAGGAGTTTTTCATGAACAACGCCATCACCCCCGTTCCCGTGGATGGGGACTACGTCGTCAGCCTCGCGCAGGAACTGATTCGTATACCGGCGGAAAACCCGCCGGGGGACTGCTCCGCCATGGCCGAGCGCATTCTCGCGGAACTGAAAGCCATCGGCGTCGATGACGTCACCACCCATGAATACGAGGCGGGGATGCCCAATTTCATCATCCGCACAGGCGATGGCGGGCCGGGCGGGCACTTAGTCATCGGCGGCCACATGGACACCGTGCCCGTTCATCCCGACGAGGTGGAAGCCTGGGAGGTTCCCCCCTTCAGCGGAGAGCTCATAGGCGGTGAAATCTGGGGACGCGGCGCCGCCGACATGAAGGGCGCGCTCGCTTCGACCATCGGCGCGCTGAAAGCTCTCAAGGATGAGAAAATCTCTCTCAAGGGCACGCTCACCTGGGTCCTGCTCTCAGACGGGGAGAAGGGTGATTACTACGGCGCGCAATCGCTCGTGAACCACGGCGTCCTGAAAGAAATCGGCGGCGACATGGTGCTCTACACCGAATCGACGGGCAACAACATCATCCGCTCCTTCAAGGGGCGGGTATTCTTCGAGGTGAAGGTGCGGGGCCGCTCGGTGCACGTGAGCGTGCCCGAGAAGGGAATCAACGCCATCGAGAAGATGGCCAAAATCATCGACGCCTTCAGGGCGGAGCGCATCGCGCCGCCGCCGCACCCCTTCCTCGGGCCGGGTACTCTTGCCTTTTCCACCATCAAGGGGGGCTCCGCCGTGAACGTCGTGGGCGGGCGGTGCAGCGCCACCTTAGACGTGCGCATGCTGCCGGGCCAAACTTCTGCGGGCGTCAAGGAGAAGTTAGAGGGCATTCTCGCCGAACTCGCGGCGGATGACCCCGAATTCGACGCATCGGTGGAGATAATGCCCAGCGGCGCGCGCGAGGTGACCGAAGTCGCCGAGGATGAGCCCGTCGTCCAGCTCATGCGGGAAGTCGTCCCCGCCGTGCGCGGCAGGCCGAACGAGTATCTGCCCGGCATCGAATCGCCCGGCGCGCTCAGGCTCTTCATCGATAACGGAATTCCGGGCGTTTTCTTCGGGCCGGGCGAATTCATCTCCGAGGCCCATCTGCCGAACGAGCGCGTGCCCGCGCAAAACCTCATCGACGCCGCCGGCATGTTCGCCACGGCCGCACGGGCGCACTGCAACGGGTAAGAAAGGGGGAGAGATACCAAGATACGCCTGCGGCATCTGCGCGAATACTAGTCCGCGTCCTCGCGCCTGAGAAATTCCACCTTGAACCGAACCATTCCGAGGAGTTCCACGCGGTGTGGTTCGGTGGGCCTGATGACGCCGTCGAAGCCGGGTTCTAACCTTTGATATCGCTCGGGCGCATCCGGAACGACATAGTCGAGGCTGCCTTCGAGAACCACGATTCGGGCCCAAACGCCCGGCTTCGTGTCGTGCAGGGTCAGGAGTTTCTCGGGTACGGTCTTCTCGGTGAAGACTTCGCTTTCGAAGTACTTGACGAGCCCGTCTGGAATACTCTCGCTCATACGCCCGACCTCCCGAGACCGGATGCGCCGAACATGGCGATTTGGAGACCTTTGGCGATTTGCCCGGCGTGATCCATGAAATAAGTGACCGCCTCCGTCGTCGGCGCCGTGTCCCTCAAGGTTTCTTCGAACAACTCCAGCCAGACGTCGAAATGCCAGGGCTGGACCTCCAGGAGTTTTTTGTGGGCGGGGATCGGCTCCCCCGAGTAGCGCCCGGCGTTCAAGGCCACCGACGCCCAAAAATCCTTCATCTTCCCGAGGTGGTGCTCCCAGTTATCGCGAATGGTTTCTTCAAAAATCGGTCCGATGAGCCGATCTGCACGGATGCGGCTGTAGAAGGTATCCACGAGCACCGAGATGTAGGCGTCGTCAACCCCCATCGCGGCGGCCTTCTCCTGCACTTCTTGTCGGTGCTCACCCACGATATGGAGATGCGTCTTGTTCATGCGGCGTCTCCTGCAAGCAGGTCGAGAAGCGCGGGGTTGCGTTTCACGAGATCATAGACGGTATAGCGATCGAGAACGGTGAAAAAGGCTTCCTGCGCTTCGGCCAAAACGCTCTTGAGTTTGCAGTATGGCGTGATGAGGCACCCCCCGTTGCCGCCCGGAAAACACTCGACGAGGGCGCTGGCGCGCTCAGTTTGTCTCGCCACGGCCCCGACGGGGATATCCTCCGCCGGCTTGGCGAGCCTAAGGCCGCCGTTGCGGCCACGGAGCGTTTCGATAAACCCTGCGCGGCCCAACCCATGCGCGACCTTCATCAAATGGTTTTTCGAGATCCCGTATCGCTCCGCGATTTCGTGGATCGTGACAAGAGCATCCGTGTGGATGGCCAGATGCATCAGCATCCGCAGGGCATAGTCTGTTTGAAGCGTCAGCCGCATCGGATGTCCTCCATATAACATATATATAATATACATCTTTTTAGGAAACTTGCAACACCCACTCCCAACACAAAGGATGTATTCCCTGCCCGGTCAAAACCTCATCGCCCCCGTGGACATGTCCGCGGCCCCTACAGGCTCGCAAGGCATTCGATGAGGCCCCCTGAAACGAATACGGAAGAACACACAGGCAACATATATGTCTGCCCCTGCGAAACGATCGCAATTCCTCTCTCCCCGGTCCGCAATCGCTCCCTTTAGAGGCATCGAGCCGTTTTCATCGGCCATCAAATCTTGCTGTCATATTGATATTACTTTGCTACATTCATTATTTCCAATTTCGCTCGGAACAATGAATATTCATGATAATAGGGTTTCACGGCTGGAAAGAACGTTCGTGCTTATATAAGATAAAGCTGGCCAAACGCGCCGCATGAGATACCCGTCACCAGCTTTCGGGCATAGTTCCGGATTGCCCTGGTATGACTACTGTGCCGCTGGGTTAAAAGCTGTTTCCGGCTCAAATAAACTCGTACGCCATGCCGAACAGCAGGGGCTTACCCCGCACCGGCTGGAGGTGGAGGAGTTGTTCGGCGAAAAAGTGCGCGGAGACGAATTTTTGTCCTGATATTCATGGAGAAGACGCATGGCAATCCTCAAAGCACGTCCCCAGGACGTGGAAATCGACTTGGCTCGAACCGCTTTCATCGTGGTCGACATGCAGAACGCATACGCAAAGAAGGGCGGAATGCTCGACCTGGGAATAGGCATTGACGAATCCCGCACGAACCCTGTCATCGCGGCCAACCAGCGCCTGCTCTCAGCGGCGCGCGCGGCCGGCGTCCAGGTATTCTATCTCCAGTTCGGGTACAAGCCCGACCTCAGCGACGCGGGGGGGCCGCGGTCGCCCAACATCCGCAAGCAGATGGCCATCAGGATGATCAAGGAACGCCCGGCGGACCGCGATAAGCTCATCATCGAGGGAACGTGGGGGTGGGAGATTATCGACGAGCTCAAGCCCGAGCCGGGCGACCTGGTGGTAAAGAAAGCCCGCTACAGCGGCTTCGCGGGAACGACGCTGGAAAACCAACTCAATGGCCTCGACATCCGGCACATTCTCTTCACCGGCGTGGCCACGAACGTCTGCGTGGAGAGCACGGCGCGCGAGGCCTTTTTCCGCGAATTCTGGCCCATTCTCATCGAGGATGCGATGGATCACACCGGCCCGGACTTCACTCGCCAGGCCACCCTGTACAATTTCGAATCAAAATTCGGCTGGGTGACGAAAACGGATGACGTGCTGGACATGATGGAGCGCAACCAGGTCTCGTAGAGCATCTCCCGCGTGGCGAATCGGCGAGCCCGCCGAGATGGAAGCCGCCTGGTTCTCGTTTCCCCGGCAAACGCCCGGCTTCATGAAATATTCGGGATGAACATCACTCGGTCCGTATAGGTAAAGAGTGCTCTGGTCCGAATTCCAGGGGCAACGCCACTACCCATACCATCGAGCCGATGAACTGAATTCCCTGATCCAGTTAGAATCACAATCAATCAGGCTCGTTGGAATCCCGCCGAGCCACGTCGCTCAGTCCGCCCTTCGTCACCCGGATGCTGAGGATCTCGGCGTGCGAACCCTGCGAAACAAGCGACAGGATCAGCGCTATGGCAGAAGACTTGGCCCTATGCATTGCCATCTCCTCTATTTCCAACGTTTGATCGGCAATATTCAGTAATCAGTTTTGCGTTGCGACGATCCCTTTTCCCGTCTCTTTTTCACGAAGCGCCCTCTCCCCCGCATACCGGAGGCGGGACACCTATGCTACAATGGGTGTAGTAGGGAGGAATCCTCCTCCCTCAGAAGGAAAAGGATTCCCCATGAAAACGCCTTCTTTTTTGGCTCCCCTGGTTGAAGGAAACTCCCTGAAAAGACTATTCCAGGGTTTTGCGGCAGGTGTAATTTGCACGATGATCATCGGCTTTGGCTGGGGCGGATGGGTGCTCGGCGGCACTGCTGAGCAAATGGTGGAAACAGCAAGCGAAACAGCCATGGTCGCGGCTTTGGCGCCCGTCTGCGCTGACAAGTTTCAGCGGGCGGTCAATACCGATAACGGTTTGGTTCCTAAACTCGCAGCGGTCAGTTCATGGGAACGGGGCAGTCATTTGCTGAAAGCCGGCTGGGCAACTGCACCGGGAGGAGCAAAGCCAGACGACAATGTGGCGGAAGCGTGCGCCAACTTGCTCAACAAGACCTTTAAACTGAAGTAGGTCGACAAAACCGGCCTCTAGCAGAAACCGCTCGCCCGTCGGCTATCGGGAGCAGCCTTTTACATCCCAGACGGGTTCGAATGCGGTACAGAGGCAGGGTGGTGAAATAGGTCCGATTTGTTGGACAGCCTGTCGGCTTGTTCATGTGTATTCCGGATGCCCCCGCTACGGCCGTAGCGGGGGCATCCGGATCGCATCCTCCTCCAGCATGTTGGCCAAGGTCGCGAGGCCCGCCGTCAGGCGGAAACCCTCGAAACTTGATGGACGCCGGCGGCTCGTGCGCTATCTCCTGGATCATCCGAAGGCCGGGACGGCCCGTGAAAGCCACGTTTCCGTCGACGTGCGGCTCATGAAGGGGCAAGTACGCAGAGGGCTTTCCAGGCCGGCGAGGGCGCGGAAGATGATTGCGGCCGATGAGGCCGTACTCTCCGGCGCCGCGTGCATCAAGGGAACCCGCATACCCGCTCACGATATCACCGAAATGCTCGACAACGGCGACGGCGTGGACGACGTCCGCGCGGCTTCAGTTGTGGCCGGGGATGCCCTCGTAGGCATGTTCGCCCCAGACTTGCTTGACCGTTTTGTCGCGGCCGCAACCCCAGCGGTAAAATTGGTAGCGGCGCGGGTTCTTTTCATAATAGTTCTGGTGATAATCTTCTGCGGCGTAAAACGGCGCTGCGGCGAGGATCGGGGTGACGATCGGTTTGTCGAGCAACTTTTGCGCCGACTTCTTGGAGGCCCCGGCCGCGCCGCGTTGCTTCTCGTTCGCGACGAAGACGGCGGTCTGGTAGGACTGGCCGCGGTCGCAGAACTGGCCGCCGCCATCGGTCGGGTCGACCGAGCGCCAGAAAGCGGTGAGCAGCGCCTCATAGCCGACCTTTGCCGGATCGTAGGTGATCTCGACCGCCTCGTAGTGCCCTGTGCCGCCGGCCGTAACTTGATCGTAGGTCGGGTTTTCGGTCTTGCCGCCGGTATAGCCGGAGATCGTCGCGACTACGCCCGGCACCTTGTCGAAATCCGACTCGACGCACCAGAAGCAGCCGCCGGCGAAGATCGCCTTGTCGAGTTGCTGTGCGCTTGCGGTGTGAGCGCAGAGTGAAAGCACCGCGACAACCGTCAGCATGATCCATTTCATGATACGTCTCCGTTGTTGTGGCTCGGCCTTTATAGGCAAGGCCGGCGTAGCGATGGGCTACGCGCCGATTATAATCGCTCAGATTATTACACCAAAGCCCTCTGAAGGCGACTCTCGGAGCGGGTTTTCACCGGGTTCGATGCCAGGGTGCATCCGCCGGGGCCGGGACCGCATCCGGAGATCGACTGGCTCGCGGTCCTGTCGAGGAACTCCGAACCCTCACCGGAGCGGACTCGTCCGGGTGGCGCTGGCCGGTTACGCAACAACATGCGAAAATCCGTCCTCTGCCGGTTCCTCGAAGTTGCCGGGAGGCGCCGACGCAGATTGGCTTCGGAACCAGGGGCGAGAGCGCCATATCATGAAGGATGAGACAGGTCGACGACTTGGCCGCTAACCTTGGCGGACACCGGTTCGGTAGAGGTTTTCGACCCCGATGATTCACGAGACGCCAACCGGGCCGGGCGGTTACCGGAGCCCGAACCGCGAACCGGCGGGCGGAAGCTCCGCGTGGGCGTACAGGGAGCGTTATGATTAGCCAGCCGCTGACCAATTTCCGCCGAATACTGGTAGCCAACCGGAGCGAAATCGCCATCCGTGCGTTTCGCGCCGCGGTCGAACTCGGCATCACGACGATCGCGATCTACTCACAGGAGGACCGCTTCGCGCTGCACCGCTTCAAGGCCGACGAGGCCTATCCGCTGGGCCGGGGAATGGGCCCGATCGAGGCCTACCTCAGCATCGACGAGGTGATCCGCGTTGCGCGCGAGAACGCCGCCGATGCGATCCACCCGGGCTATGGCTTCCTAGCCGAGAACCCGGACTTCGCCGAGGCGTGCGCGAATGCGGGAATCGCCTTCGTCGGCCCGCGGCCCGGGATCATGCGCGCACTCGGCAACAAGGTGGCGGCGCGGGAGATCGCGCAATCGGCCGGCGTTCCGGTGGTTCCGGCGACCGGCCCGCTCCCCCCCGACCCGGAGGATGCCGCGCGTCTCGCCCGGGAGGTCGGTTTTCCCGTCATGCTCAAGGCGAGCTGGGGCGGCGGCGGGCGCGGAATGCGCACGATCGAGAGCGAGGCCGATCTCGCCGATGGGGTCGAGGCCGCGCGGCGCGAGTGCCTGGCGGCGTTCGGCAATGACGAGGTCTATCTCGAAAAACTGATTCGCCGCGCGCGCCACGTCGAGGTCCAGATACTCGGTGATAATCACGGCAACCTGGTGCATCTCCACGAGAGGGACTGCTCGGTGCAGCGGCGCAACCAGAAGATCGTCGAGCGCGCGCCGGCGCATTATCTCGACGCGGCGACCCGCGCGGCGATCCACGAGAGCGCGCTGAAGATCGGCCGCGCGGTGGGCTACAACAATGCCGGCACCGTCGAGTTCCTCGTCGACGACGACACCGGCGCGTTCCACTTCATCGAGGTCAATCCGCGCATCCAGGTCGAGCACACGGTCACCGAGGTGGTGACCGGCGTCGACTTGGTGAAGGCGCAGATCCGCATCGCCGACGGGGCCGTGATCGGTAAGCCTGAGAGCGGAATCCCGAGCCAGGGCGACATTCGGGTGAACGGCCATGCCGTGCAGTGCCGGGTGACCACCGAGGACCCGGAGAACAACTTTATTCCGGATTACGGCGTGCTCACCGCCTATCGCGGCGCCACCGGGTTCGGCGTGCGCCTCGACGGCGGCACCGCCTATTCGGGCGCCCGAATCACGCCGTTCTACGACTCGCTGCTCGAAAAGGTGACGGCATGGGCGCCGACGCTGGATGAGGCGATCCGGCGGATGGACCGGGCGCTCCGCGAATTCCGCATCCGCGGCGTCGCCACCAACCTCGCCTTTCTCGAGAACGTCATCAGCCATCCGCAGTTCCTCGAAGGCGCTTGCACGACGCGCTTCGTCGACGAGACGCCGGAGCTGTTCAGCTTCGCCTACAGGCGGGACCGCGCGACCCGGCTGCTGCGCTATGTGGGGGAGGTGATCGTCAACGGCAACGGCGCCGTCGAAGGCCGGCCCGAACCCCCGACGCGCCAGACTCCGAGCGTGCCGGAGGTTATCGGCGTCGACATACAGGACGGTTCGCGCCAGTTGCTCGATTCCCTCGGTCCTAAGGCTTTCGCCCGGTGGATGCGCGACCAGGAACGGGTGCTGATGACCGACACCACGTTCCGGGACGCGCATCAGTCGCTGCTGGCGACACGGGTGCGAAGCTACGACCTTATCGCCATCGCGCCGGCCTATGCGCGGCTGCTGCCCCAGCTTCTCTCGGTCGAATGCTGGGGCGGCGCGACCTTCGACGTGGCGATGCGCTTTCTCGGCGAATGTCCCTGGGCGTGGCTCGAACGGCTGCGCGCCGCGATGCCCAACCTCCTGACCCAGATGCTGCTGCGCGCGTCGAACGGCGTCGGCTACACCACCTATCCCGACAATGTGGTGCGCTATTTCGTGCGCCAATCGGCCGAGAACGGGATCGACCTGTTCCGCATCTTCGATTCGCTCAACTGGGTCGAGAACATGCGCCCGGCGATGGACGCGGTGCTGGAGACCGGCAAGCTCTGCGAGGCGGCGATCTGCTACACCGGCGACATCACCGACCCCAACCGCACCAAGTACGACCTCGGGTACTATGTCGCGCTCGCCCGCGAGCTTGAGGCCGCGGGCGCCCATATCCTGGGCCTCAAGGACATGGCGGGTCTGTGCAAGCCGGCGGCGGCCCGGCTCCTCGTCGAGACCCTGAGGCAGGAGATCGGCATCCCCATCCACTTCCACACCCACGACACCAGCGGGATTTCCGCGGCAAGCGCGCTCGCCGCGGTGGAGGCCGGGGTCGACGCCGTCGATGTGGCGATGGATTCGATGAGCGGGCTCACCTCCCAGCCGAGCTTCGGCTCGATCACCGCGGCTTTGCGCCACTCCGCGCGAGACCCCGGAATCGACCCCGATACGGTGATGACGCTGTCCACCTATTGGGAGCAGGTGCGCAACCTCTATCGCGCCTTCGAGAGCGATTTCCGCGCCGGCACGTCGGATGTCTACAACCACGAAATTCCGGGCGGCCAGTACACCAATCTGCGCGAGCAGGCGCGGGCGCTGGGTATCGACAACCAGCGCTGGCCGGAGGTCTCGCGGACTTATGCCGAGGTCAACCGAATGTTCGGCGACATCGTGAAGGTCACCCCGTCCTCCAAGGTGGTCGGCGACATGGCGCTGATGATGGTGACGGGCGGGCTGACGCCGGAAGACGTGGCCAGCCCCGACCGCGAGATCGCCTTTCCGGAATCGGTGGTCTCGCTGTTCGCGGGCGAGATGGGGCAGCCGCATGGCGGCTTCCCGCGCGCCCTGCAGGAGAAGATCCTCAAGGGGCGGGAGCCGATCACCGTACGGCCCGGCTCGGTGATGCCCGACGCCGATCTCGAAGCCTGCCGCGAGGAGGCGGAAAGGTGCGCCCAGCGCCCGATCAGCGATGTCGAGTTCGCGTCCTGGCTGATGTACCCGCAGGTTTTCGCCGACTACGCCGCCGCGCGGCGCAAATACGGCGATGTCAGCGTGCTGCCGACGCCGGTTTATTTCTACGGAATGGAACCGGGCGAGGAGGTCGCCGTCGATATCGCGCGCGGGCGCACCCTGTTCATCCGCTACGTCGCGCGCAGCGAGACCGACCGGAAGGGCGAATGCACGGTCTTCTTCGAGTTGAACGGGCAGCCCCGGACGGTGCGCGTCGCCGACCGCAGCGCCGCCGCCGCGGACATGGCGCTGCCCAAGGCCGAGGAAGGCAACCCCGGCCACCTCGGCGCGCCGATGCCGGGGATGGTGGTCAAGGTGTTCTTCGCCGAAGGCGAGGCGGTCGAGGAAGGCGACGTGTTGGTGGCGATCGAGGCGATGAAGATGGAAACCGTGATCCGCGCCGAGCGGAGCGGCGTCGTCCAGGAGGTCGTTGCGCCGGCCGGCACCACGGTCGACGCCAAGGATCTGCTGGTCGTCGTCGGCGACGCCTAGCGCGCCGGACCGGACGGCAACAAACCGGGGGATGAGGAACGTACCTCGCGAGCTTAAGCCAAAGGGGTTCCGAACGCATCGGCGCCCGCATCGACGGTGATTTTTCCAGTTCGTCCACATCGAGACGAAGGCGCATTCGCCCGCATTTGCGGTGACGGGTTTTCGGGGCGATGGGGTATGCTCGGAAGGCCGCCCGACGGCCTTCGGTTTTTCAGGCGGCGGAACGGGCGCGGACCGCAGGAGTCGGGTGGTCGCTCAGGCGAAGTGAGGGACATGCAAAATGCAAAAAATAGGGACTTATATACTTAACTATGCAGCATTAAGTATATATTTCTGGGTGTTACCACCCTGCGGGGAAAGTCCCTCCCGCAATATATTTATACTAGCATTTATGTCTCTATCCATAGAATGCCCACAATGTTTACATTCATACATCCTATCTCGAAGTGTCAATTTCTTATCAGGTAATTTTCCACAATTACTACATCTTTGTGTGGTATTCTTTGGATTAATTTTCTTTACCCATCCACCAGCATTTTCAGCTTTGTAAGTAAGTAATTGATAAAACAAACCCCAAGTCTGTTCTAACATATTTCGATTCTTTCTTTGCCTTGTATCTCATAATGCAATATTCGAGACTTGAATTCCATAATTGTCTTTGTTGTTCTAAAAACAATTCAAGATTTTTATGTGTTGATTTACTTAAATATGCTTTATGTGTTTTGGTATAAATAGGAATAGCTGACTCTCCACCTTAGAGTTAGGAGCCTTGGGAATTCGCGTTCCGTGAAGGCTATTACTTCTATTTATACAATATAAAATTTCTCCACATAGTTAAGTTTATAATTCCCAAAAAATAATATGTGAAAATATCGATAAAATTCGATAAATTCACGATGGTTTTCGATAAATAAATGAATGCTTTTGGGAGGGTCGAAAAGACGCCGCCGCATCGCGGCGCAGGGGAATTCTGCCATGGCCCACTACTCCTGCGATGACGGAAAATGCGCGGATTTACGGGGAGTTGCGCGCACGCGCGGGATACCCGCCGCTGGGACCGCTCCTTCGGGGCGAGGTCGAGGCGTTCCTGGCCGTGAGCGGGACTAAGGCCTCGATACTGGGCGAGGAGGCCGCGGGCAATCCCTCCTTCGCGGGGAGGCTGCGCCGGGGGACCTCGCCGCGCCTTGCGACCTTCGACCGGGTGCGGGCCTGGATGGCGGCCAACGCGAGCGAGGACGAGCTCCGGGCCATCCGCGTGAGGCTGGCGGACGTAGCGGACCCTTTCGCCGGGAGGGGGGACGCCGTACAGGCCCCGTCTGCCGGGGCAGACACCGAACGGGAAGGAGACCTGCGCATGCACGGGGACGCCGGGAACCGCCTGGACACGCGGGAGGCGGCCGCCTACAGGTCGGGTGAGGACGCAACCAATGAAACACAACGCACTGAAGTCATTCAATTCATTACGGGCCGGACCCTTAGGCAATTCTTCGTTGAAGAATCGTGAGCCACGGCGTCGTTGGTCGCCTGCTGGACTTCGGCGCCGGGCGCATCCGAGCGGCCACGGCGGATGTGCTCAAGGGAACGGCCGTCGAGATGTTTGTGTCTGATCTCGAAGTCGTGTAGATTACCCTCACCTAGTATCCTTAGCGTGGGCTGTTCATACGATGTTGCGGGTCTTGCGGTTAATGCCGGGGGCCGACAATTCAAGCTAGCGGGAATGCCCAATCTATAGAGGAGCATGGTGCAATGTCATCTCGCCGAGCCCTGATCGATGTTGCCCTTGGCAATGAACCGGCGGAGCTCGCGATAACGAACGGTCGTGTCGTCAATGTACTGACCCGTGAAATCTACAGCGCCGGGGTCGCAATCAAGGGCGACCGGATTGCGGCGGTCGGCGACATCGATTATGCGATCGATGAGAACACAGAAGTGATCGACGCGGAAAATCGCTATGTGACACCCGGCCTGATCGACGGCCACCTCCATATGTATCACTCCTACCTAGGCGTTAACGAGTTCGTCGAGGGGATGCTGCGCCATGGCGTCACCGCCTACGCAGACGGCTTCTATGGCCAGGGGATCGTCGGCGGTCGGGACGCGGTCCGATTTTTCAAGGATGCGTTAGAGGCCACCCCTCTCAGGCTTATATTCTTGGTTCCCACTCTCGCGCACCTGCAGAACCGCGAACTCGGCCTCAAGCCCGCACCAGGCATCAGCGTCGAAGAGATGAACGAGATGCTTGACTGGGAAGGCTGCCTGGGCTTGGAGGAGCCGCCGTTCTTGCCGATCTGCGAGAAGTGGAACGATTATCTGGACCTCTTCGACCGGTGCCTGGAGCAGCGCAAAACGATTACGGGGCATGGCGCCGGTGCCAATTGGCGCCAGATGCAAGCATATGCCGCGGTCGGAACCAGTACCGAACACGAGGCCATTGCGGCCAACGAGGCGGTCGACAAGGCCCGGGCCGGCTTTCGCCTGCTCATGCGCCTCGGGTCAGGCGCGATTGACGTGCCGGAGCTCGTCAAGGCGTATCTTGAGCACAAGATCGATCCGAGAACGCTTGCCATGTGCGCTGATCTTGCATCGCCGGAGAAACTGCTGCGCGAGGGCGGGGTCGACGCAAATATCCGCTTGGCCATTCGAAATGGCGTGCCGCCCGATCTCGCGGTTCAGATGGCGACCATCAATGTTGCCGAGGCCTTCTATCTGCAGCGGGATATGGGGGCGGTTGCTCCTGGCCGCTACGCTGACATCCTGCTCGTCGACGACCTGGCCACATTTGATATCACTCGCGTATTCGTCGGCGGGGAGACCGTAGTCCGGGACGGCGAGTTCCTGGCGGATCTGACCCCCATCGAGTATCCAAGCAACTTCCGTGGGACGGTCAAGATCGAGCGTGAGATCACCGCTGGTAATCTCGAACCACGGACCGATGCCAAGGGCCCAGTGACCGTTCGAGTGATCGGCGTGACGGACGGCAGCCTCGTAACCGATGATGGAAGGGCGGTCCTCAACGTCGAAGACGGCGTGATACAACCGGATCTCGTCAACGACGTCCTGCCGCTGACGATGGCCGATCGGTTCGGCAAGGGAAAGGGGCGCATCGGTAACGGCTACGTCCGCGGCTTCGGACTAAAGCGCGGGGCGATTGCGTCGACTGTCAACGCCGTCTGCGAGAATCTGGTTGCGGTCGGCGCGAGCACATCCGATATGGCATTTGCCATGAACAAGCTCGCCGAGATCGGTGGCGGGAAGATCGTCGTTGCCGATGGTGAGATCCTCGCGCTGGTGGAGTTGCCCCTTCTCGGGCTTTTGTCCGAAGAACCGACGGAGGCGGTTACGGCGAAGTTCGATAAGGTGTTCGACGCCATACGCGAACTCGGGTGCGATCTCGCGAGCCCGTTCTCACAGCTTGAGTTCAGCTTCGCCTGCGGCGAAATCGGCGACCTGCGACTTTCTGACGAAGGGTTGTTGCGGGTTGACCCACCGGAGATGGTGTCGTTGGTCGTGGCATGACGCAAACCGGAAACACGAGGGCGAGATCATGAGTAATGGAAAGCTGGCGGGCCGAGTCGCAATCGTGACCGGTGGATCGCGGGGGCTTGGACAGGCGATTGCGTGGGAATTCGCGAATGAGGGTGCTGACGTGGCGGTGGTCGGGCGAGACGAAGGCGCCCTCGCTGAAACAGTTCTCGGCATCGAGCAGCGTGGCGGAAAGGCCGTCGCTATCGCGGCGGAACTCCGTGAAGTCGCCTCGATTCCTGGGGTCTTCGACAAAGCCGAGAAGGAACTCGGCGAATCGACGATCCTTGTCAATAGTGCGGGCCTACAGGGGGATCGTCCTGCACTCGATGTCACTGAGGACCAATATGACGAGGTAGCCGATACCAACATGAAGGCGCTGTTCTTCTGCTGCCAGGAGGCCGGCAAGCGGTGGATCGATCGCAAGAGTGGAGGGCGCATCATCAACCTCGGTTCTATTTTCGCCGTCGTCGGGATGCCTAATTTCTCGGTCTATTGTTCAACAAAAGGCGGCGTGCTGCTGCTGTCCAAAGCTCTCGCGATCGAGTGGGGGAAACACGGAATTAACGTCAACCTAATCGGCCCCTGCGCCACGATGACAGACATGGTCAGGCCGCTGTTCGACGACCCCGCATTCAAGGCAGCGTACATGCCGAGGGTGCCCGCCGGCGCCCTGCCTGATCCCTTGGACATCGGTAGAGCTGCCGTCTTCTTGGCCTCGGACGACGCACGGATGATTCATGGACACCATCTACTCGTCGACTCCGGCTATACGACCAACTAATCGAGGTTCGGGGGAGCTGTGACCCTGGTGACTGACCAGAGCGAAACACCAGGCGGTCCTGCAACAGGCGACCATTTCGGTAACGGTCCCCAACAGGAAACGACTTGGGCCGTCGGCGCTTTGGAACGAACGCGTGGTTTGTTGCGTCTCGAGGTGCAGCTACTGCTCGCCCTCGTCCTCCTCTACCTCGGGTTTTCGATCATAGAACCCGACATCTTTATTTCCGTTAGGACAATTGAGAATCTCGCCAGACAGGCGGGGGTGCTGCTGGTCGTCAGCGTTGGGCAGATGCTGGTGCTTGTCGTGGGTGGTTTCGACATCTCGGTCGGCGCGACTGCGGGATTCGCCTCCACAGCGCTCGCGCTGCTCGTTGACGATTTCGGGTTGTACGGGGCCATCACAGCGGCGTTGGCGCTTGGAGCCGTTGTTGGATCCGTCAACGGTCTTGTTATCGCGTATCTGGGGGTCAACCCCTTTGTGGCTACTTTGGCGATGCTGACATTCCTGACCGGATTGTCAAACGAACTGAGCAGCGGTGCTTCGGTTCCGATTACCGCCCGGGGAGTGAGTGCGTTCGGGGCGGACGAGTGGGGGCCGCTGCCGGGGACAATAAGCATTGGACTGGTTGTCGTATTCATTGCGTACCTGCTTCTCAACCGCGTCAGGGCGGGTCTCTACATCTATGCGATCGGGGGGTCTCGTGAGACGGCGCGTCTGTCGGGGATTTCGGTCGCCCGTTACGAGGTTCTTGCCTATGCGATGTGTGGCCTTTTTGCGGCCGTCGCCGGGGTCATGCTCGCATCCAGGGTCACGCTTGGACAGGCAAGTCTCGGGGCTGGTTTGGAGCTTGAATCTATCGCCGCGGCGGTAATTGGGGGCGCCGCGATCGGTGGCGGAGTCGGTCGACTGCTTGGCGCTGCGATGGGGGTGGGGATCCTGACGGTACTCACCAGCGGTCTCGAGATCGTCGGTATTTCGGAGTTCGCGCGCCAGATGGTTACCGGCGTTGTGCTGGTCGTAGCGGTCGCCTTCAACCAACGACGACGGCTAGGTGAATGGGCGATCTTCAAGCGAGCTAAATCACTGCTTCGCGGCCGCGGGGCACGGTCCAGCGGTCCTTGACGCAACATATCGTTTTCACTGCCAAAGGAGAACACAATGCGAATGAAATCTTTGATTGCCCTGCTGAGTTTCGTCATGTTTATGCCTATGTTCTGGGGAGGGAACGAGGTTAGCGCCCAGACCATCAAAATCAGTCCCAACGATAAAGCCTATGCGAAGTATCAGGCGCTTCCGACGGCGAAGAAGTTGCATTCGAATCTTCCCTGCACGGTTTCTCCTACCCCAGAGGAAGCCGCGGCGTACCGCGTGCCAAAGGCGAAGCGCAGATACACAATCGGCTTTATGGAGCCCACGTTGGCCGGACACTACTATCAGGCAGGTTCCAGCGGCGCGGTTAAGGCTGCTGCCGAAGCGGGCGTGAAGCTGGAGTTCGTTTCGGCGGGTACCGGATACGCGTCGCCCGAGCAGCAGTTCAAACAGGCCGAGCGTCTCCTGCTGAAAGATGTAGACGCAGTCGCAGTCATCCCGACCGATATTCAGGGTGGCGTCGCAATCACCAATCTTTTCCTCCGCGAGAAAATTCCGGTTGTGATCGTGGCTACTGAGGCTAGCTCGCCAGATGCATACATGATTATGCAGGACGACTACCAGATGGGTCGTGATTCGGCTGACCTACTGGTGAAAGCGCTCGGCCCAAATGCCGGGTCGGGCATCGTGATCGCCGGTCCAGCCAACGCCACCTGGTCGGCCAAACGGGCAGCCGGTTTCGCGGATCGGGTTAAAGAACGGTACCCGGGTGTCAAGATCGTCGTCTCGGCGACGCAGAATGTCGATCCTGCCCAAGGGCTGAAATCATTCGAGAACGCGGTTCAGGCCCATCCTGATATCAAATGGGTGTATTCGGTCTTTAACCTGCTACTTGATCCCGACTCGTTGCCAGCGCGGTACAAGAACGTGGCTTTCATCACGAACGGTTTGGACCCTGCCTCCATTGGGGATTTGAAAGAGGGTCAATACTCGACGATCATAGGCATCACACCGACTCCGATGGGGTATCAGGGGGTCGGTCACGCTGTGTCGATCCTGAATGGCGATCAAAACGTGCCCGCCCTGGTGTGCATCCCGCTGACGCGGTACACCGCAGATGACATGCCGCCCGACAAAACTGCGGTGACGTTGGAGCTTATCCAGAAAGGGTTTGAGGTCTCGGCTCAAAAATGACCAACCAGCAGCGCTTCGCTCGCAAGCTTGGTGGTCACAGAGGATGGAATTGCTGAATTCCCCAGTCGCAGAACGCCGTGTCCCTGCCATCAGGATGCTGAACGTCACCAAAACGTTCCCCGGCGTAAGGGCTCTGGATAGCGTCAGTTTTGAAGTCGACCACGGTGAGATACACGCGTTGGTCGGAGAGAATGGGTCAGGAAAGTCCACACTTTTGAAGTTGATGGTGGGCTCTTTCCCGATGAACTCCGGGCTGATCCACATCAATGGGGATGAGGTTCGGCTGCGCTCACCGCGTGAAGCCAGGAAGCGATACGGTATCAAGATGATGCCGCAGGATGTCGAGTTGTGCGGACAACTGATTACCGGTCGCAACATCATGCTGGGACTTGAGGGAGCGCTGGTCGACCGAAATAGACTGTCGCGGCGCGAGCGAGCAATAACGACGGAAGTGCTCCGCCTGATCGGTGCTCACGTGGATCCCCAGATCAAAGCGGAGGATTTAAGTACATCGGAGGCTCGATTTATCCAGATCGCTAACGCGCTCTTGCCTCCGGTGAGCGTGGTCCTTTGCGACGAGCCGACGGCGGTACTCTCCGCAGTGGATGCCGAGGCGCTTCTGGCCACCTTGACCAGGATTCGGAGCGAGGCAGGTACGGCCATTGTATATGTCAGCCACCGGATCGGTGAGGTCCTCCAGATAGCTGACCGCATCACAATCCTGCGCGACGGCCGCAGCGTCGGTACGTTTCGACGCGACGAGATCAACCGACAACAAATGATTGAGCTGATGACCAAGTCCGCGCGCGTCGGCAAGCAAGGGGCGCCGGCTCAAGACGCTGCCCAGAGCGCAGCGAAAGGAGGCAAGCTGGCGGTTAAGGCACTTGGGCTTGGTCGAAGCTTTTCAGACGTCTCGTTCGAAGTAGCGGCGGGACAAATTGTGGGAATCGCCGGCGCACAAGGTGCGGGATTTGGTCCGCTGCTCGCTGCAATTGCGGGTCGTATCATATACGATGTCGGTACTATCGAGCTGGACGAGGTCACCATTCCGCCCGGCTCGACCACGAAAGCGTACAAGCTTGGGATCGCGCTGGTCCCTGCCGATCGGCGGCAAGCGGGTATCGTCCCAACGCTCACGGTTCGGGAGAACATCGCCTTACCCGTTTCAGGCTCGCTTGGACGATACGGTTTCCGGCTTCGACGGGCCGAGCGAGAGACGAGCCGAAAGTGCGCTGAGTTATTCGATATCAGGGGAGCCGGGCTTAACACCAAGGCCGGAAACCTGAGCGGCGGCAACCAACAGAAATTAGCGATTGCTCGATCCCTTCAGGGGGACCCCAAGTTTCTTCTACTCGAAGAACCCACGCAAGGCATCGATATTGGCGCCAAGACCGAGATCCGTCATCACATCAGCCAACTCGTTCGTAACGAGGGAATGGGCGCGTTGGTTGCAAGCTCCGAGTTTGAAGATCTAATCGGCTTTTCGGATGTCCTCCATGTGATGCGTCTGGGCCAGATAGTCGCAACATTCGACGGGAAGACGGCGACCTACTCGCAGATCCTTCACGCGGCGCTCCCATAGGCGTCGGCGCTGATGCTGCGGCGAACGGCGCAGCGTTAAACTCCGGTGATATTGCAGTTGCACGTAATGTCGGAGTACAGCAGCCCTCTCTCATCTGCGTTCACATGGTGGACCAACTGACATTGCTGAATGTTGGCGCGCGGTGGCGGCTACACGCGGATGCCTCTCTCGACCTTGCCGGCACGCGGCGCGAGCGCGAGGACGCCGAGGAGCACGAACTCATGTTGCAGGCGATGCTGCGCTGGTAGCGGACGAGGTCCGCATACCGCTCACGGGTTGCTTCTCCCGCCCGCTGCGAGGAGAATGGCGCGTACCGATGAGCGGGAACCGGATGGTGGAGTCCCCGGCGCCGTAACGATGAAGGCCCGGACGGCGCCCTCGTCGCCTTCGCGCGCATCAACGCCTTCGTGGCCACCCTTGCCGGGATGACCATCTACCACGGCATCGCCCTCGTGGTCACGGATTCCTTTCCCGGTTACGCGCTTCGGCGGGTGGTACCGCAACTTCGGGCAGGGGCACCCCTTCGGGCTGCCGATACCGATCTACGTTCTCATCATCGTCTACGTGGTGGCCCACATCGTGCTGACGCGCACGGCCTTCGGCGCGTCCGTCTACGCCGTGGGCGGGAATCAAGAGGCCGCCCGGCTCGGCCTCCCGTCGAGGTGAGGCAAGGCTCAAGGATCTCTTACCGAGACTCGCGCCTCGCTTTTTTCTCACCCGCACGGGAATCGGTGCGCGATTATGCAGCAGAAAGGCCGGCCTCATCCGCATCTCCGCCTCCGACCCCCCTGAATCATGAAATTCCCCCCTTCGCAAACAGCCTCTCAAACTCAAACACCGGGGAAACCGCGTCTTTCAGGAAGTGAAGCCCGTTCGCAAATAACCGGGAGCCGGAACGATGCATCCGCGGCACATCGGCGCGCGACGCCATCCTTCGAGGACACGCGCTCCACCCGCTCTCTCCCGAACCTCTCGGATCCGCAACCGGGTTCCGTCCTCCCGCGCTTTCGCTTGCATCGGCGGGGGTCCCGGTTGTATCATATGCGCATGTACAACCAGTTGAGCAGTCAGTCGACAATCCATCGTGCGGGACGTAACGAACCGCCCGGCGTTTGAATTGCGGCGTGAGAGGTCGTCGGCTCGCGATGGCGCCCGTTCTCACACCCGTCGGGGATGGCCCGCATAGCGTAACGGTCCGATCGCACCCATTAGGGAGGAACAGAAATGTCCAAGATCACGAGACGCGAGTTCCTGAAGTATTCGACCGCTGGTTCGTTGGCCGGCCTCGGCTCCCTGGCGGCGCCGGGAATCCTGACGTCGGCACGCGCCGCGTCCAAGCCCATTCGGATCGGCTGCCCGATGCCGCTCACCGGGCGGTATTCCCGCGAGGCGCTGTACTGCGTCGAGGGCTACAAACTTTGGGCCAAGCACATCAACGAGAAGGGGTATAGCTACGGCAACGAGGGGCTTCCGCACCGCGAGCCCGGGCTCATCGGCGGGCGCAAGGTCGAGTTGACCATTCTCGACGATACGAGCGACCCCACCCAGGGCGCGCGGCTCATGCTTCATCTCATCCACAACCAGAAGATCGACCTGCTGCTCGGTCCCTACGCCAGCTCCATCAACCTGGCGGTGCGGCCCATCATCGCCGCGGCGAAGATTCCTACTGTCAGCGCCACCGCCTCCAGCCAGAAGATCTGGCTGGGCCAGAAGCTCAACTGGCAGGTGCAGCTCATGGTCCCGAGCCGCGACCGCTTCGCCGGCATGGAAGTGATGTGCAAGAACGCCGGGATGAAGAAGGTCGCCCTGTTGCACATCGACGACGCGATGCCGATCGCCGCGGCGGAGGGCGTGCGCAAGCGGATCCTGGCCGCGGGCCTCGACCTCGTCCTCGACGAGGCCTATCCCATCGGGATTCAGGACATGGTTCCGCTGGTCCGCAAGGCCCGGGACGCCGGCGCCGAGGTGCTCTGCGGCGGCGGCTACTCGGCCGACTCCATCCTGATCGCCAAGGCCGCCCTTTCGTTGAGATGGGCGCCCAAGGCGATCTGGTACATGTCCGCTCTCGGCCACGTGGATTTCAATCAGGCGCTCGGGAAGAACGCGGCCTGGCATTGCAGCGACACCGAATGGCTCCCGACGGCCAACTGGCCCGGCAACAAGAAGTTCGTCGACGCCTTTAGCCGGGAGTACCGCAAGGCGCCCGACTGGCTCGCGGCGGCCGGATACGGCGGCTGTCAGATTCTCGAGGAGGCGGTCAAACGGGCCGGCTCGGTGGAGAATCGGGCGGCGATCCGCGACGTCATGTTCTCGCTCGACCGCGCCACCGTGTTCGGACGCTTCAGGGTGAACCCGTTGGGCCATCCCGACTCTGGGCTGCAGGTCGGCGGCACACGACTCGCTTTGCAGAACCAGCTCAAGAACGGCAAGGTGATGCCGGAGGTGATCTTCCCGAGCAAGATCGCCACCGCCAAGTTCGTGCACCCGTTCAAGTGGGAAGCCATGTAGGCGCAAGCGCCCCCCGGCGGAACCGTTGCATGCCGGAGGGAGTCCGCCTCGATTCGGGCTCCCGGCGGCTGCGCCGAGTCGCCGGCTTCGGCCAACCACCCATCGTTTGGGAAACCCGGCATGATCGAAACACTCGGTACCTTCGGCGAGTTGATCGCGTTCGGGATCATCCTGGGGACGATGTACGCCCTGGTGGCCATCGGTCTGAGCCTGATCTTCGGCGTCTGCGGGGTCGTCAACGCGGCCCACGGCGACTTCGTGATGCTCGGCGCCTTCACCACCTTCGGCGCCTGGGCTTTCCTCGGACTGAACCCGCTGGTGGCGCTGCCCCTCAGCATGGCGGTGCTCTTCGCCGTCGGCTTCGGGCTGGGGCGTTTCCTGATCAACGTCGTCGCCGTCCGCGGGCTGATGCCGCCGATGATGCTGACCTTCGGGATCTCCATGATCCTGTGGAACACGGCGGAGGTGATCTTCACGCCGACCTTTCGCTCGGTCGACTATCTAGGCGAGCCGGTCACGCTCGGATTTCTCACCACCAGCAAGGCATATCTCGTCGCCTTCGCGCTGGCGCTGCTTCTGCTCGCCGCTTTCTTCGCCCTCCTCCGGTTCACGGCATACGGCGAGGCCATCCGCGCCACCGCGCAGAACCGGAATCTGGCGCAAGCCTGCGGAATCGACGTCAAACACGTCATGGCGGTGACCTTCGGCCTCGGCATCGCGCTCGCGGGCGCCTGCGGGACCATGGTGGCGATGGTATGGACGATATACCCGCAAATGGGGTTGATCTACGTAGCCAAGGCCTTCGCCATCGTCGTCATCGGCGGACTCGGGAGTCTGCCAGGCGCGTTTCTGGGGGCCTACATCTTCGGCATCGTAGAGAGCGTCGGCACCTATTACCTGACGACGCGCATGGCGCAGGTGCTGCCTTTCCTGATCATCGTGCTGATTCTGGCCGTCCGGCGACGAGGTTTACTCGGCCACGCGGTGGAGGATTGATTCGGCTATGACCTGGAGACGCGCGGTTCCCGTCGTCGGCGCCGTGGGCCTGATCGCCTACGCGGTCCTCGCGGGTACTGCGCCGCTCTATCTGGGCCCGGCGGCGCTCTCCCTGCTGTTCCTGACCCTCTACTACATCTGCCTCGCCGGCGCCTGGAACTTCTTCTCCGGCTTTTCCGGCTATATCAATTTCGGCTTCGTCCTGTTCGTCGGGCTCGGCATGTACGCCTCGGTGATCGGCTTCGTCGATTTCAAAATGGGACTGATCCCGGGCTACCTGACGGGCGGGCTCGCCGCCGCCCTCGTCGCGGCGGTGATAGGCTATCCGCTGCTGCGCATTCGCGGGGCCTATTTCGCGATCTCCATGCTGGCCCTGGCCGAGGGAGCCCGGGTGCTCATATCCACCAAATACCTGACGCCGTTTACGCGCGGCGGCGCCGGCATGCCCGTCCTCGCGGGAAACCTGACCCAGAAGTACTACGCCATCTTCCTGCTCGCGGTCTGCATCGTGCTGGCGACCATGTTCTTTGCCCGCTCGTACTTCGGCCTGTTGCTTATCGCCGTACGGGAAGACGAGGCAGCGGCGGGCGGGCTCGGGGTCAATACCACCGCCCTGAAGGTCAGCGCGTTCGTCGTCAGCGCCTTCTTCGCCGGAACGGCGGGCGGCATCCATGCCACTTTTCTGCACTACATCGAACCGTTCGCGGCTTTCGATATCAAGTACACCATGCTGTCCATCGTGATGGCCATGTTCGGTGGGCTGGGAACCGTCCTCGGTGCGGTGATCGGCGCCGTCACGCTCCAGCTCATCAGCGACTTCGTCTGGCTGCACCTCGGCCAGGCCAACATCACCGTCTTCGGTCTCGTTCTGGTCTGCCTGGTCATCTGGATGCCCGACGGCGTCGTGGTCCGCCTCAAGGAGATGGGGATTCTGCCGAAATCGAGGTGGATCTGACGATGGAGGCGAAAACCCGTCGCGCCGCGGGACACCGCTTGAGTCCACCTGGGAGAGGAGCATGACCGTCGATAGGCCGATCCTGGATATCCAGGACGTCCGGAAAAGCTTCGGGGGCGTTCATGCGCTCGCCGGGTGCGGCTTTTCCGTCGGAGAGGGCGAGATCGTCGGCCTGATCGGCCCCAACGGCTCCGGCAAGACGACCTTGTTCAATACCATCGTGGGATATCTGCCGCTGGACGGCGGGCGCATCCTCTATCGCGGAGAGAACGTGACGGGTCTGCCGCCCTACCAGATCGCCCGGAAGGGCATTGGCCGCACCTTCCAGGTGACGCGCATTTTCCCCAAGATGACTCTGATGGAGAACGTCACCTTGCCGACGCGAAACGTCGCCGCGGGCGACAGGGCCCATGAACTTCTCGAGCTCGTCGGCCTGACCGACCTGCGGGACGAATACGCGAGCGACCTCTCCTTCGGCCAGCAACGCCTGCTCTCTATCATCCAGGTTCTGATGCTCGATCCGGGGTTGATCCTGCTCGACGAGCCGGCCGCCGGCGTCAGTCCCGTTATGCAGAAGAAATTGCTGGAGTTGATCCATTATCTGAATGAGGAAGGCAGGACCTTTCTGATCATCGAGCACAACATGGACGTGGTCATGAACAACTGCGAACGCGTCGTCGTCCTGAGCATGGGTGAGAAGATCGCCGAAGGATCGCCGGAAGAAGTCCGGCGGGACGAGGCGGTCCTCACCGCCTATTTCGGGGCTTGAGCCATGGCCGGGGATACGCTGCTGAAGGTCGAGGGAATCGTCTCCGGCTACGGCAAGAAGGAAATCCTGCACGGCGTCTCGCTCGAGGTCGGCCGCGGCGAGACGATCGCCCTCATCGGGCCGAACGGCGCCGGCAAGTCGACCGTGCTGCTGACCATCCTGGGATATCTGAAGCCGACGGAGGGAAAGGTCGTCCTCGAGGGAGATGACATCACCGGGATCGAGCCACACCTGATCATCCGGCACGGGGTCGCGTATTGCCCCCAGGGTAGCAACATCTTCCCCCAGATGACGGTGAGCGAGCACCTCAACCTAGGCGCCTGGACGGTGGCCGACGCCGAGGAGCGGCGCCGCTCGCGCGAAGGGGTATTCGGCCTGTTCCCCATCCTGAAGGAGAAGGAGCGCAGCAAGGCCCGAACCCTCAGCGGCGGCCAGCGGCAAATGCTCAGCTTCGGGATGGCCATGGTTACCAGACCGACCCTCATCCTGCTCGACGAGCCGACGATCGGGCTGGCGCCCACGGTGATGGAAACCATCTTCGAGAGCATCGAGCGGATTCACCGCGACGGTGTATCGATCCTGGTCGTGGAGCAGAACTCGGCCAAGGCCCTGGAAAATTCCGACCGGGGATACGTGCTGGATATGGGTCGGAATCGTCGCGAGGGAGACTCGGCGGAGCTTCTGCTTGACCCGAAAATCCGACAGATGTATCTTGGCATGTAGTCACCGGGATGCCCGCCACGAGAGTCCGAGGCGCCCTTGAAACCGCGCATCGCGCACACCGAAGAGGGAGGGACGAACGATGAGCATGGTCGAAGACGCAATGGCATTCGTCGACGAGGACGCTATCGCCCAGTTGACGATGGAGATGGTCGACATCCCGAGCCCCCAGGGCGGCGAGAAGGCGCTCGCCGAATATCTCGCCGACCGCTTCCGGGCGGCGGGCCTTGTGACCTGGATGCAGGAGGTCGAGCAGGATCGATATAACGTCTTCGGCCGGATCGAGGGCACGGGCGACGGCCCTACCCTGATGTACTGCGGCCATCTGGACACGACCTACGGCGGCGACGAGGAGGGCATCCGCGATCTCGGGCCGGGATATCAGCCGAAATCCTGGCGCGAGGACGAGTGGGTCTACGGCATGGGCACCTACAACATGAAGAGCGGTCACGCGTCGGCCATCCTCGCCGTGGAGGCCATGGCCCGGTCCAAGGCGAAGCTGCGCGGCAACCTGATGATCGCCGGCGTCGTCGGCGAGACTTGCCACACGCCGGTGGGGCGTTACCAGGGCGCCCGCTATCGGGGCTGTGGAATCGGCGCCCGCTTCATGGTCAACAACGGCATCACCGCCGACATGGTGGTCATACCCGAGCCGACATCCAACCGGATTTCGGTGGCCACGGGCGGATACGTGTTCTTAGAACTCATGACCCGGGGCAACCCTGCCGCCACCTACAGCCGCGGCGGCTCCACGGTGCAGATCAAGCCCGGCGAAGACGCCATCGAGAAGATGCTGAACGCCATACCCGCCCTCAAAAGCTGGGGCGAGGACTACCTGAGCAGGACCCGCTACAAGGGGGAGCAGGCCGGAAACGTCAACATCATCGCCATCGAAGGGGGGCATCCGTTTCGGGCGAGCAAGCTGCCGTGCTTCTGCCGACTCTATCTGGAAGTCGGGACCATGCCGGGCCAGCTGCACGGCGATGTCATCGCCGAAGTGGACCAGATAGTCCGGCAGCTGCGGGAGCGGGACCCCGCCATCGAAATCGAGCTGCAGGTCCTCCAGACGGCGTACGCGGCCGAAATATCGCCCGAGGAATACGTCGTGCGCAGCATCTCCGCCTCGCACGACCTCGTCTGGGGCGAGCGGCCCGAGATCACCTGGGACGGCTGGTACGCCGACACCGCACCGCTGACCCGCGCCGGAATTCCGGCGATCTGCTACGGCCCCCAGGGCCGCGCCCGCGGCGGCGGCACAGGCTACTACCCGAAGGAGGGAGAGCACGCATCGGTCCAGGATCTCACCAAAGGCACCAGCGTGTTCGTCCACGCCGCCCATGACATCTGCATGAAGGATCGCCTCGAGATACGCAAGCCGGATGTCGCAGGGACAATCGTGCGCTGACGCGTCCCCGCAAGAAGCGGGAGCCGCCCCTCCCATCTAAGAGCGGAACAAGCCGGGCGCCCCCGGGAAAATCTGCGAACCGGGGCAACTTTACTCGGAATTCGACTTTCTGGGCATACCGCCTCGACCATGGCGGCGGAATGCCGCTTGCCTTTGATGCTAGCGCCGTGAAGGCCCGCGCTTCAATGCATTTACCGACAGGGACGTTCGGGCCGCCGGAGGGCAACCCCAGGCAAAACCCGAAAATCGCCGGCCAAAGGCGCCGTTAACCCCTCCGGCAAAAAAACCGCAACCAATCAAGTTTCTAAATTTAGTACACCAGACCGGGCAAAAAGAGTTCCCGATTATAAACGGAAAATCCCAGCCGCCAAACCAAACATCGAAACCGCCCGAGGGGATATCATACAGCCGCCCGCCGAAAGTTTCCGCCCCCGGTTTTTTCGCACGCCATCGAAGGCGCGCACCGCGGTTTCGCTAAAAATCTTTCCAAACTCCTCATCGGCAAATCCCCATTCCACGAGGGCCGCGGTGAGGCTCGGCATCACCCGATATGCTCCCCTCGGCCGCCCCTCAGCCCCGAATAGAACGGGCCGGGGAAACATCGCGCCGCCCTTTTCCCTCTCCCGGCGGGGGTCTTGCCGTTGGACCCAAATGGAAGAGGACAACGGGCCGAATGAAAAACCTTACTCCTGCGTGCTCTCGTGCCAGCGGAGAAAGTGGTTGCGGACCGCGCCCAGGCCGTAGATGGCGCAAAAACCAATCACCCCGATGAGCGCCATGCCCATGAAAGCGTCCGCGGTCAAGTTGTCTTCCCGCGCCAGCATGATCATGAACCCGATTCCCTCCTGCGCCCCCGCCAACTCGGCCGCGATGAGCCCGCGGAAAGCATAGCCGAGTCCGATCCACAGCCCGGTCATAATGTGGGGCAAGGTGGCGGGCAGCGTGACCCGCCAGAAAAGCTGCCCCCGGCTCGCGCCCAGGGAGCGCGCCGCGCGGATGATGGCGGGGTCGGTCATTCTGACGCCGTCAAAGGTGCAGATGATGGCGGGAAACAACGCTCCATAGGTGATGATGAAAATCTTGGAACCCTCCCCCATCCGGAACATCAAGATGGCGAGGGGAATCCATGCAACCTCGGGTATTTGCCGAAATATGTCCACGAGCGGTTCGAGCGCCTCGCCGATGATTCGGACCTGACCCATGAGCAAACCGATCAAGATGCCCATGACGGAGCCCAAAAAGAACCCCTCGGTGATACGAACCACCGAGGCAATGATGTGGTGAAGAAGCTCACCCCCTTCAGCACGCCTGATTCCGGACTGGATGGCCATCCAGGGAGACGGCAGGATGAGCGAGTCCACCAATTCGAGGGTGACGGAGAGCTGCCAAAGGACGACAAACCCCGTCACCGAGATGGTGGATATTCCAAAGCGGCCTGACAAGGATTGCGTTTGCAACGTCTCTCCTAGTAGAACGCGCCTTCCCGGCTCTTGGGATGCCAGCGGAGAAACCACCTCTCCGCGATTTCCACGAGGCGCGTGATGCTAAATCCCAAGGCGCCGATTACGACCATACCCAAGATGACCAAATCCCCGCGGAAATAATTCCGAGCGTCCTGAATCAGAAATCCCAGGCCCGATGTAGAACCCACCAACTCCGCCGCAACCAACAAGGCGAAGGAGACCTGAACGCCCAGCCGAAAACCGGTGAAGATGTAAGGGAGGGCACCGGGAAGGACCACGCGGAAGAAAATGTCCCGGCGGTTGGCCCCCAGGCTGCGCGCGGCGCGCACCAGAACGGGATCCAGCGAGCGGACCCCCATGAAGGTATTGGTGACAACGGCGATGAACACTCCCATGGATATGATGAATACTTTGGAGGCGTCTTCGATACCGAACCAGATAAGGGCCACCGGAATCCAGGCCAGGCCGGGAACGGGCCGGATGATTTCGACCAATGGCCCCACCGCCGCGTGGAAGAACCGGAATTGGCCCATCAGGATTCCGATGATTACGCCGGTAAAAGAACCAACGACGAAACCCTTGAACATTCGCCAAAGGCTGACGGCAATGTGCTCTTGCAACTCACCCGCTTGAAAAAGATCAACCGCTCCCTCCCAAACTTCCTTAGGAGGTGGCAAGAAGAGCGGATTGACCAATTTGTAATTCGTGACCACGAACCAGAGGAGAATCAATCCCCCGATAGAGATGGCGCGCGTCACCATTTTTCTGTTCATGCACCCTCTCCCAAAGCCGCGGAATCCGAATCCTGTACTTCCAACGACTTCTCCACCTCGACCCGGATGAGGTCGTCCATCATCCGATACAGTTCGTTGAATTCGGGAGAAGTCCTCTCCCGGGGACGGGGAAGGTCAACGCCGAGAAGAGCCTTCACCTGGCCCGGGCGGGCCGTCATGACCACCACCCGGTCGGCCAGAACGATGGCCTCGTCGATGGCGTGGGTCACGAAGAGGACGGTTTTCTTCGTTTCACCGAGAAGCTTCAGGAGCTCTTCCTGCATCACCCGACGCGTCTGGGCGTCCAATGCTCCAAAAGGCTCGTCCATCAACAGCACTTCGGGATCGTTCGCCAGCGCCCGGGCGATCCCGACGCGCTGCTTCATTCCGCCCGAAAGCTCGAAGGGGAATTTGTCCTCAAATCCCGTAAGGTGGATGCGCTGGATGAGCTCCCGTGCGCGGGCGTGCCGTTCGGCTTTTTCCATCCCCTTCAGGACAGGACCGAATTCGATATTTTCGAGCACCGTCCGCCAGGGGAAAAGGGCGAATTCCTGGAAGACGAAACCCCGGTCGGGTCCCGGCTCGATGACCGGACGCCCATCGACGCGGACCTCCCCTCCGGAGGGGGGGAGGAATCCCGCGACGATGTTCAGGAGGGTGGATTTTCCGCATCCGCTGGGACCGAGGATGCAGATGACTTCGCCTTTTTGGACCTCGAGGTTTATTTCATCCAGCGCCCGCACCGTTGATTTGGTGCGCCGGTCGACGAATTCTTTCGAGACCCGATTTACTTGCAGATTAACCATCATATCGGAAATTCACTATACAGACACCCCAAACCGGTAAAGTGAAACTGTCCTGCTAAAGCTTGCAGGCCCCTTCGGTCTTCACCAGATCCTTCGCGACCGACTTCAGGAGATCCGTATAGACGAATTCTTTCATGTTCGGCGTTCTTTTGAGCTTCCTGCCGACCCTTTTCATATTAACGGCCACCGCCTGCTCGGCGTTCACCATTTCATCCGTAATTTCAAGCCTGTAGAAAGTGTTGTCAAGAATGGGTTTCATCGCGGGAGCGGACATCTTATATGCCTTGCCCAGGATATTGAGAAACTCTGCGCGATTTCCCGAATCGTTCATGAACCGGTAGGACTTCAACATCGCGCGCATATACGCCCTCATGGCGTCCTGCTTGTTTTTCAGGGCCTCTTTCCGCGCGCTGATGAGGGTGAAGGAAAGATGGATATTGGCGGGCTTCGCCATTCCGCTAAACTTGTTGAGCAACTGGGAATGAGCAAAATGCGTCGGCCGGACCTGTGCCGCGGTCGTCAGATGCGGATACCAAACCACCCCGCCGTCCACGTCCTTGTTCTTGAAGGCGGCGAGGAGATCGTTCGGTGCCAGATTCACCACCCGGATCTTTTTGGCGTCCAGGCTGTATTTTTCAAGAAAATTGATCCACAGAATGTGGGCCGCAGATGCAAACCGCAACCCGATCTTTTTCCCGTAGAAGTCGGTAGGTTTCGTCATGCCCAAGTCCTTGCCGACAAAAATCTCGAGGTAATCCTTGTCCTGCCCGTTCTGGGCGATGATGCAGGCGGGCACGTTGGCGGCAGCCAGCGAGACAAATGGCAAATCCCCCGAGTGGCCCAGCTCGACGCCGCCCGCCGCGAGCGCCTCAACCATGGCCGCGCCGGAGGAGAAGATCTTGTGTTCAATCACAAGGTCCTCTTGCGCGAAGTAGCCCTTATTCTTGGCGACGTGGATGGGCGCCCCGATGTTGCCACCGCCCGATCCCACGACTAGTTTGTACTTGGCCGCTTCCGAGACGCCGGCGCCCGAGCCAAAGGCCCAGACCGCCACAACCGCAACGAGCATTAAAAAATTGAATCGTTTCCACGCGCACTTCATATCGCAAGTCCTCCTTTTCACTACGTTTTGGTGAGTAAAAACCCTCAAGTATGCACTCACTCCCCCACCTGGAGACGGGCTCAACGCGGACGCGCAACTCCGTTCTCCAGATCCTCAAATATACTTTAGATAATAAGGACATATGAGAGAAGTATTACCTAATTTGTCAATGAAGTGCAAGATTGGAAAATTCGTTGGGGCCGGGGTGGTTTTCCCCTCCCGCAGAACGGGGCAAAAACGGTAAGACCAAAAGAAAATTTCATGAGGTATTCTTACGCCCGCATGGAGAAACAAGCGGGATCGGGGAGACGGAACACGTACGGCCGAAATGGACCACCAAAATAAATTCTTTGTTTACCACTCCAAAACGATCCGCCCGACGGGGTCCCCCTGCCGGAGTTTGTCCAAGGCCCCGTTCGCCTCTTCCATCGCGTAGCGGTCAGAGATGATGGGTTTGACGCGCCCGTCGCTCACAAGCGACGCCACATCCTCGACGTCCTTCACCGTATGGTTATGGGACGCGATGATCTGGATCCACTTGGAGACGAGCGTGAAGGGTTCCAGCGGAAAGGTCTGCCCGGGCTGGTATCCCAATATGATGAGGCGGCCCCCGGGCCGGAGGAGTTCCAGGCATTGCTGAAGAACGATGGGCACGGCCCCCCCCCCGACGATTTCGAGCGCCACGTCGGCCCCCACGCCGTCCGTCATGTCGAGAATGGCCTGGACGGGATCCACTTCGGCGATAATGTCATGAACCCGAAACAAGTCTCCCGCCTTCGTCCAGGGCGTCGGCCGCGATGCTCTCCGCGACCCGTTCCGCCGCCTCGCGCACCGCCTGGTGAAGATAGGTGTCGGCGTTGCGGATGTGATGTGCCTCGTCGAGAATCACGAGATCGAACCTGGGCGGCGGATCGAGGCCTAGCAGCCCTTCGCTGGCCCGCGACCCTTTTCCCTCCTTGCCGAAGAGCAGGTCCGAATCGAACAGGGAGAACGGGATGATGGCCCTGGCATAGCGGTCGGGCCATTCGCCTTCCAGGTCCGTTTCCCGCAGACAGTGACGCAGCGTTCGACCGTCGAGCGCCTCGAAGTGCTCGTCGAAACGCTTCATCTCCACGAACCACTTGCGCTCGGTCACCAGCGCCTTGGGACAGATGACCAGCACCGAGGAAATGTCCGTCCGGGCCCGCAGCTCCTTGATGATCAGTCCGGCCTCGATCGTCTTGCCCACGCCCACCTCGTCGGCAATCAGCAGGCGGGGCCGGACGCGAGGAGGAAATCGAGCAAATCAGCCGAAATATCTCCGAAGTCGCTCCGGAATTGCCGAACAAATCGGCGAAGGACTCGCAGGATCGGGCGGGTTCGGGAAGCGGTGATGCATGAGTTGACCCTCCCCAATCCGGGTGGTTCAGCCAGATGAAGCCAAGGATGTTGGCGAGGAGGATCTCAGACGAGAAGGATTGTCAAGATCTTAAACTAAGAAATTCTGTTGGTGTGAAAGAGCTACGCTCAGATCTGGTGTATGGGCTGAATTGAAGGTGGCGGCGCATTTCTGCTGAAATGTGGTTTTGAGGACCTTTATTTCAGCGAGAGAGGAGATGCGCCACCATGCACAACGATACGACGGTTACTTTTTCGAATCCAGCCTTTCGGGACATCCTCGGCGAAGTGGTGCGCAATGGCGCCCAGCGGATCATTCGACGGGCCTTGGAAGTGGAGTTGCAGGTCTTTGTGGAGGAGCATGATGCCTCCGTTCCGCATCCGGGGTGTAGCCCCTCGCGGATCCTCTCCTGCCTAGTTGAATTTCCGTGAAGCGCCTCCAGTGGGTACCGCTTCACGGATGGGGTGTCAAAAACTCGGGCCCACTTCGGCCCGGGAGAGGACCCCCTGCAGAGCTCAGTCTTTAGCCGAGCGGGCTGGCCGCTACTTCTTCACGACGATCTCCCAGGGGTGGAGTTGCTCGTCGTGACGGGCGGTGAACTCGATCCGCTTGTTGACGCCGAAGATGTCGTGGAGCCGGTAAAGGGGCTTGTGGGTAGCCAGCTCCTTCATCATGTCGGAAACCTTCTCGAAGGCAGCTTGCTGCTTCTTCAGGTCCTCGGTCGCGAGCGCCTTGTCGATTGCCTCGTCGAGCTCCTTGAAGCAGGCGCCGCTCCAGGCCCCCCGGCAACTGGTGGTGCCGCGGAGGATGGTGCTGTTCTCGCCGCTCGAGTTCCCGAAGGAGAGGAAGTACATGGCGGGCGTCTTGTTCTTCCCCTTGACGTATGTGTTGAAGCTCCTGCGGTAGAGAGCGAAAGGCTGCGCGAGGCATCGGGTATTGATCTTGACCTTCGAGAGCATCGAGGCCGCGGCTTCGCAACTCTCCTTGTCGAAGGGAGAGTTTCCGTGCGGGCTGATGAGGTCAGCTTGAAAGCCCTTCTCGTATCCTGCTTCCTTCATGAGCTGCCGGGCCTTCGCGAGATTGAAGCCGTACCACCGCTTCTTCGGGTTGTAGCCAAACTGGGTCCAGGGATGGAAAATTTGGTGGGCCGGCTCGGCGTAGCCCTCAAGGAAGGTCTTGTACATCGACTCGGCGTTCAGGGCATAGTTCGCGGCCTTGCGCACCCGAACGTCCGCGAAGGCCCCCCCGTGCGTGGTGAAGAAGCCGATGTAGGCGATTCGCACGGAGGACTTGGAGGATACGTACAGCTTGGGGTCCTTCTCGATTTCTGGGATGAAGTGGGGGAGCACCTTATGGGAAATGTCTATCTCGCCCGCCTGAAGAGCCTTCACGCGCGTGGTGGCCTCCACGATGGGGCGCAAGATGACCCGCTGCGGCCGGTTGGGGAACCTGTCGTGCGCCCACCAGGTGTCGTTTGCCTCAAACTCGAATCGCTGGCCTTTGGTCCAGCGTTTTAGGATGTAGGGGCCACCGGCGATGAGATCGCGGGAGATCTCGGGCAGGCTCCTGCCCTTGTTCTTCAGGGAGATGGCGTGGCCCCAGGTCGTGAGGCGCGGGATGAGGCCGTTGTCGGGCACCTTCATGCGGAAGACGAACTCGCGCTCGTTGAGAATGTCGATCCCGCCGAAGTCCTTCCAGTAGGACCGTTGATAGCTCCTGTTGGCGGGGTCCACGATCCGCTCGATGGAGTATTTGATGGCTGCGGAGTCGATCGGCGTGCCGTCCCGGAACTTCATGCCCTTTCGGAGGGTGAATTTTACCCGCTTCGAATCCAGCCGTTCATACTTCTCGGCCAGCCAGGGGATGATTTTCCCCGTTTTAGTGTCGGAGATGACGAGCTTGTCCGCGTGCCAAGGCCAAACCATGGCCCCGATGAAGCTGGAGTAGACGTGGGGGTCCATGGTCTCCGGCTCGCCGTTAATAGCGATGGTGATGGTACCCCGAGCAGCCTGGGCCGGAGTGAGGGAGATGAGCACGGCGGCCACTAGTGAAGCGATTGCGAGCAAGGATTTGCGCATGGCTTTGTCCCTTTCTTTTTTCTTCTCCGCGGACTCACCCTCCCAATGGAGGGCTCTTCCGACGGTGTGAAGGCAACTCCTGAGATGAGAACCGCTGGCAGAATGTCCTTTTCATCTAGGGGAATTGCATGCGAACTTTCGTGGTGGCAACCCTCTCCTCGGCCTTTGAACGGAAGTTCCCCCCCGCCAGGGGCTCGGGCCTAGCCCATATCCTCCCGGGAAGGCACGCTACCTAGTAGCGTTGCATAGAATGGGTTCCATAAGGAAATATATTATATAGGATCCCTTGCGTCAACCCTCTTTTGCTGATGTGCAAAAGAGGGTTGACGCATTATGCGATAAAATGAAACAATCAATGTCTCTTCAAGTAGAGGAGGGGAAATGGCTACAGGATCGGAGGGACAGAAAAGACCTGGCGACGCGGTAGATTGCGCCGTTAAGGTAGCGAGGAACGCAACAGGTGAAATCACCGAGTCTCAACCCCCAGCCAGATAATCGCCCGCAAGGACGGCAAGGCGCGGTCAGACAAATTCTCACCAGAAAGACGAAAAGAAATTGCGCAAATCGGAGCGAAGGTGCGCTGGAAGAAACGCAACGCGGCAGTTTGAAATTCCCTCATAAAATTTCAAGCTGAGACACTACCCAGCGATAAGCTCAGAAAACCAGGGATGTGGCGCCTTCGCGCGGCTCCGGAGGCGGCGCGTTGACGGGAGGGCTTGGATGGGGGAGAATTTGGGAAATTTCTCGAAATTGCGGAAGTTTTTAGCACTTCCACGAGTCCACGACAAGCGAACCGCGATCCACAGAGGCGAGTAGATGCGCGTCTATATCATGCGGCGATGCCTGCAGGCCATCATCGTCATGCAGATCGTCCTCTTCATCGTCTTCCTCATGCTGTATCTGACTGGGGACCCGGCGGCGTTGCTGATGCCGATCGACGCCGCGCAGGAGGACCTCGACCAGTTCCGCAAGATGATGGGCTTTGATCAGCCCTTCCACGTTCAGTACTACCGCTTCCTCTTCGGGCACGGCCGGACCCACGGGGTGCTGCGGGGCGACTTCGGCTTTTCCTTCCGCCACGAACTGCCCGCGATGGCCCTCGTGCTGCAGCATTTCCCGGCGACGCTCCAGCTTGCCTTCGCCTCGCTCTTCATCGCGCTGATCATCGGAATTCCGACCGGGTTGCTCTCAGCCACGTTCCGCGGGACATGGATCGATCACGTGAGCACCGTGGGTGGGACGATCGGCCAGTCGATGCCGGACTTCTGGCTGGGCCTGATGTTGATTATACTCTTCGCGGCGCGCCTCCGGTGGCTACCCACCTCGGGCTACGAGGGGCCCGAGTACATCGTTCTTCCAGCAATCACTGCGGGCACCTACGCCACGGCGCGGTTCATGCGCCTGATGCGCTCGGGTATGCTCGAGGTCCTGCGGATGGACTACATCCGCACAGCTCGGTCCAAGGGGGTGGATGAGACCCGCGTGGTCTTATACCACTCTCTCAAGAACGCCTCCATCCCGGCGGTGACGCTGGTGGGCCTCGAATTGGGGATCCTGCTCGGCGGAACCGTCGTCATCGAGACGGTCTTCGCCTGGCCCGGGGTGGGTTTCCTGGTGGTGGACGCAATCAACCACCTGGACTACCCGGTGGTGCAGGCCGCGGTGACGCTCCTGGCTTTCCTGTTCGTTCTCGTGAACCTTGTGGTGGACATTCTCTACGCTTGGCTCGATCCCCGCATCTCCTACGCCAACGCCTAGCGGGGAGCGCCGGCGAAGAGGACCGGGAGGGAAGACATGGCACTGGATAAGGAGGCCGCGATGGCCAACCCGGAGGGGGCGTCGGATATTGATGAGAGGGGGCCGTCGGATTTTCGCTTGGCCATGCGCGAGCTTGGCCGCAGGCCCCCCGCCATCTTCGGTCTCATCTGCGTGGTCATTGTGATATTCTGGGCGCTCGTTCCGCAGCTCTCCTCCCCGCTGGACCCCGTGGACCAGAACCTGGCGCGCTATTTGAAGCCGCCCGGCTTCACGGACGCCGCGGGAAACGTCTATTGGTTCGGCACCGACCAGCAGGGGCGCGACATCCTCAGCCGCGTCATCTGGGGCTCGCGCATCTCCCTCTTCGTGGGGTTGACCACCGTGGTTCTGAGCGGGGCAATCGGGATCACGCTGGGGCTCATCGCGGGCTACTTCGGGGGGTTCATAGACACCGTGATCAACCGCTTCGTTGACACCGCCCTGGCCATCCCCTTCATCCTGCTGGCCATGACCATCGTCGCGATCCTGGGGCCGAGCCTCCAGAACGTCATCCTCGCCATCGCGCTCAGAACCTGGGTCGTCTACGCGCGGGTGGTCCGGGGGGAGGTGCTCTCCCTCAAAGAGAACGATTACGTGATGGCGGCCAAGGCGGTCGCCTGCCCGACGTGGCGGATACTCGCACTGTACCTGCTGCCGAACGTTATGTCCTCCTCCATCGTGATCGCCACCCTCTACCTCGGCCGGATGATCATCATCGAATCAGCCCTGTCCTTCCTGGGGCTCGGCGTTCCGCCGCCGACGCCGACCTGGGGCGGCATGCTCTCCGACGGGCGGGTGTTCCTGGAGAGGGCCTGGTGGGTCGCCTTCTTCCCCGGCTTCACCCTCATGCTGACCGTTCTGGGCGTGAATCTCCTGGGGGATTGGTTGCGCGATGTGCTCGACCCGCGACTCAAGCGGCTGGTGGACTAGACTTCGCGGAGAAAATGGAAGCAAGTCCTCAATCGGTAAAATCAACCTGCCTGTTGCGAACCGGACTTAGGAGGACGGTGCGACAGGGACACGTAGGTCTTTGCGGGCGTTTGAATTTCCTTGTTTCCATTTTGATTACAGACTGCGGAAGGCGGACTCCGAACGGGATTGAGGAGAGTGAATATTTCCCAATGACACCAATATGATAAATGGATCTCACGGCCGATAAAAACCCGCCTCCGTCTCTAAGCGGGCGAAAGGAGGTCTGGGCATTCTTGGGAAATAGATATCGATAGGAGCAAGTCATGCACTAATTGCTGTATACGTTGTCCTACTAGCGGGCTGGTTCATCGCCAAAATGTCCGATAAGAATTTAGATACCATCAACCTCAGGCTCCACCGGTGGTTCGTAAAACTGGAAATCCGTCGCATCGAGGTCATCCACATTGACATTTTCGAGTCGGATTGCGCCTCCGTCCTGATCGGTGAGGTTGATGACGGCTGTGGTCCCATCTGCCGTGATCGTCAAATCCTCGAAGCTGGTGATGTTCGTGATCGCGGTGAGATCGAGGCGGAAGCCCTCATCGATTCGGAACGGTTGCGGATTTCCCGAGAGCCGCCGGGAGCGCTCAGGCGGGCAGCGCGGCTATGCACTCGACCTCGGCGAGCCAGTCGGGGTCGATGAGGCGGGCCACCTGGACATGGGAGTTGGCCGGGAGATGCTCCCCGAACATCTCCTGGCGGACTTCGTTCATCACCTTGCGATTGTCCAGATCCGCGCTGAAGACCGTGGTCTTGACGACGTTTTCGAGCCCTGCGCCGGCTTCTTCGAGAATGGTCCGGATATTCGTGAGAATCTGGCGCATCTGCGCGGCCGGATCCCCTTTGCCCACCAGGTTTCCCTCGCCGTCCACGGAGACGCAGCCGCTCACGAAGACTAGTGAGCCGCCGGTCACCTGGATGGCCTGATTGTAGACGCCGAGATTCCTGATCTCGGGTGAATTGATGATCTTGACGGTCATGTGCTTTTCCCTTTCCCAAATAAAGGAACGCGATTTTGTGAAGCAACCCGCCAATCGTTCCATGCGCCGCCGTCCAGTATTCGAAACAACAAGACTATAGAAGAAGCGTATCCTATGACGATAGCCACGAGCCAGGCGGTTACGTGCTCCTATGTTGTCGAGGGCCCGGACGTTCCGGCTCTCTTACCGCGCCGGAAAGTCCGGATGACGTTATATCATCGCCGCCCCACCGTTCACGTCGAGGGTGACGCCTGTGATGTAGCCGGCCTCCCGGCTGCACAGGAATATGACAGCCGCCGCGACCTCTTCGGGTTGGCACAAGCGGCCGATGGGCGTCACTTCTTCGATATGCCGAATGCGTTCGGGTTTGCGTATGGCCATGGTGCTCGGGGTGGCCACGTTGGCGGGCGCGATCGCGTTTACGGTGATGCCGTGGGGACCTAGTTCGCCCGCCACTTGACGCGCAAGGCCGAGAACGCCGGCTTTCGCCGCGGTGTAGTGTGGCGGGTTCGGGTTGACCGCGCTGCGGGCGGCCAAGCTGGAAAAGCAGACGATGCGGCCGTAGCGCGCCTCGATCATGTAAGGCGCGACCGCCTTCAGCAGAATGAACATCGATTTCAGGTTGCTCGCCACCATCGGATCCCACGTCTCCAGTGGACAGTCGAGAAGGCCGACGAATTCCGGGAATCCGCCGGCCACGTGCGCGAGCACGTCGATACGCCCATGCCGGTTGTAGGCCGCCTCAACGGCGGAGCGGGTGGTATTCCAATCGGTGAGATCCACCTGGAAAGCCTGCGCGTCTCCTCCTCCCTCTCGAATGTCGGCGGCGACGTTCTCCGCTCCCTCGCCGTTGATGTCGAGGATGGCGACGGAAGCGCCCCGCTCGGCGAATAAGCGCGCGCTCGCCTCCCCCATCCCTGTCGCTCCGCCGGTCACGATGACGTCCTGCCCTTCAAAGCTCAGGAATGAATCCATGCTATCCCCCCCTCGGTGAAACGCCTTCCTAAATGGAATCGAATGCCGTCGGGCCAAGCCTTCATTATTGCTCCGGCTCTCCGGCTGAAGAAAGGTTTACCCAGCGATGTATCGCACGCGCCGCCCGAGTGAAGCCGCAGACCGCAATTGCCTGAAAAACAAGGGTATCCCCATTCGCCCCGGAGCCGAGGCGGCACTGCTCCTCCCATTCTAGCGGATTTCTCCAATCGATGGATATGATATACTAGGGTCCACACGAAATTTATTATGCTCATCCGAATTGCTGAAGCCGTCTTATCACACGGGGCGCGAAGCTTGAGGGGAGGAGAGCATGCGGGGGAAACAATGGTCGGGGATGCTCTCCGCCTTGGGATTTTCGCTCTTCATCTGCGCCTGGTGGATAGTGGCGGAGTTCTCCCATCCCCTCTTTGTTCCCTCACCCTGGCTCACCGTCATGACGGCCATCGAGCTGGCGCGCACGGGCTTTCTCCAAGAATCCATCCTGATGAGCCTGGGCCGGATCATGGGCGGCTGGCTTCTGGGGTGCGCGTTGGGAATTCCCTTGGGCCTGCTCATGGGCTGGCTGCCCGGCGTTCGCGCCTTCGCCACCCCCTACATCCAGGGATTGCGCTACATTCCGCCCATCTCGTTCGTGGGCATCTTCATCGTCTGGTTCGGGCTGGGTGAAGCCTCGAAAATCATGCTCGTTTTCTACACCTCGTTTTTCGTGAGCGTGATCAACACCATGGCCGGAACTTTGAGCGCACCCCCGGGGGTCCTGCGCGCCGCCCGAAGCCTGGGAGCGACGGAAACCCAAGTCCTGCTCCAGGTGGTCGTGCCCGAAACGGCGCCCTACATCGTGACGGGCATGCGGATGGCCATGGGAAACGCGTTCATCGTAATCGCGGCGGCGGAGATGCTTGCCGCTCGTTCCGGAATGGGATACCTTATTTGGTCTGCAAGAAATTTTATGCTGACCGATCAGGTTTTTGTCGGTTTCCTAGGTCTGGGCCTCTTGGGGCTGGCCATTGATCGGGTGTTCCGGTTCCTCGCCTACCGGTTCCTCTCCCACTATCGGGTGGTGTGAACCGTATCAGCGGCCGGTCTGGATGAAAGGGCTAAGAATGATTTCATTCCGAAACCCTTCCGCACTTCGCTCACAAGTTAGGTCCGGGTTTTCGATTCCGCTCATCTCCAGCACCGGCGCAAACGGATGCGCCGGATCTCAATTGCGATGCGTTGCCTCATGGAACTTCACCCTGTGAAAAGAGGAGGATGACCTATGAAGCGTGAAAGAAACTGGATACGGGGAATTGTCGGAATTGCCGTGTTGGCGTTCTTCCTTGCGGTCGGTCTCGAGCCGGCGGGGGCGGCCGACGATGGGGTGGTTCGCTTTTCGAGCGAGCCCACTTCGTTGGGGATACCCTACTGGCTGGCCGAGGACAAGGGGATTTTCAAGAAGCACGGACTCAAGACCACCAACACCATGGGCCACACCGCTTTGGTGGGTCTGCGGGCCATCGGCAGCGGCCAATTAGACATCTCCTTTCAGAGCGATCCGCCCACTATCTCGAACATCGCCAAGGGGATCGACGCCATCATCGTGGCCGCGACGGCGCAGGGCAACCAGAGCATGAAGCTGGTGGCCAAAAAGTCGATCAAGAGCCCCCGGGACCTCATCGGAAAGAAAGTGACCTGGATGGGCGGAACCGGCGGAGAGTTCGGGTTCATCAAGTTCCTCGCAAACAGGGGCATCGACTACAAGAAGCTGGATCACGTCAACCTCCCCCCGCCCGAAGCCGCCCCCACCCTGGTGAAGGGCGCCGTGGAGGCCATGTGGTTCTGGGAACCCTGGCCGCGCAAGGTGATGCAGTTGAAGGGGGATGCCCTCCATATCCTGGCGGCAAGCAAGGCCAGCGACTACGAGCCCAACTTCCACTTGACGGTCCGCCGAGGTTTCGCCAAGGAGAAACCCAAAACCCTGAAGCGCTTCCTGCGGGCTCTGATCGAGGCGACGGATATGGCCAACGCGGATCCCGGAGCGGCGGCGGCCGTGTTCCAGAAGGTCACCCGCTCCAGCGCGGCGGACGCCAAGGCGGCGCTGAACGACTACAAACTGAAAATCTGGCTCGACAAGAGTTACTTCGATACCCTTCAGGAGGTTTCCGCGTTCAAGAAGAAGCTGGGCCACATCAAGCAGATTCCGAACTGGAAGAGCATCATCGATCCGAGCTTCCTCCGGGCGGTGGACGCCTCCAGGGTGACGGACTTCCCGTACTAGAACGAAGCGGGTGAAAGGGGGAAAGGGAAGTTTGAGGATCGAGGGAACCGTCGCGATTTACACCCTTTCTGTGGCCATTTTCCTGGTGGCCTGGTGGGGTTTTACCTTTGTGTATCCCCCGATCTTCCTCCCTTCCCCCTTGGCCACCACGCTGAAAGCCATCGAAATCACGCGCACCGGCGAGTTGCCCTGGAATATCGTGATGAGCTTGTTCCGGGTTCTCTCGGGATGGGTGCTCGGGGGCGTCGTCGGTTCTTTTCTTGGCATCATCATGGGACGGCTCCCTTGGGTGCGGGCGCTCGTTCTTCCCGTTTTGGAATACTTCCGCTTCGTCCCGCCCGTGACCCTGGTCACGTTGTTCATCATCTGGTTCGGCTTCGGAGAAGAATCGAAAATCGTCCTGATCTTCTACACGGTGGTTTTCATCGTGGTGGTGAACACTATGGCGGGGGCCGCCTCGGTGCGGGAGGGCGCCATCCGGGCCGCCCGAAGCCTCGGCGCCACCGGGACCCAAGTCCTTTTCCGGATCGTCGTCCCCGAGACGATTCCCTACATGGTCACCGGCTTGCAGTTGGCCCTCAGCAACGCCTTCATGACCATCGTGGCGGCGGAGATGCTTGCCGCGAAATCGGGGGTCGGCTTCATGATCTGGGACGCCCAGATCTATACCAAGACGGAGCGGATGTTCGTCGCCTTCGTCACACTCAGCTTGATGGGCTTCAGCTTGGATCGCTCCGTTCACGCCCTCTCCCGCCGCATGTTCGTCCACTACAGGGTGGTGTGATGCGGAAAGAGAAGAAGCGTTTCTTCGGAAAAGGCGGGGGAAGGAGGGTGGGGGCGTCGTATCCGAAATCCACATTGTCGCCGCTCGCAGCGCGTCGCGGGGCGCCTGAAGACGCTCGATTAGGAACCCTCCCCAAATGACGGAAAAAGTTCGGCTCGAAAAAGTTACCAAAATCTTCGAAGACCCCAGAAAAGGACGGGAGACGGTGGCCCTGAAGGATGTCTCCTTCGGCATCGAAGACCGGGAGATCGTCGCCCTCCTGGGCCCGAGCGGGTGCGGCAAAACCACCATCTTGAACATCATCGCGGGGTTCATCCTGCCCTCCGAGGGGGAGGCGCTGCTCGAAGGGCGCCTCATCACAAAACCCGGCCCGGAGCGCGGCGTCGTTTTCCAGGAACACTTCCTGTTTCACTGGCTTACCGTGGAAGACAACATCGCCTTCGCGCTGAAGATCCGGGGAGTGCCCAGGAAGGAATTCCTGCCCCGCGCGCACGAATTCGTCAAGCTCGTGGGGCTCACGGGATTTGAGCGCCACCACCCGGACGAGCTCTCGGGAGGGATGCGCCAGCGCGTCTCCATCGCCCGTGTTCTCATCAACAATCCAGAGATCCTCCTCATGGACGAGCCTTTCGCGGCTCTCGACGCCCAGACCCGTCTCCTCATGCAGGAGTGGTTGCTCAAGCTCTGGGAAGAGCACCAGATGAGCATGCTCTTCATCACCCACGATGTGGACGAAGCGATTTTGATGGCGGACCGAATCTTCGTGATGGGGGTGCAGCCGGGGAGAATCATCCAGGAGCTCAAAGTGCCTCTGCCGCGGCCGCGGGCGCGGACGATGCTGACATCCCAGGCCTTCATGGAGACCAAGGCGGGGTGCCTGGACCTGATCGCAAAGGAGAGCATCAAGGTATTCGAGGGGGTATTCGAGTACGGGGGATAGCCCGACTCTTCTGAATCCATACTCCCCCCGGAGACAGGGAGACGCCCGATTTTTCCGCCGATCTGGATAAGGGCGTCGACGGCATGCGCTTCATGACCTGTTTCGACCTTTTCGACGTCGATATCGACAAGTCGCTCGCGTTATCTCGTTCTGTTTTTTCTTCGGCGCGAATGGCGTGTTTACCCGGCTTCGCGCGCGGGATTGCCCCGGCAAGCGGGCGCACCGCCACGAGACCCCTCTTACGGGTAAGGCTCACCAGCGCTTCGTGCCGCGCAGGGTGATTCCGCTTTCGGGTTCCCCGTCCCCGTCGGGTTCGGTGAGGCTCGCCTCGAGGCTTACTTCGAGCGAGGAGCCGAGCCTGAAGCGCGCGCCCGCGCGCCAGGTATCCCCGCCTTCTGAGAGCGCCACGCCCGTATAGGGCGTCAGCAGGCCGCGCATGGCGCCCAGCCCGTAGCCCACCTCGGCGTCCAACCGCGCGTCGGGGTCGAAGCTCCCCCCCGTGAGCGCGCGCTGCGACCAGAGGCGCTCCACCCCGCCCGAGGCCGCGCCCCAGGCGGAACCCACCCGCATCGTGAGTCCCCGGCCTCCTTCGCCGGGAGAGAGTACGAGCGAGGCGCTCACCCCCCATTCCTCATAATCGCGCTCCTCGTGGGCCAGGAGCCCCCGGGCGCGCACTTCCACCGCGAAGCCCTTCAAACCCGCCCAGCGCAGGCCGCCCCCGAGTTCCACGCCGCTTCCCGTCTCCGCGTCGCCTCCGTCATGGCGAAGGCCCACCTCGAGGGAGGGTGTCAGCACGCCGCTTTCGAGCTTCACCTCGCGCGAGCCCTCAAGCGTCAGGCGCAGGCGCCTCGTGCGCGCATCCGCCGCGGCGAGTCCAGCCGCCGCTTCCGATTCGGTCCGCACGAAGAGGACGTCGGTCTTCACCGCGAGGTCGTAGCCCCCAACGGAGGCGAGCTTGCCCCGGGCCCCGAACGCCGACATCGCGAGCGAGACGTCCGTCTCGATACGCTCGTTCGCCTCGTCCGCTTCTCTCGCCGCTATATCGAGCGTCAACCCGCCCTCGCCCAGGCCCAGGACGCCCCAGACCGAGAGGCGCTCGCTCACCGTGTAGCGCAGGTAGGGGTAGGCGCTCGCGAGCGTCGATTCCACCTCGCCCCCCCGCGCGTCGGCGCCCGTGTAGGAACCCTCCCCGGTGCTGTAGGCGAGCGCCACGCCCGCGAGGACCCTGCCCCGCTCGTAATCAGCGCCCATCACGCCCGTCGATACGTCTCCTTTGAGCGTGAGCGCGTCCTCCCTGCCGCTGAAACTCGAGCGCGACCCCCGGGCCCACAGCGACCAGCGCCCATCCCCGCCGTCCGCGGAGGCCAGGTGGAGTGAACTCGCCATCAGCAGCCCGGCCGTCGATATCTCTTGCGCGGGCGATTCGTCCGCCTCCGCCCGGAGGATATACTTCCTCTCCCTCAAGTCCTGCCCGAGGACGCCGGCCTCCCCGAGCAAGGCGTCCTCCGCCCGGGGCCAGGAAGCGCCCAGGACCACCTGGTGGCCGCCGATCGTCAACTGCGCCGGACCCGGAGAACTCCCCTCGAAGCGCGCGCCCACGGCATCGAGCACCTGTTCCGCGACCGTGCGCCCGAAGCGTGACAACCATGCCCGTTGCAACGGGTCGGAGTTCACGATGGTGCCGATGGCTTTCCTGTCAGTTATCCGCGCACCCGAGGCGTTGGTGAGCTTCAACTTCATCGTCTCGCTTCCCTCATCGTGCGCATCGTCCAGGACCGGGACCGCCACCGTCCTGGTGGTCTCCCCGGCGGCAAACGTCAACGTCCCGCTGGTGGCGGTATAGTCTTGCCCGGCAATCGCCGTCCCGTTCCGGGTGAAATAGTCCACCGTCACCGTACTCGTCGCGGAGCGGCTCAAGCTCACCACAAAGTCCAGTTGCGCACCTGCGCCTTCCGTCACGGTGGCGTCGGCCACCGAGATCCCCACCGGACCGTGGATCGTTGCCGCCAGGGCATTCGAGAGTGGTCGATCATCGTTGGTGCAGATCGCCCCGGAGGCGGTGCAGTTCTTCGTGGCGGGCAATATCACCGTCACCGCACCGTTCCCCGAGGGCTGCACCGTCATCGCCCACGTCTGATTACCGCCTTTGGTGGCCCGCTTCGCTTTCGTCACGCCGCCCCCCGTCACGTCGAAGGCGTCGTCACGGAGCGTCCGATAACTCAAGCCCCTCACGTCTTCACTAAACGTGAGCGTGAACGTAAATGGATGGGAGCCGTCATGCTCAGCCGGCAAATTCGACAATGCCGCCGTGAGCGGCGTCGCCGCATGCCGGCTCTGCGCCACCGGACCCGGCACGCTGCGGGCCAGCCCCGTCGACAGCGCCCGCCCGTCCGCCGTACAGAGCGCGCCCGCCTCCGTGCAGGCGCGGCCCAGCGGCGTGAGTATCGACACCGGACCGCTCCCGGCCGGCTCCACCGTCAGTTCCCACAGGTCCTTGCGGCCGTCCACCCGCGCGGCGGCCGTCACCGTCCCGCCGCTCACCGTCAGCGCGTGGTCGCGCATGTCCTGCGGCGTTATCTCCACCTCCGCGCTGAACGCGATACGGAAGGTGAACGCGCTCGACCCGTCGTGGTTCGACGGCACGTCCTCGAACGCCGCCGTCAGCGGGGTCTTTTCTGTCTCCTGCGCGCCCGTGTTGGAACAGCTCAAATGCACGTCCTCATCGTGGGTGCAGTTGTTGAGCCCCCAGCCCGCGTGGTAGCAGTGGTGCAGCTTGGTCGCGGGCTTCCCGGTCCAGTGGTTGGACCCGTCGGCGCACCGCACGTCGTCGAGCCAGATCTTCTGCGACGACGGCGCCACGGGTATGCTTGCTATTCTTGAGTCGCCTCGCTTCACCCACTCGCCGGTCGCGTAGCCCATGAACTGGCAGGCTTTCTCCGGCGCGATGTTGCCCGGGTTGTCCAGGCGGTCGTCGCACACCGTGCCCCACTGCCCCTTGTGGAACACCTCCAGGCGGCCCACGTCCTCGGTGGGGCCGTCAGTCAGGCGCAACTCGCCGTTCACCCCGCTCGCCGGATACTCGTTGCTCGTCAGCGGTCCCTCCCTGAAGCCCGCGTCATCGGTGAAGCTCACCTTCACCTTGAACGTCTTGCCCGCGTCCGCCTGGACCAGCGTGTAGGTCTTCGACATCGCGCCCGCGATGTTCGTCTCGTTCGACCCGTCCACGCGGACCCACTGGTAGGTGAAGCTGGACGGCAACCCGTCAGCGTCCATGATGCCCGAGGTGCCGGCCCTCAGGGTCTGGCCCACCTGCGCCGCGCCGGAAATCTTCGGCTTGCCCGTCGCCGGGGTGTTGGTGGTGGTGGTGGTGGATTCTGTCAGCTTCAGTTCGACCTCGTCGCCGCTCGACCAGCTCAGGCCGGAGTTGTTCCAGTACCGGGCCAGCGTGAGCTTCTGATCCGCCTCCTCGAAGGCGAAGGTGTCGGAACCGACGTGAAGCACCAGGGACCGGCTGCCGGTGGCGATGTTGGGCAAAACCCACAGCTGGAGCTCGCCGCCGGAGCGCACCTGCACCGACGTCACGGCGTAGTCGGTCATGGCGTGGGTGAACTCGTCCTCCGTGAGGTGGGCGGCATTCGAGCAATGATTGCCCGTGGAACCGTTCGCGCAGCCACGGTGCCCGTCGTCGAGGTCTTGCACCGTCAGGGTCGCGCACCAGACGGCGTCGGCGGGGCACGACGTCTGCGCTCCCGTCGATCCGGTTCCGCTCGGCGACCACGCGCCGTCACCCTCGGGGTTTCTCGCGAGCACCTGCACCCGGTATTCCGTGCCCGCATCCAGGCTCCCGATGCTCGCGGTCGCCCCGGTCTGGTTCCGGGGACCGTTGGTCCAGCCCGACTCCGTGGTCTTCTGGTAGCGCAGGTCGTAGTTCGTTATCCCCGGGCGGCCCGTGTTCGACGGCAGCGTCCAAGTCACATCCAGGCTGGTGGTCGATCCCGCGGTCGCCGACACCGAGGGCCTGTTCGGCGCCAGCGGCGCCTCGTCCTGGTCCGTGACGTTCAGCGTCACGGTGATCGTGTCGGAACCGCCGTTGCCGTCCTCGACCTTGACCATCACCAAGTAGCTCGTATTCGCCTCGTAAGAGTATTTTTCCCCGGCCTTGGTCTGAATCTGGCCGTTCGTCCCAATGATCCCGAATCTGGCCGCGTCCGTGCCTTCCAGGCTGTAGAGCAGCGTGTCGCCGACATCCGTGTCCGTCGCGGCGATCCGCGCACCGATATTCGCCGCCGTCGAGACCGCCTCGTCGCCTATCGTCTCGTTGAAGGCCCGCGTCGCGTCGGCGCCCTCCGTGAAGGTCGGATTGGCGTTGGTGGTGGTGGTGGCCGTGCGCGTCACCACGACCGTGTAGGTCTTCGTGGTGGTCGTGTCCTCGGCGGTTACCGTCACCGTGATCGTGTTGTCGCCCTCCGAGAGGTTCACCGTGGCCGTGTTCGGCGTGCTCGTGTCCGTGTCGCCCGTGATCTCCACCGTCGCATTGCTGTCGTTCTTCGTCGCCGTCACCGTGGTCTGCGTGACGGAGTTCGCCACCGTTGCGTTGTAACCCTCCGTGGCCGGCGCGAATACCGGGCTGAGCGTGACGCCGCTCAGCGCCAGCGCGTTCAGCGTCGCGTCGGTGGAGGTGGTGGTGGTGCCGTCGCCTACGGTGATGATCATGCCGTCTTCTCTCGGCATGCCGTCGCTTTTTATGGCGCCGAACTCAATGGTACTGCCAAGGGGCGCATCGGCGCCCACGTTGAACGTGGCGGTAAGCGTGTGCGGCGACGTGCCGGAGAGAACTTCATAGCGGGTGTCGTGTCCCTTCACGTTGTCCCAGATACCGTCTGGCGGAGGCCCTCCTCCGCTGAAGGAGATGCAGAATTGTTTCGGCGAGGTGCAATCGTTCGGATCGGTTCCCAGCTTGTCCTGATTGTCCGAGGTGTCGGGCAGGTGGAATCCAGCGTATTCGTTTTGTGGTTTGGTCCCCGACGCCAGCGTGATCGTGAAGGTATATGTGCTCCCTGCTTCCACTGACGGGTATCCTGTCAGCGTCCAGGTCGCGCCCGCCGCTGTTTGCGTGATCGACGTCTGCGCCTGGGCCTGAAGGGGCAGGGCCAGGAGCGCGGCGAAGGCCACGAGAAGCACTACCGCAAGGCAGCGCGCCGCGAGTAAGCGCACGCGCAAACGTCCAGGCCGACCCGGTTCGGCTATCATCAGAGCGTCATCGTTTAGAGCGGCATCGTTTCTTCCGGCTTCAACACCCGTATCGAATTTTCCGCGTTTTTGCATTCTGAACGACCCTCCGTGCCTGTAAAAAAGAACCTGCCTTTTCCGGTGAACGTATTTGCGCACCCGGCGGCGGGGCGCCGGGTCGCCGTCTGTCCGTTTCCCTGGGCCGTGGCCTCCTGCGGCCGCCTCGAACCACGCGCGCCGCCGATAGTTGCGATTTAGTAACTGATAATTGTTCCAACCGGGGCAATGGGCGCCCCGGCTCAACTCGTTTCTCCTCGCCGGGGGATCCGGAAAATCCCCCAAACACTCACACTCACCGAAAACTCCCCGTGAACCGCCCAAGGGTTGCTCTACGGAGCGCTGTAAATTATAAGACCCATTTATAGCATAAATTGTGTGAACTTATAGTGAGCATTTGCGCCATTTTAGTGTTTTTATCGTGTTATTTTGGATAAATTCCGCTGTGGGGCGGCAACTGCGCCGTGTACAAGGGGTTCCAAAACGGTTCGCCGAGGGTGGGACGCAGGGACGCCGTCCGCCTCACTCTCCCGGAATATGACCGCGTCGGCGGCGAACAGGGCTACGCCGGAACCGGAAAGACCGCGATGCTGAACCGCGCCCTTCGTCTTGCCGTCAGCGTCCGTGATGCCGGTGGTGGCCGCCGTCAGGGTCCGGCCCACCTGCGCCGCGCCGGAGATCGCCGGCTTGCCCGCCGCCTGGGTGTTGGTGGTGGTCCCGTCAGCAACAACCGTGAATATCCCGGACAAGCCGTAGTATGGCTTAAGATTACCTGAGGGGGCGCCGTTTTGACTGAGTTCAAAACCCGGGTTTGCTGGAAATCCCTGGTAGACCTGGCCCGTTGCGCCGAGATGAAAAATCCCGGAAATCTCCCCGCTTGGATTACAGCCTTGAAACGTCGAAACGTCCGGCTAGCATTACCAATGGGCGTGGTCCCGTCCGGGAATTTGGGCGCATTGGAATCCCAGCCCCCGTCGTACAGATCCGCATAGTTGGCCACCTTGTTCCCGTTGAGCCAGTAGATCGGGGCACTCGTGTCGCTGCCGGCCGTGCTGGTGTTCACGATGGCGCTGGTGCTCGTAGTACACCCGAGGACCTTGAAAATCGAGGAGTGGCTTTGAATGTCCGTATGGCCGTTGGCCGATACGTCGGTCTGGAGAAACGTGTTGTAGGTCGCGATGTCCGTGGCTGTTGCGTTCCTTGTTCCGGACGTGACGACCAGCAGGCGAAACGAGTCACCTACCCCCAGGCCGCTTGGCACCAGGCTCCAGTTCGCCGTCACCGTCGTCTGCGCCTGGGCCTGAGGGGGCAGGGCCAGGAGCGCGGCGAAGGCCACGAGGAGCACGGCAGCGGCGCGCGCCGCGAGTAAGCGCACGCGCAAACGCCCCGGCCGACCCGGTTCGGCTATCATCAGAGCGGCATCCTTTAGAGCGTCATCGTTTCTTCCGGCTTCAACACCCGTCTCGAATTTTCCGCGTTTTTGCATTCTGAACGACCCTCCGCGCCTGTAAAAAAGAACCTGCCTTTTCCGGTAAACGTATTTGCGCACCCGGCGGTGGGTCGCCGGGTCGCCGTCTGTCCGTTTCCCTGGGCCGATGCCTCCTGCGGCCGCCTCGAACCACGCGCGCCGCCGATAATTGCGACTTAGCAACTGATAATTGTTCCAACCGGGGCAATGAGCGCCCCGGCTCAACTCGTTTCTCCTCGCCGGGGGATCCGGAAAATCCCCCAAACACTCACACTTACCGAAAACTCCCCGTGAACCGCCCCGTAGTTGCTCTACGGGCGCTGTAAATTATCAGACGCATTAAAGCATAAAATATGTGAACTTATCGTGAGTATTTCCGCTAATTGCGTGTTATTATCGTGTTATTTTGGACGAATTCCGCCGTGGGGCCGCAACTGCGCCGTGTACAAGGCGTTCCGAAACGATCCGACGACGGTGGGACGCAGGGACGCCGTCCGCAGCGGACGCCGCCCCGGTCGAGGAAGGCGACGTGTTGGTGGCGATCGAGGCGATGAAGATGGAAACCGTGGTCCGCGCCGAGCGGAGCGGACGGCGACAAACCGGGGGATGAGGAATGCGCCTCGCGAGCTTAAGCCAAAGGGGTTCCGAACGCATCGGCGCCCGGCCTTCCTTGAATCTTCTCCAGAGTCATCCGAATCGACCCCCGGCCGGAGCGATTTTTTGAGACCACCCCTATCGAGGCGAAGGCGCATTTCCCCGCATTTGCGGTGACGGGACGCGGGAGAGCGCGTGTATGATGGCGAAGCGCATCGCCGCGTTCGAGAATAAGGAATTTCTGAAAAATACGATAAATTCACGGGGTTTTTCGATAAAAAAATAAAGGTTTAACTTATTGATATATATTGAGTTAAGAGCGAAATCGCCTCAGATCGGGGCGGAATCAGGCGTTGATGGAACTCAGCAGCGCATGCACCGCCGCGTTCAGGGGAGTGGGAATTCTGCGCCTGGCGCCGATTCGAACGACCGCCCCCGTCATGACGTCCGCCTCTATCCGGCGCCCGGCGCGCCTGTCGGCGAGCATGGAGGTGGTCGCCTCGGGGTCCGCATCCTTTAGGCGTTCGATGGATCGCTCGGCGACGTCATCCGCCAGTTTCGCGCCCTCCGCCCTGCCCACTGCGGCGCATTCACGCACGAGCCCGCGGCAAAGCTCGGCGACATCGGGCTCGCGCAGCACGCCCCTGCCCTTATTCGTCAGCGCAGTTGCGGGGCCTGCGCCGATGTTGTTACACAATTTGGCCCAGGAGGCGGTCGTGAAATCGGAAGTCGGCTTCACCTGAATGTCCGTGCCCTCATACAGGGAAGCGAGGAGCCGCGCGCCCCGGCCCTCTTCGGGAACGAGCTGGGCGCCTCCCTGCTGCGCCACATGGCCGGGAGCCAGCCTGTCCGCCGGACAATTCACCACGACCGGAACGATTTCCGCCCCTTTGGCGTACGGCTCCACCCGCTGTTTGTGCTCCACGCCATTTTGCAAAACGGCGATGATCGTACCCTCACCCACGAGAGCATCCAGCCAATGAGCGACATCTTGTATCTGGTGCCCCTTCACCGCCAGGAGAACGCAGTCGACGGGTCTTGCTTCGGAGGGAGCGGTAACGCATTTCACCTGTGATTCGATAACGGAATCGCGTGTTTCCACCACGAGTTTGTCGATGGGCTTTCGCACACACAGCGTAACATCGTGCCTGCTCGATCGACATAACCGAACCCCGAACACGCTTCCAATGGCCCCGACTCCCAACACGGCTACCTTGCTCATCTATCAAGCTCCAGAAAATTCATACCAAACCCCGGTGGCCCTTCCATGACGCCACGGCCCCAAAAACGCATACAACACCGGCCAGAGAATCCCAGCCCGAGGTATGTCCTATCTTATCCAACGCGCGCAAAGCAGAACTCAAACGCGTCTCATCCGCCATCCCTATCGCCGAGATCGATTCATGCAATGCTTGCGCTCCTTGCCCTCTGGCTGCGCACTCTAAATGCGCGCAACTGATTTTATTCGTCCGATATTTGGCTTGTGTCAATATGGCGCCCGATATTCTTTCTGAAATTTCAAAATACCCCAGTACGCGCAACGCTATCATCGCACCGCACCAAAAATCATCCCCGGATGGCGTGAGCCCCGGACCCAGGCCAACCAGTTGGTGAGCGATGGCAGAAAATTCCAGGTTTCCCCCTTTATTCAGAGAGTGCGACAACCAATTCCCGAAGTCCGAGACTCCCTGCCAGGAGACTGTTTGAAATGCACCCGCATTTGAGATTTCCTCGCCGCTCGCAATGTACGAAATGAGTGGGGCAAAACCCTCACGAGGGCCAGTTTCGGCTATCCACTCAACAAGAAACGGGAGATTTTGCAGAAAAGACCCCAAATCCCAGCCAACCGGGAGTGGCTCCGGTTCCCATACTTTGGGAAGGGAAGTATCAATTTTCATGTTGGAACTTAGATGAATAGAACCATTTTGAATTCTGGCAGGACTTCCGGAGTCCACCATTTCTGTGAAATCCACATCGTTCGAGAATTTACAAAGCGCATTCAGGGGTCCTGGCCCAATGCCCCATTCCCCGATGCACGTGAGTTGCCCAGATGTATTTTCCACATAAAAACTTCTGTGAAACACACCGATGATTTTCGCTTCGCCCGGTGAGCCTAGAAATTCTTTAGCAAATTCACCTGCAAGAACCACCCGGAATGTATTCGACATAAAACAGACCTGTATCATGAAACGATGGTTTCATCCAATAAAGAAAACCCCCCACCCACACAAGGGCGAGGGGATTCTCTTTTCAATAATGTCTATCCACAACCAGGTCCTCTAATCTCGCTCGCCGCAACACCAGATGGAACGAGTGTTTCGGCAAAATTCGGGTCCACCTGTTGTTTTTCGACCAATTCGGCAATCTGCGACAGCAACACCTCACGTTTCATCAACCCCAAACGATATATACCCATTGGGTTGATAAGTTTCATATAATAGTGGTTTCCAGCGTCATGCTCTGTAGAGCACGCAGAGGGTTTTTGGGCGATGGAGAGAGGGCCGCTAAAAACATCCGCAAATTGAGCCAGAACTTCCTCACCATGCAAATCCGCAGGTATTTCGGGAAATCTGACTACGAGCTCTTGGATGGTCATCGTTATAACTCCTTAGCGGGGTGGATCGTTTCGAACGGAACAACTCGCTGAGTTTAGCAGATGTTGAACCGCTTGGCTCCCCATTTCCTCTTCCTGCGACACTAAAACGAGCGAATCTCAAGAAAAGCGTAAGGATTACATTTCTCTGATAAACCGCGCAGCGTAGCTTCTAATATCTTTTCCGTTTAGAACATGAAAACGACGGATACGAGCGATGGTTTCTCCAGAAAATCGACCAATCGGAATGTGAATCAAATGTTTTTTGTACAACCGCGCTATCTGGCGCCAGCGTATATTGGGTGGTTGGGAACTCACTAGGGCGATGAATCGCTCTTTCGAGTGAAAACATGCCCCTGCGATCAGCCGCTCTTCTAGCGTCTGCGTGTAGTGAAAGTGCGAATCCCGCCAGACATCCTCGATATATCGGGGAGGAAAAACAAAAAATGCTCCCCCATACTGAGATTCCGCGACCCCCGGCCCCACCAAATTACTCTCAAATGGGGTCGCATACATGCAAAGAGTTGATTCTTCATCATGTTCCGCATACCACATCGTACGCCAGGAATATTTTTCGGCATCTGCGGGCGTATCGAACAAAAAGACGACGACCTCCAGGTTTCCTCGCGCAGGGGGAATTTCTTTCACGTACAGGTCACCGGTGTGCCAGTTGCGGAGCGTTTCCCGGATATCGAGACCATCTTTTATCGATGTCGTGAACTTTTCGGTGCGGGCCAAATCTTCTCCCAATAGCGCCTTAGCCTGTTCACGCACATGGGTATGAAAACTCTCTATGGCTTCATCTTCCGGTGGCCAGGAACACATGCCAAAAGGATTCCACCTCTGCGCCCATTCCTGTTTTTCAATCGGAGTGGGATTCGGTTTCAGAGAAATACTCTTCCAAGTGACGGCCGAACCACCCAAGCGGCTCTTAATCGTCCCGATATCTCCATCAGGGAACGCCGCACGATTCACACCTACGTGGACAAGATCACTTTCATTTGATGAGGAAATTTCGCTTTGATACGGGTATTCCCTTGCAGTCGCCAACAATGACAAGGCGAAAGCATCGCCGGCGGTCTGCTTGGCGGCAAGGGTAAGGGTAAATAAATCCGGTGTTAATCTTCTTCCCTGAAGCGTCAAATTCCGGGCGTATTGCAAGAATATCTGGAGCCTTTGCGGTGTCACCCAGTTTTGCACGGGTCGATGTTCTTGTAACCATGCCGTTCTCGCCTCCAAGAGGAGTTCCTTTACGCCATCAATAGACAGGTTGGAATCGCCCACAAATTCTTCGCGTTTTTTTTCGTATAAATACGTCAGATAGGGAAACTCCCCCAGGAGGAAAGCCAAGGTATCTTCCGATACCCCATATCTTCGGGGCGGGTTGAGTGGCGCGCCTGAGTGGGATTCAAATAATTTTTTGTCTTTAGATGGCCCCTCTCGACAAGCCGAGCGAATCCAGGGCCAATCCATCGCAGAGCACACGAAAACGATGCGCTTGTACCTCTCTTCGAGTTCCAGTAAGGCATCCGCCATCCAGCGAATTCTCGCATTGCGCTGTGACGAAGGAGAAGGTTTAGGAGCTATTGTCAAAAGAGATGCCGCAAAGGCCTCCATCGGTACTTTTTTGAGTGCATATGGATCCGGCAGGGTATGAACATCCTGATGAAAACACTCCACTTCCAAATCTATAAAAGCTCTGGAAATACGCTCTCCCATGGCCACTCTGAGAGCGGAAATCACGGGCTGGCAAGGGTCAATGGGCACATAGTTATAAGAAGATAAATTTATTTGATCCGCCAACAATTCATCTTTAGCGCCCGAATCATCTTCTGGCTGTTGATTCTGCTCCCATGGCTCATCAAACACTGTTTCATCATCTCTGAAATATGATGGGGCATCTTCATTCACCGACACCATGGAGACATACGGGAGTTCATCCACACCTGCTTCTACTTCATTTTGAAAAGACGGGGGCAAAGGAACCGCAACACAATCAGGTTCAAGTCGCAAAATCCTGTCTCGTACCTCTACAGCAAAATCTCCCGCTCCATGGATGATGGGAAGTGCGCTGATCCGATCCGTGATCGCCAGAAAATCTTGCGCGCTCATAAATCAATCATCTCGCTCGGGGTGCAACGGACTATCTCCGCCAAAGAAAAGATCGCCAAAATCAAGCGGTGGAGGCTCATCGCCGAGGGCTTGCCGTCTTCTGCCCGCAAGACCTTCCAAGTCCAACGCATCATCTCCTAAAACCTTGGAGAGCGCCTCTCTCCACGCATCGTCTTGAGAGAGTGGGTGCTCCGGGTTCTGCGCAAGACGTTTAAGGGCGAATTGAAGGATGTGGATACCATCCCGAGGGGAATATCCAAGGTCCAATTCATGGGCTTCCTGTAAGAACTCAACCGTCAAGGCCAACATCTCGTTGGGAGCAAACGGCAAGTGGTACTTGAGAATGGCCATTTCATCTTTTTTGTTCGGAAATTCAAGCTCTAACGTAGGTTGCAGTCTCGATAAAATGTAATCCGGGACTTCGTATGTCGAGGCATCTTCATTCATCGTTACACAGCAGCGAAAATCCGGGTGCGCCTTTACCGTGACACCAGCCACGATAGACTCCACATAACGACGATGATCGAGCAACGGAGCCAACGAGGCCCAACTCTTTTCACTCATCCGGTTGCCCTCATCCAACACACAGACGCCTCCCCTTATCATCGCTGTGACAAGGGGGGATGCGTGATAAGCGATTTTTCCCGCTTCCGCTAAGACAGGCGTGATCAAAAGATCCTCTGGGCGCGTATCAGAGGTACACTGAAATATGAACAGTTCCAAGTTTCTCTCCCGCGCCGCCGCCATAGCCAGGGTCGTCTTTCCGATTCCAGGGGGACCAGTGATTCTCGGAGAAAGTGGAAAGTCCTCCTCCGCTACGACCATCCAGCAGGCCAGAAGCTGGCGAAGCACTTCTTTCTGGCCGATCCACTCCTGATCGATATCGGTATGCCTGCTCAGATGCAAGGATACGCCTTCCATTTCAACTACTCTTGTCACTGAGTCTTTGTTGCCAGATGTTTTATCGTGCAAAATCGACTCCTATTTCCAAAATCCCGCTTTGAAAGATCATGACATCTCACCCTTGTATCCAGGGCAAACCCTAATCTGTAAAATACCCCCCGTTTACATCCAGAGCTTCTCCAGTGATATGCGCAGCTTCTTCGCTTGCAAGAAACAACGTGGCCGGCACCAATTCCGCAGCCTTTGCGAACCTTCCCATCGGGTGTTTCGCCAGCGCTTTGTTGTACAAATCCGGTCCAAATTTTCGCATCAAATGCCCATCAATCGGCCCGGGGACCAAACAGTTCACGGTCACTTTGGTTTTCGCCAGTTCACGAGCCAGGTTAAACGTCATGGCCAAAATACCACCTTTTGAAGCGCCATACGTGAGATTATGGCCTAGCCCCCCCGATTTTCCGGCTCCAGAACCATATAAGATAATTCGCCCCGCCGGAGAATCCCTAAGTGCGGGCATTGCGCCTTGAATGCAAAAATAAGGAGCTAAAAGATTCACACGAAGTGCGCGCCTCCAATCAGATTCATCAAGTGAGAGTGGATCTTTCACCAACATATTCGCCGCCGTGTGAATAAAGATGTCGCATCCACCCAGCCATGCAATTGCTTCTTTGCTCATGGCATTCACTTCATCAAAATTTTCCAAATCACAGGTTATTTTTTTCATCATTTCTTCGGGACCATTGATAAGACGTAGTTTTTCCGAGCTTCGACTCGTGGCGACAACCTTTGCACCAGCATCCAGTAACCCCCCAACAAGTGCTTTACCTACATCGCCCGTGGCACCGGTCAGAAGCACCCTTTTGCCATGAAAATCAAAACGAAGCGTCATCCTGTTTACCCCAAAACAAGCGCATAACTTTCAGCCAGTCCCTTCCCCTGATATATATCGAATAAGATACAATATCGACTAAAGGATAGCATTCTTGATAAGGGATTATCTTTTAGCCGCTTCAGATGCAAAACAACACCGTGGAGAACACCCATGAATTTGTTTGACGAACTGAAACTCCGCGGTTTGGTCCATGATCACACGGACCAGGCGGAAATGATGAGCGCATTACGAAAAGGTGGATTGAGCCTTTATTGCGGCTTTGACCCCACGGCCGACAGTTTGCACATTGGAAATTTGGTTCCCATTACGGGACTCATGCGTTTTCAACGCGCAGGTCACCGGCCGATTGCCCTCATCGGCGGTGGAACCGGGATGATAGGAGACCCTTCGGGAAAATCAGAAGAAAGAAACCTCTTGAGCACAGAAATTTTAGAACACAACCTCAAGGGAATCAGGGCCCAATTCGAGAGGTTCCTGGATTTTGATGCGGGTTCCAATTCTGCGCGTATGGTAAACAACGCGGAATGGCTAAACGAGGTCCGTCTCATCGATTTTTTCCGCGATGTTGGCAAACATTTTTCTATCGGCTACATGATGGCGAAAGAATCCGTTAAGTCACGCATCGCCGAGGCAGGAATATCGTACACCGAGTTCAGCTACATGGCGCTCCAGGCATATGATTTTCTTCACCTGTTTGAAAAAGAGAACTGCACCTTACAAATCGGCGGTTCTGATCAATGGGGCAACATCACGGCAGGCATCGAGCTTATCCGGCGTGTTCATGGAAAACCCGCTTGGGGAATGACTTTCCCCCTCATTACAACTTCTGACGGCAGAAAATTCGGTAAAACAGAAGAAGGAAATATCTGGCTGGACCCGAGGCGAACCAGTCCATATCGATTCTCTCAATATTGGATTCAGACAGACGATAGAGACGTCGGCAGGTTTTTAAGATACTTCACGTTCTTACCCATTGAGGAGATTGATGAGATTGAGAAAGAACACCTCAAGTCTCCGGAGAAACGAGCAGGACAACGCCGCCTTTCGCAGGAACTGACGACGCTCGTACATGGCAGCGCCGCGGCGCGGAGCGTGGAGCGCGCCGCCAAGATTCTTTTTGGGGCTCAACTCGATGGCATCGAGAAAACTGATTTGCTCTCCGCTGCAGAGGAAATGCCAAAGACTCTGCAATCAGGAGCACCACCATTTCCGCTAATAGAGATCCTGTTGGAAACAGGCCTTTCCAAGTCGAAATCTATGGCTCGAAAAGAATTAAATGGTGGCGGGATCTATGTGAATAATCACCGTATTACGAGTGAGAAAAGTGTATTATCTGATGATGATCTATTATTTGGTCAATACATTCTGCTTCGCAAGGGAAAAAAGAACTATCATCTGTTAGAATTTGAAAGGTAAACATATACGGAAATCATCATTTGCCGCATTTTGGTATAAGAGTTGAGTAAATCCCCTTGGAAACTCCGAGACATCTACAGATGGTGAAAATGAGCTTGCACATCAGACGGTGTTTCGGCTCTGCCGAAGCAACCCTTCAAACATGAATGAACGAAGAAGTCCGATCCAGGTCGAATATCATGACTTGCCTCCTGAGTTTCACCAGTGGAAATGGCGTGTCCTCATCGCCTTTTGTGTTTTCTATGCTTTTAATTATCTGGGCAGATTTAACTTCAGCTTGGTGCAATATGCAGTCATCCAAGATCTGGGCATTACACGAGTCGATACCGGATGGATCAATTCATGGATGTTTTGGGGCTTCGCTTTAGGCGATTTGGTTTTCGGAAGAATCGCGGAAAAAGTAGGCTATCGAAACACCATTCTCTTCGCTTCAATCGCCACATCTCTATTCAATTTCATTGCTAGTTTTGGAAATTCCATCACCACGCTCGCCATACCTTGGGCGATGGTGGGTTTTGTGAACGCGGCCACCTGGGGGCCAGGACTTGGTCTGGTAGCGCAATGGTGGCCCAGACGAGAACGGGGGCAAGCGATTGGGCTCGTGGGAACAGCCGCCGGAATTGCGCTACTCATCGTTTGGGCGGTCGTACCCTGGGTGGCGGCTCAATATGGTTGGCGAGCCGCGATTCGCTACCCTCCCATGATCATCGCCGTTATGGGAATCATTTTTTATTTTGTCGCCAAAGACAAACCCTCTGAACTAAACCTCCCTGAGTATATAGAGTCGGATGACTTATCTCGCGAAGCAGAAGCAGCCGGCAGCGAGAGTGAACATGGGTTAAGGGCATATTTTCACTTGATGACCAATATGCGCTTCTTTTTGGCATGCCATGTGAAAGGACTGGACAATGTGGTTCGCTACGGTGTCGTCTCGTGGGCGCCTTTGTATTACGCCCAAGTTGGTGGATTCAACTTAAAACAGATGGGTTTGCTGACCTTCGCTTATCCTTTAGGATATTTGTTTGGTCCCATATTCGGTGGAATCATTTCTGATCGATTCTTCAAGAGCAATCGGTCCATCGTCATTATGCTCGCCGCTATTCTGAGCGCTGCCGCGATGATGGGAATCGCCTATGCACCCGCCGACAACATTCCTCTTGCCGTCATTTTGCTCATCGTCGGTGGGTTTTGCGTCAACATGTCTACTGTACAGGCGCTGGGTGTAGACCTTGCTGGCCGGCGATTGGCCGGAACCGCGGCAGGTGTATTGGATGCCCATGGATATGTTTATGGCGCGCTTCAAGCCATATTCTTTGGATGGCTATCTCTCGCTGTTTCGAACGGATGGTTTTGGGTGTTCATTGCCATGGCGTCCAGTCGACTCATTGCGGTAGTACTCGTCTGGAGAGTGCGGGCATAAACGGGCAATTTTCCTCAGGAAAGTTGAGAGGCCTGTATTATCGAGCTTAACTATCAGTTCTCATTTCCCCGATTTATGCCTTTTAATATTTCCAACCGAATCTTGTTTTCATCACTTGCGAATTTTTCCTCCAAAAAAGAAAGTAGGCGTTGAACCCAAATCGCTCGGTGCTCTTGTGACGTCACCAAATAAAAAGACACCCCGAAACGCCAATTCTTGTCCGTCCCTCGGACGATGATGTCCAGTCGAACATCATCCTGACTCGCCAAATACAGAGCTGCCAAAAGGTCTTTCCCATTATCCAGATCGAACAGAAATGATTTTTTCGTTCCATCTCCGAATCGAATATTCAAACCCAGCGTAGTCGAATCCGTCCATTCTGGGGAATCAAATACGACTGAAAGCAATTCAGGGGAAGCAGAAGCATCAACACCAACCACGATATAAGTTTCACCACCCACGGCGAATCTCGCTGATGAGAGAACACCGCCTTCATGATTTTTTTCGCTTAAGAAATCTTTCAACCAATCAGGCAATCTCTCCCGTCCGGGGTAAGCCGTGGGCGTTTCGCCTTCATTCAACAATTGGAGTTTGTTCGCCCAAGCGAGCAAAGAAACCAACAATGGCGGCGCAGGACGCAGAATTTCCGACTCCCATGGCGTAATGCCTACCATGGCGCCATCAAGGCTTCTCATCAATTCAGCCTGCACATCTTCCCACGCCATGATTCGCTCGATATCTTCTCCAGCTTCAATGGAAATCCTCAAACCCTCTATCGCCGCTAAACGACGAACCATTTCGAATAGATGATAATTTTCTTCTACATCTACAAACATTTTCCGGGCTTCGGTGACATTGTCGGTTAAACCATTATCATCAAGCCATGAATCCAAATTCATCGGCAGGGGAAGCAAACCGATATTCGGAGCACTGGAGCGTCTCCAAAGGCCGCGAGCGCCTTCCAGCGTAGCACTCGCGGCCGGCTCCGTGTGAATCCCCCAAACATCGGACAGTTCTTTTCGTATGGCATCTTCACCCACACCGTCGTCAAGCATGTTCGCCAAACGCCGGAGCAACAAGCTGAAAAACGCGGTTTGCGCCTTCACCATAGAGGACAATTTTCCGCGTCTCGACGTAAGAGACGTCAGCATCAGATATAAGGTCCCGACCTCCGGAATTGCGCCCTGAGCACCAAATAGCGTCGTCAGTTTCTCCAGGCGCTGAAGGACAAACCCCAACTCTTCACCGGCCAGCAACTTCAAATGGATAAAAGAAATCGGGAGAGCCTGCTCGGGCAAAATGGGCTCTGCCTGGGGAGGAAAAAGCATTTAGGTGAAATTTTGTCTGATTTGCTCGCCTACGTCTCCAAAATTCTCACGCAGGTAATGCTCACAAGACGACTCCCACCAATCGTAAAACAAACTTTGCCGCACAGTTGGAGACATCCTTATTCGCTCTCGGATATGGATGAATGTTCCTGCTCACCGATTGACGGGGCATGCGCCTTCTTCTGGAGCAAACGCCCGAGAGAAAACAAAATCACCGCAGAACCTAAAATGATGAGTTGGATGGCGTAGGCCGAGGGATTCGAAATACCTATGAACAAGGCAATGCCACAATCCACCATGGCGAGAATTTGGAGGGCACGTCCCAAGCCATACATCAACCAAGTTGTCCCAAGGCCGCTCTGATTCGTTCAATCCCTTCTTTTACGTTCTCCAGGGATGTCGCATAGGAGAACCGCACGTAATCGTCGGCGCCGAATCCGGCGCCGGGCACGCCGGCGCAGTGCGCGTGTTCGAGGAGGTACAGCCCCACATCCATTGAATTTTTTAATACTCCATCCGGCCCCTGACGCCCGAATACGCCGCTCACCCGCGGGAAGGCGTAAAACGCGCCCTTGGGGTTCACGACGCTCATCCCCTCGATTCCGTTGAATCCCTCGACGATCGCCTGTCTTCTCGCGTCGTATTGCGCCAGCCATTCGTTCAGGAATTCGTGCGGTCCCCTGAGGGCCGCAATCCCGCCGTATTGAGCGAAGGAAGTGGCGTTGCTCGTGCTCTGGCCCTGCAATGTGTCCATGGCCTCGATGATTTCAGGCCTTGCGAGCGTATACCCCATCCGCCAGCCCGTCATCGCATACGTTTTCGAGAACCCGTCCAAAACCAGCGTCCGCGCCTTCATTTCGGGAGAGAAACTCGCGATAGATACATGCTCCTCGCCGTCATAGGTGATTTTCCCGTAAATCTCATCGGACATGACCATCGCGTCGGTGGATAAAACCACTTCGGCAATCGCCTCGAGTTCCCCGCGGCTATATACGCAGCCCGAAGGGTTGCACGGGCTGTTGAGAACCACGATTTTCGTGCGCTCGGTGATGGCTGCGCGCAACTGCTCGGCCGTCATCTTATGGCCGTTTTCCTCACTCGTCTCAACCAGAACCGGTTTCGCCCCGGTCAGGGTGGCGACGGGCTCGTACGCCACCCAGATGGGCGCCGGGATGACGACTTCATCGCCCTCCTCGACGAGGACATGCAAGGCGTTGAAGACCGACTGCTTCCCGCCAACGGTGACGATCACTTCCGTTTTCGGGTCATATCGAAGGCCCTTGTGCTCTTCGGCCCAATCGCTAATCGCCTCTCGCAAGGAGGGGATGCCCCGAACCGCCGTGTATTTCGTGGCGCCGTCACGCAGACCCTGGATGGCTCCTTCCTTGATGTGTTCTGGGGTATCGAAATCAGGCTCTCCCGCAGCGAACGAGATCACGTCGAAGCCTTGCGCTTTCATTTCCGCCGCCTTGGTATTCATCGCCAGTGTCGGAATGGGAGGCAACTTGCTCATTCGGGATGCAAAACGCATGAGAAACTCCAGGGTTAGAAAATGGATACTAGCTGCGAAAACGCTCTCCGAGCGCATCGCGGACGGATGGGGATACGTGCTCACTCACGTCTCCGCCGAGAGAGGCGACTTCCTTTACGAGGCTGGAACTGAGGAAACTGTATTGTTCGCTGGGCATGAGGAAAATCGTTTCGATCTTCTCGTTCAGCCTTCTGTTCATGAGCGTCATCTGCATTTCATAATCAAAATCACTCACGGCGCGAAGGCCGCGAATGATGGCCTGGGCATTCACGTTCACGGCGAAATCCACGAGTAATTCACGCTCGAAACTCGTGATCTCGAGCTGGTTCGACCCCCTGAATTCTTCGAGGAAGAAATTCTTGCGCTCCTCGAAACTGAACAAGGGCGCTTTCGAGGGGTGAACGGAAATGGCTACGGTAACTTTCGCAAAAAGCTTCTGGCTCCTTCGAACGACGTCGAAATGCCCTTTCGTCGGCGGATCGAAGGTTCCCGGGTATACCGCGTGACTTTCCATGAAAACAAACCTCATCGAGAACGTAAAATCTACCCTTTTCTAGGGAAAATGGCTGATTCCCTGCGTGAAATCCGCGTTAAAGCTAGTCTCTTTGGATATCTCGTGTCAACTTGACGAATGAAAACGCTGCGAGGGGAGCCTGTCGGGGGCTTGGCTTCATTGCGTCCACATTCATTGACGGATTCCGTGGCCCCGATTGAAAATTTTCTCGTCAGGCCGGGCGAGGCGGCGCCCCGCATCCATGGGGGAATATCCTAAGATTTCAAAACCTCCCGCACCATGTGGCTGATTTCGGGAAGGATAATTTTTTCCATCCCCGTGCGGCAGGCGTTCCCCGAGCCGGGAAGCGTCATGATGATCGTGTCCCGGCAAGTCCCCGCCGTTGCGCGGGTGAGCATGGCGGCCGTGCCGATATCCTCGAAACTCACGTGACGAAACAACTCGCCGAAGCCGGGCATTTCCTTCTCCAGAATGGAAACGACGACGTCATACGTCGTATCCCGCTTGGTGATGCCCGTACCCCCGTTCGATATCACTACCTGGATATCAGGATTCGCACACGCCTCGAGCAGGGACTCGCGAATCTGGGTCGGCTCATCCTTCACGATGCGGTAAAAAGATACCTGATGGCCCATGTCGCGCAGCATGTTCATAATCAGCTTTCCGCTCGTATCGGTTTCTTCCGTGCGCGTATCGCTCACCGTAAGCACGCCGCACGTAACGGCGTCCGGCCCCTCGGCGCGGTGTTCTTCAAAAGTTTTCAGATTGGCCGCCTGCTCGACTTCCCGGCGGGATGGACCCTCACTCTGGTTCATTCTCATCTCCTGCCCTTCGGTTTTCATCCATATCCGATTTATGGGCTCACGCCCGAGAACAAAAGAACCGGAGAATGAATTCTCCGGCTCTTCTCGAGGCTTGTGACAATTCCGTCAAGAGCGACCACAGGGAGTTCGCCTCTCCTCCCCGGCAGGCTCGCCGCGTGCGCCCCCGGAACTTATTTCATCATTTTCTTCATCATTTTCTTCTTTTTGAAGCCCTTGGCCATCATGCACGAATCGAACTTGCTCACCTCATACGTCGTCTCGGAGCTGACCGCGGCTGGGCCGCCTTTGGCCTTCGCATCGTAGATGAACTCTTCCTTCACCGCGCAACCCTTCAGGTCCTTCACCGCCTGGTCCATCTTTACGCCTACGCCGCGCTTCACCCAAACCTGGTGCTGGGGCGGCGTGCATCCCGCTACCACAAAAACCATCCCGACCGCCAGAAAGATACCAGCCATTTTTCGCATGAGTCGCATTCTCCCCATAAAATCAATGCCCCGCCCGTTTCCTGTATCCCGCGAGGTCAAAACGCTCTTCTATCAAGACAAATCAAAATTTACCATTCTATTTCCTCATCGTCCAATACAAAATACAGTAGCACTCCGCGCGGTCAAAATCGAGTCCGTACGCCAACAATTCCTCCCCGCGAATCCGCGCATCATCCATCAACGCCTGATTCCGCCCCGACCAGAGGAGAATACACTCTAACTCCATATATATCAATAGGTTATACTTTTATTTTTTTATCGAAAAACCCCGTGAATTTATCGAATTTTATCGTATTTTTCAGAAATTCCCTCGGCCCGAACGAGCCGAGTCGCTCCGCCATCATACCCGCGCTCTCCGGCGCTGGAAACGATTCGCCGGGAGGGGCCATGCCCAAATAAATCGAGCACAGGCTTACCAAACGCGCCGTCGATGCGCTAAGCGTCGAGTCGAAAGACGCCATGTTCTGGGACAGGGATCTGGCCGGTTTCGGAGTCCGGGTCCACGCCACGGGCAGGAAGGTCTACGTGGTGCAGTCCCGTGGACCGTGGGGGCCCAAACGCGTGACGCTGGGCCGCCACAGCGAAATATCGGCCGATGAGGCGAGGAAGCGGGCGGCCGGCGTAATTGACCACATCAAGCGGGGCGAGGACCCCATCCCCTGCACCGTCTGAGGGAGAACTTACACTGTCTGCCCTGGCCGAGCGCTTCATGCGCGTCCATGTAAGCATGCACTGTAAGCCGGACACCGCCGCGGCGTACCGCTTCGTCCTTAAAAATCACATCCCGCTGGCGCAGTGGCGATGGACGCAGACGCGGCGCCCGGAACAACGGAGGCTGATAGTTGAGCATCGACGATAAAGGTATTACGACTTCTGATTCGTAAGACCACCCCAAAGAATCCATAGAAAACTCTTGGCGTAGTATCTACGCCTTGCGGACAGGCCCTCGCCTTCTTGCGGGGTGGGTTCGTCTCGCGTGATTTGCTGCTGTTCCTTCTCTGCAACATCTCTCGCTCTTAAAACCACCTCTCTGACCTGAATGATGGGAGGTGCGCTTCCGCGCAGCCATTGGCGTCCGTGTATGGCAGGGAGTGAGTGGGCGATGAGAAAGAGGGCATTTTGGGTTGGGGGTCCTTGATACATTGACTTAGCATTAATGTGGAGTTAATGTAATTACATTGATTTTTGTTTCTTGAGAACGCGGGTTTTTTTTTGCCCACATAGGAGAATAAAACCCATGGATCAGTTCATGCACAGAGGAAACATAATTGAAATTTCTGAAGAAAAAGAGTTGGATGTAAAGATCAATGGTCAACAAATAGTCATAGAATCAAATAAAGACTCGTCTCTCTTCTTTTCTCCTTTATCCTTTTTCGACGCTACTTCTCCAACTGATTTGGCATGTGCAATAATCGACGAACAGTTGGCGCTTGATGAACCCGACATCCAAATCAATGACACCAAACCCAAGCTCGATATTAGACGAAATCTTGCTGAACTTCCGGATAACGACCGAGATAAATTTCGTGACGCTGTATTTCTTCTCAAAGAACGAGGGGAATACGACAAGTACATAAAATTTCATGGGTTTACGAACAATCTTGGACATTCTGGCCCAGCGTTCTTTGCATGGCATCGAGTTTTCCTCCGCAAATTCGAACTCGAACTTCAGCAATTGGACCAACAGTACGAAGACGTCACATTGCCCTATTGGGATTACACAAGCCCCAACGTGGATGATCATGGTAATTCCAAGAATTGGCGAGACGATTTTTTTGGTGCCAATGGGGTCGTGAGCCTGAAGTGGACTGGCAAGGACGGTAGCGAGAAGAAGTGGATACTTCCAGGTTACCAGACAGAAAACACCCTCATGCCAATGTCAAGCGAGATTACGGAGGACTGGAAGGGGTTTTTCGTCCCGATTCGTGGCTTTTTGTGTACGTTTGCGCCTGGGAAATGGGGTTCCTCCCGTGAAACGAGGCGTTTTACATCCCGTAACCGCAATTATCGGAGGGCACGCGGGGTTCGGGGGCGGCGGGTAGGCGCTCATCGCCGGACTCCAGCCGGAGGCGGTGGACCTCCTCGACCGGTGACGCGGCGCCGGGCGGCCCCACAGCGGAATCCTACCATAAACATGATAAAGACACGAAATATCCAGAACTATCCACGCTAAGTTCACGAATTTTGTGCTTTTAATCATTAAATGAATAGTTATTCATATCACTCCGGAGAGCAACTTCGGGACGGGGACTCATTCGTTATTAACTCTAGAAAGGTAACGGACCATGCCTGACGACTATACGAACAATACGTCTACCACCGGCGCGGTGGAGGTCGGCGGCTCGGCGACGGGCGATATTGAGACCAGGGGCGACCGCGACTGGTTCGCGGTGACCCTGGGGGCGGGCACGACCTACCGGATCGACCTGGAGGGTTCGGAGACCGGGGCCGGCGCCCTGAGGGACCCGTACCTGCGCGGGGCCCACGACGCGGACGGCAACCTCCTCGCCGCCACGACGGATGACGACGACGGCGCGGGCTACAACAGCCGGGTGTATTTCACGGCGGAGGAGGACGCCACCTACTATGTGGCGGCCGGCGCTTATGGAAACTGGCGAGGCGCCTACACGCTGTCGGTGGCGGATGTCACGGACGATTTCGAGGCCGGGGACCGGGACGAGCCGGATGCGAGCGGTCACGGGCCGCTGACGTTCAGACTTGTATATCCCTGGTTGCCTGCCTCACGAGCCGTACCGGAGTCTCTCCACGGCTCCCTGTTCCGTCGGCTCCCCTTGCGCGTAGCGTCCCGGCATGACGGGCGAAGACCAGCGTCCCGCGGCCTGCATCTCGGCCAGGGAGGCGCCTGCGCTAGCCAGGCTCTGCACACCGCCCACGCGCAGGCTGTGGCCGCTGACCCGCCCGTCCGCACCTGCGGCCTTCCCCCACCGGGCGATGATGCACCGGATGCTCTTGCCCGTCAGGCGCTCGGAGCGCAACCGGCCCCCCTTGAAGAAGGCCCGGAACAACGCCCCTTGCCTCAGGCCGGAACCCAGAAGCCACGCCCGGTTGCGGACCGGGGTTCCACAGCTTGCAGGTACTGTCAACGACCCGGAGTCTCGAGACCGAAGGCGGAAGCAGCCCCAGGCCTGCGCTGACGTCGTCCACCTTCCCGAAAATTCCCAGAATATGGCGAAAAATTCGCCGGATACCCCCAATGTTGGAGGCGCGAAGAAGCGCACGCGTTTCTATACTTTAAGTATTGGTAGTCAACCTGAACACGAAGAACGGAGATGGATAGACATCTCTGCACTGGAAGGTGAAACGGAGAAGAATACCGGTGATGTGGAATGTCGGATCGCTCTCGATATGTTGCTTGAGCGATTCTCACGGATCAACCTGTTTGCCGACCACCCGCAGTTCCGCCAGGACAATGTACTCCAGGGACTTCAATCTCTGGTGGTGCGGTGCGTTCCCGCTTCCGGGGCAACACCTGTCGCATCCCGGTAGCGCGCGCATAACGCCGTCAATGTCGACCGGCAGTGGGTGACACAATTCAGTTTAGCCTTGGCGATGTTGGTGTCCATGATTTCAGAGGGGATATGGGCAACATGGGAAGACCCTTCTCGCCCGGGCATCCGCAAGCGAGGACGCTGTCATGAGTGAACGGGAGGCGTTCGAGCGCATCCTGGCATCGTTGTACGATGCGGCGCTGGACGATACGAACTGGTCGACCGCCTCCGCGCTGATCGACGATGCCCTCCACACGCACGGCAACAGCCTGGGGATCGTCGACGTACACTCCGGGGAGGACATCCAGATCTACTTTGCAGGGGTCTTCTTCCACGGGCAACGGCGCCGCGATTTGGAACGCGAGTACTTCGAGGTCTACTACCCCCTGGACGAACGGGTCCCCCGCGTGCGGCATCTCCCCGACAGCCAACTGACCCATATTGTCGACCTCTACACCAAAGAGAAGTTGAGAACCTCCGTAGTATACAACGATTATTTGGCCCGCATACATGCCCAGAACAGCATCAACGTTCGCCTGGACGGACCCAACGGCTCAAGCATTGCCTGGGTTGTCCACGACCCGGTTGACGGTGACTGCTGGTCGTCCGCCCAACTCGACTCGCTCCGGCGTCTCCTGCCCCATATCCGCCAATACGTGCGCGTCCGGCAGACGCTGGCCGGCGCGGGTGTTTTGGGCGCGTCCCTCACGGAACTGCTCGACAGCACCGGGTCGGGCATCATCCAACTCGACCGTCGCGGGCGGATCGTGGACGTGAACGACCGCGCCCGGGAATTGCTGCGGACCGGAGACGGTCTGTTCGACGAGGACGGTTTCCTGTTCGCCCGCACGCCGGGGGACAACACGCATCTCCAGGGACTGCTGAAGCGAGCACTGCCGCCGTTCGGGACCCTGGGCGTCGGCGGCTCTACGATGGTGAGGCGTGAATCGGCCCTGCCGCTGGTGCTGCACGTCAACCCGGTGGACCGGCAGAAGACGGACCTCCGCGTTTGGCCGGTCGCGGCGCTCGTGCTGGTCGTGGACCCGGCGAGCCGGACCCGTATCGATCCGGCCGTGGCCGGGGCGGCCCTCGGCCTCACGGGGGCGGAAAGCCGGGTGGCGGTGCTGTTGGCCGAAGGCATGAGCGTCCGTGAGATCGCTGCGGCGATGGGCCCAAAGGAAAGCACGATCCGCTGGCACGTGAAGCGCATGTTCGCCAAGCACGGCCTCACGCGACAGGCCGATCTGGTGCGTCTTGTGCTGTCGCTGGCCAACGCTATGGAGTCTTGATACCGAAGGCGGAAGCAGCCCTAGGCCGGCGCTGACGTCGTCCACCTTCCCGAAAATTCCCAAGATATGGCGAAAAATTCGCCGGATACCCCCAATGTTGGAGGCGCGAAGAAGCGCACGCTTTTCTTATACTTTAATTAGCACTCTCATAATCGCAAGTATCGGCGGCATGCGGGGCTCGAGGCGCTCGCACCGGCGTCTGCACCGGCGAGGCTACCGCTGCCCCGCCGCCGGAGACGCAAATTCGTTCATGAGAAAAGCAGGTTCATTTTTACAGGCAAGGAGGTTCGTTCAGAATGCAACCACGAGAAAAGTTCGACACGGGTGTTGACGCCGGAAGAAACGATGCCGCCCGCACGAACAACGGTTCGACCACCGACTCCGGCATACGGGGACCACAGAAATCAGACAAGGGGGCCTGCGGGCCGCCATCCGCCTCCTCCCCGAAGGCCGGTCTTTTTGCGCGGGCGCTTGCATGCGCCGTCGCCCTGGCGCTGGCCACCATGCTGGCGTTCGGCGCGGGTGATGCGTCGGCTGCGGGCGTGTGCAGAAACACGCCCGAAACCGGGGAAAGGGTCGAGTGTAAGAAGGATTCCAGTTCCAGCGACAACATCGAAATCCAACTTGACGGAATCGACATCGACACGACGGATGGGGGCGGCCACGGCGTTCATGCCGAGCATCAAGGCGACGGACACATCGATATCGGGATCGACACCGACTTTGCAGAAGGTGACCGAGACACCTACAGCACCATCGTCACGACCGCCAGCCGCAACTACGGTATCTACGCCCATCATCTCGGCGACAACTCGGTGGTGACAAGCACGTTTTCTGCCACCATCGGCACCCAGGGCAATTATGCCCCCGCCATCTATGGCCGGCACGAGGGTAGCGGGCTCCTCAGAATCAGATCTTTGGGGGACGAAATCACTACCACAGGCGCTTATTCCCATGGCATCTATGGCCATCATTTCAGCACCGGGGATATCGAGATCGACGTTAGTAGTGACATCGAGATACGAAATACCAAATCCTACGGCGTCTTTAGTACACATCACGGCACCGGTGATATTCGCATCAATCTCACAGACACCGTCAAAACATCTGCCTATACGTCTTCCGGCGGTATCTACGCCGTGCATTGTGGCTTCGACAGCACAGACTCCTCAGGATGTCTTTTACCTGCACTCGACACCCTTAGTAGCGGAGATATCCGCATCAATGTCAATAATTTCAAATTCCTCCCTTTGAACAGCAGTGCCGCCATTAGCGGCTACAGCATCGAAGCCCTTCATTCGGGTGACGGCGACATCCATATTGATGCTCGAAATGGAACCTTCACCCTGGTGGGTCGAAGTGGCGATGGCATCACGGGCCGCAGTCGCGGCACCGGCAACATCAACATTTATGCGGAAGAAGTCACAATTCACACGAATGGCGACAGTTCAGTAGGCATCTTCGCAGTCGCCGAAAGCGCGCTTGGTCCCCAGCAAGTCGAAATCACCACCCAGGAAGTGGATGTAACCACGGAGGGCCCCAGATCCCACGGAATTTGGGGTTCGAATCAAACCGCGGGTGGTGTTACCTTAGACGTACAGGGTGGAACCTTGACTCTTAATGGCAGGGAATCACACGCCGTTTATAGTACCGTTTCTGCTGGGAATATCTCCGACATCGATGTCCAGAACGCCACTATCATCATGGGGCTTGGGAATAATGGCGGCCACGGCGTTCAAAATGATATGGGCGGCATCGGCGACAGCAATACCGACGTGCGGGATACCACCATCATCACGAAAGACGATGATTCCCGCGGCATCGTGGGCCGGCATAGGAGCACGGGCGACATCGACATCGAAGTCCGAGGCGGCTCCATCAAGACGAGCGGCGAGTATGCGTATGGCATCTATGGTCTTCATCAAGGCGAAGGCAACGTCACGCTCAATATGCAAGACGGCAACGCCGTCACCACGACGGGCGAGAACGGCCACGGCATCGTGGCCTATAATTTCGGAACGATGGACTCCAGGACCATGGCGATCACGGTCGGCGGCCGCGTCGACACGAGTGGCGCGGGCGCACAGGGCGTCCGGGTGGGCGTCGTCAATACCGACGGCGCGCCAGAGCGCGTAGCCGCCCTGGACGACGCGGAGGGCTATCGTAAGCAGACGGTCACGGTGAACGGCTCGGTGATGGGCGAGGCCGTGGGCGTCTTCCTTGCGGGCGGCGGCCGGGTCGTCATCGGGCCGCAGGGGACAGTCGGCGCAGAATCCGGGATCGCGATTCTCGCGTCGGGAGATACGCCTGTAGAAGGCGGAGATCCAATCAAGCCCAAGCTGCTCGTCGACATGACGCTCGACGGCCGCCGGGTGCGGGACGTATTCGGGGATGACTGGATCATCAACGACGAAGGCGAGACCACCATCGTGGTCAACGAGGTTATGCTGCACGAGGGCGCGAAGGGCGTCGTGCCCGGCGCGGTGGCCCCCAACGGGGCGTGGAACGTCCGGATGAGAGCGGAAGGCGTCAACGTGGACTACACCATGGACCCGGCGAACTGGGAAATGATCGTGCCCACCGCGGGCGTCGTCGTCGACCGGGATTTCTCGGCGGCGGACTTCACGGAAACCCAGAAGCCAACTATGCCGCCGCCCATGTGCCCTGAAGGACAAGTCGGGACGCCTCCAGACTGCACCACGCCACCCCCACCCATGTGCCCTGAAGGACAAGTCGGGACGCCTCCAGACTGCACCACTCCCCCGCCGCCTATGTGTCCGCCGGGACAAGTCGGGACGCCTCCAGACTGCACCACGCCACCCCCACCCATGTGCCCTGAAGGACAAGTCGGGACGCCTCCAGACTGCACCACTCCCCCGCCGCCTATGTGTCCGCCGGGACAAGTCGGGACGCCTCCAGACTGCACCACTCCCCCGCCGCATATGTGTCCGCCGGGACAAGTCGGGACGCCTCCAGACTGCACCACTCCCCCGCCGCATATGTGCCCGGAAGGACAAATCGGGACGCCTCCAGACTGCACCACTCCCCCGCCGCATATGTGTCCCCCGGGACAAGTCGGAACGCCCCCGGACTGCACCACTCCCCCGCCGCCCATGTGTCCGTCCGGGCAGGTCGGGACGCCCCCGGACTGTTCCGCTCCGCCGCCTGAGATTTTCGAGGAATACGCCCCGCGCGCGGCGGTCTATGAGGCCCTGCCGGGCTTTTTGCTGAAACTGAACGGCGGGGGACCGGCCGGGGAGCGGGTGACCTCGCCCGGCTCGCCCGTGTGGGCGCGGCTCTCAGGAAGCCGGGGGTCGCATTCTCCCGATCGCTCCACGGTGGGGCAGGATTACGACTTCGAACGCTTCACGGCGGAAGCCGGGATGGACGTGTCGCTCGGCGAGAGCTTTACAGGCTCGATATCGCTGATTCACGTCCGGGGTTCTGCGGAGGTCTCCTCCCCGTTCGGCGGGGGTGACATCGAGGCGGAGGGACTCGGCGTATCCATTGGGGCTTCCTGGCGGATCGAGGGCGGTTATTACGCGAACGGGAACCTCTCGCTGACGGACTACGACGTGGACGCCACCTCCGGCGACATCAACGTAGGAACCTTGAAGCGCGGCGCCTTCGCGCGCGGCACGCTCCTGAACCTCGAGGCGGGCAGGCGCATCAGGATGAGCGAGAAGCTGAACCTCACGCCCCGGGCGTGGATGACGCGCTCGGGGGTTTCTATCGATACATTCACAGACTCCGTGGACGCGCGGGTATCCGCCGCCGAGACGGCGCGCTTCACGGGCGGCGTGGGTGCGGTCGCCGAGACTGCGCGGGCCATCGAGGGCGGCGTGCTCTCCCTGCGGGGTTCCCTGGACCTCGAGCAGAAACTCGACGACGCGGAGACGGCCGTCGACGTGTCGGGAACGAGGCTCGAATCGAAATCCCAAAAGACCCGGCTCCTGCTGGGACTGGGCGGCGTCTACCGCAAGGGCCGCTTCTCGGTAAGCGGGGAAGTCTCGATGGGCGGTTTGGGTTCGGACGATACGAAGTATGCCGGACAGGTGAGCTTCGGGATGAGGTTCTAGGGGTTGATCGGGATCCGGGGAGGTTATCCGGGCGGAAGAGGAACGGGGAAGCGCCTGCTGAATGTCACGGACCGGAACCGGTTGCAAGAAGCACGCCCCATGACGGACGACACCAGGACGGGCGGTGAGGGAACCGGCGCATTCGACGGCGGCGAAGGAGACGTCATCATGGAATCGGGAGGCGACGATACGCTCACCGGCGGGAGCGGCGCGGGGCTCCCTTCTACGAGGGCCAGGCCGCCCGGTCCGTGATCACCCTCGTGGAGATCGTGGTCCTCGAAGTCGTGGAGGTGGGAGTAGCGGCTGGTCATTTGCGCATATGCGCGATCACATACGGTTCAATTCAGAAAGGAACGCAAAATGAGGAAATCGGATATCGCGGCCCACGTTGCAGACCGGGTCTCCCTGTCGAAGGCGCAGGCGGAGGGCGCGGTGAATGCGCTTATCGAGGCTATCAGGGGCGCTCTCGCGAACGGGGAGAAGGTCTCCCTGGCGGGGTTCGGCACGTTCTCGACGAGGAGCCGGTCGGCGCGGAGGGGACGAAACCCCCGAACGGGGGAGAGCATCGCCATCGCCGCCACTAAGACGCCGTCCTTCAAGGCCGGCAAGGCCCTGCGGGACACGGTGCGCTTTGATTAGGTCAGGTGATGCATAACAAGGTGCTTCAGCCGACGGACAATCCGCTGCGCGGCTTGTCCGTCGGCTGAACTTCGTCATTCCAGGTCACTCTAGCGTGCGAGATGAGCTTAAGAAACTGACTGAGAAAGATTATTGGGTCTATGGGCTTTCTCAAGATGACTTTGATTACACGGTTCGAATTTCCACAACTCTAATTCAAAACAATCAAAAAGAACTTCAGGCGGAGATCGAGAAAGTAAAATTTGATTATCCTGAGGAAGATATTTGGTGTGAAATCCAGTCGGACCTTGCACATTACGCGTGGGTGGATGAGCAGTATCTTTGGCAGTTCTGTTTATGGCGTTTACAAGGCATTTTCGAAGGTTTGATTGTTCATTCATTTCTGCCGGAGCCACCCAGAAAGAAGCTTATAGGCATGAAAGCCAAGCTCCGAGCGGCAAAGGAAGTTGGTTTTCACCTAGAACCCGAAGAAAATGAAGAGCTATTACTTTGGGTGGAGCTGCGGAATGCGATTTCACACGCACCACCGGAACAGTATCGGCCAGCACCCATAACCAGGGAAGATATCGATGAGTATGTAAATCTTCTTAAATCTATTTGTGAGAGGTGGAAGGCATTTAAAGGTGACATACAATAAGACGCTGTTGGCGGACAAATTTTCCGTAGTGCGCCGATGTGAACAATGCGGCACACGAGGAGTGGGTCGACCGGATTCAGTGTCGCCGGCGGGTTTACGTTACGATCAACGAGGACGACGATGCTCTATCTCTTTCACGCGCCAAGTTTGGTGACAAGCAGCGTGCTCGGCTGGGGCATTTCGCGCACAACCTTAACTCCCGCCAAGCAGTGCACCTCGACTTCACCGATGCGCCGGATGTCGGCGATAGCCATGCATACTTTGAAGGAGAGCCAATCAAACGCAACGAGCTGGTCAAGCGCGTGTTCGACCGAATGACCAACGGTCAAGCGGCGGAATACGGGCTAGTCTACGACACCCACAGCCGAACCTATCGTTTGGCCAATACCGACTCACCGCGTCGGCCGCGGAGAAATCCCACCTCAACCTGAATTAGATTTCGCAAATCGAGTGTCTCGATAAAAAAATGTAAATTTTATTCTTTGGAGAGGACGCCTTCGCATCGCGGCGCAGGGGAATTCTGCCATGGCCCGCGCCTCCTGCGATGACGGCGAATGCGCGGATTTGCGGGGAGTTGCGGGGGTGATTTTCCCCTGTGCGAGCGCGTTTTGCCAGAATGCGCGCCGGCGATGCACTCGATGTCGAAGCGCTGCTGATCCCGATGCCAGCCAGGTCCCGGTCCCTGAATACGGTGTCCTTCACTTTAACTCCGATCGCGTCGACGACGCGCTCGATACGCTTGAGTTCGCTTCTTTTCGACATGACTACTGCCAGTGATGAAAACAGCGAAGTGGATGAACAAACAGAAGCCTTGAGACTACACGTCGGCACGGATGCCTATAAATTCCTAGGCACGTATAGAGAGGCGACCGACGTCATGGAGTGGGCTGGGAAGGCGATATCGTGACCAGTTGCGGCAGTACGCCAACCACCTGCGGCGGAAACGACGATGACAGGATCGAGAGACTTCTTCGGGATGCAGGCGACAATATGATTTCAGGGAACGAGGTAACCGACCTCACCGTCACGCAGGGTGACGCCAACGTGGTGATCGACCTTTCCGCCCAGGGCGGAGTCTCACGCTCATGCTCGAGAACTTCACCCCCTCCGACCTGGACGCGGAGAATTTTATATTCCACGAAGCGCCTGCTACGCAGGGAATATGGACGGGATGAAGAAGTCCAAGAAACGTCGAACCCGCAGCAACCATAAAAACCCCGCCGTCTCACCGGGAGGGCGGGGTTTTGTATCTCGGGATCATAAGAGGTAAGACCGAGCCGGAAACTGGTGAAAACGCTCAACACCGCGCCCGGCGCCACGACCCTTCGCAACGTCTTGAAAGACGTGGGGCCATATTACCCCTTGCATCAGCCTTTTTTGCAGGTGCGGATGCGCTTCAGATGCCTTCGACCCCGCCGTCGTCCACGGACGTCGTTTCGGAGAAGATGAAATCCGTCTCGTCCAGGTCGTTCACGTCGACGTTGCTGAGCCTGATCTGACCCCCGCCGTATGCGCTTAAGTCGATGACGGCGTCCGTCCCCTGGGCGGTGATAGCGAGATCCTCGAAACCGGCAATGCCCGAGATCGCCGTGAGGTCGATCATGTCTTCCCCGTCGGCGAAATCCTTGATCGTGTCCGCGCCGTGGTCGGGGGTGAACACGAAGGTGTCCGCGCCCGCGTCGCCCGTGAGCGTATCGTCGCCCGCACCGCCCGAGATCGTGTCGTCGCCCGACCAGCCGTAGAGCGTGTCGTCGCCCGCGCCGCCCTCGACGGCATCGTCGCCCTCGCCGCCAACTATCGTGTCGTCGCCCGACCAGCCGTAGAGCGTGTCGTCGCCCGCGCCGCCCTCGATCGTGTCGTCGCCCGCGCCGCCCTCGACGGCATCGTCGCCCGCGCCGCCGTAGAGCTTGTCGTCGCCCTCGCCGCCGATTAGCCTGTCGTCACCCTCGCCGCCAACTATCGTGTCGTCACCCTCGCCGCCGTAGAACGAGTCATTCCCCGCGCCGCCATCGAGCGTGTCGTTGCCCGCGTCGCCGAAGATCAGGTCGTCGCCCTCGCCGCCGTAGAGCGTGTCGTCACCGGTGCCGCCCTCGATCGTGTCGTCACCCTCGCCGCCCTCGATCGTGTCGTCACCCTCGGCGCCATAGAGCGTGTCGTCACCCGCGCCGCCGTAGAGCGTGTCGTCGCCCCCGCTACCGTAGAGCGTGTCGTCTCCCTCGCCGCCCGTGAGCGTGTCGTCGCCCCTACCGCCGTAGAATTCGTTTGGCATGTCGTTTCCCCTTTACCGGATAGATTTTCGACCGATTCTCATACACTATACCTATTCATCCCATCGTCTCAGATGCCTTCGACCCCGCCGTCGTCCACCGTCGTTTCCTGGAAGATGAAATCACTGGCATCGAGATCCGCCATGTCGAAGTTCTCCAGGGTGATCGTTCCGCCGCCGTGGGTGATCACGGCATTGCCGCCATCGGCGGTGATGGCCAGATCATCGAAGCCGGAAATGCCCGAGATCGCCGTGAGGTCGATCATGTCTTCCCCGTCGGTGAAATCCTTGATCGTGTCCGCGCCGTGGTCGGGGGTGAACACGAAGGTGTCCGCGCCCGCGCCGCCAAATAAGGTATCGTCGCCCGCGCCGCCATCGAGCGTGTCGTCGCCCGCCCAGCCGTGGAGCGTGTCGTCGCCCGCGCGGCCCGTGAGCGTATCGTCGCCCGCGTCGCCGCCATCGCCGCCGCCATAGATGATGTCGTCGCCCAATCTGCCTGTCACCGAATCGTCGCCCTCGGTGCCTTCATATCTCCCGCCAGTGAAAAACCTGAAATCATCCGCACTCAGTTCCGTAACCTGGACACCCTCCAGCCGGATGGTGCCGCCGCCGAAGGCGCTCAAGTCGATGACGGCGTCATTTCCATCGGCGGTGATGGGCAGATCATCAATACTCATCACGTTCTTGACATTGGAAAAATCGATTACGTCGCCGCTGGAGAAGTCCGTGATCGTGTCGTCGCCGTGGCCTTCGAAGGGCACGAACACGTCGCCGGTATCGGCGAACACGAACGTGTCCGCTCCATCTCCGCCCGTTAGCGTATCGTCGCCCTCTCCGCCCGTTAGCGTATCGTCGCCCTCTCCGCCCGTTAGCGTATCGTCGCCCTCGTCGCCATAGATGGTGTCGTCGCCCGCGCCGCCATCGAGCGCATCGTCGCCCTCACCGCCTCTTAGAGTGTCGTTGCCCGCGCCGCCGGAGATGGTGTCGTCGCCCGCGATGCCATAGAGCGTATCGTCGCCCTCGCCGCCATAGAGCGTATCGTCGCCCGCGTCGCCAACCAAGGTGTCGTCGCCCGCGCCGCCATCGATGGTGTCGTCGCCCGCGTTGCCATAGAGCCTGTCGTTGCCCTCGCCGCCATCGAGTGTATCGTCGCCCTCACCGCCGTAGATCCAGTCGTTGCCCGCGCCGCCATCGATGGTGTCGTCGCCCGCGCCGCCACTTAGGGTGTCGCCGCCCTCGCCGCCATAGATGGTGTCGTCGCCCGCTTCGCTATAGATGGTGTCGCCGCCCGCGTCGCCGGAGATGGTGTCGTCGCCCGCGCCGGCGGAGATGGTGTCGCCGCCCTCGCCGCCGGAGATGGTGTCGTCGCCCGCGCCGCCATAGATCATATCGTTGCCCGCGCCGCCATAGAGTGTATCGTCGCCCTTGCCGCCACTTAGTTTGTCGCCGTCCGCGTCGCCAGAGAGTGTGTCGTCGCCCGCGCCGCCATAGAGTGTATCGTCGCCCGCGTTGCCTCTTAGAGTGTCTTTGCCCGCGCCGCCATAGAGTGTATCGTCGCCCTCGCCGCCATAGAGCTTGTCTTTGCCCTTGCCGCCAGAGATACTGTCGTCGCCGTCGCCGCCGTATTGTGTTGGCATGTCGTTTCCCCTGTATTTAAGAAATTTTCTTCACCCGCAACGAAAACTCCCCGTGCACCACCCATAGTTGCTCTACGGAGCACTGTAAATTATCACACCCATTAAAGCACAAAATGTGTGAACTTAGTGTGAACATTTGCGACAATTACGTGTTTTTATCATGTTATTTTGGATAAATCCCCCTGTGGGGCCGCAACCGCGCCGTGGACAGGGCGCTCCGAAACGATCCGCTGACGGTGGAACGCCGTCAGGCTCATTCTCTCGGAATATGACCGCGTCGGCGCCGAGCCCGATACCCTCGTCTTGCATGGCCACTGTATCGACTTCACCCTGAGTAGCCGCCGAAGGTCAAACGCGACTGAAAAGGGGTTGTTGAAAAACCCCTGACTCTATGCTTGGATGTATGGATATTACGCGCCCGAGAAGGGAATATCCGCGATGTTGGGACGCAAGAACCGCGCCCAGATGGATTTGTTCATCACCGGTTCGCTGGAGAGGTTGATTCCCGAGGATCACATATTGGCCCGCGTGAACCGCGTTCTGGACCTGAGTTGGCTGCGCGAGGAAGTGGCGGATTGTTATTGCGCGGACAACGGCCGTCCTGGGATCGACCCCGAAGTGGCGGTTCGGTTGATGTTGGCGGGCCTTCTGCTGGGGTTCGTGCACGACCGTCGGTTGATGCGCGAGGCGCAGGTGAACATCGCGATCCGGTGGTTCATCGGTTACGGGCTGGAGGATCGGCTGCCGGATCATTCGAGCCTGACGCGGATACGGCAGCGCTGGGGGGAGGCCCGGTTCCGGGAGATATTCCGCCGCACGGTCCGTGCGTGCCTGGATGCGAAGGTGGCCAAGGCCGAAGTCGTGCACGTGGACGCCTCATTGATCCGCGCGGACGTGAGTTGGGAGAGTCTGGTGGAGCGTCACGTGGACGAGGTGATAGCGGAGAACCCCGTCGAGGAGGAGGCCGGGAAGAAGGGTGGAGGAGGCCGCCGTGGCGGGGGTTCCGGGAAGGTGAGCCGGACGGACCCGGACGCGCGGCTGGCGAGAACGGGCGGGGGATTCGAGCCGAGCTACAAGCAGCACGCTGTGGTGGACGACACGCGCGGGGTGGTGCTCGACGTATCGGTGACGGAGGGTACGGTGAACGAGCGTGAGGTGCTCGAATCGCAGGTGGAAGCGGTATGCGAGGTATCGGGGCGCGCGCCCGCGATGGTGACGGCGGACTCTGGCTACGCCTACTCGAAGGTCTACGCGGCCCTGGAGCGCCGGGGTGTGGCCGCGCTCATTCCGGCGAAGAGGGAACCCTCGCAGAGCCGTGTTCCGTTGCGCCTGTTCCGCTACGACGCGCGGCACGACATCGTGAAGTGTCCGCGCGGCAAGATACTGAGCCCCCGTCGGCCCGCAAAGGGGGGGCGTTATTATCGTTCGAAGACCCGTGATTGCGCGGGCTGCGCGCTTCGCGAGGATTGCCTGCCGAAGGCGTGGTCGAGCAAGGTGGTGTTGGTTCCGCATGCGTATCCGGCGCTGTTGCGCGCGCGCCGGCGCCATGCGCGATGGAGGGAGGAGGAGCGGCGGATGTACCGGCGTCATATGTGGCGCTCGGAGGGCTACCACGGCGAGGCGAAGACCTGGCACGGGCTTGCGCGCGCGGTGCGGCGCGGTCTTGAGAACATGAAGATACAGTCCTACCTGACGGCGGCGGCGATCAACCTCAAGCGGCTCTCCGCCGCACTTGCTGCAAGGTTATTCGCCCTCTGGAGGGCCTGGTCGGCCCGGGAAGAGCCTCTGTGCGTCCATCGCGGCCTCGCAAGCTGCGCGGGCTTCCTGTCCGCCGCCGCGTGACCCTCCATACCGCCCGCTCCCGAAACCGGGTTATTCAACAACCCCGAAAAAGGAGCGTTTGTATCGAAGGGCGCTCCCTTTCGATGCGCCCCGGCGCTCCCTCGATACGGCGCGCGAGCGCGCCTACTCGGGATGAGGGAGGAGTGTTGTCGCCGCCGCGCACGTCACATGGAATCTTCCACCACCGACAGCGTGTAGGTGCCTGTATCGTATCCCCAGGCGCCGGCCGCCACATAGTAGGCGCCGGCTTCCTCCGCCGTGAACGTCACCCGGGCGTTGTAGCCCGCGCCGCCGTCGTCGTCCGTCGTGCCGGGGATGAAGTTTCCGTCCGCGTCGTGGAGCCCGTACAGATACGGGTCACTCAAGGTGCCGCTCCCGGTCGGCGAGCCCTTGAGGTCGATCCGGTAGGTCGCGCCCGCCTCGAGTTCCACCGCGAACCAGTCGCAGTCGAACGAGATCTCGATATCGCTCGTCACCGAGCCGCCCACCTCCACCGCGCCGCTCGTCCCGGTACCCGCCGCCAAATCGTCCGGGACCTCAGTCACCGACAGCGTGTAGGTGCCTTTACTGTCATATTCACCGCCGCCGGTGTATACATAGCTGTTGCCGGCCACCAAATAGTAGGTGCCGGCATCCGTCGCCGTGAACGTCACCCGGGCGTTGTAGCCCGCGCCGCCGTCGTCGTCCCACGTGTAGAGGATACGGACGCCGTCCGCGTCGCGGACCGAGCCCAGATGCGGGTTCCTCATGGTGCCGCCCCCGGTCCACGAGCCTTCCAGGTCGATCCGGTAGGTACTGCCCGCCTCGAGCTCGACGGCGAACCAGTCGTGGTCGTTAAATACATGGATCTTGCCCGTCGCCGAGCCGCCCACCGCAACCCGGCCGGTCGTGGAGGTGTCTTCCGGAAGGTCCTGGCCGTCCGGTTCGGACACACTCTGTTGCGTCTCCGTAACCTCCTGCGCTTCGGCCACGTCGGTGACGTTGACGGTGACGGTCACCTCGCTGTGCAGGCTGCCGTCACTCGCCCGCACCGTCAGTTCGTACCGGGTCGTCCCCGACTCGTAGTCCTCGCCCGCGCCCTGGTACGACAGGGCGCCCGTCCCCGGGTCGATGGCGAACAGGCCACCGGAGTCGCCCGCCTCGATGCTGTAGGTAATCGTCGAGTTTTCCGGGTCCGTCGCCGATACCGCGCCCAACGCTACACTGGCCGCGCCGCCGTCGGCGTTCTCCGCCAGTGAGAACGCATAGCTCCCCTCCGCGAACGCCGGCGCTTCGGCCACGTCGGTGACGTTGACGGTGACGGTCACCTCGCTGTGCAGGCTGCCGTCACTCGCCCGCACCGTCAGTTCGTAGCTGGTCGTCCCCGACTCGTAGTCCTCGCCCGCGCCCTGGTACGACAGGGCGCCCGTCCCTGAGTCGATCTCGAACAGGCCACCGGAGTCGCCCGCCTCGATGCTGTAGGTAATCGTCGAGTTTTCCGGATCCGTCGCAGAGACCGCGCCCAACGCTACACTGCTCGCGCCGCCGTCGGCGTTCTCCGCCAAGTCGAACGCATAGCTCGTCTCCGCGAACGCCGGCGCTTCGGCCACGTCGGTGACGTTGACGGCCACGGTCACGTCGCTGTGCAGGCTGCCGTCGCCGGCGCGCACCGTCAGCTCGTAGCTGGTCGTCCCCGACTCGTAGTCCTCACCCACGCCGATGTAGAACACCTCGCCGCTCGTCGCGTCGATCTCGAACAGGCCACCGGAGTCGCCCGCCTCGATGCTGTAGCTCACCGCCGCATCTTCGGGGTCCGTCGCCGATACCGCGCCCAGAGACACCCCGTTCGCGCCCCCGTCCGCGTTCTCCGCCAGTGAGAACGCATAGCTCGTCTGCCCGAACGCCGGAGGACCGTTCACGGTTTTCTGCTGTGCGGTCTGAGGCGAGACGTCCCTGACCTCAACCTCGTAGGCGCCGAGTCCGGAGTAGGCGCCGGCGATGATGTAATGTGTGCCGCTCTCGGTCGGGGTGAAGTTCAACCGGCTGTTGTAGCCTTCGCCTCCATCGTCGTTGGACACGCCCGCAATTCGGCTGCCGTCAGGGCCCTTGATGCCGCGCAGATACGGATCGTTCAGTGTGCCGTCGCCCGTCGGGCTGCCCCTGAGATCGATGATGTAGGTCCGCCCCGCAACCAGCTCCACCGCAAACCCATCCCGGTCGCCCGTGCTCCCGATCTTGCCGGTAGCGGTGCCGCCGACGGCAACCCGGCCAATCGTCGATGTATTCGTGGGAAGGTCCTCGCCGTACGGCTCGGACACGCTCTGCAAGTTTTCCGGGTCGGCCGGCGCGACAATCGTTTGCTCCGGCACGTCCGTAATGGCGACGCTCACCGCGGCGTCGGCGGTCAGAGCGCCGTCGCTCGCCCGGATCGTCAGGTCGAACTGCGCCGCGCCGGCCTCGTAGTCCTCGCCCGCCCCGACGTAGAACAGCTCGCCGCTCGCCGCGTCGATCTCGAACGACCCTGACTCGTTGCCGCCCTCGATGCTGTATGCGACCGTGTCATTGTCCGGGTCCGTGGCCGTAACCGCGCCCAGAGATACCCGGTCCGTGCCCCCGTCCGCGTTCTCCGCGAGTGAGAACGCGTAGCTCGCCTCCGCGAACTCCGGCGCCTCATCCGTCCCCTCCTGCTGCTGCTGCTCCAAGGCGGCCACCACGTCGGGATTGGCCCCACTCACCCCATAACGCAGTTTGAATTCGTTGGCGCCTTCTTCCTGCGCTTCCACCCGCACGAAATACGTCCCGGCCAGGAGCGTCTGCGAAATCCACTCGCTCGCCGTCCCCTCCTCCGTGCCGCTGTAGAGGACGTTGCCTTCGGCGTCCTCCAGAAACAGGTCGGCATTCGCATCCTGTTGGCGCAAACCCAGTCCAACCCTCCTGGCCTCCGAAAGCGTGAAGCGCCAGTAGTCCACCGAGTCGGAGGAGCCGTCGAGTGATGCTGCCGGAAACTGCAGCCCGGCGAGAGCCGTGATATCGCCGAGATCGGTCGCGCCGCCGCGCTCGGCGTCCGTATCCACCCATTCCGTCACGCGCACGGTGTACTCGCCCGTCTGATTCGAATGGCCGCGAGCTTCGATATAGTAGGCGCCGGTGGTGGCGGCGGTGAAGGTCAACCGGGCGTCCCTGCCGGCGCCGCCATCGTTGTCCCGGGCGCCCGCAATCCGGTTGCCGCCGGCGTCGTAGAGGCCTCGCAGTACCGGGTCCTGCAGGGCGCCACCGCCGCTGTCGGCTCCCTCCAGGCCGATGACGTAGGTATGGCCGGCGACCAGGTCGACCGCGAACCAGTCGAAGTCATTCGAGGTCTCGATCTCGCCCGCCGCCGAGCCCCCCACCGCAACCGCGCCGGTAGTCTGCGTATCGGATGTATAGTCGTCAGGCATGGTCTGTCCCCTTTCTCAAGTGAATCCGGGGCAATGGGCGCCCCGGCTCAACTCGTTTCTCCTCGTCGAGGGATCCGGAAGATCCCCCCCAAACACTCACACGCAACGAAAACTCCCCGAGTTTCGCCCCAGGGTTGCTCTACGGAGCGCTGTAAATTATCAGACCCATTTAAGCACAAAATGTGTGAACTTAGTGTGAGTGTTTGCGACAATTACGTGTTGTTATCGTGTTATTTTGTATGAATCCCCCTGTGGGGTCGCAACCGCGCCGTGGACAGGGCGTTCCGAAACGATCCGCCGACAGTGGGACAGTGGGACGCCGTCAGGCTCATTCTCTCAGAATATGACCGCATCGGCGGCGAGCCCGATACCCTCGTCTTGCATGGCCACTGTATCGACTTCACCCTGAGTAGCCGCCGAAGGCGGCATATCGAAGGGCGCTCCCTTTCGATGCGCCCCGGCGCTCCCTCGATACGGCGCGCGAGCGCGCCTACTCGGGATGAGGGAGGAGTGTCGTCGCGGGTCGCCGCCCTGTTCGGGACGAGGGAGCCGCGCGGACATGTCGCGCCTAGATATTGATCAAATCCGCTTTCGTTTTGATTGCATATTTCAGAAGGCGGATGACGGACGAGACGGGCAAGAATATATTTATAATGATATCAACAGGACAGCGTGATTTTGTGGCCGATGAAATAGCCTTGACGAGGCGATAATACTGAAAATATCGATAAATTCACGGGGTTTTTCAGTAAATTATTGAAACGCTAAATAATTGATTATAGGCGGTTTATGACGTTTCAGGCCGGAATGGAGGTCATTCCGGCCATGTAGGAGCGCAGCGCACGTCACAGGACCTCTTCCACCGACAGCGTGTAGGCGCCTTCCCGGTCTCCCCCGGCGCCGGCCGCCACATAGTAGGCGCCGGCATCCTCCGCCGTGAGATTCTAACGGCCCGACGTCAAGTTTTCCGGCAGTGTCGCAATGACGAATGGGCCTCATACCGGTAGGCAACCTTCAGATCTCCATTTGCAGAAATGACAACGTCGATATCGTAGTCGTCGGGAGTATCTTTGCACTTTTCAATACGGCCGTAGTCCCCTATGGGGTTTCCGGTGAGGCCAAGCGGTAGCCGACACCTCGCACGTTCAGGATGTAGTCCGACCGGGCCGGGTCGCCGCCGAGCTTCCGGCGGAGCTGCTTCACGAAGGTGCGAACGAGGGCCGGGTCGCCCTGGTCCGGCTCGCTCCATATCTGGCGGACCAGCGAGTCGTAGGTCAGTACCCGTCCCGCGTTCACCGAGAGTATGCGCAGGAGATCGTACTCGGTGGCGGTGAGATGCACGAGGCGGCCAGCCACGCTCACCCGCCGCTGCTCGTAGTGGATGGCGAGATCCCCCAGCACGAAGGGTTCCGGTCGGGCCTGTTTGCGAAGTGCCGCGCGGATCCTCGCCGTCAGCTCAGTCGCCGAGAAGGGCTTGACGAGGTAGTCCGCGGCCCCGCTCTCCAGCGCCCTGGCGATGGTCTCGTCCCTGCCGTAGGCGGAGATGAAGATGACCGGCAGATCGGCCATCTCGGGGACGCTTTCCATGAGCTCGATGCCGTCGGTGCCGGGCAGTATCAGGTCGAGCAGGATCAGGCGGGGCTTCTCCGCCGCGATGATGCGCGACACTTCCCGATGGTCGCCGGTGACGAGTGGGGAGAAGCCAGCAGATGCCAGCGCGTCCCGAACGAAGCGCAGTGTCTGCGGGTCGTCGTCCACCACCAGGATAGGTGTCTTCTGGCTTTCTTCGGGAAGCGAGCCGGACCAGTCCAGGACGGAGCCGACCTCCACGCCGGCCTCTTCAGCCACCGGGAGCGTGAAGGTGAACTGCGTGCCCAGGCCCGGCCCGCCGCTTGCGGCCCAGATGCGCCCGCCATGGGCCTCCACCAAGCCCTTGCAGATGGCGAGCCCCAGACCGGACCCCCGAAGCCCGCCTCCACGCTCGTCGCTGCTGAGGCCCGTGTACTTCTGGAACAGGTGCGGAAGCAGCTCAGCGGGAACACCCCGGCCTTCGTCCGAGACCGAAACCGCGACGTGCAGGCCGTCGCGCACCGCGGCGACCCTGATGGGCGACGACTCCGGAGAGTATCCCGAGGCGTTGGAAAACAGGTTGTTCAGGACCTGCACGATGCGCCGCCGATCGGCCATCACCCGGGGCAGGTCCTGCGGAAGGTCGATGAGAATCGTGTGCGTGTTGCCGCTGCTCAGGAACGCGTTCCTGGCCTGGTCCACCGTCCCCGCCACATCCGTGGGCACAGGCGAGACGGACAGCGTGCCCGCGTTGATGCGGCCCGCGTCCAGCAGGTCGCTGATCAAGCAACGCATGTGATCGGCTTGCTCGTCGATAACACGGAAGAACTGGTCCACCTCGGCCGGATCTAGTGTCGGCGAGGCCCCCAGCACGGTGGTAGTCGAGCCCTTGATGGCGGCGAGCGGCGTGCGCAACTCGTGGCTCACCATGCCCAGGAACTCCGCCCGCATCCGGTCGAGCTCCTCGAGCGGGGCCAGGTCCTGCATGGTGACGACCACCGTCTCGATCTCGTCGGCGGCGGAGCGGATCGGCGTGACGTTGATCAGCATCCGGATGCTGCGCCCGTCGGGGACCGAGAGCTCGACCTCCGCGGCGCGCAGCGTCTCGGCGCTCGTGATCTCGGCGACGCTGACCTCGCGGCCGTCTGCGAGCCGGGACGTCAACACGTCGAGCAGCTCTACCGGAGAGCAGCCCGGCATGCGAAGCGCCTCGACGATACGCCGCGACTCCTGGTTGAACATCACCGGATAGCAACTCTTCGCGTCGAAGACCACGACGCCGACCGGTGAGGTCTCCACCAGGGCCTCGAGGTCGGCACGCACGCGCTGCTCGTCGCGGTGAGTGCGCGCATTTGCGATCGCCGTCGCCGCCTGGGAGGCGAACAGCACCAGCAACTCCTCGTCCTCGTCCGTGAACCCGCCGCCCTCCTTCTCGCCCAAGAAGAAGTTGCCGACGTGAACGCCCCCGTGGCGCATCGGCGTTCCCTGGAACGTCCTGCACGGGATCAGGCCCGGCGAAAGCCCGAGCGAGCGGACGTAGGCCTCCAGGTCCGCTAGGCGAAGCGGCGCGTCGAGGCCGCGCAGATGCTCGAACAACTGCAACGCGTCGGGCCAGACCGGCATCAGCTGTTCTTGCTCCGGCGTCATGCCCGAGGCGACGAAGTCCTGCGGCTGGCCGGCCTCGTCGATGGTCGTGATCACGCCGTAGCGGGCGCCAGTCAGCGCGCGGGCGCTTTCCACGATCTCGCGCAGGACGGTGTCCACGTCGAGGCTCGCGCTGATGCGCAGAATCGCCGCGCTCAGCCTGGAGAACTGCTCCCGTAGCGCGTCGACCTCTCGCGTTAGTTCATTGCGGTTCTTCATTCACCCTTCCAGACCCAGGGCAATACGCGGGCCGACCTCTCGTTTCGAACGCCCTGGAATGAAACGCGAGATCGATCGGCGGAATTCAAAATGAGGCACTACCAAAAAACTGCGGTTTCCTCGAAATCAACACTGTATCAGATGATTAGCACACGGATACCTCACAATAGGATCCTATAATATAGGCCAATCAGCGTCAACCTTGGAGTGGCGGCCTGCCCGAAAGGGCTGGCCGTGTTGTTGGATGCCGTTGAGCCGAAGCTGCGGAATCGTCGGGAGGGTGTCGACCTACGAGGCCCTGCTGCGCCAGGTGTGGGGCGGACGTCACAACGGCGATACGCAACTGGTGCGCACCTTCGTGAAGAAGCTCCGGCGCATGCCCGGCGAAGACGCGGCCAACCATTGCGGTCGTGGACGGCGTAGCGTATCTGGGCGCCGACTAGTGTCTTGTAGCCGAGATAGTGGTAGCGGGCGACGAACTCGTTCCACAGCCTGCCCTCGCGGGCGCCGCGGACCTCACATGACCTCTTCCACCGACAGCGTATAGCTGCCTTCCCAGTATGCCTGGGCGCCGGCCGCCACATAGTAGGCGCCGGCATCCTGCGCCGTGAATTCCACATAGCTGTTGCGGCCTTCGCCGCCGTTGTCGTCCGTCGTACCGGCGATGAGGTCGCCATTCGCGTCGTGGACCCCGTACAGATACGGGTCCCTCAGGGCGCCGTTCCCGGTCGGCGAGCCCTCCAGGTCGATCCGGTAGGTCCTGCCCGCCTCGAGCGTCACCGCGAACCAGTCACGGTCACCCTCGAATTCGATATCGCCCGTCGCCGAGCCGCCGACCGCCACCGCGCCGCTCGTCCCGATCCCGGCCGCAAAATCGTCCGGGACGCCGTTCGTGATATCCATCACCGACAGCGTGTAGGTGCCTTCCCTGCTTCCATAAGCGCCGGCCGCCACATAGTAGGTGGCGTCCTCCTCCGCCGTGAAATCCACCCGGCTGTTGCGGCCCGCGCCGCCGTCGTCGTCCGTCGTACCGGCGATGAGGTCGCCATTCGCGTCGTGGACCCCGTACAGATACGAGTCACTCAGGGTGTCGTTCCCGGTCGGCGAGCCCTCCAGGTCGATCCGGTAGGTCCTGCCCGCCTCCAGGGTCACCGCGAACCAGTCGCGGTCGCCATAGATCTCGATATCGCCCGTCGCCGAGCCGCCCACCTCCACCGCGCCGCTCGTCCCGATCCCGACCGAAAAATCGTCCGGGACATCCTCCACATCCTCCACCGACAGCGTGTAGGTGCCTTCCCTGCTTCCATAAGCGCCGGCCGCCACATAGTAGGTCCCGGCATTCTCCGCCGTGAACGTCACCCGGCTGTTGGCGCCCTCGCCGCTGTTGTCGTCCGTCGTGCCGGGGATGAGGTCGCCATTCGCGTCGTGGACCCCGTACAGATACGGGTTGTACAGGGCGCCGGCCCCGGTCCACCAGCCCTCCAGGTCGATCCGGTAGGTCCTGCCCGCCTCGAGCGTCACCGCGAACCAGTCGTGGTCGCCATAGATCTCGATCTCGCCCGTCGCCGAGCCGTCCACCTCCACCGTGCCGGTGGTCTGCGTCGTGGCCTCGAAATCGTCCGGGACATCCTCCACATCCTCCACCGACAGCGTGTAGGCGCCTTCCCAGTTTCCCCCGGCGCCGGCCGCCACATAGTAGGCGCCGGTATCCGCCGCCGTGAACATCACCCGGCTGTTGGCGCCCTCGCCGCTGTTGGCGTCCGTCGTGCCGGGGATGAGGTCGCCATTCGCGTCGTGGACCCCGTACAGATACGGGTTGTACAGGGTGCCGGCCCCGGTCCACGAGCCCTCCAGGTCGATCCGGTAGGTCCTGCCCGCCTCCAGGGTCACCGCGAACCAGTCGCGGTCGCCCCCGGTCTCGATCTCGCCCGTCGCCGAGCCGTCCACCTCCACCGTGCCGGTGGTCTGCGTCGTGGCCTCGAAATCGTCCGTGACTTCCGCCACCGACAGCGTGTAGGCGCCTTCCCAGTTTCCCCCGGCGCCGGCCGCCACATAGTAGGTCCCGGCATCCTCCGCCGTGAACGTCACCCGGCTGTTGGCGCCCTCGCCGCCGTTGTCGTCCGTCGTGCCGGCGATGAGGACGCCTTCCGCGTCGTGGACCCCGTACAGATACGGGTTGTACAGGGTGCCGTTCCCGGTCGACGCGCCCTCCAGGTCGATCCGGTAGGTACTGCCCGCCTCCAGGGTCACCGCGAACCAGTCGCGGTCGCCCCCGGTCTCGATCTCGCCCGTCGCCGAGCCGCCCACCGCCACCGCCCCGCTCGTCCCGATCCCGGCTTCGAAATCGTCCGGGACTTCCGTCACCGACAGCGTGTAGGCGCCTTCCCAGTTTCCCCCGGCGCCGGCCGCCACATAGTAGGTCCCGGCATCCTCCGCCGTGAACGTCACCCGGCTGTTGGCGCCCTCGCCACCGTTGTCGTCCGTCGTGCCGGCGATGAGGACGCCTTCCGCGTCGTGGACCCCGTACAGATACGGGTTGTACAGGGTGCCGGCCCCGGTCCACGAGCCCTCCAGGTCGATCTGGTAGGTCCTGCCCGCCTCGAGCGTCACCGCGAACCAGTCGCGGTCGCCATAGATCTCGATCTCGCCCGTCGCCGAGCCGCCCACCGCCACCGCGCCGCTCGTCCCGGTCCCCTCCTCGAAATCATCCGGGACTTCCGTCACCGACAGCTTGTAGGCGCCTTCCCCGTATACCCAGGCGCCGGCCACCACATAGTAGGCGCCGGTATCCGCCGCCGTGAACGTCACCCGGCTGTTGTAGCCCACGCCGCCGTTGTCGTCCGTCGTGCCGGCGAAGCGGACGCCTTCCGCGTCGTGGACCCCGTACAGATACGGGTTGAACAGGGTGCCGGCCCCGGTCGACGCGCCCTCCAGGTCGATCAGGTAGGTACTGCCCGCATCGAGCTCGACGGCGAACCAGTCGCGGTCGCCCCCGGTCTCGATCTCGCCCGTCGCCGATCCGCCGACCGCCACCGCGCCGCTCGTCCCGGTCCCCTCCTCGAAATCGTCCGGGACCTCCGTCACCGACAGCTTGTAGGCGCCTTCCTGTTCTCTCCAGGCCCCGGCCGCCACATAGTAGGCGCCGGTATCCGCCGCCGTGAAAAGCACCCGGCTGTTGTAGCCCACGCCGCCGTTGTCGTCCGTCGTGCCGGCGATGAGGACGCCTTCCGCGTCGTGGACCCCGTACAGATACGGGTTGTACAGGGTGCCGGCCCCGGTCCACGAGCCCTCCAGGTCGATCTGGTAGGTCCTGCCCGCATCGAGCGTCACCGCGAACCAGTCGCGGTCGCCATTGAAGTCGATCTCGTCCGTCGCCGAGCCGCCGACCGCCACCGCGCCGCTCGTCCCGGTCCCCTCCTCCAAATCGTCCGTGACTTCCATCACCGACAGCGTGTAGGCGCCTTCCCGTTCTCTCCAGGCTCCGGCCGCCACATAGTAGGTGGCGTTCTCCTCCGCCCTGAACTCCACCCGGCTGTTGCGTTCCTTGCCGCCGTCGTCGTCCGTCGTGCCGGCGAAGCGGACGCCGTCCGCGTTGTAGATCCCGCGCAGATACGGGTCCGCCAAGGTGCCGGCCCCGGTCCACCAGCCCTCCAGGTCGATCTGGTAGGTCCTGCCCGCCTCCAGGGTCACAGCGAACCAGTCGCGGTCGCCCTCGAATTCGATCTCGCCCGTCGCCGAGCCGCCCACCACCACCGCGCCGCTCGTCCCGGTCTCCGCCGAAAAATCGTCCGTGACTTCCATCACCGACAGCGTGTAGGTGCCTCTCCTGGTTCCAGAAGCGCCGGTCGCCACATAGTAGGCGCCGTCCTCCTCCGCCGTGAACGTCAACCGGCTGTTGTCGCCCGAGGCGGTGATGAGGACGCCGTCCGCGTCGTGGACCCCGCGCAGATACGGGAAGTACAGGGTGCCGGCCCCGCTCTCCGAGCCCTCCACGTCGATCCAGTAGGTCTTGCCCGCCTCCAGGGTCACCGCGAACCAGTCGCGGTCGCCCACAATCTCGATCTCGCCCGTCGCCGAGCCGCCCACCGCCACCGCGCCGGTGGTCTGCGTCGTGGCCGCAAAATCGTCCGGGGCGCTGTCCGTGGCATCCGTCACCGACAGCGTGTAGGCGCCTTCCCGGTCTCTCTAGGCTCCGGCCGCCACATAGTAGGTGGCGTTCTCCTCCGCCCTGAACTCCACCCGGCTGTTGCGGTCCGCGCCGCCGTCGTCGTCCGTCGTGCCGGCGAAGCGGACGCCGTCCGCGTTGTAGATCCCGCGCAGATAGGGGTTGTACAGGGTGCCGCCCCTGGAATCCGAACCCTCCAGGTCGATCCGGTAGATCCTGCCCGCCTCCAGGGTTACCGCGAACCAGTCGCGGTCGCTCCTGGTCTCGATCTCGCCCGTCGCCGAGCCGCCCACCTCCACCGCGCCGGTGGTCTGCGTCGTGGATGAATAGTCGTCAGGCATGGTCCGCCTCCTTTCTCAAGTGGATAAAAAAAGAAAATTATATGCAAATTTATATGAACAATCAAATAAAATATATCACATGACGTCCAAAAAATAAACGACAAATCGTCATGCCGAGGGTGTATAGTGCGTATGTAAACTTCCTGTTTTCAACTCGAATCGGGTGATTTCCCGGGAAATGCGGTGAACGCCCCGGAAACGGCGGCTTTCATCCCATCCCCCTGGGAGAGCGCCGCCGCCGAGTCCTTCGAGTGTCGATTCGAATCCGGCGCATGCCCGGCGAAGACGCGGCCAAACCTGCCTCCATCGCCAACGAACACGGGGTCGGCCACCGCATGGCACGGCGGGACTGGCCCTCACGGCCCGGCCCGCCGGGTTCACCGGCAGGGCCTCCCGCGGAGGCCGCACTCTGAGGCCGTACGACAGCTTTCGCGGTCGCCGCCGCGCACCTCACATGACCTCTTCCACCGACACCGACAGCGTGTAGGCGCCTTCCCAGGTTCCCCCGGCGCCGGCCGCCACATAGTAGGTCCCGGCATCGTCGGCAGTGAACTCCATCCGGCTGTTCCAGTCCGTGCCCCCGTCGTCGGCCGTCGTGCCGGGGAGGAGGTTGCCGTCCGCGTCGTGGAGCCCGCGCAGGTACGGGTCCCTCATGGTGCCGTGCCCTGTGTCATCGCCCTTGAGATCGATCCGGTAGATCTTGTCCGCCTCCAGGGTCACCGCGAACCAGTCTTGGTCGCCACCGGTCTCGATCTCGCCCATCACCGAACCGCCCACCGCCACCGTGCCGTTCGTCCCGGTCCCGGCTTCGTAATCGTCCGGGACGCCGTCCGTGACATCCGTTACAAACAGCGTGTAGGTGCCTGCCTGGTATCCATTATAAGAGGATACATAACCGCCGGCCGCTACATAGTAGACGGCGTCCTCCTCTGGCGTGAACGTCACCCGACTGTTGTAGACGGCGCCACCATTGTTGTCCGTCGTGCCGGGGAGGAGGAGGCCGTCCGCGTCGTGGACCCCGCGCAGATACGGGTTGTACAGGGTGCCGCCCCCAGTCCACGAGCCCTCCAGGTCGATCCGGTAGGTCCTGCCCGCCTCCAGCGTCACCGCGAACCAGTCGCGGTCATCCTCGAAGTCGATCCTGCCCGTCTCCGAGCCGCCGACCTCCACCGCGCCGGCGGTGTCGGTCCCCGCCGCAAAATCGTCCGGGATTTCCGTCACCGACAGCGTGTAGGCGCCTTCCCAATCTGAATCAGAGCCGACTGCCACGTAGTAGGCGCCGGCCTCCTCCGCCGTGAAATACACCCGGCTGGTGACGTACCCCGTGCCGCCCTTGTTATCCTCCGTGCCGTCGATGAGGATGCCGTTCGCGTCGTGGATACCGCGCACGTACGGGTCGTACAGGGTGGCAAACCTGTTCTCAAAGTCCAGCTTGATCCGGTAGATACCGCCCGCCTCCAGCGTCACCGCGAACCAGTCGCGGTCGCCGAAGATCTCGATATCGCCCGTCGCCGATCCGTCCACCTCCACCGCGCCGCTCGTCCCGGTTCCGGCCTCGAAATCATCCGGGTCGCCGTCCGTGGTATCCGTCACCGACAGGGTGTAGGTGCCTACCACGCGTCCATAGCCGCCGGCCGCCACATAGTAGGTGGCGTCCTCCTCCGCCGTGAAATACACCCGGCTGTTGTAGCCCGCACCTTCGCTGCCGTCCGTGATATCGACGATGAGTACCCCGTTCGCGTCGTAGATCCCTTGCATATCCGGAACGCTCAGGGTGCCGGCTGCGGTGAAGAAGCCCTCCAGGTCGATCCGGTAGGTCCTGCCCGCATCGAGCGTCACCGCGAACCAGTCGCGGTCGCCCGGGGACTCGATCTCGCCCGTCGTCGAGCCGCCCACCGCCACCGCGCCGGTCGTCCCGGTCCCCGCATCGAAATCGTCCCGGTACTCCGTCACCGACAGCGTGTAGGTTCCTTTCTCGTTTGCATAGCCACCGGCAGCCACGTAGTAGGTCCCGGTTTCATCCACCGTGATATACACCCGGCTGTTGCTGCCCGCGCCGCCGTCGTCGTTCGTCGTGCCGGCGAGGCGGTCGCCGTCCGCGTCGTGGATACCGCGCAGGTACGGGTCACTCAGGTTGCCGGCCCCGGTATCGTAGCCCTCCAGGTCGATCCGGTACCTCTTGCCCGCCTCCAGTTCCACCGCGAACCAGTCGCGGTCGTTCACGTGTTGGATCGTTCCCCTCGCCGAGCCGCCGACCGCAACCGCACCGGTCGTCCCGGTCCCCGCCGCAAAATCGTCCGTGTGGGTGTCCGTGACATCGGCCACCGACAGCCTGTAGGTGCCTTCCCTGGTTCCCCAGGCGCCGGCCGCCACGTAGTAGGTCCCGGTTTCATCCAGCGTGAGCGTCTGCCGGCTGTTGAGGCCGCGGCCGGAATCGTTGACCGTCGTGCCCACGATGAAGAAGTGGTCCTCGTTGTAGACCCCACGCAGGTACGGGTCCACCAAAGTGCCGGCCCCGGTCCACGAACCCTCGAGATCGATCCGGTATATCCGGCCCGCCTCCAGCTCGACCGCGAACCAGTCGCGGTCACCCGGGGTCCCGATCTTGCCTGTCGCAGTGTCGCCCACCGCAACCCGGCCGGTCGTGGAGGTGTCTTCCGGAAGGTCCTCGCCGTCCGGTTCGGACACACTAGCCTCCTGCTGAAGACTGACGTATTCCTCCACATCGGCCACGTCGGTGACGTTGACGGTCACGCTCACGTCGCTGTGCAGGCCGCCGTCGCTCGCCCGCACCGTCAGTTCGTAGCTCCTCGTCTCCGACTCGTAGTCCTCGCCCGCGCCCCGGTACGACAGGGCGCCCGTCCCCGGGTCGATGGCGAACAGGCCGTCGGGGTCGCCGGCCTCGATGCTGTAGGTAATCGTCGAGTTCTCAGGATCCGTCGCCTGTACCAGGCCGAGAGAAACAGGGATCGTGCCCCCGTCCGCGTTCTCCGCCAGTGAGAACGCATAGCTCGTCTCCGCGAACGCCGGCGCTTCGGCCACGTCGGTGACGTTGACGTTGACGGTCACGTCGCTGTGCAGGCCGCCGTCGCTCGCCCGCACCGTCAGCTCGTAGCTCCTCGTCCCCGACTCGTAGTCCTCGCCCGTGCCCAGATACACCACAAGGCCCGTCTCGGCGTCGATCATGAACAGGCCATCGGGGTCGCCGGCCTCTATGCTGTAGGTTATCCTGTCGTTGTCCGGATCTGTCGCGACAACCGGTGCGACGGCGATGCCGAATAAGGCGCCGTCGGCATTCTCCGCCAGATCGAAGGCGTAGCTCGGCTGCGCGAACGCCGGCGCTTCGGCCACGTCGGTGACGTTGACGGTCACGGTCACGTCGCTGTGCAGGCCGCCGTCGCCGGCGCGCACCGTCAGCTCGTACCGGATCGCACCCGACTCGTAGTCCTCGCCCGCGCCCTGGTACGACAGGGCGCCCGACTCGGAGTCGATGGCGAACAGGCCACCGGAGTCGCCCGCCTCGATGCTGTAGGTAATCGTCGAGTCTTCCGGGTCCGTCGCCGATACCGCGCCCAGAGACACCCCGTTCGCGCCCCCGTCCGCGTTCTCCGCAAGCGTGAACTCGTAGGACGTCTGCCCGAACGCCGGAGCTTCGGCCACGTCGGTGACGTTGACGGTCACGTCGCTGTGCAGGCCGCCGTCGCCGGCGCGCACCGTCAGCTCGTAGCTGGTCGTGCCCGACTCGTAGTCCTCGCCCGCGCCCTCGTACGACAGGGCGCCCGTCCCTGAGTCGATGGCGAACAGGCCACCGGAGTCGCCCGCCTCGATGCTGTAGCTCACCGCCGCATCTTCGGGGTCCGTGGCCGAAACCGCGCCCAGAGACACCCCGTTCGCGCCCCCGTCCGCGTTCTCCGCGAGTGAGAACGCGTAGCTCCCCTCCGCGAACGCCGGAGGACCGTTCACGGTTTCCTGCTGTGCGGTCTGAGGCGAGACGTCCCTGACCTCAACCTCGTAGGCGCCGAGTCCGGAGTAGGCGCCGGCGATGATGTAATGTGTGCCGCTCTCGGTCGGGGTGAAGTTCAACCGGCTGTTGTAGCCTTCGCCTCCATCGTCGTTGGACACGCCCGCAATTCGGCTGCCGTCAGGGCCCTTGATGCCGCGCAGATAGGGGTCGCTCAGCGTGCCGTCGCCCGTCGGGCTGCCCCTGAGATCGATGATGTAGGTCCGCCCCGCAACCAGCTCCACCGCAAACCCATCCCGGTCGCCCGTGCTCCCGATCTTGCCCGTCGCCGTGTCGCCGACCGCAATCCGACCGGCAGTGGAGATGTTCGCTGCGAAGTCCTCGCCGTACGGCTCGGATACCGTCTGAGGAGTGTTTTGCTCGCTCTGCGTGACCAGCGGCTCAACCTCCTCCAGCTCCTGGAGGTCGGTGACGTTTACGGTCACGGTCACGTCGCTGTGCAGGCCGCCGTCACTCGCCCGCACCGTCAACTCATAGCTCGTCGTGCCCGACTCGTAGTCCTCGCCCGCGCCCTGGTACGACAGGGCGCCCGTCCCCGGGTCGATGGCGAACAGGCCACCGGAGTCGCCCGCCTCGATGCTGTAGGTAATCGTCGAGTTTTCCGGGTCCGTCGCCGATACCGCGCCCAACGCTACACTGCTCGCGCCGCCGTCCGCGTTCTCCGCGAGTGAGAACGCGTAGCTCCCCTCCGCGAACGCCGGCGCTTCGGCCACGTCGGTGACGTTGACGGTGACGGTCACGTCGCTGTGCAGGCCGCCGTCACTCGCCCGCACCGTCAGTTCGTAGCTGGTCGTCCCCGACTCGTAGTCCTCGCCCGCGCCCTGGTACGACAGGGCGCCCGTCTTCGTGTCGATCGCGAACAGGCCACCGGAGTCGCCCGCCTCGATGCTGTAGGTAATCGTCGAGTCTTCCGGGTCCGCCGCAGAGACCGCGCCCAACGCTACACTGATCGCGCCGCCGTCCGTGTTCTCCGCGAGTGAGAACGCATAGCTCCCCGCCGCGAACGCCGGCGCCTCATTCGCCCCCTCCTGCTGTTGCTGCTCCAAGGCGGCCACCACGGCGGGATTGGCCCCACTCACCCCATAACGCAGTTTGAATTCGTTGGCGCCTTCTTCCTGCGCTTCCACCCGCACGAAATACGTGCCGGCCAGGAGCGTCTGCGAAATCCACTCGCTCGCCGTCCCCTCCTCCGTGCCGCTGTAGAGGACGTTGCCTTCGGCGTCCTCCAGAAACAGGTCGGCATCCGCATCCTGCCGGCGCAAACCCAGTCCAACCCTCCTGGCCTCCGAAAGCGTGAAGCGCCAGTAGTCCACCGAGTCGGAGGAGCCGTCGAGTGATGCTGCCGGAAACTGCGGCCCGGCGAGCTCCGTGATATCGCCGAGATCGGTCGCGCCGCCGCGCTCGGCGTCCGTATCCACCCATTCCGTCACGCGCACGGTGTACTCGCCCGTCTGATTCGAATGGCCGCGAGCTTCGATATAGTAGGCGCCGGTGGTGGCGGCGGTGAAGGTCAACCGGGCGTCCCTGCCGACGCCGCCATCGTTGTCCCGGGCGCCCGCAATCCGGTTGCCGGCGGCGTCGTAGAGGCCTCGCAGTACCGGGTCCTGCAGGGCGCCACCGCCGCTGTCGGCTCCCTCCAGGCCGATGACGTAGGTATGGCCGGCGACCAGGTCGACCGCGAACCAGTCGAAGTCTTTCGAGGTCTCGATCTCACCCGCCGCCGAGCCGCCCACCGCAACCGTTCCGGTGGTCTGCGTATCGGATGTATAGTCGTCAGGCATGGTCTGTCACCTTTCTCAAGTGAATCCGGGGCAATGGGCGCCCCGGCGCAACTCGTTTCTCCTCGTCGAGGGATCCGGAAAATCCCCCCAAACACTTGCACGCACCGATAACTCCCCGTGCACCGCCCCAGGGTTGCTCTACGGAGCACTGTAAATGACCATGAACCCATTTAAGCACAAAATGTGTGAACTTAGTGTGAGCGTTTGCGACAATTACGTGTTGTTATCGTGTTGCTTTGGATGAATTCTGCCGTGGGGCCGCAACTGCGCCGTGGACAAGGCGTTCCGAAACGATCCGCTGACAGTGGGACAGTGGGACGCCGTCAGGCCAGGCCGCGCGCCGCGAGGGAGCGGAGGCGCGAACAGGGCTACGCCGGAACCGGCAAGACCGCGATGCTGAACCGCGCCCTTCTGGAGAAACGCGGCTACGGGGCCATGGGTCTCGCGCTCTCGGCGCCTGCCGCGCGGACCCTGGAAGCCGAGGCCGGGGATGGTGGTCAAGGTGTTCTTCGCCGAAGGCGAGGCGGTCGAGGAAGGCGACGTGTTGGTGGCGATTTTTTTGAGACCGCCCACATCGAGGCGAAGGCGTATTTGCCCGCATTTGACGTCCGTGTTCATAGGGGGGATTTCGGTATAGTGGCGGAGCGACTCGGCTCGTTCGGGCCGAGGGAATTTCTGAAAAATACGATAAATTCACGGGGTTTTTCGATAAAAAAATGAAAGCATATCCTATTGATATATATTGAGTTAAGCGATAAATCGCCTCTGATCGGGGCGGAATCAGGCGTTGATGGAACTCAGCAGCGCATGCACCGCCGCGTTCAGCCGCGACGGTTCTGGCCAGCGCCGTATTCGGCTCCATCTCCGGCAGCGCGGCAGCCACGCTGACCTGCGTAGGCGGCGTGATGCTGCCTCGGCTTGAACGGGCCAACTATCCGAAGGGATTCTCGGCCGCGCTGATCTCCAACGCCGCGCCGCTGGGACTGCCGATCCCGCCGAGCTCGATTCAGATAATCTATGCCTGGGTCACGCGCCAATCCGTGCTGAAATGCTTTCTGGCAAGAGTCGTACCGGGCATCGTCCTGGTCTTCCTGCTGTGCCTGGTGAACTTCGTCATGATGCGGCATAATAAGGGCACCATGGTCGAAGAAACGCCGGAGTCCTGCTGTCGGCCCCGCTGATGTTACCCATCGTACGCGAACTGGGGGTCGATCCGATACAGTTCGCGGCGATCATCGGAGTGAATCTCGGTATGGGCAATATCACGCCGCCTACCGCGCCGCTGCCGTACTTGGGAGCGCGCCTCGGAAACACCCCCGTGAACTCCATGCTGAAGCATACGCTGATGATGAGCCTGTTCGCGTGGATTCCTACGCTTCTGTTGGCCACCTACGTCCCGGAGGCGTCGCTCGCGCTGCCCCGGCTGGTGTTCGGACCTTGAGGGCCGCCGTATGACCCATGCGTTCCTCGCCGATCTTGCCGGCCGGATCGAAACCCTGAAGGCCGACGGTCTGTTCAAGCAAGAGCAGGTCATCTCATCGCCGCAGCAAGGCGAGGTCACCCTACAGACGGGTACGTCCTGCATCAATCTCTGCGCAAACAACTACCTGGGCCTGTCCAATCACCCCCGGCTGGTCGAGGCCGCAAGGGCCGCGTTGTCCCAGTACGGTTTCGGAATGTCGTCGGTCCGGTTCATCTGCGGGACCCAGGTTCCCCACAAGCTGTTGGAGGAGCGTCTGAGCGAGTTTCTGGGAATGGAGGACACAATCCTGTTCCCCAGTTGTTTCGACGCCAACGCAGGGCTGTTCGAGAGCCTTCTGGGTCCGGAAGACGCGATCATATCGGATGCGTTGAACCACGCGTCGATTATCGACGGTGTGCGTCTTTGCCGCGCGAAGCGGTTCCGTTACGCCAACAACGACATGAAGGACCTTGAGGTCAGGCTGAAGGAAGCGGCCAGCGCGCGCTATCGCTTGATCGCCACGGACGGGGTTTTTTCGATGGACGGCCATATGGCCGATTTGCCGGCCATCTGTGACCTGGCGCAAAGACACGATGCCATTGTGATGGTCGACGACAGCCATGCCGTCGGCTTTGTCGGCGCCACCGGACGAGGTACGCCTGAGCGCTGCAATGTCACGGGGCGGGTCGACATCCTGACGGGGACCCTCGGCAAGGCGCTGGGAGGCGCGGCCGGTGGTTACGTCTCGGCCCGCCGAGTTATCGTGGAATGGCTGCGCCAGCGCGCGCGCCCCTACCTCTTCTCCAACACACTGGCCCCCGTCATCGCCCAGACCAGCCTGACAGCGCTGGATTTTCTCGCCGGCTCCTCGGAACTGCGAGAGCGGCTTTGGCGCAATACGAAGCACTTCCGCACCGAAATCACCGCCCTGGGATTCGAACTGCTGCCGGGCGAGCATCCCATCATTCCCCTGATGCTGCGCGATCCGAAGCTGGCGCAGAACTTCGCCGACGGACTTCGCGACAAGGGCGTATTGGTCACTGCGTTTTCGTTTCCCGTTGTCCCGCGCGGGCAGGATCGGATCCGCACGCAGATGTCGGCGGCCCACGATATGGAGGATCTCGACCGCGCCATCAGCGCCTTCGCCGAGGTGGGCCGCCGACTTGGAGTCATCACGTAGCGCATGGGAAATGAGCATGTTCAAGCTTGAAGGACACACGGCCATTGTCACCGGCGGCGCCAGCGGCATCGGACTCGCCACTGCGCAAACGCTGGCGGATATGGGCGCCAACGTCGTCATCGCCGACCTGAACGAGGAGGCGGGCACGCAGACGGCGGAAGAGTTGAAGGCGCGAGGCACCGCGGCGCTGTTCGTCAGGACCGACGTGGCCGAGGCCCGAGACGTCGAAGCGCTCATCAAGGCGGTTACGGACCGGTTCGGCTCGCTGGAAATCCTGATGCATTTCGCGGGGATCGGTATGGAGATACACGCCCTGGAAACCACCCTTCAGGATTGGAACCGCATCATCGCCGTCAACCTTACGGGAAGTTTCCTGATGATGCGGGCCGCCGGCGCCGCTATGGTCAAGGCAGGATATGGCCGGATCGTGTCGATGTCATCGGTTGCGGGGTTGCGGGGCGGGACGGGACGCGCGGCCTACGGTGCGTCCAAAGGCGGAGTCGCGGCATTGACACGGGTGATGGCGTCGGAGTGGGCTGAGTTCGGAGTGACTGTCAACACCCTGGCGCCGGGACCCATCGAAACCCCGCTGGTGAAGAAAATGCACGACCAGGAGACCCGCCGGGCCTATCTCCAGGGCGTTCCGGTGAACCGCTACGGGGTTCCGGAGGAGGTGGCGGTCGCGGCCGTCTATCTGGCGCTGCCGCAATCCGGCTACATCAACGGCGTGACGCTGCCAGTGGACGGCGGTTTCGACGCCAGCGGCGTCCTCAAACGTGGCCCCGGCTCCGGTGGACCCGAGGGGTCCGGGACGACCGCCTCCTGAAGTACGGCGTACATCTCCACCGCATCGCGCTTAGGGCGCGGGAAACGCCACGATGGCCAAAACACGGAAGTACGATACCCCATCGTTTTAGGACTTGGCGGCGTGGGGAGCGCCACGCTCTATCAACTGGCGCAGCGTGGCAAGCGGGTGCTCGGCATCGAACAGTTCGGCATTGTCCACGACATGGGATCCTCCCACGGCGTCACGCGAATCATACGCCTCGCATATCATGAACACCCGTCGTACGTGCCTCTGGTGCGGCGAGCTCTTGAACTTTGGCGGGACCTTGAGAGGGCGAGTGGAGAGCAGATACTCCACGTCACGGGCACGCTGGACGCAGCCGCGCCGGCCAACACAGGCTTCATGGGCGCCCTGCGTTCGTGTGCGGAACACGACCTGCCCCACGAAGTGCTGACCAGCGCGGAGGTCACCCGGCGCTATCGAGGCTACCGTCTGCCGGCGGAAACCATGGCCGTCTTTCAGCGTGACGGCGGTTTCCTCCACGCGGAGTGATGCGTCGCCTTGTTTACGGAACTGGCGCAGCGGCTCGGCGCGGCCGTGCATACAAACGAGCGTCTGTTGGAGTGGCAGCCAAGCGCGAACGAAGGCGCCGCTGTGGAGAGACAAAAATAATTGCAAATGACCCGATAATCGGCCTTTTTCCCAGACATAAAACAGCTAGAAAACCGACTTTTCCCCAGGCAAAAAACAGCTAGAAAATCGAGAGATTTTTCAGGCAGAAAAGGGCTAGAAAATTAGGGGATTTTCCTGGCCATTCGTAATTATTTTTGTTCGGCTACACAGACGATCATCAGTCTTAGGGCTGAACAGGGCCTCTTGAATCGCTGAATACACCGGTTCAAGCGGGTCTTCTACATCGATATCGAGCGCTGTTCCTTTGTTCCTCTTCTTGGGTATTTGAGAGGAGAGATTCGAATGAACTATTTTTGGAATTTAAAAGTTTTTTCGAGAATAAGCAGCCGTGACGCTCTCATCGTCTGTGAGGGCAGTGCCTACCGGGCCCGACTCATCAAAACCTCCCCTTGTTCAACCGCCGGTAGGCGTCGGTGCCCTTCAGCGCCTTGTTCTTCTGTGCGTAGTCCCAGGGAGTTCTCTCCTTCTTGTCCCGCGCCTTGGGGTCTGCGCCCGACCCCAACAGCGACCGAGCGGTTTCCGGCTGATTGCGTCCCGCCTTATTCAGCCCTCACCCAGCGCGAGACGGGGGACCGGCTTCTCGTCAATGGCCAGATGGACGATGGCCGCGAACACCGCGAAGAACACGGCAGCCCACCACATCAGGTCGTACGAGCCGGTGCGATCGTAGAGCACCCCACCCATCCATACGCCGATGAAGCTTCCGAGCTGATGGCCCAGGAACACGATGCCGAAGAGGGTCCCCATGAATTTCAACCCGAAGAGCTGCATGACGATGCCGGTGGTCAGCGGGACCGTTGAGAGCCACAGCAGCCCCATCAATGCAGCGAACAGATAGATCGTCAGGTCCCTCGCCGGGGCCATCAGGAGCGCGACGATGACCAGCGCCCGGGCCAAGTAGATGACGGAAAGACTCATCTTCTTGCTGAACCGTTGGCCGATGGCGCCCGACATGAACGCGCCGAAGATGTTGAGCAGCCCGACGATCGCGAGCGCATAGGCGCCTACATGCGGCGAGAGGCCGAGATCGGTGACGTAGGAGGGGAAGTGCACGACGATGAACGCGACGTGGAACCCGCACACGAAGAACCCGACAGTGAGGAGCACGTAGCCGCGATGGCTCATCGCCTCGCTGAGAGCTTCCCCGAGAGTCTGGCCCGATTCCAGTTCGCCGACTGTCTTGCCCGCGCCCCGTAGGGTGAACGCGAGCGGAATCATGACCAGCGTGATGAGAGAGATCAGCAAGAGCGAGTCGTACCAGCCGTAGCTCGATATCAGGGCCTGGCTGAGCGGTGAGAAGATCACTTGGCCGAGCGAGCCGGCCGCGGTTCCGAAGCCGAGGGCAAGCGAGCGGCGTTCCGGCCCCACGACCCGCGCGATGGCGGCGAGCACGAGCGAGAACGAGGTGAACGCGACCCCGAGGCCGACGAGGAGGCCGCCGCTCAGATGGAGTGCGAGCCCGCTGTCCGACACCGCCATGCCTGCAACGCCCATGGCGTAGACGATTGCGCCCAAGGCGATCACCAGCGCCGGTCCGTACCGGTCCGCAATGGCCCCAGCGACCGGGACGCCGACTCCCCACAATAGATTCTGGACCGCCATCGCGAACGCGAAGGTCTGGCGCGACCACCCGTTCGAAACCGTCATCGGCTCGAGATAGAGCCCGAAGCTCCCCCGGACCCCAAATCCGATGAGCGAGATCAGACAACCGCCCACGATCACCGCGAGCGCGGCGCCACGGCCGGGATGGATATCGGTGGCGATAACGCGGCTCATGGGGATTCGGTCTCCATCTCAAGCAATGGTCGAAGCACGGCGCGACCGTCTAACTGTCTCCGCCACGCATGCACAAAGTGCGCAATGTAACACGCCTGGAGTCGATATCGAATTCGGACCCGGATCATCCGTCTCGCAGAGCGACTCCGCCCGCAGCCGTGAAGGTGCGCTTCCTCGTCAACCGCGACCGAGCGCATCCTCGAGGTCCGCGACGAGGCGCAGCGCGCCATGATGGGGGCGAGGACTTTGCTCGGACGGATAGCCGAAGTGCGCGAGATCGCCGATTTGGCGCTCTTCCTCTGCTCGCCCGAGGCTGACTACCTGACGAGCCGGACGTTGACGGTAAACGGCGGATGGCTGATAACGTGAGGGGGGGGCGGATGGAATGGCGAAATTGGCCAGAGCGGCAAAAACGGGCGGGCGTGGGCGCAGCCAGGCGAAATCCCGCTTTGCCGTGGGCGTGGACGTGGGGGGTACGTTCACCGATGCGGTGATCGTGGACACGGAGCGGGGCAGGATCTATCAGTCCAAAGCCCCGACCACTCCCCAAGACCTATCGCAGGGCGTTTTCGACGCGCTGAACCTCAGCGAGGGTTTCTCGGCCGAAACCCTCCTCCCCCGGACGAACAAATTCGCCCACGGAACCACCCAGTCCACCAACGCCCTCTTCGCCCGGAACGGGGCCAAGGTGGGCCTCATCGCCACCCGTGGGTTCGGGGATCAGATTCTCATCATGCGCGGCGGGGGGCGCGTGGCGGGGATGAGCCTGCCCGAGCGGCGCCACTTCGCTCCGACGTACAAACCCGATCCCATCGTCCCCAAGCCCCTCATCGTCGAGGTGTCCGAGCGGGTGGACTACAAAGGGGCCGTCATCACCCCCCTCGACCCCGAGGAGGCGCGCCGGGCGGTCGAAGCGCTTCTGGAAAAGGGGGTGGAGGCCATCTCGATTGCCCTCCTCTGGTCCTTCCGCAATCCGGCGCACGAGCGCGCCTTGCGCGATATCGTTGCCGCGCTTTCTCCCGGCACCTACGTGAGCGTCTCCTCGGAACTGGCGCCCGTCATCGGGGAGTACGAGCGAACCGCCACCGCGGTCATCGACGCCTACGTGGGTCCCTCCACCGTGGATTACATCCGCCTCCTGGCGGAACGCCTCCGTGACGCCGGACTTCGAAGCGCCCTCCTCATCCTCCAGGCGGGAGGGGGCGTCAGCCGAGCTGAGCAGGTGGTGCCGGTTCAGACCATCGAGTCGGGCCCGGCGGCGGGAATTCTGGCGAGCCAGTTCCTCGCCGAAAAACTGGGCCACCGGAACGTGATCGCCACCGACGTGGGCGGGACCACCTTCAAGGTGGGTCTCATCGTGGAGGGCGAGTGGGCTTACGCCCGGGATACGGTGGTCGAGAAGTTCACCTACCGCGCTCCCATGGTGGACGTGACCTCCATCGGTGCGGGGGGCGGCTCCATCGCGTGGGTGGACGAGGGGAGGCTCCGAATCGGCCCCCAAAGCGCGGCGGCGGAGCCGGGGCCCGCCTGCTATGGCCGGGGGGGCGCGGAGCCCACCGTGACGGATGCGGACGTGGTGCTGGGCTACATCGATCCTGATTATTTCCTGGGTGGGCGGATGCCCCTCGAAGGCGCGCTGGCGGAAAAGTCCATCCGAGAGCGGATCGCGGAGCCGCTCTTCGGGGGCGACGTGGTGCGGGCGGCGCTGGGAATCCGCCAGGTGGTGAACGCGCAGATGGCGGACTTGCTGCGCAAGGTGACGGTCGAGCGGGGGCACGACCCCCGCGACTTCGTCCTCATGGTGTACGGTGGGGCGGGGCCTACGCATTGCACCCTTTTCGGCCCGGAGGCGGGCGTCGACCGGGCGGTCGTCCCTTTCACCGCGCCGGTGCACTCCGCCTTCGGCGCGGTGACCTCGGACATGCGCATCACCCTGGAGCGGTCGGACCCCCTGGCCGCGCCGCCCGAACTGGGCCGGGTACGGAGTCTGTATCGGGCTCTTGAGAATGAAGCCCTGGAGCGGCTCAAGGCCGAGGGCAAGCGTCGGGGGGAGATCGATCTTAGCCGCTCGGCCTCGCTCCGCTACCGCCGGCAGATGCATGAAGTGAGCGTTCCCGTTCCCGCTGGAAGGCTCGACGGAAAGGCGCTCGCGGGGACGGTGGACGAGTTCGAGCGCCGCTACGAGGCGCGCTACGGTCGGGGGGCGGCCTACCGGGAGGCGGGGGTGGAGTTCATCGGCTTCAAGGTCGAGGCCGTCGGAAGGGAGGCGAAGCCCCGGCTCGAGCGTCGGCGCCCGAAGGGGAAGAGCCCAAGCGGCGCGCTCAAGGGCCGGCGCCCGGTTTGCTTTGACGCCGTCAAGGGCCACCGGCGCACGCCGATCTACGAGGGTGAGCGGCTGGAGTCCGGCAACCTCGTCCCGGGGCCCGCCATCATCGAGTACGCCTCCACCACGGTGGTGGTGGGGCCGCGCCAGCGGGCCGAGGTGGATCCATACCAAAACGTGACGCTCCACCTAGGGGGAGGACGGAGGCGATGAGCGGGAAGCGCCTGGACCCCGTAACCTTCGAGGTTATCCTGCACAAGCTGAACCAGATCGCCGAGGAGATGTGCATCAGCTACGTGAATTGTTCGGGTTCGGAGCCGCTTGTCCAGGCCAACGACGCCAACGCGGGGATCACGCTGCCGGACGGCTCCATGGTGGTGGTGGGCCCCTACGTCATCATCCAGGCCAACGTGCTTCCCCTCACCGTCTCCCATATCATGAAGCGGTGCCGGGAGAATCCGGGGATCGGCGAGAAGGACATGTTCATCTGCAGCGACCCCTGGGTGGGCCCCATCCACCAGCCCGACATCACCACGGTGGCCCCGCTCTTCTACGAGGGCGAGATCTTCTGCTGGACGGGCGCCTCGGGGCACCAATCGGACATAGGGGGGAAGGACCCGGGCGGGTTCTCCATCGGGGTGGTGGACGTCCACCAGGAGGGCCTCCGGATGCCCCCGGTCAAGCTGGTGGAAGAGGGAGAGCTCCGCCAGGACCTTTTCGACTGGATCGTGAACTCGGTGCGGGATCCTCTGGTGGGCCTCGACGTCAAGGGCCAGATCGCGGCCAACCACGTGGGCCAGGAGAGGCTGATCGAGCTCATCGGGCGCTTCGGGGCGAAGGCGGTCAAGGCTTCCATGGAGGAGTCCATCCGCTACACCGAGAGGCGTCTCCGCAGGCGCCTGCGCTCTTTGCCCGACGGCACCTGGCGCACCCGCCAGTACATCGACCACGACGGCCACGCGCCCAACCTCTACAAGATGGAATGCACCATGACGAAGCGGGGCGACAGCCTCTCGTTCGACTACGAGGGAACCGACCCCCAGGTGCGCAGCCAAGTGAACTGCACCTACACCGGCCTCATCGCCGGGACCCTCACCCCCGTCTATATCATGCTCGCCCACGACATCCCCTGGAACCGCGGCATCCTGAACCGGGTGGACATCCGCGCCCCCGAAGGGGTGATCAACAACTGCACCTATCCGACGCCCTGCTCCATGGCCACGGTATCGGCCTGTTATCTGACGCTGGACCTCGCCGCGGCCGCCATCAACCAGATGTGCGCGGCCTCGCCGGACTACCACGAGGAGGCCATGGCGATCTGGACCGCCGCCTCGGTGGCCCCCATGGTGAGCGGCACCAGCCAGCACGGCCATCCGTTCAGCCTAGTCGAGATGAGCCACTTCGCCGCGGGGGGCGGCGCCCTGACCCACAAGGACGGACAGGACAGCGCCGGGATGTACTTCACCACCACCCCCCTCATCTCCAACATCGAGACCACCGAGCAGTTCTACCCCATCCTCTACCTCTTCCGACGGAATCTCCCGGATACCGGGGGGGCGGGCATGTACCGGGGCGGGTGCGCGGGCGAGATCGCCTTCATCCCGCACGACATGCAGAAGGAGTTTCACGAAACCGTTCTCATCGGAACCGGTCACGAGATGCCCAACTCAATCGGGCTGTGGGGTGGATTTCCCGGCGGTACCGGACGCCACATTCTCATACGCGGCTCGGACGTTCTGGACCGAATCGCGAAGAAAGCGCCCCTTCCCGCCACCCTGGAGGAAATGGGGGGCGAGCAGGTGGTCTTTCCGCCTAAGGCGCCCCGGACGCCCTTCTACCCGGGCGAGATCTGGTACTCGAACTGGCAGGGGGCGGGCGGATACGGTGACCCCCTGGACCGCGACCCCGAGGCGGTGCATGCCGACCTGTCGGCGGGGCTCGTCACCCGCGCCTGCGCCGAAGAGGTCTACGGCGTGGCCCTGGATCCAGACGGGCGGGTGGACCATCCGGCCACTTCCGCCCTTCGGGAGCGCCATCGGGAGGCGCGGCGCGCGCGCGCGGGAGGCGGCTCCGTCCGCCCGGGCGACCCCCCGGCCCTTGCGGGAAGAGGGCTTCGGGCGAACGAGTACGTTGTCTGGGACGATGCGAATGGTGAGCTCGCCTGCCGCAAATGCGGCTTCGGCTTCGGCCCCATGGACGCGGATCCCAAAGAGCGCGCCCTCTGCGAGGACGCTCCCCTCGCGGTCGGAGGGCCGGTCATGGGGCAGCTCTATGACCGGGGGCGGTTCGTCTTTCGGCTCTATTATTGTCCCGGCTGCGTTTCGCTCCTGGAGTGCGAGGTTCTCCGGAAGGGGGACCCACCCGTCTGGGGCAGGCTCTCGGCGACCCAGTCCTGGCCGGGGAGAAAGAAGGTCTGAGGTCGAATGGGAAAAAGAAGCGACACTTCTTTTTTTTCGGTCCATCGAGAGACCCTTGTTGACGTTGATGAAGAAACGGTTCTTGACACCGTTTCTTGCTACCGGTCGAATTCGCCTCGTTCAGCAGCCTTTCATTCTCTGTTCGGCTCGTATTCTCCGTTCTTTCTAGACTTCGTCCATACGGGTTAATCCATTTTATATCAATTAGTTGAGACGAATTAGCCACCTCCGGAAGGTAACCCGCGACAGGGCCTGCGAGAGCGGCTCAAAGCCGCGACAGGAGAACGTATCGTGGCCCTCGAAGTGCTCGGAGGGGATAAACCCAGGGACGCGGAGAGGGCGAAGGAAGCGCCGCAACCAGGGGAGCACCGGACGTCTGGCATAGAAAAGGCCCGGGCAGAGCGCGGGATGGAAATACAGGAAAATCGTTTCAGAACTTTATCCGACCAAATTGACGAATCGTCTTTCGCCCGCTTTGAGACATTAGGCCATTTCCATTAACGGTGAAATCCCGATATCCCGTTGATATTAGTAGGACAAGTTCATTGTTCCCGTTCTCGTTCGGAATACGTCTACCGCAGAATGTAATCAAAACGAAAGCGGTACAATTCAAACTCCTGCGCATCCCGGTGAGTTCCTGTTGGCCTTCCTCCGAAGCCCGGCCCGCATCATCTCTACGACCGGGTCGGCGAAGCGAGCGGCGCTTAGTCCTGGTTCCAAATAATACAGAACTGTTTCATCGTCGTGGCGGAGCGTGAGATGAAACTTCTGACTTCGCCCACCAACCGCCTAGCCAATCGTGCTCGTCGGGGGGGAATCATTGACGACCATGTCGCCGCCGTATCGGATGTCAGTCGCATCGCGTCCGGACCGATGGCGAAGCGGGGTTCAGTCAGTTCTTCAGTCATCTGTGCAGTTTCAACGGTTCGGTTCCGGCGGCGCCGGGTGCTTTGTGAATTCGCTCCCGCGCCAGGGCTGCATGGCGATATCCCCTCTGCTCCATGCCCCTTCGGTCGCCTCGATCGCGGCGGCAACACCCTCCAGTGTCGGTGTTTCCGGCTCGACCGGCAGGATATCGGCGCCGACAGCGAGGAATATCCGCCCGAAGCTCTCCTCGACTTCGGCAAGGCTGAGATCACGCGCCAGCAGCGCGCGCAATGCTTCGATTTCGCCTCGTATCGTTTTCAGGCTGTCGACCGTCCCGAACCGCTTGCTCGAGCGCAAAACATCGAGAATGCGCCGTTCGATATCGACGATCCTGTCCGCCGTCTTATGACGCGCCCGAGCCTCCTCGAAGCTCGCCAGCGCCACATAGAGCTGCGTGAGCACCGCCATGCTCAGCGCCTCTCGCCGCGCCACCGCCAGATCGCGTCTCGCCCTCGCCGCATCGATGGCCGCGGGCGCAATGAACATTTTGGTCAGGTTGACTGAAACCGCCGCGCCCAGCGACAGCCAGTCGTTGTTCACCAGAAACGAGTTGCCGTCCTGGTAGGCGCCTCCCGTCAACTCGAGACCCGGAAGGAGGCGCAGCATGGCTTTCTTCACCTCGTCGGCCGCGATGCGTTCGCCGAGTTGTCCCTCGCGAAGCTCCGGACGGTGGGCGAGCGCCAGCGCCGCAAGATTGTCCGTATCGAATGCGAGCGTACGCGGCTCGGGAGCGGACGCCGGAATGGCGAGCGTGAAATCCGTCCCCGGCGGGAGACCGGCGAGCGCAGCGAGTTCGAGCTTCGCAAGCCGGCTCTGTCGCCGCTGCCTCTCGAGCTCCTCTACGGCCTCAAGCAACGTCCGCTGGTACCGCAGCGCCAGGATCGGCGACTGCATCTGACGGGTCGCAAGGCGCGCGCTGTCCTCGAGCGCCACGCGAACCCGCGCCAGTAACGGCTCGAGCCGGGCCAGAGCCCGCTCGCCCGCTACCGCCCGCCACCAGGCGCGACGCACTTCCGCGACCACCCCGTGCACGGCCTTGCGGCGGCGCTCAAACGCGATGAGCGCCCGGTCCGACTGCTGCTTCGCCCCGTACCAGGAGACCCCGAAGTCCAGCACATGCCATACCGCGGCCAGATTGCCGGAAAGGCGGGTCCGATCATTCGAGGTCGATGAGCTCAACGATTCCCGGCCCGTAAGCACTGAGCGGCTAGAGGAGGCCTGGACGTTGCTGCGTCTCTCGATGCCGTAGCGGGCGTTCAGTCCCGGCAGCAGTCCGAGACGGGCCAGACCGAGTTCCCGCATCGCCAGGCTTTGCTCCATGGCCTCGACGCGCGCGTCGAGATTGTGGAGCAGCGCGCGGGCCATTGCGCCATGCAGGGTGAGCGGCCCGTCGAGCGGAGGTTGGTTGGCGTTCAGTTGCGCGAGGTCCGTTTTGACGCGAAGCGCCGTCTGCTCAGGGGTGAGCGGCTTAGGGTTCACGGTGCAGCCCGCGAGCGCCGCCAGCGATAAGATACCCACGCAGAGCACGCGCGGGAAAAGCCGCCCCGGACTCCGCCGGGACTTCCCTTGCACACCATATCGTGAGCGCCCACGCGTACTGATTCGTTCGTCGACCCGGAACCGTGACATTCTCCTTTATTCCTCCTTCATCGCCCGCGAGAAGTAATCCGTGAGCGGTTTGACGAAATAGCTGAGCGGCGAGCGCTCGGCTATGCGAATGTGGACCTCGACGGGCATTCCAGGCGCCAGGGAGAGGCCAGTCGCGTGAGTGGCCGCAGGCTTCGCCTCCGGGATCGCAGCCGCCTTCGCGGGTTCCTCCGTTCTCGGGAACACGCGGCGCAGCCAGTTCGCCGGATGCCAGCTCTCGGGGATCTCGGGCAACCTGCGGGAGATGATTCCGGGCAGGGCCGCCGCCCAGGCGGGGAACTCCAAATCCTTTTCGGGTTCAATGGCCCCGCCTATGGAGACCTCGACGTCGTACCATGTGACGCCCCTTTGCGGGTCCTGCACCGCGTCGGCCGAGACACGGACGATGCGGCCCTCGTACTTGGGCGTAATCCGCGCCTGGAAGGCCGAGAAGCGCAAGGTCGCCTCCTGGCCCGGGCGCACCTGATCCACGTGGATGGGCTGTAGCTGCGCCCTCACCAGGAGTTTCGCGTCCTTGGGCACGATGCGCAGGATGGGTTCTCCGGGGCGCACCACCTCGCCCAGCGCGAAGACCTTCATACCGAAGACCTCGCCGGACAGCGGAGCCCGGACTTCCATCCGGCCCAGGCGCCCGCGCAGCGAGAGGAGTTTCTCGCGCACTTCATTCTCCTGCGCCTGCGCCTCGCGCGCGCCGGCCTCCGCCTCCTCGGCCCGTTTCGTGCCGATCTGGAGAATCTGTATCTCGATCTCCGCAGTCCGGCTGTGCGCCGCGGCGATCCTCGCCTCGATATCGCCCGTCTGGCCGTCGAGTCCGGCCGCTTCGCGCTCCAGCGCCAGGAGCCGGTGCAGTTCCGTCAGACCGTCCTTGAAGAGTTGCCGCTCGGCTTTCAACTCCCGGGTGACGAGACCTCTCTGGCGCCTGACCGCCCCGACCTGGGCCTTGAGGCTCGCGACCTGCTTGCGCGCCTGAACGATCCGCTTGCGAAGCTGCGCTTCCAGCCCCGCCCTGGAAGCCCGCCGGGCAATGTACAGCCGTTTCTGGCCCTCCAGAATCGTCCTGACCGCAGGTTCCGCCCTGGAGCGCCGGGCAAGCGCCGCGTCCCAGAGGATGGCGTCGGCGCCGCGGAATTCCGCCTCCAGACGGTTGCGCCGCGCCACCAGTTCGGCATGCGTCGCCGCCAGGATCGACTCCTCCGAGCGCTGAAGCTTGTCGTCGAAGCGAAGCACTACGTCGCCCGCCTTCACCGTGTCGCCTTCGCGGACGAGTATCTCCCGCACGGTGCCCCCGTCGATGTGCTCGACCACCTGGTCGCGGGCCTCGACCTCGACCCTGCCGGCCGCGATCACGGCGCCCGAGATCGAGGCGAAAGCGCCCCACCCGAACAGGCCGCCCCAAAGCAGGAACAGGGTCAGGAAACCCAGCACCACCGGGCGTCGCACGTTGAACATATTCTTCCGGGTGTCGCGGGCCGCTTTTTCCCGCCGTCCTCCCAGGATGCTCATGAGTTGTCCTCCTCCTCGGAGTCCCCGTTCACCGGAAACGGGGGAGTCGTGAGCCGGATCACGCGAGGCGGCTCCTTCTCCTCGCCCGGCGGGGTTTGCCGCCCATCAGCAGGCGGCGGGCCGGGCAGCGCGCGCACCACCACGGGCGCCTGCGCACCCCCGGCCTCAGAATGCGCCTCGCGCGCCGCAGGCGGCAGCGCCAATTGGGTCGGGTGGTTCTGTCCGCCCTCCATCAGGTGCACCACGTCGCATTCGGCAAAGGCGCCGGGACGGTGGGCCACTATGACCGCGGCGCCGCCGCGGGACTTGATATCGGCCACCGCGCGGTTCAGCGCCACGGCGCCCTCCGTGTCCAGGTGCGCGTCCGGCTCGTCGAGGATCACGACGACGGGATCGCCGTAAAACGCGCGGGCCAGCGCGATGCGCTGGCGCTGTCCGCCCGAGAGCGCAGCGCCCCCCGCCGCCACCTGGTAATCGTAGCCTCCGGGCAAGTCGAGTATCATCTCATGCGCGCCTGCGCGCTCCGCAGCCAGGACGACCGCTTCCGCGTCCGGTTCGGGATCGAGGCGGGCGATGTTCTCCGCCACCGTTCCCTCGAACAGCACCACCTCCTGCGGCAGCCAGCCGACGTAGCGCGCCAGCGCTTCCTCGCCGTATTGATCCAGTTCCGCGCCGCCCAGCGTCACCTTGCCCGCCACCGTCGGCCATACCCCCGCGAGCGCTTTCGCCAGCGTCGACTTGCCCGATGCCGAGCGCCCCGCGATGCCGACGGCGTTGCCCGGCTCCAGACGGAACGAAACGCCCCGCACGGCGGGAACAATCGCCCCCGGCGCCGCGACGACGGCGTTTTCCACTTCGAGGACGGCCCGGGGCTTGGGTAGAGACGTCCGCACAGGAGGCTCCGGCGTCTCGGAAAGCAGCTTCGCCAGGGAGCGCCGCGCCTGGAGCGCGCGTTGCAGCACCGGCCATTGCCCGACCGCCTGGTCGATGGGCGCCAGCGCCCGGCCCAGAAGAATCGAAGCCGCGATCATGATGCCCGGCGTCACCACGCCGAGGATGGCGAGCCATGCGCCGAGGCCCAGCATCATGGACTGCAGGAACAGCCTGAGCGTCCTGGAGGTGACCGCATAGGCGCCGCTGCGGTCCGATGCGACGATGGTCTTGGAGAGCGTCGTGTGACGCAGCGCCTCCAGGCGCGCGAGCACGGCGCCCCGCATCCCCAGCCCACGCACCGTCTCCCCGCCCGCGCGCGTCTGCTCCACGAAGTGCCACGCCATGGCCGAAGCCTCGCCCACCTCGGCCTGGAGCCGCCCCGTCCGCGCCGAGTTCATCAGCGCCAGCGCGATGAGCAGCAAGCCCGAGCATACCGCCAGCAGGCCCAGCATCCAGTGGAAGGTGAACAGCGCGAACAGGAACACCGGCGTCCAGGGAGCGTCGAAGAAGGCGAACGGGCCGGGACCCGACGCGAAGCGCTGCATCGCCTCGAGATCATGGAGCCCCGTGGCCGGATTCGAGCGCGCGCCCGCCGAGCGGCCCGCCCGGCTGAGAATCGCCCCCAGAACACGCCCGTCGAGACGGTCCTGGAACCTCGCTCCCGCACGCGCGAGCACCCGGGCGCGGAAGTGGTCCAGAAGCCCCATCATCAGGAACAGGAACGCCACGATGCCTGCGAGCGCGACCAGCGTCGCTTCGGAGCGCGAACTCAGCACCCGGTCGTAGACCTGCAGCATGAAGATGGGGCCGGTCAGTATCAGGAGGTTTACGAAAAAACTGAACAAACCGATGATATAGAACAGCCGGCGACTCTCGGCCAGGGCCGCGCGAATCTCCCTCCGTCCTCCCCTGTCGCTTTTTCGATCATTCATAGCTTGTCCATAACCCGCATCAGGGGCGTTTCCCTGAAACGCCCGTATACAAAGTCACACCCGCCGCGTCCCGCGTCCGCCGGGCGGACGTCACAACGGCGATACGCAACTGGTGCGACTCACCTTCATGAAGAAGCTCCGGCGCATGCCCGGCGAAGACGCGGCCAACCCCGCCTGCATCGTCAACGAACGCGGGGTCGGCCACCGCATGGCACGGCGGGACGGACCCTCACGGCCCGTCGCCGCCGCGCACGTCACATGGAATCTTCCACCACCGACAGCGTGTAGGTGCCTGTATCGTATCCCCAGGCGCCGGCCGCCACATAGTAGGCGCCGGCTTCCTCCGCCGTGAACGTCACCCGGGCGTTGTAGCCCGCGCCGCCGTCGTCGTCCGTCGTGCCGGGGATGAAGTTTCCGTCCGCGTCGTGGAGCCCGTACAGATACGGGTCACTCAAGGTGCCGCTCCCGGTCGGCGAGCCCTTGAGGTCGATCCGGTAGGTCGCGCCCGCCTCGAGTTCCACCGCGAACCAGTCGCAGTCGAACGAGATCTCGATATCGCTCGTCACCGAGCCGCCCACCTCCACCGCGCCGCTCGTCCCGGTACCCGCCGCCAAATCGTCCGGGACCTCAGTCACCGACAGCGTGTAGGTGCCTTTACTGTCATATTCACCGCCGCCGGTGTATACATAGCTGTTGCCGGCCACCAAATAGTAGGTGCCGGCATCCGTCGCCGTGAACGTCACCCGGGCGTTGTAGCCCGCGCCGCCGTCGTCGTCCCACGTGTAGAGGATACGGACGCCGTCCGCGTCGCGGACCGAGCCCAGATGCGGGTTCCTCATGGTGCCGCCCCCGGTCCACGAGCCTTCCAGGTCGATCCGGTAGGTACTGCCCGCCTCGAGCTCGACGGCGAACCAGTCGTGGTCGTTAAATACATGGATCTTGCCCGTCGCCGAGCCGCCCACCGCAACCCGGCCGGTCGTGGAGGTGTCTTCCGGAAGGTCCTGGCCGTCCGGTTCGGACACACTCTGTTGCGTCTCCGTAACCTCCTGCGCTTCGGCCACGTCGGTGACGTTGACGGTGACGGTCACCTCGCTGTGCAGGCTGCCGTCACTCGCCCGCACCGTCAGTTCGTACCGGGTCGTCCCCGACTCGTAGTCCTCGCCCGCGCCCTGGTACGACAGGGCGCCCGTCCCCGGGTCGATGGCGAACAGGCCACCGGAGTCGCCCGCCTCGATGCTGTAGGTAATCGTCGAGTTTTCCGGGTCCGTCGCCGATACCGCGCCCAACGCTACACTGGCCGCGCCGCCGTCGGCGTTCTCCGCCAGTGAGAACGCATAGCTCCCCTCCGCGAACGCCGGCGCTTCGGCCACGTCGGTGACGTTGACGGTGACGGTCACCTCGCTGTGCAGGCTGCCGTCACTCGCCCGCACCGTCAGTTCGTAGCTGGTCGTCCCCGACTCGTAGTCCTCGCCCGCGCCCTGGTACGACAGGGCGCCCGTCCCTGAGTCGATCTCGAACAGGCCACCGGAGTCGCCCGCCTCGATGCTGTAGGTAATCGTCGAGTTTTCCGGATCCGTCGCAGAGACCGCGCCCAACGCTACACTGGCCGCGCCGCCGTCCGCGTTCTCCGCGAGTGAGAACGCGTAGCTCGGCTGCGCGAACTCCGGCGCCTCATCCGTCCCCTGCTGCTGCTGCTCCAAGGCGGCCACCACGTCGGGATTGGCCCCACACTCACCCCATAACGCAGTTTGAATTCGTTGGCGCCTTCTTCCTGCGCTTCCACACGCACGAAATACGTCCCGGCCAGGAGCGTCTGCGAAATCCACTCGTTCGCCGTCCCCTCCTCCGTGCCGCTGTAGAGGACGTTGCCTTCGGCGTCCTCCAGAAACAGGTCGGCATTCGCATCCTGTTGGCGCAAACCCAGTCCAACCCTCCTGGCCTCCGAAAGCGTGAAGCGCCAGTAGTCCACCGAGTCGGAGGAGCCGTCGAGTGATGCCGCCGGAAACTGCGGCCCGGCGAGAGCCGTGATGTCGCCGAGATCGGCGGCGCCGCCGCGCTCGGCGTCCGTATCCACCCATTCCGTCACGCGCACGGTGTAGTCGCCCGTCTGATTCGAACGGCCGCGAGCTTCGATATAGTAGGCGCCGGTGGTGGTGGCGGTGAAGGTCAACCGGGCGTCCCTGCCGACGCCGCCATCGTTGTCCCGGGCGCCCGCAATCCGGTTGCCGGCGGCGTCGTAGAGGCCTCGCAGTACCGGGTCCTGCAGGGCGCCGCCGCCGCTGTCGGCTCCCTCCAGGCCGATGACGTAGGTATGGCCGGCGACCAGGTCGACCGCGAACCAGTCGAAGTCATTCGAGGTCTCGATCTCGCCCGTCGCCGAGCCCCCCACCGCAACCGCGCCGGTGGTCTGCGTATCGGATGTATAGTCGTCAGGCATGGTCTGTCCCCTTTCTCAAGTCAATAACGCAATGAAACCTGCCTCCGAGGGGGAGCTTGTCCGCCCGACCGGGGCAACTCGCTTCTCCTCGTCGATGGATCCGGAAGATCCCCCCAAACACTCACACTCACCGAAAACTCCCCGCGCACCGCCCCGTAGTTGCTCTACGGAGCGCTGTAAATGACCATGAACCCATTTAAGCACAAAATGTGTGAACTTAGTGTGAGCGTTTGCGACAATTACGTGTTGTTATCGTGTTATTTTGGATGAATTCTGCTGTGGGGCCGCAACTGCGCCGTGGACAAGGGGTTCCGAAACGATCCGCCGACAGTGGGACGCCGTCCGGCTCGCTCTCCCGGAATATGACCGCGTCGGCGGCGAACAGGGCTACGCCGGGACCGGCAAGACCGTTCCCGTGCTTGACGAGGGTTCCCTCGCCTCCACGCTCGAGGTCCGTGAGTTGCGCCGGCTGGCACCACGGTCGACGCCAAGGATCTGCTGGTCGTCGTCGGCGACGCCTGGCGCGCCTGACCGGACGGCAACAAACCGGGGGATGAGGAATGCGCCTCGCGAGCTTAAGCTAAAGGGGTTCCGAACGCATCAGCGCCCGGCCTTCCTTGAATCTTCTCCAGAGTCATCCGAATCGACCCCCGGCCGAAGCGATTTATTTGAGACCGTCCACATCGAGGCGAAGGCGTATTCGCCCGCTTTTGCGGTGACGGGACGCGGGAGAGCACGGGTATGACGGCGGAGCGACTCGGCTCGTTCGGGCCGAGGGAATTTCTGAAAAATACGATAAATTCACGGGGTTTTTCGATAAATAAATAAAAGTATAACCTATTGATATATATTGAGTTATACGCGTATTCGCCTCTGATCGGGGCGTTGATGCACATGCTCCTTAACCTGGCGATATCCGTGGCGGCCGTTTCGCTCTCCCTGCCCACACCCCCGGCGCGTTTTCCGTGAACGCGGAAAGGCGGCATTCGCCAGCCCACCCTGAATTCAGCCAACCCTTTCATTCCCCATTCGGGATAAGAATAGATTTATCCTACACACTCTATGTCGAGAGTCGCAATTTCCCCGCTTCCGCTGTTGTGATAAATTGGCGATGCTCCAATTATTCTTGCAGCCAAAATTTTGCGAACTTTCCGAGGGGAGGTTCCGCGTACCGGCGCGCCTATCGAAGGGGAAACTTCATGAAACGCGCAATCACGCCCGAGAACTGCCCGCAGCCCCTGAAAGCGCAGTCGCAGCTCATCGAAACCGAACACTTCATCTTCTTTTCCGGGCAGCTTCCGACGGACTACGTTTCCGGCATCGCGCCCGAGGCGGCGGTTGACCCGGCGCTCCCCTACGCCTCGCCGCCCGAAATGGTCCGCCAGACGCGCTACATGCTACAGACCATGGAAAAAGTGCTGGGGAGCGCGGAGATCGGTTTCGAGGATCTCATACGGATCGAGCAGTTCATCACCGGCCGGGATCAGGCGCCCTGGTATTCTTCGGCGCGGCAAAGCTTCATGGCGAAGGCCCACCCAACCAGCACACGGGTCGTCTCGAAGGCGCTCGAAGTGCCCGGCGCCATGATCGCCTGCGACGGAATCGCGGTGAACCCCAAGGCGGGATGGGAAAAGGTCACCCACGACCTGGAGGTCGTCCCCAAGGCCGTGACGGGATACCCCGCGGCGCAGTCGGCGGGGCCGTTCATCTTCATGCCGGGCATGATCGCCACCGATTATGAGACCGGCGTCCACCCGGACGCCCGGGTGAATCCGGCCCTGTGGCATCAGTCCGCCATCAAGCGGCAGACCGAATACATCGTCCGGACGAAGGAAAAAGTGCTCGGCGAACTCGGCCTTTCCCTGAATGACATCATCCAGTCGAGCGTCTATCTCAAGCACATGGAAGATCTGCCGGCCTTCGACTATGTGTGGCGAAGCTTTTTCCCCGAGAACCCGCCCGCCCGGGTGCTCATCCCCTGCGACGATCTGGCCATCGGCGGCTCGCGAATCGAGATCAGCTCCATCGCCCTTCGCCCGGATTCGGGGTTCGCCCGGAAGACCATCACGGCCGGCGACGCGCCTGCGCCGGTTTTTCACGAACCCCACGGGGTGAAAGCGGGGCCCTATTTATTCTTCTCGACGCAAATCGCAGCGGACGAAAGCGGACTGGCCGAGGAGGCGAGCGTGAATCCTGGGCTCCCCTGGTATGCCTCGGCCATCAAGCTCCAGGTCGAATACATGCTCAAAAACGTGGACGCCATCTGCCGGGCGGCGGGGGGATCTCTTTCAGACGTGGTGAGAAGCCAGACCGTGTTCTCCGATATGGCCGACCTGCACGGGGCGTTCGAGGTGTGGGGGAGCGCCTTCCCGAAGGATCCGCCGGTGAACACGAGCGCGGAGACGGCGACCCCCATGCCCGTACCGGGATGCCGGGTCCTCGCCTCTTTGATGGCCTACATCCCGGACGAATAAGAAGTCACGTCGGTGCCGAGAGAATATCTGGAAGGGAACCCCCGGCAGGAGCAGCGCGCCTTCTCGCCGGCCGTCATCACGAAGGGCGGAAAGCAGGTCTGGCTGGCCGGGGTCGGCCGGACCATCGACGGGGAAGGAAACCAGCTCCACGGTGATTTCGGTGCGCAGGCACATGCTTCGTTCCGCGCCATCCAGGAGGTGCTGGAGCGCGCGGGGGGAAGGCTCGACGACATCGTGACGATGACGGTTTTCATTCTCGACGTTCGCCACGGCGACCGGTTCACGGCGATCCGCAAGGAATATTTTCCTGAAAACGCCCCGGCCAGCGCCTTGATCACCGTGAAGGGCTTCGCCCGGCCGGAGATGATGGTCGAGATTCAGGCAATCGCCGTCATCGGTGACGAATAGCCGCCCGAAGCGGTTGCGCCCTACCTCAGGAGCCGAGCGGTTGGAAATTTGAGCCGACGCTTTTGGAGAGCTCTTTCTCATTCTTTATGTACCTTGATTACCGGATTCATCCATTGTAGCATCGTGCGTAAGCCATTAATTCAACTGAATTATCCGTGATTATGCACTTGACTAACCTTGGCCCAACATGTAGTGTCGTGGCATGTGGATACATATTCGCCTCACCCTCTGGTTTGGTTTTGCGTATGTTGTCGAAAGGGCGGCTGCCGTAATGTGGCCAGAAGCGTCCATTTCTACATGGCTGACATTAGCCGCCATGTTCGTCATTGTGATTATAGTCGGTAATTATTGGCAGAGCGTCTCGGAAAAATATACTTGGAACTGGGGCCGTAAAGAACCGGATAATTTTTGGAACAACGTGGAGAAAGCAAATATCATCGCCAGAACAATCTATGCCGGAGAGAACTCTTTACTTCAATCAAGGCGAACGGAAACCATCCTTACCGCACAGGAGACGATAAATGACATCCGCCAGCAAATGTCGGTGAAAGGATATATGGATATGCCTGATCCGATTGACGTCGATCCTACGGGCAAGGATTGTTTGGTTGCCTTCAAGGCCTGGTACAAATACTTAAGTAAATTCCGAGCGAGACGAGGCCGATGAGAAAACGACCAATTCCCCATCGGCCTCGCCCTTCACGATTACCGCCGCGCCCCAAACGCGCCTGCTACCTCGTCGCGGATGAATACGCCACCCACTTCTTCGTGATTCGGGCCATAGAAGCGGCCCGTGAGCGAGTTGAAGCCATCACCCCGGTCTGCAAATGCAACGCCCACGGACAGATCGCCGTTATGGTCAAATGCTCCATTTCTCACGGGCATATTGCTCCAAGACATGCTGGCTCGCCTCTCGTTCGTCGTTTGGTCAACGAGATTCGTGAACGAGACGCTGGCCGATGGATTGCTGAAATTGCTGATGCCGACCATGGCGTCGCCGATAATGACGTTGCCCTTGTCGTCCGTCTCGCTCGCATCGACACCAACGACGGCCCCGCGCCAAGTCGCGCTACCGGATATGGGGTTCGTGCCGGTCGCGTTTCCGACCGAGAATACGTCCGCGAAAACCTGCTCGGAAGGGTCGAGCGGATCATTGTCCATGGGATTCCATACGGCGAGAAGAAAGAAGCTGTGATCCATCCATCCGCCATAATCGAAGGCGTTTCCGGTGACGCCCCTGCTATGGGTTCCGGCCAGGGGGACTTCATGTCGGGTTTCGAGGCGTTGAAGGGCGCCGCCGCGCCGAGTCATGTCCGAGAGGTCAAGGTTCGTGGGAGTGGGCTGGGTTATTCTGGTGCTCCAGATATCCGCATTGATCGTGTTGGATTTGATCACGACGGTGGAAGCGTCGATCAGGCCATTCATGATTTCTCTCACCGCCCGAGGTTCAGGAGCAGGAGCGACTGGTGGTTGCTGTGGAGGCTCTCCGCCACCGGGCATTACCGGTGGAGTGGCTGGAACAGGAACACTCGATTTCTTGCCTCCACCACCACAACCTGCAATCAGAATTGCTACGAAGAGGCTCAGTACGATGTTCTTGATCATGGAAGTATCCACCTCTATGGCGATATCCCGACCTCCCAGCGAGGCCGGGCCTTATCACCATCACAGAGAAAAGTGAAGTCCCGCCTATTCACCTTTTGTCCGGGTAGCGAACCCGGAATCGGTGCAAGGCTGTTGTATTCAGCGAGCGACCCGACTCAGAAAGCAGGTCCCTCTGCGATGGTGATGAATGGAGTGTGCCGCGTTTTATCCGGTAACGTCAAGGAGAATGTTCAAAAAGGGGTGTTCAAATATATATTCAATGGGTGGCCCCACCCGCACCACTTCTGGGGAGAAATGGTGATTCCTGGCGAGTGGGGCCACCTATCAGATTCTTTGCTGCGGCTACAATGGGGTCATCGCGCCTCATTCACATCACCCCCTCTCGGATCGGGCGGGATAGACGCACTTTCCCTGCTTGACAAAGGTGCTCGGTATTTTGTAGGGTGGGGTTATTCGGATTTTTCACCCTTCAAGTCCCGAGCCGCCAGCGCCAACTGGCGGTTTACCTTTTCTGGCAGTCTACGCTACCAGCTTCTTGTACTCAAGAGGTTTCGTGTTCACGATTCGCTTGAGCGTGTCGTTGAAAATGTAGTGGTTCTTGCGGTTGTTGTATCGCCATTCAAGCTCATCGAGATAGCGATCCATGTGCTTGACGCTCATCTTGTGGAACGCGCCCGTGAGCGAACGCTTGAACAGCGACCACACGCCCTCGATGCTGTTCGTATGGACATCACCCACGACCCATTCTTCCTCGGAGTGGTTCACGGTTTCATGGCGCGTGTCGCTGTCCTCAATGCCGATATAGGATTTGAGTTCATCCGTGTAAATGGCTTCGGCCTCATCCCGGATGGTGCGCTGGATGAAGTCGTGGAGCGTGTTCTTCTTGATGTTCGGAATTCGCTCAAGACGCACCTTGCCGCCGCGCTGGATGGCTCCCGCGACCCATTGCTTGTTCTTCTTGTAGCCCTTGCCTTTGCCCTTCGCCTTGCCGCCCACGAGCGTTTCATCGACTTCCACGACGCCCACAAGGGTGGGGCCGGAAAAAGGCTCGTTTCCCATGGCCTCGCGGATGCGGTGGCACAGGTACCACGCCGTGCGATAGGCCACGCCAAGCGTTCTCTGCATCTGGCAAGCGGAGATACCCTTCTTGGATTCACACATGAGATAGATGGCGAGAAACCACTTACGCAGGGGCAGGTGGGAATCATGCATAATGGTGCCCGATGTAACGCTGAACTGGTAATCACAGGACTTACACTTCCAGCGGTTGTGTTTTTCCAAATCCAGCACGTCCATATCGCCGCACCTGGTGCAACACACACCCGCAGGCCAGCGAATATCCTGCAACATCTTGCGGCAGGTATCATCGCAGTTGAACTTATCAATCAAGTGCATGAGGTTCACCATGGCTCAAAAGCCTCCTGGTAAGGGAAAACTCCCGAAGGACGCGCTCAAGCGGCCTGGGCGCGAACTCATGGAGCATATATTCGGAACCACGATCATGAAAGAGGTGGACAAACTGACGCCCGACAAATCAAAAGACGATGAAAGTGATGATGAGGTATCCATATGAGGAAATATACATCTTGTGGCTCAGTTTGTCAAGTGCATAATCGCGGAATTATCTGCTTGTTCCTTGAACGCTGCGCAGAGGGGGGAAAGCCTTGAAGTTTCTTCCCGTTTTAGAGGGTATTTGTCCCATCGGCGCTCATGAATAGGGGGAGTTGAAATGAAGAAATTCCTTATGCTCGCGGCGATTTCAGCAACGGTGTTCTTGTTTTCATCTGAGGCGTACGCGGCATACAACATCAGGTTGTCCACGAATCGAAGCCCTCAGGCGGTCGTAAATGAAGTGGCGGAACAGAGGGGGTTTTTCAAGGAGCAGGGGGTCAACGTCAAGGTCTTCGCGGAGAGTTCGGGGAGCGCTTCCCTGCAGGCCGTCGTAGGCGGTTCCGCCGAAATGGGCGTCGGTCTGCATGTTCGCGTCCTTCAGGGGCTCGCCAAAAAGCTCCCTCTCTGCGTCATCGGAATGGTCCAATACGGCCTCACTTCCAAAATCGTCGTTCCGGTCCGGGACAAGACGTCCAAGTCGCTGGCGGATCTCAAAGGCAAGCGCCTGGCGGTCCAGATGGGATCGGGCACCTACACGGCCTGGCGGATTCTGCTCAAATACCAGGGGTTGAAGGAAAAGGATTTCGTCCTCAAGAACATGAAGACGAGGCTCATCCCCGCCACGTTCGAGTCCGGCTCGATCGACGTCGCCGTGGCGTGGGAACCCTATGCCTCGATCCTGGTCTCCAAGGGGCTCGCTCGCGTCCTGGTTTCCAACGAAAAGTGGTCGAAGCTGGGAAAGATTGTGTATCCCGTTTTTCTGTACGCCAATTGCGGCTGGGTGAAAAAGAACAAAGAAGCCACCCAGCGATTCGTGAACGCCTGGCTCAAGGCGATTAAATTCATCAACTCCAACCCCGAGGAATCGGTCGACATCCTGGCAAAAGCCTATAAGGGATGGGGGCTGAAAATTCCGAGAGCCAAGATCAAGGCGGGCATCTATGTCGCCGATTATGACAAGCTGACGGTTGACGACGACGTCATGAACGACGTCAACAATTTCGCGCAGATCATGCACGAAATAAAAAAGATCAAGTTCATTCCCGATTTCAAGAAAGCACTGATGCTTGAATTCACCAACAAGGCGCTTTCGAAAAATTAGGGGGACCTTGAATACGCCGTCCGGGGTCCGCAGGGGGAGCGACGGCTCCCTCGGCGGATCGGGCGTTTGTCGGCGGCCCCGGCCGATTTCTTTCGAGCCTTCAGAGTCGGTCAAAGAGCGTCTCTTTGATGCTACGAAAGAAAAACGTGCAAGATATGGCTAAACTCCTGGTCCAGAATCTGAACAAATCCTATATCATCAATGAAGGCTTCGGTAAGCGCTCTCGCGTCCACGCCCTCCGGGACCTCAATCTCGAAGTGAACGAAGGCGAGTTTGTCACCGTCATCGGCCCCAGCGGCTGCGGCAAGTCCACCTTTTTGATGGTGGTGGCCGGAATCCATCCATTCGACTCCGGGGTCCTTCTTCTCGACGGCCGGCCCATCAGCGAACCCGGCCTTGACCGGGGCGTCGTGTTTCAGGATTTTGCGCTCTTCTCCTGGATGACGGTTCGCGACAACGTCAAATTCGGACTTTCGATGAAAGGGATGCCCAGGAGGAGCAGCACCGGATTTCGGAACACTATCTCCGCCTCGTCAATCTCCAGGAATTCGCCGACGTGTTCCCCCATCGCCTCTCGGGCGGGATGAAACAGCGAGTGGGCATCGCGCGGGCGATGGCGACAGAACCCGAAATCCTGTTGATGGACGAGCCGTTCGGCTCTCTGGACGCCCAGACCCGCAAGAGCCTTCAGATTCAGTTGCTCGACATCTGGCGGGAGACGAAAAAAACCATCGTCTTCATCACGCACAGCGTCCGCGAGGCGGTGTTCCTTTCGCAAAAAGTGGTGGTTTTGAGCGCTCGCCCGGGCAAGGTGGTGGAGACGATTCTGATAGACCTCACCTATGAAGAGCGCATTTCGCTTTCCGATCCTTTGATGGAGCATGAGCGCCGCCTGGAAAACCTCATCGAACAGCAAATCAAGGGCGATTTGTCGATGCGACCGATTCAGAAGCCGCCGCTTCCGAAATCTCCCGGCATTTTGGAGCAGGATATGCTGGAATGAATTCCTGCGGGGGAACGTCCCGGCTCGACGTATGTGACGCCGCATAAAAGATGAACACGGGAGGGCAAAATGGTTCACTCCGATGCGCTTATGGATACCGAAGCCGTTGAAATCATCGATCCGGGCAAGGGGAAGTGGGCGTACTACATCTTAACGGCATGGGAGAATACATGGCCGCTGCTTTGCCTGTTCGTCCTTTGGGAACTCGTGGCGCGCTCGGGGATCATTCACGAGGCGCTTTTCCCCACGGTGACGCAGGTCGCCCAGACCATCGTGCACATCTTCAACGAAGGGATCCTGATGAAGGACATTACCGCGTCCCTGAGCCGCGTTCTCATTGGCGGATTCATCGCCTGCCTGATTGGCACCGTCTTCGGCCTCATCATGGGAACGAACCGTTTCGCGGAAAAAATCATTGTCCCTCCCCTGAATTTTTTCCTCTCGATTCCAGGGATCGCCACCTTTCCCATCGTCATACTCTTCCTCGGCCTTACCGAAACAACCCTCATCGTGACCCTCGGATTCGAGGCCGGCCTGACCGTTCTGGTGAACACCTGGATGGGTGTGAAATCCGTACCGCCCAACATGCTGTACGCAGGGCGTGTTCTCGGGGCCAGGGGATGGCCGTTTTTCCGGCGCGTTCTTTTTCCCGCGGCTCTTCCTTCCATCATCACGGGCTATCGACTGGGATTTTCCCGGGCCTGGCGGATACTGGTTGGAGGCGAATTGCTCGTTTCCATCGGGACGGGACTCGGCTACCGGATATTTCTGGCCCAGGATTTTCTCCAGATCGACGTCATGTATGCAGGCGTATTGCTTATCGGCGTGTTCGGCTTCCTGCTCGAGCGTGTCGTGCTCCGTTCGTTGGAAGTTTATACGGTTCAGCGTTGGGGGATGATCCGGGAGCTTTGATGCCATGGAGCATCTTTGCGACAGCGCGTGCGAGAGAACCTGATTCCGTATGTATGCGGGAGGACCCGGAGCGAAGCCGTTGACCAATGAAGCCGGGGCTTATCCGGCGTGAACGATTCAGTGAAGAGGAGAAAATCCCATGATTGACGGCATCAAGGAAGTTCATCCGAAACCCGAGGAAAGGCAGAACATGCCCTACGCCCCGGCGATTCACGTCGAGGGCGGATGCGATATCCTCTTTCTATCGGGGTCGACGACGTCCCCTCTCTACCATCAGCATCCCCACGTGCCGGAGGAGCATGTTTTGCCGCATGACATCAAAGAGCAGACCCGGCGCGTAATGGATAACATCAAGATGGTTCTCGATGCGCGGGGCCTGACCTGGCGCAACGTCGTGAAGGTGACCAAATACTTTACCGACAACCGTGAGAGAGACGACGTAAACGCGGTGCTGAGGGAGTATTTCGGGGACTGGAAACCGGCGAGCACGGGACTGTGCGTCCAGGGGTTGAGCGCTCCGGGCGCCCGCCTGGAACTCGACATGATCGCCGTCGTTCCGAAATAATAGTTTTTCGCGAAATTCGCATTTCTGGTGAACTCCTACGGAATTTTTACGCCTGAATTTGCAGCGGTAAGTGTGAATGCAGAGCGCGGAACAGTGGACTCGAACGCTGCGTCCCGACCTCGATCGCGCTTATGGCTCACTCAAATGAACCAATGCCCGGTGAAATTTGGGTCTCTCATAAATCCGATACCAGGAAAAGCTGCCAACTGCCAAGAGTCAATTCGCTTCATTTTCCTGAGATGAAGGCTTTGATTCTTGGGTTTCCCGATAAATGGCCCACCCCAGGGAAACCACCGTGATCAAAAGGAACGCCGCGCTGAGCGGACTCTCTATGAATATCCAGAAACTTCCCTCCGAAAGAATGAGCGCACGCCTTAGCGAAGTTTCGACCATGTAACCCAGAACCAGCGCGATCACCATCGGAAGCAGGGGAAACTTGAACTTCCTCAAGATGTAACCGAAAAATCCCACGATCAGCATCACGACTACATCTCCGATACTTCCATTGATGCTGTACGCCCCGACGAAACTTACGCCGAAGATAAGCGGGGCCAATATCTGCGGGGGGATTTGAACCACCCTGAGCCAAAATTTGATTCCCATCAATCCCACGGCCAGCATGACGATATTGGCCACGAACAGGACGGAGAAAATACCATAGATGATGTCCGGCCTTTGGTTGAAAAGGAACGGGCCGGGGGTCAGGTTCTGGAGCATAAGAGCGCCCAAAAGGACGGCGGTTGTCCCCGAGCCTGGAACTCCAAGAGTCAACAGAGGGACGAGCGCTCCTCCCACCGTCGCGTTGTTGGCCGATTCGCAAGCGACGACACCCTCGATGGAGCCATGGCCGTATTCTTCTGGATTTTTTGAGGTTCTTTTCGCTTCGTTATAGGCGATGATGCTGCCAATGGAGGCGCCGGCCCCAGGCACGATACCCACCAGCGTCCCAATCAAGCTGGATCGAAGCATACATTTCCAATACCCGACTATTTCTTTCCATTTCATTCTTTCAGAGGAAAACGAACCTCCCGTGAACCGGCTCCCCTCTCCCTTTTCGATCACGAAAAAGATTTCCGATATGGCGAATAACCCGAGCATCACCGGGAGAAAACCGATCCCGTCGTACAAAAACGTGAGATCGAACGTAAATCGCTCACTCCCGGTAAGCGGGTCCGTACCTACCGTTTTGATCAGGAGACCGATGAATGCAATGAGAAGTCCTTTCAGCCAAAATCCGCCCGTCAAGCTTGCGATGACGGAAAGGCCGAAGACACCCAAGCTGAAATACTCCACCGGACCGAACGCGATCGCGAATTCGGCGAGTGGAATGGAAAACAGGATCAAGATAATCGTGCTGAAGATTCCCCCGAAGGTCGAAGAGGTGATCGAAGCGCTCAAGGCCCTGCCGGTTTGCCCTTTTCGAGTCAGGGGATAGCCGTCCACCGTGGTCATCGCGGCTGCGGGGGTCCCCGGCGTAGCAATGGTGATTGCGGTGATGGAGCCACCGTATTCCGCGGCGGTGTACAGGGAAATGAGAAGCGCAAGGCCGACAATGGGCGGAAGCGTGTAGGTGAAGGGCACCATCAAGGCAACGCCGGTGACGGCGTTCAGCCCCGGCATCGCTCCTACACAGATTCCCATGAGAACCCCGGCGGCAATAGCCACAAGGACATCCATTTGAGCCAACTGAGCAGCTCCGACGAGCCAATTCTCAAGCATCCGCGCTCTCTTCGGTTTGCCTGGCGGCCATCGGTTTCACCTCAGCCCAACAGGGAGGGGAGAAACTCTTGGGGAAGCTGGAGTTGCAATAGCCGGATGAAAAAGAAATACACGAAAATGACGAATCCCGTAGCGACCATGGCTCCAGTTGTCAAGGAAACGCGCAACGCAACCAAAAAAGCCGTCAGGCCAATCCAGATGGAAGGGATAAACCCCAACTCTTCAAAAGAAATGACCTGAAAGGCCATCGCTCCCATGCAAAGCGCCATGGTCGTGCTTCGCCCCCATGTAACATCTTCAACATGTTTCTTGGGAGACAAGTTGCGACAAATCAGTAAAGCCGCGCAGATGGCTATTCCCACGGCCAAAAGCCTTGGGTAATAGGACGGGCTGAGCGTTTTATTGCCGACCAGCGTAGAGCCCATCTCAAAATTACCTGAGATGACCCAAACGGCTACACAGACGACCAGCAAAGTCACGCCGATCAGGATTTCACCAATTCGCATACTGACTCGCATTTCACTCAGGGCAATGGTTGGCGCGAGCGATTAACTCTAGCCCACCTTCGATATGCGCCGTTACTTTTTCATCATCCCTTTCAGAATTTTGCCCAGTTTCTTGTGCTGTTCCACAAAGAAAGACTGAAACTTTTGCGGTCCCCCCATATATCCACTGACTTGAGCGGTGGCTTTGTTGAATTTGATGAACTCGGGGTCTTTGAGCATGGACAAAAAGGACTTGTGAATCTTATCCACGATTGGCTTGGGCGTTCCGGCCTTCACAAAAACACCGCGCCAAAGGCCGTACACCACATCGAAACCCTGCTCCCTGAAAGTGGGCCAATCCGGGAACGGTTTCAGCCTTTCGGGATGGGCCACACCCATATAACGGAGCTTGCCCGCCGCCACCTGCGCCTGCGCCTCGGAGGGGTTCAATATGGCGATGTCCACGTGGTCTCCCAGAAGACCGGCCACCATCTTGGGCGGACTGTCGTGAGGGATGTATTTCACCTTAAGTCCGCCGGCAGCCCGAGTGAGAAGACTCACGGTCAAAGGGTCGTTTCCGATGGCGTGGGAACCCGCCCACCGGAGCTTTCCCGGGTTTTTCTTCGCCCAGGCGGCCACATCCTTGAAATTCTTCCAAGGCTTACGTGAGCTCACAGCGGCCCCCTGAGGGTCCACCTGCATCCGAATCACCGCTTGCCAGTCGGTGGTTTTGAACTTGATTTTCCCGATGGACATCAGCATGGGCATGTTCGCCGTCTCGATGATGATATGGGAACCATCAGCTCGTTTTTTCTGAATATATCCTTGGGCCTTTGCGCCTCCGCCGCCTTTTTTCCATATCACCACGAGAGACTTTCCAAGGTGTTTTGGGGCGAGTTTGGCCATGAACCGCGCAAGACGGTCGACACCTGAACCGGGTCCGGACTTAATGATCAAATTGACCGGGCGATCTGGGTACGCGTGGGAAGGAGTAGCAAAAAACAAACCAATCAGGAAAAGCATACAAATTCCCAAACAAGATACGGGTCGAAATGTTTTCATCTTCTTCTCCTTTTCAATAGGTCAGAACATGGAAACGTTCAGGTTCTTTTGAATCTCCTGCATTCATCCGCTTTTTGGCAGACTTTCCCCTCCTAGTTGTTTCCAAAAAAACCAGCCGCAGTGGCGTGTCACCTGGAAAACAACGAGAATCGTCAACAACACGAATCCTGAACCTTGGACAGCGTATCCAGGCCAAAGCATCATGAATGCTCCCAGTAGGAGCCCTCCTCTCTCGACCCAGGTTGTCTTCCCGATCAAATATCCGCTAAGGCCGGCCGTTCCAGCGACAAGCGCAATCCCAGTCGTCAAGACAACCAGGATGATTTCAGCCACACTTCCGTTCAATAAAATAGCAGGGGAATAGGCGAAAAGAAATGGAATCACATAGAGGCCTTTGGCCGCTCTGAAGGAAGTCCAGCCGGTCTTCATTGGATCCGCCTGGGCGATGGCGGCGGCAGTATACGCAGGAATGCAAACAGGGGGCGTGTAACAACTATCCAGGCTGAACCAAAAGATGATCATATGGGCCGTCACGGCGCTCATATGGCCCAAGTCGATGAGAGCGGGGGCGGCCATGGCCGCCAGAACGATGTAAGCGGAACTGCTCGGAAGCCCCATCCCCAGAACGAAGGAGGCCACCCCGACCAGAATGATCCCAAGGAAGAGACTCCCCCCGGAAGCCGAAACAACGATGGAAGAGAACTTGAGTCCCAACCCCGTGATTGTCGTGGCCCCGATGATGATCCCCGCAGTCGCACAGGCAGCGGCTATCGGGGCGCACTGACGAGCCCCTCGAACCAGCGCCTTGATGAGTTTACTCAATCCGCTTCTCAAGTAATCAAGCGCCACTGCAACAGAAAAATTGTTTTTCCGGAACCCTTCACGGAGATAGTCAATGGCTCCCAACAACGCCATGGAAATAATCGTGGCAATGATTCCGGCTACTCCTGCATACTGCACCGACCTCCCGATGACCATAAAATAAATCAAAACAGCCGGCGGTATGAGAAAAACAAACGCGCGCCCGATCGTGCTGAAAATATCGGGAAGTTCCTCCCAACTCAGACCATGAATGTCGTTTTTCGCCGCCTCCAAATGGACGAACACAAATACGGACATGAAATAGAGCAATGCCGGAATGACCGATATCTTGATGATGGTGAAATAGGAAGTTCCGGTGAATTCGGCCATCAGAAACGCCGCCGTACCCATGATGGGGGGCATAATCTGGCCCCCGGTGGAAGCCGCGGTCTCCACCGAAGCCGCTACGTGGGGCCGATACCCCATCTTTATCATCAAGGGGATGGTGAAGGTGCCCGTGGTGACGATGTTGGCGGTGGCGCTTCCCGATATGGTTCCCGAAAGTGCGCTGGCCACCACGGCCGCCTTGGCGGGCCCGCCCCGCATCCGGCCGGTCAGCAAGAACGCGAAGTCAATGTATATTTTCCCGGCGCCCGAAGCATCGAGCACGGCCCCAAACAGGATGAAAAGGAACATGTAATTGACGAAAACGTACATCGGAGCAGACCAAAGGCCCCCATCGGTCAGGTAAAAATGATCGATGATGTCCAAAAATCCGATGCCGCCGTGCCTAAACTCCCACGGCATCCAGGAGCCAAAGTAGGTGTACACAAGGAAGAAAAACGCAATTAAAGGTAAGGTCAGATTGATTGCCCTGCGCGTGGCCTCCAGAACCAAAATGATGCAAATGACTCCAAAGAAAATATCCAGGAACAGGACATCATCCACATACCGGGTGCGTTCGAGTAGCCGGTCGAACTCCCGAAGCAGCCATATCACGGAAACCACTGCGGCAACACCGAGAAAGGTGGCAAGCACCTTGCTCCATTCCGCTGGTAAAATCCTGTCTTTTTTTGAAGAGGGGATAAGAAAGATGATGGCGGCGGCGGCCATATAAAACATCGGCCGCTCGAAAATGGCGTCCATCCCGCCGGTAACGGCAAGATAGATCTCCGTAAGAGACATGCCGATCGCGATCAGCATGACAAGATAGCCGACGATTCCCTTAGGGGGAAAAGTCTCGCCTTGACTAACCATGAAGAGCGCCTTCCGGAATTATTTGGAAACGGGCGCTAGAAAAATTGCGCGAACCCATGGTGCCCGATCATTCCTTTAGCATATTGAACTTGCGCCTTCTCTGGTTACATTGCCCCCACTTCCTTGTAATAACGGACTGCCCCTGGGTGCATGGGAACGCCTTTCATATTCTTCACGGAACCCTTGGGCTCCAAAAAACCGTAAAGCCTGTGGGCGCCTTTCAGGTAATCCTTGTTTTCAAAAACGGTTTTGGTCACTTTGTAGATCAGGTCGGGCGACTGATCCTCTCTTGTGAAAAGAATCGTTCGAAGACCGTAGGTGTTGAGGGGTTTCTTCTGACCGGGATAAGTTTTTGCGGCCACAACCGATTCCACCAAGCCGAATTTTTCCAGCCTTTGCCGCATGCCCGAAGTGACCTCGGTGAAATTGATAGGGCGGCGCAAGGCTGCTTGTTTAATCAACCCGTTTCCGGGGCCAGTGTGAAATAAAACAAAGTCCACGTGCTTATCCTGATAGAAACGCATCATGGCGCGACCTCCGCCGAGGCGGACCGTCACACCGGCTTTCTTCAGCGCATCGGCCGAAGTTCCATACGCCTTGAAAAGGTAGGTCCCGATGTTGTAGGTTCCCGTCCCTTTCTTCCCGATGGTTATCCCGGCCTTGGGTTTCTTTTGCACGAAATCCTCGAACGAGTTAATCCCTTTTCCGGCCAACTCCGGCGCCGCCATGAAATGAACGGCGGACGTATAGAGCCACACCATTCCTCTCAGGTTCGGGTGCGCTTTTTTGTATGGCTTTTTCCCTGAAATAGCGTTTCCCACGTAATACGTGTAACTGAAAGCAATGTCAGACTTGCCCACCCCCACCAATTGGGGATTGGACTTTCCCCCACCCAGGGTGACGTTAAGGGAGTAATCCTTGTTTTTACGATTGAAGACATCCGCAAGGGCGCCCGCCATGACATAGAGTGTGCTGGCGACAGTGGCCGCCCCCAATTTGGCCGTTTTTTTCGCAGCCTCGACTTGGGGGGGAGCGACTAACACAAAAGCAAACAGAGAGACATACGCTACAATCAATGCTGAGTGCCGGCGACAAGTCCTTTTGAGCATCAATTTACCCTCCCTCATGAGAACAGGATGAATCTACATCATTGAATGGGACGATTCTAACCAACGCCTCGAGTCTTATCTAAGCGCTCGGATTCATAGTGGCAATCGCTTTCTCCGTATATTCCTTGAGGTGGTTGTAGGCCCTGTCGGAAAGTTTGCATACCTCGGGGCCATAGGTGCCGGGTCCCCGCGCATGCGTTGTTCTCAGGCTCTCGAATACGGTCAATTCGGTGAGGGCCCGCCGGGCCTCCTCATCTATGTTGGCCTCCAGGAAATCGTGGTCCGCGTAATCAAAGAGATACCATGTATGGGCAACGTCATCTTTTTCGGGAATGATTCCTTTTGCATGCAGGGCGGCATTTATCCAATTCGAACAGATGTGCATCCGGGCCCACATCACCGCCTCGAAATCTTCCTCGGGGTGAAGTTTTTGCATCGATTGCACAAATCGGTCGGCTTTGGCCATATGCTCCTCGATTTTCATGGTTTATCTCCAGAATTTTAGTTAAACCACTCTCCAGACCGTGGGCCGTGCTGCATCTCCGACGATTCCCAGAAAACCCGCTTTTGCCTCCTCCAGACTTAGAAGGCATTTATCTATGATCGCCCGGCTAATCGGTTCATTGTCCCGACAATGTTTGGGGCGAAGCTGCTCGATAAATTTGAGCGGTTCCATCGCAGCTTGAAGATTTGCGCTGGGCTTCTTGATGTATCCGTCCAAAGTGGGTCGGAAGGTATGGGCGTGGTCCATCAATTGGGTAGTGATCCCTTCCACGTGGAGAGCCGCGTTAAAATAGTGCGTGGCGGTAAGCATACATGTCTCGATGATCATCTCGGGGTCGTTATCGGGATCTAATTTTCGAAGAGAGGTTTCGATTCTTTGCGCTTTTGCGACGTGGTCACGGGGTTCCAATATGGATCTCCTCCGCTTTCCGGTGGGGGCTCTAAGCGAACACAACTGTATCTACACTCATTCCCCCCTAACCCCTTCGTCCCAGGGAATTGCACCATCAGCTTCAACATAGCTCAGATTAACTATCAAATATCTCCCGCTCAGGAGGGGTATGTCAACTACCTGAAAAACAACCTCTCGGTCACATTGAATTTATATAGAAATCATGCCCGGGTGTTTTCATGTAAAACAATTTCCCGTTAGTTAAAGTGAGACCATACCAAGCGGGTTAGATGGTTCTGAATTCCCTTCATGGGCGTCTTGAAACCATGTTATTTGACTTCACTTCGCATCAGACACCATATTATGGGCACTTCGCGAAACCCCAATCTCACCTATGAGTTGGAGGCCTACCCATGAACCCAGTCGAGCAAGTGGAAACCACGGACGTCTTTGACGCCTCAACCGGAAAAAAGATGAACATCATCGATTGCGACGTGCATCCCCGAATGCCGAAAGGGGTTCAATCCCTAAAGCCCTATCTTCCCGAAAAGTGGCAGGCCCGGCTCGGGATGAAGGGCGCTCTGGTGAAAGACGAAGCCAATCCCCGAAATACATTTGCAGTGCCCCGGCGCGCTTTCTTTCATCCTCATCCGGGGGGGTCGGGGAGAGTGGACGCCAGACCACCCGAGGGCGGACCCATTGGCTCCAGCATCAATTTCTTGAGAAGCCAGCTTCTTGACGAACACGATATGAACTACGCCATTATCGTCGGGCAAGACGCCACGGGGGTCTCAGGAATTCCGGATGCAGACCTAAGCGCTGCTTATGCCTCTGCTTACAACGATTTTGTTCTGGCCGAATGGGCCTCCACCGATCACCGTCTCAAGGCCTGCATCTGGGTGAGCCCGCGCGATCCGCAACTTGCAGCAGATGAAATCGACCGATTGGCCGATCATCCGGATATCGTTTCGGTCCAGATTTGCCCGATGGATATCCCCCTGGGCAAGCGATACATGTGGCCGATATACGAAGCGGCTTCGCGTCACAATCTCCCCGTTGCGATCCACGGCGGCGCTGAAACCTCCGGCGTCAATCCACCGATGCTGGCCGTGGGGATGCCTTCTTATTTCATCGAGTTGCATAGCGGTTTGCCCCAGGTGGGGTGGATGCACGTGACGAGCATGGTATGCGAGGGGGTGTTCGAGCGTTTCCCGAACCTGAAATTCATTGTCCAGGAAATGGGTTACGCATGGGTCGTGGGTCTCATGTGGCGTCTGGACAAGGAGTGGAGATCCCTGCGGCTGGAAGTTCCCTGGGTCAAGAAGCCGCCCAGCGAAATCATTCGGAAGAACGTTCGGTTTACGAGCCAGCCTGTCGAGGAGCCGCCCAAGCCCGAATTCAATGTACAAATGCTGAAAATGATTTATGCGGAAGACACGCTTCAGTTTTCATCCGACTACCCGCATTGGGATTTCGACGATCCGCGCTATGTTTTCCCCAACATCGACCCGGAACTGCGCAAGAGCATCTTTTACAAAAATGCGCTGGATACTTACCCGAAAATCAAGAAACTCGTGGTGGGGGAAAACGGGGTAACCTGATGGGAAGACATATCATATGCAAGGTCTCGGACTTACCTCCCGGCGAAAGGAAAATCGTTGAATTCGAAAATCGCTCCATCGGGGTATTCAACATAAAGGGCGACTATTACGCATTGAGAAACATATGTCCCCATCAGGGGGCTCCTTTATGCATCGGGCCCGTGCGTGGAACGATGGACGCAAGCGCCCCCCACCAGATTCAATACGTAAAAGATGGCGAAATACTCGTTTGCCCTTGGCATTGTTGGGAGTTTGATATCCTCACGGGGCGCTCCGTTTTCAATCCCCACCGCACCCGCGTGAAAGCGTACAAAGTGACGGTCGAGCGGCCGGAGGATATAGCGGAAGACCCCTCGGTGGAAACGTTTCGGGTAAGGGTGGAGGATGATCTCGTCATCTTGTACGTGTGAGGCGAACCATTCTGGCCGGATTCTCCTATCAGGCTTCTTCGAGAGCACTCTGAACTTGTCGAATTTAAGGATCGAAAATTTGAGAGCCTAAGTCAGGAAAACCTATTTTCACTCACTACAGGAGGAAAGGCATGTCGCTAGAACCCGTGCGCGCGCTCCACGACGGCGCCCGATTCGTGCTTGGGTCGCATCCGTATGTTGAGCGAGCTCACGTGACCCTGCGTGGCGCAAGGTTACGTGAATCCATGAGACGCGAGCACATCAAAGCAGGCTGCGGCGCGTAATGTGCTCTTGAGACATCTGGAGACATCCAGCGGGCGATGGACGATCACGATCGAGCGACGGAATCTCGGCTGCGTTGTGCGCCTCCATCTCCCTCGGCCCATCTCATGGCAGCGTAGGCCCCTACTCCGAAGACCCCGAAAGAGGCAATCAGGGCGTACATGGTTCCATCGAAACTTTGGCCCACGAGCGCTCCGAATGGTACCGAGATAAAGGTGGAGAGCGAAGCAACCACTCCCGCTCCCACTCCGGCGATGTGGCCGAGGGGTTCCATGGCGAGCGCATTGAGATTTCCGAAGAGGAGTCCGATGCAGAGAAAGACGACGAGCAGGTAGGTCATGAACAGCCACAACGGAGGAAGTCCCTCGAAGGCGAAGGCCAGCGTCCACGCAACGGCCGAGACCAGTGTCATGGACACCGTCGCCGTCCTCGATAGCCGGTGCATCCCATACTTCATAACGAGCCACCCGTTCACGAGCGAGGCGCCTCCGAAAGCAAGCGCCAGCACGCCGAAATAGGCTGGGAATAGCGCGCCGGTCCTGTAGGCCTCCTGGAAGATTTGCTGGGCGGAGCTAAGGTAGGCCACGAACGGCGCGAACACGCATCCGGTGGCGACGGTATATCCAAGCGCGGCCCGAATCCGCAACACCTCCAGGACGGCTCCACCGATGGCGCGCGGGGAGAGGGGTCGCCGACGGGCGGTGGGCAGGGTTTCCGGCTGGCGAAGTGAAAACCATGCGAATGTGATCGCGGCGATGATGAAGAAGGTGGCGAATATCGCGCGCCAGCCACCCAGCCACATTATCCCCTGTCCGAGGAAAGGAGCGACAGTGGGAACGAGAATGAACACGGCCATCGCAAACGACATGAGACGAGCCATTTGGCGTCCTTCGTATTGATCGCGCACCAAGGCAACGGTCACGATGCGCGGTCCCGCGATTCCGATGCCCTGCAGTACGCGGCCCGCAATCATCACCTCGAAAGTGTGTGCGAAGAAGCTCATGACACATCCCAACATGAACAGAACGAGGCCGGCATGGATAGAGGGCTTGCGTCCGATTCCGTCAGAGAGAGGGCCAAAAACGATCTGCCCAAAGGCGAGCCCCAGGAACACAGCCGTGACGACGAACTGAACGTCGTTTCTGCGCGGCGCCCCGAGGTCGTGGCCGATCACGGGCAGCGCCGGCAGTATCGCGTCAATAGCGAGCGCGACGAGCGCCATCAGAAGGGCGACGAGGGGAACGAATTCGCCAAGACGAAGGGCGGGTCCGATGGACGGTTTGCTCATTTTCCCTCCCAGGGCGTCAATACCGATTGAATCGGTGTCGACTCGATCATAGTCCGGCCGGCGACAGCTTGATCACGGTTACGCTCCGGCGTGTCGCAGTCTAATCCAGGCTGAAGTGTCTCACCTTTCGCCGCATGATGCGCCTCGAAATCTTCGATCGCCGTCCTGAACTGTTCCACATGCTCGGGGAGGCGGAGGAAATGGAAAGATTCCGGCACAGGTTTTCAGGCGTGGCCAGAGTGCAAAAAAAGCCGCCGTGGCCGGCGGGGCGCCATGCGCCGGATTTGACGATAACCCCAAGCGTTGTGTACATTACTGTGATTAACAGATAATTGAATAAAGTGATTCACCGATCGGTTTTGGCCGAAAGAATTGGAGGGGTGAATACGGCCGGGCGCGAATCGGTATTTTTCATAGCCGTGATTTAATCATCGTCTATACACTCTAAGGGGGAATTGGGAGATGAGGAATACCTGGCTGTTTCAACTCGCGAAGACGTTTTTTGTAGTGATGGTGGTTTTTGCTTTTGCTGCTTCCGCAATGGCGGCGTCCAAAATCGGAAAGACCCGGGAAGAGATCATCAAGCTGTCGAAAAAAGAGCCTCCTGTTCGAATCGCCACGACCTGGGCGGGGAAAATCATCAATTTTCAGAAACGCGGCTTCAAGAAAAAATACGGCTTGTCTTTAGACTTCACCAACGTGTCCGGGCTGGCCAGCCGGGAGCGGATAATGAACGAGGCGCTTAGCGGAATCTACGAAAACGACCTCGTGAACGTTTCCGGTTCGCTGCGTGATAAATTCATCAAGGTCGGGATCATCGTTCCCATCAATTATGCTTCCCTTTTCCCGGAGGTGCGGAAGGATATCATCAGCCCCAAGGGCCATTTTCTGGGTACGGGGATGAATCAGTTCGGGATAGCCTACAACCCCAAAATAGTTTCGCCGGGTGATGCGCCCAAGGGCTGGCAGGATTGTTTGAATCCGAAGTGGAAGGGCAAGCTCGCCGTACTCACGCGCCCCTTGACTTGGATTCAACTGCATTTCTATTGGAAGAAAGAGAAAAGCGTCGCCTACCACAAGGCGCTCAAGAACAATAAGCCCGTCTGGATGTCGAGCACGAATTCGACGACCGCGCAGGTAGCCGCCGGCGAGTTCCCGCTCCTTTGCGGCGTTCAGTATCATGCGGTCAAGAACGTGTTGCGCAGAGACCCGAAAGCTCCGATCAAGTTTACCGTTCCCAAGATATTTCCCTATCAGGTCGGTGAAGCCCTCGCGGTGATGAAGGGGGGGAAAGCTCCGAACTCCGCTATTCTGCTGGCGTCCTACCTCGCTACGGACGGAGCGCCCGGCTATGGCCTTTACGGGAGGAGCAATCCGAATATCAAGGGAACGGATGCCTATAACTACATCAGAAAAGCCGGCGCCAAACCCGTCTGGTTCGGCTGGGAGGCCGCCGGATCGGTTCAGGCCAACGCATCCAGAGAGATCGTATCCACCTGGGGATTCCCCAAGGGCAGAAAGAGGAAGAAGTAGCATCCCGGGCGACGAGCGCCGGGATGCTCCAGGGAGGTTTTCCGTCGGGGGCCAATGTCTCCGTAATCGATTCGGGCCGCTGGGCGCTCCGTCCGGGAGCGCCCGGCGGTCCATCCGGCGATTCCTTTCGGGGAGGCTCGGTTTGGCTCTTCCGTGTCCTTATCGACTGGCTCATCTGCGAACAAAAGGAAATGAGCCGCGCTCTTCCGTGCCGTTCGGCGAAGGACGAAAGATATGAAGTCCACTTCTTTGTCGCATCCGGTAATATGGGACCGAACTCTCCTGCTGTGGGTCTGGCTCAGGAACAATGCGATGATGCTCGTCATCACGGCGATTGTTTTGTTCCTCGTACTGGTTCCCGTCACCCGCTTGATTATCACCAGCCTGCAGATTGGCCATCCCGCATTCCCCGAAGGGTGGTCGACGGACAACTATGTCTCGGCCTTCACCACGCCCAATTTCTATGAAACCCTGGGGAGGACGTTTTGGATCGCTGGACTGGGGACCTTCATTTCCCTGACGTTCGCCGTTCTCCTGGCCTGGCTGGTCGAGCGGACCGATATGCCGCTTCGCAATCTCGCGTGGGCGATGATCCTGATCCCGATGGCCGTCCCCAACATTCTGTTTGCAATGGGGTGGACGTTGCTTCTTTCCCCCAATGCCGGAGCCATGAACGTTTTCTTGCGAAGCGGGCTGGATTTGGCCGGCATCCACCTGACGAAGGGGCCGATCAACATCTACTCCGTGGGTGGTCTCATTTTCCTCGACGGCATCCGGGGGGTGACGACGATCTTCCTGATGGTGGTGGGCTGCTTCCGAATGATGGACCCCGCTCTCGAGGAGGCCGCCAGGGTCTCGAAGGCGAGCGGGGTGGGGACATTCTTCAAGGTGACCCTGCCGGCGCTTTCCCCGGCCATTCTCGCGGCCGGCATGTATTCCTTCATTTTGAGCATGGAATCCTTCGAGGCCGCCTTGGCGGTGGGACTCCCGGGGGGCGTATTCGTGCTCAGCACGTTGATTTACTTTACGACCCGCGTGCAGGCTCCGCTGGACTACGGGCTGGGCGCCGTTTTCGGCGTGATTTTCATGTGCATCATGATGCTTCTGCTGATCGCCTACCGCCGCGCCGTGCGGCACGCGGACCGGTTCTCGACGATCACGGGAAAGGGCTTCCGGCCCCGCATCATCTCCATCGGCAAATGGCGCTATCCGGCGCTTGGTCTTTTTATCCTTTTTTTCCTGGTGGCAATCGCCTTGCCCTTCGCCATCCTTCTCTGGACCAGCTTGATGCCGAGCTACCGCGTTCCATCCTTGGATGTTCTGCATCTTCTCACCCTGCGAAATTTTATCGAGGTTTTGCAGGACGAGCGCGTCTACAAAGTTCTGTGGAACACCTTCTTGCTCATGGTCGTTACGGCCACGGCCACCATGGTGTTCGCCCTTTTCGTCTCGTGGGTCATCGTCCGGGCCAAAGGGAAGGGAAAGGGACGGGGGGTGCTGGACGCTCTCGTGTTCATACCTCTCGCCATTCCGGGCATCGTCATCGCGATGGCTCTGTTGATGGCCTATCTGGTCCCCCCCTTCAACTACCTCGGCTTGTACGGGACCATTTGGATCCTGGTGCTGGGGTTGTCCGTGGCCTACCTTCCTTTCTCCACCCGCCTCATGAACGGCGCCATCGTTCAGATACATAAGGAACTCGAGGAAGCCGCTTACGTGAGCGGTGCGACGACGTTCCGCACATTGGTTTACATCACTTTCCCCCTTCTTTTTCCCGCTTTCGCCGCTGGCTGGATATGGGTGGCCGTGCATGCTCTCCGGTCTTTTTCCATTCCTCTCATGCTGGCGGGAAGGAATAACCAGGTTTTTGCCGTTCTGTTATGGGAGTATTGGGAGGATACGACTTCCCTGGCGGCGGCGATGGGGGTTCTGCTGATTTTCGGCTTGATTCCGCTGACTCTTCTCTTGCGGCGTTTCGTTACGCAATTGAGCGGCCAGCAGGGCTAGGGTGGAGGCGCGATGCGGATTACCGTCACCAATTTAAATAAGACGTTCAAAACGATAGATGGAGAAGTCGCCGCTCTTCAGGATGTGAGTTTCGAGGTCGACACGGGTGAATTTTATACGCTTTTGGGGCCGAGCGGCTGCGGAAAGAGTACGACGCTCCGGTGCATCGCGGGGCTCGAGAATCCGGACGGCGGTGAAATCCGACTCGGGGATCAAGTTGTCGCAGCTCCCGGAATTTCCATCCCCGTGAACGAACGTCCCATCGGGATGGTGTTCCAGTCGTACGCGATCTGGCCCCATATGACCGTCTTCAACAACGTCGCCTTTCCCCTGAAACAGGGCAAGGCGCGCGTGTCTCGGGCCGAGAGAAACAAGCGCGTCATGGATATTCTCTCATTGATGCAGATGGAGGACCTGGCCCATCGGCCCGCCCCCTATCTGAGCGGCGGGCAGCAGCAGCGAGTAGCGCTGGCGCGCGCGCTCGTGTCCGGTTCCGAAATTCTTCTACTCGATGAACCCTTGAGCAATCTCGACGCCAAGCTCCGGGAAGATTTGAGGCTGGAAATCAAGGATTTGACCCGGAGACTGGGAATTACCGCGATTTATGTGACCCACGATCAACTCGAAGCGCTCGCCATGTCCGATCGAATTGCGGTGATGCTGAACAGCCGGATCGTTCAAGAGGGCAGTCCCAAGGATCTTTATTTGAGGCCCAAGACCAGTTTTGTGGCCCAGTTTGTCGGACAGGTGAATTTCTTCGATGGAGTTGTCCAGGAGGAATCCGCTCATGGGCTCGGACTCGTAGAGACTGCCCAAGGGATTTGGCGTTGCTCCATACCGGATGGAATGGCCAAGGGAGCGAAGGCCACGCTGGCGGTCAGACCCGAGGGCATGTCGCTTGCCGCTTCCGGGGAGGAGAAGGAAGCGAACATTCTGGGAGGAAGGGTGGAGAAAATGGTTTTTCTGGGCGAAACGATTGAATGCCAGGTTTTGGCCGGTTCCCGGATCGTGACGATGAAGGTTCCCATCACGGAGGAAATCACGGAGGGCGAGGAAATCTTTTTGCGGTTTGCCCCCGAGGCGTGCCTGGTTCTGCCGGAAGAATCGCTTTAGCGTCTTTTTTTCATTTCCGGGTAATTTTTGAATCTGCGATTTATGGTGCTCCTTATCATTTGAGAGGTAAAAGATGACCAAGCCCTATTTCGATGAAAACAAGCCCGAAAACGAATACCCCAGTATCCTCACGGGGCCGCGCCCCGAGGAAGCGAAAAATGTTCGTTTGGTGGCCCATTCCGATCTGAACGGTTGGGGTGATGCGTTCCAGGTACGGGTGCGGGACGGCCTTTGCTACGTCATGGGCTCGGGCCTATACGGGTCGAACGGGCTCATGGTCCTGGATGTTTCCGATCCTTCCCATCCGAAAGTCATACAACAAATGGAAGATAATCCCGCTGGAAGAACCCATAAGGTTCTTCTTGTCGACGACGTGCTGATCACAAATGTCGAAAAGCGCGTGGGAATGGAGGACCCCGAGGTGATAGGTGGGCTTCGGGTTTTCGACAACTCCGATCCCCGTAATCCCAAATTCGTAAAAAACGTCGAGGCGGATGGACGGGGCATTCACCGGCCGGTCTATGACTTTGACCGCAAGCTGATGTATAGCGGCGGCTATAAGGACGGATGCAACGGGCGGGCCCTTCTGATCCACGACATGCAGGATCCGCTGAATCCGACTCTCATCGGCGAAGGATGGGTGCCGGGCCAGAACGAAGCGGCGGGCGAGGAGCCTACGTGGGATCTGGAATTGGTGCCGAAGGGCGGGGTCGATCTGCACGAAGCGATACCGTATGGGAATTACGTTACCTGCGCCTGGCGGCGGGGGGGATTCGGCATGATGGATCTGACGGATCCCGCGAAGCCGGAGTTCATGTGGCGGCAAAACCCGTATGAAACCCATAACTGGTCGCCCGCGTCCCACACTTTCATGGTCCCGAAGGGGTCGGATTTTGGATTTCTTCTGACGGAGACCCATACGACCAATTGCGCCCATCCGCCCGCATTCGCCACGTTTTTCGACATGCGGAACCACCTGCACCCGATCTCGATCAGCACTTTCAATCCCTATCCGATGGATCCCGTCACGATGCGGCCGGTGGATTCTTCCTGGTGCCAACAGGGCGCCCGCTACGGAGCGCATAACACCTGGCAATGGATGGAGGCCGACGATTTGCTCCACCTTACATGGTTTAATGCGGGCCTTCGGATTGTGGACTGGTCGAATCCCTTCGAGCCGAAGGAGGTGGGCTACTACATTCCGGCCGGGAACAATGAGCGCTTCTGTCCCCAGACGAACGAAGTCTTCGTGGATCGGGCAACCGGCCTCATCTACATCAGCGACCGGTGGGGGCTGGGTCTTCATATTCTGGAGTTCACCGGCTGATCAGCGGGCTGAAACGCGCGGCTTTTGAGGAGCGAACATGCAGCGTGTGGGCAAGCATCTATACGTCGAGACGGGCTACGACTGGGCCAACGTGAGCGCCGCCGTTACGGACGCCGGTGTGGTGCTCGTGGACAGCCCCGTTCGCCCGTCCGATTCCCAAAAATGGCAGGAGGTTGTCCGCGGGCTGCACCCCAAGGGCGCGCGATACCTCATCACGACCGACTATCACGGCGACCATACCACCGGAGCATCCTTCATCAAGGGAATCGGCGAGACCGTCTTGTTTCTCGCCCCCCAGGTCGCCTACGAGGAGATTTCCAAGGGCGATAACGCCTTCTCCAAAGAGATTTTCGTGAACACCCTCCGGGATCTGGGCCACGCGGACGAGGCGGACGCCATCGACAACGCCCCGGTTCCTCTGCCCGCTTTCTGCTGGGAGGAAACCATGGTTCTCCACCTTCCGCCTCTCACCTTCCACGTCAAGCGTATGGGAGGGCACTCCCCCGCTACATCGGCAATCTACGTTCCCGAGGAAGGGGTGCTCTTCTCCAGCGACGTGGTGAGCCACACCGGCGGCGGCATGAGGGACGCCAACCTGGGGGAATGGATCCGCGCTCTGGAATGGATCGAGAGCCTGCCGATCGAAACAATCATCCCCGGTCATGGTGAAACTTGCGGGATGGACGTCGTTCGCCGCCAGAGAGAGCGCATGGTCACGATCCGCGAGGCGGTGTCCGAACTCGTGAAGAAAGGACTCACCAAGGCCGAGGTCGTGGCGGACGAATCCCTCGGCCGGCGTTTTTTCACAGCCGATGCCTCTCGAGGGGAATACTGGCTCCAGCAGCGCCGGGAGACGTTTCGCGACGGCATTTCACGTGTTTACGATGAAGTTGAGGAGGAGGTATAAGATGTACAGGGCAAGGGAGTTGAAGCTGGGGCGCATCTTCGAAGTCAATTTCGACCCGGGTGATGATTACTTCGAGGAGCTCAACAAGTTCGTCAAGAAAGAAAACATCCGGGCGGGTTCGGTTTTCCTCCTCGGCGCGCTCTCGGAGACCGAGATGATCTCCGGCTTCCGGAGCATGGAGGGCTATGACGTCGCCCGCCACCACTTCGGCGACTGGCGCGAACTCGTTGCCTACGGAAATATTTCCTGGCCCGACAAACCCCCCGCGGCGCTCGGCGAGGGAGTCGTCTGGGACGAGCCTCAGCCCTACGTTCACATCCACATGGCCCTGAGCGGCGGTCCCGGCAAGAACGAAGACGTTCTCGTGGGGCACCTCAGCAACGGAATACTAAAGGGCGGCATGGCCACCCAAATCTACGAGTTGCTCTAACCCGTGGGGGCGGCGCATTGCTTCTCGAACTTCAAGAAGAGATCGAGGAGCTTCGAGAGCGATACGGCGGGAGAGAGGCCGTCCTCAGTGGAGGCGGCTACTTCGGCTCTCCCACCCCGACCGATTGATGGGTGAACAACCACCCGAAAGAAGGAAAGACATGAGAAAGAAACTTCGCATCTACGGCATCGCAATCCTGGCCGCGGTGTGCGTCTCGGGCTCTTCTCTCGCAGAGGCGGCCATGATCACCGCGCAGGAGAAAAAGCTCATCCGGGCGGCGAAAAAAGAAGGCGTCGTCGTCATTATCAACCCCCTGTTCAGCGACCGGACTTCCAAGGTGATGGCCCCGGCCTTCATCAAGCGCTACGGCCTGGGAAGCGGCTTCAAGTTCCGCAACTTGCGCAAAGGAACCGGCTCGACCGTCGCGCAGGTGCGCCAGGAGATCAAGGCGGGGAAATTCAAACTCCCTCGTATACCGAAGGAGCCCTGCCGGGCTATTATACGGCTATCCCAAAGAATCTCCCGGATTTAACCTTCCCGAAAACCGATCAGGGAATTATCTGGGAAACGGGTTCGCAATCTGCGCCTTTATTTCTTCTTCATTATGAATTCGCCTTGCACGAAATGGAAACCCGGTGCGGTTTATCTGTGGTTCCGCTCCTGATGTTTCTACTCGGAACGAACGGGGTTTTCACAGGATAGGCCACTTCCCCGGCACTTTTACGCCGCTCCTCTCGAGGATTCCCACCGCACATTCCTGGCACCTTTCCAGGATCTCCTCCTCATCCACCGTCTTCACCTGGCGATCTTCCATGATGATTTTCCCGTCGATAAACACCGTCTCCACCGAATCGCCCGAAGCGGAATACACGAGGTTTTGCACTTCACTATAGAGCGGATACCACTCAGGCCGCTTCATGGTGATGATAATCAAATCCGCCTTTTTATCGATCTCGAGCGAACCTATTTCATGGTCCATTCCAATGGCGCGAGCCCCGTTAATTGTAGCCATTTCAATGGCTGTCTCCGCAGAACCGGCATCGGGGTCGTAGCGATAATCCTTCGGGAGGACACCGGCCAGGTACATGACACGAATCATGTCGGCATAATTCGAGCAATCCGAAGCGTCGCTTCCGATTCCGACAATGACCCCTTTGGCCACCATCTCCGGAAATCTTCCGAATGCCGCGTTGCCGTAGGAAATCTTCAGGGCCGTCGAGGGACAGTGAATCACCCGCGCTTCTTTTTCGACCAGCATATCGATTTCTCGCTCGTTCACATGAATCATGTGAACGAGAACCGTATTCGGCCCGAGCACGTCCAAATGATACAAATGCTCGACGGGACGGTGACCGCTGCGCATGCGCGTAGCTGTCACTTCCTCGAACATGGCCGCAAGGTGTAGGTTCAGGGTGGTCCCGTAATCGTCAGCCATCTTTTTCGAATCGATATAAAGCTTGTCTGAACAGCGGCCGAGCCCGACGACGTCCACACACGCCTTGATCAACCCACCGTTGTAGCCATCCTTATACTTTTCCAGGAAGGCGAGATTTTCCTTCAGGCAGGTGTCGGTATCTTCCAAAAGCATGCTGTGCCCCAGAAACTCCTGGTCGAAGGACCGCCTGCCCATCAGGCCGCGCATACCGATGCGCGAGATTCCCTCGATTACCGCCGCCGGGTTGTAAGAGCCCGCCTCCAGAAAGGTGGTGGTGCCCGCCTTGAGGGTTTCCAGGAGAATCGTCAGCCCGCCGTAGATCTCATCCTCGGGGGTGAGGACCGTGGCGATATATCTGTGCACGTAGTCGGACCACGGCAAGCCTCCCAGATTTTCCGGAGCCCGCCCCCGGTGCATGGTGTGGTAAAAATGCATGTGGGAATTCACGAAACCGGGCATGATGAGCTTCCCCTTTGCGTCAATCACGCGCCCAGCGGTGAATTCCTGGTTCAACTCCTCCGCCTTTCCGACTGCGGCGATTCGGTCTCCTCGAATGGCTACGGCGCCGTCGCGAATAATGCGGCGCTCTTCGTCCACTGTGATGACGGTTCCCCCGCTTATCAGATAATCGGCTTCCTGAGGCATTTTCATTTCCTCCCGAAAAAATCAAGTCTCTATCGGCTGGGTTCGATGTGTGGACAAACTATAATTCAATATGTTCGGAGTGTCATTGAAGCCTGATCCCCGACGAGGAAAAGATGCGACATTCACAATGACGCAGCGGCGATGGAAATTTCACCCCTCCTTCTCTATCCCATCAAATGGCAATCCGCCCTGGAATTCGGTTATGGTGGACTCCGGAAGGGTCGGACCTGCGCCGAATTGTTGACGATCAAGGAGAGAAGACATGGTAGATAGCTATTGGCGGAGATGCGCCCAATCGAGCCGGCAATTTGAAAGAGCACAGAAGTTTCTGGCCGGCGGCGTCTCCCACGAAAGCCGATATGTTTCGCCGTTTCCCATCTATGCAAATTGGGCGAATGGTTCTCGCAAACGAGATATCGACGGAAACGAATACATCGACTATTCGATGGGGAGCGCCTCCTTACTCCTGGGTCACAGTCACCCCAGTGTGGTGGAGGCGCTCAAGGAGCAGGTGACGAAAGGGACCTTTTACGCAAACTGTCACCCTCTGGAGATCGAATGGGCGGCGCGGGTGCAAGACCTCGTTCCGTCGGCCGAGCGCGTTCGATTCGTCGCCTCCGGGACCGAGGCCACAATGCTCGCGATTCGTCTCGCACGGGCTTATACGGGAAAATCAAAAATTATCCGCTTCGAGGGTCACTATCATGGTTGGCACGATTACGCGGCTCTCGGCGTCAAGCCGCCATTTCATGAACTTCAATCGGCGGGAGTACTCAAAACAAGTGCGGAAGAAACTCTTGTCTGCCCAGCGGACATCGCACAAGTCGAGGAGACATTCCACAAAGAAGAGGACATAGCCGCTATCATCTGTGAGGTCTCCGGCGCCTCCTGGGGCACGGTTCCACTGCCCGAAGGCTTTCTCCCGGGCATTCGGGCGCTGGCCAAAAAGCACAAAGTGGTACTCATCTTCGATGAGATCATTACCGGCTTCCGCTGGAACCCCGGAGGGGTGCAGGCCATGACGGGCGTGATTCCGGATCTCACCACCTTGGCCAAAATTCTCACGGGCGGGCTTCCCGGCGGCGCCGTTGCGGGATGTGAAAGAGTCATGCGCCTTCTCGATCCCCAAGAGCAAGTCGGCGGCTTCTCTCCAGCGGTTTTTCATCGAGGCACCTTCAACGGCAATCCACTCGCCGCCGCTGCCGGAGTGGCCGCCCTGGACGAAGTTCGCACCGGAAAACCCCAACGCGCCGCCGATTCCATCGCTGCAAAACTACGGGACGGATTTCAGAAAATTCTCAAAAAACACGAAGTGGCGGGGGCCGTTTATGGAGAATCGTCCACCTTCCACATATTCTTCGGAAAGGGCGTGCGCGGCTCCGTCGAAGGCCTGACGCCTGCCGACTTGAAGGGAATGTCCAAGGAAAAAGTGGGAGCCCTACAAAGCGGCCTCCGCACTCGTGGAGTTGACCTCATGTCCTATACGGGGGGCGTCACCTCCTGCGCGCACACGGATGAAGACGTGGCCCTCACCCTGGTTGCCTTTGAGGACACCATTCGGGATTTGGCGGAAGATGGAATTTTAGACCTTCTGTGAGCAGGCGCATCGCTATGCGCCGAAAGGGGTGCTTCCCGTTTGGGGAAATCGCGATGATGAGATATTTGGATCTCCCCGCTCACGAGGCCAATGGGGGATGCGAATAGAGCGTTACAATCGGCCGGACCCATATTTGCTCTCTGTCCTGCAGTTTCAGAATGCTCGCCGCGATGGGCCCGATGGAAGTTTCACCCATGGCCAACCCTGGCGTGATCTTCACCCAAGCTCGCAACGGCGCTCCCCGCACCGGAACATACTCTATGAGCATCCCCTCTGAAAATCCCTGTTCGCTCGCCGTCTCGGAAGACATCGGGCAAAGTCGTCGACTGCCGCTGTAGGCGTCCTCCTCGTCAACGCGGACGGTGAGATAAACCCTTCTCCTTCTGAGCCGCTCCCGCGCAGAGGAGGTCGCAGCCACGTCGAGCGCTCCGTCCTTTAAGACCACACCATAGACTTCCCGCGCATCCTCCATTCTGATGTATCCCTGCCGGACATCAGCCAGCACCGCCTCGGGAGCGCGGAGCAGAGGATCTCCCCAACCGCCTCCACCCGCAGAGCGGAGGATGACGGCATCACCTTCTCTGAGCGGAAAGGCCGTGGCCTTTCCAGGCACGCCGGAAGGCTCCACCTCCGAATCTTCCCGGAACACCGTGAACCTGTTTCCTCCGCCCGAGGTCCCGCCGTCCACCCCGTATGGAGGAATGATCACGCGGTCCGTCAAAACGGTGAGGCCTGCGCCGCCGGCCTCCAGGCGGACCTTCCGCTCCATTCCCAAACCGCCGCGCCACTCCCCGTGACCGCAGGAGCCAATCCGAAGGCCGCTCTCCTCCACGAGGATCGGAAGCGTGGCTTCCAGGCTCTCTACCGGCTGGACGGCGTTGAAGTCCCCTTCGGTGTAGGTTCGAATGGCGTGGTCTCCGTCGCTTCCCGCGAGAGCGCCCGTGCCCCCCGCCGGATATTCATAGTAGAGGAAGGCCTCGCCCGAGTCCGGTTGACTGCCGGCGATGTAGCAATGGTTGGCCGCCCCCTTGGTGTCACCCACCGAAAGGTCGGGCATCGCCTGGACCGCCGCACCTAGAACGCACGATTCAATCGTGCGCCGCACGTCGGAAGCGCCGCCGAAAGGAGCGGGAAATTCCGCATTGAGTAGAGACCCCTTCGGGGCTTCCATCGTAAGGGGGCGGAAACAACCCGCATTCACGCTTAACGCGGAATCCAGGAGCGATTTGAGCACCATGAAGCATGATGTGGCCACCGTGGCCGGTCCCGCATTCGTAGGTCCTTTCACCTGCCTGGAAGTCCCGCTGAAATCACAGTGGATTTGATCTTCCTTAATCTGGAGGCGAAGCGAAATTCGCAGCGGCTCGGTTCCCGTTCCGCTGTTGTCGATGTAGTTCTCGTAGTGAAATATCCCGTCGGGAAGCGCGCTTATAGCCACCCGCATCCGTTTCTCCGCCCTGTCGAGGAGATTATCGTTCACCGCCTGGAGTGTTTCCCGACCGTATCGATCCTCGATTTCGTCCAGGCGCCGCTGAGCCAGTTGGCAGGTGCCGAGCATGGCCATCAGGTCGCCATGCCTATCCTCCCGGCCTCGCATGTTCCGGAGAACGATGTCCAGGCATTCCTGGTTCAACTCACCCCGGGAGAAGAGTCGAATGGGCGGGACGATAATTCCCTCCATGAAAATGTGGGAGGCATCACCGGAGAGACTGCCGGCCACGGAGCCGCCGACATCCCCCCAATGAGCGCGGAGCGCCGGGAACACGAGCGCGCGCCCGTCGTAAAACCGGGGGCAGAACATAGCCATGTCGTTCATGTGGGTTCCGCAAATATAAGGGTCGTTCAGGAGAAAAACGTCGCCCGGATGAATATCGCCGGCGTAGCGCGTGAAAACCGCTCTGGCGGCGTAGGAGATCGGAAAGATGTGCCCGGGATGATCTTCCGACTGGGCGACCAAACCTCCGTCCGGCGAAAGAAGAGCACAGGAAAAATCGTGTCCTTCGTTGATGATCGATGAGAATGCGCTTCGCGAAAAAGTAACCCGCATCTCGCGGACCACGGAGATGAGGAGTTCTTGAATGACCGAGATCGTGACGGCGTCGGCCGAACCGCTCTCTTGAATCGCCCGGTTATCGTCCATGGTCAGTCGAGGCCTCCGGCGCATACGGTTCTCGCCGCTTCCAGGAACTCTTCCAGGTCTGATTCGCTGTGGGCCGTGGAAAGATAGTTCTTGGCCCTGCGGCTCATGAAAACGCCTTGCGCGAACATTTTTCGGACGAATGATTCGAACCGCTTCCGGTCGGCTTGCGTCTGACCCCGATAGTCCGTGACCTGATACGGCGTGAAGAATACCTGGAATAAGGGGCCGACCCCTTGCACCTGGGCCGGAATCGCGTGTTCGTCAAATAACGCCGCCAGCTCCCTGCGGTATCTCTCCCCCATCTCGTGGAGGCCGTCGTAGACGCCGGGTCGGGACAATTCCTGCAAGGTGGCGAGCGCCGCGGCGGCGCACACCGGATTACCCGAGAGCGTTCCGCTGATGTAGACGTACTCCGGCTCCCCCTTGCGGACGGGGTCCGCCAGCTCCATCACTTCCGCCCTTCCCGCGACCGCCGACAAGGGAAATCCGCACGAGATCGCTTTGCCGTAAGCCGCCAAATCGGGAACGACGCCAAAATACTCCTGCGCCCCTCCGTAGGCCAGCCGGAATCCGGTCACCACCTCGTCGAAAACGAGCAGCACCCCGCGCTCCTTCGTCACCTGGCGGAGCTGCTCGAGAAATCCCGGGGCCGGGGGAATGGACCGCTGAACAGGCTCGACGATTACGGCGGCAAGCTCCGCGGCGTACTCTTCCACCAACCCGCAAGCGATATCGGTATTATTGAAGGGAGCCGTCATTACCAGTTCCTGAACCGCAGAGGGAATTCCGGCCGAATCCGGGTGGGGAGATGGATACAGGTTCGAGCGCGGAGGGGAAACACTCATCATTCCGTAATCGCTGTGGCCTATGTAGCTCCCTTCGAATTTCAGAATTTTCTCCTTACCGGTGAAGGCGCGCGCCAGTCGCAACGCGAAGAACGTGGCCTCCCCGCCCGTTGAAGCAAAACGGACCAGTTCCGCGCAAGGAATCGCCTTCACCAGTTCCTCGGCCAACTCGATGGAGCGATCGCTCAGCGTATAGAAGGTTGAACCGAGTTCTATTTGCCTTCGAACCGACTCAAGGATAGACGAATGGGCGTGGCCCAAAATCAGCGATCCTCCGCCCATCGTGAAATCGAGGAAACCACGTCCATCCACATCGTAAAGGCGGCTTCCCTCTCCGCGAGAAGCGACCAGCATCATGTCGTCGGGAAGCGTCAAGTCCCCGAGCCAACCGCCCGGGAGGCAATCACGTGCCCTTTCCAGGAAATCCGTCCCCTTTTTTGAAGTCATCTCTCCACCTCTTTATTCATAACAGGCCATAATTCCAGCGAAAGTTTCCGTCAAGCCTCAAAATTGTTCGAAATCCTTATATCAGAATCGTCCCGCTTCACTACAACCTCCCGCGAATCATCGAATGCTAAGAACCGGCGCCCTGGTTGTCCTACCGGCGCCGCAACAGGAGATGCCCGCTCGCGTGAACCGTGACGCGCCACCCCGGAGGAATAACCGTCGTCGCTCCGCTCTCTTCTATAATGGCAGGACCTTCCACGGTCGCTCCAGGACCGACCTCCATTCGGTCAAACACGGAGGTATCGCGCCACTTCCCCTCAAACCAGACTTTCCGGACCTCCCTGGGACCCTCGCCACCCCCGCGCCTTGTTCGCCAGGTTTTCGTTGGATACGTCTGGACCTCTCCCTCACCAATAATCTGGATCGAGATCACCTCCCATTCGGTTGCGGGATCCGGGTTGCGACCGTAGCGTTCGGCATAAATCTTTCGGAAGGCGCCATCGATGGCCGACAGAACCACCTGGTCCGGAGACGGCCCCAGGGGAACGGGAATCTCATGGGCCTGCCCGAGACAGCGCATCTCCAAAAAACACGACAAAGAGATGCTTTCCTCCCGGACGCCGTCGGCCCGAAGGCGCTCCTCAACCCCCTTGGCCATTCCTCCGAGCCGCTCGCGCAAGTCCGCTAAATCGAGGGAGGAGGAGCGTTCGAGATAGGTGGCGGTCGCATCCCGGCGCATCTTCGCCATCACGAGCCCCATGGCGGAAAAATTCCCCGGGTGAATCGGAACCACAACCGTTTCGATATCGAGTTCATCCGCGATGGCCGTGGCGTGCATGGGCCCTGCCCCGCCAAAGGCCACGAAAGCGAATTCGCGCGGGTCAAATCCTCGTTCGAGCGAGATTTCGCGGATGACTCGAACTGTTCGAGCCACGAGAATTTTCAACGTCCCTTCGGCCAACTCCTCGGGCGAGCGAAATTCGAGCTTATTCTGCACCGGGGCCATTGCCCCTCGCGCCAACGAGGCGTCCACCCGTATTTTCCCGCCGAGAAGGGCGCCGTCTCCGATTCGGTTCAAAATTACGTTCGCGTCGGTGATGGTGGGCTCCACTCCCCCAAATCCATAACAGGCGGGACCCGGCGAGGAACCCGCGCTCCTGGGTCCTACGCAAAGCGCCCCGTCAACATCGATCCACACGATGCTCCCGGCTCCCGCACCAACGGTTTTAATCTCGATCTGGGCGGCGCGGATGGGTATGCCCGAGATAACGGTATCTCCGGCGTAAAGAATCCGGTCTCGAAGGAGGAGGGCGACATCTGCGCTCGTTCCGCCCATGTCGCAGGTGATGAGATTCTCAATCTCGAGTTCCTTAGAGATAAAACGCCCCGCGGTGACACCTCCGGCCGGCCCCGAAAAGATGGTCCGTACCGGAAAGGACTCCGCCGTGTCGATATCCATCACACCGCCGGCCGAGCCCATGATGTAAATGCTCCGGTTGTCCAGCTTCCCGATATCGCCGTCTCGGAGTTTCGAGAGATATCGTCCCACGGCCGGACCGACATAGGCGTTCACCACCGTTGTGGAGAACCGCTCGAACTCGCGGTATTGGGGGTTCACGGAGCTTGAGAGCGAGATGTAGACCTCTGGTCCGAGTTGTTCCCGCAACCACTGCCCGACAGCTTTCTCGTGATCCGGATTCTCGTAGGAATGAAGGAAGCATACCGCCACCGCCTCGACTCCTTCTCGTTTCAAATTTTCCACTACTCTCGTGAACTCTTCCGGCCGGGGCGAGGCTTCAACGTTCCCATTCGCCCGGAGACGCTCATCCACCTCCTCTCTAAGGCTTCGAGGAACCAGAGGCGGCGGGCGGCGGAATTGAATATTGAACATGCCGCCCTCGACCAGCCGCCGGCATCTTCCAATTTCGATGACATCCCGGAACCCGCGTGTGGTCACCATCGCCGTAACGGCTCCGCGCCGCTCCAGGAGCGCATTGGTGGCGACGGTGGTTCCATGAATCATCCGGTCCAATTCCTCACCTTCGAGCCCGAGATCATAGAGGCACGCCAGGATGGCTCCTGCGGGTTCATCCGAAACCGAGGGGATCTTTCCCGTCCGCACCTCGCCGCGTTCGGGATCGATGGCCACAAGGTCGGTAAACGTTCCACCGATGTCGACACCTAACGTAAACAACCGATACATCCTCCACGGAGCATTGGCTCAGCCATATCCAGGAACTTCAAGCGGCCTCCTGATTCGCCTGCCTTCTCCCAAGAATTTGCCACAGAACCACCAACGCGAGGAGAACCACGCCGATGAAATCGAAGAAAAGTCGCGGTTCAAATAAGGCGATCGTCGCCGCTGCGAGTAAGAATCTCTGCCATATTTTCAAGGGACCCGCCAAGTAGCCAATGATGGCTCCACCAAAGCAAACCGCCGAGAGGGCCGCCGTCAAAAGTGTCCTGAAGAAGGGGACGTTCAACCCTGGATTCAGGAGATCACCGAAAACGAAAGCGATGGGAATGAGGTAGATGAACAGCCCAATTCGAAAGGCGAAGAAGCCGGTCCTCCAGGGGTGAGCACCTGCAATGGCGGCAGCGGTGAAGGCGCCGCCGCAGACCGGAGGCGTCAGGTTGGAGGTCTGCGAATACCAGATGATCAAAAGGTGGGCCGCCATCGGCGTCGCGCCGAGTTCAATCAGCGCCGGAGCAATCAGCACTGAAAGCAGGAGGTAGTCGGCCGTGACGGAAGAGACTCCCATCCCCAACACGAACGTCACCAAAGCGGTCAGCAAAACGGCGAAAAGGAGATATCCTCCGGATAGATCGACCACGAGAATCGAGAGTTTGGTTCCGATTCCCGTCCTGAACACAATCCCGATAATGATACCCAGGCATCCGGCCAATCCGCCGACGGTGAGCGATCTTCGGGCGCCGACCTCAAGGATTTTGCCCCATTGGGGAATTGTCAGACGTGTGCGCCTGGAGAGGAGACTTGCCCCCCCCACTCCCAGAATAGCGACAAATACGGCATAATCCGGACTGTAGCCCGATCCGAGCATGTAGAAAATGAGAGCCAAAGGAACCGCAAAGGTCCAATAATTTCGGATTATCTCCCAGGGATTGCCCAGCTCCTCGGGCGGCAATCCCTCGATACCCGCCTTCCTGGCATACACGTGGGCCACCACCAGCAGGGACAGCATAAACAATAGGGACGGCAGTATTGATACCTTGACTATCTCCAGATAGGGAATTCCCGTGAAATCCGCCATGAGGAATATGGCCGCGCCCATCAATGGGGGCATGGTCACTCCGATGGTCGAGGCCGTAGCCTCAAAAGCGGCCGCCACGTGAGGCGGGAATCCGGAACGCTTCATCAAAGGGATGGTGAGCGTCCCGGTGCCCACGATGTTGGCCGTGGGACTCCCGGATATCATGCCGAAGAGGGCGCTCGCCACGGCGCTGAGCTTCGCCGAACCTCCCCGTGTTCGCCCAATGAATGCGAGCGGGAGATTGAGGAAGAGCTCCTTGCCTCCCGACATCTCCAAAATTGCGCCGAACAGGATGAAGAGAAATACGAAACTCGCAAAGATCCGCGTGATGACGCCATAGATTGATTGGTTGCTGTACAGCCATGCCGCGGTATCCCAAATACTGATTCCCTGATGCGTCAAATGACCAGGAAAGTAAGGACCGAAAAGGGCATATCCGATCAGGAGAAGCGAGATCAACGGGAGGGCGGGACCCAGTGTGCGGCGGCAGGCCTCCAGGGCCAATACGATAGCCATGATGCCGAAAATCACATCGTGCGGGAGCGCCTCGCCGAATCGCACGATGTAGCGAATGGGGAAGTAGACATTGTAATGGTATGTGACCGCGATGGTGCTCAATACCAAAATTCCATCGAACACGGTAATTCGGTCGCGTGGAGATTTTTCCGAGCCGGGGAAAAGGATGAAAACCAGAACGAAGGTGAACCCCAGATATCCGGAGATGAAGCTCTCGGGTGAGAAATATCCGAACCCGGCATAGTAGACATAGAGAAGAGAAAACGTGACGGAAACCAGTGTTACAATGGTGCGAAGTCCCTTCGAGCGCAAGCTGCGGGGCAGTGGAATGGCGGTAGTCCGGGTGATGAAGCGGTTGAGCCAATTATTTCGGGCATCATCGCGCACAGCAACCGTCTCCATCCCCTACCCTCTCTGAAGGCATACCTCGTATGGCATGAAGGGCGCCACATGCGGAGAGGGGAATTCTCAGATGACTCTCGAGGGCAGCTCAATCGCCCTTCCGGTTCGGGCGGATTCGTCAATTGCGAGGGTAATTTCCAAAGTCCGCCGCGCTTCTTTGGCGGTCGGATGCAAGCAAGGATTCCCTGTCGAAAGGTAATCGAGCCAGGCGCGCGTCTCGTGGGCGACGGGTCCGAACATATGATCAAGCGCCCAATCGCCGGCGGAGTTGGTTCCCAAGAATGCGGTATTTATGTGATGGTCGGGGACATACACGTGAGGATATCCCTTTTCCGTATAGAGGAGGTTCTCCTTTTTGTCCTCGTCAAAAAGAAGGACCCCTTCTTTTCCGATGATTTCCAGGCGAGTGCCTTGCCCCAGCGTGGGATACTTCGAAGGCAAGGCGTAGCAAATTCCCAGGCTGAAAACGGCTCCGTCCTCGAATGTGAGAATCGCCCAGGTCGTATCGTTCACCTTGGGGTAACCGGCTTCTTCGAAAACAACCCCATGACCGCGGGCGAAAACCTCCATAGGGCGGATCCCCTCCATGAGCCAACAAATCATGTCCACGGAGTAGACCAGCACGTCAACCACCGGGGTAACCTCGTCCGTTCGTTTCAGAATCTCGAAGGCCTGCGCGCGCGAATTGTAGACCCGTGCCGTTCCGCCCAGAATCCGCCCCAACCGGCCCTCCAGGACCTGCTCCTTAGCAAGGAAATAGTGCCGCTGATAACGCTTGCTGTAGTTCACGTGTAATTCCACGCCACTGCGCGCGGAAGCTTCAATCAGCCGATCCGCATCATCAAGGGTCAAGGCCAGGGGTGTCTCGACCACTACGGATTTTCCGCGCTCGATGGTCTGCAAAATCGGATCGACATGCTTGGGTTCGGGGGTGGATACAATGACGGCTGTGACGTCGGGGTGGGATATCGCCTCCTCATTGCTCCCCGTGGTGAAATGGGCCCCCACTTGTTCGCCCAGCGCCTTTGCCCGGGCGGGATCTGCATCCGAAATAGCCAGGAACCGAACCGCGGGATGGTTGGCCGCCATTCGCGCGCGATGGGTCCCCATACGACCCGCGCCGATGACGGCGACTCCTAGTGTCTTTCGCTCATAACTCATCGCACACGGCCCCGCTCTCCTCGATCTCGCAGGAGATCGGGAAACCCCAAATCAAGGATATCTCCCCGATTCTTCAACCCTCTAAAAAACGACAGGAACCACCCGTTCTCGCCATCAGTCCAATGAGAAGTTTTCACTCCTGGTATTCGGTTTTCCAACAGGCGAAACCCCGCCGTTTCCCTATTCTATCCAAGGTCTTCCCGGCCTTTGCGCAGCAAACACATATTACGCATGGCCTTCGCGGGTTTTCCCCCGCAGGAGGTGGAATCCGGCCCCCGCGAAAATGAACAGAAAAGGCTACCCCAACTCCAAGCCTCCGGGGATATAAACGTGAATATCACCGGCACAATTTACATAGAACCCTCGGCAGGCGCCATATTCTTGATCCCTTTTTCCTTCCAGTACCGGGCAGCTCCCGGATGAAGCGGAATAACCAGCCCTTCGGTCGGATTGGCGCTCTTCAGGCCGGCCAGGCCGCGGTTGTTCTTGGTCAGGTAATCGACGCAGGACTTGCCCCAGATCGTCTTCGTCATTTCGTAAATCAAGTCCGGGGAGGTGTTTTTGTTCGCTACTAAAAGACCGCTCAGGCCCATGGTGGACACGTCATAGTCCACTCCCTTGTAAGTCCCTTTCGGTATTGTCGTGGGTTCGAAGCCGGGAAACTCCTTCAAGAAACCGCTGAAATCCACCCCCTGATCGACGCTGATCAGCCGGACGGGCCGGGACAGGGCCGCCTCCGTAACCGAGGGGTTCGGAAGACCTCCCTGAAGGGCGTAGCCGTCGATCTTGCCGTCCTTCAGGTAGCTGACCTGCTCGCCGTGGGAGAGGTTGCTAACCCTGATCTTCTTGTACAAACCAATGTGTTTGAGAAAGGAGCCGACGGATGCGTAGCAGGTGGTGCCGATGGGGCATGGCGAAAACTTTTTCCCGCTCAAATCGGCCAGTTTCTTGATGCCGGAGCTTTTCAAGACAACGAAGTGAAAAATCGAAGAGGAAATTCCGAAACCGACCGCGCGCAATTCCCTGTGCTTCTTTCCCTTCCAGCTTCCCTTCCCCTGCCAAGCCGGAAAGGCCACGGTCTGGAAGGTGAACCCCACGTCGGCCTTGCCTCCCTGGAGCTTCCTGAAGGCTTCCATCCCACCCGAAGTCGGGACGACGGTGACTTTGATGTCACTATTTTTCCGCATACATTCGCTCATCGCGGTCAGGTAGCGGTACCAGGAACCCTTCGCACCGCCCGACATAAAGGTAAGTTGCTTGTCCGCAGCGAAAACGGGGGGCGAGAGAACCGCGCCAGCGCCAAAAATCGCCAACACCAGAAGCCACCCACCCATTCTCATGGTTCGGTTTTCAACGAGGCTCTTCCTGTTACTTCGAATTCGCCACATAGCCCACCTCTCCTATCTCTCGGTTGCAGAAAAGGAAAGCGCATCAGCGCCTTCCACGTCTTTTTTCAACTTCCTGGTCGCGCATATTTCTCTGACGATTTCGTTTCGTATCCCTTCCGCGAGCACCAGGCTTCGCGACGCGAAGGGTAAAAAGAACATTTCTCCAATATACCGGAGTATCGACGGCGCATGGGGACATCGAAAAAATCTTCCCTTGGAGAGATATTCGATGTCAGTTTTCCGCCCAGGTTTTTGAAATTGGATTTAGGATCATCACCGGCACGAGGGGCCGATGAAAACCACGCATATTTCACGTCCATCGTGGACCTCTTTTAGTGGTTCAGAAATCGCAGGTGGATCTTTGATGGCGTGGTCACAAGTATAATTTATATCAGAGCATGGTTACTGTACCACAGAGAATAAGGCTGGGCAATTTGGCGCAATAGGTTCATGGGTTGATGTCGACCAACCATAATTATTTTCAGCTTTCGTATGACAAATGAATAATTCAGGCCCATAATTAAATTTGGGGAATTATATACTTGGGTTGACAAATCCCCCGTAAGGCCCTATATTGCATGTATCACATAGGGGGATACAAGATGGCGCAGAAGGCACCCGGCAAGGCATTCAGGAAGGGAATCACGATAATCGAACTGGCGCAGATGTTCCCGAACGAGGAAGCGGCTCGCAAGTGGTTCGAGGAAATCATCTGGCCGGACGGATTGAGGTATTGCCCTGAGTGCGGAAGCGTCGATACGCACGAGTGCCAGCACGCCAAGATGCCGTACAGGTGCCGCGACTGCCGAAAGTATTTCAGCGTCAAGACCGGAACCGTGATGACGGGTTCTCCCGTTCCCCTGCTCAAGTGGCTCTACGCGATCTACCTGGACGTTACGTCGCTCAAGGGCGTTTCGAGCATGAAACTGCACCGCGATATCGGCGTCACGCAAAAGACCGCGTGGCACATGCAACAGCGCATCCGCGAGGCGTTCCGGGAGGAAGGCGGTCTGCTTTCCGGCCCGGTCGAAATCGACGAAACCTACGTGGGCGGCCTGAAAAGAAAAAGCACGGAAACAAGCGGCGTCGGGCCGGTCGCGGAGGAACCGGAAAGGATATCGTGGTCGGCATCAAGGACAGGGCCACGAACGAAATCCGCGCCAAGGTCGTGCCCGACACAAAGAAGGAAACGCTACACACGTTCATCGCCGAGAACGTGGCCGAGGGAGCCGAGAAGTTCACGGACGAGAATCGTTCGTATCGAGGACTCGACAACCACAGGGCCGTGAATCACAGCCTCGGTAAATGGGTCGATGAAATGGCCCACACGAACGGCTTGGAGTCGTTTTGGGCGATGTTCAAGAAAGGATTCCACGGCACGTTTCACCGCATGAGCCCGGCTCACCTTCACCGCTACATCACGGAATTTGCCGGTAGACACAACATAAGATCTCTTGATACCATCGAACAGATGAAGCGGTTGGCCGAAGGGATGCGTGGAAGGCATCTTCCCTATAGTGATTTGGTGTCCGGTAATGAAAACAGCTATTCGTGAAAATCCTCCTGATCGGTCTCGTGAAGCTCAGGGGCCATCACGTGCGAAACAACAGCCTCGGCCATCATCTTCATATTCCAAACGACTTCAGGAGCTAATTCCCAAGGATGTTCTGGAACTGAAACGGCGTCTATCCGATTCTGAATACCGTCAGTTACTTCTAAAGCAAGGTCCAAACCCTTATCGGGCGAATGTCTCCGAATGTTGCGAAGCGCTAAAGCGAGCAGGAGAAGAAACTTGTTTACGCTTTCTTCGTGGGGATTTTGAGCAGGCATAGATTCGTCCTTCCTTTCTAGGGGTTGGGCGCAAAAATACGGCGCTGGGCCTCATCACCCAGCGCCGTTGTCGTGCTATTGCGAGCGTCCAGTCATCCAGCAGAAGATACCATAAACGGCACTTCCCATGCAGATCACGGCAAACAGGATGATCGTCCAGACGAAATCACCTACGAATTGAAATAAGCTCCATGCCGTGGCGCCTAGAATGTAATCAATCATCCGCCACCCCCTATCGCCCCAGTGATTTTAGTTCGTTCAGGCAGGCGCGGCTGTATTTGTGACATCCCGTCTGGAAGTAGTAGTTCTTATCGAGCGCGCGGTTTCCGCGCTCCAGTTCTTTGACCTTCCATTCGGGCATCCTGAACCCGCGCGTGTACGGTTGGGTCCCGTAGGGGTCGGAAGGGTTGTGTTGTTGGGCGCGTTGTCTCATTTCGCGGAGAGCATTTTGTAGGGCCTGCTGGCGCTGTATCTGTTGTTGCCTGAGCGCATGGAGGCGTTGCTCGAGGGTCTGCACTCCGCTTTGCCGCGCGGGCGAGTTAAGCGTCGGAAGCGAACCGAGCCCCGATGGCGTCCGGTATTGGTGTCCTTGGTTCTGCTGGGGCTGGTATCCACCACCATATAGCGGGCTTCCGCCTTGAGGAAGTTGCGTGTACGGGACGGACTGCGCGGCCGCGGCCACCGGAAACGACAGAATCAGAAACAGAACTCCTATCTTTATGTGCTTCATGGTTTTTCTCCTTAATGACAGTGATAGCCGACCCGGACGCCATTGACCCAGACGTAATGGCATCCACTAAAATTCGTTCCGCCACTGTGCGCGGCCACGATGACTGGCGACAAGAGCGCACCAATGAGAAGCGACACGAGGATTGCGTTTTGCATGGGGTTTCCCTCCGTTCATGAATGGCCGGTAAAGGTTGAGATTGAACGGTAGGATATGATAATCAAGGTATTGCAACGCGTTGTAGTGTGACTTACCCCACCACAAGGAGGTCTCGGTTGCCGCCGAGGCCTCCTCACTTTTTTGTGCAAAAATGACAACCGGCAGTCCGGGCCGGTTGTCACGCACTCCACTGGATAGGTGGGTTCCCGCGTATTCCCTCGTAATCGAGGTGTTTTATTTCGCGGGCGACCCGAAGGGCCTGCCCCAGCGAATCACGTGACAATCGGAAATATGCTACCTTGCAGGAAATCTGTCAAGGTGCACACAAAGGGTCTTGACGTAACATGAGGCAATCGGGATAATGGCTGACCCTGAACGGAGGACACCAATCCATGGCCACTAAAAAATGTGAAATATGCGGATCTAAACATTTTGAAGAAGTCAAGCAACATACGTTTTGTTTCAAATGTGGTGCCCGCGAAAGCGCCATTATTAAGGATCTTCATCCATTGGCTTGGCAAAAGCGTATAAGTGCCACTAGAACACCGCGACCGACAAAAAAGGTGCGAAATGGACGCTGAGCTCAAGGAATACCTCGAAGCGATGGAAGCGCGTATAAACGAACGCTTCGATAAGATGCAGGCCGAGAATAACTGCTGGCACGAAAAAACCTATCGTCTGCAAGTTGGCTTGGAATCACGGGTAAATTCCCTTGAGGATAGAGTGAGTGCCTTAGAGAAGGGGTATTGACATGACCGACAAGAAACCGAAGCAACCCACCAAGAAAGAGCCGCTCAAGGCCGATTACAAGGGCGCGACACCCCGACAGGTCGGCAAGGCCGTGTTGACCTATCGTCCGAAGTCCGTCAACCTAAATATATAATTCCCCTAACTTTTATTATCTTCCGTCCGCATCAAGCCGTCTTTACCGGACGTGGAATCCTGTTATCTTGTTGATATCATTGGGAGACAATCATAATCAAAAAGCTCGTTCGGAATCCGCCTTCCGCAACATGTAATCAAAAAGAAAGCGGGCCAATTATAACTCCCGCGCAGAGCGGAGCGCTCCTGTCGAAATGTCCTCCAAAGTCCGGCCCACAACGGTTTGATTGCGGTTATGCTCCGCTGCCCCGCAACGTTCATTCAGGAACCACCGGTCGGCCCGCGGCGTAGCCTCCGCCGCAGCTTGTTCGAAGTCGCCGGAGGCTGAAACAACCCGAGGCGGAGCGCGCCGTCCAGTTCCGCGCCGCCGGCGGGATCAGCTCCGATCGAGTCTGCCCGCAGCGGGCTGGACGGCCACGTCCATGGCGTTCAGGAACGCTCGCCCGATCAAGTCCATCTTCCGCACCTGTTCGATCCGTGGCGCAGCCTGAGCCAGTTCGCCCGAGGACAACAGCGGGCCGACGAGGCCACAGCCGTCCGCGAGGGTGATGATGACGACATCCCTGGGATCGGGAATCACGTCACTCAACAGCACCATTCTGATCCGTTGCACCAGTTCACGCTCGATCTTGCCGTCCACGACCGAGTAGCGTTGCGCCCCGAATATCCACAGGAAGCGGTCATCCTCTAGCTGCAGGATGCCGTTCTCGATCAGCCGCTCCAACGCGGCTTCGCGAATTTCGTCTGCATGGCGGGTGGCATGATCCACCCAGTAGAGGGCGTTATGGGTCACTTCCGCCCGCGCAATCTCGGCGAGCATCGGATCGAGCAGAGGGTCACCGACCGGTGTCGAATCCATGAGGAACAACCGGTCGGCATCGCTATCGATGCGGTTCTCGAGTGCGAGATCCATCAACACGGCGGCGCCGAGAGCGGGGCGCACCAACCATTCAGCCGTCCTCGATAGCGTTCCGTCCTCGTCGCGGAGCAGGAGGAGGAACTCTTCGGCGAATCTCATCACCCGGCGCTCCCAGTCAAGGTCAGGGTCAAGATGGAATAGAACAGCACCGCGAGCGCGGCTCCTGCGGGAAGCGTCACAATCCAGGACACGACGATCGTGCGCACCACGCCGAAGTCGAGGGCGCCCATACCACGGGCAAGCCCGACTCCTATCACTGCGCCTACGAGTGTCTGGGTCGTCGAGACCGGCAGTCCCGTACCACTCGCCACCACCACCGTCGATGCGGCGGCGAATTCGGCGGCAAACCCGCGGCTCGGCGTAAGTTCCGTGATCTTCCTCCCAATTGTCGCCATCACCCTGTACCCATACGTTGCCAGGCCGACAACGATGCCAACGGCGCCGACCAGCAGGAGCCAGGGTGGAACCGCCGACTTCGGGGCAACCTCGCCGGTCGTCACCACGCTGACGATTGCGGCCAACGGTCCGATGGCGTTAGCGACATCATTGGAACCGTGAGCAAACGCCATTCCCGACGCGGTGACGATCATCAGGGCTCCGAATGCCCTCTCGACGTTGGTAAAGCGCGATTGTCCCCCCGAGGGAGAATCGCCACTTTCGAAGCTAATGCGATTGATGACCACGCGACCGACGCACGCGACGACGGCGGCGAACAGCACCGAATACAGGATCGCCAGGGGTGTGCTCAGATCAAGGCCGACGTGCTTCAAGCCCTTGACGAACGTCACCATCGAGGTTATGAGCACCGCGGCGAAGATGTACACTGGTACATAACGGCGCGCGTACACTGCGGGATCGTCTTGGTTGAAGATCAGCCGCTGCACGCTCAGAACCAGCAGATACGAGATCGTTCCGGCGATGATGGGAGTGACGACCCAGCTCGCGACAATCTTTGCCACGCCCCACCAGTGGACGGCCTCGAATCCGAGCGCAACCACCGCGAATCCGATAATCGCGCCGACTATCGAGTGCGTGGTCGAGACGGGCCAGCCGAATCTGGACGCGACCGTCAACCAGACGGCGGCCGCCAGGAGCGCCGACATCATGCCGATGACGAGCAGGTCCGAATTATGCCCGAGCGACTCCGCGTCGATGATGCCCTTGCGGATCGTCGAGGTAACTTCGCCGCCGGCCAGAAACGCCCCGAGAAATTCAAATATTCCCGCGATCACGATGGCGCCACCTACGGTGACGGCGCCCGCTCCAACCGACGTTCCCATCGCATTCGCAACATCGTTGGCGCCGATCGCCCAAGCCATATAGAGACCGGAGCCGATCGCCGCAATCAGAATGACGGTGAGACTCACGTCCATGGAATACCCTTTCTTGGGCGTTACGGTGCGGGAACGATCGGCGCCTGCGTGCGTCGGAGCGTCATGGAAGGGGTGTTCAAGCCGGCAGAAGAGTTGTCCCCATTCGTTACCCGAGACACGCCCACTCGGTATCTACGGTCCGGCCTTGTAGCAATAACAGCCGTGCGCGACTCACTCCCAATTCGTTCCGGCCATGTTGGTCCCAAGCAGGCATGCAGGGGAAACGACGGACCCATCGTCATCGTTAGAGTCGCCATCGCCCACTCCGCCGACAATGCCCCTGGCTTCTTTGACCGGCCCCCGGCGACTGAATCTAGTTCGAATGCTAGCACATTGAAAGTTGCTTCCCCAAGCTGGGAGCGAAGCGGCCGGCTTGGCGTGACGATCGTCTCCGGAGCCGGCGGCGGGCGGGGACGACTCCCACGCCTCGGCCCCCGAGAAGATTTTGGAGAGGACACCGACCGCCGTGTTGGCCAGGCTGGGTGTGACGCGGAGCCGGTGGTGCAGCGCCGAGACCTCTCCCCGTTCGACCTAGCCGACCGCCATCCCGCCCAGGGTGTGGCCGAGCGCTCGTTTCGCGCCCGATGAAAACGGCTTCATCTATCCGAAATAGTGAAAAATAGTGAAAAATCCGATAAATTCCTGAAAATTAATCGCAAGGATAAAAAATGATAATCTATTTTATTTCAGTCAATTATGTAATTTACCTAAAGTAGAAAAGTAATATATTTCACATAAAAACTTTTTCCCTCCCCCGGTCGAACTACGTCCAGCCGTGCTCTAGTAACCCTCGTCGATCACCTCTTTAAGCTGCGTGCATCCGGCCACCAGCGCCGTCATCCCGCAGGGGGGCAGCATGCACTCAAGCGCCTCGGTCGCCTCCTCGACGGTCGCGCCGAGTTGCAACGCTTTTTTCAGGTGGTTCTTGATGCCCTCGGTATCGGAGGGATCGCGCGAGGCGCTCGCCACGGCGATGAAGAGCTCCTTGTATTTCTCGTGAAACGGCCCCTGTTTCTTCATGATGTGGTTTTTCAGGTTCTCGTAGTTCTCGAGAAGCTCCGGGTCCACCTCGCACAAGAGTTCATACGCCGGATAGATAAACCCGCGAGCCGCCTTCATCTCCTCATACAAGGCCCTGCCCCGTTCACTCATCGCCATCCTGAATCCTCCCTATACAAATCTTGCCGCCGAGCGTTTTCCGCTCCTACGGATACACTTCCTTCTCCAGCACCGAGGCCTCATGGCCGGGCAGGATGTATTCCTCCTTGGTGGCCCGCTCGATGCACTTCCAGATGGAATCCATCGCATCGCGCATGCTGGACATCTGGCCGGCGGGAACGCGGCGATCGAGGCCCTCTTGAATCTGGATGACGTCGGCGGCGATGACGTAGGTGCCCACGCGCGTCTCCACGGCGACGGAGCAATGCCCCGGCGTATGGCCCGGCGTGTGGAAATAGGTGACGCCCGGCACGATCTCGTAATTATCCTTCCAGATGGGCTCGAAGATGATGCCCTGCTGCGCGATTACCGGCCAGCGGGTGTTGGGATGAATCGGCGCGTCATAGGGTTTCGATTGCAGCGCGACCGGGCAGACGGAGTATTGAAGCTCCTCCGCCCACACGTATTTGATGGCGTTGGGGAACAGGTCGCAGTTCTGGGAATGATCCCAGTGCAGGTGCGAGAGAATCAGGATGTCCACTTCCTCGGGCTTCCAGCCCGCGCCTTCGAGTTGTTCGCGCACGCTCTGGCCGGGCTCCCTGCTCGCGGGCCACGGGGCGCCGCCTCGCTCGGGGTCGAGAAAACTGGTGTCGACCACGACTTTCACGTCCTTGCCGTCGTGATCCTTGGCCCCTTCGATCATGTAGATGAACGAGGGAATGGCGAGTTTCGTCCCGAAGTTCGTCCAATACACCATATTGGAATAGTCCGTGTGAATGGTGCCGCAATTCAGCGGACGGATGGTGAGGTCTGACATAGAGACTTTTCCTTTCTGCTTTGTTTCGCGGTCATAACGGGACGCAAATCAACGATGGCAGTCATTCGCCTGATAATCACCGGCCCAGGCGTCGCAAGGCCGGCAACGGATATATGTTTTTAAGCCTGCGCAGTTCTGGAGAAGCGCACCACCTCCATCAACTCATCGGGGCCTTCTGGTTCGACGGCATCGAGGCCGAGCGCGAGATTCAGCCGGTTGCTCATGTTCCGGTACGACACGGAGCCGATGATGTCCAGCACGTTCTCATCGCTGAAACCCGCCTCGCGCAGCGCGTCCAGATCCGCCTCGCTCATGGCGTAGTGGTCGAACGTGAGTTTTTCGGCAAAGGCGAGCATCGCCTTGTCCGCGTCGTCGAGAACCGGGGAATTGTCCCTGTCCATCACCACGGTGGCCACGTCGGCCAGCGTTACGTCATCGCCGCTTTCAGCACGGAAAGCCTGGCCATGGTTCATCGTTCAGCCATAGCACGCGCCGATGGTGGCCACGTAGTAGGAGATCAACTCCTCGCGCCTTTTCCCAAGCGTCGAATTGCCGCCGTGCACGGCCATGTTCATCGTCTGGCGTCCGTTCAGGACCTCGGGCCTTCGCGCCATGGTGAGCAACAGCTTGGGCACAGCGCCTCTTTTCGCCCGTATGCCCTCGAGTATGCCTTTCGCGGGTTCTTGCGCGTCATTCAGCCTTAAAGGGGATACCCACATTCTCCGTTCTCCTCAACACCGATGCTAGTCGTTTGAACTCGCCGCGCGCTCCTCCTGGAACGCGGGCATCACCTCATTCGCAAACCTCTCTAACGATTGAATCGCCTCGTCCTGGACGATGCCGCGCAGCACGAAGATCATGATGTGGTTCACCTTGAACTCCTCCTGGAGCCGCTTGAGATCGGCTATCACCTTATCCGGCGGGCCGATGACGCCGCCTCCCTCGATAACCTGGCGGATGTCGACGTCGTAGCTCCAGTTGCGCTTGAGCGCTTCTTTATCCTCCAGGGGCATCTCGATGGAATTCACCGCGCTGCGGTAGGAGAGATACCAGGATTCGGAAGGTTCGATTTGCTTCCAGGCGTGTTCGGGGTCGTCGCAAACATGGACGTGGTGCGCCATGAGGGAGGGATAATCATTCGGGTCACCGCCCCGGTTGCGCACGGTTTCGTTGAACAACGCCATTTTCTCGAGATACACGTCAGGCCCCTTGAAGGTGCCCGACGCCATGATGTTGTACCCACTCTGGCCGGCGAAGACATAGGTTTCGGGACTCGTGCCGGCCAACCAGATGGGAGGACGCGGCTTCTGGATGGGTTTGGGGAAAATCTCCGCGTCGATGCAGCTATAGTGCTTACCGTGGAAAGTGAGGCATTCCCCCTCCAGCAGGCGGGTCATCACCTCGAGGCCCTCCTGCATCTTCTCTCTGCTCTCGGTGGGCGAGATGTTGAAGCCCTGAAATTCCTTGGGCTGGGAACCTCGTCCGACGCCCAACTCCAGACGCCCGCCGCTCAAAACGTCGACCAGGGCGGCCTGCTCGGCCAGACGCACCGGATTATGGAAAGGCATGATGCAGATGGCGGTGCCGATTCTGATCTTTTTGCTTCGCTGCGCGATGGCGAGCGCGACCATCAAGGCGTCGGGACACATACCCACGCGGGAGAAGTGGTGCTCGGCCAGAAACACGGTGTCGTAGCCGAGTTCGTCGGCCACCTCGCACTGTTCGAACAACTGCTCGAACTCGTGCTTGTAGGTTTCTCCCTCCTGACAGGCAGGAATATAGAAAAGCGAGAATTTCATCTTTCAGGTCTCCATCCCGTACATGATAATCGTGTGCGCAGGGCGTCTTAAGCACCCATCGTGAATACCTTGTTCGCCCGGATGCGGTAGATAACGCGCACCTGGCCCTCCTGGCGGTTGGGGTAGCTGTCCACGCCCAGATATTTTTTCGCCAAAGCGTCGATGTGCTCCTCCGCCCCGTTTTCCGTGACCTCCACCACCGTACCCTGCATCCCCACCCATTTGTAGGGATTTTCCGGGTCGACGATGGCGATCGACACCTGCGGACGCACGCGCATGTTGAGGTCCTTCAGGCGGCCTTTGGCCGAATTGATCTCGATGATGTCCCCATTGGTATCGAACCAGACGGGAGAGACCTGGGGGGAGCCGTCCTTGTTCTGGGTTCCCAGATACAAGAGGGCCTTGGTGTCGAGAATGCCGGCATGAGAATCGGGTATCAGCGCCATTTTAGGTTCCTCATATGAAAAAGACGGTCGATTACGCCCGAGATGCGCTCATACGCACTTGGGCAAAACCTCTTCGGTGAACATTTTGAGAGATTCGTCGAAATCCTGGTTCGGGGGGTCGATCATGATGCTCTTGACCCCGTAGGATTCAATCTCCTGGATGCGATCGACGCACTCCTCGGGCGTTCCCGTGATGGTGAAGCGATCCAAAATGTAATCGGTGATGAGGGGCACGTGCTTCGGGTCGCGCCAGTTGCTCACGTCGAAATTGTCCAGGAGGTGTTGAATTTCGGGCTTGAACGCATCGGGCACCGAGTCGAGCGTCATGCGGAAATTATGATGCGCGCGGTTCGCCACCCGCGCCCGCACCTTCTCACGCGCGCGCGTACTGTCGGTATCCACGGAGACGACCGCGCCGAAAATCACGTCCATCTCACCAAGAGAGGAATCGCGATTGGCAATCCCCTCGTTCAGGTACTTCAAAACCCAGTCCACCGTCTCCTTGTAGACGCCCGAACCCACGATGACGCCGTCCGCGATTTCACCGGACATGGCGAGCGTCCTGGGGCCTTCGGCGGAGGTGTATATGGGGATTTCGCGCGCGCACCACATGCTCACGTCCACGCCCTCGGCGTATTCAACCGTCTCGCCGCGCGTGAACGCGCGAATGGCCGCGATGGACTCGCGCATCCTGGCGAGTCTGGCCATCTTCTTGCCCAGGGTATAGACGGGCGTATCGCCCGAGCCGATGCCGAACAGCACGCGGCCTCCCGATAGTTCATCGAGCGTGGCGATAGCACTCGCCGCGACGCTGTCGTCGTGAAGAACCGGATTCGTAACGCCCGGACCGATTTTCACATGCGAGGTCTTCTCGATCGCCAGAGCGAGCGCGATGTTGTGATCCCGGCAGGTGAGATGGCTCTCCGCTATCCATACCTGTTCGAAACCGTTGTCCTCGGCGTATTTCGAGCGCTCCGCCACGACCCGGACGTCATCCGGCACCAGATGAAGACTAAAGCTCATACCCACGACAAAGCGCCTCCCGAATTTTCAGAGAAAAAAGAAACCATCAAGGTATCAAGACTGACTTCCATTGGAGCCGACGGGCGCGGTGGCGTTCACCAGCGGCATGACGTCGTTGGCGAAGCTCTCAATCGACCGCATCACCGAGGCGTGGTCCGGCCCGCGCCAAGGCGCCAGGATGACGTGATTGACACCGTAATCATCCCGCAGCCTGCAGATATCTTCCGTCACGGCCTGCGGATCGGCAATGATGCCGCCGCCCCTGACAATCTCGGCGACGTCCAGTTCATAACTCCAGTTGCGCTTTAAGTGCTTCGCCTCTTCCTCGGGCATTTCCACCTCGTTCATCTTCGCCCGGTATCGCAGATACTCACCCTCGCCCTCTACCGTGAGCTTGAAGTTTTCATCCGCATCCTCCGCATCGCACACGTGGATGTGGTGAACGAGCGGCCGCGCGGTTCCGGAGGGGTCGCCGCCTGATTTTCTGATGGCGTCCTCATAAAGCCCGAACTTTTCCTTATAGACCTCGGGGCCCGTGAAGCCGGCCGAGGCCATCACCTTGAAGCCGTTCTCGCCCGCGTAGGTGTAGGTTTCCGGGCTCGTTCCCGCCAGCCAGATGGGGGGCCTGGGCTTTTGCAGAGGCTTGGGGAAGATTTCCACATTCTTGCACTGATGATGCCGGCCCTTAAACGTCACCTTCTCTCCTTCCAGAAGGCGGGAGAGAATGTGGAGTCCCTCTTTCAAGCGCTCGCGGCTTTCGGAGGGCCTCACGCCGAACCCCTGAAACTCCTTGGGCTGGGAGCCGCGCCCCACCCCCAACTCGAGCCTGCCGCCGCTCAAGAGATCGACCATGGCGGCCTGCTCGGCCAGCCGGACGGGATCGTGGAACGACATGATGGAAATGGCCGTGCCCACATGTATTTTTTTCGTCTTCTGGGCCACCGCCGCGCAGATGAGGAGGGGATCGGGGATCATCCCGACGCGCGAGAAGTGATGCTCGGCGTACCAGACGCACGAGTAGCCCAACTCATCGGCCAGCACGCTTTCTTCGATCATCTCCTCATGGACCTGCGCCTCGGTCATGTCTTCGGGACGATACAGGATGTAGAACAAGGAAAAATCCATTCAAAACCCTCGATTCCAGTGCGTCGAAGCCGTGGTTCACGGCTCTATTCCAGATGCCGAAAGGGGCATCCGACACTTGATGATGAAACGATCCTGTGAGGTTTCCCGTAAGCAAGGTTGGCGGTTATAATGCCGATATAATCACAGCGGCGTCAAGGTTCAGCGCCTAATTTGCGGATTTCTCGCGATAAACCATTCACGTCTTCGAGAGACGCTTTCGGCCTTATCTCGCCTGGAGCAGAAGTTCTTTTTAACGGGGTTATTTTGAGTCCTCTGGTCTACATTCTGGTTTTTTGCGCCGCATTCGTCGGCTCGGGACTAAAAGCGGTGGGCGGATTCGGCTTCGCCACCCTGACGACGCCCACCGTGGCCATTTTTTGGGACGTGCCGACGGCCATCGCCGTCATCTCCATCCCCACCCTGTGTACGAGCCTCATGAACGCCTGGCGAACGCGCGCGGCCGTTCAGGAGGGGCTCAGGCCCTTCATTCCCTTCTTTTCGATGAGCCTGGTGGGCCTGGGCGTCGGCTTGACGATTCTCCTGAACACGGACCCGCGCCTGATGAAATTCATACTCGGCGCTTTTCTCATCTGCCAAATCGTCTGGCAATGGATGCAGCCCGAAAAATCGGCGCCCGAGGATTCCCTGAAACGCTCGCTGGGCATGGGAGCGGTCGCCGGGCTGATGCTGGGCACCATCAACATTCCTTCCCACGTCATCGCCTCCTACCTCACGGGAATGAAAATTTCCAAAGAGCGCTATCTGTTCGTTCTGAGCGCCAGCCAGGTCGTGCTCCGGGTCGCGGCCATCGCTTCTATCGCGGCCGCGGGTTACATCGACTCCACGGCCTTGTGGCTCATCCTCGTCTTGACGGCGCCCGTGCTGCTCGGGTTTTTCGTGGGCACGAAGATATACAACATTTTTACGGATCAGCTGTTCTTCCGAATCGTCACGATCATACTGTTCATAATGGGCGTCCTCCTCCTCGTGATGAACTTCGAGGCGTTCGTCGCCTTTTTCTGATTATTCCGAAATGAATCGCGGAGCCTGACGGAATTGACGGGGGCGAATAATCTGCGCTATTTTCTGGATTCATCATAAATAATGGCAAAAAATTGATGAAAGGCGTGACTGCGTTCATCGGATATTTCAAAAGGGCCGAATAAAATGCCAGTGAAAGTAAGCATCAAGAATCTCCACATGGAATACTACCTGAAGGACAGAAGGGTTCACGCTCTCCAGGACATCAACCTCGACATTCAGGATGGGGAGTTCGTCTGCGTCGTGGGATTGTCCGGATGCGGAAAGACCACCCTCCTGAACATCCTGGCCGGATTCCTGAACCATACGGCAGGCTCCATTCTGCTCGACGGCAATCCCATTTCGGCTGCGGGCCGCATGAACCGGGGCGTCGTGTTTCAGGAATACGCCCTCTTCCCGTGGCGCACGGCTCTCAGGAACGTCGAGTTCGGCCTGGAGATGAAAGGGATCAGCAAAGAGGAACGCACGAAGAAGGCGCAGGAGTATCTCGAACTCGTTCACCTCGAAAAGTTCACCCATCTGTATCCCCACAACCTCTCGGGCGGCATGAAACAGCGCGTCGCCGTGGCGAGGGCGTATGCCTATGAGCCCCAGTTCATGCTGATGGACGAACCCTTCGGCGCACTCGACGCGCAGACGCGCGAAAACCTTCAATCGCTGACGGTCGAGGTTTGGGAGAAAACGAAAAAGACCATCTTCTACGTCACGCACAACCTGAGCGAAGCGGTCTTTCTCGCGGACAGAATCATCGTTCTCGCGGGCCAGCCGGGAGTAATTCATAAAGAGATAATCGTGGACGTGGCGCGCCCCCGGGATCCGTTCGACCCCAGGGTGATAGAACTCGAACACATGGCGACCGAGGCGGTGCGCGGCAACTAGCGTCACCTCCGCATCGGAATCACAAACAAAAAGGCCGGCCCCCGAGGGAGCCGGCCTTTCTTATGGCCTTTCGATTTTATTCGTTATTGGCGCTGTCCGCCGACCTCTTCCATCATGCCCCACTTGACGACGGTCACTTTTTCGAATTTCTCAAAAATGAATTTCTCCATCACGAACCCGACCAGGGCGATGGCCGCGATTCCCACCAGCATGAAAGCCGTATCGAGGTCTTCGCGGCTGTCGAAGATGGCGTAGCCCAGGCCCCAGTCACTCGCGGCCACCATCTCTCCGGCGATGCCGGCGCGCCATGCGCGCGCGAGGCCGATGCGGATGCCCGAGAGAATGAACGGCAGCGAACCGGGGAAAATGACTTTCCAGAACAGAGTCATACCCTCTGCGTTCATCGATTGCGCCGCGCGTATCCAAATCGGGTTGATGGTCTTCACCCCCGTCCACGTCGAGGAGATGGCCGGCAACGCCGCGGCGAATGCGGTGATGAAAATCATGGTCGTGTTGCCGAGGCCGAACCACAAGACAAGAATCGGGCTCCAGGCCAGGGCCGGAATGGGCAGCAACATGCTCAGGATGGGGATCATGAACTTCTCGAACCAGCCGACGCGCCCCATGGCGATGCCGATGGCTATCCCCACGAAGCCTGCGATGAGCATTCCTATCATGATCCGCCAGGCGGTGTGGTAGGAGTGTACGCACAAAACACACGTGGTCTCACCGGACTTCAGGAAGGTGACCTCATAAAAGCGGTGGACAATGGGAAATACGCGCGGAAACAACGCGGGTTCGTTCACGTACCAGGCGATACACTCCCATATCACGAGCACCGCGATGAAGCTCGGGATGTTGTCCTTGATCCACATCCAGAATCTTTCTTGCCTGGTGTACTCGGTAGCTAGTTTTACGTCATCCCTTCTGACTTCACTCGCCGTGGCCATCAAACAGCCTCCCAAATCATGCGAAATTCAAGACATCTCATATACGTTTCTCTCATAGCCGAAGCCATGGAATCATCCCGTCTGTTCTGTGTGGTTCATTGCGGGCTACGTCCAATATGCGGCCATTCTTGCAAAAATACTATTTCAAGTCAAAATCTTCGAGCAAAATACGCGCGTTTTCAGATCATGGAATTGCGCGCGAATATCGCCTCATCCCGCTTTTTCCTGCCCTACTCCCCTCGCCGGGGATTTTCTTCGCTCGTCTACTGCCGGCCTAAATCAATTGCCGCCTGATTCGGGACCTTCTCGGCAATATCCCGAAAACGGGCGGCCACGCTCTCATCCGCGCCCTCGCCGATATACGCGCCATACGCAGAATCATCCTCGGCGACTCCCTCGATCTGCCAGGTCGTATCCTTCGCCACGATGAAAATAACGTCCTCATCATCCGTGGCCACCATGCTGTGGAGCGAATTCGCCGGTATGTGGATGATGCCCCCCGCGCCGACCGTTTTCCGCTCGCCGTCGATCATCGCCTGGAGGCTGCCCTGCTGCACGAGAATGAACTGCTCGTTGGGATGGCGGTGTGGTCGGCTGCCCGTGCCCGCCGGCTTGTTGATGACGCCGAATATGACGCGCTCGCCGTCGACCCACACGCCCTCGGAGGTGCTATAGCTCGCCCCCGCCAGTTTTTGCTCCATCGTTTTTGGATCATAAAAAGGCATTGTCTTGCGTTTCCTCCAATCGGTTGTTCAAAGGCTCATAGATAAATTTTGCGCTTCCGCTCGTTTGGTTATATTTCCCTGAATTCGGTGGCGACGGCGAACCCCTTGTTCCCCACCTCGAGCGGCCCGCTGCACCTGCTGAAGAAAAGCACGCCATCGGCGGGACTGCGCAATTCCTCCACCACCTCGAGACTGAAAGGATCGAGCATTTCACCCAGTAATTCTCCTTCGCTCACCTTGGCGCCCAGGTCTGCGAAATGCGTTTTTCGCGAGATGAGGTATCCCCCGTTCGAGGGGTTGGCCTCTGCGCGATGGGCGAAATCGAAATAGGTGATCCTCAATCTCATCTCATCTCCGGCCATCATCCCGAGATGAACGAGGAGATTCAAAAAGCCTTTCTCCAGGTCGCCGCGATAGAGATTCTCCTCGCACTCAGGGAGGTAGGCGCCGCCAATTTCCACGCTGATGGCGGGTATCTTCTGCGTGAGCGCATAGCCCGAAGCGCTCGATTTGCCGAAGGGCACGCCATGCACCAGCGCAGCACCACCGCTTGCGAAAGCGATTGCCATCTCGCGCGATTTTTCGGCGAGCGGGCCTTCGGTGTCCGGGTCCGTATCAACGCGCCTTTGGATTCTTCCCGCCGCCCCGCCCGAGTGACATTCCACGAAATAATCCGCGCCCTCGATCAGGATTTCACGAATCTTGTGCGCATAGCGCTGCGTGAGCGTCCCTCTGGCCGAACCCGGAAAAGCGCCCCAAAGATTCGTCTGCTCGTGCTGATCCGGGGATTGACGCGAGAAATGCGCGAACGCGAACGGGTTCGCCACCGGAACGAGCAACAGGGCGCCGCTCAATTGCGCGCGATCTATTTGCCCCAGCACATTTTGAAACGCGCGAATCGGCTGCGGCTCATCCCCGTGGACGCACGCCAGAACGGAAAGGGTGGGGCCAGGCTTTGCCCCTCTCACGCAATGAAGGGGCAGACCCGTTTCGGAGCCTGTGAGCATTTGCGCCACGGGGATTTTCACGTATTCATACGCGCCGGGGGCTATCGCCACACCTGCGATTTCCCAGGTATCCGCACTCGTTTCGCTCACCCTCAATGCCCCCTGATCTCGGAAACCTCGACCACGCGCCCGCTCCTAGCACTCTCGACGATCGACTCCAAAACGGCCACGACTTCCCGCGCGGCCTTGCCGTCCGTCTCGGGCGTGGCCTCGCCCCGGATACATTTGCCGAATTCCTTTATCTCTTCTGCGAGCGCATCGCCGCCGTCTACGGACAACTCGCTTCTTTGGTTTTCGTCCTTTTTCTGGAGATAAAGCTTCTCCCCCTCGTCCTCGCTCCATGCAGAGGCTTCGGTGCCGTGCGCCGACGTCGTGCATTGCTTGGGCGTGACGTAGCAGGTGGTGATGTACCCGAGCGGTCCGCTCTCGTATTCGAGAATGATGTTCGTCACGTCATCGAGATTGCCCGCGCCGAACAGTTGTTTGCTGAACGCGCTCACCCGCTTCGCGGGGCCGGTCAGGTACTGGAGATTGTCCACCATGTGGACGCCCAGCCCCGTCATCCCCCCCGCCGGGCATTCCGCCGGGTCGTTTCTCCAGCCGCTTCTCGGGTTTTGCCCGTTGGGATTCGAAAGATTCGCCTCCAGAGCGTGAATCATCCCCAGTGCACCCTCGTCTATCATCTCGCGTATCTTCCGGTTCGCTCCCTGCCGCCTTCTGTGGTGCCCGATCAGGAGCGTAACGCCTACTTTTTCAGTGGCGTCGATGCACTTGTCCGCATCGGCGACCGTCAAGGTGAGCGGCTTTTCGACAAACACGTGCTTGCCCGCCGATGCAGCCTGTGTAATCAGGTCCGTATGCGTGGAATGGGGCGTGGCGATCAATATCCCCTCCACCTCGCTATCCATCAGGACTTCTTCAAAAGACGCCGCCGGGCGGCACCCGAATTTCTCGGCGAATTCCTCGCGCGCCGATTCGGTTCTCGTGAAACACCGAACGATTTCCACGTTTCCCGCCCTTTTCGCGGCATTCGCCAGCATGGTTCCCCAATTCGCCAAACCGATGGACGCCAATCGAACCTTTTCATCCCCCATAACAACCCCCAGTAAGTTTGATATATGCCGTTAAAAATCCACGTTCGCGCCCATCGCCATGAAAAGGCGGAGGGAAGCTTCATCTTTTTTGTCGAACATAAATTGTCAGACGCGACGGGAAAGGGTAACATTCGCCCCTTGGGTTCAACAAACCTGATAATAAAATTTTTGATTCTCGGCGACACCTTGCCGTGATTCACCGAAAATCCCTGTACGGACAATTTCGTCAAAAAAGGAGTTTGCTGGATGCCATTTCACCGTTTCGAAGAAATAGAGAAAAAAGCCGTCTCGCCCCATCTCTCCTCGGGACAAGGCGCCATCGTCGAAGGGGAATTCATGTATTTCTGCCAGGTCAGCAAGGTGGCCGGCACGGGTTCCCAGATACATTATCACCCCAACGAACTCATGATTTTTCCCATCCGGGGGAAAATAAACGCGCTCGTCGGAAAGGACAGGCGAGTCGTCTCTCCGGGCACCTTTGTTCACGTGCCTGCGTACGCGCAGCATCAGATGATCGCCACCGAAGACGGCGACATGGACTACCTCTACGTGAAGGACCGCTCCTGGACGGTCGTGGGTCTGGATAGGGACCAGGTGGTGCCGGACAAGGCGCTCACCGTCGAGGAGATCAACGAACAATACGAGGGAGGCACCGCCGCCGACGTCGAAAGAGACGTCGAAAAGGCGCAAATCATCGTCGAGGGCTTGAAGAACTCCTATTACCCGCTTATCCCCTCCTTCGACGCCCCTGAATGCTCGGGACACCATACCGTGTGGATCGAAGGCGAACGCCTCGCGTTCGGGTATGGAGAAATACCTGAGGGCTTCGAGGATTCGACCACCGAGAACGCGCACGAACAATTCGTCTACATTCTCAAAGGAGTCATCGACGCCCAGGTGGACGATGATCGGCAACAGGCGGGTCCCGGTTCCATCATCCATATTCCCAAGGGTTCGAAGCGAAACCTCTCCACCCAGAGCGGCCAGCATGCGCGCTACGCATCGGTGCGGGCCATGCTGAGGCTCGAGCAGATGTTGAGAGAAAAGGCGACGGGCATGGCGGCGCAGAACTAAGACGGGGCGAATCACACATGGCGAAACACCTGGTGTGCAAAATATCGGAACTGCCCCCCGGTGCGCGGAAGATAATCGAGATCGAGGGCCGCTCCATCGGCGTGTTCAACATCAAGAATTCCCTATATGCGGTGAGAAACTCCTGCCCGCACCAGGGCGCGCCGCTTTGTCTCGGCAAGGTCAAGGGCACGATGAAATCGTCCAAGCCGCATACCTATAATTACGTGATGGACGAGCAGGTTCTCGTGTGCCCGTGGCATTGCTGGGAGTTCGACATCACGAACGGGCGTTCCGTATTCAACCCCCACAGAATGCGCGTCAAAACCTATGAGGTCACGCTCGAGGCGGAAGAAGACCCCTCCATCGAGACCTACCAAGTCACTCTCGAAAAAGACCTGGTGATGCTGCACGTGTGATTCCTCGCTATTGGAGCCAACAGCACAAATGAAAAAAATCGAGAAAATAGAGCTCTTTCCCGTCGCCATCCCCCTCAACCATCCCTACAAGAGCGCTACACGCATGGCGACGCATTCTGAGGACATCGTCGTAAAAATCACCTGCGACGGCGTTTCCGGCTGGGGAGGAGCGCCGCTCCGCTCGTTCCCAACCGGGGAGACCTTGAAGAGCGCGTATCAGATTCTCGAGGAATACCTGGTTCCCGCCATCGCCGATTGCAACCCCTTCGATCGGGAACTCATCGTCCACAAGATGGACAAGGCCATTCCCTTCCACTATTCGCCCAAAGCGGCCATCGATTGCGCCGTGCACGACCTGCTGGGCCGCATGCTGGGCTGTCCGGTCTACGATCTGCTCGGCGGAAAAATCAGGGACGAGATGCCCGCTTTCGACATCCTGCCCCTCGAATCACCCGAAAGAACCGCCGAACTCGCGGCGGAATCCATGGCTTTAGGGATAACGTCGTTCAAGGTGAAGATGAACCGCGACACGAAGACGAGCATCGCGCGCGTGGCGGCGGCCAGAGAGGCGGCCGGGGATGAGGCCCACATCGTCGTCGACGCGAACATGAGCTGGACGCCCAAGCTCGCCGTGCAGATGTGCGCGCGCATCGAGGAATACGGCATCACCATGGTCGAACAGCCCGTGCCCGGCAACGACCTCGACGGCCTGGAATTCGTCACCAAGAACACGCGCATCCCCATCTGCGCGGACGAGTCCTTCCGCCCCGACTACCTGGCCGAAATCGCCCGCAGGCGCGCCGCCGACATCGTGAACCTGAAGGTGAACCGCGAGGGTGGGCTGCTTCACGCGAAAAAGGCCGCCGCCCTCATCGAGATTCACGGCATCGAGGGTATTTGCGGCAGCGTGATTCACAGCGCACTGAACGACGCCGCCTGCGCGCACCTTTTCGCCTCCACGCCCGCCATCGTCTACAACGAATCGGGCAAGGCCCCCGCCTGGCATGATGAGGACATCGTCACCGGCTTCAAGGCGGAAGGCGGGGTCGTCAAGGTTCCCGAGGGTCCGGGTCTGGGGGTGGAAGTGAACGAGGAGGCGGTTCACAAATTCCGCCTCGATATTTAATACGGGCAGACTTTCCCGGGCACTCGACTTTTTGTAGCCCAAGCCTATGCGCCGCGCCTCTCCCGAGCCGCCGCCTTGCTAGAGCTTGTGGCCGTAGAGCTCCTCGGCGCTCTCATGGTAGATGCGGCGCCTGAGTTCATCCGAGACTTCCTGAAAAACCTGCCTGGGATTGTCGAAATCCCAATGCGGATAATCGGACGCGAACAGCAGCGTCTTCTCCGCTTTCGCCATCCTGAGAATCTGGCGATGATCCTCGTTCGTGGGCGGCTCCGCGATGGGCTGTGTGGTCAGCCGGATGTGATCGACGATGTATTCACTCGGCGGACGCTCGAGCCAGGGCACCTCCGCACGCAGCGAGCGCCATTCCTGATCGAAACGCCACATGATGCTCGGCAACCATGCGTAGCCCATCTCCTGAAAAACGACCTTGAGTTTCGGGAAACGCACGAACACGCCCTCGCACACCAGACTGATGACCTGGGCTTGCGCGATGGTCACCGCTCCCGTATGCACCTCGATGTAATAGGCTGGAACGCCCGTCGGGTTCATGGGCGTGTTCACGCCCGCCCCTTCTCCTGCGCCGTGCATCCCGATGGGCAGCCCCATGGCCTCGGCGGCTTCGTAGATGGGATAGTAATGGCGGTTTCCCAATAAAACGTCCATCTGCGGAATTTGCACCTGCACCACGGCGGGATGAGCGCCGATTCTCTCGATTTCCTTGACGGCGAGCCCCGGGTCGCGCGGGCCGACGTGAATCGCGAGCTTGAGCCGAGGTTCCGGTTCGCACCACTCATGAAGCAGCCAGTCGTTGTTCGCCGCAATAAACGCCGCCGCCATGTCGGCGTCCGGCAATCCCCCGATGCCGAACAGATCGCCCGCGATCAGGATGCCGGTGTCGACCCCGTATTTGTCCAGATGGTGTGAGCGCAACATCTCGAGGCTAGAACCAGGCCTCCCGCCGTCGGGCGGCAGGGCGTCGGGACGCTCGGCGCCGTGGGGGTGGTAATACCAGCGCTTCGGAATCGAAAAGACGTTTCTCGCGGTGGTCGGGTCTTTCGCGGAACTGAGCGGCGCCACGCCCATACGCTTGCGCCATGATTCTGAGAGATACGGATGAAGCTGGTACATGCCGTTCATTCGCGGGTGGATATCCGCATCTATTATCTTGAGTTTCACCTCATCCGCCGTTTCCGGCGCTGCCGTTTCAAGTCCGGTCTCGTTCATTTCCGACCCCTCAATGTCATGAACTCAAAAATTTGCGAAGTCTTAAAATTCCGGAAACTCCGCCCTCCAGCCCATCTCGTCCTCAAACCACTTCGCCATCGCCAGGAGCTTCTCCTCGCCGCAGCGCATGGCCCCGAACTGGATTCCCAGGGGGAGGTTCATGTCCCCGCGTCCCAAAGGCAGGGTGATCGCAGGCTGGCCCGAAAAGGTAAGCGGCTGCAAAAAGGCCGGCCCCCCGGTGGATTCCTCCCACGGCGGTGGCCCCGCATCGAAACTCGGAAGCACGAACAAATCGTAGCGGTTCATCAAATCGTCCATTTTCCGGGTGAAATTCGTGCGAACGCGCATCGCCTTCACGTAATGAACCGAGGGCGTCATATAGCCAATCGTGAAACTCCTGCGCACGAAAGGCGAGAGGTCATCCTTGTGCGCCGCGTACAAATCCTCATGGCAGGATGCGAAATCCACGCACCGGACGATGAAATGCGCCGCGTTTATCTCATCCATGCTCAGAGGCAACTCCACCTCGTGGACGGCGACGCCCTTCGATTCGATTCGGGCTATGGCCCGTTCGGTCCACTCGACGACTTCCTCGCTGGCAAGCGCGAGCAAATGCTTCAAATATGCGATTTTCTCCGGTTTCCGGGGCGTCTGGTTCGCGGCGGGCGGGGGGGACTGCACGGCGCTGTGATCCATCCCATCCGGTCCGGCCGCCACTTCGAGAATTTTGGCGATATCTTCTACTGTGCGCGCTATGATTCCTGGGTGATCGAAATTCCACGAAACTTCGATGACGCCCGTTCTGGGAATGCGTCCATAGGTGGGCTTCAGACCCGGTACGCCACAATACGCGGCGGGGCGAAGCGTGGAGCCCGTCGTCTGGCTGCCGAACGCGGCGGGCACCATCCCCGCGCCCACGGCCGCGGCCGAGCCGCTGCTCGACCCGCCCGGGCTTCGCTCGATGTTCCAGGGATTGCGGGTGATCGATGGATCCCCCTGCGCGAAAGGCGTGGTCACCGCCTTGCCCAGGGCAATCGCGCCCGCACTCCGCAAGCGCGCCACGCACTCGGCGTCATCGGAAGCTATCTGTCCCTTGAAAATCTCCGTTCCCGCTTCGAGCTTGAGTCCCCGGATGCCGAAAATATCCTTGGCCGCAAAAGGCGCCCCCGCCAGAGGGCCTAACTCCTCCCCGGCGTTCCTGGCGTCATCCACCGCCTTCGCCGCCTCGAGCGCGCCCTCATTATCCACCTGCACCCAGGCTTTCACCTTATCCTCACACGCGTCGATACGGGATAAAAGAGAGCGCACCCATTCCGTCGCGGTGAGATCGCCCTCCTCCATCTTGCGCAAACCATCGCTCAACGAGAGCCGCCAGTGTTCACTCATTTCGCGCCCTCATCAGCCTTAAGATTTTCGAGTGGGGGGATAAACGGTTCATCGGTGGATTCCACGGGTATATTGGAGAGGATTTGAAGCATCCGGGCGCAATCATCCGCCGTCTTGAGGCCTAGTTCATCCTGGGGCACGTCAAAGACGGCAGCGGCCATCTCGCTTATTCGCGCCGCTATTTTGTGATGACCCTCTTGTGGTTGTGGCATATTCACTCTCCCGATTGCATGGATGTCACCCAGTCCGGCATATCGCGTTAGGCATTTCGCATGAAAGCATCATACTATAAAGGAGCCGCCATGATTAAGGGCGATGAGAGGGAAAAACGCATGAAAATCTGGGTGGATGCGGACGCATGCCCACAAGATGTCAAAGAGATCCTCTATAAAACCGCAAATCGGCTCGATATTCCCACCGTGCTGGTGGCCAACATGAAGCTGAGGACGCCGGATATTCCCTCGGTTTCCATGATACAGGTCCCCGGCGGAGCGGACGTGGCCGATGAGTACATCGTAGAGCACTTGAGCTCAGGCGATTTCGTCATCACCGCGGATGTTCCCTTCGCGGCGAAAGCGGTCGAAAAAGGCGCGCTGGCCATCGACCCCCGAGGCGAAGTCTATAGCGAAGAAAACGTGGGCGAGCGGCTTTCCTTGAGAAACTTCATGATGGATATGCGCTCGGGCGGCCTCGTCCAGGGCGGCCCGCCACCCATGGCCACCTCGGATCGCCATAAATTCGCAGCGGCGCTCGACAGGGAATTGACGAAAAAACGGAACAGCTAGGCGTTCACGTCGACGACCACGCGGCCCCTCACCTGTCCTTTCAGGATATCACCGCCCAGGCCGGCCAGATCGGAAAGCGTCGCTTCGGTGATCATGGATTCGAGTTTGTCCATGGGCATCTGCTCCGCAAGCCGCGCCCACGCCTTTTGACGAGGTTCATAGGGGCACATGACGGAATCGATGCCCAGAAGATTCACGCCCCGCAGGAGAAACGGGATCACCGTCGTCTCGAGCGCGCTCCCGCCGGCCAGACCCACCGCCGCCACCGAGCTTCGGTATTTCATCTGCGTCAGCAGACGCGCCAGCGTCGTGCCGCCCACCGAATCGACGCACCCCGCCCAGCGCTCGCTATCGAGCGGGCGTTTCGTGGGTTCGGCGAGTTCGCTCCGGGCAATGATGTTCGAAGCGCCGAGTGATTGGAGATATCCGTGGGTCTCCTCCCTCCCCGTCGACGCGGTGACGGAATAGCCCTGACTCGCAAGAACGGCCACGGCGACGGAACCCACCCCACCGGCGGCGCCTGTGACCAGGACTTCCCCGTCTTCGATGCCCAGGCCATGGTCTTCTAACGCCTGAACGGAGAGCATGGCCGTGAAGCCGGCCGTGCCGAGCGCCATCGCCTGTCTCGTTGAGAGATTCTCCGGCAGGTGGACCAGCCAATCCCCCTTCACGCGCGACTTTTGGGAATATCCCCCCCAGTGCGCCTCGCCGACCCGCCAGCCGGTGAGGACTACCTTGTCTCCGGTGTGATAATCGTGGTGCGCGCTCTCCTCCACCGTGCCCGCGAAATCGATGCCCCCGATGTGGGGATAATTCCGCACCATCCGCCCGACGCCGCCCAGGATCATCCCGTCCTTATAGTTGAGCGTAGAATAATCAATCGCGACCGTCACGTCGCCATCCGGCAGGCTCGCCTCGTCGAGTTCCTGAATCGATGAACTGACTTTCCCGTCCGCTTCCTCTAAAACCAGAGCACGAAACATAACGCATCATCTCCATATGGTTAGCTTAGTTCGATTGCCTCTTTGAGCTGGCCGAGCGTCGCCTCGGCAAACGCCCACATGTTCGCCTCCCTGTCCGCGCTGCCCGTCTCCAGCGTCATCACCTTGTTCACCGGGCCGGAAACCGCCATGCACGAGTGCCCGGGCGCATCCCCGTATCTGTTTCCCGAAGGGCCTGCGGCCCCGGTTTCGGAAACACCCCAGGTCGATCCGAGCCTGTCCTTGATCGCCGCGGCCAGCTTCGCCGCATAGGGCTCCGTGCTCGGCCGCATACCCTCGAAGGCGTCCTCGGGAAGCCCGAGGAGAATGCTCCTCGAATCATAGGTGTAGAGAACGCCGCCGCCCATGTAGTAGGCCGAAGCCCCCGGAACGGCGAGCAGAGCGGCCGACACCAGGCCACCTGCGGATGTTTCCGAAACGGCGACCGTCTGCCCCTTATCTTTTAACAATTGCCCGATTTCACCGGCCATTCGCGTGAGCAAATCCATGAGGTTCTCCAGATGAGAAAATTTTGAACTTAGAAGGTGGAACAATGGCACATTCTCGCCCTAAAATCACCCTGTCACCGGTATTGGACGCATGAAACGCCAAGGCGGGGGGACTTGTTTCCCACTCGTGATATACTGCGCTCAAAGCACGCTTATTCCATGAGGATGCCCGAATTCGTGGAGGTAACTTCTTATGCCCGACGGACGGGACGGGGTCGAAAAACGTCACCACAGTTCCCACTGGGGGGCATTTCAGGCGCATGTGCGCGATGGGCGAATGGTGGGTTTCGAGCCGTTCGCCAAGGACCCGGCGCCCTCCCCCATCCTGAAGTCGATCCAGGACGCCGTTTACGATGAAAGCCGCGTCTCCCAGCCGATGATCCGCGCGGGCTGGCTCGAAGGCGGCCCCGGCAAAAACACCGAAGGACGCGGCGGCGAGCCTTTCGTGCCCGTCTCCTGGGATTTTGCCCTTAAGACTGTCGCCGACGAAGTAAAGCGCATCACTACCGAACACGGGAATGAATCCATTTTCGCGGGCTCATACGGCTGGGCGAGCGCGGGCCGCTTCCACCATGCGAACACTCTGGTGAAGAGATTCTTCAATTGCTGCGGCGGCTTTACGGATCAGGTGACCACCTACAGCATCGCCGCCGGATACGTCATCCTCCCCCACGTTCTGGGGGACAACATCGCCTGCTCGGGCCCCATCACGACTTGGGACAGCATTGCGGAAGAGGCCGGGTTGTTCGTGATGTTCGGCGGGGTTCCGATCAAGAACACACAAGTCGCCTCAGGAGGCGCAGGAGAACACACCCTGGCGCTTTGGCTCGAAAGGGCGATAGCGAACGGCGCGAAATTCGTGAACATCAGCCCTTTGAAAGACGATGCACCCGATTTTCTGGACGCCCAGTGGCTCGCCGTGCGCCCCAATACGGACGTGGCGCTTATGCTCGGCCTCGCCCATGGGCTTTGGGAAGAGAATCTGCACGATACGGATTTCCTCACGCGCTACTGTGTGGGTTTCGATAAATTCGAAGCCTATCTGACGGGCAAAATCGACGGCCGGCCTAAGAACGCGGACTGGGCGGCTGCGATTACGGGAATCGAGGCGGACGTCATCCGAAATCTCGCGCGGCGCATGGCAAGCACGCGAACCATGCTCAACACGAACTGGTCGCTCCAGCGCGGTGATCATGGCGAGCAGACGTTCTGGATGACCACCACGCTCGCCGCCATGCTCGGGCAAATCGGCCTGCCCGGCGGCGGATTCGGTTTCGGCTACGGGAGCATGGGCGGGCGCGGGACTCCGCGCGAGAACATCTCAACGCCCAACATGAAGGCCGGGAAAAACCCGACGGGCAGCTTCATCCCCGTCGCCCGCATCGCGGACATGATGCTCCACCCGGGCGAGGAATATGACTTCAACGGTGAGCGCCGCACCTACCCGGACATCCGCATGGTGTACTGGTGCGGGGGCAATCCTTTCCATCACCATCAGGATTTGAACCGCCTAGTGAAGGCGTGGCGGCGACCCGAAACCATCGTAGTTCACGAGCCCTGGTGGACGTCCACTGCGCGCCATGCGGACATCGTGCTGCCTGCGACCACTACGCTCGAGCGCAACGACATCGGTTCAAGTTCGAGAGACCGCTTCATCCTCGCCATGCACAAGGTCATCGAGCCGGTGGGCGACGCACGGCATGATTTCGACATTTTCGCCGACTTGGCCGAACGACTCGGGGTCAAGCGCGAATTCACCGAAGACCGCGACGAGATGGAATGGCTCCAGCACATCTACGAGGAAGCGCGCCAGAAAGCCGCTTCTAGGGGCGTGGTTCTGGACATTTTCGAGCATTTCTGGGAGACCGGGCATACCGAAGTCGCCCCGCCGGAGACGCCGCACGTCTACCTGGCCGATTTCAGGGAAGACCCGGAAAAAAATCCGCTCAAGACGCCTTCCGGGAAAATCGAGGTGTACTCCGAGCGCATCGAGAGCTTCCGGTACGCCGATTGCCCGCCCCATCCCACCTGGCTCGAACCCGTAGAATGGCTGGGAAGCGAACTGGCGGAGAAATTTCCGCTGCACCTGATCTCGAACCAGCCGCGCACGAGACTGCACGGCCAGATGGACAACGGAACCACCAGCCTCGAAAGCAAGATTCAAGGCAGGGAGCCGGTGTGGATTCACCCCGATGACGCTGCCGCACGGGGAATTGAAGGTGGCGACGTCGTCAAGATTTTCAACGAGCGCGGGGCCATCCTCGCGGGAGCCGTCATCACAGAGGGGCTCCTCCCCGGGGTGATTCAACTCTCCACTGGCGCCTGGTATGACCCGCAGGAACCCGGGAAAATCGGTGCGCTCGACAAGCACGGAAACCCCAACGTACTGACGCCCGACAAGGGAACCTCCAGCCTCGGCCAGGGCCCAAGCGCGCACAGCGCGCTGGTGGAAATGGAGCGCTACGAGGAAGAGCTTCCCGAAATCACGATATTTCAACCCCCATCCTTCATTGAGGCGTAAATGTCAAATAAATTCTTTTCAGACCACGCAAAGTGGCCCCGGTGCGTTTCGGGGGGGCCTTTCCTGTTCTTCAGCGGGCGGATGGGAATGCACCCGCAAACGGGGAACATCTGCACCAAGTACGCCGAAATCGGAGACAAAGGGCCTGCGCGGACCAAAAATTACCCCTGGGTCGACAAGATCGAAGCGCCCATCGGAGCTCAGGCCATCGCTACCTATGAGGGCGTGGGGGAAACGCTTGAGGCAAACGGCGGTGGGCTGGAGAATCTGCTCAGGTTTCATCTGTATCAGCTCGACAAGCGCTTTTTCCCGGTGTTCGACAGCATCAGGCGCCACTATGAACCTGCGGCCCCCACGCCGAGCACCGCCGTGGGCATGGGCGCGTTCGACCCGGAGAGAACAGTGCGCTTCAACATCGACGGCATCGCCCTGAATCCCAAAGCGGCGGAAACTTTGGGGGAAAGAATGGTGCATGAAGGCTCAAAGGCGCATTCGGCCGCCGCTCATTTCTCCCACGTCGTGGGCGCGGGGCCGTACCTGTTCGTCGCCGGGCAGATTCCGACGGATACCTCCAAACCCGGCTCTCCCCTCATTCGCAATTATCCTGATATCCCTAAAAAGGGGAGATTCCTCTCCGTAGGCCAGAGCCACGAGGACAGCCGAAACGGCCCCATCGCCGCGCAATCGTGGTTCGTGTACGACCTCATCCGAAAACATCTGGAGGGCTCGGGCTCTTCTCTTAAAAACATCCTGAACCTCACCGTCTATCTCCAGGACATGCGGGATTTCCCCACCTTCCACCGCATCCACGAGAGATTTTTCCAAAAAGACCCGCCAGCCCTTACGGTGATGCAGGTGGCGGAAGTCGGCCACAAGGGGGAGAAAATTGAAATCGAGCCCACGGCGTTGACGAACAAAGGGGACTTCAAGCGCGAGGTGATCCGCGGCGACGATGGATCAGGCGCGCAGATGAGCCTCGGTATCGAGGCGGGCGGTCTTTTGTTCCTCTCAAACCTTGTCGGCCTGAACGAAGACGGTGAACCGATTAGCAAAAGAAGTGAATTGAGGGGAGCGCTCCGCAAGAAACTACCGAAAGCATCTTCGCCATCGACGAAAAACGCGGTCTTACAGGGGCTGGATATTCTGGATCGGATGGAAAGCGCGATGAAAGCCGCAGACTCCGATATGAGCCGGGTGACGCACCTGACCCTGTTTCTCCAGAACATCGCTCACCTATCGGCGCTCGAGCCTTTGTTCAGAAAGTACTTTCCGAAACGAAGGCCGGCCTTCACGGCGATACAGATACCGGAGCCCTCGCCCGTCGCGGGTACGGAAGTCTCGATTACGGCCATCGGGTGGATAGGCGATGGCGAGCCGGAAATCGTCGCCTAAGGCTACCCCGCATCGCAGACCCTGTGACCGGCGAGGTCTTCGATGAGTGTGGCGAAGCCGCTGTGGTCCAGTTCTCCGCGATCCGCAGCCTGGAAAATTACTCGCCGAGTCGGGCCTCCAGCCATTTCGCCGTCCGAAGCAGCCTGGCGTCGTCTCCCTTAGGCCCCACGAGTTGAACCCCGAGCGGCATCCCGTCCGCTCCCTTCATCAAGGGGAGCGTTACGGCCGGCGTTCCGCACAAAGTCCAGATGGTGCAAAAAATCGGATTCCCCGTCGTGCCGAGCCCGAGCGGCGCCTGCCCCGGCGCAGGTGGTGTGAGTAGGGCGTCGAACCGCTCGAACATCTCTCCCAGCAAACCGTTCAGCACAGGCACCCGTTCCACCGCCCGGGTGTAATCCACCGCAAGATATTTTTGGCCGCGTTCGATCATCTTGCACAGAAGATCGCTTATCTTGTCCTTGCCGCGTACGTATTCCATCTCGAAATTTCGCGCGAGGTTCGATTCCAGGATGATTTGGTGCCACTCGATTGCGTTGTTGAAGGGCTCGGGTAGTTCGACCTCCTCCACTATCTCCTCGCCCAGATGCGCCGCCAATTCCTCAAAGGCCGCCTGCGCGTCCTCATCGGCCTGATTCCAGACGGGCGTTTTCACGAACGCAAAGCGCGGGGTGACCGGAGGCTCCGAGGCGGCGATTTCCCGCAGTCTCGGGGCCGCGCGATGCCACATATCCGGATCGCGCGCGTCAAAGACCATCAACTGATCGCCCAGGAAGGCGAGGTCCTCGACCGAGCGTCCGAAAAGACCCACGTGGTCGATCGGCCTCGACTGCGGAAGCATTCCGTAGCGTGAAATTGATCCGAACGTGGGCTTGAAGCCACAGACACCGCAATAAGAGGCGGGCCGTATGACGGAGCCGTTCGTCTGGCTCCCCACCGCCACGGGAACCATACAGGAGGCGACGGAGGCGGCCGAACCGCTCGACGAACCGCCGGGCGTGCGCGTCGGATCGTGGGGGTTCTTCGTCTTGCCGGGAGCATAGACGGCGAACTCCGTCGTCACGGTTTTCCCCATGATGACGGCGCCGGCGCTTTTGAGCAGGGATACGACCGCGGCATCCTCGGTGGGCCGGCGGCCCGCGTGAAGGGGGGAGCCGTTCTCGGTCGGCAGAGCGGCGGTGTCGATGATGTCCTTGATTCCGACGGGAACCCCGTGAAATGGACCAAGGGCCTTCCCTTCCCCTCTGGCGAGGTCGGCCTCTCTGGCCTGCGTCAGGGCGAACTCCTTGTCCAGGTGCTCCCAGGCGCCGATTTGCTCTTCTTGCTCCTCGATGCGGGCCAGACACGCCTCGACGAGTTCCTCCGAGGTCAATTCGCCTTCGCGAATCGCCTCTGCGGCGCGAAGGGCGCTCATTTGAGCAGGATTCATCTCTTCCATCAAACTATTCCTCCAATCAGGGCGCTTCGCGCAGTCAGTTGTTTTCCTTGCCATTCTTCGATCATCGGGGACGCTCCGCCGCGCCCAGCAACATGGCCACCGCGGCGAAATCCAAATCCCCCAGACCATCGCGCGAAGCCATGCGGTAGACCTGGTTCGCGGCTGCGCCGGAAGGACACGGCAACCCCAGGGACATGAGAGCGGAAACGGCCAGGGACATATCCTTGAGCATCAAATCCACCGTAAAGCCCGCCTCGAAATCCTTGCTCGAAGGCGCGCCCTCGATGAGGCCGGGGCAAGGCGGGTCTTTTTCCATCACCCAGCTTCCGCCACTGCTCGTGCGTATCACCTCGTGGAGAATTTTGGTATCCACGCCCGACGCCTTGCCCATGGCGAACGCCTCCGCAGCCGCCACCATGGTGACGCCCGCTATTAAATTGTTGCAGAGTTTCGCGACCTGCCCCGCGCCGTACTCTCCGACGTGGATGATGTTTTTCCCCAGCAACGCCAGAACGGGCTGCGCCGCATCGAACGCCTCTTTCGGCCCCCCGACCATGATGGTGAGGCTCGCCGCCTCAGCGCCCATCACCCCGCCCGAGACGGGCGCGTCAATCGCCACCGCTCCGCGCTCAGTCGCTTCGGCGGCGAGTTTGCGGCTCTGCTCGGGCTCTATGGTGGAGAGGTCGACCAGCAAGCCGCCCTCGCCCACGGCTTCCATGAGGCCTCCCTCGCCCAGGTAGACCACATCCACCTCGGCTCCCGTGGGCAAGGAAGTGAACACGATCTCGCAAGTAGCGGCGAGTTCCGCAGGGCCAGACGCCTCGGAGGCGCCATGAGAAACGGCGCTCTCCACGGCTTCGCGGCCGACGTCCACCACGCCCACTTCATGTCCCGCATTGATGAGGTGCGGCACCATGCGGCCACCCATTGCTCCGACTCCTACAAAACCCAATCGCTTCATCAGATATCCTCCACGAATAATTTTCTCATTTTCATTCTCATCAAATCTTAACCCGCCCTCGATAGAAATTCTTCCGCCACCGCGCACAGGAATCCCTCCCTGAAGGCGGGCGCAAGGAGGGTCACTCCGATGGGCAGCCCGTTTGCATAAAAACCATTGGGGATGGCGATGGCGCATAAATCCAGCAAATTCACAAAATTCGTATACATCCCCAGATTCGCGTTCAAGGCGACGGGGTCGGCATTCACCTCGTCTATCGTATAGGCCGTGGGCGTGGTGGGGACCGCCAGAAAATCGACCTCACACCAGACTTCTCCCGCCTCGCGTTTTAGTTCCTCCAGGCGATAGAAGGCCCGGAAAGCATCGACCGCCGAGTATCGGGCGGCGCCCGCAATCAACTCCCGCGTTACGGGATGAAGGGCTTCCGGCTTCTTCCTATAAAATTCTTCAATCGCCGCCAGACGCTCCGCCACCCAAGGACCTCCGTACAGGAGTTCCGCTGTCTCGAAAAAAGATGAAAAATCGACCTCCCGCACGGCCACGCCCATCTCCGCGATACGCTCGACCCCCCGCTCATAGGCCCTTTTCGCTTCCTCGTCTCCCAGGAAGTCTCTTTGTTCGGGAAGGGGCGCACCAGCTTTCAATCCCTTTGGCAGATCAGCCGTCATCTCCAGGGACGCTCCCGCCGGAAGAGCGCGGCTATAGGGGTCCTCATCCGGGACGGCCATCCTCTCGAACGCGCAATGTGCGTCCGAAACTTCTGCGGCGAAAACCGAGACGCAATCGAGCGTGCGGCAAGCAGGAACCACGCCACACGCGCTCACCAGTCCTCGTGAGGGCTTGAGACCCACGATGTTGTTGAACCCGGCAGGCACTCGGCCCGAACCGGCCGTGTCCGTGCCGAGCGCGAAACTCACCAGACCCGCCGCGACGGCCACGGTCGAGCCCGAACTCGAACCTCCCGGAATGTAGTCAGGGTGAAACGGGTTTTCGGCGACACCATACGGCGTGCGAACACCCACGAGACCCAAGGCGAACTGATCCAGGTTCGTCTTCCCGACGAAAACGGCTCCTGCGTCGAGCAGATGCTCTACGCAGGGAGCGCTCTCATCGGGCGTATAGGCGTATTCGGGACACGCCGCCGTCGTCGGAATGCCCGCGACGTCGATGTTGTCTTTCACCGCAAACGGAACACCGAATAGAGGCAGTTCAGGCGCATCCGCGCTGCGAGCTTCCAACTCTTGCGCGCGCGCGAGTAATTTATCCTCAGGCTCAACGTGAATCCACACGCCGTCTTCACCGCGCGCGGTGATTCGCCGATAAACCTCAAGAACGATGTCCACCGGTGTTCGCTCGCCTGAGGAATATGCTTGCCGGAGCCTGGAGAATCTCATCTCCTCCACGTGCGGCGCGACGCCCTTCATCATCTGGAATTCCCAGCTTTCACAACTTTCTCCCCGTACGAATCTTTCCCATGTTAAGCCCGGCGCCCGGCCCCATCATCCATCGCTCTCTTGGGATTCGTGCTCCAGCATCTCACGAAGCGCCGTTTTGAGAACTTTTCCATAATTATTCTTGGGCAAGGCCTCGATGAAACGATACGCCCGGGGACGCTTGAAGCGCGCAATGTGCTCGAGACACAAGCTGTCGAGTTCTTCCTCACTCAAACCTCGCCCGTCTTTGCGCACCACGAAGGCCATGACCTCCTCTCCCCAATCCGGGTGAGGACGCCCGATGACGGAGACCTCCAAAACATCTTCATGGCGGAGCAGCACTTCCTCCACCTCGCGGGGATAGATGTTGCTGCCGCCGCTGATGATGAGATCTTTGGAGCGATCCTTGAGGGTGAGAAAACCATCCGAATCCATCACCCCCACGTCGCCCGTGTGGAGCCACCCGCCTTTGAGCGCGCTCGCCGTGGCTTCGGGGTTGTTCCAATAGCCTTTCATGACGACGTCGCCGCGCACGAGCACCTCGCCGGTCTCTCCGGGCGGCAGGGTGTTGTCCTCAGAATCGACCACGCGCACTTCGACCACGGTGTGCGGCACCCCGACGGATGCGAGCCGCTCCTCATAGCGCGGGTGATCCGTATCGACGTGCCGCTCTCTGGAGACAACCGTGATGGTCATGGGGCTTTCCCCCTGTCCGTATACCTGAACGAGCTTGTTGCCCAGAGCCTCCATAGCCTTTTTGAGGTCTTCCACGTACATCGGGCCGCCGCCATAGGCGATGGTCTTCAAATTCTCTGTATTCGCATCCCTGAGGGCCTCGCTCTGAATCAGGCGCGTCACCATGGTGGGCGCTGCGAAAATGGTGACGCCCGGGTAGGCCTCGATGAGCCGAAATATCTCCGCAGGCTCGAACCCGCCGCTTTCGGGGACGATGTTGTTCGCGGCCTTATAGACGTGGGGGATGGCGTACAGACCGGAACCGTGGGACATGGGCGCGGCGTGCAGAATGCAATCGTTCTCCGATATCGGATCGACGTCGGCGAAATAACTCAAGGACATGCTGTGGAGATTCTGGTGGGTGAGCATGGCGCCCTTCGGCCTGCCCGTCGTGCCGCTCGTATAGAAAAGCCAGGCCAAGTCATCCGGCCCCTGTGGTTCGATGGGGTCGGCCTCTCGGGATTGGAGCGCCCGATACTCGGGGGTATCTACCTCCATCACGCTTTCCAAGGACTTGATTTCATCGGCAAGCGGCACAACCGTCTCCATGAGATCGGAAGTGGCGAAGCAACAGCGCGCGCCCGCATTATCAAGGATAAAGGCCATCTCTCTGGGGTGGAGTTTCGCGTTGATGGGCAAGGCGCAACACCCTGCATGCCATATGGCGTAGAGGACCTCTAAAAACGCCGGGCAATTCTTCATGGTGATGGCCACGCGATCTCCGGGCATGAGTCCGAGTTCGTTTCTCAGATAACCCGCTATAGAGGCCGCCCTGCGGGCAAGCGCCTCATACGTACAATGAACCGCTTCACCCGAGGAAATGGCCGGCCGCTCGCCACAGGCTCTCGCCGCTCGGGCCAAAAACTCCGCCATGTTCATTCTAAACCACCCTCCCGGAAGTCACGGCCCATGATTCGCGCAATCACGCGGCTACATGGGCAATTCATCGCTGGAAGACCTTTTCGCCTCATGGCCTGATGATAAGCCATATCCGAATCCATGAATATGCGCTAGTATTAAAGCATATATCAGCGTTTCGTGGAGCGCGGCTTCTGCCGAGAAAACCGCATTTGCGAGAGGAGCGCGTAGAGCGTCCTTTCTTCCGATACCCAGGGAGGCAACCCCCATGCGAAGCGAAAAAGACCTACTTGATTCCGCAAAAAAATACAGCTTTCGCGGGCGGGTGGACAAGACGGTTTTCGCAGGCCCCGTCTTCGTGCGCGGCGAGGGTTCCACCATCGAGGACGTGAACGGCAAGCAATACCTCGATTTCAATTCGGGCCAGATGTGCTCCGCCCTCGGACACAACCATCCCACCGTCACGGCCGCCATCAAAAAAAGCTGTGATCAGCTGATTCACGCGCACAGCAGCTTCTTCAACGACCAGGAAATCATTCTCGCCGAGCGTCTGGGGGAACTACTCCCGCCCCCGCTCGAGAAAAGCCTCTTTCTGGGTTCCGGCGCGGACGCCAACGAGGCGGCGGTGACAATCGCCCGAAAATACACCGACGGCTTCGAGGTGGCGAGCCCCCACATCAGCTTTCACGGTCTCTCCGACACGGCGCGTTCTCTCACCTTCGCGGGCTGGCACAGCGGGCACGGGCCGCTCTCTCCGGGAAGTCTGGCCATGGTCGCGCCCTATTGCTACCGCTGTCCGCTCGCCCAGAAATTTCCCGATTGCGAGATCGCCTGTCTGGACACGAGCTTCGAGCTCATCGACGCGCAAACGACGAGCAAGCCGGCCGCCGTCATCACCGAGCCCCTGTTCAGCGCAGGCGGCGTTGTGGAGCCGCCGCCCGGATGGTTCAAGAAGCTTAAACAAAACTGCGAGGAACGCGGCATGCTGCTCATCGTGGACGACGAGCAGACGGGGCTCGGCAAGCTGGGCACGATGTTCGGCTTCGAGAAGGACGAGGTGGTGCCCGACGTCGTGACGCTTGCGAAACACTTCGGCGGAGGCGTGAGCATCAGTTCGGTCTCGACGAGTGTCGAGGTTGAGGAGAAGGTGGCGTCCACCGAGTTCGTCGTCACTCATTCGCACACGAACGACCCGCTCGCCTGCGCCGCAGGGGTGGCGAGCCTCGACGTCATCGAACAGGAAGACGTGCCCGCAAAGGCGAGAAAAATCGGCGCTCATCTCAGGGAGCGCCTCACCTGGCTGGGCGAGCAATATGAGTTGGTGGGAGACATCCGGGGTCGGGGTCTTCTGCAAGGGATCGAACTGGTCGAAGACAGGCGCTCGAAAACGCCCGCCACCAGACAGGGAAGCGAGATTTACCGCAGATGCCTCGAAAACGGACTCATCTTCAGCCAGCGGCGCGGGGGAAGTGTTCTTCGCTTCGTGCCGCCGGCCACGACGACGGAAGGCCAGATGGATCAGGCGATGGACATCCTCACGGACGCGATGGACAAGGCGAGCGTTCGCGGCGCCGCCTCGGGATGACGTCCAGTTTCGCCTCCTCTGCTTTCGATTAGATTAGATAAAATGCTCCACGTCGCTCTCTATCATCCCGCAATTCCGCAGAACACCGGGAACATCGGCCGGTTATGCGTCGGGATGGATGCGCATCTCCACATCATCGAACCCGCGAAATTCGATTTTTCGGACAATTCTCTCAAAAGAGCAGGACTCGATTACTGGACCGACGTGAAGCTCACCATCCACGAGAGCGAAGACCTCTTTCTCGAATGGCTGGGCGAGAGGAAACCCTGGCTCATCACGAAGTTCGGCGCTTCGCGTTTCGATCGGGTGGCGTATCGGGATGAAGACGTGCTGCTGCTCGGGAACGAAAACACCGGCCTGCCCGATCAATGGCACGCGCGCTGGGCCGAGCGGCGGATTTACGCGCCCATGCCCGGGCCGATCCGCTCCTACAACCTCGCCAACACCGCCGCCATCGTCCTCGCGCAGGCATACGTTCAACTGCATGACGCGGAAGTGACAAACCACGGCGGAGCAAAAGACCCTATTGGTTGAAGCCTGCATCCCCAAAACCAGTGAAGAAAATAATTTTGACAACCACCCCCCGCTGATTAGAGTGAAATATGGCCCATATTCACGCATAGACCGGGGAGGTAGGCTACGTCAAGACGTATTTTGTGCCGTTTTCATGCCGTATTTTGTCGGTCTCTTACTACTTTTGTGCCCTTTTCGGACTCTGTTTTTTCCACCACAAAATACCTAAACTAATTAACGTTTGCCACTTGATTGACTAGATGGGTTTCCCGTGAAAAGACTACGAGAAATCGAATAAGGGGGGCATGCCCCAAGGAATGGAATTCTCATCGGTTGACCCAAAGGAGGAGAGCATGGACGTCACAATGAATAGAGAAATGGTCAGAAAACGTCTCTACAAACTCGGCGACAAAACACAAGCCAAAATAGCAGAAAGACTCAACTGCGACGAGGGCACAGCCCGCCGAATCCTTAACGGGGCCTCCGTTCGATTGAACACTGCAGAAAAAGTATCTCAGATATTACTACTCGATCCGCTTGAAGTCATTAATTTTGGAATTAATAAGGAAGAGCAACCTACAGACACGGAGGAGCAAATTTCAGAAGCGGACCAACAAAACGCATTCTTCACGGAAGCCGAACAGACGGCTTGTGATGCGGCTGGCGAAAGCATGAACGACACCCTCAACCGTTATGGTGCGTACAATCGTGAAGAAGTCTCAAACGTTCTGTCCCTTCTTCTCCTGACATACGGAGTGGCCCTCTCGTATGAGGCCCCCACAGACGGCTTGCTTTTCATTGACGAGATCACCCACAAGGCGAAAAGATTGGTTTACTTAAATCTGTTAAAGATGCAGTCTGAAGACACAACAGATTCCGATTAGCCCATCCACCGGGTAGTTCTGGTTCGACGAAAGGCCAGCCCGCCCATCACGGCACCATATTCACCCAGCCGCCCTCTTGCGCGCTACGCAGGCAGGCTTCAGCGAGTTGAACGTCACGGATTCCGGCGGAGAGATCGGCGTAGAATGGCTCATCGCTAACCACGTGGCGGATAAAGCACTCCCAGCCGTAGCGATAGGGGTTCTTGTACGGCGCGGAGTCGGGTTCCTCTTCCCAGTTCTCCCGATAATCCACAGAGACGTCCATGGTGTCCGCATCGCGCCCCATGAGGAAACCGCGCACCACCGGCGTATCGTCCGCCGCCTGCTTCCAGCATCTTCTCAAGCTCGCTACCGCAGAGCCATTGGTTCCATCCACCTGGAAGGTGACCAGATCCTCGCGCCGCACCCGGGTGGACCACGAACTTAGAATCGCGCCACGCGCGCCGCTTTCGAGCTCCAGGAGAGTATGCGCATTGTCCTCGACATCGACCTCGAAACGCGCCCCCGCCTCGTCGGCGCGCTCGGTCTGACCCGTCCAGGAGAGCGCCGCCACGCGCGCAATCGGCCCCAAGGTGCCTTCGACGATGTAGCGCCAGTGCGGGTGCATGTCCGAGATGAGTCCGCCGCCGCCCGCTTTTCGGTAGTTCCAACTCGGGCGCTGGGATTCCGCCTCGATTCCGTCGAACACCCACCACCCGAACTGAATCTGAAAACCGATGACCCGGCCCAGAAAACCGCTCTCCACCACCCGGCGAAGTTTCAGGAACCCCGGCAGGAAGAGCTTATCCTCCACCGCGCCGTGCTTGAGGCCTTTGGCCTGCGCCGCGCGCAGCAGACCCATCCCCTCCTGAGCGGTGGGCGCCACCGGTTTTTCGGTATAAATGTGCTTTCCCGCGGCGATGGCGCGCTTTAATATGTCCACCCTCAAGTGCGTGACCGCCGCATCGAAGAAAACGGGATACGCCGTATCCCGGAGAGCCGCATTCAGGTCCGTCGTCCATTCGAGGCCGCCGTGTTCCGCCGCCAGTTTCGTGAGCCGCTCCTCGTTTCTGCCGACGAGCAGCAGCTTCGGCAGGATTTTCTCACCCCCCAAGTCGAGGCCGCCCTCGCTTATGATGGGCATGAGCGAGTTTCTCAGATGCTGGAAGGAGCAGATGCCGCCGGTCGCTCCGTGCAGAATGATTCCCAATTCCCGCGTCGCCATGTATCCGATCCGCCCCAAATTCAAAATTTCTGGAGAACACCCCTATGCCTCCAGGCCGGCCATCAGCTCCGCAGGCTCAATGGGCAGTATCAGTTCGGCGCCTCGCTTGGCCGAGAGGTCCATCGCCATGGTCAGCATCAGGTTGCGATGCCCCTCGGCGGCGGTCGCATGGGGGGTGCGCTTGCCCGAATAAATCCGCTGGAACCAGGAGTTGGTCTCCTCGCGCATCGGACCCCAAAGCTCTCCGTCATACATGTCGCCCGGGGGGAAGCTGGTGAGAAAATCGACGTTGCGCCGCGCTTCGAGGTCGAAATCCTCCGGATTATAGGCGGGCCCTTGCGAGAACTCCGACGCCATCACCACGTCGCGGTGCGTGTCCTCGATGTCCACCACCCCCTTGGTGCCCACGATGCCGATTTCGAGTCCATACACCGCTCCGGGCCACTCCTTGGGCAGCGCCCAGCAGATGTTCATGCTCCAGATGGCGCCGCTATCCATCGTGAACACGCCGAAAGTGGCGTCCTTGGTGCCGAGATCACTCAAAATCCCCTCGGTCGAGCGCGCGAAAATCGAGACCGGCTTGGCGTCGCCCATCAGCCACAGGCACATATCGAGACTGTGGGTGCCCGAAATGACCATGGGCGTCAGAAACCGGCGATCCTGCGATAGACGGACCTCTCCGGTCGGCGCCATGCGGTTCATGAAGGCGCGCGTGACCACCGCTGTAACGTCGCCGATCTGGCCGCTTTGGACACGATCCTTCACGGCGAGGAAACGTCGGCGAAAACGCTGGGTGTAGCCGACGACGACGTCCACGCCGGCCGATTTTATCGCCGCGAGCACGGAGGCCGACTCACGCGCGTCCGTGGCGAGTGGTTTTTCTATCAGCATGGGCAGGCCACGCTCCGCCGCGGCGAGCGTGGGTTCGACGTGCGCCCAGGTCGACGTGGCGATGATCGCCGCATCCACCTCGGGACGGGCGATGAGTTCGTGAAAATCGGTGGTGAAATAATCGGCCCCGATGTCTACTTTCAGTTTCTCGCCGACCTTCTCGTTCATGTCGGAGAGGCCAATCCACCCGATTCCGGGGAAATCTCTGGCCAGTGCGCCCCGCATGCGCCCCACGACCCCACAGCCGACGATGGCCAGCCCGAGTTCTTTTTTATCCGACATTCCTCTTCCTTTCACTTTTGAAAATTTCGTCTCTGTGACCTCGTATGCGCGGCCGACAAGTAAAAGGCTGCGGACTCGCCGCAGCCTTTTGTTTTCTTGGTAGCGGGAGGAGGTGTAGAATCTACATATTAACTTATTGTATTTATTGAAGTTACATTTTATGCTCCGCTTCTTTTACCACGATAAATACCACTCATAATGTGGGAATATACGGGAATATCATCGGCTCCTAGTATGCGCTCACCACGCTTATACCACGAACGCCGACACGTTTTCGACCTCTAAGCGCCTCAAATATTCAGGAGGATTCTCGGGTAGGGGGAAGGGCCTGGCGCTCGCCCTGCGCCGCCACTGCAAGGATGAGGTGCTGTCATAGTGGGTACCCCGCTTCGTCGTATCTCGCGTTCGTCTCCATGGCCTTCTCGATTAGGCGATCAAGTTCCTGCGTCCCGTAGTGAAGATTTTCCACCAGGAAATCCCATTCCGCCGCGCTTAGGTTTTCCATTCCGTGCTCCCGCGCTCGTTCGAGTAAAACCTGCGCGCGCGCGGTCGGGTCTCGCCAGGTCTTCTTCATCCTGGCCCTACTCATTCAAAACTCCCGACACGGCGGCGGCTTGTTCAAGCGCCATGCCTCCTTGCACCATTTTCGCAAATGACGCCGCTCTGCCTTGCAAGTCGTGCGCCCATAGGCGGCTCAAGTCGAAGCTGATCCGTGTCTCAAGTTTCGCCTCAAATTCTTGTTTCACGATCTCGAGTAGCGGCTCCACCGATCCCATGACGAAACGCCGCCAGCTTTCGCGCTGGCTTGTGCCATCCGCATCCGAGGCGAGACTCACGGGAACGCCGCAAGCGCTCAAAACGCTCATCCCGGATTCGCTCCGAAGGAACCTAAGAGTGTCGGGCGGATCGGCTCCGAGGCGTGATGAGACGAAATCTTTACGCGGCGCTTCACTCATGCCTTTTTGCCAGCCGCCCGCCGTGGTTTCCGTCAAAATGGTACGGCCCTTCGCGGCGGCGATGTCGGCCTTGAGCATCTTGAGCGGATCGTCACCTTCACCGTCTCCGCCGTCCGAGGGAATGGGAACAACGTGCGCCACCGGGCCGCCCGCTTCTTCGCCCAAGCGTTTTTCGAGATTGCCCGCAAGCGTTCCCGTTTCTCGCGCCCACCCGAGCGGCCCGACGCCGTACCACGGACGCGCCGGATCAACTGCGTATCGGAAATGCAGTACCTGGCCCGACTGGACAAGGCGCGTGAGATTTCCCGAGGGACCGAAAAGATCGGCCCGGTAAAACCAACTTGACTCATCATGGCCGCCCCTCACGTCCCAGCTTCCCACGGGGAGAAATTCCACTTGCCCGCGGCGTAGCTCGATGACGTGCAAGCCTTCGCCGCGGCGGATGAGATTTCGTGCGATGAGGGCCATCATCCCCGGAGTGATTCTTTCCGCCCGGTCGCCTGTAACCTTCGCGGCGGCGAAGGCTTGCGCATAGAGCGCCGCGCTGGTTTCGAGCGCCCACGTCTGCGCGGGATCGCCCGGCATGGTTCCTTCGGCTTGCGATACGATGGCTTGAACGAGCGCGTCCGTGAAGGGTTGCGTTTCCCGCTTCTCCGCCGCGCCGCCGCGCCAGTCTATCGCCGGAATTTGCGCGCTCATCCGATCACCCCCCCGCGTCGCACTTTCCACCTCGTCAAAAGTGCCCCGGCGCCCGATAGCTGGAACGACGAAGCGGGCGGCGCCATACGGAATTCGATCACCACATCCCCCACGTCTATTTTCTGGATCGATCCGGGCGGCGCTTGCGCCAAATATCCCGCGTAACGAATCAGCGCCTCATCCTTCACGGCTTGCGGAGCGAGAGGCGCATACTCTTCGATAACCGCCGCCGCCACTTCCCCGAGTTCGGAGATTGTCTCATCGTCCGCACTACTCAAACCCGAGACACGCCTTTTCAGTTTCGCAATCGCCGCCGTGCGGGCTTGCGTGCCGGCGTTCGGCCAAGGACTCAGAGCCATAATCTCGACCTCCTGGGTTCGCCGGCAGCGCCAGCCGGCATGTCATCATCGCGGCCACGCCGAAAACGAACAGGCGTCCACCCCCCGCTCGCGTCAGTAGCACCAATCTGCAAGGCCCTGATTCTCGCTTTCTGATAGGTTGCCCTGCCTGCCTCAAGAACAAAATCAGAAGCACCCGCCGCCGTGTCGATGACGGGCCTTGCGATAACGTCCGCCGCGTCCATGCTTTCGAGCAATGCCCTGCCCCGTGGCGAGTCGGGAACGTCTAGCGCATACTCCAAACCGCCGCGCTTGTCAGACCAAAATCGGAGCGTCTTTCGTTTCCGGCTCCCAAGCGGGTTTGCATATTCCCCGAGCACGGCGAGCGCGTCTTTTTGTTGATCCGGATCAATCGCCCCGTCCAAAGCGCCGCTCTCGAAAAGAGCTTCCGTGCAATCACCGGGAGAACACCGGCATTCGACCGCCCGCTTCGCCGGGATGTTTCCCCGGATCGTTCGTAGACGCTTAGCGCGTTCCTCGCGTTGGCGGGCCGACACGATGCTTTGCTCATACTGCGGATCGTCAACCACGGCGACGCCGACAAGCTGCGCTTTCTCGATGATTCTGATATCACCGTCCTGGTGTTCCTGCCTCGAATGAAATTCGATGCTCAGACCTCGCAAGATTTTTGCTTTTACGAGAGCGATTGTTTCCGTCGCGGATGGCGTGTTCGGGAGCGTGGCGCGAATGCGGAGCTCTTCGGGTGAGTCGATGAGCTCAAGGCCGCCGCCGCCCGTGCGAGCGAGGGGCGTTTTCCGGTCGTGCTGTCTGTTCAAAATTGTGTCGCCCAAGGGCGCGAACGCGCCCGGATCGATGCGCTCCCGGCCCCACGGGAAAACCGCCTCATCCCCGTAAACGAGCGCCGCGCCTTCGAGTAAACGACCTTCGGATTGTCGCAGTTCGAGAAAGCGTCTCTCCGGTTCCATGACTACACCTCGTCGACGACTACGTGGGCGATTGCGCCGGTGCGTGGAACCCATATCCAAACCTTGTCCAGGCCGGTCGCATAAACGATTCGCTCTTCGCCTGGTTGCATTATCGGGCCGCGCTTCGAAGATGTTGGCGCGGCGGGAGAAAACCGGATGCGGACGCGCTCGGAGTTTGAAAGATTCTCGATACTGTGGTGATTTGAGAAATCAATTCCCAAGGCCGCGCCCAGGTCTTGCGGCGTGTCGGTCGCCTCAAAATCAAGAGTCGCCATTTTCGCGGCCTCCTACGCCACCTTGAAGGAAATCCGTTTATAGGCGTCGGCCCGGAAAGCGGCCTCCAGATCCCAAAGCGTGATCCACGTCAGCACCACACCTTGGCTCGCCTTCGAGTAGATATCCCGGATCACTTCGAGTGTTGGCCATACCGCTGCCACGGAATCGCCTCGCATCGCTCCGCCGTTCGGCCCGGCGGCGTGGAAAATGTTGCCCGACTGGATGTCCTGATTCGCGCCCGAGTCGGGCGGGGCGGGAACGTAGCTTGAGGCGACGCACATCATAGAGCGGCGCATGAGCGCTTCCGACGCGCTCTCATCGCTACCCGCTCCGGTGCGGTAGGTTCGGGCCGCCAACTGATACGACGCGACGCCGACCACGCTAGAGACTTCGCCCTCTCGTTGCGCGTGGACTCCATCCACGGCGCTCGCATGACTCCCGGCAAAATCCTCGAAGGTGGCAATGGCGCTTGGTGCGGTGGGAGCGGCGATTTTCTCATAGAAACCGGACGGCTCTTGCGCGTTCGTGGCCTCATCGCCGTTGAGCGCCAGGGCGCTCATCTTGCTTTTCACGGCGTCGGCCAGGTCGCGGCGAAGGGCTTGTTCGAGATCGGGAACCTGGGCGGACTGTTCATGCGTATATTCGTATCGGCCCGTAAGTCTTTTCGGCTTGAGCGTTTCCGTGTCGAACGTCGCCTCGCCCGCCGCCGCCGCCGCCATTCCTTCGGCCACGTTCGCGGGCGCGACGCCACCCGTGAGCAAAGGCCATTCCGTGCGGCCCGAAGGAACGGAATCTATCCGGACCCCGAGCGCATCCAAGATGCCCGACCCGAAAAGACGTTGCAGGATCGGACGTTGCGCGACCCCGCCCGCGTAGTCGCCGGTATCCGTGAATGCCCGGCGCTCCGCTTGCCTCGCTTCGGGCGCAGGGGAAGGGCCGGACAAAACGATCCACGGGATGCAAACGCCGCCGCTCTTGCCGACGGTCGACAACTGGAGGGCCGCGTTCAATTCCTTCGCCCGGCCCTCGATGCCGACGCCACCCGCCGCCCGGGTGAGATAGTCGCCGATTGAAACCGCGCCCATCAACTGGCGGATTTCCGTGCTCTCCCCGTCGCCTTCGTTGAAAGCGCCTTGCATCCGGGCTTCGTCTTCACCTTCGGCCACGATGGCGCTCCGGTGGCGTACTTCCAGATCGCCGTACTCGGCTTGAAGGGCGCTCGCTTCGTTCCTAATTTCTTCGGTGAAGGCGTCGCCCTCGATGCCGGATATTTCGTTCAAGCGGCCCCGCACTTCGGAGAGCCTGATTTCGATTTTCTGTTTATTCGTCATTGTTTAATCTCCTTTCATGCCCCGCCCATCAGTGCATAAGATGTACTAATATACATTATTATAAATACTAAACAAGGTGACAGAATGTCATGGTGTGTCGACCAGCTCGCGCACCAGCTCGCGCCACGCTTCGACGCCTGGACGCGGCGGCGGGCGATGCGAGGCGATATGACAATCCCGGCAATAGGTCGCCGTGTTCGTCATGGCGAAAGGTTCTCCGCCATCTTCGAGCGGCTTGATATGGTGAGCTTCGAGGCGACCGGCTTTGCCGCAAATTACGCAACGCCAGCCGTCGCGCTCGAAAACGGATTTTCGGAATGCGGCCCACCGGCGCTTACTCAGTTTCGCGTGATGACGGCTCCCCGGATGCTTTCGACTCATCCCACAATCGCCGATCGGAGCCGTCGCGGCGCTTGTGTTTTCTTTGCCCTGCGATAGCCCGCCGCAACGGCAAGGATGGCGGCGGCCGCTGCGTCATCCCTCGCCCGTTTTCGTCGGCCGCCTTGCGTGGATTTCGAGAGCTTGGCATTCCCGGCCGCGTCCATCACCACGCGGGCCTCGCTCATGGCGGCCGTCATCAAAAGCGAGCGCGAGGGCCGCACCGCGTCCGCAAGGCAAGCCTCCCGGAAAAGCCGCACGTCTTCTCCGCCGTCCTTGAATCCCTGCCCGCGCACCTCAACAGCCGTGAGGGGGAAACCGGCTTTTTCGAGCGAATCTCGCAACTCCGCCTCGCGCCACCTATCGCATACAATGAGATCGGGAAAGCCCCACCGCTCGCGCACTTCGTGAAGCAATGAGCGAATATCGGAAACGCGCCGCCCGGCGATGATCAACTCCCCCCGCTCCGCCATGCGACGATACAAACCGCCGACGCCATCCGAAAGGCCACGCTCGCGCAAGTCGGGAAGCTCGGGAAAACACGCCACGCACTCAAGCGCCTTCGTGTCTGGCCAGTAGGCCGCCGCCGCGCTCATCGCCGCCGACGTGCCAAGGTCAAGCCCGAGCGCCCAGCGTCCCCGGCGTTCGTTTTCCGGGGCCTCGATGCGCGCCCACGTTCCCGCGTCAAGCAAGGTGCTTAGGAGCGTGTCGGGAGTGCCAAGGTTAAGCCGGTATGCTTCAAACTCCGCCAGCTTGGAAGCATCGCGCCGGGCCTCATCCGCTTCCTTGCGAATCCGGGCCTCAAGCGCCGGGAGATATTTGAGTGAGGGATTCGCCTTCGCCCACGTCCGGCGCTGAAACGGAGAATCGTCTTTTCGCGCCGCGTGGCATTGCGCATAGTCCGCGCTTTCGAGTAATCGGGAAAACCAATGCTCGGGGGTGTCGGGTTTCGTTCCCAGCGCCACCATGCGAGAGCCGGGAATTTTCCCCATTGCAGTTCGGAGCGCCGACACCATTCTATCGCTTTTTGACGGCTCCCATTGCGCGGGTTCATCCGCCAACACAAGCGCCGGTGCCAGCCCGTGCGCTCGCGCCGGATCGCATCCGATACAACGCACTCTAGCTCCGCTCGGGCGGTGCTCGATGGCGGCGTTTTGCGCCGTGTCCCACACCCGCCACTCGCTCTTGAGCGCCAGCCGGTCGCCGATAAACGCCCGGACGTGTTCAAAACTGATTCGCGCTTGCCCGAAGGATGACGCCGCAATAATCACGTCCGCTCTCGGCTTTCGGAGCGGGCCGTCTAGGAAGGCCGCCGCCACTCCCGAGAGTAAGGTTGTTTTCCCGTTCCCCCTCGCCACGGATAGGGCCGCGTCGCCATCCACCCCGAACGCGCCGCGAAGGAACCTGCGCTCCCACGGGAAAAGCGGGAACGGCTCCCCCACGCCCTCGCCCTGGGTAACCTGTAGGCCCTCGATGTATTTGAGAAGCGGTCGCATTCAAGACTCCCGGAGAGGCTTTTGTTTGAAGTTCGTCTCTACCCCCACGCCCCCCAAGGAATTTCGGCTACTATCGGCGGTGCCATCATCGCGCCGTTCGCTCCACGTCCGCGTTCATGGCTTCCGCGAGAGCAGCGGCGAACTCGCGGCCCCTCTCGCGTCCTCGCAGTCGGTTCGTGACCCGGATGACTCCCATGCGGACGTGCCATCGCTCCAGTTCGGCAAAGGGGAGAACCCGGCCACACCGCCCACACACAAGCGCCACGTCACCCACTTCGGGGATGCGCCAGCGGTGCGGACGGCAAGCGAGCATCAGTCTTGCTCCGCTTCGCCCATTCGCCGCGCAAATTCCTCGTCCAATGCCGCGCACATCGCTTCGCGCTGATCCGGCTCACAATTCTCGAGGTAGAATTTGAACAAGTCCAGTCGATTTTTCGGGTCATCTGCAATGAGAATGACGGCCCCGTTGCAAAAGGAAATTTGAATCATTTTTTCATCCTCTCGAAAAATTTTGGCCCGATACCTTCAGACCCTTAAAATCCTTAAAAGATGAAGAACAATGCCCTCAATCAGGCAGGGGCCGCGCCATCCACCAAGAAGCGATCACTCGGGGAAGGCAATGTCTCGCCTGCCTCGCTGCGCTCAGTAGCGGCTCGCCTTTCAGTTCATCGCCGCCGCCCCATCGGATATCCCGGAGGCCGCGCCTGGGCGCACCTCCCCTTACGAAGGAGAGGTGCGGAGGTCATCCCGTGTGGCCGACTTTTCACGCTGCGTCATCTTCCCGGAAAGTTTCTGCGAGGGGGCGTTCGCCGTGTCCCTTTCTCAAGGGCGATTCATGGCGTCGGCCTGTCCGCTTTTCTCGACGGCTCGCTCCGCCTTCCATTGCCAGCCCGCCATGACGCTTCCCTCGGCGGTGTGCTACGCTGGTACCTCTGCACGAGAATCACCCCCGCGTGACGGAGCGTTCGAGGCACCGACACACCACGCGAGGAAAAAGAAACCCCGGCCTTGCGAGCCGGGGGTTTCTTATGAGGCCGCTACTACCGCTTCCGGTGTTTCGCCTTGCGCGACCGGGCGGGAGTCGAGCCATTCCTCGAGATCGGAGAGTCGCCACCTCACACTGCGTGGCCCGACGCGGATCGCGGGAGGAAACCAACCCTCTTTGAGGCCGCGATAAATTTTTGAGCGTGAGACCCTGCAGAATTGCTCGACTTCGGGGCGGGTGAGTAGCGTTTCCATTTCGTGTCCTCCTGTGCTTGGGAAGTTCTTTGTCTACACAGAAGATAGCGCCGAAGGAAATCTAAAAAGAATCCACTTAATTCATTTTTTTTGAGGAAATTTCCGGGGATTATTTGTCAAATAAGTAGACTAGAGATTTTTGCGATCATCAAATATTTTTTCAAGATAGGTGCATTTCAAACCGATTTCTTTCCCTAGTTCGTTGCAAAGCGAATCCTCCCAGTTCACCTTGTCAACGATGGCTCGCTTGACTCCGTTTCGCTTCGCCTCGTCTTTGCGGCGGATCAGTTCTTCAACGATCATCCGGTTTCGGAGTTTGGTGTTTTCAATGATGATCCGAAACTCTTTGCCGCCGTGATTTATTCGAGGCCCCGGCTTCAAAATCGGGAGGCGCTCGGTGAAAGGTAGCGTCTCTCGCTCCTTGCGACGCTTTTCTCTGTCCTTGCACTCAAACTCACGAAGCCGATTCCAATAAAACCGGGCCTCCAACCGTTCGAATCGTTCCGCAACGGAAATGAACCTCTCCAAAACATCGGTATTCCTCATCGAATCGCCACCACCTTCCCGGCCTCGCCACCTGCTACGAAACGACCCCATTGATCCATGAGCCGACGCCGCTTCTCGAAAAGATCGGAGCGCGCATAGCTTCGTTCAACATCGCTCCCGACTTGGTGCGCAAGCGCCAATTCCATGACGGCGTGCTCGGCGTTCGTTTTCTCGCTCGCCCACGTTCGGAATGACGTGCGGAATCCGTGAATAGTCGCCCGAGACGCGAGGCCCGTGTCTCTCAAAATCTTCGTCATGGTCATGTCCGAAAGCGGCTTGCCTGTCTTCATGGGCGAGGGAAAAATCACACCTTCGCCACCGGAAAGCGGGCGCGCTTGTTCGAGCACGGCGAGCACCTCATCGCTTAGTGGAACGCGATGTTCTTTTCCACCCTTCATGCGCTGGCCAGGGATGCGCCATTCTCGCGCCTCGGTGTCGATTTCTCCCCACGTCGCACCGCGCACTTCGCCCGAGCGCGCCGCGCATAAAATCAAAAACCGGATCGCCAGCTTCGCGGCCATCGACGCCCCGCTCGATTCGATGATATCGAGCGCCTGCCCGACTTCCCGATAATCCAGCGCCCGGAAGTGCGCCTTCACCTTCGCCATACGCGGGAGCGCGCCATCGATGGCCTCACCGGCGGGATTGTTCTCGATGAATCCGTGGGCCTGCGCCCACTGCATCACGGAGCGGATTTTCTGACGTAGCTTGCGAGCCGTCTCCGACTTGGTGCTCCATATCGGCGTCAAAATGCGGAGCACTGCCTCGCGGTCAATCTCATCAATGCGCATATCGCCTATGGCGGGAAAAGCATACTTGCTCACAATCTGAATCCAGTTCTTCGCGTGTTTCTCGGCGCGCCATCGCGGCTTGTTCGCTTCGTACACCTTGTGGGCGGCTTCCCGGAATGTCGGCATCTTCGCCCGGCGCTTCTCCGCCAGTATGTCGCGCTTCTCAATGCGAGCGGCCCGGCGGTTTTCGTGCGCCTTCTCTCTCGCTTCGGCCAAACTCACCAAAGAAAACGAGCCGAGGCCGATATCTCGGCGAACGCCGTTGATCGCCAGCCTTTGCACCCAGCTTTTCGCCCCGGATGGGGAAATGTTGAGGTAAAGCGTGTCGCCTGCGCGATAGCGGCCAGGTGTTTTGAGTGATTTCGCCCTTGCGGCGGTGAATTTTTCCATGCGTTTCCCTCCGTTTCCCACCTCATTTCCCACGTTCAATCAGGGAATCTATGAGAATCGAAAGGAATTGTCAAGCCCCCAAAAGCACCGAAACCCCTTTGTTTCAAGGGGTTTCGGGGTGTTTCGGGTATTTCTGGAAATGTATGAAATGAGTGCGTGGTAGCGGGGGGAGGATTCGAACCTCCGACCTTTGGGTTATGAGCCCAACGAGCTACCAGACTGCTCCACCCCGCATCAATATGTGTTATCTACTCCCGCATGGGCATTCTGTCAAGGAGAAGAGGTTTTCGAGAAACACCAGGGAGGCTCCCTTGACGTCAAGGCACCGAAAATCGTGCATCATTTTTTCGAGGGAATGAACTCGTAGACGACTTCCCCTTTCTTGACGAGGCCTAAATCTTCTCTTGCAATCTTTTCGATCGCCTGCTTATCGGAGCGCAGAGAACGAATCTCCGCGCTCAATTCCTTGTTCTTCGTCTTTATTTCCTCGATCTCTATTTTGAGTTCGGACACGCGCTCTTTATTCACGATGACGGCGAGATACCCATCCTGGCCAAGCCATGCGGTTCCCAGCAACAAGAGGATGATGCCAGCAGAAATCCAGAAGAAGAGTCTAGCGGCTTTTGGCGATTGGCCCGTGCTGGATGATCGCCCTGCTTTTCGCATCGCGCTCAGGCTCCGCGGCGCGCGAGCCTCATCGGACTACAGCTCGGCGAACGCTTCTCGCGCGGCGGCCAGCGTGGCCTCCACGCTCTCATCCGTATGGGCGGAGGACATGAACCCCACTTCGAACTGGCTCGGGGCGAATGCCACACCCCGTTTTAGCATAGAATGAAAGAATTTTGCATACTGCGCGGTGTCCGAGCGCATGGCGTCGGAGAAATTTCGAACCGGACCTTCATGAAAAAATGCGCTGAACATCGAGCCGCAACGTGCGCCGGTGAGCAGAACGCCCGCCGCTCGCGCCGCGTCGGCCATCCCCTCAGAAAGCGCCTTCACCTTCTCGTCCAGGGCTTCGGGCAGCCCATCTTCTTCGATAATTTTGAGCGTCTCCACTCCCGCCGTCATGGCCAGGGGATTTCCGGAAAGCGTGCCCGCTTGGTAGACGGAGCCCAGGGGAGAGACGCATTCCATCACGTCGCGCCTTCCGCCATAAGCACCCACGGGCATTCCGCCGCCAATCACTTTTCCGAGAGTCGTCAAATCGGGCTTGATTCCAAAAAGAGCCTGAGCACCTCCTCTGGCTACCCGAAACCCCGTCATCACCTCATCAAAAATGAGCAAAGCGCCCGCCTTTTCGGTTTCTTCCCTCAAGACCTCTAAAAACCCGGGCTCGGGCAGAATGAGCCCCATGTTGCCGGCCACCGGCTCGATGATGAGGGCGGCCACGTCCGCTCCGCGCCTGGCGAAGAAATCCCTGAGCGCCTCGATATCGTTGAAAGGAAGAGTCGCCGTGTTTCGCGCGTAATCCCGTGGAACGCCTCCGCTGTCCGGTACACCCAAGGTGGCGCCCCCGCTGCCCGCCTTGACGAGAAGTCCGTCGGCGTGGCCGTGGTAGCAGCCCTCGAACTTGACGATTACGTCCCGGCCCGTGAATCCGCGCGCGAGGCGGATGGCCGACATCGTCGCCTCCGTGCCCGAGTTCACGAAACGCAACAACTCCATGGAGGGGTATACTGCGTTCACCAGTTCCGCCAATTCGGTCTCGAGGGCCGTGGGCGCGCCGAAACTCGTGCCGCGCGCCGCCGCCTTTTGAATCGCTTTCACTACACGCGGGTGGGAGTGGCCCAGAATCAACGGCCCCCAGGAGAGTACGTAGTCGATATAGGCGTTGTCGTCGGCGTCCCATATCCGGTCGCCCTCTCCTTTTTCGACGAAAAAGGGCGTTCCGCCTACGCCCCGAAACGCGCGGACGGGCGAATCCACGCCGCCTGGGATGCGGTTTTGCGCAAGCGCGAATAACTCCTCGGATTTAGGCCGGTTCACGATACGTATTTTCCAATCAGGTGACGGAGACGTTCTTTCGTCTCACTCGGCATGCGGGCCGGATCGGTCATGATGGCCGTCGCCAAAGAGCCGGCGAAGGGACTCTCGCCATCGATTTCGGGCGCCGCCTCCTTGATGATCTCCTGTGCGAGGACCGCGTTGCGCCTCACGAGGGCGACCACGGCCTCCACACTCACCGCCTCTTCCTCCTCATGCCAGCAGTCATAATCCGTCGCCAGCGCGATAGTGGCGTAGCTCATCTCCGCCTCGCGCGCGAGCTTGGCCTCGGGCATGTTCGTCATGCCGATGATCGAAGCGCCCCAATCGCGGTAGCGGAAACTCTCCGCCCGGCTGCTGAACTGGGGACCCTCCATGCACACGTACGTGCCGCTCCAGTGCGCCGTCGCGCCAGCCCGAACGGCTGAGCCCATCAGTATCTCGCTCAAAACCCCGCATACCGGGTCCGCCATGGAAACATGGGCCACAATGCCATCGCCGAAAAACGTGCTCACGCGCGTCTTGGTGAGATCGATGAACTGGTCGGGAATCACGATGTCGCCCGGATGAATGTCTTCTTTCAGACTGCCCACCGCGCTGACGGATATGAGCCACTCCACACCCAACTGCTTGAATCCATGGATGTTGGCCCGGAAAGGAATCTCGTTCGGCAGGAACACGTGCCCTCTCCCGTGCCTCGGTAAAAACGCGATTCGCTTGCCGGAGAGTGTCCCCAGAACATAGGGGGCTGAGGGCGCGCCGTAGGGCGTATCCAAGGAGCGTTCTTCCACTTCGCTCAACTCAGCCATCTCATAGAGGCCGCTGCCGCCGATGACTCCGATATTCGCTTCAGCCACTCTTGTATTCCCCATCCATCGCTACTTCACCGGGGTGGTCCGGAGCATTCCCTTCTCTATCAGCGCCTCGGCTATCTGCACCGCATTGAGCGCAGCGCCTTTTCTCAAGTTATCCGCCACCACCCACAGGTTGAGGGTATTTTCCTGAGAATCATCCCGGCGTATGCGGCCGACATACACCGGATCCTCCCCATCCGCATCCTTAGGCATGGGGTATGAGAATGATTCCACGTCATCCACTACCTCCACACCCGGGGCGCGCGCCAGAAGCGCCCTCGCCTCCTCGGGTGAAACGGACTCTTCGAACTCCACGTTCACCGATTCTGAGTGCGCGTTAAAAACGGGCACTCGCACACAGGTTGCGCTAACGGCCAGATGAGGCGCGCCCATAATCTTTCGCGTCTCATCGACCATCTTCTTCTCTTCTTTCGTATGGCCGCCTTCCAGGAAAACGTCGATATGGGGCAGGCAGTTGAAGGCGATCTCATGGGGCATTTTCTTGGGAGCCGCGGTGTCGCCCTTGATTTGCGCCTGCATCTCGTCAATCGCGGCCTGCCCCGCGCCGCTCACCGCCTGATAGGTGCTCACCACTATCCGCTTGATGCGCGCTGCATCGTGAAGGGGCTTGAGCGCGACCACGAGTTGAATGGTGGAGCAATTCGGATTCGCGATGACTCCCCCGTGTGAGTCCAGCGCATCCACGTTCACTTCCGGCACCACCAGGGGAACGCCCTCATCCAGGCGAAAAGCGCTGGAGTTATCCACCACCACCGCCCCCGCCTTCACGGCGGCTGGCGCAAACTCCAGAGACCTAGAAGCGCCGCAGGAGAAAAGCGCCAGGTCCACTCCAACAAATGCGTCTTCCGTGAGCCGGCTTACAGTAAGCTCCGAGTCCCGAAACGGAATTTTTCGCCCAACGCTGCGCTCGCTCGCGAGCAAAACGACTTCTTCGGCGGGAAATTTTCGCTCTTCTAGTATCCTGAGCATCTCCCGACCCACGGCGCCCGTGGCTCCGGCGATGGCGACGCGCATCACTATACCCCTCTCGCCAGAGCGGCGATGCGCGCTCCCATCTCGACGCAACCTACCGCTTTTGCGTCCGGCGTATGGATGTCCGGCGTTCTGAGCCCCTCATCGAGCGCTGCGGCCACGGCCGCCTCGATAGCTTCGGCCACGTCCACCCGCTTGAGCGAATAGCGGCACAACATGGCGGCCGACATGATAGCCGCAATCGGGTTCGCCTTGTCCTGGCCGGCAATGTCCGGCGCCGTGCCATGCACCGGCTCGTACAAGCCGAAACCGGTCTCGTTCAGGTTCGCCGAGCCGAGCATGCCAATGGAGCCCGTGAGCATGGAGGCGCAATCGCTCAGGATGTCGCCGAACATGTTGCTCGTGACGATAACGTCGAATTGCAGCGGGTCGCGAATCAACTGCATCGCCGCGTTGTCGACGTACATATGGCTGGTCTCGACTTCCGGGAACTCCCCGGCGACATCTCCGGCGACCCTGCGCCACAGGCGGCTGTTGTCGAGAACGTTTTCCTTATCCACCGAGCAAAGTATTTTTTCCCGCACGGAGGCCAATTCGAACGCGAGGCGAACGATTTGGCGAATCTCACCCGTGGTATACGTCATCGTGTCAACCGCTTTTTCCTCATCCGGCGAGAGCCGCTCGATGCCCCTGGGCTGGCCGAAGTAAATGCCGCTCACGCCCTCGCGCACGACGAGGAGATCCAGGCCTCGAACCACCTCGGGCTTGAGCGAGGAGGCCTCCACCAGCGGATCGAACATGACGGCGGGCCTCAAATTGGCGAACAGATTCAACTCTTTCCTCAAACCCAGGATGGCCTGCTCGGGGCGTTTGTCGCGAGAGAGCGCATCCCACTTCGGACCTCCCACTGCGCCGAATAGTCCTGCGTCGCTCCGGCGGCAGAGGGCGAGGGTTTCCTCGGGAAGAGGCTCTCCAGTCGCGTCATAAGCCGAGCCGCCGCAAAGCCCTTGCTCGAACTCGAAACTCGCGCCGAAGCGAGCGCCCGCCGCCTCCAATACTGAGCGCGCCTGCGCCACCACCTCCTGGCCGATGCCGTCGCCCGGCAAAACGGCTATCCGATAACTACTCACCAAAAACTCTCCTCTTTCTTATTTCGTTTCGCTTTCGAAATTCGTGACGTACGGCAGGCGTTGCGCCACCTCCTCGACGCGGGGCAGGTTTCCCCGTAAATTGGTGAGCAAATCCCACGTGCCGGATAAAAATGCGTTTTTGCGCGTCTCCTGAATCTCGATGGATATAACGCGCTCGCCGAAGCTGACCGTGGAATTCCTGATGTCCACGGTGAAGCGCGTCTTCGGCTCGTCCTGCGCCTGTTTGATCAACTCATGCACGTCATCCGCCGACGCCACACCGAGCGGCACTCCGATGGCGAAGCAGTTTCCCGCAAAAATCTCCGCGAACGATATGCCGACGAGCACCTCGATGCCGAAGCGCTTGAGCGCCTGCGGGGCGTGCTCGCGCGAGGAGCCCGAACCGAAGTTCGTGCCCACGAACATCATGTTGGCCCCTTTGTGGGCGGGGTTGTCCACGGGATGATCGGGCGTATTCTCACGCTCATCGCAGAACAGGGCCTTCTCGATGCCTTCGAAGGTAATGGACTTGAGAAACCTCGCCGGCGTGATTCTGTCGGTATCGATGTCGTCACGCGGCATGGGAATGGCCTTGCCCACGATTTTTTCGATCTTCTTCGTGCTCATGCTTATTCTCCCATCTCTCTGGGGTCCGCGATGCAGCCGGCAATCGCCGATGAGACGACAACGGCCGGGCTGCCCAGGTGGGTTCTTCCTCGCGGACTGCCCTGGCGTCCGATGAAATTGCGATTCGAGGTGGAAATGCTTCTTTCCGCGCCCACGAGCTTGTCCGGGTTCATCCCCAGACACATCGAGCATCCCGCTTCGCGCCACTCCGCACCCGCTTCGGTGAAAATTTCGTGCAACCCCTCTTCCTCGGCCTGCTTCTTCACCTGCTGGGAGCCGGGCACCACCAGCATCCTGACGCTGGGGTGCACCTTGTTTCCCTTGATCAGCCGCGCGCCCTCGCGCAAGTCGGAGATTCTCGAATTCGTGCAGGAACCCAGAAACGCGACGTCGACTCTCGTGCCTAAAATCGCCTCGCCCGGCTTGAGGCCCATGAATTCATAGCCGTGTTCCGCAGTCTTCCTGTCCTCGCCCGCGAAGCTGTTCACCTCGGGGAGCGGCTCTGAAATCCCGACCGAATGCCCCGGATTGATCCCCCAGGTCACCATCGGCTCGATGGATTCTCCCGCTATCTCGTAGATATCGTCATATTCCGCGTCATCGCCCGAGGCGATCTCGCGCCAATATTCCAAGCCTCTCTCCCAGGCTTCTCCCTCGGGGCTGAACTCGCGGCCCTCGAGATAATCGAACGTCGTCTGGTCCGGATTCACGTAGCCGATGCGGGCGCCGCCCTCGATGCTCATATTGCAGACCGTCATGCGCCCTTCCATCGACATGTCGTCAAAAACGTCGCCGCCGTATTCATAGGCGAAGCCCAGGCCGCCCTTGATGCCCAGATCGTGAATGACCCGCAAAGTCACGTCCTTGGGCGTCACGCCGGGGCCGAGAGAACCCGTGACTTCTATCCGCTTCACTTTCATGCGGTTCAGCGCCAAGGTCTGGGTCGCCAGGACATGGCCCACCTCGGTCGTGCCGATGCCGAAACCCAGAGAACCCATCGCGCCGTGCGTACTCGTGTGGCTGTCGCCGCAGGCGATGGTCATGCCGGGCTGGCTCAGCCCCAACTCGGGGCCGATGACGTGAACGATGCCCTGCTTGCCGGTATCGAGATGCAGAAAGCGGACGCCGAATTCATTCACGTTCTGCTCCAGAGCGGCCATCATCTTCTCGGCCTGCACGTCCTCGTAGGGCCTGATCTGGCTGAGCGTGGGGATGATATGGTCCACCGTCCCCATCGTGCGGTCGGGGAAAGCGACGCCGGCGCCGATTTCCTTGAGCATCCCGAACGCCTGTGGCGTGGTGACTTCATGGATGAGGTGCAGGCCGATGAATATCTGATCCTGGCCCGAATCGAGTTTGGCCACCGTGTGGGAATCCCAAACCTTATCGTACAGCGTGTTTTTCGACATGGCATTACCCTCGAAATGATCTACAGATTCTTACGCGTCATATTGAAATTGAAAGTCAAGAAACCGTTTTTGAGCGATCGAGACCTTCCCGCAAAGAAGCGACGTAATCGCGCGCCGCCCGTAGCTTGTCCTCGCGCGTCGCCTGCGCCTCCATGACGTCTATCAGGGCGCTGCCCACGATGACGCCATCGGCGTGACCGGCCACTTCCGCCGCCTGTTTGGGCGTCTTGATTCCGAACCCCACGAGAACAGGCCGGTTCTTCACCCGGTTGATCCGCGACAGGGTGGCGCCCAAATCCGAATCCAGTGCGTCTCGCGCACCGGTGACTCCCATCTGCCCGACGTAGTAGATGAAACCGCCGCCCACGTCGTTCACCAGTTCGATCCGATGTTCGGTGCTCGTGGGCGCGAGCATGAAGACGGGCTCGAGCGGATAGTCGTTCATAATTTCTACTAGAGGACTCGCTTCTTCGGGCGGCAGGTCGGGCACGATGACGGCGTCGGCCCCCACCTGAGATGCGCCGCGCACGAACTCCGCCAAGCCCATGGCGATGATGGGGTTGTAATACGTCATCAGAACCAGGGGCGTATCGGGTATTTCCGCACGTACCTCGCCCACCATTTTCAGGACGCCGCTCAGGCGCGTTCCCCCCGCGAGCGAGCGCATGCTCGAGCGCTGAATTGTGGGGCCGTCCGCCAGCGGATCGCTGAAGGGAACCCCTATCTCGAAGCCGTCCGCTCCCGCCTCGACCATGAGGGGCAGCAGTTCCCGGGTGAACGCCAAATTCGGATCGCCCGCAGTGACGAACGGGAACAGACCGGCCCGCCCTTCTGTGCGCAAACGGGAGAAACACGTCTCCAGCCTATCACCCATTATCGCACGTCCTCGTCATCGAGCATTTCCGTCAAAAGCCCCTCCGCCTGATGCACATCCTTATCCCCCCGGCCTGAGAGGCATAGCACCACTGTCTTCATCTCGCCCGCTTCCCTCGTCTCCTCGGCCAGACGGTCCAGATAGGAAATCGCGTGGGCGCTCTCGAAGGCGGGAATGATGCCCTCCAGCACCGAGAGTTTCTGAAATGACTTGAGCGCATCGTGGTCTTCCACCGTCACATAGCGCGCGCGCCCGGAATCCTTGAAATATGAATGCTCAGGCCCCACACCCGGATAATCGAGCCCTGCCGACACCGAATGCGCCGGGATGATCTGCCCATCATCGTCATAGAGCAGGAACGTCTCGCAGCCATGCAAAACGCCCACGCGGCCTGCGGTCAACGACGCGCCGTGCTCCTCGGTGTCCAGACCCCGGCCCCCGGCTTCCACGCCGATGAGTTCGACGTCCGCATCATCCACGAAGGGATGGAACAAGCCGATTGAATTGCTGCCGCCTCCCACGCAGGCTACGCAAGCGTCGGGAAGCCGACCCTCCGCCTCCATAATCTGCGCGCGCGCCTCGCGCCCGATGACGGACTGGAAATCGCGTATCATCTCGGGAAACGGATGCGGCCCCACCACCGAACCGATGATGTAGTGGGTCGTTCGCACCGAAGCCGTCCAGTCGCGCAGCGTTTCGTTCGTGGCGTCCTTCAAGGTCTTGCTGCCCGAGGTGACCGGAATCACCCGCGCGCCCAGAAGGCGCATGCGGAACACGTTGAGCGATTGCCTGCCGATGTCCTCCTCGCCCATGTAGACGTCACACTCCAGTCCGAAGAGCGCCGCCGCCGTGGCGGTGGCCACCCCGTGCTGGCCCGCCCCCGTCTCCGCGATAATGCGCGTTTTCCCCAGCCTCCTTGCCAGAAGTACCTGGGCGAGCGTGTTGTTTATCTTATGGGCCCCCGTGTGGCAGAGGTCTTCACGCTTGAGATAGACCCTGAGCACGCCCAAATAATCGGACAGGCGCTCCGCCAGATACAGCGGCGTGGGCCTGCCCACGAATTCTCTCAGGTAACCGGCGAGTTCTTCGTGATACGCCGGATCGTTCCGGGCCTCCTGATACGCTTGCTCGAGTTCATCGAGGGCGGGCATGAGGGTTTCCGGGACATAGCGCCCCCCGAATCGACCGAACCTTCCCTTGGAGACCAACTCGCTCATCTTCTCATTTCCTCAAGCTCAGATATCGCCGCGCGCGCGTTTTGAATAAAACCGAGGACCCGCTCGGGGTCTTTGCGGGCCAAAATCGCGCCCTCCACTCCGCTGCTCGAATCCACCCCATAAGGCTGAACGCTCCTCACGGCGTCCGTTACGTTCTCCGGCTTAAGCCCCCCCGAGAGTATGATGGGCCTTGCGCCGGCCACCTGCCGGGCTAATCCCCAGTCGAAGGTCTCGCCCGTACCCCCGAGCGCGCCCTTCACGTAGGCGTCCAGCAATATGGCGCAATCGGGGAAGGCGTCTATTTGCGCTATCGTTTCGGGCCCTTTAACCCTCAAGGCCCGAATCACGCGCAAGCCCCGCTCGATGAGCCAGCGGCAATCGGCGGGCGTTTCATCTCCATGAAGCTGCGCCGCGTCCAAACCGACGCGACCGGCAATTTCCATCACGCGTTCGGGGGTCTCGTTCACGAAAACGCCCACCCGTGTTCCGAAAGGAGGCAGCGCCTCGGCTATCTCCCTCGCCTGCTCTACTTCCAGACACCGGGGGGTGCCGGGAACGAAATTGAGCCCCAGGGCGTCGGCGCCTGCTTCCAGGGCGAATTCCGCGTCCTCGACGGTCGTGACTCCACAAATCTTCACGCGGATCATAGCGCGAAACCCTCCCGAGCAGAGCAGCATTTATAGCACAGAGTCGAAGCGCAAGCCTAGCGCAAAGGGTGCGATATGAGCGATACGGGCAACAAGGCGAGAAGATTGATCGAACGGAGGAAGTGGAGTTATTCATCAGGCTTTGAGGATGCAACTTACAAGGGAGAGGGAAGGGTCGGTCGGTTAGCCGCCACCGAGGTACATCATCTTGACTTCCGGGTTGTTCAGGAGTTCATGGCCGCCGCCCTGATAGCGATTCCTGCCGAGTTCGAGCACATAGGCGCGGTCCGAAATCTCCAGGGCGCGAGCGGCATTCTGCTCGACGAGCATGATGGTCAGCCCCTCTTTGGCGAGGCCCACGATTTTCTCGAACACTTCGGTCACGAAGCGGGGACTCAAGCCCAGGGACGGCTCATCGAGCATGATCATCTTGGGTCTCGTCATCAGGGCGCGGCCCATGGCCAGCATCTGCTGCTCACCGCCGCTCATGGTGCCCCCCAACTGCTTTTGCCGCTCACCGAGGCGAGGGAACAGGGTGAAAACAAAATCCATCGCATCATTGATTTTCTTCTGATCACGCTCGATATAGGCGCCCATCTCCAGGTTTTCCTTGACCGACATCTGATTGAAGACGATGCGCCCCTGGGGCACATAGCCCAGCCCCCGGCCCAGAATCTGATCCGGACGATAGCCCACGATGTTCTGATCCTCAAACTGGATCTCACCGCCCAGATAGTTGATAAAGCCCATGATAATTTTGAAAGTAGTGGATTTGCCCGCGCCGTTCGGCCCGATGACTGCCACCACCTCTTTTTCGTTCACGTGGAGCGACACGTCGTGGAGTATCTGGATTCGGCCATACGCCGCGTTGACGTCCTTGAGTTCTAGTAGCGCCATTTATTTATGTCCAAAATATGCTTCGATGACTTCTTCGTTTTTTTGAATGTCCTCGGGCAGACCTTCGGCGATTTTCACGCCGTAGTCCAACACGAACACCATGTCGCAGTGGTTCATGATCACGTTCATATCGTGCTCGACGATGAGCACCGTCTTTCCCTGATCTTCTTGAAGATGATGGATGTGGTCGAGCAAGTTGTTGAGCAAGGTTCTGTTGACGCCGGCCGCCGGTTCATCGAGCAGAATGAGGTCCGGGTCCGTCATCAAGGCGCGCGCGAATTCGAGAAGTTTTTGCTGCCCATAGGAGAGGTTTCCCCCATACTCGCCGCGAAGTTTCGTGAGCGTGACGAACTCCATCAGTTGCTCCGCCCTCACGCGCGCCTCGCGCAGGGGCATCTTCATGCTCGATGCGGAAAGCATATTCTCGAACACCGTCATTTCGCGATAGATGCGGGTAATCTGGAAGGTGCGGCTGATACCCTTGTTGAAAATTTTATGGGGCTTTAGGCCGACGATATCCTCTCCGTTGTACAACACGGAGCCGCTGTCCGCCTGGAGAACACCCGTGAGCAGATTGAACGTGGTGGTTTTGCCTGAGCCGTTCGGTCCGATCAGGCCCGATATCTTGCCCTTGGGCACCTCAAAGGTGCACCCATCCACCGCCTTGATGCCGCCAAAGTATTTTTTCAGGTCTCGAATTTCGAGAGCAATTTCCGCTTCGGCCATTTTCTCGCGCTGCTCCGTTTCTTAGTGAACCATTCCCTTACGCGCCCAGCCCCTATTGATGGCGAATCCCATCAGCCCGCGCGGCATGAACCGGGCCACGAGGATGATGAAGAGCCCGAAGGCGATGAGGTGGGCCGTGGGGAACTCCACCCAGGTAATTTCCTGAACGATATACAAGATGAATGTGCCCAGGATGGGGCCAATCACCGTTCCCTTGCCGCCGAACATGGCGAAGAGCTTCATGTAGATGGTGATGAGGATGAAGAATTCGGTTTCGGGGTCGATATAGAGAATCTTGTACGCCTGAATGCCGCCGGCCGCCGCCGGGAAGATGGCGGAGAGGGCGAAGGCGGAGAGCTTGTAGAACGTGGTGTTGATACCCAGGCTCTCCGCTGCGATTTCGTCCTCGCGTATGGCGTTCAGACGGATCCCGAACCTCGAGTGCCCTACCCAGTAGGACACTCCAATGGTGACCAGCATGACCACCAGCATGGCGAAATAGGTTTCAAACGAGTTCTCTATGTTGGGCAGCCCGATTCCCAGACCGCCGTGGGTGAGGCTCTCCCACACCGTGGCCACCACGCGCGTACCCTCCGCGGCGCCGAGCATGGCGATAGCAAAATATGGGCCTTTGAGGCGCAAAACCGGAAAACCGATACCCAGGGAGACCACGAAGGAAACGAACATGCCCATGAAAAGGGTCGGTATCCAGTGCCAGCCGTAGTCCACCACCAGAATACCCGTGGCGTATGCGCCGATGCCGTAGAACATCACATGGCCGAACGACACGTAGCCCGTATAGCCGCTGATGATGTTCCAACTCAAGGCGAGGACGACGTACATCATCGTGAACATGATAACGGAGCGCTGATACAGATTGATCTGCGAGGGCAACGCACACAGGATGATTATGAATATGGCCAGCATTCCAAAGTTGCGCAGGTGCTCTTTTTGGGCCATTCAGATCTCTCCTAGGTTTCTTTCGGCCCCATCAGGCCGCGAGGCCTGATAAGCAGCACGAATACCATCAATCCGTAGGACGCAATTTCCACCATGGCGGTGCCGTTGGGAATCATGAAGGAAATGAGGCTCTCGATCACCGCGAGCATGATCCCTCCAATGAGCGCACCGATGTAGTGGCCCCTGCCTCCAAGCACGATAATGGCGAAGGCTTGCAGCGTATACAAAACACCCGTTTCCGGGTTGAAGCCGAATTGAATCGACACCAGGGCGCCGCCCGCCACCGCAAGCGCCGCGGCGAGACCCGAGGTGATCATATAGATATTATAAATGTTGATGCCGCAGACCATCGCGACGTCGGCGTTTTGCGCCGTAGCGCGTATGGCCTTGCCGATGCGGTGCATTTTCAGGAAAAAGAACACGCTGAAGGATATGAAAGCGGCCATCACGAAACTGATGATCTTACTCCTGCCCACTGCGATGGACTCGGTGATTTGCAACGCGTCGGGGGCGTAGGGGATGGTCCGGTAATCCGTGGTGAAGACGGCTTCCACGATATGAATGATCGTGAGGCCCAGGCCGAATGTTATCAGCAAGGGCGTCAGTTCCGGCCCGCCCACCACGGCGTTCAAGAGCAGCTTTTGAATCAGGACGCCGATGACGAAAGCGATGGGGAGCGTGAGGAACAAGGCGAGGAGCGGGTCGATTCCCACGTAGAAGAAGAACATCCAGGTCAGGTAAGCGCCCAGCATCACCAGCTCGCCGTGCGCCACGTTGATGATGCGCATGACGCCGAAGATGAGTGTGAGCCCCACGGCGAACATGGCGTATACGCCGCCCTGCATGAAGCCGTTCAGGATGACGGTGGTCAGATCCGCCAGCCACTGAAGGTCAAAGATGACGTTATCCGTATAAATTCCGATACCGAATGGAACGGTGTACGCCCCAACCAAAAACACCGCCAACCTGTATTTGCTACGGATTTCAGCTTTTTCCTGCATGAGAAATCATGTCCTCGGAATACGACACAAAAAAACCGGATACTTTCGCCTTCGCGCCGGAGCCGCTTTTAACAACCCCGGCGCGAAAGTTCAAGTGTTTATTGCATTTTCGCGTTTAATAAAACCCTTAGTTCTTGCCTCTTTCTTTCCAACTCGGCATCGGCAGCTTGTAGGGGACTTCCGATATCTTCTTGGGCCACACGATCTTGCGCTCGCCGTTCAAGATCTGGAAGGTCAAGCCCTCGTGATTGTTCATGTTGGTGTCATCCACTTTCCAGGGGCCGATGACGGTCATGGTCTTCATGGTGCGCAACGTCTTCCACACCTTGTCCCGGTCCGCGGAGCCGGCTCGTTTCACCGCCTCGCCGAAAACCTGCATGGACGCATAGGACTGACCCGCGTGATAGTTCGGCTTCACGCCGTAGCGCTTCTCATACGCCGCGATGAACTCCGTCATGCCGGGCCTCTTGAGAATGGCCGGCTTCGGTTCCCACTGGCTGAAGCCCAGAACGTATTCCGCCGTGTTGCCAAGCTGCTTGGCGAATTTCGGCAGACCCGGGCCGACGGTTCCGGCGAAAATCTTGAGGTTGATGTTGAGTTCGCGAAGCTGGCGAATCTGAGCCGCAGCGTCCGCGAAGTAGCTGTTCGAGATGAGCGCTTCCGCGCGACGCGCCTTGATCTTTTGCAGCAGCCCGGTGAAGTCGGTCTGCTTGCGCGGATAGTTCTCGTTCAACACCACTTTCAGCCCAAGCTTCTTCGCCCACGCCACGGCGCCCTCTGCAGACTGGCGCGGGAAGAGGCTGTCCTCGCCGACGATGGCGATACGCTTCACGCCGATGTCCTTGGCGATGTGAAGCGCGCCCTTCTGGTAGTCCTGGGCGACGGCGATGATGTCGAAGAGATACTTACGGCCTTTCTTCCAGATGATGCCCGAGGCGGCGCCCGGCGCCATCGTGGGGTACTTGTACCTTTCGAGCACGTTGGCCACGGCGTCGGTGATGCCGCTGGAATAGGGGCCCATGGTCAGGTCCACCTTGTCCTGCGTGATGAGCTTCTCATAGAGCTTGATGCTCGTCTGCTTGTCCGATTTGTCGTCCATCATGATTAAATCGATTTTCTTGCCGTTCCACCCACCCTTGGCGTTCATCTGATCCACGTACAGATTGTAGGAGTTCACCATACGTCCGGCGGGCTCGGCGTAGCGGCCCGTCCGCGAAATGGCGATTCCCAGAGTGATCTTGTCCGCCGCGACGCTTTTCTCCACGAAGGGAGCAGCCGTCAGGGCGATAACAAAGCCGAAAAACAAAACCAGGCTTTTCTTCATGTTTTAGACTCCTCTGATAGTGAACAAAATTCTGCTGCTATGTTAAAGATTTTTTCCGCCTACACGATATCCAATCATGTTCGGGTGGCTCCGCCTTCCAAAAAAGCAGCCACGCAATGCACGCTTGGTTCCTTGATAGGTGCGTTATGATACGCATATAGATTCATATGTCAAAGGGTTTTTTTGAACAAATCAAGGAGTATCACCTCCAAAAAGCGCATCCTCCAGGTCCAAAACCCCCGCCCCACGCAAAACAGACGCGGAGCGGGAGTCGATGCGCTTCAGTTAGAGACCTCTGTTTATCCCCTCCGCCTGCCTAGTTCTTGGACCTCTCGTTCCACTTGGGCATCGGCAGCTTGTAGGGAACTTCCGCTACCTTCTTCGGCCAGACGATCTTGCGCTGGCCATCGAGAATCTGGAAGGTCAGGCCGTCATGATCGTTGAGATTTCTGTCATCCACCTTCCATTTCCCCATAACGGTCTGGAACTGCGAGGTGCGCAGCGCCTTCCAGACCTTCTGGCGATCAAAGGAGCCCGCCTTCTTGATCGCCTGGGTCGTAATCTGCATCGCCACCCAGGCGATTCCGGCGTGGTAGTTCGGCTTGATACCGTGGCGTTTCACGTACGAGTCGATGAAATGCTTCATGCCCGGGAATTTGAGTATTTCGGGGCGCGGCTCCCACTGGCTGAAGCCCAGAACGTATTCCGCCGTGCTGCCGAGCTGCTTGGCGAATTTAGGCAGACCCGGGCCGACGGTTCCGGCGAAAATCTTGAGGTTGATGTTGAGCTCCCTAAGCTGGCGAATCTGCGCCACGGAATCCGCGAAGTAGCTGTTCGAGATGAGCGCTTCCGCGCGGCGCGCCTTGATTTTTTGCAACATCGCGGTGAAGTCGGTCTGTTTGCGCGGATAGTTCTCGTTCAACACTACTTCGATGCCGAGCTTCTTCGCCCACTCCATGGCGCCCTCGGCCGACTGCCTGGGGAAAAGGCTGTCCTCGCCGACGATGGCGATGCGCTTCACGCCGATGTCTTTCGCCATGAAAATCGCGCCCCTTTGATAGTTCTGGGCGATGGCGTTTTGGTTGAAGATGTATTTTCTACCCTTCAGCCACACCACCTTGGAGGAGGCGCCCGGCGCCAGCGTGGGGTACTTGTACCTTTCCAGCACGTTGGCCACGGCGTCGGTGATGCCGCTCGAGTAGGGCCCGAGCGTGAGATCGACCTTGTCCTGCGTGATGAGCTTCTCATAGAGCTTGATGCTGGTCTGCTTGTCCGATTTGTCGTCCATGAGAACGAGTTTAATCTTCTTGCCCAACAGGCCGCCCTTGGCGTTTTGCTGATCGGTGAACAACTTGTAGGCGTTCGTGAACCTGCCGGCGGGCTCCGCATAGCGGCCCGTCTGGGAGAGGGCCCCGCCGAAGACGATTTCGTTCGCCGCCAGGGCCGGGGTGGTGAAGAGCGCCGTCGTCACCAAAAACGCGATTGTGATGAAAATGCGAGTCATTTTCATTTCATATCCCCCTTAAAAGGTGTGAAAAAGCATTTGCATCTCACGGCGGAAAATCCGCCCTTTCTTCATATGTTTCCAAAGCAGGATGAAACGCAACGCCCGCGCACGTCATCATCCAAAGACGCAGCGCCTTCGGCGCAATTTATTGGAGTATAAGATTAAATTCTAACTTGAAGGGGAAAAAAGTCAAATGCGGAAATTCTGGGCTTTTGGAGGCTCCGCCGTATCGGCGTCCACTGCGCATCCCTCCACCCAGGCCACGCCGTCTTCGCCGAACTCCTTCTTCCATATCGGCACGATCTGCTTGATGCGGTCGATCGCATAGCGGCACGCCTTGAAGGCCGCGTCCCGGTGGGCGGAGGCCGCCGCGATGCCCACCGCAATATCGCCAATTGCGAGCGTTCCCACCCGGTGGGCCATCGCCAGATGGGTGACGCCGAAACGCTCTTCGATCTCCTCGGCGACCTGGCGCATCTTCTTCTCCGCCATCTCGGGATAGGCATGGTACTCAAGATGCGTGACCCCCTGCCCCGCGCTGTGGTTGCGAACCTTGCCCACGAACGTGCAGAGCCCGCCCAGTTCGGGAGAATCGATGCTGTCCGTCAACTCCTCCATGTCGATGGGGGAATCCGCGATGCGGCAAATCATGCGCAACCTCCGCTGATGGGCGGAATCAACCCCAGTTCATCGCCCACCTCCACGGGCGTGCCCTCGCCCGCGAACTCCTGATTAACAGAGACGGCGATGGACTCCATGCGCCCCGAAAAAACCGGAAACCGCTCGGCGAGACTCTCTCTCAAATCGGCCACCGTGGCGCCTTCGGGCACTTCCAGGTCGATTTCCTCCTCACCCGTCACCTCGCGCGCCCAGGCGAAGCACTTGACGCGAACTATCATATGACCCCTCACTCTCACTGCTACATGGACGACGACGCCCCTGCTCCTCAAAACAATTCCTACACTCTCCTCTGGATGATAGATATTCCCACCGGCGGAATCAAGGGGATGCTCCCGCCAATCCGCTCTTCTTGTCCATCTTTTGCGGGTGTATACTCCGCGCCATGAAAATCGCCTCTCATCCCGAACTATCCAAAGCCCTTGCGGATGCGCTCGAAAACGGCCCCATCCCCTTTCGCCGCTTCATGGAACTCGCCCTCTATCATCCGGGGGGCGGCTATTATTGCCGCGAATGCTCGCGGATCGGCCCCGATGGGGATTTCTACACCTCTCCCCACCAAAGCCCCTGGCTCGGGCGGATGATTGCGCCGCTTCTCGATAAAATCCGGCGGCGCATGGGCGAGGCGCCCTCGCTGAACATTTGGGAGTTTGGCCCGGGAGAGGGATGGCTCGCTTTCGATATCCTCGAATCGATTCGCTCCCCGCAGGCGGCTTTCGAAGGAGCCATCGCCTATACGTTCGCCGAGCAAAGCGCACAGGCGAGCAAGCGAATACGGGAAAAATTCAAAGATTACGATAACATCCGGTTTTCAGACCCCGCGGACTACCCGCCCCCGGGCTTCGAGGGCGTCGTGCTCGCCCATGAGTTTCTCGACGCCCTGCCCGTTCACGCCCTCATCCAGAAAAGAACGCATCTACAAGAAAGATACGTGGCATGGCGGGACGATATGCTTCTCTTCTACGAGGGCGCGCCCACCGATGAGCGCTTAAGCGGCTGGTTCTCCGACTTGGGGGTCCGGCTCTCCACCGATCAGATGGCCGAGGCGAACCTGTGCGCCTTCGACTGGGTGAGCGAGGTGGCGCGCCGGATGGAGCGGGGCGCCATACTGATCTTCGACTATGGGTTCTCCGCGCGCGTACTCTACGGCCCCACCCGCCCGGATGGCGCGCTGCGCGGCTACAGAAACCATACCCTCGTTAGCGACGCGCTCTCCCGTCCCGGAGAAACCGACCTCACCACCCACGTCGACTTCACCTCCATCCTGCGAGCGGCTACTTCTCAAGACATGGAACTCGCGGGCTTTACGGATCAGACGCGCTTTCTTCTGGGGGCCGGCCTTCCCCAGGCGCTGGATAGCGCAGAGGGTGAGGATGATGAAAAAACGAGGCGCGAGCGCCAGTCTATCATGGGCATCATGGACCCCACGGGTCTGGGCGGGGCCATCAAGGTGATGTTGTTGGCCAAAAACCTGGAGCTGAGTGATTTGAGTGAGTTTTCGATGAAGCCCGACGACAGGGAGTCTCTCGAGACCCTCTTCGGCTAGCCGCCCGCCGGGCGGATGGCGCGAAGCTCGAGTTGCACCCTGGTGGCGCCGCGCCAGCGGTTCAGGCCGGGGGAAAACGCGACGTCCAGCTTTCCCTTCAAGCGCTCCGGCTCCTTGAGCAAGGCCCCCATGCCGAAGCCGATGGCTTCTCTCTCCTCGCGGAACTGCCGCAAGTTCAGCTTTAAGTGCTCCCCCTCGCGGCCCACCACGCCGGGGCTTCCGGCCACCTCGACCCGGGAGGCGCAAAACAGGGGCCGCGGGTTCTCCTCCCCGAAAGGCGCCATACCTTCTAGTTGCTCCAGGAGCGGCACGTCCATTTCGGAAAAATCGACGCGGGCGTCAAGTACGAGCTCACGCTCATCCGCCCCGGATTTTTTCATCCCGCGAATCACCTCCTGGAAGCGCTCCCTGAAAGCGTCTATTTTCTCTTCCGCCACCTTCAGCCCCGCGGCTCCCTTGTGTCCGCCGAACTGGATCAACAGGTCTGTGCAGCACTCGAGCGCTTCATACACGTGAAGACCCATGGCCGAGCGAACGGAGCCCTTGCCCATCCCGTCCTTGACGTGGATGAGAACCGAGGGCTGGTGATATTCCTCCACGAGCTTCGCGGCCACGATGCCCACCACGCCGGGGTGCCATTTGTCGCTCGCAAGCACGATGGCCTCATCACGCGCCTCGGCTCCCGATGATTCCATGATGGCCACCGCCTCCTCCCAGGCTTCCTGCTGCAAGTTCTGGCGCTGCCGGTTCCACTCCTCGAGAACCTCCGCGCGCGAGCGCGCCTGGCCCTCGTCATCGGCGGTGAGAAGCTCGACGCCGAAAGAAGCTTCTCCCACCCGTCCCGCCGCGTTGAGCCTCGGCGCGAGGGTGAAGGAAACGTGCCCGGCATTGAGCGTCTGGGCTTTGAGGTTCGCCGCCGCTTGCAAGGCGCGAATCCCCGCCTTTCGCCGATCCAGGGTCTCGAACCCGCCTTCGGCCACTTCGGGGGGCGAGAGAATATCGAGCCCGTGGCGCACGAAAATGTGGTTCTCATCCCGCAGGGGAACAACGTCGGCCACCGTGCCCAACGCCACCAGGTCCAGGTGCTGTTTGAGGTTCGGCAGCGGCGCCCCGAACCCGCCCTCATGCAGGCGCCTTCTGAGGGCGGTGATGAGCTTGAACGCGACCCCGACTCCGCTGAGTCCTCGAAAGGGATATTCACAACCCATCTGGCGGGGATTCAGGATAGCTCGGGCGGGCGGCAATTCATCCGGCGGGCGGTGATGATCGGTGATGATGAGGCGCACTCCCATCTGCTCGGCTTCTTTTGCGGCGGCATGCGCGCTGATTCCGCAATCGACCGTCACCACCGTGTCGCAGCCCGCCTCCTTGAGCTTTTCCAGACCCTTGCGGTGCAGGCCGTATCCCTCATCCAGGCGGCTCGGAATGTAGTAGGGAACCCTGACGCCCACCTGAGTGAGAAACCGGCACATGAGCGCCGTAGCGGAGATGCCGTCCACGTCATAATCCCCATACACGCCGATGGGGCGGCGGTTTCTTACCCGCTCCACGAGGTGAGAGACGGCCTCCTCCATTCCTTTCATCAGAAACGGATCGTGCAATCCCGCCAGGGGGGCATCCAGGAACTTGCGCGCCTCGCCGGGGTTTTGAATTCCCCTTTGCGCGAGCAGCTTTCCTATCAGAGGGGGGACGTTCAATTCTCGAGAAAGTTTTTCGGCCGATTCCTCATCGACGGGACGCAGCGTCCATATGCGGGGAAAAGCGCGCGGGCCGGTGGAATTGCTCATCGGCCCTTCAAGCCCCCTTACTCCACCCGCAACCGCTGCGCCGGCAGAGTCGACCCGAAACATGCGCATCGCTCATATGTCACTCACGACTACGCCCGCCCAGGGCGCTTTTCGAGGGCCACGCGGCGTCATCGTCCGCCGGGGCCGCTTCGGCCGAGTTCTCCGCGGACGATTCGCCCTCGGAATCATCTTCAGGGGATTCGGCCTTCGGGACGATTCCCGGGCCGAGTTCCTCGAGTTCACCCTCCCCGGCCGGTCCCTGGCGCGGAGAGGCGCGCCTGCGCCATCCGTCTCTGATGGAAGGCTTCGGCATGGAGCGCGCCATCATCTCGCGGGCCCCCTTGAAATGAGCTTTCACGGGGTTCGAAAAATTCCGGTTCAACGAAACCATTGCGCGAACCAGCGCGCCCGTGAGATTTTTGGGCCGGCAGGCATTTCCATTCATGAGAACCGAGAAAGCGAGAATTTCCCCGTTTTTTGCGGCTGCGTATCCACTAAAGGCGCGCACGCCGTTCAACACGCCCGTCTTCACCCGCACCCGGCGCGAATCGACCCCTCGGCGACGTCTTTTTTCCACCGTGCCGTCGACGCCGAACACGGCCAGAGACGCCATGAACTCGGGCCGCAGCCTGAAATCGTTATGCGCCGCTTCAAGCAGGGTCGCCAGAGCGCGCGGCGAGGCGCGGTTCATCCTGCTCAAGCCAGAACCATCGGCGAGGACGATCTCCTTCGCCGAGACGCCGCTGGAGATCAGGAAATCCCGCACCACCCGGAGACCTTTTTCCGCGGTGCCCGGCGCGCCGTGCGCTTCCGCGCCCATTGTCTTGAGAACCTGTTCGGCCACGAAATTGTTGCTGAACTTGTTGAGCCCCCGAACCACCTCGCTCAAGGGCGGCGAGAGGTTTCGCGCCAGAAGCTTCGCATCGGGCGGCGTGGCGGCCCGCCGTATCCCTCCCTTCAAGACGATTCCCTGCCTCCCCAGTTCGGCGGCGACCGCACCGGCGGTGAAGGCGGTGGGGTCCGTGACGGGCACCCGGTACCTCTTCATCCTGTTTCCCGCCGGAATCGAACCACTTACAAGAACGACGTCCATTCCCTTGGAGCGAGTGCGCCCGAGCCGGATTCTCAGACGTCTGCGCGAGGTTTTCACCCTCGCCCGGAGTCGAAGCGCGCGCGATGGCGGCTCAAGATGCGCCCTGGCCGGGCCGCCGACCCTATCGCCCGGGGCCACGAGCACGTTCGCCAGACCGAAATTCAGGGATAACGCCCCGTGCGGCGCCAGATAGGGCCGGATGGAGCGGCCCACGCGCCACCCGCGACCGTGTTTTTTCTTATCGAAAAACGTATCGTCCGCCACCAGAACGCCCGTGATGCGCCTCACGCCGCGCAACTTGAGCCTACGCACCAAGTCGCGCATTTTTTCATGCACGAAAAGCGGATCGCCGTAGCCCTTCAGATAAAGGTCACCTCGGACGACGCCGTCCCGAACCTTGCCCTTCGCGTAAAAATCGGTGGCGAAGCGGTAGTCCGGCCCCAGGCGCGCAAGCGCGGCGGCGGCCGTGAAGAGTTTGACGTTCGACGCGGGTATGCGTCTCGCGGCGGCGTTATGGGAGTAGAGCGTCTGCGCGGTGGAAACCGAACGAACGTAAAGACCCAGGCGTCCTGGGCGGGCGCATTGCCTCTTGACGGCGCGCTTCACCCTGGCCTGGAAGACGGCCTTAGACGTGATGCCTTTTTTCGAAGCGACCCTTTTTTTCGGAGCGCGCCTTTTTCTTGCGGCGAAGGCGTCCGACGCGCACAAGGCGGTAAGGCACAAAAGAATCGCCCAAATGGAGAACCTAAAAAACCGGCCCGCTGAGTCTTGCTTCCAGAATCTCATATTCGGTGTCCGTCACGCGCCGGGCGGGGGGCGGGAATACCGGGTATTATTCTCACAAAAAAGCGAGGGCCTGCATCACCTGCTGAACCGTCGGGCGGTCGCTAGGATATTTGCCCAGATGAACGTAGCGAACCACGCCGTTCTTGTCGATGATGATGGTGGAGGGCCGGGCGATCCCCTCTCTCGGATGAAGCACCCCGAAGCCTTTGATGATTCGCTTCTTCGCATCCGAGATCAGCAGATACCGTATGCCCAACTCCCGTGTCGTCTTGTTCATTTCAAGCGCATTGTCCGCGCTGATGGCGATGATTTCGGTCTGAAACCGATGAATTTTCTCGGAAAATCGCTGGAACTCGACGAGTTGCCGTTGGCAAATCACTCAAAAGTGACCCCGATAGAAAATTATCACGAGATTCTTCTTGCCCTTGAGGTCGGACAGCTTGAAGCCCTGGATTTCGAACTCATGCGCCTTATCCCCCACCTTGAGGCGATTCTCGTCGAAAGGCGCGGCCGCCGCCATACCCACGCTCATGAGTACGAAGGCGAGCGCCATCGCCGCCAGGCGCAAAGTTCGCTTCAACTGACACCTGCTCCATCTCATCGGGGAAAACCTCCGGGTCATCGAGTCAAAAATCACCGCCGAGGCGAATCTTAATCCGCCCGGAACGGGCTGTAAACCACGAGGACGCGCCGCATTGACGATAAGACGCGGCGTATGCGAATCTCCACATGTCTCCCGCCCGCCGGTATATTCAGGTGAAAAACAAATCGCTCGCTCTTCTCGTCCTCATGCTTACGTGCGCGTTTTTATCCGCCTGCGGGGAGAAGCGTTCAGCGAAAGGCGACGCCATCGTCGTCGGCATCGGAACCAACCCCACGCAACTCGACCCGAGGCTATCACAAGACGCCGTCTCCTCTAAGGTGCAGCGCTTCATTTTTAGCCGTCTGATATCGAGAAATCACGAGGGCCGCATCGTCCTGGAACTCGCCGAGCGCTGGGAGCGGCCCACGCCTCTCGTTCACCGCTTTGAACTCAGGCGCGGGGTGCGTTTTCACAATGGCGAAGCCCTCACGTCATCCGACGTGAAGTATACCTTCGACTCCATTCGCGACCCTTCTCTCGCCTCCCCCAAGGCGGCGGGACTCAAAGAACTCGCGCGCATCGAAACACCCACGCCGCACAGGGTCGTATTTCATCTTACAGAACCCTCCGCCTCGTTCGCGGAATCCCTGATGGTCGGCATCCTCCCCAAAAGCGCTCGCGAAGCGGGGAGGCGCTTCGCCCAAAAACCAGTCGGCACCGGCCCGTTCGAGTTCGTGGAATTCGCGCCGGACGAGCGTATCACCTTGAAGGCGTTCGCCAATCATTTCGGCGGTAAGCCCGCCTTCGAGCGCCTCATCTTCCGGATTCTGCCCGAGGAGACCATCCGCGTCTTAGAACTCGAAAGCGGCGGCGTCGACTTTCTCCAGAACTCCTTTTCGCCCGACATTTTGCCACGCTTCATCAACAACAAGCGGCTCAAGATTCGAAAGCGCCTGGGCACGAACTTCAGCTACATCGGCTTCAACATGAGCGACCCGATTCTCTCGAAGCTCAAGGTGCGTCGCGCGCTAGCCCACGCCATCGACAGGAGGCCCATCGTGCGCTTCATCCACAAGGGTCTCGTCCAGGAGGCGGTCAGCCTGCTGCCGCCGGATCATTGGGCGCACCAAAAAGGCCTTCCAACTTATGCACACCGCCCCGAACTGGCGAAAAAGCTCCTCGATGAGGCGGGCTTCCCCGACCCGGACGGGCCGGGACCCGCCCCGCGCTTCACGCTCGTCTACAAAACCTCGCAAAACGAGTTGGGCCGCCGTATCGCCACCGTGCTCGGCCATCAACTCGACCGCGTGGGGATAAAGATGAAAATCCGCTCCTATGAGTGGGGTACGTTTTTCGGCGACATCAGAAACGGAAATTTCCAGCTCTACAGCCTGACGTGGGTCGGCATATCGGACCCCGACATCTACCGCTATATCTTTCACAGCCGCTTCATGCCGCCGGCCGGCTTAAACCGGGGCCGCTACAAAAACGCGCGCGTGGACGCGCTCCTAGAAGACGCTCGCCAACCCATCGCTCCAGAGGCCCGCGCCCGCATCTACGGCGAGGTGCAGCGCATCCTGGGCGATGAGCTTCCCTATATCAATTTGTGGCACAGCGTGAACGTGGCCGTCTTCGACAAGCGCATATCGGGGTATCGGGTGTTCCCGGACGCGGACTTCATCTCGCTGGCGAAAGCCACGCTCTCCCCGGCGGCGAGGCGATAGATGAGAAAATTCCTACTGAGGCGCATTCTGCTCCTCATCCCCGTGCTGTGGGGGGTGACGACGATCGTTTTCATCGTCACCCAAGTGCTGCCGGGCGACCCGGTGGATCTGATGCTGGGCGAGACCGCCCGCCCCGCACAGCGCGAACAACTGCGCAAGACGCTGGGGCTGGACAGGCCGCTCGGCGTTCAATACGCCGAATACATGGGCGGGCTGCTGCGCGGGGATCTGGGCACCTCGCTCCACCAGAGGAGAGCGGTGTCTGCCATCATCTTCGAGCGCACCCACGCTTCGGCGGAACTCACGTTCGCCTCGATGGCCGTCGCTCTGCTCATCTCGCTCCCACTGGGAATCGCGGCGGCGCGCCGACAGGGCACGGGAATCGACCTCGCGGCCGGCTTTTTCGCCGTGGCGGGCGCGAGCATACCCGTCTTCTGGCTCGGGCCGCTGCTCATCATCGTCTTCTCCATCGGCCTCGGCTGGCTGCCCGTCTCGGGTAGGGAGGGAGTTTTGAGCCTCATTCTCCCCGCCGTGACGCTCGGCGCCGCCCTCTCTCCGATACTGATGCGCATGGCGCGCTCGAGTCTTCTGGAGGTGCTGCCGCAAGACTACATCAGCACGGCGCGCGCGAAGGGCATCTCGGAAAGGCGGGTGCTCTGGCTCCACGCGCTCAAGAACGCGTGCCTGCCGCTCATCACGATCTTGAGCCTCCAGCTAGGCGCCCTGCTCTCGGGCGCCATCATCACGGAAACCGTCTTCGCCTGGCCCGGCGTGGGCCGACTGGTGATTCAGGCCATCGCCTCGCGCGACTACCCGCTCGTTCAGGGTTGCGTGCTGTTCATCGCCGCCATCTACGTGAGCGCGAACTTTCTGGCCGACATCGCCTACGCCTGGCTCGACCCGCGCGTGAGGCTCACATGAAGCGCCGCCTTTCCATCTACCTGGGCGGCGGCATCATCGCCCTTTTGCTGGTCGCCACCCTGGCCGCCCCCCTTCTCTCGCCCCAAGACCCCTACGAGATGCAGCTACCCAAAGGGCTGGAGGCTCCCGAGACGGCGCACCCCTTCGGGCGGGACAAGCTCGGCCGCGACATTTTGAGCCGGGTGCTGCACGGCGGGAGAATCTCGCTCACCGTGGGCTTCGCCACCGTCTCGGTATCCGTGTTGCTGGGCGTCATCATCGGAGGAATCGCGGGCTATCTCGGCGGGGTGTGGGATGAGGCGATCATGCGCGTCACCGACGTGTTTCTGGCCTTCCCGGGCATTCTGCTCGCCATCGCCCTCATGTCCGTGCTCGCACCGAGCCTGTGGAACATCGTCATATCGCTCTCCGTGTTCGGGTGGGTGGGCTACGCGCGCCTCGTCCGCGCTCAGGTGCTGGCGCTGCGCGAGCGTGAATTCGTAACCGCCGCCCACGCCGCGGGCGCCACGCCCGGGCGAATCCTCACCCACCACCTGCTCACGAACATCATCTCCCCGGTCATCGTGGAAGCGAGCATCGGCATGGCGGGAGCGATTCTCGCCGAATCGGGACTCTCGTTCCTGGGATTGGGAATTCAGCCGCCCGAGCCGAGTTGGGGGGCGATGCTGGCCGAGGGGCGCGATTTTCTGCTCGTCGCCCCGCACCTGACGATTTATCCGGGAATCGCCATCGCCCTCACCGTCATGGGCCTGAACATACTGGGCGATGGGTTGAGAGACCTGCTCGACCCGACTCAGAAGAGATAGAGGAAATACCAGCGCCGTTTTTTCTTCTTCTCTTTTTTCACGGCGGCGGGGGGAGCCTCTTGCTTGGGCGCAGGGCCCTCCCCCTTTTCTCTTTTCAGACGAGGGACGGGCTGCGGCTTGGGGATATTGGCGATGTCCACCAAAACGCCATGCGGAAAGGTGGTGCTGCGCTGCTCTTTTTTGAAAAACGTCTCGGGCCGAACGAGGTGGCATGCAAGGCACTGGCTAGCGGCGCGCAACGGGCTTTTTTCATCATACCGAAGCTGTTGCTTCTCGACGTGCGGGGCTTCCTGGAAGCTAGCGTGCAGATGGCAGCTTTGGCAGTAGGACGTGACGACTACGTTTTCTTCCACAGGGGCAAGAGAACCGCGCACCGCCCTTTCTATGGGCTTTTGCTGACAAGCGGAAACGAGCAGCAAGCAGACCGCCAATCCCATGAACCATAAGTTCTTCATCCTGCCGCTCCAAGAAATGTCCATCCAGAAAAAAGCGCTTCGTTCCGCTCATGAGCGCGCAGTATACGAACTGCGCCTTCGCGCCGCAACGAAGCCGCGCCTTCAGGCGCTTTCCCTACGCTCGGCCACCGCTTCACGCACATAGGCGACGATGTCCTCCATCGTCGCGCCCGGGGTGAAAATCTCATCCACCCCCTTTTGCTTGAGCAAGGGAATATCCGCATCCGGCACGATGCCGCCCCCGAAGAGCAGGACGTCCTCCATGCCGTGTTTGTCGAGCAATTCACGAATCCTGGGAAACAGGTGGTTGTGGGCGCCGGAGAGAATCGAGAGGCCCACGCAGTCGACGTCCTCCTGCATGGCGATCGAGGCGATTTGCTCGGGCGTCTGGCGGATGCCCGTATAGATCACCTCCATACCGGCGTCCCTGAGCGCGCGCGCTACCACCTTGGCCCCCCTGTCGTGGCCGTCGAGGCCGGGTTTGCCCACCAGCACCCGTATTTTTCTCTCACTCATCCGCCGCCTCCGCGCTTCGATGTAATCCGAAAGGTTCCAGCCCCGATTATCCTGCAAAGAAAGCCGCGTTTCAAATGAACTCAGGAGTGTGTCGACTTTTCCCGTAAGTTTTCGTAACCTCAGAGAATCAGAAATATATGACAATGCGCCAAATCGCCCCACAGGATTCTCACATGACACCCACACGGGAAATTTACTGGAACATCGTCTTGGGCCCGTTGGTCTACCTCTTCGCCGCGGCGGCGATCGGTGTGATGTCCTACGGTATCTACCAGCGCGTGCGCCTGTGGCGCCTGGGCGGCGGCGAGATGAGAACAGACAATCCGGTAAAACGCCTCTGGGGCGTGGTGGATGAGTTGGTGCTCCACCGCCGGATGCTGCGGGATACCTACCCCGGCCTCATGCACCTGTTCATCTTCTATGGTTTTTTCGCCGAACTCATCGCCACTTCGATGATAGCCGTTCAGGAATGGACGGGAATCCACTATCTCAAGGGAAACCTCTACCTGGGCTACTCGCTGCTCAGCGACGGATTCGGGCTGTTGGGGATCGTCGGCATCCTGATGGCCCTCTGGCGACGCCTGGTGGTGAAGCCTGAACGCATGAACTCCGTGCTGGACGACTACCTCGCGCTGTGGCTGCTCCTGCTCGTCTTCGTTCAAGGCTTCGTCGTGGAGGGGCTGCGCATCGCGGCGACCGAACTCAGGCAGAACCCGGCCCTGGCCCCGTGGTCGCCGGGCGGCTACGCGGTCGCCCTGACCTTGCAGGGGCTGAGCGTCGAGACGCTTCAATTCCTCCACCGCATCAACTGGTGGTTCCACGCCGTCACCGCATTCCTGCTGCTCGGCTACATGGGTTTCGGGAAATTCAACCACATCTGGTACGGCTTGTTGAACATATTCTGCAGAAATCTGGGACCCAGCGGCAAGCTGAGCTTCATCGACATCGAGGCGACGATGGAAGCGGACCCCGAGGCGCTGGAAACCCTGGGCGTGGAGAAAATCGAGGGGTACACCTGGAAGAATCTACTGGACCTGGACGCATGCACGAACTGCGGCCGCTGCCAGGACGTCTGCCCCGCCTATATAAGCGGCGTGCCGCTCAGCCCCCAAAAGCTGATTCAGGACATGAAGGCGCATTTGAGCGAGGCGGGCACGGCGGCGCTCGCGGAAAACGGAGAAGCGGGCGAGAGGCCGCCCCTGTTCGGCGAGCCCGGGGACAGGCCCGCAGTTCTCGAGGAAGAACTCTGGGGCTGCCGCACCTGCGGGGCCTGCCAGCAGGAGTGCCCCGTCTTCATCGAGCACATCCCCAAAATGGTGGACATGCGCCGCTACCTGGTGATGATGGAATCGAAGACGAGCGAGGACGCGCGTCAGTTCTTAAAGTCGATGGACGAGCGGCTCCACCCCTGGGTGGGCGCCCAGCACAACCGGGAGGAATGGTACGAGGGTCTCGACGTAAAAGTCCTCTCGAGCGGCGAGAAGGCGGAATATCTCTATTGGGTGGGCTGTACGGGTTCGATGATCGACCGCAACATCGAGGTGTCCAAGGCGATGGTGAAGATTCTCGCCGCCGCGGGCGTCGACTTCGCCATCCTGGGCGCGGAGGAAGTCTGCACGGGCGATCCGGCCCGGCGCGCCGGGGGGGAATTCACCTTTCAGATATGCGCGAAGCAGAACATCGAGACGCTGGGCGGCTATGGGGTGAAGAAAATCATCACCACCTGCCCCCATTGCTTCAACACCTATAAGAACGAATACCCCGACTTCGGGGGAAACTACGAGGTGGTGCACCACACGCAGCTCATCGCGGAACTGATAAAATCAGGAAAACTCAAGCTCAAGAAATCGCTCGGCTCCCTCACCTACCACGACCCCTGCTACCTGGGCCGCCACAACGGCGTATACGACGCTCCGCGCGAGGTTCTCCACCAGATATCGGACGGCGGCTTCACCGAACTGGGGCGCAACCGCTCGCGCGCGCTCTGCTGCGGCGCGGGGGGCGGCTACGCCTGGATGGACGATGACCCGAAAAAGCGCATCAACCACGAGCGGATCGAGGACGTAAAGGCCTGCGGGGCCAAAACAGCCGCCGTCTCCTGCCCCTTCTGCATGCAGATGTTCGATGACGCCTTAAAGGCGCTCGACCCCGAGAAGAACATCCGCGCCGCCGACATCGCCGAACTCGTCGCCGAGGCGATTGAGGAGTAGAGCAAACCCCCCTGCGCGACCGGCGCGCTCGTGAGGCCGCCGCGCTCTCAACAATTAATTAACGAAACCGACCTTTTGACGCACCGTGCGCATTCGGCGGGGCTGGTTGCGCCCAGCCAGTGGCTCTGGAAATCCGCCCCGTCAGCGGGTCTTGTCCTCGGGCCCGGCAGGTGCGACGCGGATGTCGCCGTACCAGCCCCGGGCCGAAAGCCGGCTGTTGTCGGTGTCGGTCATGACGGCGATGTGGGTGATCTCGGTGATGTCGCGGCCGAAAAAGCGCCGGAAATCCTCGCGCATGTTCCGGCGATGCGTCCGCCACTCTCCGGCGTGGCGCGCGCCTGAATCGACTGCGAACATGCGGGCCTTTTTCGTATAGGGGTTCGGCCAGGAGGAGCCTTCGGGCTGGCGGCTGGCCCAGACGTAGACCACCGAATCGGGAAAGGAGAGCATCCCGGCGCCGGGGGTGACGAAATAGACGCGGGCGGCGAAATCATCCCCTCCTTTCGACAACTCATCCGGCGGGTTGACCGGACGCTCGATTCGCCAGCGCCAGGTGAGAATCGGTGTTTTGGTGAGGTCGATCTTGCGCTCGTACACGAGGCCGGACGCAGCCGCGTTGCTCACCGCCTCGAGGACGGTTTCGCCCCCATCGTCCATGGTCAAGCGGTATTTGGTCTCTCCTTCAAAGCTCTTGGGCTGCCAGCCGGAGAGGTCGCCCGCCGAGAAGCGGCCGAGCACAATCTCCTGCGCACGGGGGACGCCGGGAGCGAGCGCGAGAAACGCGGTCAAAACGCAAAGAACAATCGCGGGGCATTTACGAAAACGGTACGGAAACATTCAGAAAACCTCAGCGGCATAAGGGCCAAATCTGATACCACGAATCGCACCGGAACCTCGATTCGCAGCGCGCGAGCTGCGCCTTGTAGAGACGGGCGGTCTCGGCCACCCGCTGCGCGGCGCGCCTAACCTTGGGCTTCTTTTTCCACGTGCCGCGCCGGTAGCCACCCCTTCCTTCATGATAGGCGAGGTAGAGCCTGTGCGCGTCGTGTAAGGAGATGCCCAGTTCGCGCCGGGTCTTGGCGTTGTACCAGCCGACGAAGTCGAGCGCGTCCTGCATGCGCGAGCGGCTGCTCAATATGTTGCCGCGCTCCGCCTTGTAGTCCCGCCAGGTCTGGTTCAGGGGCTGCGCATAGCCCAGGGCCGTGGAGGCGCGGCCGAGCGGAATGAACAAGAACCACCTCATGGGCGGCCTGGCGTGGCTCTGAAAGCTCGATTCTTTCCTCACGAACGCCATGAGCACGTGCACCGGCGTGCCCCAGCGCTTCTCGGAGGCGCGAGCGTAGTCGTACCAGTCGGGCTGCTGATCGAAAACCGAGCAGATGTTCCCCTGCCGCCTGGGCGTGGGCGTGACGCAGCCGCTCACGAGGAAAGCGAGGGCGATAGCGCCCAACAGATACCGGCGCCGGCGCGCACGAGGCGCCCGTTTCTCCCAAAAATCTATTGAGCGAAAACGTGAGTCCGACATCGGCTCATCATCTCCATGTAGGGGCGGGGTGCGTTTGCCGTTCATTATCTCGTTATCAACACGTTTAGCTGATCATTTTCGTCTAAAAGTGAGCGACAAGCGGCTTTGTGGTTCATACGTGAGCGTCAAAGCATCTCATTTCAATGATGGTGTTCGACATATGGGCAAAGGCGGCTTTCGGTTAACAATAAAAATTTTCTCCATCCCCAAGTCACTCTCTCATCAATCTCACTCAAAAGTATCCGTTTGACACTTTGTCGGTCATTTTTAGCCAAAAGTGAGCGACAAATAGCTTTGTGGTTAATACGTGCACATCAAAGCAGTTTCTTTCGTGATACTCAAGATATGGGCAAGGGCGGCGTTCGTTTTAGTTGAGCACGTGCTTGGCTATGACCTGGCGCAGGATTTCGTTCGTCCCCTCGTAGATCTGCGTCACCTTGGAAGCCCGGTAGAAGCGCTCCACTGGATATTCGCGCATGTAGCCGTTGCCCCCGTGGAGTTGAACGCCCTCTTCGGCGTTTCGCTGGGCGGCGTCGGTGGCGAATACCTTGGCGACGGCGGCTTCGGGCGAATAGGGCTTCCCCGCCGCCTTGAGCCGCGCCGCCTTCAAGGTGAGCAGACGCGCGCCGTGGACGCGCGTGGCCATGTCGGCGAGCTTCCACGCAACGGGCTGGTGATCCTTAATCGGGACGCCAAACGTCTCTCGCTCGCGCGCATAGGCCACCGAGGCGTCGAGACACGCCCGCGCGAAGCCGAGCCCCTGCGCAGCGACGATGATGCGCCCCGAATCCAGTATCCGCATCGCCAGTTCGAAGCCCTGCCCCTCATCGCCCACGCGGTTTTCTTCGGGCAGTTCCACGGCGTCGAAGCGAAGCTCCGATATCGAGCAGCCGTGCATCCCCATCTTGTCCTCGCTGCGCACGACCTCGAAGCCCTCCACATCCGTCGGCACCAAAAAGACGCTCAGCCCCTTGTGGCGCATCGAGCGATTGGTCACCGCGAAGAGAAGGCACAGACCCGCCTGCTTGCCGCTGGTGATGAAGCGCTTCAAACCATTGATGCGGTAGGCGTTCCCCTCGCGCACGGCGCTGGTGGTGAGCGAGGCGGCGTCAGAGCCCGCGCCGGGCTCCGTCAGGGCGAAAGCGCCGATGCACGCGCCGCTCGCCAGGCCGTGTAAGTATTTTTCTTTTTGCCCCTCGCTCCCGAAGCGATAGACCGGATCGCAGACCAGGGAGTTGTGAGCGGCGAAAATCGCGCTCGTCGAGGGACACGCGGCGGCGACTTCTTCGGTCGCCAGCGCCATCGACACGGGGTCCGCGCCCCCTCCGCCGTAGGAATCCGGCACCGTGAGGCCCATCAGCCCAAGCTCGCCCATGCTCTTCACGACCTCCGCCGGGAAGCGGCCTTCGTCTATCTCCGCCGCCTGGGGAGCGATTTCGCGCTCACAGAAATCGCGCGTCATCCGGCGCACCATCTTCTGCTCGTCGTTCAAAAAAACGTCATCCGGCATCAACCATGCCTCCGATTCACTCCATCTACCCGAACTATCAGAGCGACAATGTAGCAGGCCCTTGCCCGAATATCACCCACGCGGCATCATGCGGATGAAATCGAAAATATGCGGTTTCATCCACCGATATGCTTCCTTGAAATTTCAGGGATTCGCTCGGGTCCCAAAGGAGAAAACCATGGCGGAAACCATCAACGTGCTCACGAGAGAGGACGTCCTCGATAGTCTCAAGAACCTGCGCAAGGTGCAGGAGGTGGATTATTCAGCGCTTTATTCGAGCCACCTGGGCGGCGTGGTGACGGACCCCGCCCTGATGATCATTCCCTTCGACGATCACATGGTCCACAGGGGCCACGGCATCTTCGACACCGCGGCCATCATCGAGGGGAAGATTTACGACCTGGAAAACCACCTGGACCGCTTCATCCGCTCGGCGGAGGCATCGAAGCTCGAACTCCCCGCCCGCGAGGAGATGCGCGAGATCGTCATCCGCACGAGCGCGCTCTCGGGCTGCCGCGAGGGTTCGATCCGCTACTGGGCTTCTTCCGGGACTGGCAACCTCGGGCTCATCCCCGCAGCGGACGCCAAGCCCGCCTTTTTCGTGATGATCTTCGGCGGCCTCGACTATCCCGAGCGCTACTACACGGAAGGCTTGAAGGTGATGACGACGACCTATCCCATCAAGCCGCCGCTATACGCCATCACCAAGAGCACGAACTACCTGCCCAACACCCTGATGCAGATGGAGGCGAAAGAATGCGGCCTCGACAACGGGATTTTCGTGGACGAGGCGGGCAACGTGGGCGAGGGCTCGAACATGAACTGCGCCTTCGTGACTGCAGAGGGCGTGCTGCGGCATCCTAAATTCGAGAACATCCTCTCGGGCTGCACCGTGAAGCGCCTGCTCGAACTCGCAAGCCGCCTGGTGGATCAAGGGGTCATCGCAGACGTGGTGGTGGACGACATTCCCGTGGCCGAGGCCAAGGCCGCCGCCGAGATGATGCTCATCGGAAGCTCGATATACGTCGCCCCCGTCGTGCAGTGGGACGATCAGGTAATCGGAGACGGAAAACCGGGTCCCGTGACCCGCGCGATGCGCGAGTTGCTCGAAGAGGATATGCGCTCGGGCGAGGGAATGCTGATAGAAGTGCCGTATTAGTTATCTGACAAAACCTAAAGACGGCTTCTGCCGCCTCGCAGGCGGTGTGTCCGACGGGACCCTCACAAAGCGGACCGCGAACGCGTCGACCCACCAAAGCCGCGCCTTATGAATGTTTCTTCGGAGGGGCGTGGATCGCCTCGCCGTGCACGTCGATAGTGAATTTCGAGCGGGCTAGAAATTCCTCCATCACGATCATGGAAAAAGCGGGCAAGGAGTACTTCATCCGCCACTCCGCTTGAAAGCGAACACGCCTACGTTTTCTTCGGAGGGGCGTGGATCGCCTCGCCGTGGACGTCGAAAGCCGCCTCCATCACGGCTTCCGAGAGCGTGGGGTGGGCGTGCATCGTCCGCGCCAAGTCCGAGGCGGTGACGTTGTGCTGCATGGCGACGGCGGCCTCGTGCACGATATCGGCGGCGTGGGCGCCTATGATGTGAACACCCAGAATGGCGTCATCCCCCGCGTCGGCGATCACTTTCACCTCCCCTTCTATCGCGCGTTCGGCCTGCGCCTTGCCCAGGGCGCGCACCGCGAACTTGCCCACGCGCACCGCATGCCCCGCCTTGGTCGCCTCGTGCTCCGCCATGCCGACGACGCCGATTTCAGGATGCGTGAAGATGCCGGCCGGAATCGCCCGGTAATCCATCCGTATCTCGCCGCCCATGGCGTTTTCCGCCGCGGCGACCCCTTCCGCCGAGGCCACGTGCGCGAGCATGGGCTCGCCCACCACGTCCCCAGCCGCGTAGACGCCCGGGACGTTCGTCTCCATCATATCGTTCACCTGAATCTCGCCGCGGGGCCCGAGTTTGACGCCGATTCGCTCAAGCCCCAGCCCGTCGGTGTTCATCGTCCGCCCAACGGAGACGAGCACGAGGTCGGCGCGTTCTTCTTCGTCCGAACCCTCGATTTCGGCGACCATTGCCCTGCCCTTGCGCGAGACGCTCGTTATCTTCTCACCCAGGCGCACCTTAATCTTTTGTTTTCTCAATTCGCGCGCCATGAGCTTGGAAACATCCTCATCACCTAACGGCAGGACGCGATCCAGCAATTCCACCATGGTGACCTCGGCGCCCAGCTCTCGATACAGACACGCGAATTCACACCCGATAACACCCGCGCCCACGATGAGCACTCTTTCGGGCAGTTTTTTCAAGTGCACGGCCTGTTCGGAAGAGATGATTTTTTTTCCGTCGATGGGGAAAGCGGGAATCTGGGCGGGCCTCGAACCCGTGGCGATGATGATCTTATCGGCGGATATTATCTCGTGCGTCCCGTCTTTTCCGCGCACCGAAATTCTGCCCATATCGAGAATCTCGGCGTCGCCCGCCATGTGGTCTACTCCGTGAGCCTTGAACAGCCCGCCGATGCCGCGTACGAGGCCGGCGACTATCTTGTCCTTGCGCTCCACCATGGCGGCCAAGTCCGCGCGCACCTCGCCCGTGACCTCGATGCCGTAGGCGTCCGCGTTCTTGATGTTCCTAAAAACTTCCGCCGACGCGATTAAGCTCTTGCTCGGGATGCAGCCCCAGTTCAGGCAGGTGCCGCCCAACTCGTCGCGCTCGATGACCACGCAGCTTCCCCCGCTCTGGGCCACGCGCACGCCCGCCACGTAGCCCGCAGGCCCCCCGCCTATCACCGCCACGTCATACGCCGCCATGTTTCCTCCTTCGGGTAATCCGCTCCACGAACCAAAAACCGCGCCCATTAGACCAAGGTTCCGCGCCGATGCCAAATGGGGGGGAGGTTCAGGCGTAAACCGCCCGGAATCGTCCTTGACAAGAGAAGCGCGATATTGTAGCTACAATGAGGCTACACAAGAGGGGGACACCCGAATGCCAACCGATACGGTCGTGCGCGCCCGAATCGACAGCGAAACCAAAGCCCGCGCCACGGAGGCGCTTAACGCGATGGGCCTTTCGGTTTCCGATGCGATTCGCCTGTTGTTGATGCGCGTGGCGGATGAGCGAAGGCTCCCCTTCGTCGTTCGCGCGCCGAACCCCGCTACCTTGAAAGCCATGAAGGAGTTGGATGAGGGCAAGGGCAAGAGATTCGAGAGCGCCGAGGCGCTGTTCGAGGATTTGGGTTTGTGATGTTTCGGCATCCGTAGTCACGTCGATAGAACTTTGGAAAGGAAAATCTAAATGCAATGCGCGTACGGTCGAGACGGTGATTCCGCGTGTCAGTTCGATGATCAAGAAAATAAATCTGTGCTTGCGGACGATAAACTATGGTGTCCGTTCCATGCACCGGTTGAAGATGCGAGGGGCCTGCGAACAGTAAAAGGGAACTGGCCAGACGATTATGTAAAGTGGTTTTATGAAAAAATATCGGAACTTCGTCATTATGCCCTTCAGGAACAAAAAACATTAGATTTGAGCGGCGTTGTTTTCCCCGTTAATGCAGATTTTGAAAGTAAGCAATTTCCTGAAGTTGACTTTTCTAATGTCCGATTCGAAGGAAGAGCCAACTTCCGAGGCAGTCGATTTTTAGGGAATGCTAATTTTCAGGATGTGGAATTCAGGGATAGGGTTCACTTCTCTCATGTCAAATTCAACGGCGGTAATGCCATATTCCAAAATGTAAAATTCAAAGTAGGCGCGCTCTTTGAGGGCGCAGAATTTAGCAACAGCGACACTAGCTTTCAGAATGCCAAATTCAAAGGGAAGGCTACATTTCGCTTGACCAAATTCGAAAAAAACAAAGTGGACTTCAGGGAAGCAGAATTTCTTGAAGCTGATTTTTCCGAAGCTCGATTCAATAACGAAAATATTGACTTCAAAGATACCCGATTCAATGGGCGTGCTGACTTCAGGGATACATATTTCGAAGGGAACGTTTTTTTCCAAAATGCTCGATTCATCGGTGGGGAGGCTATATTTTGGGACGCCAAATTCCAAGAGAATGCTGATTTCTCACGCACTAAATTTATAGGCGGTGATGCTTGGTTCAATAGAGCAGTATTCGATGGTCAAAATGCTGATTTTTCCCATGCGGAGTTTAGCGATGGACAAGCTGCTCAGTTTCCAGACGTCAAATTCCAAAGTTCCGTTTTTTTTGAAAATACCCGATTCAGCGACTGGGGAGCTCATTTCTTAAATACCGAGTTCAGTGGTGGATATGCTGACTTCCAGAATGCTCGATTCGAAGGAGATGCAATTTTCCTAAATGCACAATTCAGATCTGAACGTATTCAGTTCCAAGGCTCCTGCGTCAAAGGATATGCCGACTTCACATCTCCGGGAAACAATAGTGATTTTGACGCTTTTCATGGCGAGGTTGATTTTTCAGGTGCAGAATTTTTGGATGAAGCGAACTTCAATAACCGGAAATTCAGGCAAGAAACCAGCTTTAGAAATTGCACCTTTCAGAAAGCGCCCCGTTTTCATGACTGCCAGCTTCACCAGGAAACGGATTTCGCGGACGCCAAGTTTCTGGACACGGCCTCACACGGTTCGGCCATGGCATACCGAACGCTGAAACAGGATATGGAGGAAAAAAGGGCGCGGCAGGAGCAGTTGAGGTTTTACGCCCTGGAGATGAAAAGCAGGCGGCAGACTGAAAAAAGTAAGTTTTTGAAGTTCATCTCCTGGCTGTATGAGGCGACATCCGATTACGGGCAGAGGATTTTTCGGCCACTGGCGTGGCTGGGGTATTTGTTCGCGCTTTTCACCTTTTTTTACGCGGCGTATTTCAAGGGACTGCTGGAACTGGATGTGGCGAAAATTCTGCCGCTGTCTCTTCAGTTCAGCATCAAGCAAATCATCCGCCCGTTCGGCGTATTCGGTTCTTCATCGGTTTCTGGGTATTTGGGGGCAATTCCATCTTCAGGCCTCTCATCCCTGCCCCTCATCATCGCAGCCACGCTTCAATCGCTCCTGAGCCTCATTCTTCTGCTCCTGAGCGCTCTCGCCGCGCGCTGGCGCTTCAAGATCGGGTGAGGAATCGTGGCCGATGCGGGACGGACCACCGCGAGGACTTTTTCCTGAAACCGGGTTGGTAGTTATCACTCCCCCTGACGTGTGTTCCAAAATTACTCCCCCCTTGAGGGGGAGTCGGCAAGGCTAGGACACAGTCCGTAGCCGCGCCGGTGAGGGGAGTTTCTAATTTAGCAAGCTTCCTCTCATGGCTTTCACCCCCCACCGCATCAGCCTTCGCCAAGGCTCGGCTTCCTCGACTCCCCCTCAAGGGGGGAGTGGTTCTTCTACCTCATCGGTCGGCAATTTTGTTCAAGGGGGGAGTGATTTCGAAGACTCCATTTCCGATCCTGCCCCAAACCGTTTCCCTACTCCATCACGTTCCTTATTCCCTCAGTGCGGCTCTCAGATTGGACATCCTCAGCAGCAGCATGAGCGGCTCGCGATCCGAGAACCACCTAAAACCGAAACACTCATAGAAATTTCTGGCCTCATCATCAAGCGCCTGGACGATGATGGCGCGCGCGCCGATGAGGTCGGCCGCCGCCAGGGCTCTCCGGCCTGCGTCCACGATCAAATCGCCTCCCAGGCCCCTCCCCCGATAGTCCAAATCCACCGCGAGTTGTCCGAGGAGAATCACCGGAATCGGCTCGGGCATGCTTCTTCCAACGCGCGAGGAAACCCGCCGCCTTTCCACCGAGCCGGCCGCGAGACTATAGAACGCGACCACCCGCTCGCCCTCGCAGACGACATACGTCCGCGCGCCGCCCTTCGCCTCGTTCAAACGGCCCTTGCTTCGCAGCCAAGCGTCGAGGCTCTCTACACCGGAGTCGAACCGCGATACGTCATGATGCGCGCCGAGCGGCTCCGGCCCGGTTATCTCTCCCACAGCGGCCTGCGCTTGAGACGCTCTCTCAAGCGCTCGTCCGATTCGGCGGGCGCATCGAGCACGGCGAGAAACGCATCGTAGGCTTCATCATCGAGCGCGATGACGGGCCGTTCGTTCAGCGCCTCTATCGCCGCCGCCTCACTCGCTCTGAGCACGAACTCGGTGCGCGTTACGCCCCGAATCTCCGCGGCCCTGTCGATCAGCTCCAGCCGCTCGTCTTTTACCCTCAGATTCATCTGGCCCATTTGCCGCCTCCATCAGTTTCGGGCATGGATTCGCCCCGTCCTGAATGTATATCATTCGTATATACGATTCGGCAAGGCCGACATCGCCCTTGCATTGGTGGTCAGCCCGCGAAGCTATAACGAGAAGAGCAGTCTGGCGTTGCTCTGCCCCGTCACCTCCAGGGTCAAGGACTATCCTTTCGAGGTGACGCTCCCCGCTACAGGAACCGTTACGGGCGTGGTTCTCGCCGACCAGGTGAAAAGCCTCGACTGGCGCGCGCGAAAGGCGCGTCTGGCATCGCAGGCTCCGCCGCGCGTGCTGGGCGAAGTGCTGGAAAAACTGGCCGTCCTCCAGGAGCAGGACTGACGCGAACGCTCACGCGGCCCCAAGCCTCTCCTCCCCCTCCCCACGCACCACGCATTTCCCCACAAAAGAGCGTTCTTTTGGGGATGCCATTGTCCCGCTCGACGCGCGGCCTTCGCCTCGTAACCGCGCATCGCCGGGCAGAAAACCGGCTCGAGAGAAGAATCCCACATCGCGCCACCCGGGCGTTGGGAAGAGCAGAATCAACGGGGTGTAACGATAGCGGAGCGGGCGAAACCAGGCGCTTCAAGCGGAATGCGTCGACTGCGGGCTTAACCCTTCGATGATTTCACTCACCCTGGCCTTGAGCCAGGATTCGTCGATCGGATCCGCTCCCGAGCGACTCTCCTCCACGGCTCTCATCGCCTCGAAGCGTACGTGCTGACGTATGGCGGCGGGGATACCCTCCGTGACCCGGTTGATCGCCACCTGCAAATCATCCGGCCAAAGCCGCTCGAACGCCTCCCGGCCGGCCCCGAACGTAAACGGAGCCGCCGGCGAGCCGTCGTCAAGCTCGGCGCAAAGCTGCCGCCGGCGCTCGCCGGTCTCCTCTTCCAGGATTCGGCCGCCTCGAATGATCACGCCGTAAACCTTCTCGGCACTCTCGGAGGCGACCAGCCCGTCCTCGACGTCCCGCAGCACCAGCACGGGGTCGCGCTCCCAGGGTGGGCCGAAGCCGCCACCGCCGGCCGACTGGACGTGGACGATTCCGCCGGCCGGAACCTCGAGCACATTTATCTTCCCTATCGGCCGCGGGTCCTCACCCGGGGATTGAAGGAAAGCCCGCCCGTTGTCGCCCGGTTGGCCGGCTTCCCTTCCCCAGGGCTGAAAATGAAACCGCTCCAACCCCCGGGCCGTCACCACGCCGCCGGGCACAAGAAGCCTAAGAGAATAGTTCAGGCCGCACCCCCCGCGCATGCGGCCTGCTCCCCCGGAATCGGGGTTGAGCCCGTACTGCTCGACCAGGACGGGTATCTCCGACTCCAATACCTCGGTGGGGATGTTCCGGTAGAAACCCGTGGCGAAATCGACTCCTTCCGTGCCGTCGTCGAAGGGCCGCGCGCCCGATCCGCCCACGAGAGGCTGGACGATGCTCACCAGGTTCGTGCCGGTGGAGAAGTCCGGCGCGGACACCAGCATGATGGAACCCTGACCGCAACCCGCGGCGGGCATCCGCTCCCTCCAGGCGTGCGCCAGGGCGCCGAGAACGATATCGGCCACCCGAAAGAACGTGGCCTGCCGGGCGCCGACGGGCGCTCCGGGCTCGGGATTGAGGATGGACCCCCGTGGCGCGTTCACCTTGACGGACCGGACCAGCCCGGAGTTGTACACCATGTCCGGGTGGACGCTCCGCATGAAATTGACCACTCCCATGACCAGGAGGTAGTGACCGTCCGTGCTGTAGGAGGGGACGTTGAACGCCGCCGCCACCTGCGGGTCCGTGCCCTCGAAGTCGAGGAGCATCTCCTCCCCCCGAATCCTCAAGGTGAGGCGTATCCGGACGTGGCGGCCCTCCGGCATCAGGTCCCCCTCGAGGTAGTCCCAGAACACGTAGTCTCCGTCGGGAACATCTCGAATCAGGGAGCGGGCCTGGGCCTCGGCGTAATCCAGAACGTCGTGGAGGGCGGTCCTCAAGACATCCCCGCCGAACTTCCCGGCGAGGCCGGTCACGCGCAATTCCGCGCGCTTCAGCGCTCCGAGCATGGCCAGTACGTCCCCCCGGTTCTTGTCCGGAATGCGGCTGTTCCTCAGGAATATCCGGAAGATGTCCTCCCTCATTTCGTCTTCGGCGACGAGCCGGGTCACCGGAATGACCACGCCCTCCTGAAGCTGGTCGACGGCGGAGGGCGCGATGGACCCGGGCGCGAGCCCCCCCACGTCCGTGCAATGGATGAAGGCGGCCGCGAAGCAGACGAGTTCGCCCTGGTGGTAGATGGGACGCCAGCAGAAGACGTCGAGCAGATGGGTGACCAGGCCCCTGCTTTGCTCCGGGTCGTTGGTCATCCAGACGTCACCGGGCCGGTAAGGCCCCCCGGCGTCGATAACGGCCTGGAAGTTCTGGCCGACCCCCAGCCAGATCCCCACATCCACGGAGCAGGCCGCCACCTCCCCTTGGGGCGTCACCAGGGCGACGATGAAATCCTGGGTTTCCTTGACGAAGACGGTATGCCCGCAGCGGGTCAGCAGCTCGCCCATCTCCTCAACGACCCCCTGAAACTGGCACCGGAGTATTTCCAGGAGGACGGGGTCGGGCTTCGTTCGAGGCGTGAAGGGTTCGCTCATCCGGCAGCCTCCGCGTGAAGGTTACCCGACGCGTCGACCCTGAAAGCGAACCCGGGCGTGACGAAAACGGTCGTGTCATACTGAAGAAGTACGGCAGGCCCCGAGAGCCGCAGACCCGTGGGGATTTGGGCTCTGCGGTAGACGGGAACCGCGAGCCGGTTTCCCTGATACGTCACCTCGCGGGTCTCCACTGGCGACAGTCGGTCCGATTCGCCAGGCCGGGAGGAGGAGGGGTTGCCGACCACCGGATTCGGCGCCCTGGCGAGCATCCGTATCTGCAGCACCTCGATCGCGGTGTCGGGGTCGCGATATCCAAAAGTCTCTTCATATCTGCAGTGGAAGGCCTCTTGAGAGTCCCCGTTACGGTTAAGTCCCACCATGATCTCGAAGGATTGACCCTTGTAGCGCATATCCGCGCTCCGCTCGTACTCCGCCGTCCCGGGCTCCAAACCCTGGTCGAAGAGCCACCTCCGGGCGATTTCCTCCATCTCCGAGAACATCTCTTCCATCCCCTCCTCATCCGACAAGTCGGTGCGTACGCTGCGGACAAAATCCATCTGGACGTCCGACACGGCCGCTCCCACCGCGCACATCGCCCCCGGCGCAGGGGGGATGATGAGCCTTTGAATGCCCGCCTCGGCCGCCAGCAGGAAGGCATGAGTGGGGCCGGCGCCCCCGTAAGCCTGGAGGCTGTATTCGCGGTGGTCCACCCCGTAGCGCGCGATCATCGGCAGAAAAGAGGCGACCATATTCGCCGTTGCGACCCGCAGGACGGCTTCGGCCGCCTGGATCATCCCCATCCCAAGGGCTTCGCCCAACTCGCCGATGGCGTCTTCCGATCGAGCCCGGGAAAGCGTCATTCGACCGCCCAGCAGGTCATTCTCGCCCAATACGCCCGTGATGAGGTAGGCGTCCGTAACGGTCGGCTCCCGACCGCCGCGGTCGTAGCACGCCGGTCCGGGATCGGCCCCCGCCGAGCGAGGGCCCACCTTCAAAACCCCGTGAGCGTCGACCCACGCGATCGATCCGCCTCCCGCGCCGATGGTCTCGATGGCGACGGCCGGAAGGAATAGCGGAAAATCCCCGATCATGCTCTCCAAGCTGACGCGGGGCCGGCCGTCGATGAGGGACATGTCGGCGCTGGTCCCTCCCATATCCAGGGTGAAGAGCCTGGCCTCGCCGGATTCCCGCGCGGACTTGGCGGCCGCCATCACTCCCGAAGCAGGTCCTGAGAGCATCGTCCGCACAGGTATCCGCGCCGCTTCGCCGATGGAAACCGTCCCGCCGTTTGATTGGGTGATCAGAACCGGACAGCCGATCTCCATCGCCCGCAGGCCTTCCTCCAGCCGCCGGTAGTAGGAACGCATGGTGGACCCGATGTAGGCGTTCATCACGCAAACAAGAGTCCGCTCATATTCCCGCTGCTGGGGCCACGTCTCCCAGGACGCGCAGACGAAGAGATCGGGCCAACGCTCGGCGATGACCGATTGGGCTTCGCGCTCATGGACCGGATTGATGTAGGAATGCAGAAAGCTGACGGCCACGGCAGAGACGCCCGCGCCAAGGAGTTCCTCGACCCCTTGCGCCACGGAATCCGGCTTGAGCGGGCGCAGGACGGTCCCGTCCGCGCCGATTCGCCCCCGCACCTCCCGGACATGGGCCCGGCGAACCAGTGGCACAGGCCTTGCGGCTTCGAAGCTGGGCGCATCGGGAAGCCGGGTTCGACGAATCTCCAGGACGTCCCGAAACCCTTCCGTGATCAAAAGCCCGGTCGGTTCTCCTGTGCGCTGAATGATCGTGTTGACCGCCAGGGTGGACCCTGCGCCGAAGTAGACGACGTCCGCAGGGTCCAGGCCTTCGCCCCGTAGTCCTTCCCGCACCCCGTCCAGCACACCGGAAACCGGCTCGTCGACGATCGTGGGAACCTTGTAGACGCCGACCCGGCCCGTCGACTCCTCCACCAGGGCGATGTCCGTAAAGGTGCCTCCTACGTCCACGCCGACCCGCCAGCCGCTCAATGGCGCCTCCTTCTTACGTCATGGCCGGGAATCCCCGATATCCGGTCCCCCGTTCGGCCTTCCCGGGTAATCTTGATAGCCAGTCGGATCAGTAGTCGAGTAATCCCGTCACTCCTGTCTTCAGGATTACGCGCGCGTTGATCCACAGAATTTCGCCGGATGACGCGGCAGTATATTCCATACTCGACACGGGAGAAACCAAGGCCTAAGCGCTCTCATTTCAGGAGACGAAATCAAAGGATCACTGTTACGGATGCGGCCCCCACAATGTGAAGGGGTTTCGGATCAAGAACTGTCGGGATATGGGAGGAGTCGACGGGCATGGTGGGCGCGGACTACGAATCGGGGCAGGTGTTGATCGGCGCGCCTCTTGCCGGGATGCGCAGGCGTTGTAGCGGAGCCGAAGCGTCGTTGCCGCCGCGCCTCAAATTAGCGTCGCGCCCGTCCCGGGGTCGAAAGCGTGGACACGCTTCGGGTCGGGGCTGAGGCGGACGCGCTCGCCCTGGCTCACCCGGACGCTGGGCTCCACCCGCACGGTGAGGGACTCGCCTCCCACGCTCAGGTCGAGGAAGATGTCCGATCCCACCGGCTCGATGATCTCGACCGCGCCCTCGATCCCGCCCTCGCTGTCGAGGCGCATGTCTTCGGGCCGGATCCCTAATACGACTTCCCCGCCCTCGCGTCCATCGAGCCTGCTCGCGCGCTCCATAGGCAGGGGAACCCGGAAGCCGCTGCCTTCGAGGATCGCCCGCCCCTCCTCGACGCGCACCGTGGCGGAGAGGAAGTTCATCGAGGGGCTCCCGATGAAGCCCGCCACGAAGTGGTTCGCCGGGCTCTGGTAGATCTCCATCGGGGAGGCGACCTGCTGGATGGCCCCGTTGTGCATGACCACGATTCGGTCCCCCATGGTCATGGCCTCGACCTGATCGTGGGTGACGTAGACCGAGGTGGCGGCGAGGTGCTGGTGGAGCTTGAGGATTTCCACCCGGGTCTGGACGCGCAGCTTGGCATCGAGGTTCGAGAGCGGCTCGTCGAAGAGGAAGACGCGCGGGTCGCGCACGATGGCGCGCCCGAGCGCGACCCGCTGGCGCTGGCCTCCGGAGAGCTTGCCCGGGTAGCGCCCGAGCAGGGACTCGATGTCCAGGATATCGGCGGCGCTCTTGACCCTGCGCTCGATCTCCTCCTTGGCGACCTTGCGCATCTTCAGCCCGAAGGCCATGTTCTTGTAGACGCTCATGTGGGGGTAGAGCGCGTAGTTCTGGAACACCATGGCGATGTCGCGGTCGCGCGGGTGCACATCGTTCAGCACGCGGCCGTCGAGTAGGATGCGTCCGCTCGTGATCTCCTCCAGACCGGCGATCATCCGCAGGGTGGTGGTCTTGCCGCACCCCGAGGGCCCCAGGAGCACCACGAACTCCCCGTCATGGATTGTGAGGTTCACCTCCCGGACCGCGGTCACTTCGTCGAACTTCTTGGTGAGGTCCTCGAGCAACACCTCCCCCATTTCGAACTCCCCTCTTTACAAGAAGCGCGGTGGACGCCCGCGTGGAACGGCTTCCCCTCATGGGGCCGGTAGGCGGGTCTCCGCGTGCTTGACGGCTTGAGTCAATCTTAACAAAATCAGGCGCCTCATACTCCTCACTCCTTGAGGCCGGTGAGAGTGATACCGCGGACGAAGGCGCGCTGGAAGAACAAGAATATGAACGCCGCCGGGATCATCCCCAAGACCGCGAGCGCCATAATTTCATGATAGGCGGCCGAATCGATGCCCTCCATCTGGGCAAGGCCGAGCGGGAAGGTCTTCAAGGCGTCGCTCGTCGCCACGATGAACGGCCAGAGGAACTGGTCCCAGTTGTCACGGAAGGTGAGCAGCGCCAGCGCACCCAGCGCGGCCTTGCAGTTGGGAAGAATAATGCGCCAAAAGATGCCGAACTCGCTGCATCCGTCCAGCCGCGCCGCCTCGATGAGGGAGTCCGGAAGATCCTTGATGGACTGGCGCATGAGAAAGACGCCAAAAGCATCCACCGCCAATGGAGCAATGAGTCCGCCATAGGTATTTACGAGGCCTAACTCTCGCACCACGAGGAAAGTGGGCACCAGCACGATCTCCAGCGGAAGCATCAGAGTGCTCAGGATGAAACGGAAGCACAACTCCCGGTGAGGGAAGCGGAACTTGGCCAGACCGTAGCCCGCCAGGGTGCAGAAAACGAGATTCCCCGCCATGACCGCCAAAGCCACGATGACGCTGTTGAAGAAATAGATCCCGAAATCCCCTCGGGTAAGGGCATCGGGGTAGTTTTTCCACTGGATAACATTCGGTATCCATTGGATGGGGAGATCGAAAACCTCGGCCCCCGTCTTGAGGGAGGAGGAGACCATCCAGAAATAGGGGAGGAGCATTACCCCGACTCCCAGAACAGTGAGCAGGGAAATGAGACCACCTCCCCAGCGGAGCAGCGTCCTTCGGCTCATTCCACCCCTCCCCGGCGCAGAAGCCGCAGTTGAATCAGAGTCAGGCCGAAAAGAAAGACAAAGAGGACCGTCGAAGCTGCGGCGGCCTCACCCATTCGGAAGAAGGCGAATCCCGTTTCATAGATGAAGTAGGGAAGCACCCGGGTTGTTCCATTGGGGCCGCCTTCGGTCATGACCATAGGGTTCAGGAACACCTTTACGGCCGAGAGAAGAGACAAGACCATGACGAAGAGTATCGTGGGAAGAAGGAGGGGGATCGTCACGTAAATGAAGCGCTGGAACACTCCCGCGCCATCGATTATGGCCGCCTCGTAGTATTCTTTCGGGATGGCCTGGAGGCCCGCCAGGTAAATCACGCCGAAGAGCGGGATGCCCCGCCATATGCCGATGGCGATGAGGGCGGGCAGCGCCGACTCCTCCATCGAGAGCCAGTTGATGCGGTCGATTCCGAAGGTCTCCAGGATGGTGTTCACCAATCCGTAGGGGTGGTACATGAACTTCCACACCATGGCCACCACGATTTGCGACATCGCGATTGGGAAGAAGTACGCCAAACGGATGACCGACTGCCCCGGCATCCTTCGGTTCAGAAGGAGGGCCAAGGCCAGTGCGAAGAACCACTCCGGGACGGAGACCCCGACCATGTACTTGACCGAAACCCAGAAGGACTGATGGAAGAGCGGGTTCTCCCAGAGGAGGTTGTAGTTCTTGAGTCCGGTGAATACGGGCGGGCTCATGAGGTCGTAACGGTAGAAGCTCAACCGGAAGGCCTGGAACATGGGATAGAACTTGAAGATTACAAGATGAATGAGCGCCGGAAGAACAAAAAAGAACCCCGCCCAGCGGAGGCGGCTGTGGAGGGAGCGTTTCCCCCCCCCAGCCACCATCCGCCGCATTATCGAAGGTAAAGCACGACCGACTCCGATCTTTCGATCCATCGGTTCTCCGCCTAACGCTTGGCCAGCGCCGCGTCGATCTCCTTACACGCCCTGTCGAGCGATTTTTTGGAGTCGGCCTTCCTCAAGACCACGCGTTCCATGGCCCGGTGAATGGCCTGGTTGATCTCGATGATCTTGGCGGAGCGCTGGACATAGCGCCCGTTCGAGATGTCATTTACGAACACGTCCAGGTAGCGTGTCTTGCGCGCCTCTTCCATCCCGGGAAGGTTAAGGAAATTTTTGTCGGGATGGGGGTAGGCCGTGCTCTCATACCAAGTCTTGGGGTCCTTGACGACGTGCTTGATCACATCGTGCACCAGCCGCTGCTTCGCCTCGGAAATATGGGGATTCACCGCGAGGGCGAAACCGTAAATCGGCGTCACGCGCTTTTTGGGATCCACCTGCGGGAAGGGCACCACCTTCACGTATTTCATCACCTTGGGGCCAAATTGCGCCACACTGCCTGCGTGGGTGATGAACATGGAGACGCGCCCCTTGGGCAGATCGTCCGCCGGGAGGGCGTTTGTGCCCAGGCTTACGGTGGGGTCCGAAGCCTTGTAGTGGTGCGCAATCCTGGCCCGGACATTCATGGCCTTAACACCCGCCTCGCTGTTGGCCGTGCACTTTTTCCCGGAGGCGTCGAGGACTTCTCCCCCGTATTGCCGGATGGTCGTGTTGAAGTACCACATCGTCCAGGTGGAGGAGTGCATGGCGAAATCGAAGCCCTCACGCACCATCCTTTTACCCTTCATTTTCACCAGCTTTTTCCCGATGCTGCCAACGTCTTCCCAGGTGCGCGGATAATCCTTGTCCGGGTCCAGGCCCACCTCCCGGAAGTGGTTCTTGTTGATGAAGAGGCTGAAGACGGAAGAGATAGGAGGGACGGCGTAGAGCTTTCCTTCATGGATGTAGCCGTCCAGCGCCCCCGACAGGTAGGCCTTCTTCATGTCCTCGAGGTCCTTGTAGCCGAGCCACTCGGGATGAATGGGCGAGAGGACGTTCTTCGTGGTGAAGCCGGGCAGAAGGGTGTCGATGACCGTGAACATGTCGGCCGCCGAGCGCGTGGAAAGCGCGGCCGTGAGTTTCTGGAAGTAGGGGGTCATCGCGAAAAAATCATACTGCAGGGGATTTTTGGGGTGCATCTTGTTCCATTCCGCCACCAGCTTCTTTGAGTAATTGTTGTGCGGCGGGTTGCTGTGTTCCCACCAGGTGAGCCTTTGCTGGGCGAAAGCCGGGCTCAAGAGAAGCGCCGTCAGCAAACCGACCAAAAGATGAGTCATGAGAAAGCGTCGCATGGTTTTCCCTCCCGGTCCGTCTGCTTTAAGCAGCGGACCTATTGAATATCCCGGGCGCATCCTATGTCTCAGGATGCGCCGGAACCGAATGAGCGCTGCAGAAGCACGTCACAGGACTCCACGACAACCACTATTTTCCTTTGTAGCTTGAATGAAAACACCCTAACATCAAATACCATTCGAGGTCAAAATTCTCTTGTGAATATCCGCGTATTGAAAATGGACCGTCGGCGAGCGCCCTGCCAGAAGCCCCTCTCCTCACGCGCAGAGAACCACGCATTTCCCCGCAGGAGCGCGTTCTGTGTGGGTGTATCGTCCCTCTGCTCGACGCGCGGCCTTCGTTCTTGAAACCGCGCATCACCGAGCCGGAAATCGGCCCGCTCGAAGATCCCGTATCGCGCTATCCGGGCGTGAGGGAAAGGGAGTCATCGGGGCGGGTGCCGGGCGGCGAAATCGAGGCTTAATCACTCCTGAACAATACTGAAAAATACGATAAATTCACGGTGTTTTTCGATAAATTAACGGTGTTTTTCTGAACGCATCGAGGGCGTTTTCCGAGCGTTTTTTACGCGATATCGCCGCGCCGGCCGGTGGCCCCACTCTCAAGATTCAGGCGTCCCGGCGCTCGCTCGCAGGGCGCGTCGCCGCCCCCGAAAACGAGACGGTGGGGGATAACCGGGCGGTTTTCAGCCCTCTTTCCCCTTCTTGCGGCGCTTATCCACAGAAATACACAACATTTGGGGATAAGGTGTGGGTAAGTGCATATATTTTGTGTATATCGATTTTTTTTGTATTGACAGAGGGGAGCAAAGCATACTACATTTAGTGTTGTAGTTTGATTTCAGCATACTAAATATGTCCCCGGCATAGCGGGACGCCCTTAGCGGAGGAGACAGGAAGTGGAGTTTACGAGGCGTTTTACCCGGGCCGGAGAAGAGGCGTATGGCGACATCCACTTCGCGCCGCGCACCTCACGCATCATCAACCCGGACGGCTCGGTCGTCTTCGAAGCGAAGGACGTCATGGCGCCGGAGAACTGGTCCCAGGTGGCCGTCGACATTCTGGCGCAAAAATACCTCCGAAAAGCCGGCGTCCCCACCCACTCGAAAAAGATTCCCGAAGACGGCGTGCCCGAGTGGCTGCAACGCTCGGAGCCGGACACGGAGAAACTCGAATCCCTGCCCGAGGATGAGCAATTCGGCAGCGAGCGAGACGCCCGGGACGTTTTCCACCGCATGGCGGGATGCTGGACGTATTGGGGCTGGAAACACGGTTATTTTCATGTAGAAGAGGACGCCAAGGCGTTCTATGAGGAGATTTTATTCATACTCGCGAGCCAGATGGCGGCTCCCAATTCGCCGCAGTGGTTCAATACGGGCCTCCACTGGGCTTACGGCATTACGCGCCCCGCCCAGGGCCATTTCTACTGCGACCCCGAAACCGGGGAAATGCTCCGCTCCACCAATGCCTATGAGCGTCCCCAGCCGCATGCGTGCTTCATACAATCGGTGAAAGATGATCTCGTCAACGAGGGCGGGATCATGGATTTGTGGACGCGCGAGGCGCGCATCTTCAAATACGGCTCGGGCACCGGCACGAATTTCTCGAGCCTCAGAGCAGAAGGGGAATCGCTCTCGGGTGGAGGAAAAAGTTCCGGACTGATGAGTTTCCTCAAGATTGGGGACCGTGCCGCGGGCGCAATCAAGTCGGGCGGTACGACGCGACGCGCGGCGAAGATGGTCACGCTCGACATCGATCATCCCGATATCGAGGAATTCATCAACTGGAAGGTGCATGAAGAACAGAAAGTGGCTGCCTTGGTATCAGGCAGCAAGATGTGCAGCCGGCATATGAACGCCATTCTCGGAGCTTGCCTGGAGGGGAAGAACCTGGGCTTGAATGGCAACTTCCATCAGCCGGACAAGAACCCATCGCTCACCAAAGCGATACGCGCCGCAAGGCTCGCCGGTGTTCCGGATAATTACATTCATCGAACCCTTCAACTCGCGCGACAAGGCATCACCGAGGTCGAGTTCGAGGAATTCGACACGAACTGGGAAGGCGAGGCCTATACTTCGGTGTCCGGGCAAAATTCGAACAATTCCATACGAGTTTCAGATGAATTCATGAAAGCCATCGAGAAAAACACGGACTGGAACCTGATTCGGCGCACCGATGGTGAAATTGCCGACTCCCTTAACTCGAAAGAACTCTGGGACCAGATTGGATATGCGGCGTGGTGCTGCGCAGATCCCGGCCTTCAATTCGATACGACCATCAACGACTGGCACACGTGCGCCGCCGATGGGCGCATCAACGGTTCTAATCCCTGCTCGGAATATATGTTCCTCGATGACACCGCATGCAATCTCGCGTCGATGAATCTCATGAAATTCCTGGATACTGAAAAGAACCATTTTCAGATAGAAGACTATCGCCACGCTATTCGACTTCTGACAGTCGTCCTGGAAATTTCAGTGCTCATGGCGCAATTCCCCAGTCCGGAAATAGCCAAACGCTCATATGAGTATCGAACCTTGGGGCTTGGATATGCCAATCTGGGCACCTTGTTGATGGTGCTTGGCATCCCTTACGATTCGCCGGAAGCGGAGGCATGGTGCAGCGCTCTTACCTCCATCATGACCGGCTGTTCGTATGCCGCCAGCGCTGAGATGGCCGGAGAACTGGGCGCTTTCGTCAGGTATCAAGGCAATCAAGAGCATATGTTGCGAGTACTGAGAAACCACCGCCGCGCAGCTTATTCAGTGCCTGAAGCCGAATACGAAATGCTCTCTAAAGCGCCAAAAGGTATCGCTACGGAAATCTGTCCCCATTATCTTCTCCAAGCGGCGCGAGAGGCGTGGGACGATGCTTTGGCCATTGGCTACCGAAACGGCTATCGGAATGCGCAAGCTACTGTCATTGCACCGACAGGCACCATTGGTCTGGTGATGGATTGTGATACAACGGGAATCGAGCCGGATTTTGCTTTAGTGAAATTCAAAAAACTGGCCGGAGGCGGTTACTTCAAGATCATCAACCAATCTGTTCCTCTTGCCTTACGGCATCTGGGCTATGACGATGAAGATATCCGTGAAATCGTCGCCTACTGCCGAGGTCGGGGCACCCTCACGAATGCGCCTCATATCAATCCAGAATCTCTGTACGCAAAAGGGTTTACCAGCAAGGCACTCGAAAAGGTGGAAGCCGCACTTGAAGGGGCGTTTGAAATCCAGTTCGCCTTCAACAAATACTCTCTCGGTGAAGACTTCTGTCGTGAGCAATTAGGGATCAATGAAGCACAAATAGCCGACTGGAATCTGAATCTGCTCGGAGCCATTGGTTTCACTCCAGAGCAAATTAGTGAAGCGAATGATTTCGTCTGCGGCAAAATGACGCTAGAAGGCGCGCCCCACCTGAAAGAAGAGCATTTGGCTGTTTTTGATTGCGCAAGCAAATGCGGACGCGAAGGTAAGCGCTTCATCAGCCCCATGGCCCATGTTCGGATGATGGCAGCGGCACAGCCTTTCATATCAGGCGCCATCAGTAAAACCATCAACATGCCCGCGGAATCCACGATTCAAGAAATCTTGGACATATACCATGAATCGTGGCAACGGATGACCAAAGCCATTGCGATTTACCGCGATGGCTCGAAACTAAGCCAACCACTTTCCGCACAAAGCGAAGCGGAACTCTTCACTGACATTAGTGAAGAAGAACCAGTTTCCCATAGCGCTCCGGTGCACGTAGCCCAGCAGATTGTGCGACGGATTATTTACCAATCCAGAAGACGCAAGTTGCCTACCCGCCGTGGTGGATACACGCAAAAAGCCGTCATCGGTGGACACAAGGTGTATCTCAGAACCGGGGAATACCAGGATGGCTCTATCGGCGAAATTTTTATAGATATGCACAAAGAAGGCGCTGCCTTCAGAAGCCTCATGAACTGTTTCGCCATCGCGATTTCCCTAGGACTCCAACACGGCGTCCCCTTGGACGAATTTGTGGATGCCTTCGTCTTCACGCGCTTCGAGCCCGGGGGCATAGTCTCAGGCAACCCACATATCAAGATGAGTACGTCCATCATCGATTATATCTTCCGTGAGTTGGCAGTTTCATATCTCGGACGCCATGATCTTGCACAAGTCGTGTCGGAGGACTTGAGGAGCGACACTATTGGGCGCCCCCAGGAAGAGATCCCGGAATTCGACACCGAGGAAGAAGAAGAGATTCGAACCATATTCCCGGGGCCAGATACGAGCGCTCCGCGCAGTAACCGAGTAAGTTTGAATTATGAGAAAGAATCCACTCACGCTTCAATGACGCCAATAACAGAAACGGACTACGCCTTCGATTCACGCATCGAAGAAGCTCGCGCCAAAGGGTATGAGGGTGAAGCATGTAGCGATTGCGGTCTATTCACCTTGGTAAGAAACGGCACGTGTCTAAAATGTATGACATGCGGAGCAACGAGTGGATGTTCTTGAAAATTATTACCCGTCGTGGGGGAAACGGGCGGACTCTGCGACGGGACGAGAGTCGGGGAAAACCCTCGGAGGGTTATTCCCCGACTCTCACCAAAAATAGAATTCCCATTGAATTCTCTTGCTGCGGGGGAAACGGGCGGACTCTGCAGCAGGACCGGGAACCGGGGATAATACACCTTGTGGGTTGAATCCTCGGTTCCCATTTTAAGTTAAGCGTAATTCCCTGCTGCGGGGGAAACGGGCGGACTCTGCGGCAGGTCGAGAGCCGGTGAAGTCTCCTAGGGGGAGTTCTTCATCGGCTCTCCCTTTTTTACTTGACACTCGAAGCTCCTTCACCTACCTTCAGGTTCCTTTTGTGGGGGTGTAGCTCAGATGGGAGAGCGCGTGGATCGCACCCACGAGGTCAGGGGTTCGAATCCCCTCACCTCCACCAGTACAGTTCCTTGAAATGAATACTACGCATTGAGCATGACGAGAGCCGCCTCTCGTGTCCTCATACCTTCTCGAACCCCACGCTTTTCTGCCACTTCATTCATGCATGAAATGACACCGTCTTCCCATGTGCTCATCACATCGCCAATACGCGCGCTCATGGCGCCGACTGCCGCCACTGCGATCCCCTCGCGCGCCAGATAGGGAAAAGATGCGATACCGGAATCATCTTTTCCCCTCCCTGCATCATTCGCAACAACACCCTTCAGATTGAGCTTTAAAACATGCGGAACGAGAGTAAGCCCGCAATGAGAAGCTTGGATAAAGACATCTTGGGGCCTTGCTTCTTTGATAGAGCGCAGGACGGGAATGCCCCATGAGGCGCGTATATTGCCCTCAGGTAAATGCTCTAATTCGTATATTCTATCGTGAAGACTCTCTTCGACAACCACCTTCCGGCCCACCTCGGCATTGAGCAGACAATCCGAGGCCTCAGCTATTGACTGACCAATTTCAACACCAAGGGACTGGGCTGCCCGATTCACATGGCCGACTTCGCCTTCATACACGGATTCACCCACCGCGAGTCTGGCGGACATGGTCTCACACGCCAACGCAGGCACATGATATTCCTGAGCCAAACACAAACCGCTGATGCCCGCATTATCCTTTCCAACTCCCGCCGCATGAGCAACTACTGCTCTCGCCCCCAAGCGCATTGCCCAGGCAATCGTCATGCGTGCGGCGTAAGAACCTCCAATGAGAACATCCCTTTCCCCAACCCTCTCGTCAAAATATGTCATCGAATCCGCTGAGAGAACGCGGCCACGCACGTCTTCATGATGAATCGTCTGTTCATCTATCGCCATCATATTCTCTTTCATTAAGTCATGAACAAAATGTAATTTCTGGAGATATGTCAGCCCAAGAGAAACGCCCGGCTGATACCTCAACCGGGCGTCAAATTATCATTCCCCATTGAGCGTTAGTATTCAGCAGGAGCATAACCCCCTTCGCCGTCACTTAAGAAGGAGAAATCATCAATTACACTCTTATCAGGCACATCATAATTCACATCCGTTGGCAGCACGTCTCCAGACTCTGCAAAAAACTCGTGGTCCAAGACAACAACACTATCTGTTAGCTCGATCATTTCATCCTCATTTTATAGGCTGTTCGATACGAATCTTCTCGGACATGGTTACAGGCGACATCACAAAGGCGGGGAGTATACTCAAATCATTTAAAAAAGCAACACTTTTTTCCCATAAACTCTTATTTTTCAAGTGCTAAAATGTATTCACTCAAAGCGATGCTTGTCATTGTCTTTGGTGACATTTGGGGGCGAAATATTTTAATAAGACCAAAATAGAAAACTGGTGAAATGCAGTTCGTATACCTCCGTCTTGTTTAACACGTAGTATGATGCTAGTGAATACGCGCACAAATAATAGTTGCCCACAAAAGTGAGAACTTACTCGATAAATGTTTTAGGCGAAAAGGCTTGCGCAACCAAAATGTCTAAGCCAAATCCTTTGCTTGGAATTCGATTCGTCCTCCCGGCGGTTCCACCACCAAATGAAGCGCTTCAGCCAGCCTCCCTGAGAGATGCCACATACCACAAATAAAGGTGAGTTCCACGATCTGACGATTAGAGAAATATTTCTTCATCTCACTGAATGCGAAGTCGTTGTTCTTGGCCGTGAATTTCGACACTTCATCCGCCCACCGGATAACAGCTTTTTCCTTATCATCGAACAAATCACTGTCTTTCCAATCATCGCTTTCCAGCAGATTGATTTGATCCTGGCTAAGACCCAGAGCTCGACCGAGCTCCACATTGTGCCCAATTCAGTTGTTACATTCAGTCAATATGGCCGTTTTGACGATGACGAGCTCCATGAGCCGAATGTAATCGGATTCCGTCTTCAATCGATTCGTCCGGAGCTTTTGGTCGAGCAACATCCATCCTTCGACGGTGGGAGGCGAATTTCCCAGAAGCTGCAAAAAGCGCGGGACGGTACCCCACATCCGCTTCGACCAGTCAAAGAGTGGAGTGAGTTCGTCCTTGAGTTCGTCAGGAATATTATCAGGATCGACAAAAGGCAATCTTGGCAACGGACAGGCCATCATCTCCTCGGTCACGCCCAGACTATCCGGTAAACTCGTAGCTTCGTCCACAGACATTGGATTCTCCTTGAAAAAAGTGTGGTTTATACACCGCTCGTGGCCAATGCCTCCCGAATATGATGCGGGCCGACGGGCAATGAAAAGACGGGTATTCCAATAGCGTCTTGTATGGCGTTCACTATCGCCGCTGCAGTCGCCACAATGGGCGGTTCACCCACTCCCCGCATCCCATAGGGTGTGCCCTCGGCCGGATTGTCATACAACACAGCATTCAGTTCGGGCATATCCATACTGGTAGGGATCAAATATTCATGGAAGGTATCACCGTGCAAATTTCCATCCGGGCGCCTTGGTTGCTCTTCCATAAGGGCCAATCCGAGGCCTTGTATCATGGCACCTTCAATTTGCCCCACCACAGACAATGGATTTATGGCAAATCCAACATCCTGCACACATGTGAGTCGCAAAACCCTGATTTCTCCGAGTTCGGGGTTTACAGCCACATCCGCTATCTGTCCGGTATGTATCGGACATGGGGGCGGTTTCGCGCTTTCACCTTGCCCAATTAAAAACCCCTGAATTTCAGGCGCCGCCTTGGCCACCTGCGCAAGTGTCAGGGCACGATCAGGCGCCGAACCCACCTTGACTTGGCCATCTTCCAAAACCAGGTCGTCTGCAGCGGCTTCTAGTTTTATGCTCGCCACTTTCAAAATTTTGTCTCGCAAATCGCGCGCAGCACTCAAGGTTGCCATCCCCACTGCTCGTGTCGCCTTACTACCCGACGCCGCGGATGATTCAGGAACCGAATCCGTATCTCCGTTCGAGTAACGCACCTCATCCAAACTTACACCCAGTTCCTCCGCTGCCAGTTGGCATATCGAAGTACTCATCCCTGTGAGATTCACCGTTCCCGCTACCACTTGTACGGTGCCATCTTGATTCAGACGGACCGTGCAACTAGATGCCTCTCCCGGCCCCGGCCAATACCCGCAAGCAATGCCACGGCCGAGTTTCCAGCCATCTCCCTGAACCTCTCCGTTAGCCTCAATCTTCTCTCCCCACTTCCCTTCTACGGCTGTTGAGTCAAGTACACTACGCATGGATGAGTTTTGCTCCTTTCCAGCCAGTGTTTCATCTCCGGGCTGAAGCGAATTAATTCGCCTTATCTCGAGTGGATCAATCCCCATCTCGCGCGCAATGATGTCCATCTGCACTTCGGTGGCAAAGTGGTATTGAGGCCCGCTAGGAGCACGCACGGGACCGCAAACAGGGCCATTGGTATACACCGTACACGCGCGAATCCTGACGTTGGGAATGCGATAAGAAGATGAGCCCATCAGCATCTTGCTGCTGCACTGGAAAGGCGCGCCTCGGCCATAGGCTCCATGATCCATCGTGACATCAAGCTCCCGGGCTACAAACGTACCATCATTCTTTACCGCTGTGCGTATCTTGATGAAATGGGGGTGTCTCGGATTCACGCCAATATGATCTTCTTCGCGGGTCATCTCCATCCGCACTGCCTGGTCTGTTTTCAAGGCTAATAAAGCGCCTATGTGCTCATACGTACTCTTCAGTTTTGCGCCAAACCCGCCGCCGATTTCAGTAGGAATGACACGAACCTGCGTTGCCGGAAGCCCAAGCGCCTCAGCCACGTCCGCGCGAATGGCCCACGCATCCTGCGTGGTTGTCCAAATAGTGACTTTCCCGTCGGCGCCAGCCTCGGCAGTGCATGCGTGAGGCTCAATATAGCCGGCATGTACGAATGGCGTGGAAAAAGTATGCTCAAAAATACGATCCGCCTCTTTGTATCCGGCGTCGACATCTCCCATTTCTTTTTCAAAACGGGCGATGATATTTTTGTCCGCATTCGGGCCAAGTCCCAAATCTTGCCAATCTTCATGAACGGCAAGCCCCTTGCCAGCCCGGCTATCTAAGCCGTTTACTACCGGTTCTAAAACTTCATATTCCACGCGAATCAATTCGATGGCCGCTAGGGCGGCATCCATGTTCTCGGCGGCCACGGCAGCCACTGGCTCTCCGCCATACCGAACATAACCGTCTTGCGCAAACCAACTCTGATCTTTGATATTGGCGCCAAACCGAATGCGGGGAGCTTCATCTCGCGTCACGACCGCACGGACGCCGAGTATCTTGCGCGCCTCGGTCGCATCCACGCTTTTCACTTTCGCGTACGGGTGCGGGCTGCCCAAGACCAACCCGACAAGTGTCCGACTCGACGGGACATCAGCCGCAAATTTCGCACTTCCAGCTACTTTGTCCGGGGCATCGATTCGGGTGAAGCCCATGCCCGCCACTTTATAGTTTGTCATTTTCACCTCGGAGAAATATATGACTTATACCGTTGAATTTCTTATACCATTCGACAATCATTCAGTGCTTTGGCCACGCAACGCATAAATTTATCTCCCCTCCATCTATTCAGGAACATCCGAGGGTTTGACGCCATGCGTGGCTCGAATTTTCGTTTTGATATTTCCTCTCACATTAAAATCACCTTCAATCCATGCCCATTTCGGTTCACAAACTTCAACCAAGTCATCGAGTATGGTGCCGACTACCTGTTCATGAAAAATTTCCCGGTCCCTGTAATTATTGATGTAGAGTTTCAGGGATTTCAACTCTACTATTTTCTCCCCGGGTACATATTTAATGTGGATTGTAGCGAAATCAGGGAAATTACTGATCGGGCAAAGACAGGTAAATTCAGGAATCGTGAAATCGACAACGTAATCTCTTTGCTTTGAGGGGTTCGGAACAGCTTCCAGCTTCGCCTCTACAATCATCCTCGCACCATACTTCATCTCGCCTTGAGACATTTTCGTTATGCTCCAGGAGTCAGATTCACCAACAAAGCGCCATCTTTTCGGGCCACAAACGTATCGTGCGCTTCTTGATATTCCTTAAGGGGAAACCGATGGGTATTGTACGGGTCCACCTTCATTCTCCCGGCATCAATGAGCGATAAAACCTCATCACCGCAATTGGGATTCGCTCGAACACCAAAAACATCCATCTCCTCAAGCACAACGCGTTTCCATGCCAAATCAGGAATGTTATCCGGTATACCCGTGATGGCGACACGCGCACCTTTGCCGCCGCAATCCACACTCCACTTAAAGCTATCCGTAGCTCCCGCCGTCTCCAGCACCACGTTGGCTTTTCTTCCGCCAGTCATCTCGTCTATACGTTCCGGCACACCACCCTCTCGGTAACTGACAACTTCAGCGCCCTGTTCTCCCAGAATATCGAGCCTCCTGCCACCACCCACAACAATCACGCGTCCTGCGCCCATCGCCTTGACTTATTCATATGCAAAAACACCAATGGGTCCCGAACCCAATATCACGACCGTATCGCCAGGGTTGATGCCTGCGCGCTTCGCCGTCCAGAGATCACAAGCAGCCGGGTCCACGGCCGACCCATACTCGAAAGACATACCCTCAGGCATCTTGTGCAAAACCCGTATATTGTTGGTCACATACTCCGCATATGAGCCTTGCGTAATATGCCCATACTGTCTGTGGCCAGTGTCTATCTTTCCATAATTATAGCAGAGGTTATAGCGACCAATGAGACACATGCGGCAAGCGCCGCACCCTGCGTGGCTCGTACCCGCGACGGCATCACCCATATCGAGCCCGAACCCTTCTGTCATCGGGCCCATCGCCACGATTCTGCCGGCCCACTCGTGCCCTAAGATGGCCGGGAGTTTAGGCGGCCAGTTGGGGAGGTGACCGCCTTTGATGATTTCGATGTCCGTACCACAAATCGTGGTGCACTCTACTTTGACAAGCACCTCTCCGATATTCGGCTCCGGAACAGGAACGGATTGAATTTCAAGCCTTTCGGGCGCAGTCATTACAACCGCTTCCATCTTGTCTCCTACCTCTTCGCCATAACGCACATCGAACGCTGAGGACATAAAATCCAATTCTCCTTCATTCATTTGCTCGCGGGATGATAATTTTAGAATGAATGCAACATTGCTTGGAAATCAATTGCAAACTTCCCCGCAAGCTGTTCAAACGACAAGGCCATAAAGTACTGTGTTAGATGCCCATCTCTCCTTTCTGTGGAGAATGCACATCTACTTCCTCTCTAGTCAACCACTTACCCGTCCATATACGCCACCAAAAACGTCCGATATCGTTTCCGATTAAAGAAATTACCGGAACCAGAACAAGGGTTATCACCGTAGCGAAAAGTAGTCCAAAACATAAACTAATCGCCATGGGGATTAAAAATTGCGCCTGAAAGCTTTTTTCGAATAGCATCGGCCCCAATCCCGCAGCTGTTGTTAATGTGGTCAGAATAATCGCTCGCCATCTGGCAACACCAGCCAGGTGAAGCGCATCTTCAATCGGCATCCCGTCTTTGATACTTCGGTTTGCAAAATCCAAAAGCACCAAAGAGTCATTCACCACCACTCCGGAAAGCGCCAAGATACCCATCATACTCAATATGGAGATGTCGAATCCCATTACGATATGACCCCAAATAGCGCCTACTATCCCAAACGGAATGGCGCTCATGACGATGAAGGGCTGGAAATAGCTCCTGAATAATGTGGCTAAAATCGTAAAAATGACGGCTATCGCAACTGCAAAAGCGCGGAACAGGCTGGCAAATGATTCTCTTGTCTCTTTTGCCTGGCCTTCGAACCTAAATCCTATCCCCTTATACCGGTTGAAGAGTTTTGGGAAGAAGTTGTTTCTCAGATCATTGAGAACCTCAGTGGGATTGGCGCGTTCCGAGTCAATATCGGCCGTCACATTGACAACTCTTCTTCTGGCCGAGCGTTTGATCTCATCAAGGCCTTGAATCATTTTTACTTCCGCCACTTCATAGAAAGGTATTTCCGCCCCTGAAGATGTTCTGACCCTCATATTCTTAACATCTTCGAGAGAACGTCTTTCCTCTGGCGGATAACGCAGTTTCACCTTCACATCCTCCCGTCCACGCTGCAGGCGCAGGACTTGTAAACCGAAAAAGCTTGCGCGCAATTGACGCGCCAAGTCATCCAAGCTCACTCCCAGCACTCTGGCATGTGACTTTAGGGAAGTCTGAAACTCAAACTTTCCGGGACTGAAATCATCCTGAATTTCGTATAGGCCGGGATATTTTCTCAACTCCCGCTTGAACTCCTGAGCTACTCTTTTCAAAGTATCGATATCATCACCATAGAACTGCACATCGATAGGCTTTCCACCGGGCGGACGAGCACCCCCGGCGCCAAAAGTAAGGCTTATCACATCAGCAATTTCTCCTGTCTTCTCGCGCCAGCGGTTGGTGATTTCCTCCGCGCTGAGCCCCCTGGCTTCTGAGGGCAGCAACTCGACGATCAACTGCGCCATATGGCTTCCCCCCGCGACACGTCCACGACTTTGGCCTTGTTCGACTTGCTCACCCAGCATGGTAAATACATGTTTGACGATTGGCTCTCCCGTTTTCGAGCGAAAATCCTTATCAAGAGCCTTGGCCGCCTGTTCGATCCTTCTTGTTGCGAGTCGTGTTTGCTGAATCGGAGTTCCCTGCGGAAACAGAAGCCTGGCTTCCACCCAATCGGAATCGAATTTTGGAAAAAACAAAAATCTCACATGCCCGCCCACCGCCAAGCCCACCGTCACCATAAAAACTACCAGAGCCAGGGCAATGACCAGATACCTGGCGCTGAGACAAAATCTCAGAATCGGCGCATAAAATCGGTGAATCAGCCAGTTCACGGCCCCTTCGATGGGATTTCTTATGCGCGATGAGAATCCGCCCCTCCTCGGTGGCCGCACCCAATGTCCCAAGTGGGCCGGCAAGATGAATAAGGACTCGATGAGAGAAGCGAGTAATGCGGCGATGATGGCCGCCGGGAGCACCGCCATGAACTTCCCGACAGTTCCTTCCATCATCAACAAAGGTATGAAAGCCACTATAGATGTCACGACAGTGGCAATAACAGGCAGGACTACTTCATAACAGCCATCAATCGCGGCCTGAACGCGGTTTTTCCCTCTTTCCATATGAGAATAAATATTTTCAGCCACTACAATGGCGTCGTCCACCAAGATTCCCAAAACCATGATAAAGGCGAACATTGTCAGCATGTTGAGCGTACCACCGGAGAAACTCAAGAAACCTAGCGACGCCAACAGAGAAATAGGAATCCCCATCGCTACCCAAAAAGAAAGGCGAATGTTCAAAAATAGCCATAGTGAGATGAAAACCAACAGGAGACCGACCCGCCCGTTTCTTAAAAGAAGATCCAGCCGATCTTGTATCAGGCGCGAGGTATCCGCCCAGTCGACCAAATCCAATCCTTCCGGCAATTCCCGGCGTTTTTTCTTTACATATCCAGCTACTGCTTTTGAAATCGATAGCGCATCTTCTTTCTCTGTCCGGTAGACTGTGATGAGGGCAGCCGGTTTCCCATCGAATCGACCCGTTGTGTCGCTGTCCTCAAAGGCATCGACTACACGAGCGATATCACCGAGTCTCAAAATGGTGCCGTCTTTTTGAGTGAGTATTTCAAGCCGTTCGAACTCGAGACCCGTATAACGCTTTCCCAATGTTCTGATTCTGATTCTTCGCTCCGCAGAACGGATATCCCCACCTGAAAGTTCCAGCACATTTTTGCGAATGATATTCGCGAGCCGCTCAAACGTGAGGCCATGGCGACGAAGCGTCTCCTCAGACACTTCGATTGAAATTTCCCAATCCCTCAACCCGCTCAGAACCACCTTGGAAATATTGGGCATTTCCAGCAAGTCATCCTTGATCTCCGTGGCTTTGCGTTTGAGAATTTCATCTGAAACGTTTCCGAACAATGAGATATGAACAACCTGATTCGTCCGCTTCATATCCGTAACGATGGGTCTTTCTATGTCCTCAGGCAATGTGTTGATACGGTCGATCTCGCTTCTGATATCTTCCATCAACTCCCGGGAGTCTTTTATCCAAGAATGCAACTCCACCATGACATCGCAACGACCCTCATAGGCGGTCGAATTAATCTTTTTTACTCCCTCCACAGCCGTAAGGCCCTCTTCGATCTTGATGCAAATGCCCTCTTCCACCTCTTCAGGACTTGCGCCCTCCCACGCCACGTTGACGCTAACTCGATCGAGAACAAATTGAGGGATCAACTCGCTACGAATCTGAAAAACAGCGACAACACCGATGATCAGCATTATCGCCATCAAAAGGTTGGCGAAAACAGTATGACGTGCAGACCAATCCAGAATTTGCTTCATTGCGTGGAAGCCCCGGGAGTAATCCCGTTCTGCTCACTGAGTTTCATGCCGGATACAGGGGCGGGGATTGGGGAAAGGATGATACGAGAGCTTTCGTTCACTCCATTTTTGATGACGACGCCATCCTGATCTTTCCTGATGACCTGCACCTTCTGAATTCGCAGTCTCCCATCATCCAACAAATAAACATGATCCCGCTCGCGTAATGCAGCACGCGGAATGACGTACACATCAGGCATAGTGACGCCTTCGATTTCCACCTCAACGAACATTCCCACAAATAGGGGAGGGTGTTCACCGGGCATCCAATTCTTCATGGGTTCAGGAATTTCCACTATGAGCGTGAGCGTGCGCGTGGACTCATCCAACCCGGCATCTACAAGGGACACCCGCCCTTTCCATTCAAACTTTTTCCCGAACTGACTCCAGGATACTATGGCAGCGGGGAAAAAAGGCTTTACCTCTTCTTGACTACGGGGGAAGGAAACTTCCCGAATACGGCGAAACGTCCACCGCACATCTTCAACCGGCAATGAAACCGGAACTTCCAACACGGAAACATCATAAATCCTACCCACGGACTTACCGGCACTGGCGAAATCCCCGACGTCCAAACTCGTCTCTCGCACCCGCGCATCAAAAGGAGCCACGATTTTAGTACGAGACAATTGCAAAATCGCCCTTTTGAGTTCTGAGCGGTTCGCTTCCAAGGCCGCGCGTTTCTGCCTTAATTGAACGGGCAGTAGCGCCAAAACGTTTTTAATGGACTGAACCGTCCTTTCTTGTCTCAGAAAATTTTGTTGAGACTGATCATATTGACCAGAGGAGATCACGCCTTGTGTTCTCAACTTTCTATTGCGTTTTATCTCCTGAGTAACCAATTCCATATGGCGCTCGGCGATATTCAGATCGGCCTGATGGTTCTTCTCCTCCTGTCTCAATCGAGCCATATCTGCTCTGAGTTGTGCGATTTCTGCTTCACGCCGCTCAATGGCGAGTTTGTAGTCCGCAGAGTCAATCTGAAACAACAACCCCCCTTTTCGGATAAAACCACCCGTCCTGAAGCCAGGCGAGCGCTCAACCACTTTCCCTGACACTTCGGGCACGACAGAAAGTTCCGTCTTTGGCCGCACGGTTCCGAACCCTTTGACCCAGAACGTTTTGTCTTGTTTTCTCAATAGTATCGTTCTGACGAATCTGCGTGGTGCGGGGGGAGTCACAGTCTCGAGTTCCGGTCGATTGTCAATCAGCCACTTAGTGACTCCTCCGCCAATGGCTAGGACCAGGACGGCCAGAATGATGAAGATTTTTTGACGAGACATGATATTGTCAGCATCTCCTCTCCAAGCGGCGGTACCAAGATTTCCGTGACAAGCCCGTAGGCGGCCCTTTTAAGACTCCCCGTTTATCGGAAATTTCGGGAAAGACCGTGTATTGTATGCCTTCTTATTCCTATCAGCAGTAGCCCTGTGTGTCAAAAACCCGGTATTCTCTAATCAACTGTAATTTAATACATTAAAAAGGAAACAAAAATGCACGAAGACATCGCCTATTTCAGTGATGGCCTCAAAATCGCCGCGCATTTGTACCGCCCAGACGACTGGCAGCCCGGCGATCCGCCCCGACCGGGAATCGTCTGCGTGACAGGTTACAGCGGACGAAAAAACCTGGCCACGATCGATATGCCCATCCATTTGAGCAAGGCGGGGTTTTTTGCCCTGGCGCCCGACTACCGAGGCTACGGCGTCAGCGAGGGCGCTCGTGGACGCCACCGTCCGCTGGAGCAGGCGCAAGATACCTACGATGGAATCACCTACCTCCAAACCGTTGAAGGCGTAGACCCTGGCCGAATTGGTCTGTATGGCACCAGTTTTGGCGGCGCGCACGCCATTTGGGTGGCGGCGTTCGACGAGCGGGTGAAGGCGACCGTCTCCGCAGTGGGGGTGCACGACGGCGAACGCTGGCTGAAAACATTGAGAAGGCCTTACGAGTGGCTCGCCTTCAAGTCCCGAATCCAGGAAGCCGCCCGCAAGCGCGTCGCCACCAATGAGCGGGAAACGATTATCCGGCACGATATCTATAGCGACGACCCGGACAACCCCAAACCCCCGATGACGCTTGAGGAACACGGCTCCGAAGAAGTGCTCGAACTCGACCTCGAAAGCGTGGAGGCGTGTTTTCGCTATCGACCCGAATGGGTGGTCGGGAAAATCTCGCCCCGACCCGTTTTGTTCATTTACGGCGAAGAGGACGTCATGGTTCCTCCCTCCGAGGCGCACGCCTGCTACGCGGCCTGTGGAGAGCCCAAGAATATCGTCATGCTTCCCAAGGGACGCCATAACGACGTCTACCAGGTGAACAACAAGGCCCTCTTCGATATGGCCTTAAAGGAAACGACGACCTGGTTTGGCGAGCATTTATAGTTATCGTCCTGAAGCCGGGGGAAAGCGTAACCGTTTGATTTGTATCTGATTACCCGCCCGGCCTCTCGATGAGTTCCAGCGTGTTGCCGTCCGGATCCTCGATATACACGACGAACCCCCCCGTGTTGGGGCCTTGCGTGACGGGCACGGGCTCGGAGACGAACCTCACCCCCCTGGGCGCCAGGGCCTCGTACATCCCTTTGAGATCATTGACGTTATAGGCGATGTGCGCGCTGCCCACGTTGTTCGTGGCCGTGTCTATCCTGACGCCGGGCGCGCCCACGTATTCGACCAGCTCGATGTGGTAGCCACCGCCTTTGATGTAGACGATGCGAAGGTCGGCTCCGGGGATGCCCGTCACCTTCTCGCTGTAGTCCTGGGGCCGGGTATCGACCGAAACGATAGTAAAATCAAGCATTTCGCAGTACCACTCAGCAATCGCCGCAGTATCGGACACCGTGAAACTCGTATGGTTGATGCTCACAAGACCCATCTTGCGCCTCCTCGAAACTTGGAATCGGGGGGCGTACTCCCCCTCTTTTCCGCCGTTTTTTTCAGGCGCAATTATGGCATATCGACGTTTTTTGTTGTCAGAAATTTATCGAAAAACCCCGTGAATTTATCTAATTTTATCGAATTGTTTCAGGCTTTTTCGCTTATTCCTTCTCGTCGATTCCGGCGTAACGGGCGGGTCGATTCCGACCGGATGGAAGGCCAATCCCGACTGATGCCGAATCGCCGATTCCATTTTCTCCCCTCCTCTAATCGCCGGGAATACTTATCTGCTCGCGCGGGTCAATCCCGCCCGATTCAAGGGGTACTTCACCAAGCCGCCATGCATTACTCCGCATTCGCCGTGGTGGGGTTTTCGTCGGGATGGGGCACAATCCCTTCCTCATCGGGGTTGTTGAAAAACCCCTGACTCTATGCTTGGATGTATGGATATTACGCGCCCGAGAAGGGAATATCCGCGATGTTGGGACGCAAGAACCGCGCCCAGATGGATTTGTTCATCACCGGTTCGCTGGAGAGGTTGATTCCCGAGGATCACATATTGGCCCGCGTGAACCGCGTTCTGGACCTGAGTTGGCTGCGCGAGGAAGTGGCGGATTGTTATTGCGCGGACAACGGCCGTCCTGGGATCGACCCCGAAGTGGCGGTTCGGTTGATGTTGGCGGGCCTTCTGCTGGGGTTCGTGCACGACCGTCGGTTGATGCGCGAGGCGCAGGTGAACATCGCGATCCGGTGGTTCATCGGTTACGGGCTGGAGGATCGGCTGCCGGATCATTCGAGCCTGACGCGGATACGGCAGCGCTGGGGGGAGGCCCGGTTCCGGGAGATATTCCGCCGCACGGTCCGTGCGTGCCTGGATGCGAAGGTGGCCAAGGCCGAAGTCGTGCACGTGGACGCCTCATTGATCCGCGCGGACGTGAGTTGGGAGAGTCTGGTGGAGCGTCACGTGGACGAGGTGATAGCGGAGAACCCCGTCGAGGAGGAGGCCGGGAAGAAGGGTGGAGGAGGCCGCCGTGGCGGGGGTTCCGGGAAGGTGAGCCGGACGGACCCGGACGCGCGGCTGGCGAGAACGGGCGGGGGATTCGAGCCGAGCTACAAGCAGCACGCTGTGGTGGACGACACGCGCGGGGTGGTGCTCGACGTATCGGTGACGGAGGGTACGGTGAACGAGCGTGAGGTGCTCGAATCGCAGGTGGAAGCGGTATGCGAGGTATCGGGGCGCGCGCCCGCGATGGTGACGGCGGACTCTGGCTACGCCTACTCGAAGGTCTACGCGGCCCTGGAGCGCCGGGGTGTGGCCGCGCTCATTCCGGCGAAGAGGGAACCCTCGCAGAGCCGTGTTCCGTTGCGCCTGTTCCGCTACGACGCGCGGCACGACATCGTGAAGTGTCCGCGCGGCAAGATACTGAGCCCCCGTCGGCCCGCAAAGGGGGGGCGTTATTATCGTTCGAAGACCCGTGATTGCGCGGGCTGCGCGCTTCGCGAGGATTGCCTGCCGAAGGCGTGGTCGAGCAAGGTGGTGTTGGTTCCGCATGCGTATCCGGCGCTGTTGCGCGCGCGCCGGCGCCATGCGCGATGGAGGGAGGAGGAGCGGCGGATGTACCGGCGTCATATGTGGCGCTCGGAGGGCTACCACGGCGAGGCGAAGACCTGGCACGGGCTTGCGCGCGCGGTGCGGCGCGGTCTTGAGAACATGAAGATACAGTCCTACCTGACGGCGGCGGCGATCAACCTCAAGCGGCTCTCCGCCGCACTTGCTGCAAGGTTATTCGCCCTCTGGAGGGCCTGGTCGGCCCGGGAAGAGCCTCTGTGCGTCCATCGCGGCCTCGCAAGCTGCGCGGGCTTCCTGTCCGCCGCCGCGTGACCCTCCATACCGCCCGCTCCCGAAACCGGGTTATTCAACAACCCCGAGGAGCGAGCGTTTGCCGACCGATGGAGGTCAATCGCGACTGATGAAGGAGCGATTGGCGCGACCGAGAAGGGGAAGACTGCACATTGCGCGTCTCAACACTCCCTCCCCCTTGATGCCCTTCAAGATTACAAACCCTCCCTCCTCGGGAAGCCCGACGGCAAAACAAGGGAAGAAAACCACTCCTCCCTTGTGGGTCAATCCCGATTGATGAATGAGGGACTGTCGGCAAGATGAGGGCGCAAGCCCGAAGTCGCGCCGGTGGGGGGAGATTTAGTTTGAGAGTTATTTATATCGCTCCTGATCAATCCTCCCTTATAAGCCGTGATTGCCCCCCACCGCATCAGCCTTCACCCAAAGCGCTCGGCTTCCTCAACTCCCCCTCATGGGGGGAGTGAGAAGAACCTGTTTGATGACAAATTGAATCGAGGATTATTACGACCAAGGCTCCTGGAAATCCGAGCGGGATGATGGGGGACGATATAGGGGTGGTTTTTGATGCGAGGTGATTAAGGGGAGGTTATCATTGTCCTACTTGCCGTAACAGTTCCTTATTTTCTAAGCACCACTTGCGCCCTTTTGGGGTGAGATAACAGCCCTCATAGCCAAAACCAATCATCTGCTGTATTTCCAACTGATTGAAAGCATCCGTAATATCCATGGAAGAAAACCCTAACCTCGTTAATATCCCGTCTATTGCTCCTTTCCCCTTCTCCCTTTCGGAACCGTAATAAAAAATTTTGAGGGTATGCAATTCCGCTGCTCCGAATTGAGCCTCAGCTTTGTTTCCATTTTCCACAACATCACTTTTTGCCTTTTTCGCGGGTGGATTCTGAATGGCGATTTCGAGTCTTCTCGTAATTCCTCTCTCCAAATTTTCCCAATCACCTCGTGAATCAGTCTTATAGAAATACACGTTTCTTTGATTCACATCGAACGGCAGCTCGCCCCGCTTGCCATCTTCGCATATCAACACGACCGGAATCCTGCAGCCGTCTGCAAAACCGAACTCATACCAGACGTTCGGATTGTTTTCTGTAATTTCCGCCAAGCAGACTTCGGAATTTTCTATTTCTTCCCGGATTTTTTGTATGATGAGTGTTTTGGCGTCGTAGTGTTCATCCACGCGATAAGGAAACAGGCCAGCCTTTTGTATAGCTTGTTTGTAAGTCTCTTCACACCGTCTTATATATTCATCATCAAGCGGCTGGATGATAAAGCATTTTCTTTTTCCCAACATTTTATGTGTTTATCCAATCAATGGCAGACTTGATTCTTCATGTGCTCAACACTCTTATCGACTGATTAAGAACCTGAGACCCAAACCGATCCGGCTGAAAACCTTGCGGGAATCCTCGAAGCCGCTCCGCTCCTTCGCCTTATGCCACGAGCCTTTCAATATCCGAGAGTGCTCTATCCTGAAAATCCCCTAGTGTCGGATATTGTGTATCCGCGTTTTTGGTGAGATACAGCCTTTCCCTTCTGCCCAGTTCCTCCATGTCTTCATGGACAATGAGGCTGATAAACGGCAATTTCGCTTTTTGAAATTCCAGCAATGAAATAGCAACATTTTTCGCCTTGTCGTTGCTCCCTATACCAAAAAGATAAAGGCTGCGTTCTTTGTGCGTGAGAGACCAATCCACACTGATGATTTCGTAGTTCTGCAACGGGCACGCATCGGGCACTGGATTGAATCGCGCCAATTCCGTCGTGGTGTAGTCCCTCAAGTCGTCATAAAATGCGCTTCGGACGACCTCCCTGCTCCAATAACGCATGTTGCAAACCTTCTGAACACAGCCCGCAAATTGTAGTATGCTTTCGTAGAGCATTTCTGGGGTCGTATCCAGATAAAGATTTCCCTCCTCACTTTGAATCCCGTTGTTGATTAGAATGCTGTCGAAAATCTTCTGTCGAGCCGGGCTGTTTATTTCATAACTGTAGGAAAGACGCATGACCGCCATCCCGAAGTCACAGATGCGCACACGGTTCTCACCCAGGGGGCAGTCTTGCAGATAGACCTCCACCATATCGCCGTCCTCATGAAGTATGGGGAAGATAAGTTGATATTTGCCTTGCCTGCGTTGATATACACCAAAACCAGTTTGGGCATTATCATTGAGTTGGCTGATTGCCTTATTGATGTCCATCGAAAAGCGTCCCTTGGCTCAACTCGGGAAAGTACTCCGCCCAATTCGTTACGCCCACATCCTTGAAGAAAACGACAAGAGCATTTTCAAACGTGCTGTATCTATCCGTAATTTCTCTATGCCTTACTTGTGGCTGAAGACTGCCGGATTGTAATTCTTCAGCCGTTATATGGTGTATATGCGGTTTGTCGTAATGGCCGTCTTCGTCGCGGCTGCTCTCACCATGCGGGCCATTGTAACGAATAAGTGTTACAGACCCCAAGTCCTTGTTTTTGGTTTGATAACACAGGCCAACGGAATAGTTCTCAATGAATTGGATGTTCTGACGGATAAAAACGGAGAAACGCTCTTTTTCCGCGCCAACGCTTTCCAAAGTCAAAGAACAGCGTCGAGAACCGTTTTCATCCTTATACCCTCTTGCAGGTGACTTGTTGGCGATCTTCTTTGGGGAAGCAGTAAGTCCCTGAATCTCAATATCTGTCAGCATTTCTGGTTTCTCACCCAACCCTTAAGCGGTAAGGTTTTATATAGTGTTAACGGACCCCTTGAAGCGTTACGAGAGCGTTCGCTCTCCCTCACCTACACACTCACCCCCAACGCCTTTTTCGCGGCGTCGACGACGTTGCCCGTGTTGGGGAGCACGAAATCCTCGAGGCGGGGCTCGAAGGGAATGGGCGCATCGAGGGCGGCCACGCGGCCGATGGGGGCGTCGAGGTAATCGAAGGCTTCCTCCTGAATCGCCGCGGATATTTCAGAACCCACGCCGCTTCTCAGGTGGCCTTCCTCGACGATGATGCAGCGGTTCGTCTTGCGGACGGATTCGGCGAGCGTGGCGGTATCGAGCGGGGCCAGCGTCCTGGGGTCCATCACTTCGGCGCTGATGCCCTCTTTCGCGAGTTCATCCGCCGCCGCCAGGCAGTTGTGCACCTGATAGCCCACGCCGATGAGGGTGATGTCGCTCCCCTCGCGCTTCACGGCGGCTTGGCCGAAGGGGGTCAGGTGCTCGCCCTCGGGAACGGGGCCCTTTATCTTGTAGAGCATCTTGTGCTCCACCATGAGCACGGGGTTGTCGTCCCGGATCGCGGTGCACATGAGGCCCTTGGCATCCGCGGGGTCGCTCGGTACGGCCACCTTGATGCCCGGTATCTGCATGAACCAGGCTTCCAGGCACTGGCTGTGCGTGGGGCCGTACTGCACGCCGCCGCCGCCGGGGGTGCGCACGACGAGCGGCACGCTCAACTGCCCGCCCAGCATGTAGCGCAGCTTGGCCGCCTGGTTGATGAGCGGGTCCATCGCCAGCATGATGAAGTCCATGAACATGATCTCGACGATGGGCCGGTAGCCCGCCATGGCGGCGCCTACGCCCGCGCCCACGATACCGAGTTCGCTGATGGGGGTATCGCGCACGCGATCCCTGCCGAACTTATCGGCCAGCCCCTTCGTGACGCCGAAGACATAGGCCAGCTCCACGTCCTCGCCCATGACGATGACGCGCTCATCGCGCTCCATCTCCTCGTGATGGGCTTCGGTCAACGCATCCACAAAAGTAATCTCTCGCATGTCGCCTCTCTCCAAAGTTTTCACCGGGCGCGCAGCACCAGGGGAAGGGATTTCTTAAGCGTATACGTCCTCGAGTGCGGATTCGAGCGTCGCCTCCGGGCTTTGCTCCGCAAACGCGATGGCGTCGTTCAACTCATCGTCCACGGCTTTTAAGTGCGCCTTTTTCTGCGCTTCCGTGAGTTTGAGCATTCCCGCCGCGAGCGTCAGCGGATCGCGCTTTCTCCACCCGTCCACCTCTTCTTTCGTGCGGTAGGGTCCGTACTGGGGGTCGCCGCGCGAGTGGCCGAAGAAGCGGTAGGTCTTCGCCTCGATCAAACTGGGACCGCCTCCATCGCGCGCCCTGCGGACGGCCTCGGCCGTCGCCTCGTAGACGGCCACCACGTCCATGCCGTCCACCGTCACGCCGGGCGCGTTGTAGCCCTGCGCGCGCACGCTGATGTCCTTGACGGACGTGGAGCGCTCCACGTGGTAGCTCACCGCGTAGTGGTTGTTCTCACAGAAGAATATGACCGGCAGCTTCCAGATGGCGCACAGGTTCATCGACTCATGAAAGCTGCCCTGGTTCGACGCGCCGTCCCCGAAGAAGACCACGGCCACCCGGCCCGTTCCTTCCAACTGATAGGCGAGACCCATGCCCGTGGCCATCGGCATGTTCGCCCCCACGATGGAGTGCGCGCCGTAGTGGCCCTTGGAGATATCGGCGATGTGCATGGAGCCCCCGCGCGCCTTGCAAAGCCCGGTGGACTTGCCGAGCAGTTCCGCCATCATCTCGGGCATCCGCGTGCCCTTGGCGATGGAGTGTCCGTGGCCCCGGTGGGTGGTGAGGATGGCGTCCTCATTGTTCAAGGCCGTGCAGACGCCGACCGAGCACGCCTCCTGCCCGATGCTCACGTGAACCGCCCCCTTCACGTGGCCCGCCATGAAGAACTCATCCGTCTTCTCCTCGAAGCGGCGGATCCGCAGCATGTTGCGGTACATCGCGTTCAAGTCCTTTTTCGTCAACCTTTTCGGCTTGGCCGATCTTCGCTTCGCCCTGGTGGCCACGGCTTCCTCCTCCCGGCGACATCATCAGAATGCAACCGTTGGAATGTCATGAGAACATGATTTTTAGACTTCCATGAGTATCACACGGGGCGGTGGTGGTTCAATCGGCGCGGTGGGCGGGGCGTCACGCAGGCTTCGCGGCGTAGCGCAGGAACAACTCATCCCCGACGCGCCGGACCTCCACTAAGTTAAGCCCCAGAAATTCGCCCGAGCGGAAGCCCGGCCCGTCCATGAGCGTCGGAGCGGATGCTCCTCCCGCCAGCCAGGGGGTGAGCGTCACGTGAAACGCATCGATATAACGGGCGAACTCCCAAATCAGGGAACCTCCGCCCTCTATCAACACGTTCTTCATCCCGCACTCCCACAGATGGGCCAGCACCTGGGGCGCGAGGGAATCCGCCTCATCGAGAACGACAATTTGCGCGTCCCCGGTTTGGGTTTCCTCAAGACGACGTGCCCCTTCCGGAGCGGTGAAGATGAACCGCTCGACCTCATCATTCTCGAACCAGGGCAATTTCTTGGGGAAAACGCCGCTTTTCGTGATGAGGGCGTTCGCCGGATGCGGCGGGAGGCCGCGTTCTACGCGCTCGCGCACGAGGGATTCCTCACGCACCCGCGCGGGATGGCGCGCGGTCCTGAGCGTCTGGCCGCCCCATATCACGACGTCGGCCTTGGCTCTCAGGCGATCCATCTCCAGGCGATCCGCTCCCGAACCCAGAGAGAAGTCCTCGTGGTCGTGGCCCGCGATTTTTCCGTCGAGCGTCATCGCCAGATTCGCGAATACGAAGGGTTTGTCCATGAAAATTCTCATCCTGCGGTTGTGGTCCGCCCGCTTAAGGCATTAAAGTTCGTTGTCACCTCATGCTCGTGAAAGCTGGCATTCATCAGACAAAGGAGAGAAAACGCCATGGGTGAATTCGACCAAAGGGTGGACCTTCCCGCACTCGATTTTCAAAAGCTCAACATCGGCCCCTACAGCAACAACGTATACGTGTTGACGTGCAAGGCGACGAAGGAATGCGTCATCATCGACACGTCTCACTCCGCCGAGCCGATTCTCGCCGCGAGCGAAGGCGCCACGCCCAAATACATTCTACAGACCCATTGCCACGGCGACCACATCGACGCGCTCGACGAGGTGCGCAGCCGGACGGGCGCGCCGCTGGGCCAGCACGCCGAGGACGCCAAAGAGTTCGGCATCAGCCCTGATTTCACCATCGCGGACGGCGAGGATATCAAATTCGGCGAGATCACGCTCAAGGCCATCCACACGCCCGGCCACTGCAAGGGCATGTTGATGTTCCACTACCCGGGCCACTGCGTCTGCGGGGATACGATTTTCCCCGGCGGCCCCGGCAAGACCTGGAACCACGGGCAACTGCTGACGCTGATCGATTCCATCCAGACCAAAGTGTTCGCCCTGCCCGACGACACGGTACTCTACCCCGGCCACGGGGCGAACAGCACCGTCGCGCAGAGCAAAGAAGAGGTCGCCAGATTCCAGGCCGCGGGAAGGCCTGCGCCGGATGAATTCGGGGACGTGACCTGGGACGGCTAGAGATAAAACGCTACGGGATGAATTCGGAGCGCGCGATCCTTTCAATCGCGCGACTTGGGACGGCTAGAGATAAAACGCTACGGGATGAATTCGGAGCGCGCGATCCTTTCAATCGCGCGACTTGGGACGGCTAGAGATAAAACGCTACGGGATGAATTCGGAGCGCGCGATCCTTTCAATCGCGTGACTTGGGACAGCTAAACAACAAAGGAGCCACACAATGAGTTCAGCCGGCATCGTATTCGATCACGTGCACGTCATCAGCAAAGACCCCGAGGCGAGCGTGAACTGGTTCGTCGAGAACTTGGGGGGCGAGCGCGGAGATGGCGGCGTATTCAAGGGCGCGCCGCAGATTCCGGTAAAATTCAACGGCGCCACGGTCATCGTTCGCGGAGAAAGAACGGGCGAGAGCGCCGGAACCAAGGGCGGCCTCGAATGGGGGACGGATCATTTCGCCTTCCAGGTCGCAGGGGATTTCCAGGCCTATTGCGACGACCTCAAGGGAAAAGGTGTGAAATTCACCGTGGAACCGGTACAATTCAACCCGGCGACGCGAATCGCCTTCATCGAGGCGCCCGATGGCGTCAGCATCGAGTTGCTGCAAAGAGCATGACGCCGCGGAGCCTTTGCTCCGCCCTCCAAGACCGCCCGGTTTGAAGAGGAACACCTTGTTTCACCTCGCGCGTATCGCAGCGCCGTGTCTCCTGGTTGCGGCGCTCGGGTGGATTGTTGCGCCGGTGGCGCATCCGCAGGATAAGCGCGCTCATGAACAGGAGGAACTCCCTCCGGAACCGCCTCTGGGCCTCGACGACGTGCCCGTGCCCGAGAACAACCCCATGACGCGGCCCAAGGTCGAACTCGGCAGAATGCTGTACTTCGAAAAACGCTTCTCCGGCGACGGGAAGGTCTCCTGCGCTACGTGCCACATGCCCCGGCGCGGATTCTCGAACGCGCGCCAGTACGGAACGGGCTTTGACGGCAGGCTCACGCTGAGGAACGTGCCCACGGTCATCAACGCCGCCTACAACGAATCCCAGTTCTGGGACGGACGCGCCGGAAGCCTTGAGGAGCAGGCCAAAGGCCCCATTCTCCACCCGAGCGAGATGGCCTCGAGCGAGGCGAAAATCATCCGGACGCTCGGCGCGATTCCAGAATACCAGGAGCGATTCGCAGAGGCGTTCGGAAGCCCCGTCATCAGCCTTAAGCGTGTGGCGCAGGCCATCGCCACCTTCGAGCGCACGGTCCTTTCCGGCAATTCCCCCTTTGACCGCTGGAAATTCGGGGGCGACAAATCCGCGCTCTCGCCTCGTGCGATCAAAGGGTTTAAGGTCTTTACAAGCAATGGAAATTGTGTGAAATGCCACTTGGTGGATGAATTCAGCGCACCCTTCACGGACGATAAGTTCCACAACATCGGCATCGGGATGGACAAGAAGCCTTTAGAGATCGGACGAGAGAAAATCACCAGAAAAATAAAGGACCGGGGCAAATTCAAGACGCCCACGCTTCGCCACATCAACCAGACGGCGCCCTATATGCACGACGGCCGCTTCAACACGCTGGAGGAAGTGACCGATTTCTACGACAAGGGTGGGCACCCGAACCCTCACCTCGACCCGGACATGAAGCCCTTGAAACTCACGAAAACCGAGAAACAAGACCTAATCGCCTTCATGAGCGCGCTCACGGGCGATCTCCCGGAAATCAAGGCCCCCGAGTTGCCGAAATGAAGATCGATAAGACGAATGCTACGGCGTCACCGGAGCCGATGGGAGTGAACTCCAAGACTGCCCAAGCGAGGCTGCTGAAAACGCATTTCGCGGGGATTTTTTTCGTCACCCTGGCGGGAATTTTCTCACTCCTCCTCGCGCCCGCCCTCTCGTATGGCGCAGATGTCGAGGAAGGAAAATCCCTTTTTGAGAAAAACAATTGCGGAAGCTGCCACACCCTGAAAGGACCTGAAGCCAGAATACTCCCGCCCGCACGCCACGGAATCAAAGGCCCCTCGCTCTGGTATGCGGGCAGCAAATTCCGGCCCGGCTTTCTGTCGAAATGGCTGGCCAAACCCGACCCTTTTCGCGGCGTCATCTACGGAACCATGAAGCGGGGAAAATTCCCGCATCCCGTCCTCCCCGAAAAGGAGGCGGCAAAAGTCGCGGCCTATCTGGAATCCTTAAAGGACCCCGAAATGCCGGTGGGCGTGGTTCCGGGCTGGAAGAAAATCCCCAGAAAAGTGCTTAGGCGGGCGAGAATCCTGTTTCAGAAAAAACAGCCCTGTTATTCCTGCCACATGGTCGCGATTCGAAAGACGGTTTACCGGGCGAAAGTCGAGGTGGGCGGCCACAGCGCGCCTCATTTTAGAGAGGCGGGACGCAGGCTGAACGCCGATTTCATCGTGGCTTTCCTGAAAAAGCCGGAGCGCTACAATCCCAACGGCAGAATGCCGGTGTATGGGGAGGAGGCGTTCACGAAGCTGAGCGAGAAGGACTTCATCGCTCTCGCCGCATACATCGCGAGTTTCAAATGAAGCGTTCATTTTCATCGCATCGCGTGAGCAGAATACTCGCTCTCGCTTTCATCATGGTTGCAACGGCGAGCGCCCCCCTCCTTGTCAGTGCGGACGAACCGCCAAGCCGCGTGAGTGCGCAGGAGAATTTCCGCTGGTACTGCATCCAGTGCCACGGCCCCAAGGGAGACGGCAAGGGGGTGAACAACACCAAGAAGCTGCCTGTGAGCCCCCGCAATCTCACCGACGGCAAGGACATGGCCCAGTTCTCCGATGAGGACATGGTGCGCACCATCACTCGCGGAGGCGGGGCGAGCGACCTATCCCCCATCATGCCGCCCTGGGGCAACGTGTTTACAAAACAGGAGATTCGTGATTTGGTGGCCCTGATACGCAAGATGTGCAATTGCCGCTTCGACCCCAAGGCGAAAGAGGCGTTTTTGAAGCAACAAGGCCGGTAGGTTCTTCCAGAATGCGCGACATCATGCTCTCTCTTGTCATTCTCGCTCTTTTAATTTCGATGCCTGCGTCCGCGCTGGCGGCGGGAGAGCGGATTTTCGTCACGAACACGCGCGACGGCACCCTGAGCGTCATCTCGCGCGATACCCACGAGGTCATCAAGACGATCCCCGCGGGCAGGAAGGCGAACCGCCTCTCGCTCGCGCCCGACGGACGCCACGCCTACCTCATCAACGACGGCAGCGCCTATGTGCGCGTTTTCGACACGCATACGCTCAAATTCATTCGCCGCGTGGCGCAGGACGCGACCCCTACAACCTGGCGTTCTCCCCAGACGGCGCGCGCGCCTATTTCGTGAACACCTATTCGGACAACGTGACGATTCTCGACGTGGCGGCCCGTAAGGTCATCGGCCTCATCAAGCACGGGGGGAACAACCCGGTGAACATCAAGCTGAGCCCCGATGGACGCTTTGCCTTCGTGGCGAACGAGTTGAGCGAGGATGTTTCCGTCGTCGATCTCGAAACTGGAAAGCCGATCAAACAAATCGATGCGGGCCATTACATCGAGGGCATCGACGTGACGCGCGACGGTAAACACCTCTACGTCATGAACGGGGAGCGCCACTCCTACAGCGTGGTCGATCTCGATACCTTGGAAATCATCCGTACCATTAAACTCTCCGGCGAGCCGCACGACGCCCTCATCACGCCGGACGGAAAGTTCCTCTACGTCACCCTCCCGCACATCAACAGGGTGTCCGTCTTCTCGCTCCCCTCGCAAAAGCGCGTCGCCAGAGTGAAGCAGGGCGTGCGGCCCGACCTCATCGCCTTCACGCCCGACGGCGCGCTCGCCTACGTGACGAACAGGGATTCAAAAGAAGTGTTCGTGATGGATGCGAAAAGCCACAGCAACATCAAGAAAATCCGCGTGGGCAACGGGGCGCACGGCGTGCTCGTCGTGCCGCCCGCGCCGACGAATTGATGGTTTTTTAAGTAAGACCCGGTGGTAATTTCAACAAAATGAAAACAACCACTCATCACGAATAAACGGCATGACACGAGCGATGGGAAAGTTGCTTTTCCCGTCCCCGTGTATCATATTCGAGAGGCGACTCCACTCCCAATCGACACCCGAGGAGAGGAAAAGATGACGGAATTTGAAATGGCAACGCTTACGATTTCACGGGTTGGACTCGATATTTCACGGACTGGGCTTTGGATTTCGGGCATTCACGCCTTGATTACGCTTGTCGTGGGCGGCGTTCAATGTTTTCTCATCTTGTATGGACTAAAACAGATGAACCGCACTTCGGTAGCCAGAGACAAGCAGCATGAGGAAACCATGGCCGCTTTAGACACCCGCCACCGCGAAAACATGAAAGCTCTGGAAACCTTGATCGAAAGAACGTCGAAGTAAACGGAGGAAAAGACCGGCGCTTCACCTGATTTCCTTTGGCATTCCTTGAGTATGCGTCCTCTCAGGTGTGTGCGCGGCACCACTAAAAGGAACAGCAACCCGCCACGAGAATCCCGTTGCCCGACCCGCCATTTTTTGTTGGCTCCTTTTTAGCGCGGTTTCGCTCCATTATCCCGATGCAATCCGTTCTACCGGAAATCCGAACAACGGCAGGATGCGGAAGATGGCGAAAGTTGCTTTTCCCGTCCCCGTGTACCATATTCGAGGGGCGACTCCACTCCCAATCAACACCCGAGGAGAGGAAAAGATGACGCAGTTTGAAATAGCGACGCTTGAGATTTCACGTATAGGGCTTTGGGTATCGGCCGTTCACGCCTTGATTACGCTTGTCGTGGGCGGCGTCCAATGCCTTCTCATCTTGTATGGTCTGAAACAGATGAGCCGCGCTTCGGTAGCAAGAGACAAGCAGCATGAAGAAACCATGGCCGCTTTGGATACCCGCCACCGCGAAAGCATGAGAGCTCTGGAAACCTTGATTGAAAGAACGTCGAAGTAAACGGAGAAACAGACAGGCGCTTCGCCTGATTTTCCTCATCATTCCCTAAATATTCAAAAATCTACCGCCGGGCGCAGCCCGTCTTTTCCCCTCAACGACCCTCGTGTTGCGCGATTCCGGCCCTGATATTCGCCCTCTCCCACGCGCAGCTTTACTCTCATTCACTCACCGCCGCTCATTCCCACGCAACGCGGGCCCTATTAACCACCCTCGCCCGTGGCGCAGCGAAAGCCGATCTTGTTGTTCCTGTAATCGGGGGGGCGATGGTAGCGGTTGTGCGCCGTGGCCCAGGCGATGGGGCTGCCCCAGGATGCGCCTCGAACGACTCTGGTTTTTCCCTTTGACGGCCCGTGCGGGTCGCGCTCGGCCATTTTTTTATACGCTCTCGATTGATAGCGGTCGGCCGCCCATTCCCAGACGTTGCCGGACATGTCGAGCGCGCCGAACGGGCTCGCGCCTTTCGGAAAGCGGCCCACGGGCGCGACGACGGGGAACCCGTCCTTGCCACCTTTGAGGTTGGCTCTCATCACATCGCGTTCCTTGCCCCAGGGGTAGCGCCTACCGTCTCCGCCGCGCGCCGCGCGCTCCCATTCCGCTTCGGTGGGCAGGCGCCTGCCCGCCCACTGGCAATACGCTTCCGCATCGGGCCAGCTCACGTGGGATACGGGTTGTTTCGGAACGCTTTTCCAGCTTGATTTCGGGCCTTCGGGCCGACGCCAGCTCGCGCCCTTCGTTTTTCGCCAGCCGCCTTTTCCTTTTCTCAGAGAAGCGTCCCATGTCCAGGACCATTTCCGCTTCTCGGCCGTCGTCTTGTATCCCGTTTGGGCGACGAAACGAGCGAAGCGCTCCGCCGTCGCCTCTGTCTGGCCGATCCAGAAACCCGGAACGAAAACCTTTCTGGGCGGACGCTCATCCTTATCGCCGGATTTGCTGCCCATCACGAACCACCCCGATGGAACGTGGACCAGCGTGGCGCCGTCGAAGCCGGATATTTTCTGGCTGGCCTGCTGCGCCTGTGCAAACGAGCCGGTGACGCCCAGGAGGCAGGCGACCAGTAGATAAACGAAGGGTCTCATGGGATACATCGCGTACTTATCTCCTGTGCTCGGGCGATGGTGGGAAAGGTAGAAAACGACCCCCAGCGGAGAAGCCTTAATCCCTCAGCGGGTCTCTGGGGTCGTCCACGAACGTCGTGCCCGCTGCTTCCTTGTTGGGCATGCCGCCGTAGGTGAATATCAACTCCGCCGGCTCGTCTCCGCTCGGATTCTCCTGGCCGTGGATGCACCCACACGGAAAATAGACGAAATGGCCGACGGGCACCTCTTTTCTGGTGATCTCCTCCCCCTCTTTCCAGTAAATGTTGATGGGGCCTTTCGCCACGTAAATCGTGGTGTCGCAGTTTTTGTGAAAATGAAGCGCGTTGCGCCCCCTGGGCGGGATGATGGTTCTGCCCATCGTGATGGTATCGGTGCCCGTCGTCTCGCGATTCACGCCCCAACGGATATCGTAGGGCGGCTCATAGGCCTTGTCCTCGTCTACGTCCAGGGAATTTACGACTTGCGGGATCGGCAAATCCGCCATGATGATGCCTCCGAAAATGTGGGTAAAAATCCAAAAAACCGGAAAATTCCCGCTCTAACCTTCGGGCGGAACGCTCCAGGAAACGATGTTCTTCTCTCTCAAATCCTCGAGTTCGTCAGACCCCATGCCGAGAAGATCGCCCAGAACCTCTCTCGTGTGCTCTCCCAGATAAGGCGCCCGCGTGTACTTCATCTGCGCGCCCGGCATTCTGATGGGCGGCCCCAGGACCTTCATCCTCCCCGCCACGGGGTGGTCCATCTCCACAATCATGTCCCGCGCCAGAATCTGGGGGTCTTCCATCGCCTGCGCCACGGTGTTCACCGGCGCGAAGGGAACGAAGCCCTGAAGCAGTTCGGTCCACTCCGCGTTCGTTTTCTCCCTGAACGCCTTTTCGAGGATGTCCAGCAGCGCTTCACGGTTCTCGAAACGATCCTGGGCCATTTGGAAGCGCGGGTCCTCGGCCACCTCCCCAATACCCATGCGCTCGACGAGGATGGGGAAGAAACTCTGCTTGAGGCAAAGCACGCTTATCCAGCCGTCTTTCGTCTCGAAATTCTGTGCGGGCACCATCGAGGGGTGCGCGCTCCGGGAAAATTTTTGCGGCACGTAGCCGCAGTTGAGCGCCCAGGTGGCCATGTATGCGAGTTGAACCAGGGCGCCGTCCATCAGCGCCACGTCGACGTCCCTGCCCTTGCCGGTGCGGCCGACTTCCCACAGCGCAGCCAACAGGCCCACGAGCGATATGAAACCACCGGTGAAATCGACAAAGCTCACGCCTGCCTTGGTGGGGGGGCCGTCAGGCTCTCCCGTTAAATCCATGATGCCCGCGTAGGCCTGCATGAGGTAATCATAGGCCGGCTCACCCGCTCTGGGGCCCGTCATCCCGTAGCCAGAGAGAAAACAGCACACGATTTTCTCGTTGTAGGGACTCAGATGCTTATACGTTATTTCGAGTTTCTCGGGCGCCGTGCCCCTGCAATTCGCATAGAGCGCATCCGCCTTGGGCACGAGTTTGCGCAATATCTCCCTGCCCTCGGGCGTGCGAATCCTGAGCGCGACGCTCTTCTTGTTGCGGTTGAAGGACTGAAAATAGTAGCTGTCGTTACCCGGAAGGGCGTACGGGGGAACGGGCCGCGCGGAATCGCCACCCACGGCGTGATCCTCTATCTTGATGACTTCGGCCCCCATATCCGCCAACAGTTGCGAGGCCAGCGGCCCCGCCCCGAACTGCTCGACCGCCAGTATCCGCAGCCCTTCCAGCGGAAGTCGACCATCCATCAATCACACCCTTTCCGGAATCTCCGCCCCGGGATTCACCTCACCACCCGTGGCAAATCTATTTTACAAGGCTTGAGATTCACCCGAATCTCAAGCAATATCAACGCTTTTCGGCTTTGAATCACTCACCTGCATGTATGAGCGCACATGAGATTATTACAAAACATCACGAAAGTATATTTGCCGTTTCTTTCGCGCCCCGGATTTTGCTAGAATTAACGTGATCCGGCTCGATTTCACTACACCTGAAAGACAAAGTCTTTCGCATCTTAGGAATACATTCATTTATGGTCACGAAAATATCGATTCAAAATCTGAGAAAAGTCTATGACACTCCCGAGAGAAAGGTGCATGCCTTGGAGGGCGTGAACCTCAACATCGAGGACGGCGAGTTCATCTGCCTCGTCGGGCTTTCGGGCTGCGGGAAGACGACGCTGCTCAACATGCTCGCCGGTTTCGTCGAGATCACCGCGGGCACAATCACCATGGACGGAAGAACGCTCACCCAGGACTACGACAAGGGCGTCGTGTTCCAGGAATACGCCCTGTTCCCGTGGCGCACGGCGAGGCAGAACGTGGAATACGGTCTCGAAATCAGAAACTTACCCGAGGCTGAGCGCACGAAAATCGCGCTCGATTACCTGCGCCTCGTTCGCCTCGAGGAATTTGCGGATTTCTTTCCCCACAACCTCTCGGGCGGCATGCGCCAGCGGGTGGCGGTGGCGAGAGCCATGGCGTTCGACCCGCAAATTCTCCTGATGGATGAGCCCTTCGGCGCGCTCGACGCCCAGACGCGCGAGGAATTACAGGAGTTGACCGTCGACGTATGGCAGAAGACGAAAAAGACGATTCTCTACGTCACCCACAACTTGAGCGAAGCCGTCTACCTCGGGAGCCGGATCGTGGTTTTCGTTCCGAATCCGGGAAGAATTCGCGAGATCGTGAACGTCGATCTCCCCAGACCCCGCGACGATCTCGCGCCCGAGTTCATCAAACTCCAACGACACGTCAACGATTTGATTCGTGATTTTTAGAGAGGAATAATCCATGCAGACATCTCAGGCAGCACCCTCTCCCCAGATGTTGGACGAGAAGAAAAAAACAGTGAGAAGGCCGATATGGGTGAAGCTGCGACCGACCTACCCGTTCATCGTCATCCTGGCCCTCTGGCAGGTCGCCGCCATGCAGGCACAGGGCAACCAGGGAAGACTCTTTCCCACCGTCGACGCCATCGTCTATCGGGCATGGGAGCTGGTGACGGGCCCATTGTTCCGGGAGTTGGCCGAAAACCCGAACTTAGGACTCATTGACCAGTTCTTGAAACTCCTGGAGAGTCCGATTCTGCTGCATACGATCAACACCGCATGGCGTCTTCCGTTCGCGTTCTTCATCGCCGCTGTCGTCGGCACCATCGTGGGCATAATGATGGGGCGCTTCGCTTTCTGGGAGGCGTTCTTCGTGCCGCTTCTCTCGGTGCTGCTGCCGATTCCGGCTATCGCGTGGACGCCCATCGTCGTCATCTGGGCGGGCATCGGGAATCAGACGGTCATCGTCATCACGGCCTTCGCCTCCTTCCTGCCCATCGCCATGGCCGTGTGGACGGGCGTGAAAACCGTGAACCCGGTATGGATACGCGCGGCCCAGTCGATGAACGCGGACAAGATGACGATTTTCCGCACCGTCGTCCTGCCCGGGTCGCTGCCGATGATCCTGAGCGGTCTGCGCATCGGCCTGGCGCGCGCCTGGCGCGCAGGGGTCGGAGCCGAGGCGTTCGCCGGAATCCGATGGGGACTTTCCGCCGGCATCTTCGACGCGCAGGAATACCTGGACATCGCGTTCATGATGGTCGCGCTCTCCGTCCTCGGTCTCTTCGGTTTCGTTCTCGAAAAGATGCTCTTCCAGCCCATCGAAAGCCGCACCGTCATCCGCTGGGGCATGATGGAAGCGATGGGCGCGCAGGACAAGAAAGTGTAATCAAGGCAAGAACGACAAACGCTTACCGGCCGGGCGCGGCGAGAGTCGCGCCCGGTTTTTTTGTGTCATGGAGGATGATTCGCGCGCGCCATTCCCGCCACTCACCGCTATCCCGTCCCGCCACGCATTGCTGCGGCGCATGGGCGCGTAGCGGGCGCCTCGGGTAACGCCTTCGGCGCGAACGAGGCAGCGCAGAAGAGTAGGAGCCGAGAGAGGAGAGACATCCTCGAAATGCGAGTTGAACTCCCGGCCCCGGCAATTGGAAGTGTCGTGCTTGTGGGCGCGAAACTCCTCGAAATATCGGGGGAACACTCGGCTCCAGCAATAAGAAACCCCCGGGAACTTCTCGCCCCCGGGGGTTTTGGTGTTGCGTCTGCTCCGTTCGCCTAGTTGAAGCCGATGTCCTTCGCGGCCTTGCGGAGGATGGAGTCATCCAGGAACGGACTCTTGGTGAAGTCGGGGTGGCTCTTGATCCAGCCGAGCTTGATCTGCTTATCCCCCATGTCGTTCAGGTATTTCTTCACCTCGTCACTCAGGAAAACCTCCGTCTTGAGCTTTTTAACGACCTTGAGAGTGGTGCTCACCTTGGCCTTGTCGCCGACTTCCTGCAGCGCCCTAGTGTAGACCTTGGCGTAGGTCTTCGGGTCATTCTTGAGCAACTGGTGCGCCTTCAGCCAGCCCCTGAAATACTTGTAATAGAGATCGGGGTGCTTCTTGATGGTCTGGGGGTTGCCCACGTGCATCATTCTCGTATTGTCGTACTTGCACAGATCCTCCAGATAGCGAATCAGGCCCTGCTCGCGGGCGATCTCACCCTGCGGCTCGCCGACCATGGCCGCCTGGGCGGCGCCGGATATCAGAGCGGCGATGCGCTCTGTGGTGCGGACGCTCAGGAGCTGGAAATCCGAACTCTTCAGGCCATGCGAGGGAATCACGTAGGACTGAAACGCGAAGTCCGTGCTCGTGCCCTTCTTGTTGGCGAACACCGAACCCTTGAGGTCCTTCAAGCTCTTGGCCTTCGAGTTCACAGGCACGATAATGGCGACCATGCCGCAGATGTTCGCCGTCACCCCGATGGCCGTCACCCTCGCCCCCTTGGATATCGCCGTGGTGAAGGGCGAGAAGCCCGTGGTGCCGGTATCCAAGTTATTCTGGATGATGGCGTTGCGCATCAGTTTGCCCTGCTTGAAGTGGCCCATCGTGTACTTTAAGCCCTCTTTTTTCCAGTAGCCCATGCGGTCGGCGATGACCTCGAAAGACCCCATCAGGGCCCTGTGCGCGCCGATGCGCAGCGTCGCCGAATCGGCCGGTGCGACCACCACGAACGTACCCGCTACGAAAGCGGCGGCCAGTGCGAAACCAACTAATCTTTTCATGCTTGTTTCTCCTCCTAGTGAATGAAGACTTCCATGGATAGCCCAAGGCATCCTAAGAAGACGCAAGACCCGCCGCGCCGGGATATCATCGGCCCCGATCAAGCCATACGCCAGTGAATTGAAAATATCCGCTTACTATGTAGGAAAGCGAAATTCCATCTATATATAAATTCGATATACTTATAAATTAGTATACCAAAATCTCGCCGAAAACCAAATCTCGCACAAAGCTGATATCGGGATGGGGATCGGCGGCGTCTTGGTCCCGAATCCACAAGAAGCGGAGAATGCATGACGGCGGAAGAAGTGGCGGGGCTGACGGGACTCGAACCCGCGATCTCTGGCTTGACAGGCCAGCGCGATAACCAAACTTCGCTACAGCCCCCACGGGAAAAATTTTGAAAACCGCCCGAAGAATGTCGGTTTATATCCCGCTCTCGGGCTCTAAGTCAACACGAAAGGCTACGTTTCGCCTCAAAAGGACAAACGTGACGCCTTCGCATGATGTAACGCCGCTCAGCCCAGGACCAAGCCGAGAGACTCTCCTCGCGCGAGGCGCACCATCCCCTTTTCCGTCACCAGGGCGTCCACGAAACGCGCGGGCGTCACATCGAACGCGGGGTTGAAGACGCGCACGCCCTCGGGAGCGACGGGCACGCCGCCAAAGGAGCGAACCTCCTCTTCGGGGCGCTCTTCTATGGGAATATCCGCTCCCCCTTTCGCCTCCATGTCGATGGTGCTCGTCGGCGCCGCCACATAAAAGGGCACTCCGTGCTCCCTGGCGAGCACCGCGAGGCCATAGGTGCCGATTTTGTTGGCGACGTCCCCGTTTGCGGCCACGCGGTCCGCGCCGACTACGATCGCGTCGATTCTTCCCAGGCGCATGCAATGCGCGGCCATATTGTCGGTGATGAGCACGACGGGAATGCCGTCGCGGCTCAGTTCCCAGGCGGTGAGGCGCGCTCCCTGCAGAAAAGGCCTCGTCTCGTCCACGTAAACCTCGCGCACACGCCCATCCCGGAAGCCGCTGCGAATCACGCCGCCCGCCGTGCCGTACCCGGCGGTCGCCAGCGCGCCCGCGTTGCAATGGGTGAGAACACTGCTCCCCTCCGGCAGCAGCACGGCGCCAAGGTCGCCAATCCTGCGGCAAACCGCCACGTCCTCTTCATGCATCTCTTTCGCCAGGCGGAGGAGTTCTTCGGCCAACGCGTGAGGCGCGGTGTCGCTTTCGCGGATATGGGCCTTCATTTTTTCAATCGCCCAGAATAGATTGACCGCCGTGGGGCGCGTGGCGCCCAGCACCCGCGCCGCCCGTTCGAGCGCCTCACGCTGCGCATCGGCCCCTGAACCCGCGTGGCGGGCGGCTGCCAGGGCCATGCCGTAGCCCGCTGCTATCCCGATGGCGGGCGCGCCGCGCACCACCATGGTCTTGATGGCCTCGGCCACCTCCTCTTCCGTGCGGAATTGGAGATAAACCTCTTCGCGGGGAAGTTTCCGCTGATCGATCAAGACGAGCGCGCCGCCTCGAAACGCGATGCTATGGAAGTTCCCCTCAATCTCTTTTTTCTCGCCCATTCAGATTCTCTCATTCACAACGTCGCGCGAGCGCATGGGATTCTACGCCATGTCGCTCAGAATCTTTTTTACCTCCTCGATGCCCAAGCCTGAGATTTTCAGGCGTTTCCTGCGCGTGCTCACACCTGAGGTGATTCGTATGGAGCGCTTCGGAATCTTCATCTTCCGGGAGAACAACTCGATGCACTGCTTGTTGGCGGCCCCGTCCACGGGCGGCGCCGAAAGCCGCACCCGCAGGGCGCCATCGTGAACTCCACTGATTTCGGTTTTGGATGAGCGCGGCTGGACCCGAACCTCAAAGCTGACGCCGTCCGCCTCCTCGCGGAGGCCGATCACGACGCATCGCCCTCCGCTTTCTGGTTCAACTTGATGACGTTTTCATTTTCCTCGTCTGCAACTTCTTCGCTTTCCTCTTCCAGGAAGCGTGGGAGGTCGACCCCCATGCGGACGCCCTCGATTTCGAGCGTCCGGATTTGGGAGAGAAACGTCCCATATAGCTCCATCAGAAGTTTGTCCCTCAAATCCTTTATATCCAACACCTCTTCGCGCAACTTTTCGGTATCCTTTTCGGCTTTCGCGAGGATATTCTCGGCCTCGGCCTTGGCCTTTTTGATGATCTCCTCGGCGTCGGTTTCCGCTTTCTCCACCATTTCGCCGGACTTGGTCGTGGCCTGATCCCTCAGTTCATTAACGGAGATGAGGATTTTTTGCAGATTGGCGTGCTCTTCTCTCAAACCATTGTATTGCTCGAACAGGTCCTTGCATTGCAGGCTGAGCTGCTCGTTCTTCCGCACGGACTGATCCAGCCAGTCGGCCACCTTGAACAGGAACGCGTCGACTGCGAGACGATCGTAGCCCCGCATTTTATTCGAAAAGCTATGGCTTCGAACGTCGTTGCCAGTGTACTTCATCTGCAGGCTCCCAAAGCGAAAATCAACGCAACATCTTGGCCAGATCAAAAATACTCTGTACCACGAAACTTTGCAAAAAGAATATGATCAGCAAAACCACAATCGGACTCGCGTCGATGCCTCCGATATTCGGCATCCGGTAGCGCACGGGCGCCAGCACCGGCTCCGTCAGGCGATACAATATCTGGACTATCGGATTGTAGGGGTCCGGATTCACCCACGACAAGAGCGCGCGAATGATGATGATCCAAATGTAGATGGTGAGCAGATAGCTGAGAATCACGCCGATTCCGTTCATGAAATTCGATATCAAGAACACGGCCGAACTCCCGTTTGAAAAAATGGGCTAGCCACGGCCCAGCTCCTCGCTCCTGCGCGCGGCGGCGCTCACGGCGTTCATGACGGCGGAGCGCAGCCCCCCGTTTTCCAGCGCGTGCAAGCCTGCGATGGTCGTTCCCCCGGGCGAGGCCACCATATCCTTCAAGCGGCCCGGATGCTCCCCTGTTTCGAGCAGCATCTTGGCGGAGCCCAAAACGGTTTGGGCCGCCAGAAGCATCGCCTCCTCACGCGGCAGGCCCGCCATCACCCCGCCGTCCGCCAGCGCCTCGATGAACTGAAACACGTACGCGGGGCCGCTGCCCGACAAACCCGTCACGGCGTCCATCAACGACTCAGGCAGAACCACAGCCTTGCCGACGGACTCCAAAAGCTGTCTCGCTTGCGACAAATCCGCCTCCGACGCCCCTCCGCCCGCGCACAGTCCCGCGGCGCCTTCTCCCACGAGGGCGGGCGTGTTCGGCATGACGCGGACGATCCGCGCCTCATCGCCCAAAATCCCCGTAAACCGGCTCGTGGGCGCGCCTGCGACGATGGAAATCAGGAGCGGGCCGTGCGCCAGGGCGTCCTTCAGTCCATCCAGAACAACGTCCAGCACCTGCGGCTTCACGGCGATCACCACCGTTTGCGCCTTAGGAGCGGCTTCCGCCCCATCGGGCGCCACCTGAAACCCCGACGTTTTTCTGAGATATTCGGCGCGCTCGGCCAGGGGTTCCGCGATGACGATGTCATCGACTTTCGCATAGGCGGAATTCACCATGCCCATGACGAGCGCTTCGCCCATGTTTCCACCACCGACTACAAGGATTTCCGCCATTTTTCAAGCACCTTCCGCATGTGAGTTCGAAATCGTCCCGATACCCGGAACCAGCTCATCCTACTGAAATGATTGGTCTGTTTCAAATTCGCTTCAGTTCGTTCCTCTCGGTCCAAAAACGGCCGTGCCGATGCGGACGAGCGTCGCTCCCTCGGCTATCGCGACTTCAAAGTCGTTCGACATGCCCATCGACAACTCGCGGACGTGGGAGAAGCCGGCGTCTTGGATATCATCCCTCAATTTTCTCAACAATTCAAAATGTGGGCGGCTCTCCTCCGCCTCCCTTCCCAGGGGAGGAATGCACATCAAGCCGACCACCCGCAAGGCTTCCAGCGCAGACGCCTCCCGCACGAGCGTCATCGAATCAGCGGGAGAAACTCCACCCTTCTGGGCTTCTTCCCCGGTATTGACCTGGATATACACGTCCAGGGGTTCTACCCCCGCGCAATTCACGCGCTTGTTCAACTCCCGCGCGAGGGCTAGAGAATCCAGAGATTCCACCACGTCGAACAGCCCGGGCACGGCGCGGGCCTTGTTCCTTTGCAGACTGCCGATGAGATGCCACCTTGCTTTGCCTGCCACTTCAGGGTCAATCTCGCCCCTCTTGCGCTGGGCTTCCTGCACCCGGTTCTCCCCGATGATGTCGACGCCCGCCTCGATTGCTTCGACGACCCGCTCGGGGGGCTGGGTCTTGCTCACGGCCAGAAGGCGAATTTCATCCGGATTCCGGCCACAGGCCAGGGCGGCATCCGCCACGCGCCCCTTCACCATCTCGTATCGCTGCCATATAATGCTCACCGTCTTTCTCACGCTCCTATCCATATCGCCGACAACAATCTCCCCGTGGACGGCCCGTCTCGGCGATAGGAGAAAAATCTCGACGATTCCGAGAACGTGCAGGGGCCCGGCGCGCCAATCCGGCTTTCGGGAATCCCCGCCGAGGCCAACTGAAGCCTCGCCGCAAGGGGAAGGTCCAGCAGCCATTTGCCCCGCCCCAGTGGCGTGGTGAAATCTCTCCAGTTTCGGTGCCGTTCGCGAAAAGGCGGCAAGCACTCCTCGTCCACCTCGTAGCGCTCCCCGGAAATGGCGGGGCCGAGGGCGGCCCGCATGTCCCGTGGCTCGCAGCCGTATTCCTCCCTCATCCGCTCGATGGTCCCGGGCAATACGCCGCCGGCCACCCCCTTGCGTCCCGCATGCACGGCGGCGACGACCATCTTCCGGGCGTCTGCGATGAGCACGGGTATACAATCCGCCGTCTGAACCGCTACGCCTAAGTCAGGGACATTCGTAACCAGGGCGTCGCCACACGCTTTTTCATCGGGGGAAACATCCTCGGCCACGAGAACATCGCACCCGTGCACCTGTTTTACTTCCACCAGGCGTTCCGCCGGAAAATCGGCGGCTTCAAAAAAACGCCTCCTGTTTTCCGCTACATTTTCGGGGACTTCACACCTGGCGCGCCCGAGGTTCAGGGAACGGAAGCCGCCCTCGCTCACCCCTCCTCTTCGGGTGCTGAACCCGTGACGCAGGAAAGCGAGTTCTTCCAGCAGCGGTGATCTCAGAAATTCAACGCCGCCGGATTCGTGACGCTCCAAAGAAATCATCCACAACCCATCCCGGACGAGAAGAAATCATCGAACACCTCTGCATAAACTCCCCTGCTCTGCTCACATTATAAAGAGAGGTCCGTGACGCCACAAGAAACAGGCTCATGCTCTCGAGAAAGGCGCGACTGGGGGAGAATGCTCTCCCCCAGTCGCGTCCATGGGGAATGCGTCGTCAGGCGCGAGAGAGGCCCCCCCGGCCGAACGACGTTGGGGAGTTTCAGTCAACCTGCTTTCGCAGGAAGGTGGGCACGTCCAGATCGTCATCCTCCAGATTATCGGGGACACCGGATTGCGTTTTAGTGTTTTTCAGTCGGATATACGTGGGAACCGAAATTTTTCCGCCCTCGGTGCCCGTGGCTTCCGCTTCCAGAGGGGGAACCTCTCGAATCGATTCCCGCCCAAAGCCCGTCGCGATGACAGTCACGCGAATCTGGTTCTCCAGGTTCGGGTCAATCACCGAACCGAAAATAATGTTGGCGTCCTGGTGCGCTTTTTCATGGACGAGTTTGCAGGCCTCGTTCACCTCGAAGAGCGCCAGATCATTACCTCCGGTGATGTTGATGAGCACGCCCCGGGAACCCTCGATGGTCCCCTCCTCGAGCAACGGGCTGTTGATGGCGTTTTGCGCGGCGATGACGGCGCGATTCTCGCCCTGGCCCGTACCGCTGCCCATAAGCGCCTTGCCGCCCATGTCGCGCATGATGGTGCGCACGTCGGCGAAATCGAGATTGATCAGGCCTGGCGTGGTGATGAGGTCGGCGATTCCCTTACACGCCTGCAACAAGACGTTGTTCGCCTTCTGGAAAGCTTCCATCATCGGCGTGGAACGCTCGACCATTCCCAGGAGACGCTGATTGGGGATGGTAATGAGCGTGTTCACGGCCTCGCGCAACTCATCGATCCCCTCGTCGGCTTGACTCATCCGGCGAGGGCCCTCGAACTCGAAAGGCTTGGTGACGACGCCCACCGTCAGCACGCCCGCCTCTTTCGCGATGCGCGCGATGACGGGAGCGGCGCCCGTGCCCGTACCGCCGCCCATCCCTGCGGTGACGAACACCATCTCGAGTTTCTGCATGAATTCAGAAAGACGCTCGGTGTCCTCCAGGGCGGCTTTCCGGCCGACATCGGGGTTTCCGCCAGCCCCCAGGCCGTTCGTCAACTCCTGGCCGATCTGAATTTTCTCGGACGCCAGAGAGCGCTCCAAAACCTGGGCGTCCGTGTTTGCAGCCACGAACTGAACACCCTCCATGCCCTCTGAAATCATGGTGTTGACGGCGTTGCCTCCGCCGCCTCCTACGCCGACGACCGCGATTCTCGCGCTACACGGCGGCCCCTGATCCAGTGTGAAAAACGTCGAATCACTCATTCTCCCCCCCTTCGATCTTGGGAAGCTCTCCCTGCTCCCCCTCCTGATCATTTGAATACACTAGCAAAAACATGGCGGATTTTTTGTGTTGTTTGACGAATCGGGCCGTGCGACGCCCCGTTCGTGAGGCCCCGGCGCTTTGGGGCGCCTGCTTTCATGGCGTAAATCACCAGGCCCACGGCGGTGGAGTACATGGGTCCGTTGACCATATCCACGAGCCCGCCGATGCCGCTGGGAACGCCCAGTCTCACCGGAAGCTGAAGCACGTTCTCGGCCAGTTCATCGGCGCCCTCGATAATGCTTGCCCCACCCGTGAGCACGACCCCGGCGGGAAGGAGATCCTCCATGCCGCTTTTTTGTATCTCACGGCGGATGAGCGTCAATATCTCCTCCATGCGGGGTTCGATGATCTCGGCGAGCATCTGGCGGCTCAATATGCGCGGCGGGCGGCCTCCCACGCTGGGTACTTCGATCTCCTCATCGTTCGACACACGGGCGGCCATCGCACAGCCGTGCTCCTGCTTGATTCTCTCCGCCTGGTAATCCGGCGTCCGCAATCCTATCGCCATATCCCGCGTGATATGGCTGCCGCCCACGGGGATGACGGCCGAATGGCGCAGCGCGCCCCCGCTGATGACGGCGACGTCCGAGGTGCCGCTCCCGATGTCCACGATGGCCACGCCCAGGTCGCGCTCATCATCGCTCAGCGCGGCCAGTGAGGAGGCGAAAGGCTGAAGCACCAGGCGCTCGACATTCAAGCCCGCCTTCTCGACGCTGCGGGTGATGTTCTGAATCGCAGGAATCGCGCCCGTCACGACGTGGACCTTGCACTCCAGGCGAACGCCCGCCATTCCCGCGGGTTCGGTAATTCCCTCTTGATCGTCGACGATATATTCCTGCGGCAGCACATGAATGATTTCGTGATCCGTCGGCATCGTAACCGCGCGCGCCTGCTCGACGACGCGATCAATATCCTCTTGCGTCACAATCTTGCTCTTGATGGCCACGATACCGTTGGTGTTGAAGCTGCGAATGTGCCCCCCCGCCACACCAACGAATGCGGAGCGAATGGGGGAGCCGCTGATGAACTCCGCCTCTCCCACCGCCGTTTGAATCGACTCCACCGTCTGATCGATATTCACCACCGAGCCTCGGTTGAGCCCTTTCGAAGCGGTTTTTCCCAGACCTACGACTTCAAGGGAACCGTCCTCGTTCACCTCGGCCACGACCACACAGATTTTCGAGGTGCCGATGTCCAAACCCACCAGCACGTCGCTTCGTTTGCTCATCCTATTGTCCCTCCATCCTTTGTGAGCGGCCGAACGATAACCCTGCCGGGAAATCTCAGATCGAACTGGAGGCCGCCCCCTCCGAATTTCTCCTGGCGGAGAACGTCATCCGCAACGGCCCGGAGCCGACCGGCCTGACTCTCCATCCTTTCTTCACTGACCATGAGTTCCACCTTTCCCTCCAAGGCGCGAAGCCGGAGTTGACCCGATCCGGTGTTTCGCACGGAAACGCACTCGCCGCGAATCACCGGAGAATCCTGGAATAAAAAGACCGCTTCGATGGAGCGCGCCAGGCGCGGGTCGCGAACAACGTCGCCCGGCCGCCGGCGTCTCGAGTCGAATCCCTCGACCATGGGCAAGCATCCCGCGAGCGGCGTCACGGGCTTGCCGAGCACGACGCCATCCTCATCCACCACGAGGGCTTCAGCGCCCATGATGAGTGCGGCGGGTTTGCGCTCGAGGATATCGACCTGGAGGAAATGGGGCGGACGCATGCGCACGCTCGCGCGCTTTATCCACGGATGAGAGGCCACGCGCGCGCGTACGGCCGCCAAATCGGCGTCGAATATGTTCGTTCCCGGTTCGACCCCCACGAGTTTTTCGATGTCCTCGGCTCGAAGCGTCTGATGCCCCGTCACCACCACCTTGCTCAACTCGAAATGACGGCTGCTCTTCGCCCACCGGACCGCGTGCCCGCCCAGGAGAAGCACCTCCACCAAAACCAAAAAACCGATTGCGGGCCATATCCAGTTTGCGCCTGCTCTTATTTTGCCACCTCGCCCGACTCTTTTTTGGGTGTCTCGCTTGACGCTCTTTTTGACGATCCGGGGGAGTTCGGCCGTCTGGGCGAGATTCAGGAAAACTTCCCGGCTCCTGGCTTTCCCTCTCCACTTGAACGATAAACGCCTCACGCCGGGTCCTCCCCGATGACGTTCAACTCCAGGATCAGCTCGATGCCCTTTTGCTCCAAAATCGTTCTTTTCACTTCGCCGATGAGCGCCAGCACATCCGCCGCCGTGGCCCCACCGAGGTTCACCATGAAATTCCCGTGCACCTCGCTCACTTGCGCGCCGCCGACGCGCATCCCCTTGAGGCCCGCCGCTTCGACGAGCACGCCTGCGCGCTCGCCGGGTGGATTCTTGAATATGGACCCCGCGCAGGGCACCCCCCAGGGCTGGCGCTCCCGCCTTTGAACGGCGCTTCGCCTCAATTGCTCCCGCAACTCATCGGCGTCCGCCGGCCGGAGCGAGAAGCGAACGGACAACACCACGCCCGGCGCGGGCAATTCGGCGCGCCGATACGAGAAACGCAAGTCCTTCGCGGAGAGCCGCTCGGGAGCGCCCCCATCCAGAGGCGCCCAGCGAACGCTCTCCACGGCGTCTTCGATGTATGATTCGGCGGTACCCGCGTTCATGGCCAAGGCGCCTCCCACGGTGCCGGGAACCCCCGCCAGACATTCGGTTCCCGCCCAGCCGCGCTCGGCGGCGAAGCGTACCAGCGCCGGAATCTTCTCTCCCGCGCGCGCTTCGAGCAGTATGCGCTCCGCGCTCTCCTCGACCACTTCGATTCCCCTGAAGGCCTTTGGAAACGCGATGACCACCCCGCGGACGCCTCCGTCGCGCACCAGGGTGTTGGCGCCGCCGCCCAAAACCGTGACCGGCAACGCCTCGCTCCGGCATCTCTCAATCAACTCCACCAGTTCGTCTTCCGTCGCGGGCAGCGCGAGGGCGTCCGCCGGACCACCCACCTGAAACGTGGTGTATGCGGCCAGCATTTCATCGAAAAGAATCTCGCAATCGAGACCTTTGAGCTTTTCCGCCATCTCCAGCGCCATGACTTCCTCCGCCGACCCGATGCTCATACCGCTTCCTCTGATTCGCCATCTCTACGCTCGAGCCTTCCGAGCAGATCCCGGCCCGCCTTCCAGACGTCGCCCGCGCCCAGCGTGAGAACAATGTCGCCGCTCCCCGTCTCCTCGAACAGGCGATTCGAGGCATCCTCCAGACCGGCCACCGCATCGCAACTCCGGTGGCCGTGCGCCCTGATCCCCTCGGCGAGTTTTTCCGAACTCACGCCCTCGATGGGCGCCTCGCCTGCGGCGTATATGGGCGCGACGAGCACCCTGTCGGCATCGTAAAAAGCGGTGTGGAAGGCTCCTTCGAGATGATGCGTTCTCGTGTAGCGATGCGGCTGAAACAACACCACCAGGCGATTTTCCGGCCAGGCCTCGCGAACGGCGCGGAGCGTGACCTTGATCTCCTGGGGATGGTGCCCGTAGTCATCGAAAATCGTGACCCCCGATGTCGCGCCAATCCGCTCCAGGCGGCGGCCGATGCCGTCGAACTCGTGGAGTCCTCTTTGAATGTCCCCGAAGGAGACGTCGAGCTCCATCGATACGGCGGCGGCGGCCAGGGCGTTGTCCGCGTTGTGGCGCCCGGGCATGAGGAGGCGAATCTCGCCGAGTCGCTCTCCATGTCGTTTGACGCCAAAGACCGCCTCTCCGTTTTCGTAGCGAAACTCCTCGCCCACGTAATCCGCCTGGGTGCCGAACCCATAGGTGAAGAACTGCTTCTCCACGTGAGGGATGATCTCCTGAACCGCGGGATGATCCAGGCACAAGACCGAAAAACCATAAAAGGGCACCTTGTTCACGAATTCCAAGAACGCGGTCTTGATCGCGCCGTAATTCTCATAGAAATCCAGATGCTCCTCGTCGATGTTCGTCACGATCGCAATCGTGGGGGTGAGCCTCAAGAACGTGCCGTCACTCTCATCGGCCTCCGCCACCAGATAGTCGCCCTCGCCCATTCGCGCATTCGAGCCCAGGGCGTTGATGCGTCCGCCCACGACGACCGTGGGGTCGAGACCGCCGGCCGCCAAGGCCGCCGCGATAAACGAGGTGGTGGTCGTCTTGCCGTGCGTCCCCGCCACGCCGATGCTGTATTTCATGCGCATGAGTTCGGACAACATCTCCGCGCGCTTGATGACGGGGATTTTCCGTCGCCTGGCTTCCGCCACTTCGACGTTCTCATTCGTAACCGCCGAGCTGTAGACCAAAACGTCCACTCCCGCCACGTTTTCCTTTTTGTGTCCCAGAACCACCTTGGCGCCCAGTCCGCGAAGCCTGAATATCGCCTCGTTGCTCGCGATGTCCGAGCCGCTGATCTCATAGCCCAGGTTCAGCAAGACCTCGGCGATGCCGCACATGCCCGTCCCGCCGATGCCCACGAAATGAACGCGGTTCGAGTGCCTGAACATAGCGTGTGTGGCGTATGGTCGCGCTATCACTCTCAGGCTCCTTTCCTCATCACGCCGCCATCGCCTGTTGACGGCATAAGGCGGCGACTGCTTCTGAAGCGTTCGCGCGGGCCAGGGATTTCGTCCGCTCCGACATGGAGACGAGCTTTCCCCGCTCCGCCTCGTATTCGAGCCAGATATCCGCCAGAACCCGGCCGCTCAAATCTTTTTGAAGAACCATTCGCGCCGCCTCGCGCTCCGCGAGATAGCGGGCATTCGCCTCCTGATGCCCGTGGGTGGCGCTGGGCAGCGGAATCAACACGGCGGGGAGCGACATCGCGGACAACTCCGCCACGCTCACCGCTCCCGCGCGCGAGAAGCATACCTGCGCCCAGCGATAGCGATCCGCCATGTCGTGCAGATAAGGCGCCACGTCCGCTTGCGCGCCGACCTGCTCATAGGCCGCGCGCACGCGGGGGAAATCCGCCTCTCCCGTCTGGTGAACGAACCGCATTTTCCCGAGCGCCTCACCCAAGAGGGGCAACGCCTCCATCACCGCCTCGTTGATGGCTCTCGCCCCCTGGCTTCCGCCGAAGATGAGCACCTTCAAAGGCCCGCCCCAGGAATCTTCGCCGCGTTCGAAATTCTCTGAAAACTCGCTCCTGAGCGGCAGGCCCGTCTCGACGATTTTCCCGCGAGCAAAGCCTGCGTCCCGAACTGGCAGACCCACGGCGACCCTGGACGCAAAACGCGACAGCAGCCGGTTCGCCACACCGGGAACGACGTTTTGCTCGATCAGGACAATCGGCTTTCTCCAGAGCCCGGCCGCAGCGACCGAGGGAACGCTGGAATAGCCGCCCACCCCCAAAACGACATGGGGACGAAAGCGCCTCAGGATTCCCATCGCCTGACAGAATCCATAACTCACCATGGCCATCGCCTTGGCCCTTTGGCCCACCGAGCGTCCCAGAACGCCTGCGGAGGAAATCGCCTGAAACGGCAGGTTCTCACGCGGCAGAACCCTGGCCTCGATCCCGCGGGCGGTGCCCACGAACAAAACTTCGTTCGCCTCTCCGCCAGCCAGCCAAGCCCTGGCCACCGCAATACCCGGGTACAGGTGTCCGCCCGTACCGCCGCCCGCAACGAGGAGTTTCATGAGCGCGCCCTCCTGCGGAGGACCGGCTTGCGTGCGCGCGAAATCCACCCGACTGCCGCGTCGAGCGGACTCCTCCCCCCCGATTCTCCGGGGGCTTGGTTCGATGATTCTATGGAAATCAGCACTCCCAGGGAGATGAGCGTAAACACCAAAGACGTTCCGCCCAGGCTGATCAGCGGCAGGGGTATGCCCGTGGTGGGCAGAAGGCCCGTCGCCACCGCCATGTTCAGGAAACCCTGCGCGGTGACCAGAAAAGTCACGCCCGCCGCCAGCAGGGCGCTGAAGGAATCTTCGCAGCGCATGGCTATCTGAAAACCGCGCCAAAGCAAGACAACGAACGCCGCCGCGACGCACAAGGCGCCGATGAGTCCCAACTCCTCGCCCACGACCGCGTAGATAAAATCCGTGTGGGGTTCGGGCAAATAGAAGAGTTTTTGCTTGCCCTCGCCCAGACCCAGACCCCCAAAACCGCCTCGCGCGATGGCCAGCAAAGACTGAATGAGCTGATAACCCGCGCCTTTCGCCGCGGCGAAGGGATCCCAAAAGGCGAATATCCGCTTCATGCGCCAAGGTGCTAAGACCACCATGCCGAGCAGTACGAATCCCGTCGCGAGCGCGCAAACGCCCAGGTGGGACGTCCTCGCGCCCGCCAGGTACAACAAAACGCCGACGACCGCGGCGGTCAGGGTGGCCGTGCCCAAATCCGGTTGAATCAGTATGAGGCCCAGAATGATCCCCGCGAATCCGACCGGCGGGAGAAAACCATACATCCAATGATTCAGGCGCTCGCCCTTGAGCGCTAAAAAATGCGCCAGAAAAATCACCAGCACCAACTTTGCGGCTTCGGCCGGCTGAAAAGAAACGGGACCCAGCATCAGCCACCGGCGCGCGCCGCCCGCCTCTTTTCCGATGCCCGGCGCAAACACCATCAAAAGCGCGATGACGGAGGCGAACATCAAGGGAAATGCGATTTTGCGAAGGAGGCGGGGGTCCGTCTGGGTGATGACCAGCATACAGGCGAACCCGACAACGGCCCATAAAACATGGCGTTTCACGAAGTAGAACGCATCGCCGTACCTGTCCAGCGCCAGAATATGGCTCGCGCTGAACACCATGACGACGCCGAAAGCCACCAGCCCCAGCGAGACGAAAAAGATGACGGGGTCGATTCGTTTGCGAATCAATTCGCATCCCTCCCCGTCAGCCCCTGCACCATTTCGCGAAACGCGTCGCCCCGGTGGGCGTAGTCGCGAAACTGATCGAAACTCGAACAAGCGGGCGAGAGAAGAACCGTATCGCCCGCTCTCGCCTCTTCTTGCGAGATGCGTACGGCTTCATCCAGCGTTTTCGCGTAGGCTAGAGGCGCGCATCCATCAAAAAAACGGCCAAAACGCTCCGCCGCCTCGCCGATGAGAATCATGCGCCTGACTTTCCGCTCCACACCGGTGCGCAAGGGCGTAAGGTCGCCTCCCTTATCCACACCCCCGGCGATCAAGAGCACATCCCCCGTCACACTCTCCAGGCTCATCGCCGTGGCGCCCACGTTCGTTCCCTTCGAATCGTTCACCCAGCGAACGCCTCCCATCTCGCCGACGATCTCCATGCGGTGGGGGAGTCCCTCGAAACTGCGCGCCACGCGCGCCATCACACCCACGTCCGCGCCCAGAAAATGCGCCGCCGCACATGCCGCCAAAAAATTCTCCAGGTTATGAAGGCCGGGAACCAGAAGCTCATCCGCGCCGCAAACGCGAGTGGAGCCCCCTTCATCGGCCAAAAATACATCGCCCTTTTCGACATAAGCGCCCCGGCGCACACGCCCTTTCCGGCTGAACGCCAGGACGCTTTGCGGGCCGGGGGTCATGTAGCGCGCCGTCAGGGGATCGTCGGCGTTCAGAATTTTGGCGTCCCCCTCACCCTGGTTGGCGAACAACCTCGCTTTGAGGCCTGCGTATTCATGAATGTCCGGATGCCTGTCCAGATGGTCGGGCGTCACGTTGGTCATCACGCCCACTTTCGGCTTGAGCGTGGGCGCCCATTCGAGTTGAAAGCTGCTCACCTCGCCGACGATGAAATCGGCCCCATCACCCTCGGCCTCGACCACCTCGACGAGCGCTCTTCCGATGTTTCCGCCCACCGGCGCGCGAAAATCGCTTTCCTCCAGAATCCGCCCCAGCATAGTAGTCACCGTCGTCTTCCCGTTCGTTCCGGTGACGGCGGCGATGGGCGCGGAACAAAGGCGAGAGGCCAGCTCCACCTCGCCGATTACCTCAGCGCCTGACGCCTTCGCCAGGGCGATGTAGCGATTCGTCGCTGGAATCCCCGGACTCACCACCAACAAATCGCACTCCTCGAAACGCGCCTCATCGTGGCCGCCGAGTTCGAGAACCACGCCCGGGGGCAAGCGCTCGCCCAGGCCCGGAACTTCCTCCAAATCCGTGGCCACCACCTTCGCGCCCAGGCGCGCCAGCGCCCCCGCCGCGGCAATGCCGCTCCTCGCCATTCCCATGACGAGCGCTCGCCGCGCGGGCAGTGCTTCTATCCACGTCGTGGCCTTGTTGTCCAAAACAAGATTCCTCATCTCAGCTTCAGCGTCGCCAAACTCATGAGCGCCAAAACGACCGCCACAATCCAGAAGCGGACCGTCACCTTGGGTTCGGACCAACCCTCTTCCTCGAAATGGTGATGCAGCGGCGCCATGCGGAAGACACGCCGGCCGGTGAGCTTGAAGGAGACCACCTGCACGATGACCGAAAGCGTCTCGACTACGAACAAGCCGCCCACCAACAACAAAAGGATCTCCTGCTTGATCGCCAGCGCCACCGTGGCCAACAGCGCGCCCAGCGAAAGCGCGCCCACGTCGCCCATGAACACCTGCGCCGGATATGCGTTGAACCACAGGAATCCAAGCCCCGCGCCGAACATGGCGCCGCAGACGACGGCCAGTTCTCCCGCGCCCCGAACGTGGAGGATGAGCAAATACTTGGAGATGCCCGCATGGCCCGAGACGTAGCTGAAAACGAGATACGCCCCCGCCGCGATCAGCAGCGGGCCGATGGCGAGACCATCCAGGCCGTCCGTAAGATTCACGGCGTTGCTCGTCGACACGATGACGAGGGCGGCGTAGGGCACGAACCATATCCCGATGTCGGGTTGTAGGTTCTTAAAAAAGGGCACCATGACGACGGGCTTGAAATCCATCTCCACGAAACCACTATAAAGGGCGTAACCCACGACGAGGCCGATGCCCCCTTGGATCAGGAATTTCATGGAAGGTCTCACGCCGTTTTTATCTTTCAGGATCACTTTCGTGTAGTCATCCCAGAAACCCAGAAGGCCGAAGGCGAGCAGAACGAAGAGGGCGAGCCAGATGTAGCCGTTTCCGAGGTCGTTCCACAGCAATACCGGCACGGCCACGCACAAGAGGATGAGAAGCCCTCCCATGGTTGGCGTTCCTTTTTTCGCCATATGGCTCTGGGGCCCATCGTCGCGGATAACTTCGCCGATTTGACGTTTCTGGAGATAACGAATCAGGAGAGGCCCCAGCAACAGCGACATGACGAGGGCGGAGAGCACCGCCGTCGCCGTCCTGAACGTGATGAAGCGAAACACGTTGAGCGCCGAGATCGTCTGACTCAAAGAAATGAAAGCGGAATAGAGCATCAGATTTCCAATCCTTTCACGACGCGTTCCATCATCATCGAGCGCGACCCCTTAACCAAAACCCAATCACCGGAGAGGAGCACCCCGGCCAGCGAGTAGGCGGCCTCCTCCGGCGTGTCGAAATTCATCAGCCGGGCGCCGTCCATACCCTCCCGGCGCGCTTCATCGGAAGCGAGCGTCATCAGCGGTCCCACGCCCACGAACAGGTCCACACCGCAAGCAACCAGTTTCCGGCCCACTCCCCGGTGCGCGCTCTCGGCGGCCGGCCCCAATTCCGCCATGTCGCCGAGAACCGATATGAGCCGCCCATCGCCCCTGAGGGCGCTTGCGGTTTCCAGCGCCTGGGAAACGGACCCAGGATTCGCGTTGTAGGAATCATCCAGAAGATGCACGCCCGCGCGTCCTGGTATCTCGCGCGCCTGCAAGCGCATTTCGGGGAGAACGGCCCGGAAAAGTCCGGAAGCTATCTCATCCAGGGCGACACCCAGCGCAGACGCGCAAGCCGCGGCGGCCAGCGCGTTCAAGACGTTATGCCGCCCGAGCGCCTTGATTCGAACCTCGCTCTCACCGTCGGGGCAGCGGAGCGTAAAGCGAGTTCCATCGGCTGAGATATGAATTCCATCCGCCCAAAATTCGCTTTGCGGAGAAAAGCCGAAGTGAATCACACGCCCGCCCATCGCCTCATATCTCTCGGCCAAAACGCGACTGTGCGCATCCTCGTTCGAGAGCACGGCCACTCCGCCAGGAGGCATCGCCTCGAGTATCTCGCCTTTCGCGTCGCGCACCGCCTCCACGCTGCCCAGCCCCTCGATGTGGGCAGGCCCCACGTTCGTGATGACGGCGACCTGGGGCCGGGCGATTTCGGCAAGCCTCCTGATTTCACCGGCCTCGCTCATCCCCATCTCGAAAACGGCGCTCGCATGCTCCTCGTCCAAACGGAGAACCTGGCGCGGCAGACCCACCAGGTTGTTGAGGTTCCCTTCGCTCTTGCACGCCTCGCCGCTGGTGGAGAGCGCCGCGGCAATCATCTCCTTCGTCGTCGTCTTCCCGTTGCTGCCCGTCACCCCCACCACGGGTATATCGAAGCGGCTCCGGTGCGCGCGCGCCAGATCGCCCAAGGCTCGCAGCGTGTCCGCAACCTCGATGATGAAAATCGAATCCCAATCGAGCGCGTCTGTGCCCTGCTCAACGACGACGCCCGCAGCTTTTTTCTCCACCGCCTGGGCCAGGAATTCCGCCCCGTCGAAATTGGGGCCCTTGAGCGCGATGAACAACTCGCCCGCTCTCAGCGTGCGCGTATCCGTGCTCGCACCTGCGGCATGGGCCGAACCGTCTCCGCGGATGAGCCTCCCATTTACGGCCTTCGCGATTTCATTTGCGCTGAAAACAGCCGCCATCGATTCCGCCCCTATCATTTTTCATATCCCGCGAGGCGCAGCGCCGTGCGGGCCTCTTCGCGATCGTCAAACGCAGTGCGCTCGGTTCCCAGAATCTGATACGTCTCGTGCCCCTTGCCGGCGATGACCACGGCGTCTCCCTCGCGCGCCTCCGCGATGATCGCCCGAATCGCCTCGCGCCTGTCCAGAATGCTGCGCCAACGCCCATCACTCGCAGGCGCGAGAGCGGCGCCGGATTCCACTTCCCTCAGAATCGATGCAGGATCTTCCGTGCGCGGATTGTCGGAGGTCATCACCACGTAATCGCTCCCCCGCAAGGCGGCGGCGGCCATGAGCGGACGTTTTTTTCTGTCCCTGTCGCCCCCGCATCCCATAAGGGTGAGAATTCGCCTCTCCGTGATAGGCTGGGCGAACTCCAGCACACGGGCGAGAGCGTCCTCGGTATGCGCGTAATCCACCACCACCAGAAAGGGCTGGCCCGAATCTATCTTTTCAAAACGCCCGGGTATGTTCTTCAAAGACGTGATGCCCGCCGCCACTTCATCGAGCGTCAGACCCTGCGATAGACACGCCGCCGATGCGGCCAGGATATTGCTCAGGTTATGGCGGCCGATGAGCGCCGTTTCGACCCTCACTCCTCCGGCGGGCGTGAACATCTTGAAATTCATGCCCGCAGGAGAACTCGAGAGGTTCTCCGCGCCGAAGTCCGCCCTGGCGTCCAAAGCGTAGGTCCAGACTTTTCCCCTCGCCTCCGCAGCGATTCTTCTTCCGTAGGCGTCGTCGGTGTTGACGACGGAATTTGCGGGCGAGAAGTCTTGGAACAGCCTCAGTTTCGCCTGGAAATAAGACTCCATTTCGCCATGAAAATCGAGGTGGTCCTGGGTGAGGTTACTGAACACCGCCGCCTGAAACTCACAGCCGAGCAGCCTGCCCAGGGCCAGCCCGTGGCTCGACACTTCCATCACGGCATGGGAGGCGCCGGCGTCCGCCATCCGGCGCAGATACCGCTGGAGGTCGGGGCCTTCCGAAGTGGTGCGCGGCTCCTCGAACACCTCATCGCCCACACGGTAATGAATCGTCCCCATCAAGCCGGTGCGCCTGCCCGAGGATCGGAGAATCGAATCGATGAGAAACGCGGTGGTCGTCTTCCCGTTGGTGCCCGTGACGCCGATGAGCGCCAGCTCTCCGGAGGGATGCCCGAAAAACGCATCGCCGATGCGGGATAAGGCCTCACGACACGAAGGCGCGACGAACTGGGGGATTTCAGGAGAGATGCCCTCTATTTTTCTCTCCACGACGAGGGCGGCGGCGCCCCCCTCAACCGCGTCTTTGGCGAAACCGTGCCCATCGGCCTGGAAACCCGCCACCGCGACGAAAACGTCGCCTGAGCGGACGAGGCGCGAATCGTAGGCCACGCCGGAGATTTGCGCGGAAAAATCTCCAGCGGCCTTCGCGCCGGGCATCGCCCGGGTCAATTCCTCGAATGAGGCGCTTTTCTCACTCACAACCATCACCCCGCTCAACGCACCGCATCCTGTAAAGCCGCCATCGAGCGGTCGCCATGCAGATAAAGGCGAACCTCCCTTGCGGCGTCAAAAATCTTCTCGCCTATCGTTCGATTCCCATTCTCCAGGTTGGCGCGAACACGGACCCGGGGGCGCAAATCCGCCACCTGCAGAATCCTCGTCCCCTTCGGGGGCACGCGCATATAGCGCAGCGCCTGCCAGGCGATTCGCCGCCAAACCGGCGCCGCGACCGTTCCCCCCCACGCGCCTCCAGGCGCCTTCCCCTCATCGAAGATGACGATGAGGGCGAAGCGGGGGTTCTCGTAGGGGGCAAAACCCACGAACGACATGATGAAATCCGACCGACTGTATCCCCTCCGGCCCGGGAGAACCTTCTGCGCAGTACCCGTTTTCCCCGCGGCGCCATAGCCTGGAATTTCGGCATTTCGCCCCGTGCCCTCGGCCACGACCTTCCTCATTAAAGCGCCGAGGCGCTTCGCCACGCGGCGAGAGAGGACGCGCCTGAACTGCGGTCCCTGGGCCGGAATCGTCCTTTTTCCGTCGCGTTCGATGGACTCGTGCAAAACGGGCTTGGGCATCTGGCCACCGTTCGCCACCGCGGCTACGGCCATCACCATTTGAAGCGGGGTGACACCCACTTCCTGGCCGATGGCTACCGCCGCCAATGAGGTTTTCGACCATTTCTCCGGTGAGCGGAGCACGCCCCGGGCTTCTCCGGGGAAATTGATTCCCGTCTTGCGGCCAAAGCCGAACCGGTGCGCCATGAAGTAGAGTTGGTGCTCGCCGACATCCCTCGCCATCTTAAAAGTGCCGATGTTCGATGATTTCACTATCGCCTGCTCGGCGGTGAGCCAGCCGTATTTTTTGTGATCGCGGAGGGTGTAGCGCCCCCCTCCAAACTTGTAGGAGCCATTTTCCGCGAAATACTTTTTAGAGAGCGATTCGCCCGCGTCCAGATAGGCCGCCGCCGTGACGATCTTGAACGTCGAGCCGGGTTCGTAGAATTCCTGTATGGTGGGTTCTTTCCAAAGGGATGCGCCATAAAGTTTATACGTGTTGGGGTTAAACCCCGGCACCGACGCCAAGGCCAGAATTCTTCCGCTGTGGGGCTCGACCATCACGCCGATGGCGCGCCGCGCGCCCACCCGGCGGACCTGGGCGCTCAACTCTTTTTCGACGATATACTGAAGCACCTCATCGATGGTAAGGCGAACGTCCGCGCCCGGACGCGCGGCCACGAGAACCCGCGCTTCGGGATGAACCGACCTGCCCTTCGCGTCGCGCTGGATGCGGATGCGGCCCACGCGCCCGCCCATGTGCTCCTGGTAGGATTGCTCCACGCCGTACATGCCCGCATCATCCACGCCAACGAAGCCGACCAGAGAGGATGCGAGTTCACGCTTGGGGTAAAAACGCCTGCTCTCGGTAACGAAGCCGAGGCCGTCGATCCCCAATTTTTCGATTCTTCTTTGTTGATCCGGATTGATTTTCCGCTTGAGCCACACATATCTGCGGCGGCCTTTCAATTTTTTGAAATAATCTTCTGTCGAGCCGCCCAGGATTTCCTTGAGCGCCAGCGAAGTGTTCCAGGGGTCGGCCACCTCCCTGGCGTTGGCGAAAAGAGAGGGCGCGTTGATGCTCACCGCCAGAGGCCGGCCCCTCACGTCCACGACGTCCCCTCGCCTGGGACGCACCACGAGCGTGCGGCGCAACTGGCGCTCTGCGTAGGCCACGAGGCGGTCGCGGTCACGGATCTGGATGATGGAGAGCTTGACGCCCAACATGCAGAATCCAAAAACCACCAAGGCGCCGCAAACCATCAAGCGACGAGAGAAGCCCTGCTTCATGGGTCAACCTGATATGGGCGGTAGGAGGAAGGTACGTATTTTACACTTCCGGGCCCTACTTTTACATACACTATTTGTCCGGGTTCCGGAAAAACCATTTCCATTTTTTTTCGCGCAATCGACTCGATGCGATCCAGCTGACGAAGCGCGGCCACTTCTATTCGCAAGACGCGCCTGTCCTGCAAGAGCTTTTCCCTTTGGCGCTCCAGATTCGCCAGACGATACCCGATCTTCACTATTTCCAGATGCGGCCAGACCAAGGCGGCGGCGCTGCACGCGATGAAAGTAATGCACAAACCGGCCTTGAGCAGCGAAACACCCGGGCCGGCGGATGCCTTGCCGTAAAAACGCGCGCCGAATCTCTCTCTCCATCCGCTCCGGGTTTTCGAGCGCCTCATCTCCCAGAATCCCCGAGGCGTTCGGCGGCGCGCAGTTTCGCGCTGCGGCTGCGCGGGTTTTCTCTCACTTCCGACTCACCGGGCCGAACGACCTTGCGCGTCAGGAGCTCCAGGGTCGGCTCCTCGCCGCCGGAGAGTTCGCGAAAGAGATTCTTGACGATTCTGTCCTCGAGCGAATGAAAGCTGATGACGACGATGCGCCCGCCCGGGCGCAGGAGGTCCACCGCATCGCGCAAGGAATCCTCGAGCGTCTCCATCTCGCGGTTCACGGCGATCCGCAGAGCCTGGAACGTCCGGGTCGCGGGGTGAATGCGCCAACTCCTCCCGCGGCGGCCGCTCCTTTTGGCGGCGACCGAAGCGATGAGCGATGCGAGTTCATCGCAACGCCTGACACCTCCATCCGCGCGCGCCCGTCCGATGGCGCGCGCGATGGCGCGGGAGTGGCGCTCTTCCCCATATCGATAGATGAGATCGGCGAGTTCTTCTTCCGGCAATTGCTGGATCAAATCGGCCGCGGACGTCCCCTGCGTTTGGTCCATTCGCATGTCCAAAGGCTCGGGCGCGTTCATGCGGAATCCACGGCCGGGCGTGTCGAGCTGCATCGAGGAAAGGCCGAGATCGAACAAAACGCCATCGACCGACTCATACCCCTCGGCCCTTACGATGCGCTTCATCTCGCCATGATGCGCATGATGAATCCTGGCGGCGGACCCGTATTTCGCCAGCCGCTTTCTGCAGATATCGACGGCATCTCTGTCCCGGTCACAGCCGATCAGCACACCCGATGGCTGAACCGCATCCAAAACCGCGTCACTATGTTCCCCTCCGCCCAAGGTAGTATCCAAGAACACAGTTCCCGGAGATGGCTCCAGGAAGCACAAGACCTCCTGAACCATGACCGGGACGTGAGATGCCGTCATGTTTACGTTTTCACCGCAAAAGTCGTTCTCTGCGGCATATTCGCTTGAAATTGATTTTTCCAGTGCGGCAAACACACCCGCTCCCCCTTTGAGCCCGCATCAGAATTCGAAATCGATCAAATCCTCATCTGGAAGTTCTTCGGCTGCCCCATCGTGCACCTCGCCCATTTCCTTGCCCCATCTTCCCTTGTCCCAAATTTCGAGTTTGTTCTCGATGCCCACGATAACGGCCTCTTTCTCGATGGAAGAACTCGCACGCAGTTTGGCGGGCAGCAGGATCCTGCCCTGCCGATCGAACTCGCATGATTCTGCGCGGCCATAGAGCCTTCGGAGTGTGCGGCGAACCTCTTTGGTGGAGGTGGAGAGATCGCTGAGTTTTTCGCTGAACCTGCGCTTCCACTCCTCCAGGGGATACGCAAATATGCAGCCGTCCTTGCCGAGAAGAACGACTTGGTCGCCGTACGTGGCGCTCAGATATTCTCTGAAACGCGCCGGAATGCTGACACGACCCTTCGCATCCACTGAGACCGCATGGGAACTGATGAGCATCCTGACTGCACCTCCCACTTTACCCCATATTCTCCCACTTAGGTTTATCTTTATACCCCGGCATATGATCTCTGTCAACACGAAAATTTAAAAAAGTAAGAAAAAACAATGATTTCCATAAGAAAAAATGAAGGGATGCATCAAATTCTTCACACCAATTTCAGTGTTAAAATATAATGTATTTCTTTAATAAAATAGATATAATATATTGAAATTTAAATTAGATTAAAATTTAGTGGGGAGTAGTGGGGATAATTTTAAATCGGAAAAGAAAAGAAGGGAGAAGCGAGCGTCATGGGCTCGACGAATTCGATCGTGGCGCCGGGCGCATCTCTCACCTCTTTGACCGATTTATCGAGGAAGCCCTCCAAACCCTATCTGATGCATAGGGCGACGACGACAAGGAAGAGGCCCCGGAACCATCACAACGAAAGCAGAGCAAAAAAGACCAGCCCAGCGCGAAATATCTTTTTCGAGGGCTTGATGGTCGAGCGAACCCCCGACTGTCGGCCTCCACTTCCCGCATGGATGATGATGACGTGATGAGGCGCCCTATCTCCGCGCGGGTGAAAATAGGCGACAACTGCAGAACTCTACGATTGGTGAGCAAGACGAAACAGGGGCGGGAAATTCCCCTCCAGAGAATCCGCCTTCCGTATAAAACCCCGAGGCCAAGAAGCCCAGAAGGAGAAAATCAAAAACAATGCTCTTCCGCGGGAAACGCGCCCTCTCGCACCTCGCGGCAATAGCGCTCTATCGCCTCCGTGGTCATTTGCCCGACATCGGCATACACCCTGACGAATTTCGGCGTGAAATCGCTGAACAGGCGAAGCATGTCGTGGGTGACGAGCACCTGGCCGTCGCAATCGGGACCTGCGCCGATGCCAATGGTGGGAATGTCGACTTCTTGCGTCACGCGAGCGCCCAGGGATGCCGGTATGCCCTCGAGCACGAGGGAGAACGCGCCGCCTTCCTGCACGGCCACCGCGTCGCGCAGCACCTGGTCCGCACCTGCATCGGTTTTCCCCTGGACCTTGAAGCCACCGAACGCATGGACGCTTTGGGGCGTGAGGCCCACGTGTCCCATCACGGGAATCTGGCTGTCCACCACCGCGCGTATCTCGTCTTTGACGCGAACGCCGCCTTCGAGCTTCACCGCCTCCGCGCAGCCCTCCTGGATGAGACGGCCCGCGTTCAGGATGGTGTCGCGCACGCTGACGCCGAAGCTCAAAAACGGCAGGTCGGCCACGAGCAACGCCTTGGGTTTCGCGCGGCTCACCGCTCTAGTGTGGTGCACCATGTCGCCCAGAGTCACCTTCGTCGTGTCGGGATACCCCAGAACAACCATTCCCAAGCTGTCACCAACCAGGATGACGTCCACATCGGCGTCATCTACGAGTTTCGCCGTGGGGTAGTCATACGCGGTGACGGAGGTGATCTTCTTCCCGCCCTTGCGCGCCCGAATGGTGGCGGTAGTGACTTTCTTGCGCGTTTTCTTGTGCGCGCCGTTTCCGTTGATGGAGTTTTTACCGTTTGAATACAGCTTGGCGGGGCTTTTTGTGCTCATGGTCGCTCCCTCTTGAGGTGAACGCCTGCGAAATGGCCGATTTTGATGCTTTGTCTTGCCCGTCAATGTGTCCAGGGCCAGCGGCTCCCGGCACGACTTGCAAAGATTAAGAATCCTGCCCCTCGATGTCAAGGCGTGTATCGCCATGAGCACCGGATGTGAAATCTTTTTCAAGAGACAATACCCTATAATACAACGATTTATGTGTGGAAAACAAGATGCCGCGCGCATCCGCGCGCTTGATGAAGCGTCCCGTGACTTCGCGAATCTCGCTTCGGCGGCCCCGCATCAAATCCTGCCACATGGAATTTCTGTTTCCGGCCGTGGCGCGGGCGGTTTCCCGGACAATCTCCAGAGCATCGAGCGTCATTCCCTCCGCATCGATGAGCGCTTGCAACTCTTTCGACAGGGCGTCCACGAGCACCGCGGCGGATGGCGTGTCCAGCAATTCGCCGTTTCTGAGTTCAAGCGCGGCTCCGAGAGGGTTGATGACGGCGTTGGCCACCGCCTTTCTCCATTCCGCCTCTTTGCCGTCACGTTTTTGACGAACCCGAACGCCCAGAGGTTCCAAAAATTCCGCCAATCGCCTCACGAGAGCAGCGTCTTCCAAGGCCTCAGGCTCCGGAGCCAAGGTGACATCCAGCGCACCGAACTGGTTCACGTGTCCTGGTTTCGTGATCTCGGCCCCTGTGTTGACGAGACCCCTCACAATCCCGCGTCCCCGATAAGAAGGCGGAAGATCCTTACAGACGTCCAACCCGTTCGAGAAAATGGCCGCGATTGTTCCCTCTCCCGCCATTTTTGAAAATTCCGCCGCCGCCGCTTCGATTCGTCCCGCTTTCACGGTGAAAAAAAGATGCGACGCCTTGAGGTCCATGGCTCCCCTGCACACGGAGGGGCGAGCCGTATAGGCCGCCTCGCCGTGAACCCTGACGCCGCTATCTTTTATTTCAGCCAGGTGTGCGGACGTCTCGGGGCTCGGGTCTTCGGAGCCCGCCAGATAAATTTTTTGCCCGGGGAGATTTTTTTGTAATTGCGCCGCAAGCATGGTTCCCACGGCGCCGGGGCCGATGACGACGACGGGACGGGTGTTATCCAAGTGGACTCAGCCTAACCGCCGAAGGAGCGCCAGAGAAGCAGAACGCCCACGAAGATGAAGACGAAGGAGAGAAACACCTTCATCTTCTCGCCGTCGACGCGGTTGTTGATGAAGGGAGATATCTGGCCGCCGCAGGCGACCGCGGGAATCGTCATGAACAAGATGTTCCAGTGCACGTTCACCTCGCCGGATGAGAACACGTAGGCATGCACCAGGGTGGCGGGCAGCACCGTCGCGAAAACGATCAGAATCCCCGTGCCCACCGCCACGCGAACGGGCAGTTTGTCTTTCACGATCAAGGCGGTGGTCGTGAGTTCACCGATGCCGATGCCCGTAAAACCCACGAGAATTCCCCCTAAGGCCGACCAGCTGTAGCCGAAGGCTCCATGCTCGTAGCGATACCAGTACCTCCGCCCCGCCGCATCCATGCGGGTGGGTTTTCCGGCGCCTTGCGCCTGTTCCGCTTCCTGGATTCCTCCCTGGAAGTAAGCGAAGAGCATGGCGACGGAGAGAATCACCATCATCCCGCCCAGCAGGCCCAGAATGAGCCTGGCGGATACCGAATGGGCCAGAAAACCGAACGCCATCCCCACGGGTATCGACACGACGAGCACCTTTTTGGCGATGTCGTAATCCACCAGCCTCCTTCTCATGTAGCCGGTGAGCGCGCTGCCGAAACCGAAAATCTCGATGGAAAGCGCCAGAAAAACGGCCTCCAGGGGGACGATGGTCACACCCGCCGCCCAGGGGAAGAGGAGGATGAATATCGGTGCGAAGAAAACCGCGCCCTCCACGCTCGTGCTCGTCGCCGTGAGGCACACGCAAAAGGCGACGGGCAGCATCCACCAGAACTCGAAAATGTACTCGATCACGATATCCACTCTTTCTCTATGCCGGATGGATGCGTCCCGCTTTGGGGATGAAAACCAAAACCGACTTGTTTTGCTTTGGAACGGGGAGGCGGTATGGAGCGTCCTCAAGGGCCGACGCTTCCCCGGCGAATGGCCTCACCCATGCGCACCGCTTCGACAGCCGTCTCCACGTCGTGGGTTCGAATCATATCCGCCCCGCCGATCACGGCGAAGGCTTCGGCGACTTTCGAGCCGATCAATCTCTCCCCCGCCGCCTCGACGCCCGTGATCGCCCCGATGAAACCCTTCTTCGAAACGCCGACGACCAGGGGATAGCCCAAATCCCTCAGCACGCCCATTCGCCTCAATATCTCGAGGTTATGATTCCACGATTTTCCAAATCCGATGCCCGGGTCGATGAGGACGGACGCGACCCCGTCCCGCTCGGCCTGGCGCGCACTTTCGCGGAGGTAGCCCGACAACTCGCCCATGAGGTCCTCGTATTCGGGATCTTCCTGCATCGTGCGCGGCTCGCCCTTCATGTGCATGGCGATGGCCGCGGCACCAGAATCTGCAATCACCGCGCGCATCCCGGGATCACGCAGGCCTGTGACGTCGTTTATCATGTGAACGCCCGCATCGAGCGCCGCCCGCGCCACGCCTGCCTTGGACGTATCGACCGAGACGAGGGGACCATTGTCCTTGTTCATTCGCTCTAAAATCGGGATGATCCGCCGGATTTCATCCGCCTCATCCACCCCCTGCGATCCGGGCCGGGTGCTCTCGCCTCCGACGTCGATGACGTCGGCTCCTTCTTCCGTCATCCGCGCGATCTGATCGAGCGCCATCCCGAGGTCCAGGAATTCCCCGCCATCGGAAAAACTGTCCGGCGTGGCGTTCAAGACGCCCATAATCCGTACACGATCGAAATCAAGTTCACGCCCGCGACACTTCACGGCGGGCGCAGGAACCCACTTCGCAGGTGCGAAGCGCAGGCCCTCCCTCACAGGCGCGCCTCTGGGGGAAACGCGCTGCCGCTCTCCACGATCCGCTCCTCGCTCACCCAGCGGCGCCTGAGTTCTCCGGCGAGGAACATCGACCCCGTGATGATGATGAGATCGTTCTCCCCCGCCTCCTCGAGCGCCTCATCGAGCGCCCCCCATGCGTCGATGCGCGTCTTTACGCCTCCGGCCCCCGCCTCTTCGAGCGCGTGCGCGAAAACGTCCGGCGCCAAGCCGGGCCTGGGCGCACTGGCCGGAGGAAGCGTGACGAAAAACCTATCGCCCACGGGTGCGAACACCTCCGCCATTCCGGCGAAATCCTTGTCGTTCACCGCCCCGAGAACGAAGATAAGGCGCTCGAACGCCCAGCCCGAGACGCCATCCACCAGCGCTTGCGCCTTATCGCGGTTGTGCGCGCCATCGAGCAGGATTCGCGGACCGGACTGCACCAGTTCCATCCGGCACGGCAGGCGCGCCGAGGCCACGCCCCACCGCACCTCACGATCATCCAGCCCCAAGAGTCGGCCTGCTCCGGCGGCGAGGCTCGCGTTTTGGGCCTGATGGGCGCCGGGCATGGGGGTCGAGAAACCCTCCCACCGGACGCCGTCATCGAACCCCAGATCGAAAAAAGCGCCATCAGACGCCAAGTCCAGATTTTCTACGCGGGGCGGAGAATACAAAACGGCTTTGCGCTCAAAGGCGACGCGCTCGATTTCGGCGCGCGCATCGGGCGAAACGATTTGCGAGATGACGCGGCCCTTCTCCGTGATGATGCCCGCTTTGTCGCGCGCAATCTGCGCGATGGAATCGCCGAGCAAATCGGTGTGATCCAAGCCAATCGAGGTGATCACGTCCAGGACGGCGGGACCCACGGCGTTCGTGGCGTCGAACGCGCCGCCCAGCCCCGCTTCCAGAACGAGATATTCACACTCTTCCTCCCTGGCAATTAAAAGCAAAAGCGCGAGAGTGGACTCGAAAAACGAGGGCGGCCCGAACTCGGGTTCTCCCGCCATCTGCGCGGCGGCGTCGGCGAGTTCTTTCGCACTTCGCCCGATGAGGCCGGCCTCGGCGAAGCGGCCCCGAACCCAGAAACGTTCGAGGATCGAGGTGAGGTGGGGTGAGAAAAAAGCCGCCGTTCTCTTGCCCGACGCCAGGAGGGAGTGCGCTATCATCAGCGCGGTGGAGCCTTTGCCGCTCGTTCCCACGACGTGAACCACCGACTGGCCCGCTCCGGGAACTTTCAGGATTTCAAACAATCGTGCGGCTCGGGTGAGACCCGGCCCCTCCACCTTGATGCCGCGAGGATCAAAACGCGTGCGCCAGGATTTCTTGGGCAGCGCGGCCAGGGCGCTTAGAAAAACCTCGACCCGCCGCAACGTCTCGGACGGCGCGAGCGAATCTTCCAGAACGGGAGGGGCTATGAATTCTTGGGACATCTCAATGTCTGAAGTGGCGTCTGCCCGTGAAGACCATGGCGATATCGTGCTCGGCCGCCGCCTGGATGACCTCTTCATCGCGCATGGAGCCGCCCGGCTGGGCTATCGCCTTCACCCCGCGGGAAGCCGCGGCGTCGATTCCGTCGCGGAAGGGAAAAAAGGCGTCCGAACCCAGGGCGCAGCCTGCGAGCGGCAAGACGGCGCGCTCGGCCGCGAGGCGGGTGGAGTCCACCCGGCTCATCTGGCCCGCGCCCACGCCTACCGTGCCGTCTTTATCGGCCATGACGATGGCGTTGCTCTTCACGTGGCGCGCCACGCGCCAAGCGATTCTGAGCGCTTTATCCTCATCCGCCGAGGGCGCTCGGGGGGTAACGACCTCCCAGCGAAACTCCTCGTCCGACAGGCAGTCGCGCACCTGCAAGAGAACCCCGCCGGGTATCGAGCGCATGTCCAGGCCCGCGGGCGGGGAATCGCCCCCCAGGCCATGCAGACGCAGGATTCTGAGATTTTTCTTCTTCCGCATGATGGCGAGCGCCTCATCGTCGAAATCGGGTGCGACCACGGCCTCGACGAAGAGTTTTCTCATGGCCTCGGCAGTTTCTGCGTCCACTTTTCGGTTATAGCCGATGACGCTGCCGAAGGCCGAGACCGGATCGCACGCGAGCGCGCGTTCATAGGCGGCCGCTTGCGTATCTCCCAAACCCACGCCGCACGGATTGGTGTGCTTGATGATGGCGCAGCCCACGTCCTCTAAATCATGCGCGAGTTCGGCGGCGGCGGCGGCGTCGAGGAAGTTGTTGAAAGAGAGTTCCTTGCCGCCCAGAATCTCCGCATCGCACAGAGAAAACCCGCCCTGGCCACCCAGGCGATAGAGCGCGCCCTTCTGGTGGGGGTTCTCGCCGTAGCGAAGCGTCTGAACGCGCTCGAGATTCGCCTCGATCCGCTCGGGAAGGGGCTCCGCATCACCGCCGCCCAGATAGCCGGAAATGGCGGCGTCATAGCTCGCGGTGTGGCGAAACGCCTTCAAGGCAAGGCCAGCCAGCCAATCGGGCGGAAAATCGCCGCCGTTTCGGATATGGGCAATGGCGTCGGGATAATCGGCAGGATCCACGAGCACGGCCACACGCCCGTGGTTCTTCGAAGCCGCGCGCACCATGGTGGGGCCGCCGATGTCGATTTGCTCGATCGCCTCCTCCCGCGTGACGCCGGGTTTGGCGACGGTCTCTCTGAAGGGATAGAGATTCACCGCCACCAGGTCGATGGGCGCGATGTCGTTCGCCCGCATCTCCTCTTCCTGCTCGGGCAGGAGCGCAAGGATGCCGCCCAGAACCTTGGGATGAAGCGTCTTGACGCGCCCGCCCATGATTTCGGGATGCCCCGTATAATCGGAAACCTCCCGCACGGGGACGCCCGCGTCGCGCAGCGATTTGGCCGTGCCGCCGGTGGAGAGCACCTCCCAGCCCGCCTCGGCCAGGGCGGCGCCGAGTTCCACCGCGCCTCTCTTGTCGCTCACGCTGATGATGGCGCGACGCTTGCCGCTCATGGCCTATGTTTCCTCCCGGCGCACTTCATATCCTTCCCGGAGCAGAATCTGTATCAGACGCTCGAGATGCTCCCGCCCGCGCACCTCTATGTGGAGGGTCGAGAGGGTATGGTTGATGGGCACTCCCGTCGAAAGCCTGTCGTGTTCGATGTGGATGATGTTCACCCGGCAATCGGCCACGATTGCAGAAAGACGCATCAGCGCGCCGGGCGCATCGTGCAGCGGCACCTGTATCCGCGCGTAGCGGTTCGCGAGGGCGAGCCCCTTGCCGATGATGCGCGAGAGCAGGTTGACGTCGAGATTCCCGCCGCTGATCAGGGCGACCACCTTGCCGCTCACCCTGGTTTTCCTTTCGATGAGCGCCGCCAGGGAGGAGGCGCCCGCCGCCTCGCTCAGCATCCGTTCGCGCTCGAGGAGTCCCAGAATGGCGTTGGCCATCGCATCGTCGGAAACCGAGACCACCTGATCCACCAGGTCCTGAATCAAGGGAAAACAAAGCTCTCCGTTTCTCTTGACGGCGATGCCGTCCGCAATCGTCTGAACCGTTTTCGACTCGACGATTCTCCCAGCATCGAGCGAGCGCATGAGCGCCGCGGCGCCCTGCGCCACCACGCCGATGATGCGCACATCGGGTTTTCGGGTTTTCACCACCGCGGCGAGGCCCGAGATGAGGCCGCCTCCTCCGACGGGGACGAGGATGGTCCCCACGTCGGGCACATCTTCGAGTATCTCGAGCCCCAGCGTACCCTGGCCCGCGATGACGTCGGGGTGATCGAAAGGCGGTATCATCGTCAGGCCGCGTTCTTCCTCGTATGCGCGCGCGCGCGCATAGGCGTCATCGAAGGATGCGCCGAACAGTTCGGTTTCAGCGCCCAGGGCCCGCACGGCGTCGAGCTTGGTGTTCGGCGTGGCTTCGGGCATCACCACCAGGGCCTTGACGCCCAGTTTTTTCGCCGCGAAGGCCACGCCCTGGGCGTGGTTCCCAGCGCTCGCGGTGACGACGCCCCACTGGAGTTGCGCGGGTTCGAGTTTTTGGAGCGCATACAGGGCGCCTCGCACCTTGAACGAGCCCGTCCGCTGAAAATTCTCCGGCTTGAGATATATCTCGACACCCAATTGTTCGGAGAAATGCTCGGTGAGACGGGCGGGAGTCGGCCTCAGATGAGAGGATATCGCCTCCGCCGCCCGAGCCGCCTCGGCGGCGATGAGCGATGGCTCCAGTGTTTTTTGTGATACTTCGGATTTCATTCGCACCTGTCTTCTTTGTCCAGTTCGAGGGGGATAAGCGCCCCTTCCTACCCCGAAGCTCGCCCTCTTCGTTCAGCCAACCCCTCAGCGACGCATCGGGAGACCCGAGGCGGGCGTTTTCGCGGCCTGCGGAGCGCACCCTTGATCTCATATCGACCGGAGCGGGCCTGTAAGCCGGGTTCTGTCACCCGCCGATGGCGGGTCCGCGGCCATCTATCTGGGACGATGGTTGCCCACCGCCTCTAGCGGCCTACCCGGGGACTCGGACGGGCCGCCCTCGAACATCCCCTTATTTGGCCTTGCTCCGGGTGGGGTTTACCGAGCCAGCCCGGTCGCCCGAGCTGCTGGTGCGCTCTTACCGCACCGTTTCACCCTTACCCCGACTCAGCGGGGCGGTTTGTTTTCTGTGGCACTTTCCCGAGGGTCACCCCTGGTGGATGTTATCCACCACCCTGCCCTGTGGAGCCCGGACTTTCCTCCCGCAGACGATGCTGCGCGCGGCCGCGCAGCCCGCTCCGGTAGATATTTTCATACTCTCGCGCCATTGCCTGCACAACCGGCGGCCGGCAAACGGCGCGGTGCGCGACTAAGCCTCCTCAACCCATCCCGCTGTCGATGGCGCGATTTGCGGCGGCGTCGGCCGCCGTATTTTCTTCGCGACGCACGTGGCGCACTTCAATGGAGCCGAATTCCCTGGCCGCCTCCTTCGCCCGCTCATACAAGGGCTTGAGGGCCTTGTTCCTGACCCGATACTGACCGCTCCACTGGCGAGCCATGAGTTCGGAATCCGTCACGACTTCCACGCTCTCGGCGCCGAGCTTCACCGCGCGCTCCAGACCCAGCAAAAACGCCTGGTATTCCGCGACGTTGTTCGTCGCCGTGCCCAGATACCTGGTTTCCTGCGCCACGCAATTGCCCGCATCGTCATACAACAAGGCGGCGGCGCCCGCAGGACCCGGATTCCCCCGCGCGGCGCCATCGGTGTGGATCCGCAGGTGGCCCGCCCTCATTCGGGGTCCACCGCCGGCAGGCTCAACTCCACGGTCTCACCCTCCTGATAATAGAGGATGCGTTTGCAATTCGAGCACGTGTAAATCCTGTCCTCAGAATCCCTGATCTCCAAAAAGCGCTTGATGGTCTCCGCCGTGCGGCAGCCCTGGCAGGTACGATTGACGACGGCGCAAACGGCCAGCCCTTTCCGGGCTTTTCTCAATCCCTCGTAGCGCTTCATCCACTCCTCGCTCACGCCGCTTGCGAGGGCTTTCGACTGATCGAGAAGCTCGTTTAATTCACGATCGAAATCCGCCCGATTGTTTTCATACTTCTTCACTTCGCCCTGCACCCTGCCCCGGGCCGTCTCCAAATCACCGCGCGCACCCACGAGCTTCTCCTCGTGGGCCGGCATGCCCTCCATGATCTCGAGAACGGTATCCTCAAGAGCGCTGATTCGGTTCTGGTATCCTTCTATCTCTGCGCCCAAGGCGCGGTATTCCTCGTTCGTCTTGACGAACGTCTGCTTGCCGCGCGTGTCTCTGAGCTTCTGATCGAAGGATTGAATTTCGCCCTCCGCTTCGCGCAACTTCTTCCTGGCGGCCTCCACTTCCTGCTCGAGTTCCGCTACGGACGATTCGAAGCCCGTCAAATACCGCTTTTCCTTTTTGATGGAGGCGGGAATCTTGGAAATCGCATCGCGGCATTGATCTATTTTGACATCTATCGCCTGAAGCTCCATCAAGGCCGACAATTCCGGGTACACTACGTCATACTCCTCGCATCGTTTGATATTCAAGCAGAAATCACGTGGTGGGCCCACCTGGATTCGAACCAAGGACCAGCCGGTTATGAGCCGGCGGCTCTACCGCTGAGCTATGGGCCCGATAGCAACGCGACCGTTGAGAGGGGCGCAGCGGGAGACCAATTTATCCTCCGCCTCGGGCGCCGCCCATTCGACCGTGCATATATGGCCCCGCGCGCTTTCAATGTCAATCACGCGGGGTTTTCGACTTACACTTCCTCTTCGATGAAACTCCTGAGCTTCTTGCTCCGCGAGGGATGGCGGAGTTTTCTGAGCGCTTTCGCCTCAATCTGGCGGATGCGCTCGCGGGTGACGTCGAAATTCTGCCCCACCTCCTCGAGTGTGTGCTCATTCTCCGCACCGATGCCGAAGCGTTTGCGCAATACCTTCTCCTCGCGCGGGCTGAGGGTCTGGAGCACCTTCTGGGTCTGCTCCTTGAGATTCAGCTTAATGACGGAGTCTTGCGGCACCTCCGCCTTTTTGTCCTCGATGAAGTCTCCCAACTGGCTGTCTTCCTCTTCGCCGATGGGCGTCTCGAGGCTGATGGGCTCCTTGGCGATCTTGAGCACCTTTCTCACCTTGTCGACGGGCAAATCCATCTTCACGGCGATCTCCTCGGGCAGCGGCTCGCGCCCGAGTTCCTGAATGAGCTGCCGCGAAGTACGGATGAGCTTGTTGATGGTCTCGATCATGTGTACGGGAATGCGAATCGTCCTCGCCTGATCGGCAATCGCCCGGGTGATGGCCTGGCGAATCCACCAGGTCGCGTAGGTGCTGAACTTGTAGCCGCGCTTGTACTCGAACTTGTCCACCGCCTTCATCAGGCCGATGTTGCCCTCCTGAATCAGGTCCAGGAACTGAAGTCCCCGGTTCGTGTATTTCTTGGCGATGCTCACGACGAGGCGCAGATTCGCCTCGGCGAGCTCTTTTTTCGCCCGGTGGTCCTTGCGGCGGCCACGGCGAATCATCTTCAGTGAATTTTCGAGTTCCTCGCGCGAGGCACCCGCCTCTTTTTCCGTCGTGCGGATTTTACGGCGCACGTTTTTGATGCGGCGATCATATTCAGCGAGAATGCTGACGGGAATGCGCTTCTCCCCGACGGTCCGAATCGCGGGGCCATTATTACCCTTGGACCTGGTGACCTCGCGAATCACGGCCCGCAGTTCGGATTCTTCCATCTCCACCTGCCGGAGATACCCCTCGATCTCCTCTTGATATTTGCGCATCGTCTCGACATAGGACTTCACCCGATCGGCGATAGTGTCGACGCGCTCGGGCCGCAGGTTCATCTCACGGATGCAGGCCGCCACCCTGTCGCGCGCTTTCTGCAAGATGGCGGGCTTGTCTTTCTCCGCTTTTCTCTTCTCCAGGGTACGAAGTTGCGTTTTCAGCCTGCTCACGAGCTTGAGGATGCGTCTCTTGTCCTCTTCATACGTGGGCTTTTCCCTGTCCTCATCATCCGAGACCGCCTCGTTGGTGACGACGACGAGTTCGGTCACGCCGAGATCGCCATTCTTGAGTTGCCGGGCCAATTCCAGGACGGCGTCGATCGCCACCTGTGTGCTCACCGTCGCGTGGCACACTTCGAGTTGGCCCTCCTCTATCCTCTTGGCGATCGTGATTTCGCCCTCTCGGCTCAGCAGGGGAATCTGCCCCATCTCGCGCAGGTACATGCGCATGGGGTCATCGGTTTTCCCATACGTGGAATCATCGAACGAACTAATCGTCTCCGACCCTCCTTTCGCCGAACTCGCCGACTCACTCTTCTTCTTGGCGGCGCGCTTCTCCGCCGACTCGCTGTCGAGAATATCGATGTCCATGTCGCTGAAGAGCACCATGATGTCATCGATGACCTCGGGCGAAGTCACGTCGGGCGGCAAAACGTCGTTGACCTCCTCGTAGGTGAGAAAACCCTTCTCCTTTCCGAGGTCGATTAAATTCTTGACGTCATCTACCTTTTTCTCTTTTTTCACCTGCGTCGCTTGCGCCAATGTCACTCTCCTCTTCATCTGGCCAGGCAGCCCGGCCACTGCGAATCCATGAAAATACAAATATCCCCAAAAACGCTTCAGCGCGGAGAGGCCGCTCGCTGCCGCTCGCGTAGAAGCGCGTTTTTCCGCTCCAGGAGTTTCCACATGTTTGGGGAATCTTCCCCTTCTTCCTTGCGCGTCTGCTCGATGCGCTTCAGCAAATCCTCTTCCATCTTTCGCCTGCGGCGGTCCTTGAGTCTATCAATGCAATCGAAAAGCTCCGCTTCGACTTCTTCAGGCTCTGGCTCCACCTCCACGACGGCCAGTTCCACGACCAGCGCGCGCGCTCCCGGACTCTCCAGTCTGTCCGCAATGGAAGCCGCAGTGGGCGAAGCCGCATCCCCAGATTTCAGGAGGGAGAGGACCTCGTTCACCGCCGGGTCGGTCATCAGGCCATCGGGCACCTCGGACGCCAGCTCCGGCCTCATGAGCAAAAGCTGCAAGGCGTCCATCTCGAATTTTGGACGCTCGAGGTTCTCCCCGAGCAGGTCTATTTTTTCTTCCTCTCTTCTGGGCGATCGTTCCCGGGCGTTTTCCGCCAGCATTCGCCTCACCATGGCCGTCAGCGTGGGATAGGGAATCCCCAGCTGATCCTCCAACAAAGCCAAATATTGGTCCTGAACACTGCGATGACAAGCCCCGAGTATGGGCAAAAGCCTCTGGATGGCCTCGATTTTCTCGGCCTGACTCGCGCCCACGGCGATTCCGGCCATCGCGGTCTTGACGGTGTTCTCCAGTATGCCCTCGGCGTCGGCGAGGAGCCGGGTGAAGTCATCCGTTCCGTTTTCCCCTAAAAACGTGTCGATATCCCGCCCTTCGGGCAGGTTCACCACCTTGAGGCGCACGGCGCCCGCCCCGTCGCGGTCGATGAAATCCTTACGCAGGACATCGCCCGCCACGAGTTGATCGGGCGCACCCGCAAGGCCGAGCATCCGCCCCGCCATGGCGCCCGCGCGCTCAGAGGCCGCGAGACCCGCGGCATCGGGGTCGAAGACGAATACGAGTTCCTCGGCATGCGCCCTGAGGCTCCTGATGTGTTCGGAGGTCAGCGCGGTGCCGAGCGGCGCCACGGCCTCCCGGAAACCATGCCGCCAAAGCGAGATGACGTCGAAATACCCCTCCGTCACCAGGACGCGCTTTTTCTCGCGAATCGACTCCCTGCCCTCATAAAACCCATACAGGGTCCTGCCCTTCTTGAAGAGCGCCATATCCGGAGAATTCACGTATTTCGCGGTGGCGTGGCGCGAATCGCTGTCGGGCAGCGAACGCCCGCCGAAGCCCACTATCTCGCCTTCGTGGTTGCGGATGGGGAACATGATGCGGTCTCTGAAGCGATCATAATATCCGCTCCCTTCCTCGCGCCGCACCGCGAGGCCCGCCTCCGCGAGGTCATCGGGAGATACCCCCCTTGTTCCCGCCGCCTTGATGAGAGAATCCCAGCGAGGCGGCACGAAGCCGATCCGAAACCTCTCTATCGCCTCGGGTGTGACGCCACGCTCGTCCAGATACCGGCGGCCCCTCTCGCCCGGATTGCTCTCGAGCGCCGCCCTGAAGAAATCGGCCGCCATGCGGTTGATGGACAATATCTTCTGGCGAGCGTCCGGTTTTTGGGGGTTTCGCCCCGAGGATTCCTCATAGCGGGAGAGGTCTATGCCCTGGCGCTTCGCCAGACGCGAGAGCGCTTCCGGAAAACTCATCCCCTCGTGCTGTATCAGGAACTGAAAGACGTTCCCCCCCGCACCGCACCCGAAGCATTTGTAGATGCCCATGCGCGGGTTCACGTTGAACGAAGGCGTTTTCTCGTCATGGAATGGACAAAGCCCCTTGTAATTCGTCCCCGCTTTCTTGAGGCTCACGAACTCGCCGACGACGTCTTCTATCGGAGCGCCGTCTCTTATCTGATCGACCACATCGTCAGGTACTCGTCCCATTCCACCATCCTCATCCCGAAAAGCAAAGCATCAGCGCAGAGCCAACTCCACGTTCGTAACACCCCAGCCGCCTTCCTCCGGCCGGGCGGGGCCGAACTTCGACACGAGCGCATGCTCCTGCAGGCGCTCGGCGATGATCTTGGAAAGAACCCCCTCGCCCTTGCCGTGGACGATGCGAACCGACGCTATTCCCACGAGCGCGGCGTCATCGAGATATTTCTCCACCATCTCAAGGGCGCGCTCGGCGCGCACGCCGCGCAGTTGAAGCTCGGGCGAAAAACCATTCCCCCTCGATTCGACGTCGTGCGTCACCGTGCTCTTATGGTGGGGTGCGCTCGAAACATCGTCCAGAACTTCCACCGCCCTGCAAGCCAGGCGCAGGGATTTTCCGTTCACCGACACGGTCAACTCATCCTCTCCGTGCAGGGCGGACACCTCGCCCGCGCAATTCATGAGCGGGATGCGGACCCTGTCTCCCACGCGAAGCGAAACCGGGGCGCGCATCGCCACCGCCTCCTCCCTCGGGGGAAGCGCTTCCTCGATTTTCACGCTCATCTCACGGATGCGCTCGCGCGCGATTCGCTTGGCTTCCTCCATTTCGAGCGCCCCGCGCATCTCATTCAGGAGATCATCGGCCTCGCGCCTCAAGTCTTTAAGGAATTGCGCCGCCTCATCGCTTTTTTCGAGCGCCTCCTCGCGTATCCGGCGCTCGAGTTCGGTCTCGCGCGCCTCAATCCGCGTCTGGCGGGTTGAGAGGTCGGCCTCTTTTTCTTCTATCTCGCGCTGCTGATCGGAGAGGTTCGCCATCAGACGATCCACCTGAACGGGGCCTTTCATCAGCAGCGTATCCGCGCGAGCCAGCACGGATTCGGGCAAACCCATCTTCTCGGCCACCGACATGGCGTTGCTCGGTCCCGCCGCCCCCATGCGGATCCGGTAGGTGGGCGAAAGATCCTCGGCGTCGAACTCCACCGATGCGTTCTCGGCGTGCGCAGCCTGATAGGCGTAATGCTTGAGGGCGTCGTGGTGCGTCGTCACGATGCAAAGCGCGCCGCGCGCCGCCAGATGTTCAAGCACGGAGACGCCGATGGCGGAACCCTCCGCCGGGTCGGTGCCGGAGCCCAACTCGTCCAGGAGCACCAGCATGCCTTCTTCCGCCTCGCGCACCGCGCCCGAGACCCGCGCCATGTGGCCCGAGAAGGTGCTCAGGTTTTGCTGAATATCCTGCTCATCACCGATGTCGGCGACGAGCGTCTTGACGATGGGCAGTTTGCTCTCGGGCGCAGCCGGTATGGGTACGCCGCACTGGTGGAGCGCCACGCAAAGGCCCACCGTCTTGAGCGCCACGGTCTTACCGCCCGTGTTGGGTCCCGTGATGAGGAGCTGGCGCACCCCGTTTCTTCCCACGTCGAGGTCGATGGGCACCACCTGCTCTTTCGGCACCGCGCCGATACCAGCCGTGAGGAGGGGATGACGCGCGGCTCTCAACCGGATACTCCCGTCCGCGCTCGCCTGAGCGCGCGCACCGCGCCAATCGACCCCCAGGCGCGCTTTCGCCCAAATGAGGTCGAGCGCCGCCAAGCACTTCACCAGATAGTCTATAGACTCGCGCGCCGCCATCACCTCCGCGGTCAGTTCGCGCAGGATTCTCTCCACCTCCGCGCGCTCGGCCTCACGCTCCTCGGCGATGGCGTTGTTGACGGGCACCGCCGAAAGAGGTTCGACGAACAACGTCTCCCCGCTCGCAGAACGATCCTGTATCACGCCCTCGAACGAGCGCCTGAAAACCGTTTTCGCGGGAATCAGATACCGCTCGCGACGCTGAACGATTAAATTTTCCTGAATCGCATTCGGGTGCGCGGCCATCACCCTATCGAGCAGACGGCGTATCTCGGCCCTGAGCGCGCGCTGCTTCGCTCTCGATTCCTGGAGCTCGATGCTCGCATCATCGCGCACCTCGCCGCGTTCATCGAGAATACGCCGTATTCGCGCGGCCAGAGGATATTGCATATCCGCGCCGTGGATGCGCATCCTGAGCCTGGGCAGCCTCTCGGCGCGCTCCTCCACGAAACGGCGTACGCCGGAGGCGAGGTTCAGCAAGGAGAGAATCGAGAGGAATTTCTCACCCTCAAGGTTCCCTCCCCGGCGTCTGACGTCCTCGAGCCATTCTTCGGGATCATCGAACGCGGAAAGCGGCATGTACTCCCCGGCGCCGATGAGCGTCGTGGCTTCATCCGTCTCATCGAGTAGGGTATCGACCTTGAAAGACGAGATGGCCGGAAGGAGCGCTGCGGCTGCATCCGCGCCGGATGCGGAGGCGCAACGAGCCTCCAGCAGCTCCAGAACATTAGCGAATTCAATGCCTTGCAGTGTGCGGCTATCCATCAACCATCACCCACGGATAATTATTCAACGATGAATCATGCGCTTCGTCCCGGCATCGGGACAGGGCGGCGTATTCTGAAAATCTCGATCGAAGATTAGGCGATTCTTTTCCAGCATCCCTCTCTGGAGTCACCGGGAATGCCAGTGGAGCGAAGTGGTGCTCGGAGTCCTTTTGCTGGTCGCTCTTCAAGACGAGCCGAAGAACGTAACGTCCACGAAAAAATAAGGGGGACGACTCTTGCCATCCCGTATCTTTTTAAAATTCAACAGCTTTTAAACATCAAAGCCCAAATTGCGCACTCTACCCATTGTCAGGAACCAATATAGGGCCCAAGTCTGAAATTGTCAAACATAATGAAAATAATTAAAGTTCTGATTTGGGAGTCAAAATAATGGGCTTCCGGCGAAACGTCCTCTATCTCTCGGACTCGGGCCTGCCCCCGCGTCCGAATCGGCGTGCGAGTTCCGCAAAAACCCGACCGGGCGGCACGTCGTGCGCGGCCATCCCCACCAGAGCGTGGAACCACAAATCGGCTACCTCGTTCGTAATCGCCCCCACGTCGCCGTCTTTCATCGCCATGACGACCTCGGTGGCTTCTTCGCCTATCTTCTTCAGTATCCGATCCTCGCCCTTGGAGAACAGGCGCGCCACGTAGCTCGAATCCGTATCGCCCGCCTCTTTTCTCTCCAGGATCAGGCGATAGATCGATTCGAGCAGGTTCTGATCGAAATCGAGCGCCGCCTCACCCCCTTCCTGCCCGGGTGTGAGAACTTCGTTGAAAAAACACGACATCCGGTTCGTGTGGCAGGCCGGCCCGTCGGGCTTGACGATGAACACCAGCGCATCCGCATCGCAATCGAGCCTCGCCGAGACCAGGCGCAGATAATTTCCCGACGTTTCGCCCTTGTGCCAAAGCTCCTCGCGAGAGCGGGACCAGAAGTGGACGGTTCCCTTCTCCAGCGTAAGCCTGAGCGATTCCTCGTTCACCCAGGCGAGGGTCAGGACCTGTCCCGTCCCAGCATCCTGGCAAATGGCGGGGGCCAGACCCTGCTCGTTCCACTTGATCTCGGGGATTTCTATTTCACTCACAGCCTCACCTCCACGCCGCGCTCGCGCAGATAGACTTTCACCTCCTCCACCGAGTAATCGCCGAAATGAAATATCGAAGCGGCCAGAACGGCGTCGGCGCAGCCCTCCTCCAGACCCTCGTAGAGATGCTCCAGATTCCCCACGCCGCCCGAAGCGATGACGGGCACGCTCACCCGCTCCGCAATCGTGCGAGTGAGCGCGAGATCGTAGCCGTCCTTGGTTCCGTCCCTGTCCATGCTGGTGAGGAGAATCTCGCCTGCGCCCAATTCACACGCCTCCTCCGCCCAGGCCACGGCATCCTTGCCCGTGGGGCGCGAACCCCCGTGCGTGAAGGCCTCCCACCGGAGCGTATCCGCATCGCCCGAGACGCGCTTGGCGTCTATGGCGCACACGATGGTGGAACTCCCGTAGCGCTCCGCCGAGCGTTTGAGGACGCCCGGGTCCCTGAGAGCCGCACTGTTGACGCTCACCTTGTCCGCCCCCGCTCTCAGTAAATCGCGCACGTCTTCTTCCTCGCGCACGCCGCCGCCCACCGTGAGGGGAACGAACACGCGCTCCGCCGTGCGGCGCACCATGTCGAGCAGGGTGCCGCGCTTTTCCTTGGAAGCCGTGATGTCGAGAAAACAGATCTCATCCGCTCCCATCTCATCATAATGCGCGGCGCACTCCACGGGGTCGCCCGCGTCGCGCAGACCCTCGAAATTCACGCCCTTCACCACACGGCCTTCCTTGACGTCGAGACAGGGAATGATTCGCTTCGCTAGCAAGAGAGCATCTCCATCGCCTTTGGGAAATCCATGGTTCCTTCATAGAGGGCGCGTCCCACGACGGCGCCGATGACGCCTTTATTCTCAAGGCGAATGAGTTTTTCCACATCCTCTAGCCTGCTCACACCCCCTGCGGCGATGACGGGCAGGCCGCAGGCCTCGGCGAGCGCGGCGGTGGGACCGGGGTCGAAACCCTCCAGGGTGCCGTCTCGCCTGATGTCGGTGAAAATGATTCCCGCCAGGGGAAGATGGGCGAACCGGTTCGCCAGCGACTCGGGCGATACCGAGTCCCCTTCCTCCCAGCCCGAGATTCTGACTTCCCCGTCCTTGGCGTCAATGCCCAACAGAATTTTTCCGGGATTCGCGCGGGCGGCGGATTCCAAGAATTCAGGATTCCTGAGCGCGCTCGTGCCCAGGATGACGAAACTCGCCCCCGCCTCGAGCACGGCCGCAAGCGATTCCTCGGAACGCACGCCGCCGCCGAATTCCACGGGAACGTCCACCGCCTCCGCCACCTGCGCCAGAACGTCGACGTGGACGGGCGCGCCACTAAAAGCGCCGTCGAGATCGATGAGATGAAGCCGCTGCGCGCCTTGCTCAACCCAGCGCAAGGCCCACGCCACCGGGTCGTCGCCGTAGACGATCTCGCGTCCTTTCTGGCCCTGGATGAGGCGCACGCATTTACCGCCCTTGAGATCGACCGCCGGAATGAGAAGCAAAACGCCACCCCCGAGATGAATTTCCCGCAACTCTTGCGCCTCTCATTAAACCCAAACGGGTTTTATTGCAAATGCTTATGAGAATTTATCCCAGAAAAACATCGCCTGAGGGTGAGACGATTCGATGTCGCCCCTATGAGGTTTGATGCGCGCTGCAGATGTCGACGAATTTCCTCAAAATCCCCAAACCGAGCGCGCCGCTTTTCTCGGGGTGAAACTGGGTGGCGAAGAGGTTGCCCCTGTGGACGCTGGCGATGAAGGGCACGCCGAAATCACACGTCGCCGCAATCCAGGGCTGCGCCGCCTCGGAGGGCTCCGCATAGTAGGAGTGAACGAAATAGAAATGCGCGCCGCTCGGCACGCCCGCGAGAATCGGGGAGTGACTCTCAAACCGCGGCTGGTTCCAGCCCATGTGGGGGACCTTCAAAGGCAGCGCGCCGCCGTTTTCCATCATCCCCTCGGGGAAACGCCTCACGCGCCCGGGCAGGATGCCCAGACCCGGCGTCGAGCCGAACTCCTCGCTTTCTTCAAAAAGAATCTGGAGGCCCAAGCATATCCCGAGGTAGGGCACGCCGCGTTCGATGGCGCAGCGCAAAGGTCCGGTGAGGCCGGCGTCCTCCAGAGCGCGCATGCAATCCGGAAAACCGCCCACCCCCGGCAGGATGACGCCCGCCGCCGCCGCCAGGACCTCAGGGTCGTCACTCAGCACCGCCTTTGCACCTATTTTGGCCAGCGCGTTCCTCACGCTCAGGACGTTTCCCATGCCGTAGTCGACCACGACGATCTCGGCCGTCATACCACTCCCCCTAGTGATGCGACCCCAAAAGGCCGCCTCATAAAACGCCCTTGGTGCTGGGCACGCTCGTGTCTCTCGGATCGAGCGAAACCCCGGCCCGCAACGCCCGCGCGAAGCCCTTGAAGACGGCTTCCACCATGTGGTGGCTGTTGTCCCCGTAGCAGACCTCGACGTGGAGGTCGACTCCCGCATGGGTGGCCACCGACCAGAAGAACTCGCGCACGAGCGAGGTGTCGAACTCGCCGATTTGCGCTTCGGGAAACGCGGCGCGGAAGACGAGGTTTCCTCTGCCGCCGAAATCCGCCGCCACGTGAACGAGCGCGTCCATCATGGGCAGGCGCACGTCGGCGTAGCGGGTGATGCCCGCCCGATCGCCGAGCGCCTTCGCCAGCGTCTGCCCCAGGATGATGCCCACGTCCTCCACAGTGTGGTGGCCGTCGACGTCGAGGTCTCCCTTGCCGCGAACGCTCAAATCCACCAGCCCGTGGCGGGCGATCTGGGCGAGCATGTGATCGAAAAAACCGATGCCTGTATTGATTTCGGCCTCGCCCGCGCCGTCCAGGTTGATAGCGACGGAAAAGTCGGTTTCCTTCGTTTTTCTGCTCACACGCGCTTTTCTCTGCTTGGTTCTCGACGCCACCTTCTCTCTCCCGGTGGATGGAAAATTTCAGTGAAAACGCCGCCTTTCGGCAGTGCGATTATGCTTGATCCGCGCCCGACCCGCCAGCGTCCCCTCAGGAGGCGCCGCGCCTCAAGCGCAAGGCCCGCGCGTGCGCGGGCAGGCCTTCCAGATCGGCGAGCCTCGCCGCAGGCTCGGCCAGCCGCACGGCGGCCTGCTCGTCGAAACACACCTTGCTCGTCCATTTGATGAAATCATACACCCCGAGCGGCGAGGCGAAGCGCGCCGCTCCTCCGGTGGGAAGCACGTGGTTGGGACCTGCGATGTAATCCCCTAAGGGAACCGGACTCCACGGCCCACAAAATACGGCCCCGGCATTGCGAATCCCCCGGGCCGCCTCTTCCGCGCGCTCCATCAATATCTCCAGATGCTCTGGCGCAAGCATCTCCGCCACCTCGATCGCCTGCTCGCGCGAGGCCACCTCGATGATGGCGCCGCGATTCTCCAAAGCCTGCGCTATCTCCTCGCTCCTCACAGCGATGCGCAACTGGCTCTCCGTCTCCCGCTCCAGAGCATCCGCTACTTCCGCGCCTAAGCAAACGCCCACCGCCATCGCCTGCGCGTCGTGCTCGGCCTGGGCGAGCAGGTCCGCCGCCGCCCACTCGGCCAGAGCCGCATCGTCCAAGAGCACGACCACCTCGCTCGGCCCCGCCTCCTTGTCGATTTCCACGCGCCCGCGCACGATGCGCTTGGCTGCTGCGACGTATACGTTGCCCGGCCCCACAATCTTGTCCACACGGGGGACGCTCCTCGTGCCGTAGGCCATGGCGGCGACCGCCTGCGCCCCGCCTACGCGCACGACGCGCTCAAGACCCGCCAGATGGGCCGCCGCCAGCACTGCGGCGGGCACCTCGCCGTTTGGACCCGGCGGCGTGCACAGAACCAACTCGCCGACACCCGCTACGCGCGCGGGAACCGCGTTCATGAGCACCGTGGAGGGATAGGCCGCCGTGCCGCCCGGCGCATAGAGACCCACGCTCGTGAGCGCTGTGGGCTCGAGCGAAAGCCGCTCGCCGGGTGTTTGCTCCACCATAATTTTTCGGGGACCCTGCGCCTCGTGGAACGCGCGAATCCGCTCCTCGGCGAGCTTTAGGGCGTCGAGCGTCTCGGGCGGCAGCGCCTCGAGCGCGCGCGCCATCTCCTCTGGGCCTACGACGAGGCTCTCGGGGTCGAGAGAAACGCCGTCGAACTTTTTCGTCAGTTCGACGAGGGCGTCGTCGCCTCCTGCGCGCACGCGCTCGATGATCGCGCGCACGCCGTCCTCTACGCGGGAAAAGGCATCCTCCCCGCTCAAGGAAAGTCGTTCGATCTCGGCGCCGAAGTTCTCCGCCCCGTAGCTGAAACGCCTCACGCCTTCTCCTCACCGGAAGATGGCCTCTCACCATTGCCGGAGCGGTTCACGGCGGGGGGAATCACCCTCTTCAACTGTTCGATTATCGCGCTCACCTTCTTGTAGTTCGTCTTCAAGCTCGCCCGGTTGGCGATGAGCCTGGCCGTCGCGCTGAATATCTCGCGAATCGGGACCAGCCCATTGGCCCGAAGCGTTCCTCCGGTGTCCACCAAATCCACAATCAGGTCCGCCACCCCCGTGGCGGGCGCGATTTCCACGTTGCCGTACAGGCGGATGATCTTGGCCTGAACCCCCATCCGCTCGAAAAAGCGGGTGGTGATGGCGGGAAATTTCGTCGCCACGCGCAGCGAAATTCGTCTGGTCAAATCCTCCCAGGCAATACCCTCGGGCGCAGCCACCATGAGGCGGCACGGCGCCATGTTCATGTCCAGGGGTTCGTATACGTCGCGCCCCTGTTCGAGCAATACGTCGCGCCCGATTATTCCCAAGTCTGCCGCGCCGCGCTCCACGTAGATGGGCACGTCGTGATTCCTGAGAATCAGGACCCGGATACCCGTTTTCGGGTCACGCAGGATGAGCTTTCGGGACTTATCCGAGATCGACTTGGACAAGACTCCCGCCTTCACCAGACATTCGGTGGCTTCTGAGAAAATTCTCCCCTTGGGCAGGGCGATGATCAATTCTTTTTCCTGATTCTCTTTCATCACGACTCCACTTCGCGCCGGATATCCGCGCCGAGTTCTCTCAACCTCTCCTCGAGCCGCTGATATCCCCTGTCGATATGATATACGTTGCGAACAATAGTTTCTCCATGAGCCGCCAGACCCGCCAGAACCAGCGAGGCGCTCGCCCTCAAGTCGGTCGCCGTGACCGAGGCTCCGGCGAGATGCGCCACGCCTTCGATGTGGGCCGTCCGACCGTCGATATGAATCCGCGCGTTCATTCTGGCGAGCTCGGCGGCGTGCATGAAGCGATTCTCGAAAATGGTCTCCGTGAGCACGCAGGTTCCGCCCGCCAGCGTCATCAACGCCATGAACTGGGCTTGTAAATCCGTGGGGAATCCGGGATAGGGCGCCGTCTTCACGTTTACGGGCCGCACGGAGCCATCACCCCTCACGCGAATCCAGTCCTCGCCTTCAGAAACTTCCAGACCCGCTTCGCACAACTTGTGCGTAAGCGCGTGCATCTGTTCGGGCTCGCAATTTCTTATCGTCAACTCCCCTCCCGTGATGGCCGCCGCAATCATCAAGGTTCCCACCTCGATGCGGTCCGCGGGAACGGCCACGTCGTATCCCGCGAGGGAATCCACCCCCTCGATTTCAATCACGGGCGTGCCCGCGCCGCTCACCCTGGCGCCCATCTGGTTCAACAAATTCGCGAGCGTCACCACCTCGGGCTCCAAGGCCGCGTTTTCCAAAACGGTGACTCCTTTCGCCAGGCAGGCCGCCATCATCAGGTTCTTCGTCCCCGTCACGGTCGTGAGATCGAACGATATGCGCGCGCCGGTGAGTTTCCGGGCTTTGGCCTCGATATAGCCCTGCTCTATATGGATGTCCGCCCCCATCGCGATCAGCCCCTTCAAGTGCTGATCGATGGGCCTGGCCCCGATGGCGCAGCCGCCCGGAAGTGAGACGCGGGCCGAGCCGAAACGCGCCAGCAAGGGCCCCAGCACCAGTATGGACGCCCGCATCGCCTGCACCAGTTCATAGGGCGCGACCCCGCCGGTGATGTTCGTGGCGTCCAGGGAGATGCGCCCGGGCGATTCTTCACGCGTCTTTACGCCGAACTCTCCCAAAAGCCGCAATATGGTGTTCGTATCGCGCAAGTCCGGGACCCGCCGCGCATGGCTGACGCCATCGGCGAGAATGGCGGCGGCCAAAATCGGCAAAGAGGCATTCTTGGAACCGGACGCCTCGGCCTCCCCGTGCAGCGGCCTGCCTCCCCGGATTCGAAATCGCTCCAAAACCTAAACCCTCTGAAGTTCCAATACCCTCTCGCGCCCGGCGAGATCCGTGCGGCATCTCGCTACGCGATAATTCCCCTGCTCCGCCGATAACGCCTCCGCCACGGCCATCTGGCGCGGGTCCATCTCGATCAACAAGAACCCCCCGCCCAAGAGGTATCGAGGCGCCTCCTCGATGATGCGCCGGATGAGGTCCATTCCGTCGGCGCCGCCATCCAGAGCGATTCGCGGCTCGAACGACGCAACCTCCGGCATCAAGCCTGCCAGTTCGCCAGAGGCCACATAGGGCGGGTTCGAGGCGATCAGGTCGAATTTATCTTCGCCGGCGAGAGCATCAAACAAATCGGAGGCCAGAAACCTCGTTCGGCCTCCGAGACCGAATTTTTTCGCGTTTCGCCTCGCCACGCCGAGCGCTCTTGGGCAGACATCGAGCATGGTGACGCGCGCCTCAGCTAATTCGCGCGCAATCGCCAGCCCCACCGCGCCGCTGCCCGCGCATAAGTCCAGGACCCTGTACTCACTCCCTTTTCCCAATAGCGCCACGGCGCGCTCGACGAGCAACTCGGATTCGGGCCTTGGAATCAGCACGTCCGGCGAAACGAGAAAGGACATGGACCAGAACTCCCGCTCGCCCCGGATGTAGGCCATCGGCTCGCGCTGGATTCTCCTTTGCGCCAGCGCTTCGACTTGCGCCAGGGCTTCGGCCGGAACCACCTTTTCGGGATACGCGTGGAGCTGCGCCCTGCCGCAGCCTAAAACCATCGCCAGGACGAGCCGCGCATCCAGCCCCGGCGCATCCACTCCCGCCCCGGCGAATTGCTCCTCCAGGCGGGAGAGCATAGCGCACACTTTTGTTCCTGATTCGCTTTGCGCCGCAGGAGGAGAAGTCGTCATTCCGGGGAGTGGGCTTCCGTGCTTTCTTCCAGTTCGGCCAGACGCTCCGCCTCGCGGCTCTCTATCACCCGTTTGACCATCTCGTCGATTCCCCCCTCCATGAACCCAGGAAGACCGTGGAGGGTGAGACCGATGCGGTGATCGGTGATTCTGTCCTGGGGGAAGTTGTAGGTCCTTATCCTCTCGCTCCTGTCCCCACTGCCCACGAGGCTTTTCCGTTGCGCCGAACGCTCGGACATCTGCTTATGGATTTCCATGTCCAGCAGATGGGCCGAGAGGATCTTCATGGCCTTGGCGCGGTTTTTGTGCTGGCTCTTCTCGTCCTGACAGGTGACGACGAGGCCGGTGGGCACATGGGTGATGCGGACGGCGGAATCCGTCGTGTTCACGCTCTGGCCACCCGGACCGGAGGAGCGATAGACGTCGATCCGCAAGTCTTTCTCCCCGATGTTGAGCGCAATCTCGTCCGCTTCGGGTAGCACGGCCACCGTGGCGGCGGATGTGTGAATTCTGCCTTGCGTCTCGGTGACGGGCACTCTTTGGACGCGATGCGTTCCGCTCTCATAGCGCAGGCGGCTGTAGGCGCCCGCCCCCTTGATCAACGCGGAGACTTCCTTCAAGCCGCCCAAGTCGCTCCCGCTCTTGCTCAACTCCTCCGCCCTCCAGCCCTGGGCCTCGGCGTAGCGCACGTACATGCGGTACAAATCGGCCGCGAAGAGCGCGGCCTCCCGACCGCCCGTGCCCGCGCGAACTTCCAAGATGATGTTTTTCTCATCGTTCGGGTCCCTGGGCAGGAGAAGCTGGCGCAGCCTCTTCTCCACTTCTTCGATCTTCGCGCCTGCGTCTTCCAGTTCGGCTTGCGCGAGCTTGCTCATCTCCGGGTCCCCGTCCTCGAGCAGAACCTTCGCCTCCTCGATGGCGTCTTCGTATCCGCGCCATTCCTCATAAGCCTGGACGACCTGGGAGAGTTCCTTGTGCTCGCGCGCGGTCTGCTCGAACTTCTTGCGGTCCTTGAGCAAGGCCGGGTCGGACAAGCGCATCTCCAGCGTCTGATGTTTTTCGATGATTTGTACGATTTTTTCGAACATGGGGATCAACCGACGGGCAGCGAATAGGGTGGCCCGGCATGAAGCCCGGGACCATGAATCCGCGTTTGCCGGGGAGCCGCCGCCCAGGGCAGTCCCCAGGGCAAACACGGGAGGCTCCGGGCTTATGAGTCCTCGGGCTTTTCGGCTTCTCCGCTCGGTTCAGGCGCAGGCGATGCGTCGGGTGAAGCATCATCAACGGCAGCGACCGCCTCGGCATCTTTCGGTTCAGGATCGGGCGAAGCATCCTCGGCCACGGCAACCGCTTCGGCCTCGACGGATTCTTCTTTCTTCGCCTGGGCCGCTTGCCTGGCGGCGCGCTCCTCAGCCCGCTTCCGCCTGGCTTCTTCTCTGAGCGCTTTTTCTTCCGCCGCTTTCTCTTCGACCATACGCGCTTCTCTCTCCAGTAAGGCCGCTTTCTCCGCCTCTGCGGAGGCTTGCTTTCTCTTGCGCTTGGAGACCCGCACCTCCTTGCCTTCGAACTTCTTCATGAATTTTTCTACGCGGCCTTCGGTATCCACGATGCGCGCCTGTTTTCCGGTGAAGAACGGATGGCACTGCGAACAAACCTCCACACGTATCTCACTGCGCGTGGAGAACGTCGTGAATTCGGCGCCGCAACCACTGCAGGAAACCCTGCACTCGAACAACTCGGGATGAATCTCGGCCTTCATAACCAGGCGCTCCAAAATCTCGGGGTCGAAATGTCGAAAACAATTCGATAAAAAACGATAAATTGAGGTGGTTTTTCGATAAATAAACCAGCCTCTCCTCTACTGAGAGAGCGCTTTATATCGAAACTCCAGCACCTTGTCTACCCCAAAAAACAGGTAAAAACAAGAGGTTGGCAATACCGCTAGTTGTTCATCGAAGCGAGGAAATCCTCGTTCGTCTTCGTTTCCTGGATTTTCTCGAGCAAAAGCTCCATCGAATCCACCACGCCCAGCGGCTGTAAGACCTTGCGCAACACCCATACGCGGTTGAGTTCCTGCGGGCTGAGCAACAACTCTTCTTTCCTGGTGCCGGACTTGTTGATGTCGACCGAGGGGAACACGCGCTTGTCGGAAAGTTTCCTGTCAAGGTGAACTTCCATGTTGCCCGTGCCCTTGAACTCCTCGAAAATCACGTCGTCCATCCGGCTGCCCGTCTCCACCAGGGCCGTAGCGAGAATGGTCAGGCTTCCTCCTTCTTCGAGGTTTCGCGCCGCGCCGAAGAAGCGTTTGGGCCGCTGCAACGCGTTCGAGTCCACGCCGCCGGAGAGGACTTTCCCGCTCGGCGAGATGATGGTGTTATGTGCGCGCGCCAACCGTGTGATGGAATCGAGCAAGATGACGACATCCTGCTTGTGCTCGGTGAGCCTTTTCGCCTTTTCAATCACCATGTCCGCTACCTGGACATGGCGAGACGCCGGCTCGTCGAAGGTCGAACTAATCACTTCCCCGCGCACGGAGCGCTCCATGTCCGTGACTTCCTCGGGGCGCTCATCGATGAGCAGAACGATCAGATGCACTTCGGGGTGATTCGTCGCGATGCTCTTCGCAATGGACTGAAGCATCATCGTCTTACCGGTTCGCGGAGCGGCGACGATGAGGCCGCGCTGCCCGAAGCCGATCGGCGTCATGAGGTCCAGCACGCGCGAGCTGACCTCCTCCCCGGATATTTCGAGCTCTATCCTGCGGTCCGGATACAAGGGAGTCAGGTTATCGAACAGAACCTTGTCCTTGCTCGCTTCGGGGGGCTCGAAATTAATCTTTTCGACTTTCAAAAGCGCAAAATACCGCTCCCCCTCTTTGGGCTGGCGAATTTCACCGCTCACCGTATCGCCGGTGCGAAGATCGAAGCGGCGGATTTGACTGGGGGAAACATAAATATCGTCAGGACCGGGCAAATAATTGTATGCGGGCGAACGCAAGAACCCGAACCCGTCCGGCAAAATCTCCAGCACGCCCTCTCCGGTGATGGTTCCACCGCCACCGTTGCGATCCTTGTCGGACTGCGCCTCCAGTATCTTGTAAATCAGATCCTGTTTTCTGAGCCCACTGGCGCTTTCGGCACTGAACTCCTTTAGAATCTGGTTGAGTTCTCCAATGGTCTTTTTCTTCAGTTCCGCGAGGTTCAAACTGCGAGATTTTGTTTCTGATGTTGCCATAACTTCCTTCTCCTTGGTTAGGTGGGCACCTGTTACCGCCTGGAACGTGAGATTATGCCTTCTGGTCGCACCACTCGCCACGTTCTGCGCGGGGAGACTTTTCCTCCTAGCCTCAAGCGGTAAGGTTGATGTGATGAAATTCCTTCATGTTCGATTCAAGAGCAGATTCTCATCGCCGGGTGCGATGCGAAGCGCGCATTCGGTGTTTTTCAGTTCCAGCCATGGTCGCTCGCATAAAACCATTTCTGGAAATATATTCATCCGAGGACAGGGATAAACCTAAAGGTGGTTATATTTCCCAAGACAAATTCTTTTCTATTTTATCCAAAATTCCAAATAGTTGCGTATCAGATGGCGTTTGAAGTTTAGGGCGACGAAACTGTATCAGGAATAGCCGACAAAAACACTATGTGAAAAAGTAATAAGTTCCTACAAATTTGTCAACACTTTTTATTTTATATCCTAGAAAGTAATTTCATCAACTCCTCTACCTGCTTTCGGGTATCATCGATCGAACCGCGATTGTCGATCACGTGATCCGCATACTTCACTTTTTCCGACAGCGGCATCTGCGCATTGACACGCTTTATGGCTTCGTCTTCATTCATCCCGTTTCGGCGACGTAATCGGCATATTTGCTGAGATTCATCACAATCGACAACCACTATCGCGTCGAATCGCTTCCAGCTCCCGGATTCGATCATGACGGCGGCGTCCACAATCGCGATGGGCGCCCGCCCCTCCAGTTCCAGGTCTTTCAACCGCCTGTCTTGCTCGGCTATGATTTCAGGATGCAGAATGTTCTCCAGAATCTTCTTTTTCGAGGGGTCGGAAAAAACAATCTCCCCGAGTCTGGAGCGTTTCAGGCTCTTCTCGTCGGTGAGAACATCTTCTCCAAAAGCATTGACGATCGCCACGAGAGCGCGAGACCCCGGAGCAACCACCTCACGCGCAATCACGTCCGCGTCGATTACCGGAACGTCCAGATCCGTGAACATCCGGCTCACCGTGGATTTTCCGCTGGCGATTCCCCCAGTCAGGCCAACCTTGCGCACGTCACCACATTCGGTTTTCGAGAAGCACCATTTGAAGACATCCGTCAAGGAGATTAAATTCCCCGTCGTTTGGCCTCTTGCTCATAATGCTTGTTGAAGAGTATCTCCCAGTCACGACTCCCCTCCACCAGCCTGCTGGAATACGTGCTTAAAACTCTTCGCACCTCTTCTTCAATCTCATCATCGATAATCAACTCGTTGCTGATGGCGCGTAGAACATTCATGCGAAAATCCTGGGGCTCGACCAGAAAATCCACATCCTCACATTCTTCCATATCCTTGACGACTAAATTCGTCAGGTGATTGATCTTCTCGCGGCTGAGTTTCATGGCCGCGCTCTCCTTGTAATAAAAATGATCTGAAAAACTTCTCCATGTCGCTAAAGCACGAGATTTCGCTCGCGCGCCAGCTTTGTTTTCACCATCGTAAACATACGGCTGTAGTCCACGTTGCCCCTGTCCATTTCATCTTCGAAATCCCGCAAGATATCCTTGACCTCGTCGTTGAGGCGATCCTCCACCATCAAGTCCGCCTCGATTACATGCGCAATCCGGGTTCTGAGCACTTCCTCGTTCGAATCCTCGGATATCAATTCACGACGATTCAGCCTCTCGACGATCCTGCGGGCAATTCGCTCAATCATCTCTTTTCTCAGTCTCATATCGGGCCCTCCCCAGCAATTTATAAGGCCGTATCACCTGCTTTTCTTCCGCGGCGGCCCTTGCGGTACTTCTTTAAGGCGGCTTCCAGATCTTGGGCAAACGCATCGCGCAATTCGGCCGGAGCCATCAATTCCGCTTCCTGACCGAAAGACATCAGCCATCGTCTGAAACCCCATATATCACTTACCCGAACCATCACCTCGCGGCTCGATTTACTCGATTTCTTCAAATGCTCCACTTCGCCGAACGCTTCCTTCATGAAGGCGACGACCGCATGAAGCGCTACATCCTTCCCGAATCGAACCCTCACATTCAAACCATTATTCATCGCTTCGCGCAAACACTCGGCCAGCAAAGCCTTTAAATCCAATCCCAGCGGCATTTGAAAGGCCCCGGCCACGATACGAACGCTTTCTATGCCCTCCAGATGCCAGACGTCCAAGACGTTTTTTTCGGATTCCCGCGCCAGCAGATGATAGCTCCCTCCCTCAAAATACAGGAGATACGGGTCTATCTTCCACCAGCGCTTCGAATCTCCCCTGCCCGGGCCGCCATGATGCGGGCTGGTTTTCCTTTTTTTATCGCTTCGAGCAGGATGCCGCCCACCCTGCGCTGCCGCCCATGTTCTCTGAGCGCTCCCACGACTCCGGCGTAGCGTGGCTCCACTCCCTCCGCATATGCGCGCAGGGCCGCGGGAATATAATGGCGCAAGCGGCTGAAAACACCGCTGATGCTGGCGTTCAGCGCCTCCTCCCGCAATGGACTGCCCGGCAAACCCCTCAACATGCACAGGGCGTAATACAATGACGCCCACTGCGAAGGCAAGAATGGCTTTGGAACCGAATCCACATATTCCTGCAATAAACGATACCTCATCTTTCGGCCCATGCGAACCCTCTCCAAAGGGAATCCCGCCTTCATCAAATGGGAAACGTCCCTTTGAAGCGTTCTCAAACTCCACTCATGGGCGGCGCCGTCCGCCGATTCTTCACTCAAGACTCCAAGGAGTTCTTCATAAGTCCAGCTATCCCCGCTCTCCAAAGCCCGGAGAAGCCGCCAGCGACGTATGAATTGATCCTGAAGCGCCATCTGGCGTTCCTTATGTTGCCGCCCGGTGGGTTTTCGCACGTTCCGACAATTCAAACAGCAAACCCAAGGGCTGCGAGAATTGCCCCAATCTATCCCGCTTATGCGGGACGCCGTGACAATCGGAGCCTCCCATACATAATAGCCCGTATTCTTTCGCTAATTTCCGGTAATGACTTTGCGCATCCGCGCCTTGAGCGGGGTGTTCCACCTCGATGCCCGAGAGTCCCGCTTCCGCCATGGCCGGGATGATTTCATCACACCCGTTCAGCAACGGATGGGCCAGGGTGGCGACACCACCGGCGTCATGAATCAGTGTAAGCGCATCGAAATGGGAAAGTATATCCAGTTCCACATAGCCGGGCGCGCTTTCTCCGATATATCTCTCAAAAACCTCCCGGCGCGAGTTCGCGAAGCCCTTCTTGAGCATATACGTCCCCAACTGACCCCGGGTGATGCTGGGGCAATGCGCGTAGGTGTCGAAAAAATCTTTTTTGTCCACCGCCAGGCCACAGCGCCCCAGCCGATCGATTATCTCTCCCATCCTCTTCACTCTGGCTGATCCCTGCACCTTTATTTGCTTCACCAGACGAGGCGCGTCCGGCCGAATGAAATGCCCGAGAAGGTGCACGCTCCGGCCCAGATGGTCACAAGAGAATTCGATGCCCGGCACAAATTCGATCCCCAGCCTTTCCGCCTCCACGCTCGCGCGAGCCAAACCGGCGACCGTGTCGTGATCCGTGAGTGATATGGCGCGAATGCCCGCTCGTTTCGCCCTTTGGATGAGCTTTTCCGGGGAGTCCAGGCCATCGGACATATTCGAGTGGGCGTGAAACTCCACGACCTTCTCATCCAGGGAGAGGCCGCTTAAGTTCGAGACAAACGCCATAGATACAGATTCCTGAATACGAGGGAAACGGCGACTTTCACCCAACGCAATGAATGGAGCGGGCGATGGGATTCGAACCCACGACGTCCAGCTTGGGAAGCTGGCATTCTACCACTGAATTACGCCCGCCTACATCTTGACGATAGGGCCATGTCGCCGATGGTGTCAAGGAAATGAAAGAGAAAATAATGCAATCGACAAACAACGCGTCATCGCGCCAGCGTCCATTCTTCGTTTTCATACCGGGCCCGGGATATCTTGAGCGCCCTCGCGTTCTCGACCCCCGACAGCGCGCGGGGGGAAAAGCGAAAACCCAAAACCTTCTCGAGGCCCGCCTTCGAGGCGTCGGCCACATCGCGAAAAGAAATTTCCTCGCCCAGGACCTCCCAAAGACCGACCGCGTGGGCGCAGCGGGAGAGCACGCGCTCGGCCCCCCTCGGCTTGAGAAGACTCGCGAGGCGCTCCTCGGAGGAGCGAAGCAGAATGCTCCCGTGCTGTAAAACTGCGCCACCTTCGCGGCACTGCGCGCTGCCCACCATTTTCTGACCGCCAATCGCAATCTCCCACACCGACGCCGTGGCGAAACAAGAGCCTTGCGAGGCGTACGCGCTCCCGCTCGGGGGAGCCAATTCGACCTGCGCTCCCAGGGACGCCAAACCCTCGGCCAGACCCTGGCTGATTCTGCGGTAGGTTTCCTCAATCGCATCGCCCAGCAGAGCCTGCGAGCCGGTGATGGAATACGTCAACTCACAATCATGCAGCACCGCGCGTCCGCCTGTGAGCCTTCGGCAGATGTCGATTCCCTCATCCGCGAGTCGTCCTAAAAAAATATCGCGCTCGGCGGGCTGGCCGCGGCCCAGGGAGATCGCCGGGGACGACCAGGCATAGACGCGAAAGGTGACGGGCGCCTCTTCGGGAGGGCGATTGTTTCTCAGATGGGCCTGACAACTCTCGAACAACAACTCGTCCACCGCCATGTTCCAGGCGGCGGAGGACTCGCCCGTGTCCAGGAATCGCGCATGGGGGATTTCTCGGGGTTCAGCGTTTGCGCGTTGCATTCTCAGGCATAGTTCTCGACAGGCAAACAAGAGCAGACCAGATTCCTGTCTCCATATGGGTTGTTCACCCGTTTCACGGGGGGCCAGTACTTCGCCGCGCGCACCCAGGGCAGCGGGAAAACGGCTTTCTCGCGCGAATAGGGGTGGGTCCATTCATCCGACGCGATGTCCGACGCCGTGTGGGGCGCATTTTTGAGAGCGTTGTCTTCTCCGCTCATGGCCCCGTTCTCGATTTCCCTAATATCCGCCCGGATGTCGATCATCGCGTCACAGAAACGATCCAGTTCTTCTCGCGATTCGCTCTCCGTCGGCTCGATCATCAAGGTTCCCGCCACGGGAAAAGACATCGTGGGCGCATGGAAGCCATAGTCCATCAGGCGTTTCGCAATATCCTCGTTTGTCACGCCCGAGGCTTCCTGCAGGGGCCTGATGTCGATGATGCACTCATGCGCCACCATGCCGTTCGCCCCCTTGTATAAAACCTCATAGTGGGGCTCGAGCCTATTGGCCACGTAATTCGCGCTCAGAATAGCCACCTGTGTCGCCTTGACGAGACCCTCGCCACCCATCATGGCGATATACATCCAGGAAATGGGCAATATACCGGCGCTTCCCCAGGGCGCTGCGGAAACCGCATCCACACCCGTCTCAGGCCCCACTCCCGAAACCACCGAATGTTTCGGCAAATAAGGGGACAAATGCTTCACGACGCCAATGGGGCCCATGCCGGGTCCCCCACCACCGTGGGGAATGCAAAACGTCTTGTGAAGGTTCATGTGGGAAACGTCGGGCCCGAACTCGCCGGGCTTGCAGATTCCGACCAGCGCATTGAGGTTCGCGCCGTCCATGTACACCTGACCGCCGTTTCGATGGATGATCTCGCAAATTTCCACCACGCCTTCCTCGAAAACGCCGTGCGTCGAGGGGTAGGTGATCATCAAGGCGGCGAGTTTTTCCGAAAATATTTCCGCCTTCTCCCTCAAATCTGTAATGTCCACGTTCCCGTTTGCATCACAATCGACGACCACCACCTCAAAGCCGGCCATGACGGCGCTCGCGGGATTCGTTCCGTGGGCCGAGCTAGGAATCAGGCAGATGTTTCGATAACCCTCGTTTTTGCTCTCATGGTATTTGCGGATGACCAACAAACCGGCGTATTCACCCTGCGCACCCGAGTTGGGCTGCATGGAAATGGAATCGAACCCCGTGCACTCGGCCAGCATGTTTTCCAGATCACCGATGAAATCCCGATAGCCCCGCACCTGTTCCTCTGGCGCGAACGGGTGAATCCCGCCGAATTCTTCCCACGTCACGGGAATCATCTCGGTGGTGGCATTGAGTTTCATCGTGCACGAGCCAAGGGGAATCATCGAGCGCGTAAGCGCGATGTCTTTTTCTTGAAGACGATAGATGTAGCGCAGCATTTCATGTTCCGCGTGGTAGGAATTGAAAACCGGATGCGTCATGTAGGGCGAGGTTCTTCTCAGGGGATCCGGAATCCGCTCCGCCGCTTCGGCCTCGACGTCATCGAACGATACGGGAGTTGACCCCACCTCGGCAAAAACCTCCCAAAGTGCTTCAACGTCTTCTCTACCGGTGGTCTCATCAAAGGCGATGCCGACGGTATCTTCATCGAGTCGCCTGAGGTTCATCCGCCGCTCCGCCGCTTTTTCGACGATTGGAGAAGCGCCTCCCGCGCCCACGCGCACCGCCACGGTGTCGAAAAAGGAATCCGCCGCCAAAGAGTAGCCCATGCGCTCGAGGCCATCGGCCAGCGCACAGGCCAGGCGGTGCGTTCTCCGGGCGATCCTCTCCACGCCGCCCGGGCCGTGGTAGACGCCGTACATGCTCGCGATGACGGCCAGCAGGACCTGGGACGTGCATATGTTGCTCGTGGCGCGCTCACGGCGTATGTGCTGTTCCCTCGTCTGCAAGGAGAGTCTCAAGGCGGGGTCTTCGTTCGCATCGATTGATACGCCGACGATGCGGCCCGGCATGGCGCGCTTGTACCTCTCCTGCGTCGCCAGATAGGCCGCATGCGGCCCACCGAAACCGAGGGGAACGCCGAAGCGCTGCGAATTCCCGACCACGACGTCGGCCCCGAACTCACCGGGGGGCTTCAGGAGCGCCAGGGCGAGAATGTCTGCGGCGACGACGACGAGGGCGTCCGTCTCGTGCGCTTTTTCCGCAAAATCGGCGTAGTCGAATATCTCCCCACTCGATGCAGGATACTGAAGCAAGACGCCGAAAACATCCCCGTCCAGCGCGACGCCTCGATGATCGTCCACCACCACTTCTATGTTCTGGGGTTCCGCCCTCGTGCGCACCACTTCAATCGTCTGGGGGTGGCAGTCTTTCGAGATGAAAAACTTGCGCCCCTTGTTCTTGCTCGCGTTCATCACCATGGTCATCGCCTCGGCGGCGGCCGTGCCCTCATCCAGCAAGGAGGCGTTGGCGATCTCCATGCCGGTGAGGTCCATGATCATGGTCTGAAAATTCAGGAGCGCCTCCATGCGCCCCTGCGAGATTTCCGGCTGATAGGGCGTGTACGCCGTATACCAGCCCGGATTTTCCAGGATGTTGCGAAGAACTACCGTCGGGGTGTGGCAATCCGAATATCCCATGCCGAGCATGGACTTGAACACCTGATTCCGGCCCGCGAAAGAACCCAAATCGACCAGTGCCTGTTGCTCGGTTCTGGGCGCGGCGAGTCCCAGCTTCGTGTTGGAAATGATGGATGAGGGTATGGCTTTTGCGACCAGTTCTTCCAGGGAGCCCAGATCAATCGCCCCCAGCATCGACCCGATGTCTTCATCGCTCGGCGCAATGTGGCGATGAATGAATTCTCCCCGATTCTCGAGATTATCGAGAGACAAGCGAGATTCCGGCATGAATGCGCCCCTTCAGGTTATGGGGATTCAGGCGGATACGTCATTTCCGCTCCGGTTCACGGGAGATGAAAAATCGCTTCCAGCGCGAAGGAGAGAGCCGTTTCAGGCTAATCGCTTTCCTCCTCGGTGTACGCCCGGTACGAATCGGCTTCCAGAAGTTCGTTCAACTCCGACTCGTCTTTCATCTCCACGCGAATCATCCAGCCGTCTTCATAGGGGTCGGAATTCACGAGTTCGGGCTCGTCCTCGAGCGTCGTGTTCACCTCGGTGACGACGCCCGAGACCGGCGCAAAGAGGTCCGAGACCGCCTTGACGCTCTCCACGACGCCGAAGGTGTTGTTCGCCTCCACCTCCAACCCGACTTCGGGCAGTTCGACGTACACCACGTCCCCCAGTTCAGCTTGGGCGAAGTCCGTTATCCCAATCAACGCGGTATTTTCCTCTACCCTCACCCACTCGTGTTCTCTGGAATATTTGAGGCCGCTCGGTAGTTCCATGCTCCTGAATGCCTCCCTTTTAGATGACGGCAGTTCCTTATGATTTGTTATGAGAAAACGGAATTCACTCCGTTTTAACTCTTTTTGTAAAAAGGCGTCTTCACTATCTGCGCCCGCCTGGCCTTGCCGCGAATGTCGATTTCGAGAGCAGCGCCCTCATCCGCATTCGACGCAGGAACGTAGCCTATCCCGATGGCTTTGCCAAGAGAGGGACTCATCGTCCCGCTCGTAACGCCTCCGGCCACTTCGCCGTCGATCAGGACGGGCGCTCCATGACGAGGAATACCACGATCCACCATTTCGAATCCAACCAGTTTTCTCTTTACTCCTTCGGCCTTGAGGGCCAGCAATTTCTCCCGGCCGACGAAATCTCCCGCCTTGTACTTCACCACCCAGCCGAGGCCCGCCTCGAGTGGGTGGGTGGACTCGTCGATATCGTTTCCGTACAGGGCGAATTTCATCTCCGTGCGTAAGGTATCCCGCGCGCCCAGCCCACAGGGCTTGAGTCCCTCGCCCCCGCCCTCGCTCATCAGCGCATCCCAGATCGCGGGCGCATCGGGTGATTTGCAATACAACTCGAAGCCGTCCTCTCCCGTGTAGCCCGTGCGGGAGACCAGCACCTCACACCCCGCCACGTCCTTATACCGCGCCCCGTAATAGGGGATGTCCGCGAGGTCCCCTCCCCCCGGAATCAATGTCCCTAAAATGGATTCGGCTTTGGGGCCCTGTAAGGCGAGGAGGCCCGTCTCATCGCTCACGTTTTGAAACGCACACGCCTCGGTGTGGTGGGAGGACATCCACTCCCAATCCTTTTCGATGTTCGCCGCGTTCACGACGGCCATGTAGCGCTCTTCTTCGAGCCGGTAGACCGTGAGGTCATCCACGATGCCGCCTTCCGCCCGGCACATGGCCGCATACAGGACGCCGCCCACGTCGAGCCTCAGCACGTTGTTCGTGACCATCTTGTGGATGAAAACGCCCGCGTACTTCCCCCGGGCTTCGAACTCGCCCATGTGGCTCACGTCGAACAGGCCGGCCGCCTCGCGCACCGCATGGTGCTCATCGATGACACCCGTGTACTGGACGGGCATTTCATAGCCCGCGAAGGGCACCATCTTGGCGCCTGCGGCCTTGTGGGTTTCATAAAGGGAGGTTCTACGCAGTTCCTGTTCGCCACTCGCCATGAACGACCCCCCGCGCCTGATGGAAATTCCGCTCCTCCACGAGCCTTACCGCGTATCGGGATGAATTTCAAGGGTTTCGTTCTAATTCACCGGAAAAACCGGGAGTACGGCTCAAAACGAATTTACAAGAAACGGAATTTCAAGGATTCAGAAAATCCCTCACCTATGAAAACGCGCGGATTCCGGTTTCATACCCGGCGATGATGAGTTTTTGAATCTGGCTGGTTCCCTCGTAAATCGTCGCTACGCGGGCGTCGCGCATGTAGCGCTCCACGGGATACTCGTTGCTGTAGCCCATGCCGCCATGAACCTGAATGGCGTCGTTCGCGCAGCGCAGGGCCGCTTCGCTGCAATAGTATTTGGCGATGGAGGTCTCGCGCGTATTCGGCTTGCCAGCATTCTTGAGCTCGCCCGCCCGGTAGAGCAGGAGCCTGCTCGCGTCGATATCGACCACCATGCGGGCGATCATGTCCTGTACGAGTTGATGCGCCGCAATGGGCTTGCCGAACGTGTGGCGCTCCTTCGCGTAGGCGACGGACGCCTCGAGAGAGCCTTGCGCGATTCCCAGACAACCAGCGGCCACCGAATAGCGACCGTTGTCCAGCGCGCTCATAGCGACCTTGAAGCCATCACCCACCTCTCCCATCAAGGCGTCATCGGGCGCCTCCACGTTCGCCAGGAAAAGCTCCGCCGTGTCTGAACTGCGAAGCCCCAGCTTTCCGTGCATCGTCTTCGCCTCGAAGCCGGGCAGGTCGGTTTCCACCAGAAACGCCGCCATCTTCCGGGGATTCTCGCGATCGGTCTGCGCGATCACGAGCGCCAGTTGCGCGACGCCGCCGTTGCTAATCCATATCTTCTGCCCGCTCAGCTTCCAGCCGCCCGAGATCTTCTGCGCAAAAGTCTTCAAGTTCTGCGCGTCCGAGCCCACGTCCGGCTCCGTCAAGCCGAAACACCCTATCCATTCCGCCGAGCACAGCCTGGGCAGGTATTTATTCTTCTGCGCCTCACTCCCCCACTTGAGGATCGTGGTGGCGACGAGAGAAAGCTGCACCGACAAGACGGTGCGCACCGAACTACACGCCTTGCTTATCTCCTCGTTCATGATGGCGTAGGAGATATAGTCGAGACCCCCACCGCCGTATTCTTCAGGTATCGGCCCGCCGAACATTCCCAACTCGCCCATTTCGCGCACGATGTCCGCCGGGTACCTTTCTTTCTCGTCGTTCTCCCGGGCCACGGGCACGATTCGCCTCTTGGCGAACTCCGCCGCCGTATCCTTGATCAGCCGCTGGGTCTCGTTGAGTTCAAAATCCACTGTTATCTCAGGATTCGGGCTTTAGGATTCATACGTGAAGAAACCGCGGCCCGTCTTGCGGCCCAGGTGGCCCGCCCTGACCATCTTGCGCAACAAGAAGTTGGGCCGGTAGCGCGTGTCACCCAGTTCGCGGTAGAGCGTCTCCGTCTTGGCGAGGTGGATATCCACGCCGATCAGGTCGATGAGTTCCAAAGGACCCATGGGCAGGCCTGCGCCCATCTTCATCGCCTTGTCGATGTCCTCGGCGGACGCCAAACCGCCCGCATAGACCTCCACCGCCTCGTTTAGCATCCCCGCCAGCACGCGGCTGCCGATGCCCGCCGGGCTGTCGAAATTCGCCATGACGGGCACCTTGCCGAGCCGCTCGGCCAGGTTGCGCACGGCTTCCACCGTATCTTTCGAGGTGCCGAGGCCCGGCATGATCTCCACGAGCTTCATGACCACCGGCGGGTTGAAGAAATGAACGCCCACCACCTTCTCCGGCCTCGATGTGGCCGCCGCCATCTCGGTGATGGAGAGCGAAGTCGTATTCGACGCGAAGATCGCGCCCTCAGGCGCTGCTTCATCCAGAGCGCCCAACACCTCTTTCTTGATTTCCATGTCCTCGAAAACCGCCTCGACGACGATGTCCACCTCCGCCGCCTTCGAATAACCCGTCCCCGGCGTGATGCGCGAGAAAATGGCGTCTTTATCCTCCGCGCTCATCTTGCCCTGCTCGACGCGCTTCGCGACGCGCGCCTCAAGGCCCCCGAGAGCCTTCACGACCATCTCTTCGCTCAAGTCGGTCAGAACCACCGGAATCTCGTTTTGCGCGAAAATCTGGGCGATTCCTGCGCCCATCGTACCCGCGCCCACCACCATTGCTTTTTCTATACCCATCTCACCCTCTAGTGTCCCTGAACCTTATAAAACCCGCGTCTAGGCGACGCGCTCCAGAACGACGGCCACCCCCTGGCCCCCGCCGATGCAGGCGCTGACGACGCCGAACTGCTCACCTCTTTGCGCGAGCGCGCTGAGACAAGTGGCGATAATCTTTCCGCCCGTAGCACCCACCGGATGCCCGAGAGCGATGGCGCCGCCGTGTACGTTGAGCTTTTTCCTGTCCCATTCGAGTTCGCGCTCACAAGCGATGACCTGGGCGGCGAACGCCTCGTTCACCTCGATCAGATCCATATCCGCAAGCGAAAGCCCCGCGCGTTCGAGCGCCTTGGGTATTGCCGTGACGGGCCCCAGCCCCATGTAGCGGGGCTCCACGCCCGTCGAGGCGTAGCCGCGCAGGATGGCGATGGGTTTTACGCCCAATTCGTCCGCCTTCTCCTTGGACGCCAGTACGAGGGCGGAGGCCGCATCCGCCTGACAGCACGAATTACCGGGGGTGACGGAACCGTTCTTGTCGAAAACGGGCTTGAGCCTGCCGAGTTTTTCCATCGACATGCCGCTGCGCGGCGTCTCGTCCTTATCGAACACGTTCACCTCGCCTTTGCGCCCCTTGAGTTCGATCGGCGCGATTTCCCCGGCGAACCTGCCTCCCTCGATGGCCGCTAATGCCTTCTCCTGGCTTTCGAGCGCGTACTCGTCCTGCTCCTCACGGCTCAGGTTGTATCGCTCCACCAGATTCTCGGCCGTCACGCCCATGAGTTGTCCCGAAAGGGGATCTTCATAGCCGTCCTTGTAGATCAGATCCAGAAACTGCGCGTGGCCGAAGCGGTTCCCCCACCTGGCGCACGGGTTCACGAAGGGCACGTTGGATGTGCTCTCCACGCCTCCGGCCAGGACGACCTCCGCATCGCCCGCGCGAATCGCCTGGGCGGCCAGGGCGGCGGCCTTGATGCTCGAGCCGCAGCGCTTGTTGATCGTGTAGGCGGGCGTCTCGTTGGGAAGACCCGCGCCCACCGAGATGAGCCGCGCGGAATTCGGCCCCACGCCCGCCTGCCATCCGTGGCCGATGATGGTCTCGTCGAAATGTTCCGGCTCCACGCCCGATCTTTGAATAGCCTCTCGCGCGATGCGCACGCCCAACTCCGGTGCGGTCATGCCCTTGAGCGCGCCGCCGAAGGCCCCGCCCGGAGAACGAACGCTGCTGAGAATGACGACTTCTTTCATATAAGCCCTCAATTTTCAAAGAGATAAATTTCTCTCCCCTCAAAAGGTTCAAAATTCAGGGAAGAGAAGCCAATTTCAGAAATGGTATTTCCATGCGTCAGGGGTTCTTATGGCATATCTCGAACGCGATAGGCAAGGAATGATGCGCATCACGAACGCATGGAACCGAGCGACCTGGGTGCGAAACGCCGCCGACGAAAGCGCTATCCCCGCAAACTCTCCAGCAGCTTCAGAAAATCCGCCGGGGGTTCGGACACCAACTCCCGCTCCTCCCCGTCGATGGGGTGGCGGAAAGACAACCTGTGCGCATGGAGCGCTTGTCTGTCGATGGAGTTCTGCTGATTGGATTTTGTTTTCTTACGCGGCCCTCTCGGCAAGCGGCCCAGGCCGTACACCGGATCGCCCAGGACGGGATGCCCGATGTAGCTCATGTGCACCCTGATCTGGTGCGTTCTGCCCGTCTCAAGCGTTACACCCAAAAGCGATGCGTCTCCCAGTACCTCGCGGACAGCGTAATGGGTCACCGCGCGGCGACCGCTCTCGACGACCGCCATGGCCGTCCGATGAGTAGGATGCCGGCCGATGGGAGCGTCTATCGTCCCTTCCCCCTGCGCGGGGATCCCCCGGACGATGGCCAGGTAGTGCCGGTGAATCCGGCGCGCCTTGAGGTCTGCGGAGAGTTTTCTGTGCGCCGGGTCCGTTTTCGCCGCAATCAGTAGGCCGGACGTATCCTTGTCGAGCCGGTGAACGATGCCGGGCCTCTCCACCCCGCCGATGCCCGAAAGCTGCCCTCTGCAGTGATGCAAAAGAGCCGCGGCCAGGGTTCCCTTGCGCTGGCCGGCGCCGGGGTGAACCACCATGCCGGGCGGCTTGTTGATGACGAGAAGATGCGCGTCTTCGTACCGAACATCGAGCGCAATCTCTTCGGCCTCGATGTGGGAGGGTTCGGGCGGTGGGATCCTCACGAAGATGCGCGCGCCGCTTTCGATGCTATGCGCCGTTTTCTTCTCCACCCTGCCATTGACGGACACCATGCCGTCTCTGATGAGTCCCTGCGCGCGAGAGCGGGAGAGTTCCTGGAGATTTTTCGCCAGAAACGAATCGATGCGCTTGGCGCCCTCATGGCAGGTCAACGCATAGGTCTTCTCGCCCCCGTCTCCCATATTCATACCTTGAGGAGAGTGACGATGAGGCGCGTTCTGGAATAGAGCGTCCCCCGAACCTGATCGCCCGGCGCCAGGATGTCATGGTAGCCCTGCGCGGCTATAAACCATCCTTCTTTCACGATTTTTCCGCTCCCGAGAGTCAGCGGGCGCATCCCCACGCCGCGAACGATTTGGAGATGATACTTCTCCTCCAGAAAAGCCAGCTTGTTCCAGAAGATGTAGGAGGCTTTGGACGCCACCCGGCCCTCGAAGCTCACGGGTTCGCCCATCAGATCTCTCAGCGCGCGCGAGGTTCTCCAGAATGAATAGGCGAGAAAAACGCCCAGAACAGAAGCGGCGACGTAGAAGATGGCCTCGTGCGCGATGGGCCGCCGCGCGATTAAAAATCCCAGGCCCGAAATACACGCCAGAGAAACCAGGCTCCAGAAAACAGACGTGTTCCATAAATAATGGCGCGCATAGCTGCGCGCCCTGGTCGCCGAGCCTACAGAGGGATTGTTTTGACTGGAATGGGAACCCGAAAACGAGAAAGGGCCTAACATCTCCACCCCTTAAAATAAGGAGAATCGACCGGCGCGCGAAGGCCGGCTATTCACTTAAGGAATCGCTCTCCTTAAAACTTGGGCCGCCCCGCGCGACGCCTCGCCTATCCGCCCTTCCCGATTGATGCGGTTTCGCCCTGCCCCCGAAAGAGGTCGACTATCATCAGACCGACCCCCACCGTGATCCCTGAGTCCGCGAGGTTGAACGCGGGCCAATGGTATTGCCCGTAATAAAACAGCAGGTAATCGATCACCTCGCCATAGGCGACCCTGTCGACCAGGTTTCCCAGCCCCCCGCCAAAAACGAGAATCATGCCCGCTCTTCCCCAGAGGTTTCCCGGCGGGTGAGAGCGGTATAGATAGAGGACGAAGGCCAACGCCGCCAGGGTGGCGCAGATGAAAAACAATCGACCCCACAGGGGAGGCAGGCCGTCGAGAATGCTGAACGCCCCGCCTGAATTTCTCAAATATACGAGATTGAAAAAACCCGGAACAACGGGGAGCGACTCACCGAAGGTGAAACTTTTATCGACGATTTGTTTGACAACCTGATCGGCCAAGGCGAAAAGAGCAGCAATGAGAAAAAACGGTTTGAGCCCCCGCGCTTCGCTCACGAAAGCACCTTCGCGGCGATGCGGGCGCAGCGCGCCGAGAGGTCGGGAAAGCGTGGATCTGCGCCCACGTCTTCTGAAATTTTCCACGACATGGCGCATTTCGCCCCCCGCGCCTCGCTCACTTCGACGGCCAGACCCTCTACATCCTCACTGCGGTAGGCATCGCCTAAAGGCGCCTCGCCTGCGCTTGCGAGCGCGGCGCCCGAGACGATGAATACGTCTTCCATCTCGGGCTCCAAGGCCTCCAGCCTCTCGCGCATCTTCTCCTCGGCGAAGAGCCTCACGCTGAAATTGAGCGAACTTCCCTTGCCCTTTTCCTGGGTCTGGCGAACGAGTTCGAGCGCCTTGAGCACCTCGCCCCTCGCGCGCATGAGCGGGTCCCATTTCTCTTCGAGAACCTCATCACGCCGCGCGGCGTCGACTTCGGGCAAAGAGGCCAGGTGAACGCTCTCGCCATGCAGTTTCGGCGTGAGCAGATAGGCTTCTTCCGCCGTGAAGGGCAGGATCGGCGCCATCATCCGGAGCAGCGCATCCAGAATGTCGTGCATGGTGCTCAAGCCCGATATTCTGTCCACATCATCGGGCAGCGAGACGTAGAGCCTGTCTTTGAGCACATCGAGATAGAACGAAGACAAATCTACTGCGCAGAAGTTATTGAGCGCATGGTAGACGGTATGAAACTCATAATCGGCATAGGCCTGCCGCACGCGCTCGATGAGCTTGTCCAGACGGCTGATGATGAGCCTGTCGATCTCTATGCGCTCGGGCAGCGGAACCGCGTCCTTGCCGGGGTCGAAACTCTCATAGTCCCTCAGATTGCCCAGCAGGAAGCGGCACGTATTTCTTATCCGGCGGTAGGCCTCGGCCATGCGGTCCAGAATTTGCGGGGAAATACGAATGTCTTCCCTGTAATTCTCTCCCGCCACCCAAAGCCTCAGGATTTCAGCGCCGTATCTCTTGATGATCTTCTCGGGCGCAATCGTATTGCCCAGGGATTTGCTCATCTTCTTGCCCTTGCCGTCCACCACGTAGCCGTGGGTGAGCACCTCCCGGTAGGGCGCCGCATCCCTGACGCCCACGGCGGCGAGCAGGGAGCTGTGGAACCAGCCGCGGTGCTGATCGCTGCCTTCAAGGTACATATCGGCAGGCCAGGTGAGTTCTTCTCTTTTTTCCATGACGGCCGCCTGGCTCACGCCCGAATCGAACCACACGTCGAGAATGTCGGTCTCTTTCCTGAACGACGCGCCGCCGCATTCGGGGCACGTATACCCCGGCGGCAGAAGCTCTCCGGGCTGCTTTTCGAACCAGACGTCCGCGCCACCCTCTTCCATCAAGTCCGCCACGCGGTGCGCCACCTCCGCATCCACGACCACGTGCGCGCAACCCTCGCAATGAAAGGCGACGATGGGGACTCCCCAGGAGCGCTGGCGCGAGATACACCAGTCCGGCCTGTTCTCCACCATCCCGTAGATGCGCTCCTCACCCCAGGGCGGCACCCAGGCCACCTTGCGAATTTCTTCGAGCGAGCGTTTTCTCAAATCGCCGTGCTCCATCGAGATGAACCACTGGGGCGTCGCTCGGAAGATGGTCGGTCTGTGGCTGCGCCAGTCGTGCGGATAGGGGTGGGTGTAATCCTCCACCGCGAACAGACGACCCGAATCGCGCAGATGCGCAATGATGTTCGGGTCCGCGTCGAAGACGAACTGGCCGGCGAAATGCGCCACGTCGGCGGTGAATTTTCCGTCATCCGCTATGGGGCTGTAGACTTCGAGGCCGTATTTGAGGCCGGTCTCGTAGTCCTCGCGTCCGTGGCCGGGGGCGGTGTGCACGACGCCCGTTCCCTGATCGAGGGTGACGTAATCGGCCTGCACGACGAGCGAGTCGCGCTCCACCCAGGGATGCCGCGCGCGCAAGCCCTCGATCTGTCCCCCCTGAAAGCTCGTCACTTTCTCGAAGCCAGCGCTCGCCCCTTCTTTTTCGGCCAACGCTTTGAGCCGGGGCAGGAAGTGCTCATGGAATATCAAGAGTTCATCCCCATGGCGGAACACGCCATATTCCAAAGACGCACTGAAGGCCAGCGCCAGATTCGCGGGCAGCGTCCAGGGCGTCGTCGTCCAGATGAGGACGCTTACCTGCGAACCTTCGGCGGCCTCGCCCAGATCGGGAATCTTCTCCGCCCAGCTTGTGAGTTGCTCCTCGGCGATGGGGAACTTCACATAGATGCTCGGCGTGGTGATGTCCTCATACTCGACTTCCGCCTCGGCCAGCGCCGTTCGCAGGCCCGGCGCCCAGTGCACGGGTTTCAAGCCCAGATACACGCCCCCGCGCTCGATGAAGCGCGCCAGTTCGCGCACCGTGGCCGCCTCGTAGTCATAGCTCATGGTGAGGTAGGGCCGCTCCCAGTCTCCAAAGACGCCCAGCCGCTTGAACTCGTCCCGTTGGATGTCGATGTATTTCTCGGCGTATTCGCGGCACATCTTGCGCTTTTGAACCTCGTCGATCTCGAAGCGCTTGCGGCCGAGTTCCTTATCCACCTGGTGTTCGATCGGAAGCCCGTGGCAATCCCATCCCGGCACGTAGACGGCGTCGAAACCGGCCATCTGCTTCGATTTCACCACGACGTCCTTCAGAATCTTGTTCAGCACCGTTCCCAGATGGATATGCCCGTTCGCATAGGGGGGGCCGTCGTGAAGAACGTATTTCGTCCGGCCCTGCGATGCGTCCCTGATTTTCTCGTAAATGTCCTGCTCCGCCCAGGCGTCGAGCATCTGCGGCTCACGCTGGGGCAGGTTCCCCTTCATGGGAAACGAGGTCTTGGGCAGGTTCAGCAGTTCCTTGTAGTTCGTCGTCATTTTCTCTCTCATTCAACCTCTACGTTTGGTTCATCGCCGATACGGGCGCAGAGGGTATGCCCGCCGCCTCCCTCACCAGGCGCATCGTTTTTTGCGCCTCCGCCCTGGCCTTTGCGCCACCTTCGGCCAGAACGTCTTCTACATAGTCGATATCCTGTTCCAGGCGCTTTCTCTCTTCCCGGTAAGGCGCGAAATAGGCATCAATCCGCTCATACAGAATTTGCTTCGCGTGGCCGTAGCCGAACCCGGGCGTTTGGTATTTATCTCTCAACTCCTCTCGTTCCGCCTCGTCCGAGAACAGTTCATACAAGGAAAACAAATTACAGGTATCCGGATCTTTCGGCTCTTCGAGCGGCGTCGAGTCGGTGACGATCGACATCACGCGCTTTCTCAAGCGTTTGCCCTCCTCGAAAATCTCTATCGTGTTGTCGTAGCTCTTGCTCATCTTCTGGCCGTCCAAGCCCGGCACCTTGGCCCCCGCGTCGAGCCTGACGGTGGGCAGGGGGAAGATTTCCCCATAGGCGCCGTTGAAAGCCAGGGCCATGTCCCGCGTCATCTCGAGATGCTGAACCTGGTCTTCTCCCACGGGCACGATGGTGGAGCGGTAAATGAGGATATCGGCGGCCATGAGCATCGGGTAATAGAAAAGCCCCACCGAGGGAGTAATGCCCCTCGCCACCTTGTCCTTAAACGAAGTGGCGCGGTCGAGAAGCCCCTTTCCCGTGACGGCGGAGAGCATCCAGGCGAGTTCGTTCACCTCGGGCACGTCGGACTGGCGGAAGAAAACTGCTTTTTCAGGGTCCAGCCCCAGGGCGAGGTAGTCCATCGCCACGGCAAGCGTCTGCTCCGCCAGCAAGTCCTTGTCCTGCACCGTCGTCATGGCGTGATAGTTCGCGATGAAGTAGAAGGCCTCGGCCTCATCCTGGAGTGCGATGTGCTGTCTGAGCGCGCCGAAATAATTGCCCAGGTGCAGTTTTCCCGAGGGCTGCACGCCGGAGAGAAACCGCGTGGGTCGGCTTGTCTGCTCTTGACCATCCGTCATCTGAGTGCCCTTCATCCGCATCCCGTCAAGAAACTCTCTACGCCAAACCGAAGATTCTGAGAAGATTTATCACAAAAACCTGCTCGGCCGCAGCCAGAGCAACGAAAATCGGCATCATGATCTTGTGCAGAACTCCCAGCAGCAGCAAGCCCAGCACGATGAAAAAACCGAACGACTCCATGCGCGAGTATTGCCACGCCATGCGCCTGGGCAAAAGCCCCATCACGATCCTGCCCCCGTCGAAGGGGAGGATGGGAATCAGGTTGAACGCCGCGAGCGCGGTGTTGATGGTGAAGCTCGCCCGCAGCATCAACAAAAGCGGCTCGCCCACGAAGGTCGCGCCCAGACCCCAGCGGCGCATAATGTGAAACAAAAAAGCGCTGATAATGGCCAGAATGAAATTCGCCGCCGGTCCCGCCAGCGCCACCCACATCATTCCGCGCCTGGGATGACGGAAATTGCGCGGATTCACCGGCACCGGCTTCGCCCAGCCGAAGCCCACGCCCCCCACCATGGAGATGACGAAGGCGAGCGTCCCCATCGGGTCGAGATGGACGATGGGGTTCAAATTCAAACGGCCCAGCATGCGGGCGGTGTTGTCGCCCAGCTTGTCGGCCACCCAGCCGTGGGCCACCTCGTGGAAGGTGAGCGCCAGCAGAATGGCCGGTATCGCAATCAGCAACTGCTGAATGAAATCGGATGAGAACAAGACAGTCCCTTACCGCGACGAGAGAACCGACGATGAAGCAGGCGACATGAACCCGGAAGTTTCCGGCGGCGGAAGTTTCACCCGCAAACTCGCTGGATTCTATGGGCTTGGGCGGAGAGGGTCAAACCCGAAACGCGCCATGAAACGCCGACTTTAAGCCTTTCCCGCCTTGCCGAACGCATCCCGGAAGAAAATCTCGGCGGGGTCTTTGCGCGCGGGCGGCTTGTTGTCCTTCGCCTGGACTTCGGGATGCAAGTCCTCGGTCTTGCCCGGATACCCCACGGCGAACAGGGCCGCGACGCGAAACGGCGCCGGAATGCCGAAGTTCTCGAGCACCTTCGGCTCGTCCCACCCCGCCATGGCGTGCACGGTCAGCCCGAAATCACTGCCCTGGAGCAGGAGATTCTCGAGCGCCATGCCCACGTCGAGCAGGTATCGATCCTGCCCGTTACGCTCGGGCTGCTCCTCGGGGTTTCCGAGGATGATCATCTTGAGCGGCGCCGCGGTCGCCCACTGGAGATTCCCCTCGCTCAGGCATTCGTTGAACTTCGCTTGCGCCTCTTCGGATTGCACGACGATGACGCGCCAGGGCTGGCGATTGTTCGAGGACGGCGCCCAGCGGAACGCCTCGAGCAGGGCTTCGATTTTTTCCGGCTCGGGCGGCACGCCGTTAAAAGCGCGGAGACTCCTGCGGTTCTTGATGAGTGGGTGCATCTGTTTCTTCCTCCTGAATGAACAAAAAAGATCAAAACAAAGTAGCTATTTATACCGAACACGCAATACAAACAACTTCTCCATCAATTACATTCGCAAATACAGAGCAAACCCGGCAAAGATTAGCGCTCATGGACGATTCGTTATATAAACAGGGAACGAAACAAAACAACCATATATCTTGGTTTGGTTTTGCTTGACATCAATACGATTCGACGCTTATATTAGATTCAACATAGCCACCACGCCTCTCTCAATGATGTCTATTGATGATGCGGACCTTGGTGGCTTTTTTATGCTTGGGTTTTGGACGATCTAATGCTCGAAATCTATCGAAAACCGGCTCTTACCTTTGATCAGCAATTGGATCTACTCAGTAAGCGTGGTTTGGTCATAGACGACAGGGCTTACGCCTTATCTAAACTCAAGGCCATCAACTATTTCCGCCTAAGCGCCTACTGTTATCCGTTCCGTATTCGAGACGAGCATTCCAATATAATGAGCAATTTTATCCAAGGCGCAAACTTTGGCGAAGTCATCAAACTGTATGAATTCGACCGCCATTTAAGATTGCTGGTCATGGACGCCATGGAAATGATGGAAGTTTATATCCGCACTTTAATCGCGTATCACCTCGGCCATACATACGGTCCTTTCGGGCATACCGACGCATCGTATTTTCATTCAACGTTCGACCATGCGCAATGGCTTGAAAAAATAGAAGAAGAGGTGAAACGCTCCAATGACACCTTTATAAAGCACTACAAGCGCAAGTATTCGGGTTTTCCTACTTTGCCGATCTGGATGAGCGCAGAAGTAATGTCGCTCGGAAGTTTATCTTTCGGTTATACTGGCTTAAAAAACGACGACAAGAGAGCGATTTCTCGGCAATTGGGCCTTCACCATTATAAATTGAAGGATTGGCTACATAAGCTGACATATGTCCGTAATGTGTGTGCTCATCACAGTCGGCTTTGGAACAGATCGCTTTCAATTCGTCCTGCAACCACGCGCGGCCGGGCCAGAAACCAGTCGACTACACTGAGAAACGATCGCATCTTCTTCATCCTCTTGGTGTTGCGCTATTTATTGAAGACCACGGACGATGGAGACCGCTGGCGCCAACGATGTACGGATTTGATTGATCCGATTGCTCAGCAGAGGCGTTGGCGTCTCGCCATGGGGCTGCCGGAGGACTGGAAAAAGCATCCGATATGGCGCTAAAAAATCAAAAACGTCCCACGCATAATGACGCTTCAACAAAAAGTCGCGACATGATTCCACAATTCCGCGGCGCATGATAGCCGAATAGGGATTTGGCGGGGAGCCTTTACCCGGGATTCTCGAACCGGGCGTCGCGCCACGCGACGGCGGCGCGCAAGCCCTCGGTTCGCGCAATCTCAAGGAACCTGGCCTTATCCCCGGTTCCCCTGCCCTCTATCATCAAGTCGATGTCGAGCGCGGCCTCGAGCGCGCGACCCATTCCCATGATCTCAAGGCTGCGGTTCACCGCCAGCTTGGTCGCCCGCAGGAGGCTCTGGTCCATCGGCGTCATCTTCTTCGCCACGGACATGGCGGTATCGAGCACCTCCGCCTCTGGAACCACCCGGTTCACCAGGCCCATGCGATGGGCCTCGCGGGCCGAAATGCCGTCCTCCCCGGTCAGGAGTATCTCTTTCGCCAGCTTGGGGTTCGTGAGCCAGGGCAGCAGCATGACGACGATTCCTGCGCCGAATTTGAGTTCCGGCTCGCCGAACACGGCATCCTCCGCCGCCACCGTGATGTCACACGCCAGCGCAAGTTCACAGCCTCCCGCCAGGGCGTGTCCGCAAACGGCGGCGACCGTGGGCTTGGAGAGATTCCAAAAGCGCATGACGGCGTCGAAATCCTGCCGGAGCGCGCGCCTCCATTCGGCGAAGCCGGCGGGCGTGTTCTCCGCCTGTTCCTTCAAGTCGAAGCCAGAGGAAAACGATTTCCCCTCCCCCGTGAGAACGGCGACGAAAATCGAATCCTCCGCTTCTATCAAATCACACGCTTCGTTCAACTCGCGCAGCATCGTGCGGTTCATGGCGTTCAGCCGCTCGGGGCGGTTCAGGCTCACGAGCGCGACATGCCCGCGCACCTCGAACAATAGCGTCTCGAAAACAGGCGCGTTCATGGGGATGCGCGTCTCGCCAGAAAGGCCAGAATCGCCGCAGCCGAGGCTTCGGGGCGTTCTGAATAAAAGTGATGGCCCGTGTTCTCGACCACGACCAGTTCGGCCCCCGGAATTCTCCCGGCCATGCGCCTTGAATTCTCCGTCGGCACGAGAACGTCGGCCTCGCCCGAGATGACGAGCGTACGCACACGCAAGGTCTCGATCTCTTCAGAAACATCAAATTCCGCCATCCCCTTGTTGCGCCTTGCTATCTCTTCTTTGCTGATGGGGAAGCGGCGCTTGAAGCCGTCGTAAAAATCGACCACTTCGGGCCTTTCGTCTATCGTTTCGGGATGGAAGATGGTCTCCAGCGCCGCCCGGCGTTCATCTTCCGTCGCATCGGGCGCGCCGCCGCGCGCGCGCGTCTCCCGGACGCCGGGCGCAGACGCGACTTTATCTTCCCCTCCGAAATGAGAGCACGCGACGATGAGGCTTTTGAGTCTTTGGGGGTGTTGCACCGCGAAGGAGAGAGCTATCGTCCCGCCGTAGGAGCCGCCCATGAGGTGAAAAGAATCCAGGCCCAGGCCATCGACCAGCCCCAGGAGGTCTTCCGCCATGCGCGCGGGCGCGCGGTCGCCGTCTTCATGATGCGCCTTCGTTCTGCCCGTCCCCCGGTTGTCCGGCATGACGAGGCGATATTGCGCCGCGAGAAGGGGCCTCAACTTCCCCCAGACCTCCACGGTGGCCGTGAGGCCGCCGACCATCACCAGCGGCTCGCCCGCGCCCTCTTCCTCGTAGTAGACCTCGACTTTTCCCCGGCTCTCGATTTCCAGCGTCGCCACTTCAAAAAACTCCTCCGTCGCGTTTTACATTCTGGCAGATAAGCGCGCATGGTCGGCTTGTGTCTTCGCCACTCCACCCCTCGCCGTCACACGAAACACGACTTACGCGCCCAGTTTCTCGGCCATCCAGTCCGCCATGTGCCCCACGACGGGCGCAATGTAGTCCATGTGGCAATGCTGGGAGCCGCCGTCCTGGCCCTTGTAAACCCTGAGCGTTTTGTCTTTGGAACCCGACGCCTTGTAGAGCGATTTCGCATCCGCGAGCGGGATTTGCTGATCGTCCTCCCCGTGCACCAGCAGGAAGGGGCACTTCATCTTCTGCACCACGCCGTCGAGGCGGAAGCCTTCGAGCTTCTCCAAGCCCTCCTCCGCCGTCTTGACGTTGAAACTCCACGCCAGGTGATTCCCCGGCGAGGGAAGCTGAATCTTGAACGCCGCGTCGATGCGCCTTTTCCAGATGGCGTGGTAGTCCCAAATCGCGCCGTGGGCGACGCACGCCTTGAAGCGGCGCTCCATGCCGGCGGTTCTGGGCGCGTAATACCCCCCCAGGCTCGACGCCATGATGCCTGCGCGCTTCGCGTTCACATCCTTACGTTTCTCCAGCCAGTCGAGAATCGCCGAACCCGCCACCTCGTAATCGTGCCTCAAATAAATCTTGCGGAAGCGGATGGCCTCGCCCACCCCCGGGGTGTCGGGTACCACCACGCTCATGCCCCGCCGGGCCAGTTCCCTCGCCGAAATGATCACGGGCGATTCCTTCGTGCCGTCGAAACCGGTGTAGAGCACGACCACGGGCGGTTTTGATTTCCGCGTATTCTCGGCGTGAACGAAATAGCCGGGAAGCGATTTACCCCCCTCATAGGGAATCTCGACGATCTCCGTCTTGGGCCTGTCGTTCAGGCGGACGTAGCGCTTGAAGCTGTCGATGGATTTCCGGTAAACGCCCTGCGACACCTTATCCTTCGGGAAGCGGAACCGATCGGCCATCTGATGATAGGTGGCGGAGCGGCAAAAATGGCCCGCCGCCGTGAGCTTGTGGCCGCGCCGAACAGCCGCCATCCCCATCGCCCGCAAGCGATCGCCCATGCGGGCCCACTCCTCGAACCAGTGCGCGTCGCTGCCGGGGTTTTTCTCCAGATTTCTGCAAACCTCAAAGATTTCCGCCGGGTCGGCCCCGCCGCCCGCCACGCGCATCAGGCCGATGGAGACGATGAACGACCAGCGATAGTTATCGGGAAAGTATGTGAACCATGGAATATTGCGTACCGCGTTGACGACCATGCGTTTTCTCCTCTGGTGCAAGAATCTGGAATAAAACAACTCTCATAGATGATGAAAGTATACGCGAGATGACGCTTTTCTTGGAATCGGGTTATGATTCCCCGATCAAAACGAAGAACACCTTTCCGCAATCCATCACCCTGACAGGAGAGTTGATTGTAATACCATCCCCGTTTTTCCACAGGCGAAGTGAACAACACTCATCAACCATTTATAAACGCAGGGGAGTATGAAATGCCTTTTTACAGCACCGAAACCATCGAGAACGTACAGCTCAGCACGGGGAATCCGGGCGAGTACAAGCCCCTCGCCGGGGAATTCATGAAGGCGGGCGTCGTCACCTACCGGAAGGGCACGGGCTCCAAGCCTCACTGGCACAACAACGAGGAGCAATACGTCTACATCATCGTGGGCAAGCGATACATGCGACTGGGCGATGAGGAGAAAATCATCGGCCCCGGCGACATCATTCACATTCCCCGGGGAACGCTCCACGGAGGCAGGACGCTCACCGAAAAAGCGGTGATGTTCGTGGCGAAATCACCCGCCGAAGATCCCGACCTGGGCGCGGACCACCACTACCCCGGCGATCTGGCGGACATCATCAAGCACCTGGAAGCCAAGGCGGAGGAACTCTACGGCACCGTTTAACCTGTAGGGGCCGCATATATGCGTCCCTGCTCTTTCGCCTTCAAAACACGGGCCGCATATATGTGTGGCGGACATATATGTCCGACCTACGGGTCAATCCCGGCTGAGGAGGGACGGGTTTCCGTAGTGGCAGTTCCTCCTCGGGAGCGTCCCTACGAGAGCAACCTGCCCCTACCAGAAGGCGCCATCTTTCACAGTTTCCAGCGCAGGGCGACGTGCAGGCCGATATCGGGCGCGGCATGCCGCGAGCCGTCGTCTTCGGTAACGGCGATTTCAAGCGTTGCGCGCTCGGTGAGTTTCAACGCGCCGCCGAAACCCAGCATGACGCCCGGGTCAGCCAGCGGAGATACGCCAGAAGAGCCGTAGGGAGAGGAATGGACGTCCACCTGCACCGTAAGGGTGAGGCGCGGCAGGGGCCGCCACGTTACGCCGAAGCGCCCAAAGGCGATGAATTCACCGCCAAGTCCCGGGAGATTCCGCGGCGCCTTTGCGAGGAGCGCTCCCAAAGTAGCCGCGTAGAGCCAACGGCGCGATTCGGCGGATCCTGGCAGCGCGCCCGAGGTTTCCGCCCAGATAGAGGCCGAAAGACCGCCCGAGCCCGCCAGTAAATCCTGATCGCCGGTCGGCAGCTTCACGCTCGCTCGAATCGCCAGCCCGTCATTCGAGAAACCCCACTGCGGCGACGCATAGCCCACTCCCAGGCTGATGTCCCCGAAGGAGGAGACATTTTCTCGGATATCGACATAGGCGCCGGCGCCGTCACGGTAGAAGAGCGCCAACCTGTCATGCGGCACTCTGTCCCTGTCATTCTGGGCCAGACCGAAAAAATCGTGCCAATTCTCAATGAACGAGTCGAACACGCCGGTGCGATGCGCAACGATGGGCGCTTCGGCGAACCACTCCCACCGATCCCGGAATCCGCCACGCAGGGCGAGCGCGAACCTGTACGTCTCACCGTCAAGAAAGATGTTTTCTGAGCCGGAGTTCTCCCACACTAGGTAGGAAGCGATATCCGTGGAAACAATCAGTTCCGACGAGCCCGGCTTCAGGACGTGCGCGCCGAAAGAAGCGGGCACACCGTAAAGGAGATGAAACGGGTTGAGGTTCACGATGCGCAGCGGCTCGGCAACGCTGCCCCAGCCCGGTTTATCTCCGATTCGCTCGGAGGCGGAGGCGTCCGAGAAAAAGACGCACAAAGCGAGAACATAGAGGAGGCAGGGAATCCACCCGGAATGGACTCGGCCTGGGGAACGTTTCACATTCCGGTGGCTTGCGCCGTCTTTCAAACCCGATTCTCCTTCGTATTGCGTATCCATTTTCAAACCGCGCCTCGGGCAACCTCAACTCCTTCCCCACATAATCTGGCGGACACCATCAAGCACTTGAGACGCCAAGGCTGTTGGTATAGGTCGCGACCTGCCCCTAGAACGGACCGTCCGCAGGCGGCGCATCGGGAGCGGCTTCGCCCGCGGCCACGCCTTTTAAGCTCCAGGTGGTGTCCTTGACGTAGATGGCTTCGACCTCCTCGATGATCTCCGCGGCGTGGACCTCGTTCGCCGGCACGTGGATGACGTCGCCCGGCCCCAAATCGTACTCCTCACCGCCCACCGTGAACTTCTGCCTACCCCGCATGATGTAGATGAACTGCTCGCAGGCGTGGTAATGCGGCTTCGCCTGCGTGCCCGCCTCCCAGATGCGGTGGCAGAAATACATCTTCTCCCCCCTGATGGTCTCCCCATGCCCTGAGGAGAGGCCGGGATTCTGGTGTACGTCCTTCAAATCCTCAAATCTGTATATGGGCATTTTAATACTCCTGCATATGAGGTCTCTCGCCGAAAATGCGAGAGGAACTCAAAAGAAAAGATGTTGAAGATGAGCCTTTCATACTCCTTTACCGTTCAACCATCCTCCCAAAATCGAGGGAGGTATTGAAGAGGGAAAATAACGCAGCCGGGGCTTTCATACTCCTTGCGTTTTCGTGCCCCCGCGCCTTCGATGACGACGCGGCGCTCCCTCATCACCCCCGCACCTTGCGGATAAACTCCGCCACCGCCCGGCCGATCTCATCGGGGCAATCCTCCTGCCCGTAGTGGCGCGTCGGGATGGTTACCTCCTCCTGGTTCGGCCACGTTCGGCAGAACGCGCGCGCGGCCCCGGCCAGCGCGTGGCCGTACTCGCAGTTGATGAACAGCTTGGGGAGATTATCGCTCGCGCGCAGATAATCACTGTATCGCTTCACGATCTCGTAGTTATCTCGAGGCTCGTCCTCGAAGGGAATCTCGCAGGCCCACTGGTGGGTCTGCCTCCTTTTCTGCGGGTCCTCGGTGGGTGCGCGGTAGGCCTCTTTTTCCGCCTCGCTCAACTCGCGCACGATGCCGCGCTTGAGGAGCATGGTCTCCACGAAGAAATTATTTTCCATGATCATCGCGAGCCCCGACTCGCCGCGCAGCGTCTTGAACTGCGCGACTCTCTCTTCAGGCATGTCGGTCCACAGACGCGGCCGCACCATGGACTCCATATAGGACAGACCAATCACCTGCTCGGGATGCCGGGCGAGGCGGTTGAACCCGAGCGCCGCCCCCCAGTCGTGGAGTACCAAAAACGCATTCTTCGTCGCCCCCACCGCCTCGAACCACGCATCCAGATAAGGGATGTGATCTGTATACCGGCAGCCTCCGCCGGGAATGTTGTCCGACGCCCCGCTGTTCATGAGGTCGGGCGCCAGACATCGGCCCAGGCCTTCCAAATGGGGGATCACGTTTCGCCACAGATAAGAAGTCGCCGGATTTCCGTGCAACAACACGATCGGCGCACCCTCCCCTGCTTCGATGTAGGCCATCTCCGCGTCGAGCACTCTGACGCGCTTTCTCTCATAAGGATCATTTGGCGAAACGGGACTCATCAGAGACTCCTGTTATACGAACATGATTTGCGAGGACGCGCATCGCGCCCGCTTCAGTTGGGCGCGCCCTCTTCCTCGCGGGGTTCGATGAGTTCTAGCCGCGCGTCGCCCTCCAGCATTCCCACCCTATAAAAGGTGTGCGCCAGAGACTGCGGGGATTTTAATACGCGCACCCTTTCTGAGCCACTCAAAAGGAGCCGTATGAGATCCACCATGCGGGCGACGGCGGAACCGTCGATTAGCTCCAACTCCTCCAAATCCAGGCTCGTGAGGTCTGCACCCAAGACTTGGCCTTCCATCGCCTCCAGGACGCGGGCCGCTCCCTCTGAGTCCAGATCGCCGGATAGCGTGAAGCGGGCGCCCGGGGTGGATTTTCTGAGTTCATAGTGAGGATGCGAGAGCAGAATTCTTTCTTGGGGATTCACCGCGAATGGGGCTTAATGGGATTGGACGCCCGTGAGGGGAAAATCTATGGGCCGATTTTCTTTCGCGCTGTGCTCGATCGCCAGCGTCACTTCGAGCACCGTGCGGGCGTGTTCGGGCAGTGCGAGCGAGACGCTCCGGCCCATCGTCACGCGTTCCAGGAAAAGCCTCGTCTCATCGCGCATCGGCCCCCAGAAATCGCCCAAAAGCCAATCGCCCGCCATCATCGACTCCAGGAACACGACGTCCGACGTCATGCCGTCCACGTAGGGCGAGGGAACGCCCTTGTTCGTCGCCATGATGGCGTTCTTGTGCGAATCATCTATCGCGATGGCCCCCTCGGTGCCCATGACTTCGAGGTCGATGGAGGTGATGTTCGCCGGCCAGTTGTCGGGCAGAATCCAGGAGCAGCCGAAGTTCACGGTGCCGCCGTCCTCGAACGTGAGAATCGCCCACGCCCAGTCCCCGCAGCCCATGGGATGGTGCGGGAACACCTTGCTGCCCCCCTGGGCGTAGACGCGCTTGGGTTTTCTGCCCTCGAAATACCACAGGCAGATATCCACCATGTAGGTGAGCGTGTCGGTGACGGGACCCGCGTGGGCGGCGCGCTTGTATATCTCCGCCCCGTTGGTCATGACGTTATACAGCGTGGCCCGCGCGGTTTGCAGATGCCCCAACCGCCCGCGCTGGATCTGTTCTTTCGCGTTCAGGAAACGGCGTCTTTGCCGCTGCGTGTAGCCGATGAAGAGTTCCGCGCTTGATTTCTCATACGCCGCGAGAATCCTGTCCGCATCATCCAGAGACAGGGATATCGGTTTTTCGCACAGCACGGGCTTCCCGAGTTCCAGCGCCCGGCAAACGGCGTCGGCGTGATCGAACTCGGGTGTCGAGACGATCACGGCGTCCACGTCGGGGTGTGCGAGCACCTCCTCGTTGTCGCCCGAGTGGAAATCGGCCTGTGTTTCTCCTGCGATGAGCGCAGCGCGTTCGGGATCTCTATCCGAGAGCGCCAGAAACTTGACTTCCGGCGAACCGGACGCAAGATGCGCGCGCAGCCTCCCCATGCGTCCCGAACCTATGATGCCCAACCCGATTTGCTTCACTTTTTCATCCCTTAAACGGTAGTTCGATGACCTCGCCGCCCCGGCGGACACTCTCTTCCATCGCCAGCGTGAGTTCGAGCACCGAGCGCGCCGTTTCCGCGTCGCAAAGCGGCACCTCTTTTCCGGTCGTCACGCGCTCCAGAAACAGCCTCGTCTCATCGCGCATCGGCCCCACGAAATCGCCCACGGCCCAATCCCCAGGCATGGCGGAGCCCAGAAAGGCGACCTCCACCGAGGAGTCGGGCGCATAGGGCGAGGGGACGCGCTCGTTGCCCACCATCATCACGTCCTTGTGGCCGTCGTCGATGCGTATCGCGCCCTCGCTCCCGAAAATGTCCATGCTGATGGTCGCCACCGAGGCGGGCCAATGCTCGGGCAGCGCCCAGTTCCCGCCCAGACACGCCGCCGCCCCGTCGTCGAAGGTGACGATCGCCCAGCCGTAATCCCCCATCTGATCGGGATGATCGTGAAACACCTCGCTGCCCGCCTGCGCGTAGACGCGCACCGGCTTTCTGGGCTGGAAGAACCACAGCGCCATATCGGCCATGTAGGTGATCTCATCCGTAAAGGGGTTGGCGTGCGGCGCGCGCAGGTAGACCTGGCGCGCCGTGGGCCGCGTGTTGTAGATCGTCATGCGCGCGGTCATCACCTCGCCCAGGCGGCCCGCGTCGATGTGCTCCTTGACGGCCAGGAATTTTCTCCTGATCCGCTGCGTATAGCCGATGTAAAGCTCCGCGTCGCCTTTGGCTTTCGCCTCCAGAATCTTGTCCGCATCTGAGAGCGTGAGCGCAATAGGCTTTTCCACCAGCACGGATTTTCCGGCTTCGAGCGCCATGCAGATGGCTTCCGTGTGTTCGCCCTCGGGCGTGGAGACGATGAGCGCATCCACCTGGGGGTGTTCGATGACTTCACGGTTGTCCGAGGTATGAAAGGCCGCCTCGTTCTGCTGGGCCACGGCTCGTGCGCGCTGGGGGTCGATGTCCGATATGGCGAAAAAATTCACCACAGGCGAGGTCGCCGCAAGATGCGCGCGAAGCGAGCCGATTTTGCCCGCGCCGATCAGACCGATGCCTACCTCTTTCTTGCGAATCACCATCTATGTATCTCCTTAAAGGTCGGCGAATCCTACAATCCCGCCTCCCACTTCGCAAGGTGCACAAGGTTCTCCCGGCGAAACCGGCGGAGAAGGCCGGAGATAGGCGTGAAAGATGGAAGACGGGAAACCGGGGGATGCTCCGGGCGCCGCCCTCCTCTGGCGAAGGCGGTGATAAAATTTTATAGTGCGTCGCCACATCACCGAAAAACCGGACCTGAATTGGAGGATATCTCTTGAACGCGCAAAATTCATTCGCCGCCGTTTTGCACGAACCGGGGAGGCTCGAACTCGTGGAGCGTCCCGCACCCGAACCCGGCCCCGGCGAGGTGCTCGTCGAAGTCGGCGCATGCGCGATATGCGGCAGCGATTTTCACCTGATCGACGGCCACGTGCGGCGCGCGAAATATCCCGTCGTGCCGGGCCATGAACTCATGGGCGTGGTGAGCGCGCTGGGTCCGGGCGCCGAAGGCGTGGAAGTCGGCGCGCGGGCCTGCATCGAGAACCACGTGCACTGCGGGGAGTGTTATTTCTGCAAGATGGGCCGGGTGAACCTGTGCAACAATTCGCGCTCCATCGGCATGAACGTGGACGGCGGCTACAGCCGGCACGTCGTAGCGCCCGCGAAGTCCGTGCTGCCCCTGCCGGATGAACTGGACGACGCCACGGCTTCGGTCATGCAGACGCTGGGCACGGGCTATCACGTCGTGATGAACCGCGCGCGGCTCGAGGCGGGCGAGAGCGTCGCCATCATCGGCATGGGGCCGGTGGGCTTGTGCGCGCTCGCCGCCGCGAAATACGCAGGCGCCCGCGTCATCGCCATCGACGCGGTGGCGGACAGGCTGGAAGTGGCGAGGGAGATGGGTGCTGATGAGACGATAGACGTACGCGAGCACGATTCGGTTTCCACAGTCAAGGACTTGACCGGCGGCCACGGGGCGGACGCCGTTCTCGAAGTCGTGGGCGGCGCGCAGAACAAGACGATGGAACAAGCCTTCGAGATGGCGCGCAAGGGCGGGCGCATCGTGGTCGTGGGCGCGTTCTCGGTGGATGCGCCCATACCGCTCGAACACCTCCAGCATTTGGAAAAAGAGATCATCGGCTCGCGCGGACACCCCGACACATTCGAGGTCTGCATCGACCTCGCCGCCCGGGGGGAGTTGAACGTAAAGCCCATGATCACACACCAGATACCCCTTTCCATGGTGCACCGGGGCATCGAGATGATGCGCGAGCGAAAAGACGGGGCCATCAAGGTGGTGCTCATTCCGAATCAGGAAAGCTGAGTTGTATGCTTCCCGCCTGCCTTCTGGTCCCGATATTGTTTCCCTTATGAAAAAACCACACACACATAATTATGAAAGCATCGACGCAAGGAGAAAAAAACGATCATGCAAAGAGAAGAAACCATCGGCTTCATCGGCCTGGGCCTCATGGGCCGGGCGTTTTCCAAAAATCTGATCGAAGACGGCTACCGCCTCGTGGGGACGGACCCGGTTCCGGCGGCGCAGGATGAATTCAAGGCTCTGGGCGGTGCGCCGCTCCCCTCACCCAAAGACGTGGCCGAGGCGGCTGATTTCGTCTTCATCTCGGTGCCCAACTCGAAAATATCGCTGGGATGCGCGACGGGTACGGATGGATATTTGTCCGCCAATCCTGCGAAAAAGCCTAAAACCGTCATCGACACCACCACCTCGGACCCAGACGACACGCGCGAGATGGCGCGGCTGTGCGCTGCGCGCGGGTTCGACTTCATGGAGGCGTGCGTGAGCGGCAACAGTGAAAACGTGAAAAACCGGGTGGGCCTTTTTCTCGTGGGCGGGGAGGAGCGAACGCACGGCATGGTGAAAGACATGCTCGGCCGCCTGCTTTCGGATCAGATCCACTGCGGGGCGGCGGGCGCAGGCGCGACGATGAAGGTGCTCATCAACTACCTCACCTGCCTGCAGCGGTGCTCCATCGCCGAGACGCTCAGGATGGGCCTGAGAGCGGGGGTGAAAGGAGAATTGATGCTCGACGCCTTCATGCGAAGCGCCGCCGACAGCAGGCAGCTCAGAAACCGCGGCCCCCGGATGATAAGCGGAGACTTTTCGAATCCCGTGAGCACGCTCGACGTGCTGACGAAAGACATCAAGCTCGGCCTCGCCTTAGGCCAAAGCGTAAACGCCAATATGCCCCTGGGCGAGCTTTGCGCCCCCTTTTTCACCGAAGGACAGGAACTGGGCTTCGGCGCCCTCGACAGCGCAGCCGTCTACAAGGTGTTCGAGGCGAGGGAGGGAGGTGATTGAAAGTGCTGTTGTAGGAGGGATTGCTCGGGTGCGGATACAAACAACGGGCGGACACATGCGAACTTCCCTTTCTCAGGAAAGTTCGACACCCCTGCGGGGAGAGCGGCCCGAGAAGGGGTTCGTCCCTACGACTATTCGTCATTTCCTCCCGGTGGTCCCGTTCCGAGTTTCTCCAGCCGCTCAACCCACGCATTAAAGTGAGGACATTTGGAGCGGATGTTCTCCAGACCAATCAGTTCGGCCATCTGTGAGCCGTTTGTCGGCTTCGAGTCTTCATATTCGGGAAATTGATCGCTAATTCGCTTCGATGGAGCCGAATGTTGGCCGTCGTCGATCAGTTCCGGGGACTGGACTTTATCGGCTATTTTCTGCAAAGCGGAGATTTTGGAATCCGCATTATCAAAGAAGGAAGCGAACCGGGATACATCGGAAAACAAATAAGCCTCGAATTCATGCAACTGAATGAAAGGGATGAAGCGACTATTGCCGGTCTCATCAAGCCAGGACTTTTCGAGAGCCTCCACACGCTTATATGGGTCGTGGCGTAATTTTTCAGCCTCCTCAATGCCGGGGAAATTCGCATGTAGGGCGTAAAGATCTATCATGGTGGTGAAAAACACGTGATTGCCCGACTCCTGTTTGAGTCGGCGGTTGATGTCCTTCTGCATTGCCGTGAAGTTTCTTCCGCCCCCTCGGTTAACTCCGCCTTTCTTTCTAGCGTGCGCAATCAGAACCGGTTTGTGCATGAAGACATCGAAAGTAGCCAGATGCGGCTTCAAGACCGTATCGGCGAATGTTTGTTCTGTTTGACCTTCGGCGAAGAGATGGAGCCGAACCATCAGTGCGGCCCCGCACCGAGGATATTTTTCTCCCAGATTTCCCCGAGCGAGTAGTCCTCCAGCCATGCGTCGAGCTTTTCGGTTTCCGGTCTGTCGAACGTCGTCGCTTCCTTATTTCGCTCGACGACCACGATATCCTCCGGCTCGAAACTATCGAGAAACGCGCTGGACTGCGTGCTGACGAGAACCTGTGTATGCTGACTTGCGGCGCGAAACAACGAGGCAATAATATTGAGCGCATAGGGGTGTAATCCCAGTTCCGGTTCATCCACCACTATGAGTATTGGAAGGTCCTCCTTGGGTTGCGACAGAAGCGAAATCAGGCAAATGGCCCGCAGCGTACCGTCCGAGAGTTGATGGGGTCCAAAAACGAGATCGGATTCGCAATGCCGCCAATTGAGAATGATGTCCTTGGAATCAGTCGGCTCCAGATCGAAATCCTCGAAGAACGGCGCCACCTGTCGAATCGTCCTCACGATCCGGTGATATACTGTTTCTTTGTAAGACTTCAGTTTATGGAGTATCGCCGCTAAATTCGCCGCGTCGGGCATGAGCCAGCGATTATCGCTAACGTAACAATACTGCCGGACTCTCGATGTCGGTGATGTATCGTGAAAGTGATAGACGCGACAGCCATTCAGCAAATACCTGAGCGTTTTCGCCGCGGGATCGTCCTTGTAAGCATCGTCTCCAATCCGCGTTTCCTGATGAGCCGCCCCCAGCGATACGAATTTTGGGCTGGGATAGCCTTTTTGCTGGAAGGAAAGTATCTCTTCGGCAAAAATCAACGAATCACCGGCAGCATGGAACAACCTCATTCGATAGGTGTCGGTTCCATTCTCCACCTCGAACAACATTTCCGCTTCCAATTGGGGGGTTACCTTGGGGCCAAAGTGCAAATTGGCCGTGGCTCGCCCCGTCGCCCCGATATGTTTCTGAAGCCGTCCGCCCATGAGCTCGCTCACCAGCTTGAAAAAAGCAATGAAGTTGCTCTTGCCGGCCCCATTGGCGCCGATTAGAACATTGAGCGGTCGGAGTTCCAGCGTCATCTCTTTGATAGACCGAAAGCCCTCGAGCTTGATTCTTTTCAATTTTGACATATTCGTTTTTCCTTACTCATCCTGAATAACGCGCATCATACCACGCCCAACACGCACAGTTATGGTTTCGCCCATCAAGAGGCGATGCGCAAGAGAGAATCTTCTTGAGATAAGAAAAAAGGATCGCCTTGCTAATCAAACCCATCGGGCGGACACATGCGAACTTCCCTTTCTCAGGAAAGTTCGACACCCCTACGGGGAGAACGGCCCGGAGCAGTCATTCCGCGGCGGTTTTACACGGAATCCAGAACCGATGCGGGGGAGATATGACGGCATTTCATTTCCTCGACCATTGGCCGGCATGACGGTAACAAACAAAGGACGAATTCCCTGTATTCCGGCAATCCCTCTCTCCCCGGTCGGCAGGCGAAGCAGCCCCTCCTTCACCAGTCGGGGCTGAGTTCCCCGCTCGGGTTTGGCAACGCATTTCCCCGCATTTGCGACGCCCGTGAAATTTCCGGATTCCGGTATCGTGCGCGTGGCACAGGGCGAAGGATGCCCCGCATTGGCCGGATTTGGCCTGTAAGGGGGGAGTGATGTTGAAAACCGCGTTTTCCGTAAGGGCCGTTCGAAAGCAGTCCCTAAAGCATGTTGTCCCGTCTGATCCGAAGGGGCGAACTCTCGCTCGGGTTCGGCTGAAGGAGGGACATGCTCATGGACCCGGCAATCACAAGAAAATGAAGATAATCCAATTTTCGATAAATATCGATAAATTCACGGTGTTTTTCGATAAATTCCTGAAAATGATACCGATGTAAAAAATATGATAATGTATATTATTTCAATTAGTTGCGATATATATCTAATGTATGAAATAAATATTTTATCGAAATTTATCGAATAAAAAAGTTTTTTAGGTTCCCCGCATTTTCCCACATTTCCCCGCATTTGCGCACCGAGCACGGCAGGCTCCCAGAGAAGCCCGAACCCCACGCCCCGGGCGGGATAGACGACCCGGAAGCCTCTCGCGCGTTCCAGCGCGGCGGTTTCGTTCATGGGCCGAACGTGGTATATTCGAGGCTCATCCACACTGCCTTTGGAGACGCGCCATATATGGAGACGAATCCTCAGGAAATCGGGGAAGTACCGGTAGGAGAGAACGGTTCATCCCTAGCTACCAACGGGATGAACCAGGACGACTCCGGCGATTCGAAGTATCTGCCCGATTCGGGGAGCACGTCCGTTTCCGAGGATGAAACAGAACTCGACAAGATAGAAACCGACGAGTGGCTCGAATCGCTCGACTACGTCTTACAAACCAGGGGTCCCGAGCGGACGAAGACCCTCCTTCGCCATTTGCAGGTTCGCGCCGTGCGCGCGGGCGTCGTTCGTCCCTTTTCGGCGAACACCCCGTATATCAACACTATCCCCCTGGAAAAGCAGCCCCCATTCCCCGGAGATCGGGGGATCGAGCGGCGGATCAAGAGCCTCGTTCGCTGGAACGCGATGGCCATGGTGGTGCGCGCCAATGTGGAGGACGCCTCCATCGGCGGGCATATCTCCACCTTCGCCTCGGCCGCCACGCTGCTGGAAATCGGGTTCAACCACTTCTTCCGGGGGAAAAACCACCCGTGCGGCGGCGACCTCATCTACTTCCAGGGCCACAGCGCGCCCGGCATCTATGCGCGGGCATTCCTGGAGGGGCGCCTGACGGAGAAAAACCTCGAAAACTTCAGGCGGGAACTCAAAGACGGAGGCGGGCTCTCCTCATACCCCCACCCCTGGCTGATGCCCGATTTCTGGGAATTTCCCACCGTATCGATGGGACTCTCCTCCCTGATGGCGATATATCAGGCGCGCTACCTGCACTACCTGGAAGACCGCGGCCTCAAGCCGGCGACGGGCCAGAAGGTATGGGCTTTCCTCGGCGACGGCGAGATGGATGAACCCGAATCCCTGGGCGCCATCACCCTCGCCGCGCGGGAAAAACTCGACAATCTGGTTTTCGTCATCAACTGCAACTTGCAGCGTCTCGACGGGCCGGTTCGGGGCAACGGCAAAATCATTCAGGAACTCGAGGCCGCATTCCGGGGCGCGAGGTGGAACGTCATCAAGGTCATCTGGGGGGATGATTGGGACCCCCTCGTGGCGATCGACGATGAGGGTGCGCTGCTCGAGCGAATGAACGAGACGGTGGATGGCCAATACCAGAAATACAGCGTCGAGAAAATCAAAGAGGGCGGCTACCTGCGGGAGCATTTCTTCGGCGGCGATGAGCGATTAAAGGCAATGGCCGACACCCTCTCCGACCATCAACTCAACAGAATGCGGCGCGGGGGACATGACCCCGAAAAAGTGTTCGCCGCCTACCAGGCCGCCATGGAATGCGAGGGGCGTCCCACGGTCATTCTCGCCAAGACGGTGAAAGGATACGGCCTGGGCGAGGGGGGCGAGGGCAGGAACGTCACCCACCAGCAGAAAAAACTCAACCAGGATGAACTCCAGGAGTTCCGGACGCGCTTCGAGATTCCCATGTCCGACGAAGAAGTGGCCGAGGCGCCGTTTTACCGGCCGCCGGAAGATAGCCCCGAAATCAAATACCTGAAAGCAAAGCGAGAAGGGCTCGGCGGGTATGTCCCCACCCGGCGGAGCGTGTCCACGCCCCTCAAGCCGCCGCCTAACGCCTTGTTCGAGGAGTTCCTGCAAGGCACGGACGGGCGTGAAGTCTCCACGACGATGGTGTTCGTCAGAATCCTGAACAAACTGCTCCGCGACGAGGCGTTGGGCAAGCTCATCGTTCCCATCGTGCCCGATGAGGCCAGGACGTTCGGCATGGAAGCCCTTTTCCGGCAAGTGGGAATCTACTCCCACTCCGGTCAGTTGTATGAGCCCGTCGACCGCGACAGCCTTCTATATTACAAAGAAGCGCAAGACGGACAGATTCTCGAAGAAGGAATCACCGAAGCGGGTTCCATGGCCTCATTCATCGCCGCCGGAACCGCTTACTCTACACATGGGGTGAACACCATCCCGTTCTATATCTACTATTCGATGTTCGGCTTCCAGCGCATCGGCGATCTCATATGGGCCGCGGCGGACATGTGCGCGCGGGGCTTTCTGATCGGGGGAACGGCCGGCAGAACCACCCTGAATGGGGAAGGACTTCAGCATCAGGACGGCAACAGCCATCATCTCGCATATCCCGTCCCCAATCTGCTCACATACGACCCGGCTTTCGCCTTCGAGATGGCGGTGATCATTCAGGACGGGATTCGCCGAATGTATCAGGAGCAGGAGAAAATATTCTACTACCTCACCTCCTACAACGAGAACTACGCCATGCCGCCTATGCCGGAGGGAGCGCAGGACGGGATATTGAAAGGCATGTATCTCTTCAGGCGATCGGAGATAGACTCGGGCCTCAAAGCGCAGTTATTGGGCAGCGGCACCATCATGAACGAGGTGCTCAAGGCGCAGGAGATGTTGGAGAAACGCTATTCGATTTCCGCGGACGTCTGGAGCGTCACGAGCTACAAGGAACTCAGGCGAGACGCTCTCGAAGTTGAGCGATGGAACATGCTGCATCCGGATTCTGCGCCGAAAACTCCTTACGTGACGCAATCCCTCGCGCCCGCGCCCGGCGTTTGCGTGGCGGCTTCGGACTATGTGAAAGCCACGCCCGATTCGATATCGAAGTGGGTGCCAAAACCCATGATTTCGTTAGGAACCGAGGGATTCGGAAGAAGCGAGTCGAGAGCATCCCTGAGAGATTTCTTTGAAATCGACGCGCGCTATATCGTGCTCGCCACCTTGTATAGCCTGGCGCGCGATAAGAAGATATACCCCGAACTCGTGAACAAGGCGATGAAAGACCTGGATATCGACCCCGATAAAACCAACCCGATGATTTCCTAATACAAATCCCGAGGGAGTTCCATGACCATTGAACTCAAACTCCCCGAACTCGGGGAAAACATCACGTCCGGAAAAGTGATCGCCGTTTTGGTGAACGTGGGAGAAACTATAGCGGTGGATCAGTCGGTTATTGAAGTGGAAACCGACAAAGCGCTCATCGAAGTCCCCTCGTCCGTCGGGGGCAAGATAACGGAAATTCATCTCAAACCCGGCGACGACGCCGAGGTGGGGAAAACCATTCTCGTCATCGAAGAAAGCGATGCTGGCATGGAGTCCACTTTGTCTGAGGAGATTTTCGAGGAAATCTCCTCAGACACCGGTAAGCCGATAGAACAGGAAGAAACTCAACCCATGCTGATAGATGAATCCCCCTCTCCCTCAGAGACAAAAGTCGAAGATGCCGTCACGCCGGAGTCCGCGCCTACTAGCTATTCGCTGGAATCCACCGAGGCGCCTGCGCCGGAGACTTCCGAAACTCCCGTGCCGAAGAGTAGAAAAGAACCCGCGCCCGCGGCCCCCTCGGTACGCAGAATCGCTCGTGAGGCGGGCGTCGACATAAGTGATGTGCCCGGCAGCGGAATTGGAGGCAGAATATCCGCGCAAGACGTCAGGGAATTCGTGGTGGCTCAAGGAGGCGCCGCCGTACCGGATGCGCCTGCTCCCGCGCTGATGAGCGTACCCGTTCAACTGCCCGACCTAGCCCGCTGGGGCGGGATTGAACGCAAGCCGATGTCGGGAATCCGCCGTGCGACGTCCGTGAACCTCGCTCGCGCGTGGACGACCATCCCCCATGTGACTCAGTGCGAAAAAGCAGATATTTCCGAACTCGACGCCTTAAGAAGAAAATTCGCTCCGAAAGCGGAGGATGCGGGCGGCAAACTCACCATCACCGCCATTCTCATAAAAGTCATCGCCTCGTCCCTCAAAGTCTTCCCCCAATTCAACGCTAGCGTAGATACGGCTACGAATGAGATCGTCTACAAGAACTATATCCATGTGGGCGTTGCCGTGGATACCGAAAATGGTTTGCTCGTTCCGGTGATTCGCGATGCGGACAAGAAAAACATCATCGAGCTGTCGGTGGAATTGGGCGAAGCGGCGGAGCGCGCCCGCTCCCGAAAACTCGCTCCCGACGACATGCAGGGCGGCTGCATGACCATCACGAACCTCGGCGGCTTTGGCGGCACATATTTCACCCCGATAGTGAACTGGCCCGAAGTCGCCATTCTCGGCGTTTCCCGGGCGCGCATGGAACCGGTTTGGTCGAAAACCGAGGAGAAGTTCGAGCCGCGCCTGATGCTCCCGCTCATGGTTTCTTATGATCACCGCGTCATCGACGGGGCGAATGGCGTCAAATTCCTGAGGTGGGTGGCCGACGCGCTGGAAGAACCCATACTCATGAGCCTCGAGGGTTGAAAAAGCCTTGCAGGGACGTGATGCAGGCGCCTTATTGGACATAACGGGGAAAGCCATCTCCAGAACTCCAGATTAAGCGCTTCCGCACATCATCCAATTAAACCTTTTGGAGTATTCCAGGGGGCTTTGGGTTCTCCTCGACTTATCCTTTGGATGTGTTATCGATGGCGAATCTTGTGGGTGATTGGAATTTTTTGCAATACTGGTGGTGGAAACCCTACATCAAGCCCCTTATCGGTCTGGCCTGGTTTGCGGGCGTCATCGCGCTCGGAGCAATCATCTTCTTCGCCATCATGGGAAGCGCCAGGCTCTCCGAGTACAGAGAAGCCCTCTTCCCCCCCAAGGAACCCGAGATTCCCGAGGACGAAGCGGCGCTCGTCGAATTCATGGAGTCTTTCTTCCCGGAAGCGTCGGAAGAGGAAATCATCCTGATGGAACAAATCCTCGACGACGTCATGAAGGAGGATATCCATCCGCAAATGGCGCGTGAAATCGAAGAGCGGGGTATCCCCATCCGGCTGTTGATGCTCCCGCCACCCGAAATCGTCCGCGCGGTGGGGAGCTACCCCGTAGCCGTGTGGATTCCCCGCCTGAATGCGATAGAGATCTACGCATCGGTCGTCAAAAGCGAGTGCCGGCGAGACCCGAGACGCTACAGAGAGAAGATGGGCGATTTACTGCTGCATGAAATCGGCCACGCCCTGGGTCTGGATGAACCGAAAATCAAGGATTTCGGCGTTTAGCGACTCTATCCTTCCGCGCTATGCTCACCCAGGTCGGCGGGGTCGGTCACCTCGATGCTCCCCTTGAGCCCGAACAGGCGCTGCATCTTCTTCCTGAAGGCCGGCGTAAAGAGTTTTTCGGCATAATACCGGCCCGCCACCCTTTTGTTCACCTGCGCCAGGGTGGGATACACGTGAACCGTATCCACCACCTCCTTGACGTGCATCTTCTTTCGGACGGCCAGCACGAACTCGTGCAATATCTCTCCCGCCGCAGGTCCGACCAAATCGGCCCCCACGAGCCTGCCCTTCTCGTCGCACACCACCTTGCAAATACCCTCCGTTTCCCCATCCAGGACGGCGCGGTCCACCCGGCTCATCGGAAAGCGAAGCACTTGCACGCGGTTCGCCCCCAACGCCGCTTCGGCGTCCGCTTCGCTCAAGCCGACGTGCGCCGCCTCGGGCGTCGTGTAGATCGTCCATGGCACGGCGTCGTAGTTCGTTTTTTTCTTGAGAAACGGGAGCGGAACCCCGAAAGGCGCGCTGAAGAGCATGTTCCTGAGCGCCACGCCCGCTTCATACTCCGCCATGTGGGTGAAGAGATATTGGCCCCGAATATCACCGGCAGCGAAGATGCGCGGATTCGCGGTTTGAAGATATTCGTCCGTCTCCACGCCGCGAGGGGTGTACTTCACACCTGCTTTCTCCAGGTCCATCCCGGCCACGTTGGGCGATCGGCCAGTCGCGATGAGTAGTTGATCACAAACCCATTCTCTCTTCCCCGATGGCGTATCCGCTTCGAGGAAAATCTCCTCGCCGCGTTTTTCGACTCTTTGCGTGTTCACGTTGAAATGAAGTTTAAGACCCGATTTCGTCAAGGAATCGCCCAGAATCTCAGCCATCTCTTTATCGAGCCTTGGCAAGAGTTTCGGCGCGCTTTGCAGCACTTCCACCTCGGCGCCGAGTTGTTGAAACGCTTGGGATAATTCCAGGCCGATGGGTCCGGCTCCCAGCACCACCAGGCGTCTGGGCAACTCCTCCAAATCAAAAACGGTTTCGTTCGTGAGATAGGGCACGCTATCGAGGCCGGCGATGGGCGGCACGAAAGGAGAACTTCCCATGGACAGCAAAAACCGCTTGGCACGCAGCGTCCGCTCTCCCACCTGAAACGTGTCGGGGCCGGTAAAAGCACCATCGCCGAATATCACCTCGATGCCCATCCCCTCGAAACGCTCGGGCGCATCGTGCTCGCCGATGTGAGATTGAGCCGCCTTCATGCGCTTCATGACGCGGGGGAAATCGACCCGAACGTCGCTCACGTCAATCCCGAACTCGGGCATCGAGCGCGCCTGCGCCGCCAGCCTCGCCGCGCGTATCAGGCCTTTCGAGGGCACGCATCCATAGTTCAGGCAATCCCCGCCGAGCTTCGTCTTCTCGACGAGCGCGGCCTTGGCGCCCAGTTGCGCCGCGCCAACGGAAGCCACCAAACCACCGACGCCTCCTCCGATGGCCACCAAATCAAACACCGATTCATTTTGCATCTTCATATCCTCTCCAGATGGCGAAAACCGCCTATCCTGCAACAAATGCGGATTGACCCGCTCAAGACGTTTCCTTATCCAAGGGTTTGAGCCCAAACGCGAAGAACAAAACCGCGATGAGGAAATAACCGACAGCTATGCCGGGCGCCGCCCCCCAGCCGAAGGAACTGACGACGCCGCCGGGCGTGATTCGCCAGGCGTGGATGATGCCGAACCAACTCAAGACCGCACCGGCCATGGCCCAGCCTCCCGCCTGTTTCGGCTCGCGGTCCACCAGCTTCGCTACGATGGCCGTCATGATGATGGACGTAAAAAGAAAACCGCGCGCCAAGGTAACCATCCCCACCATGTGGAATCCCGATTTAACGAACGCGTCCTGCCCCACTTTCCATATGTTCGTGCCTGCCGCCCGGAGGGAGGATTCCACCATCAACAATCCCCACGCGGCGATGGCAGGTATCAACCCGATGGCCACGGCCGGTCCGTGGCGCGCCGGCGACGCCTGAAACGCCTGGGTGAGCATCATCACCCCAATCCAGAGCATGAGGGCGAAGAGTGCTTCACCCGGAATGATTTTCGAGAGCGCTGCAATCGAGCCAGTGAAACAAAGAATCGTCATAACGACCCCGTTCATCGCACTATAGGCCGAGCGTGCCCCAACCGCCTTCCACGCCGGGTGCCCAATATACAAGGTGGTGGGAAAACAACTACCCAAGCACGCCGCAAGAAGCGAGCCCGCGCCGTTCACCGCCAGGGAACTGCCCGTATCAAAATTGTCTCCGCCCGCGGCCGCGCTTTCGAGGCACATCAAACTGCCCACCAGCGTCATCAGACCCATGGGGATGGAAACGGAGAGATAATCCCAGGCCAGCGGACCGAAAAGAGCGTCGGATAAAGGGCCCAGGGCCGAGGTTGGGAGCGCCAAGCCCACAGGCGCAGGAATCCCGCCCGGAAATCCCTTGATGACGGCGGATAGGACCACTCCCACCGCCACCGCCACGAGGCCGCCCGGCACGCCGAAGGGAAACCGGAATCCTCCGAAATAATGGAGCAGTATGATTCCAAGCGGGATCATGGAGAGGAGTGGATTTTCCCAGATTCGGAACGTGAAATCCATGGCAATGAACGTGAGCGCGATGCCCCCCAGAGCGGAGAGCAAAGCGGCCCTCGGCGCGAGCCGCCTGATATGCTTGCCCACCAGCGAGCCGACGGTCTCTATCACCCCGCTCACGAAACAGGCCGCCAGTCCCGCTTGCCAGGCCGCCTCGGCGCTTCCGGTCTTCAGCTTCACGGGCAGCATGACGAAAATAATGAACGCGAATAGCGTCACCGTGTTGATGCCGTACGGCATGGCGGTCACGTCGTCGCGGCCTTCGCGCGCGGCCAGGCGCCTCGCCTGCCAAGAGTAGAAGAGGTTGCCCCCCAGGAGGCTTAAGGCCGCGGCGGGCAACACGCGCCCGAAAATGAGCGAATCGGGAAAGCCCATCATCCCTTTGAGGAAACTCACGATGAGAAGCAGATTGATGAGGTTGTCCATCCACAGGCCGAAGAAGCCATCGACATCACCCTTCACGAACCACGTAGACATCGGAGTCCTCCTGCTCAAAGTGAAAAACGTCAAACCAGGCGCGCCGCAATTCTCGGGATAGTAAAACAAGCGGCAATATTCGCCAAAGCGCCCGAGGCTGTTTTTCTCATCTCCATCGTTTTGATATGCTTTATCCGTAAACAAAAATTACGTTCGCGCTCATAGGGGAGAAAAGCGATGGAAGCTGTCAAAGTTTATACGCGGCACGGGTGATATACCTGCGCCCTTACGAGAGAGTTTCTCTCGTCCAGCGGTCTGGAAGTCATTAACCGGGACTGTACGAACGACGCCGAGGCTCAGGCGGAGCTCAAGGCGCTGGGAATCAAGGCCCTGCCCGTCGCCGTGCGCGGAGAGAACGTGGTGGTGGGCTATGACGTGGATGCGCTTCGCAAAGCCTTCGATATCGAACAGGAAGGCGCAGGCCCCCTCTCGTCTGAAAAAATGCTCCACTACTTCGAGATGGTCTTCGACGCCCTTCGCCGCGCGGTCCGCCAAATCCCGCAGGAAACGCTCGATTGGGTATCTCCCGGTAGACCCCGTACGCTTCGCCAACTCACATGGCACAGCTTCGAGCGTCCCGACCTGGTGATGCAGACCCACGCATCGGGGGAATACACCGAGGATATGGTGAGGGAATATGAAACGGTGGCGAACAACTACCACACCCAAGAGGATATCTGCGGCTACGGCGATGAAATTCAGGCCAAGCTCACCGATTTTCTCACCGACGGCGGCGAGGCGCTCGCGCGGAAAGTGTCGAGCTATATGGGACCCATCACCGTGCATGAGTTGATGATCCTCTCCCTGGGGCACGCTTTCCAGCATTTGCGGCAAACCTATCACTATTTCGGGATGCTGGAGATTGAGCCGGAAAATCCCTTACGCCCCGAGGATTACGAGGAAGTGCCCGTGCCCAAGGATCTTTTCTAGCCAGACGTCGAGTTTAAGGAGGCCGCCTGATGCCCTCGAAAGATACATTCCCCCTTCGCGCCAACCGCGCCCGCATGAGGCGTGAATTCAACGCCCAGGCGCGAATCGGCAAATACGGGAAAACGGGCCTCGACCGCGTAGCCTTTACGCCGGCCTACAACGATGTTCGCGACCTCGTCCAAGGCTGGATGAAGGAGGCGGGCCTTAAGACGCGCGTCGACGCCGTGGGGAATCTGTACGGAAGAAAAGAAGGCCGCATGGGCGGGCTTCCCGCCGTGATGGTCGGCTCGCACCTCGATTCCCAAAGCCCGGGCGGGCGATTCGACGGGCCCGCAGGCGTCCTCACCGCCTTGGAGGCGGTCCGGCGCATTGACGAGGCGGGATTCACGCATGCTCACCCCATTGAGGTGGTGGCCTTCGTGGGAGAAGAATCCGCATGCGGGATGACGGTGTTCGGCAGCAGCGTCGCCACGGGCGTCGTGGGCGTGAAGGACTTGAAGAACACGGAGCATCCCCCCACCGGAAAATCGCTGTATGAGGCCATCGAGGCGGTGGGCGGAAGCCCTGCGCGCGTGCGCTCCTGCAAGATTCAGGAAGGGTCGCTCAAGGCCTTTTTGGAGCTTCACATCGAACAGGGGCCGGTTCTCGAATCAGCCGAGGCGCCCATCGGCATCGTGGACAGGGTCGTGGGATACACGAGAGGCGAGGTTCACTTCTCGGGCGTCGCGGCGCACTCGGGCGGACAGCCCATGCCTTACCGGAAGGACGCCGGCATGGCGGCGGCGGACTTCATGGTGCGGATGGAGAACGCCGTGAAACGCGCGCCCGAATCCCAGCGTCTTACGATTACCTTCGGCGAGATGGAAGCGCTCCCCGGGTGGGTATCCATCGTGCCCGGAGGCGCGAGGCTTTCCTTCGACCTGAGGAGCAGAAGCCAGGCGGTGATGGAGCGTACCCTCGCGCGAATGGAGAAAACACTCGCCGCCATCGAGAAGGAGCGCGGCGTTCAGGGGCGCTTGTCCGGCGTGAACAAGCTGGCCGTCTGCCCCACGTCCGCCAACATCCAAAAGGCTCTCCGGCGCGCCTCTAAAGAGACGGGACACGCCTCGCTCACGCTATCGAGCGGCGGGGTGCACGACGCCTGCCGCATGGCGGCGATATGCCCGATGGGCATGGTGTTCATTCCCTCGGTGGGTGGGCTCTCGCACACTCCGGAGGAGTTCACGCACTTTGACGACATGGTGAAGGGTGCGGAAATCCTCGCCTCAGCCACCCTGCGTCTTACCGATGAGAAGGTGAAGGCGTAAGAAAAAAACCAACAAGCGAAGCCTCCCCGAAATCATCTCTTCTTTGCGATGCCCAGCGGCCTTGCGCCTTTGATGGCCCTCCCGCCCCGACGGACGTTCCTCGCACTTCTGCGTTTTTTACCCTAATCCCTCTTTTCCCCTATTTGTGGGGCGAGGCGTTTTGTGGTAAATTCTGGAGCACTAACCAGTCACAAGGGAAGTGCAGATTTGTTGCCGCAGCTTCGTATGCGGCGTAGTGTCTCGAAACCAGAAACTCTACAGGCGCAATCGAGAGGGAGAAAAAAATGGGCAGGATATTCAGGCACGTCATTTTCGGGTTCTTGCTGCTCCTCGCGGCGAGCATCGCTTTCACCCCCGCGGCGCAGGCGGCCAAAAAAGAGGTCACAATCGGATTCAGCATGGCGCTGACCGGGCCACTCGGCCCCGCCGGCAAGGCGGCGCTGCTGGCCATCCAGATCTGGCGCGACGACGTGAACGCCAGGGGCGGATTGCTCGGCCGCAAGGTCAAGTTGGTCTATTACGATGATCAGACCAAACCCGCCAACGTTCCGGGCATCTACGCCAAGCTTCTCGACGTGGACAAGGTGGACTTCGCCGTCTCGGGCTACGGGACGAACCTCATCGTCCCCGCACTGCCGATCATGATGGAGCGGGGCATGGTGTTCATGGGCCTGTTCGGCCTCGACGCGAACGCCAAGTTCAAATACGACAACTACTTCCAGATCATGCCGGCCGGCCCCGACCCGGTGGTGGACTGGTCCCGCGGCTTCTTTGAACTCGCCGTGAAGCAAAAGCCCCGGCCCAAGACGATAGCGCTGCTCTCGGCCGATTCCGAGTTCGCGCGCAACGCCGTGGCCGGCGCCCGTAGGAACGCGAAGAAATACGGCCTCAAGGTCGTCTACGACAAGCGCTACCCCTTCCCGGGCACGACCGACTTCACGCCGATTCTGCGCGCGGTCAAGGCTACCAACCCCGACACGTTCTACGTGGGTTCCTACCCAGGCGGCTCGGTGGGCATCGTGAAGGCCGCGCATGAGATCGACCTCAAACCCAAGCTCTTCGGCGGCGGCATGGTCGGCCTGCAGTACACCGCCATTCAGATGAACCTCGGCAAACTGCTCAACGGCATCACGAACTACTGGTTCTGGGCGCCGGAGAAGACCCTGAAATTCCCGGGCATCGAAGCCTTCCTGGCGAAATACCAGAAAGAAGCGCCCAAACAGAAGCTCGACCCGCTGGGCTACTACCTTCCGCCGTTCGCCTACGCCTACGTGCAGGTGCTCGGACAGGCGATTGAGGCCACCAAGAGCTTCGACCAGAAGAAGGTCGGCGCCTACATCCGCAACAACACCCATTCCACCGTGGTCGGAAAGGTGAAGTTCGGCAAGAACGGCGAATGGGCGACCTCCCGGACGTTCCAGGTGCAACTCCAGAACATCACGAGCAACAAGATGAGCGAGTTCAGCAAACCCGGCAAGATGGTGGTGCTGTATCCTGAGGAATTCAAGTCCGGAAACCTGATCTACCCTTACGAGAAAGCCAAGTAACGAACCGGAGATGATGACGCGGACCGGGGGGACACACCCCCCGGTCCGCGTCCGGCTCGCAGGAGGAGAGCATCCATGCTCAGTGTCGAATTTTTTCTGAACGCGCTCATGGCGGGCATCCTGCTGGGCGGTTTCTACGCCGCGATAAGCGTGGGGCTTTCGCTCTCCTTCGGCCTGCTGGACGTCGTGAACATCGCCCATCCGGCGTTCATCCTCTGCGGCTCCTATGTGACTTTCTACGCCAACGAGCATTTCGGGGTCGACCCGATAATCGCAGGCGTCGTTTTCGCCGTTCCGTTCTACTTCGTGGGTGTCGCGGTCTACCGGATTTACTATAACAGCTTCGAGAAGACGGGGGCCGAGTCCCTGCGGGGGCTGGTATTTTTCTTCGGACTGTTTTTCCTGATCGAAGTCATCCTCATCATCACCTTTGGGGTGGACTACCGCCTCGTCCAGGCGTTCTACATCGGAAAATCCACGTCCATCGGCCCGGTGGGAATCGCCTACCGGCTGTTCGTGCCCTTCCTGGTGGGCGGGATACTCGCCACCGGCCTGTATCTGTTTCTCTCCAAAACATTTTTCGGACGCGCCGTCATGGGCGTGGCGCAGGACAGCCTCGCCGTTCAACTCATGGGGGTCGACCCCATCCGGATCAAGACGGTCGCGTTCGGCATCAGCATCGCCACCGCCGTGATCGCCGGTTCCCTGCTCATCATCATCGGCCCGGTCGAACCGACCATCGGGCGAGAGTACATCGGCCGTGTCTTCGCGGTCACCGTCCTCGGCGGGCTGGGCAGCATGACGGGCACGCTCGTGGGCGCGCTCGTCCTGGGCGTCGCGGAGAGCTTTACCTCTTCTTTCTTCGGTCCCTCGTGGTCGCTGGCCGTCTCGTTCGGCATTCTGCTCATATGCCTGGCGGTCCGGCCGTCCGGCCTGTTCGGGAGGTAGCTCCTTGAATAGCGAAAGGAGGCTCTTCCTGATCGTGGCCGCGGTGCTGATCGTGGGAGCGTTCCTCATCACCACCCAGATGGAAAACCGATTCTACTACAAGGCGGCCTATGTCGTTTTGCAGTACGTCGTCCTGGCCACCGCCTGGAACATCCTGGGCGGCTACACCGGCTACGTGAACTTCGGCACGGCGGCGTTCTTCGCCATGGGCGCTTATACCGCCGTCGCGCTCATCAAGACCTGGAAGCCGCCCCTCTACGTGCTGCTCGTCGCGGGCGGCCTCGTCTCGGGCCTGTTGGGACTCGGCATCGGCTACCTGACCTTGAGGCTCAGGGGCGTTTTCTTCTCCATCGCCACCCTGGCGCTCGCCATCGTGCTCCAGATGCTCGTCTCGAACTGGGACTACGTGGGCGGGGGCGCGGGCACGCCCGTCCTCAAGCCGAGGAGCGTGCCGCTGTTCTCGAACTACGACGAGTTCCTGTTCTTCGTCATGGCGGCGCTCGCGGTGGTCGCCGTGTCGACCGCCTGGCTCATCGAGCATTCCTGGGTCGGGCGGGGAATGGCCGCCATCCGCGACAACGAGGAGGCGGCCGAGTGCATGGGCGTGCCCATCCTCAAGATCAAGCTGTTCGCCACCACGGTGAGCGGCGCCCTGATGGGGATCGCCGGCGCGCCGTTTTCCTATTTCGTCGTCTACATCGAACCCACCTCGGCCTTTCACCTCGATTACGCCGTGAACAGCCTGGCCATGCCCATGATCGGCGGCACCACCACCTGGCTCGGCCCGCTGGTCGGCGCGGTTCTCGTCGGCACGGCCCAGCAGATAGCCACCGTCACCCTCTCTTCGGAGATGAACCTGCTCATCGTGGGCAGCCTGCTCGTGGGCTTCGTGGTGTTCGCTCCCGACGGCCTCGTGGGCCTGTTCGGTAAAATCCGCGCGCGCCTCGCAGGGAGGGAGGCATAATGAGCGACAATCTCCTCGACGTACACGGCGTCACCAAACGCTTCGGCGGCTTCAGCGCGCTCACCAAAGTGGATTTGCACGTGAAGGAAAACGAGCGCTTCGGCCTCATCGGCCCCAACGGATCGGGCAAGACCACCCTGATCAACTGCATCTCGGGCGCTCTCGCCAACGACGAGGGGAACATCGTCTTTTCCGGCCGGGACATCACCACCATGCCCGCCTACAAGCGAACCCGCATGGGCATCGCCCGCAGCTTCCAGATTCCCAAGCCGTTCGTCAGCATGACGGTGCTCGAGAATCTGTGCATTCCGCTCGAATACGCCGCCCACAAGCATTCGCACGGGGCGGACCTTCAAGGCGAGGCCATGGAGATACTCGAAGTCATGAGCCTGGCGGACAAGGCCGACGCGCGGACCGGGGGGCTCACGCAGATCGAACTGCGCAAGCTCGAACTCGCCCGCGCCATGGCGGCCAAGCCGCGATTGCTCATATCGGACGAGGCCATGGCCGGCCTCTCCAACACCGAGGTGGACGACATTCTCGAAATCCTCGTGCGCCTGAACGAAGAGGGCCTCACCGTCATCATGATCGAGCACATCATGCGGGCGGTCATGAGTTTTTCGGAGCGCATCGTCGTCTTGGACGCGGGTGAGAAAATCGCCGAGGGCGCGCCCGATGAGATCGTCAACAACAAAGACGTGGAAAGGGCCTACCTTGGCGCATAGGATAGTCGTCGAAAACGTCTCCGCAGGCTACGGGGCAGTGCGCGTGCTGCACGGGGTCTCCATCGAGGTGAACGACGGGGAGACCGTCGTGCTCCTCGGCACCAACGGCAACGGCAAGAGCACCCTCATCAAGTGCATCATGGGCATCGTTGAGCCCGACGAGGGCGAGATATACCTGGAAGCCGACGGCGAGCGCATCAGCCTGGTGGGCCGAAAACCCGAAGAGATCGTCAACATGGGCGTCACGCTCGTGCCCGAGGGCAGGCGTCTCTTCCCCCTCCTGACGGTGGAAGAAAACCTCCTCTTAGGCGCCTACCGCGAGGAGGCCCGCCGCGACATCGATCGCAACCTGGCCTTCTCCTTCGAGGCCTTCCCGGTTCTCAAGGAACGCAAGAGCCAGCTCGCAGGCAGCATGAGCGGGGGCGAGCAGCAGATGCTGGCCGTGGCCCGCGCCTTGATGTCCGCTCCCCGGGTGCTTCTGGTGGATGAGCCTTCCGTCGGCTTGGCGCCCATCCTCGTTACCCGGGTGATCGCCAAAATCCGCGAACTCAAAGAGAAATACCAGCTCACCATCCTCATGGCCGAGCAGAACTTCAACCAGGCGGTCAAGATAGCCGACAGGGGCTACATCATCGTCCACGGCGAAATCGCCTTCGAGGGAGTGAACACCGAGGCCCTCGCGGGCCACGAACTCGTGAAGAAATACTACCTCGGGGTGTGAGGGGACGGACAGCGCTTCGCTGCGCGAATCATCCTCTCCTCCTCTTCACCCGCCTTCCCCAAAAAAATTTGTTTTGCCGTTAGACGTGGACGACGAGAAAAGCGTTCGCTTATCCTCGCTTGTTTCGATTCAATATCCCAAATCCTTGGCGGGGGTATCGGAGGCCACCTGTATCACGATGCCCTCGGTCTCATCGGGGTGTAAGAACAGGATTTCGTATCCTCGGGGGGTATAGGCGCCCGGGCCGAAGCCTTCCAAAGCGGGAACCAGAATCAGACAGACCGGAAATCCTCTCATTTTTCACTTGTTGACATCGGAATACCGAGATTCTATGATTTTCGCATCGCAAAAGATTCGAGGAGATATTGGTAGCAGCGCATGAAGCGTCTTCATGTCATTCAGTCACTTCAAGGAGGAACATTCATGAGTCGTTTGGACAGAAGAAAATTCCTGAAAGGCGCAGGCCTCATCGGCGGCATCGTCGCCGCGCAGACCGCTCCCCCGTTCCTGAGAGAGGGTCTCGGCGCCCGACCAATCAAGTGGGGCTCCATCCATCCGACGACGGGTCCCTACGCCACCGAGGCTTTCGACCAGGTGGAAGGCGTTAAAATCGCCATCGAGGACGTCAACAAGGAAGGCGGCGTGGATGGGCGCCAGATCAAGCTGCTCTTCCGCGACGATCAGTTCAAATGGGATCAGACCACCACGCACGCGCTCGACCTGATCGACAACCACAGGGTCGATTTCATCGCGGGCTCCATGGTCGGCCCCGAGGAAGTGCGTCTCAACGAGTTCTCCCGCAAGCGCAAGATCATTTATGCGAACTATCCCCAGCACATCATGTCTACTCCGGGAAACGCGAACAAGATGTCGCCCCTGTTCTTCACGGCGAACACCACGCCGTATCAGTTGGCAGCGAGTTCGCTCACCTATATCGCCAAGAACAACCTGGGCAAAAAGATTCACTGCGTATTCGACGACTACATCTGGCCCAAGATGTTCATCCCCGCCTTCAAGAAGCTGACGAAGGACTTCAACCTCACGTGGAACGAGAACAGCTCCGTCTCCTGGGTTCCCTTCCCGACCTCGATGGACTATTCCGCCACGTTCCCGAGAATTTTGAAAGAAAAACCAGACGTCCTCTACGTGCTGTGCTGGGGACAGCGTCAGGTCGCCTTCGTCAAGCAGGCGCGCGAAGCCGGTCTCGACAAGAAAGTGAAGATCGTCCTCGGCGCCACCGAGGTCACCATCCCCGAGGCCGCCGGCCCCGGTTCGTATGACGGCTTCAACGCGGCGATGATGTGGCACCCCTCTCTCGCGAGCAAATACCCCGCCGCCAAGGCGCTGAACGATAAGTTCCTGGCGCGCCGTAAACGTCCGTGCTCGAGCTACGGAATGCTCGCCCACGACCTCACGCGGCTGATTCTGGATACGGCGAAAGAGACCAAGCTCTACAAGCGCCGCGATCACTTCAAGCTCGCAAAGGTGCTGGAAGGCAAGAAATTCCAGTACAGCAAGGGCCCGTGCGAGATTCGCGCCTGCGACCACGTCTGCATCTCGGAGGTTTTCGTGATGCGCGGCAAATCCAAGGCCGAGATGAAACACCCCTTCGATCACATCGAGGTCATCGGCTCCTCCAGCGGCGCGGGCAACACCGTCTCCTGCGAGGCGAAAGGTCTGAAAGGACCCGCCAGCGACAGGAGCTAGGAAAGCACATCGAAGCATCGTCAGACGCCGGCCTGGGCGGTTGGAAATCCAGCCGCCCAGGCTTTGTCCTCATGGCGTTTGACAGCGGCGGCGTTTCATCCTAGACATTGCACTCTTGCGACTTCCCCGTTTCCAAGGAGCGTGTTTTGCCAAGCGGCGGTGGTATTGAATTCTCGGAGTTCGTCCAGCATTTGTTTCTCGGGCTGGTGCAAGGTTCCTTCTGGGTTCTGCTGGCGCTGGGCCTTTCTATCGTGTTCGGGCTGATGGGCATCATCAACTTCGGACACGGCGCCTTCTACATGCTGGGCGCGTACGTGGGGTACACGATCTCGAACCTCATTTTCACGCCCATTTTCGGACCGAACGTGGGCTTCATCATGGCCGTCGCACTTGTACCGGTCGTCATGTTCGGAATCGGGATGGTTTTTGAGAAATACGTCATCAGCAATATATACAATACGGAAAACGAGCGGTTCTCGGGCGTTCTCATCATGTTCGGCACGTCCATCTTCTTGCCGGACTTCGTCCGCTTCATCTGGGGCAGGCCGGGGAAACCCTTCAACATCCCGCCGATGTTCGGGTTCTCCCTCTTAAAGACGGGCACGCTCGACATCTCGGCCTACAGGAGCTTCGCCATCATCACCGCGGCGATTCTCGTCGCCCTCCTCTGGCTGCTCATCTACAGGACCAACCTGGGCATGATGATTCGCGCGGGCACCAACAACAACACGATGGTGAAGGTGCTGGGCATCAACGTGTCACGTATCTGGCGGCTCACCTTCGGTTTGGGCATCGCCCTTGCCGGATTCTCCGGCGTCATGATAGCGCCCCTGTTCGCGGTGGACGCCACGATGGGCGAACTGATTCTGGTGCAGACCTTCATCGTCGTCGTCGTCGGCGGCATGGGGAGTTTCATCGGCCCGGTGATCGGCGGGCTGATTCTGGGCCAGCTCTGGGCGCTCACGCCCCTGGTGGGCAGAACCCAATACGTGGTTCAAAACTGGACAGGCACGGTGATAGGCCCCGATTTCTGGGAAAAAGCGTCCGACATCCTGCTCTTCATCGTGATGGCGGTAATCCTTCTCTTGAGACCAAGAGGGTTGTTCGGCCAAGAAGGCGCTTTTGATTAAAGATCCTTATCGTCTCGGGAGAGATTTCTAAAGTGGACTCTGCAGCTCCAAAAAACCGATTCACTCCCAGGGAATTCTGGGCCTGGATCTCGGAAGTTTTAGACAACTACGGAATACTGATACTCGCCGGTCTCCTGCTGGTGTACCCGTTTTTCTTCAGCGCCCTCAACGATTCGATCATCTGGCTCGAGGACAACAACTGGGAGACCTCCGCCGAGATTCTAACGGAGATTCGCGGCTTCGTGCCGAGCACGCCCCTGATGATTCAGATTCTCATCTACACGCTGTTCGGCATCGCCTTCAACATCCTGCTCGGCAACACCGGAATGCTCAGCCTGGGCCATTGCGCTTTCTTCGGCGTGGGCGGCTACACCGTGGGCATCATGCACGCCTGGATCAAGCCCGGCACCTATGCCCCCGACTGGATGGTCAGCGCCTTCAAGGTGTTGCCTCTGGAAATCTCGCTCATCACTTGCGTCATCGTTTCCACCTTCGTCGCCTGGCTCATCGGCACCATCTGCAGTTCGAAGCGCGGCGTGTATTTCGCCATGGTCACCCTCTCCATCAGCATGATCTTCTACTACTCCGCACAGACGTTCGACGACCTCACGGGCGGAACGGACGGCCTGGGAGGGCTTGAGAACATGCGGCTGGGCTCCATCGGCCTTCGCGTGGGCATCATGGACGCGAACATCACCTATTACTTCGTCTTGATACTGAGCATCATTTGCATCGCCGTCATCTGGCAGGTGCTTCGCTCGCCGTACGGTCACGTGCTCAGAGCGATTCGTGAAAACGAGAACCGCGCGCGCATCTGCGGCTACAACGTGGCGAAAGTCCGGCTCATGGCGTTCACGATGAGCGGGGCCATCTCGGGAGTCGCGGGCGCGCTGGCGATCATATACGGCGAGACCGTGCCAATCGAGAACATCCACTTCGTCACCTCGGGGCAGATCGTCATCATCACCCTCTTCGGAGGCGCGGGCACCTTCCTGGGGCCTGCGGTGGGTTCGTTCATCTACTGGTACCTGAGGCAGTTGATGAGCGTGGAATTCGTGAAATACCTGGCCATCTTCCAGTATTGGGAAGCGTGGGTGGGCGGCATCTTCGTGCTGATCGTGCTCTTCGTGCCCTCGGGCATTCTGGGCACCATCCGCAACATGACGCTCGAATACCGCGAGAAGAAATATCTGGCGAAAAGAGAGGCGGCCGAGGCGGCGGCCGACCCGGAATAACGGAAAGACAAAATGCCTATCCTGGAAACCAAAAACCTGAGCAAGCATTTCGACGCCCTCATCGCCGTGGACGGCGTGGATTATTCGGTCAATGCCGGCGAGTTGCGCTCCATCATCGGCCCCAACGGCGCGGGCAAAACGACTTTCTTCAACATGATCGCGGGCGAACTGATGCCCACATCGGGACAGGTGCTCTTCGATGGAGAAGACGTATCGGAAGTCCCCGCCCATGAGCGCTCCCACTTAGGGATCGGCCGCACCTACCAGATCACCAACATCTTTCCCAAGCTGAGCGTGCTGGAGAACATCCGCATCGCCGTGCAATCGCGCAAGATGACGTTTAACCTTTGGTCGACGATTGGAAACCACAAGGAGTTGATCGAAAGGGCCGACGAGATACTCGAGCGCATCAACATGACGGAAAAACGCGGCGAGCTCGCCGGCACGCTCGCGCACGGCGAGCAACGCTACCTGGAAATCGGAATCGCTCTCGCCACCGACCCCAAGCTGCTCCTGCTCGATGAGCCGACGGCGGGCATGAGCCCCGAGGAAACGATTCAGACGGGTGAGTTCATCAAGAGCCTGGCCGATCCGCTCACCATCGTGCTCGTGGAGCACGACATGGATGTGGTGCTGGGCATTTCGGACAAAATCACCGTGCTGCACAACGGCGCTTTTCTCGCCGAGGGCACGGTGGAGGAAGTTCGCGCGAACGCAGAAGTGCAGCGCGTATACCTGAGGGAATAATGCTCGAAGTAGATTCCATCAACACGTTTTACGGCTTAAGCCACGTGCTTCACGACTTGAGCCTCAAGGTGGGCGAAGGCGAGGCGGTGGCCTTCCTCGGCAGGAACGGGGCGGGCAAATCCACCACCATGAAGACCGTCATGGGTCTGTTGACGCCCCAGAGCGGCAAAATCACCATGGAGGGAAAAGACATCACCGAGGCCGAGGCGCACACCGTCTCGCTCGCGGGGGTTTCATGGATCCCCGAGGATCGCCAGGTGTTCACCAACCTCACCGTGTTCGAAAACCTCAAGATCAGCCGCATCCCCATCGACGGCGCCAAGAACCTCGACACGCATCTCGACTGGATTTTCTCCCTCTTCCCGCGTCTCAAGGAGCGCATCAACAACAAGGGCAACCAGTTGAGCGGCGGCGAGCAGCAGATGCTCACCATGGCGCGGGGCCTCGGCACGGAGCCCAAGCTCATCATGGTGGACGAACCCACCGAGGGCCTGATGCCCGCCTATGTCGAAACCATCGAAAACGTGCTGGTGGAGATCCAGAAAAAAGGCATCGCCATCCTGCTCGTGGAGCAGAACTTCCGCATGGCGCTCAACATCACCAAGCGCGCCTATCTGATAGAAAAAGGCATCATCCAGTGGGAAGGCGCTTCCGCCGACCTGCTCGAAGACCAGGAAACCCGAAAGAGGTATCTGGGCGTCTAGCCCAGGCGCAGGAAAACCCCGCCGAACCTTCCGGCCTTTCGACATCCAAGAAGGAGACGATATGGACCAGCGTCTCAGCATCATCACCCTGAGCGTAGACGATCTTCCGCGTGCGCGCGCGTTCTACGAGGCGCTCGGCTGGCGTGTGGCGAGCGAGGAGCACGCCGATTCCATCGTCTGCTTCACGCTCAACGGAATCGGTTTCGCCCTCTATTCCCGCGCCAAACTCATCGAGGATATCGGGCCACAGGCCGGCAGCGGCGACGCGACGGGTGCGGTCACCCTGGCCTACAACGTTCGCGCACGAGAGGACGTCGCCAAGGTGCTTGCCGAAGCGGAACGCGCCGGCGGCGTCATCGTCAAGCCTGCGCAGGATGTCTTCTGGGGCGGGCATTCGGGATATTTCCAGGATCCCGACGGACACTTTTGGGAAGTCGCCTGGAACCCCTTCTCACCGCTCGATGACAAGGGAAACTTCGCCTGGTAGGCGGTGGGATCATAGCACGCAAGAAACCGCATCCCGGCGAAGACTCAAGCGGAGCACCCGAGTTCCCGACGGCTCGAACCTTTTGCAGCTTCAGGCTTCATGTCTGATGAGGGTGCGCAGAGCGCAAGCGCCTCTCAAATTCCTTGCCGAAGCCTCCTCCCTCACACCCGAAGCGCGATGAGCAAGATTACTCCCCCCTTGAGAGTCATTTCCGACAAATGCAGGAGGGAATGTCGCAGAAGCCGAGCCTCTGGCGAAGGCTGATGCGGTGGGGGGGTAATTCCGAGCGAGGAATTGCGAACCGATGTTCTATTCGTCCGCTGCAATCGCTCCTTCATCAGTCACGAGAATTTCTCCTTTTTCAGTCGAAATTCACCCCCCACCGGCGCGACTGCGGGCTTACGCCCTTGTCTTGCCGACAATCCCTCATTCTTCAATCGGGATTGACCCTCAAGGGGGGAGTGAATTCTAAGACCTCAAGTAGAAGGTGGTCCAAACAAGAGTGATTCGCCGACACCGGCTCCGAGCGGACGGGAGAGCAGGATCAGTGCGATTTTCCGTTCGTCATTCCGGCGCATGCCGGAATCAAGGCGGACGAGACGTTCATTGGTTCTGGTCAACCTTGCGGTTGCCACCGGCATCCGCCGGAATAACGGCGATGTGGCCTATTGCTCACAATGCGAGAGGGAGTACGCTTCCCTCCCCGGACTCGATACGAAAAACAGGGCGGACACGCAGGTGGCAGACATATATGTCTGACCCTACGGGCATGCGCCGAACGAGAGAGCAAGATTGCCTGAACTCGATGCGACGCGCCTCAACGCTCATCGACCAAGCGGCGCGCCTTCACGTCGCGCATCGGGTCTGGTCAACCTTGCGGTTGCCAACAGAATGCGCCTGAATGACGGCGTTATGAAGCAGTCCAGACCGATGCACAAGACGCAAATTGGTGGAGACATCCTGCGAATCACACTGTACTGTGAAATGGTTTCACTTTCCTTACACAACCGTTATCTGGAACCTTTGCAGTACCAATTGACGTCGTCGTGAACATCTAATTGCCAAGTCAGTGGTAAAAGAACGGACCGAGCCTCTCCTAATGCATCTTCAGCTTCGGTACGTGTCGGTCGATAGCCTTCTTTATGAACCACTTCATTCCTCAGCTCAGGTATATTCGTGCGCCTTATTCGCTCAAGAAAGTGTGCAAGTTTCCTGTCTACTAACGAGTTCAATTCGGCATCCTCGGGAGGGTTAGAATTAGCAAGAGCAACTATGTACGTCTCGGATTCACCTAGATTGGATGGTGGAATAGAATCAATGGCTAAATGCAAGAAAAGGTTACGCATCTTCCAAAAAGTGAATTTCTTTGTTTTACTCGAAAGCTCCCGAGATAACTGGTTCATTTTAGCCTGGGCATTGGAACCCCGGTTAGAGTTGGCTCCAAATGGCACATAGAGAAGCTTTACTCTCAAATATAAGCTGAAAAACATTTCATATGCTTGACATACATTTAGAATGCAGTTCATGTAGCGCTTGGCTTCAAGAAGATCATGACAAGAATAAATGATTGCTTCGTGCCGTTCATTTACGCTGTCGCCATTGAGCCAAAAACCTCCTTTACAATCAAAGCAAGATACATTGGCTCCAAATATCGGTTCGAACGTACAGAGATCCGATGCGCGATTGAATACAAGCTCGTGACCACACCGAGGACAATCAACAACGATATTTTCGTAGTCGGAATATTTTATCTTTGCTGTCAGCATTGTTTTTCGGTTTCCTGCAAACTCGACCCATTCATGACTTACCGCTATCGAAGAGGAATTTGTATCATACCGATATGGCTTCGATCCGCCTCGCAGTTTCGTATCTCAACGCTCATCGACCAAGCGGCGCGCCTTCACGTCGCGCATCGGATCGTGAATCACGCCCGGGGCCACGAATTCGAGAACCGGCCTTATCATCACCGCTCCCCGCACCCGATCCGGCAAGGACGCGCCGAGCCGCTCGCGCTCGGAATCCTCGGCTTCGAGGCGAATGATCAACTCATCCATCGAATCCGCGTCGTCGGGTGTTGATTTGCGAATCCGGATCTGAAACTCGCGAATCACCCGCTCTTTCGCCAGAAGGTCGAAGACGATCTCGGGGTTCATCAGCATCCCGCGCACCTTGAGGAGGTCACCCGTCCTTCTCGGCAGGCGCACGATGCGCTCGCCCACCCGCCCGCAGTGCGGACAAGGCTCCCATTTGAGCGCAATGAGGTCTCCGATGAGATAGCGCAGAAACACCGTGCCCCTGCGGTGCAGGTGCGTGAGGGCTATCGCCCCCTCCTCCCCCTCGGCGACACGCTCGCCCGTCTCGGGGTTCACCACTTCGAGCAGATAGAGTTCGGGCACGACGTTGTGCGGCATCGCCTCGTTCGCGCACTGCACGAGGCCGCCCTGCATCTCCGTCGCCGCGTAGCGTACGCGCACCTGCGGGTCGCGCGCCCCGAAATAGCGCAAGTGATCCATATACTCCTCGCGCAGGGCGTCGCTCACCGCTTCGCCCGTGGTGAGCACCATGCGCGCGCGCGGGAGTTTGACGCCGCGCTCCCGCGCCCTCCTCAGGAACCGGCGGACGAAACTCGGCACCCCCCAGATGATGGTGGCCCCCGAATCAGCCACCACGTCGAGAGCCTCATCGAGCGACCTTCGCACGGGATATTCAGGATGCGGGCTACCCGTCAGCGCGCTCACCACGGGAAGACCCATGATTTCCGCGGAGCGCACGCAGCAGAGAAACCCACCCAGGGGCATGGGCGAGAGCGGGTAGAGATTCGCGACGACGTCCCCGGCCCGCAGGCCTTCCGCCTCGTTGCAGGCCCTCGCCTGGAGCATGATGTGGTACTGATCGTGCGTGGTGTTGAAAAAAGGCGACGGTCGCCCGCTCATGGTGCCCGTGGTGTAGGCCACGTTCCACATCGTCCGCTCCTCGAAGGGAAGCTCGGGCAGCCAGGCGGGATCGAGGCTGAAATCCTCGGGCGCGGCCATGAAATCCTCTTTTTTCGTCAGGGGGATTTTCTGGAGATCGTCGAGTTCCTGTACCGCCTCGGGGATGAGGTTCGCCTCCGCGAAGCGGCGCTTGTAAAACGGATGCGCCCGCCCGCACAGGGCGACCATTCTCCGCAAGCGTTTTCTCCTCAACTCGTGCAGCGCATCTTGCTCGTTCATAGCCTCTTGTCTCCCACCTTTCTAAAAAATTCCGGCTTTTCTCTGCAGCCAGCGCACGTACTGCACGATCAGGGCCACCTCTTCCGGTTTCACGCCCGGCACAGGCTGCATGTCGCCGAACTTCCAGTGGTGGCTCTTCACCCCGCGCGTGACCGCCAGAAAGAAAGCGCCGTCCCCGTGATGGGAGGGCTCATAATACTTATGAACCAGCGGCGGGCCGATTCGCGTACCTTTGGCCTCCGGCCCGTGGCAGCGCATGCAATTGCGCGAAAACAGCGATTTTCCCTGGTTGATTTGCGCCATATTTTCAGATACGGGCTGCGCCGCTTGTCTTGGCGGCTCCGGCTTTTTCGTCAAGGTCACGAGAATACCAAACCCCGCTATGAGAAAAAGTCCCGCCGCCAACGCCTTGTTCATAGCCCGTAAACTCCTCCTGCGGAGCGTTTTCACGTCTCGAAGCACGCTCCGCCACTAACAACATCTCTCATCAAAAATTCAAGAGATCACCCAAAGCGGCGCAGACAGCTTAAGTGGATTCGCGCGCTGATTTCAAACCCCGACCGCCCATCAATCCCCGGATATTCCCGCTCCGCGCCCACAGGAAAAACCACCCGAGCAGGAGCGCGCCGCTTAAAATCTGACCCCCGCTCACCGCCCACCAGACGCCGCTTGCGCCCACGGCGAAGCCGAAAGACAGGAGATAGGCGGCGGGAAGCTGAACGCCCCAGCGGACGACGCCCTCCACCATCATGGGTGGCTTCGAGCGCGAAGCGCCCTGGAACGCGCCCGCCATCACCCGGCGGATAGACTCCATCAATAGACCGGCGCACAGGATTCTCAGCGCCATGACGCCCGTCGTGTCGTCCTTCATGCCGAAGAACGAGACGATCCCCTGCGCCCAGGCGAACATTACGAAGCTCACGACCGTCATCAGAATTACCAGGGCGGCAACAGAGAGCCACACCGTGCGGGCCACGCGCTCCGGTCTCTCGGCGCCCATGTTCTGGCCCACCAGCGTGCGCACCGAACTTTGAAGCCCGAAGCTGGGCATCCGGGCGATCATCGTCACGCGGTTGCCGATGCTCCAGGCGGCCAGGGCGCTCGGTCCGAACGGCGAGAGCATCCGCACCATGAGCACGAGGGCGCTGCGCTCGAGCAGGTTCTGCGCAATCGCGGGCCACGCGAGGCGCGAGACGCGGGATATCTCGGAAGCGCGAGGGCGCAAATCCGCCCACCTCAGGCTGAGCCTGGATTTGCCCTTCACGATGAAGGTCAGCATCGTTAGGAAACCGCCCAGCCTCCCCACGCCTATTCCCAGGAAACTGCCCGCAAGCCCTAAGGCGGGAACAGGGCCGAAGCCGAACATAAGCAGGGGAATAAAAATCAGCGTCAAGACGGTGGAGGTGACGACGCCCGCGATGGTGATGCCGGGCTCGCCCGTTCCCCTCAGAATCTGGCCGATGACGAACATCGCCTCCGCGGCGAGCAGCACGGCGAAGCCCGCCCGGATGTAGACGACCCCCAGGGCGGCCAACCGGGGGTCGCGCGTCATGAGATCCATCATGAACGGGGCGAGTAAAATCCCCAGAAACGTGGCGATGAGGGAGAAGACGCCGACCAGAAAGATGGTCTGCCCGGCCATGATCGACGCGCCCTCGCCATCGCCAGCGCCCACGCGCTGGGCCACGAGCGCCTGGCCTGCGATTCTCAGCCCGAAAGGGGCCGAGCGAATGAACAACAAGGTAATAAAGCCCAAAGACGCGGCGGCGAGGAACTCGGGCCCCATCTGGCCGAGCCAGTAAATCTCAAAGATGCCGTCGAGATTGCGCAGGATGCGCTCACCGCAAATGGGAACCGATAGGCGCGTGAGCGCCCAGCCGATCGAACCCTGGGTGTAATCATACCCGCGCGTACTCTTGGAGTGACTCAGAAGCGCACCTCGACTCTGGTGGAGATACCGGAAAGCGACGCTTCCATGATACGCTAGAAGCCCCTGATACGTTAAGCAAGAAAGAGGATTCGATGCCGCACCCAGACTTTGCGCGCTGCGCGCGCCACCTCACCGCAGACGCCGTGCGCGAACTCCTGAGCGAGATGGTGGACATCCCCAGCCCCACGGGCGGTGAGGCGGATATGGCGCGCTATATGGTGGAGCGCATGGGGCGCGCAGGCCTTAAAACCCGGCTTCAGGAGGTCGACCCCGGAAGGCCGAACGCCATCGGCGCGAGAGAAGGCGCGGGCGACGGCCTGAATCTCCTGTTCACCGGCCACATGGACACCTCTTATGACGGCGATGAGGACTACCTGACCGGCGAGGGCTTCAAGCCCAAAGCGGTCTACCGCGGCGGCTGGGTGTGGGGCTTGGGCGCCAACAACATGAAGAGCGGACTTGCGGGCGCGCTGGCGGCGATCGAGGCCATCTGCCGCGAGGATATCGCCTTGCGCGGGGACATCTCGCTCGCAGGCGTGGTGGGCGAGATAGAAAAAGCGCCTATCGAGGAATTCTCAGGCGCATCCTACTCAGGCTACGGGACGGGCACGCGCCACCTCATACTGCATGGCGAGACGGCGGATTGCGCCATCCTGGCGGAGCCGACGGGGCTTAAAGTCTCGAATGCGAACATGGGCGTCGTGTGGGCGAAAATCACCACCACAGGCACGATGAGCCACAGCGTGTTCTCGAACCGCCCGGGGGTCGTGAACGCAGTGCGCGCCATCCACGAGATACAAACCGCCCTAGAGCGCTGGATACCCGATTACGAAGCCAGACATTCCTGCATGGGAGAACACCCCAACGTGACGATAGCCGCCGTCCGGGGCGGCTGGCCCTGGCGGCTTTCCAGAAACCCCGCCGAGGCGAGCCTGTATCTGGACATCCGCACCGTGCCGGGCCAAAACACGGAGGACATCAAGCGCGAACTGCGCGGCGTGCTCGATGAAACGGCGGAAGAAGCCGGACGTGCCGCGCTCTCGTTCTACGTGAACGACCCGCCCACCCTGCTCGATGAGGACGCCCCGCTCGTACAGGCGGCGCTTACCGCGCACGAAGAGGTTACGGGCGAGGCTTCGAGGCCCGTCATCAGGAGACCCGCGGCCGATTCCACGCATTTCAACCACTACGGCATCCCGTGCGTCTGCTATGGCCCCGGCGGGCGGATGCACCCCGAAGCCGAAAAGAAAGGTCTGATGCACGCCGTGGGCGAGCACGTGCTCATCGAGGACGTAGTGACGGCGGCGAAAGTCTATCTCGCCGCCGCGCTCGCAATTTGTAGCCAAAAAGCCGTTTCATAAGGCTCTAAAAAGTAAAACATCATAAATAGGAGAGCGCGCGGACACTCCCGCCTCACCGCGAGCCGGATTCATAAACCAGAAAGGAAATTTATATGGATTTCGAACTGAATGAAGAGCAAAAGAGCCTGCAGTTACTCGCGCGAAAATTCGCAATGGAGGAGATGCTGCCCGTAGTCGCGGAACTCGAAAAACGACCCGACGGGGAGGACAAGTTCGCCTACGATATGGTGAAGCGCGGCGCCTCGCTCGGGTTTCACTCCCTCGCGGTGCCGAAGGAATACGAGGGCGACGGAGCCAGCGTACTTACCCAGTGCGTCGTGATGAGCGAACTCTCCGCCGGCTCGCCCGCCGTCTCCAAGGTGTTCAGCCACAACTGGAAGGCGATAGCCGGCCTCATCGCCGTGGCGACCGACGAACAGCTCGCTCGCGTGATTCCCGATTACCTCAAAGACCCGCTCTATTGCATCGGCATCGCCGTCACGGAACCCAACTCGGGCAGCGACAACGCGCTTCCCTTCGATGCGGACCTCGCCGCAGGCCCCGCCCTGAGCGCGGTGCGCGACGGGGATTCCTACGTTTTGAACGGGATGAAGCAGTTCATCGCCATGGGCGCGCAGGCGAAATACGTCACCGCCTTCGCCCGGACCGACAAGAGCGTCCCGTGGACGAAGGGCGTGACGGGATTCATGCTCTTTCCGCCGCACGAGGGCTTCGAGGTCGGCAGGCTGCACGAGAAGGTGGGTTTGAGGTGTTACCCCCAGTACGACCTCATCTTCCGCAACGTGCGGGTCCCGCTGGAAAGCCGCCTGGGCGAGGAGGACAAATTTCAGGAAGGAAGAAGGAGCGTCGTCAACGTCGGCACCCTCGAGGCCACGTCCACGGCTTTGGGGATCGCCCAGCGGGCTTACGATCTGGCGCTGGGCCACGCGCGCGTGCGCGTACAGGGCGGAAAACCCATCATCGAGCACGACCTCATCGGCTCGCTCCTGCTCGATATGTACACCCGGCTCGAAGCTTCGAGGACGCTGCTCTGGCGCGCAGCCTGGGGCATCGACCAGGGGCTGAATGATCAGAAACTCGCGCGGGCGACGAAGGTGCTCACCGTCGAGATGCTGAATTATATGACCATGCGGACCGTGGAGATTTGGGGGGGCATGGGCGTGATGAAGGACGCGCCGGTGGAGAAGGTGCACCGCGACGCGATTCAGCTATTCCACATGGGCAACACGAACCAGGTGAACGTCTTGAAGGCGCTGCCCCACCTGTGAGGAATCCATCTTCTGCGCGCCCTTGTCTTTCGGGCGGTTTTTGATGATCCTAAACAAGGCGCTCGACCATGGGGGCTGCCGAGGGAACCGGCCCGCATGAAGAGGAGCTCCCTTGATGAAGCGCCTCACGGGGAGTCGGCCCGTATGAAAAGGGACGCATATATGCGTCCCCTACAGGTAAATCCAGATGGGATGAAGGAGTATGAAAATGACAGAAAAAACGGATGCGGAATGGCGCGAGCAACTCACGCCGGAGCAATACCACGTCACCCGGAAGGCGGGAACCGAGCGCGCCTTCAGCGGGAAATACTGCGACTGCCATGAGGACGGCGTCTATACGTGCATATGCTGCGGGACGGAGCTGTTCGATGCGCAGACCAAGTTCGACTCGGGCACGGGCTGGCCGAGTTTTTATCAGCCGCTCAAGCCCGAGAACGTGGGCGAGAAGGAGGACAAATCGCTCTGGATGCGCCGCGTGGAGGTGGTGTGCTCAAATTGCGACGCGCATCTGGGCCACGTGTTCCCCGACGGCCCTGCGCCCACCGGTCTTCGCTACTGCATGAACTCGGCATCTTTGGACTTGAAACCGAAAGACGCATCCGAATAATTTCATACGGGCATGGAAGGGCGAGCCTCGCCTCATGTGACGCCCCTCTGCGCAATAATCCAAGCGCATCTTTTTTAGAGAATGACGGGAGAGAACACCCATGGGTATTGAGCGCTTTCATAACGTATCCCTGACGGTGAAGGACGCGGACGCATCTTCCAAATGGTATGCAGAGCACTTCGGCTTCGAGGTGGAATCCGATTCCGAGCGCACGCCGGAGTTTTCCGCGCAGGTGACGGGTGTTCCGGGCGCGCACTTGCGCGTGGTGCACATGGGCGGCCACGGGCTTCATCTCGAACTCATGGAGTACAAGAGCGCGGCAGGCGAGACGATAAACACCGACCCCAACAACACGGGCTGCCTGCAAATCGGCTTCGTGGTGGACGACGCCAAGGCTCTCTATGAGAAACTCCAGGCGGAGGGAACCACCATGTGCTCGCCTGAACCCGCCACGGTGCCGACCGGCCCCATCCAGGGTTCAAAGATTTTCTTCTGCAAAGACCCCGACGGCGTGGTGCTGAAGTTCTTGTCGATTAAGAAGTAGGGGTTGGTGATTTGTAGGGACATGTTGCAGGTGTAGGGGCGGACCTATGTGTCCGCCCTTGTTACCTTAGGTCGCCCGAAGTGGTAATTTTTCCCCTTTGGTCATATTGTTTAATCGATCTGCTTCCACAAGATAGACTCCCCTTTCCTCACCGCCCTGTGAGACACGCGGAAATCCAATGAGAAGTGACATGGCTCGCTTTGATCACAAGACCGCTTGTAAAGTTTTTCGTGATCATTGTCGTGAAAGAGGAATTTCGTTACAGCTTATCCCCGAGAGCCGTGAACCCAATGAGCGCCGCCCCGATTTTGAGATTAGAATTGACGATAAGCACGTAGTCGTTGAAGTCAAAGCGATAGTACAGAATAAAGAAGACAAGAGCAGCGCTGAAAAGGTGAAAGCGGGTGAACCAGTCGTATTCAGCCACACACCCGGTGATGGGTTGCTCAAAAAGTTGCAGAAAGCGAACGGGCAGCTTCGTCCGTCCGTCAATCAGGGCATTCCAAGCATCGTCTGTGTTTTCGATTAATCTTCTCGCCGGTTTTTAGATTCATACAATATTCACGCCGGAATGTTCGGGCTGGACGCTGTCTCAATCTCGATTCCGGCAGACTACACCCAACAGCCTCGTTCCCTGGGCCACAAATCCGGCAGACGGGAAACGTTGACAAAAGAGCACAACACCTCAATTTCGGCAGTTATGGTATTTAGGGCGACAGGCCCTAATCAATATGATGCGAGGCTTTTCCACAATCACTTCGCCAAATGTCCGCTTCCAGAAGATTGCGCTTCTCGTTTGGTGGACTGGCAGTATCGGAGTAGAAATAGAGAAGGCCGGATTGGCGATCCTTGGAATCTAATCGAATGAATCCTGGGACTTTAGATTCTGCAAGGGCGGCTCGCGAGCCGCCCCTACGAAAAAACGCGCTCTCGCGCTCTAGGTCAAACGGGCACAATTTCCCCTTCTCGGCGATGCACAATGCGGGCGGACACATAGGTCCGCCCCTACAAAATTTATTCATGATGGGGAATCATCACACAACATCGTCATTCCGATAGGGCAGCGAACAACACTCCTCCCTTGAGGGTCATTGTCGACCGATGAGGGAGGTTTTGCTTCGGATGAGAAACACACCGGTTAACAATTCTTCGCTCCTCGCTTGGAATAATTCTTCTTTTCTCAGTCGGAATTCCCCCCACCGGTTCGGTTGCGGGCTTACGCCCTTACCCCACCGTCGGACTTTCCCCTCGGAAAGCCCGACCCTCAAGGGAGTGAATATATGACCACTCATGTTTCTGATGAGAGGCAGTCCCCCGCGCCTGTTCTGAACGCATCCTCCCTGAGGAAGAACAATCACGGGGGGCAGGACAACCACGGGGGGCAGGACAACCACGGGGGGTTGTCCCTACGTTCGAGAACGAACCCTCCCCTCCATATGCCCGGCCTTGCGGACGCAACCCTGCGAGGCCACAATGCGCTCGCCTCCTCTCAGGAGCACAGCGGCGGTTCACGAACCATTTCTCAAGAGACGAAAAAGGGAGACGCCATGAGCAAGCCGTCCGTTACGATAGTGACGACCGGGGGGACGATTTCATCCAAATACGACACGCGGGGAGGGGAGAACGTGCCTGCGGCGAGTGCGGAGGAGTTGGTCGCTTCGGTTCCTGAACTCAGCAGTGCGGCCCAAGTGCGCGTCGTCGAGCACTCGAACGTCACCAGCGACGTCTTGGAAACGTCCACGGCCTTCGGCCTTCGCGACCGCCTGCGCGGGATTCTGGCGGATGAGGAGACGGCCGGGGCGGTCATCACCCACGGGACCGCCACCATGGAGGAGACGGCCTATCTCTTAGACCTCACCCTGGGCGGCGAGAAGCCCGTGGTGATTACGGGCGCGATGCGCAACGCCGTCGCCCGGGACGCGGACGGACCCCGGAACATCTTCTACGCCGCGAAGATCGCAGCAGACCCCGAAACGCGGGGCCGGGGCGTGCTGGTCGCGCTGGACGGCGAGATATTCGCCGCGCGGGACGTCATCAAGGTGCACAGCCAGCGGCCCCATGCCTTCGCCTCCAGAGACGGCGGGCCTATCGGCGTCGTCTCGGATGAGGGCGTCTTCTTTCACTACCGCCCCGAGCGGCGGCTTCACTTCGAGGTCGACGCCGTGAAGGAAAACGTGCAGTTCCTCACCGTGACCCAGGGGGTGAACGACCTGCTCGTGCGCGCGTGCATTCGGGAGGGAGTGGACGGCATCGTGGTGGAAGGCGTCGGCGCGGGCAACGTGAACGTTCCCTTTTATCACGCCCTGTGCGACGCGCTTGCGGCGGGAATCCCCGTGGTGATGGGGGTGCGCATCTTCGCGGGCGCGCCGCACCGCGCAAAGGCCCACGCGGGCTCGTTCCGGAGCCTGCTCGAGCGCGGAGCGATATCCGCAGGCTATCTGAGCGGAATCAAGGCCCGGATTCTGCTGATGGTGGCGCTGGCGCATACGCAGGATTTAGGAGAGTTGCAGGATATTTTCGAGCGGGCGGGCGGACGAGCGTAAAGAGGGGGGAATCGCCGCAGTCTCCCAGGTCGGCAATTCCACGTTCCTCACTCTGAAAGGTCAGGCTTCCCCTCCTCGGGGAAGCCTGACCTTCCTCACTCGGGTTCGACCACGCATCTGCCCGCAATTCCCGTCATCGCGTCTTCTCCGGGATGTGTCAGAATCCGCCGCTAGAAGAGGAGGCTTTTTCATGGAACCCGGCGATAGGGCAAGAGTAAAAACGGCAATCTCTCCCGCATTGGTCGAGATTGACCACCGTGAGGAGGTGAGGCGTACTCATCGACTCAGGCGTGACAAGGAAATATGAAAATAATCCAATTTCCTGAAAATATCGATAAATTCACGGGGTTTTTCGATAAATTAACGGGGTATTTCTGCAAATAAAAGAGTCGAAAAAGGGGGCGGACGCCTAGGAAACGCTCATCTTCCGACCGCTCTCGTACCACTCGGGACCAGGCTGTTCGGGGGGATCGTCGTAGCGTTTGATCTCGAGTTCGACGTTGTCGGGATCGTAGAAATAGGTGGCGTAGCCCACGCCGAAAGCGCCGAGGTTCTTCTCCTCGCCCCGGTGAGGCTCTCTGCCACTTGCTCGTAAACGATTGATTACATTGTGGTATTCGGCGTCATCAAGACAAAACGCGATGTGGTCCATCCCGCCCTTCACGTCGACGTCGTCTGATACGAACGAATCGGAATGGAACAGGACGAGGATGTCATCCCCCACGCGGAAGACGACCTGGTCGATCTCGCCGCCGTGAATGAGCCGGCGGCCGACGGGCTTGAAACCCATCACGTCGCGGTAGAACACGATGGAACTATCGAGATTCGTAACGCGCAGGGCGACGTGCTCGATCATTCGTTTCATGGCGGCCTCCTTTACTGGAGGAGAGGGGCTAGTTCTCGTAGGCCTTCACCGTGGGAACCGTGATGGGAGATTCGGGTTCGGTCCTGCCCTCGGCCACGGCGCGAATCGCCGCGATAATCTGGCGATATCCCGTGCAGCGGCAAAGGTTTCCGGTGAGCCAGTGCTGAATTTCCGCCTCGGAGGGGTCGGGATTCTCATCGAGCAGTTTCTTGGCCGAAACAATCATCCCCGGCGTGCAATAGCCGCACTGGGTGGCGCCGTACGAGGCGAAAGCGGCTTGTAAGGGATGCAAGTCTTCGAGGCTGCCGAGGCCTTCTATCGTCTCTATATTCGAGCCATCGGCGCGCACCGCGAGGGTGAGGCATGAACTGATGAGTGCATCATCCATGATGATCGAGCAGGAGCCGCACGCGCCTTGATCGCAGGAGCGCTTGGTGCCCATCATCCCCAAGTCCTCACGGATGACGTCCACGAGATAGCGGTTCACGGGAACCATGACTTCGACGGGGTCTCCGTTGAGAACGAAAGATATCATCCTTTTTTCAGACATATCAGTCCCCCACTTTTTGTGGCCATGCACTGTTGTCTAGTAACCCAATTATATCACGTTTCACCCGTCCATGCATGGAAACCATCAGATTTTCCTGAGCTCCGGGATGAGTTCGTCCGAGATCATCCGCATGCTGTGAAGCGCCGTGGAAAGCGGCATCCCCGCCCAGTGGGTACGGATGATGAGGTGGCTCATCCCCACTTCCTCCCAGTAGGGGCGAAGCTGCTCGTAGCACTCCTCGGGCGATCCGAGGATGAAGCGATCCTTTAAGAGATCGTCGAATTCCTGGTCGAAGCTCTCATCCTCGGGCATGGCGTCGTCCTGGCCCCACTTGGCGTAATCCTTGTACTTGCCGAACAGATAAGGCCCCGCCATCTCGAGGGCGGTCTTTCTGTCGCGGCTGCAGAAGACCTCCTTCATACAAGGGAAATCCGCCGGAAACGGCTTGCCGCACCGTTCCAGCTCCGCGCGGTAGAGCGCCATCTGGCGCTTGATGGTCGCCGTGGTCGAATGGGGGTTGATGAACCAGTTATCGCCGATGCGCGCGGCGCGCTCTATTGCCTTGTCGTTGTTCGCCGCCACCCAAATCGGCGGATAGGGCTTCTGCACCGGGCGGATGTTCATGCGCACGCCGTCGAGCTTGCACACGTCGTCCTCCCAGGTGACTTCCTCTTCCGTCCAGAGGCGCTTCACGAGTTCGAGACACTCCTCGAACCTGCGCACGCGGTGGCCCTTCGGCACGCGGAAGGCGTCGAACTCCGTCTCGCGGTAGCCCAGGCCGATGCCGAACACGAAGTTCCCCCGGCAGATGACGTCCATCGTGGCCACCGTCTCGGCGACGTAGACCGGGTTGTGGAGGTTGATGAGCAGGATGCCGAGCCCCAGCGTCATCTCGCCCGCCTCGGCCTGAAGGCGCGCCAGGAAGGGCACGATCTGGAGCTGTTGGTTGTCGCCCTCGTTCAGGTAGTGCTGCCCGGTGAAGAGCGAATCCCAGCCCTTGTCCCGCGCCAGGCGCACCATGGCGTACTGATCGTCCAGGGCGCTGACCATGTCGGTTTCGAGACGCTGCTGGTTGGTGATGAAGAGGCCTACTTTCATGTCGCGTTCCTATGCTTGAGGTGGATGATTGGGGGCTACCATACCGCAAGGCCACGGATGCCGCCATGCTTGCCGGCCTATCGGGGAGAGGGGAAATGCGGGGTAGTGCGGGCAGATGCGGGGGACGAAAAAACTTTTTTTATTCGATAAAATTCGATAAAATATTCTTTTTCTGCTTTAATATAACGGCATAACTATTTGAAATAAAACCGATTATCGTTCCATTCTCTCTAGCGTTACTTTTCAGATATTTATCGAAAAAACCCGTCAATTTATCGATATTTTCAGGAAATTGGATTATTTTCATTTCCTGCGTCACGTTTAAGTCCATGAGTCGAACGCGAGCGAGGAGCGAGCGTTCGCCGACCGAGGAAGGAGGGTTCGCTGTCGCGAGAGAGGAGTGCAGGTTTACGTCTTCGTAGGGGTGTCGAATTTCCCCGAGGAGGGGGGAGTTCGAATGAAGCCGCCCGCGTTCTTCTAGGATTGCCATCTTCACTCTCACCCCATCGCCTGATTCCATGAGAAAGCCTCCTCTCCTTTTGATCAATTCCGACTGATGAAGAAGGTCAAACGCGAGTGAGGAGGGGTTGTTGAAAAACCCCTGACTCTATGCTTGGATGTATGGATATTACGCGCCCGAGAAGGGAATATCCGCGATGTTGGGACGCAAGAACCGCGCCCAGATGGATTTGTTCATCACCGGTTCGCTGGAGAGGTTGATTCCCGAGGATCACATATTGGCCCGCGTGAACCGCGTTCTGGACCTGAGTTGGCTGCGCGAGGAAGTGGCGGATTGTTATTGCGCGGACAACGGCCGTCCTGGGATCGACCCCGAAGTGGCGGTTCGGTTGATGTTGGCGGGCCTTCTGCTGGGGTTCGTGCACGACCGTCGGTTGATGCGCGAGGCGCAGGTGAACATCGCGATCCGGTGGTTCATCGGTTACGGGCTGGAGGATCGGCTGCCGGATCATTCGAGCCTGACGCGGATACGGCAGCGCTGGGGGGAGGCCCGGTTCCGGGAGATATTCCGCCGCACGGTCCGTGCGTGCCTGGATGCGAAGGTGGCCAAGGCCGAAGTCGTGCACGTGGACGCCTCATTGATCCGCGCGGACGTGAGTTGGGAGAGTCTGGTGGAGCGTCACGTGGACGAGGTGATAGCGGAGAACCCCGTCGAGGAGGAGGCCGGGAAGAAGGGTGGAGGAGGCCGCCGTGGCGGGGGTTCCGGGAAGGTGAGCCGGACGGACCCGGACGCGCGGCTGGCGAGAACGGGCGGGGGATTCGAGCCGAGCTACAAGCAGCACGCTGTGGTGGACGACACGCGCGGGGTGGTGCTCGACGTATCGGTGACGGAGGGTACGGTGAACGAGCGTGAGGTGCTCGAATCGCAGGTGGAAGCGGTATGCGAGGTATCGGGGCGCGCGCCCGCGATGGTGACGGCGGACTCTGGCTACGCCTACTCGAAGGTCTACGCGGCCCTGGAGCGCCGGGGTGTGGCCGCGCTCATTCCGGCGAAGAGGGAACCCTCGCAGAGCCGTGTTCCGTTGCGCCTGTTCCGCTACGACGCGCGGCACGACATCGTGAAGTGTCCGCGCGGCAAGATACTGAGCCCCCGTCGGCCCGCAAAGGGGGGGCGTTATTATCGTTCGAAGACCCGTGATTGCGCGGGCTGCGCGCTTCGCGAGGATTGCCTGCCGAAGGCGTGGTCGAGCAAGGTGGTGTTGGTTCCGCATGCGTATCCGGCGCTGTTGCGCGCGCGCCGGCGCCATGCGCGATGGAGGGAGGAGGAGCGGCGGATGTACCGGCGTCATATGTGGCGCTCGGAGGGCTACCACGGCGAGGCGAAGACCTGGCACGGGCTTGCGCGCGCGGTGCGGCGCGGTCTTGAGAACATGAAGATACAGTCCTACCTGACGGCGGCGGCGATCAACCTCAAGCGGCTCTCCGCCGCACTTGCTGCAAGGTTATTCGCCCTCTGGAGGGCCTGGTCGGCCCGGGAAGAGCCTCTGTGCGTCCATCGCGGCCTCGCAAGCTGCGCGGGCTTCCTGTCCGCCGCCGCGTGACCCTCCATACCGCCCGCTCCCGAAACCGGGTTATTCAACAACCCCGAGGAGCAAGCGTTTGCCGACCAATGCGGGAGAAATCACTTTCCCGCGTCTGGCGCACGATACCGAAATACGGGACTTCAGGGAGTACGGCAATTGCGGGGAAATGCGGGGAATTGCGGGTTAAGCCGGGGGAGGAATGAAGTGGGGACTAGATATGATGGCGCGGCAAACGAAATCACGATGTAGAAACTTTAACCGTCTGTATTTGGTTTTTCCGCTTGCCGAAATACTTCTTTCACTTCATTTATTTTTTCCGCCTTTGCGAATTTCGGAATACGTCTTGAAGATGGATATACTATTGGTAGGAAATTATACACAACAGTAACATCTACACATTTCATTGTCTGGAAGAAGTGCGAGGCTCATAATCGAGTAGGGATGCATCCGCGAGTTGCTTCAACATGTCGTCGTTGAACAAAGGCGAATTCGAGTCCCATTCAATCCGGGGTGTTACGTTGCGCCTGGCTAAAATAGGTGCCGCAAATACAAACCGCTCGTCATACCGTCGGTAAATCGTCTCGAAGAATCGTTCGAAGCGTAAAGGACTTTCCTTTGGCGGGAAGGTGTCGAGTAATTTTCCGGTATTCGGGCCGCTCGTTTCCACCAAAGCGAGGCTGACCGCTTCGTATTTACTGATTGTATCACGCAAATCAGCGCGTCCCTCTAGTTGTTTGAGTGCTGCGTGATAGCGGACGATTCCGTCCACCGGATTCCCGTCTTTCTGGAGCGCAACGTCGTTGACAGCGAGAGCAGGATCGCTCCCGGCACGATGCGCTCGAAGTACTGAGAAGAATCCGATTACGAGCGCGGCGTAGGTCATATGTAGGTTAGTGCATTCCCCAACCGCTTCCTCCATTCGGTTAGTGAGATTGCGAAACGCATTGCCGGTGGTTTTGCAGGAGATAGCAATGGCGGGGCCAATGCCCGGTTTTTCCACGACTACGTCTACATCTTTGGTCTTCAGGCCACCTAATACAGTTGCCTCTTTACCGCTTGCCGCATTCGGATCGAAGTGCAACTCCTTTTTGACCACCTTGAACGGCGGATGGGGTTTTATCTCATCGGGATGAAACCCGCCTTCGATGACCAGACGGCAGGCGATATACCAATGGATTGGCTTTACGATGTGTTGACTTTGCGTCTTCTCTTTGGATGTAGCAAGATGGTGGAAAGTTTCTTTGGCCCCGAGCCAATGACAGACTTGCCAATCCTTCTTCGTAAAATCTTCAAGCCGCTTCATAATGCCTCCAAGCCTGAAGCGCTGTAATGCTGTCTAAAACAACCTTCTTTACATCCTCTGAAAGCACCATTTCGGATGGGACCAAGATATTACCCGCCTCTCGGGGTTCCAGCTTTAACATGCCTCCGCCTAACGGATGACCTTCAATTTCGCAGCTAAACTGGAAGACCCCCGAGCGAAGCGCCGCTTGAATACGTGGTAACTTCGATTTGTCCTTTAGCAGCACTGCATGTAGTGAATTCGTGCACGCGCAACGCGCCGCATTCTGCACGAAAGAGACCCGTCGGCCGGACATATAGCTAAGGAAAAAATTGGGAATCTTGACGTCTGGGACTACGTACCAGGGATTGCGCGTTCGACATTTAAATGCGTCAGCGGCTTGCAAAGCTTGCGAAGTGTGCAGGTATGCCAACACGGATTTTGGGAGTTTTTGTTCTTTTCTCAGGCGTAAAAGTAGAGTTTTCTGATCCTCTCGGAGCCAGCGGCTGACTGCGGATGGATTGACCTGCACAGGCGGCAAAGAACGTGCGTTTCGCACCGTCGTTTGCAAACAATTGTACGGAATACGAAGTTTTTCGACCTCAGACGGGCGCAGGTGGAAAAAGTCGTTTGCCCCCGAAACATAGCCAATATTAACTTGCGCGAATTCACGAAAGCGTAAGCTGTTCTCATCTGAAGCGAGTTGCTCGTATAGATTTCGGCCCATGGCGGGTAACAAAAAAGGCCGCAGGCGCTTGTTCCACGAGATACGCCAAGTTTCCACATTTATATCCGTTGTTTCAGTTGGCGGCATTTCACGGAAAGTAAACTGTTCCAGAACACTCAGTTTGATATGGCTAGTGGACCCGCCTTTGCCGTCAGCGTAGAGTAGCCAGCAGTCTTCCGATAGTTTTGGGAAAAGCTTTTTTTTAACTGCGACAATTTGTAGGTGGTCGAAATATTTTATTAAATATTCGATCAGCGGAGCACTATACGGCGCATGTCCGATTTCTGCCGGAACAACGAAAGCCATGCGTCCGCCCTGATGTAGGAGGTGGGCCGTTACAACTAGAAAAAGCGGCCAGGAAGAGGTGAGTTTTGAGAAAGTGGCCCCAAGTTCAGCGCAAAGAGCTATGGCCCTATCACGCTGAACACCTTTGAAAAGCTGATAGCGGATGAAAGGGGGATTCCCGGCGGCGCATTCGAAACGCTCTACGGTGTTGCTCGCCCATGCAAAAAAATCACCCTCGTGAACCATCGCTTTAGGCGCGCGATGCATAGCGGCGGGAGTGGCAAATGGGTCTAGTTCGATACCGACACTATTGGGATGGCCGGCGATGAAGCGCCCATCCCCGCAAGATGGATCCAGAAGGCGATCTTCAGGATTCCTGACAGCCCAACTAAGCAGACTACGTACTACCGGGTCAGGGGTATAGTAAGCTCCCTTCTCTTTTGCGCCATTGGCATCGCAGGAGAGATATCCACTATACCTGTAGTTACCCGTGCCCATATAATAATTCCCTTCCGCATGATTTATTGCACAGGCTAAAGACTGCGGCCATTCGTCAAGTAGTCCAAATACTCCTGATAGAGGCCATGTTTCTTTGTTTCCGTCTTCGGCTCGCGTTCTTCACTACCCGCCTTCTGTTGATCGACCTCTGCATTCCATGCCCTCTTGAGCCATTTGCTTCCGCCAATTCACCAGTAGACTCAACAGACTTGATCTCGCTGCGCTTCACTATCGCTCGGGGTCTCGTTCGGGCGTGGAATAATTCTGAACAATCATACTAATGGGCATTTGTATTTCCGTCAAGTGCTTTCGTAAAATTATCGCCTCCCTGTCTAGTTCACACAAACCGCCTCACCCCCGGGAACACCTCCTTTTGGTGGGCGCGTTACGGCGTTTCATCCACCTTCGGTGAAGTCAGGATGCCGACAGAAAAGAAAGAAATAAGCGAAACCACTGGATTCCGGCATTCGCCGGAATGACGGCGTTGTGTAACCAATCTCGGCCAATGAGAAAGGGATTGCTCCGGGTTCTGAACTTGTAGGGGCAGACCCGTGTGTCCGCCCGCCTGCTTCCACGGAATGGGAACCTCACTTGTTCGAACCTGGGCGTGAGAAGTTGAAAAGGTAATGATAATGTAGGGGCTTATAAGTCCGCCCTTGATTTAGTTGCCCGAGGTCGTTGAACTGTGTAGGGGCGGCTCGCGAGCCGCCCCTAATTTCGCTCTATTATCACTACTTCTTTAGAAGGAATTGGCGAAGTTTCTTTGTGTCCATCCTTACGAATCGCTCGGAGTTCAGTCATTAATGCCTCACCATAAGGGGTGAGTTTCCAGTAGTTGTGTATGTCTTTTACGCTTCGGCTCTTGATGCTCTTGGCTATCAGTTTCAGAGCTATTAGCTGAACTTTGATTGTGTTGAAGGTATTGTTATCAATCTTGAAATTAAACAGATAATGGGGACGGATATTGGGATTTTTTTGAAGAGATTCGATGTTCACTTCTTGTGTCATGAGATTCAATTCGCTCGTAAGAACGAAATCGCTTGCTTCATCAATCATAAGTGGAGAAAGCCGAGCGAAAATTTGCGACCAAGATGCAAAATACGAGGCAGAATAAGTGTCATTTAGTCCAAGTATTGAGAAGTGGTCGTTAGGGTCTGAGTTGGATGCTCGAAAAGTATATTTTATCTCGAATTCGTCGTCGCCTTGCGCCAAATGTGTGGTTTCTTTTGGAGCGGTTGTGCTTACAGTTTCGAGTTCCCGTTCCAGTTCATCGACTTTATTCCTGAGTTCCAGAATTTCTTTGTTTGCGTCCTGAGGAGGTAGCAGATCCGCTTTCACCCAACCGATTGCCGGATTATTCCTGATAAGTTTGACGAGACTACGACTTACGACGGACCCAAGGTCGGCTGGAGTTTTCCAGAAATTAACCATCTTTTTTTGAGCAAAATCGCGGAAGTCGTTCAGCTTTTTCTTTTTCTCTGGGTCTTCCTCTGTGTCCTCGGCAGGAAGTTTTCCAGGCTCCTTATGCAGGAATGCGATCACTGGTTTCTTTTGTGAAACCGCATACTCGTACTCCAACTGTGTGAAACTTTTTTCCTCCATGCCAATCGAACCGTAGCGTCCAGCGATGATCACAATATAGTAATCGCAATCGTCAATAGCCCGCTTTATCAGAGTCCATTGATCATCGTCAGCAGCGGGAAACAGTTCCATACCCGCTGGAATGCAGTCTAATTCCAACAACGCCTGCATAACCTCTTGGCGCGCTTCCCGGAGGTCTGTATACGTCGAACTTACGAATACTTGATAACGCTTCTCCATCGACAATTCCTATGGTGGACATGAAAAAATGCGCAGGCTTAGAGTTGCTAAGCATACACGGGAGAGCAACATATCTCGCAATAAAAATCGAATCAAGGGTTTAGGTTCACTCCTTCCCCTCCTTGAACAGGACACTCCCCTCCCTCCCTCCCCCACTCACACAAACCGCCTCACCCCCGGGAACACCTCCTCCCGCCTCAAGTCTGTCTCGTCGTGTCCGGCGAAGATGAGGTCGGTCGCGTCGGCGAGGTCCTTGACTTTGTCGAGCGCGCGGAGCGCGTCGTCCACGTGGATGTGGATGCCGGGCGGTATCATGGATTCGAGGCTGCGGTAGAGATAGGCCGCGTCCACGGCCAGCACCGCCCAGCCCTTGGCCGTGCGGAAACGGATAATCTGGTGGCCCGGCGTGTGGCCGCCCACCCAGTGAACGTGCACGCCGTCCGCTATTTCCGCCTCCCCGTCCACGAGTTTCATACGGCCAGCCTCATGGAGGCGTTCGGCTTCTTCCAGGTCTCCCAGAAAATGGTTGATGAAGTGATACTCCGCCGCGTCGCTCCGCCAGAAATCGAGTTCGCGCCTTTGGAGATAAAAGCGCGCGGCGGTGAACAGCCTCGGCGACATGAAATGATCCCAGTGCAGATGGCTCACGATGAGCGTCTCGACTTCCGAGGGTTTGATGCCGAAATGCCCCAGAAGTTCTCTTTGTTGGCGGTAGTCCGCATAGTCGGGATTGCGCGCCTTCTGGGCCTCCTCGCTGAAGCCCGTGTCGATGACGATGGGCGCGCCTCCGCCTTCGGGCGTGAGAATCCAGAAGAAATAGGGGAGCGTGCGCGTCCTCCCCGATTCACTTAAATACAAGAGCCAGGAGGCGTCGCACGCGCGCGAGCCCTGGCACAGGGCGTAGAGGTGATAGGTCGTCTCGCTCAAGTTGAAACCTCCATGTTTATCGAGAAATCTCGCGAAAAATGATCTTCGTTGTTCGATGGCGATGATTATGCCATTATTTTCCGAACATAAAATGCCCATTTCGGTATTTCGATTTTTGAGAACCATCCCGAAGGGTCTGTGTCTTGGATAATACCCTCATCATCGTTTTCTTCCCGTTCGCAGCCGCCCTCATCATCCCCTGGTTCGCCGAGCGTTTCAGGAAACACGCCGCATGGTTCGCCGTGGCCGCCCCGCTCGTAAGCCTGTGGGCGCTCTTTGACCTTTACGGCGAATGGGCGGCCGGCGGACAGAAGACCATCACGCACGCCATCGCCTGGGTCCCTGCGGCGAACGTGGAAATATCCTTCATGGTGGACGGCCTGAGCCTCATGTGGGGTTTTCTGGTGGCGGGCATGGGCGCGCTCATCGTCCTGTATTCGCACTGGTATTTACACGAACACGAGGCCTTGGGGCGCTACTATGGTTTTCTCATCGCGTTCATGGGCTCGATGCTGGGCGTGGTGTTCGCGGATCACCTGATCGCGCTCTTCATCTTCTGGGAACTCACGAGCATCACCTCGTTTTTCTTGATCGGCTTCTGGTCGGACAGGAAGGCGTCCAACTACGGGGCCACCAAGGCCATCCTCATCACGGGCGGCGGTGGCCTCGCCATGCTGGGAGGTTTTTTGCTCTTAGGCGATATGGCGGGTGAATGGCGGCTCTCGCAACTCGTGCTCACGCCGGGGCTCGCGAAAGAAATATCGCTCGGCGTCTTTTTGCTCATCATCCTGGGAGCGGCCACCAAGAGCGCGCAGTGGCCCTTCCACATCTGGCTGCCGAACGCCATGGAAGCGCCCACGCCCATCAGCGCCTTCCTGCACTCGGCCACCATGGTGAAGGCGGGCATCTATCTGCTCTCGCGCTTTTATCCGATTCTGGGCGCGCATCCCGCCTGGGGCTACGTGGTGACGGGCTTCGGCATGACGACGATGATAGCGGGCGGCATACTCTCGCTCAGGGCCTATGACTTAAAGGCGATTCTCGCGTACGGAACCATCAGCCAGCTCGGCCTCATCGTCACCTTCCTGGGCTTCGGCGGCAAGGGGGCCGTCATCGGCGCGACGCTTCATCTGTACAACCACGCGGCCGCCAAGGCGGCGATGTTCATGACGGTCGGCATCATCGACCACGAGGCGGGCACGCGCGACGTGAGGCTGTTGGGCCACTTAAGAAAATTGATGCCGAAGACGCACATTCTGGCCGTCATCGCCGCGCTGAGCCTCATCGGTATACCGCCCATGGGCGGCTTCATCACCAAGGAGATGCTCTATGGGGCGAGTCTCCACCCAGGCGGCCCCGGAAGCTGGGGGTGGTTCTGGCCGTATCTGACCGTCTTCGCGGGGGTGTTCACGGCGCTCTATCACCTGAGATTTTTAAGCGAGCCCTACTGGCAGGCGGCGGAAGGAGAAGCGCCCAAACATCCCCACGACCCGCCCCTGGGAATGCTGGCCGCGCCTGGGGTTCTCGTTCTCATGGCCCTGGCCTTTGGACTCGCGCCGTGGCTAATCGAGCACTCCCTCGTCGCGCCGGCGGCGGAGGCCACCCTGGGCGGCGGAGCGCATCTGGAGCTTCATCTTGCGCTCTGGCACGGGGTGAACGCGCCGCTCGTGATGTCAATTTTCACGATGGCGCTGGGCTTGGCGCTCTACTTCGGTTTCGCACAAGTGAAAGCGGTGCTGGATGCAGTCGCCCGCGCCTGGGGGAATGCCCCCGCCCCGAACAGAATATATGACGCCTCCATCGACTGGCTGCGAAACGGCACGTGGGAGATTCTCCTCTTAATCCAGGACGGGAATCTGAGGCGGTACATGCGCTGGATGCTTGTCCTGCCCACCGCGGCCGCGCTCTACCTCGTCTGGCGGATGGATTGGGGGGCGAAGGTTTTCCCTGAGAATTTCGCGGGCGCATCGTTTCTCCTGGTCGCGATCGCGGTGATGATCATGGCCGCCGCTCTCGCCACCGCGCTCTTCAAGCGGAGAATCTCTGCGATTCTCGCCCTGGGCACGATGGGCTACGGCATCTCGGGGCTCTATCTGCTCTTAAAGGCGCCCGACTTGGCGCTCACGCAGATCATGATCGAATCGGCCTCGGTCGTGCTGTTCCTGCTGGTGTTCTACTACCTGCCAGAGCTCAAGCCCGTCCCGCGCTCGGTGGCCAAGAAGGTGAGGGATTGGGGCATCGCGGTAGCCCTGGGCGTCTGCGCGACGCTCGCCATGGCCGCCGCCATGAACACGCACAAGTTCCGCACGATTGCGGATTACTTCATGCGCACGAGCAAGCCGGTGGCGGGCTTCAAGAACGTGGTCAACGCCATCATCGTCGATTACCGGGGGTACGACACGCTGGGCGAGATCACCGTGCTGGTCATCGCGGGGATAGCCATCTACGCCATCGTGCGGCTGGTGGGAGGAATGAAATGGGATCACTGATTCTCCAGACGATAGCGCCCGCCGTCTTGCACCTGACGCTGCTCTTCTCGTTTTTTCTGCTCATCTACGGCCACAACCAGCCCGGCGGCGGCTTCATCGCGGGCCTGATGACGTCGGTGGGCATCGTGCTCCAGTGGGTGGCGGTGGACGCGGAGGAAGGCTGGCGGCGGTTCAATTGGCCGTATGAGGGAATCTTCGTGGCGGGGCTGGCCCTCTCCACCCTCACGGGGGTGTGGGGCTACGTCAAGGGGGCGTATCTCAAAAGTTCTATCTACCACTTCGCCCTGCCCTTCATCGGCGACGTGGAGTTGTTCACCGCCTTTTTGTTCGACGTGGGCGTGTACGGCGTGGTGGTCGGGGTGGTGATGTCCATATTCACCAACCTGTGCGCGCAGGAGAGGGAAGACTCTTAGGGTAAGAAAACCCGCAGAGGCGGGCGGCGGCATGGACCCCCGCCACCTCTCGGGACGCAAAGGCGCTAAGGAGATATAAAAGTGATCTGGATACTGGCGATGATAATCGGCGTGCTGGTGACGGTGGCGTCCTACCTCATCATGCAGCGCAGGATCATCCAGGTGGTGCTCGGCATGGCGGTGCTCAGCCACGCCACGAACCTGATGATCGTCGCCTCAGGCTGGGTGGGAGACGGTAAAGCGCCCATCGTGCCCAAAGAGGGCGGCCCGCTCGACCCGTTCGCCTACGTCGACCCCCTGCCCCAGGCCATGGTGCTCACCGCCATCGTCATCAGCTTCGCCGTGACGGCGTTTCTGCTCGTCCTCGCGTTTTTCACTTACCGCAAGTTCCAGACCGACGACATCGACGAGATCAGGAGGCTTCGGGGATGAACGCCATATTCCCGCTGTTCGTCGTCTGGCCGCTGGCCACGGGCACGCTCTTGTTCCTCCTCCGCAAGAGGAGCGCGCTACAGGAATCCCTGAGCATGCTCGCGCTGCTGGTGAACCTGATCCTGGCGGTCGCGCTCTTGAGCGCGACGGCGGACGGGACGATTTTCGTCCACAGAATGGGCCTCTGGCCCTTCCCCTACGCCATCGTTCTGGCCGCCGACAGGCTCACCGCCACGATGTTGTGTCTTTCGGCCTCCATCGTGGGGGCGTGCGCCGTTTTCGCCAGGAGCTATCTCACGGATGCGCAGCGAAAAGAGGTGTTCCTCCCATTGGTGCACTTCCTCCTGATGGGGATACAGGGGTGCTTCATCACGGGCGATCTGTTCAACCTCTTCGTTTTCTTCGAGGTCATGCTCATGGCCACCTACGCGCTGATGGGGTTCTACTACAACCTCGATCAGCTCGAGATGGCCTTCAAGTACACCTGCCTGAACCTGATCGCATCGGCCTTTTTCCTGCTGGGCGTCTCGCTCCTCTACGCCCAGGTGGGCACGGTGAACATGGCGGACCTGGCCGAGAAGATAAAACTCCTGGGGCCGACGCCCCTCATCGTGGTCACCGCCCTGGTCTTCGTGTTCGTCTTCAGCGTCAAGGCGGCCATTTTCCCCATGCACCTCTGGCTGCCCTCGGCGCATTCGATATCGCCCACCCCCATCAGCGCCATCCTGGCGGGCGTACTCGTCAAGGTGGGCATCTACGCCATCATCCGCTGCGCCACGCTCATCTTCCCGGCCGCGTTCCTGATACTCCAGCCGGGGCTCATCGCCCTCTGCCTGTGCACCATCGCCATGGGAGCGCTCGGCGCCCTGCCCCAGACGAGCCTAAAGCGTATCCTGGCCTACAGCACCATCAACCAGTTGGGCTACATCGCCTTCGGTATCGCCCTGCTCTCACAAGCCGGACTCGCGGCGGCGGTCTTTTACATCGTCGGCCACGCGTATCTCAAAAGCGCGATGCTCCTGGGCGCAGGCCTGAACCAGAAGCTCACCGGCACGGTGGATCTGGATGAGATGGGCGGCATGATGGGCAAGGCGCCCTTCGCGAGCCTGCTCATGCTGGTCGGCTTCCTGTCCCTGGCGGGCTTTCCGCCGTTCGCGGGCTTTTTCGCCAAACTCTTCGTGCTCCAGGCGGGATTCTCCCAGGGCGCGATACTCGCGACGGGAATCGCCCTGGGATTCGGCGTAATATCGATTTATTATAATTTCACGACGTACCAGCGCTACGCCTGGGGAACGGGCGGCGGCGAGGTCGGCGCAGCAAGCGCGGGCCTTTACGGCTCGTTCGCCTTTCTCTCGGCCTTCGCGGTTCTCTTCGGATTGGGCGCCTACTGGCTCTTCGAGTGGGCGCAACTCGTGGCCGCCCAGCTCACGAAGCCCGAACTCTACATCGCCGCCATGCGGGACCTCGGATAAGGGGAAGGCCTGATGTCGCTCGCCACGCTCGCATTCACCATCGCCACCATCTGGATATTCCTGCACGGAAGCGCTACGCCCGGGCATTTCTTCGTCGGGCTGATCATGGCGGCCCTCATCATCCGGTTCCTCAAAAAATCCTACTACCAGGACAGGACGTTTCTCCGCATCGGCAACTATTTCAGGTATTTGGGAAGTTTCACCTGGGAGTTGTTCATCGCGAACTTCCAGGTGCTGAAAATCGTGCTCTCGCCACGGTTGTCGATTCGCCCGGGCATCATCTCCTACAAGACGATGTGCAAGACGCCCCTGGGCGTGACCATGCTGGCCAACTCCATCACCTTGACGCCCGGCACGCTGAGCATAGACGTGTCTGAGGATCACGAGACGATTTTCGTCCATACGCTGGACATCGACCACCCCGACGAGGTGGTGGAGAGCATCCGCAAGGGGTTGGAAGAACCCATCGTGGGAGCCGTGGAATGATACAGGCGGCCGTACAGATAAGCCTCGTCATGCTGGGCGTCTCGGTGATCCTGGCGTTCATCCGCCTCATCAAGGGGCCCACGACGTCCGACCGCGTGGTGGCGGCGGACACCCTCGCCACGAACGTGCTCGGCGTCATCGCGCTGTTCGCCATCCAGACGCACAACAAGCTGTTCATCATCGCCGTACTCGCACTGGCTATCCTGAGCTTCGTCGGCACCACGGTGTACGCGAAATTTTTGGAGAGGGGGAAAATCATTGAGTGACGTTCTCGCCGCCGCCTTGTTGCTGGGAGGCGCGTTCTTCATGCTGGTCGCCAGCATAGGCCTCCTGCGCCTGCCCGACGTCTATTGCCGCATGCACGCCGCCACCAAGGCCACGACCTTCGGAATGGGCGGCATCCTCCTGGGCGCGAGCATCATTTTCCAGAGCGTTACCGTCACGACACAGGCGTTTCTGGCCGTTTTCTTCCTGTTCCTGACGGCGCCCGTCGCCGCGCACCTGATATCGAGGGCGGCTTACAAGCGCGGCCCCGATCTGTGCCCCGAGACCACACACGATGAATACGGGAAATACCTGGAGGGGCAACAGGCGGAGGAAGAGTCTTCGTCTGAAGATGGGAAAGCGTAGCAAAACTCCGCAAATTGGGACTGTTGAAAAAGTCTCGATGAACGAGGGTTTGACGCGACCGATGAAAAAGCAAGAACCACTCCCCCCTTGAGGTCAATGCCGACCAATGCGGGAGGGATTGTTGAACAAGCCGAGCAGTTTGCGCGAAGGCTGATGCGTGGGGGGTCAATTCTGAGCGAGGAGCGAGGAATTGCTGACTGAGGAAGGAGGGCTGCCTGACTTAAATGGAGCAATCGCTCCCTTCTCGGGGTTGTTGAATAACCCGGTTTCGGGAGCGGGCGGTATGGAGGGTCACGCGGCGGCGGACAGGAAGCCCGCGCAGCTTGCGAGGCCGCGATGGACGCACAGAGGCTCTTCCCGGGCCGACCAGGCCCTCCAGAGGGCGAATAACCTTGCAGCAAGTGCGGCGGAGAGCCGCTTGAGGTTGATCGCCGCCGCCGTCAGGTAGGACTGTATCTTCATGTTCTCAAGACCGCGCCGCACCGCGCGCGCAAGCCCGTGCCAGGTCTTCGCCTCGCCGTGGTAGCCCTCCGAGCGCCACATATGACGCCGGTACATCCGCCGCTCCTCCTCCCTCCATCGCGCATGGCGCCGGCGCGCGCGCAACAGCGCCGGATACGCATGCGGAACCAACACCACCTTGCTCGACCACGCCTTCGGCAGGCAATCCTCGCGAAGCGCGCAGCCCGCGCAATCACGGGTCTTCGAACGATAATAACGCCCCCCCTTTGCGGGCCGACGGGGGCTCAGTATCTTGCCGCGCGGACACTTCACGATGTCGTGCCGCGCGTCGTAGCGGAACAGGCGCAACGGAACACGGCTCTGCGAGGGTTCCCTCTTCGCCGGAATGAGCGCGGCCACACCCCGGCGCTCCAGGGCCGCGTAGACCTTCGAGTAGGCGTAGCCAGAGTCCGCCGTCACCATCGCGGGCGCGCGCCCCGATACCTCGCATACCGCTTCCACCTGCGATTCGAGCACCTCACGCTCGTTCACCGTACCCTCCGTCACCGATACGTCGAGCACCACCCCGCGCGTGTCGTCCACCACAGCGTGCTGCTTGTAGCTCGGCTCGAATCCCCCGCCCGTTCTCGCCAGCCGCGCGTCCGGGTCCGTCCGGCTCACCTTCCCGGAACCCCCGCCACGGCGGCCTCCTCCACCCTTCTTCCCGGCCTCCTCCTCGACGGGGTTCTCCGCTATCACCTCGTCCACGTGACGCTCCACCAGACTCTCCCAACTCACGTCCGCGCGGATCAATGAGGCGTCCACGTGCACGACTTCGGCCTTGGCCACCTTCGCATCCAGGCACGCACGGACCGTGCGGCGGAATATCTCCCGGAACCGGGCCTCCCCCCAGCGCTGCCGTATCCGCGTCAGGCTCGAATGATCCGGCAGCCGATCCTCCAGCCCGTAACCGATGAACCACCGGATCGCGATGTTCACCTGCGCCTCGCGCATCAACCGACGGTCGTGCACGAACCCCAGCAGAAGGCCCGCCAACATCAACCGAACCGCCACTTCGGGGTCGATCCCAGGACGGCCGTTGTCCGCGCAATAACAATCCGCCACTTCCTCGCGCAGCCAACTCAGGTCCAGAACGCGGTTCACGCGGGCCAATATGTGATCCTCGGGAATCAACCTCTCCAGCGAACCGGTGATGAACAAATCCATCTGGGCGCGGTTCTTGCGTCCCAACATCGCGGATATTCCCTTCTCGGGCGCGTAATATCCATACATCCAAGCATAGAGTCAGGGGTTTTTCAACAACCCCTTCTCGGTCGCGATTGACCCCCACCGGCGCGGCTGCGGACTCCGTCCTTGACTTGCCGACTCCCCCTCAAGGGGTTGTTGAAAAAGCCCCCCTGACAAGGGGGGTTGGGGGGTTCATGGCAAGGAAGGATGGGGGGGGAGTCGGAGGGAATAGTACTTTACCCGTCCCGCTCGCCCTCCCTCGGCTGGAAACCAACCCCCCTGGCCCCCCTTGTCAGGGGGGGTAAAGGCCATGCGCCCGACGAGGGGTTTTTCAACAACCCCCTCAAAGGGGGGAGTGGTTTGGAATTCTCCCCTGTGGAGGATGCTCGACCTTCTAAGGGGGGAGTCATTCCGTAAGCGTATATCGATTGGGAAATCCATCCCCTGTTTTTGGGGGACTTTTCCAACAACCACAAATTAGAGAGAATTGCCTTGTTTTTGTCACTCCAACCCATTGACACAGAGGAACGAGACTCATGAACCGATTTGCGAAGCATGCAGCGGCGCTCATCGCGGCGGCATGGCTGACGACTCCTGCCCTCTCGAACGCCGCCGAGTGGAGAATCGACCCCGCCCACACGACGGTTACCTTCAAGGTGCGTCACCTGGGAGTCACCTGGGTGCGGGGGGAATTCCAAAAAGTATCGGGCAAGGTCCGCTTCGACCGGAAGAACCCCGGAGCCACGAAGGCGGATATCGTCATCGACGCCGCCTCGATCAATACACGGAACGCGCGGCGCGATAACCATCTCCGGACCGACGATTTCCTGCTCGTCGAGAAACACCCCTACCTGACGTTCAAGTCCAAATCCGTGAAAAATGCGGGATCGGACACCCTCGACCTGATCGGAAACCTGACCATCCGCGGCGTCACGAAAGAAGTGGTCCTGAAGATGGTCGATATCAGCGGGGAGGTCAATATGCCGGGCGGGACCGTCAAGATGGGCGCGAGCGCCACCACCCGGATCAACCGTAAGGATTTCGGGGTGAAGTACAACCGCCTGATCGAAGCGGGCGGGCTCGTCGTGGGAAACGAGGTGCATATCACCATCGACGTGGAGTTGAACAAGGTATAGCGCGACTACGGTCCGCCCGGAAAACCTCGAAGCGAGGGCCGCGGGTGACCGCGCCGGCTTGTCATTCCCGCACCACCTGCGGCATACATTGCGCTACTGTTGAGATGTTTTTGTGATATAATCATGCAACCTGAGATAAACCTCATTCATTGAGAATCATTGACGCTACATGACATGAGTCCCCTTTAGAGAAAACAAGGAGGATAAACCAATGGCTATCCAGAGAAAGACTCTCGTCGCTATCGCCTTCGGCCTTGCTCTGGCCGTCCTGGCAGCGCCTTTCGGTGCGGTCGCGCTCGAGAAGAAACTCGTCATCGTCACTTCCTACCCACCGGATACGACGACCACGGTAAAGAAGGCTTTCGAGAAGAAACACCCCGGCGTCAAGGTCGAGATGCTCAAGAAAAAGACGACGGCCGGCATCAAGTATTTACAGGAGACCGCCTCCAACAACAGGTCAGACATGTTCTGGGCCTCAGCACCCGATGCCTTCGAAGTACTCAAGGGCGACAACCTTCTGCAAAAGTACAAGGTCAAGATGAAGGGCATTCCCAAGAAGGTGGGCGCCTTTCCGATCAACGACCCTGAGGGTTACTACAAGGGGTTCGCGGCGTCCGGCTACGGCATCATGTGGAACACCCGCTACCTCAAGGCCAAGAAACTGCCCGCGCCCAAGACCTGGGCCGACTTGGCCATGCCCGTCTACCATGGCCACGTCGGCATGAGCGCGCCGTCTCGTTCCGGCACCACCCACCTGACGGTGGAGACTCTCTTGCAGGGCAAGGGCTGGGAGAAAGGCTGGGCCGGGTTGAAGGCCATCGCCGGCAACTTCAAGACCGTCACCGAGCGCAGCTTCGGCGTGCCCGACGGCGTCAACTCGGGTCAGTTCGGCCTCGGCATCGTGATCGACTTCTTCGGCTTATCGTCCGAGGCTTCGGGCTTCCCGGTCAAGTTCATCTACCCGCCGGTGACGACCCTGGTGCCCGCGAACATCGCCATCGTCAAGAACGCGCCGCATCCCAAGGCCGCAGCGGCGTTCATCGAATTCCTGCTCTCGCCCACCGGCCAAGAAGTCCTTCTCGACCCGAAAATCAGGCGACTGCCCGTGAACCCGGCTACTTACGCCAAAGCGCCCGCCGGCTTTCCCAACCCGTTCAAGGACAAGTCCATCGGCGCTGCGGTCAAGTTCGACCTGCAAATCTCCAAAAACCGCTACAACGTGATCAACTCCCTGTTCGACGTGATGGTCACCTACCGCCTCAAGGATCTGCGCGCGGCGACCAGGGCGATTCAGATAGCCGAGGCGCAAATGGGCGGCAAGTCCAACATGGCGGCCAAGAAACTGATCGACCAGGCCAAGGCGCTGGTGGCCAAGGTGCCCATCACCGCCGCCCAGGCGAGCAAAAAGGACTTCAACCGGATATTCAAGAAGAAGCGCAAGAAGGCGACCACCAAGGTGACGGGCCGTCAGGCCGAGATCGAACAAGCCTGGGATACCGAGGTCAAGGCCAACTACTCCAGCGCCAAGGCGCTGGCCGAGAAGGCGGCGTCCATGCTGTAGCCCTCGCGCTGGTGCGGAGAAGGGGGAAGAATGTCTCTGGAAGCGATGGCGCGCGGCCAGTGGGGGCCGGCGGTGGTGGGCCTCATCATCGGCCTGTTTCTGCTCGTCTTCCTGGTCGCGCCGGTCCTCAACGTGATCTACGTCGCCTTCCAGGACCCCAACACGGGCGCGTTGACGCTCATCAATTTCGTCGACTTCTTCCGCACCAGCCTGTTTCAGGAATCCTCCATCAATTCGATCTACGTCGCCGGGATGTCGGTGGTGCTGGCGTCGTGCTTTGCGCTTCCGCTCGCCTATTTCACGACCCGTTTCCATTTCGGCGGCGCCACCCTCATCCAGACCTTAGGCGTGCTCCCGCTGATTATGCCGCCCTTCGTCGGCGCCGTGGCGATGCTGCTGCTGCTAGGCGAGAACGGATCGGTCAACCTGCTCCTGGATGAGTGGTTCGGCTTCACCATCCCCTTCATGGAAGGGCTCAATGGCGTCATCCTGGTCGAGAGCATTCACTATTTTCCGTTCATCCTCCTCAATCTCTCGGCCTCGCTCAACAACATCGACCGCGCAATGGAGGAATCGGCCCAGAACCTGGGAGCCAGCGGCATGCGCCTGTTTCGCCGCATCGTGTTTCCGCTGGCCATGCCCGGCTACGTCGCAGGCGCATCCTTGGTATTCCTCAAAGTGTTCGACGACATCGGCACGCCGCTTTTGCTCAACGTGAACAACATGCTGGCGCCGCAGGCCTATCTTCGCATCTCCTCCATCGGCATCTCGGACCCCATGGGTTACGTGATCTCGGTCATCCTGGTCATATTCTCCCTGCTGGCGCTTTGGACCTCGTTTCTGGCGCTGCGGGACAAGGATTACGCCACCGTACAGAAGGGCGGGGGCGGGTTGATGAAGCGAGACCTGAGGCCCTGGGAGAAAGCCGCCTGCTACGGCGTCGTCGTCTTCATCCTGCTGCTGGTGCTCTCGCCGCACTTCGGCCTCGCCATCTTGTCCCTCGGCACGGTATGGTCGTACAGTGTGCTGCCCGACGCCTACACCTTCGCTCACTATCTGCGCGTGATTTCGACTTCGTCTGAATTCATCACCAACACGCTGCTCTACGCCGGACTCGCCGCGGGCATCGACGTCGTATTCGGCACGGCCATCGCCTACATCGTCCTGCGCACCGGGCTGGCCGGCCGGAAATGGCTCGATTACGCCGCGATGGGAGCGGTGGCGATTCCCGGCGTGGTGCTCGGCATCGGCTACCTGCGCACCTTCTATCAGTTTAACGTGCCGATCATCGACAAGCCCCTGGCCTCGTGGTGGGTCATCATAGTCATCGCTCTCGCCATCCGGCGGCTGCCCTACGCGCTGCGCGCCTGCATGGCGGCCTTACAACAGCTCAGCGTCATGCTCGAAGAGGCGGCCGAGAACTTGGGGGCGACAAAGGGCCGCACCATCTACCGGATCGTCGTGCCGCTGATGTCCGGCGGCATCGTCGCCGGCTTCGTCACCAGCTTCGCCACAGCGTCGGTCGAGCTCTCGACGACCATCATGCTGGTGTCGCAGGAATCAGACGCTCCGCTCGCCTTCGGCATCTACGAGTTCATGCAGTCGGCGGCGGGCCGCGGGCCCGGTGCGGCTCTCGGCATCATCGCCGTGGTCATCGTCGGAATCGCCACCTACGTCTCGCACCGCATCATCCAGCGCAAGGATATCCAGCGAACGCCCGATATGGCCGTCGTCGCGGGAGTCTGAGCATGACATCTGAAAACGCCGCAGGCGTCGTCATCGAGCAACTGAGCCTCGCCTACGATACGACCGACGTGCTCAAGGACGTCGACCTGCGCATCGAACCGGGCGAGTTGTTCACCTTCCTCGGCCCCTCGGGGTCGGGCAAATCGACCCTGCTGCGCGCCGTCGCCGGCTTCGGTCCCACGCCTCGCGGGCGCATCCTCGTTGGCGAGGACGACGTGACAAGGCTGCCTCCCTGGCGGCGCAACGTCGGCATGGTGTTTCAGTCATACGCGCTGTGGCCGCACATGAGTGTGCGCAGAAACGTCGCCTTCGGCCTCGAAGAGCGCAGGACGCCCGCCGCCGAGATTCCCAAGCGCGTCGACGCCGCGCTGGATATGGTCGGCCTTCTGGAACTGGGGGAGCGGCGTCCCTCGCAGCTATCCGGCGGGCAGCAGCAACGAGTCGCGCTGGCGCGCACCATCGTCGTCGAGCCCCGTGTGCTCTTGCTCGACGAGCCGCTCTCGAACCTCGACGCCAACCTGCGCGTACAGATGCGCCGCGAGATTCTGGACTTACAACGGGCGCTGAAGCTGACCACCATCTTCGTTACCCACGACCAGGAAGAGGCCAACACCATCTCGGACCGGATCGCCGTGCTCGACGACGGGGTTCTCCAACAGGTGGGAGTGCCCATGGAACTCTACGACCAGCCGGTGAACCGCTTCGTCGCCCACTTCCTGGGCACGGCGAATCTCATGGACGGGCGTATCGAGGCGGCGGCCGAGGGGGCGCGCTTCGTGGCGGCCGGCGGCATCGCCTTGCCGCTGTCGGGCGAGGCCCATGCGGCGAGCGAGAATCGAACCGCCATGTTCCGGCCCCAGGACGTGGCCATCGCAGCACCGGGCGAGACGCTTCCCGGAATCATCCTCACCGGACGGGTGCAGCACCGTGAGTTCCTCGGCAACCTGCTGCGCTACAGCGTCGCTATCGGGGAGGACACGCTGTTGGTCGACGACACCCATCACCCGGGCCGCCGCGCTTTCGCTGTCGGCGATGATGTCGTTGTCGGCCTCGGCGCTGAACAGGTCCGCATCCTGGAGCGTTGAGGCGGACGGGACTCCCCGCCATTCACGATACGTCCGAAAGTAAAGATCTGAAACTTGATATCGTCGCCGAATTGGGCTACATGATTTTCGGACGGCTCGGTGGAGATTCCACCCCCCAAATAAAATCCAAAATTCAAAACGACATCCTGGAGTTTGGAGTAAAGCGAACCCCTGAACCGAAAAGTATTTTCGTCGGAGAGGGGGCGTCCGCCTTCGGGACTACGAAGACAAGAAAGCGCATCAACCTGATGCTTTACGACGCGGAGGAGGCTCCATGCGCCATATTCTCATCCTTTGCACGGGCAACTCGGCGCGCTCGTCGACTGGGGTCTGGCGCGTGCGGTATGGCCCGAGGGCAATGACGCCTAGGACGCATTTCGCCTCATCCAGGCATCCCTGTCGGCCTCGACCGCCTGGGAGATCAAGACTGTGACAATGAAAGCGCCACGCCATAGGATGGAGGCGTTTTTTGTTGACTCAATCGCATTGCTGACCTATCATTTTTTGGTGGCTGGGGGGGTTGGTTTTTATCTCTTGACTACATAAACAGGCCTCTTTCAGGATGCTGCAATGGCAGGATTGTCAATACCAACGGCCTATAGAGAAGGTTATGAAAGAGCCCGCGAGATAAACCCGGAACTCGCCGATAAGTATATCGAACAAACAACCATCGACGATCCGTTCGCCGACGCCGTCATCGACACGCTCGCTGTGTACGGCCCGGAAGACGCCAACCGGTTCATCAAGGCCGGCATGCAGCAGGACGAGAAGGTTCTGGTGGATGCGCCGGAGGAGCTTCGCAACTTTTTCGATGATCTGGAAAAACAACCCGACTGGTTCGATCCCGAAGCGCTTTATCCGGGCTACCGCGCCTTCCACCAGCATTCGGACCTGTTCATCCCCGCGTTCTTCCTGGTCACGGTGCGGAATGCATCCACCTTGATCGCCAGGCCGCTCTACGCCAGTGGCCGGGTTCTGAGCGGTTTCGGCATGCGCCGGATACGGCAGAATACGAGGCATTTCATTGAAATCATGCTGCCCGACGCGCTCGAGCGTCAGGGAGACGGCTGGAAGCTCTCCGTCCGCATCCGGCTGGTTCATGCGCAGCTCAGACGATTGATACGCGATGAGAGCGATTGGGACGAATCCGTATACGGAGCGCCGCTCAGTTCCGCGCACCTCGCCCTCGCCGCCGCCAACTTCTCCGCGACCTTGCTGTCGCATGCCGAGATTCTCGGAGCGAAACTCGATGACGCGACGCGCAACGGCTTCATGCAGGCATGGCGATACGCTTCGTGGCTCATCGGAACGCCCGAGCACCTTCAGTTCGAGGGTGATTATGAGAAAACCCTCGAATTCGCCCGGATCGCGACTTTGTGCGAGCCGCCGCCCAACGAAGAATCGGCCGCCATTGCAAACGCCCTGATCAACGCCTTGCCCCTCATCACCAGCAAAACAGACTTCGACAAGCAGGAAGCCATGGTGAAGCACGCATACAGGGTCTCCCGGGCGGTGCTGGGCGACGAACTCTCGAATCAACTCGAATTGCCCAAGATGCAGACCGCAGGGCTTCTGAAATGGATGAAATGGTCGCGCCGGTTACAGGGAATGTCCCACAAAATCGCGCCTAACTTCGCTAAGAAGTGGCGGGCCAACTATTTCGTCTTCCTGCTCGAGGCTTCGATGCTCGAGGACCTCAGATACCGCTTGCCGGATCACCTCGACACGAAAAAAGCCGCCCCATGGTGAAGCGCCCGTCCTTGACGTCATCCTGAAATCCCCGGCAAAACCGATCGGGCTTGCCATTCGCGCGTCGATCATGGATTCTCCCCCGAAATTCAAAACGGCCCCACGAAATCTGGAGTGAACACGAATGGCTGAACCAAAGAGCGTTTTCATCGAAAGAGACGGCGTGCGGCTGCACGGCCTGGACCACCGGAGCGAGGGGGAGGATAAACCCGTCATCCTGATGCTGCACGGTGCTGCGGCCCACGCGCGCTGGTGGGATCACATCGCCCCCCACTACAGGGATATGCTCCGGCCCGTGGCGACGGATCATCGCGGCCACGGGGATAGCGAATGGCTGAGCGAATACGTCTTCGAGGACTTGCTGCGCGACGTAGACGGCTGGGTGGAATGGGCGAAAGCGGAGAGCGGCAGAAAGCCCTGGCTGATGGCGCACTCGATGGGAGGCGTCATCGCGCTCAACCTCTTCGCTATTGAGCCTCCCGACGTCGAAGGCCTCATCATCGTGGACTCTCCGCTCAGGACCACGGATGCGATTCTCGCCGAGGTGCGCGCTTTCGGGAACCGGCCCGCCAGACCCTGGGCGTCGCAGGAACTTTTCATGGAGAAATTCAGGCTCCTGCCCACATCGGACAAGGTTAACCCTAAGACCATCGCCCATATCGCGCGCCACACCGTGAAACCAAACGGCGACGGCGCGTGGACGGTGAAGGCGGACAGGCGCTTTCACGCCGCGCGCCCCGAGACGGATCAGCGCGCCGGCTGGCTGCGGGTCGAGACGCCCGCCCTGCTCGTGGCGGGAGAACTCTCGGATCGCCTGAAATCAGACTCTCTCGACTGGGTGCGAGAGAAAATACCCCACGTCGAGACCGCCGTCATTCCGGGCGCGCACCACCACGTCTTCATGGACGAACCAGAAGCGTTCATCCGCGTAACGCGCGAGTTTCTGGAAAGGAAGATTACCATTTCGTCTGAGCGGAGCGCATCCCAGACGGTCTGAAGACTCCCTGAAATCCCCCCCTTGAGGGGGCTGTTGAAAAAGTCCTGGTTTCGTGATTCGGCGTATGGAGCCGACCGGGGAGGGAGGAGTGTATGGTTGGCGTTCTGCAAGGGGGGGTCCGTAGCGGACAGGCCCCTGTGCCTGTCCGAGGTCGCGACCTGTGGGACAGCCCCGAGGAGGGGTAGTGGGACAACCCCGAGGAGGGGTTGTCACTACGAGGCGGTGCGGTTTTGTTCGTCATTCCGGCGCATGCCGGAATCCATGTGTTTTGCCTTTGTTTTTTATTTTCTGATTGGTTCCCGCCAATGACGGGGAGATGAAAAGCGGAGTATTGTCATTCCGCTTGGGGATGGATTCCGGCTTTCGCCGGAATGACGGCGGTGGTCAATTCCGAGCGAGGAGGGGGTTTTTCAACAACCCCGTATGTGTGGCGGACATATATGTCCGACCTACAAAACCGCCGCGCCTCCCTACTCCGTAACGGCCAAGGGCGCCATGGCCTCGATGTCGCTCACGCAGTCGATGACGACGGGGCGGTTCGCGCTGAACGCCTGGTCGAGCGCGCTCTTGAGTTCGCCCGGTTTTTCCACCCGGATGCCCAGCGCGCCCATGGATTCGGCGATTTCGGCGAAATTCACTTCGCTGAGCTTCCAGAGCTCATAGGCCTGCTCGGTCTGCTCGCCGCCGTAGGCGCGATCGAAGCCGCGCTTGGACTGGTTGCCCGAGGCGTTGTTGTTCACCAGCGTCACCGCGTTTATCTTCCAGCGCACGGCGGTCTCGATCTCGGACAAATGGTACCAGAAGCCCGAATCGCCGTTGAAGGCGAGCACCGGCCGCTCAGGCACGGCGCACTTCGCCCCCAAACCCGCCGAGAAGGCCCAGCCCAGGTGGCCTGCGCTCCTGATGTAGCTTTGATCCGGATGCGAGAGGTCGTACATGCCGCCCATCCACATGCCCGAATGGCCCGTATCGCCCAGTACGACGCAATCCGAAGGCAAAGAATCCGTCAACTCCTGGCAGATGCGCTCAGGACGCATGGGGGCGGCGTCCGATTCGAGATATTCCTTGAACTCATCACGCCACCCCTGGACGAAGCCTTGCGCTCTTTCCACCCAGCCCGCGCGCGAGGCGGCGGATTCCGCGTTCGCCACGTCCGCCATTTTCTGCAGGCTCACCCTGGCGTCGCCCAGAACCGCAACTTGTAAGGGATAGTTCCGCGCCAGGGCTTCGGGTTCGATATCCAGTTGAATCGCGGGCGTGCCGATGGGCGGCACGGCCCAGAAGTGCGTCGTCATGCCGCCCGTCTCGGTGCCGACGAAGAAGACCAGGTCGGCTCCGTTCACCACCTGATTCGCACTCTTTCTCGAATAGGAGCCCACCACGCCGACGGAGAGCGGGTGATTTCCCGGAATGGTGTCCTTGCCGTTCAAGGAGGTGGCCACCGGTATGTTCAGCTTCTCCGCCAGGGCGATGAGTTCTTTCGACGCCCCCGATGAGCGAACGCCGCCGCCTGCGACGATGACGGGCCGTTCAGCCTTTTCCAGCAGTTCGACCGCTTTTTTCACGCGCGCCGGCTCGGGTTCGGGCCGGTAGGGAGGAAGCTCCTTGAAGTCTTCCTCGATGATCACCTCCATCTCGGCCTCCCCGATGTCGAGTTGCCCCTCGTTGCCTGCGAATTGCAGATGCACGGGCCCCGGACAACCCGAGGTGGCGACCCGGAAAGCCTGGCGGATCATGTCCGGAAAGCGCGAGACGTCATCCACCGTAGCGTTGAACTTCGTCACCGGCTCGAAAGCGGGAACGTCGTCCACCTCCTGATAAACCTTTCGGAACTTGGTCTCGGGCACGCGCCCGCCCGTGAAGGCCAAGACGGGGGATTTCGCCAGATAGGCATCCCGCAGGCCCGCCGCCAGATTCAGCGCGCCGATGACCTGCGCCATGCAGACGCCGGGCTTCTTGCCCGCGCGCGCGTAGCCGTCCGCCATGTAGGCGGCGGATTTCTCGCCGTGCGTCTGGATGCGGGCGATGTTCGTACGCTCTTCCATCTCGGCCATCGAGCGCCTGAGAACGGCGGGAACCAAAAAAGTGTGAGTCACGCCATAACCCTTGAGCATCTCGGCCATGACCTGGGCGCCTGTCATTTTAGGCATTCGCAATATCTCCTTGTCTGTACACAAAATTGATTAGGACGACGAAATACGAAACCACCAGTTTCGGATTTTTCAGGGAATACCAGATAGAATTATCAGCTAAGAAGCGAAAAATCTAGCCGCCCAGGGCATCGCGCACGGCGGCGGGAATCTCGCGCATGTCCTCCACCACGGTGGCGCCCGCTTCCTTGAGAAGCGCCTTTTTCCGCGCGGGAGAACCCTCCCCGCGTTCGATGATGGCCGCCGCGTGGCCGAAGCTCACCCCGCTCGGGGCGGACTCGTTAATCATCCCCGCAATGAAGGCGACCACAGGCTTGGTGAAGCCGCCCTCGCCCATCAGGCGCGCCGCGTCCTCTTCTGCGCATGAACCCGGCTCGCCGAAGAGGACGACGCACTCCGTATCGGGATCGTCCTCGAACAGGGGCATGAGTTCTGAAAAAGGAGCGCCCACCATCGCGTCTCCCCCCACGCTCACGTAGGTGCTCTGGCCGATTCCCTCCCGGCTCAGGAGCCAGCAGGTCTCGCTGCCCATTCCCCCGCTTCTGCTCAGCACGCCCACCGGCCCCTTTTGGAACAAGAGGTTCGTGACGGGCAAATCACCGCCCGTGCCGCCCATCTTCGCCCGTCCTGGGCTGATGACGCCCTGGCTGTTGGGACCCACGAGCCGCACCCCCGCGCGTCTGGCATGGGCGATCATTAGCGCCACGTCGTGTTGGGGAACCCCTTCGGCGCATACGAGGATCATCCCGATTCCTGCTCCCGCCGCCTCGATGGCCGATTCCGCAGCCGCAGCCGCAGGCACGAACAAGACGGCGGCGTCCGCCGGATGTTCATCAAGAGCAGTGGCGAACGAATCGTAAACGGGCGCGCCGTCACAATCCTCGCCCGCGCGCCCCGGCACCACGCCGGCCACCACGCGGGTGCCGTACTTGCGCATAAACCCGGTATGGGCGCGCGCCTGCCAGCCGGTGATGCCCGCCACGACGACGCGCGTGGCCTCACCAACGAGGATGCTCAAGACCCGCCTCCTGTGCCCATCCACGACTCTCCGCGCTTTACCGCCTCGACCTGGGAGACGATGCGCTCGGCCGCTTCTTCGAGCGTCACCTCATCGCCCAGATACTGAAGACCCGGGCACGTTCGGGCGATCTCACGCGCCTCTTCTCCGCCTGCGCCCGCGAAACGCACGATAAAGGGGAATTCAGAGAGATCGACCCCCGTCTCCTTAACGGCGCGGGCGATGGCGCGGACCTTGAGCTGAACGCGCGAGAAACTCGTGATGTTGCTCCCCGCGAGCGCGCCCTTTACGTTCGGCATCCCGAGAATCTCTTTGGTGATCTCGAAATACTTCTCCTCCAGAGGACCCGGCGTAATGTCGAACGCCGTCGCGGGCTTTCCGCCCAGGCGCTCCATCGTGTCCAGGAGATACAAACCGCCGCCTCCCCCGCTCCACATGAGGGCGATTTCCCCGTCATCGATCTCCGTGAAGCGCGCCGTGTTGAACGGAGGTATTCTGGCGTCTATCTCCGCTACCCTCGCCTCGATGGGGGTGGGCGGACGCCAGCCGCCGCCTGAGCCTTCATCGAGCAGCGCAACCAGTTCGGGATGGCGAAACAAGGCGTCCGCGTCCAAATCCAGCACGCACGCGGCGGCTACGACTTCCTCCGCATCGCTCAGAACAAGCGGATTCACCTCCAGAACCCGCGCCTCGGTGCGGCGGAAAAGCCCATAGCAGGCCTCCAAGGCGAGGGCCGCCCGGTAGAGGGACTCCCCGTGCACGCCGCAGGCGCGGAGAAAAGAAATACACCTCTCCTCGCTCAGGCCGTCTAAGATATCGACTTCCATCCGCTTGAGCGCTTCGGGGTTTTCCTCCAAAAGCGCCTCGATCTCCACGCCGCCCTCGGTGCTGAACATCACGAGCGGCCCGCGCGATGCGCTGTCGAAGGCGATGGAGAGATACCATTCCTGCACGATCCCGATTTTCTCCTCGACCAGCAGACGCTTGACGGGAAAATGATGCACCACCCGGCCCAGAAGTTCGCCGGCCGCTCTTTCCGCCTCATCGGGCGTATCCGCAGCGAGAATCGCGCCCGCCTTACCGCGCTTTCCCACCGGAACCAACGCCTTCACCATCACGGGGCCGCCGATTGCGCGCGCAGCCTCCGCCGCTTCTGCGGGCGTATGCGCCGAGCGGCCACGCGGGACGCGCACGCCCGCATCGCTTAAAAGCGTTTTGGCCTTATCCTCGAACACGCGGGGCATATCTATCGCACCAAAACAGGATGGGAGTGGGTTTACAGAATGGCTACGGGACGGACGGGCGAACCCGTGCCGCCGCGCACCTTGAGCGGCAGGCAGACGAAGAGAAATTCATAGGCCCGGGCCCGGCTCAACTCCTCGAGCACGGCCACTTCGAGCAGATGTATTCCGCTGTCCACCAGCATGTGGCAGTGCACCGGCAAGGAGGGGGCCGGCAGGACTTCCACCGCGAAGTTATCGCTGCCCGCCATGAAGATGCCTTGATCCGAGAGCCACTTCGCAGCGTCCAGGTCGATTCCAGGCGCGCCGCCTTTTTGAAAATAATAGTTCCGGCCCGGCCAGTGGCGCATGTGCCCGGTGCGCACCAGGACGACGTCGCCTTCTTCCACCCTGACCCCCTGGGCGGCGGCGACCGCTTCGAGTTCACCCGTCGTAATGGGGCGGCCCGCTTCGAGCACGTCTTGTTTGAAATGCGCCGCCATGTCGAGCATCACCCCGCGCCTCACCACGGGCGCCACGCTCTCGATGCCGTGGACTTTGAGACCCTCGGTCTTGCTCTGGGAGGCGACGGCGTCCACGCCGCCGTGGAGCTTCATGTCCTGCGCGATGTGGCCGAGGGCGTCGATGTGCGTGCCCGTGTGGCCGGTGCAGAAGAACGTATCCACCGCCGAGCACGCCCCGCCTGAATACATGAAGTCGCCGTGTTCCCTGATCATCGAGTACCCGAACGGGCCGTGGAGCGGCACGTGCGGCATTCCGGGGAAAAGCTCGACGCCCAAATCGAACACTTTACTGCCGCGCGCGATGGCGCGTACGTCTTCTATGTTCATCGTGACCTCATCAGAAATTCAGGTAATAAATCCTTGACGCATGTCGTCTCATTTTTTTTCTTTCACCCGTCATAAGATATTCACAATCCCTATTCGGGTTAGTCGTCCTCGTAAACCCCGCCGTCGCTGCTCTCCGGAAAAACTTCACGGTAAATATCCGAGAGATTTCTGCCTTCGAAAGTCCAGCGCCCACACGGATTAGCCGAGTAATTCAGGTCCAGGGCCATGTTTGTTGCAGCCGTCAAAGACATTTCCTCGCCACGAAACGACACCTTTTTCTCTCCAATCACGATCGCTTTCTCGTGTGCGCCATTCGTGGACACCAGTTCCGAACCATCTGGAATTCCCATGACCCTAAAATTCAAATTCGGTCTGTGATTGCGTCTTTTGAATTTCCTCGCATCCTCTTTTTCTTCGGAAGACAAATCTTTATCCAAGTCACGCTCAATCTCCGGGGTTACGTCTCGGGCGTCCGGCCAGATTTTGAGAAGAGCCTCTACTTGGGAACTCCCTACTTCAAAGAACTCTCGGGAACGACTCAGTCTGTGCGGCTCGAATGCGACATGAAGGGCTTTCTCGAGTTCATCCCCCTTTTCTTCAACCTCGACCGCGATGGTGCAATCGAACGGAAGGGGAACGCCTGTCGTATACAATTCTTTCATTCTCGCCTGGAGGTCATCCCGCGTCGTCTTGCCGATCTTGATGAGGTCGGGCATAGCCGGGTTAGTCAGAACATAAACAATGACGGACACGCTCTCTCCCTTTCAGCGATCTTGAGACCCCACGAAACCGCCACTGCGGTGGTCTATTACACGGAGAGCCGTCCCCGTTTCTCAAGTCCACTACCAGAGCAACTTAGCAGGACAAACTGTTACTTTCTTTTATTCCCTAGCCAATAGCACCGGAGGTGTTTTGGTTACTATAGCTTTGCGTCTCGCCATCCGGCAAGGTAAACATCAAGGGCGGAAATGAACACTCATCTCATCGAAATTCCCTGGAGCGGCGGCGCATGAATTATTGGGCATACGTTCATCCGGCTTTTCAGATTGCCACGCTTTCGCTGGGCCTGATCACTCTGGCCAACGGCTTGCGCGTGAGGCGTTCCCGAAGGGGAGGAGCCGGACCCGAGACGGCGCGCATCGCCCGCCTTCACATGCGGCTCGGGCGATGGTTCATCGCTTTTTTCTCGGCGGGCTACGCTTTGGGGCTGGGCGGGATGCGCTTCGCCCTGGAAGGGCCCCTCTACGAGACGGCGCACAGCTATTTCGCCACCCTGGCCCTGGGCTTGTTCTGGACGACGGCCTATCTGGGACGAAGACTGAGAAAAAATCTCAAAAACGACGATTTGCGGCAGATTCACTCCTATTGCGGGTTTCTGGCCGTTTTTCTCGCCCTGTTCGTCGCTTTTTTGGGGATGCGCCTACTCCCCTAGCGTCCTCGATTCTGATAGAATTAGGAGGGAGCCGCCGCTTCAAGAAGCAGGAAAATTCTCCATGTCCTTATTCTCGCTCTCGTCTTCATGCCCCATGATTATCATGGCCGGCAATCAGACATTTTGCCCGGCGCAAACCTTTCGTGTATCCTGCAATCCATTGGCTCGACCAACACCCAAAATTCAAGAAATAGCGGACGACGAAAATTCGTATCGCAATTATCCCTCCATGGAGGAAGAATTATGCTGAGAAAATCGTGGTTCATCCTGTTCGCCGCGCTCCTCATCGCCTCGCTTTGGGCCGCCCTTCCGGCCCAGGCGGCGAACCCATGCGCCAAGAACCCGTGCGCGGCGAAAAATCCGTGCGCGTCAAATCCTTGTGCGAAAAACCCCTGCGCTAAAAATCCTTGCGCAAAAAATCCCTGTGCAAAGAACCCATGCGCCAAGAACCCCTGCGCAGGAAATCCGTGTGCTGCCAAGAACCCTTGTGCTAAAAACCCCTGTGGCGCGAACCCGTGCGCGAAGGCGGCGAAGAACCCCTGTGGCGCGAACCCATGCGCCAAGGCGGCGAAAAACCCTTGTGGCGGGAATCCGTGCAACCCTTGTGCGGGCGGCGCGGCCCGGGCGAGGAGCGAGGCCGTCATGCTCGTCGGCCAGGTCACCGGCTACAGCAAGGGCTATCTGGGCGTGCGCACCTCCGCCGGCAAGAACGTGAGCGTCCACGTGGTGAAAACCACGCTGGCGCACAGGGGGCCGAAACCGATCAGCGCAGCCTCCATCAAGGCCGGAACCCGGGTGAACATCTCCACCCAGGCCAGGGGCGGCTACTACAAGGCGAACTTCATCTACGCCCTCGTAAGCGGCGGAGGTAATCCCTGCGGCGCCAACCCCTGTGGCGGTAACCCCTGCGCCAAAAATCCCTGCGCCGGCAACCCTTGCGCGAAGACCGCCAAGAACCCTTGCGGGGGAAACCCCTGCGCAGCGAAAAATCCTTGCGGGGCCAATCCATGCGCCAAGAAAAACCCGTGCGGCGCAAACCCCTGCGCAGCCAAGAACCCTTGCGCCAGTAACCCGTGCGCGAAAAAAAATCCGTGTGGTGGGAACCCTTGCGCGAAAAACCCGTGCGCCGCCAAGAATCCTTGTGCGGCGAAGAATCCGTGCGCCAAGAATCCTTGCGCTCCGGGAGGGAAAAAATAGAAATGCCTCCACGCGCGGTGCGTGGAGTTTGACTTTTCTTGAAGTCGGATTTTTCCATATCCTGCAAGGAGAAAATGATGAAGACAGCAAAGTGGGGCATCATTCTCGCCGTGGCCTTAGGCCTGATGATTCCATCGGCCGCCCAGGCGGCGGAAAAGAAGGCGACTATCACGCCGCCGCCCTTTTTCTTCACCCAGCAACGCGACGCCAGCGTGAAGGACTCCGTCACCCGGGGCAAGAAAATCTTCAGAGACATAGGCTGCGTGGGCTGCCACCCCCGGGGCCGCACCGTCGGCGGCACCGCCGTGGACATCATGGGCTTCAGGAACCCGGTGCCCATTCCCACCCTCATGGGAGCGGCGGATCACTTCCCGCGCCTGAGTCCGGCAAGCCAGGTGGTGAACGTCGGGCAGTTCAACGACCTTTGCTCCACGACGTTCATCGGCAATCCGCCCATGGACCCCTATTCCCAGAGATACAAGGACCTCGAATCCTACGTGGTTTCGCTCTCCCGCGCGCGATACAAGCGGATGCTCGACTGGGAGGCGAAGCGCAAGGCGTTCATGAAGACGGTGCAGCCCGCGGCCGGTGGGGGGAACCCCTGCGGAGCCAACCCCTGCGCAGCCAAGAACCCTTGCGGGGGTAATCCTTGCGCCAAGAATCCATGCGCGGCGAAGAATCCCTGCGCCGCCAAGAACCCGTGCGCGTCAAAAAACCCCTGCGCGGGGATAAATCCTTGCGCCAAAAATCCGTGCGCGGCTAAGAATCCCTGTGCGGCCAAAAATCCTTGTGCGGCGAAGAACCCCTGCGCTGCCAAAAATCCTTGTGCGAAGAACCCTTGCGCTGCGAAAAACCCCTGCGCTAAGAATCCTTGCGCGAAAAACCCGTGCGCGGCAAAGAATCCGTGCGCAAAGAATCCATGCAAGAAATAATGGAGGCTTAGCCGACATATTCGGATGAGCATCCGGCGCGCGCGCGTTTGAGACACCGCCTCCCCGCATCGATCGGGGATGGCGGAGTCTCCGCGCCTGCGTCCCATATCGACGAGACCGATGAAAGAGGACGGGAGAATGAAGTTTCTGAAGAAAAGGGGGTTGTGGATCGTCGTGGCTCTCGCGTGGAGCCTCATCGCGCCCGCCGGTTCTCTTGCCGCCAAGAGAATACCTCCCAAGACCGAGACGGCGAAGCAAAACGGCGCGGACTACTGGCTGGGCAAGGAAATCTATGAGGAAATCTGTTTTTCCTGCCACGGCAGCAAGGGTGACGGGAAGGGCCCTAGCTGGCGGAGTTCGAGGCCGAGACCGCAGGTGTTCATCAGCCCCTACATGAGGCGCATGACGGATGACTACATCTTCTCCATCGTGAAGTTCGGCAAGATGAATGTCTTGAAAAACCAGACGAAGGGCCACAAGATAAAAAACGGCGTCCCCACCGCCATGCCCTCGTTCGGCGAAGTGCTCGAAGACGACCAGATAAGAAAGCTCATCAAATGGGAGCGCGGCTTCACGAGCGGCAAACAGCCCAAGGATGAGGAGTCGAAAGGGATCTTCATCGACGCCTGCTCCCAGTGCCACGGCAAACAGGGCTTCGGCAACGGAATCCGTCCCGTGGAGGATCAGGACCCCGAAAAACCGTTCATCAGCCACATTCAGCCGCCGCCGATGAACTATCACCTAAAAGAGCAGATGGCGCGCTTTGACGACGAATTCCTCTTCTGGCTCATCAAGTTCGGCCGCATCGACGTCACCGAGATGAAGAAGTTCGACTTCATGAAGGCCTACGGCCACGTGCTGAGCGATGAGGAGATATGGTCGGTCGTCCAGTATGTCCGCGAAACGTTCATCGACGGCAAGCCGAGAAAGAAGAAATAGGAGAACCGCCGGATTCCTCCCGATTCCAGACGCCGCCGAGTAGTGGACGATGCGCTTGTGGAGTCTTCACCCGAAATATATCGACGCCAGGGGCCTCGTCGCCCTGTGGAGAGAAGGCCTCCTCGCCCAGGCGGTTCTCACGGCCAAGACGCGCGGCTACCGCCGCCATCCCCAATTGCTTCGCTTTCACTCAGGCGGCAGACCCGCCGCCTTCATCGCCGAATACTTAAGGGCCGTACACGCGGAATCACTCGCACGGGGCTACCGCTTCGACGTAAACAAGACAGGTTGCAGCCGCACTTCCTCAAAGCTGGAAGTAACAAGCGGCCAGCTCGATTTCGAATGGGCTCATCTCATGAAAAAGCTGGAAACCCGTGCGCCGGAACTACATGAGAGATTGATGGCGACGGCCTCCCCCCAATCTCATCCCCTGTTCCGCAACGCCCGGCGGGGTTGCGGACTGGGAGCGGCCGTAAGTCTCTATTTCAGGACAAGACGAGGCGCTCGCTTTATGAGAAAATACGCGCGTTGCCCGAAACGTAAGTTCCCTGAGGAGTTTCATCATGAGTCTGAACGTCGAAGCATCGCGAGAGGAGGTCGCCGCCTTTTGTGAGCGCTGGCAGGTTACACAACTCGCCATTTTCGGCTCGGCGCTGCGGGAAGATTTCGGGCCCGATAGCGACGTAGACCTTCTCGTGAGCTTCGAAGACGGCGCGCGCCATACGCTCTTTGACATGCACTACATGGAGGAGGAGCTTAAAACGATATTCGGGCGTGAGGTCGATCTCATTGAGCGCGTAGGGGTCGAACGAAGCCGAAACCACATCCGCCGCGAAGCCATCCTCCAATCCGCCGAGACGATTTATGCGGCGTGACGACGCCTGGCTGGTCGACATGTTACAGGCCGCGAGAGAGGCGGTGGAGTTCGCGAACGGACTGAGCTTCGCGGAATTCGAACAAAACCGCATGGTGCAACTCGCGATCCTGAAAGCTATGGAAATCGTAGGAGAAGCCGCCTCCCACGTCGGTGCCGACGCACGAGAAGCCTATTCCGAAATTCCCTGGCCTGAAATCGTCGGTATGCGCAATCGTCTCGTGCATGGATATTTCAACGTCAATCTGAAGCGTGTGTGGGAAACCGTCCAACAGGACATCCCCCGGCTTATTTCACAACTCGAACGGCTCGCACCGCCGGAGTCTTAGCCTAACTCTCCCTCATCCACCGCCCAAACCTTGACGAGGGTGTGAAACTCCCCGTTTTCCCCGAACCGGTCGATTCGCTCGGGCAAGGCCGCCATCATAGTGCGATCGAATCGCTGCCCCACCCGCACGACGCCGTGCGCCTCCTCCGTCACCGCCGAGACCTCACAGAGCACGCCGCTCGCCTCCAAGTCGCCCATCAGCGCCTCATAGGGCGCGCCCCAGAGCGGAAAGTGAAGCGATGCGCCGTCCCTAGGGGATATCAAGGCGCTCCCAGCCTGTACCCTCATGGCCGAAGGCGAAGGCTTCAGGATGCAGAATTTCCGCCAGTATCTCTGCGGACTCGACCAGCCTCGGCCCCGGGCGGTTGAAGAACTGGTTGCCGTCCGTGACGAACACGCGTCCCCTTTGCACGGCTTCCAGGCGCGCCCACTCCGCCCGTTCGGTGAGCGCGGGAAGCTCTTGGCGCGAGCGCGCGATGTCGAAGCCGCACGGCATGAGCACGATGGTCTCGGGCGCGGCCTCTTCCAGCGCGGCCCACTCCAGCCATGCGGAGTGCTCTCCCCGGATGCCCAGAACGTCCACACCGCCTGCTATTTCCACGAGTTCTGGCACCCAGTTGCCCGCCGCCATCAGCGGGTCGTACCACTCGATACACGCGACCCGGGGTCTGCGGCCTATCTCCTGCGCGCGCTCGGCGACGGCCGCAAGCCTTCCGCGCAACTCATCGAGCAACGCCTCGCCCCGCTCCCCGACTCCCAGGGCCTCGGCCACCGAGGCGATATCGCGCCAGACGTCTTTTAGTTCATTGGGTTCGAGCGAGAGAACATCGGGTTTTGAGCGCACCAGCCGGCGAACGGCCGCCTGAACGTCTTGTAAGCTCACCGCACAGAGTTCGCATTGGGACTGCGTCACCACGAGGTCCGGCGCCAGTTCATCGAGAAGAGCGGTGTCGACGCTGTAGACCGAGACGGCTTCTGCCAGCACCGCCTTCACGCGCTCGTCAATCTCGCGGCTGGCGCCGTTCGGGTCGAATTTGGGCGCCGTGCAAGGCGGCAGAACGTCGATTCCGGCTGGATAGTCGCACTCGTGCGAACGGCCCACCAGACGCTCGCCGCAGCCTAAGGCGTGGATGATTTCGGTGCTGCTGGGCAAAAGCGATACGACGCGGTTCAAGGACCCGCCTCCACATCTGATGAAGTTCGACCGCACGAACCTTAGCATATATCAACATGAACATGCGGCGCAGGCGCGATACGCTTTCAGGCGTGAGGGCACGCCGTGTGCGAGCGATTTGACGCCTTTGCTCCGCTTGGGCATATATTCATGGCGTTCCCAGCGGGAAACCTCACAGCGAAACCACAGGGCGCATGCGAAATGAGAGCAATAGAGAAAACCGGCGCACATCATGTCGCGGCGCGCTTTATTTTCCCCCTCCTCATCCTTCTGATCTTTACGGCTCCGGCGGCGGGAGAGCGACAGGGCAAACGCGATGAGACCGTTCCCTCCCCTCCCATCATCAAAGTGCTTCCCGATACGAAAGACGGCCGGGCGATGGTGTTCGTGCCGGGGGGCCGCTTCACGCAAGGCTCATACGACGGCAACCCTCAGGAGCTTCCCGTGCGAAAGGTCTTCATCTCCCCGTTCTGGATGGATCGCGATGAGGTGTCCGTCGCCGGTTGGGAGAGGTTCCGAGAGACCACGGGCCACCGGGCGTCTAAGTATTCTCGGGACAAAACGCTCCACCGGCCTCATCTGCCGGTCGTGGGCGTCTCCTGGTTCGACGCCGGGGCGTATTGCGCCTGGGCCGGCAAGCGCCTGCCCACCGAAGCCGAGTGGGAAAAGACGGCGCGCGGCGCGGACGCGAGGCGCTACCCGTGGGGCGATTTTTTCGATCGCGCCCGCGTGGGCGGTGGCGGCCCCCAGCCCGTGGTCGGCAATCCGGGCGGCGAATCGCCCTATGGCGCGCGTTCGATGGCGGGCGGCGTCTGGGAGTGGACGCATGATTTCTGGGGCGAGTTCTATTACCGCGAAGCGCCGCTCAAAGACCCGCAGGGGCCGCCTTCCGGGTTTTTGCACACCATTCGGGGCGGTTCGTGGCGCGAAGGCCCCGAATACTTGAGGAGTGCGGAGCGTTTTCGCCTCGACGGCATCATCCGCTGGAAAATTCTGGGCTTTCGCTGCGCGAAGAGCGGGGGGAGGTAGCGCCCTCCCCTTGCCGGGTCGCCTCCCCTCTGCTAGTTTTTGGGGCAAATCCATTCATCCTTTTCAGGAGGAAACGCGCGATGGCGGAATTCACCGTAGCCAATTTCAAGGACGTGTCCGGGGGTCTGCAAGAGGGACAGTTCGCAGTCGGCGAGAGGAAAAAGGCGAGCGGCCTGGCGGACCTGGACCCCATCTACAGAGATTTGCTCGACAAGCAGATTACCGTCACGCTGGGCCTCATCGGCCCCGACGGGCGGGTGAACATGACGCCCATGTGGTTCGACTACGAGGGCGACACGATTCTGGTGAACACGGCCGCGCATCGGGCGAAATGCGGATGGATTCGAAACAACCCGCAGTTGACGATCCTGCTCGTGAACCCCGAAAACCCCTACCACTGGATGAGCATCAAGTGCACGGTGGTGAACGAGATAAAAGAGGACGGTCCGGGCGGCGAGAAGGCGACCGAGCAACTCGACCGCATCTGGACGAAATACACCGGCGCGGACCCGCCCTATGCGCTCAGAGACCCCGTTATCGACGAGAAACGCGTGCTCTTCGAGTGCCGCGTGGACAGGGTGGCCACGTTCGGACAACCGTAATAGGGAAGGGCGAAGGCAGAGTCATCCGCGCGGACGTTCCCCGTATTCGTGGGTTCGAAGACCGTATATTTACGGTGGGGCAGTCTCGAATACACAAAGAGAGATTGTCCCAAACGCGATCTCCAAAATCGTGAAACTCTCTAACCTTGCAATTATTCCCCCCTTGAGGGTCAATTCTGACCGAAGAGGGAAGGATTGTCGCAGAAGCCGAGCCCTTTGGGCGAAGGCTGATGCGGTGGGGGGACGATTCTAAAATAAGAGTTCCCCCCACCGGTGAGGGAGGGTTCGCGGTTTTTTGTAGGGGACGCATACATGCGGCCCGCGTCGTGAAGGCGGAAAATCTAGGGTCGCATATATGCGACCCCTACAAGGAACCACATCCTTCCGCCTCGGTCGGGTTTGACCTACCAGACGCAGCCGCGCGCGGCCACGGGAATCACCGCTTCGAGCACGCCATCCTCCATTCCGCCGCGAACGCCGTGGTAGACATCGTAGAGGTTGATGGTCGGGTCGCAGTGGCTGGGCTGGAACAGGAGCGTCTCGCCGATTTCAGGACGCCTCGAAGCCGGGGATAATTCCAGCACGCCGTGTTCATCGGACGCCCGCGCGTGCACGGCGCCCTCGAGTTCCACGCAAGGGGCCAGACCGCTGTCCGAGGCGAGGGCCTTGTGGCCGGCGTCCATCACCACGTGTCCGGGCCCGGGCGCGCTCACCACGGTCGTCAGCACGAAAAGGCTGGGCTTGAAGTCGTCATAGGTGTCGGAATTCTCGCCGCCGATGCTGCGGTAGTGAGAATCCATGAACAGATAGCTGCCCGCCTGAAGCTCGCTCAGTACGCCTGACTCCGCATCCCAGCGCCACGATCCCGTGCCGCCGCCGCTCCTGATCTCCATCGGAAGCCCTGCGGCCTCGAACGCGGCCACGGTCTCGCGCATCAGCTCGATGGCGCGGGCGTAGACCTCGCGCCGCTCTTTGAATCCATCCACATGCTGGGCTCTGCCCTGGTAGGCCTGAATACCCTTGAGTTCGAGCCCCTTCGCCGCTTCCACGCGCCGGGCCAGTTCCACCGCCGCAGCCCCCGGCGCCACGCCGCAGCGCCCCTGGCCCACGTCCACGTCGATGAGCACGCCGATTTCCGCTCCGGCCGCCGTCACGGCTTCTGAAAGCATCGCCACTCCCTGGGGATGATCCACCACCACCATCAGGCTCGCATGGCGCGCCAGCGCGGCGAGGCGCCTGAGCTTCGAGACGGCCGTGACCTCGCTGCTCACGAGCACGTCCTCCACCCCGCCCTCCACCATCACCTCGGCCTCGCTCACCTTCTGGCAGCACACGCCCACGGCGCCGAGCGCCATCTGCTTTCTCGCGAGCCAGGGACTCTTGTGCGTCTTGGCGTGGGCGCGGAGCCTGACGCCCGTCCCCGCGAGGCGCTTCGCCATCAACGCGAGGTTCTCCTCCATGACGTCCAGGTCGATGAGCAAGGCGGGCGTTTCGATTTCGCGCACAGGCGTTCCGATGCTCTGGCTATGGGGCATGAAAAATCCTCCTCGGGGGGAAATCTTTTTTTCACGAGAACGAAGAATATCACCTGAAAGACGCGGCGGGAACCGGCTTGCCCGCCATCCTTTCATGACGCATGATGCGTTTTTATTTTTCACTCAATTTGTCCTACTCGAATTCGGAGGGTTTTTGTTCATGCGCACGAAGGCGGACGATCTCCTCGAGGGCGCCATCGACGTCCACGCCCACATCTTCCCCCAGGTATTTTTAGAGGAACCCGGGCGCGTGCTGGACCATGAATGGGCCGAACTCGCGCGCGACGTCGGCATGCGCGGCTTCGTGATGAAGAGCCACCTGTGGCCCACCATCGCCCAGGCCAGGATTCTGAACGAGGTTTACCCGGGCGTCACTGCCTTCGGCGCCATCACCCTGAACGCCAACGTGGGCGGGCTTTCGCCCTTTGCCGCGGAAAGCGCGGCGCGCCTCGGCGTGAAAGTCATCTGGATGCCCACATACTCCGCGGCGAACGACATCGAGGTGGGCGCCTACAGCAAGCGCATCGCGGAGACCTACCAGCAGCCCCCGCCTTCGCAGGGTCTAACCGTGCTGGACGGAAACGGCGCGGTGCGCCCCGAGGCGGACGCCATACTCGAAATCGCCCGCGATGCGGACGTGGCCGTGGCCACAGGCCACTTGTCTGCAGAGGAGGGCGTCGCCCTGGCGAGGCGCGCGAAGGAGATCGGGGTCAAAAAATTCATCTTCACCCACCCGATCATCTTCATCGTGAACGCGAGCGAGGCGCAACTGCGCGAAGTCGCGGACCTGGGCTACATCGTCGAGTTCACGTGGATATCGGCTTTTCCGATGTGGCGCGATCTGGACCCCAAGAAAGTGGCGGAAACCGCGCGCGCCCTCGGTCCCGAGCGATGCGTGATGAGCACGGACGCGCAACTCGACCTGAATCCCCCGCCGACGGAAATGCTGCGCATGTTCATCGCCACTATGCTGCGCTTAGGGTTCGAGGAAGAGGAGATTCGCTGGATGGTCCAGCGAAATCCCGCCCGCCTAATGGGTCTCGAAGAATAGAAATCAATCGCACTACACACCCCGATGGATGATTCGGAAGGGACGTTTCGCTTCGATCCGCCTCATCTCGATTTTTTTCTTGACTCCTCTCCTAAATTCCTTACAAAATCTTAACATTGCATCGCCGCCTTGGTTGATACCATATCAACAGGTTATTGGGGCGGAGGATCCAATTGGCATGAACCGCAAAAACTCCATTCTCATCGTCGAGGATGAGAAAAACATCGCATCACTCATCGACAAGTCTTTACGCCGGGAAGGTTTCCACACCATCATTGCTCATGACGGGGAGCGGGCCCTGGAACTCGCGCGCGAGTACGAGCCGATTTTCGTCGTGCTCGATCTGATGCTCCCGAAGATGAACGGGTGGGAGGTTTGCAGGCGGCTCCGAGAGGAGTCCGACGTTCCCATCCTGATCCTCACGGCCAAGGAAGGAGAGGTCGACAAACTTTGCGGCTTCTCGCTGGGCGCCGATGATTATGTCGTCAAGCCCTTCAGTCCGAGGGAACTCATCGAGCGCGTCAAGGCCATCCTCAGGCGCACGAGAAACGCGTGCATGTGCAGGAAGGCGAAACTCTCTTTCGGCAACCTGCTCCTGGAACCCGAAAAACACAAACTCACCCGAAACGGCAAACCCATATCGCTCACCCCTTCGGAATACGTGCTGCTCCAGACGCTCATGAGCTCGCCCGGTCGCGTTTTCTCCCGCCATGAACTACTCACCAAGCTCTACCAAACGTCGGACGCCGTAGTCGATCGAGTCGTGGACGTCCACATCGGAAAACTCCGGCAAAAAATCGAGTGTGACCCCGCCAATCCCCACCTCATCCTCACGACGCGCGGCGTGGGATATTGTTTTACAGACGAGGAAAAGCAAGGAGGCAATTAGCATGAAAAGTCGTCTGCTCTGGAAACTTCTGTCCATCAACCTGCCAGTCATTGCACTGGTCATTCTCATCGTCTGGTTGTCGATCGATTTCCTCGCCGCCGATTACTTCGCCGCCCTGATGCGCAAATACAACATCTCGCCCACGGAAACACACCAGATGTTCCTGAACGCCGTTCATCGCTACATCATCAGTACCAGCCTGGTCGCCATCCTCATGGCCTTCGTCTTGAGTTTCTTCCTCACCAAGAGAATGCTACGCCCACTCTACGCGATGGCCGAAGTGTCCAGAAAAGTATCGCAAGGCGATTTCACCGCGCGCGCGGATATTTCATCGAGCGACGAGGTCGGCAGGTTCGGGGTGATGTTCAACCAGATGGCCGACAATCTGGAGAAAATCGAAAAACTAAGACAATCCATGCTGGTGGATATCGCCCATGAGTTGAGAACCCCGCTCACCACGGTGCGTGGATATCTCGAAGGTCTGGCCGACGGTATCATCCCACCCGCCAAAGAGACGTTCTCCATGTTGAAGGAGGAAATCTTGCGCCTCGTGCGCCTGGTCCAGGATTTTCAAAAACTTACCCTAGCCGAGGCCGCCAAGGTCTATCTCAGGCGAGAGGAAATTCAGTTGTCGCATCTGGTGAAGCGCGTCATCGAACTCTATCGGCACGATTTCGAAGTCAAAGGCATAAGGGTGAACCTGGATTTCAACGGCGAGCCATGCGCAGTGCAGGCGGATCGGGACAAAATTGTCCAGGCTCTGGGAAATATCGTTCAGAATGCATGGCGGTACACGCCCGAGCAAGGGGAGTTCCGCGTCCGGGCGGAAGGGTGTGGAAAATATGTAAAGATTATTTTTTCAAATACTTGTCATGAGTTCCCGAAAGAAGATGTCGGCCTCATCTTCGAGAGGTTCTACCGTGTGGAAAAATCTCGTTCCCGCGACAGCGGGGGGGCGGGCATCGGCCTGGCGATAGTGAAAGCTCTCGTCGAGGCGCATGGAGGCGAAGTGGGCGCCTGGTATGACGAAGACGCCATCCACATCTGGCTCAGCCTCCCCCACTGATCTCCTGGTTTGCGATTTTTTGACGTTTTTTCATCAATTCACCATATCTTTTTGGTATGCTCTTCGAAGCGAACTTGTATAGTGGCATCCGCCGATCATCAAAAAAGCCGCCAGCACAGCTTCATGACCCTCCGGTGAATCAAAAACCGGGAGAGTTGAAAACACACCCGAAAAAGGAACCAGACCATGCGAAACATCCACAAAGCTCTCATGATCCTCCTTACGGTATCCTTGCTCCCCCTCGTATCGAATTCCGTGACCGCCGCCGAGCCGACCGTCATCACCCTCACCCAGACGGGATGCCAGTTCACCGAGCCCGAGGGCAAGGACCACGGTTTCAAAACCATGGGGTCGGCCGATTGCAAAGCGATCAACTCCCAAAGCGGAAAGAAGCGCCTCGCCGAAGCCGAGACCATCACGCTCAAACCAGGCAAGTACATTTTCCGGGTGAAAAACAGAGACGTGCCTTACCAACTCGGGTTTTATCTGCGAGGCGCAGGCATCGGACGCCTCACGCTGCCGAAGGTTTCGGGGGGCGGTCTCGTGAAGGGGAAATCGAGGGATTACGCCATCACCCTGAAAGAGGGCGATTATTATTATTCATGCCCCCTGAACCCGACGCCAGATTACAGTCTGAAGGTGACGAACTAGACTTCAGAGCAAACAAGAGACCAAACCGCTTACGTCCTCTCGCGCGTCTATCTCGTTGATCTCTTGAAAGAGCGCGCTTCTCCTGTCCACATCGGGGTGGGAGAAGCGCGCGCATTTGAGAAACTTCTCCTCAAGTTCGGACTCGTTCATCGGCCTCTCGATCCCGCCGCGCACTTGCGCAACCGTCGTCGAAAGCACCTCTCCACTCTTGAGAAAGACCTCCACCCGTACGGGAACCTTGTGTCGTATCGAAGGGTCAATCACCAGCTCCATGCGCGGGACCACTTCGGCCACTCGGGCGTCGGCAATACCCTCCTCGGTAAAGGCGTCCAGAAACACATTCCCGCGCACCAGGGCGCACGCCATGTGATAGGGCAAGGAGAACTGGCTGTTCACCACGCCGCTCTCGCCCGGAACGAAGGGGCGGTCGACCAGCCGCGCTATCCACGGGCTGATGTGAGCACGCGCTTTCACCACATCATGAGACGCAATTTTCTTCTCGCTAATCATCTCCAAAAGGCCGTCGAGCACCCCGTGGCTGGCGCGGCAGCAGGGATACGGCTTGAAGCTCAAGTGTTCGATTTCGTAGCGAAAGCCTAAATCTCGCGCCAGCGCGTCGTTCGCGTATTCGTGCGAGCCATCGGTTTGACGCACCTCGTCCGGGTCGGTTCGCTCGTTTTTTCTGCCTCCGTAGAGATGAAAGAAACCGAACCTCCCCTCAAAGACGTCCTTTGCGCCCGTGACCCCGCGCGCCGCCAGTTGCGCCGCCACCACCCCCGCCTGGGCGGCGAAGCCGGCGTGAAGCCTTTTGGTGTGAGCGCCGTCGACCACCGATTGCAGCGTGCCCGCCGTCTGACTCAGGACGATTCCCAAAGCGTTTCGCACGCCCTCCGCATCAAGCTCCAACAATTTTGCCGATGCAGCCGCCGCCCCGAAAGCCCCACAAATCCCCGTCAAATGCCATCCGGCGTAGCGCTCCACCGAAAGACCGAGCCGGCACGCCAGGTCCACGCCCAGGATGAGGGCGGTGAGAAAATCCGCGCCGCTCACGTTTTCAGACTCCGCAAGCGCCAGCGCCGCCGGAACCACGCTCGCGCACGAATGCACCCCCGCCACGTCGTGCGTGTCGTCAAAATCCCGCGCATGGGCCATCGCGCCATTCGCCAGGGCCGCGAACGGGGCGGGCGCGCGAGTCCCGAAGGCGGCGACGGCCGATTGCGCCGCCCCTCCCCATTCTTCGATTTGCGCCACTAACTCCCGCACACCCGGGGCGGAGGAGCCGGCCAGGATGCAGCCTAAAGTATCGATGAGGGCGCGCTTGGCGGAGGCCTCCACATGTCGGGGGATATCTTCCGCCCTGATATTTGCGATGAATTTTGATATGGGAACCACCGGATCCATACGCCATACCCCAACTTGTTGCTTGCATTTTCGCGCATATGCGAAGCCAATGGAAATCCCCGGACCCGGTAGAGCCGCGCGTCCACCTATCTTATAATAATTTCACTATATCTTTTACGTGGAACATGACCGGGAATCATATACCCATCCACATGAGGCCGCATGGAGAAATGTTCTTGAATCTTCAAAATTCTCCCACCGTCTGCGTGCTGGGATTCGGCATGGCGGGCAGGCCCATCGCCCGGGGACTGGCGGAAGCAGGCTTAGCCCAGGTTCGCGTGTGGAAAAGACCGCCCTGGCGACCGGAACATCTCGACGCCTCCGATCATCCGGCCATCCGGATGACGGAATCCATGGAAGAGGCGGTGGGTGGCGCAGACCTCGTTCTCTCGCTCGTCACGACGGAAAGCGCACTGGATACGGCGCGCAGCGCCTCTTCTTTCGTCCGAAACGCCGTGTACCTGGATTTGAACACCACGACTCCCGAGGTGAAGATGGAGATTGGCCGCGTCATCGAGGCGGGCGGGAGCCAGCCGATTGACGGTGCAATATGCGATCCTGCGGAGGTGTACGGGCACAAAGTCGTCACGTTGATCTCAGGCCCCGAGGCGCATTCCTTGAGCGAAGCCATGGCTCGCTACGGGATGCAGCTTCAGGTGCTCAGCAAGCGTATGGGAGACGCCTCCGCCCTCAAGGTCGTTCGCAGCGTATTCACCAAAGGGCTGATGATGACTTTCCTGGAAGCCATCGAGGCGGCGAGGCGCTGCGGGCTCGTGGAGGAAATGCTCGAGTCCATCGCCGGGACGGTGGAGGGGCTCTCCCTGAGGGACCTGGCCCTGAGTCTGGCGGGCACGAGCCTCATCGTCGCCGAGAGACGCGCGCAGGAGATGGAAGGCGTCGTCTCGACTCTCGAATCGCTGGGAGTGGACTCGCACATCAGTTCCGCCGCCCTTGAGAAATTCCGATGGCTCAAGGGGTTTGATTTTCAAAGCGAACTCGGAGGGGTGCCGCCGGAATCGGTCGAAACCATGCTCCGCGCGCTCGGGAAAATTTTCGACGCCTCCCCGAAACACCCGGGCTGAGATCACCCTCGCCCGCCTGAGAAAGAATCTCGATTTTGTGCATCTCTACCCTTGATTTTCCCGAGCGGCATCTGGTAGCATCGCTCTGCGCTTAGGGTATCCAGGTGCATTTGATTTGAATAAAACGTGAATCGCCAGGGAGTCGTTCCCTCGGGGTTCCAATCGCAAAAATCTTCATCAGCCGTAGGAGGGAATCATCCATGACATTTGTCATCGGGGAAAAATGCCTGGGCGAGCGCTATGCGACGTGCGTGAGCGTCTGTCCCGTAGATTGTATGCACCCGGGCGAGTACAAAGGGGAACCCTTCCTGATCATCGACCCGGAAGAATGCATCGACTGCGGGGTGTGTCAGCCGGAGTGCCCCATTGACGCCATCCTGGAAACCGAAGACGACGATCCCGTATGGGCGGAAATCAACGCGGAACTCACCGATGAATTCAAGAACCACGAGCCGGTCGAGCCGCGCCCGGCGAACGACCCGCCGAGAAGAGCGGACAACCAGTTGCGCTAGTTCCACCTTGCCGATTCAAACACCGCGGCCGAACGGTCGCGGTGTTTTTTTTTCGCCTATGCAAAAGGCTTTCACATCCACCCCGTGATCCATAAACGGGAAACCCTGAGGGAGCTATGGTTTTAAGTCCACCCGCAAAAGACGGCCCGCTCATCGCCGTCGCCGGAACGCGCTTCGGCCCACCCACCATTGAGGAGGAGATACTCGCCCCTATGGGTTCTCGCCTGCGTCTGGGTATGGGCGCGGACGGAGAATCATTGATCGAACTCTGCGCGGAGGCGGAGGGCGTCATTATCGGCGCGATTCCGAAATTCACCGCCGGGGTCATCGCACAACTAAAGCATTGCAAAATCCTCGCGCGCGGAGGCGTGGGGGTGGACAACATCGATCTTGAAGCCGCGCGGGAAAAAGGGATTCAGGTCACCTTCGTGCCCGATTACTGCGTCGATGAGGTATCGGACCACGCCATGGCATTGATCCTCTATTTCGCCCGAAAACTCGAACAAGGGATCACGGAAGTCAAAAAAGGCGGATGGGGGATCGCCTCGCTCCGGCCCATCGCCCCGCTGCGGGGCGCGACATTGGGTATAGTGGGCATCGGGAGAATCGGCGCAGCTTTGGCCGGGAAGGCGCGCGCCTTCGGGATGCGGATCATCGCGCACGATCCTTTCGCGCCAGAATCCGTTTTCGAGGAGTCAGGAGCCGGGAAAGTCGCGCTTTCCCGGATATGGGAAGAGTCCGACTACGTTTCCCTGCACTCGCCCTTGACGCCCGAAACCCGGGGCATGGTGAACGCCGAAGCACTCGAGCGCATGAAGACGGACGCCGTTTTGATCAACGTGGCGCGCGGCGAACTCGTGGACGAGAAGGCGCTGGCCAGTGCTCTAAAGAAAAACGCCATCCGGGGCGCGGGCCTCGACGTGCTCGAAGAAGAACCCCCGCCTCCGGGTCACCCCCTGCTCGGGCTGCCCAACTGCCGCGTCACGCCGCACAGCGCGTGGTACAGCACGGCGGCTCTCGAAGACATGAGGCGAAAGGCGGCGACAGATGTACTGCGCGTGCTGCGTGGGGAGAAACCACGCTATCCTGTGGAGTGATTGAATCTCGGCAGGTGGATGGGCTACTTTTCTATCGGAAAACCGACGACGCTGCCCCACTCCGTCCATGAGCCGTCATATATTTTCACGTTTTCATAGCCCAGCAGATACCGCATGGCGAACCAGACCAGACTGGCCCGGTGGCTCAGCCGTCAGTAGAGGACGAGTTCGATCTCATCATCGGGCGCAGCGCCTGCGCCGCTGAGAATTTTCCCGAGTTCCTCCGTACTCTTGTAGGTGTCGTCCGCATTCAGCAGTTCGCGGAAAAACAGGTGCACCGAACCCGGTATGCGCCCGGCGCGCTCGGCCCCGTGGTCGAGACCCGGCGGGGGCATCACCCGCTCGCCCCTGTATTCCTCGGGCGAGCGCACGTCGAGCAACACCCTGCCCGGCTCGCCGAGCCTGTCGCGGATATCGTCCCTGCCCACGCTCAAGACTTCCGCTTCATCCGGCGCGGGGTGGGCGACGGCCACAGCACCCGGCGCCTCGCTCGAGACGGGCATCCCGTCGGCAATCCATTTTTTCTTCGCGCCATCGAGGAGCTTCAGATTCGTGAAGCCCGCCATCTTCAGGACCCAATACGCATAGGTTCCGAACTGCACCGGCTCACCATAGAGAACAATGGTCGCATCCGGCCCAACCCCCATGCGGCCCAACTGCTCCGCCAACGCCCCGGGCGCGGCGAACGCGCGGTCCGTCTCGTGCCAAAGGGCCCCTTTCCAGAACCACCAGTGCGCCCCTGGCACATGGGCTTCACGGTAGGAGGCGTCGTCATTGGCTGATGAAACCTCGATGACGTGTACATTCGGACTCCCTAGGTGTTCTGAGAGCCACGCGGTAGAAACGAGCGCGGAATTATCGGTTTGCGTCATATCTGAATACCCTCACTATAAGAAAACAAGTAGAAAAATCGCGTCATGAAAATCTTTTCAGAAAATTCACCCGCCGAACATCGGGGGCTTTTCCCGCCGTATATCCGGCGTGGCTTCTTCGTACGCATGGGACGCCTGCAGCACGCGGGCTTCCTCCCAGGGCGGCCCCACGAACTGGACCGATACCGGCAGGCCATCGGCGCTGAAGCCGGACGGCGCGGCCATGGCCGGAAAACCGAACAGATTGTAAGGGCCGGTCTGGGGCCTGCCGAGGCCCGAGAAGGGGACTTCCACCCCGTTCACGCTGCCCATCGTAGTCGCAATAGGCGCAGCGGGACAGGGGTAGCCCGGCGCCAGGAGGATGTCGATTTCACCAAACACCTTTTCCATCTCCCGGGTGACTATCCGCCGCTCCCTGCAGGCGCGCACGTAGTCATCGAGCGTCACGCGGTTCACCGACTCCAGGCGGTCGCGCACGTCCTCGCCGAACATTTCGGGATGCTCACTAAACCGCTCGCGATGCACCACCGCCAGTTCGGCCCCTGCGATCATGCCGCGCACCTCGTTCATCTGCTCGGCGTGTGGGTAGCGCACCTGAACGATGACGCCGCCCAGACCCTTCAAGGTTTCTATCGCCTGCTCGAAGCCATTTTGGACCGATTCGTCGTTTTCAGAAAGGTGCAGATCTTCGCAAAGCCCGAAACGCATCCCCTCGACGCCCTGGCCTATCAGGGCGCAGAAATCAGGCGTTTCCCGATCTTCCGAGCCTGGGTCCGCCGGGTCGTAGCCCGCCATGGCCTGGAGCATGAGGCCGCAATCGCGCGCCGTTCTGGCGAGCGGGCCGGCGTGGTCGAGGCTGGGAGAGTTCGGGAAAATACCGCGAAGGCTCACCCGCCCGTAGGTGGGCTTCAGGCCCATCGTTCCGCATGCGCTCGCAGGCCCCCGGATGGAGCCGCCCGTGTCGGTTCCCACGGCGGCGGGGCACATGAAGGCCGCGACGGAAGCACCCGAACCCCCGCTCGATCCGCCCGCAACCCGCTCGGTATTCCAGGGGTTCCGGCACGGGCCGTAATGGGGATTCACGGTGGTGGAGCCCGCCGCGAACTCGTGCGTGTTGCATTTCCCGATGATGAGGGCGCCCGCAGCTTTCAGCTTTCTCACGCACTCCGCATCTTCGGCGGGCACGTTTTCCGGGAAAAAACTCGATCCCTGCGTCGTCAGCACGCCCGCGGTATCCACGATGTCCTTGATGCCTACGGGTATCCCGTGGAGCGGCCCCCGGTAGTTTCCGCCCTGAATCTCATCCTCCGCCTTTTTGGCGTCCTCACGCGCCTCATCCGCGCACACGGTGATGAACGCGTTAATCTCAGGGTTTAAGGCCTCGATGTGGCGTAAATGCGCGTCCACCACCTCGCGCGGGGAGATTTTCTTTTGCTCGATCTGCTGGGCGAGTTCATATAATGAGAGAAAATTCAGTCCATCGGCGCTCATTTTCACCTCCATACCACCTGTGTGAATTTTATTTGGCTTCCGCCTGGTTGATTGAATATCACCTTACCATGACCGGGCGATCTTCGCCCTCACCGCAGGAGATTTCTTCCTCTTCCAAGTCGAATGCGCACTTGAATGGCAGCGCGTGCGGCAGAAAAATCACTCCCCCCTCGAGGGGGAGTTCCGACCGAGAAGGGAGGGAGTGTCGCAGAAGCCGAGCCTATGGCGAAGGCTGATGCGGTGGGGGGTCAGCCCCGAGGAGGGGCTAGGACAACCACGGGGGGTTGTCCCCTACGAGGCGGTGCGGTTTTGTTCGTCATTCCGGCGCATGCCGGAATCCATGTGTTTTAACTTTGTTTTTTATTTTCTGATTGGTTCCCGCCAATGACGGGGAGATGAAAAGCCGGAGTATTGTCATTCCGCTTGGGAATGGCCAACCTCTCGGTTGTCACCAGCTTTCGCCGGAATGACGGCGGTGGTCAATTCCGAGCGAGGAGGGGCTTTTTCAACAACCCCCTCAAGGGGGGAGTAATCAGAACCCAAGGGTGAGTGATTGTGCACACTTCGCCTTTTTTCTGACCAACTCGAACTCCCCTTAAGGGAGGCCCACTTGGCGAAGGCGCGCTGATTTGTTATGGATGGTTGCGGGCTGATGATGCAATACGCCCGATTCACGCGCCAGGAGCTTAAGAAAACTCGTGGCGCGGCCATCATTCCATGAGGTCAAACCACATGAACGGCGATACTTTCGACGCTCTGGTCGTCGGCGGTGGAATCAACGGGCTCTCAGCCCTTTATCACCTGAAGCGCCTGGGAGCGGAGCGGGTAGGCCTCGTGGAGCGCTTCTCTATCGGCCACGACCGGGGCAGTTCGCATGGCGCCGCCCGCGTCACGAGAAGCGCCTACGTCGCACCCGAATACGTCCGCCTGATGCAATGGGTGCACACGGAAGAGTGGCCACGGATCGAAAAAGCCGTCGGCAAACAGCTCGTGTATTCCAACCCCGGAATCTACACAGGACTCCCCTGCGAGCGTCTCGACCGCTACATCAACGCGGTGCAGCAAGTAGGCGTGGACGTGGAACTCATCTCTGCGGGCGAGGCGCGGGAGCGCTTCCCCCAATTCACGTTCGTAAACGCCGAAAGCGCCCTGCTGGACAAAACGGGCGGTTTCGTCTCGGCCAAAGAAGCCGTCGACTCACTCGCAGGCCTTGCCCGCGAGAACGGGGTGATAATCCACGAAAACACCATCGTCCACGGAATCGACCCGACGAGCGATCCCGTGCGAGTCGAAACGAGCGCGGGAACCTTCAAGGCCGAACGCCTGATAGTCGCGGCTGGCGCATGGGCGCGTGAATTGCTGCCGTTCCTCAAGCCCAGGCTCAACGTCTCCCGCCAGACGGTGGGATATTTCACGCCCGGGGATGACCCCGACGCCTACCGGCCCGGCCGTTTCCCCGTCTGGGTGTATATGGAACAGGAAGAGAACGATCTTTTCTACGGGATGCCCGAATTCGGGCGCGCAGGCATCAAGGTGGCCCGGCACATGAGAGTCGGAGTGGATGATGATCCCGACAACCCGCCCGATGCCATCGAGCAGGAGAAGATAGATGACGTGAGACGCTTCATGGCGAGCTTCTTCTCCTGCAAAGACTGGACGCTCGCGGATGCTGAGAACTGCCTCTACACCAACGCGCCGAATGAGGATTTCATCATCGACCTACATCCCGAGAATCCGCGCATCGCGTTCGGGGCCGGATTTTCGGGCCACGGATTCAAGTTCTCCCCCCTCACAGGAAGGCTCCTGGCCGAACTGGTCTGGGAGGGGAAGATATCCATACCCGACGCCGATCTGGCGAGGCAGCTTTTTTCGCTCAAGAAATAGGCTATCTCTCTCCCTGCGAGAATCCGCCCCGCTACTAAAGCCTTATGCACCCATTACCCCAGAAGCGCCCTTAGATTCTCGCCCGCCCGCCGGGCCGCAGTCCGGGCATCGGGTTTCGAGACAATCTGGCAGGTCAGATAGCCCGCATACCCTATCGAGCGGAGCGCCTCGATGATTTCGCCGAACGGGATGTGTCCGCCGCCGGGATACAGTCGGTTGTTCTCGGCGATGTGCATGTGGCCCAAATACTCTTTTGATTCGAGGATCGGGTCGGTGAACGACGCCTCATCCACGTTCATGTGGTAGGTGTCCAGCATGAGCACGAGACCCTCGTGATCGAACTCCCGGCAGAGGGCCACGCCTTCCGCTGCCGTGTTCACGTTGTTGATCCAGTGGCTGCACAAGGGTTCGAGGTATAGTTTAAGTCCGCGAGCTGCGGCCTCATCCGCAAGACCCAGAAGCGCGTCGCGCATCCAGCGTAGCGAATCATCGCGCCGCTCGTTCTCGCAGAGATTCCCGCGTGAGGAGCCGATCACCATGCCGCACCCGAACCTTCGCGCCATATCGAGCGCGTCCAGGTGGCGGCGATAGGACACCGCCCTGATCTCGGGCACGGGATGGCACAGCCAGATTTTATCCTGAAAACCCATGGCCGCCGTGTGTATCATCGAAACCGAAAGGCCCCGGCGCGCTATTTCCTTTTCGATGCTTCCCAAATCGAGTTCATCCGGTTTTCTCACCGAAAGCTCCACGCCCTCGAAACCCGCCTCGGCCACGCAGGTGAGGTTTTCCTCGAGCGTTCCCTGCGCGCTGGGAAGGTTGGGGGTGGAAATATCCGGCGTGGCGATCTGGTAGCTCAGCTTCATTCAGAAGACTCCTCCGCCCCCATCGCGCCCCAGGATACGGCGCGGCGTGGTGTTATCTCTATCATCCATTGGTGGATTTTGATGGGGCCGCGGTACTGCGCATATTTCTCACGAAGCAACTCCGCCGCCCTCTCATACGCTGCGGCGTCCGCCTCGGCGTGGATGATCCTCGCGCTCCCAAAAAGCAGCACGAAACCGAGTTTCGCCCAGTCGTCCTCGTAGTGATCCACCAGAAAAGAGACTTTTTCGTTTTCGCGGATGTTGTCGAGCCGTTTTAAGCGCTCGATGTCTTTTTTCTGCTTGCCGTCCACCGGAACGTATATTTTCCCGTCCACCACGGCGAAAACCACGGGCACGGCGTGGGGAGCGCCCTCTCTGTCCGCCGTCGCCAGCCGCGCCACGCGCGCGCCTCTCACGAAGCGCCATTCATCATCAGAAAGCAAAGGCCCCGTCACTCCGCTTCTCCGTAACCCCCGCCGCCCGGCGTGATGAGCGTGAGGGTATCGCCCGGCTCCATATCGGTGGTGACCTTGGGGTCGATTTCGCGCTCGTTGATGCGCACCTGCCCCCGCGCGCCAGATCCTCCGCCGAACAGCCCCGGCGCCGGCGATTTCGTGCGCTCGGCCATGAACGACACCGTGATGCGGGCGGGAGAGTCGTTCCTGAAGACGATTCGCTGCCCGCAGCCTCCCCGGAATTTCCCGGCGCCGCCTGAGTCTCTTAATATCGTCTTCTCGATGAGGGTGAAGGGCGTGATGCGCTCGATCACTTCGATCGGCGTGTGGGATACGTTGCTGGGATAGCTCAGGCACGCATGGCCGTCCCCGCGCGCGGTGGCGCCCGTGCCCCCGTTCTGGAAGAAAAGCCCCGCCGTCCGCACGCCCAGCTTATCCAGCCCCGTATAGTTCACGCACCAAAGGGGAGAGCCGCTCGCCGCGGGCACTTCTTCGGGAATGACGGGAGCGAGGGCCTCGAAAACGGCGGCGGGCAGATAGTGGCCCACCAGCATCCGGCCTCCTCCCGCGGCGGGATGGAGCGGCTCCAGAATACTGCCCGGCTCCGTCCTCACCTCGATGGGCCTAAAACACCCCTCGTTGTTGGGAACCTCGGGACAAAGAACGCACTTGATGGGATAGACCGAATAGGCATAGGTGTAGTTGTAGGCCACGTTCACGGCGCGATCGACCTGGGGCGAGGAGCCCGCGTAGTCGATCACCAGGGAATCTCCTGTTTTCTCGATCCGCGTCCGCACCCGAATAGGCTCCGCCAGACCGTCCGTCTCAATCTCAGAGGCGTATTCCCCATCGGGCAAGCGAAGCAGGGCGTCGCGCATGGCTTTTTCCGAGCGGCCCTGAATCTCCTTCGTCAGCGCGCGCAAATCATCCAAGCCGTATTCTTCCAAGAGATCGCCCAGGCGTTTTTCCGCCAGGCGATTCGCCGTGATCTGCGCGTTGATGTCGCCCATCACCAAATCGGGCACGCGCACGTTGTAGCGAATGAGGTCGATGAGCGTCTGATCCGGCTCGCCGCGCCGGTACATCTTCATCATGGGAATCTGGAGGCCCTCTTCGTAGACCTCCCTGGGGTCGGGGGAGCGGATTTTCCCGCCGATGTCGGGCAGATGGGCCGTACTGGCTGAGAACCCGATGAATTTTTCCCGGTAAAACACCGGCTTCACGATGTTCACGTCGGGGAGATGGCCCGTTCCGTACCAGATGTCGTTGGTGACGAGGATGTCGCCGGGTTCGAGCGTCTCGGGCGGAAACGCCCGGAGAAAATGGCGAACCGTTATCGGCAAGGTGCCGATGAACGATGCGATGCTGGCCGAAGACTGCACGAGGGAGTGGCCCTGATCGTCGGTGATCACGCAGGAAAAATCGTTCGACTCGCGCACCAGCGTGGAAAACGAGGTGCGCACCAGTGTCGCCGCCGCCTCGTCCACGATGCCGATGAGCCTGCGCCAGAGCACTTCCAGCGTAATGGGATCAAACGCCATTACCCGTTCACCTCGATGATGATGTGGCCGCTTTCATTTTTTCTAAATTGCGCGTCTTGGGGGACCACGATGGTGGATTCACGCTCCTCGACGATGGCGGGGCCGGAAAATTCCCGCCCGGCGGGCAGCGAATACCTGTGGTAGACGCGCGCCTCCAGAAACCCGACATCAGTACCCGCATATATCTTTCTTGACCCCTTATCGAAATCCGCCTCATCCGTGAGCGGCGGGACGTTCATGCCTTGAGGGCCCGGACCCAGCATCGTCAGCCGCCAGGCGGCCACCTCCGCCGCCACGTTCTCGATTTTTCGCAAATACCGCTTCTCATACGCTTGCTCGAATAACTCCTGCATGGCCGCGCTATCGCGAACCGGCATCCCGCCCTCCTCGGGCAGGGGGACGCTCACCGTATCCGTCTGCCCCCTGTAGCGCATGTCGGCTGCGGGCTGAAACTCCCAACGCGCATCCACGTCGAGCCTGTCCCCCAGGGAATCTTTCATCTGCGCGGCCATATCCCGATAAAGCGCCTCGACGCGCGCCCAGTCCACCGCATCGACGTCGGAAACCAGGACGCGGACGGCGTCGGCTCTCGGCCGCGCCGCCAGAAGACCGGCTGCGGAGGCCACGCCCACGTCCGGCGGGCAGACGATACGGCGGATATAGAGTTTCTTCGCCATGTGGCAGGCGTGAAGGGGTGCGGCTCCACCCGTGGCGATCAAGGCGTAGTTTCTGGGGTCGCCCCCTTTTTCGGCGATGTGCACGCGCGCGGCGCTCGCCATCTGCTCGGTGATGATCTCATAAATCCCCCACGCCGCATCCTCTACGCTCATGTCCAGCTTTTCGGCCAGAGCCGAGACGGCCTCGCGCGCTATTTCGGCGTCGAGTTTCATCGCGCCGCCCAGGAAGAAATCGGGATTGAGATAGCCCAACAGCAGGCTCGCGTCCGTAACGGTGGGCTGTTCGCCTCCTTGCCCATAACAGGCGGGTCCCGGCATCGCGCCCGCGCTCTGCGGGCCGACCCGAATCAACCCCAGGCCGCTTACCTGCGCGATGCTGCCGCCGCCCGCGCCGATCTCGACCAGATCCACCGTGGGCGAGAGGATGGGCAGGCCGCTTCCCTTCTGGAATCTCGACGTTCTCGCCACCTCGAAACGGTTCTCCGTCGCGGGTTCGCCGTTTTCGATCAGGCATATCTTGGCCGTGGTTCCGCCCATGTCGAAGCCCAGAACGTGATCCTCTCCCAGGGAGCGGGCGATTTGCGCCGCCGTGAGCGCGCCGCCCGCAGGCCCTGATTCGATGATTCGCACCGGATGCTCCCGCACGCTGTCGAGCGTGGCGAAGCCTGAGTTCGAGAGCATGATGAAGAGATCGCCCGCAAAGCCCGAATCCCGCAGGCTGGCGAGCAAGCGCGTCAGGTACGCATCGGCGATGGGCCGCACGTAGGCGTTCGCCGCCGTGGTGGAAGTTCGCTCGTACTCGCCCGTCTCGGGGGCCACTGCGGATGAGATGCAAACGGGCGTATCGCCCACGACCTCCTCGATTGCCGCCTGGGCCGCCCTCTCGTTCTCGGGATTCACGGGCGCATGGAGAAACGAGACGGCGAGAGATTCCGCCCCGAGGCGAACGAGTTTTTCCGCCTCGCGCTTCACGGCTTCTACGTCCAGGGGAACCACAATCTCGCCATCCACGTGGACGCGCTCGGGCACCTCGGCGCGCAACTCCTGCGAGACGAGAGGCATCGGCATCTCCTGGTGCAGGTCGTAGAGGTCGAAGCGCTTCTCGCGGCCGATCTCGATGACGTCGGAAAACCCCTGCGTGGTGATGAGGCCCGTGCGCGCGCCTTTTCGCTCGATCAGGGCGTTGGTGATGAGGGTGGTGGCGTGCACGATGCTCGCGAGGTCGGATGCTTTAAGACCGGCGGATTCGAGTATTTTCCTGAAGCCCGAGAGCGTCCCCTCGGCGGGATCATCGGGCGTGGTCAGCACCTTGGCGATGTGGACCGCTCCCCGCCTCTCGTCGATGAGCACGAGATCGGTGAACGTGCCCCCGATGTCTACGCCCAAGCGAATTTGCAAGTCTTTATCCATCATTGCGCTTTCGACATTATTTTTTGCACTTCTTCTTGCCGGCCAACCTTTCGGAAGTCGTCATGCCAAAGTTGCATGCCTTGATGTAGTCGCCATCCCCGGAGCGGCCATACACCACGTCCCCGTTTTCGTCATAGACGGTTTGGGTGACAAAGACGACCTCGCCCCCATGATGCTGGACGATGAGCACCTGGCCCTTCCCCACCTCTCCGGCAAAAGTATCGGTGCGGCGTTTCTCCGTGCTCGTGCTCACCAGGGGTATGACGGCGTCGCCCAGGAAACTGACCTTTACGGTATTGCCCCGGTTCACGGTTACGGAACAGCTCTCCCCGGTGATTTCAAAACCCACCATGAGTCTTTGAATGAAACCCCTTGCGGGTATGTGGACGCAACCATGGCGCGTCCCCGGTTTTAATTTTTCCTGATTCAGGGGCGGATTCGATAAAAGCCCTTGAAGGTAGCTTTTGCTCAAAGGCTGAGCGGCGACGCTCTGACAGACCACCGCAAAGAGGAGAAAACTTGCGAAAACGAAAACAAACTTCATCTTTTTCATTCAACGCGTCTCTGTGAAAAACAATTTTCCATTTCCAGGCGAACTTCCATGGTTATTCGGCTCATTCCGCGTCCGGCAGTATTTCGCCGTTTCGGATGATGGGCGCGCCGTCGAACCAGACCGATGGCGCTCTGATGATGGCGTCGAAGTGGGTCTTGGCCTGCACGTCTCCCCCTAAGTTGGCGGAGGTGCCGATGCCGATGTGGATCGTGCCGTTCACACCCTCATCATTCAGCATCTCGCCCGTGAAATCCTTGCATTCGGGGTTTAGGCCCATCGCGAACTGCGCGACGTTATAGACCCATTCGTCGTTCTGTTCAGCCAGTAATTTATCGAGGTAATCCGCCTGCCGCCCGCCCGATATCTCCCGCACGAAGCCGTCTTCAACCTGGAAAATAACAGGCTCTTCGATGACGCCCACGCCGTAATAGGGAATGCTCCCGTCCACTACGAGGACGCCGCTCGCCGTCCCTTCCAAAGGAGATATATTCGCCTCGATGTTCGGAACGGCGGTGAACCCGGGGCCATCCAGAACACAGGCGTGGCTGTTGCCCGCGCGTCCCTCGACGGAAAGCACGAGTTCGGTGCCCGCCGGGTTGGTGACGCGCACCTCGCGCGCCTCGCTCAAGCGCGCCGCCAGGGCGTCGCAAAGCGGTTTTCTCGCCCTGAAATCGGCCATCAGGCCGCCGTACTCCATCTGTCCGGGCGTGAACGCCGTCATCGAGAGCACGCGCGCGCCGGCTCCGATGGCCTCACGCGTCGCCCGCGTATGGGCGAGGGCGTGGGTGACGGGCAGAAAAACCACGTCGGACGCCCGCATCGCTTCGGCCACGGCGCGCGGCGGCTCCTCGTTGTCGATGCTTCTGGGCGGGCATACGGCCATCGTCGCCCGTGCGCCTTGGTTCTGCGCCTCGGCGCAAAGGGCCTGCGCGATGGGGAGGCGTTCAGAGTCGGTGACGATGAGCACGTCCTCACCATTCTTCACGCCGGCGCAGCCGCCCACCAAAATTTTCGCGCCTTTTTTCATCGAACATCCCTTACCTTCGAGCGATGAAGGCGGCGTCGCCGACCCCGGTTCGCCCGCAATATCCACTCCGCAAAATCCCGAAATCCCGCCGGGGCTTCAAAGGCGTCTTTGCGCTACGATGCTTGCCCGTATAAGTGTAGGAATCTACACCAGGGGAATGAGCGAGGCGAGCATGAGCGAGAGAAAACGCGCAATTCAAAAATCGGGCATCGGCCGAAAGCGCCTGATGGATATCTACGAGCGCCTGTACGCGCGCTTCGGCCCGCAGGATTGGTGGCCCGGCGAGACGACGCTCGAGGTCTGCCTGGGAGCCATTCTCGTCCAGAACACCTCGTGGGCGAACGCGGCGCGCGCGATCGGGAACCTCAAAAAAGAAGGCCTCTTAACGGAGGGCGCGCTCAAGAAAGTGCGCAAAGATCGCCTCGCCCGCCTCATCCGACCCGCGCGGTTTTTCAACATGAAGGCCAAGAGGCTAAAGGGTTTCGTCTCTTATCTCTGGAAACACTTTGAGGGAGACGTGGACATATTCTTGAGCCTGCCCACCGAAAAGCTGCATGAGGAACTCTTAAGCCTCGACGGCGTCGGGCGCGAGACGGCCGATTCCATCACCCTTTACGCCTCCGGGAGGGCGGTGTTCGTGGTGGACGCCTACACGAAACGCATATTTTCGAGGCTCGGGCATTTCGAGGCGTCAAAAAACGGGGATAAGGACTATCTCGCCTTACAGGAGAGCCTCACGGCCCACTTGCCCCGTGAGGCCCCTCTTTTCAACGAATACCACGCCCTGCTCGTGCGTCTGGGGCACACCTGCTGCCGCCCGAAGCCCAAATGCGAGGAATGCCCGCTCCAAGCGGTCTGCCCGTATCCCGGAAACGACACGCGCCGGAATGACGGGAAAGGCAGAAAATCACTCCCCGTTAAGGACCTGAATCACTCCCCCCTTGAGGGTCATTGCCGACCAAAGAGGGAGGGAATGTCGAAGAAGCCGAGCGTTTTGTGCGATGGCTGATGCGGTGGGGGGTCAAACCCGACCAATGAGGGGCTGTTGAAAAAGCCTTTGTCAAGGGAGCAACCCCCCTGTCCCCCCTTGTCAGGGGGGTAAAGGCGATGCCCCCCGACGATGGGGGTGGAAGAAAAGCCCCCCTGACAAGGGGGGACAGGGGGGTTGCTTTTACCAGTCGAAAGGGGTGTCCCCTCTACTTTCTAAAAAGGGGTCTTTTTCAACAACCCCAATGAGGGAGGGCTTAACCAGGGTGAGGAAAACAGCGGCATGCAATTCCTCGCTCGTCGCTCGGAAGAATTCCTCCTTCCTCAGTCGGAATTCACCCCCCACTGGTTCGCTTGCGGGCTAACGCCCTTAGCTCACCGACGGACTTTCCCCTCGGAAAGCCCGACCCTCAAGGGGGGAGTGATTTTCCTCTCTAGTCTTGACGTAGGGCTTCTCGAAGAAGAGAAGCTCTACCTTCAAAGGGAGTGAAAAAATCCGGGCAGGCAAGAACGTCCATTTCCAAGGGATCCTGCGCGCTGGCCTTGATGGCGGTTTTGTTACTCTTCAGCGTCTTCCGGGAGATACCGGCGCGCATAAATCCCTGACCTACACGACGGCGCAGAAACCACCGTCGATGTTCACCGCCGTCCCCGTGATGAAAGACGCGGCGTCAGACGCCAGAAAACACGCCATGTTGGCGTATTCCTCGGCCGTTCCCATTCTGCCGAGGGGAATATCACGCCCGTATTCGGCGACGAATTCATCAAACGAGATTTCAGGCTTTTCCCGCTCATAGCGCCCCGCGATTTGATCCGTCACGATGCGTCCCGTACAAAGCGAGTTCACCAGCACGTTGTGCGGCGCGCCTTCGCCCGCCAGCACCTTGGTCATCGCCATGCCTGCGGCGCGCGATACCGAGGTGGGCGCGCTGCCCGCAGGCGGCGCTTTGCCCGCCACGGTCACCACGTTGATGATGCGGCCCCAGCGGCGCGCCTTCATCGCGGGAAACGCGAGCCGGCAGGTCCTGATGGCGCCGAAGAGCTTGAGGCCCAAATCCTCCTCCCACATCTCATCGCTTATTTCCTCGAACGGCCCCCGGGTGGAGGTGCCCGCGTTGTTCACCAGAATGTCGATTTGGCCCAGATCATCGAGCGCCGAGGCCCACATGGTCTTGATCGCCTCGGCATCGCCCATATCGCACGAATAGGCGAAAACCTTGCCTCCCGTGGCGGCTTCCATCTCCCGTTTCGTTTCATCGAGCACGTCGGGCCGCCTCGCGACGATGCCCACCTCGGCTCCTGATTCAGAGAATTTGAGAGCCATGCCCCGGCCCATGCCTCGGCTGGCGCCCGTGATGAGCGCTTTTTTTCCGTCCAGACGAATATCCATGGAAAACTCCTCCAGTATGTTTCAGGTTATGTATCCGCAGTAAAACAGGAAGGTCGAGAACTTTCATCGGCGCATAGAAGCCCGCCCGGCCCGGAATTCACCCGCCCGGTTTTCCTTATGAAATTTTCGGGAGGGGCTGCTCGCGCGTCATGACTTCCACGATGGCCGGCATGCCCGCAGAGAGCGCCGCCTCGATGGCATCGTCGAGATCGGCGGGGTCTTCCACCCGCACGCCGAAAGCGTCGAAAGAGCGCGCCATCTCGGCGAAATGGGGGCTCTTGAAGTCGCAGCCGTAGGCCGCGCCGTAGAGGTTTTGCTGCTGGCGATCAATCTGGCCGTAGGAGCCGTCGTTCAAGACGATCATCACGATGTCGGCGCCGTATTCGCTCGCCGTCACGAAATCACCGATCGTCATCAGAAACGCGCCGTCCCCCACCAGGCCGATGACGTCGCGCTCGGGATATTCCATCTTGGCGACGATGGCCGTGGGCAGCGCGAAGGACATGGCGTTCCACACGCCCGACTGCATGAAGGAGAACTGGTTCGTGAGCGGCACGTAGTAGCGCGCGAACATCTGGCAGTTGCCCACGTCGCTGACGACGATGGCGTCGGACTTGATGTGGGTGGCCAGCTTTTCCATCAACAGCGCCGGATGGATCGGGGTCTCGCTCTCATGGCCTTCGATGACCTTCAAGACCTGCCTTCTCATGTCCGCCTTGCCCTGCGCGATCTGCTCTCTTACTCCATCTCCCGCGCATCCGCTCTCATCCTCTAAATGGGCTTCCAGGTCGCTTAAGAACATTTTTGGATCCGCGACAATCTCGTCCGCGCCGCCGTAATGCGCGTCCTCCGCGTCGTCGAAGCCGATGAAAATCCGGTCCCCAGGCGCATAGCCGTCGATGTGCTCCACCTCCGCCGTGGCGGCTCTTAGGCCGATGAACATCATCAGATCACACTTCGAGGTGACGCCGTTCATAAAGCCTGTGTTCCTGAAGGCGAAGTAATGCCCCACCGCCAGGGGGTGGTCTTCAGGGATAACGCCCATTGCATCCTGGGGGTAGATGACGGGAATGGAGAATTTATCGGCGACCCGCGCCAACTCTTCCATCGCCCCTTTTCGCATCACCCCCTTGCCCGCGCAGATGACGGGGTATTTCGCGGCCAGCAGCCTCCGGGCGTACTGGGCGACGTCCTCCGCATTGGGGGCCACGACCTGCGTCGGCTGCGGCGCATATTCGGGCAACGCGATGGGTTCTTCCTGCAAGAGATGGGGGCTGTAATCGCTGAGTCTCGGAATCTCGACGTGGACCGGCCCCGGCCTCCCGCTTCTGGCGACGTGAAACGCCCTGGCCATGACGCCCGAGATATCCTCCATCCTCTTCACGCGAACGCTCCACTTGGTGACTTTTCCGAACATCTCGACCAGAAAATCAGGGTCGTCCACCCCGTGGAACGCCTCGCGCGACGCATCGAGGGGTACTGAGCCCGTGATGTGCACCATCGGCGACGCCGCGCCATAGGCTTGGGCCACGCCCGCGATGGAATTCGCACCGCCCGGCCCCGCCGTGAGCAGGCATACGCCGGGCTCTCCGGTGAGCCGCCCGTAGGCGTCGGCCATCAGGGAGGCGTTCGGCTCCTGCTTGCAAGTGACGAGACCGATGGAGGGCGCTTCCCGCAGCGCGTCGTAGAACTGAAGAAGATGAGACCCGGGAAGGCAATAGAGCCTTTTTACGTTTTCCCTTACGAGCGCGTCTACGACGATTTGGCCCGCGTGCGCGGGCGCGCCTACTTCAAAAGCCATGAATCATCCTCTCGTTCATGAAAACGAAATAAGAAAAAAGCTACGCGCCTGATTTCTGGATGTGCGCGCAAAGATAATCGCCCACTTCACGGGTATTCAGCGAGCCACCCAGGTCGGCCGTGATCTTTTTCTCGCGGACGGCGGAGCGTATCGCCTCCCAGATCAGGTTCGCCGCATCCTCCATCCCCAGGGTGTTCAGCAGGATTCTTCCCGTGAGGCATACCGCAAAAGGGTTCGCGATTCCCTTGAGCGCGATGTCGGGCGCGGTGCCGTGCACGGGCTCGAACATGCAGACGCGGCCCGGATGAATGCAGCCCGAAGCCGCCAGCCCCACGCCTCCGACGAGCCCCGCGCACAGATCGCTCAGGATATCGCCGAACATGTTGTTGGTGACGATAACGCCGAAATCCTCGGGCTTGTACAAGAGATCCTGGCACAGCGTGTCGATGAAGTAATGCTCCCCCTCCACGTCGGGAAATTCCTCTGAAACCGCCCAGAAAACCCGCTGCCACAGACCGTGCGCGTGAATCAAAGACCCGTGCTTGTCCGCCATGGTCACCTTGGGGTAGCCGTGTTTTTGCGCGTACTCGAAGGCGTAGCGGCAGATGCGCGAGACACCCTTGTAGGTGTTGATGTCCTCCTGGATGGCGACCTCATCGGGCGTTCCCTTCTTGAAGTTGCCGCCCACGCGCACGTTCAGCCCTTCGGTGTTTTCGCGCACGACGACCAGGTCGATGGGAGCATCTTTCTTTAAGGGGCAGAAATCGGGATGCAGCAGCGGCGCCGGCCGCAGGTTCACGTACAAATCAAGCTCGAACCGAAGGGCGCGCAGGAGATCGCGGCAGTTCACGTCCTTGGGGATTCTGGGGTCGAGACCAGCACTTCCGAACAGGATGGCGTCGTGCCTGTCCGCGAGGCCCCGCACCAGCCCTTCCACGTCGTCGGGCAGGGGGGTTCCGTGCTCGATATAGTGGAGCGCGCCGTAGTCATACACTTGCGGTTCGACGGCCACACCCACTGCGCCCGCCGCCGCCTGAATCACCTCCGTCGCCACGGGCAGCACGTCGTGCCCCACGCCGTCGCCCAGAATCACCGCCATGGAAATCGATTTTTCATTCATGAGATTCCCCCGCTCACAGGTGCTTGATGACTTTGATGCGCTGCACGGCGTCGCCTGCCAGATGCGTCCAGACGATCGCGTCGCGAACGAGTTTTTCCACGCCCACGTCCTTCATGACGCCGGCGCCGCCGTGGATGTCCATGCACAGGTGGGTAACGCGCTGGATGACGTCCGTCGAGAAATTCATGAGCAGGATGTTGTGCTTCATGTCGCGGTCCGCACCCTTTTCGAGGTCACACGCGGTGCGCATGACGTAGGAGCGCAGCGCTTCGGTGAGCATGTGCATCTCGGAGAGTTTGAGCTGAATGGCCTGGTGCTCGATGATGAATTTACCGCCCTGCCAGCGCGTTCTCGCGTGGTGCATCGCCATGTCGACCGCCGCCTGGCACACGCCCAGCGCGTTGGAGGAGAGTTCCAGATCGCCGAATTCCGACGTATCGCCTTTTCTCGCCTGAATCCCCCGGTTCACCTCGCCCACCACGTTGGCGTGCGGCACGCGGGCGTCCTCGAAAATAAGCTCCGCGTTCTGGTAAAAACGCCAGCCTATCTTGTCGTACACCTTGCCCACGCGAAAGCCCGGCGTATCCGTCGGCACCAGGAAGAGCGTGGTGCCCTGCGTGATGGGTACGTCCGGGTCGGATCTGCCGTCGATGAAGAAGAGCTTGGCCACGCTGCCGTTGGCGATGTAGCGCTTGCGGCCGTTCAGCACCCACTCGTCCCCATCGCGCACCGCCTGCAGCTTCCAGCCCGTCCGGGGGTCGTCCGAGGGCATGCGGTTGTCAGAACCCGCCGACTCCTCGGTTCCGCCTTTGCCGAGAAGATAGGTGTCGTCCGCCAGGAAAGGTTTCAGGAACCTGTCTTTCTGATCATCCGTGCAGGCGGCGGCTATCAGGTGGCTCCACTTCCAGCACTGGCTGAAAGTTTTCGATATCGCGCTGTCGCCGCGCGCGATTTCTTCCATCACCAGCGCCTGGGAGACGAAATCTATCCCGTGTCCGCCGCGTTCCTTGGGCACGACGGCGGTGCGAAAACCGAGCCGGGAGCCCTTTTTGATAATCTCCCAATCGAAGGTCTCGCGCGGGTCGGAAATCATGTCCCGCGCGAGCGATATGGGAGCGACTTCCTCGGTCGCGAATTTTCTCGCCTTATCGCGCCACACCTGCTGTTCTTCGTTCAGATTAAAATCCATATAAATCAACCCTCATCAATGAAAGAATGGCGGGCCTATTTTAGCCCGCCCGTATTTTACGGAAATCCACGGGAAACTAGACGGATACCCCCTGGCTTAAGCACAAAAACGCCTCATCCTCCTCATGCACGAGGCCCAGTTCCCTTTCCATCTCGCGCACGAGCGGAATCACGTGTCTGCCTACGGTTTCGCATTCCTCGTGCAGGGGGAAGCCCGAGAGTATCAGCAAGTCGATGCCCGCCTGTTCGATCTCGATGATCTTCTGGGCGCATTGCGCATAAGAGCCCACGATGGCGACGGCCGAGCCCGAGCGGATGCGCCCCATGCCCGCCCAGAGGTTGGGGGCCACCATTTCCTCGCGCGTGCGGGCCTGCTGATCCTTCGTGCCCTGGCTCTCGAAGGAGGAAATGACCTTGCCGCGATGCGCCAACACCTCGGGATCGACCCGGCTCATCACCTCCTCCGCCGCCTCGAAGGCTTCCTCCTCGGTTTCGCGCGCGAAGATTTGAAAGCGCGTCACGTACTTGAGCGGTCTCTCCCGCCCGGCCCGTTCGCATTTCTCGTTCATATGCCGGACGCGCCCGGCCACCTGCCCGGGCGTTTCTCCCCAGAACACCGAATACTCCGCCCGCCGGATGGCGATGTCCTGCGCTATCTCGGAAGCCCCGGCCATGAAGAAGGGGATCCTCGGCTTCTGCACGGGGCGGGGATAGACGGTGGCGTCTTCCAAACGGTAGAACTTGCCCGCAAACGAGTATTTATCTTTAGTCCAGAGGCCCTCTAAAATTTCGAGATATTCATCCGTGCGCTCATAGCGCGTGTCGTGGTCCAGGGTCTCGCCGTAGTTCGCGAGCGCGCCGCCTCCCGTCACGATGTTATAAAGAATGCGCCCGCCCGTGAGCTCATCCAGCGAAGCCATCATCCGGGCGCAGATGGCCGGGTCGATGATCCCCACCCGAACGGCGAGGAGCAGCTTTATCGTCTTCGTCGCAGGACCGATGACCGCGGCGTTCACCATGCTGTCCCACGTGGGGGCCTGCGGCCCGTAGTGGCCGCTCACTTGCGAGGTGGGCACCAGGATGGTGGTGAAGCCGCTGCGCTCGGCGTTTTGCGCGATGCGGGTGAAGGTCTCATAGCTCGGGGGATGGTCGGCGAATTTCTGGCCGATGTACGCGCTGTCGCCGTCACACGACATGTACCATGCAAGTTCTATGGCCATGAGATTCTCTCCGGGTATGTTCCGTTCCCTTGAATGAGGAGCCAGTATATTCCCCCAGAGGGCGTTTCGTCACTTGAGATCGGCGTTTCGCGCGCGAACCTCATCCCTCGAGAAACGCTTCCATCTGGCGGCGGTAGTCCGCGTCGTTGGTGTATTTTTTCATAAAATCGCCCGTGGGGATGTTTTCGAGATCCTCCGGCTGCGCGCCTTCCCTGAAGGCCTTCAGCACCGAATAGGCCGCCTGCGCCGCCGCCATGATGGGCTGGTGGCCCTGGAGCGCGACGCGCACGCCCAGACTCCCGAGATAATCCAGCCCGCGCACCTCCTTGGCGCTCCCGCCCAGTATGATGGGGAGGCTCACCGCCGCCGCGATGGCCTCCAACTGAGCGCGGCTCTGGACGCCCACCACGAAGATGGCGTCCACCCCCGCCGCCTCATACGCCGTCACGCGCGCGATAGCGTCTTCCGTGCCCGTGACGCGCGGCGCGCTCGTCCTGCCCGCGATGACGAGGTTCTTATCCCCGCGTCCCTCGAGCGCGGCGCGCATCTTGCCGACGCCCTCCTCAATCGTGCTGAGCTGCGCCCCCTCTGCGCCGAAGGGCTGGGGAAGTATCGTGTCCTCTATCGAGAGGCCCGCCACGCCGGCGGTTTCGAGTTCCTGGACGGTGCGCTTCACGTTCAGCGCGTTGCCGTAGCCATGATCGGCGTCCACCATCAGGGGAACGTCCATCGCGCGGTTGATGCGCAGCGCCTGGCCGGCGAATTCCGTCAACGTCAGCAAGATGATGTCCGGCGCGCCCAGCACGGTGAGCGAAGCGGTGGAGCCTGCGAACATCCCGAGTTCGAAGCCCAAATCCTCCGCCATGCGCGCGGTGAGGGGGTCATACACCGAACCGGGGTGAACGCATCTGTCGCCTGAGAGTATGGCGCGAAATTTCTCTCGTCTTGGTGTCCAGTTCATTTTGAATCCATCTCCCGTTCAAAGGTGAAGCAATGCCGCCTCATATGACCTCCCTCCCGCCGTCTGAATAGGTGACCCGCACGCTGATTTGCGGCTCGCTCATGCTTCACTCCTGTATGAAGGATTGATGATGACGGTTTCAAGCCGAGGCACTATAGCATTTTTCACCGCGCCGGCCAGCGTGGTGAGGCGGGGGCGGAATAAGGAATACCGACCGATGGAGGAATTGTTCCGAGTGAGTGATGTTGCCTTTGCTCGTCATTCCGGCGCATGCCGGAATCCAGAGCCGATGAGATGGATATATTGCGGCATTCCATCTTCTCCACATTGTCGGGAATGACGATACAAAACAAAAAACAAAGTCGCTGGATTCCGGCATGCGCCGGAATGACGAGCAAAAACAAAAACAGGGCGGACACACAGGTCCGCCCCTACGGCAAACATCGCGCCCCTACGCGAACCCCGTCAATCGAAACGAGGCGAACTCGAGAATTACTCCCCCTTGGGGGTTGTTGAAAAAGCCCCCCTGACAAGGGGGGTTGGGGGTCGAACGCGACCGGGGAGGGAGCGTTCATGGCAAGGAAGGATGGGGGGGAGTCGGAGGGAATAGTACTTTACCCGTCCCGCTCGCCCTCCCTCGGCTGGAAACCAACCCCCCTGGCCCCCCTTGTCAGGGGGGTAAAGGCCATGCGCCCGACGAGGGGTTTTTTCAACAGCCCCAGGAGCGAGGATTTGTTTGCCGCCCGACGAGGGAAGTATTACGTGCCAGGGTAGCGAATGCGCCGCAGGCATTTTCCTTTGAGGGGGTTTTTCAACAACCCCCTTGAGGGGGAGTGATTCGCCGATATCGGCCCCGTGCATGCGGTAGACGACACGCATTAGGTCCGGGCCTTGCGAACCGTCTCGATACCGATGAACATCCTGAGCGGACGCGACGGCAGCGACTGAAACCCCATGGCCGCGTAGAACGCGCGGCGTTTTTCCGTGATCCCGGGGCCGCCGTCCTCAATCACGTCGAGCACCACGGCCTTGAGCCCGATCTGATCCGCAGCGGCTGCCGCGCGGTTCAATGCGTCCGCGAGAAGAATGCGTCCGAAGCCCTGGCCCTGGCGGCGGCTGTCGACTGCGATCATCGAGAGATAGACGGCCGGAATCCAGCCGGAGCGGGGAGCGTTCCTCGTCAGGTTCGCCGGGAGGTCGTCGCCTTCGAGCGAATGGGCGTTCAGCGCGTAAAACCCGAGAATTTCGGCGCGCCCGCCTTCCGTGGCCACCCAGACCCGCGTGAAGTCTCCCGCCTGGTGTTTCCTGGCGGTGCGTTTGAGAAAGTTATCGAGCCGATCGGTCCCGCAGGAGAAAGCCGCTCGATCGTGTTTTTGCGGGTCGAGCGGCTCGATGGATATTCCTTGTGGATTTGGGGCCGCCTCAGCCGTCACGCGCCACCCGCGCGCCGTGCAGGGCCATCGCCTCGCGCAACGCTTCGGTCGGCTCCGCAGGCGCATCGAGGGCAGTGAGGACGAGGTCGCGATCCTCCGCCGAGAGGAGGGTACGCTCATGATCGGCAATCGTGAGCCGGGCTTGCTCCAGCGCCGCGCTAGTCACGAAAGTCGTCTCGTCGACGCCGAGCAGGGCCGCCGCCTGTTGGATCTGCGCTTTGACGTGCGGTTTGGTGCGTTGTTCCATGCGCGCCGTTTTCGGCTCGTCGATGGCGGCCGCAGGGTCACGGAAGTTCAGCATGGTCTCGCCTCCTTTGCCTGCCTTTAATGTACGGCAATTTGCCGGACACTGCAAGTTCTCAATCGTCCCAGCGTCGGATTAGAGTCGGAGCGAGGATCGAAGACGACGAATGGAGGTTTGTGAATTTCAATCCCTCCCGCCTTGGTGAGGTGAATCACTCCCCCCTTGAGGGGGAGTAGCAGAAGCCGAGCGGTTTGTGCGAAGGCTGATGCGTGGGGGGTATGGTTCTAAAATATGAGTTTCCCGACAAAATAAATTCACCCCCCACCGGTTCGCTTGAGGGCTTTCGCCCTTAGCTCACCGACTCCCCCTCAAGGGGGGAGTGGTTTTTCCTCTTTCATCAGTTGCTAATGACCCTCAAGGGGGGAGTGATATTAGAACCTCAATAGAGCGGCACGTTGATATCGCCCTGGGCAAGTGGGAAGATCGCCCATCAGGTGCGCGGATGCGCGCTCTCTTCCCTGCGCACCGTGCCGCCCACGGCGATGGCCGCGCTTAAGAGAATGAGGTTCTTGATGATGTATTGCCCCTCCAGCGTGGGGGCGAAGGGAATCTGCGTGAAGCACACCTCGGGCAGCAGAAACAGCGGCAGAATCGTCCCCGGCATCTGAAGGAAAAGCAGGAACAGCGCCACGCGGATGAGCGGGCGGAAGAGCAGCCCCACCCCTATCGCCACCTCCCACCAGCCAAGTAGTGGGATGAAGAAATCAGGCGGAAGCCAATAGACCGTGCGGCGCACGAGTTCGGCCGCCGCGCTCAGACCCATGGGCTTCAGGATACCGAACCAGATGAAGACGACGGCGAGCGAAATCCTCAGGAACAGGCGGCCGTAGCGGTTCATCCAGCCCGAGATGTGGCGATCGATTTCGTCGATGTACGTGATCAAGGAAATTCCGTCCCGGCGGCGGGCCTGAAAGCGCGACTACGCTTTTCAATATAGCCGTTTATCGCGCGGGAGAAAATTCACGAAGGCCTTAAAATCATCCGGGAAACCTCTTTTCCCTCCCCTTCGCCCGACGCCTGAGCAGGGAAAACGTAAAAGCCATAAATTCTCCAAATTGAAAAATGCGGGCCTTTGTCGCATAATTTCTTCACATTCTATTCAAGCGCAAACGCGGAAAGAGCGGGCGGCCCCGTCTCGGGAGCCGCGGCCTCATTCTCAAACCCGGGAGGTGCATATGATTATCGAACGTGATCTGCCCGTCGAGATGGACGACGGGGTGGTGCTGCGGGTCGACGTCTACAGGCCCGACACCAAGGAGAAGGTGCCCATCGTCTTGGCCGGCGGCCCCTACGGCAAGGGAGTCAAGTATCAGGAGCACTACAAGCCGCTGTGGGATTCGCTGGTGAAGATGCACCCCGATATCCTGGAGGGATCGCAGCACCGCTGGCTGACATGGGAGACGGTGGACCCCGAGATATGGGTGCCCTGGGGCTACGCCTGCGTACGCTTCGATTCGCGCGGCGCGGGTCGCTCACCCGGTTATCTCGACATCTTCTCCCCGCGCGAGACCGAGGACTTCGCCATAGCCATCGAATGGGCGGGCCAACAGGAGTGGTCGAACGGCAAGGTCGGCCTGAACGGCGTCTCCTATTACGCCATCAACCAGTGGCAGGTCGCGGCGTTACAGCCCAAACACCTGACGGCCATGATCCCCTGGGAGGGCGCCGCCGACCACTACCGCGACTGGGCGCACCACGGGGGCATTCTCTCGAACAAGTTCATGGAAATCTGGTATCCGCGCCAGGTCGAGGCGGTGCAGCACGGCAACCCCAAGGGCCCGCGCGACCACTGGATGGAGACGCGCTCGACGGGTCCGGCGACGCTTTCTAAGGAAGAACTCAAGGACAACCGCGCCGACACGCTCTCGAACTTCCTGGCGCGCGAGATGGACGACGACTGGTACCGCTCTCGCTCGCCCGACTGGTCGAAGGTGAAAGTCCCCTTCCTGAGCGCGGGAAGCTGGGCGGGCTTCGGCCTGCATCCGCGCGGGAACTTCGAGGCCTACACGCAGGCGGCGTCCGAGGAGAAATGGCTCGAAGCGCATCCGGGCAGGCACGAGGAGTGGTTCTATCTCAAATACGGGATGGATCTTCAAAAGCGCTTCTTTGACTATTATCTCAAGGGCGAGCAGAACGGCTGGGACAAAGAACCCCGCGTGTGGCTCAACCTGCGGCGTCCGTTCACCGACGAGGTGGAACTCCGCAAAGAACACGAATGGCCGCTCAAGGGCACGAATTGGACGAAGCTCTACATCCACGCGGGCGGCAAGGGCAAGCTCGACCCGAACCCGCCGAAAGCCAAGCGCTCAAAAACCTTCCGGGCGCTGACGCGCGGCATCACCTTGCGGACGGCGCCGCTCAAGGAGGAGACCGAGATCACGGGCCCGATGGCGGCCAAGCTCTTCATCTCCTCATCAACGCGGGATGCGGATTTGTTCCTGACCGTCCAGGCGTTCTCGCCCAGGGGCCGGGAAGTCTATTTCCAGGGCACGGTCGACCCCAAGACGCCGCTCGCACAGGGGTGGCTGCGCGCCTCGCACCGAAAGCTGGATGAGGAGCTATCAGACCCCTGGCGGCCCTACCACACGCACGACGACAAACAGCTGCTGACGCCGGAGCGGATTTACGAACTCGACATCGAAATCTGGCCCCAGTGCATCGTGCTGCCCAAAGGCTTCCAACTCTCCATCAACATCGCCGGGCAGGATTTCGACCGCCCCGGCCCTGCGGTGGAAGCCTACGTTCCCTCGCGCGGGTCGGGACCGTTCTTACACGATCATCCCGTCGATCGCTCGAAAGAAGTCTTCGGCGGGCGCACCACCCTGCACACGGGCCCGAACCACCAGTCGTACCTGCTCGTGCCGATCATCCCCAAAGGACGGCCCGGCGCAGTGGCGAAGTAAGACTTAAGCAAGGCCCGGGTTCAGCCTGAGCCGAACAGAATGAGACTTAAAACATCGGGGGTGGGGATATTTCCCACCCCCGGTGTCGTGCATTACCCGAAAATACCGTTTGACAATGTCAAAATGATGGCTTATTTTCATCATGAGACGCAATCCTGGATGTCATGACAGGGTTGCCCTTCATTCCGAGACCCACGCTCCGGCGTGGGTTTTCGTGTTTTTGCGATCTTGGGTTGCTCATTGACTTACATCGCCTATCTTGACGAATTTGGACACATCGGGCCTTACATCAGCCGGAGCCATCCGAATCACAACGATAGTCCTGTGTTCGGCCTTGCCGGCTTCGTTCTTCCAACTGATGAAGTACGCAGGTTCGGGACGTGGTTTTTTCAACGCAAATGCGAATTGCTCGATTTCGAGATTAAGCAGTCTGGCAAAAATCCCGCCCGATGGGAGAAAAAGGGAGCCCGTCTTTATACGGTAACCAACGTTATTAGGTATCCTGAACTGCGAAGATTCACAAACCGCCTGTTGAACATGATCACAATACTCGGCGGTTTCGTATTCTATGTTGGAATCAAGAAAAACGCCGATCCTGAGCATCACAAGCCAAATCTGCTTTACGAACGGATTCTTGTTGAGGCAATCAAGCGGATCAATGGGTACTGTTCTGAAGATTGCAAGCTCCCAGAAAATTTTCTTATGGCTCTTGACCAACACCAGCACCGCTCGGCGTTACTTACAAGAGCGGCGCAAAGCATGTATGGAATTCAATCATATCGATGTCTGATTGAGCAGCCTTTCCATCTGGAAAGCCACCGCTATCAAACCATACAGGCTGCCGATTGGATTGCGGGGCTGGTTGGACGAATTGGAGCGATTTGGACAGATCCAGAAGCCTATCCCGAAAACGAGGTGTTCCGAAGGTATTTTGAACATCGCCTTCATCACGTCAGTCGACGGAGTGGAATCCGGAATTGACTTGCAATGGTGGGCGGGAGAGGGTTCGAACCTCCGACCTATGCCTTGTAAGGGCACCGCTCTGCCAGCTGAGCTACCCGCCCATAGGGAAACGGCGCGTGGAGAATAGCATTTTGAGAGTGGGGCGGCTATCCCCGGAACCGATGAGAATCCGGTTTCATCCATCCGGTTAAATCTGTAGTTCCCCGTCCTTGGAAAAGAGTTTTCCGTCCACGTACACCTCACCGCCATCGCGCAAATCGCACACCATGTCCCAGTGAAGGGCGGAGTTGTTCCTGGAACCACTCTGGGGATAGCCCTTGCCCAGGGCGAGGTGCAGGGTGCCGCCGATTTTCTCATCGAACAGCGTGTTTTTCGTGAAGCGCTGGATGCCGCCGTTCAAGCCGAAGGCGAACTCCCCCACCCTCTTGGCGCCATCGTCCATGCCGATCATGGATTTCAAGAACGCCTCGTTCTTATCCGCCGTCGCCTTCACGACCTCGCCCTTGTCGAACTCGAGCTCCACGCCGTCGACCTCGCGCCCCGAGATGCAGGCGGGAAAGGAATAGCGAATCTTTCCGTCGATTCTGTTCTCCTGCGGGCCGGTGAAAACCTCCCCGTCCGGGAAATTGTTGCGCCCCGAACAATTCATGAACGGACGCCCCGCGATGCCCACACGCAGGTCTGTGCCGGGCGCGCCGATTTCCACCACCTTGCGTCCCTTCAAATAGCGAATCACCCGCGCCTGGCGCCTGTGCTGCTCCCGCCAGCGCTTGATGCCGCCCGCCTCATCCGCGAAACACGCGCCGAAAACAAAATTCTCATACTCCCTGATCCCCATCTCGGCATCCTGCGCGTAGGCCTCGGTGGGAAACAGAGTAAGCGTCCACCGGAGGCCCCCCTTGCCCGTTTCCTCATGCTGGGCGGCGCGCTTCATGAACGTCTCCATGATGGGCTGTCTGGTTTTAGACACAATCGCCTGTTTCTTGGGGTCTGCGCCCGAGAGCCGCCGCGTGTTCGTTTCGGATAAAATACTGATGACGACGTCCACGTTTTCCACTTCAAATTTTCTCATGGGTGAGAGATACGCCAACTGGGCGCGTTTGGCGTGCTCGAAAAAAATCTCCTCAAGCCCCGGCAGCGACACCTCGGCATGGACGTGCGCGCCGCGCCGGACGCACTCGGCGTACACCGCGCGAATGAGGGGAGCGGCGGCCGTGCCGCCCCGGATGACCACGAGATCGTCTCGTTTTACTTTTGAGGAATACCCCGTGATGATCTCCGCCATCCGCTCCACGCGCACATCTTCCATCTTTATCTCCTCCCGTAATGATTTGTTCCGGTAATGCACTAGACGGCAACTCTCGACTCACGGCCCACCCGAGCGATGCGAGAGGGGCGTGACGAATCATGCTCCTGCGTCCATGATACAACAAAACGGCGGGGAGATTCAGCAGAAAGTGGGGGGAGGTCGAGCGAGGCGAGGCATTCCTCGTAGGGGTCGCATACATGCGACCCGTGTTTTGACGACGAAAAATCAGGGACGCATATATGCGTCCCCTACACTCACGTCGCCGAACCCAACAGCGTGCCGGATGTTCGCGAACCGCTCCTAAACCCTCTTGCATCCGTTGGGCGGATACTCCTTAGTCCTCTCCCTCCAGATTCATCTTGAGCAACTCCCCCAACGCCTCTCCTTCGGAAATGTCGGCGGGCCAGCCATAGGCGGCGGCTACAGCGGCGTCGAGTTCCGCGTGGGTGTCGGCGAGCCATTGCGGACGGGTGTTGTAGAGGTTGGTGAGGGTGCGCTTCTTGAGTTCTTTCGCGGAGGTTTCATCGAGCGGGACGGGACGCTTGGGATATCCCGGAACAGGCTCGTCCACCCACTCCACCCATTCGGGCGGATTCAGCCAGTTGTCTCGGAGTTCCACCAGCCGCCGTGCAGCTTCGGCGATTAGGACGGCGCGTGGATCGTCCTTGTAATCGACGGCGGATACATCGGGCGAAAGGCCTTTCGGGAATGGATAGGTCTCGAAGGTGGTGGTCGGCGTATAGCGTGGGTCGTTTCCCACCCCAACCCAAGTGCAAAGTCTGAGTGACCACGCTTCATGAAACCGGCTGTGGAGAACCCCGAATGTCGTATCGTCGTCGCGAGCGATTACGATAACTTGGCAATCGGGACAAATACCAGCATCCAGCCACACGAATAGTCGATGCTTGGCGACGCGGGGCGTGGCGATGTAGCGCGATAGGCCGTTTATGGCTTGCCACATCTCCGGGCGAGGACGCCAGTGTCGCCACCAAAAATCCATAATTCCTTTTTCGTCGCTTTTCTTTTTCACCGGTAAAACATGTTCCTGGATATAAGCAAAAGGCGCTTCATAAAGCGCTGCGTCGGCCTCGCTCATCGTATCGCCGAAATCGACGATCCACATGTCTCGTGGACGGCGCGTCAGGTCCATGCCGTTCATCCAAGGCTTCAAAACGTCGGCGTTGGGCCGCCCGTTAGGGTTCGCGGGGAGTCGCAGCCACGACCGCGCCAAATCTCCGGGGATATCGAACGAACCACGCTTGATGTCTCCCTGAAAAGCAACACCCTCGCTTCGTTTCAGCGGATTCGCTGAAGTGAGATCGAGACTTCCTGCGGATAAGTCCGCGTTGATTTGGGATACATCACTCTCGTCCAGACGAACGGGAAGTTCGGCATCCTTTGAAGCGAAGCAGATCAGCGAGACGCGAACCGCTGCCCCCTCGACGACCCAAGACTCATCCGAGTGGGCGTCGAAAATAGCCGAATCTTCCAGAATTTTATCCAGTGTTTTACGATTTGTACCGCCACGGATCGAATTCGTCGCCACCAGACCGGCGCGTTCAACTTTTCCTTCAGCGACCAAACGTCCTGCCTTGGCGAACCAGTAACAAACCAAATCGGGCTTGCCGCGAATCAATCCTCTGTATGTGCGTGGTAGTGTTTCGGCGTAATCATATCCTAATTCCTTGCGGAGTTTTCTATTTCCCAGAAACGGGGGGTTGCCGATGACGACGTCGACTTCCGGCCAGTCGGGTTCTTCGCCCTCCACCGTCAATATCGCGTCGCGGCATTCGATTGTGTCGAGTGGTTTAAGAACCGGGTCTCGATTCTCGACAAACCCGTTGCGCCGCATCCACTGAATCTCACCAATCCACACCGAGACGCGGGCGAGTTCGGCGGCGTAGGGGTTGATTTCGATTCCCTTGACGTTAGCGGGACCGACCGAGGGGAACGCCCGTTCGAGACCCATCGCCTCGGCTTCGAGCTGCGCGCGGTGCTCCACGTCCTTTAGTGCGTGAAGCGCCAGATAGAGAAAATTGCCCGAACCGCAGGCGGGGTCGAGCACTTGGAACCCTCGCAGTTTCGCAAGAAAATCGCGCAATAGCTGATTCGCCAACCCACGCCGCCTCGTGCGCACAGAAGCCGATTTGGTCTCGCCTGCCCGTTCGAGATGTTCGGCGATTTCCCTCTTTACTTTCTCCCATTCGGCGAGCAGGGGGCGAGTGATGACCGGATCGATGATGCACATGATCTTGTCGCGATCCGTGTAGTGCGCTCCGAGTTGTGAACGTTTATCCGGATTGAGGCCACGCTCGAAAAGTGTGCCCAGGATAGAAGGGTCGATTTCCGACCAGTCGAGACCCGCCGCCGCGAGCGCGGTTTCTATCTCGGCTCTTTCGAGCGGCAGGGCGGAATCGTCGTCGAACAGCCCGCCGTTGAACCACGCCACGGACTCGAAGCCGACATCCCCGCCTTCGGACATCGCCCCGAACAGGCGGCTTGCCAATTCGGCAAACACCTCGGGCCGATTTCTCGCGCCTTGTAACATCCGCGTGAACATCTTGTTCGGCAGAAGCCCCACGTCCTCGGCGAACATGCAGAACACCAGCCTGTTGATGAAATGCGCCACCGCCTGCGGATCGCGTCCGCGTCCTCGTAGACTATGGGCCAGCAGGGCGAAGGTGGCAGCCGCGCGCTCGGTGATATCCTGCCTGCTCTCGCCGGGCCGGAGCCGTTCAGGGTCGGCCATCGCCCATTTGAGCTTGTCGCGGTTTGCGGCATCCACCAAATCTTCAAGCGCGAACTCGTGCGTCTCGCTCACGCTGTTCGTCCAGTTGGTATAGATGCGGAAGAGCGCCATGTCGGAGACGATCAAGAGCGGCGGGTTGTCGAGCGCTAGAGTGTATTGCCTGAGTTACCTGAAAGCGGCGTCCAAATTCTTGTGCTTGCCCTTGTATTCCCAGGCGAAATGATGCCGCTTCCACACGTCGGCCCAGCCCTTGCCGCCGCCGTCCTTGCGCGCGCCGCGCTCGAAGCAGTAGTGATCGCCCTTAGGGTCGGCCTCCGCCGGAGTCGGCTCGTCCAGCAGACGGCACAGGTCGATGAAGTGCTCCTGCGCCGCCGAACTTTCTTTCAACTCCGAGACCCGCCACTTGGCGATGAACTCACCCGGCGTCATGGCGCCCACAGTTGGTTGTTTTTTGTTTTTGGAATGAACACACCCATTCGCATTCCACCAACATACCGAGTCTTTCATCGCCCGGCAACCGGATTCGCTTGCTCCTCAGTCGCGTCAAAGACGCAGTCTTCCCCTCCTCGGGGAAGCCTGACCTCCTCGGGGAAGCCTGACCTCATCGGGGTTGTTGAAAAAGCCCCCCTGACAAGGGGGGTTGGGGGGTTCATGGCAAGGAAGGATGGGGGGGAGTCGGAGGGAATAGTACTTTACCCGTCCCGCTCGCCCTCCCTCGGCTGGAAACCAACCCCCCTGGCCCCCCTTGTCAGGGGGGTAAAGGCCATGCGCCCGACGAGGGGTTTTTCAACAGCCCCTCATCGGTCGGGTTTGACTTTTTTTCGGGATTCGCCACATCGCGCCGGAGGCGCATTTCCCCGCATTTGCGGTGGGGGGATGAAAAGAGAGAGCGGGTATGATGGCGGAGCGGCTCGGCCCATCCGGGCCAGGGGAATTTCTGAAAATATCGATAAATTCACGGGGTTTTTCGATAAATTAGGTGCGTCCATCCGTTTCGATTAGACGCATATCTATCTAACATATTGATATTATTGTCTTTCAATGAGTCTTTGAAATCCACCCTCCACAATCCGTAATCAAACCGAAAGCGGATTCGTTACAACGCCTGCGTATCCCAGGGAGGCGTTGTCGCCGTAACCGTTCGGCGGTGGGGTGACGGGGGTTGTTTCAGCGATTGAGGACTTGCTTCCAGTTATTTCTGAGCGGCCGCAACCAGACGTCCTTTTTGGGCTTGTCGTAGCGTCTGTCCCTGTCGTAGCGTCCACGACCCTGGGTGGTTCCGACGTGAATCCATCCCGATGCCCTGTAGACGGCGCCGGTATAGCGGGGCGTCTCGACGAAGGTCTCGATGAGCACGGGGGTGACGCCATAGCGCTCGGTCCAGTCTCCGGGCAGGCGACGGCGGATGATGGCGAGGAGGTGGGAGCCGAGGTTGGGGATTTTGATCCATGGCAGGATGAGGAACCTCGGGTTGTCGACCACGAGGGGGAGGTTCTTCTCGCGCAGCCCGGACGTCCAGCCGATGAAGGCATCGCGCGGGGCGAGCTTCCATGCGGCGGTGGAGAAGCCGAGCATGGCGAGGGGCCTGCCGTCGCAGTCGTGGACGGCGTAGCGCATCTGTGCGCCGACGAGGGTCTTGTAGCCCAGGTAATGGTAACGGGCGACGAACTCGTTCCAGAGCTTGCCCTCGCGGGTTCCGCGCACGACGATGCGCATATCGAGGGGACGTACCTCATCGAGGGTCTCAGGCGCCGGGATGAGGGGCGCTTCGGTGTCGGGTCCGAAGATGATTGGTCCGGGCCGGTTCTGACGCCACTTCGGAGGCGGCAGCGTGATCAGGCCGTCCTTGTGCATGGCGAGCATGGTCACCCGGGCCATCATGTCCTTGAGTCCGCCGTCGGGCTTGAACCAGCCGATGCGGCGGCAGAACTCCTTCGAGAGCGCATGGCGGTTGAGCGCAGGAGGACCGGCGATCAGCGCGCGCAGCAGCGCCATCTCTTCCGTCGTGAAGTCGCGTCCGTAGTAGCGGCACTCGGTCACGGCGTCATCCCGGCGCCATGAGGGCGCGCCTGCGTTGTGCGTCCATTGACCAGGGCAGCCACGCGGAGAGGTCCCCGGGCGCCCGGCCGCCGTTCTCCGCGCAGGCGGTGAGCCATGCCTCCAGCCAGCGGAGAGGGTCGATGCCGTTCGAGGAGAGTGTACCGAGGACCGAGTACATCATCGCCGTAAACCGGGCGCCGGCCTCGCTGTCGGAGCCGAACGAGAGTCGCCTGCCGATTACTGGACCCCTGAGCACTCTCTCTGATTGATTATTATCCATCGGTACCGAGGGGCGCTCGAGGAATACGCTCAGCCCCTCGCGATGGTTCAGCAGCGAGCGAAGCGCCTTGCCCTCGGGCGCCTGCGCCGGCAGGGCGGCGAGTTCCCTCCGGGCCTGCGCGAACAGGCTCTCGAGCGCCTTCCTGAGCGCAGCCTGCGCTACGCCGAACGCCGCGCCCTGGCGTTCGGCGCCCGGGTCGTAACGGGCCAGGCGCGCCTCGTTCAGGCGGTAGAGCTGCGCGATCCGCCCGATCCATCTCTCGCACCATGGCGTCAGCCGCTCCTCTCCTGCGGCGCAGTGGATATAATCGCGGCGTTGATGCGCCCAGCACCATGCGAGAGTGACCAGACCCCCGGGAATGCGCGCCAGCTTCTTGTAGGCGCTGTAGCGGTCGCAGACGAGGACCGTATGGCGGCCGGCCGCGCCGAACAGCTTCATCGCGACTTCCGCGCTCCGCGAGGGGTCGACGTGGAAGTAGACGGCGTCCGTGCTTACCGATGTCCACAGCCAGGCGCGGCTCGAGCGTCCTTGCTCGCGAAGCGACTGGACGCGCCACGTCGTCTCGTCCCCGTGGCGCACCGCCGCCTCGTTCTGGCGGGCGAGGATCGCGGCAGCCACCGGATCGAACAGGGGTGTGAAGCGGTGCGCGCCGCCGGCCAGCGTCCCTGCGGAGACAGGAAGCCCCTGGTCGGAGAGCCACGCGGCGACCCGGCGCAGCGGGCGGAAGCAGGCGTAGCGCTCGAACAGGAAGCGCGCCCACACGCTCGTCCCGAAGGACGTGCCCGCGAACAGGCGCGGCGCGGGCGGCGCCGACACTTCGGTGGGAGACGACGCGCATTCGCACCCCCGGCGCCACCTCGGACGGCGGATGACGCGCCTGTGAGCCGAGACTTCGATCTCGACGATGCTCGATACACGGGCGCCGTTCGCCACGTAGGGCTTCCCGCAACCGGCGCAGACGCGCGCACCGGCCGCGGGTTGCGCACTTCGGTCCTCTCATCGAGCGCGGGCCGTGGGGTGCGGCCATGGCCCCGGGCGCCGGGCTGCCCGCCGCGTCTTCGCTCCGAGCGCGGCCTCTCCTGCCGCTCGCTCCCGCGCCCGAACAGCCTCCTCGCCAGCACCGCTCCGGTGGCGCGCAGCTTCCCGAGCTCGGCCTCCAGACGCGCTTGGCGGGCCTCCGACTTGCGAAGCGCACGGCACAACCGCGCGTTCTCCCTGGACAGGGACCCGAGCGCCGTCTTCTGACGCCGCGACCTCCCCAGGGCCTTGCGCAGTTCCGCGTCCGCACGCGACGGCGACCTCGAGCGCGCCGCCTCGCGCGCGCGCAGCAACCGCGCCTTCAGCCGTTCGGTCGCAATGCCTGCGGCTCCCAGGGAGACTTTAAGACGGTAGACCTCCGCGGACAACGACTTGACCACCTCCGCCTGGTCGCGCAATCGCCGCAACCTCCTGTAGAGCCCGATGGTCTCCTCGTCCAGGCTCCGGATGGTCTCTTTGTGAGCCGCCGACTTCTGCTTCTCCCGGGCCAGTCGTTCCTCCAGCCGGGCGACCTCCTTCTCCCGCCAGCCGATCTCCTTGCGCTCCTCCAGGGCCTTGCGCACCCGCCCCGCCTCCCCCGGCGACGGCACGCCCGAGAGCTCCTTGCGAAGCCGGACGACCTCCATGCGCAGCGACATGAGCGGGCTGCGCTTGCGCGGCTCGACTCCCGCTTCCGCGAGTAGCTTCTCCAGCCGCGCCACTTCCGCCTTGAGCGACAGCGCGTCCTTCGCCGCGCGGCGGGCTTCCTTCGCTTCCCCGGCGGCCTCCTTGAGCTTCTTCCGGCAGACGTCGAGCTGCCGCTTCAGCCTACCCGCACGGGCGCGGGAATCCACTTCCGCCCACCGTAACTCCTCGCCGCGCGCCTCCGCCGCCTCCGCGCGCGCACGCTCGCGCTCGTACAGCGAACGCCAGTACGCCTCTCCGGTTGTGGACAACTCGGGGGGATGAGGCCATCGGCCATCCGGCTTCTCGACCAACGCCGGCTCCGTCTCGACAGCTTCTGTCCAAATCTTCATGCCGACATGGTTACCACATGTCGAATCTCGTTACCAGCCCCTTACGGGAATATCTTCGAATATCCGGGATGAGAAAGGCGGGCCATCACCTTGCCGCCGAACGGTTACTTGTCGCCGGCCCTGTCAGAACGTCCTCCAAAATCCGGCTCGCAACGGCTTGATAGCGGTCATCCTCGGCGCCACGAGACGTTCATTCAAGAACCATCGGTCCGCTCCCCCAGTGTAGGCGACTACAGCAACGTCGAACTTCTGAGCGCGGTCCGCAGCGGAGCACGCCCCGCCTGAATACATGAAGTCGCCGTGTTCCCTGATCATCGAGTCCCCGAACGGGCCATGGAGCGGCACGTGGATATCCCGGGGAAAAACTCTACCCTAAATCGAATACCTTGGGTCCGCGCTTTGGCGCGTACGTCTTCCATGTTCATTATTTCTTCAATCAAGAATTCGTGAGCCGGCGGGCCGATGGGTCGAGCCGAATACAAAACCACATATAAAGTCGCCGATGTATCCGCTAATCCGGAAACACATCAAGACGAGCATCTATTCACTAAATTTCCCCTCAAGCGATACGTTCTTAAAATTTTCGTTCCAATTTTTTCGGTTTTTTCGCTGGTGGAAATTCTCCAGCCAACACATTCCATCGGGATGGAATGACGAGAAAGGAATGCGCTGCATTGGGCTTCGGCCTTGAACAAGGGATACCTTGAATCACGAAATCTTCGATATTTCTTTTTTGATAATTCGTTGTACAAGTCGTTCAAACAACGGACGCGTTTCAGCGCTTCATTACGCCCCAATTTTTGTGGAACAGGTTTTTTAACATTCGAATTGCCGAGGTTGCCAAAAAATTTATCCAAGCTCATCCCAAGTTGTTGATTCCAGCTTTCCCCCTTCAGCATCTGCTCAGGGTCGGTATAATAATCGATAACCGCGGCCACCTTCGCGTCTTCGTCATATGCTCCCCATGCTATCACCGATGCCCGCATCAAGACTCCCGGAGATTTCCGGTATTCCTGCTTGGTGAACCCCAGATGCCGGATTCTGAACCGTTCTTCCATCAAGCTATTAACCGCTCCACAAGCGGAAAGCGTGAACATACATATGATTGAAGTCGTCAGAATTTTCAACATTGTAAATTCCTTCATGGTGGTTGTGTTGGGGAAGAGGCGAAATTTCAACAAACCGCGGGCCGATGGCCAAAGATGTTTCGGTTACTATAGCTCAGCGTCTCACTCTCCTCCAAGGCAACAAGGATAGTGATGAAAATACGTTATATCGAAACTCCCTGGAGCCGAGGTGGATGAGTTTTGCGCCGTATATTCGTCCAGCTTTTCAAATAGAGGCGCTTTCGCTGGGCTTGATCGCTAGAAGGGCAGCCGTGCGGGCTGCCCTTCTGTTGTTACGTTGGTGCTGTTATGGGGACGTGCCTATTGCTTATACGCCCCGTAGGCGCCCAGAAAACCCTCGCTTCCATCCGCTGTGGCGGCGCCGAACGTCCCGGCGACCGACCCCGGTTTGCCGTCAGTCTCACTGTTGCCGTAGAACTGGCCGCCCCACTTGCCTGTGAAGTTGCTTCCACCAACAACATCCATTCTGGTGTCTCCCGTGAAGAACCCGCTATTCAAACTCCCGATATTGGCGCTGTCCAGGGTCAATTCCGGGTTTCCTGAGACGGTGAGGCCCTCTACGTCGAAGTTATGGATACGTCCTCTAATCGTTCCCAACTCGCTGCCGTTGCCGAAGTTGGCCATTAGGGTGACGCTGGCGTCAAAGAAGTAATTTCTTCCTTCCTCCGCATCCGCGTACACTCCGGTGGCGCCGTCGGGAAGAGAATACGTGACGGTCCCCGTCACACCCACCAGGTTGTTCTGCTGGAACGGATCGCTGCCGTCGACAAAGGCTCCGTATTCGTAGTCATCGAGACTGGATGCGTTATCCGGCGAATACACCCATATGCCTCCTGCCAGATAGTCGGTGTCTCCGCCACCCTCATGATCCGTGTATACATCGATCCAGATGTCTCCGGGTGCGAGACCGAGTTGCGCCGCATCTGCTTGCCCCAGACTCCGATAAAACTCGACGCCGCCAGACACCCGCTCATGCAACCGCGTTCCCTTGGGTCGGTCAAGCACATCTTCCACATTTATTTCCGGTGTTCCGTTTGCGGTGCTGACTACTTCCATGCCGTTGTAGGATAAGACGTAGGTTTGCTGTCCGGCAGTACCGCTAACTTCGATGTTGACGGAATCGGTCGTAACGCCGCTCGCATCGGCGTCCGAGGACTGCGTTACGCTGCCCGCCTTCGGCGTGTTTCGCGCGGCTGCCGCGATTTGGAGTTGAACTATATTGGCGGTGGTTGCCTCGATAGTGGGAGCGTTATTACCATTTGATGGCGTCATCGCGACACCGGGAAGGGCTGTGACTTCCCAGTCCCCGGCACTGTTCTTTCTTGCAGAAAAATTATTGGCTGTAATGCTGTTGCCACTACAAATACTTCCGCCCAAACAGCCCCGCCCATTGGCATCTACTGAAAAGGTGAAGCTGTTACCGGGACTTTCATGGCTGCAAGATTGACCCGCGGACAGAGTACCACCCACCATACAGGCTGTCGGCGTCATCATGTCAGAGCCGCCGGGCGTCTGTGGCGTTTCTCCAGGTGTTTGTGGTGGTGTCGGCATCGACCCACTCGACGCCGATTTGGTATCCCCACCACCACAGCCGGATAATACCACTGCAGTTATTGCGGCTATCATAAACATGAAAAACCAGTTTCTCTTCAGCATTGTTATTTGCTCCTCTTTTCCAGGTAGAAGAATTACAAGAATATACCCCGTGAAGTCACAGAAGCTCTGGACGGGGCATCCCATTGGAGTGAACTTTCTGTTCTGCGTGTTCAGGTCGACTACCAATACTTAACGTATAGGAAAGCGTGAGCTTCTTCGTGCCCCCAGATTTAGGGGGATTCAGCGAATTTTTCGCCCGTTTAGAGGAGGAAAGGCGTTTTTAGCGCAGGTGAGATTCTTTTATCCTGTTGATATTATCATGAATATTCATTTCTTCCAATCTCATCCGGAATCCGCCTTCCGCAATATGCAATCAAAACGAAAGCGGGCGAATTCAAACTCCTGCGCATCCCGGCGGGTCCGATTCGCCGGAACCATCCCGTCTCCTCTACCACCCGCACTACGCAACCGCGCCTCCGTCCTGTTTCGCCTTTCGCCGTCGCCTCGCGTAGCGCCGTGTTCCTGCGTCTTGGGGGCTTCGACATCTCATGTCTCCTCCCCTCGCCTGCGGCCGCCGGGCTTCGTTTCCGGCTGTATGGGGTCGTGAAACGCCACCCCGCAAGGGCCCTGTATTTGCACAAATTTAATTATCCCTAGCCCAAAAATTTCCCGTTTCACAAGGTGTGTCCGAATCGTTTATCCTGGATAGTGATCAGACTTTGGCTAGGAGGCGCCAGGTTCCGTACCACGGGCCGGCTCCGTATCGTTCGACTTGGTCGTACGGGCCCGTGCGGGATTTATGGGACGCCTCATGAAACGAAAGAAAGAAGAGGGAACGAATGGGATCTCGAGGGAAGTGGGCGAGAGGCCTGAAATTGCGTGAGACGCCGGGTCCTAGTATACTGAGGGCCTCAAGCCTCAAGCCTCAAGCCTCAAGCCTCAAGCCTCAAGCCTCAAGCCTCAAGCCTCAAGCCTCAAGCCTCAAGCCTCAAGCCTCAAGCCTCAAGCCTCAAGCCTCAAGCCTCAAGCCTCAAGCCTCAAGCCTCAAGCCTCAAGCCTCAAGCCTCAAGCCTCAAGCCTCAAGCCTCAAGCCTCAAGAATAGATCGGGCGTCCGGTCGGCGCCTTCACCCCCCCGGGGGGGTGCGCCTTTTCGGGCGCAGATGCGCCCGAAAGCGAGCATTCCCGCCTGGCGGCGAATATCAACGAATCCCCCACCGACAAGCATGAGTCATGGACGACCCGGACGCCGGTCTTGCGTCCGGACCGGTGCGGCGGCGCACCACATGAAAGGAAAGGTGAGACAATGACGGCATCCGTGAAAGCTTCGTCTCCAGGGAACGACGGTTCAAGGGCGCATCACGGCTCCCCTTCCGGACTCCGGCGCCGCATGGCGGGCGGGTTCCTCCGCTCCGCACGCGCGCTCGCCGCAGCTGCGCTGCTCTTGCTCTCCGGCGGCCTCGCCCTGCCGGCCCCGGCCCAGGCGCAGACCGTCACGACGCTGGTTTCGAACACCGGCCAGTCGACGTCGGGTTCTGTGGCATCGATCGGAGCGCAACCGTTCACGACGGGGAGCGCCGCAGTCCTTACCAGTGTCGGTTTCTTTTTGATCAACAATGTCAGTTTGGACGTTGGTGACATTCGGGTTCGCATCCTACAGGACAATTCCGGCAGCCCTGGCACGGCGTTGGTCACGCTGTCAAATCCCACGGCGCTAGAGGACAATGGCATCAACACCTTCACGGCGCCGTCAGGCACGAACCTGGCTGCCAGTACGACGTACTATGTGGAGGTGTCGATGACCGATGGTACGAATGGCGTTCCCTACAATCGGACGAGATCGCCATCAGAAGACGCCGGCGGTGCGACCGGTTGGGAAATCGGCAATACCCGATACTTCAAGAACAACAAAACCGACCCTTGGGCCACTTCCACCAACTTAATGCTGATCGCCATCAAGGGCTACGAGGTGGGCGGCACGCCGTCAACGGACGCGACGCTGAGCGGGCTGACGGTGACCGCCGGCGGCACGGACCTGGTGACCTTCGCGTCGGGCACCACCGACTACACGCCGATGGTGGCGAACGACGTCGACGAGGTGACGGTGACGGCGATGACGACCGATTCCGGGGCGACGATCGAATACCTGGACGCGTCCGACATGACGCTCGACGACGCGGACACCGGGGTGACCGATCTCCAGGTGGCGCTGGCGGTGGGCGACACCGTCATCAAGGTGAAGGTGACGGCCGAGGACGGCAACGCCACCCAGACCTACATGGTGACGGTGACCCGGGCGGCGGCCATGACCCCGACCTGCACGCTGAACACCGGCGACCTCTGGTGCGGCGTGGTGACGGTGGGGGAGATAGCTTCCGGGGGCCATGGATTCGTCTCGATTTCGGGTGGGAATGTGGGCGACTTGACCGACAACTCGGGCGACCGGTCGTTCACAATTGGAACGTCACAGTACGTTGTATATCGGGTTGCAGTTTCGTCATTCGGGCTGAGTTTCGCTGTTACTCGGACGACCGCCGGCGGTGTCCAAAGCCCTGGCCTGCTCGATGACGACCGCGCGAAGCTGCATCTGCATGTCGACGGCCACAGCGCCTCGTTCGCGTTCAGTGATGTAGTGCTTAGTGGCAGTCTCGGCTACGAGTGGAGCGGCGCCAGCCTGGATTGGTCGTCGACGGGTTCGGTCACGGTGCGGCTGCGCGAGGTGGCGGCGCTCTCGTCGGACGCGACGCTGAGCGCGCTGACGGTGACCGCCGGCGGCACGGACCTGGTGACCTTCGCGTCGGGCACCACCGACTACACGCCGATGGTGGCGAACGACGTCGACGAGGTGACGGTGACGGCGATGACGACCGATTCCGGGGCGACGATTGAATACCTGGACGGGGACGACGCGACGCTCACCGACGCCGACACCTCGGATCCCGGCCACCAGGTGGCGCTGGCGGTGGGCGACGACACCGTCATCAAGGTGAAGGTGACGGCCGAGGACGGCAACGCCACCCAGACCTACATGGTGACGGTGAGCCGGGCGGCCCCGACCTGCACGCTGAACACCGGCGACGGCGACATCTGGTGCGGCGTGGTTACGGTGGAGGCATACACCTCATTCGGGTTGACCAATACATACGGATTCGTGATTGCCCCACTTGGTGCGGGTGCCCTGTCCGACACCGGGTTCAGTGTCGGAACAAACCCTTACACGATTGACTATGTCACAGTAAATTCAACTTCCGGCGACTTGAGTTTCAGTCTAACCAGCGCCCTAACCGCAACCGATAAGGAACAGCTGGTGCTGCATGTGGACAGCGCCTCGTTTGCGTTCAGCGATGCGAGCTTTGTTGATGCTAGCGATACCTACAAATGGAGCGGCTCCGGCCTGGACTGGTCCTCGGAGGACTACGTCACGCTGCGACTGCGGGAGGCGGCCGCCTCGACGGACGCGACGCTGAGCGATCTGGTCGTCAACGACGGCACCACCGACCTGACGCTGACGCCGACCTTCGCATCGGGCATGTACACCTACACGGCGTCGGTGGCGAGCACCGTTGCCGAGGTGACGGTGACGCCGACGAAGAGCGACACCAACGCGACGATCGAATATCTGGACGGGAGCGACATGACGCTCACCGACGCCAACACCACGGATGCCGGCCATCAGGTGGCGGTGGCGGAGGGCGACACCGTCATCAAGGTGAAGGTGACGGCCGAGGACGGCAACGCCACCCAGACCTACGTGGTGACGGTGAAGCGGGCGGCGGCGGACGCCTCGACGGACGCGACGCTGAGCGATCTGGTCGTCAACGACGGCAACATGGACCTGACGCTGACGCCGACCTTCGCATCGAGCAAGTACACCTACACGGCGATGGTGGCGAACACCGTCACCGAGGTGACGGTGACGCCGACGAAGAACGATTCCGGCGCGACGATCGAATATCTGGACGCGAGTAACATGACGCTCACCGACGCCGACACCGGGGCGACCGGCCACCAGGTGGCGGTGGCGGTGGGCGACACCATCATCGAGGTGAAGGTGACGGCCGAGGACGGTGACACCACCCAGACCTACACGGTGACGGTGAACCGGGCGGCGGCCATGCCCCCGACCTGCACGCTGAACACCGGCGACCTCTGGTGCGGCGTGGTCGCGGTGGGGCAGGTCCAGCTTCCCGATAGAGGAGTGATTGAATACGGATTCAAAGGTACTACGATAGGTGACCTGTCGGACAATGACGGTGACAAGACGTTCGCCATCGGACCGAATTCCTACACGATTGACAGGGTTACCGTTGGGGCAGCAGATGCTGGGATAGGAGGGTACTTGACGTTCAGTCTGACCAGCGCCCTAATCGTCACCGATAAGGAAAATCTGGTGCTGCATGTGGGCAGCGCCTCGTTCGCGTTCAGTAATCGGACTCCAACTTCTACACATGACTATTCCTGGTCGAGCACCCTGGACTGGTCGTCGGAAAGCACGGTCACGCTGCGGCTGCGCGAGGCGCCGGCCGGTCCGGACGCGACGCTGAGCGCTCTGGTCGTCAACGACGGTCGTAGGGACCTGACGCTGAGGCCGGGTTTCGCACCGGGCGCCACCTCCTACACGGCGTCGGTGGCGAACGCCGTCGCCGAAGTGACGGTGATGGCGACGCCGAACGATGCCGAGGCGACGATCGAATATCTGGACGCGTCCGACACGACGCTCGCCGACGCCGACACCTCGGATACCGTCCAGCCGGTGACGCTGGCGGAGGGTGACAACGTCGTCAAGGTGAAGGTGACGGCCGAGGACACCACCACGACCGAGACCTACACGGTGACGGTGATGCGCCTCGCCGCGGACGCTCCGGGCGTCGAGGGGCAGTTCCGCCTGGCGCCCGACACCGTGGACGACTACGCGGACGAGGATGAAGATCGCCTGAACGGGCATGTGGGGCGCGTCGAGGTGTTCCACGCCGGGCACTGGGGCACGGTGTGCAGCGACGGCTTCTCGAAGGATAATACCTTCAGGTTCGCCCCGGACCTGGATGCGGACGGCGACCCATTGGGCACCTTCACGGAAACTACACCCGCCAACGAGGCGCCCGCCCTGGTCTGCCAGTCCATGGGCTACGACACCGGCGAATACGCGTCGGGCTACGGCCAGGGGGTGCCGAGCCAAACGTCCGAGCCGCAGATGACCTACTACCCGGTGGGCAGCACCTACCCGGCGGATGGACAGCAGCTTCCGCCGCTGCCCATCTGGCTCGACGACCTGACGTGCGCGGCGGGCGACGCCGATCTGACGGGGGAGAGCGCGCTGCGGGCACCGTTGGCGCACTGCGGGTACGCGGGCTGGGGGCTGCACAACTGCTCGCACAACGAGGATGCGGGGGTGCGCTGCTGGAACGAGTCGGGGAGCGCCATGGCCGGTGGGCGGGCGCTGAAGGCGCGGTTCGTGTCGCCGCCGGAGCACCATGACGGCTCGGGCCGGGTCAAGGTTCGGGTGGCGTTCAGCGAGGCGATCGAGGAGAGCCCGGAGAACGTCGGCGAGCACGGGGTGAAGGTCGAGGGCGGCCGGGTGACGTCGGTGCGCCAGGTGGACAACCGGCCGGGCGGAGGCGCGGCGGGTCGTTCGGCGGGCCGTTCGGGTGGCGGACAGGAAGACGGCGAGCGCGTGTGGGAGTTCGAGATCGAGCCGGGCTCGGACGACGACCTGACGATGCGGATCGACGGGGGGCGTCCGTGCGACGAGCCGGGGGCGATCTGCACGGAGGACGGGCGTTCGCTGTCGGAGGGGATCGCGACGACGGTAGAGGGTCCGGGCCCTGCGCCGCTGACGGCGGCGTTCGAGGGCCTGCCGGAGGCGCATGACGGCGAGGACGCGTTCCACTTCCGGGTGGCGTTCAGCGAGGACATCGGGATCGGCTTCCGGTCGATGCGCGACGACTCGTTCACGGTGTCCGGGGGCGAGGTGACCGGGGCGCGGCGGGTGGACGGGCGCAATGACCTGTGGGAGATCACGGTCGCGCCCGAGACGGACGGGGCGGTGACGATCACGCTGCCGGGCGGGCGCGAGTGCGCGGTCTCCGGGGCGATCTGCACCCGGGGCGGGAACCGGCGGCTGTTGACCAACACGCCGGCGGCGACGGTGGCCGGCCCCGCGGTCGAGGCGGCGGTCGTGGCGCTGACGGCGAGTTTCGTGCAGGCGCCGGCGGAGCATGACGGGAAGACGGCGTTCAAGCTCAGGATCGCGTTCAGCGAGGGCATCTCGATCGGCTTCCGGACGTTCCGCGACCAGTCGTTGTCGGTGTCCGGCGGGAGCGTGACGAAGGCGAAGCGGGTGGACCGGCGCAAGGACCTGTGGGAGGCGACGGTCAAGCCGGGTTCGATTGGCGACGTGACGGTGACGCTCGAAGGCGGGCGCGCCTGCGGTACGCCGGGGGCGGTGTGCACCGGCGACGGGCGGGCGCTGTCGGCGACGATATCGACGAGGGTTCTGGGTCCGCCGGGTCTCTCGGTGGCGGATGCGGAGGTGGAGGAGGAACCGGACGCGGCGCTTGCGTTCGTGGTGAGGCTCGACCGGGCGCCTTCGGGGGCGGTGACGGTGGACTACGCGACGGCCGACGGGACGGCGAAGGCGGGCGCCGACTACACGGCGGTGAGCGGTACGCTGACCTTCGCGGCCGGCGATAGGGCGAAGACGGTATCGGTCGCTGTGCTCGACGATGCGCACGACGAGGGGCGGGAGACGCTGACGCTCACGCTCTCGAACGCCTCGGGGGCGTATATCGCCGACGGTACGGCGACGGGGACGATCAAGAACACCGACCACATGCCCAAGGCGTGGCTGGCGCGCTTCGGGCGCACGGTCGCGGAGCAGGTGCTGGAAGCCGTGGGCGCGCGCATCGAGGGGAACTCTCCGGGTTCGACGCAGTTGACGCTCGGCGGCCACCAGGTGGTCCTGGGCGCTTCCTGGCCCGGGGCGGAGGGGACTCTCCTCGGGGATGCAAGCGTCCTCGGGCCGGACTTGAGGGAGACGAAGGACCTTCTCCGGGTGGAGGCGGACGACTCCCCCGCGCAAGAGATATCGACGGCCGGGCTGCTGATGGCGAGTTCGTTTCATATGGCCTCGGCAGGTGGCGGGAAGGAGGACGCGAACGGGCGCTGGTCGCTGTGGGCCCGGGGGTCGCGCGCGAGCTTCAGCGGCAAGGAGGACGCGCTCACGCTCGAGGGGGACGTCTCGACGGGCCTCGTGGGCGCTGATTACGAGCGTGGCAGGGTCCTGGCGGGCGTGACGCTCGCCTACAGCACCGGGGAGGGTTCCTACACGGCCACCGGCGCGCGGGGCGAGGTGGAATCGACGCTCGCGAGCGCACACCCCTACCTGCGCTACACGGTGAGCGAGCGCCTCTCGGTCTGGGGCGTCCTGGGCCTGGGCGAGGGCGGGTTGACGCTCGAGGTGGAGAACACGGGGGGGATAGTGGAGCGCATGGAGACCGACATCTCCATGGGGATGGCGGCGTTCGGGGCCAGGGGCAAGCTCGCATCCGTTGCGGGCTACGACCTTGAGGTCAAGACCGACGTCCTCCTCGTGTGGACCGAGTCGGAAGCGGTGACGAACCTCGTCTCGGCGGAGGCGCGCACGCAGCGCCTGCGCCTGGTGCTGGAGGGTTCGCGCGAGGTGAAGCTGGGTGGCGGCAGTGTCATCACGCCCTCCCTCGAGGTGGGCCTTCGTTTCGATGCGGGCGACGCGGAGACGGGAAGCGGCGTGGAACTGGGCGGCGGCCTCGGCTGGACGAATGCGAAGGGCCTCTCGGTGGAGGTGCGCGCAAGGGGCCTTCTCGCGCACGAGGAGCGCGATTATGAGGAATGGGGCGTGAGCGCCTCGCTCGCCCTCTCTCCCGGCGGGGACGGCCGGGGGCTCTCGATGCGGGTGGGTTCGGCCTGGGGCGCGGCCTCGGGCGGGACGGAGCGCCTCTGGTCGCAGCGCGCGGTGGCGGGGGGGGAGTTCGACCCCGACGCGCGATTAGAAGCCGAGGTGGGCTACGGACTGGACGCGATGCGCGGCCTGCTGACGCCCTATACGGGCGTGGCGCTCACCGGGAGCGGGGAGACCTGGCGCGCGGGAGCGCGCTGGAAGCTCGGTCCCGCCTTCGCCCTGAACCTCGAGGCCACGCTCGCCGAACCCGAAGGGGACGGTGAGCACGAAGCCGGACTCGTCCTGAGGGGCTCGAAGCGCTGGTAGCGGTGGACGGGGCAATCCCGCGCGCGCCTCCTGGAATCTTGAACGTGAAGCGAAAGGATGCGGGCGAGGGCCCGCGGGACATCGGGGACCGAAACCGGGTCCCCTGGATTACCGGAAAGGAATATCACCATGACGGACGACACCACACCGGGCCATAACGGGATCGACATGATCATTGAACCCGTCGAACCGAGCCCCGGCACGGGAGATGACGACAACGAGATCGGCGAGCCTTTCTGGGTGGAGCATCGCACCGAAGAAGGCGTGAAGACCACGCACCTGCGCATCGTGCGGGTGTGCGACGACTCGATGGAGCCTGAGTTGCGCGAGGGCGAATGGGTCGTGGTCGACCTCGAGAGCCGGCGCCCGGAGGCGGGAGGAAAGTTCCTGATCAGGCTCGGGGAGAGCCTGGTGGCCAGACGAGCCGAGGCGATGCCCGGCGATGGTGCGGAGGACGAACGCCTGAGGCTCATCCCGGCCAACCCCGCCTACGCCCCCTGCTTCGCAGAAGACGTCGAGGTCCTCGGCGAGGTGGAGTGGGAGGTCAGGCGGCCGTGAGGAACAGGCGCCTGACGCCCTGCGCCGGTAGAGGGAAGCGGCCCCTCCCGCGAAGCCGCAAGGCCATGAACGGATTGCCGGGGAACCGTCTGACGGCGGATGTCGTGGCGGAGTCCCCGATTGCCTGGATGACCCGGAAGAAAGACTCCCATGACGGACTGCATCATCAACGGCGGTGCGCTGCGATGGCGCCGAGGAGGAACGCCCGAGGCTCCGGCTCATCCCCACAGACCATTCTCCCTGCCGCGCAGAAGACGTCCATATCCGCAACAAGGTGTTGTGGGTGGTGCGGCGGGTGGTGCGGACGGGACGCCGGCGCCCTCCTCCCGGATAATGCTCCCTAGTTCGTGTCCGCCATCGGGTCCGTCAGCATGGTGGTGTGAGCGGCCGGAAGTGTTCCTCCTTACGGATCGCACATAAATGTCTTTCGCCCGCTTAGAGGCGGAGAAGCTTATTCATCGCTCGTGAAATTCTCCTACCCTGTTAATACTGTTGGGAAAGATTCATTCTCCTCGATCCCGTTAGGAATTCACCTTCTCCAGCATGTAACCAAACCGAAAGCGGATGAATTACAACTCGTGCGCATCTCGGCGGGTCTCTGTCGACCGTCCTGTAAAGTCCGGCCCGTAATAGCTTGATTGCGGTCATGCTTCGGCGCTCAGAAACATTCATCAGGGAACCACCGATTTGCGCCCGTGGTCCAGCCTGCGCGGCTAGCATGGTCGAGCGCAACAGATAATTTCCGCTTTCGCGCGAGGGCATTCCCTGCACTCTATGGCCTCCACATGTAGGGGCTCGATGAAGAGGCGGTTCGGGCTGATCTCGCGTTGTTGCGCCTCTTCATTGACGCGTTCCCACTGTTCGGGCGTGACGCGGATTTTCTTCTTTTCATATATGTTTATGCCATACCCCTCTATTCCGTCGTCGCGGGGAGCCCCCGTTTTTTTGTCGCATTGCTGCGCAGCCCACCGCATGTGTGGGCAGGAATGCAACATGCGTGCAGGTTATGCGCTATCGAAAACAATTTTCAGGCGCGTTTTTTTACTTTATGTTCGTTTCGATGGGAACGCTGGACACCCACACCGACATGCCCCCCGGCGATCGCCTGCGCCGCAGCGTTGCGGCGCAGGCGAGAGAGGAAGAGGCCCGGGCCATCCGCGCCGGGGTAACGGAGGAGGACCCTTTCGCCGGGTTCGGCCTCGAAGGAGATGCGCCGATGAACGAGAACGGCAGGAATTACCTGAGCACACGGGAGGCGGCCGCACGGCTGCGCCTCTCGCCGAGGACGCTGGAGCGCTACCGTGTGAGCGGCAAGGGGCCGGTTTTCCACCGGTTCGGGTTCCGGGTGCGCTACCTGCCCGCGGACCTGGAGGTCTGGGACTCGGCGCGGCGACGGGTCCCGGCGCCGGACCGCGGTGGGACCGGACGGAGGACGGATGGTCGAGGACTGAGACCGATTTAGGGCGCGGAGGTCCCTTCTACGGGGACGGGCGTAGCGGCCCGTCCGGGTCGAAGCGGTCGCCGTCCTCATCAATGAACTCGTAGCGGCCGAAGGAGGACCAGTCCCCGTGACGGAATCCCCGCCACAGTGCGCACGGGCGCACCACTATCCACACAATCCTGAACAGGAGGACCGGATGACGTACGGAAACGCAACCTTAAGGGGAGGCCAGACCCTCTTGCACGACGTCCATATGTGGGGCCAGCTCGTCCGCTGGGGGATTTTAGGACTCCTCCTGACGATCGTTCTGGTCCCCGTCATCGGGGTCTGGCGCACCACGAGCGCCCATGAATGGCGGGTCGTAGGCCTGGGTGTCTTGGCCGAGGCCAAGCTCGGCCTGGGATATTCTCCAGATTCGCGCCAGGCCTACGAGTGGCGCGAAGGCGCGCGGACGAGCGAGCGGATCGCCCTCATCGCGGCGGACCCCCGGATCGAGCGGATCAAAAGGCGCCTCTTGGGCGCCATCCATGCAAAGGCCTGGCTGGGCCTCTGGATCGGCTTGGGCGGCATTCTCCTCTGCGCGCTCGCCTTCTGGTTCCTGGGCCGGCGCCTGGCCCGCGCACAGAGGGTCCGGGGAGCGGAGATGACATCCGCCGGTGCGCTCAGACGGCGCGTACAGCCCGCCTCCGCCCGCCTGGCGGAAGCCCTCTTCCCGAGCGCTCGACGGGCGTCTTGCCGCATCGCAGGGATACCCTGGCCAAAGCGCGCCGAGACCCAGCACACCATCGTCTCGGGCACCACCGGTTCGGGCAAGACCGTCCTGATCTCGGACCTGGTCGCGCAGATCCGCGCCCGGGGGGAGCGCTGCATCCTCTACGACAAGATGGGGAGCTATACGGGGGCATACTACGACCCCGCCCGCGACGTTCTGATGAACCCCCTGGACGCCCGGGCGCCGCGCTGGTCGCCTTTTTTCGAGGCGAGGACGCCCCGGGACTTCGACACGATGGCCGCCGCTCTTATCCCCCAGCAGAAGGACACGGTGGACCCCTTCTGGGTCACGGCCGCGAGGCAGCTGTTCTCAAACGGCGCGGGCGTCCTCTGGAAACAGGGCGTGACCGAGAACCGGGTGCTGGTCGATCACCTGCTCAAGACCGAACTCACCGCCCTGGCCCAGGCCATGGAGGGCACGGTGGCCCAGTCCATCGTGGATCCGGAGAACCCCAAGACCGCTCTCTCGGTGCGCGCCATGCTGACCGCGCATTTGAGCGCGCTCGAGTTCCTGCCCGACACGGGCGCACCCTTCTCGATAAGAGAGTGGGTGGAACGCGAAGACGAGTCGGGCTTCCTGTTCCTGACCTCACGCGGGGACCAGCACGCGAGCTTGAGAGGTCTCATCTCCACCTGGCTCGAGATCGCGGTGAACGCGCTCCTCTCCCTCGGCCGGGACGACGCGCGCAGGGTCTGGGTGGTGCTCGACGAACTTCCCACCTTACACCAGGTGCCGAGCTTACAGCCCGGTCTCGCGGAATCGCGCCAGTTCGGCGGGTGCTTCGTGCTCGGGATCCAGGTGTTCTCCGCCCTGCGCGACCTCTACGGCCGAAACGGCGCCGAGACCGTGTCGGGGCTCTGCGGCACCCGGGTGGTGCTGGCGGCGCCCGACCAGGAGACGGCGCGCTGGTCGGCCGAGAGCTTGGGACGCGGCGAGGTCACGGAATACGCGCAGGGCTTGAGCTACGGCGCGAGTTCCATGCGGGACGGGGTCTCGCTCACCCAGCGCCGCGAGATGCGCCCCCTGGCCCTGCCGTCGGAGATCATGCGCCTCGAGAATTTATGCGGCTACCTCAAGTTCCCCGGTCCCTGGCCCGTGGCCCGGATCAGTCTTCCCTACGTGAAAAGGCCCAAAGCCGCCGAGAGCTTCGTGCCGAGAGGCGACATACCGGCCCTCGAGGCGAAGGACACGGAGGCCGAGCCACAGGAAACCCCGGGAAACGCAGAGGTGGAGGCATCCGCACTGCCCGGAGCACCGCCCGGAGCACCGCCCGGAGGGCGTGACACGGCGACAAGGGCCCGGGAGATGCCTGAACCGGAACCCCAGGGAGAACCCGGGCCGGCCCCGGCCGAATGCCGCGCGGTGGAGGCGGAAGGCGCGGAAATACCCGAGGTCGAGGCGGCTGGTTCCGACGGCCGGGATTCCGCCATTTACGGACAGCGGGAAGACCCCGCGGTCGATCCGGATGGACCCGTAGACGGCGGCGCGGAGGCGCGCCGGCCGGTCGACTGGCTGTAATGGTCGTATCGATCGGCGCCGTCGCCGCTCCCGCGCAGGGCGCCTCCTACTACGAGCGGGACGGCTACTACGCGAAAGACGACCCGGCGCACAGGGAGGCGAGCGCCTGGGCCGGAAAGGGTGCGGCGGACTTGGGGCTATCGGGTCCTGTCGACCCGGACGTCTTCAAGGCGGTGCTGGAAGGCAAAGTGCCGGGTGGACCGCAACTGGGCCGTCCCGGCAAGGACGGCGGCATCCACCACCGGCCCGGGCGCGACCTCACCTTCTCGGCCCCCAAGTCCGTCTCTCTGGCAGCGCTCGTGGGAGGCGATGCGCGCGTAACCCGGGCCCACGACCGCGCCGTCGGGCGCACCCTCGCCTGGGTCGAGAGGAACGCCGCCGAGACCCGCATGCGCGACCCCGGGACGGGCCGCATGGTCAGGACGGGCGAGCAGAAGACGGTGGCAGCTACCTTCCGGCACGACACCTCGCGCAACCTCGACCCCCAGCTCCACACCCACGCGGTCCTCGCCAACATGGTAAAGGGCGCGGACGGCAAGTGGCGGACCATGGCCAACGAGGCGCTCTACCGCCGCCAGAAGCTCATCGGCATGGTCTACCGGAGCGAACTCGCGCGGGAGTTGGGCGGGCTCGGCTACCGCGCCGAGAAGACCCACGCCGACGGGCGGTTCGAGATCGCGGGCGTTTCCCGCTCTGTGATCGAGGCGTTCTCGACCCGGCGCGCGGAGATCGAGGCGGCGGTGGCCGAACGGGGTCTCGGGGAGACGGCGGGGAACCCGCGCCTGGCCGAACGCGCGGCGCTCATGACCCGGGTCCACAAACGCGACGTGGACAAGACGGCCCTCAGGAACGTCTGGGAGAAACAGGCCGACGGGCTGGGGTTCGACGCGCGGGCGCTCGCCGCCGAGGCGATGTCCAGGGCCGCCGGCCGGGAGAACGCTTCCGTGCGGGATGTCGACCCGTCGCGGCGGGAACCGGCAACGAAGGAGCCGGCGGCCGAAGCGGTGGAATGGGCGGTGGCCCATCTCGCCGAGCGCGAGGCGGTGTTCGCCCGCGCCGATCTTCTCGCGGGGGCGCTCGCCTGGTCCCCCGGCGCGGTCACCGCCGATGCCGCCGAACGGGCCGTCGAGGACCTGCGCAAGGAAGGCCGGCTCCACGCCGCTCCCGCTCTCGAAGGCGGCGACGGCATGACCACGGAGAAGGCGCTCGCCGACGAACGCGAGACCATTGCGCTCATGCGCGGTGGTGAGAACCGTGGCCGGGCGCCCATGCGGAGCTGGATGGTGAGCGCGCATCTGCACAAGGGGCCGCTCACGGCGGGACAGAAGGACGCCGTCCGGCTCATCCTCTCGGAATATGACCGCGTCGTCGGCGTGCAGGGCTATGCCGGTACCGGCAAGACCACCATGCTGGACCGCGCCCGCGCCCTTCTGGAAAAACGCGGCTACGAGGTCAAGGGTCTCGCGCCCTCGGCCTCGGCCGCTCGGACCTTGGAAGCCGAGGCCGGGATAAAGAGCGAGACGCTGCAGCGCTTCCTCGCGAGAAACTCTGGGCTGGCCCAGGGCCGGCTGACCAGGAAGGGCGAGAAGGAGATGCGCGCGGCGTTCCGCAAGACCGTGCTCGTGGTGGACGAGGGTTCTCTCGCCTCCACGGTGCAGGCCCGCGACCTCCTCAGGGTCGCCAATACCTTGCGCCTTCCGCGCCTGGTGCTGGTCGGCGATGCGAAACAGTTGGACGCGGTGGACGCGGGCAAGCCCTTCGCGCAGTTGCAGTCGGCGGGCATGAAGACGGCGACCATGGACGAGATCATGCGCCAGCGCGACCCGGACTTGAAAGCAGCCGTCGAGGCGAGCCTGTCAGGCGACGTGAAACGCGCCTTCGAGAAGCTCGGCTCCAACGTCGCCGAAGTCAAGCCGGACAACCTCGCGGGCGCGGCCGCCGCGCGCTGGCTCGCGCTCTCGCCGGAAGCGCGCGCCCAGGCGGGGCTGATGGCGCCGAGCCACAGGATCCGCGAAAAGATAAACGCCATCGTCCGCGAGCGGCTTATCCGCGACGGCGTCGTCCATGGCCCGGCCATGAAGTCCGAACGCCTCGTCTCGCGCGGCTACACCCGCGCCGAGAAGTCGCTCGCGGCGAACTACGCGCCCGGTGACGTGGTGGCCTTCCACCGCCCCTACAAGCGTCTCGACGTAGAGAAGGGCGACGAACTCCGCGTCGCCGGGGTCGATCACGAGACGCGCACGGTCAGGCTCGAAGGCAAAGAGGGGCGATCGGTACTCTGGGAGCCGGGACGGATCGCGGCGAGGAGCGGCGGGGTCGAGGTCTACCGGGTCGAGCAGATGGAGTTGCAACAGGGCGACCGGGTCCGCTGGACCCGCAACGATAAGGACCTCGGCCTGGTGAACAGCCAGACCGCCGAGGTAGCGGCCGTGAAAGACGGTCGCGTGGGCTTCCGTCTCGAGGACGGGCGAAGGCTCGACATGACCGCCGGCGACCCCCAACTGCGGCATATCGACCGCGCCTGGGCTTCCACGGTGCATGCCTTCCAGGGCCGGACCGTGGATACCGTCATCGCCGCGATGGAGGCCAACCACCCCAACCTCACCAACCAGAAGACGCTCTACGTGGAGATCAGCCGCGCCCGGGACCGGGCGGAACTCGTGACCGACGACGCCGGGGCGCTGCGCGAGAGGCTCGAGGCGGCCACGGGCGAGCGGGTCTCGGCGCTCGAGGGGACCGGGCAGGTCGCGCGGGAAGCGCCGGCGAAGGGTCCGGAAGTCGATGCGAAAGCGGCCCGGGCCGCGGACCGCGAGGCCGGACCGGTGCGCGAGAAACCAGTCGAGCGGGATCTCGGTTTATGATTGTCTGCTCTGGTCAGGGGCAGGCAGGGGCGAGCAGACCGGGCGAAGCCGGATGACCACTTGGGCGAACGTCCCGGAAACTATGCGGTTCCAGGCGGAATCGGCGCCGCGCAGCCTTCTCGGCTTGATGCCTTGTCTCTCGAAGTTCACTCACGTTTTTTCACGTTTTTGGTTCACCCGCTTGCGCTTTTTCGTGCTCCGAGGCGCTTTACATCATAAAATGAGTTTTGAACATTTGAATTGGACACGAGACAATGCGGCTTCCTGGAGAAATGGAATCTCGACAAAAACATCCTGACGGCCTCGGTGAATAGCCATTTGTGGCTGTTCATGGACAAATGAATCCGGTGATTTTCATGATATGCGCGATCATACGGAATCTCTGCGCCATGGAGCTGATGGACGGGAGGTTCGAGTCTTCAAGACCGGACGGATCGATTGGCGATAAGTCGAAGAGACCTTTCGCGCACCCTCGTTCCTTGCAAGCGCCTTCCACCCTGAACGGGTCTTCCCGTCTTTTCCGGGCCGGATAGCGGGAAGTTTTCGCCGCGCCGCCGGAAACGAGGTCGTTTGAAAGCGGCTCCGGCAGCCCGGAGACGCTGCCTCGATCATCCCCGCTTGCCCGAAACGGCCCCGAGTAGGGTGTCTGCGCACAGGCGCAGGCTCCTCCGGTGCGGGTGGACCGGGTTCATTCTGAAACGCCCTTCAGGATCGCGGCCTGCGATTCACGGGCGTCCTTCCCGATCCGATCGAGCTCTTCCCGGCGTCCTTCCCGGACCATTTCATCGCGTTTGAGCGTCGAAAGAAGGTAGACGCCGCGATAGATGCGCTCGAACTGGGCTGCAATCCCGGGCGGGAACGCTGAAGAACTTGCGGTCAGCTTGCCCGTAGCGAAACCCGCCGCGGCATGGCGCACGAGCTCGGCGGCCGTCATTCCGCGCTCTGCGGCCTCCTGTTCGATGCACGCCCACTCGAAATCGGAAAACCGGATTGATCGCGGCGAGCGCGATTCGGCAGGTTTCTCGCCGGAATCGGCGGCGGCGGAATGGTTTTCGGTCATGGTATTGTCTCCAATAGCTCTAGTTTTTGGCCCGGACGTCGTCAGAGCCGATGCATTTACGGAACAACTCCGACCGCCCGGAGCGCCGATTCTCTTGTGTGCTCGTAGCATACATGCAGGAAATAGCCTATATCCACCGTATGCTGATAGCATACACTTTCTCCAACAATACCGTGCCTTCTTCAGGCGCCGTTTACGCAAGAGGCTGCCTGACAAGTGCGCGCCCTGTTGCCAGGGCATCACCGATGCGCCGGGTGTGAGGCTCAGGCGTCATGATGGTGTGAACCGCAGAGTTCACTTCTTCCCGTAATTCGCCCGCTTTCAGACGGCGGGGGATTACCAACGGTTTTGGAATCTTTGTAGCTTCTTGAAACTATTGAAGAAATTGGTTTTTTAGAATTTTGATTGAGGTTCGATTTCTGGAAGATGTAATCAAAACGAAAGCGAACGAATTCAAATTCCTGCGCATCTAGGCGAACTTCTGTCGTAAGCATTCGGTCGCGGGGTGATAGAGCAAACCACAGCATCGGCTGATTCGAACTGGACGGCGGGTTCAAGGACATGTCGACCAAGTTGAAAATATTGGTCATGTACCGCAACCGCCCGATTTTCCTAGCGCCATCGTATTACAGAAGCACTTAGTCGGGGCGACCACATTCGGGCAGAACAACGGCTCGCTGCTGGCCTCGCCTCTATCATCACCTCATAACCGAATGGTTACCTTCTGTCGGACAAGCCCCTAAACTTTGGCTTGCAACGTTGGTTCAGGAGTTGCCAGTCCACGTCTTTTGACGGCATCCGATTTACGCTCGCGACGTAGGCGATCATAATCAAGATGTTCTTAGAAGTGAGTTGCGTGGTGCGGGACACAGTCTCAGTCTTAGCCTGTTCAAAGTCGTCGTGGCTGAAATGATTCACGGCAAAGTGCAGGCTTTTATTAAGAAGTGATTTCTCAGACGTTGTGGTTATTTACTTCGATTCTGTTCAGGACTTAGGCCAAACTGGCTGGCGAAGTCAGAAGAAAGTGAGCCACTCTCTATCGACGAGACCACTTGGATGCGCGCCTCGCCTGTGTGACGACACCCGTCATGCGTAACCGCCAATTCAGCAGATCCAGACTAACACCAAAGTGCTCGGCCAGAGTCTGGGTGTTTTTAGTTTTTCTATACACGACTTGCAGGCCAGCGCGTGGCACCAGAAGAGTGGCCGAAAACCAATTTGCCTCCTCTTCTTGTTCTTGTTCAAAAGAACTCAGAAGCAAATGCCCCTCAGGAGAGACATCGATTCTGCTCGGTTCGTGGTCAAGAATGATATGGGCAAGTTCGTGCGCCAAGCTGTTGCGCTGCCTTGTCAGGGCATGGGCGGAGTTGAGAATTATCAGGTTGGTATCACCTACTCGTAGCGTCACAGCTGACCAGCTGTCCCGATCATGAATGGTAAGTTGCTTCAAACTGTCAGGGGATAACCCCGGCACATCCTTGGGTCGCCAAACCTTTACACCAAGATGAGCAGCAAGTTCTTCTGGGTTCAGAGGATCACTCGGTCTTAGTCGTAGTGCACTTCTGTAATCTGCAGCGGCATTTTCACACCAGGTCTTGAATCCTCGGCGCATTTAATTAGAGTTTGTCCCGCGCAATCAGGGCGCGTTGGGCAGCCAGGATCATAGCCGCCAGGGCATGGGCGGTTTCGAGCTTCATTGTTTGATCTTTACGGAAGTGAACTGAGGCTACGGGTTGGCTACCAGTGTCAGCATCAAAACCCAGAACAAGTGATGGGTCGACCCTGAGCCATCGACAGATCTTCTGGAAATTTTCCAGGTCGGGCAGGTGGCCGTTTTCAATCCGGGACAAAGTGGCTGGGGAGATTCCAATCTTTGCAGCAGTCACACGAACGCCCCGACTGCCCCGCCTTTCGGTAACCATCTGACCCAAAGTTTTGAGAGAGGGTTGAGGCATGGCATTCCTCCGTGTTTCAAATATGAAACAAATAGTGTTTGATTCATAAAACAATCTGGGCTATGGTTTCACTGTTTCACTTGTGAGACGTTTTTGACAGAAGAATGAAAATCAGTCAAGTCCCTGCTTTTTACGAAACTGAGGTATTCAAACAACATTGCCGCAGGAGCCGGACTGTGAAGCGCAAGACGACGATTATGAAATGATTGAGGTTTGCCAAGCGTTTTTGATCAATTATTTACCCAAATGAGGAATGCTATGACAATTCAAACAGGCGAGTACTCCAGATTTCTAGAGAAGGTCGCGGAAGAGACCGATATACCGCCAAGCAAGTATCAGGATGCGGTTGACCGCTACAAGTCCGTCGGGCATTGGTTGCAAGACGGTGAGTACTCTAGGTGTTCTGGCGAACCAAATATTTACGCCCAAGGCTCTTTTCGTTTGGGCACGGTAGTGAGGCCGATTAGAGGAGGTCTTGAAGCCGATTACGACATAGATCTTGTCTGTGAGTTGCCGATTGCAAAACACTGGACAGATGCCCGTTCCGTGAAAATGATGGTCGGGGATCGTCTTTTCGAACACGGCAAATACCGCAAACTGCTCGACAAGGAAGGAAAAAGGTGCTGGACGCTTGAATATGCCGAACAGGACGGTATCGGGTTCCATCTCGACGTTCTGCCCTCGGTGCCGGATCCGCGTGTGCCAGGTTCAATGGACACCTCCATCGCGATCACGAACAAGCGGGGCGAAATTTACGACTGGTCGGCGAGCAATCCGAGAGGATACGGCGAATGGTTCGACCACAGAAACAAAGAGGCATTCAACATGGTTGTGATGGAGCAAAAACGATCCATTCAATCACGTGCCCCCATGTTCTATGCCACGGTTGACGAGGTGCCCGACCAGCTCGTCCGCACATCCCTTCAGCGTTCCGTTCAGATCATGAAGCGTCATCGGGATTTGAAATTCAGCAATAGTCAGGACAATGGCCACATGCCCATCTCGATAATTATCACGACCCTCGCGGCACAGCTCTATCATAGAGAGCCGGATATATATTCGGCATTAAGCGGAATCGTCAACAGACTCTATGCCTATGCGGGGCTTGTCGACAATAGACTTGTTAACAGGACCAATGATCCCTCCAACCTGATCAGACGTACGCCAGACGGCAAATGGTACATAGGCAATCCGGTCAATCCCGATGAGAATTTTGCGGACCGCTGGCACGAGGATAATCACGCCCGTGCGCGAGCCTTCTTTTTCTGGGTGGAAACTCTCAAGGAGGATCTCATCGACATCCTGACTGCTAGCCGCCCCGAAGCGGTCCGTAATCGACTCTCGGTGGCGCTTGGTGCTTCGGTCGTGTCCAGCCATTTGGGCCTGCTCACTCCGACACCGGCAACATTCAGCCCGCCGAAAGTGCATATCACAAAGCCAGCCAAACCTTGGGGATTTAAGTGACGGAACTCACCTCACAGATTACCGAGTTACAAGCGATTCACAAGGAGCTGAAAAAGACCGGGGAGAAGAAGGATGAAATTGTCCTGTCCGGACAGCTACCTTTTGAAGCAGGGCCCGACAGTTTCGCACAGATTACGGATAGTTTCGAGATTGAAATGCTGATTCCCAATGCATATCCGGACATTCTGCCGCGGGTCAGGGAGACAGGCGGCAAAATCGACAGCAATTATGAGCATGTTTTTTCGAACGGGACCCTATGTCTGGCAGTTCCGGTCGAGATGCGCAGGATATTTCATCAACAGCCATCGCTGCTGGGTTTTGTGAACAGGCTCGTTATTCCGTATTTTTACGGTTATTGCCACTGGAGAGAACATGGAGAACATCCTTTTGGTGAGCAGGAGCATGATGGTAAAGGGATCATCCAATATTATATGGAAAGGCTGAATTTGAGTGACGAAGTCACAGCATTGGCTTTCGTCTGCTCTCTTTACGAACATGGATACCGGGGCCACCATGATTGCCCGTGTGGCAGTGAGCGCAGGGTTCGTAAGTGTCACGGTCCGACGTTGATGGAGCTCCAAAGACACCATACGCCGTTTACGCTCCGTCACGATTTGGGTTTCGCTCTTGAACATTTCGCTCGAAAGCTAGAGGACGGACAGTTACCCTTTCCGGATGCACTCACGAAGCAGGTTGGCCGCATTCTCAAGAAGATCAAGTTCTAACGCTTCGAAATCTGCTGTTTCCGGTGAGGTGATCCTTTGATTGGTTCCAATAATTCACGGGCTCAATTTGTGCAATCCGACGTTCGGTTGGAGATTGTAGAGTGTGCATAGCGAGCGGAATTGCCGAGTCAGGGCTGATTTGTGTTTCAGTTAGTTATCTCGGGGCATAGAGCAGTGAAATTGATGGTCAACACCAGTTAGGTAGTAATTATGAAGATATTGTACAGACATTTTCTCAAATCACTGATCGACTGGGTATTCAGGCGGTGCTCCCCGGCCCTCATAATGAAGAGCGCCGGACTGGTGTGCACAACGCTTGCTTTTGGCGCAGGCTGGGTATTGGATGTATCAATTCCCTTCCTAGATGGCCAGATTGATATCAGCTTCGATAGTTCTGGTGGGGCGCCAACTTTTTTGGTCAATGCAGTAGGCATCGTTGGGTTGGGTCTATTGATAACCGGGTTCTGTTGGGAATTTTTTCGTTACTGGGCTGAACGAAAGCGCCTTGATCGCAAGAAGGTTATCGTCGTCGAAGCTCGTGGACTACGTGATTCGGGCGGAACGCCTCTTATCGAGGCAATTCCCGCGAGTTTGGAAGGGCACCGGGACCATGTCCTGATCGACATGCGCCAGCGCATCAAGGACGGTGAGATTGTGGAGCCGAAAGCGGTGCTTGGGGAACTAATTTCACTGCCCACTGATCTGAAACGCCGGGAAAACGGGATCGACCGCCGCGACCTCACACTGGTTTATGGTGGCCTTGCACCGGTGCCGTTCACATTTCTGACCGGTGTATTAATCGACGATGAGAGTGTGATTGTAATCCTGGATTGGGATCGGCACTTGGAAAATTGGCGAGAACTTGAGGATTCGGATGATGGCAAGCGTTTCATATGCTCGGGACTCGACTGCATACCGGTGGATGCACGCGAAGTTGCTTTGGCGGTGTCCGTTTCCTACAGGGTGAATACGGATGATGTTCGTGCCAAAGTTGGCGAAATACCTGTAGTTGCACTGGAGCTTGAAGGTGGCTCGCCGGATTGCCACTGGTCCGAGGATAAGCAACGCGCTCTTGGTAAGCAGTTTCTTGAAACCGTTATCGGCTTGGGGAATCGCCGTGTTGAATGTATCCACCTGTTCCTCGCTGCGCAGAACAGTATCGTCTTCAGGTTTGGTAGACTGTACGACAAGCGAAACCTGCCCAAAGTTGTCGTCTACCAGTATCAAAGGTCCATCGTTCCACCATATCCGTGGGGTATTCTGATGCCTGTATGCGGAATTGAACAGCCTATGCTAGTGAGCGGCAAATAACATTCATATTTCGATTTTCGATACAGTGTTGTGAATCGTTTTTCTTCGAGGTTACCCGAAATAAATTCTGCCAAGCGATTTTTTATGACTCGCCCGGCACGCCGAGTAACAACGCCAATACTTACATACTCTGGCGTTACAATGCTGAGGCCATCGATTGACGCTTGAGTATGATGACCCGGTTTGCTCCAGGTATTATTGGGCTTACTTTGGATAAGACATGGCATGAGAGAGTCGATTTCCGGAAAACGGATTGCGCCGAACCTGCCTGGCTCTAGCCAAAAAGGATCGGAGCATACCGCCTGTAGTTAGCGAGGAAACTTAAGAGTACTTTGTCAGAACTTTCAATTGGCCTTTTGAGACGGACAAAAGAGGGTTCCAATTATCGGTATCTCGCCAAGAAAATTTCCCCGCTCCTTTTGAGACACTAGGTCATTGCCATCGGCACGGCCCTGTCCGACAGCGCTCAGGCAAGGTTCGTGGATTTTATTCCTACTTGATTTTCTGGCTAGAATCAGACATATTATCCTTATATATTATTATACAAGGACAAATAGAATGACATTGGGACTCAAAGAACAACCTGAAGAAATCTTCCGCGAGCACGGTGGCCAGCTTCGAATGAGCGAGGCTCTCGCTTGCGGGCTCACGCGCTACACCCTGTATGCGCTCAGGGACAGGGGCGTCGTCGAGCAAATCACCAGGGGCATTTACCGGCTTCGGGAACTTCCCCCGCTCGGCAACCCGGATCTGGTGACTGTGAGCCTTCGCTTTCCCAAGGCCGTCGTTTGCCTCGTCTCGGCACTTGCTTGGCACGGCATCACAACCCAGATACCACATGTGGTTTCCGTGGCGGTGCCGAAGGACTCTCGGACGCCTACACTCAAATATCCTCCCATCAAAGTACACAAATTCTCCCGTGAAGCATACGGACCCGGTATCGAAGTACATCTGCTCGATGGAGCGCCAGTCAAAATATACAACCCTGCAAAAACCCTGGCTGACTGTTTCAAGTTTCGTAACAAGATCGGAATGGACGTCGTGCTTGAGGCGCTGAAATTCCACAAGGCGCGAAACGGGCTCAACCTCGGCGAACTACTCGAATACGCCAGGATTTGCCGGGTCGAAAAGGTGATGCGGCCCTATCTCGAGGCGATTCTGTGACACCTCCGAGAAACGCGCCCGCCTCCGTGAGGCAACGCCTCCTGAACCGGGCCAGGAGCGATGGGCGTCTCTTCGGCGAAATGCTCCAGTACTTCGCCATGGAGCGGTTTCTCTACCGGCTGTCCCGCTCCGCTCACGCCGAGCGGTTCATCCTCAAGGGCGCATTGATGATGAAAGTCTGGCGTTCGGCGGAGTTTCGCCCAACCATGGACATCGATCTGCTCGGTAGGACGAGCAACGAGGAGGCTGAAGTCGCCGCGCAAATACGCGACATCCTGCTCGTCGAAGTGGAAACGGACGGACTCGCCTTCGATCCGGATTCCATCCGAACCGAACGGGTCACGGAGGATGCGGACTATGGCGGTATCAGGGTTCGATTCTCGGGCGCATTGGATACCGCGAGAATCCACATGCAGATTGACATCGGATTCGGGGACGTCGTATATCCAGGACCTGAAGAATCCGAGCTTCCGGTCATGCTGGATTTCCCGGCACCGAGACTGCTCTGCTACAGCCGCGAGAGCTCCATCGCGGAGAAGTTCGAGGCCATGGTCAAGCTCGGCATGCTCAACAGCCGGATGAAGGATTTCTACGACATCTGGTTGCTGTCCCGCCAGTTCGACTTTACGGGGGACGAATTGGCCCGGGCCATTCGGCTGACCTTCGAGCGACGGGACACCCAGTTGCCACTCGAGATCGAGGCGTTCTCCAGACCCTTCGCCGATGCCAAACAAACCCAGTGGACGGCGTTCCGTAATAGGCTCCAACAGCTACATGTTCCCGAATCTTTCGCGGAAATCACGGCTTCGGTGGAGCGGTTTCTCTCGCCCGTCGTCGCTGCCCTTTCCTCCGGAAAACCGAGCCCGGCAAACTGGGCCGCACCCGGCCCATGGATCTAAGGTGGAATCTTTCCATCGAAACGAATACCTTCTCGGGTTTGTCATCTCCAAGATATGACTTGAACGCAGTATACTCGATTCTAGTCGACTAGACGAGATGAGATTGGGGGTTTTGCGATGAATTGCCCGAGAAACAAGTCCCGAACTATGTAGACGATGCGTATCCCATTGAGGATAAGTAGGATATAATCGTATTCGTGTGTAAAGGTCTTCATCTTCACAGGTTGGTTACCTCAAGCACAGCTTCATGTGACACAAGAAGTCTTCCGCCCGCAAACTTAATTCGGTATACAGTGCCTCAAATGCCCCTGATGGACACGAGTGGAGGAAAGTGGCGGAACGACCATGAGTAAAGCGGATACAGGATTGACTAAGGAAAACTTCGAAGCGGAACTCAAGAAAAACTATACCGAAGGTTCATTGTTGAATTTCCTGCTTTCCACCGTGAACCAACTACAGTCTATAGGACAGGATGAATTGGCGCGTGAGACTGTAGTCGAATTGCATAATAATGGTGAGATTGACGTTCTCGATACGAATCAATGGGCAACATTTGAAACAGAAGGGAATTTATCATTTTTCCAGTTTCAGCATTTTTTTAACGAAATGCTTCCCAAGTTGTCTGCTTCACATCAGAGTGTGATGTTCGTCGTAAAAAAACTTGTCCAACTTGGCGGGAAAGACCTGGCAGCCAACGAACCAAATGTCGCATTTGTTGAATGGTGCCGACAAGATGAAAAACAAGCCTTATCGATCCTGGAAGACGCCCGCCAGGGAAATCAACTGGCGCTTGACTATCTCATTTTTGCTCTAGACTCAGGAAATTATTTCGAGGAAGCGAAGGCTTTTCTGGAAAGTGATTACCCAGAGGCCCGCCTTAGCGGAGCGGCGTCCATGGGAAGGATGTCACTGTCCGCTTCACAGGAAACCGAGGCGAACGCTGTTATCATCAGGGGACTTGAACAATGTGATGATCCTGGCTTTGCGGCAAATCTCTATGCCGCTGCATTTGCGATAGCTGAAAAATCGGACAAAGCAGATCTATTAATTCTTAAGACTGTAGCCGAGTTGTCTGCGAGGCACCTTTCGCCGAACCTACAATCCCAAGCCGTCCGTTTTCTATTCAGGAACGCCAAAACTCTCGATCGGGATTGCCTCGATGCAATCATGAAGCTCTTGAGAAAAATTGATCCACAACACATCGAAAATTTAGAAATACTGGACTTTGCGCTCTCGGCGCTGATCGAGGCCGGATTTTTGGATACCGTTCTTGACCTGCTCGAGAACCTTGTCGAGACGAGTTCCGGTAAAATATCAATCGCGCGATTTAAGGACTTCTCCAGGGAAATCTCAGAGGACAGCGACACACTGGCAAGCGTGGCAGTACGCTGGTTTGGTGCTGGAGATTTGAGTATTTGTGCAGGATTCGCAAGTCTCCTTTCAGAGGGTGCGCGACTAAATCTCGGGAAAGGGGGTCTTCCTAAAGTACACGGAGATTTGGTTTTCATGTGCCGGAAGGTTGTTGGACATCTTTTCATGAAGCCGCTCGTTGCCGCTTCTTTTTTGCTGAGTGTCATCAAACATTCAGATGAAAGCGGCAAAAAAGCCGCTGCAGATCTTCTGTCTTATCCTCTTCTGATCAGTTACGAGGGCAAACTTAGAGAGTACCTCGAAGAATTCTGCGCTAATTCCAAAGGCTCAGCCGCAGATACTGTATTGGAGGTGCTGGATCGAAATGCAGCCTATCTGAAGGACTTGGAGGGGATTGAAACTCTAGTCGAGTTACAACCTAGTGAAGAACAGCGACAGGCAGAAAGAGAGCGTTGGAATGAAATGGCGCGAAAAATCGCAAAGGAAGTTGAGCGGAACTCCATACTAAGTCATATCCCTAAAAGTTACCTTTTATACGGGCGAAGTGTGTTGACTTTCGTAGAAGATCCAGACGGCTCGACCCGGAAAATTGAAGCGCCGATGGGAGAAGTATCATCTGAGAGCGAGCATCCCAGGCTCGATATTATTGACCATGTGGGCCTCCAGTTTTTATTGTTTTCCTTCAAGGCCGAGAAAAAAGTGATTCCATGAAGCTCATCATCAAGGAATATTTGGCTTCGCTCCGAGAACGAAACGAGCTGGACGCCATCCTTCCCAATCTTTTAAGCGAGCTTGGTTTCAACGTTATGTCTCGCCCATCGATTGGCGCCCGTCAGCATGGTGTCAATGTTGCAGCCGTAGGCCCTGATGAAAACGACGGTGGCAAACGAAAGCTGTTCTTGTTCAGCATCAAGCCCGGTGACCTCAGTCGACAGGACTGGGATGGCAATCCACAGGCTTTGCGTCCATCACTCAACGAAATTCGAGACGTCTACATTCGGAACAATATCTTGAAGATACATAAAGATTTAGACATCGTTATCTGCATCTGTGTAGGTGGGGACGTAAATGAGAATGTTCGCCCACAGTGGACGGGATACGTCGCTCAAAATTCAAATGAGAAAATAAGTTTCGATGAATGGAATGGAGATAAACTATCGGAATTGCTCCTCACCGGTGTTCTTGGAGAAGAAATCCTACCTTCAGAACAGCGCACTAATTTCCGGAAGGCAGTCGCCATGGTCGATCAACCAGACGTAGCCTACCGCTTCTACATGCGCTTGCTCAAAGCCCTTCTCCAACAACCGGAGCAAAAACCGAAGCAGAAAAGAACATCGTTGCGGCAAACATATATTTGCCTGTGGGTTCTCTACGTTTGGGCGCGTGGAGAGGGAAATCTCGAAGCACCCTATCGGGCAAGCGAAGCTGCGATGCTTCACGCCTGGCATTCGGGAAAAGAATTTGCAGGGAAGAAATCAAAGAGTGCAAAAGAGACATTAGGCATCATTGATCAGTTCATCAAACTTCATATGATTATCTCCACAGATTTTATTGAAAATAAAATCCACCCCTTTTCGGAAAAACTTCACGCTCTTTCCACGGCTGTGAATTCCGCCAAATCGGTAGATGTGAATTTATTCTTGTTTGAAACACTGGGAAGAATCGGAGCCTTTGGACTTTGGAATTATTTTTACGCTGAATCAGCAAGTGGCGAACAAAAGGAATACTTTCGAGCAAGAGCTCATAAGGCTCTGAACACGGGCGTCCATGCCATCAATAATAACCCCGCTCTTCTCTCTCCCCTCCGAGACGATCATGCGATTGAAATCATGATATTCATGTTGCTCGCACAAGCATGCAATGCCATTCACTCGGTTAAGGGATGGATAGAAGAGCTTTCATCCCGTTGCGTTTTCGCGTTGACATGGCGAATCTATTACCCCACACCCAAGATTGACTACCCCGATTTGATTCGTCATCCTCGAGATCAATCCGACGAATACTTTCGAGAGGCAACACGTGCCAGCATACTTTATCCAGTTTTGGCTTGCTGGTTGACACTTTTGGGGAGCAACGAGGCATTATCGAAACTGGCTGATTGTGTTTCTTCAGAACTTTCTCATTGCAATCAACAATTGTGGCTCCCCGATGATAAAACCGATGAGAAAATTTGGATCGGCGAACATTACCACGACCACGGAAAAGCCTTAACTCATCTGCCAATTCAAAAAGATGGCAAAAATCTGATTGATCGTATCAACAAAGCTACTGCCGATAATGGTGAATTCAGAAAAATTTCTGCCGTCTCAAGCGGCCTTTGGCCAATGTTCGTTTCCGCATGTCGGCACTACCGAATGCCACTTCCCCCACAATTTTGGACTATGCTTTCTCGACGAACTAACGGAGATCAAAGAAACGTTCCAGACAAATCGAGCGATTGAAGTCACTAATGATTACTTTGGCTCACATTAGTGAGTTATCCGTTACCCTATTTATTGCTATTACTAGCTATTACCACCTTTTTGGTTGAACTATCCGTCGAATTGTCAAATTTATGAAAAACACCTGATTTAGGACGAATAGCTTGCTCAATTGATATGAGAAATAAATTCTTGCTCAATGTCGCCTGGTGCGTATCTCCATACTTTCGCTGTTTCGTGGCGAAGGCGTCTGTCTAGCCAGTTAAATGATTTGTCGAAAATAGCGTTAAATGCTTGTTGTGATTTAGATCCAAGATGATGCCAATAAGGGCTATCACTTTCCTCAGCCTTGCCCCAGCAAAATAGCCAGCAGATGCTTTGCGCATTGCCTGGACTAGGCTCCCAATAATTATTTTTACCTTTTTCAAACCTGCTGCCTTGGATATTCGAAAGGATAGCTTCTGCTTGTTGTACTGAAATTCTCATCTTGATCATTGATTTGCCTCTTTCCTAGGTGGATGATGTCCTAAAGTTGCTGGAAATTTCAAAAAGAAGTGCATCCTCGGCAGAGGAACCACAAAACTGTGTCGGTTATCGCTGGCATCAAACCGAGGAGGTACCCCATTGAGATGAGATTACAGGCATCGATGCACACTCGCCAAGTTCAGCACGCAATGAGCAATCTCGGACAATTATCAATAGCCACCTTAACAATGACGGGGAGAGTACTATGCTAGGAACCTATGAGGGAAACAGAAATCTCTTTACCGAATTAGGCAGTTTACTCACGGGTTCCTGCTCTCCGAATTCACATGATTTTGCGGGTCCTACGCCGATCTGCCCGGTAAATCGGGCGCGACTTCGGAGATATTTCTGCTGATTTGTTTGATCTCCTCCTCTCGTCCGGTCCTTTCCATGTCTCGAATGATGGCCTGCGCGGTGAACATCGCCGAGCGCAACAGGTGGATTTCCGCTTCGATTCGTGGCCATTCTCGTCCCTCGATCGCCTCGAGCGCCGCCGAAATCATCAACCGGCTCGGGGAAATCCCCCGCTCATGTGCGGCTTTTTCGATCCGTCGCCAGTGGTCTTCATCAACTCGGATGTGCTTGTTGATGGTTTTTCCCATGCCGTTTTCCCCCGTTTTATCCTCTCAATCGTCGTTCATGTGAGATGGTTTCGGCACTCGCCGGTGCCTTCCGGAAGCCGAAACACTAGACGCGCACCGGTTTCCCGTGCCGGGTCACGCCGCTCGGTCACGTCCCTACGCATCCGTGTCCAGCGTTGTTTTTGCGACGCTGGCCGGGAGGAATCATATTTGCGCGCACCCCCGTCACGTATGCTCATGGCATACGCGCAGGAAATCCTCGTGTTACGCCGTATTGCAATGAGCATACGCACTTCCTGAAGTGAGGGGATTTCAACGGGATACAGGCGTATGCTCAGAGCATACGCTTGATCCAACAACAGGCGGGCGGTCTTTGTCGTCGTTGGCGCAGAACGCTGCATGCCAGGCGCGCGCATGGTCTGCACCTGCAGCCCGCTGCGTGGGGTGTGAAAACAGGAGCCGCCGAAGGGCGTCAAAAGGACCGAATTTGAGGAACAAACGATGGGGGAATCGAAGCCGGTGAGAGAGGCGGTCGGGAGCCGCCGCGGCGATTGAGTGGACGGAAGCGAACGGAGCAATGCGGGGAGGTGTGTACAGGGGTGTGTACACCAGTGCATGGAGTAGTGCCGGTGGTATGACCAGCCGGGTCTGCACCGCCGTGATGCGAAGTGGTGGGCGGTATGACCAGGGAGGTCACCACCGGTGCGGGTGCAAATGGTGCGAGCGGTGGTCAACGAGACAAACGAGCCGCGCCGCCGGGGTGGCGACGCGACCCGCCGGGTGGTGTGTCCTATGCGGCGACGCGCTGGACGGGGATGCCGAGGCTGCGGGCCTTGTCGACGAGGTTGTCGGTGATGCCGCTGCCGGGGAATGCGATGACGCCCTTGGGGAGCAGGGCCAGGAGTTCGTCGTTGCGCCTGAATGGAGCCGCCCGTCCGTGTGCGTCCCAGTCGGGCTTGCAGACGACCTGGTGGACGCCGTTCCGCTCCGCCCAGCCTGCCGCTATCTTCTCAGCCCCCGGACCGCCGCCGTGGACGAGCACCACGTCTGCGTACTTCGCTTTAAGCCTGTCGAGATGCCCGATGATGGCGCTCGCATCGTTCGCCTCCTTGCCGCCTGCGACGGCGACGAGGGTTCCCTGGGGGAGGTGCGCCGTGTTCTCGCGGTCCTTTCTCGCCCTCTGGAAGTCTCGCGCGTCGATCATGGCCGAGGTGAGCTTGCCGGTCTGCGAGGTGTGTGACCCTCGTCGTGGCCGCCAGACCTCGCCCGTCTCGACGCGGTAGGCCTCGGCTGCGGTGTCTCTCAGTTGTTCGAAGGCGTCTCTGCGGTTGCTCAGGTTCTGCGCCCGGTCGGTCTTGAGTTCGAGTTCGCGGGAGCGGATCTCCGATCCGTCCTGTTCGCGCTGCAGTTCGCGTATGCCGGGGAGGAGCCTGTCGGCGGCGCGGTCGAGGCGCTGTGTCTGTGCGTCGAGGGTGTTGACGAACCCCCAGAGGAGGTTCGCTCGCTCATCCGCAAGTTGTGTCCCGTCGGGCGCGGCCTGTGCGAGTAGGTGGAAGGCCTTGATGACGGCGGAGGAGGATTCGTTCTCGTCCCATACGACGCGGGAGTCGAACTCGTCGCGGCCCGGTGTAGCGCCGAAGAGCGCGGCCTGCTCGCAGACCATGGCGGTGAAGGACTGTTCCTGAGCTTCGATGGTGTGGATGTCGTTCATGATTCTCTCCTTGAGAATAGAGTGTAGCGGAGTCTGTCTCCGCACGTGATGTGTCACGAGTCCCACGCGCGCGCAGGGAAGCCACCATGGCCGCAAGGCCCGTCGCGGGGAGGGTGCGGGTGGTGCGGGCGCACAAGCGAGCGAAGCGAGCGCGGAGCCACGGCCGCGCTCTTCCCGCGACGGGGTTCCTGCCTTGCGAGCCATGGCCGGAACGCAGTGGAGGACCCCGCAGGGGTTGGCGAAGCGAGCACGTGTGGGAAGATGGGACATCACGTCGGAAGAGTTAATGCCACAGATGGGAGCAGGTGAGCCTCTCTCGCATTCTTCCCGGGCGTTCACCCTTCTCGTCGACCAGCGAGAGCATTCCCTCTGGGTCGAAAGCAAAAAAACAGGCCGACGCGCGAGGCGCCGGCCCGTTGTGAGGTTAGAAGGGGATGTCGTCGCCGAGAGCCTCGGGCGCTCCGTTTACCGCCGCCCCGGCCATCACCATCTGCGGCGCCGCCGCAGTCTCGGGGTGCGCGCCGTTCCCGTTCACCTTGTCGAGGAACTGCACGCGTCCGCCCGGCGCCAGGAGGATCTCGGTCGAGAACCGCTCCGATTCTTCCTCTTCCTTCTTCCAGCGCCTGGTCTGGAGCTTGCCCGCCACGTAGACCAGACGGCCTTTCTTCGCGTGCTTCTCGAACATGTCGACCAGCCCGGGCTGGAAGGTCACGACCCGGTGCCACTCGGTCTTCTCCACCCGCTCGCCGCTCTGCTTGTCGACGTAGCCCTCGTCGGTGGCGATGGAGAGGTTGGCGACGCGTCCGCCGTTCATGAGGTGGTTGATGGTGACGTCTGCGCCGAGACGCCCGATCAGTTCCGCGCGGTTGAGTCCGAATGCCATGGTGATTCTCCTTGTAGTGTGACGTGGATGACAGTTGATGGGACCGGGAATCCTCTCTCCCCGATCCCTCCGTTCGTCCTATACCCTGCTAAACTCCTCTCCTCCGGCCGCCTCGGGGTGGAGCGCCTCGCCGCGCAGCCTGCGGATCGTGTAGGAGTCGAGTCCGATCTCGGCGAGCAGTTCGTCACTGGTGAACATCTCGACGTCGTAGTCGTTCTCGTACATGGTCCAGCCTCCTCATAGGTTGTCGTCCCCGGCGTCGGGACCGGGAGACCGTCTCCCTCTCCCTACCGGGCATTTGCCCGGCTCCCCGCTTCACTCTTCCTCTACGAAGGGGGGCCGCGACCAGTGACTGACCGCGCACGGACCGTGAACGGCCATGGTCCGGTTGTCCTCGATGGCGGAGATGTCCGGAGACACGCCTGGGTTTGCGCCTTGTTCGGGATTCGGGTCGCATGAGGAGTGGGCGAACGAAGACGTATCGAGAGGCGTGGGTCCCGGCGCCGGTTTTCATGAGGTTGCTGGTCGGGGTGTGGGCTTCGATGCTGTGGACCTCGGCGGCATCGCCGATGGCGGGTTGCCCGAGGCTGTGCCTGCCGGGTCACTTCCGCGCTGCCTGGGTGCTCGTCCCCCCCCGGCCTGGATCCCCGGGTGGCAGATCACGCGGTGGAGCCGAGTCCGGAAGGCTCCAGGCCGGCTGCGCAGCAGGGCGGCGTAATCCTTCCCCCCGGCCAGACGCATGACGGCCGGCTGCACGTGCAGGGGCGGCCGCCGGCGCTCACCCCCAGGCGGTCATCGTCGCCATCGGCGATGCGTCGGTTATGATTTCGACCTCGTGGCGGGAGAGCTTTGCGAAGGCGAGGCACATGGCGACCTCCTCCCAGCTGTCCCAGGTCCCGTGCTCCTCGCCCGTGGCGAGTTCGACCACGGTATAGCGCGGGGGATAGAGGGGCATTCCGCGGTGCTCGCCCGAGCACGCATAGGAGCGGTATGCGCAGGGCTCGCACCTCGCGGTTCCCTGCGCGGGTTCTCCGCAGTCGGTGCAAAGCCCTTGCGCCCGTAGTCGTGCGTAGCGCCCCCGGCGGGCGGCGTTCCTCTTCTCCCGGTCCCGTCCGTTTCCGGGCGCGGCGCAGGAGCCGCAAAGCGAGGCGCCCGAGGCCGGCCCCCCGCAGCGTCCGCACAGGCCGGCGGCTCTCCGCGCGGCGTACAACTCCCGCTCGTCCGCGCGCCTCGCCTCGCGGCAGGGTTCACAGACGGCGCCGCCCTCTACGGGGAGACGGTTCCCGCAGGACGTACACATCCCGGCTTCGCGGCGTTCGCGCCTGCGCAACCTGTTCCTCTCCCGCGCCATCCGGCGGCGGCTCTCAGGCTCCCGGCCGCCGTAGGGCCTGCCTACGGTCTTTCCCTTCGCGTAGCGGGCGCGTTCGGAGGTCCGCCGTCTCTCGCGACAGGGTACACACACGCTGCGGCCGGGCGCGGGTCGGTGTTTCCCGCACCTGGGGCACAGGCCCCGCGCGCGGCGTTCGGCGGTGCGTTTGCGGTGACGTTCACGTTCATAGGCGCGGGCCTTCCCGGGGTCCATATGGGGCATATTCGATCTCCTCCCTCCGGCAGTTAGAATACAGACGGCATCCGGTCGGCGCGTGGCCGGCGGGACGTCCCCCTGGGGGGAACTTCACCTCAGCGCTGCCTGCGTTCACCAAAAAGACCCGATGCTGCGTCCCCCCAGTACTGTACGCCCGAGGCCTCGAGGTTCAGGGCCGTGCAGACGATGATCTCATCGCGCGCAGGACGCATCTGCCGGACTGTTCTCCGCGAGGCGGTCTCGCGCTTCATCCCCCGCCGGCTCCTCCCCGCAGACCCCCCGGCGGGCAAGGGACGTATGTCGCCGTCGTCGATCGAGCGGAAGCGCTCGACGACGTATCGCTCGTCTTCGAGGCCACGGCCGAAGGTGTGGGTGAGGAAGGTGCTCGCTTCCCTGGTCTTTTGCATCGGCAAGTCTCCTTGTTGTGGGTGGTTGCGTAAGGCAGAGAACACTCTCCCGGACGTCCTTCCGCCGCCCCCCTCCCGGCCAGACTCTGCCTCTCCGGGGCGCCGGGCGGGGATCAGGGAGCCGGATCGTGGCCGTGAAGCTCCTGTTCCTCCTGGTCTCGGCGCCAGGCGTAGCGGCCGGTCCGGATCGCCCAGTCGAACCGCTCGCCGTTATCTTCGGGGAGTTCGTAGCGGTTGAGGCTGGACCAGTCCCCATGGCGGAACCCTCGCCACAGGACGCACGCGAGCGCCGTGAGGAGACTCCACAGCGCCGCACCGAACCAGACGCCGCCTATCAGGCAGGCGCCTGTCCCACAGCCAAGGGAGAAGACGGTGAAGAGAAGGGCGAGGGCGGGTCCCGCCAGGACGAAGACCCGGGCCGCAACGGATGGATTGTGGTTCGTCATGCGTCGTTCCTCCGGGGTCGCGGGCAAAGGGCTCGCGGGTGTCGCCCGGCCTCTCCGGCCCAGGCTCCCGCGCCCACGCCGCCTCCCTTCTCGGCCTCCCGGCGAACCACCGCGGGGGCGCGTCGCCGGATGCGGTCCTGAGCGCACCGCCATGCCGATTTCTCTTGCGGTTTTCATGTGGGTATGTTCGAATCGGCGCGATTTCAACGGAACTGGAACGGCGGTACGCTGTACTCTGGCGAATGCAACCCATACCGGGCGGCCATTCGAGTGATGAGCGATCAGACGGACAAGGAGAAAGGCGATCCTTATTGGAACCACACGAGGGGCGCGGGGTCGCGGCCCGAACGAACCCTCCCTGCTCTCCCGATGCGGGCTCCTCTTCGCCGTCCTCGTGCTGTGGTCCGCCGCGCCGGCGGGATTCGGCCACGCCGCCCCGGCCGGCGGCTTCTACCTGCGGGCAGGCGCCGGTATCGAGCGGGCGGCCGATACCCGGTTCACGGACGAGGACTGCGCCTCCACTTCCCCGGCGGCGCTCTACGGCTGCGGGACGGGGGGCGACGGCGCGCCCTACCGCTCTGCCGGGGATTTCGGGACGGCGACCGCCCTCGAACTCGGGCTCGGCTACGCCGCCGCGCCGGCGGTGAGACTCGAGGTCCTGGTCGAATACCGCCCGCGCTTCGCCTTCGGTGGCCGCGCCAACTTCCTGGAGCCGGAACGCTTACAGTCGGTGAAAGCGGATATCTCCTCCCTCTCCGGAATGCTCGCCGCTTACCTCGACCTGCCGGGGACCGGTTCCTTCAGGCCGTTCATCGGCGCGGGCCTGGGCGCTGTCCGCACCCGTATCGGCGAGACGCGCATGACCTTTCCAAAGACGACGACCGTAGTGCCGGGAGGAAGTCGGACCGGTCTCGCCTGGATGCTGACGGCGGGGGTCGCAAAGGCGCTGGCCGAGAGAGCGACGCTCGACCTCGCCTGGCGCTACACGGACTTAGGCGCCACCCGCACCGGCAGGGGCATGGGCCGGGTGGTCTGGCGTGACGAGAGCCGTGAGCCGCTACCGCTCGACCTCGCCGCGACGCGAGCGAAGCTCACGAGCCACGGGCTCAGGCTTTCCCTGCGCTACTCGTTCTGAGGTGGTGATGTGATGCGTTACGTGTACATGATCGGCTGTCTCGCGGGGCTTCTGCTGAACTGCGCGTGGTCAGGCTCTGCCGCCGCCGACCGCAACTTCTCGCAGCACCCCGGGTTCGCCGAGTATTTCGCGGCCAACCCTCCGGCCGACGCAGCCGGTCTGGCCGATCAAGCCCTGGCCCGCCGCCACGCGCCGCGCTTCCACCTGCCCGCCGGCCACGAAGGTCCCATCGACTTCTACCGCGACTACATCGCCCACGGTTACCTGATAACGGGCGACGGCGTTCGCATCGAAGGCCCCACCGCCAGTGACCTGAACCGCTACCGCGACGACGTCCGCGCCGAGTTCACACACGTGCCGGGCGGGGTCGAGCCCCGGCCCGTCGTCTACGGCGCGGTGGAGCGCACAGGCCTGTGGGCGCCGGAGGAACCGGACCGGCCGGCCGAGGAATTCACCGTCCTCACCTACCACCTGGTGTTCCGGGTGAGCGGCCTGCCGGCGGGGTTGTCCCTGGCCGCGGCCATCCCGCTTCGGCTGGTGGCGGACCTCGACGACTGGCACCAGCTCGACCACTACACCGCCGCGTTCGTGGTCCTGGCCGCGGATGGGCGTCCCGTCGCCTTGACCCTGCAGCAGCACAACTACCTGCGCACCTACCTGATCGGCGAGTCGGTGGAGCTCGGGCCCGACGGACGCTTCGACATCGACGTGGCCATCCGCTCGAACGAGCTTTACCCCCACGTTCCGGGACGGACGGTGCGCCGGGCGGTGCGGTTTCTGGACCATGACGCCAGGGCCTTCATGATGGGTTTCGGCAAGCGGCCGATGATGTCGGCGGACGACATCACCGACCCGGACCGCACCGTCGACTACGAGTTCGCCTTCCTCCCCGGCTCCGACGCCTTCTACTCGTTCCACGGCTTCCTCGGCGAGCGCCGCCGTTTGCCCGGCCGCGACGGCCCACCCGGGGCCCGCTACAACACCCTGCCCGAGCTCAAGCCCCTGCCCGCGCAGATCCTCGACGGTTACTGGCGCGAGGGGAACGAGGGCGACTGGGCGCGGTATCAGAACAGCCGGGAGAACGGCTCCGGCCCGGCCGGCTTCGCGCGAGCGCAGGCGGCAGTGTTCCATCGCAACCTCGGCTGCCTGCGCCGGGAGCGCAAAGGCTGCGCGTTAGAGTAGCGGCGTGAGCGACTTCCCCCGACCCCTTCCTACGCCTGTATCGCCGTTCCCACCACCCGGGTACAGGGTGGCGCCCGGCAGGTCGTTGAAGACGGTGACCAGGTGGCCGGCGGCGACGGGTTCGCGATTGAGCTTATGGAAGATGATGGGCTGCACGGTCGATACCGTCATCGCCGCGATGGAGGCAAACACCCCGATTCAACCAACCAGAAGACGCTCTACGTCGAGATCAGCCGCCCCCGGCGCCTACAGCAGGTCTTCGGCTATGCTCGCGGCGACCCGCTCGGCGGACTCGCGCACCGAATCGCGCGCGAGATGCGCATAGCGTGAGGTGGTCTCGATCCGGGCGTGGCCCAGGAGTTTGCCTATCACGGTGAGTCCCTCGCCCAGCGCGAGAGCCCTCGAGGCAAACGAATGGCACAGTTAATGTATAAAATCAGCCTGTTAGACATTGGTGCGAATGTCATGTCAATTATATGATAAATATATGTAATAATTGATGTTGTATATTATTTTGCACCTTCTCCGCTCTTGCATCTGCGACAACAACAGACTAAAATAGCCATGGATTTGACCTCAGTCGGTTGCGGATTGATGACGGTTTTGTAATCCGATCGGCAGCGCGAAGGACCGTATGGAGACATTCCCATGGCCCGGAAGGATGCGGTCAAGCTCAGCAAACGAGTCGTCGACGCACTCACGGTCAAAGACGGGGACGCCGTCTTCTGGGACCGGGAACTGCCCGGTTTCGGGTTGCGGGTCTACACCGGCGGCCGCAAGGTCTACGTCGTACAGACGCGGGGGCCGTCCGGTGGACCGAGGCGCGCCTCCATCGGCCGGCACGGGGACATATCCGCCGAGGAAGCGCGGCGTGAGGCCGCCGTGGTGATCGACCGCATCAAGCGGGGCGAGGACCCGCATCCTCCACCTCCCGCACCGGAACCGACGGTGGCCGATCTGGCCGAGCGCTACATCCAGTCGCATGTAGAGGTGAACTGCCGGCCGAACACCGTGGAAGTGTTCCGGCGGGTGGTCAAACTATACATCGCGCCGGAACTGGGAGCACTCGCGCTCTCCGCGGTGGGACGCTCCCATGTCTCGGCCCTCCACTACAAGCTCCGGGACAAGCCCTACCAGGCGAACCAGACGGTGAGCGTGCTGGCGAAGATGTTCAAGCTCGCCGAGGCCTGGGGCATGACGCCGCCGGGGCGGAACCCTTGCCGCTCGGTGCGTCGCTACAGGGAACGGCGCCGCGAACGGTTCCTGACGCCCGAGGAATACCGGCGGCTGGGAGAGGTGCTGGACGAGGCCGAGAGGGACGGTTCGGTGCTCGCCTCGGGGGTCGCGGCTCTCCGCCTCCTGTTGCTGACCGGATGCCGGAAGAACGAGATCGTGACGCTGCGGTGGGACGACGTGGACCGCACGGCGGGCGAGTTCAGGCTCGCCGATGCGAAGACGGGCGCGCGGCGGGTTCCGCTGACGCCGGCGGTGGAGGCGGTGCTCGCCGGGGTTCCGCGCCTTCCCGGCAACCCCTGGGTCATCACCGGCCAGAATCCGGGAGATCATCTCAAGAACCTGGACGGCATCTGGCTCAAGCTCAGGGCGCGCGCCGGGCTCGGGGGCGTCCGCATCCACGACTGCCGTCACAGCTACGCGTCGAGGGCGCTGGCCCTCGGCGAGGGGCTACCGATGATCGGCAAGCTGCTGGGCCACCACAAGGTCACGACGACGGCGCGGTACGCGCACCTCGCGCGCGATACCGAGAAGGCGTCCGCCGTGAAGGTCGGCGGCAGCATCGGGGCGGACGTTCTGAACGGCTCCACGTAAGGGAGAAGGGATATGGCGAGGTTTGAGACGAAGACGATCTCGAGGCGCACGGTGGAGACGCTCGCGGTCGAGAAGGACACGGTGTTCTGGGACAGCGAACTGAGCGGTTTCGGGGTACGGGTCTACCCGTCGGGGAGCAAGTACTACGTGGTGCAGACCCGAGCGGGCGGCCGGGCGGCGAAGCGGGTGACGGTGGGCCGCCACGGCATCGTCACGGCCGAGGAGGCGCGGCGGCGGGCGGCGCTCATCATCGCGCGGATCAAGGCGGGCGAGGAGCCCGTGCCCGAACCGCCGGCGGAGGGCCCGCGGGTGGCGGAACTCGCCCGCGCGTATCTCGAAGAACACGTCGCGGTGCGCTGTAAGCCGAGAACGGCGGAGATGTACGGCCAGGTCGTCAGGAAACACATCCTGCCCGCACTCGGCAGGATGCCCGCGCTTGCGGTCGAACGCGTCCATGTGAGCGGGTTGCACCACAAGCTCCGGGATACGCCGATCATGGCGAACCGCGTGGTGGACACGCTCTCGCGAATATACAACGCCGCCGGGGAGCGGGGACTGATCCCCGAGGACCACAACCCGTGCCGGCTGGTGGTCAAGTACCGTGAGCGCGCCCGCGAGCGGTTCCTGACCGGGGAGGAGTTCCGGCGTCTCGGCCGGGTGCTCGCCGAGTCGCAGACCCGCAAGGGGGTTTCGGTCCACGCGGCGGCGGCTATCCGCCTGCTCCTGCTGACCGGATGCCGGAAGGGCGAGATACTCAACCTGCGCTGGGACGAGGTGGACCTGGAAGCCAACGAACTGCGGTTGCCTGACACCAAGACCGGGCCCCGGACGATCTCGCTCTCGCCCGAAGCGGCCGGCGTCCTGGCGGCGGTCCCGCACGTTCCGGACAACCCCTTCGTCATCCCAGGCAAGGTCAAGGGCAGGCCCATGCGCAACCTGAACGACCCCTGGGATATCGTCTGCGAGCGTGCGGGACTCACGGACATGCGAATCCACGACTGCAGGCACAGCTACGCGTCCAGGGCCCTGGCGCTGGGCGAGTCTCTCCCGATGATCGGGAAACTCCTCGGCCACACCCAGGTCGAGACCACGGCGCGCTATGCGCACCTCGCGCGGGACTCGGTGCACGAGGCGGCGGTGCGGGTCTCCGACAGTATCGCGGCGGATATCCTGAAGGGGTACCGGCAGGTGTCGCTACAGGCGCGCTCCGGGCAGCGAACGAGAAAGTAGAGTTCCGGGCGCGCCGCCAATCTTCGGCATGGAACATCAAACGATGCCTTCTCTATGGCAGTTGTGCCGTGTTGGCTTGGTGTTGATACGATAGGTTGGTAATATCAACTCCCCAGCGGAAATTCTTGAAAACATTCGATATATTAATGGATTATGGAGTAATGCCGAGAGCAGGCTCCGCCTATCCGTCACGCGATTCGGTGTGCGGGGCCGCAGAGCGCATCGCCGAGAGCATTGCGGCCGACACCCTGTGAGAAGGCCGCCCGTGTCTCAAGCCAGGGATTTCCAGTCTGGAGCGATACCGTTCTCCCGCAGGAACCCTTCCGCCATCCTGGCGATTTGCGCCTCCTAGGGATTTCCTGCGGAAGGTAATCAGGAAAGAATTTTATTACAATGCGTTACAGGGCATCAAATTTTCCGCTCGTTCAGTCCGGCATCGAATCAACACTATAGCAACACCGCATCCGAACCGTAATTCTGGCGCCGTCTGACGCCCCGAGGCGGCTCACGCACAAGGATTCGCCGAGGGCTGCTGTCCCGGCCTCCCGCCCCGGAACCCGCGGCGGAGCGCTGGCTCCCGATCGGGTACTTGCCCAATCCCGGCAGGGGAATGCGTCTCCTCTCGCGAGAGTGCTCCGGAGCGCCTTCAGAAACGTCCTCCGCCCGGGCCGCGATTATCGGAGTTCCCCGTGTCTTGTCCCCCTGAATTGAACCGCATGTGAGCACGCATGTTCGCAAAGTGTGCGAAGGGGCGCAATCGCGCCGCGGTCCGCCGGCGCGACGTCGAGGCCCGCTTCCGTCTCATCACCGAGCGCCACGGCGCGGTGCCCGCCAACACAACCGAGGCCGCCGCAGATGTCGCACTCCAGAAGGCCCGAGAGCAGATGGCGGGGCGGTACAAATGGTCAGGCCCCAGCGTCTTCAATAACACAGAAGAAGTAAGCATCCGGCGAAGGCCGCGCCTGATGCGGCATGGTCGTAGTGATGGGCGGCTATGAGGTAGGTTGTCGCGAGGTAGTCCTCGATCGATGGCCTCAGGCTATCGGAATCGCCGATGTGGTTGATCCACGAAACGCCCACGCCAAATTCTGAGTTTTCGCCCTCCACGGCGAAGCCGAACGCGCCGCCGAAGCCTGCGATGTGGTCGTCGCCCTCCGGCGTGTTGTCGGAGAGCTGCAAGCCCTGCTCTCCCAAGCCGACCGCTCTCTGGGCCGTCTCGACGAGTCCATACAGACACTGTCTTATCCGGATTTGTTCGTTCTCACGTACGTCCGCAAAGAGGCCGTGCTGTCGAGCCATATTGAAGGGATGCAGAGATAGCTGCAAGACCTGCTGGAGGCCGAGGCAAGGGTATTCGCGCCGAATCGAGCGAACGACGTAGACGAAGTGGTGAACTATGCCAGCACCATGAATCACGGCCTCGGACGGCTGTCCGAAATACCGGTTTCGAGCCGACTGATCCGTGAAATCCATGCCAAATTATTCCAGGGCGCGCGGGGCTCTCATCTCACGCACAGCGTGTTGCGGGCCAGCCAGAACTGGATCGGACCCTCGGGTGCACGCTTCATGAGGCCCTCTTCGACTACTTGTCGTGGTGGATGAGTTCACACGGAAGTGTTTGTCGATAGATGTGGGTGGTAAGCTCAAGTCTGAAGATGTGCTGGAGCGCCTGAGCGAGTTGTTTGTAAGACGGGGACTCCCCGAACAGGTTCGCTTGGACAACGGCCCTGAGTTCACCTTGAAACGTGTGAGAAACCGGCTCTCGAATACAGGTGTGCAAACGCTCTTCATCGAGCCTGACAGCCCCTGGGAAAATGGATATGTCGAATCTTTTAACGGGAAGATGCGGGATAAACTCTTGAATCCGGAGAGGTTCGATACCCTGTTTGAAGCGAAAGTGCTGGTGGAGCGCCAGCGGCATATCTACAACAGGATCAGGCCGCACAGTTCATTAGCTTACCGGCCTCCGGTACCTGAAACAAAAGAACCATGGCCTCCGGGCTTCGCTCCGCTTCACCCTTCGTCCATGGTTCCAGAAACCTCGTAGCCGGTGGTACAACTATTGGGGGAAGGTCAATCACGTGATCACGTTTCCCCTTTTGTTTTTCATCAAACCTGTGGCGCCATTTTGACGAGGTGCAAACGTCAACATAACTCAATGTTATATTTTGCGAACAGATCATCAAAGAATTGTCCCAGAAGTATTTCTCCGCTATCGCATTCTCTAAGTTCATTTGCACCAAATCTATATACATCATACCCGCATAAGCGAAGATCCCGGTCAGCGGCTACCATTTTCGCATAAGCTTCTGAATCAGCTTTGCCTGTAATCTTATCTGAATAATGATGCATGCCGTCGACTTCAATCACAATTCTTGTACTTGATGAAACCAAAATAAGAAAATCCATTCTTTGGCGAAAGAGAGCGGACCTCCCGCGTTTCGCAACAGTCTGAGGATCGTAATGAAGCCACACTTCTGGTAGCAGTGCTGGTAATTTCGGAACAGCTTCACCGAAGTGCTTATAGAAGGTACGAAACAGATGTTTTTGGGGTGGAGAATTTTCCGGCAAGGAAGCGAGAAGGCGTTTGTACAAAGACCGCTTTGCGGTATTAATTTCGCACCCGTTGGTTTCTGCCCACCATTCCTGCAAGTCCTTCCACCGGAGCCCGGAATCAGGAATCGGCCTATCGTAGACCAGAACCTTATCTGCGTGGCTAACGATCTCAATATCGTTATTCACCGCGTCTCGAAACCGAAGGTCGGGCTTATTAAACGAAGCAAAAATCAGATTTTTAGGCCGCCCCGTAGATCCTGTCCCCGCCGACTGCAACTTGAAGGCAGGATAGCCGTCAATCGAATCTGTTTCGGCAAGTTCGAGACCACACGTTGAAAGAACCCTGTTCACCGCATGGGCGAATGAGCGTTGGCTTGATTCCTCTGGGCATACTTCTGAACTAGCCAAAGACTCAATCAATCTGGCAAATCGCTTACTAGAGCACTCAAGTGAGCCCAGCGTTTTGAAGAATTCCAGTACCGACCAGCCTCCAGGCTTCCAAATCATATTTTGTTGAATTTGCTGCCGAAGCGACTTTGATATTTCCTCAAGTCCGAATTTTCGCAAGCCTCGATCCGTAGGACTCTCAAGTACCCAAAGCCTGCCTACAGCTTCAAGAAAACCATCATCGTCGACCGGGAGTGTCAGCCCTTCTAGTCCCTTGGCGATCTCTCGTCGCATTTTTTTCGAAATGGTTGGAAAGTCCAAATCGGACCATATGATTTCCTCGATCAAAAATGTATGTTCGTTTCCGTCCGACACAGGAAATTGGCGAATGAATTTATTCGCCACCCGCCGGACCAGGGTAGGATCCTTGCCAAGGTTCACTAATCGGCTCTCAATGTACTGGCGTTTGGTCAGTTTCGGATCGTCATACGAGCCAGGAAGTTCAAGGGCATCACAAAGGCTTGGCAATTCAACCCTTCGCTCCGGCTGTAGCCGCGAAACAATGCCATTACTCAGGTGTTCTGCAAGCTCTCCCATTTTGAATTGCTCCTATTGTCAATCATAAGTCAGTTAGTCAAGTTGTGTTGGTTTTGTTAGATCTGACGATATTTTCCTCCTTGAAATCCTGGAGCAACCGAACGATTTCATCTAAATTACCTTCCGTACAAGTAACTACGATGAGTATGACCTATCGGCCGAATACGTGGCACTTGATGTTCCACGGTGACGCTTGGCAAACTTTAGACATCGTCGATTCCATTTTGCAATGCAACACGGGTCAGGAGCGACGACATAGCCTCTTGCAGGCACCTAAGGTATCAGCCGGGGCTGCCCAGGGCGATCCGTTTTGGAGTGATGGCATAGCCGGGGTGGAGAAAACCATCACCCCAGGCTGAACATCACCGTCAGATATTTCGACAACATCCAACACCAGGCGGAGCACCTTGCGGCCCTGCGCCTCCAGTCGATGGGCGCGCTAAGTGATGTCCGTCACAAGGAAGAGCTTGATGCTCGAGATTCGCGCCAGCAAGGAAAGTTCCCTCATCTTTTTCGATCCCCCAAGTCGTGGTGGCTTTCAAGTGGTTGCCCATGTCTGAGGCTGGTTGTAAACTTCATTCAATTCAATGCGTTATATGGATTCTTTATAAGGAATCAAACCGGGAGGCGTAGATTTTCCACCTCGGATACTTCACCCGAACGAGGTGCGGGGCTCCGGGAAAGAGGGGGAGGAGTCCTTTGACGAAAATCGACATCATCAACCTCGTGTCGGACGATACGGGCCTCAGCAAAGTCAAGGCTGAAGAAGCCGTCGAGACAATCATCGACACCATCAAGGGATCGCTCGAGAGCGGCGAGTCTGTCATCTTGAGGCGCTTCGGCTCCTTCCAGGTGAGGGAGAAGAACGCTCGCATGGGGCGCAATCCGAAGACGGGCCGGGAAGCGCCCATCAGCGCTCGCAAGGTTGTAAGCTTCAAAGCGGGAAAACACTTCAAGGAAGCGGTGAACGGCGCCGAGGTGAAATTCCATTGATCCTTTGATTCGTCGGCCTGTTGGCACGGCGTCCCCATGACCGTAGAATCGATAACCCTCCCTGAATGCGCGTCCATGTAAAGGCGCATTGCAAGCCGGGCGCCGCGGCATATCGGTTCGTAATCGAGAAGCACTTCCTGCCGTCGGAGGGCGCGATGGTGGTAGACCATGTCGGAGGAGGTGAGGTTTCGGTCTGCACCACCGGCTTCGCGACATGCCGGACCCGCGCCGCCATGCCCCCAACCCGCCGAGTCGCGGAGAGCAAGAGCCGGCTCGGCGGATGGATGACCGGAAAAGGTCCTTGCCGCTCGATACTGCCGTTAACCTAGGTGCCGATTGATGTTTTCTCTGAAAATGTTAAGGGGAATATCCGACGATAAAATGCAAAGGAGGAGTCAAACCATGCGTGAAATGCATAACATAGTGTTCTTGTTTACCTTCACGGTTGTGCTGGCGGGGCAACCATCAGTTGCCCAAGTTCATCGAAGGTGTCAAATTCAAGGACGACCTTGAGGCCGTTGACTTCGAAACCCGCGCCGCCTGATCACTCCATCACCCACTTTCGGGCATATCTCGTGGGGGCACAGGGCAGAAACTGGTAGATTTGCGAAGGGAAATCTGGTCACGGATGGTCTATTGGCAAGCATAGGGGTTGGCGCGGTTCATCTTTGTGGTCTCGCTCAGCGCCTACAGCAAGGCAACCGAAGGCTGACAGCGGTCCTGATTCAAGTCATCACAACAGCAGGGGAAGAAAAAGCACTTCGCGTGGAGCGGTCACAAAAGATATTTGATTGACTTAAAGATATCATTGCCAAATACGTAGTGAATTGCGGTGAGCTTGTGCAACATCACCGCCCTTTCTATATGTCAATATAGTTTTTTCATATGGATGCGTACGAAGTGGATCCGTCGAGATGAGCAAAGACAGCCCAGAGGATGCGAACAGACCTGAGCCGAGTGGCACCGGTATTGGGGCGGCGCCGTCACAGCGGGGCGTGAGCCCCTACGCAACCGGCGGCGGGGGCGTGACCTTCGAGCGGAAGGTGGCGGTCCTGTACCTAACTCACTTGCTCGTCGGCGACAACACTACCGAACTCGGAGACGGTGCGCGGATCGTGAGTGTCGCGTTCCAACAGGCCCCGGACCATCCTGTCGACGATCTCGTCGTGAGTGCAGCCCGCCCGGACGAATTGCAGCCATCGTTGGTACTTACGCTCGGGGTTCGGCGTTCACCGAATCTGGTAGTGAGCGATGAACCGACCCGGAAGCTCATCCGACAGTTTGTCCGTGCCGTGATCGATTTTCCTGCGGACGGACCGGAACGCCGGTTGGGGCTCGTCGTCGCCGGACCACAACCACACGCCGAGCAACTAGCTAAGCTCGCTCACCTTGCCGCAGTGCAGATGGACGCACCCGGTTTCTTTAAGCTAGTCCAGACACCGGGTAAGTTCGATGCTGCCCTCCGAGGCAGGCTCGTTCAGCTCCAGAAGCTGGTGGAAAGCGCGCTGCACGAGCTTGATGTAGTGGAAAGCGATACAGCACTGGTCAAAAAACGCACATGGCAATTGCTGTCTAAGCTCACTGTGACTATGCCACGTCTTGAGTCGCCCGACGAGACGGATTGGTCCGGCGTGGTGAACAGCCTCATGCAGGTAGCGCGAAATTCTGATCTTACGACAGCGTCACGGCTTCGCGACCGGCTGGTCGCCCTTGCCAGTAACTATTCACCGAAAGCCGCGCGAGCAGATCTCACGATGTTGCGACGCGACTCGCACGCACTGCTCGACACCACGGCACGACGGCATCAGGATGGCTGGCAGACACTTGACAGCATCCATCGACGGACGTGTGAGTCCGTCCGTGCCGAGATCACTTCGAGCGATGGTGACCGCTCTGTGTGCTTGGATCGAAGCGCCGCAGCAATGGAATTGGTCAAGATCGTGTCGGGTGCTGAGGCGGTGGTCGTTTCCGGGGAGTCCGGTGTAGGTAAGAGCGCGCTTGCAGTGTTGGGGCTTAACGATGCGGTCGATACCAAGCCGGGTGACTTACAGGCGTTGTGCATCAATCTGCGCCAAATCCCATGCCTCGCGATTACATTTGAAGAAATGCTGGCCCACCCTCTGTTGACACTTCTGTCCGAACTAAGCGCACCGCAACGTATGCTCGTTGTTGACGGAGCGGACGCGGTCACCGAAGACAAGTATGATGTATTTCGTTATCTAGTTGATGCTGCCCAAGATATCGGCGTCAAAGTGGTCGCAGTGACCTCCACCGACAGCAAGCAGGTTGTACTCGACGTTCTCAGCGAGCGCTTCGACACCGGTGTCGCGGAGTATGAAGTACCTCCACTCGGCGACTCGGAGATAGACGAGATAGTCGGAACCTTTTCGGAGTTGGAGCGGCTCAATGCCAATCCGCGGTCGCGCGAACTCCTCCGTCGGCTTATCGTGGTGGATCTGCTCGTTCGCGGGCAAATTTCCGGCACTCCGCTGACTGACGCAGATGCGATGAACGAGGTGTGGTCCGGGCTCGTTCGGCGGCGGGAAATGTCGGACAGGGGTTTCCCAGACGCGCGCGAGACGGCGCTTCTGCAACTTGCCAAACTGGAGCTTGGCGAGGGCGAACGCCTCGATGTCATCAACGTGATTGATCCAGCTGCCCTTGATGGCCTGCGTCGCGACGGATTGCTGCGAACTTCGCCTGAAGCTCCGCACATGATCGGTCCCGAGTTTGCGCACGACGAAGTACGCCGCTACGTGGTTGCACGTCTTCTCCTGGCCAGCGACAACCCTGCTTCGAGACTCTTCCAGACGGGAGCACCGCGTTGGTCGCTCGCGGCAGCACGATTAGCGTGTCAGGCATGGCTGGGGCGACCCGACACTTTCACGATGCCATTGAAGGGCAGGTTCGCTGCGCTGCAGGCATCTTTCGACGCGCTCGGTGCCGACCATGGAAGTCGCTGGGGTGACGTGCCCGGTGAAGCATTACTCACGCTTGCGCGTCCCGAAGCGCTGCTCCGGGACGCGTGGCCCGAACTGCTCGCTGACGATGGCGCTGGTCTTCGGCGGCTTGCCCGCCTGGTTGATCAGCGACTCCGCGACGAAAATGGCGTCGTCGATGTCATCGCCGTGGAGCCGATCATCGCTCTTTTACTCGAAACCCCCTCCACATGGCGGTCTGGCAAACACACGGAAGGTATCTTCCGCGGCTGGCTACGCGGACATGTCATTGCGAATACTGCCGTAGGGCACCCGTTGCGCATCCTGCTTCGCCAGCGTCTCGTCGAATCGTGTGCGGCAGGAGACCGACGCCTCGCCGAACAACGTGAGGCCGCCGCTACAGCGCGTGCTGCGCGCACGCCGGAAGAAATCGATCATGAGCGTCAGTTCGTTGAGAGGCACGGAGTGCTCCTTACGGAAATCGGCTACGGTGGCCGGTACCCCCGACAGCGACCCGAGGTACCCCGGGAGATCAAAGACGAGGTCGTTCTTGAGTTCCTAGCACTGCTGGGCCCAGACCTTGGTGACGACGGTGAGGCAATCCTAACTCGAGTCGCGAAGGACGCACCATCGTGGCTCGCTCCTGCCGTTGACGAGTTCTTCACCGGTCGAGCGCTCGCCAGCGGCCGCCGCGGGCTTTTGGCCGAACTGACCGAGGCGTACTACCTAGACGACGAGGTCGAAGTCGGTGAATTTGATATACACCAGGACGGGGTACGCTCTCACCGTGCGCGGAGCTTTGGTCTCCCACTCGCTGCGTGGGACCGCGGTCCGTTCCTGCCGCTGTTTCAGAGTGACTTCCGTAACGGTGTCGGAGTACTTAACCGCTTGCTCAATCACGCCGCGCGCATTCGTTCGCGCACGCTTGCCGATCTGGATCAGGCCCAAAAACCTCCCCAATCGGACACTATTGGCCTATACGAGAGCGAACTCAATATAACTGGTGAGCGCCAACTCTACGTCGGCGATGAGCACGTTTGGCGCTGGTACCGAGGCAACGCAGTTGGACCGTATCCATGCTTCAGTGCGTTACAGGCTCTGGAGCGGGTGTGTGACCATCTGATCGACAACGGCGTTCTGATCGAAACCCTGCTCTCGATACTATTGGATGACTGCGAAAACCTCGCGATGGTCGGGCTCATCGTCGGGCTCCTCGTGCGGCATCTTGAGGACGCGGATTATCTTCTTGACCCCTACTTCACAGAGCCGCTCATCTGGCGCCAAGAGTTCGCACGAGTCGCAAATGAGGTGAGCGGACTCGCGGCCAACTCCGAGGGGCTCGTGGCGCCAGAGCGCCGGAACTGGTCGCTCCGAAAGGCAGCCATGTTCATGGTCGTACATGCTAAAGGCGAACGCATCGCAGAGCTACGTGCGCTCGGCGAGACTCTCATTCTCAATGCAAGTCGTCTCGTCGAGCCAGCACAAGATCACGAGCCTACGGAGACGGAGCCTCGTGCAGGGGTCACGGAACATGAGCTAGTAATTCAGGCGCGTGCCTGGGCAAGCAGCCTAGACCGTGAAAGGTACCAGGCGCATGAGACGGAGGAGGGCTTCTATGTCGAGACAACTCCACCGGACGACGTCGTGAAGGTGCTGCAGGACAACAATGAGGATATGGAACGCGCGAGGGAGGCGATACGGTTAGTTGCCCGCTATCACATCGAGCCCAGAAAGGGAGGGCACGAAGCCATCGGACGCGATGAGTTGGCAGCCGACATAGCTAGCTTGCAGAAACAGATTGAGAACCCACCGTCTCTGGGAGCCCATGATCTTTGGGATACGTCCGCCTTGGTTGCCGCGGCGGCGCTCGAAGCGCACCTCCTGGAAGGTGCCAGCCTCCCAGATGACGCGCTTTCCTTCGCCGCAGGGATCGTGCTTCAGTTTGGAGAGGGCGAGGCGGGGCCACGACAGTACGAGTTCGAAGACACATTCTATGAACAGGGCGCCGACCGCAGCGCGGCGCGGACCCTCCCCTTGCTGCTTTTGCCCGTTGCCGCGCAACTTCGCGCCGTGGTCGACAAAAAAGACGGATCGACGACCTTCGAGCGAGCCGTTCGTGCCGGCGTCAACCTTGCGCGAGCTGTGGCGTACGAAGTACGGCTTCACCTTGCACGTGGCTTGGATCATGTCTGGAAGACGCCGTGTGTGGAGGAAGGGCGCTGTCACCACGATCTGGGATGCCGAATAGCCGTCGAAACGATGCGCTCCTGCGTACTCGGCACCAGGGATCTCGAAACCGGACGACGCAGCGTCCTAACACTCAAGGAACCTGTCACCGAGTCGCTTGCCAGCACTACTGGCGACTCAATCCGGGTGTCCCAGCTCGACGCAGCCATACGAGCACTCGCACCGGCAGCCATGGCCAATATCTGCGTGTCCTCGCAGGCCCGGGACCTCCTGTTGACTCTCCTTGCCGCTCAGCGGCGGTCTCTGCTCAACTGCGAGCACCGCGACCAGGATTCTCGGGGGTCGCACACTCTCGTGAGCGCACGAGCCCTACTGACGCTGGCCAGAAATGCCAACGATGCGGCCATCTACGAACACATCGATGCCTACGCCGACAACTCGGCGTTGCTCGCCAACTTGCTCGGTGCTTTGTCTTCAGCGGCGGAAGAAACACCAGACCGGGCAGCTACGGCGAGACGAATCTGGCCGAACGTAGTTCGCCACGTGCTTCAACTCAATCAGTCGGGACACAAGCCGTTTGCCGAAGCAAACTACGGTGAGATGGCACTTGCCGCCCTCATCCCCAATACCACCGGCGAGCTCCCCTACCTCTACCGCGAAGTCGATGACAACCCGATCGTATGGTGGGATCCTTTGGAGTTGGTATCCGAGGTCGACGCGTGGCTGGCACCCGCAGCGGGCAATGCGACGTGTATCGATCGGCTGATATGGTTTGTCCGCGCGCTTGGACCTGACGACCAAGTTCGTGTGGGGCTGCCATGGGTGGCAAAACTCGTAGTAGCCGACCCCGTCCGCATCGCCCGAGGCACGTACATGCTGCCAACCTGGCTGATCGAGATGCGATCTGTCGCTGTCGATGCCGGGCTCTTGGCCAGTTGGCAGCAAGTGGTCGATGTCTTGGTTGTCGCAGGCGTAGCACAACTCGCACCCTATTCGGATTAGTCCCGTCAAAGATTGGATTTGCCCCGCTCTCATGGACGGTTAGGAACAGGGGGGTCTGTTCAGAAGATTCATTCTCAAATTGATATACACTTTCCATTGAATTGATTGGCGATTCGCGACATTTCCGTCATGGAGGAAAAGTCGCTTGAGGCCCACAAAACAAGTTGAAATTTGTGCTGTCCACTTTTTTTCATGCGCTATATCTTGTGGATGATGGATACACATGACACATTTTCGGGGTCGGATTCGATGCCGGGCCCGGCGACCGGGACACTGCTTCAAGGGATATTGTCCTTGCCTCGGCAAGAACGTGCAACACTTTTGGCGGTGCTGAAACTGCGCAATGTCGAGGCGTTCAAAGCCCGCCGTGCCTACGCATTGCTTCTTCTGGATAACAGCCAGTGAGGTTGTTAAAGAACAGGTTGTCGGAGCGGGCGCGTCGCGGAGAGCATCACGGGCGACATCCTGGGCGAAAGCTGATGGATCAAAAGCTGGCCGATGTAGGAGGGATTGCCGACTGGGAAGGAACGAGAAGTATCCGAAGGCCTCATCGCCTTCCAGCGGACGGACATGACCGACAACCTCGTCGCAGCCCGTTTTTTCCGGATGAACGTTATTGGACGGCCATGTTAGGTCGATTTACTGATCGTTATCGTCTCTTCAACGTCCGCTTAAGTGCAAAAGTCACGGGGGAAATGCCGCGCACAATTCCTTCTCGAATCTTTTTGCTTCTGTCAAACAACTTGATAGAGTCGGCCACATCTGCTCAATTTGTGTTTTCCTTTTCTCATACTCTCTTACGTTTTTACTAAACCGCTTTTGCACAGGCAAGGCTGCTAGTTGGCGTCCCGGACTAGAGTGGCACTCCCAATCGCCTCTAAGAATCACGGGATTGTTGCGCCAGACTGCCGCAACTACCCAAGCTTCCATATTCTTCGAAGGTGTGCACAAAACAACTCGTGACGGACAGTGCTTCTCACCAAGCCATCTGAGAATCACTTCCCTAAGCGCATTGGTGGTCGCTTGTGGCGGTGGACAGGGCTTTTCGCAAGGCAAATCATTGGCGCCCGGATCTGCGATGTTCCCGCTCTGGTATGTTTTGCCCGCCACATCTGCGTCCAAATGCACTACTAAAATATCATGATTAGAGAGCACCGAAGAACCGGAGATGCAGCCCTCCCCCTCCGAGACCGATTGGCGAATCCATTTGTAAACCCCAACCCATCCAGCACCTGTGCCGCCGAACGACCCAGAACTAAGGGCGATCGACTCGTCCGGTTGTAACCTATGAAATTCGAAATCAGCATCTGACAACAGCGCACTTAGTATAGCCTTGATCACGATAGTGTCGGTTGGTCCCTCAACGGCTGCGGCGATGCGTATCGGCTTAGACATCGGGAACACCTCCCAGGTGTCCCATTACCCACAATCGGGACAGCGACCAACCATTCTTTGCTTTCTCCAACATTTCCTTATCTACGGTCACCCGACGAACGCTCGTGCGACCGGAATTTGTCCGGGACACGGTGAACAATCGCACATCGTCATTCTGCAACGGCAGCCCGTCCAAAACCAATGGGTTATGAGTTGTCAGCAAAATTTGACGTTGCTTACCCGCCTCAAGATACCATTGACAGAGGCGTTTCATCAAAGAACGAGCCAATCTGGGATTCAATCCGTGATCCGCGTTGTCCACGGCGCAAAGATCGGGACTCCTTTCATGCACCGCTAGGACCGCGAGAAACAAAACATATAGGGCGCCTTCGGAAGCGTCATAGCCAGTTAGACTATTTCGATCCTTCCCCATGAATCGGTCGCGAAATCGAACCACCGACTTCGACGCAGAAGCGGTTGACGATAGCGACAAGTTAGCGGTACGACTCCAGCCAAAACTCTCAGCCCAATCAACAAGCTCTAAGACCTCGCGACATACCCGCTTGCTGTGCTGATCCTGCCTACGTTGTTTGAGTATATCCAAAATAGCTCGCGGTAGCCCTCCTCCAGATAAACCGACTGGTTGTTTTGGTTGCATTTCTGGAGCTACACCGCGCAGGACAGCAGTTGTTGGTGAAAATATGACGTAGTTTTGTAGGAGCTTCAACAAATGTAATGCGGATCCAGTTGAGACTTCAACCGCTTTCAACGCGGCTAACCCCCGTTCGGGATTAGTGCTTCTTGCCATGGCAGGTGAACGTCCAACTAGCTTTTGATCTTGGTATTCCCATAACTCTGTCTTGTATCTCCATGCAGGAGCTGGGTTTTTTAGTGGGTTGTGCAAGGACACTTCATATTTTCCGTGCTCCCCAGATGCTCCGAAATATAGGTGAGGGGGTATTTTCTTCCCGCCTTTAGAGGGAAAGGCAGTTTTGTATAATGCAGGAACGCCGGGACGGACACCGCGGGCAAGTAGGGTCTGATCGTCCACCTTGCCATCCGCCGCTGAGGAGAGAATGCCCAGAGCTTCGAGTAAATTGCTTTTTCCACTGCCATTGGCACCGATAAAGACATTGACTAGCCCGAGATCTACGGTGACGTCTTCTAGGGACTTGAATGTTCTAATGGTTAGAGTTTCTAGCATTTGATGCATTCCTTATTGGTCGTATCATGCAATATACTGGCCCGAGCTATTGATAGCAGGGCTGATATTGAAACAGCAGGCGTGGCGTGATCTGTTGTCATGATGTTGCAATTCGTTGTTGAATCGTCTTTCTCTCCGAGCATCGAAACGGCCACGCCCGTCACGACCAAAGATACCCTTCTTTTCTTCTATCTGCCACCCGAACGGCGCGAGAAGGTGAAAACCGCCTTCAATGGCGGCTTGGTTCTCGCTGACGTTGGCCGGGTCTTGTTGCGTGAAGCGAAACACCGCTTCAACCTGGCCAAAACGGTGGCCGGGTGCATTCGGGGCCGGTGCAACCCAGTAGTTGTCGTGCATAAAGTGAGTGTGCTCGCTCTAATTGGTGGCGATGCGATCAGGTTATCTGAGGGCAATTTGGTTGAGAGCGAGGGTGTGAGGGTGTCGCATGGTCGGCACCGGGAACAGGGGTGGGAACACCTCCTATTAGCAGGCAAGCCGCGAATGGTTCTTGAGGAAGCCGAGGAGGTGCGGCGTCTTCCATTCGCCGCTGGCGGTCAGCACCCAGCGCTTGCTGTGATGGAAGTCGGAATGCCACAGTCCATAGCTTCGCGAGACCTGGTAGGTCAGCATCTCACGAGGCTCGGCCGCCGGACCCTGCTCGTCATCGGCTCCCTTACGAAGGTACTGGCGCACCAGCCCGCGAGCGCGCATGACCCGGGTCAGGGTCGCATTGGAGGGCATCGGACCCAGAGCGGGGTGGGTACCCGAACTGCAGGTCCTGCTTAGCGGCTGAACCTCGTCGCCGGGCGAATCATCTCCAGACCGGGGCGATCTTGTTCTCCTGCAGGAACTGTTCTGCCGCCTCAGAACGCGTAGCGCAGGGAAAGCCGAAGCCCGTGGCTCGCAAGCTTCGCCCGCGTGTCGGCGAGGTCGAGCAACAAAGGCTCCCGGCTTCCGTCCCGCCAGATCACCCGGCCCGCGCCACGCCCGGTATGGACGGCGCCGAGGTCGGTATAGCGCCAGGCCAGATCGAGCGTCGCGCGCTCGCCCAGCGCCGTCGCGACCCCCGCCGTCAGCATCCAGGCGAAGCTGGTCCGGCTCCCGCCCGGCACGAGGGTCGTCGTCCCAGGAAAGGTCATGCGCGTTTCGCCGATCCGGGTGCGGACGGCGCCCAGGCCTGTCCCGATGAACGGCCTGAAGGGGCCGAACCCCGAGGGGGCCGCTCCGGGCAGGTCGACGTAGGCGGCCAGCATGCCGGAGATGGATGAGAGCTCCGCTCTCACCGACTGCAAGCGTTCCGGCTCCAGGAAATTCGCGCGGCCCCCGAAGGCGTAGCGCGGTCGGTAATCGACCATGACCTCGACCCGCACCGCGGGCGCGGCGGCGTAGCCGAGCCCGAGTTCAAGAGGAACCACCGTACCGAAATCGCCGGCCGAACGGTAGGGCGCGCCGTCGCCGCCAGTGCCGCAGCCGTACAGCGCCGCAGGGGAGGTACTCGAACAGTCCACGTCCGTGAACCGGGTTCCGGCCGGCCGGTCGAGACCGATCCCGGCCCGCAGGTAGAAGCCGCCGGCCGCGATGGCCGGGGCGGCGTGGCAGAACCCCGCCGGCGCTGCGAACCACAGTACGAGGGCGGCGAGGAGGGGCCCGGCTCGCGAGAGTAGGGAGGACATGTTCGGGCCGCGATGCCGCGCCCGTTTTCCGGTACCAGGAAAGATCGTCTTTCTCCCTACCCGCCGGACCTTGGAGTCCGTGAGGCCGTTGTCCCGCGCAGTGGCCCTTCGCTCGAATGGCCGGTCAGAGCGGATGTCATTCGCCGGGGTGCGCCGCAGGTACGCCGCACCGTGCGGCGTACCTGCGTTCCAGGCCCATTGAAATCGCGCCGATTCGAGCATGCCCGCATGAAAACCGCAAGAACGATCCGCGTGCCGGTTCCGCCTTCGCAGCGGAACCAATCCGCAAACGGGCTTCGATGCGCTCCTGGCCGCATCCGGCGACGCACCGTCGCGATGGGCCGCTTGGAGGCCGAGGCGGGTGGTGGCCGGGGGTGCGGGAGCCGGGACCGGAGAGGCCCGGCGGCGCCCGTGACCTCTTGAACCGCAATCCCGGAGGAACGACCCATGACGAACCGCAATCCATCCGGTCTCACCCGGGCCCTCGTCCTGGCGGGACCCGCCCTCGCACTACTCGCCACGGTGTTCTGCCTCTTGACCGGGAACGGCGTCCGCTTCCTCCGTGACGTCTGGTTCGCTGCGGCCCTCTGGAGCTTCGTCACCGCGCTCGCGCACGTCCTGTGGCTGGGGTTCCGCCATGGGGACTGGTCCGCTTTCAATCGCCATGAACTCCCCGAAGGTGACGGCGAGCGGTTCGATTGGGCGACGAAGACCGGCCGCTACGCCTGGCGCCGCGACCTGGAAGAGCAGGAGCTTCACGGTCACGACCCGGGCGCCCCCTGCCCGTAGAAGACCGCCGTCCCGCCGAACGCAGACCTGCAAACAACTACCCTGCCGTCTCCCCCGCCGCGCCCTGCACCCTAAAGAGGTCGAGCCTGGCCGGGAGGGGGGCGGCGGAAGGGCGTCCGGGAGGATGTCCGCTTCTTTCAAACACCCACCAGGAGGAGACGACATGATGCAGACACCCAGGCGCGAGGCACACACATTCCTCACCCACCTGTTCGGTAGCGGCCTCGAAGACGAGCGCTACGCCGTCGAGCGGTTCCGCTCGATGGACGACGGCGACATCCTTCCCCTGCCCGCCGGGGGGCGGACGAAGAGCGGGTGCGGGGCGAAGCGCGCGACCGCCTCCCGGAGAGCCGTGCGGCAGATGCGGCCCGCGCGGGACGAGATCATCGTCTGCACGGCCCTGAACCTCAAGGCCTCGGGCGTGCAGTATTGGGGCGCTCAGGCGACGGGTCTTTTTGGCGAACGCAGGCAGCGCTGAGGTGAAGTCTCCACTACGGGGGACGTCCCGCCGGCCACGCGCCGGCCGGATGCCGTCTGTATTCCAGCCACCGGAGGGAGGAGAACAAGCATGCCCCATAAGGACCCCGGTAAGGCCCGCGCGTATGGGCGTGAGCGCCACCGCAAACGCGCCGCCGAACGCCTCACGCAGGGGCTGTGTCCCAAGTGCGGGAAGACCCCGCCCGCGGCCGGCCGCAAGGTGTGTGAGTCCTGCGGCGACAAGCGGCGGACCGCCGAACGCGCCCGCTACGCCAGGGGCAAGGCCGAAGGCAAGCCCTACGGCGGACGGAAGCCTGAGAGCCGCCGCCGGGCCGCGCGGGAGAGGAGCAAGCGGCGCCGACATGGACGCCGCGAGGCGGGCCTGTGCACGAGTTGTGGAGACACTCCTCCCGTAGAGGGCGGTGCCCTCTGTGAGACCTGCCGTGAAGCGCGGAGAGCGGACGAGCGGGAACTCTACGCCGCGCGGAGAGCCGCCGGCCTGTGCGGGCGCTGCGGGGGGTCTGTCTTCGGGGGCGCCTCGCTCTGCGGCTCTTGCGCGGCCCTCGGGGACGGGCGCGACCAAAAGAGGCGTAACGCCGCCCGCCGGGGGCGTTACGCCAAAAGGCGAGCTCGATGCTTTTGCACCGACTGCGGAGAGCCCACGCAGGGGACCGCGAGGTGTGAGCCCTGCGCATACCGTTCCTATGCCCGCTCAGGCGAGCACCGCGGCATGCCCCTCTACCCGCCGCGCTACACCGTGGTCGAACTCGCCACCGGCGAGGACCACGGGACATGGGACAGTTGGGAGGAGGTCGCCATGTGCCTCGCTTTCGCGAAGCTCTCGCGTGAGGAAGTCGAGGTGGTGACCGACGCATCCCCGATGACGACAATCACCGCCTGGGGGTGAGCGCCGGCGGCCGCCCCTGCACGTGCCGCCGTCCCGGAGCCGTCCGGAACCAGTATTGACGGGGCGGGGGGGGGGGGCGTCCCCACACGTGTAGCCGGCCCGCCGCCGGCCGGGCTCAAGCCCGCCGCGCGAGCCGCCACCCGACAATCCAGGCCGGGAGGCTGATCACGAGCGCCCAGGCGGCGATCGCGATCGGCCCGAGGAGTCCCGCCACCAGCGACCCCGCCACCGTGGCGGCGCCGAGACAGACCCCCGCCATCCAGGCGGTGCGGCGGTAACCCAGTCGCCAAAGACGCCGGCATCCCAGCGCCGGCGGCAGGCTGCACGGCGCGACCGGAGCCGGCGACCTCGCCCACAAGAGCAGCATCGACTCCCAGGTCGCGGGGTCAGGCCGGAAGCGCAGGACCGCGAAGGTAACCAAGCCGGCCGGCAGCCATAAAAACGCCGGCGCCCGGAAGCCGCACAACTCCATAAGTCCCCGTTTGTCCATGCCCCATCCGACCCGAATCCCGAACCAGGCGCAAGCCCGGGCGGGACTCCGAACATCCCCGCCATCGAGGACAACCGGGCGGTGGCCGCGCACGGTCCGCGAGCGGTACTCATCGGCCGTGAACCTGCCCGGGAGAGGTAGAGAGAAGCGGGGAGCCGGGCAAATGCCCGGTAGGGAGAGGGAGACGGTCTCCCGGTCCCGACGCCGGGGACGACAACCCGAGAGGAGGCTGGACAATGTATGAGAACGACTTCGACCCCGACAACCTGACCGGTGACGAACTCCTCGCCGAGATCGGACTCGACGCGTACACGATCCGCAAGCTGCGCAGTGAGGCGCTCCCCACCGAGGCGGGAAGAGGAGAGGAGTTCAGTAGCGTATAGGGCGAACCGAGGGGCCGGGGAGAGAGGATTCCCGGTCCCATCAACTGTCATCCACGTCACACCACAAGGAGAATCACCATGGCATTCGGACTCAACCGCGCGGAACTGATCGGGCGTCTCGGCGCAGACGTCACCATCAACCACCTCACGAGCGGCGGCCGCGTCGCCAACATCTCTATCGCCACCGATGAGGGCTACGTCGACAAGCAGACAGGCGATCGGGTCGACAAGACCGAGTGGCACCGGGTCGTGACCTTCCAGCCCGGGCTGGTCGACATGTTCGAGAAACACGCGAAGAAGGGCCGTCTGGTCTACGTGGCGGGCAAGCTGCAGACCAGGCGCTGGAAGAAGGACGAGGAGGACTCCGAACGCTTCTCCACCGAGATCCTCCTGGCGCCGGGCGGGCGCGTACAGTTCCTCGACAAGGTGAACGGGAACGACAACGGCAACGGCGCGAACCCCGAGGCGGCGGTGGCGGCGTCCGCAGGTGTAGTAGGGGAAGACATTCCATTCTGATCCCAACACGGGCCGGCGCTTCGGCGCCGGCTCTTTTTTTGCTCTCCATCCAGAGGAGGTCCGCCATGCCCCAAACACCCTCTCCCGCGGCCGAAATCGCCGTGGCGCTCGCCTCGCGCGCCGAGGACGTCTGCCGCCGCTATCTGCCGCGGGGCAAAAAGCAGGGCCGCTACTGGGTTGCGGGTGATCTCGGTGGCGCGCCAGGACGCTCGCTCTTCGTCCGCCTCTACGGCCCGGGCCTGCCGGGCAAGTGGACCGACGCTGCCACCGGAGAGCACGGCGACCTGCTCGACTTGATCCGCCGCCGAAGCGCCGCACCCACGCTCCGCGCGGCCATGGACGAAGCCCGCGCCTTCCTCGCACTGCCGGCTTCGCCGGCCCCGGGCGAGGGAGGGACGTACAACGCGACAGAAGCGGCGCGGCGCATCTGGCGGCGTTGCCGCACGGTCGACGCCGCCCCGGCCGAGGCCTATCTCCGCGCGCGGGGGATCACGCGGTACCGCTTCCCCTCCCTGCGCTTCCATCCGGCGCTCTTCCACCGGGAGGCCGACCGGCGTCTGCCCGCACTGGTCGCCGCCGTGACCGACCCGGACGGCGCGCTTCACGGCGTACACCGCACCTGGATCGATCCCCGGACGTCCGCCAAGGCCGGCGTCCTCCCGTCCCGCAAGGCGCTCGGCAGCGTCTTCGGGCGCGCCGTGCGCTTCGGGGTTCCCGGCTCCACGCTCCTGGTCGGGGAGGGGGTCGAGACAGTGCTCTCGATCGTCACCGCCGCGCCCCGGGTCCCCGCGGCGGCAGCGCTATCCGCCGGGAGCCTCGGCGCCTTCGTCCCGCCCGAAGGGGTTTCTCGACTCATCATCGCACGGGACAACGACGCAGAGGGGGAACGAGCCGCAGAGCGTCTCGCCTGGCGCTGCGCCCGAGCCGGGTTAGCCACCCGCGTCATCGTCTCCGAACGCGGCGACTTCAACGACGACCTGCTCACCCTGGGGTCACGGCGACTCGGTCTCAGGCTCGCCGCCCTCCTCCCGCTGGTCGAGGAGACGACCACACGCGCCGGAGAGGGGTGAACACTTGAGATGGATGCGAGAGAGGCTCAACTGCTCCCATCTGTGGCATTAGCTCTTCCGTCGTGATGTCCCATCTTCCCACACGTGCTCGCTGCGCCAACCCCTGCGGGGTCCTCCTCTTCGTTCCGGCCATGGCTCGCAAGGCAGGAACCCCGTCGCGGTAAGAGCGCGGCCGTGGCTCCGCGCTCGCTTCGCTCGCTTGTGCGCCCGCACCACCCGCGCCCTCCCCGCGACGGGCCTTGCGGCCATGGTGGCTTTGCTGCGCGCGCGTGGATCGTATGGGAATCACGTTCGGAGACTGGCTCCGGCGTACTCATTCCACAAGGAGAGAATCATGAACGACATCCACACCATCGAAACTCAGGAACAGTCCTTCACCGCCATGGTCTGCGAGCAGGCGGCGCTCTTCGGCGCTACACCGGGCCGCGACGAGTTCGACTCACGCGTCGTCTGGGACGAGAAGGAGGCCACCTCCGCCGTCATCAAGGCCTTCCACGTACTCGCACAGGCCGCACCCGACGGGACGCAACTAGCGGATGAGCGCGCGAACCTCATGTGGGGCTTCGTCAACACCCTCGACGCACAGACACAGCGCCTCGACCGCGCAGCCGACAGGCTCATCCCCGGCATCCGCGAACTACAGCGCGAGCAGGACGGCTCCGAGATCCGCTCCCGCGAACTCGAACTCACCACCGACCGCGCCCAGAATCTCTCCGACAGGCGTGACGCCTTCGAACAACTGAGAGACACGGCAGCCGAGGCCTACCGCACAGAGACCGGCGAGGTCTGGCGGCCTAGGCGAGGGTCACACGTCTCGCAGACCGGCAAGCTCACCTCGGCCATGGTCGACGCGCGCGACTTCCAGCGGGCGAGAAAGGACCGCGAGAACACCGCGCACCTCCCCCAGGGAACACTCGTCGCCGTCGCAGGCGGCAAGGAGGCGAACGATGTGAGCGCCATCATCGGCCACCTCGACAAGCTCAAGGCCAAGTACACAGACGTCGTTCTCGTCCACGGCGGCGGTCCGGGGGCGGAGAAGATAGCGGCAGGCTGGGCGGAGCGGAACGGCGTCCACCAGGTCGTCTGCAAGCCCGACTGGGACGCTCACGGACGGGCCGCACCCTTCAGGCGTAACGACGACCTGCTCGCCCTCCTGCCCAAGGGCGTCATCGCGTTCCCAGGCTCGGGCATCACCGACAACCTCGTCGACAAGGCCCGCAGCCTCGGCATCCCCGTCCAGCGCGTCGCCGCATAGGACACACGACTCGGCGGGTCGTGTCGCCACCCCGGCGGCGCGGCCCGTTCTTCTTCTTTGCACACCCCGCCGCACCGCTGTACGGACCCTCGTACAGAACTCCCCGCAATGGCGTCGGCCCCACTGTACGGACCTCCGTCACACCGCTCGACACTTTGCTCCGCACCCGCGTCGGCCCCGCTGTACGAACTGCCGTACACACCTCCCCGCATTGCTCCGTCGCTTCCGTCCGCTCAGTCGCCGCGGCGGCTCCCGCCAGTCTCTCTCACCGGCTTCGATTCCCCCATCGTTCGTTCCTCAAATTCGGTCCTTTTGACGCCCTTCGGCGGCTCCTGTTTTCACACCCCACGCATCTGAAGATGCTTGCTCCCCATGCGCGCGCCTGGCATGCAGCGTTCTGCGCCAACGACGACAAAGACCGCCCGCCTGTTGTTGGATCGAGCGTATGCTCTGAGCATACATCTGTATCCCATTGAAATCCCTGGGTTCCGCTCCGGGCGTATGCTCATGGCATACACTGAAAACAGGCTATTTCCTGCAATGTATGCTATGAGCATACGCGACAGGCCTGCGCTGCGATATGATAGCTACCAGTTTAGTAGTCCGGTCTCAGGGGTCATTCGGAGGCCTTCGAGGTTCGAGACGGGTGTGCTCGGTGATAGGAAACAAGAATTATCCGATCATTTTGGGACCGGAGTCGATGAAAATATTCACGAATGAATGACGAAACGAATGCTGCAGACGACACAAAAGAACATCAGAGTCACGCCGAAACAGTGGAAACGCGTCTAACAAGAGGCCGAAATAAGGAGTGTTTCAGCGAACAAACTCGTGGTCGAACTCACGATGGAGGCCCTGGAGCGCCGAGAATGGCCGCACACCGAAGCGAAAATCCACCTGTTGCGCTCCGCGATGTTCGCCGCCCAGGCCATCATCCGCGACATGGAGAAGGCAGGACGCGAGGAGGAGATTCAGCAAATCAGCAGGAATATCTCCGAAGTCGCACCTGAATTGCCGGTCCAATCGGCACGGGATTGAGCCGGACTCGAGATATTTTGCGAGTGGTGCGGGGGAAGTTTCTGATGAGAATGGTCGTGTATCCGACGAACAAGCAACTTCAAACGTTCGGGTTCTAGGCGAGAACAAGTATCCTCCCATCGACTTGCAGGGCTTCGATGGGCTTGCGCCGACATTGGGACTTTCCGATATCCGAGCGGCCCGGGGAGGGATCCGGCATGTAACATCCGGATGGACCACTTCAATGGGGCCGGCTCAGTCGGCCAAGCACGAGACAAAAAAAGGAAAGTGACACCGCTACATCGTCATGGAAAGACACGGCCGTGTGCGCTTGCGCGTTCACGTGTACCCGAACTCATATTCATTTCTTCCCGGAAATTCGTTCTGGCTTATCGAATTCAGCACGCAACTTTCGTAACTCACCTTCAAGTTCGTCCTCTTTTGGGATTCCCATTGTAGGAAGAATTGCGAGCATCAGATCAACCGCTGCAATTGTCTCTGGCGAACCGCTTGCATCGCAAGCATTAGCAATAGTTTCTTCGTGAATAGTCGGGTTCTTTAGGAGAAAGCGCTGGTTGTTCCATACAAAAGACCAATTTTTACGCAACCAGTTGAACGCTGGTTTGGCAATCTTTCTAGTTCTTGTTACCTGCTTCGCCACTAGAAAAACTTTAAAAACAACCTCAAATAACTGACTTGGCGACAAGGCCCCTTCCTCATCTCCAGCACTTTTAAGTATGGCCAATAGAAAGGCGAGCGAAGAATTGAAATCACTCTTACTCCCTGTCCCCCTCATCGCAGCTTGAAACCCAGTTCCTACCACAAAGCCACTACATTCAGTCATTTGGGCATTCAGTTCATCCAGTTTCTGGGTATTCTCTGTAAAAATACACGTGGAGGCGAAGAAAAGGATAAACATTTCGGCCAGTTCAGCATGGTCAGCCTGCTGATCGCGTGTCGGGGATGGCGGCAAGGCAAATGTAACGTTCTCAAGATTCAATCTGACGCGATTGCCATCCACTCCCTTCATGTACGCATACTGTGCCACAATTTCTTGTAAGGTAGAATAAAAGAGGGATACATCTAAATGGCGAAGAGCCTTGTTCATTATTGATTGTGTCAAAAGGATTTGACCCTCAAACACTGGCCCGCTTGGCAAGAATTGATCTAATTTCCGTGTTATGCCCAAATCCAAGTTGCAATTATTTTCAATAGTTGCCAGCACGTACCAAGCAATCTCAATAGGTACGATATTCTTTTCGCCTATCTTGGGATGAGGCTCAGGGTTGCTTACTACCCCTGGATATATTTTCATTTCTTCGCCATCGGCAAAGAGACCCTTCTCACCTGTGGCCTCTTGATCAAGCCACCCTAGAACATGGCGACAGGTTGAATGGCAGTGCGCGGCTCTGAGAGAGCTTGCCGGGTCAAGTTTGTTTAGTTCATGCAGCACACATACAAATTCTTGCAGGCAGGTAGTTTTGTCCTCATCATGCCAACTCGCTATGGCAGCATCAGCCATTAAACCAACGCGCATCGGAAACATGTCTGAAATATCGCATTCTGCTGAAGAGGTGCTTCCGTATAGATAATAGCGCCTTGCCGTTTTATAATCGCCCTGCTTTTCGGCACTGATCGCAGCGTCGCGTCCAAGGAATGCTCTCTCTGTCATGCTGAGGGGCGCATTTCCGTCAATCAATTGTTTTGACAATTCTAGGCTGCGTTTATGGTCATCAGCGCGATATAATACTTTGGCTTTTGCTCTCACTAGTTCGGAATTGGTTCGGCCGTATTTTGTTAAACCTCGGTCAAGTATCGAGATGGCGCGATCCTTTTCCCCTCCGTATTCATCGATGATGATCGCTTGGAATTTCGTGCAGCAAACGGCGAGGTCAATATATCCCCACCGGTTCGCAATACTTTCCAGACGGGAAAAAATTTCGGAGTGGGCGGTGGGGTCTATCGTGTTAGCGTCATGCTCTCTAAGCCAGGCTCCGCTTACAAGCATATCGACATCAAATTCCGGTCTTGAATATGGTGCAAGTAACTTCAAACGCAAGGCTTTATCGCAATTGTCCAAAAACTCAAAGACCACTAACAACTCTTCTATTTTTTGCAGTTGCCGCGCTTGGTTCGTGAACATAAGGCCTACGATTGGCACCCCGTTGGCTTCCTGCATACTGATTTCGTTTTTTAGTTCGTCTGGGAAATTTTTGTCTCGGTTCTCCAGGAGGTTGTCTAACTCAGTTACAATCTCCCAGAAATTCGGAATATTTCCAAATTTTGGCGTCGATAAGAGCAGTTTCGAGTAGATCAGAAAACATACGGAAGCGCGCATCACATCATCTTCAATACACCGGCTCTCAAGTGCAAAGGACTCCAGAACCTTCTGGAATTTTTTCTGTCTTTGCTCTTCGTGGCATAGCAAGAGAAGTTGTGCTCCGCGCAGCATCTGGCTGACATATGCGTTTTCCTCATAGGCAGGCACATCAGTTCTCAACAGTGAAAATATCAGGAGATGGGGTGTGATCATCTTAAGATCATCATGGTCCGCCCCAATGACGGACATGCAAAGTTTAATGATTGCCATTGCATTTTTCCCCGTCTTTGCAGCTATAAGTGCGGAATTAGCTTCGTAGGGGTCCAAGCAGTTATCCTTGAGTAATGAATTCGCAATCTCGAAGTTAATATTGGTTTTTTGATCTTCTGTGAGAGTGGAAGTTGCGTAGTTTAACAATAGTTGAGAAAGGGAAAATCGATCACTCTCCTGCTGATCGACCCAAGAGCCCATCAGCTTGTCAAATACGATGCCGGGATCCGCTATAGGCGGTTCAATTTGAGCTATGTCCAATACGAAATTACGCCGAAAGCTCCCCGTTTTGAGCGAAAGGCGTTCCAATAACCTTCGAGCAGATTCAGGTAATTCGTTTAGGAGACGTTCTCTAGATATTTGTCGAACAGCATCAATTTCTTTGTTGCCGTATAGCAGGGATTGCAATGAGCGAATTTCGTCAACATTCCAACCATTGCTTTGCATGCTTTGAATCGCGGCAACGGCAAGTTGCGGATGCCCTCCGCCAGATATCAAGTGAATGTACTTTGCCCAGTGCGAGTCATGAATATTTAGTTTGGAAAGAATTTCATTTATGTCGGCTTCAGAAAAATCTCCAAATTTGTGTGCAATTGCGGTCGGAAGCCTCGCTGAAAAAAGGAAATCGGAACCTGGGGCTCTGGGGGAGGTGATGAGCAGGTGCAGACCTGTACGCTCACCCATTGCACGCAAGTAAAGAAGATTTTCAACAACACCGGGAGCGAAAGAGCATTCAAGGTCATCAATGAGGAAACCGTCAAAAACTTGCTCAACGATTGCATCGGCAACTGTGACTAGCACTTGTTGCACTTGGTCAGAATCGAGACCTCTCAAGTTGATGCAAACCCAGTTTCCTCCGAGTTGCCGGGCAACTATCTTTGCGCCTACGGTTTTTCCAACGCCCGCAGCACCGAAAAGCCATGCGACTCCAGACTTCGAAAGGGAGGAAACGACATCGTGCACTAGGTCAACACGACTGGCGACTGCTGAGGGCAAGGGCACCTCGTTGATTGGGCGCGGCATGGAAATGCTTGTAGCGGTCAATGTTGAAGCTTCGGGCATGGAAGCGGCAAGAGCTTTGTTAATGAGCTTGCTCTGCTCCTCAAACTCGAAGCGGTTGACAGAGATGTTGGTAAAGTGCTCGATGATATTATCTAACATGTGACTGTCAACGTAACGATCACCCGGCTTTGTTGCCGTCTGGAGCAGGAAAAGGGAGATTTTGGCCAAGCAGTCTTCAACTTGAGATGATACTCCTCCACGCGCAATCAATAGTTTCGATATACGTGAGAGCAATTGGCGCTCCAAAAACTTCGTTTCAAGAGCACCGCAGTCAAAGTGAATTTTTTGCAAAAGTTCTTTTCTGAAATCTTCATCGTTCAATTCTCGAATGAAGTCCTTGGTTCGTTTCGAGAGTTTTGAAGATTCAAGGACGTTTCTGAGTGGCGACACATCCCCGATTCGCGCTAGTTTCCTCCATGCTTCTAGTGTCGGAAATTTTCCGACCCGATGCTCTGCGGACTTCTCTTTACCAATTTTGGATGTCGTCAGATGGCGTAGCCGGACTTTGAGGTCTGGGTTCTTCATTCTGAGAACAACATAGCTATCGATGCTGGTAATAATGTCATGAGAATTGATTGTTACATTTTGAGCGGTTTCCTTGACTTGGACAGCATTCAAAGCATTCTGGGCTACTTTGGCGTAGTCTTCTGCAACCTCCAGGAAGAGAAATTCTTCGGATTCTAGCTCAAGCCAAGCCAATACGGAGTGATAAATTTGATATATGTAACCGCGTAAAGCGTGGACTGCCTCACGAGATGTATCACCGCATGGAGATAGACTTTCTTTTTTTCTGCTCGAAAACATGTTGGTAATGTCCTAATGTTACTGGAAAATTGAGGAGGGGCGTATCTTCGGCAGAGGAATCACGAAACCGTGCCAGTGGGCGATGGCACCAAAACGAGGAGGCACCCCATAAAGAGAGATTACAGGCATCGATGTGCACTCGCCAAGCCCTATCCGCTCTGATAGAAGATCCCCGATACGCGAACCGACCTAATCAAACTGGCCACGCTACTCACCGTCGAAGAAGTACTCGAAGCGGAATGCCGTGACGCTCTGGGCCGGTAATAATACGAGCACAGAGTGAAGCCAAGCCAGAGCAATCGGAACGGCTACCGTCGGGGTCGTCTCAAGACGGCGGAAGGGTTCATCTAATACGCGGCCCCTCAGATTGTGGGCCGAGAAGAAGCGTTCTGCTCGACGATCCGGGACAACCTCAAGGGGCGCACCGAGGCTCTTGAGAGGTTGTCGGTAGAGCGCCGGTCAACCACCGCCAGGCAGTGCGCACCACGAAACTCTAGGAGCGGTTGTTCGTCGAAGAGCGAGGTTTCAGTCCGTCAATTTTCATATGAGATCAGACTCGATTGATTTCTGATTCAGCTTTTTGAAGCTGTTCCATAATCCACGCGAAATCAGGAACACTCCCAAGAATCATGCCCTGCATGGCCCTGTAATCTCTTTCGATCAATGAGCGCAGTTCCGGTTGCGGCATCAACCGTACCGAGCCAGGGACAGCTTTCTCGAACTGCTTCCAGGCTTGGCGAAAAGCTATGAGGTTATGCTCTCGGACCGCATCCAGTAGATTGTTGTTCGAGAGAGCTGACCTGCCGGATTCAGTAGCCGTCATCATTGCGACATCGTAGTAATGGCGCGATATCAAGTCCCTGTCAGACGGCAGACGCCCTTCATCTTCATATCCGTAGTACAGGCCATGCAGGATCAGCAGCTTCTCCCAATAAGTGCGCTCCGGGGCGAGGGTCCTGATGCCCTCCACGCCAAAAGACCAGTCGAGCAGTTCGTCGGAGATGTAAGGGCTGACGGTGCATGTCAAGTTCGGGTCCAGCGCGGATCTCGCTCCCGCCTCGATCTTCACGCGCGGGGACACGTAGGAAACATCTCTGCTCGCGTACAGGGTGGGATATTCTATAAAGAGTGTCTGCCGGCTGTTGTCATCCTCATCCGGTAGAACGCTGCACCCCTCCACCATCTCGTCAATCGACCTAGTTAATGCTGTTTTCAAATCTCCCAAAATGTATTCGCTGCAAGCCTTTGTGAGTTCTCTAAAGAGGACGCTGCGTCTCTTGTTGGAGATATCCGTTGCAATCGTCGGGTCCCCGTCCCCTTCGAAGCCTAGGCCATCGCGATAGACGACTAAGTCGATGTCCTCGGAGAACCGCTCAATGAGACCGAAGGCCTTGGAGAGGGATGTTCCTCCCTTGAAAAGCAGCTTTGGATGCCTGTCAGGCAGCCCGCTGTAAAGAGCATTGAGAACGTAACAGACCCAGAAGTCCTTTTCCACGTAACCGGGGAGTGTGCCGAGACGACTTGCCGACGCTTCGAACACGTCGCTTTTGTCCTGCTCTGACAGGACGAAAAAGGATGTGAATGCTTCATTCATGAAGAGAGAGTCTCGTCAGTCATAATACTGTTCACCAACGGCAGCGCCCAGCCGGGTAGGTCGCGACTGTTTTGGGCCAGGTCGCGCTTTACCGCGTCGGGGAGGCGGCGCTTCAGAATCGAGTCGACGCGGGCGTCCGAGGCGGCCCCAGGGCCAAGCCAACGGAGCGCCTGAACGACCGGGGCCGCGGCTTTTCCCGCCCAGCGCATGACACTTGGACTCGCATGTCGGAACTGGAGAGTTCGCCCGTCGATCTCGATTGATCGAGAGACGCCATCCGTCACAAAACACGGCTTGGCGGGGACTGCGTTAGTGAGACCTAGCTGGTTGGCGGCCACCATGCCATCAGGCATAATTTGGATGCCGTCTCTCCGTACGATTGCTGCGATTGCGGCATCCAGGTCGACTGACGCGGGCCGCTTCAGCACACCGCTCATCCTCGGCTTGTCATATAAGCCACGACCGAACCGGCGCAGTCGGCCTGCCTTGACGAGACGCGACAAGGCTTGGTCAACGGCCTCACGGCTTCCGATATCCAGGAAATCCCTCGGCGTGCACACCCATCTCCTGCTAGCGTTTTCGGATATCCTGTCCATGATTTTATCGGCAATGGAACTCATTCGAGTATACCTCCCACTTCACGAATGTCAGAAATATTATCATATCTATCTGACATATCAAATGTATTCTAGCGATATCGACAAGTGCGAGCACCCATTATTAGTTTCTATCGAAACTACGGGTGGAGTGGTATTAGATTACGCATCGCGCGTTTGGGACCGACGGCTTCCGTTAGTACGTTTGCGCCTTCTACCAGAAAGGCGAATAACAAAAGCAGCCAAAGAGGCTCCTGTTGGGGCTTTTCCCTCCTTTATTTAGAGGCGATTTAAAATGGACTTTGGTTATATTCGTTTTTGTGTGCTTGACCTTTGGAGTTTCTGATCTCGTGTTTTGTTTCGTTTATAATCGCTTGTACACGAAGGACTTAATTTCGAGCGGATTCAAAGCGAAAAGTGCTCGTGGTAGAGTTTCTATAGATAATGTTTCTGCCTTGTTGAAAATGCCAGTACCTCATTATGAGGATGAGAAATGAATACAAAACATGAAACTTGAACAGAAAAAACTGAGCATGAAGAAGTAACAAAAAAGCAATATGAAGATGCTGTTAAGCATATACTGCTGTATATGCTTGACGAGAAAGAACCACTAGAAAAGCGTGTGCCTACTCGTGAAGAACTGAGAAAAAATGGAAGCTAAAGAAGAGGCTGGGAGAGGAGCAGTAATGACATATGAAGGCCAAGAGGAGAAATCAGTGGCAAAAGACATATTACTTGAAATCCGTGAAACGTATATGGAACCTCCATGTGACATAGAAGATGAACAACGTGCTGAAGGAATACAAAATCATTTTAGAGATGCATTAGAAAAATTGCCTAAAGAAATTCAAAATGGTTTATCCGATTCAATGGAGCGAGATAAGAGTTACGGTCAAATCTGGTGTATGGCCGTCCTGAATCCAGCGGCCCTCCTGCCCGTTTCTTTTTCGTCCACACCATCGACGAACCTCACGTCGGCGATCACGTCTGCCAGATGACGGAAGCCGCGTAGCCGGCGCCATCGCTTCTCGGCGCTCATGGCGAGCTGATGAACCAGACTCAGCGCCGTCTTCTCGCTCAGGCAGTTCCTGGTCTTCGCCGTTCGCAGCCGAATGGTGGCGAAGGTCGACTCGATGGGATTCGTCGTCCGAAGGTGCCCCCAGTGCGCCGCAGGGAAGTCGTAGAAGGCGAGCAACTCCTCCCGATCTCTCGCCAGGCATTCGGCGGCCCTGGGGTACTTCGCCTCCCAGGTGGCGAGGAAGCGCTCGAACGCCTTGTGCGCATTCATCCGGGTGTCGGAGCGCCATATCTCATGCAGCATCGACTTCGCTTCGCCCTGAACGCGTTTGGGCAGCTTGTCGAGCACGTTCGCCGTCTTGTGCACCCAGCAGCGCTGCGCACGGGTCTCGGGATACACCTCGGCCAGGGCCGACCAGAACCCCAGCCCTCCGTCGCCCACCGCCAGCTTCGCCGCTTTCACACCCCGGTCCCGCAGGCTCAACAGAACCGCTTTCCAGCTCTCCTTCGATTCACGGAATCCTGCTTCCAGAGCCAGGAAGCGCTTGCGGCCACGCGTGTCGCAGCCCACCACCACCAACAGACAACGCCGCTCCCCGCCGCGCACGTTCACGTAGATCCCGTCCGCCCACAGATACACGAACTCCTCGCCATGCCAGTCCCGCTCGCGCCACTGTGCGTACTCGCGCTCCCAGCCCTCCTTGAGCCGCGTGACCGTCGCCGGGGACAAGCCCCTCACCGATTCGCCGAACAGCGCCGTGAGCGCCTCACCGAAGTCGTTCGTCGATATCCCCTTCAGGTACAGCCACGGAATCACCGCCTCAACACGCCTCGTCTTCTTCAGATACGGCGGCAAAAGCTCCGAGCGGAAACACCGGCCAGCGCCCGACCTGTCCCGCGTCCGCGGAACCCGAACACGCACCGGGCCGACCCCCGTCAACACCTCCCGCGATGGCAGATAGCCGTTGCGAACGAGCGCGCGACGGCCCCGTGTGTCTCGCGCGGCCGAATGATCCTCCAGAAAGGCCCCTAACTCCGCTTCCACGGCATACCGGATGATTCGTTGCGCGCCCTCGCGCACCAGTTCGCTCAACTCGTCCCGAAAGGCTGGATTCATAAAGGGAATCGTCGTATCTTTCTGCATGGTGGCGCATCTCCTATGTGCTGAATGACCGGGCTTCTGACAACCCTATTTCAGCAGGATGCGCCGCCTTCTTCAATTCAGCCCATACACCAGATCTGAATGTAACTCGCGAGAGATAAGAATGAAATTAAATGTTGGTACAACGTTGTTTTGTTATCTCTAGAGAGTCGTGAAGAACTTAAAATAAGAAAATATAGGTCTCTTTGTTTTGAGGATATTGAAGGAAACGTATTCGTTTACGGAGAAAGAGTCTTAATTCAATCATGAGTTAACAAAAATATGCGGATTTAAGTAAATAATTCCCTACCAATTAGCTAACGTGATCTCACGCCCGCTGAAAATCTCCCGCCGTCTCTAAACGGACGTTTTATATTTTCCGCGGGGTTTACGACTTGGTTGCCTAGTGCCGTTGATTTGATTCGGAAACGCCGCAAACGGGCGATTGTCACCCATGCGTTGTGCATGTTTATCGAGGATCAATCGTATCTCTCTGCGCGCTGCTCAAGCCACTGTAAACGACGATCTGTTTCGATGTCTTGATCAGCCTTGATCAGCCTATCGATAATCTCTGGAACTTCATGATAGCTCCCTGTACTTTTGGGACCACAGACCAACCAAACCAAATCTAGCGTTTCGCGTGGAAATTTCTCCGGTGCTTCTGATGAGGTGATGGCATGAAGACTCCCGTACCCACGATCATATGGAGAGATATAAGGTCGAAGAAGCTCCAAAGCCGCGGGGAATTCGCTGCCTGAACCAACCGCAAGCTCGATCAAATGAGGGGTAAGCGACACATCCTGGAATTCGCGTTCCATCGGCCAAATCTTCTCAAAGAACGGGACTCCAAGCTCTCTCCAAGCTATTTCTACACTTTTCTGATCATTTTGAAGCCACATCGCTAGCACTTCCAGCGTGCCGCAACGGATGGCTTGCGGAGCCTTCCTCAGAACGTTGGCAACTTCAATAGCCGTCAAGCCCCACTGTACAGTATTGTTTCCCTCAAGTTCGGCCAACGTTGGGCGAAGAATGTTCGAAGCAATTGTGGCAGCATGGTGATCTATCGATTCGCTTTCAACCACGCCTCTCAAGATCGCCTTCCTGAACGACTGCGTGACTTCGGGCGTGATCGAACCAAACCTCAACATCACAGCGCGTAGTGCCACCCCTCCATTCTCGGCAGCATTGATGCGCGGGCCAAATATATCGACGACGTATTGCCGATCTATAGTGAGCAAGAATGCTACACTACGCGCTAGTATGGCGCGCCCTAGTTGACCCGCCGCACCTCCAAAATCGCAAATACTCTTTATGAGCCTAAGTTGAGTCTCTGTAGGCCCGTCTCCTTTTTTCTTGCGCGCTTCAATCTGAAGCAATAGCGTTTGCGAAATCTTCCCTGCCGGGGAATTGATCGCTCTCTCGTATAGATTGGCCGTGAGATCAAGTAATTCTTCGGGTTGATTCGAAATCGCTTCCAAAAGTTTCACGAGCCAACCATCGACATCCAGGACGCGCTCTCGCGGTGCGAAGTAGAGCAAGTCGCACAGGCCGGAGACCATTGGCTGCAGGGTATCGGCATCCACTCCATGCAGATGTTCCAGCGCCTGAACTGACAGATCCTCTCGTACTGCCTTGCTAACCTCATCGCCGAATGCCAGTCCACCGAGAAACTGGTTCCACAGCACTCCGTTTTCTGGCGTTAGTTCTCCTTTGGAAAGTGAATCGAACGCACCTTGCGGGTCGGATCGGCAAAATGCGGACCAGCCTTGCTGCAAATCGAGGTCAGGACTGCCGGCGAGTTTATGCGCGATCTGAAGACGATCATCTTCCAGCGCCTCTACAATCGGCGCAGGATCACCAACAATATCGCGGGCACCGGAGATGTATCCTCCGAAGAAATCCCGATCCTCTACCGCACGGTTTAGATGGTCGTGCCGTTCGGCTATGGCTGAAAGTTCAGTGGCTCCGACGTTAGATAGAATACCGGCGTCTTGCAACATTTTGAGGCGAAGCCATACCGCAGAATCGCGTGCATGCGCTCTCCAATCAGTTTCGCCCGGTTCTATGGGGTAGCTGTCGTAATAAGTATCGCCACTTTTTAAAATCCGTTCTTCAACCTTGTTCACGAGTTCTGCGGATGCTGTCCCCGCCCGTTCTTTCAGCAGAAGCGCAATCTCACGTCGGATCGACCAGAAATCCTGTTCAGAGACCGACAACAAGATCGACATCGCCTCGTCCGCATCGAAGAGTGTGGAATTTCGCATCGCGTGCAGACAAAGACGCAGACCGATCCGACCGGGAAGATTCTTCCAACCCGTAACAACACTTCTCGTGTGATCACGGTCCGAAATCGCGGCATCGGACAAGGATTCCGTGAGAGCTCGAACCAGATAATTCACACCTTCGCGGTACAGATTCTGATCATGGCGTTCAATTGATGGCACTGTGAAATCGTTTTCGTCAAATTCTTCGCCGATCATATCGAGTTCGGTCTCAAGGCTGAGAGCCAAGCGTAGTTCAGCTGTTGCGAGGTCGAGAATCGCCTTGGCGCGGTCCGGCATCGAACACAAAACATCAACCAACTCCCCCGCGCTGTGTAAATTAGAGATTGTCGTGCGTGGCCAAATAATGTCGCCAAGTCTTTGGATCGGTTGACCAGCACTCTCTTCACGAGGCTCGCGATGACTTCGGCTTAAAATCAGCCTTGGTGCGATTAGATTCACGGCTTTTTGTAAATCGCTATCTAGGACCACCCCACTAGCAAGTCGTTGCTTGCTCACATAGTAAGCCAATTCATCGCGCTGCATGGATTCGGCAAGGCAAAACAGGCGCCACACACGGATCCAGGTTTCGTCCAAACCTTTCACGTGAAGCAATCGTTGTTCGATTTTCTGAGTAAAAGGCTGGCCTAGACGTTCTTGCCACTCAAGTGCACATTCAAGTCGGTCTCTATTTTGCCAGTCTTTGGCAACCCATGAGGAAATCACCCAAACCTCAACGCCGGACCATAGCCTCTCGTCCTGAAAGACCTCGAACCATTCGGGATCGACAATTGCATTCAGCGCAACCGACCAGAGATCCCGGTGTCCACCGAAAAGCCAACGTAGTTCTTGCCGAGAATCAACATTCGCATCTGCAGCTGGACGTTCTAGAATTTTTCGTGCCCGTTCCCTGCGGGAGCGTTTAGGACGTTCGGCGATCTCCGCCAATGCCGCCAAGTCGCGCCAAAGGGGCGAGTGGTCGTGTTCCCCTGTTTTGGGATTTACCCTGCAGTAGGGCAACAGCGTCACGGCGAGAGTGCCCCAGGAGCGGGTGGCTTCCTCCTGGTTATGTTCGTATGAATCGAACGCATAAACCGTTTTGAGATCGGAAAAACGTACCCGGTCCGCTTCAAGCACGTTGAGGAAATAGCGAACCGGCGCATCGTTCGCGCTGTATCCCGCGAGCACGATCGCCTTGCAGCGCGCCAGATCGAAAAGAAAGCGCGATGCCCATCCAGAGCGCATATAGGCATCGCCATAATCAGCGCTCGTAAGTACCAGCGGAGTGTACTCAAGACCTATTTCGTGATCTGCGAGACGCCCATGAATGTGAATAACGCCTGAAAAAGATGAACTCCCTGGAGCCGGCAGCGCTTGACCAGCGAAGCTAAAATCTCGGGGTGTTTCATATGGCATGACCTCGACGGCTGCCCGCTCAAGCAGCGTATCGAAATTTGTGGTGACTACCGTTATCAGGTTGTCGCGATTACGCGACAAGCGAAGGATCGTGCGATGCTGATCCAGACGGGGATGCTCGGGCACTGCGAGCAGTTCCGAGACTGTGCGCGTCACTGCGTGGGGGTTCGCCAACCGCCGACTGAGCGATCCCAAGACCTCCTCGAAGCGGCCTGCGTCGAACGCGTATTGCTCCGAGTCTGTTCTCTCGATCTCTAAGGTCTCGTATGTGCGTTCGACCAACTCCCCAAAATCCGGCATTTGCGGGGCGCTTATCCCTGTGCCACAGAGAAAAACCACTTCACCGGCAAGAAGTGAATCGATCAGTTCACCGGGGAATTCAGGACCACCATTTGGAAGGCTAAGGGTCATAACCATCTCTGAGCAGAGCGCAGTATCATCCGGTCCGAAACCGGCGGGGTCGGGCTAGTACCGCATGATCCCGATCTGCCCGTAACTGTGAGAGTCATTACAGGAAGCACGAAATAACAATGCAATACACATCGGTATAACTCACGGCGGGGCCTTCCACTCTACACTTGTACAATGGCACAACTCATCCGTAATTGCCACGTAGCGGTCCATAGGCTTCCCTCCCGCGGTGAGGACTTTTCAGTTGGCGGTAGTCACTCCGATTGTCTCGCAGTGAGTTCGAAAATCCTTTCTACGGGGAATTCAGCGAGGGTATCCAACGTCTGAACATCTGTCGAATTCAATCGGTAATCACCTAAAAAGCATTCGATATGGTTTTCGAAAAAACTCGATACACTGCGGCTATAGAAATCAAAAATGTCTTTTGAATTCAATCCTAAAACTGAGTTTGCAGAAAAAATTCGCATTCCTTTTGACTTGGAATAGACCCAAACAAAGGAAGCTGGTGTTCGAAAAAGCATAGTCTCGCATTGTAAATGTAGGCGATTCCAATCTGGTTTTGAAAACTGTTGACCAGGTTCCGCTCTCTTAGCTTGTGCCAGGAACCCCTTTTTCGAACGGTAACCTGACAGATCCAGGTCGAGGACTCCCATCAGATCCGCGCCGTGCCGTTTCTCTTCGGCGGCGATACCACGACCTGTCCTGAGATTACGATCTTTCCATACTATGCTACCTTGAGACTGCGTTACGAAACTGTCCTCAGCTGTGTGAGTTACAATAACCGGAACCCTGGGGGCATCCATCAACTGACTTTCACCATCCGAGCTAAATAGCCTGTTTTGAAACCGATCTTCAATCGCCCCAAGGATACGATCCGTCAATTGTGGTTCCTCAACAACACGGTTTTCGCGATAGGCATCAAGCGCTCCGTCCTATCACAACGACCTAAGAGAACGTGAACCGCACCTTTCTACCGCCCTGAGAAGTTTCGATTGCCATTCTTACCAAGTCCTGCGGCTCGCTCGGCTCAATGGATCATGGAGCCTCGCGTGAAATCAATCCAACACACGTCACCGCCTGTCCTTTGATTTAGCAGGCGTGCAGAATTCACAAAGCTGGAGGGGCAGCCGTCTCAAGTTTCCTGTATTGGACCTCAACATATTCCCCTTGACAGCCATATCTCGCATCCCTACATCGTCTCCGACGGTCCTTGTTCGGAGTGATTGAGTAAAGGACCTCGTGCACAAGCTCAATGTGAACGCATCGCAATCTCGGCTATTCGGTGCACCTCTGTTTTCACGTTTTCGACGGAAGTTGCCGCGTCTCGGATTCTAGACATGTGCTCCTCGATCACGTTGTTCTTGATTCCGGTCGCGGTCTCTCGCAACTCTACAGGGATTTCGGTCAGGCGCTGGTTGGCCACACCAATGAACTCATCAAACACCTCACATCGTGCGAAGATAGTCTTGTGCAATTCGGTCAGTGCTTGCTCCGCCTGTCGATGTGATTCGGAGTGTTTTTTCAGCCACTCGACAACCCCTTCGGTGATCGCATGATCAACTTGGAGCGGCATTTCATCCAGGTCGCCAAGCAACTGATTATAGGATTCATCAAAGTACGCTTTAAGTGCGGTTGCCAGATGGTGTCGTTTCGTCCGAACCGTCCACTTCTCCATAAGCACAAGTCGTAGCGCCCACCGAAGGTTTTCATTCCTCGCACCGGTAACAATATATACGAGCGCCAAGACGAAGACTGACGACAATGCGCCGACTAAAACCGATTCAAATAGCCCATTCGGCAAGACTGACAATAGGACCTCAAATTGACTGGGCGCAAACTCGGCAAAGGCAAACAGCAAAACCGAGAAGGAAAAGGCAACCAAGGCAAAGCGACCAACCAAAGTCGCCCTCGCCCTCCAGATCCGCATCTTCGAACTGGCAACTCGCGCTCGCTCCGCGCTAACTTCCTGGACGTAACGGTCGACACTTTCTGACAAGCTCGAAAGAAACTCATCGACTCTCTGCTGGCAGACGACGTTGATGCGATTTACCACAAGCTTACGGTATCCTTCGCCGAATCCGCTATCGCTGAGTGACGTTTCTTCGTCGTCATCCATAGACGGTTCCAAATCCTCGGGCTCCTCACGACGTAGAAGCCTCAGGCGTTCCTTGCAATTCTCGGAGCTCTGTGAAATGGCAGTGAAACCAAGGCAGTTCAGGGCATCGATGGACTCTGCGTGCACAGCCTGCTCTCCTGACTCGTCGAACCCCACGAAACCATGTTCCCGAAGCAGATCGCTTGAGCTAGGCGCTGAAATGTACGCGTAGAAGGATTTGACACTGTCATCGTGTCTGCTTTGGAATCTTTCGAGGGAAGATTCAATATCGCGAGCGCTCGAACCAATTTCCCCAGCTTCCGATGTGCTTCGCAAATGTTGAGTGGAACTGGCGACAGCCGCTGTGAGTTGTTGATTGACGATCCGAAGAATGCCCCGTGCGCACCTCGTCGATGCACCCGCAAGTCCGGATTCGTCACCGCTTACATCGACCTGACTGCCAAGGAACTCTTTCGCGTCCACTCCGCCCTTCGTTGGAAACCAACCGCGTGTCCTCCCCATGTAGTGTCTTCGCACCCGACGCCACGTAGGCGCGCGCACGCTGCTGAGTTGTCGCTTCAGGGCACCCCTAATTTCTTCCTCGATCTTACGGAGCGTTGGTTCCTGGGTTTCATTGATCGCCTGTGGCGTTACAATTGCCTCTACCGCGACAGACCCAGTTGGTATGGTTTGACGCGCGTCGTGCAGCCTCTGCCGGACGGACGCGAAGGAAGACTCAAGGGACTGGATAAGCTCTTCCACTGCTGTCGCCGTTCCATCAGCACGTCTCTGAGCCTCGCTAAGCAGGCGATTTAGATTTTCGCTACGGGTAGAAATGTACGTTAGCAACACACCGAGCGCATCGGCGGCGGTCGCTAGAACATAGCGCCCTTGGGCTTGTCTTATACGCGATCTGTGCTCATCATCAGTGACGATTGGTAGCAATGCGTTTCTAACCTGTTCTACTCTGAATCCTTCCTTTGAGTCCACGAAGAACCGTTGCGCGGTTTGAAATCTATCAAGGTGATTTTGGAATCTGGAGTCCCTCCTTAACCTTTCTATGGCTTCGTCCCAGAATGCCTCTGCGTGGTTTGCTTGCCATCCCGTCTCGAAGCTAGCCGTGCGTGACGTCAAAAATTCTTCCGCGCTGGTAACAACAATGAGCTTCGGTACATCAGAGAGTTTGTTGAACGCTGTATCTAACAGCTCAAAGTCCTTTTCCTTGTCTGCGAACGGGCGTCGGCCATCGATCGTGATTACAAGGACGTGACAAAGGTGTAGGAACCGGGTCACGGCTTCATGTTCTGCCGCCTCGTTGCCGAGGCCTGGAGTGTCAACCAGGGTCGCATGTTCCAAAAATTCCAAGGCAGGTCCGTGGACAACGTCCACAGTGTCGATGCTTGTATATGCGGACTGCCTTATCGAGTGGGCGTGGTCGCGGTGCGAAATCAGCGTGATCTTCGTATCCGTCGGGTGCAGCCCAACGTCCCGCTTGTATCCGGGATTTTGAGCAGATGAAATGCCGAGTAGTGCATTGATCAGACTCGATTTTCCTGAGCTAAAGTGCCCAAGAAAGCCTACCAACGCGATACTCTCCGATTGGCTCAGCAAGTCCGGAATAGACTTGGCGATGTTATGGAGCTGAGTCCAGGCACGACATCGCTCAAGATACTCCAACGTCGTGGCGGGGGAGTCGAGTAAGTCTTCATCGATATTTAGTATCGACAGGGACTCCGAGTTATCGAGCGCACCCACCGCCTGATAAAGAGACTCCAGCGTCTGCTCAAACATTCACTTTCCCAGAAGTAGACCCTTCGCTGCTGCAAAAGCGCTCTGACTATGCATTCACTCGCACACGACACCGTCGCCGTCGCGGTCGGCCAGATCAGCCACGGTCGCTTCGAGCTTGGGCTCCGTCTCGACAGGCGTCAGACCAGCCTTGATGCATGCGATGAGCTTGGCGGCGTCCTTACGGGCTTGATCGGGTGCCACATCCCTGTGCCAGCCGACGGTGACGCGCTTCGACTTGCCGTTCGCCCGGACCTGCACCACATAGACCTTGAGCCCGCTGGGGTACACACGAAGACCGAAGCCGGAAGCTCGCTATTCCAAAAAACGCGTCCTTGCCGTCGACGGAGAGGCGGTCCACGATACGCTTGGAGAGCGTTCGGTACTGGCGTTCGGGCATGTCCTCGTTCCTGCGATAGGGGTCGTCATGCCGGAGCGCGGATTGAGGGCCTCGATGTGGTGAATTCTCGCGTAAGCAATCCAAAAGCAACCGGCTGAAATTCGAGGTGCATTGAAGCGCATCGGAGGCGAGAATGCAAGGGGCAGAGTGGGCCGTGAAATTTTGGAATATAAATTATTTACAACAACTTATATCGGATGAGCCCAGGTCAGCGCATGCCAGCGCAGGTCGCGCCGCTCGGCGGTCTCGCGCGCCAGCGTCCCGCCGAGCGTCAGCCAGCCGGCTGAGCGGGATGGAATCGACGGTTGGTTCAGGATGGGTTATAGGTACCTCCTCTAGTGGATTGGATGGGAAAGCTCTAAATCCCTCTCTGGTCTTCCCGGGTTCGCTCCGAGCCCGCCCGCTCCCTCACACCCCCAGTAGTAGTGGAGGCTCAACGAGCGGGTCCTTTCCGTTTTGGCCGGGGAACACACGGGGGTCATCCGGCTAGCGGGGAACCTCCTCCAACACCCTGAGCACGGGTGCCGTCAGCGAAACTATGCAAGTGGCCGCCTTGGCGTCTTAGAGTCTCAACTCGCCCGCCCTACGGTCCACGTCGTCCCAGCGTATTCGGTTTGCGCCGATGCTTTCCTAATCCCCATCACTCCACGAACGAACCTTTGCCGTAAGCGATGGGATGGACGCGCCCTCCCGAAGGCATCACACTGTGGTGAGGTGGTGTCGTTACCGCCCTGCAGGAGGGGAATCCATGGAACAGGTTCACATCATCGGCATCGATCTGGCAAAACAGAGCTTTCAACTCCACGGCACGCGCCCGGACGGATCGGTCGCGTTCCGGAAGAAGCTTACCAGGGCGAAGGTGTTGGGCTTTCTGGCTTCGCAGCCGCGGTGCCTGGTGGCGATGGAGGCATGTGCGAGCGCGCACTACTGGGGGCGTGAGATCGGCAAGCTCGGCCATGAGGTGAAGCTTATCCCGCCGATCTACGTGAAACCCTTCGTCAAGCGCCACAAGAACGACGAGGCTGATGCGGAGGCGATCTGCGAGTCGGCCTCTCGCCCGACCATGCACTTCGTGGCCGTGAAGACTGAAGAGCAGCAGGCCCGAGGGATGCTGTTCCGCACGCGCGATTTGCTGGTGCGACAGCGCACCCAGACGATCAACGCGCTGCGCGGCCATCTGGCGGAGTTCGGCGTCGTTGCTCCCCAGGGTCCCGCCCATGTCGCGCGGCTGGCGTCGGCCGTTGCAGATCCGGGCTTGGGCCTGCCCGAGGCGGTCCGCGATCTGGGCGGGGTTCTGCTCGATCAGATCGCCGGCCTCAATGCGAAGATCGGGGAGTTGGAGAGGCAACTTCTCGCGAGTGCGCGCCAAGACGAGGAGGCGAGGCGCCTGATGAGCATACCGGGGATCGGGGCGATCGGGGCGATGGCGATCCAGGCCTTCGCGCCGCCGATGGAAAGCTTCCGGCGCGGTCGCGACTTCTCCGCCTGGCTCGGGCTCGTCCCGCGGCAGCACTCCACCGGTGGCAAGCCCCGGCTGGGCAGGATATCGAAGATGGGCCAGCGCGACGTCAGGCGGTTGTTGATCATAGGCGCGATGACGGTGGTGCGCTGGGCGGTCCGGCGCGGCGCTCCGCCGGGCTCATGGCTGGCCCGGATGCTGGCGCGAAAGCCGCGTATGCTGGTCGCGGTGGCGCTGGCCAACAGGATGGCGCGCATCGCCTGGGCGCTGATGACGAAAAAAGAGGTCTACAAGGAGCCGGTGCCGGCCGCCTGAGCGGCAGGCGAGCGGATAATGCCGGGAATGTGAGCAGGTCGGAGGACAGGTAAGGGGCATACGGTCAATGAGACGGGATCGGGAAAACCAGGACCTGAATGGAGAGCTTTCAAGCTCGCGTAAGCGATTCGGACCCGATCCGCGCATCTCCATACGGGCCCGTGGCAAGAGGGAAACGCCGCAATCTAGAGGCCGAATACACGACTGCGCCTGACCACATTGCGCCGAACTGTCCGAAGAAAAAGCTTGCATTTTGGGGCGCGTCCATACACATTCGGTCGAGGGGTGATGGTGTCCGCGTAGCTCATTCCGGATAATCGAAGAGATTCCCGTAAGGTGCTGGTAACATCTTCCGGCATGTGGTAATCATGTCGGCATGAAGATTTGCACGGAAGCTGTCGAGACGGAGCCGGCGTTGGTCGAGAGGCCGGATGAGCCATGGCCTCATCCCCCCGAGTTGTTCACAACCGGAGAGGCGTACTGGCGTTCGCTGTACGAGCGCGAGCGTGCGCGCGCGGAGGCGGCGGAAGCGCGCTGCGAGGAGTTGCGGTGGAAGGAGGTGGATACGCGCACGCGGGCGGGTTCGCTGAAGTGGTATCTCGACAACTGCCGGAGGAAGCTTGCCGCGAGCGTCGGGAAGTTGAAGGAAGTCCGCCGCGCGGCGAAGAAGGACATCCTGGCGCTCGAGGCGGAAGTGGCTCGACAGGAGAAGCTTCTTCGCAAAGCCGGTGTCGAGCCGGGCAAGCGCAGCCCGCTCGCGTCGCTGCGCAAAGAGGTGGCCCGGTTGCGCAAGGCTCTCTCGGGCGCGTTGCCTCCGGGGGAGGCCGCGCGGCTGCGCAGAGTCGTGGAGAAGCGGGAGAATACGATCGAGTCTCTGCGCAAGGAGATTGAGGGGCGGGAGGAGGCGCTCGCCCGGCTGAAGAATCGGCTGGCCTGGGAGAAGCTGGAGACGAAGTCTCAGAAGAAGACGGTCCAGTGGCGTGACGAGGAGGTCATCCGGCTCTGCGGGAAGTTGCGGGAATTGCGTGACGATTTGCGGGTCTCCCTCAGGGCCGCGGACGTCGCGAAGGAACGGCTGAAGGAGCGGTTGTTGCGCGCGAAGGAGGCGTTGCGCTCGAGGTCGCCGTCTCGTTCGGACGCGGAACTTCGCAAGGCCCTGGGGAGGTCGCGGCGTCAGAAGACGGCGCTCAGGTCCCTCTCCAGGGAGAACGGGCGGTTGTGCCGTGCGCTTCGCAAGTCGGAGACCCACAGGGCGCGGCTGGAGGCCGAGCTCGCGAAGCTTCGCGCCACCGGAGCGGTGCTGGCGAGAAGGCTGTTCGGGCGCGGGAGCGAACGACAGGAGAGGCCACGCTCGGAGCGCAGGCGCGGCGGGCAGCCCGGCGCCCAAGGCCATGGCCGCACCCCGCGGCCCGCGCTCGGGGAGAGGACCGAAGTTCGCAACCCGCCGGCCAGCGCGCGCGTCTGCGCCGGTTGCGGGCAGCCCTACGTGGCGAACGGCGCACGCATGTCGAGCATCGTCGAGATCGAAGTCTCGGCCTACAGGCGGGTCATACGCCGTCCGAGGTGGCGCCGGGTGTGCGCGTGCGCGTCGTCTCCCATGGAAGTGTCGGCGCCGCCTGCGCCGCGCCTGTTTGCGGGCACGTCTTACGGGACGAGCGTCTGGGCGCGCCTGCTGTTCGAGCGCTACGCCTGCTTCCGCCCACTCAACCGGGTCGCCGCGTGGCTCTCCGACCAGGGACTTCCGGTCTCCGCGGGCACGCTGGGCGACAGCACACACCGCTTCACGCCGCTGTTCGAGCCGCTGGCCCGGGCGATCCTCGCCCGCCAGAACGAGGCGGCGGTGCGCCATGGGGACGAGACGACGTGGCGCGTACAGTCGCTTCGCGAGCAAGGACGCTCGAGCCGCGCCTGGCTGTGGGCCTCGGTAAGCACAGACTCCGTCTACTTCCACGTCGACCCCTCGAGGAGCGCCGATGTCGCGATGAAGCTGTTCGGCGCGGCCGGCCCCCATACAGTCATCGTCTGCGACCGCTACAGCGCCTACAAGAAGCTGGCGCGCGAACTCGACGGCGCCGTGAGTCTTGGCTTCTGCTGGAGCCACGTTCGGCGCGATTATATCCACTGCGCCGCCGGCGATGCGCGGCTGACGTCGTGGTGTGAGAGATGGATCGGGCGGATTGCGCTGCTCTACCGCCTGAACGAGGCGCGCCTGGCCCGTTACGACTCAGGCTTCGAACGCCAGGACGCGGCGTTCGAAGCGGCGCAGGCCGCGCTCAAGAAGGCGCTCGATAGCCTGTTCGCGCAGGCCCGACGGGAACTGTCGGCCCTGCCGGCGCAGGTGCGCGAGGGCAAGGCGCTTCGCTCACTGCTGAACCACCGCGAAGGGCTGAGCGTCTTCGTCGAGCGCCCCTCGGTGCCAATGGATAATAACGCCGTCGAGCGCGCGCTTAGGGGACCGGTGATCGGGAGGCGGCTCTCGTTCGGCTCCGTGAGTGAGGCCGGCGCCAGGTTCTCGGCGATGATGTACTCGGTCCTCGGCACCCTCGCGTCGAACGGCATCGACCCGCTCCGCTGGCTGGAGGCATGGCTCACGGCCTGCGCGGAGAACGGCGACCGGGCGCCCGGGGACCTCTCCGCGTGGCTGCCCTGGTCGATGAATGAGGAGCGCAGGCGCGCCCTCATGGCGCCGGGATGACGCCGTGACCGAGTGCCGCTACTACGGGCGCGACTTCACGACGGAAGAGATGGCGCTGCTGCGCGCGCTGATCGCAGGCTCTCCTGCGCTCAACCGCCATGCGCTCTCGAAGGAGTTCTGCCGCCGCATCGGCTGGTACAAGCCCGACGGCGGACTCAAGGACATGATGGCACGGGTGACCATGCTCGCCATGGACAAGGACGGCCTGATCACGCTCCCCCCGCCGATGCGGCCACGCCACGCGGCTCGGCCAATCGTCTTCGGACCCGACACCGAAGCGCCTCTCATCCCGTCGCCGACCACCCTCGATGAGGTCCGCCCCATCGGGATGCGCATCGTCGTGCGCGGAACCCGCGAGGGCCAGCTCTGGAACGAGTTCGTCGCCCGCTACCACTACCTCGGTTACAAGACCCTCGTCGGCGCACAGATGCGCTACGCCGTCCACGACCGCGACGGCAGGCCCCTCGCCATGCTCGGCTTCTCCACCGCCGCGTGGAAGCTCGCCCCGCGCGACAGCTTCATCGGCTGGACGCCCAAGCTGCGTGAGAAGAACCTCCCCTTCGTGGTCGACAACCCGAGGTTCCTCATCCTGCCATGGATCAAAATCCCCAACCTCGGCTCGCACCTCCTCGCCATCATCCGCAGGCGCCTGCCCGGGGACTGGACCGAACGCTATGGCGTCACCCCCGTGCTCGTCGAGACCTTCGTCGAAACGCCCCGCTACACCGGAGCCGTCTACAGGGCATCGGGATGGATTCCCGTTGGAACCACCCAGGGACGAGGGCGCTACGACAGGGACAGACGCTACGACAAGCCCAAAAAGGACGTCTGGCTAAGGCCGCTCCGCAGCAACTGGAAGCAAGTCCTCAGCCGCTGAAACAAACCCCATCACCCCTCGACCGAATGTGTATGGACGCGCCCCAAAATGCAAGCTTTTTCTTCGGACAGTTCGGCGCAATGTGGTCAGGCGCAGTCGTGTATTCGGCCTCTAGATTGCGGCGTTTCCCTCTTGCCACGGGCCCGTATGGAGATGCGCGGATCGGGTCCGAATCGCTTACGCGAGCTTGAAAGCTCTCCATTCAGGTCCTGGTTTTCCCGATCCCGTCTCATTGACCGTATGCCCCTTACCTGTCCTCCGACCTGCTCACATTCCCGGCATTATCCGCTCGCCTGCCGCTCAGGCGGCCGGCACCGGCTCCTTGTAGACCTCTTTTTTCGTCATCAGCGCCCAGGCGATGCGCGCCATCCTGTTGGCCAGCGCCACCGCGACCAGCATACGCGGCTTTCGCGCCAGCATCCGGGCCAGCCATGAGCCCGGCGGAGCGCCGCGCCGGACCGCCCAGCGCACCACCGTCATCGCGCCTATGATCAACAACCGCCTGACGTCGCGCTGGCCCATCTTCGATATCCTGCCCAGCCGGGGCTTGCCACCGGTGGAGTGCTGCCGCGGGACGAGCCCGAGCCAGGCGGAGAAGTCGCGACCGCGCCGGAAGCTTTCCATCGGCGGCGCGAAGGCCTGGATCGCCATCGCCCCGATCGCCCCGATCCCCGGTATGCTCATCAGGCGCCTCGCCTCCTCGTCTTGGCGCGCACTCGCGAGAAGTTGCCTCTCCAACTCCCCGATCTTCGCATTGAGGCCGGCGATCTGATCGAGCAGAACCCCGCCCAGATCGCGGACCGCCTCGGGCAGGCCCAAGCCCGGATCTGCAACGGCCGACGCCAGCCGCGCGACATGGGCGGGACCCTGGGGAGCAACGACGCCGAACTCCGCCAGATGGCCGCGCAGCGCGTTGATCGTCTGGGTGCGCTGTCGCACCAGCAAATCGCGCGTGCGGAACAGCATCCCTCGGGCCTGCTGCTCTTCAGTCTTCACGGCCACGAAGTGCATGGTCGGGCGAGAGGCCGACTCGCAGATCGCCTCCGCATCAGCCTCGTCGTTCTTGTGGCGCTTGACGAAGGGTTTCACGTAGATCGGCGGGATAAGCTTCACCTCATGGCCGAGCTTGCCGATCTCACGCCCCCAGTAGTGCGCGCTCGCACATGCCTCCATCGCCACCAGGCACCGCGGCTGCGAAGCCAGAAAGCCCAACACCTTCGCCCTGGTAAGCTTCTTCCGGAACGCGACCGATCCGTCCGGGCGCGTGCCGTGGAGTTGAAAGCTCTGTTTTGCCAGATCGATGCCGATGATGTGAACCTGTTCCATGGATTCCCCTCCTGCAGGGCGGTAACGACACCACCTCACCACAGTGTGATGCCTTCGGGAGGGCGCGTCCATCCCATCGCTTACCCTTTGCCCGACGTAAACGCGCGCCTATGCGCTGGAGTTGTAATTCATCCGCTTGCGTTTTGATTACATCCTGCGGAAGCTAGATTCCGAACAAGAGCGGGGATATTTAATATTTTCAAATGATATCAATGGGATAGCAGGATTCCACACCCGTTGGAAATACCCTAGTATCTATAAACGGGCGAAATATGAAATTTGCGGATATTTATTTCGGTCCGAAACAAAGCTTCATTCCCCGCAACCCCTTGTCCGGAAGGGATTCGTCCGGGAGGCGGATGCGGTTTTCTCTTTCATGGGTCCCTGCCTTCCGGGAAGAGCGACGCCCATCTCCCCCAAGGTAGCCATCGACAGGGGAGGGATGTTATCTGGAAACAGACGCCGTCCCGTGAACGGCGTTGCGGGTCCTGCACGGGCCGCCCGCATGCGCCTTACATACACATCCATCTCTGCCGGCGGCTCGTAGAACGTGAAATCCTCCGCATCGAGGTCCGTGACATCGACGTTCTCCAGCCGGATCGTGCCGCCGCCCTCCGCGCTCAAGTCGATGACGGCGTCGTCGACAGCATGTGAGGCGCACGCGGCGAAGAATCCAGACAATCTTGAATCCTGAACCAAGGGAAGGAGAAATGCCATGGCGAATATTACGGGCGGCGCGGACGACGATACGCTCGAAGGCGGCGATGGCATCGACTTTCTCTATGGCGGCGAGGTCGACGACACGCTCACGGGCGGGGCAGACGCGGGCATTTCCAGACGAGAATGAAGCGCGTTCACCTTCTCGCTCCATACGCGCCCATGAGATCGACCGTCGAGAACGTGCCGCCGACTTCCTCGTGGTTCGGCCCGTAAAATGAACCGTTGATGGTTCCCCAATCGAAAGTCCCATTATCCTCAACCCTTTGGTTGAGCCATTCGATATTCTCGTAACTCCCACCCGCGCTTCCACCTCTGATATTCGTGAAGGAAACATCCATCCGGGCATCACCAACAGACGCCCTGAATTCGAGCCGGGCATCCCCCTCTATATGCTCTCCCCTGTTCGCTCCCGACGAATCCACCCCCAGCATGACGCCCTCGTAGGTGGCCGATGTCGCCGGAAGACTCCCCGACTTGTTTCCTACAGACATGCCAAAGCCCATTTCGAAATAAATGCCCCGGATGGTGGTCTCACCCACGAATGATCCGAATATGTTGTGACTCATCCATGCGCCATATCCTTCGACATCCACTTCGCCATCATCCAACGGAATGGTTTGAGACGCGCGATATAGTTCAACACCATTCCTGCTTTCAATTCCGACGAGCTGAAAATCATTCGAGATCGAATCGTCCGCATCGACAAAGTCTCCAACGACAAATCGCTCTGAATACCCCAATGGCGCATTGCTCGCCACGCAACCATCGAGCAAACAGGTGGTGTCAATGGTGAAATCCACCGCCTTTCCTTCTTGGTCCCGGCCATACAGATACATATCGCTCATCAGCAAAAGCGCATCGCTATTCAACTGGGAGAGATTGTCCGCATCAGGCATCACGGCAGGTCGTTGCGGCATCCCGGAGCCGCCACCGCCCCCGCAACCGAGCGCAAGAACCGCCACCAAGGAAATCGCCAGAATGTTCCTGATCATTTTCATCGTCCCCCTTGTTACGAGATATGTCCGACCGGACCCAAAGGCGGGCCGGTCTCCAAACAACTCACGGATTCCTGGCGGGTTCCCGCCTGTTCCGACCCTTCGGGAATCGTCTTTATGGAAATTCCATTTATTCGAACGAGATTCCCTACCGGTATCGCCGGTCGATTCCCCGCGCCGCGCAAACGGATGGCCCGGCCAGGAGCGCAAGCCCGCTCGCCGGCGACCCCATGCGACGGACGCTCGCCCTAGAAGCGCATCCCGAAGCTCACCCGCCCGGAATACCGCGTATCGTCCGAACCGATGCCGCCCACCGACACTTCTCCGCTTACCGAGAAGCGGCCCTTGCGGTAGACGCCGCCCAGCCCCAGTAGGAGCCTGGTTTTAGACGATTTCGATTCGAGTTTCTCTCCCGATACGTCGACGAGCGTCTCCGCGTCGCCGAGTTTCTGCTCCACGTCCACCGAACCCCGTAGGGAGAACGTCCCTCCATCCCAGGCGCGCTCGGTCTCGGCCACCACTCCGACGCCGCCCGTGAGGCGCCTCGCATCATCGAGAGAGAAACGAGCGCCCATCGAGTCGGTGAATTTGTCGATGGAAACTTCCGAGCGCGTCGCCCAGGCGCGGGGCGTGAGCTTCATCTTCCCGTTCATCTTGATGCGCCTGCCCGCCTCGATGTTCAGGAGCGTGCCGCGCGCGGCGGCGTCCCGCTTCAAGACCCCTATCTCGTCGTCGCCGGATTTAACCTCCACGTCGTAATCCGTCAGCGAGAGGCTCCCGTTTGCGTAATAACCGCCCGGCCCCTTCCAGAAACCATCGAGCGACACGCCGATTCCCTCCGCCTCGATGTCCCCGCCGCCTGTTGGTGCGGAAACGTCCGCAGAACCCGTCACGTGGCGCACCGATATCGAACCGGTGAAATGCTCGCCCATTCCGACGTCCAGCCCGGCTTGCGCCGTAAAGCGTTCGAAGTCGTATTCCGCACCTACGGTTGCACGATCGGGCGCATGGCTTCCCGTGCTTCCTGAGAGACGCGCCCACACGGGCGAGCCGGGCGAGGTCAGCCGCTCCCCGTCCGGCCCCCCGCCGCCGAGGCGCAGCAAAAAGCCGGGCAGGGCCTCATAAACCGCCGAGCGCGGAGCGTAGACCTCGTGGAATATGGGCGAGCCGAGGATTTCGATGGAGTCTTCGGCGGAGAAATTCCGACCGGCGATGACATCGGCGGCCGGCTCGCCGGCGACCTGGTCGCCGCCCTCGAGAAAATCGGCCGCCGCATCGCCCAAGCCGTCGAACACGTTCTTGACGACCCGGCCGCCGCCCTTGATAAAAACGGACACCGCTTTGCCCGAGCCGTCGTGCACGCGCTTCGGTGGAGTCATGCAGTCCGGGGGCGTCCCGACTTGCCCCTCCGGGCACGTCGTAGGCGGCGGAGGAGGCGGAGGCGGCGTGGGCGTCGGGGTCGGCGTGGGCGTCGTGGGCGGCGGTGGAGTGGCGCAGTTCGGAGGTGTTCCGACTTGTCCCGGCGGACACATTGGCGGCGGCGGAGTAGTGCAGTCTGGGGGCGTTCCGACTTGTCCCGGCGGACACATTGGCGGCGGTGGAGTGGCGCAGTTCGGAGGTGTTCCGACTTGTCCCGGCGGACACATTGGCGGCGGCGGAGTAGTGCAGTCCGGGGGCGTTCCGACTTGTCCCGGCGGACACATTGGCGGTGGCGGAGTGGCGCAGTTCGGAGGCGTTCCGGTTAGTCCTTCCGGACAGGTGGGCCTGGCTGTTTCGTTGAAGTCCTCCGTCGAGAAATCCCGGTCGGTCACGACGCCCTCGGCCGGTTCGCTCACCGTCCAGTTCGCCGGGTCCGGGTCGGTGCGGTTCGTCACCTTGACGCCCTCCGCCCGCATCGTGACGTTCCACGCCCCGTTCGGGGCCACCGCGTCCTCGACCACGCCCGTCGCGCCCTTGTGCAGCACGACTTCGTTGACCTCGATGGTCGTCTCCCCCCCGTCGTTGATGATCCAGTCGTCCCCGAGGACATCCGCCACAAGGCGGCCGTCGAGTTTCATGTCGACGTGGAGTTTGGGCATGAGCGGATCGCCGTCCTCGACGGGCGTGTCGCCCGTGGCGAGAATCGCGATGCCCGACGCCGCGCCGACGCTGCCTTTGGGCCCGATGACGACCCGGCCACCGCCCGCGAGGTAGACCCCCGCCGCCTCGCCCGAGCCGCCCATCACGGGGCCGTTCACCGTCACCGTCTGCATGCGGTAGTCGTCCTCGTCCAGCGCGGCGGCCCTCTCTGCGCCGAGCCTGCCGACCTGGCCCACCTGGATGGCGTTCGCGCCGGCGCCCTCGGCCGTGACGCTCCCGTCGTCGACCGTGACGGTGATGGTCCTCTCGAGGTCCGTCGTGCTTCGATGCCAAGCCAGGATGCCGTGGGAATTCACGCCCTTGGTCGTAACGCTGCCGCCGGTGACGGCGATGTCGATGTCGCCGGTGCTTGTGTGATTGGCATAGATGCCGTTGGAAAAGGTGTCTCTGTAGCTGTCATGGAGGGCCGTACTTTCGGTCGTGATAGTAACATCCGTTGTGTCGATGGTCACGTCGCCGGCGCCTTCGTGGTGGGCATGGATGCCGATGGAAAGGAGTCCTTTCGTCGTGATGCTGCCGCCGGCGACGTCGATGTCAATGGCGCCGGCGCCTAAATGGTAGGCACCTACTCCCTGGGAAAAGGTGACTTCGTTTCGGAGGTCCGTCGAGTCGCTCAGGATGGTGACGTTTTCCAGATCGATAGTGAGAACGCCTTTAGCCCCCCCTTCGTACACGCCAGAAACCGCATGTGACTCAATCCCTTTCGTCGTGATCCTGCCGCCTCGTACGATGATTGACGTATTGCCGGTCGAACCTGATCTGATGTAGCTTCTAATGCCATGGGAGTCGCTGCCATTTGTCGTGATGATGCTGCCACCGGCAACGCCAATGTCGCCGTCGCCGTCGCTTGCATTATCGGCATAGACACCGTAGGAAGACGCGCCGCTCGTCGTGATGTATCCGCCGGTGACGTCGATGTCGACGGTGCCCGTGACAGTGCCTTGATGAAGAACATAGATACCGTGGGAAGACGCGCCGCTCGTTGTGACGGAGCCGCCGGTGACGTCGATGTCGACGGCGCCCGTGCCCAGATGCTGGGCAACGATGCCGTGGGAGACGGTATCCTCGAGAACGGGATCGAGAGCGGTGCTCTCCGTCTTGATGGTGGCGGCCTGAACGTCAATTTTGATGTTGCCGTTGCTTTCATGTAAGGCATAGACACCATCGGAAGTCACGCCCTTCGTCGTGATGGATCCGCCGGTGAAGTCGATGTCGACGGCGCCCGTGCCCTGATGCCAGCCCAAGACGCCGCGGGACTTGACGCCCTCCGTCGTGATGTTCGTCAGCTTGGTGGAGATGTTGATGTCCTCGGTGCCTTTATGCCGGCCCAAGACGCCGTGGGAACTGTCGCCCTCCGTCGTGATGGTGCTGGTCAAGATGTCCAGGTCCGGCCCGATGCGGTAGCTCAGGTCGATGTCGATGTACCCGGAGCCTTCATGAAGGCCATGGACGCCGTGGGCGTTTTCGTCTGTCGTATCGATGTCGACGCCTTGGGCGTAAATGTCGATTTCAACGGTGGAATCGGCGTCCTGCGTACACTCGATGCTCTCTCCGGTTCCGGGCGTGTTGCTGCACACGGCCGCAGCAGACGCCTCGCCCGCTCCGAGAACGAGCGCGGCTAGCAGCACCAGGGCGGCGAGACCCGGCAGGGCGAGGCGTCTCCGGCCGCGCGCCATCCGGCCGGGCGGAGAGGAGCGGCCCGAATTGCGATTCAACCTCGAGGCCGGAGGCCGTGCGGCCTCTCGCTCCTGACGCCCCGACCCGCTGTTCAGCCACCGTTCTATAAAGACGAAATAGATTCCGAACATGTCACCTTTCCTTTCCTCGTGCGAGACCCGAGCCGGAAGCAAACTTGGCGTTCAGGTCGCTGACAAGTCTCATTTACCGGGTATGAATGGCCCCCGCGGTGCTACGGTCGGCCGTATAATCGTCAGTCATGTCGAAGTTTCCCGTTCAATTGCCGTTCCGTTGCCGCCGGGCCGCCCCGGCAGGGCGCCCGCAGCGCAGACGCACGAAAGCCGCCGGCGGACCGGCGGCCATGAAGGTCTTAGAGAAAGGATTGCCGCCCCGAGAGGGCGGACCGGTCCGGTCGGTCCGACCGGACGCCCGATCTAATCTTGAGGCTTGAGGCTTGAGGCTTGAGGCTTGAGGCTTGAGGCTTGAGGCTTGAGGCTTGAGGCTTGAGGCTTGAGGCTTGAGGCTTGAGGCTTGAGGCTTGAGGCTTGAGGCTTGAGGCCCTCAGTATATGATGACCCGACGCCTCACGCAAATTCAGGCCTCGCGCCGACTTCCCTTGATATTCCATGCGTTCCCTTTTCTTTCTTGCGTTCGTTTCACGAGGCGCGGCATGGAACCCGCAATGGGCCCGGGCGATGCGTCGAACGATACGGAGCCGGCCCCTGTGAAGGAACCGGGCGCCTCCTAGCCAAAGTCTGGTCACTTTCTAGGATAAACGATTCGGACACACCTTGTGAAACTCTAAATTCGAGGCCTGAGCAATAATCAAATTTGTGCAAATGCGGGGCCCTTGCGGGGGGCGATTCACGGGTCTTACAGCCGGAAACGAAACCCTCCGGCCGCAGGCGAGGGGAGGAGACATGAGATGTCGAAACCCCCAAGCCGCAGGAACGCGGCGCTCCGGGAGGCGATGGCGAAAGGCGAAACAGGACGGAGGCGCGGTTGCGTAGTGCGGGTGGAAGGGGAGACGGGATGGTTCCGGCGACTCGGACCCGCCGGGATGCGCGGGAGTTTGAATTCGCCCGCTTTCGTTTTGATTACATATTGCGGAAGGCGGATTCCGGATGAAGTTAGTAAAAATAGATATTTACAATTATATCAATAAGATAATGGAATTTCTTCGCCGATAAAAACACTCATCCGCATCTAAGCGGGCGGAAAGGCATTTATGTGCGTTCCGTAAGGAGGAACACTTCCTGCCGCTCGCGCCACCTTGTCGCCGACGGGATGCGGACACGAACTACGGAGCATCATCCGGGACGCCGGCATCCCGTCCGCACCACCCGCCGCACCACCCACAACACCTTGTTGCGAATATGGACGTCTTCTGCGCGGCAGGGGGCGTGGCCGTTGTCGGCGGGGATGAGCCGGAGCCTTGGGCGTTCCTCCTCCGCGCCATCGCCGCGCACCGCCTCGACTCGTCTGGTCACAAGCCTCTCCCCGAGCCTGAGCAGGAACGCGCCTCCCGCCTCCGGGAGGCGGCTCGCGAGGTCGACCACGACCCAGTCGCCCTCGCGTATCTCAGGCTCCATCGAGTCGTCCTCCACATCGAGGATGCGCAGGTGTGTGGTCTCTTCACCTTCGTCGGTGCAATACGTCACCCGGAAAGGCTGGCAGAACTCTTCATCTCCCGTGGCGGGACCCGACCCGACGGGCTCTCCGGCCGGGGCCTCCCCGCCCGCACCGCCGTTGATGATGCAGTCCGTCATGGGAGTCTTTCTTCCGGGTCATCCAGGCAATCGGGGACTCCGCCACGACATCCGCCGTCACACGGTCCCCGGCGATCCGTTCATGGCCTTGCGGCTTCGCGGGAGGGGCCGCTTCCCTCTATCCGGGAAGAGGGCGTCAGGCGCCTGTTCCTCACGGCCGCTTGACCTCCCACTCCACCTCGCCGAGGACCTCGACGTCTTCTGCGAAGCAGGGGGCGCAGGCGGGGTTGGCGGGGATGAGCCTCAGGCGTTCGTCCTCCGCTCCATCGCCGGGCATCGCCTCGGCTTGTCTGGCCACCAGACTCTCCCCGAGCCTGATCAGGAACTTTCCTCCCGCCTCCGGGCGCCGGCTCGCGAGGTCGACCACGACCCAATCGCCCTCGCGCAACTCAGGCTCCATCGAGTCGTCGCACACCCGCACGATGCGCAGGTGCGTGGTCTTCACGCCTTCTTCGGTGCGATGCTCCACCCAGAAAGGCTCGCCGATCTCGTTGTCGTCATCTCCCGTGTCGGGGATCAGCTCGACGGGTTCAATGAGCATGTCGTTCCCGTTACGGCCCTGTCTGGTGTCTTCCGTCATGGTGATATTCCTTTCCGGTAATCCGGGGAACCCGGTCCCCGATGTTCCGCGGGCCCTCGCCCGCATCCTTTCGCTTCACGTTCACGATTCCCGGTTGGATTCGATCACCACCTCTTCGAACCCCTCAGGACGAGCCCGGCTTCGGGCTCACCGTCCCCGGCGGGTTCGGCGAGCGTGGCCTCGAGGTTCAGGGCGAAGGCGGGGCCGAGTTTCCAGCGCGCTCCCGCGCGCCAGGTCTCCCCGCCACCGGTGAGCGCCACGCCCGTATAGGGCGTCAGGAGACCGCGCCAGGCGTCCAGCCCGTAGCCCACCTCCGCGTTCAGGCCCGCGTCGGGGTCGAACTCCCCGCCCGCCACCGCGCGCTGCGCCCAGAGACGGCCCACTCCGCTCGATGACGCGCCCCAGGCGGAGCCGACCCGCACGGAGAGCCCACGGCCCTCCTCCCCGGGGGAGAGGGCGAGCGAGGCGCTCACGCCCCATTCCTCGTAATCGCGCTCCTCGTGCGCGATGAGGCCCCTTGCGCGCACCTCCATCGTGAGACCCCCGGAATTCGTCCAGCGGAGGCCGCCGCCCAGTTCTACGCCGCTTCCCGTCTCCGCGTCGCCTCCGTCGTGGCGAAGCCCTATTTCGAGGGAGGGCGTCAGCACGCCGCTTTCAAACTTCACCTCGCGCGAACCCTCCAGCGCCAGGCGCAGGCGCCGCGTCTGCGCATCCGCCGCGGCGAGTCCCGTCACCGCTTCCGACTCGGTCCGCACGAAGAGGACGTCGGTCTTGACCGCAAGGTCGTAGCCCGCGACGGATGCGAGCTTGCCCCGGGCCCCGAACGCCGCCATCCCCATGGAGATGTCGGTCTCCATGCGCTCCACTATCCCCCCCGTGTTCTCCACCTCGAGCGTCAACCCGCCCTCGCCCAGGCCCAGGACGCCCCAGACCGAGAGGCGCTCGCTCAACGTGTAGCGCAGATAGGGGTAGGCGCTCGCGAGCGTCGATTCCAGCTCGCCCCGCGCGTCGGCCTCCGTGTAGGAACCCTCCCCCGTGCTGTAGGCGAGCGCCACGCCCGCCAGGACCCTGCCCCGCTCGTAATCAGCGCCCATCACGCCCGTCGAGACGTCCCCCTCGAGCGTGAGCGCGTCCTCTTTGCCGCTGAAACTCGCGCGCGACCCCCGGGCCCACAGCGACCAGCGCCCGGACTCATCCTCGCCACCTGCCGAGGCCATATGAAACGAACTCGCCATCAGCAGCCCGGCCGTCGATATCTCGCCCGCTGTCGAATCGTCCGCCTCCGCCCGGAGAAGGTCCTTCGTCTCTCTCAAGTCCGGCCCGAGGACGCCTGCCTCCCCGAGGAGGGTCCCATCCGCTCCGGGCCACGAAGCGCCCAGCACCACCTGGTGGCCGCCGAGCGTCAACCGCGCCGGACCCGGAGAATTTGAATTCCCCTCGATCCGCGCGCCCACCGCGTCCAGCACCTGTTCCGCGACCGTGCGCCCGAAGCGCGCCAGCCACGCCTTGGGCATGTGGTCGGTGTTCTTGATCGTCCCCGTCGCCGTACCGTCCTCGATATACGCCCCCGTGGCGTTCGAGAGCGTGAGCGTCAGCGTCTCGCTCCCCTCGTCGTGCGCGTCGTCGAGCACAGCGACCGATACCGTCTTCGCCCTCTCGCCGGCCGCGAAGGTCAGCGCGCCGCTCACCGCCGTGTAGTCGGCGCCCGCCTTCGCCGTCCCGTCGGCGGTCGCGTAGTCCACCGTCACCCGCGACGACGGCGCCCGGTCGAGCCTCACCACGAAGGCAAGCGCCGCGTCCGGCCCCTCCTCCACCTCCGCATCCGCCACCGAGAGACCCGGCGGACCCAGGACCCTCGTCGATATCGCCGCCGACAGCGCCCGCCCGTCGCCGGTGCACACCGCCCCCGGCGTACCGCAGGCGCGCCCACCCTCGAGCGTCACCGTCACGTCGCCAATCGAATCCGGCTTGACCGTCGCCTCCCACAGGTCCTTGCGCCGGTCCACCCGCTTCGCCTTCGTCACGCTCCCGCCGGACACCGATAAGGAGGCGTCGCGGAACGTCCGGAAGCCGATCGAGATGCCCTCGCTGAACGCGATCCTGAGCTTGAACGCCGTCTTCCCGTCATGCTCCGCCGGCGCCTGCACGAAGCTCGCCGTCAGCGCCACGACCACTGGTTCGACCGCGGGGCCGGCCACCGTGGCCGTCGCCGTGTTGGTCAACCGCCTGCGGTCCCCGCCCCGGGTGCAGATCGCCCCGGAGACCCCGCACTCGCGCCCGCCCGCCAGCGTGACCGTCACATCGCCCTCGCCGTCGGGCTCGACCGTGATCCGCCACAGGTCGTGGCGCCGGTCCACCCGGCGCGCCCCGGTCACCTCGCCCCCGTCCACCGTGAACGAGGCGTCGCGCATCGACCGGAAGCCGATCCCGATCTCCTCGCTGAACGCCACCCGGAAGTGGAACGCGTCCTCCCCGTCGTGCGCCTCCGGCAGGCCCTCGAACGCCGCCGTCAGCGGCGCAGGGCCCGGACCCTCTACCGTCGTCGCGATCCCCTCCGACAGCGAACGCCCGTCCTCCGTGCAGATCGCCCCCGGCTCGTCGCACGGACGCCCCCCGTCGATCCGCATCGTCAGGTCGTCGTCCGAGCCCGGCTCGATCTCGAACTCCCACACGCGCTCGCCGTCTTCCTGTCCGCCACCCGAACGGCCCGCCGAACGACCCGCCGCGCCTCCGCCCGGCCGGTTGTCCACCTGGCGCACCGACGTCACCCGGCCGCCCTCGACCTTCACCCCGTGCTCGCCGACGTTCTCCGGGCTCTCCTCGATCGCCTCGCTGAACGCCACCCGAACCTTGACCCGGCCCGAGCCGTCATGGTGCTCCGGCGGCGACACGAACCGCGCCTTCAGCGACCGCGCACCGCCCTCGCCGGCCGGGCACGCGTTCGTGACCGTCCCTTCGCTGTCCGCGACCGACAGGCAGGCCCTGACCGGGCTGCCGAGCTGGAAGCTCCTCGATGTCGTCGTGACGAACCCGGTCAAGGGGAGGCCGGCGTTGGTGTGACTAGCCCTGCACCCGAACCCCATCCGGAGCCGCACGGGGCCAGCGTCCGCCGGGATCTCGACCGAATCGAACTCCCAGTACCCCGTGGTGAACGTTTCCCACGTGAAGTCCTCCAGAAACAACGTCTCTCCGTGGCAGCCGGACCTGACATCGTCGTTGAAGTACTCGATCGCGATGGGGCCGCGAACTCCGAGAGCGCCCCATCCCGTGAAGTCGCGCCCGCTGCTCCGGTGGTGGTTGAGAAGGTTCGTCACCTTGACCCGGTAGCGGAATGTCTCGCCCCCGGTGATGCTTTCGATGTCGGCGCCACTTGCGTCAACGACCGCCAGGCTCACGATCGGGTTTGTCGGCTGCTTCGCCCCGGTGCGCGCCGTCGCCACCTCCGACCAGGCGCCCCGGCCGATGGCGTTCCTCGCCCGCACCCGCAGCTCGTACTCGGTGGACGCGTCCAGGAAGGGATAGAGCAGAAGGCGCGTCCCCGCGGACTCGGTCCGCGCGGTCCGGGACCGTCTGTTTTCGTTTTCTGGATCGGCGGCCTTCCAGTACTTCACCTCGTAGTCGGTGATCGACCCAGCCGGAGCCGAGGCCGGCGCCGACCACTCCACCTCCAGCAGCCCCCCCGTGCGCGGGGGCGCGGTCGCCGTCACCGCGGTCGGGGCCGCGGGAGACGCCCGCAGCCGCGGCGTCACGGAGGCCGTCGAGGACCAGTCCAGGCCGGTGTCGCGCCAGTGGTAGGTATGGGTGCCGCTCTCAAACTGTGCGTCGCTGAACGCGAACTTGTCGCTGCCGATATGCAAGACCAGCCTTGCCCTGTCGGCGGCGGTTAACGCACGGTTCAGGCTGAAATACAGGATACGATCGTCCCCGGCGGTCGCCACCCCGACTCCAACCATCGCCTCATCGATCCAGTAGCGGTTCGCGCCGAAGCTGATTCTGCGGTCGATCAGGCCACCCACCCCGGCACCGCGCCATGTCTTGTGGAATCCATACCCGATGGTCTTTCCGCTGGCTTCGGCCACCTCCCCCACCTGCACCGCCCCGCACCAGACGTCGCCCGGGTTCAGCGTGCAGGTCGTGGGCGGGAGCTCGCGCGTGATTCTGATGTTGTAGAGCGTATCGGCCATAAATACCGGGGAACTCGCGGTACTCCTCCACTGAAGTGAGTTAGACCCCAACGCATCATCCGGGTCGATCATGACTTGGCTGGCGTCGACCATTGGGAAGGAAGTCGACCCGATATGCAGCGTCAATGACTCCCGGAACTGACGGTTTGCGAGATTGCCTTGCTTGCCCGGCGAAAACCAAAGCTCAAGTATGGAGTCGGGACCGAGTATAGTGCCATGGATGTACTCAACGGCTTCTATTACATATTCATCGGAATCATGGGTGAATGTGCCGCTTTTACCGATGCCTCCGTAAGCGGTGGAGTGGCTGCCCTTGGGGTCGCCGTCGGCGTAGCTGATTGTCGTATAAGTCGCTTGCGTATCGACGAACCCCATATGCATCGTGGTCCTGAAGAGGATTTCGGACTCCTGCGCCTGGGCCGTGGCCGGCAGGGCGAGGGCGCAGGAGAGCGCGAGCAGCGCAGCGACGGCGAGCGCGCGTGCGGAGCGGAGGAGCCCGCCCGCCATGCGGCGCCGGAGTCCGGAAGGGGAGCCGTGATGCGCTCTTGAACCGTCGTTCCCTGGAGACGAAGCTTTCACGGATGCCGTCATTGTCTCACCTTTCCTTTCATGTGGTGCGCCGCCGTCCCGCACCGGTCCGGACGCAAGACCGGCGTCCGGGTCGTCCATGACTCATGCTTGTCGGTGGGGGATTCGCTGGTATTCGTCGCCAGGCGGGAATGCTCGCTTTCGGGCGCATCTGCGCCCGAAAAGGCGCACCCCCCCGGGGGGGTGAAGGCGCCGACCGGACGCCCGATCTATTCTTGAGGCTTGAGGCTTGAGGCTTGAGGCTTGAGGCTTGAGGCTTGAGGCTTGAGGCTTGAGGCTTGAGGCTTGAGGCTTGAGGCTTGAGGCCCTCAGTATATGATGACCCGACGCCTCACGCAAATTCAGGCCTCGCGCCGACTTCCCTTGATATCCCATTCGTTCTTGTTTCTTTCTTGCGTTCGTTTCATGAGACGCCCCATGGAACCCTCACGGGCCCGGGCGATGCGTCGAACGATACGGAGCCGACCCCTGTGAAGGAACCGGGCGCCTCCTAGCCAAAATATGATCACTTTCTAGGATAAGCGATTCGGACACACCTTGTGAAACTCTAAATTCGAGGCCTGAGCAATAATTAAATTTGTGCAAATGCGGGCCCTTGCGGGGGGGGGATTGCCCTCATCGCCCCGTCGCCGCTGCGGGGTCGGCATCGCGCAGAAACGCATCCCGTGCGGGCCGGACTCCGATGACAAGGTCACATGGCATCGACCTCTTCCACCATCAGCGTGTAGGTGCCCTGGCAGATGCCAAAAGCGCCTGCCGACACGTAGTAGGTGGCGCCCTCATCCGGCGTGAAATCCACCCGGCTGTTGCGGTGGTCCACGCCGATGTCGTCATTCCTCGTGCGGGCGATCCGGTCGCCCTCCTCGTCGTAGATCCCGCGCAGATACGGGTCGGGCAGCGTGCCGTCGCCCGTCGGCGACCCCTTCAGTTCGAAGCGGTACGTCTTGTGCGCCTCCAGCTCGACCGCGAACCAGTCCTGGTCGCCGAGCGGCTCGATGTCGCCCGTGGCCGAGCCGCCGACCACCACCCTCCCGGTCGTGGTGGAGTCGGCCGCGTAGTCGTCCGAAACCTCGGTGACCGCCAGCGTGTAGGTGCCGACATAACCGCCGTCAGCGCCTGCCGACACGTAGTAGGTGGCGCCCTCAGCCGGCGCGAAATACACCCGGCTGTTGCGGCCCACACCGCTGTCGTAATTCGTCGTGCCGTCGATCGGCTCGCTGTCGGCATCGTGGATCCCGAGCAGAACCGGGTTAATCAAGGTGCCGCCGCCGGTCGGCGACCCCTCCAGGTCGAACCGATAGAGCTTGTCCGCCTCCAGGGTCACCGCAAACCAGTCGGTGTCGCCGGGGGCATCGATGTTGCCCGTGGCCGAGCCGCCGACCACAACCCGGCCGGAGGTGGTGACGTCGGCCGGCAGGTCGGCGTCGCCCTCCGAGACGCTCGCCGCCTCGTCCTGGGCCTGGGCTGTCTCGGGCTCCGCCGGCGGGACGACCGTTTCCGCAGGCGGCTCGTCCTGTTCCTGTTCCTGCGCCGCTAGCCGCTCCGCCTCCAGCCGCGCCACTTCGGCCGGGTCCGCGTCGCCCACCCCGTAGCGGAACACATACGCGTTCGCACCCGCCTCCCGCGCCTCCACCCGTACGTAATACGTCCCCGCCGGCAGCGTCTCGCGCATCCACTCGTTCGCCGTGCCGGAACGCTCGCTGCTGTGCAGCACGTTGCCCTCTGCGTCCTCCAGCACCAGGTCCGCATCGGCGTCCTGGCGCCGAAGCCCAAGCGCCACCTCGCGCGGCCCGCTCAGCGTGAACCGGTACCACGCCACCCCATCGGCGCCGCCGTCCAGCGTACCCCGCGGGAACCGCGCCGCTGCCAACTCCGTGATGTCCCCGAGGTCCTCGGCCGCCGCGCGCGCCGGGTCCGCAACAGGCGGATTGCCCTCCACCGGCTCATCCACGTCGGTGACGCTGACGGTCGCGGTGGTGTCGGTCGTCTGATCCCCGTCACTCGCCCGGACAGTCAGCTCGAAGCTGGTCGAACCGGTCTCGTAGTCCTCGCCCCCGCCCGTGTAGAACAGCTCGCCGCCGGCCGCGTCGATCTCGAACAGCCCCGCCGCGTTGCCCCCCTCGATGCTGTAGGTCACTGAACCGCCGTCCGGATCCGTCGCCGAGACCGTGCCCAGCGATATCCGGTTCGCGCTGCCGTCCGTGTTCTCCGCCAGATCGAAGCCGTAGCCCGCCTGCCCAAACGCCGGTGCTTCCGCCACGTCGGTGACGTTGACGGTCGCGGTGGTGTCGGTCGTCTGATCCCCGTCGCTCGCCCGGACAGTCAGCTCGAAGCTGGTCGAACCGGTCTCGTAGTCCTCGCCCCCGCCCGTGTAGAACAGCTCGCCGCCGGTCGCGTCGATCTCGAACAGCCCCGCCGCGTTGCCGCCCTCGATGCTGTAGGTCAGCGTGTCGCCTTCCGGGTCTACCGCCGAGACCGTGCCCAGCGATATCCGGTTCGCGCTGCCGTCCGCGTTCTCCGGGAGTTCGAAACCGTAGAACTGAGAGCCGAATGCCGGTGGCTGCTGCTGAACCTGCTCCTGCGCGACCGGCGGATCCTCTGGATCCGGGTCCGGCGCCACGATCGGCGGCGAGGTGTCCGTCACCTCGACCTCGTAGGTGCCCCGGCCGGAAAAGATCCCCGCCGCGCCCGCCGCGATGTAGTGGGTCCCGCTCTCGGTCGCCGTGAAGGTCACCCGGCTGTTGTAGCCTTCGCCCCCGTCGTCGTTCGTCGTACGCGGAATGAGATTGCCGCCGGAATCGTGGATGCCGCGCAGATAGGGATCGCTCAGCGTGCCGTCGTCCGTGGGGCCGCCTCTCAGATCGATGACGTAGGTCCGCCCCGCCACCAGCTCCACCGCGAACCAGTCGCTGTCGCCGTTGCTCCCGATGTTGCCCGTGGCCGTGTCGCCCACCGCGACGGCGCCCGTGGTCTGTACGTCGGCCGTATAATCGTCAGGCATGGCTGCCCCCTTTCCTTTCCCGTGCAATCAATTAAATATAAGTTCCCGTACCTTCGTCCGCCCGTACCCGTGGACGGACATCAGAGGGCCGGAGACGGAACCGCCCGGCGGTCTAGCGGACTTGCGATCTATTCATGAGGTTTGAGGCCTTGCGCAATATGCATCCGTGGAAACACGGATTCCCGTACACGTCATCTTTCTTCTTTCCCTTTCACGAAGCGCCCCATGAACCGGGCCCGTACGACCAAGTCGAGCGACACGGAGCCGGCTCGTGGTACGGAACCAGGCGCCTCCTGGCCAAAGTCTGATCACTTTTCAGGATAAACGATTCGGACACACCTTGTGAAACGGGAAATTTTTGGGCTAGGGACACTTTAATTTGGGCAAATGCGGGGCCCTTGCGGGGGGGGGGGGGGCGATTGCCCTCGGCGCCCCGGCGCCTCGGGTCCGGTTCGGATCGACGCCATTCTGTCCGGACCGGCGCGGACCCGCCATCACATGCCGTCGACTACCCACAGCGTGTAGGTGCCCAGGTGATTGCCAGAAGCGCCTGCCGACACGTAGTAGGTGGCGCTCTCGTCCGGCGTGAAAGACACCAAGCTGTTGTTGCCCCAGCCGCCGTCGTCATTCGCCGTGCCGTCGATCAGTTCGCCGTCCTCGTCGTAGATGCCGCGCAGATACGGGTCACCCAGGGTGCCGTGGTGCGTCGGCGACCCCATCAGGTGGAAGCGGTACGTCTTGCCCTCCCCCAGATCGACTGCGAACCAGTCCCGGTCACCGGGGGTTCCGATCGTACCCGTGACCCAGCCGTCGACCGCAACCGTCCCGGTCGTGGCGGGGTCGGCCGCGTAGTCGCCGTCCGGATTCTCGCTCTCGCTGACCCTCAGCGTGTAGGTGCCGGTCCAATAATCGTGGTCAGAGCCTGCCGACACGTAGTAGGTGGCATCCTCATTCGGTGTGAAAGACACCCGGCTGTTGCGGACCCGACCGCCGTCGTCGTTCGTCGTGCCGTCGATCCGGTTGCCGCCGGCATCGTAGATCCCGCGCAGATACGTGTCACGCAAGGTGCCGCTCCACGACCAGATTCCCTCCAGGTCGAACTGGTACGTCTTGCCCGCCTCCAGGGTCACCGCGAACCAGTCCCGGTCGCCGAAGTATCCGACATTGCCCGTGGCCGAGCCGCCCACCACAACCGTCCCGGTCGTGGTGGCATCGGCCGCGTAGTCGTCGGCCGGATTCTCGCTGACCCTCAGCGTGTAGGTGCCGGTTCTATTGCTGTAACCGCCGGCCGACACGTAGTAGGTGGCGTCCTCATCCGGCGTGAAATACACCCGGGTGTCGTAGCTTGCGCCGCCGTTGTCGTTCGTCGTGCCGTCGATCAGTTCGCCGTTGGCATCGTAGATGCCGCGCAGATACGGGTTGCGCAACGTGCTGGGGCCGGTCGCCCGCGCCTCCAGCTCGAACCGATAGAGCGTGCCCGCCTCCAGGGTCACTGCAAACCAGTCCCGGTCGCCATTGTATTCGATAGTGCCCGTGGCCGAGCCGCCGACCACAACCCTCCCGGTCGTGGTGGAGTCGTCCGCGTAGGCGTCCGCGTAGTCGTCCGTCGCGTCGCTGACCGCCAGCGTGTAGGTGCCGACATCATTGCCGTAACCGCCTGCCGACACGTAGTAGGTGCCGCCCTCATCCGGCCTGAAATACACCCGGCTGTTGTAGTCCTCGCCGCCGCCCCAGTCCGTCGTGCCCTCGTGCCGGTCGCCGTTGGCATCGTAGATCCCGCGCAGATACGGGGCACCCAACGTGCCGTCGCCGGTCGACACTCCCTTGAGGTCGAAGCGATAGAGCTTGCCCGCCTCCAGGGTCACCGCAAACCAGTCGCGGTCGCCGGCGGGCTCGATAGTGCCCGTGGCCGAGCCGCCGACCACAACCATCCCGGTCGTGGCGGTGTCGGCCGCGTAGTCGTCGGCCGGAGTCTCGCTGACCGCCAGCGTGTAAGTGCCGCGCCAACCGCCGTAAGCTCCTGCCGACACGTAGTAGGTGGCGTCCTCATCCGGCGTGAAATACACATAGCTGTTGACGCCCACGCCGCTGCCCCAGTCCGTCGTGCCGGCGTACCGGTCGCCGTCCTCGTTGTAGATCCCGCGCAGATACGTGTGCTCCAAGGTGCCGTCGCCGGTCCACGACCCCTTCTGGTCGAACCGGTAGCTCTTGCCCGCCTCCAGCTCGACCGCGAACCAGTCCCGGTCGCTGTTTCTCCCGATGTTGCCCGTGGCCGAGCCGCCGACCGCGACCCGGCCCGTGGTGGTGACGTCGGTCGGCAGGTCGGCGTCGCCCTCCGAGACGCTCGCCGCCTCGTCCTGGGCCTGGGCTGTCTCGGGCTCCGCCGGCGGGACGACCGTTTCCGCAGGCGGCTCGTCCTGTTCCTGTTCCTGCTGCTGAACCTGCTCCTGCGCGACCGGCGGATCCTCGGAATCCGGGTCCGGCGCCACGATCGGCGGCGAGGTGTCCGTCACCTCGACCTCGTAGGTGCCCCGGCCGGAAAAGATCCCCGCCGCGCCCGCCGCGATGTAGTGGGTGCCGCTCCCGGTCGCCGTGAAGGTCACCCGGCTGTTGTAGCCTTCGCCCCCGTCGTCGTTCCTCGTACGCGCAATGAGATTGCCGTCGGAATCGTGGATACCGCCCAGATAGGGATCGCTCAGCGTGCCGTCACCCGTGGGGCCGCCTCTCAGATCGATGACGTAGGTCCGCCCCGCCACCAGCTCCACCGCGAACCAGTCGCGGTCGCCGTTGCTCCCGACCTCGCCCGTGGCCGTGTCGCCGACCGTCACCCGCCCGCTCGTGGAGGCGCCCGCCGAGAAGTCCTCGCCGGCAGGTTCCGATACCGTCTGCGGCGTACTCTGGTCCGGTTGCGCAACAGGCGGATTGCCCTCCACCGGCTCATCCACGTCGGTGACGCTGACGGTCGCGGTGGCATCGGTCGTCTGATCCCCGTCACTCGCCCGGACGGTCAGCTCGAAGCTGGTCGAACCGGTCTCGTAGTCCTCGCCCCCGCCCGTGTAGAACAGTTCGCCGCCGGCCGCGTCGATCTCGAACAGCCCCGCCGCGTTGCCGCCCTCGATGCTGTAGGTCACTGAACCGCCGTCCGGATCCGTCGCCGAGACCGTGCCCAGCGATATCCGGTTCGCGCTGCCGTCCGCGTTCTCCGGGAGTTCGAAACCGTAGAACCGAGAGCCGAATGCCGGTGGCTGCTGCTGAACCTGCTCCTGCGCCGATGCCTGCTCCGCCTCCAGCCGCGCCACTTCGACCGGGTCCGCGTCGCCCACCCCGTAGCGGAACACATACGCGTTCGCACCCGCCTCCTGCGCCTCAACCCGTACGTAATACGTCCCCGCCGGCAGCGTCTCGCGCATCCACTCGTTCGCCGTGCCGGAACGCTCGCTGCTGTGCAGCACGTTGCCCTCTGCGTCCTCCAGCACCAGGTCCGCATCGGCGTCCTGGCGCCGAAGCCCAAGCGCCACCTCGCGCGGCCCGCTCAGCGTGAACCGGTACCAGGCCACCGCATCGGCGCCGCCGTCGAGCGCGCCCCGCGGGAACCGCGCCGCCGCCAACTCCGTGATGTCCCCGAGGTCCTCGGCCGCCGCGCGCGCCGGCTCCGGCTCGGCCGGTGGCGGGTTTTCCACCGACCCCGGCGTCACGTCCGACACCCCCAGCGTGTAGGTCCCCGTCTCGTCGCGGTCGCCCGACGCACGCACGTAGTAGGTCCCAGTCTCACGCGCCGTGAACGTCACCCGGCTGTCGCGCCCGCCCTCGAAATCGTCGTTGTAGCTGCCCGACTGGTAGCGCCCCTCGCTGTCGTAGATGGCTCGCAGGAAGGTGTCGCGCAGCGTCCCGCCCCCGCTCGGGCTGCCTCCGAGGTCGAACTGGTAGGTCCGCCCCGCCTCCAACTCCACCGCGAACCAGTCCTGGTCATGGGCCGTCTCGATGGTCGCGGTGGCCGTACCGCCCACCGCGACCGAACCCGTGGTGCCGGTGTTTGCCGTATAATCGTCAGTCATGGCTGCCCCCTTTCCTTTCCCGTGCAATCAATTAAATATAAGTTCCCGGACCTCCGTCCGCCCGTACCCGTGGACGGACATCAGAGGGCCGGAGACGGAACCGCCCGGCGGTCTAGCGGACTTGCGATCTATTCTTGAGGTTTGAGGCCTTGCGCAATATGCATCCGTGGAAACACGGATTCCCGTACACGCCATCTTTCTTCTTTCCCTTTCACGAGGCGCCCCATGAACCGGGCCCGTACGACCAAGTCGAGCGACACGTAGCCGGCTCGTGGTACGGAACCAGGCGCCTCCTGGCCAAAATATGATCACTTTCCAGGATAAACGATTCGGACACACCTTGTGAAACGGAAAATTTTTGGGCTAGGGATATTTGTATTTGGGCATATGCGGGGCCTTGCGGGGGGGTCGAGCGTTCGGCGTACCCGGAGACGGATGCCGGGATAGCGGCGTATTTGGGCAGGCTGTAAGGAAGCCCGGCGGCCACAGGCGAGGGGAGGAGACATGAGATGTCGAAACCCCCCAAACCGTAGGAACACGGCGCTACGGTGGCGATGGCGAAAGGCGAAACAGGACGGAGGCGCGGTTGCGTAGTGCGGGTGGTAGGGGAGACGGGATGGTTCCGGCGACTCGGACCCGCCGGGATGCGCGGGAGTTTGAATTCGCCCGCTTTCGTTTTGATTGCATATTGCGGAAGGCGGATTCCGGATGAAGTTAGTAAAATAGGTATTTACGATTATATCAATAAGGTAATGGAATTTCTTCGCCGATAAAAACACTCATCCGCCTCTAAGCGGGCGTGAAACGGTATCGACGGACTCGTTATCCTGCCGGTTTCCGGGAAAATTTCCCTACCGCTACTTTCTCCTTCGCGCGCCTCTCCTGTCGGAAGTGGACTGATACCGGTTCAGGACGCGGCTCGGTGTTTTTCGTATGAACGTAGCCGGATACCCAACTTTCGTAAAATATTCGTCGACATGTCATGCCTGCATATTGATCAAATCCGGTTGCGAAACGATTACGTAATGAGGAAAGGCGCAATCAAGCGGGTTGCGGTGTTGGTGAGAATAACAAGTGATAACAAATAGATACGAGACTTTTGAGCACGTGGAAATCCCCGTATGTTGCACAAGAGTGGCGGAGGTCATGGAGGCGAACGCCGTCAAGGCCCGCGTGCGTGCGGACGGTCCGCCAGGCGTCGTCCAGCTTCCTGAGGTGCGTGCCCGGTTTCCTGCCGGGGATCACCCAGGGGCTGCCGGGCAGGCGCGGGAGAGCGGCGAGAAGCTTGACCACAGGCTGTGAGAGCGAAACGACCCGCGCGCCCGTCTTGGAGTCCGCGAGCCGCAGTTCCGCTTGATTGAGCGCCACCTCCTCCCAGCGCAGCGTGAGGATCTCCGATTTCCGGCACCCGGTCAGGATCAGGAGCTTGATGGCGGCCACCGCGCTCGCCGACGCGCCGCCCTTCGCCTCCGCCTCGTCCAGGGCGCGTCCCAGACGCACGAATTCCGACTCGGTGAGGAAGCGCTCCCGCCTGCGGCCGGGGTATTCGGAGATGGCGCGGCAGGGGTTTGATAATCCGTCAGGCGCCAGTTCCCAGCTCTCAGCCAGTTTGTACATCGCGGACAGCGCCCGGACGGCCTGGTTCGCGGCCGCGGGCGTCGCGCGCAGCCGCTGGTGGAGTTCCACCACGTGTTTGCGCCCGACCGACGCGAGGGGCAGCTTTCCCAGCGCCGGCACGATGTGCTTGCAAACCACGGAGCTGACCGTCTTCACGGTGCGCGGCTTACAGCGCACGGAGACGTATTCGGCTAGATAGCGCTTCGCGAGCTCGGCCACCGTGGGACCGCCTGCGGGGTTGAGTGGCTTGGGCACAGCCTCCTCGCCCGCCTTGATCCGCGCGATGACGAGCGCCGCGCGCTTGCGCGCCTGATCGGCATGTATCACCCCGTGGCGGCCCACCGCCACGCGCCTGGGGCCTCCCGGCCCCCGCGCCTGGGCGACGTACACCTTGGCCCCCGTGGGATATACCCGCACCCCGAAGCCGGTGAGGTCGCGGTCCCAATACACGGTGTCCTTCTCGACCGTTAGTTTCGTGACCGCGCGGTTCGAGAGCGTTTTCATCGTGGGCTTCGTCGTCATCGCTCCATCCTCCCGTTCACGACGTGGACGCCGATGCTCTCGCCTACACGGGCGGCCGCCGCCTTCTCGGCGTCTCGCATCAGGTGTGCGTAGCGCGCCGTGCTCACCACGTGGCGGTGGCCGAGCAGCCTGCCGATCGCCGATAAACTCTCGCCGAGCGCCAGCGCCCGCGATGCGTAGCTATGTCTCAGGTCATGGATTCGTACATCGTCGAGCCCCGCCCGCTCCCTCACGGCCCCCCAGTAGTAGGAGAGGTTCCCCAGGCGGTTCTTCCCGTACCTTGAGGGGATCACCCAGGAGTTGTCCGGCGAGCGGGGGACCTCCTCCAGCACCCTCTTGACGGGCGCCGTGAGCGGAACCATCCTCGGTCCCGCCTTGGCGTCCCTGAGCCTGAGCTCCCCCGCCGTGCGGTCCACGTCGTCCCACCTGAGGTCCAGTATCTCGCTCCGCCTGCACCCGGTCAGGGCCAGGAGCCTGATCGCCGCCACCGCAGGCGTCCACGTCCTCTCCTCCGCCTCCAGGTCACGGAGCGCGCGGCCCAGGCGGCGGAATTCCTCTTGCGTCAGGAACCGCTCCCGCTTACGCGTCCGGAAGCGGCGCACCGCCCGGCAGGGGTTCTCCCCGGGCGGGAGCAGGTCCCACGCCTCGGCCATCTTGAACATTTTAGAGAGTAGCCCCAGGGCCGCGTTGGCCACGGCGGGCGTCGCGCGGAGGCCGTGATGGAGTGCGGCGACCTCCGCCCGGCCGACCTCTTCGAGCGCCGTACCGCCCAGCGCAGGCTCGATGTGGTTCTCTAGCAAGGAGCGGTACGTCCTGGCGGTGTCGGGCTTGCAGTGCGTCCCGACGTGGTCGCTCATGAAACGCTCGGCAAGGCCCGCCACGGTGAGTTCCGCCTCGGGCGGCTTGGGCTCGGGCTCCTCGCCCCGCTTGATGCGGTCGATGACGAGTGCGGCTTGTTTCCTCGCCTCATCGCACGACAACTCGCCGTGTTTGCCCAGCGTCACGCGCTTCGGTCCCCACGGACCCCGGGACTGCACCACGTAGACCTTCCTGCCCGTGGCGTAGACCCGCACCCCGAAGCCCGCCAGCTCCCGGTCCCAGAAGACGGCGTCGTTCGTCTCGACAGATAGCGCGTCGACTACGCGTTTGGTAAGCTTGCGTTCGCTTCTTTTCGGCATGGGCGCTCCCTGAAAATCGTGTCACGGGCCTGAGGATATGGACGATCCGTAATCAATACGCATACGTCCGGCATCAAACGTGCGTCCATTAAAGCGTAAATCTGACGTAAATGCAAGGGGAGGCGAAAAAGAAAACATGATAATTATCGCTTTTAATACAGCGATTTATCGTGCTTGAGGGTATCCGGTAGTACGATTGTCCATGGGACGGAATTATTAACGCGTCTTTCGATAAATTAACGGCTATTTATTTTCTTCGGAAATGACGCCGCCGAAATGCGGCGCAGGGGAATTCTGCCATGGACAGCTACTCCTGCGATGACGGAAAATGCGCGGATTTGCGGGGAGTTGCAGTGGGGATATTCCCCCGGGCGCAGCGACCGGTTTTCATTTTTTCCATAGGGGATATCACATTTAATTTCAATTGCTTAGATGGCATCGTCCCACCGGCGCGCATCATGCCCGTGGCGAGGCGACCCGATTTGGTGATATAATACTGGAATCATTACCGAGAGTTTCCAGCATAGAGGACATCGCAATGCCCAGACGCCATAAGGTGCGTAAATTCAAGCCCTATCTCATGCGCTACCTCCATTCCGACGACCCGAACTTCGAGCCCGTTCTCCACGATCTGCTCGAACACGAGCACGAGGTGTATGACGAGAGCACCGTCGGCGAGGGCGCGGAGGTGACGCGCGGAGAGAGGCTTTCCCATATGTGGCACGTTGTTTTTACTGAACTTACCGACATTCTGACCCCGTTCCACATCGAGCAGCTTTTCGAGCGCCTGGAGAAGGACTTCTCCGCCAAATGCCGGATTCTGCGCGAGATGTCAGGCCCCCAGCCGGTGGAAAAAGAGCCCGAATTCAGGCATTACCTCATGCGCTATCTCCAATCCAACGACCCGAACTACGAGCCCGTGCTCAGAGATTTGCTCGAACACGAACACGAGATCTACGACGCCATGTCGGCAAGCGAGGAGACGGATTTTCAGCGCGGAGAGAGCGGAACGCCCGCCTGGCAGGCGGTCCATGGCCAACTCTCGAAAGTCGTTTCGCCCGAGCAAATCAAGGAGCTATTCGACAAGCTGGAACGTGATTTTTCAGTCACTTGCGAGCTTTTCCACGAAATGGCCGAGGCCGAAAAACTCATGCAGGAAGAAGAAGGTGGGCCCGGCTAGGCTTAGGGTTTGCGCCTCTGATCCTCTTGCCACTCCTGGCCGCAATACTTACAATCCAAGGCTCATTGCGTCCAAAGACAATCGAACACATCATGAAACCCGAGGTTTGCAGCTTATCGAGAGGGGATTCCCGCATGGCCAAATACTCATACGACCATCTTCACTTCCGGAGCGAAGACCCGCACGCCGCCCGAGATTTCTGGATCAACATGTTCGGCGCCACCGTCGTCCAGGAGCGAGAATTGGGCGGCGCCCCGTCGTTCAACATGGAATTGAACGGCATGGTGTTCCTCGTCTCCGGCAGGGCCGAAGGAGAAGATCCGGTTCGGACGGGCTCCGAGCCCCGCTACGGGCTGGATCATTTCGGGCTTTTGGTCGACAACATGGACGAGGCGCAAAAAGAGCTGACCGAAAAGGGCGCCGAGTGGATTTGCGAGCCCTGGGAGATACGCCCAGGGGTGAAAATCGCCTTCATCAAAGGCCCCGATAACATCAGCATCGAAATGGCCCAGCGCAACTGATCCCGTGCGTACAACACTCGATACAGCATGACCGGGGGGTAATTGCACCTACAAGGTTTTGTTCCCGTTCGCCCTCCGGCAGAGCGGAAGAGATGGCCTTGTGGGATATAACGCCAGAATTTCCAGCGCTGGTATATTCCAGCTCTGAAATGATAATCTTTTTCGAGAAGCTTGCCCCGCCGCCAGGAATCTCGCCATGAAAAAATGGAACAGACGAGAATTGCTGAAAAACTCCCTGCTCGGCCTCACCGCGCTGGGCACGGGCGCCTTCGCGTTTAGGAAAACCCTCGCCCCCACGCCTGCATACGGGGAATTGGGGGAATTCGGGAAATTCCTGCTCGCGCAAGGCGAGAAACTGGATGAAGCGCCGCCCAAAGCGCGAAAACCGACCGCCCCTGACGCCATGGGACCCTTTTACAAAAGTGGGGCTCCGTTCCGTGGTTATTTGATGCCGAGGGACGCACCGGGGGCGCGCATGATTATCCGCGGCCAAGTTTATGGCCATGACACCCAGAAAACGCTCGAAGGCGCGACCATCGACGTATGGCAGGCTGATACGAACGGCCGCTACCACGGTATGGATGAGAAGGATAATTACCTCTATAGAGCGCGTATGCGCACCTCAAGGCGAGGTCTGTATCAGTTCGAAACCGTGCATCCGGGGCGTTACGGTTTCGGCTTCTGGGCGAGGCCGTCCCACATCCATTTTCATATCCGCCACCCTGGTTACCAGCCGCTGGTGACGCAGCTATATTTTCGGGGTGACCCGAGATTGGGCGACCATGAACGCTCGAAACCCTCTTTGATCATTCCCCTCCAGAAAACTTTTGTGGGGAAAAGGTATGAACTAGGGTTTTTCGATATCGTTTTGGTGTAGAAGTGAGGGAGTCTACTCGTCTCCCGTATGAAACGAAGAAACCCGAAAGACCTGGCACTCAGCCGTAGAGCGCCGTTTGAAGCTGCTCTCGCATTTTCTCGGGCGCCATTCCAAAGGCGCGAAGCGTGTCGCCCGCTTCCTGAATGACCCGATCGATATCCTCATAGATTTTGTACGACTTCGTATAGTCGGGATACTCAAAACCCATGGCCTGGCCGAGAATCGTCATGAAATTCTCGATTTCAAAGGACTCACTCTTTTCCAGATCACATAGTTCACGATGACAACTATGATAAACGGTGAGCAGCGAATCCACCCGAGCGCGGCGCGCCGAGTCTAAAAGTTTCTCGCGCATCGCCGCTTTCGCCTCTGGAATCTGGAGCGTGGGGCATTGATAGCCATGATCCGAGAGTTGTTCAATCTCCACGAACTCGAGACCGGGGACGGCTCTGAGGATTTTCATGACATTTTCCTCTACGCCATCGCTCCCCCCATGCAGGTGCACGGCGACGCGCTTTTCCACCTTTTGCGTAAATTCTCCTCGCAAGGTTTCCAGATTATCCACCAGATATTGTGTGATGTGGACGAAAGGCAAAATTTCTTTCTCTTTCGATTCTAAATCACCCGCCATGGGGAGTACCGGCTTCCCGGTGTATAAGTGCTGATATTCTGAGTATTGCATCTGGCAAGTAGGGCAGAAAGTAATGACTCTTTCCGGCGCATATGATTTGAAATAATCAAGGGATCGCGCGCCCATCGCCGCTCCTGCTTCCAGATCTCCACGCCTGATGTGGTTGATCCCGCAACAATGGCCCACGCCGCCGGCCACCTCATAGTCCAACCCCAGCCGGTCGAAAACATCTATGCACGAGAGCAGGATATGGGGCGTCTGGAGGATGTTGCACCCAAAATAAAACACCGCATCCACTTTGTTTTTCTCGGCCCCCCGCACGGCAGTGAGGTTTCTGAAATGTTCAGGTTCCAATTGCAAGGCGGCCATGAAGCGGATCTTTCGGCTCATATCCTGAAAATAAGACTGGCCGGCCTCTTGAATTTCCGCTTCCCCAGATTCGATATTCTGGAGCTTGAGCTTGGCGTAGGAGAGCATTTCACGAGGATTGACGTCCTCCGGGCAGGCCTCGATGCAAATTCCGCTTTTTTGACAAGCCTTGGCCCAAAGCGCTCCCTCTCGTTCATGGGGGAGATCGTTGATGATGTCGACAACGGATTTCGTCACCCGTTCGGGCACCGCGCCTTTGGCTTCTGAATACTTGACCATCGGGCAGACTTCATAACACTTTCCGCAATGCGTACAGGCTTCGGTGATACGGGCGATTCGCTCTTCCATAAAACTCTGATAAGCAGTAGCTTCCATGGTTCTCCTTCATGAAGGTGAGGAGAAAATTCTATGAGAGGTGGCCGAGGCGGTCAAGCAGGCAAAATAATGTATCGATGCGGATTTCTCAGCCGAGGCGCTGATGCAAGTTGGTTTCCTATCTCAAGAGTTTTGACCAGATCCTCCCAATATGTTAATTAAGAGCCAGTTTTCCTGACTTCTTGAGTGACGGAAAACCCTCATGGAAATGGTCTCATCCCCGCATCCGCACAAACATGATTCGTTTTGAACGGAAGGTTTCGAGGAGGTTTTGAGAAATGTCGAATGCTACAGAGAAATACGATGTCGTCGTCGTGGGTTGCGGCAACGCCGCACTTTGCGCATCGCTTGCGGCGCGAGACCAGGGGGCGAAGGTCCTGGTGCTAGAAAAAGCGCCCGAACCATGGCGTGGCGGTAATTCGGCTTTTTCGGGAGGACTTTTCCGCTTCGCCTTTAACAGCATCGAAGACATCTACTCCCTCGTTCCCGATCTTTCCGACGCCGAGAAAGAAAACATCGAGATTGACCCCTACACATCGGAAAAATTCTTTGACGATCTTGCCCTATTAACCGAATATCAGACCGACGGCGATCTCGCCTCCGTCCTCATCCACGAGTCGTTCCCGACCCTGAAATGGATGCAGTCAAAGGGCTTGCGGCTCATCCTCGCAAGCGGTCGGCAGGCATTCAAAGTGGACGGCAAGATGCGCTTCTGGGGCGGTCTGGTTCTCGAAATCGTTGGTGGTGGACGCGGCCTCATCGATTCACTCCTCGATGCCGCAAATAATGCCGGAGTTGAGATTCGCTACACATCAAAGGCAATGCGTCTGATCACGGACCCGATGGGCGGCGTGACAGGCGTCGAAGTAAAAGGTCCCGATGGGCCTTATGAAGTCGAAGCCCACGGGGTGGTTCTGGCATCTGGTGGTTTCGAGGCGAACGCAGAGATGCGCTGCCGGTACCTGGGCCCGGGCTGGGAACTCGCGAAAGTCCGCGGCACTCCTTACAACACGGGTGACGGCATCAAGATGGCGCTCGATATCGGCGCCCAACCCTATGGCAACTGGAGCGGCTGTCACGCCGTCGCGTGGGACTTGAACGCCCCGCCCTTCGGCGACCTCACGGTAGGAGAGTCCTACCAAAAACACTCCTATCCCTTCGGCATCATCGTGAACATCGAGGGCAACCGTTTTGTGGATGAGGGAGCCGATTTCAGAAACTACACCTATGCTAAATATGGTCGGGACATTCTCCAACAACCCCAACGGACCGCTTTTCAGATTTTCGATCAGAAAACGGTTCACATGCTGCGTGATGAATACCGCATTCGCGAAGTCACCAAGGCCGAGGCCAACACGCTCGAAGAACTTGCCAGACAACTCGAGATCGACGTCGATGCGTTCGTCAAAACCGTTCAGGAGTATAACGCCGCTATTCAGCCGGGCGAATTCAATCCGACCATCAAAGACGGCAAATGCACAAAAGGGATCGAACCACCAAAATCGAACTGGGCGCTTCCCATCGATGAACCGCCCTACCTCGGCTTTGCCGTCACCACGGGGATCACATTCACCTTCGGCGGCATCCGCGTAACACCGAAGGCGGAAGTCATAAACACCGAAAACGAGATTATCCCCGGACTGTTCGCTGCAGGAGAACTCGTGGGCGGCGTCTACTATTTCAACTACCCGGGAGGGTCGGGACTGACATTAGGCTCCGTCTACGGTCGACTGGCAGGCGCCGCAGCGGGACAGCGCGCCTCCAAGACGAATGCGACGGCTTCTGTGTAAATCCCCGTTATCGACATACAGGGAAGACAACACCCACAGCGGCGACAAACTTTTTCCAAACTCATGAACCCATGTGTCTCATTGCGTAATACCGCTCAACGAAATCGACTCGCCATTCAAGCTCACGATGCTTTTCAGCGGAACGGCGGCCGTCACCATTTGTTCGGCAAAGCATCCTTGTTTCGCATTCTTGATGACCGCCAATACCTTTTCCGCCGTTTCATCAGATTCCACTTCAAAATGCGTACGGACCTCGGTACAGCCGGAATTAACCGTGCTCTTGAGAACGGAACCCCTTAAAAAATAATCGAAATCCACGTGCACCTTGGCGTGTGTGAAGGACACTTTCATCATATGCGCGTACCGCGCAAGCTGGGTGAGAAGTCAGAATCCCACCCCCATGGCAATGTAGCAAAGGGGCTGGGGGTAGGAATCCTCTCCACCGATTCGGGGCGGCTCATCGCAATACACCTCGAAATGTCTGTGCGTCCCCAGTTTGAGTTGGCCTTTTCCCTCTATCGTTTCGGTATCGGCGGACATGGTGAAAGCATAGCCTTGCGTGGGGAGTTCGGGCTTATCTATCGCACGCTCACCGGGAGTGGCGCTGTCTTTACGCGGATCGAGAGGTTCCACTTGTTTTGTCTCCTTTGGTGTCATAAGAATGGCAGAAGAAAAACGCTATTATGCACGCAAGGGCGGTGTAAGAGAACCGCTGGGGCACTCGTTTTCTTGCATATAAAGGAGTTGTTTTGTGAACCGAATCGTCGTGCCAGATGACTATCCTTCAGTTTTCATAGGCAGCGCCGCCGAAGCCCGACTGCGGGAAATCGGAGACGTAGAAATCCATACCTCAAACCCGCAGACACCCGAAGAATTACTCAACCGCGTTTCTGGGGTGGATGGAATCATCAATATCAGAGCCTTTTGCAAGTTCGACGCGGATTTTTTCTCTAATTGCAGCGCTCTCAAAATACTTTCGATTTGGGGAACAGGCACGGATCATGTCGATTTGAGCGCGGCAAAAAACGCAAACGTCATCGTCTCGAATACGCCGGGCGTGGCCGCCGTTTCCGTGGCGGAACACACCCTGGCCCTCATGATGGCGGCGGCGCGTCAAATACCCGGAAATGATTCCTCCATGCGGGCGGGCGAGTGGCCGCGTGGCCAGATGACGCAATTAAACGGAAAAACGCTCGGCCTCATCGGCCTGGGCGCCATCGGCCAGCAGACTGCCCGCATCGCCGCCGGTATCGGGATGAAGCTCATCGCCTGGACGTTTCATCCAGACGATGATTTCGCTGCAAAAGTAGGGCTGGAGTTCGTCGATTTGAACACTTTGTATGAACGGGCCGACGTTGTCTCGCTACACGTGCGGCAATCGGCGGACACCATCGGCATGATCGACGCGGAGGCGTTCTCCCGCATGGGGCCAAACACCATTTTGGTGAACACCGCCCGTGGACCAATTCTAGAAGAAAAGGCGCTCATATCGGCTTTGACGAATGGGACTCTGGCCGCGGCGGGTCTCGACGTATTTGACCAGGAACCTCTGCCACCTAATCATCCATTGGGGAAATTAGAAAATGTAGTTCTCTCCCCGCATAATGCGGGCATCACACCCGAGGTGACCGAAGCAGGACTTTTGATGTCGGTGGAAAACGTTGCCGCAGCCCTCTCTGGGAATCCACAAAACATGGTGTATCCATCATGATTTGCTATAATGAGGCATGGAAATAGGCCATTTTCTTTACCTGGAGTCCTCCGTACAGAGTCAATAGCGGCATGAATCTTCCTTCAATTCTTTCGCCCGAACGAGTAAGGAGAAGAAAATGAGTCCTACAGGAAGGGCCTGCGTAGCGGAAGCCATCGGCACGTTTGCGCTGTGCTTCATCGGCGCGGGCGCTATCATCTTGAATCAGAAAACGGGTGGAGCTGTAGGTTTAATCGGCATTGCCCTCGCCCACGGTTTGATCCTCTCGGTCATGATTTCCGCGATGGGACACGTATCGGGTGGCCACTTCAATCCAGCCGTAACCATCGGTTTTATGGTGACTAAAAAGACCGACGGCGGCACAGGCATTTCCTACATTATCAGCCAACTCGTGGGTGGAACCGTGGCCGGCATCCTGCTGAGAATTATCTTTGCCGCCGACGTCTGGCAAAAAGTGAATCTGGGAACCCCGACCCTGGCGAGTGACGTGAGTTTCGGCATGGGAATTCTGATCGAAATCATCCTCACGTTCTTCCTCGTCACCGCTATATGGGGCTCCGCGGTGGACAACAGGCACCCCGACGTGGGTGGTTTCGCGATTGGCCTCACCATCGCCGCAGACATTTTGATGGGAGGCCCACTCACGGGAGCATCCATGAATCCGGCGCGCACATTCGGCCCCGCATTGGCCGGAGGCGGTTTCGATGGCATCAACCACTTGGTCTATTGGATAGGCCCCATCATCGGCGGTGTGGCGGCGGCCCTGGTCTACAACAACATACTGATCAAAAAAGAATAAGGCGAAAAAATAGCCCCGGCACGTATCGACTGCCGGGGCTATTTCGTGTGGTTTCCTACGCGTTTTCTTCGACGATATTGGTGGGCGCACCCTTCAGAAACGCTTCGATGTTCGCTACCGGTACGTCGCGGAACCTCGCATACGTGCCATCGGTAATCCAAGCCGAATGCGGCGTGATGATGACATTATCCAAAGAACGATAGATTGAATCTTTCGGCAACGGCTCGAAAGGCTCAAAAACGTCGAGGCCGGCGCCTGCGATGCGCCGGTTTCTCAAGGCGTCCAGCAGCGCATCCTCATCCACAATTTGAGCGCGTGCCGTGTTGATGAAATAAGCCGTTTCCTTCATCCGGGCGAATTTCTCTCTCGTCATGAAAGGCGCGGCGCCCGCCGACAAATGAAGATGGAGCGACACAACGTCAGATGCGAGACATTCCTCGACAGAAGCCGCTTCCGCCCCCTCGGCTTGCGCGCGCTCGGGCGTCATGGAAGGAGAGCAGGTGACGACCCTCATCCCGAAGCCCAAGGCCATGCGGCAAACCAGGTGGGCAATATGACCGAAACCAATGAGGCCCAGCGTCTTCCCGGCAAGCTCGACCCCTTGATCCTGGGGCCAGCCGCCCTCTTTCATGGCGGGGAACATGAGCGGCATTCTTTTCGCCAACGCCAGGATCAACATCATCGTGTGCTCGGCCACCGACGAGGCGCTTGCCGCAGGCGTCGTGCTCACCACGATTCCGCGTTCGTTGGCGCGATGCATGTCGATCATGCGTGGGCGCGTGCCCATCACTGAAATCATCTTGAGATGAGGAATATGATCCAGCAGATCGGTCGTCTTGAAGTCGGTTTGATACCTGGTCGTCAGGATGATCTCCGCGTCTTTCAGGCGCTCGCGGAGCAATTCTTCATTTTCGGCGTTCTCGGTGTAATGATTCACATCGCCCAAGGCCCGCAATCGACCCAAGGCTTCGGAACCTTCAAACAAATGAAAACAATCGTCCGGAATAACGATTTCCATCGATGATGGCTTAACTATCACTCACGATAACGACCGCCGATTTATCGATGGTCAACCGCACTTTGCTACCCAAGCCAAAGAATTGATGCGGGTCGCCGATGACACGGAGCGGCTCTTCCAGACCCGGCACTTTCACAAGATAGTCCACCGTGCTGCCGAAATAATAGCCGCGCGTTACCTCGCCATCGAGTACGTTCTGGGCATCCGAGCCGCCCACGTCGGCATTCTCGGGATGCACCTGAATGCGGTGGGGCCGTATGGAGACGAGCTCTCCCGTTTTTCCGCCGTCGGTATTCATCATGAACTTGGCGCCGTCGCCAGCCTCAAAAAGATCCGGGGCACTTATTTTCCCTCGAATCGAGTTCGTCACGCCAACGAATTCGGCCACAAATTTCGTCGCCGGAATATCATATATATCCGATGGCTTGCCCACTTGTTCAATCTTTCCGCTGTTCATGACGCAAATTCTATCGCTAGTGACCATAGCCTCGGCTTGGTCATGGGTCACATAAATACTCGTGATGTTGAATTCATCGTGCAGGCGTCTGATCTCGAAGCGCATCTCCTCGCGCAGGTTGGCATCTAGGTTCGAGAGCGGCTCATCCAGCAACAATACGGCCGGCTCCACCACGAGGGCGCGGGCCAAGGCCACGCGTTGCTGTTGACCACCCGAGAGTTCTCCCGGATACCGTGCGCCCAGATGATCCATTTGTACGATAGAGAGAAGGCTTTTCACACGCTTATCCGCTTCAGCACCCGTAATACCGCGGAATTTCAATCCATAGCTGACATTCTGGGCCACCGTCTTATGAGGCCAAATGGCGTAGCTCTGGAAAATCATGCTCATGTTGCGGCGCTCAGGCGGAATAACGCTACTGCCGCTCGAAACAACCTCTCCATCCATCACGATATCACCGCCGTCCGGCTCGATGAAACCCGCCACGAGCCGCAGCGTCGTTGTCTTGCCGCAACCCGATGGGCCCAAAAGAGAAATCAATTCCCCGTGTTCGATGTGCAGATCTATCTCATCCACCGCGCGAACATCCGTGCCAAAGATTTTCAAAAGCCCTCTTAAGTCTAAAACCGCCAACGCAAATCTCCCTTATTATTCTATCCGGCGGACCGCATGAAGTCCCTTCCCGCCAAGCGGAAGCCGAGCGCAATCGCCACCAAAGTAATAAGCAACAACAATATCCCGAGAGCCGATATGGGACCCAACAGCGTTTCTTCATAAAAATCGATGATGACCACCGAGATGACCTTCGTATTCGTGGTCCAAAGCAGAACCGAGGCGCTCAATTCCCTGAGCGAGGGCATGAACACCAATATCCACGACGCGATGATACCCGTCTTGAACAAGGGTATCGTCACGTCCTTGAAAACCTGAAGCCGATTCGCACCCATGATGCGGCAACTCTCCTCGAGTTCAGGATGAATACTCGTGAGGGCCGCGTTAGACGTCTGATACGCCAAAGGCAGGTATTTGGTGAGATAAGCCAGGAACATGATCCAGAGCGTTCCATACAGCACAAAGGGCTGTTTCGTATAGGCTGAGAACAGGCCAATCGCCAAGACGATGCCGGGAATCCCAATGGGCGCGGTCGCCATGAAACCCATGTATTGATGTCCCTTGATGAGCTTGCGCTGTGCGATATAAGCGGAAATCGCGGCCACGATCGTGGCGCCGGTCGCCGCCATGATGGCCAGGAGAACCGTATTGTAGATCGATACTCTCACCGCATCATTCGTCAAGATGAAATGATAATTCCATAGAGTGAAGTTCGCCCAATTCAATCCGCCGCCCAGGTTTTTCATGAATGACGTGGTCAACAAAGCCAACGCGGGCAGAACAATCGCGCAAACGAGAGGGAGCAGGGAGAGTAGAAACACCGGAATCCGCCAAGCCCCCAGTTTTTGGGGCCGCCTCTGCCCTCCCTTGCCGCCGACGGTGGCATAGCCCCGGCGGCCCAGGATCGTGCTTCGCGTCCAAACCATGCAGATCGCCAAAACGAGCATGGGCATCGCGTAGGCCGAGGCCAAGCCGAGCAAATCGTCTTCCGATACCATGAAAGCGCGAAGCTGGGTCGTCATCGTGTGCTGACCTGCCGGTATCGCCAATACAGCCGGGATGCCGAAAAGAATCATCGCCTCTAACGCCGCCAGGATGAAACCTGCAAACAGAGAGGGCGCCACCAGCGGTAAAGTAATATTGAACATGGTGTTGAACGTGCCGCCACCCGCTACATTGGCAGCGTCTTCTACGTCTGAGGAAATATTATTCAGGCCTGATAAAACGACGATGAAGACGAGAGGGAACGTGTAGAGCGACATGGCGAATACGACGCCCTTCATCGTGAAAATATCGAACAGATAAAACTCATCACTCAAGAAAAATATCCCGCGAATCCATTTATTCAGCCACCCTTCGTTCCTTCCCGCCAGGAATATCCAGGCGATGGCGCCCAGGAAAGGAGGCGTCACGAAAGAGGCCAAGATGCCGTTTCTGATTAAATTCGGGAAAGGGATATCCGTTCGGCTGACCACCCAAGCCATCACGGCTCCCACCACCAAAGATATGCTGCCCACGGTGACGGCAAGCATCAACGTGATGTACATCGGCTTGTAGTATTCCGAGGTCTCGAATGCGTCAATATAGTTCTTGAAGGTGAAGCCGCCGGCCTCATCTTCAGAAACGAAAAAACTTTCCTTGAAAAGCTGGAAGATGGGATTCGCCACCAGGATGATTAGCAGGATAAACAGCACTACCCAGACGATGACGGTATAGTCGAATTTTCTGGTGGCTGAGGGTTCGCCTCCCGAGACCATTCCGGGAAGCTGTTGCGCATCTTGCGTCATATCCGCATCTTTCCTTTTCGAAGTTACACTTAAGCTGTTTTCGAAAAATTCAGTTGGTCAAAATAAAAATGAAGCGGGAGCGATTCCTCGATATTACGCAAGAAATCGCTCCCACTCATATTTGATTTACACGCCGAAGAGCTTCTTGAACTTTGCACGCGTCGGCTTGTTCTTCTTCTTCAGTTCCGCGCCGCTAATGGCCATCAGCTTGATGTCCTTGAGCGCCGGTAACGCTTTGGGGTACTTCACATCCGGATTACCCACGTAGAGGAAGTAGTCCGCCAGAAGCTGCATGGTCTCCTGGGTGAACAGGTAATCAGTGAACACGCGCGCGGCGTTGGGGCGCGGCGATTTCGTGAAGACGCCGTTCGGCGAAGTCACCAAAGCCAAACCCGCCGGGGGAACGATGGGTTTGAGCGGCTCGCCTTTCTGAATCAGCTTGAGCAGGGCATACGAGGTCGTACCCGCTCCCAGCCAAGCTTCCCCGCGCGCTACGAGAGGAATGCCGCCGACTGCGGACTGCACGATTTTGGGCTTTTGCATGGCCATCTTTTCATAATAACCCCAGCCGAATTTGTTCACGATATTGATCATGCCGTTCGTGACGAACCCGCTGTAGCTGGGGTGTGAGTGAACGATTTTGCCCTTCCATTTGGGGTCGAGGAAATCTGCATATGTCTTGGGCGCATCTTTCGCGCTGATTTTCTTGGTGTTGTAGAAAGGCATCAACACGCCCGCGCGGAGAATCGTCCAGTAATTATCCTTCGTCACGAACATCGCGTTGAAGTTGTCCGTTCCGGCCGGCTTGTAAGGCGTGATGATTTTTTTGGCTTTGAGGTTCAGAAAATGACCCAGGTTCGATGTGTGAACCACGTCGGCGATGTAAATTCCACCTTTGCGCTCTTGCAGATAACGACGATAGAGCTTGCCAGAGCCGTCGCGGTGGAGGACGCACTTAATACCTGTTTTTTTCTTGTTGTAGCGGTTGCAGATATCCTGCGCGATATTTATCGTGAGCGAAGAATACCAGACAATTTTCCCTTCTTTCTTGGCTGCGCGCATGGTCGCATCATCCGCGGCGAACACCGGCGCGCTCAACAAAGCCACCGCCATGAGACCAGTGATGATTCCTTTCAGCATTTTCTCTCTCCTCTACTTGTAAAGTAACCGACAGGTCCGTGTGAAGAAGCTATAACTCCAGAGTTTATGGAGTATTCTGAGATTTTCTTTAAGCCACCATTCATCATGTTTTTCAGAAGTATGGAAATCATACCAAAACTTCCCGCATCGTCAAGCGGGCGGAATCATACAATGGAATCTCGCATGCGGTGCGTACAGGGATATTCATGGCCGTGAAGCCTCTGCTCCGCCCTCTTGCGGCTTTCCCCCGGGAATAAAGCGCCGGGCGACAAAAATAGTGACGATTGCCCCGAATATCGCCGCAATTCCCGGACCTATGAACGCCCAATCCCAATTGAGCGGAAGTTCACCATTGCTCGAATCATTACTCATATCCAAAAATTTTCCCACTACCATGGGCGCGAGGGACCCTAGCAGAAAACCCAAACCCGATTGAATTCCCAACGCTGAACCGAGGTGGCGTCTGGGCGTGAGTTCCGTGGTCAATACCACCAGCACGGGAGCATCCACGTGCATCACGATCACCCAGATCAGGCAAAGAATCTGCAGAATTGCGAAAGGCGTCCCGAAAGCGAACCCGACAGAAACCGAAATGAGGCCACTTAAAAAAAGGCTCGCGATAATCGTGGGCGGGCGGCCAATGCGATCGGCAAACCAGCCGCCGATGAGCTTCGACACCGCGCTGAGCCCAATGATAAGGGCGGCGGATGAGGATGCAACACGCAGGGCGCTCTCGCGCGTCTCCGTTCCCGCCATCACCAAAGAGGCCGCCAAAAAGGTGACTATCCAGCCTCTGAATGCGAACACCTCCCACCTGTGCGCACCCACAACACCCATCAGCATCCACACGGGAGCTGGCAGCCTGGGGAATTCAAACCCGGAATCTCCCTCCCCCCTCGGCGAGGGCAAGGAGGGCAGAAGAAACATCATGGCTAAAAATCCAACGGCGGGTCCCAGAGACGTCAACGCGAACGCCGTGCGCCAGTCGAAATTCGCAATGAGTACGCCCGTCACATAAATCGAAGCGGCGACGCCCACGGTATAAAAAAACGTATACACTCCCACCATGCGAGCACGCCCCCCCTGCGGGGCATACTCCGCCACCAGCCTCAACGCGGGCGCATACGTGCCAGCCAGCCCAACTCCCGTGAGACCCCGAAAAAGCGACGCGCTGATAAAACCATCGGCGAAGAGCGGGAACATGAAATTCAAGAGCGCCAGCCAAAGGCTTGAAGCCAAGTATATTTTTTTTGCGCTCATGTAATCCGTTGCGGTCGCCAGCACGGCCGAGGCGAGAATGTAGCCTACGTAAAACGCCGTATAAATCGTGCCTGCCTGCACGTTCGTAAGGTTCCACTCCGCCTTGAACAACGGGAGCGCCGCCACATAATTCGCATAGACGAGCATCATCGGCACCTGGGCCGCGCAAATCGCCCAAAGCCAATGGGTTGATGGTGGATTTCGCTTTTGCATAAAACCCCTCTCGTCCAAGATGAGGAGAGGATAAAGGATTCGATATCCTCTGGCGATGGAGCGGGTATTTTGTTGCCTTGCTATCCTGAAGCGAGCATCCTGTTATATGCTCCTTTGTCTGAACCAAATTTCCCGGAGCCAACAAATGTCTACCCCCATCATTGATTTCAGAGTCTCATGTCCCATTCCCGAGGGTCTGGACAGATATTTGAAACCGACAGGCCGCTTTGCCGACTACGCCAAACATTATGGAGAAAGGGTGTATGGCAACGAGGAAGAGCACGGCTATATGAAGCCGAAGGAGTTTGTTGCCTTTTTGGACGAACAAGGGTTGGACAAGGCCCTGATCAAGACTTCCGACATGACGACAATCTCAGGCACGAAATTTCCCGCCGACGTTTTGCACGACTACATCAAGGATTACCCGGATCGCCTGATCGGAACGGCCGGGTGCGACCCTTTCCGCGGCATGGACGCGCTGCGCGATTTGGAGCGCGACGTCAAAGAATATGGCCTCCGGGGCGTGAACATGGGGCCATGGGAGCTTGGACTTCATGCGAACGACAAGAAATTTTACCCCATTTACGCCAAATGCGTGGAGTTGGACATCCCTGTTCTGCTCCACACGTCCATGAACCTCTCAAGCTCGAATCTGCTTGATTTCGGGCGTCCAATCTATCTGGATGAGGTGGCGAGGGATTTTCCCGAACTTCGTATCGTGGCAGTGCACGGGGGTTGGCCATGGATCTCGGAAATGATCGCGGTAAGTTGGAGACACCCCAACCTATATATCGAAATCAGCGGCACGATGCCCAAATACATCGCCACACCCGATACCGGCTGGGAACCCCTCATTCGTTACGGAAGCTCGGTGCTCAAAAATAAAATTCTCTGGGCCTCGAACTGGCCAATGGTCAGCCCAAAGGAAAGTTTGGCTGAATTCGATAAATTCCCGCTGAAAGACGACGTGAAACAACTCTGGTTCGGAGGAAACGCTCTTAAGGTTTTGGGGCTGGAAGAATAAACATCCGAAGACAGAAAAAGCGGGAGCTTTCGCCACTCCCGCTTTTGCATTCTGATTGCTTTTACGACGCCACTACCACTTCTTCGATTAAGCCATACTCTTTCGCGAAGGCTCCCAACTTGCTCATGTTGGCATCAGATGGCGCACAGAGCGGCAGCCTGTATTCCAGCGCAATGCGCCCCATGATTGCCAAGGTCGCTTTCGCCGGAATCGGATTCGTTTCGCAGAACATCATATGGTTCAGTTCCCACATCTTGTAATGCAACTCTTTCGCCTTGGCGTAATCTCCATCGAGCTGGGCCTGACACATCCGGGCCACGTCTGCGGGCGCCACGTTCGCCGTCACCGAAATCGTGCCCACGCCACCCATCGCCATCATGGGCAACGTGACGAAGTCATCCCCTGAAAGCACGATAAAATCATCCGGCACACGAGAAATGATATCGCAGCAATTCGCCAAATTCCCGGTCGCCTCCTTGATACCCACGATGTTGGGAATCTCCGAGAGGCGCGCCACCGTGTCGGGCGCTATCTGCACAACCGTGCGGCCTGGCACATTGTAGAGAACGATTGGGATATCCGCTGATTCAGCTATTGCACAAAAATGTTGGTAAAGCCCTTCTTGCGTAGGCTTGTTGTAGTAAGGCGCCACAAGGAGCGCGCCGTCCGCACCGGCCCTCATGGCGAATTGAGTACGCTCAACGGCTTCTGCGGTGCTGTTCGAACCGGAGCCGGCAATGACCGGTATCCTCCCGTTAACCTGCTCGATCACCAACTCTACGACCCGGTCGTGCTCTTCATGGGTCAACGTGGCGGATTCTCCCGTGGTTCCACACGCCACAATCCCATGCGTTCCATTTTCAACATGAAATTCCACCAGAGAGCGAATGCCCTCTTCGTCGAGTTTTCCGTCGCGGAATGGAGTAACCATCGCGACATAAGAACCCTTGAACATGAGAAGACCTCCTTCTCCCTCCGCCAATCGCGGCAACAAAGAATGTCAAACCCTATTTTCACATAGGGCAAACTGGATGTGCGTTGCTATACTTAATTCGAGCATCACATTACTCTTTGATAATCTAAACTCTATCAAAACAGCTTACCAGGCGCAAGAAATGGAATTTAAGGGTATGATGCGGGCTGAATCCTCACCATCATAAGTAGAAGTACAATCATCTAGTGGGACTTCCACGGTGCCCCATAATATTTCGACTTTGACAAACACGTGGAAAAAGTTTTATTTTGACCAAAGTTCAAAGGTTGCAATTCTTATCCATAGAACTTTTTCAGAACCCGCCCGAATCGCCCGGAATTTAAGGGAAACGCATGTCATTCGTTCTGGGGCACCGCCGGCGATTCCGTCTGACCATCATCACATTCGCATTGTTCTTGTTCACATGTTCTCTTTCTCTCGGTGTAGATTCAGCTTCCGCGCGCCGAAAGCGCTCCCGTAAAGCGGTCATCCCCTATCGTTCCATTCTATTGCTCGAAGCGAATACGGGCCGTGTCCTGAAAGCAAAGAACGAGCGGCTTGCCACAAAACCCGCCTCCATCGTGAAAATGATGACCGCTCTAATCGCCATGGAACAAATTAAAAGAAATATCATCCATCTCGATGAGATCATCACCGTCAGCAGGAGCGCCTCGCGAATCGGAGGCCAGCAAGTGTATCTGGCGCACGGGGAAAAATTTTCCCTGAGAAATTTAATGAAATCCATCATCATCAGTTCCGCGAACGATTCATCCTACGCCGTGGCGGAACACATTGCCGGCGACGCTGAAGCCTTCGTCGGAATGATGAACCAGCGCGCCAAAGAGCTCGGCATGACGAACACCCATTTCGTCAACGTCAACGGGCTTCCCCCAGGCAGAAAGAAACCGACCAATCGAATGAGTGCGCGCGATGCCGGCATTCTCGCTCGCGAGTTGATAAAATATCCACTCATCATGAAGTGGAGCGCCACCAAGAATGCTCCTTTCCGGAACGGGAGCTTCACCCTGACCAACACGAACAATCTCTTGGGGCGCTTTCGGGGTATGGATGGGCTCAAAACAGGCTATCACCGAAAAGCGGGATTCAGCATCGTCGCCACGGCCAAACGCAAGAATTTACGACTCATCGCCGTCGTGATGGGCTCGAGCCACTCCAGACACCGGTTCAAAGAGGCAAAACGTTTGCTCGCCTGGGGATTCATCCAATACCGTTGGGTCAATTTGGGTAGAAGCAAAAAACCGAAACGCGAGCAAATCAAGGTGTTGAAGGGCCAGAAGCGAACGGTGCGCATCCGGCTTAAGGGAAGCGTCGAGGCATTGGTGAGAAGGGGTGAGGAAAAACGCATATCCATGAAACTGGAACTGCCTGAAGCGGTACCCGCCCCCATCCGCACCGGCCAAAAGGTGGGCCGAGTCACATATGAACTGGGAGGCAACAAACTTGGCGGGGCCGACCTTGTGGCCTCTGAATCGGTAAAGAAACTAGGCTTTTTCCAATCTTTGATACAGTTCCGCTAACACACTGCGCAAACGAACCTACCCGGGATGAATCTCTTTCATCCTACCCATAAAAGGCAGGGCGATTGCCATAAACATGAGCATTACCACCTCGGAATCGCCAAAGTTGTATTCAAACATCCCCGCACTTAAGAAACCCGCGGCCACCGCCAAACCTCCTACCATTCGAAATCGTGTTCCGAAAGGCGCATCTCTCGTATCCAGAATTCGCTGAATTACCAAGACGAAATATCCGAGCCAGGCCCAAATCCAAGCGCCCAGAGCAAAAATTCCTCGCTCAGCAGCCAAATGAACGATATTGTTGTGCAAATGGGCCAGAGATTTTTGGGTCGCTTTGGGGTTCACATAGTGAGCATAATTGTCTTTGATTTCCCCGGGTCCAAAACCCAGAATACTTTTATCCATGAACATTTTGATGCCGCTTTTCCACATATAAATACGCTCCACGGCCGTTTCGTCCTGAAGATTCACGATGCTCTTCACGCGCTGGCTTATGGAATGAGGAGCCATGAATATCGCCAATACCATCACCAGGGCCAAACATAAACCGGCCTTTCTACTTTTACTCGCTACGGCGACGACCACCATCCCCACGGCGAGGCCAACCCAGGCATTACGACTCAAAGTGGTCAGCAATGCAGAGATAATCAACAAGACCGACGCATAGACCCACATACTGTTCCGTTCCCGAGGCGGCACAAAAATATATGAAAGCGCTAGGGTGCCGACTACAAGTAAAAAACCTCCGAATGTCATGTATATGCTGAAAAAGCCCGACATCCGATTCTCCAGAGATAAGGCTCCTTCCAGCGAAACACCCAAGGCATATAAGGCGGCAACGCTCGTGACCACAACGAGTGCTTTCACCAGCCAAAGCGCTTCCCAGTCATCATCGATAACGTTGATGGCCAAATAAAAAATCATGATTTGCGTCAATTCTCTCGCCTCGAGCAAGCTCTTGATCGAATCGGGAGCATGGAAGGAACTGGCGAGAGTCAATATCGCGAAAAGGAGCCAAGGCCTCCACAACGGAAATTTTTGAGTCAGCAGGGGAGCCGCCTTGGCCATAGAAGTCAGCCACGCCACCATGGCGGTGAACACACAAATTTGAGCGAGCGATATCGACAACGGGGCACTGACGGCAAACCCCAATAGACCACCGAACGCCACCCGAGAAAGAGGTGAACGCTTCCGAAAGCGCTCCCCCAGTTCTATTAAGGAGCCTTTTAATTCATGCATAAAGTTGCTCTCTCGCATCAGAACCAAAAGTAGTTGGTCGCTTTTTCCGAGCAACGTTTTTGCGAACAATCGTTTAGAGAAGTACTACACCCCGGGCCCACAACAGTCCAATTCTCGGAATAATATATGGAACCAAAGCGAGAAAACAGAAACTCAGACTTACCGGCGAATGACAGGTGCCACGATAGAGCCTCTCATCCCAAAAATCAGTTTGGAACGTGAGACTATCTTTCATCCATTTGCATTGTCCATTTAACAAACAATATTACGATATCGTCCCACCATTCGTTGCACTATTGATTTCACTGGAAAGAGACATTTCCTCGTTTGCAAACGGCATTTCATAGAGTCTTTGGTACAAACCACCTCGCTTCATTAACTCATCGTGCGTCCCCTTCTCCACAATCCGTCCCCCATCGAGTACGATGATCAAATCAGCGTTTCGGACCGTTGAGAGCCTATGAGCCACCACGAACGTGGTGCGACCCTTCATCAATGGCTCAAGAGCTTCTTGAATCAACTGCTCGCTCTCTGTGTCGAGCGCGCTCGTGGCTTCATCAAGCAGCAAAATAGAAGGATCCCTCAAAATCGCGCGAGCAATGGCGATGCGCTGGCGTTCCCCACCTGATAGGCGTACTCCCTCTTCACCCAGCATGGTCTCATACCCATTTTGAAATTCCATAATAAAATTATGGGCATTGGCCGCTTTCGCCGCCGAGATTATTTCTTCACGGCTGGCAGGCCTCTTCGCCCCATAGGCGATGTTGTTTGCCGCCGTATCATTAAACAAAATCACTTGCTGGGTTACTACGGCGATCTGGGCGCGCAAGCTATTCAGTGAATACAGGGACGCTTCTTTCCCGTCGAAGGAAATACTCCCCCGACTGGGTAAATAAAAGCGCGGGATCAAATCCAGCAAAGTGCTTTTTCCCGCACCGCTCATCCCTACAACAGCCAGGATACAACCCGCCGGCACTTCGACATCGATATCCTCCAGCGTAACTTCATCTGAATAGGAAAAGTGCACACCCTCGAATCGAACATGTTGGGAAAGCCGCCCCATCGCTTCGCCATCTAAGTTCTTGTCTTCTTGAAGATGTTCATCCAAAATTTCAAAGACCGCCTGGCCACCCGCAATTCCTTCCACCAGGCTATGAGACACACTGGTGAAGGATTTCAGCGGGCCGTAGGCCATGCCCAGGGCAACCGCGAAACTCGTCAGCTTTCCTGGATCCATACTTCCCTGGATGACCGACTGAGCGCCAAACCACAAAATCCCCGCCCCCAAAATACCACCTATGATCTCCACAATTGGAGGCGCCAGCGAGCGAACCCGCATGGCCCGCATTACGGTGTCAAAAAAGGAGCGGGTGGCGCGTACAAAACGGCTCTCCTCCTCACCTTCCGCTCCAAACGCTTTGACAACACGAATCCCCACATAGGTTTCCTTCATCAAGTTGCTCATGTCGCCCATGCGCGCCTGGCTTCTCCGTGTGATTCGGCGAATCTTCTCTCCCATCGTCACAACCAAAAATGCCACCAAGGGAATGATGACGATGAATATCACCGCCATTTGGGGACTCTGGTAAATGGCCACACCAAGTAAGGCGATAAAAGTGAACCCATGCCGTAGCAAATCCCGCACAGAGTTAGTCGCCGCATTCTGCATTAAAGAGATGTCATAAATGACTTTTGACATCAGTTCTCCGGTCGTCTTCATCTCAAAAAACCGAATCGGTAAATGAAGAAGATGCCGGTGGAGCTCATTTCTGACATCCATCACCACATGCTGACCAACCCAGTGCATGAAATAATTCTGGAAATAAGCGGCGATGCCTTTTGTCATATAGACGATGACCAGAGACAAACAAATCAAAAAGACAATGTCGGAGCGCTTCGAGATTAAAATATCATTGATGACATGTTGAACGAGGTAAGCGGGATACGCATTCAGACCACCAACAATGATTGTACAGGCGACAGCGATGCTGAACCGAAACCGGTACGGACGTAAATATTTCAGGAGTCTGAGATAAACCTGGGTGCGGCTCATCTGGGATTCTCTTGAAAATTCAACTTAGGTGTCATATGAACCAGCTCAAAAGGCACACCCAATCGACTCGCCTCCCCCTCAGTTTGCCACCCGGTTGCCCAATTTGTAGAACCTTGCGCCCGCGATTGATAAGAGAAGTAGCCTCGAGGGGGGATTCTTTCCCCCTGCCTCCCATACCCGGGGAGGCTTCTTTATGGACAACGTTAAGAGGACTCACGTCCCCGACATAGCTCCCACAAAAAGGCGGCGCGCATGAACACATAATAAGCAGAACCAACTGATACCCATAGCCCCTGAACGCCATCCCTAAGGCCCATCTTCAAGATGTAGCTTTTGAAAAAACGCCAAAGTGGGCGGATGACAAAATCACCTACCCCAGGTCGTACTCCCTTGGAAAATAAATCTTCCGCCGACAACTCGGCGTATTTCACTTGTCGCTGGATGAAATCTACAAACTCATCGTAACTACGGTGTTCCAGTGGGGCTGAAAACACACCCACATGCCCATGTACCAAGACGGATTCGTGAACACTTTTCTCGTTAAACTCTCCCGCATCACGCCGGAACAGTCGCACCTGATAATCCGGCCAAAGATCGCCATGACGGAGCCAGCGGCCAAAGAATATATTCTTTCGGGGCACCCGAAACCCCTTTGCAGGACCATCGGTAGACAAAACAGAGAGAATTTCCTTGGTAAGCTCAGGACTTACGCATTCATCTGCATCCAGACTCAATATCCAGGAATGACTCGCTTTCGAGATAGCGAAATTTTTTTGCGCCGCATAGCCTTGCCAAGAATGTTGAATGATTAGCGCTCCACGTTTTTGGCATATTTCCTGGGTCCCATCCGTACTACCTGCATCTACAATAATAATTTCATCCGCCCAGGAAACGCTGTCGATGCATGCACCGATGTGTTCCGCCTCATTATGGGCAACAATCGTGACGCTAATCGATTCCCTTTTCGCTCTGGATACAAGCTTCTCGCCTGTATTGGCTTCGGCAGATGTTTCCGCCAAGCCAGACATCTTTCTAGCCTTTTCCTTGGGCTTTCTCCCACTCATCAAGCGGGATGGCCTCGTCCACAAGCATGATGGGGATGCCATCTTCGATTTTATAGACCAACCCCGATTCCCGAGCGATCAAAAAATTCCCATCTCCGCTTAATTCAAGCGGAGTCTTGGTGACTGGGCATGCCAAGATCTCCAACAACTCTTTATCCACGCTCATCTTCCGCTTATCTCCAATTTTCAACCGAACTCCCGAAACGACATTCGCACCTTCAAATCGCTGGTTACACCACTTCTGAAACTTGAAAATCACCCGCTTTTTTCAAGAAACTCCTCTAGTTTCGCATATCTCGCCAAGTTTTTCATGGGCCAGGCGCAGCCGGATCAGCCCATCCATTGCCTCTTCGATTTTCACGCGTTCCAGACACTCGATATCGGGACATTTTCTCGCATAACAGCCACTGCAAGCGAGTCGATGATGTAAAACCAAATGCCCTTCTCCCCATGGACCGTTTCTCACGGGTTCCGTAGGTCCCATGATCGTCAAACATCGAATCCCCATGGCGGCAGCGAGATGCATGGGACCCGAGTCGCCACCCACAAAACAAGAGCCGCGCCGAATCAAGGCCATCATTTCGCGAATACTCGTCGCAGGAGCAACATAGGGTTGTGTTCTCATTGAGCCCGTCACTTCTTCCGCTATCTTTTCCTCTCCCGGACCCCATATCAAAAGGACATCTCCCATGTCGTTTTCATGCCAATGATCGGCGAGTTGCGCAAAACGATCCGGCGCCCAGCGTTTCGTCACCCACCCACCCCCGGGATGAATGACCAACAGGGGGCGGCCGTCCTGATGCCCCAAGCCCTCCAAATACTTTTCCGCCTGCTCCCCTTCTCCCTGCGTTTCATGAAGAGGAAACCGGTATTGCTCCTTTTGAGGAATGGGTAAATCGAGAGGTTTCAGGAGAGCCAGATTTTTTTCCACCACATGGTGGGGATTTTCCGGGGGGAACACTTGATGCGTCGTAAAAAGTACGTTCATGCCCTCCCTGCAATAACGATGCTCAAACCCTATGCGAACAGGCGCTCCCGATGCCCAAGTCAACAAACCGCTTTTGATCAGCCCTTGGGCATCCAGCGCCACGTCGGCGCCTACATTCTTCACAGCCAGTAGGTCACGTCTGAAAGCGGAGAAACCGCCGGATAACAGGTTTTTCCGCCATGCCCTGGTATCAATGGTCAAAACTTCATCTATATCTGAATTTTCAAGAAGCACTTCTCGTGGGGCGAATTCAACTGCCCAGGTGATATGGGAATCAGGCCGCGCATCCTTGATGGCCGACGCCAGGGGGAGGGTATGAACGACGTCGCCTATCGCGCCCAATCGGATGATGAGGAATCGCTCACCCATACGCGGCTGCTCTCCCCATGCGCATGGCGAGGTCCGTGGAAGAATGCTCATTGGAGTCTCCACAAATGACGACTTCCCCTCCATAGCTTCTTACCGTTTTCGGGTTCGGGCGCCGTGCCTAGCGTGTCGTCCATCCCCTTTTCCTGGATGCTCACGCGCCCTCCTCCTCGAACGTCGCCAGGAGTTCATGAGGTTCCACGACCGTCGTTCCCGCCTTCATTACCACCAACCCCGCCGCGCGATTCGCGATCTCAGCCGCCTCACGCATCCACGCGCCCGCAACCAGAGAGAGTGTGAACGCGGCGATCACCGTATCCCCCGCCCCGGTCACATCGAGCACCTGATCCGACCCATGGATAGGGATGTCAGCTCTTGGGACATTTCCTTCAAAGAGGCTCATGCCCTTGTCTCCCCGGGTGATCAAAACTGCCCGGGCGCCCGTCTTTTCAAGCAGAGTAGCTCCCGCCTCATCAAGACGCTCTTCATCGGGCCAATACCCGAGCATCCCTTCCACTTCCTCTTCGTTGGGCGTGATGGCGGTAACCCCAAAAAACGAATCTCCCGCATATCGACTGTCCACCGTGATGATGAGTTCGGTGGATAATTTCCGGATTGCATCCTTGACGCCTTTCGTAACGACTCCCAAGCCATAGTCTGAAATCAAAAGAGCATCCAGGCCGTCATCCGCCATTCGCTCGATCTCACGCACCATCCGGGACTCAAGACTCTCGCTCAAGTCCAGCTTCTTTTCATGATCCACCCGGATCACCTGCTGGCGCTTGGTGTTTCGGCCTCCCGCCATGATGCGCGTTTTCGTAGGAGTGACACGCTCGGGATCCGCCCATAAAAGCTCGGTATCGATTCCGTGTTTCCCCATCGCACGACGGAGCTCCTGGCCCGCTTCATCGGCCCCCAACGCACCGATGGCCCGCACGTTTCCGCCCAAGGCCGCTGCGTTCATCGCCGCATTTCCGCCGCCGCCGGGAACGATCTCGCGCCCAGTGAAATCCAAAACAAGAACCGGCGCTTCCCTGCTGATGCGAGAGGTGGCGCCATAGATGAATTCATCCGCAATGAAATCACCCATCACCGCCACACGGATGGACGAAAATCTTTGGATATATCCCTCCAGTGGTGAACTCATACTAGTGATTCCCGGCCTCATTCAAAATGATTTCCACTGCATGATAGGCATCTTGCGCCACGAAATCGGGCTGGCGGGGCCACTGCGCTCCACGAAGCTCTCTTTCTCCCCGCCCATACCCTGTGAGCAAAAGGCCTGACCTACAACCCGCGCGCCAGCCTGCTTCCAAATCGGAATACTTGTCTCCCAGCATGACGGAATTTCCCAAATCGATATCGTGCTCCGCCGCCGCCTTCAAGAGCATCCCCGGATAGGGTTTTCGCATCTTGCAGTCAACCGCATAATCGAGATTGTCTCCGTTCGGGACGTGTGGGCAATAGTAGATTGCGTCAAGCCGCGCACCTTTGCCATTGAGCTCATCCTGAAGCTTGCGGTGCACTTTTTCCAGCATGGATTCGGGGAAATAGCCCCTGGCCACGCCGGCCTGGTTCGTAATCAAAACGGCAAGCCACCTCGCCTCGTTCACTTTTCGGACGGCCGCCGCCGCCCTGGGGAGGAGTTCATACACGTCGAGGTGAGTGACGTAGCCTACGTCACGATTCAGAGTTCCGTCCCTGTCGAAAAATACCGCCGGCCTCTTCGTGACGCCTTTCTCAATTTCCATCTTTCCCTATTCCCATTTTTTTGTTCAGCAACCCGATGGCTTCGCTCGCCACTTCTTCAGGCGTAATCTGTTTCATGCAGTTGTGATGACGGAGAGGACATGTTCTCGCGAAACACGGGCTGCAATCGAGATTCCTGTGAATACTCCGATTCCAAGGGCCTCTTGGCGCCGTTCGCCGATAGTCCGTGGGTCCGAACAGCGCAATCGTCGGGGTCCCGGCAAGTGCGGCTACATGCAGTGGACCAGTATCACCAGATATGAACACATCCAAACTTGACAGCAAGGCGGGCAGTGTTTCCAAAGTATCTCTTCCAGTGAGATTCACCGCTCGCCCTCCGGACATCATATCCAATTTCCCTGTAAGCGCCAGTTCATCCGGCCCGCCCAATATGAAAACCTGCGCTCCCTCATGATCTACGAGTTGGTGAATGAGTTTTTGGAAATATTCCAGCGGCCACGTCTTGGATTCGCCGAAAAAGGCCCCGGGATGAATACCTACTAAAGGCGCATTTTTCCCCGTGCGATATGATTTCAGTAAATTTTCCGCGAATTTTTGCGACTCTGGTGTGATGAAGAAATCATCAACCCGAACCTGGGTTTCATATCCTTCCGCCTCAAGAAGGTAAAGATACTGATCCACCAAATGAGAAACATCTCGCGGAGGAACTACACGGTTGCTCAAAAGCCAGCCCCGGCTATCGGTCCCATACCCGATTTGCCGCCTTGCTCCTATCCACTTCGCCATGAGGGCTGCACGGAAGCTATTGGGCAGAATCCACGCATAATCCACCGTCTCGTTTTTTAACATTCTCCTTAAAGCAATGAAGCTGCTCCATTTCCCCGCATCGAGCGATAAGACCCGATCAACCCAGGGAAAACTGCGGAGCAACCCAGTAGTCCAGGGACCTGCCGCCGCCATCAGCCTCGCCTCAGGATGCGCTCTTCTCAATGATGAAAAAAAAGGAGCGGACATCGCCGTGTCACCTATCCATGTGGGCGTCACTACAAGATGCAACTCTCCCTGATGGGCATCACCGCTCAAGCTCGATTCCTCCCCGATGAGTCGCCTCACCTTGAGTCATGGGGAAAACACTAAAACTCCCTTTCTTTCAACGCTATCAACCGACGTTATAGGCGTCAATGAGCATGAAACCATGCTTTGCAATACCGCAAATGCTCATATAGTGTGACGTGAGAGTATTGAGTGCCCGTCTCCCAGAGGATTCCCCTTGAAAACATTGCACCGATATATCCTGGGTGAATTGGTGTCCTATCTGCTCATATCCTTGTTCTTCCTTACCTTCGTACTCCTGCTACACAAAATGTTCCTATTCACGGATTTGGTGGTGAACCGCGGAGTGCCACTCTCGATTGTAGCGCAATTTCTTTTCGCCGCCTTGCCCGTTCTCATCCTCGTTACCTTGCCCATGTCCACTCTGATTTCCTGCATCATGGTATTCAGCCGCCTGTCGAGCGATAACGAATCCCTGGCGATGACCGCCTCCGGCATGACCTTCTACTCTCAACTCATCCCCGTGGGAGTGGTGGGCATAACCACTGCTGTCCTGAGCGGATTCCTCATGATGTTCGGTCTCCCCTGGAGCCAAAACACCACACTGGAACTCCGCCAGGAGATGCTTCGCAGTCGAGCCGCCACATTCGATCTTCGAGAACAGGTATTTCACGACAGTTTTGATGGAATCATGTTCTACGTGCGAGAAATAGATGGGTCGGACAAAGTCATGAAAGGCATCATGATTTCAGACACAAGAGAGGCCGGAAAAAACCGGGTCATCTTTGCCGAGCGTGGTATGCTAATCAAATCCCCTACATCCCCTAAAGTATGGCTGCGCCTCGTCAGAGGAACCATCCACACGGTCAGCGAACCCGAAAAAGCCTCCGGCAAGAAAACCGGCACGCATGATAGTTCCTCTCTCTCCAGAAACCATTACCAAATCGCGCGCTTCGGAAACTACGACCTCAATTTAGAACTCACGAAAACCATCGGAAAAACCAAAGCGCTTCGGAGAAGCCTGCGATCTTTTCCATTACATGAACTCAGAAACAAACTCAAAAAACATGAGCCTGGAACAAGCCGGTACAACGCCATTCTCGTGGAGTTGCACAAGAAATTCTCGGTACCCTTCACATGCCTTATCCTGGCGTTCCTGGGGGCGCCTCTTGGCGTACAGAACAAACGCTCAGGACGCCATGGCGGCTTCGCCCTGAGCTTGGGCATTCTGATTCTCTATTATATGGTCGTCACCTTCGCCGAAGGCATCGCAGAAAGCGGGCGAATCACTCCTTTCGTCGCCGTCTGGAGCCCGAACATATTATTGGCTTTCCTCGCGGGATTCATGGTGCGAACCGTAGGGCGGCGCAACACCATCGATATTTGGGGTCTGTTCCTCAAACCTTTTTCCCTGTTCAGCCGAAGCAAATCATAAATTCCCGCCATGACCTTACTGAGCCGCTACATCCTGAAACAGTTTTTAAGAATGGTATTTCTTTGCCAGTCAGGAGCCATCACTCTCTTCCTCATCGCGGAGTTTATCGAGCGCATCGATGATTTTATCGAAGAGAACGCGACCCTGGCCGACGGATCCCTGTATTTTCTATACAAAATTCCCCATCTCGTTTTTCTCTCTGTTCCGCTCACCGTTCTGATGGCGAGTACTTTTACGCTGATTCTTTTTTCGAGAGAAAACGAAGTTCTCGCCATGCGCGCCAACGGCTTGAGTCTCTACCGAATCATTACACCAATCCTCCTCGCCAGCTTGGGAATCAGCCTCCTTACTTTCTTGGCTAATGAATATATTGTTCCACATACCAACAAGCAGGGAGAATATATCCGGCGAGTCAACATCCAGAAAATCGGCTTGCGAACGCATGCCCAGAGAGACAAAATATGGTATCGCTCAGGAAACAACACCATCTGGCAAATCACGCACTATGACCCATCCTCGGAAAAAATGAGAGGCGTTACTCTATACAGAATGGATCCGCACAATCGCTTAACACAACGTATTGACGCGATTGAGGCTGTTTGGGCGCCTGTGAAAAAGCATTGGGAATTTCTCCAGGGCGTAATCCATGACTTTTCAGATGAAGGGAAAATCAAACGCGAAACTTTTCAGAAAAAATTTTTTGCGCTTGAGGAAAACCCGGAAGATTTCAAAAAAACAGGCCGAAATCCGGAGACGATGAATTATCAGGAACTCACTCGCTACATCGAAAGCTTGAGTAAAAACGGTGTGGACCCGACCCGCTACGTCGTAGATATGTGGGCAAAAATTTCTGCTCCATTCATCAGTTTTGTATTGGCCTTCGTGGGTGTACCTTTTTGTATTCGAAACAGCAGAAGCGGAGGAGTCGCTCTAGGAGTCGCCATCGCCATCGGAATCGGCGCCATCTATCTCGTTCTTTTCCATGCAAGTCTTTCGTTTGGACATGCCGGACGCCTGCCACCCATCCTGGCGGCCTGGGGACCCAATGCCATTTTCTTCGCGGGTGGAGCTTATTTTCTCGCTTCCATAAGGGGATAACGCGTCCATTCAAGACGAAAATACTTTCTTCTCGATCATGGCGGTCAAGTTCATCTCATCATCGATTCTCATCATCACGCGAAGGACACGAAGCGGCACGTTACTCAACAATACAGACAGCTTTACCGCATCTTTTTCCGTAGTGAGAATAAAATCGGCCTTCGTTTTCTGCAGCGATGAAACAAGGCGCACGCCATCCGCCAACGCGTAATGAGCGTGGTCCGGATATTCGTGGTGCATCATCACCTCGACATTCAACGATTCAAGCGTTTTCTCGAAACCATACGGATTTCCCAAGCCACTCACGGCGACGACTTTGGCGCCTTTCAACTCGTCTGGTAAGCCCACTTTCTCTCCTCTTGAATCCAGGAGCGCATCGGGCTCAAGATGCCCCGTGAACAATGGAATATCCGGGATAAGAGACCGAATTTCCTTTTTCGTACGATCGGCACATTCGCCCGTCATCAAAACAGCGTCTGCACGCTTGAGAGCCGAAACAGGCTCCCGGAGAACACCTGCGGGAATCACCCGGCCATTTCCAATAGGATAATCCCCGCGTAAAACCACCACATCCATATCCCGGGAAAGAGCCAGGTGTTGAAACCCATCGTCGAGAACAATTACATCCGCTCCGAATTCCTCCACTGCCTTTTCCGCGACTAAAGAACGGTCCCAACCCGTTAAAACGAGAAGGTCTGGATAGCGGCGGGCAAGCATGGCCGCTTCATCCGCGGCCGGCGGCACCGACATCAACCGCCCCTCCCCATCACCCACAACCATCACATCCTTGGGTCTTCCCCCATAGCCCCTGCTCACCACAGCGGGCTTTCGTCCTTTCGAGGTCAGTTTTTCCACCAGCCATGCGACTGTGGGCGTCTTCCCCGTCCCCCCCAGAGCAAGGTTGCCAATCGAAATGACAGGTACGGGATTTTTCCCAACACGGGCTTTTCCAGTTTCGTAACGCCGGCGTCGACGCGCCATTGCAGCGCCATAGAGACTTCCCAAGGGATGGAGGCCCTTGGTCAACACACGGGACCAAGCCGGGGATGAAGGGTTATCCTCCCAGGCCATCAGAATTCCGCGGCGAATACTCATGCGGCTCCCTCATCCGATTCCGCCAGGATTTGAACGATATATTCCGCAGTTCGCTCGGAAGCGCCCCGGTTGTTCTGCACTACCCGGCGGGCCGCCTCACCTGCCTGATTTCGGGATACCGGATCGTTCAACCATTTCATTACGGCCGCCTCCAGATTCTCCCGCCCGTTCAGTTGAACCGCGCCGCCTTGTTTCACCATCTCGCACGTCACCTCGGCGAAATTCTCCATGTGAGGACCGCACAGGCACGGCACCGCCCAACGCGCCGCCTCAATGGGGTTCTGGCCGCCATGAGGAATGAAACTTCCCCCGATGATCGCCATCGTCGCGCCGCCATACGCATCCGCCAGTTCTCCCATCACATCCAGGATGACTACTTGATGCGCACCGCCTGTATTTTTTATACGGCTCCACCTCACAGGAGAAATACCCGAGTTCTGCAGATCCGCCTCTACCTGATCCACCCTTTCCAAATGGCGCGGCGCGAGGAGGAGGCCCACTCCGGGTATTTTCCGATCTATGGATGACAATACCTCTCCAATCAGTTTCTCTTCTCCCGGATGCGTACTGCCCGCCACAACGACATGCTTACAAGCGCTCAAACCATATGCCCCATGCGGGGGCTCCTGAAGCGGCACAGGCGTGTCAAATTTAATGTTCCCCGAAACTCGCACGGAAGTTGCGCCCAAACTCCGAAACCGCTCGGCATCACTTTCTTCACGCGCCAGCACGTCTCTTAAATACTCGAGAACCGGAGAGAAAAAGAACTGAAAGCGTTTGTAACGACGGTACGAGCGCTCAGAAAGCCTCCCGTTGATGATGGACACAGGTATCTTACGTCTCGCCGTCTCAGCCACGAGATTCGGCCATACTTCCGTCTCTATGAGTGCGATCATGGACGGTTGAATGCGCTTCAAGGCGGAGCGGACAATTGAAGGAAAATCCAGCGGTAAATAGATGAGTTGCTCGACTCCCGATATTTTTCTCGCCTCGTTTCTTCCTGTTTGCGTCAACGTGGAAAGCACGATTTTGAGTTCCGGCTTCTTTCTTAAAAGCGCGGGTATCAAGGCGGCGGCCACACCCACTTCCCCCACAGATACGGCATGCAGCCAAAGACGCCCTCCCTTCGAATCGGGCAACTCGGGAAGAAAGCCGAACCTTTCACGAACAGCGCGAAGGTCAAACCCCCGGAACCACAAACGGATGAGAAAATATACGAGCAAAACAGGAGAAATGAGAAGAATAATGACATTGTAGAGAAACAGCATTAGCGGTTCACTCCCCCGCTGTATTTTTCAGATAGGATTTTGCTTCCTCATTCGCATGAATGAGCCGCTTTTCGATTTCTGCGTGCTTTGCCTCCAACACTCCCTTATCACGGGTGCGAGGGACCTCCAGAGGCTCCCCACAACAAACAACGAGTTTCCCGAACGGCAGGGGGAAAATCGTCTTGTCCCAAGTGGGGATGGTGAAAAAGCGAGATGCCGCAAAAGCGACCGGGCAAATTGGATACCCCGTGACGCTCGCCAAAGATATCGCCCCCATTTTCACTCTCTGCGGCGGGCCCTTCGGGCCGTCAGGCGTGATGACGAGTTGATGTTCCCCTTTTTTCGCCACTCGGACCATCTGCCGAAATGCAGCGGCCCCTCCTTTATCCGTTCCATCCAAAGAAGAGGAAGAGCCTCTCATGCATCGGGTATTGAACCTCGACAGCGCCTGAGCGAGTAATTCTCCGTCCCGGCTTCTGCTCGCCATACATGTGAAGTGAAAATTATTCGGATTAAAGAAGGCGGGCAGCCCCAAATGATGATGCCAGAGCGCCCAGATAAATTTTTCATTACGCTTGCGGCTCATTTTTTCATTCGATTCCGTTTTCGGCACGATGATTGATGAAGTTGCGCGCACCGCTTTAAAATAACCAGCGATAAACAAACCGCTCAGCCACGCCGAAAGCGGCGCGTCGGGGTTTCGTCCCCATTCATCATAAGCGACCGAATCTTCATCCATGCTGCTCGTCCTGCGCCTCAAAGCCGAGTTCTGTCGCTATATGCGTCGCGGCGCATGCATAGGGGTCCACGCCTTCCAGGGCGTTTTGAATCCTCTCAAAAGCCCTGACTTGCCTTGCCCTGACGCCATCATCCAAAAGCACTTTCCTTAACGCATTTGCAATGGGCTGTGGGCGCACCTGTTTTTGACACAACTCGGGAACCGCCTCATAGCCAGACAATAAATTCACCAGGCTGATATAATCCACTTGAATCAAAAAATACTTGACCAGTGTATACGAAAGCAGATCCCCGACATATAGAACAACCATCGGCACACCCAAAAGGGCCGTCTCCAGAGAAGCCGTGCCGCTCGCCACGACTACGGCGTCGGCCGCGCGAATCACCTTTTGTGAATCGCCCCTGACAGGCCGTATTTCGATCCCTGATGGTTTCAATCGATTCGAAACATACCCCTCGGGCAATCCGACCGCCTCTGAAATCAAAAAGCGCAACCCCGGCGTTTCCGCATGGATGATCTTCAGCGCATCCACCATGGCATTCATGTGTAAGTCGATTTCTTTGAGCCGACTACCCGGGAGAAGCGAAATTACCTTATCGCTCATCGATATACCCAGTGAACGCCGGGCCATTTCTTTTGAAGGCGCATCCCGAAGTTCATAGGCGATGGGATTGCCGATAAACTTGGCTCTTCCGCCTAACTCGTTAAAAATATGGGGCTCAAAGGGAAATATGTTCAGGGCCAGGTCAAAAACATCCGCAATGGTGCGGGCGCGGCCTTTCCACCAGGCCCATACCTGGGGAGTGATGAAGTATATGCATTTGGGCGGTTGCGGCAGCTTGCGCACCGAACGCGCGCACGAAAGATTGAATCCCGGATAATCTACGAAAATCACCGCTTTCGGTTTCTGATTCGAGATCTTCCTCAGCAAATCTTTTTTGATTTTTCTAAGTTTTGGATAAATGCGGGGAATGCCGCCAAAACCAGTGATAGATATATCGCCGATGTCATGAATTAAGTCGACACCCGCCTCGGCCATGAATTGTCCACCCATCCCGGATAATTGGAGGTTAGGCATCCTGGCAGCAAGCGCCTTTACTAAATTCGCGGCGTGGACATCTCCAGATGGCTCCCCAGCGACCACCATAATGTCGTTTGTTGAGCGCTCATCCCTGCTCATTTTCCGCCCAGCCGACAACGACGATGCCAATTGCGTCGGCTTCCCGTGTCAAGCGCTCACGATCGATGAGAAAAGTTCGCCCAGCCTCCAAGATCAACACCGAAGCGCCACCTTCGCGCATCACTTGCAAGGTCTCAAGCCCCACTGTAGGTATGTCGTAGCGCATATCCTGCTTGGGACGGGCCACCTTACAAACGACAGCCCCTTTCCCGGCAAGAGCGCACCCTCTTCGAATCGCCTCATTCGTACCTTCGACACCCTCCACCGCAACCACCGCTCCTTTGTGAACCACCACGGTTTGGCCTATATCTAGCGCAGCAACACTCCGGGCTATCTGGAACGCATATTCCGAACTTTTTCGTTGATTTTGGCGCAACTTCTTTTTCGTGATGGTCCCACACGGGGTAATGAGATGCTCGAGATACCTGGTTTGGGGCACCACCTTCATCCCGTTTTCTTCCACAAACTCAATTACAGCATCCATAATTGTTGCATCGGCCATATTCTTGGCGCTTTTCATGAAGCGCAGAACCGTCAGATCGAAGCGCAAAGATTGAAATAAGAGACTTTTCTCCACCTTTCCCACAAGCCCTATTTCTTCAACATTCTCATCACTAAAAAACCGGATGATTTTATTCGGCTGGGTGGGAGGTATGTGGACGACGGAATCCGCCTCTCTCGATAATGAATCCTTGATTTCAGGGGACAAAGCCACTACCGATACACGCTTGCCTCGTTTTTTCGCACAAGATACAAACTCGGATGACAACCTACCCGAACCTGCAACGAGGCCTATTCTTTCGTGGGAATCCGGCATTGTGGGTTTTAGTGGGTTGAGGGCATGGTGCTTTTCAGCATCTCTACGACACGAATGGCGATATCCAAAGACCGCAATTCTTTTTCCGGATCAGAAACAACATCCAGGAGCTGTGCCGATTGCAAAAAATGCCGCAGTTCCAGCTTGAGCGGATTGCCTTTGTGGACAAACACTCTTTCAACTTGAAATTGCTCGCGGTATTTGAGCTCCTCACGGGTCAATTGGTGCTCACTCTTCGCTTGACGGTGAATTCTGAGTTCCTGGTCCGCATAATCGAGTGTAATGAACGCGTCCGGTTGTGATACGGAAAGTGTCCTGATCTTGTTCTGTGTTACCCGGCTCGCGGTGAGGTTCGCCACACACCCACCGGCAAAACAAATCTGCACATTCGCCACGTCATCCCGATCAGACAAAACACTCGCGCCGGTAGCCGAGAGCAAATCAATTTCCTCGTCCACCAACCGTAAAACGATGTCAAGATCGTGAATCATCAAGTCGAGCACCACGCCGTCTTCCCTTACTCTCGGCGAGAAGGGCCCTAACCTGCGGCATTCAATGAGGGTGGGAGCATCTACAATGTTGCCCAACTCCTGAACGGCTCCGTTAAATCGCTCCACGTGGCCAATATGAAGAACCAAATTATTATTGGTGGCCAATTCGAACAATTTCCGAGCATCTTCCAACGTTGTACAAATGGGCTTCTCTACCAATACATGAATGCCATTCTCAAGGAATAGCCGGGAAACCGCAAAATGCTGCAAGGTGGGAACAGCGATAGTAACCGCATCTACACGACCGATCAGATCGGCGGGATCAGAAAACGCCTCCGCCCCGTATCTATCAGCCAATTCTCGAGCGCGGGCGGGAACCAAGTCACAAACAGCCACCAAGTTCGCGTCCAAAAGCTCAGAAAGCGCAGCTACATGATAACTACCCATATGGCCAACACCGACGACGCCAACTCGAAGAGAATCCAGCATGGGCTTAACCTCTTTAAAAACTTGCCCTTATACGTGGCCTTGATAGATGCCATTCTTCGAATTCCGCACGAATTCTACCACGGATTGAATTTCCACTCCTAACGGCACCTGCGTTTCTATTTTCTCAATTTTTTGCGCCATCGTGCCCGGTTCGTCGAAAAGGATTTTATACGCTCTCTTTATATCCGCTCTCACTTCAGCCGAAACGCCGTTTCTGCGCAAACCAACCACATTCAACCCAATCACGCGTAGAGGATCATCCGTCATTTTGACGAATGGCGGTACATCTTTTCTCGCCGCCGCAGGACCCACGACAATCGCTCCCTGCCCGACTCGCATACGCTGATGCACGCCAAGGAAGTTGGATAGAAAACATTTATTCCCGACTTCCACATGCCCTCCCAAAGAACAATGGTTCACCAGGATAACCTCATCACCTACAAGGCAATCGTGGCCCACACTCGCACCGACCATGATGTAGCAGTTTCTGCCTATTGTCGTGTTTAGACCCTGGTGCATAGAACGGTGGATTGTCGCCGTCTCGCGGATAATCGTCCCCGCTCCGATTTCTACCCCTCCTGAATCGGATGGCAAATTGACAACTTGCGCTTCCAGGCCGATGACGGCATTCGGAAAAATCCGACACCCCTCCCCTATAACGGCAGGGCCTTGGATGGTTGCGTTCGGCCCGATTTCGCATCCATCCCGAAGAATGACATTTGCGCCCACAAAAGTTCCCGGGCCGATTTTTAAATCCTGCCCGAGTTGTGCTTCCGGGTCGATATGAGAAGTGGGAGCTATATCGTTCAATGTTATTGGGATCGGGGAATCGCATAAGCGGTGAAAAGACCTTCTGTGGCTATCTGACCCCCTGCAAATGCCCGCCCCTCAAACTTCCACAACGTCCTTTTGTTTCTCAAGAGCTTTACGCGCAACTCCAACAAATCGCCGGGAACAACCGGACGCCTGAACTTTACCTGCTCGATACCAGTGAAGAAAAATTCAGCCTCGGGCTCGATCAATTTCAACTCAAACAGGCAAATCAAACCGGTTTGCGCCAATGCTTCTATGACCAATACGCCCGGCATGATGGGATTGCCAGGGAAATGACCCTCTAAATACGGTTCATCTTCGGTGATATTCTTCTGGGCTACTATAGAAATCTCTTCCGGGTCGAGATCTGTTACCCGATCAACCAAAAGAAACGGATCCCGGTGCGGGATTAGCTCCTGTATCCGCTGACTATCCATCATGATTCTAATTTACCAACCCTTTTTTCGAGTTCATTTACTTTTTTTGAAAGCCTCGGTAAATTTCTCAAAACTGCAATTCGCCTGCGTGCATCACGAATTTCCGTCGCCGGAGAGTGCAGATACACTTTGCCTCCCTCTAAACTCTTCGGCACACCGGTGCCGGCTCCCAGTTTTGCGCCATCGCCAATTTCGACATGATCCGCTATCCCAACACGGCCGCCCATTATGACGCCTCGACCAATTTTCGCGCTACCGGAGATGCCCACCTGGCTCGCTAATATACAATCCTCCCCAATCACGACGTTGTGCGCAATTTGCACCAGGTTGTCGATTTTCGTACCACGGCCGATTCTCGTTTCTCTTAAGGTCGCCCGATCGATCGTGCTATTCGCCCCGATTTCCACATCATCCTCAATGACAACCGTGCCCGTTTGAGGGTATTTAAAAATACGGCCTTCCTCATCGGGCATATATCCAAACCCGTCCGCTCCAACGACGACTCCCGCATGAAGAATCACTCTGGACCCTATTTCCACTTCAGCATACAAAACACAATTCGGATATATATAACATTCAGAGCCTATCCTCACGTTTTGGTCGATATGTACACCCGCCCCGATATAGGAACCATCGCCCACCACAACACCACTGGCAAGAGATGCGAATGGCCCTATATGAACATCATCTCCCACCCGGGCCGTATCGGAGATGCTGGCGTTGGCATCAATCCCCGGCTGGAATTTTCGAGGCGGACGAAACAACAGGACCGCACGGGCAAAAGATAAGCGAGGGTTTCTTGTAGAAATACAGGGGCGTTCAATTTTTAGCCCATGGGGGGCGATAAGGGCGCCCGCATCAGAGTGCGTGTCAAGTTTTTTCGCTGACTCCACGTAACTCAAATCATTTGGCGATGCTTTTTCATATTCGGCCACGTCCTGTAGATCTACATTCCCGTCGCCGATCAATTCCCCGCCGAGCAGATTCGCAATCTCAGCCAGAAACATTTCATTTCTTCTTCTGATCGTACAGCTTTATCACCTTTTCCGTCAGATCCACTCCCGGATTGTAAAACAAAACACCACCGGAGGTAGTGTCTACAATGACATCCAAACCACCTTGCTTTCCAATTGCATGAACAATGTCTTTTATCTCTTTGAGTACCTTAGTCACGGCTATCCTTCGGCGCTCTTCAAGATCTCGTTGGCTCTCTCGCAACAATCTCCGCAGATTGTCCTGCTCACGCGCGATCTCCCTCCTTTGGGATCGCAGTTCGAACGCCTTGCGCTCTTTTTCTTCCTGCCGCCAAATCGCGCTTTTCTGGTCGATCTCCAACTGCAAGTCTCGCACTTTATTCGCAATTTGAGCCAAATCATCGCGCCTTTTCCGAATCGTGGCTTCGAGCCTCTTTTTCTCACTGTCCAAAGACGAACTCGCTACCCGGCCGCCTTTTGAAATTCGTAACACGCGCTGAATATTGACGACGCCATATTTCGTATCCGCCGATTCCACATCACCTGCATAAGTAAATACAAAAAATATGGATGGGAGTAAAACCAATAAACCAAACCGCCTCACGTTGAACATCCTCCATCCCAAAGATTATGTCGGCACACCTAAATCTAAAACGCAGCCCCGATTCCCAGATGCGTTTCTCTCCTGCGCTCGTTCGTTTTTCTGTCCAGCTTATATCCGATATCCAGCCGCATGGGACCGATAGGCGTCACGATGCGCAAACCGACCCCAGCACCTAACCGCAAATCACCTAAATCAAACGCATTATCCTCATCCCAAATGTTTCCCATATCGAAGAAAACCGCGACTTGGGTTGGACCGATGAAAGGATGTGTCAATTCAACGGACGCAAGAACGGCAGAGAATCCACCTATGGCTTCGCCCTGGGTATCCTTCGGCCCCAGGTCGCTGGAACTGAAGCCTCGGACGGCGTGTCTTCTGCTGGCGTATAAACGACGGAACGCGGGCACTTCGTCCTTGAACGAATCAACATAGCGGAGGTTTCCTCTCAGACTCAAAACCAAATCCCGTAAAATGCGGATCCGGAAACGCTCCCCAATGTTATGGTATTGTCTGAATTCCGCTTCAGTGGAGAATACGTCCACATTTCCACCCAATATTGAAGTAGAAATTGTGGTGCCAACACTCCAGTACGTACCATCCGTCGGGAAAATAGGTCTGTTCAGGCTATCGTAGACCAACCTCGGAATGATGCTGCTTTCGAGAAAAGTTTCTCCATCCTGCTCAAGAATCGTGGATGTCGCCGTGTCATCAACGTTGCTAATAAGGGATTCCGCGATCTCATAAGAGACGAAAGCCCTCAAAAATTCCTGAAATTCCTTGCCAACCGTGATTCGGGCACCCTGCCTCTCGTTGTCAAAGGTTTCATATTCCTGATCCACAAAAAACAGGCTGCCCCCAAGTGAGTACCCGGAGTCTCGAAAATTTGGGTCGAAGTATTCCGCAACCAAATCAAAGCGCTCGGAAGAAATTCTGGTGAATAATGAACCAACCAAGCCCATGCCGAATAAATTTGACTCTCTTATTTCACCTTGCCCATAAAAACCCTCGTCACTATTGATACCGATGCCACCTGTTATCGAGCCGGTTGGCTTCTCCTTCACCTCAATTTCGATATCGAGTATTTCATCACTACCAGGGCGCCGTTTTTCAACGACTTTCACCGTTTCGAAATAATTCTTGCGAACGAGACGCCGACGCGTCAGATCCAATCCTTTCTTGCTATACAGGGACCCTTCGATAACGCGAACATCTCTACGAATTACATTCTCACGAGTACGGGTATTGCCTTTTACCCCCACTTTTCCGATGTATACTCTTCGCCCTTTATTGATTCGAATTGTAATGTCGACCGTCTTCTTCTTGTCGTCTGTTTTCGTGAAACTATTGACATCTACAAACGCATAGCCACGGTTCGAAAATTGATTTGTTATCGCTTGCACATCGGATATTAAGCGGGATTTGTTGAAAACATCACCCCCAAAGAGAAGCATCTTCCCCCCAATCTCTTCCCGGGGAATGACATCCTCTCCACCACGAATATCAATTTTTGCAATTTGGTACCGAGACCCCTCGCTGATGGGTATCGTTATAGATATCCGGCCTTTTTCCCGGTCCTCGCGAATGGTGGGCTGCCCGACCTGAACTTTGGCGTACCCGCGACTCTCATACAATAAGCGAATCCGCACCAAATCCCTTTGCAATTCATCTTCGTTAAATATCCCTGAACTCGTAAGAAATGAGAAAATGCCCGATTCACTGGTTTCCATGGCTTTGAGCAAATCTCTTTTAGAGACATTGTCGCTGCCTTCAAAATTGATTGCGCCTATTAGTACACTTTCACCTTCATCTATCAAGATCGTGACAGCCACTGTATTCTGGCCGCTTTCTTTCAGAACAGCTTCTATGCGTGCGAAATAATGGCCTAGTTCTTGATATAATTTTCGGATGTTACGGACTGTTTCTTTCAGGATGGATTCACTGACAATGGTTTGAACTTTTACCGTGACACGCTCGCGGATTTTTTCAAGGTCTACACTACTGTTTCCAATGATTTCAATCTGGTTGATCGTGGGCTTTTCGCTGAGTTGATAAATTACGCGGAGTCCCCCTTCCAGAGACTCCACTTGAACTTTCACGTCACGGAAAAATCCCAGTTTGTATATCGCTCGAACATCCGCGCGGGTTTGCTTGACCAATTCTGTGTTGGTGTAGCTGTTCCCCTCTTTCAGCCGAACGTAAAAAAGAACCGTAGAGCGATCAACCCGACGATTCCCTTTCACTTCAATGGACCGTATCGTGATGGCCGGTGAGGCCGACTGCCCTATCGCCTCATGAGAAACGGCAAGAAGCAACATGACGGCCAAAACGGCGCAGGCCAGCACCTTCGCCGCAAAGCGCATAAGACCACCCCCCGAGGAAGAAGGGGAAACCAGTTTCAACTTTTCAGTGAAACTATAGATCTTGGACACTAAGCACTTCCGTGTCTTCTTTCAATTCGAATACCAATTCATCCCCAGCCAACTTCGCTAGGATCGTTCCCCCATCCTGGAATTTACCATGCAAAACTTCTTCGCTGAGGGTGTCTTCGATGTGTCTCTGGATGACGCGACGCAGAGGCCTTGCTCCATAAGCCGGCTCAAACCCCTGTTTGGCAAGCCACTCTTTGACCTCTTCGCTCAGTTCAATCGTCATTTCCTTTACATTCAGCGTCTCATTGACCTTGGCAATTTCAATATCCACGATTTTCAGGATGTCCTCATGGGTCAATGGACGGAAGATGATGACATCATCAACCCGGTTCAGGAACTCGGGATTGAAGGTGCGCTTCAGCTCATCGCGAATACTGTCTTTAATCTTGTCGAAGCCAAGGCCTGCGTCCACCTTCTGGAATCCGAGGGATGTGCCTTTCTCAATGGATCGGGCCGCCAAATTCGAAGTCATGATGATGACGGTGTTCTTGAAGTCGATGTTGCGGCCATAGCTGTCCGTGAGCAGACCATCGTCCATCACCTGCAACAAGACATGGTAGACATCGGGGTGCGCCTTCTCGATCTCATCGAGCAGTATAACGGAGTAAGGCTTTCTGCGAACGCGCTCGGTGAGCTGTCCCCCCTCCTCGTAACCGACGTATCCCGGAGGCGCTCCGGTGAGGCGGGAGACGTTGAATCTCTCCATGTATTCACTCATGTCAATGCGAATGAGGGCGTTCGGGTCGCCGAACATGAACTGGGCGAGCATTCTGGCCATCTCGGTCTTGCCCACGCCCGTGGGGCCCAGGAACAAGAAGCTGCCGATCGGCCTTTTGGGCCCTTTCAGGCCGGCGCGCGCCCGGCGAACCGCCTTCGTCAAAGCGCGCGTGGCTTCTTCTTGCCCGATGATGTGGCTATTCAACTCCTCTTCCATCCGGAGAAGACGTGCGTTCTCCACTTCTCCGATGCGCTGCAACGGAATCCCGGTCATCCGGCTGACCACATAAGCCACATCCTCGTCTGTGACAAACGGCTCTTCATCCGTTTGACCCGCCTCCCATTCCGCTTTCAACTCGTCAAGCCTGCTTCTGTCCTGCTCTTCCTGGTCGCGTAACTCGACGGCCTTTTCAAAATCCTGTTTCTCGATCATATCTTTTTTGGTGCGAGCCGTTTCTTCAATTTGGCGCTGAAGATCCCGAATGTTGCTCGGGAAGGTTTCTTTCTCAAGACGAACCTTGCTGCACGCCTCATCGATGACGTCTATCGCCTTATCCGGCAAGAAGCGATCCGACACGTATTGGGACGACAGGCGAACGGCGGAGACAAGCGCCTCATCCGTCAACTGCGCGCGGTGGTGTTTCTCATATCTGTCTCTCAGACCCTTCAGTATGCTGACCGTATCATCCACAGACGGTGGATCCACCATTACAGATTGGAAACGACGCTCTAAAGCGCCGTTTTTCTCGATGTACTTTCGATACTCATCCAGCGTGGTGGCGCCGATGCACTGAACTTCTCCACGGCTGAGCGCGGGTTTCAACATGTTCGAAGCATCTATGGAGCCTTCCGCCGCGCCTGCACCCACCAAAGTATGCAGCTCATCGATGAAGATAATCACATCCTGGCTCTGCGTGATCTCCTTCATGATGGCCTTCAAGCGCGCTTCGAACTGTCCACGATACTTCGTTCCCGCAACCAAAGCGCCCAGATCAAGCTGAACCACGCGCTTGTTGTACAAAATCTGGGGAACATCTTTCGACATGATTGATTGCGCCAAACCCTCGACAATCGCCGTTTTCCCTACGCCGGGCTCTCCGATCAAGACAGGGTTGTTTTTCGTCCGTCGCGCGAGAATCTGGATGACGCGCTCGATTTCCTGCTCCCGACCGATGACGGGATCGAGTTTCCCCTCATCGGCAAATTCCGTAAGATCGCGCCCAAACTCATCGAGCGCCGGCGTCTTGCTCTTCTCACGAGAACGCGCCGCCACAGGCTCCCTGAGGAGATTGATGGTCTGCTCTCGCGTTTGCTGGAGTTTTACGCCGAAGCTGGCCAGAATTTTAGCCGCCAATCCGTCTTTCTCTCTCACGATGCCCAACAACAGATGCTCGGTGCCGATATAGTTGTGGCCCATCAGACGGGCCTCTTCGACGGCGTATTCAAGTACTTTTTTCGCTTTAGGGGTAAACGGGATGTCCCCTTCCACGGGGCCGCTCAAACTCTTGGGTAGATTACGTTCAAGCTCCAGCCGAAGCTGCTTGGGGTCGACCCCCAGCTTCTGCAAAACGGCTATGGCGATTCCACCCCCGTCCTTCAGCACACCAAGCAGTATGTGTTCGGTTCCCAGATATTCGTGCCGGTAGTGCTCCGCCTCTTCTCTGGCCAAGATAATGACTTTTCGGGCGCGCTCAGTGAATCGCTTGAACATACGGCCCTCCTTACTTTTTGTCGGCTATTTTCCCGTCCACCACGGCGATCACACGATCCATTTTTTCCGCCATCGAATTATTGTGCGTCGCCACCAAAATCGTTTGCCTGCTTCTTTCGTTAATCTCTTGAAGCAATTCAAATATCGTTTCCGCGGTTGCTGAATCCAAATTCCCCGTTGGTTCATCCGCGAGTACTACAGAAGGATTGTTAATTAACGCGCGTGCAATAGCAACCCTTTGTTGCTCTCCTCCGGAGAGTTCTCCGGGCCGATGATTCCATCTATCGGCCAAGCCTATCCGGCTTAACAATTCCTTCGCCTGCTCCTCCACCTCTTTTTTCCGGGCGCCACGAAGCAACCCGGGTATCATAACATTTTCCAGCCCGGAAAACTCCGGCAACAAGTGATGAAACTGGAATACGAAACCTACATACTGATTTCTCAATTGAGCCAATTCGGCTTCTGAGCAATCAGAGAGGCTTTTGCCCTCGAGAATCACTTCGCCTTTCGTCGGCCTGTCGAGTGCTCCCAAAAGATGGAGCAAGGTGGTTTTTCCCGCTCCCGAGACCCCCATGATGGCCACCATCTCGCCCTGCCCAACTTCGAGATCGACTCCGCTCAGAGCCATCACCTCGCCGCTGCCCATGGTGTATGATTTTTCCAGTCCCCTGGTGACGATTACCTGCGGCAACACACCCTCTGGTGAAACAGACTCACTCATCTCCAATGTGCGCGAATCAACCATAACGGAGATTTTCTACCGGATCGACGCGAGAAGCTCGCCATGCTGGATAAAGTGTCGCCGCCAAACAGATCAAAAAAGCAGATACTGCAGTAACAGAGACATCAAAAGGCGTCATCTGCACCGGTAATTTCTCTATATGGTAAACGCTGGGGGGTAGGATGTCCAGACCAAACACGCGTTCTAAAAAATCCTCAACCACATGGAGATTCCACCCCACAACGAGGCCTCCACCGGTTCCCAAAACAGCACCCAACAGACCTATAAAAGCGCCTTGAACGAAAAATATCCTTAAAATTGCGCCGCTCGTAGCCCCCATCGACTTCAAGATCGCGATTTCACGCCCTTTTTCCATCACCACCATGACCAGTGAGCCGATGATGTTGAAAGCGGCCACAACGACGACGAGAAGCAGAAGGATGGTGAGGGTGGTTTTTTCCGTTTTTAACGCGGAAAACAGGTTGCGATTCATTTCCTGCCAGGAGCGCGATAAATACGCCCCCGAGAGAGTTCCCTGAATTTTGCGAGAAATGCGCTCGGCCGAAAAAATGTCCTTCACGCGCAAATGCACCCCCGTTACGGAATTGCCGAATCCAAAGAATTTCTGGCTTTCTTTCATCGAGATAAACGCGAGGCTGGCATCGTATTGATAAAACCCGCTACGAAAGATTCCCACCACCTGAAACTTTTTCGTTCGGGGCACCAGGCCCATCGGCGTAATCACCCCCACGGGGCTGACCATCGTCACCGCATCACCCACTTTGAGGGACAAGTTTTTCGCGAGTTCGCCCCCAAGAATAACGCCGGGCTTGCCCGTGCTGTTTTTCTCCGAAATCTTTTTTAACGCACCATCCTTCAAGTACCTTTTGATGTCCGTCACGTCGATTTCCCGAGCCGGCACAATCCCGCGCACCACCGCGCCCATCACACGGTTATTGAATGAGAACATCGCCTGTCCATACACAAAAGGACTCGCCGCCATTACGCCCTCTTGATTGCCCGTTTTTTGCAGGACATCGTGCCATTTTCTCATCAAAGAAGCGCCTGATTTCGTTATGACAATATGACTTTGCGTGCCCAGGATTTTGTCACGAAATTCCCGCTGAAACCCCGTCATGACTCCCACGACGACGATGAGCGTGGCGACACCCAGCGCTATGCCCAATACGGAGATCCAGGTAGTAAGTGAAACAAAGGCAAATTTGCTCCGCGAGCGCAAATGCCTGAAACCAATGAACAGTTCTGTTGAAAAGGTCATCTTTAGCCTTGTTGTTTCCGCATGAGGGGGAAAAGGATCACATCTCGAATCGAATGTGTATTCGTCAGCAGCATCGCGAGCCTATCTATTCCGATTCCCTCACCCGCCGTAGGCGGGAGGCCGTATTCCAGGGCCGTGAGATAATCCCAGTCAATTTCATGCGCTTCCTCATCGCCGGCCTTCCTCGCCGCTTCTTGTTGCTCGAAGCGCGCCCGCTGATCGTCCGGATCATTCAACTCCGTATAAGCGTTGGCAATCTCGCGCCCGGCGATGATGAGTTCAAACCGCTCCACGATATCGGGGTCGTCTTCCCGGCTCTTGGACAACGGTGAAAGGGCTTTTGGGAAATCATAGATAAAAGTGGGCTGCCTGAGTTTCGGCTCCACCAATTCTTCGAAAAGATACTCCAGGATGTGCGCATGGCTCATCTCACCCGGTACGGGGTAACCCTTGGGCGCTGCGATTTTTCGCGCAAAAAGGCGTGCTTTTTCTTCAGCTTCCAATACTTCGCTCGGCGCGCCGCCCACCGTCACGATGGAATCGCGCCATTTATATCGAGTCCAAGGCGCCTGAAACGATATCGCCTCGTCCCCATAATCCAGCACATCACCGCCCAGGATATCTCGAGCCAGCGAGACCACCATCTTTTCCGTCAATACCATCAGATCATTATAGTCCGCATACGCCATATAGAATTCCAACATCGTGAACTCGGGGTTGTGCTGTGTGGATATGCCTTCATTTCTGAAATTTCGGTTAATCTCATAGACACGATCCATTCCACCCACAACCAGGCGCTTGAGGTAGAGCTCGGGCGCCACGCGAAGATACAAAGGCATTTCCAGGGTATTGTGGTAGGTGGTGAACGGTCTGGCCGTCGCCCCGCCGGCGATGGCCTGCATCATCGGGGTTTCGACTTCCAGGAAATTCAATTCATCCAAAAAACGGCGTATCAACTGAATCATCCGGGTGCGCACCCGAAACACTTCGACCACGCCGGGGTTTGCAATCAAATCCACATACCGCTGTCGGTAACGCGACTCCAAATTTTGCAGACCATGCCATTTTTCCGGCAGCGGCCTCAAACTTTTCGTCAGGAGTTTTATCCGGCGCACCCAGATCGAGAGCTCGCCCGTCCTCGTGCGGAACACGCCGCCCTCCGCTCCAACGATATCGCCGATGTCGAGTTCCTTCGCAGCCTGAAAAGACTCTTCGCCGATTTCATTCATCCGAATGAACAACTGAATCTGTCCCGTCCCGTCCCGCAGATCGACAAAGGCGACTTTCCCCTGCACCCGCTTGGCGATGATTCTCCCCGCCACGGAATAACTCGCCTGTTTCGCCTCTTCAAAACCATCCGCCGGCACTTCATGAAACTCTTCGACGATGGCGCCAATCTGGTGCGTCGTCGAAAACCGGTTCACGAAGGGATTGGCTCCAGATGCTCTAATCCCTTCGAGCTTTTTTCTCCGCTGCTGGGTCAAAAAATTATCATCGTCTCGCTCATCCGGCGATGGTATCGCTTTATCCGCCACAGGGGCGCTCCTCCCATACCCTCTTTCTACGTCCATAAAACCGTGCTTTCTCCATTCACTTCCCCCTGGTTCTGCCGCTGACGATTACGCGCGCGTATTCGCCTTCCCTTCTATCAACGAGAGCAGGTAGGCGTCGATGAACACATCGATATTCCCATCCAACACGGCGTTCACGTCCGAGCGTTCCACGTCGGTTCGATGATCCTTCACCATCCGGTAGGGATGCAGGATGTAGGAACGAATCTGGCTCCCGAATCCGATGGTTTTCTTCATTGCGTGTTGCGCTACTTTTTCCGCATCACGCTTTCGCTTCTCCATTTCGTATAACTGGCCGCGCAGCATCTTCATGGCCGTAGCGCGATTCTTGTGCTGGCTCCTCTCATTTTGGCAAGAGACCACGATATTCGTCGGCAAGTGCGTGATCCTCACCGCCGAATCCGTCGTGTTCACATGCTGGCCGCCGGCGCCCGAACTCCTGAATACATCAATCCGCAAATCGTTTTCATCAATTTCGATTTCCACATCATCCGACACCTCTGGAGCAACATCCACGGAAGCAAAAGAGGTGTGTCTCTTCGAACTGGCGTCAAACGGCGAAATTCTTATCAAACGATGCACGCCGACTTCCGCTCGAAGATACCCATAAGCATAATCCCCCTGAATGATCAGGGTAGCGTTTTTGATGCCGGCTTCATCCCCTCCAAGTATGGAAACGAGGCGCGCCTGGAATCCCTTCTCCTCCGCCCATCTCGTATACATGCGGAAGAGCATTTCGGCCCAATCCTGGCTTTCGACGCCGCCTGCTCCTGCATTCACGGAAAGGATGGCGTTGGTTCTGTCTTCCTCGGAATCCATGACCAGATGGAACTCCAGGCGCTCGGTTTCTCCCACAAGGGAGGAAAGCGCACTTTCGATATCGCTCAGGAGTTCCGACTCGAAAGTTTCTTCCATTTGGAGAAGCTGCAGAAATTCTTTCTGATCTTTGAGTCTGCCGCTGAGGTTCTCCCAGTTCCGGATCTTTTTCTCAAAAGAAGCGCGTTGCCTCAACGTGTTTTGCGCGGCTTCGGCGTCGTTCCAGAAATCCGTCTCTCCGGCGAGTTTATCGAGTTTGGCGCACTCTACCTCCAATCGATCGAGGTCAAAGCCGGCCTCGCAGTTCAAGGAGGCGCGCCTCCAGTTGCTCACATTTCTTGCATAATTCTTCCATCGATATCTCCAATCTTTCTAAATACAACCCTCTAACCTGTCGGCATGGAGTCCACCCGGGCGGTTTTAACTATCATACCACATTCGGGAGCCCCGTCTGGAGCGGAACAGCAAAACCGCAGCCAGAGAAACGAAAACACACAGATACGCGAACATATCTCCCATCCCCGCATATACTGTAGGGGCTCCTTTTTTCAGCGAAATGACATCCGCGTGTATCCACTCCTCAAAAAGGGGGCTTCTCACTCTAATCGCGCCGGTGGGGTCGATTAACGCGCTTATCCCCGTATTGGCTGAACGAATGATCGGCATACGGAATTCCACCGCCCGGAACGCCACCATCGACAGGTGCTGCTCAGAGGCCGCCGTTTTTCCGAACCATGCATCGTTCGTGATGTTGACGAGAAACTGCGCGCCCTTCATGCGCCTCACCACGCGGGGAAAAATGACCTCGAAACAGATCAAAACGCCAAATTTCCCCTTTGCGGCGTCAAATATCTTCGGTTCTTCTCCGGATTTGAACGTCCCGATCACGGGCACCAGTTTTTCCACAAAAAACAACAGTTTGCCGAGTGGAACATATTCGCCGAAAGGCAGCAGATGCATCTTGTCGTACCGGCCGATTTCCTCGCCGTCCGGGCCGAGGAGATACGCCGAATTCGTTAATTTGGGCCCTTTTTTCACGTCGCGCTTGCCGAGTGTTCCAAACAGCAGATAGGAATCCGCATCTCTCGCCAGTTGGCGAAGATAGCTTCTCCCGTACGCTTGTGGCCGGTAAACGAGAGGAGCCGCCGCTTCCGGCCAGACGATGAAGGGAGGGGTGGAGGATTCGTTCTTCGGAAAACGCCCTCTCAAGTCCTTCGTCAATTTCCCCATCTTTTCGAGGATGCCCTTTTTCCAGCGGGGAGACCATTTCACGGACTGATCGACGTTTCCCTGAACGATGCCGACCGCGCGCGCAGCACCCGCCGTTTCGATAGGCACTTCGTGGAGACGCAAATAACCATAGCCCCACACGAGCGCCGCCATGAGAGAAACGCCGATGACGACGGCGTAGGGCGCCTTTCGCGGAAAACGGAAAAAATGCCAGATCGCCGCGTTCACGAACACGATAAAGAACGACACGCCATACACGCCCACCAGATCGGCGATTTGAATGACATGCAAATAGCGATACTGGCTATACCCCAGCAAAGCCCACGGGAAACCGGACATAAAATAGGCGCGCAAGAGCTCCAGAGAGACCCACATAGGCGCCGCGATGAGAAACGTGAGAAAAGTGCCGCCTGAATGTATGCGCACCATGAAAAATGCAAATAATGCCGGGTACAAAGCCAGATAAAGCGCGAGGACGGCGGTAATCAGCCAGGCGAGAGCCGCCGGCAGTCCCCCGTAAGTGGCCATGGAAATCTTCACCCACCAGATGATGATTCCGAACGAAACCAGCCCGGTCAGCAACCCCAGGAAAAACGCTTGGTGTGGTTTTTTGCCTTCCAGCACCCATAGAAGGGGGACGAGCGCGATCCAGGCCAAAATCTCGAACTGAAACGGCGGATACAAAGACGCCAGCAAAAGACCCGAGAATATGGAAAATCCTATGTCCTTCGCTTTCAATGTTTGCTTGTCTGAGAAGCGCTTTCCCCAGCTCCTTCGATAAAGGCGCTCTCGCCCCCGAGTTTTTCCCGCAAGGCGGCCACGAGTTTCGGCGTAACGCCCTCTACTTCCAGGAGCTTGAAATCGCTCGCTTCCAATACGCCTCTCAAACTCCCAAACGTCCGCAATAGCGCGCGCCTGCGCTTTGGGCCCAAACCGGGCACATCATCCAGACCACTCTTGATTGCAGTGCGTCTGCGCCGCGTCCGGTGGAACGTCAGGACGAACCGGTGCACCTCGTCGCGGATTTTTTGCAGCATGAGTTTGGACGCGCTTCCCTCTTTCATTTGAATGGGGTCCGACTGACCGGGCAGGAAAATCACATCCTGCGCTTCGGGGTTCCCGGAACTCCTGCCCTTCGCAATCGCGCACAACGCCACATCCGCCACGCCGAGTTCCTCGAGCGCCGAGGCGGCCGATGAGAGTTGCCCCTTCCCGCCGTCGATAAGCAGAAGATCGGGCATCTCGCCCCCTTCGTTCACCAGACGCTCCAGGCGCCTGAAAACGATCTCGCGCATGGAGGAATAATCATCGGGGGATTCCGCCACGCTCCTGATCTTGTAGCGACGATAACCATCTTTCAACGAGCGCCCTTCCTGGAACATGACGCTGGCGCCGACGATGTTACTCCCCTGCAGATTCGATACGTCGAACGCTTCAATCCGCACCGGCAGCTCCTCGAGCCCCAACGCCTGCCGAATTTCCTCGAGTGTTTGCTGTTCCTTGCTGACCAGGGCGTTTTCCTGCTCCTGGGCATGCGATGCGTTCTCGCTCGCCATCTCGACCAGCCGGCGCTTGTCTCCCCGGCGGGGATGAAAAACGGACACTTTTTTGCCCCGTTTCTCGGACAGCCATTGCGCGATGAGCGAAGCATCATTCACTGAAGAGGGCAAAAGCACTTCATTGGGGAAAAACGTCTTGCCAGCGTAATACTGCTTCACGAACGCGGAGACGACTTCTCCGTCGGGAACGCCTTCTCGAGCGGCCACATGAAATCCCTGGTCTCCCAGCAGCCTGCCGCCCCGAATAAAAAACATGCGGAACGTCGCTTTCTCTCCCTCACGATGGCAGCCGAGCACATCCTGATCGCCCCCTTTTACGGAAAGCATCGTCTGCCGCTCGGTGACGTGCTCGATACCTTGAATCTGATCCCTCACCTTGGCGGCGGCTTCATATTGCAGTTCCTGAGAGTATCCCTGCATCTGTTTCTTGAGTCTTCGAACCAACTCCTGATTTTTCCCTTTCAGGAAATCAAGCGCGTCGTCAACGCCGCCTCTATACGATTCCCGGCTTTGATAATCATCACACGGCCCCAGGCACTGGCCCATTTGAAAATAGATGCACCGCTTCGCCGTTTTATCTTCCAAACCACCCGTGCAGGGCCTGATATGAAACGTCTTTTGTAAAAAGCGAATCGTGCGTCTCAGGCTGCTCGCCGACGGGAAGGGCCCCAGGTAGGAATCGCCGTCTCCCGCCGGGCGGCGAACGATGCTCAGGCGGGGGTAATCCTCACTCGTACTCAGCTTCATGTAGGGAAAATGTTTGTCGTCGCGCAACAGCACGTTGTGGCGGGGCTTGTGCTTTTTCACATAATTGCTTTCGAGGATGAGCGCCTCGATTTCATTGGCCGTCACAATGTGCTCTATCGTGGTAGATTCCTCCACCATTTTCTGAATCCAGGGACCCCGGCCGGTCCTTTTTGCAAAATAACTGCGCACCCGGCTTCTCAGGCGCAACGCCTTACCGACGTAGAGCACATCTCCCGTTCGGTTCCTGAAAATGTATATCCCCGGTTTTTCGGGCAAAGACTTCAAAAACGAGCGGTCCTCTCCCACGGAAACCAGGCCGGGAGAAAGCACGGAATCACTCATGTCGCGATTTTGGAGGGTTTCAGGCCAAGCTGCCGACGCTCGATGGCGAGAATTTTATCGCGAATCTCGGCAGCCCGCTCAAATTCTAGCTTCTGAGCCGCCTCATGCATTTGGGCGCGAAGCTCATCCAACGCCGATGCGTCCATCTCGGAAAATAGTGGCGCTTCCATCTCTTCCCACCCGAGGGCATCGCCGTAACCCCGTTCGCCGGACGCTTCCAAAAGCTCATCCATCCTGCGGCTGATGGAACGGGGAACAATCCCGTTCGTTTCGTTGTAAGCGATTTGGATACTCCTTCTCCTATCCATCTCGTCCAGTGCGCGGAGCATGCTGTCGGTGATGCGATCCGCATACATGATGACCCGGCCATCGATGTGCCTCGCCGCGCGGCCCGAGGTCTGGATCAAAGAAGTTTCCGAGCGCAAAAACCCTTCCTTGTCCGCATCGAATATGGCGACGAGAGCGACTTCGGGCAAATCCAATCCCTCTCGCAGTAAATTGATGCCGATCAGCACGTCAAAAACGCCCGAGCGCAGATCGCGAATTATCCGCACCCGCTCGAGTGTGTCGATATCGCTGTGCAAATACCGGACCCGGACCCCTAAATCTTCATAGTATTCCGTTAAATCCTCGGAAAATCTCTTCGTCAGGGTGGTGACGAGCGCCCGGTCCCCCATAGCAGCCACCTTGCGCACCTCGGCGAGCAGGTCGTCCACCTGTCCCTGCACCGGGCGAATCTCCACAGGGGGATCGACCAAACCGGTGGGCCTCAACAACTGTTCCACAACAACGCCTTCGCTTTTCTCCAGTTCGTAGGGCCCGGGAGTCGCCGAAACATAGATCGTGTTCTTCAGGATCGCCTCGAACTCTTTTATTTCAAGCGGGCGATTATCCAAAGCCGACGGCAGCCTGAAGCCATACGACACCAGGGTTTCCTTGCGGGAACGATCTCCTCGGTACATCCCCCGCAACTGGGGGATGCTTTGATGGCTCTCGTCTATCACCACCAGATGATCCCGGGAGAAATATGAAAACAAGGTCGCGGGCGGCTCGCCCGTCAAGCGCCCGTCGAGGTGTAAGCTGTAGTTTTCCACCCCGTGGCAGTAGCCCACTTCCCTGAGCATTTCGATGTCTTGTAAGGTTCGCTGCTGCAGGCGCTGCGCTTCATAGGATTTGTCTTGGGCATTCAACTCCGCCACCTGCTCCCACAACTCCCGCTGAATGGATTCGATGGCGGTCGAGAGCCTCTCCTCGGGCGTGATGTAGTGGCTGTTGGGGTAAATCTCCACCCGATCGAGTTTTCTTAAAGCGATTCCCCGCAGCGGCTCGATTTCCGTGATGCCGTCGATTTCCTCCCCAAAAAACTCCACGCGAATCGCTTGCTCTTCTTCGTGGGCGGGGATAATTTCGACGACATCGCCACGCGCGCGAAAAGAAGCGCGACGCAAAGCCGCATCCGAACGCCGATACTGAATTCTTATCAGTTGCGTGAGCAACTCCTCGCGGTCCATTTCCATGCCGACGGAAATATTGATGTGGAGATCGAAATAATCGGCCGGCGAACCCAGCCCATAGATGGAACTCACGCTCGCCACCACGATGACGTCTTCGCGCATCAAGGCGGAGCGCGTCGCCGCGTGCCTCAGGCAGTCCAGCTCATCGTTGATGGAAGCATCTTTTTCGATGAACGTATCCGTGGTCGGGACATAGGCTTCCGGCTGATAGTAGTCATAATAACTGACGAAATACTCTACCGCGTTGTTGGGGAAAAACCCCTTGAATTCATTATAAAGTTGTGCGGCCAGGGTTTTGTTATGGGCGATGACGAGCGTGGGTTTCCCCATCTTCGCGATGACGTTCGCCACCGTGAACGTCTTGCCGGAGCCGGTGACGCCCAAGAGAACCTGATGCTTCTGGCCCTCTTCGAACTGACGGACGATGTCGTCTATCGCCTCGGGCTGATCGCCCGTGGGAGAGAATTCCGAATGGAGCTCGAAGCTACTCATGAAGGGTCCTCTGCCTCCGGCTAAGGCGGCTCGAAAAATCGAGCGGAAGATAGTCTAACGGATTAAGGCAGACACATAAACCCTAAGATTCAAGCGGATTGAACTGGGTGGAGGTATTTTTCCCATGCATGCTGCACTGTTCGAGGAAACCGATGGTTCAGGTGCTGCAATATGAACGATTTTGGTTTTCGGGGCTGCTTGTTCAGCTTCAGGCCCGCCTCATCGGGCGTGCGGTCTCCTTTTTTCGCATTGCATCTCCGGCAACTGCAAACCGCATTCTCCCATGTGGAGCGGCCGCCACGGGAACGCGGCAACACATGATCCACCGTTAAATATCCACCTTTCGCACCGCAATACTGACAGGTGTTCTCGTCGCGACGCATCACATTTTTTTTACTGAACGGAATCTGGCTTCGGCGAGGAACATATACATACGTTCTCAGCCGTATGACGGCGGGGAGGTGAAACTCCATCGCCTCGCTCCGGACGATCAGGCCATTCGTCTCGATGGTATCCGCTTTTCCGGTGATCATCATGCGAATCGCACGACGAGCGTTGCAAACATTTATCGGCTCATATGTATGGTTGAGCACCAAAACACGCGATTGCTCGATCACCCTATACGCTCCCCTTGAAACAAGTGGGCGACGGGATACAAACCACTATTTGCGCATCCCTTTATGTAGACCTCGCCTGTCCTTGTCAACGAGCAATCGTTTTTTTCAGACATTGCGAAACCGACCTCGCAAATTTATAATGGTCGGTCTTCGCCAAACGGCGAAGAAACGCCTCACGAATTCATCTCTCCAAAGAGGAAAACCCCGTTGTCGCCCCGTTCCGGACGCGGAAGAATAATCCTCCTCACGCTAGGCGCCCTGGCCATTGCTTGCGGACTGGGTATCGGCGCGTTAGGAACGCAGTGTTAGATATAGTTGACCGAATATCCCCAGATCATTACATTGGCACAAGCTGGCAATAATCTACGGCAACCATTCAACGCCCACAAAGGAGTGCTGGGAAATCACAAGGAGTATAAAATGGAGTACCATGAAGTAAATATCCCCATCCCAAACAATCCTCCCATCAAGGGATTAGATATTCCTATCGACAATTCTAATGAGAAATTCAATGAATACACATTGAATGATGGAACAATCTTGCGGGTCAAATTAGTTATTTCTGCGGTTATAAGAGCAAATGACCAATGGGACACAGAAGGGCATCCAATATACACCATCCTAAGCCATAATGTCGTTCGCGTAGTGCAATCACACCCATCACTCCGGCAAAGAAGATAGGTGAGATGAAAATAACTATTGAGTATCCTTCAGGCATAGAACAGAATGGTTGGGAAAAATGGACGACCCAAAAAGAAAAATCTGATGAACCAACACGTTCATGTTTCCAAATCGAAGTAGGGGAAGCGCCTCTTGGGAATGGAGATTTTATTAATCCTAAATCACCACCCCTCATATTCTATTTTTTCTCAAATGATGAAAAGCCTTATTATGAAATAGAGCATGAAGAATTGAATATCTCCGTTTATGGGGATAGCTTGAAAGAAATAGAGAAAATGCTCTACGAGGAAATAGCGTTTTTGTGGGAATCTTATGCTTTAGAAGATGACGCGAATATGACCTCTGCTGCTCAAGAATTAAAGAAGCGTTTACTCGAAACATTTAAAGTGAGCTGATGGCGCAACGTGAAAGCAGGGTTATTAAAAGTCAACTATCTCGAAAAGGTTTTCAGGAAGACGATAGACACCACGTCTACCTCACTTACAAGACCTTGGACGGCAAAAAATCAGATATCAAAACAAGACTGAGTCAGGGCAGCAATGAAACTATCCAAACGCGCCTGCTGGGTAAAATGGCCCGACAATGCCATTTGAATATCAACCATTTTTTAAGGCTGGTCGATTGTGATATGGAGCAAGATGAATACGAACAACATCTCAGGGACAACTACAAAATCTAGTCGACGTCATTGTAGCACCGCACGTCGACCTGGTCCCGATTTCCTCTCCTCTTAGTTTGGATCTGGCCCTCCTCTCGCTCGGTGGAGGGCCAGATCCAGACTGAGACACTACCTGCTTTTTTCCAGACATTGCGAAAAGGGCGTCGCAAATTTATAATGGTCGGTCTTCGCCAAAGGGCGGAGAAACGCCTCACGAATTCATCTCTCCAAAAAGGAAAACCCCGTTGTTGCCCCGTTCCGGACGCGGAAGAATAATCCTCCTCACGCTAGGCGCCCTGGCCATCGCTTGCGGACTGGGTATCGGCGCGAGCCTTAGTTATCTATACGATTTTCCCGAACTCGAGCGGCTCCAGAATTATAAGCCCAACACCATCACGCGCATTTACGCCCGCGGGGGAGAACTTCTCGCGGAACTGTACCAGGAAAGAAGAAAGCCCATACCTTTGAAACAAATCCCCACCACGCTGCGCCAGGCGTTCCTGGCCATAGAAGACAGCCGCTTTTATGACCATCCGGGCGTCAGCTACCCGGATATTTTTCGGGCGTTCATCAAGAACCTGAGCGCGGGCCACTTTGTGCAGGGGGGCAGCACCATTACCCAGCAATTGGCAAAAGTTCTCTTTTTGACGCCCGAGAGAAAACTCAAGCGAAAAATACGGGAAGCGTTTCTCGCCCTCGAGATTGAGCGACGCTTCACGAAAGATGAAATACTCGAATTTTATATGAATCAAATCTATCTCGGCGGCGGGGCGTACGGGGTACAGGCGGCGGCCCAAATCTATTTTGGAAAAACGGTCGCTCAACTCACTCTGGCCGAATCCGCCATGATTGCAGGACTGCCCAAAGCTCCTACGCGATTCAGCCCCAAAACCAACCCCGAGAAAGCACTGAAACGACGTAATCTGGTAATCCAGAGGATGCTGGCTTCGGGGTTCATTACCGAGGAACAAAGAAAAATAGCTCGCGAAGAACCGATCCAACTGGTTCCCAGGGTGACCAATATCGCGCCCGAAGCCGCCTATTTCATCGAGAAAACCCGCCTCAGCCTCAGTCGCCGGTTTGGGCAATCCCTGTATAAAAGTGGCCTGCAAATTCATACGACCGTTGACATCGGTTTGCAGAAAACCGCTCACAAAGCGCTCATCAACGGAATCAAGAAAATTAACCAAAGACGCGGGTTCATGAGTCCCGGAACAAAAATCAAGAGGCCGCCGCGCCTGGGGGATGGATTCCAATTTCACATTCTGGACATCACCGCGAAGATGGTGAGCGGAATTATCGGGGACTATGAAGTGGAAATGCCTCTTCCCGGACACATCGACCCCAAAAGGCTCAGAGAAGGCGATCTTCTTTTGGGGCGCGTGATCAAAGTGGATCGCGCTTCTAAAAAACTTTTTCTGGAATGGCAAGAGACCGTGCAAGGCGCCGTCATCGCGTTCGACTCCCAAACCGGAGCGCTCCGCGCCCTGACGGGTGGAACCAACTTCCGCCGCTTCCCGTTCAACCGCGCCACCCAGGCGCGGCGCCAGCCGGGTTCGGCTTTTAAGCCCATCATCATGGGGACAGCCCTGTCCCAGGGTTACACGCCCGCGCACATTCTCATGGATACCCCCTTCGTCCGCCGTATGCCGGGCACGCTCAAGGATTGGAAACCCAGAAACTACACCAACAAATTCTATGGCCCCGTCACCATGAGACGAGCCCTGGAATCCTCACTCAACCTGGCCACCATCAAGCTGCTGGACCAGATGGGCCCGCAAAAAGCGATCACGTTCGCGCATCGGCTCGGCATCCGCTCAAAAATGAACCCGTATCTCTCCCTGGCGCTCGGCTCCATCGAGGTGACGCCGTACCAGTTCACGGCTTCATACATTCCATTCGCCACGCGGGGCGTATATGCGCGGCCCTATGAAATCACAAGAGTCACCGACGGAAGAAACCGGGTGCTGGAGGAAAACGTTCCCACGACGCATCTCGCCATCGCGCCCGAGACGGCCTACCAAATGAAAATGTTGTTGCGCGGCGTCATCACGAATGGAACCGGAAAAAAGGCCAAAAAGATCGGCGCCTTCCTGGCCGGAAAGACAGGCACCACGAATGAATACCGGGACGCCTGGTTCATCGGTTTCTCGGAGGACCTCGTCTTGGGAGTCTGGGTGGGCCGTGACGATAACAAACACATGGGCTACCGGGCTTCGGGCGGAAGCGCGGCCTTGCCCATATGGGTCGAAGTGATGAAAGGCTGGTTCGAAGGCAGGGAGTCAACAGTGCGAATTCCCGAACCGCCACCCGGCATTACCCTCGTGAAGGTGGATTCGCGATCCGGCCATTTGCCGTCCACCTGGTGTGCGGGTGAACCGATACTGGAAGCCTTTGTGGAGGGAACGGAACCCTCCGAGCAGTGCGCTCAGAAATCCCGCCTGCCGGCGATATTGAGCGGTGGTTGATGACGGAGAAGCTCTCCATCCCGGCGCGCATTTGCCGTCATCACAGGCGTTTCAAGCCTATGGTGGATTCGTTATCCGGCGCGCATTTGCCATCATCACTGAGTTTCCGGGAAATGGGAGTATTCGCTCTCCGGCGCGCATCTCCCCGCATTTGCCGTCAGCGCGGGCGCTGCGGAACGTGGCAGGATTCCCGCGCGAACCGGTGAAACGAGTCGAGGCGGAATTCCTGAAAATATCGATAAATTCACGGGGTTATTCGATAAATAAATGAAAGTTTATTGAGGGGCAACTAACTGATATATAACGTGTTTTGCTTGTTCACTCGCCGAAAATCGCCTCGATGAAAGCATCCGCATCGAAATCAAGCAGGTCTTCCACCGATTCACCCACGCCGACATACCTTATCGGTATGCCGCTCTCATAAGTGGCGCCCAGCACCACGCCGCCCTTGGCCGTACCATCAAGTTTGGTCAGCACAAGCCCCGTTACACCCAGGGCCGGGCCGAATTCACGGACTTGGGAGAGTACGTTTTGCCCAGATGTCGCATCCAATACGAGCAACACCTCATGGGGCGCCGTATCGATGAGGCGTTGCGTCACGCGTCTGAGCTTCTTCAATTCTTCCATGAGATTGTGTTTCGTGTGCAAGCGTCCCGCTGTATCCACAAGCAATATATCGACGCCACGCGCCTTCGCCGCCTGAACGGCGTCATACACCACAGCAGATGAATCCGCTCCCTCTTTGTGGCGGATAATTTCGCATCCGCTCCGCTCCGCCCATACCGTCAACTGTTCACCGGCCGCGGCCCGAAACGTATCCCCCGCCGCTAGCATGACCTTCCATTTTTCCGCCGAGTAACGCGACGCGAGTTTTCCGGCTGTTGTCGTCTTGCCCACGCCGTTGACGCCCACCAAGAAAATGATTCTGGGCTCGCCTCGAGGAGGATCCTGCGGTGTAAACGCAGGTGGGGATACAGGGTTTTCAAGACAAGAGTGCATGATTTCTTTAACGCGCGTCTGCGCATCCGCCCCCCTGCCTTCTCCCGCATTCAATTTCCCCAGTAGTGACTCGACAAGAGGGGGACCCAGATCCGCCATGTAGAGAACTTCTTCTAACTCCTCAAGCGTATCCTCATCAATGCTCCCCGCGATTAAACCCTTCACTTGGCCGAGAAAACCCCCTCTCGTCCTCGAGAGACCTTCGCGCAATCTGCCGAACCAGCCTTTTTCGCCACTACCCCTCTCCAAACTTCTTTTCTTCCCGGAATCAGACATCAAAGATATTTCCTCCGGCCCACGCCAAACAAACCAACCCCGGCGCCAGTGCACCGGGGTCATCTTCAACAAAACCTTTCATTAAAATACGGACGATACTACACCCGCGATCCCAACACTGTATCCTCCACACCATTTACTCTCGCATCTTCACGGTTCAGCTTTACGGAAACAATTTCCGAAACACCTTTTTCTCTTTGCGTCACGCCATAGAGTTGATTCGCGTACGACATGGTCTTTTTGTTATGGGTGATGATGATGAACTGACTCCGATCCTCGAGTTCGGCGATCACTTCCCGAAAACGCCCGACATTGACGTCGTCTAGGGTAGCGTCCACCTCATCGAGAATGCAAAACGGACTCGGCCGAACGCTGAACACCGCGAACAGCAAAGAAAGGGCGGTGAGCGCTTTCTCCCCAGCTGAGAGAAGCATAATGTTCGAAGGACGCTTGCCCGGGGGTTTCACCTCGATGTCGACACCCGTCTCCAGAGGGTCATTCGGATCGAGTAAAAACATGCGTGCCTCACCTCCCTGAAAAAGACGGCCAAAGATATCCTCGAAGGCATTACCCACCTCCTCGAACGCCGCCAAGAAGCGGGATTTCGTCGTCTTGTTCAGTCTCTCGATCGTAGTGTGGAGATCGGTGATGGAATTTTCGAGATCTTGTTGCTGTTCTTGTAAAAACACATATTCCTGGTTGATCTCATCGTATTCTTGCGCGGCCAGAGGATTCACCTCCCCCATGCGAGAAATCCTTTGGTTCAGCATCTCCAGCCGATTCACAATCTCCTGATACTGGGGCAGTTCTTCCCGCCGACTCTCAGCAGTCTCCTTGAGATTGACCTGATATTCCGCCTCGGCAGATTCCAACATGGATTCTCGTTGTACGCGAAGCGTCGTCCGTAGTTCCGCCGCCTCGCTTACCTCAACGTTTAGGTGCGAAGCCTTCCCCTTCATCTCTCGAATCGAATCACCCAGTTCCTCATAACGCGATTGCATTTCCCGTAAAACGCGATCACGTTCCGCCTGCTCGGCCGCTACTTTGGCTTTTTCATCCTGGAAGGCGGATATCTCCTCTTCGCTTTGAGCGAGGCTTTCTTCTAGGCGCTTTCTCTTTTCTCTCGATTCGTGCTGTTCTTCTTCTCTACGAATTTTGCGCGCCGTGTTCTGAGATATCCCATCCTCTATCCGATGGACTTCGGCCTGACCGCCTGCCACCTTTCCGTTGATTTCCGTCAAGGCGACTTTTTTATCCGTCACACGCGCCTCGACCTCTGAATACCGCAGACTGGCGCCGCTCACCTTTTTCTGGATATCCTGGATACGCAAAGTGAATTCCCGAATCGTTTCTTCCAAACAGAGGCTCTCATCTTTGGCGGTTCGGAGAGCCTCCACGAGACGCATCTGCTCCTCGCGCGTCAGCTCTTGCGTAGCCTCGAGTGCGACCAGCCGTTTCCTCAACTCTTCGTGCCTGCCTTCCACTGCCTGGAGGGCCCCCTCCGCCTCCACGCGCACCACCTCAGCCCGTTGATACGCCTCGGTCGCATGAAGGCTTCTTTGCTCCGCTTTTGTGAGTTGCTCGCTCAATTTCTGTGAAATCGGCTCTAATTCAAAAAGTTGCACCTCAAAATGTTCAACCTTCAGGCGCATCTCCTCACATCTTCTTGAACGCTCCAAAAAACCCTCGTTTTTGGTCAAACCACCTTCAACCACGCCATTCGCGTGAATAATTTCACCATTCAAAGTCACGCAAACGACGCCTTGGGGTCCATCGCACCATGCCGCCTGCGCAGCATCGATATCCTCCACCACAACAATATTGCCAAGCAGCGACTGAACGAGATGGCGATAATCCATGTCACAACGGACAAAATCCGCGGCTACGCCCAGAACACTCTCTCCCAACGGGACGACGGCACATGGCTGAGCACCGACTTCGGCTGGTAGAGCTACACCCCGCCCGGCTTCCGAACTCATCAGCGCACGAATCGCATCTACCGCATCGCCAGGGGTTTTCACGACGACGCCCATCAACTTATCCCCAAGGGCCGTTTCGATGGCTTTTTCAAACTTCGGGTCGACTCGAATGACTTCGGAGAAAGACATCAGAACTTCAGCGCCACAAGACCTGAACGCATCCGTATCTGCGATTCCGCTCTCCTCAGAGCCTAAAACACCCTCTAAGACCGAGAGGGCGGATTTCGCTTCCATCAACGATTCTTTCGTCCCAGCCACGGATTCTTCATGGCGGGCCGACAACTCGGACGCCCGCGCACACTCAGACCTTGCCTGTTCAAGTTCTTGTTTTGCTTGACTTTCAGATGCAACCAGCGATTCTAACCGGCTTCTAGTATCACTAAGGTCGGTTTTGGCCGATTCGAGTTGGCACTTGATCTCCTCGTTCTCTTCGCCAATCTTTTCCGTGGACTCAGCCAGCCCCTCACGCCTCGATTCGATGGAGGCGATTCGCTGACGTGCCGCACTCAAACGCTCCCTTTCCTCCTCTTGAGCGCGTCTGGCCTCATGAAGAGCCCGCTCGAATTCCCTTGTATTCTCCCGAACGGCCGCCAATTCCGCCACGCTGACGTCATACTCCTGGCACGCAAGGCCCGATTGTTCCGTAAGCACTGCAAGGGTTGAGGCAAGTCCGATTCTTTCATTCTCAAAAGTCGTGATTTCAACGTCGAGAGTCTGGATCTCCTCCGCGCGACGCTCATCTTCCGTATCAAGTTCCGCGAGGCGGCTGCTTAGCATCTCGACTCGATTCTCTAGGCGCTGGAGGCAGCCCTCCACCTCCACCGCACGTCGGCGGGATTCCGCCAATACCTCTGAGCGCTCGGTGAGCAAAATACGCCCACTTTCCCTTTCGGCTTCAAGAGAAGACAATTTCGCCGACACCGCTTGTTCTTCTTCTTTGATGCGGACATACACTTTTTCCGCCGGAACAAGCTCATCCACAAGTTTGAGGTAGTCGAGTGCCATGATTCTTTGGGAAAGATCGGAAACTTCGGTTTGATATTCTTTATGAAAAGTCGCTTTCCTCGCTTGGCGGCGCAAAGAGCGAAGGCGGGTTTCTTTCTCACGCATGATGTCGGCCACACGAAGCAGATTCGCCTGCGCAAGCTCCAGTTTGCGCAGCGCTTCGTTTCGCCTGCTCTTGTATTTCATGATGCCGGCGGCTTCTTCAATCAGAACTCGCCTGTCCATAGGCCTCGCATTCACGAGAGTTTCTATTTTGCCCTGCTCCACGATGGAGAAAGTATCGAGAGAAACGCCGGTGTCGAGAAACAAATCGACGATGTCTTTGAGGCGGCAGGGATTGCGATTGATGAGATATTCACTTTCCCCGGAGCGATACAAGCGGCGGGTGACCACAACCTCGTCAAAATCCTTGAATGCAGGAGAGGTCACTACCCCTTTGAGATCGGTGAGAGTAAGCGAGACCTCGGACATCCCGAGTTGTTTGCGCTCGGCGCTGCCGTTGAAGATGACATCCTCCATCTTCTTTGATCGCATGTTTTTGGGAGCCTGTTCACCCAGAACCCATCGAACGGCATCGCATACATTGCTTTTGCCGCATCCGTTGGGTCCGACCACAGCCGTAAGACCCTCGCCAATTTCAATCACGGTCTTTTCAACGAAGGACTTGAACCCCTGCATCTCCAAGCGTTGGAATCGCAAATTCAACACCTCGGCGGACGAATGAACTTCATTATCAGGGGGCGGTTTGGAACTATACAAGGGCGGTAGGAATCAATAACTTATCAGAATTACCCAACATCCGTAAAGCAAAAATAACACATTCTTGGAACTTGGTATCGCTAGGCTTCCTCAATCTTATGAACTGCTTCTTTCGCAGCGACCTGCTCGGCCGCCTTTTTGGTCGTGCCTTGGCCACGTCCCATTACCTTACGACCGAGGCGAACTTCGACCTCGAATTCTTTTTCGTGCTCGGGACCACTCTCTCGAACCAGACGATAACCAGGCGGCTTATTTCCATTTTTTTGAGCCAACCGCTGAAGCTGGCTTTTGAAATCTTGAGATAGGACATCTTCTTCATTCAAGCCCGCAGCCCAGAACCATGATTCCGCCCATTGCGCGCAACGGGTGTAACCGGCATCGAGATAAATGGCGCCAACCAACGCCTCGACTGCTCCCGCCTGGATGGAGGGCTTCTGTCGACCTCCCGTTTTCTCCTCCCCTTTGCCCAAACGAAGGAAATCTCCCAACCCACGGCGCCTAAAAATACCCGCCAAAGAGCGGCCATTTACCCGTTCTGAGCGCATATGGGTCAAAACACCTTCATCATCCGCCGGAAAATCTTTCCAGAGTTTTTCCGTCACGATGAGCTGCAAAACAGCATCACCTAAAAATTCCAGTCGTTCATTATCTGAAATGGGAGTTGAACTTTCTTGAGAAAAAGAGCGGTGCGTCAGGGCCCGAACGAGGAGTTCTTTATTCGAAAACGAATAACCGACTTGGGTTTCGATTTCACCCAGGGTAACACCCCTTGCACCAAAACCGGAGAATTTCCCGTTTCTGTTGTTGGCCGAACCGTTTTTTTTAAGCTGCGTTGCTTTCCGCTCTCTTGAATAAGAGCGACGCGTTGGTTCCCCCGAACCCAAATGAGTTTGTGATGGCACAGCCGATGTCCGCTTTCCGGGCAGAGTTAGGCACATAGTCGAGATCGCATTCCGGATCCGGAGTGTCCAAATTGATCGTGGGAGGAATACACTGATTTTTAAGCGCCAAGATAGTGAAAACCGATTCCACGCCTCCCGCCGCGCCCAGAAGATGCCCGGTCATAGATTTTGTGGAACTGACACTAAGTTTGTAGGCATGTTCGCCAAATGTTTTTTTGATGGCTGTCGTTTCGAGTCTATCTCCCGCGCCGGTGGATGTGCCATGTGCGTTAATGTATTCCACATCCTCAGGCTCGAGTCCTGCATCATTCAGCGCCATGTCCATACAGCGGGCCGCTCCGTTACCACCCGGGTCAGGGGAGGTGATGTGATGAGCGTCGGAAGTGAGCCCATAGCCGCTGAGTTCAGCGTAAATGTCCGCGCCCCGCGCTACGGCATGTTCATAACGCTCCAGGATCACGACACCAGCTCCCTCCGCCATCACGAATCCATCCCTATCCACATCAAAAGGACGGCTCGCCCTCTCAGGGTCATCGTTACGGGTGCTGAGCGCTCGCATCGCGCAAAATCCCGCCATGGCCAATTCCGTGATGCAGGATTCACCGCCACCGGCCACCATGACATCAACCAAGCCGCGCTGAATACACTTCATCGAGTCTCCGATGGCGTGATTGCCGGAGGCGCACGCAGTGGTTGTGCAAATGTTAGGCCCTTTCAATCCCCAACGCATCGAAACCTGGCCTGCGGCCAAGTTCCCCAACAACATGGGGATGAAAAAAGGGCTGATGCGCGTCGGGTCCCTTTTTTCCAATAAAATCTTATTCGCTTCAATGGCTGGCAAACCGCCCAAACCCACACCGATAATGGTGCCGTATCGTGGCGCTACTTCCTCATCCGGGACACCAAGACCCGCATCATCGAAAGCCATTTGAGAGGCCGCGATAACGTATTGGATAAAAGTGTCCATTTTCTTGAGTTCTTTGCGGGAAATATAATTCTCAGGTTCAAAACCTTTTACTTCGCCGCAGATCCGCGACGCCAAGCGATCCGAGCAAAATCGGGATACTTTACCAATGCCCGAGCGACCCTGCATCAAGGCTTCCCAGTTTTCCTCTATAGACAAGCCCAGCGGTGTAAGCAGCCCCAATCCCGTGACGACAACCCGCACATCCGACTTCAATAAACCTTGGCTATTCATGCTTCCTCTTCGATTTGCAGACCAACGAGGTTTCTCTAATCTCCAGGCACCTTGGAGATATAGTCGTACGCATCTTGAACCTTGGAAATTTTCTCCGCTTCTTCATCAGGTATTTCGATACCGAATTTCTCCTCAAACGCCATGACGAGTTCTACGGTATCCAGTGAATCTGCTCCCAGGTCATCGGTGAATGAAGCTTCTGGCACCACCTTTTCAGGCTCCACACTCAATTGTTCAACAATGATTTCTCTTATTTGTGCTTTGATATCATCTGTCACGCCGATTCCTCCGAAAATCTTCCTCTGAAACCGGTATTGGGACGTCTCTTCAACAAGAACATAGACCCAATACTCTTTTACACATCTGTGGGGCGGCCGTCCAGAATTCTATGACCTGTTTCCACTCCCTTTAATGCAAGCTTCAGTAACATCATACACAGGCATGAAATTCAGTTTAACTCGCCCAAGGCCAAAACTGCTTTCTCCAGACTCTGCGTATCTTCCACATTATGCACCGGTATACCTTCCAATATCCGTTTATTCAATCCTGAGAGCACCTTCCCCGGGCCCAACTCGACCATAACATCGGGTTTTTCCTCACCTGCCGCACGGACTGCATCTTCCCACCGCACGGCGGAGCGAATCTGCCGTTTGAGCAACTCCCTTACCTGTTTTCCATCCTGAACGGGTTGAGCCGTCACATTCGCATAGACGGGGATCGAAGGATCGGCGATATCCGCTTCGTCGAGAACTTGACTCATACGCTCCGCAGCTTCGCTCAGCAAAGAACAATGGAAGGGTGCTCCAACCGGAAGCATGACCGCCTTCCTGGCTCCTTTGTCTGTCGCCAAACGCGCGGCGGACTCCACCGCGTCCTTCTCTCCTGACAAGACATATTGGCCGGGGGCATTATAATTTGCAACCTCCACCACGCCTTTGATGTCCTTGCAAATGGCTTCGGCAACCTCTCTATTAATGCCGAGCAGGGCCGCCATGGCGCCACCTCGCTCGGGGACGGCCTCGTGCATGAAGCGGCCTCTTTGCTTCACCAATTCAACGCCGGTCTGGAAATCGATGGCCCCAGCCGCCATAAGGGCGGAGTATTCCCCCAAGCTGTGCCCCAAGGCGAGAGCAGCACTGAAACCGCACTCACGCAGTAGAGTGCATGCGATATGACTATGAACCAGAATCGCAGGCTGGGTGTGGCAAGTGAGCGTCAATTCCGACTTGGGGCCTTCAAAGCTGAGCCTGGCGAGGTCCCATCCTAAAATATCACTCGCCTGCTCATAGGCTTCTCGAGCGAATGGATACTCATCATAGAATTGCTTGCCCATGCCGACATACTGCGAACCTTGTCCTGGAAACAAAAACGCAATTTTCACAGCCATCTAGCAACCCTTACCTATGGCATGAACGGCGAAGCTATAAACTATTATGCTCGCAGATAAAACGGGGCGGGGGGTGAAGCGGAATCTTTCCGGGCGTTCATATCATCACTTCCACTCGACCAAAGCCGCACCCCAAGTGAGGCCTCCGCCGAATGCAGCCATGAGGACATTATCTCCGCTTCGAATTTTCCCCTCTCTCACCGATTCATCCAACGCAACCGGGATGGTGGCCGCGGACATATTGCCATATTTGTTAATCGTGATAACCACTTTATCCATTGACAATTTAAGCCGTTTCGCCACGGCTTCGATAATACGCAGATTCGCCTGATGCGGGATGAACAAATCCACATCATCCAAAGTGAGACCGCTTCGCTCCAGCGTTTCATTGCATACTTCCAGGAAATAGCGCACAGCCGTCTTGAACGTCTCTTGTCCCCTCATTTGCAGCAAATGCTCTTTGTTATGCACATCGTCCGGCGTCATCGGGGCGAATCGCGAACCGCCTCCGGGGACCACAATGAGTTCCCCGGCTTTCCCGTCGCTATACACCTTGGAATCCATGATGCCTCTTGTCCCGTTTTCCGACGCCCCTAAAACAACGGCGCCCGCTCCATCGCCCCACAAAACGCAAGTGCCTCTATCTTCCCAATTCGTCACCCGCGTCATGACATCGGCGGAAACCAGGAGCACTTTTTTCATTATGCCCGCGCGAATGTACGCATCCGCCGCCTGAAGGCCATAGACGAAGCCCGTGCACGCCGCATTCAAATCAAACGCCGCTGCCCTGTGCGCGCCGATATGAGCCTGGAGCCAACAAGCGGCCGCCGGGCACATCGTATCCGGCGTAAGAGTGGTTACGATGATGAGATCGATGTCCTCGGCACGCACCTCCGCCGCCTCCAGCGCCTGATTGGCGGCATGAATCGAAAGGTGGGAAGTCGCTTCATCGGCCTTCGCCACACGCCGCTCGCTGATTCCCGTTCGAGCGCGAATCCACTGATCGCTGGTGTCGACCATCTTTTCCAGATCGGCATTCGTGAGAACTCTTTCAGGGACATAAGAACCTGTCCCCAAAATGACGGAGCGGGTCAATATATGATTCCCTATTCGGGCGAGATAACTACCAAGGTGTGAGCGTAGTCGAAAATCGGCTCAGATATCAAGAGGGCTAATTTTCTTCATCGACGCTCTTTTTTTCGTCCCCCGTTACCTTCTCATAGAAAATGCCCGTTCGTATTTGATTCCACAAACGCCAGCCCACATCCCCACTTCGCTGTATGGAGGTATGCTTGTCAATCTCTTTTTGTATTTTGGCATTGAGATCGACTTTGACAATGCTCGCCGTCGTGCGGATGGCATTTTTCACGGCCTTCGAGTTGCTGCGACCATGTCCAATTGTACAAATTCCTCCTAAACCCAGCAATGGCGCTGCTCCATATTCGGAATAATCGGTTCTTTGGCGCATGGATTTCAGACCATTTTGCAAAAACATATATCCAATCTTGCTGCGCATCGAACCGACGATCTGCTCTCGGAGCAGCGTCGTCAGCATCTCGCTGAGACTCTCACTCACCTTCAAAGCCACGTTGCCCACGAACCCATCGCACACGATCACGTCCGTGCCGCCCTGAAAAATTGTGCTCCCCTCGACATTGCCCACAAAATTCAAATCGCTTTTCACAAAAATCTCATGGACCGCCTTGAGGACATCGGTTCCTTTGGAATCTTCTCCGCCCACGTTCAACAGGCCCACTGTGGGCGCGGGTTTCTTGAAAACTTCCTCGGTATACACGGAACCCATGATCCCGAACTGGAACAAGTGCTGCGCCCGTGGGGACAAATTCGCGCCCACGTCCAGCATAACGGAAAATCCTTTGAGGGTGGGGATCAAAGCGGCAATGGCAGGCCGCTGAACTCCTGGCATACGCTGCAAAACAGTCAAACCCGTGGCGAAGGCGCCTCCGGTGTCCCCCGCGCTGAACACCGCCTGCGCTTCTCCGTCCTTGACCAATTGAAGAGCGATGCGCATGGATGAATCCGGCTTGGTCTTCACCGATTTTGTGGGTGATTCACCCATATCGATGACTTGACTCGCCGCGCGAATTTCAAAGGTATCATTAGAAACTCCAAGACGCTCGAGTTCCGTCTCGATTCGCTCCGGCACACCCACCAAGATGGATTCGATACCCTCTTCCCGGTGAGCATCCAACGCTCCTTCTATTATGGCCGAAGGCGCTTTGTCTCCCCCCATGGCATCTATCGCAATTTTCATCTTCTCTTCCAGAGGTAATATTATACCTTTACTTCTAGAACTTTTTGGCCCTTGTAATACCCGCAGATATTACACACCCGGTGAGGCAACACCGGATGATTGCAATTCGAGCAAACCGCGACCGATGGTTTTGCTACTTTATAGTGTGTTCTTCTTTTGCGGCCTCGCGTCTGCGAGTGCCGACGTTTGGGAAGTCCCACAGCACTGCACTCCTTTCACAATAATGCGTCAAACACGACCATTTCCCTCGCATGCCTCTCGGCTTCATGCCCGGAAATGAATCGCCATATGATACCACAGATTGCAAATTTCAGATTCATCCCACACGAACTACCACAAACATCATGCGGAGCCTCTCGGTTTCCAACTCTTGAGCGGCCCCCATCGCGGATCTGACTTCGCGCCTATGACAACGGATTTTCCCTCATCGAGTTTCCGGCAAGTTTCAGGCGCTTCTCCCAGACATTTTTCAGGGCATCTGGGTTGTAAGGGAATCGCCAGCCCGATTTGATCGCGAACGGGCGTTGTCAGATCCACTGTTTCATTGTCGATGTATGCAACCTCAAGGTCTTCTTCGTTAAGTTCTATTTCACCTTCTGAACCAGAATCTTGAGGCATTTGCGAAAAAAAGATTTCCAAAGGCTCATTGAACGGACGAAGAAACTCCGCCAGCCCAAGAGAACATTCTAACAATAACCGACCACTCAACCGACCCTGGAAGCTCACCTCGTGGGGACCTGTTTTCTCCAACTTGCCGATGAGCTTTAGACTCGAAGCTCTGAACCAAACTTCCTCCAAGTCATCCATTTCCAAATCCAGAGTGAGGTCCAGACCATCATCCGGAATTTGGGCGAGAGGAAATTGAAGTATTTTCCCCATGTCGTTTCCCCAGAGGAATTACGCCACGAGATGGGGGGCACATTCCGATAACGCGGCGCATCGTGCACCTATCCATAACGCCTAGAGTCGAAATATAGGAAGGTGGCGAGACAGTGTCAAACAACAAAGTAAAGGGTCGATTCAAGGCGTTCCATATTCTATTGAATGTACACACGTCGCACAATTGATTTCAACAACTCTGCGCGCCTGACTCCAACAATTCCAACAGCCTCCCCTCACGAACACCGCCAGTTGATATGCCAAAATCTTTCTTACTTCCCCACCGCAATAGCGCACGCACGACAATGAGCCCGGCAAGCGCTACATCTTCGCGCCCCAACTCGAAACCGCGAAGCTTTCTCCTTTCCTCAAAAGTCATTCCGGCGAACCGATCGACCCATTCTTCGAAAAAAGAACTCTGCAGAGAGAGCCCATTTACGCGCCCACCCGGCGGCGAGCCTTCGGTTAAAAACCATGCCAGCGCCACGACTCCCCCACAACCGACAAAGGGGATTTCCGCCAGCGCCGCCTCGCCGAAATCAACATCCGCCAACATCGCATCCACCGCTTCCGAACAAGCCAGCACCTGCTCATCCGGTGTGGGCATAGTTTTCAGATAACGCTCCGTCAGATACACCACACCGGCGGGAAGACTCACCATTTCTCGAACCTCGTCATTCTCAAAGAGTATTACTTCTAGGCTTCCTCCGCCGACATCGAACACCAACGCGCGCTCGGGCTTGGCCGCCTCGCCGGCGAAAACACCCGCCAGCGCCAGACGCGCTTCCTCCTCGGCCGGAATAACGCGTATTGCAATCCCCAGTTGTGAGGCGCGCGCAATAAATACATCCGCATTTTGCGCCTCACGCAGCGCGCTGGTCGCCAGGGCATCAATGAGATTGACGCGATGCTCGTGAATGATTTGCGCAAACCGGGAAAGGCAGGCGAGTCCTCTCTCCATGGCCTTCTCGGAGAGCAGTCCCGTTTCGCGAACCCCCTCGCCCAGGCGAATCAGTTCGCGCCAGCGACCCCGCGATTCCAGCCTGCCTGCATCATCAAGCGTGGCGAGCGCCAAACGGGCTGCGTTCGTGCCCAAATCCACCACCGCGGCAAGCGGGGTCGAGGTATCGGTGCGGTATTGTTCAGACATGAAAGAAGAGGTTTCCCGGAGTGATCACGAATTCCTGAAGCGCTCTTTGTTGTTCATGTAAGAGACGGCGGCGTTCTTGAAGCGCGCTATTTCCTCATCGCTTAAGTCGCGCACATATCTGGCGGGTGCTCCTAGCCAAAGGGTACCCGGATCAACCACTTTGTTCTCGGGCACGACGGCGCCCGCTCCGACGACTGCGCCCTCGCCCACCTTCACGTTGTTCATCACTATTGCGCCCATCGCGATGAGAGCGCCGTCTCCCACATGGCACCCATGCACGATAGCCATATGACCCACAGTAATGTCATCGCCCAGTACGCAGTCGTATTTCCCGCCCTCGATGTGCAGGACCGAGCCATCCTGTATGTTGGTGCGCTTACCCACGCGGATAGGCATATGATCCCCGCGCAAAACGCAGTTGTACCAAACGCTGCTGTGCTCGCCGATCTCCACGTCGCCTATGACAACGGCGGTCTCCGCCAACCAGGCGGTTTCGTGAATTTTAGGCAGCACTCCCTCAAAGGGAATCAACATGGTTACCTTCTCCCTTGTTTCGTTTTCGTTTCAAAGACGCGATGTTCGCTTATGCTCGATGTCGAAGAACGGCTCGTGGGCCGCGGGTGAAGCCTGAACTTCCTTCAGCAGAGGCAAGTTGTCAAACATCGTTCGCCGCTCGTCCAGAATCCTTTTGAAAGCCCGACGTAACGAACGAGGAAGCGGCATACCCTTGGGAAGCTCCGCCTTCAAGGGGTCCAAATATCGCCCTCGGCGGATGATCCGGTAATCCAGATGAGGACCCGTGGACAAACCTGTGGAACCCACATAGCCGATCACCTGCCCCTGGAAGACCCGCCTGCCTGAGCGAACCCCGCGCGCGTAGCGATAGAGATGGAGATAGGCGGTTCTATAACCCCCGCCATGGCGCAGTTCAATCGTCTTGCCGGCCTCGCGTTTGCGCCCCGCCCAAGTTACGACTCCATCGGCAACCGCATGGACAGGCGTGCCCCGGGGCGCGGCATAGTCGACACCAAAGTGAGGACGGTAGCGCTTGAGCAGGGGATGAAAGCGTCTCCTGGAGAAACGCGAACTGATCCTCGTATAGCGTAACGGCGATCGCAAAAAGGCGCGCCTTAGAGATCCGCCCTCGAAGTTATAATACCTGCCGCCTGAGTGCTCGAAATACACTGCGGTGTGTCGCCTGTTCCTCACGATAAACTCAGCCGCCAAAATCTTCCCGTAGCCGGCGAATTCATCTCGAAGATGCTTTCGTTCAACCAAGACTTCCACCTCGTCTCCAGCTTGCAAATCCTTATGAAAATCAATGACGTATGCAAAAATATCGCTCAGCTTTTTCACCAGTACGGGAGAACCCCCGCCATCGGAAATGGCTTGGTATAAGGAGCTGTTGATGTGTGATTGAATGCGAACGACATCTATGAAATAGGGTATTTCCTCCTTCGAGGCCGTCATCGTCCCGTTCGGTGTCCGCGAGAATCTGAGTCGACTTTCATTGTCGAGTTGCAAAACGAATTCACGGAATTCACCATCTTTTTTACTTTTTCTCACCTCATATCGGCGACCCGCCCGAATGCGCGAAAAAATACGTTTTTCACGCACACTATCCAAAACTTCCTGAATTTCAGAACGGCGCACTTTATGCGCCATCAACACGCCGATAACGGTGTCTGCTTTGGAGAATTTGCCCGCTTCCGTAGTCAACTCATCCTTTTTCGGTAGATCCGCAGCCGATTTCTCCAAAACATCTGGTTTATCAGGCCCCTCGCGCATCTGAATCCGAGGTGTTCGGGCGAACTCGCGCTGAGCCGTATTTTCGCTTGCTTTTTCAGTACCGCGCTCCTTAGGAGCCGGAACGTATTTTTCTGGTGATTCGGGAGAGCGACGTATTTCGGAACGCTGCCCCAGGAACATGCTGACAACCAGAACCAACAACACGCCTACTACCCAGAACTTCGCAGAACTGCTACCGGATTTTCTTATGGAACCAGATTGGGTGACGAGACGCACTGTTTTCCTGCGCATCGCGATTCCTTTCGAAACATCGGGCGGACATCGTATAAAATTGGCAGGTACAACCAAAACTTCATCTTTCTGTTGAAGTATTACTTTAGCAGATTTTTTCGATTCTTCCAAATTTTAATATCCAATGCCGCCTCCACGCATTTGCCCGCATTTGCGAGGCGAACGCTCCTGTCCATTTCCATATATTCCACGACATCGGCACCTTCCTGCGCTGGAGCGATGCCGAAACGTGGCGGGAGTAAACGCTTCCTCCGATATGCCCCCCCCCCGCCCAGGAGAATGGAATGGGACATCGCTTCATGTATCAGAATCTTATCGATGATGAGACCGTCATCGCCGCCACTTCCGTGGAAAAGGGATTCGTCGGCGCGGGCGTCCCCCGCGTCACCAACGCAGGCGGCTCGATGATCTTTTCAGGCGCCTACGCCGGAAAAGACCAGGAAGTCTACTCCGTGGAAATCGACGCCACGGGCGATGTGGGAGGCGCCCGTTTCAAGTGGCGCAAGACATCGACCCCCGCGGGTGGCTGGGAAGCCTCGAACATCCCCACCGAGTTGACGGATATCGCCCTGGATTCAGGGGTGAATGTCCGCTTCGTGGGTGGCGCGAATTCACCCGATTTCGCTTTGGGAGATCATTGGCAGGCGACGGCGAATCGCTTTCACTCACCGAAAAGAATTTACGATCTCGACCCCGCCACGAGGATGAGGGGCGCCTCGCCGCCCGAAGACCCCTGGTCGTTCACCCTTGATTTCGGTGCGCAGATATCTCCCGACGTATTCATCGCCCACCTCCACAATTTCCCACCCGGAACAAGTCTCAGGATTCAGGCAAACAGGTCCGCAGACTGGCGCGCACCCGTGCTGGAGGAAAGGCTCACCTGGCGCAGAGACACACTCATCCACTATCTCGCCACCACGCCGCGTTCGTATCGCCACTGGCGTCTTCTGGCCGAAGGCGCCGCCGCCGACCAGGATGGGTATCTGGAAATCTCGGAAATCTACATGGGCGGCTTTTTTGAGCCTGCCGATCACTTCTGGTTCGGAAACGTGGTGGGGGAAGAATCCTTCGAGGAACCGGGACGCACGGAAAGCATGGCGGAATATCCGGTTCTCCTGAATCGCGGCCGCACGCTCACCCTCCCCTATGAACGCATATCGGATGAACAGCGCAGGGAATTTCTCGCCATGTACCGGACGGTGAAGGACGTCGAAACAAGGCGGGCCAAACCGTTCTTCGTTCATCTGGATGTGGATGACCCCGCCTCGATCATTCTCGCCCACCTCGTGGGCGGTTTTTTGCCTCGCCAGACAGGACCGGATGATTTCGCCTTCGAACTTGAACTCAGGGAAAGACTCGCATGAGGCGCGCCACGGATCAGGGCATCACGGATATTGCCGGGCACGAGGGGAAAACCGCGTTCGTCCTCTACCACCTGTCCACCGCCGGTGGAAAGCGCGTGTTCTGCGGCAGGCAGGTCCCCGCCTCCCTGATCGGGCAAGGCGGAAGAATCCATTTTCTTGACGGCTCCCGGATTCTCGATGGCTCCCTCCTGCTCGGAGAAGGAGCAGAAGTGCTCCTTGGCGTTCATGATTGGATAGAGGATGGCGGCCGCTTCTCTCTCGGCGCGTTTCAAGGCCTGTCCATTCTCGAGGCATTCAGGGAAAAGGAACTCTCCGGCCTCACGATAGCCATCAACAACGCCCACGATATGGACGGCCACCCGCGCATGAGCCGCATCCTCGCGACAGAGCCGTTCGTGGGCGGGAGGGTCGATGTCCGCGTCGGGTTTTCGGGACAAAACATATCCGATGTTCTCTCGATCGCGAGTTTCACCATCCGCCGAATCATCGAGCGTATCGACTCGGTCACGATTCAATGCGAGGGAAACTAGATGACCGACCCGACGACGGACAGGCTATCGGATTCGTTTCAGATGGCCCGCGCTTCGAGATACGCAGCCCCTGAATTCGAAGACCAGAGCCTCCCCATCATCTACGGGGATTTAACCATCCCCTCGCGCGAGAACGCGGGTGTCTACGCGCTCCCGAAAATCGACACCGCAGGCGACGGCGTCTACTGCGTGGCCGCTCATGAGGTATGGGGCGCCGTCGCACTTTTCGACGACGATGGCCGCATCGAGCCGGGTGACTACGTGCTGGAACTCGCCCGGAACTATCAGGGCCGGAGCACAATCGCCACGGCCGCTTTCGCCGTCCCGCCAAAGGGGCGCGTGACTGCCGTATGCAAGGGCAGGAAAAACTTAAGCGGAGCGCTCATCGAAAACCCCGCCGAGGTCGTTCAGGACCTCATGACGAGCGTCTGGGGGTTGAGCGAGCAAGAGGTCGACATGCAGGCCCTCTCGCGCGCAGCAGCCTGCGCGAGCGCCCTCGGCTACCGGGCGAGCGGGATCATTCTGGGCGACCATGCGCCCGCCGATATCCTCACCGCGCTTTTGGGCGATTTTCTCGGGCGCTACGAAATCGACCCGTTCGGTCGCCTGAAAATTCGCATCGCCGGAGAGGAATCCTCCGCCATTTCGCCCCAAAAAGTTCTGCCCCGCTTCGGCCATTCGCGCATCGAAGCGGAGATTGCGCGCGACACCGTCATCAACCAAGTACCAGCGCTCTTCGCAAGGGATTCTCTCAACGCGCGCTACATCAAACACGACGACGGGAGCGCCACACAGAACACATCCTCCCAAAGGCTCTATGGCGTCAGGAGGCCTCCGCAAAGCCCGCTCAGGCTCGAATGGGTCCGGCGCGAGAGCGTGGCCGCCACGATTCAATCGCGCATCGTGGAGCGCTATCACGAACCCACCCGCATGCTCACCATCGAGGACAACTCCTTGAGAGCCCTCGAAGTCGAGCCGGATGACTACGTAGCGTTCAGCGTGCCCTGGATGCGCTCGGAAAGGCTCGAACCCCTCGTGAATCAAATCGGGGAGGTGATCGAGGTGAATTACGACCTGGGCGAACAAGCCATGGAACTCAAAATTCGAGATACCGGCTTTTTCCTGACATCCTCCCCTCTTCTGGACGGGACCAGAACACTCGAAGGCGGCTGGCTCCTGGGTGCCGAACGCGACGCCGCCACTTACGCATAAAGGAGAAAACGATGCCCATCGGCGCTGACTTGTCCGCCCGCTATACCGAGGAAGCCATCGGCGGCCACCATCCCACGAAAGCCCGCGTGATCGACCGCCTCGCCCTCGCCGCCCTTTTCCCGGACGGAAAAATCAGGGCCAACAGACAACCCATCGAATGTGCGGGCAGGCTCGATTACTTGAACGCCACCACCCTGGCGTTCAAGCCGGTGCTCAATTCCGCGTACAATCCCGCCGTCGCCAATCCTCTCGCGGGTCGCCATATTCCCTTCATCGATGAAGCTTCGGAAGATGTCTATTACGAGGATTTGCCCTGGGAGGGAATTACGGGTACGAACACGGACCTCGCTACGGACCACTCCTATGCGGTCTTCGTCTACGATGACGGAAGCGGACTCAAGCTCGAATTCGACAGCACGGGACACTGGGCGTTCGACGCCGCCACGGGGCTGGCGCACAAAACGGACGACAAGAGCCGCACCCTCGTCGGCATCGCGAGAACGGACGCCTCATCCCAGTTCGTTCTCGCGAACGACGTGTACGTCAGAAGTTTCTGGAACAAGGCGGAATACGCCGCGCAGTCCAAGGGAACGCTCGCCACCACCTCCTCCACCAGATGGACCTCCGTCGCCACGCACGAAATCCTGATGTGGCCGGGTCATGACGTCATCCGCCAGGAAGCCGGCGGACAAGGCTGGGTGAATTCGACGTACATCGCGGGTCTGGTGGGTCTGGATATGGATCTCGAACTGTACAACGGAACGGGACAAGCCTACCCGGAAATCGAAATCATCCGCTTATCCAGCAGCGAAAAAGACAATTTCGCGATTGCGAACACACGAATATACACAGGGGCGCTCGCCGAAGTTCACTCCACGTTCGTCTTTCGCGTGGCGGGCTCGACCATCCTGAACATTGGCGACTATCTCTTCCAAAGCGTCGTTTTGATTTAGGAGACACCTATGGAAATCGAAGTGACCAAAGCCATCGGCCCGCATTTTCGCGATGAACTCGAAGCGGCCGGCCTTGCGCATCTCTGCCTGGGCAGCGCGCACCGGCTGAAAAAGACCATGACGCCTGACGCCGAGTGGCGTCCCAGGTCCGGCGAGACGGAATCCGCCCGCCCCGAAATCCCTGGCCCCGGCCTGGATACGTGGGTCATCAAAGTGGACGATTCGAGCACCCGGGCGCAGCGCGACGCCATTCTTGCCGCTCATGCCGCGCACGCGCCCGATGGCGTCGCGCAAATCCACCGGGACCAGGCGAAAGAGAAACTCAACATATTGCTCAACGGCGCCAAGGCGCGCATCGTGGGCGTGCCGGTGAGCACTCTGGGCGGCAAGCTGGCCGAATACGAGGAAAAAGCCAAGCTCATCGACGCCTGGGCGCAGGATTCCGACGCGGAGAAACTCACAAAACCGGGGTTCTTGCTCATCAAAAACAGAAAAGACGCCTATCCGGCGCGCTACGCGACGGGTCAAAGCGTGGTGGATGAGTGGGCGAGCCGTAGAACGACTCTGCTCGACAAGCTCGCCTCCCTCTTGAAAATTTACGACGAATGCGTGCGCGACATCCAGGATGCCGACGTCACCACAAACATAGCGGCCCTGGAGGCGAAACTCGGAGTGGCCGCCTCTTCTTTCGACGGGGTGCGCTGATGGCCTCTGAGCAAAATGGGAAAGGGCTCCAGATTTTCCTGTCCATTCTGAGTATCGCCGGCCTCGGGGTGGCTGCCTACACCCCGCTCTACAACCAGATCGTGAACGTGGAAACGCGCCTGGCGGCCCACATAAGCGAGCGGGGCCACCCCTGGCTTTTGGAGAAAAACGCGGGCGCGCGCGTTCGCTTCCAGGAAGTGGAGACCCAGTTCCGCGAGGCGAAGACGATTGCCGATCTCAAGTTTCGCGAACTCAAGGAAATTTCGGTGAAAAAAACGCGCGAGGACACGCAAACCTTTGCGCAAATCCTGCACCGTCTACGCGAAGTCGAAATTGCGCTCGCCAAACTTGACGAGCACCTGAACAAGGAGCGTAAACCATGATTCCCTACCTTCTTGCGGCCATCGAACCGCGTCTTCTCACGAACCATCTGTGGCATTTCATCAACCCCTGGGCAGATTAGAACGGCCAACCGAATCACCTGTCATCCAGAAAGAACGCTTCTCTTGCATCAGGCGAAAATATGGTGCAAATTCATCAAGCGACTCCCTACCCATTCGGAGATAGGGTGAATTCCAAACCATACGTGAAGGCCTTGGGGCTCCGGGTGCGCATCTACAGGCGACCAGCCGTCCTCGCCCTTGTGTGTTCCCTGGCGGTGGCGTGCGCACACCTCGATACGGGGGCGGTAAGGGTGGCCGTCCGGAAATACGGGCGTTGTGACGTCATGACTTTCATAGACAGGCAGACGGCCGAACCGAGCCATTCACTCGTATGCCGTGCCGTCCCTGGCGAATCCGGTGAATCGACGGGAGACGATCTGGCGCGCGTCTATTTGTACTGCTCCACCGGGGAGCCGATTTTCGTTCTGCTGGATTCCGGCAAGAAGGAATCCCCCGATAAAAAAAGCGGGAAGAAAGACCGCGCCGGCCCGTTCATCGAAGTTCGCTATCGCTTCGCGAACCATCCTGTGGTGGAAGGAACCTGGTCTTTGACGGCGGAAAAGCTGGCGGCTGATTCGTCCGAGGCCACCCTGAATGACTTCGCTCGCGGCATGACGGTCCGCGAGCGCCTTGTTTTTGAAGTCGGAGACAAGTGGGCGAGCATCAGTTTCCGTGGAGACATGATGGGCGCGATAAACGATTTCGAAAACCGCTGCGCGACCCTGGGAAAATAAAGCCCGCCTACTGACCTGTAACACCCCGACCTCAAACAAAAAACCCGCTTCAAGCGCATCATTTCACTTTTCCGGGAACTTCAAGGTCTAACAAAGCAAAACCTCGCATCTGCCCGCATTTGCCGTATCCCGGTCTTTTTTCACCGCCGATACACTGCATCCCTCCCCGCAAAAGAAGCGGCGGAGAGCGAAGATGACGCGCCCCGTTGCGCATCTCATTCAGTATCTTACTAAAATGTGGGGGGATTCCATGCCCGAGCATGTCCACAAGATATCAGTGACGAAAAAAATAGACCTAGACTCTGGAAACAGCCTCAAATCGTTCGAACGTTTCACCAAAGCGGCGGGACAGGCAAGAATCGCTACGGAAAAACTCAACACCGAAACCCGCGGGTCCCGGACTGCGCTTGAAAAATCGAGCCGCACCTTCGTTCTATCGTCGGAAAAGCTCCAGGGAGTCGGCGCTTCATCGAAAGACGCTGCCGACGGCATCAACATCCTGTGGAAAAATGCGGAACGAGCCGGCTCCCAACTCGGCTCCGGTCCGCTCGCCAGAGGCCTGGACGACATCAAAAGGAAAGCGACGGCCCTGCCCGCCTCTTTTGAGATCGCCGGAAGAGCGGTGAGAGACTTCGCCACGGCAAGCGAGCAAACGCTCACCCGATTTTTCTCGGGCGTGCTCACCGGCAAAATCTCCAGCGCCAAGGATCTGTTCAGCGACCTGAAAAACCACGCCATCAAAATGGTGCAGGCCGCCGCCGCCGAGATGGCGAGTACGCAATTCATCAAACCGGCGGTGGGTGCGCTCCAGGATTTGGGCCTGGGCTTGCTGGGTGATTTAAGCAAGGGTCTGTTCAAGGTTTTCGGCTTCGCCAAAGGCGGTCTGGTCAAAAAACCCACCCTGGGCCTGATCGGCGAGGCGGGACCGGAACTTGTGGTGCCGCTGACGAAAATCGGCGGCGAAGCGGGACTCATGCAGCTTTTCAAATCCATCTCCGAGATCGAGGCGGCGAATCGCCTGGGCGGCACGGAAATCGCCACGAGTCTCGGAGCAAAAACGAGTGGTGAGTTGGCCGCGCGGATAGCGGCCGCTAAAGCGGCGGCGACCCTGCAAATCGCTTTTTCCGCGCTGGACTTTCTGAGCGGCCCGAAAACCTTGAAAAGGGGAGCCAGTCTGGGCATCAACGTGGCAGGCGCCCTCCCCGCGCTCTCGGGCGCCACGGGGCTCGCCGCCTTCGGGCCTGCGGCGGGCGCTTTTTTGATCACCGATGTCTTGTTCAACAAAGGAGGGGCCATCAAGCAGGCGCTCTCTTTCCTGGGCTTCAAGGGCTTCACCGACAGGTCCACCCCCTTCACCCGGGGGATAGCGAATCTCGCGCAGGCGGCCGGGTTGTATCTCGCGCTCGATAAATACCGCAAAACCGGCGTGGCGGATGAAGCGCGGCTCCTCTCGCTTCCCGAGGCGGTCTACCAGGGCCGGATGGGCGTGGATGGCCCCTTACTGGAAAAAGCGGGCCTGGCGTTTCAAGTCATTCAACGAGCAGCCGGGGAAGCCGGCATCTCGCCACAGGAGGGGGTGAAGCGGTATTTCGGCAAGGGTTTCTACAACACCTATTTGGGGTCTCTACCCATAGAAGAAGGCGACGCGGCGGGGCGTTTCGTCAAGCGCTCCGCACTCCGGCTCGTGGGCGAAGCGGGGCCCGAGCACATCATGAACGTGAACCACCCACAATCTATCGATTTCTTTCAGCGCGGTGTGCGGCCCATCATCCGCGACGCGATACGGGAAGAACTCGGCGGAAGCGGGGGCGACACGCACGTCTACCATATTCATATCGAAGGGAACCTGAGCGACAATCGCACGCTCGAGAAGCTCTCGCGCAAACTAGAGGACATCAACAAGCGCCGCCGCCGCTACGGGCAGGTCTAGGCGAAAGGGCAGCCGGATGATGGACGTCTTCATCAAGGAGAGGGTCAAGAGACGCATCGTGCGAGATGGCTCAATAATCTCGCCGGTTTTACGCACGCACTTGCCCGCATTTCCGCGTATTTCAACCCCGCAACTCCCCGCAAATCCCCGCATTTCCCCTCGGAAATTTTCACTTTTTTATCGAAAAACCCCGTGAATTTATCGATATTTTCAGGTTTTCAACGTCACGTGAGCTGGTCCAGCCCCAGCACCGCGCGGCGCACGAGTTCCATGGCGTAGATAGGCGCGCGCGACTGCACGAACTGCTCGTTGCCCCCGAAGCTCGATGAGAAGGTGAACATGTCCCCCCCTGTGTCCAGCGCCATGTGCGTGTCACCCAGCGCCGGCGCGCGGCGGGAGTTTTCCGGCTCGATGTTCTCGGGCGGATTGGGGCCGAAGACGGCGAGTCCCATGTCGGCGCCCGATTCTTCACGCACCCTCCGGGCGAGCGTCCTGGTGAAATCTTGAGGCCCTTCGTTCTCATTCACACCGAACATGCGCGCCAACTCCTCTGAGTGTAAGCCGACGACGCCGCGCTTTAAGAATTGCACGCGCTCGGGCCAGGCGTTCAGCCTCTGAATCAAGGCTCCTCCGGTGTTCGACTCGACGATCGCGATGGTCTTGCCGCTCTGGGCCAGCACGCGCCCCAGCGTCTGCTCGAGCGTCGCGTTTCCCGTGGCGTAAACGGCCGAGCCCAGAATCTCGCGCACCTTGACCTCGAGACCCGAAATCATGTTTTCCGCCTCTTCGATATTCTGCGCGCGCGCGGTGATGCGCACGTCCACCTGCCCGGGATGGGCGAGCACGCCGATGCTCGGGTTGATAGATTCACGAAACAGGTCCGATATCATCTCATCGACGCGCGATTCGCCGAGGCCGCAGGTTTTGAGAACCTTCGTCCGGATGACCTCGCCCAGGTCGTATTTCTCCTGCAGGATGGGCACCGCGCATTGGGTGATGATGTAGCGCATCTCGTGCGGCACGCCCGGGCTCACGATGATGACCCCTTTTTCGTCCTCGCACATGAAGCAAGGCGCCGTTCCGCGCGGGTTTTCGATGGGCGTGGACCCGGCGGGAATGTAGGCCTGCTTTTTGTTGTTATCGCTCATGTGAAAGCCGCGGCGGCTGAAATAGGCGCTGATGTAGTCATACAAATCCTGGCGAAACTCGAGCTCTACGCCCATCACCTTCGCGCAGGCCTCCCGCGTCAAGTCATCCACAGTGGGGCCGAGCCCGCCCGTGGTGATGACCACCTGGGAGCGCTCGTGAGCCTGTTTGATGACGCCCGCGATCCTGTCCAGATTGTCGCCGACGGTGGTCTTGAAATACATGTTGACGCCGACCGATTTAAGCTGGTCTGCGATGAAGGCGCTGTTGGTGTCGATAAGGTCGCCAAGAAGCATCTCGGTGCCGATGGCGACGATTTCACCGCGAATAGGCTCTGCCATGAATGATTCCTTTATGTCGAAAATCAGAAAATGATGGCCCCCGTGGGGAGTTGCATATTAGGCAAGCGCTCCCCCGCCGACAAGGGCGGGAGAACTCAAGGCGACCCCACAAGCCCCGAGAGAGCGAGCCAGCGCTCGAACCAGCGCGCAGCGCGTCTGTTCAAAGTCTTCAGGCGCCCCGGCGCATCGCTCAATATCGCCTGGGGGTCCGCGTCCGAGCGCGGGGAATTCATATCTCCCTCAAACGCGTCCAGCCACGTGGATATGTCCTCCACCCCGATTTCCAGGTGAAACTGGAAGGCGTAGGCGCGCTCCCCCCACCGGAACGCCTGGTGCGGGTATCGCGCGGAAGACGCCAGATGAACGGCGCCCTTAGGCATGTCGAACGTATCGCCGTGCCACTGAAACACGGGGAAGGACGGCTCCTCATCCCCCAGGAGCGGGTCTCCTTGCGCCTGGGGAGTCAAATCCACCGGGAACCAGCCAATCTCTTTTTTCCCCTCTCCCGGGTACACGCGAGCGCCCAACGCCGCCGCCATGAGCTGCGCGCCCAGGCAAAGGCCGTAAACGGGAAACCCCGAGCGAAGCGCTTCTCCGATAAAACGGATTTCATCGGCCAGCCAGGGGTATTTCTCCTCCTCATAAACGCCCATCGGCCCGCCCAGGACGACAATCGCCTTGGCGTCCTCCAGATCATTCAAAGAATGCGGGAGGCGCTCCCCCTTGTGGAGGGCCACGTAGCGCGAGGCTATGTTGCGCTGCGCGAGTATTTCTTCGAGCAGCGAGAGCCTTTCCACATCCACATGCTGAAGTGCTAGAACCGACAACCGAATACCCTCATACAAACCGGACCTAGAGGGGGCTATTGAAAAAGCCCTCCTCGAAGTAGCAACCCCCCTGTCCCCCCTTGTCAGGGGGGCTTTTCTTCCACCTCCTCGTCGGGGGCATCGCTTTTACCCCCCTGACAAGGGGGGACAGGGGGGTTGCTTTTCCAGTCGAGAGGGGTGTCCCCTCTACCCCCTGAAATCGGGACACATTCAACAGCCCCTAGAGGCCCAGTATCGAAAGCGTGCTCTCTATATCCCGGATTTCAAAATCGGGCGGTTCGCTGCCCTCAGGCTTTAGCGCTCCCTTTCTGTTGAGCCAGGCGCACGGCATCCCCACGCCTTGCGGCCCCTCTACGTCGGCCTCGAAAGTATCGCCCACGAAGAGCATTTCACCCGGCGCCACGCCCAGTTTTTCGGCCACCTTGAGAAACAAGGAAGCCGCCGGTTTCCTGAAACCCTCATCCTCTGAAATATGCACGGTATCGAGATAAGGCGTAATGCCCCTTTGATCGATAATCCGCTGCGCGGTGGGCGCATGGTCGAAATTGCTTAAGAGCGCTATCGGCAGGCCGGCGTCTTTTATCTTCCCCAGCACGTCGAGCCGGCCCGGATCGAACACGACGGAGCTCTCGATGCCGTACATGTGGGCGTTTAAGGCCGTCAGGGCGGCCCTTTCCCTATCTTGCGAGGGAATCGCCACCAAAAGCGCCATGAGGCGCCTGAAACGATGTATGGAGCGAATTTCCTTCAACTCGGGGTCGTTGTTGCGCTCGGCCCACACCTCTTTGGAGCTCTGCAGCCAGAGCTGGTGGAAGGCCGGATAATTCGGCACCAGGAAACCACCGTCATAAAGCGCGTCATAAGCCGCTTTCGAGGTGGTCTTCTCCTCTTTGCCGTCGATTTCCACCACGGGAAAAAGAGAGATGTCGAAATCAACGAGCGTGTCGAAAAGATCGAACGCAACCGCGCGGTATGAAGCCAAGGGAACTCCTCGTGAAATTCTAGCCGGGTTTAGAGTCAGTCGTAGGAGCCGCCCATATCCATCTTCCGGTAAGCGCTGCCGTAGAAAAGAAGCGGGGCGCGCACCTCCTCCTCGAGCAAGACGCGGGTCACACTCCCCACGACGATGGTGTGGTCTCCACCCGGAAGTTCCTCGTGCAGGTCGCACTCCAAAACACCCACATGCCCCGTGATCAGCGGCGAGCCGTTTTCTCCGATTTCATGCGGGATGTCCGCGAACTGATCTTCCGCGTCCTTGCCCTTGCCCGCAAACCAGTCGGAAGCGCTCTTCTGCTCCTCGGACAGGAAATTGATGGCGAATTTTTTCGCTTCTTGAACCATCTTCAAGCTCGACGCCTTGTTGTCGTAACACACCAGGACGAGCGGCGGATTGAGCGAGAGGGAGGAAAACGCGTTCGCCGTCATGCCCCGGGCTTCGGTTTGCGTTTTCGCGGTGACGACCGTGACGCCGGTGGCGAATCTGCCGAGGGCGGTTCTGAACTCTTTCGGATCGATGCTCATGTGTGCCATCCCCTAAAGTGAACGCTTTGGACTAGTCCGAATATCTCTCTTGCCTGAACGGGTCCGCGTCGTTGTGGTATCCGCGCGTCTCCCAGAAACCGGGCTGGTCGACGGCGGAAAACTCCACCCCACACACCCATTTCGCGCTTTTCCAGAAATAACGCCTCGGCACGACCAGCCTGAGCGGCCAGCCGTGCTCGGGCGTCAAATTCTCCCCGTCGTGCTTCCAGGCCCACAGCACGTCATCGTCCATACATGCCGCAAGAGGCAGATTCGTCGTGTAGCCGCACTCACAATGGACGATGACGAACCCGGCGTTTTTCTTGAGCCTCACCCGCTTCATCAGTTCCTGAAAGGATACCCCGTGAAACCGATTGTCCATCCGGCTCCAGTGGGTGACGCAGTGAATGTCGCAGGAGACGTCGACGGCGGGCATCGAGGTGAACTCTTGGTAGTTGAATTCGAGCTCTTCTTCCACCTCGCCGAACACGCGGAATTTCCACGATTCGAGGTCGACTGGCGGCGCCTCGTCGAAATGGAGCACCGGCCATTTTTCCGTCGCGGTCTGCCCCGGCGGAATACGCTCGCCGTATTTTTCCTTAAGCTCCGTTTTCCTGGGAAAAAGCGCCGCCATTCTCAATCTCAAGTCTATCCGGTGGGCGCCAGGAGCACCTTCAACCCGGCCCCGCGCCGCATGATGTCGAAGCCTCTCTCCCACTCATCGAGCGAGAGCATATCAGATACCATCGCTTCGGTGTCGATTCTGCCCGCCTCCAGCAACTCGAGCGCCAGCAGCCAGGCGGAGCGTTTCTGGCCGAACGTGCCGACCAGGCGAATCTCCTTGAACGCCAATCGATCCATATTCACGGGAATCGGCGCTCCGGGCAGACCCACCTGGAGAATTTCTCCTCCTTTTTTCACCGATTCGACGCAAATCTCGAGCGCGCCGGGAGCGCCCGCCGCCTCGACCGCCAAATCGACCCCCCAGCCGTTCGTGACCGTGAGAGCGCATTCGAGGACGTTTTCGGTCTCCACGTCCACCGTCCATTCCGCGCCGAACGAGCGGGCGAGAACGAGCCTGTGCGCATCCTTCCCGGCCCCCGCCACCATCACCCGCGCGCCGTGGGCGACCGCCACCTGGGCGCACCCCAGGCCGATGGCGCCCGGCCCCATGATGAGGACGAAATCTCCCTCGCGCACGCTGCATTGCTCACACATCCCGTGCACGCACACCGCCAGGGGTTCGGAGAGCGCGGCCGCCTTCAAGCTCACGTTATCCGGCAGGCGATGAATCGACTCCGCCCGGGTGACCACATAGTCGGTGAAGGCGCCGTTGCTCACCACGCCCGCGATGTCGCGCTCATCGCACCGATTGTAGCGGCCCGAGATGCAGTGCGGACATACGCGGCAGGTCGATTTCGTGGGTTCGGCCGTCACCCTTGCCCCGAGAGGAATTCCCTCGACGCCTGAGCCTGTTTCCACCACTTCGCCCGAGAACTCATGTCCCAGCACCAAGGGGGGGAAATAGTGAAAAAACTCGCCCGAGGCGATGTGCACGTCCGTGCCGCAGATGCCGGCATGGGCGATTTTAACCTTCACCTGCCCGGGACCCACGCGAGGCTCCTCCACGTCGAGAAGCGCCATGTTTCCAGGCCCTTTCGCTTGTTTCACCAAGGCTTTCATATTCGCCTCGCGCGAGAGGAATCAGGCGTTCAGCACGGCGATCGCCCGAATCGGCGAACCCGACCCGCCCCGAATCTTGAGCGGAAGCCCGATGTAGAGAAACTCCTTACCCACTACGTCTTCGATGTTGCACAGGTTTTCCGTGTTGGTGCGGCCCAGGTCTCGGCAAACGAGGTGGCAGGGGTATCCCGGGCTGGTGGCCATGTCCATGCTGGGGGCGTCGGTGCCCACGTTGATGGCCCCGCACTCGCCGTACACGTACTCGGCCGCATCGCGCGTCCAGCCTGCGTAGGCCGTCGTGTAGAGGGGAGACGGGTGGTGGCGCTTGAAGTGCCCGTATGTGTAGAGGAGGGTATCGCCCGGCCTGATCTCGTAGCCATAGTGATCGATCCTGCGCTTCACGTCGTCCGCGTTGATGTAGCTGTTGTCCTCGACGTTTTCGAAATCAATCGCAATGCCCCGGCTGTAGAAAGAATCGAAATTCATCTCGTCGATGTGCGGCGCGTCGGGCGAGGGGTCGAGATGGCTGATGGAATCCACGTGCGTGGGGCCGTGTTCGCAGAACTGGATGATGCCCGAATAATAGCTCATCTCGCTCTGGAAGCGTCCGCTGGCGGCGCTTTCCTCGTGCGTCATATTCGTCCAGCGCCAGGTCTCGGGGTGTCCCACGAACACCGGCTGTCCCTGATAGATGTCTTGTGAGAGATCAACGATTTCGTGATTCTTATACGCCATGGTGATTCTCCTTCGGCATGTTCCGCTATAAGTGAACTATTCGAATCCTTGCGATTCGCTGCATGAAGCGCATCTTTTGAATCAACGCCAAAACCGGTGAAATGACTGCCCTCATCCGGGTTTCTTTCACGAGATGTCGTGGGTTTTGAGCGCTTCCCGATATTAAAGTCGGCATGAAGCCTTGTCAACGGAACGGCTACCGGAGAGCACGCCCATCGAGAATTGACATCCAAAAGCCCGCCTCCTTACCATGCCGACGAAACGCAGGCGTTCTTCTACTCTTTTCGATGGAAAACACTTTATGGCGGACGCGAGCCGCATTACGGCGATACTGCTCGCCGCAGGCCTCTCGAAACGCCTGGGGCGGAACAAACTTCTCCTGCCCTTGGGGGATGAGACCGTCATCCGCAAGACGGCGAAAGCGGTGCTCGCCGGCGCGGTTTCAGAGGTCATCCTCGTGACGGGTCATGAGGAGGCGATGATAAAAGAAGCCGTCAGGGGCCTGAACGTGCGCCTCAAGCACAATCCCCGCTACGCCCAAGGACAGAGCACGAGCATGGTCGCAGGGGTCGAGGCGGCGCATGAGGCCGCCGACGCCTACTTGTTCGTCCTGGGCGATCAGCCCCTGCTGACGCCCCGAATCGTGAACGACATGATTTCCCTGTATGAGGCGTCCCGGCCCGAGGCTCTCGTTGCGGCGCCGGCATTCGAGGGCAGGCGCGGAAACCCCACGCTGTTTTCCGCCTCGCTCAAAGACGAACTGCTTCAGGCGAGCGGGGATGCGGGCGGCCGGGGAATCATCCAGAGACTGGAAAAGGAATCTCCTGAGAAGATCGTTTTTCACCACCTGCCCAATGATGATATCTTTCTCGACATCGACACGGAAGAAGATTACGAATTCATGCTTCGTAAATTCCCGGAAACCTCATACGAGTAGCGAAGGAGTATATTCATGGTGAAAGCGTTTGAAATCGCATCCGGCCCCCGCGTTCGCTTCGGCCGCGGAGAGGTCGCCCACATTGGAGAGGAAGCGAAGGGCCTGGGGATGGCGAAACCGATGTTCGTCACCGATCCGGGACTCGCATCGAGCGGGGCGCTCGACTCGGTCATCAAGGGGCTCGAAGACGCGTCGCTCGACTATCAGTTCTACGATCAGGCCGAGGCGAACCCCTCTGACACCAGCATCATCGCGGCCCGCGATTTTTTCAATCAGCACGGGTGCGACGGCTTCATCGCCGCGGGCGGGGGCAGCACGATGGACACCGCCAAGGCGACCCTCGCCATCACCGCGAACGGAGGCGTGCCGAGCGACTACTACGGTCGAGGTAAGGCCACGAAGCCCGGCCCGCCGCTCATCACCGTTCCCACCACGGCAGGCACGGGCAGCGAGGTCACCATGAGCTCCATCGTCACGGACAAGAAGCTCATGATCAAAACGGTCATGGCCGACGACTCGCTCTTCGCGAGACTCGCCATCGTCGACTCGGCGCTCCTGGCCAAACTTCCCTCCCACATCGCGGCGGGCACGATGATGGACGCCCTGACGCACGCGATAGAATCGATCGGCTCGCCCAGCTCCAACCCCTGGACGGAAGCCCTCGCGTTTCAGTCGATCACCTATATCGGCAAACACGGCAGGGCCTACGTGGACGACCCATCGGACCCGGAGGCGGCCGACGCCATCTCCCTGTCGGCCATGCTCGCGGGACGCGCGTTCACCAACACGGGCCTCGGCATCGTGCACTCGCTCGCGCATCCGCTGGGCGCCTACCACGGGCTTCACCACGGCACGGCGAACGGCATCTTCCTGCCGCCCGTCATGGAGTTCAACCTCCCCGTCATGCGGGAGACCTACGCGCGCATGGCGCCGCTTCTCAAAGAAGGCGCTGCGCACACGGCCGAGGCGGCGATAGACGCCATCCGCAAGCTCAACACGGACATCGGCATTCCGGCCAGCTTGAGAGAGGCGGACGTCGTGAACGAGGACCTCGACGTCCTGGCCAAGGACGCGGCGGAAAGCCACCAGGTCAACACGAACCCGGTCCCCTCGACCCAGGAGGACCTGAAGCGCCTGCTGCTGGCCGTGATCGAGTAGACGATGCCCGCAACCGAGATACTGATAGCGCAGGAGGATATCCGGAATCGTCTCTCCGAACTCGCCGCCGAGATCAACGCGGCGCTGCCCGCCGGGCCGGTTCATATCGTCATGATACTGAAAGGCTCCGTTTTCTTCGGCGTCGACCTCGCGCGCGCCCTCATGCGCAACACCACGCTCGGCTTCCTCTCCGCCTCGAGCTACGGGGAGAGAACGCAAAGCTCGGGCCGGGTGGAAATCGACGCCAGACACTTAGGCGACATCGAGGAGCAAAACGTCCTGCTCATCGACGACATTCTGGATACGGGCCATACGTTCTCGAAAACCCTGGAACTTCTCCGGGAAAAGCGCCCCGCTTCTCTTAAGACGTGCGTTTTGATGGACAAGCCCGCGAGGAGAGAAGTCGAGGTGCAGGCGGACCACGTAGGCTTCACGATAGAAAATCATTTCGTCGTCGGGTATGGCCTGGACTGCGGGGAGGCGTACCGCACCCTGCCGGACATTCGTATCTATGCGCCCGAATGAACCTTTACAGGGGAAAACCATGAAGCGGACGCCGAAGATCACCCCTATATGGGGCTGTTGAATAAGTCCCCTTTTTAGGGGGTACAGGGGACGCCCCTCTCGACTGGAAATGCAACCCCCCTGTCCCCCCTTGTCAGGGGGGTAAAGGCGATGTCCCCCGACGAGGGGGTGGAAGAAAAGCCCCCCTGACAAGGGGGGTTGGGGGGTTACTCCCTTGACAAAGGCTTTTTCAACAGCTCCCTCAAGGGGTCAAACGCGACCAATGCGGGGTTGTTGAAAAACCCCTGACTCTATGCTTGGATGTATGGATATTACGCGCCCGAGAAGGGAATATCCGCGATGTTGGGACGCAAGAACCGCGCCCAGATGGATTTGTTCATCACCGGTTCGCTGGAGAGGTTGATTCCCGAGGATCACATATTGGCCCGCGTGAACCGCGTTCTGGACCTGAGTTGGCTGCGCGAGGAAGTGGCGGATTGTTATTGCGCGGACAACGGCCGTCCTGGGATCGACCCCGAAGTGGCGGTTCGGTTGATGTTGGCGGGCCTTCTGCTGGGGTTCGTGCACGACCGTCGGTTGATGCGCGAGGCGCAGGTGAACATCGCGATCCGGTGGTTCATCGGTTACGGGCTGGAGGATCGGCTGCCGGATCATTCGAGCCTGACGCGGATACGGCAGCGCTGGGGGGAGGCCCGGTTCCGGGAGATATTCCGCCGCACGGTCCGTGCGTGCCTGGATGCGAAGGTGGCCAAGGCCGAAGTCGTGCACGTGGACGCCTCATTGATCCGCGCGGACGTGAGTTGGGAGAGTCTGGTGGAGCGTCACGTGGACGAGGTGATAGCGGAGAACCCCGTCGAGGAGGAGGCCGGGAAGAAGGGTGGAGGAGGCCGCCGTGGCGGGGGTTCCGGGAAGGTGAGCCGGACGGACCCGGACGCGCGGCTGGCGAGAACGGGCGGGGGATTCGAGCCGAGCTACAAGCAGCACGCTGTGGTGGACGACACGCGCGGGGTGGTGCTCGACGTATCGGTGACGGAGGGTACGGTGAACGAGCGTGAGGTGCTCGAATCGCAGGTGGAAGCGGTATGCGAGGTATCGGGGCGCGCGCCCGCGATGGTGACGGCGGACTCTGGCTACGCCTACTCGAAGGTCTACGCGGCCCTGGAGCGCCGGGGTGTGGCCGCGCTCATTCCGGCGAAGAGGGAACCCTCGCAGAGCCGTGTTCCGTTGCGCCTGTTCCGCTACGACGCGCGGCACGACATCGTGAAGTGTCCGCGCGGCAAGATACTGAGCCCCCGTCGGCCCGCAAAGGGGGGGCGTTATTATCGTTCGAAGACCCGTGATTGCGCGGGCTGCGCGCTTCGCGAGGATTGCCTGCCGAAGGCGTGGTCGAGCAAGGTGGTGTTGGTTCCGCATGCGTATCCGGCGCTGTTGCGCGCGCGCCGGCGCCATGCGCGATGGAGGGAGGAGGAGCGGCGGATGTACCGGCGTCATATGTGGCGCTCGGAGGGCTACCACGGCGAGGCGAAGACCTGGCACGGGCTTGCGCGCGCGGTGCGGCGCGGTCTTGAGAACATGAAGATACAGTCCTACCTGACGGCGGCGGCGATCAACCTCAAGCGGCTCTCCGCCGCACTTGCTGCAAGGTTATTCGCCCTCTGGAGGGCCTGGTCGGCCCGGGAAGAGCCTCTGTGCGTCCATCGCGGCCTCGCAAGCTGCGCGGGCTTCCTGTCCGCCGCCGCGTGACCCTCCATACCGCCCGCTCCCGAAACCGGGTTATTCAACAACCCCAATGCGGGAGTATTTGTGTTTCTTACTCTTTCATCGGTCGCGTCAAACCCTCGCTCATCGGGGCTTTTTCAACAGCCCCTCTATAGGCGGGGTCCTGGCCTTCCGTTTACACAGGAGATATGTTCATGCCGATTCAGGAGATAACGGTTTGGGATACCGCCGTGGAAGTTACCCAGCAATCCAGAAACCGCTACGGGGGCGCATCCATACTCGAGAGAGTCGTGGTTCGCCTCACGAACGATGACGGAAAAGAGGGCTGGGGCGAGGCGGCGCCATTGATGTACATCACCAAAGAGACCGGCTCGGAGATGACGGCCAGACTCAGGCAGGCCGCTCCCCGGATACAGGGAAAAGAGGCGGATGAGTTGCTCGCCACGCTCGATGAGACGGTGGATTTCAAGGGCATGGGCGCCGCGCGCACAGCTCTGGAAATCGCCGCCATCGACCTGGCCGCCAAAACCAGCCAGACGCCTTTCTCGCAGGTCTTCGGCGGGCACAAGAGAAACACCGTCACGCTAGACGGCCCCATCGGTCTCCTCCCTTATGACGAGGCCATCAAGAAGGCGGAGACGCTTGTCGATCAAGGCGTGCGCACCCTCAAGGTGAAATCGGGCGTCGACATGGAGGCGGACGCCGAGCGCATCGTCAGGCTGCGCGAGCGATTCGGCCCGCAAATCAAGCTGAGAACGGATGCGAACGGCGGGTTTTCGCCCGAGGAAGCCCTGCGCTTCACGGACAAGATGGTCGAGATCGGCCTCGAACACTTCGAGCAGCCCGTGCTTCCCACTGAGGAGAAGTGCATCGAAGTGTTCCGTGAAATTCGCGCCCGGGGCATGCAGGTCGCCGTGGATGAGTCGCTGTTCTCCATCGACAACGCGCGCCGCCTCGTCGATGCGGAGGCCGCCGACGTCGCCGTCATCAAGATCGCGAAATTCGGCGGCCCGAGAAACGCCTGGGAGGTGGCGCGGGTTTTCGACGCCGCCGGGAAACCCGCTCTCTTGAGTTCGCCCTACGAATCGTATATCGCCAAATCGGCGGGGTTCGCCCTCGCCCTGTCACTCGAGACCGCGGACAGGGCGCACGAACTCGCCCATTTTCTCGATGAGGAACCATACGCCGAGTGGAGCCACTCCATTTCAGGCGGTGAGTTCACACTGGCGGATGCCCCCGGACACGGAGCCTTGGGGCTCCCCTCCCGCGTCGAGAAGATAGCGAGAACCACGGTATAACGGAACAGAACGGACCCTTTACTTGCTCAGGAGAATGAATGCGATGAGTCTCCCCACAAAGGTCGACATCGTCGAGGTCGGCACGCGAGACGGCCTCCAGAACGAAAAGCAATACATCACGCCGGAGGATAAGATAAAACTTCTGGACACCATCACCGACGCCGGCGTTCGCCGCATCGAGGTGACGAGTTTCGTGAGTCCAAAACACGTCCCCCAGATGAGAGACGCACAGGAGGTTCTCGCAGGCTGCAAGCGCAACCCGGATACCGAGTATGAAGCCCTGGTTCCCAACGTCCAAGGCATGGAGCGCGCTCTCGCGTGCGAACTGGACGGCGTCATGTTGTTCGTCGCCGCCAGCGAGACGTTCAACCAGAAGAACATACGCGCGAGCCGGGAGGAAATGCTCGGGGTGGCCCGCGAAGTCGCTAAAATGGCGAAGGGAGCGAACTTGAAACTCAGAGGCGGCGTGGTCGCCACTTTCGGCTGCCCGTATGAGGGGCGCATCTCGTATCAAGACGTGGAGTGGGTGGTCGGCGAATACGTGGACATGGGTTGTGAGGAAATCGGCCTGGCCGACACCGTGGGCATGTCGAACCCGGCCGAAATCAAAAGGCTCACTGAACATATACGCAACAAATTCCCCTCCGTCCGCTACGCGCTTCATCTCCACAATACCAGGGGATCCGGCCTGGCCAACCTTCTGGCGGGCCTGGAAGTCGGCATCGATACGTTCGACACCTCCATCGGCGGCCTGGGCGGTTGCCCGTTCGCACCGCGCGCCACCGGCAACATCTCGAGCGAGGACACGATCAACATGCTCCACGAGATGGGGATCGAAACCGGAATCGACCTGCCGAAACTACTCGAGGCCGTCGCTCATGCGGAGAAAATCCTCGATCGCCAACTGCCGGGGCAACTCCTCCACGCCGGAATCCCGGAATGGGAAATGGCGTCCTGAAGCGACTCCAGTGGATGGCGCATGAGCACTCCCGAGATTCTCGACGGGCCACCCCGCCCCTCCCTCCTCGATAATTTTCACTCCCCCCCCTTGAGGGTCATTGGCAACTGATGAAAAAAGAATAACCACTCCCCCCTTGAGGGGGAGTCGGTGAGCTAAGGGCTTAAGCCCGCAAGCGAACCGGTGGGGGGTCAATCCCGACCAAGGCGGGGTTGTTGAAAAAGACCCCTTTCTAGAGAGTAGAGGGGACACCCCTTTCGACTGGTAAAAGCAACCCCCCTGTCCCCCCTTGTCAGGGGGGCTTTTCTTCCACCCCCTCGTCGGGGGGCATCGCCTTTACCCCCCTGACAAGGGGGGACAGGGGGGTTGCTCCCTTGACAAAGGCTTTTTCAACAGCCCCAAGGCGGGAGGGATTGTGTTGTCTCCCCCCACTCCGGTCGGCTACATACGCCGAATCACGGAATCAGGACATTTTCAACAGCCCCCGAAGGCAGGGAATGTCGCAGAAGCCGATCTCTTGGCGGCTTCTGCGCCGGTCGGCAACTCCTCCCCGCCACGCCGGTTTTTCTTACTAAAATCCCGCCCGGCTCTTTCGGAAACACTTGACTTTGGGGCCCAAAGCTGATTGTATGCAATATACACTTCAGGAGACGCGCATTGCCGCCCGATCCGAATCGACAAGACCCGATAGATGAACTTAAAGCGCTGACCTCCAAGGCGCAGGCGGTCGGCGGCGAGGCTTCGAAAGAGCGCCAGCACAAGCAGGGGAAGCTGACCGCCAGGGAGCGGATAGAACTTCTGCTCGACCCTGAGAGTTTTTCTGAAATCAACCTTTTCGTCGAAACGCGCGCAACGGATTTCGGGATGGATGCACGGCGCTCCCCGGGGGACGGCGTAGTTACCGGCAGCGGATACGTGAACGGCCAGCTCGTCTTCGTGGCCTCACAGGATTTCGGCTCCCTCGGCGGCTCTCTGGGAGAGATGCACGCCGAAAAAATCGTGAAGATACAAGAACTCGCCATGAAGGCCGGCGCGCCCATCGTCACCATTCTCGATTCGGGCGGCGCGCGCATACAAGAGGGCGTTCTCGCGCTGCACGGCTACGCGCGCATCTTCCAGCGCAACACCCACGCATCGGGCGTAATTCCCCAGATATCGGTGATTCTCGGCCCCTGTGCAGGCGGGGCCGTCTACTCGCCCGCCATCACGGACTTCGTTTTCATGGTCGATGGGTTGAGCAAGATGTTCATCACCGGGCCGGAAGTCATCAAGGCGGTGACGGGAGAAGACGTATCCGCCGAGGAGTTGGGCGGCGGCGCGGTGCATAGCTCGACGAGCGGGAACGCGCATTTTCTCGCCAAAGACGAGCGCGAATGCTTCGAGATGGTGAAAAAGCTGCTCTCCTTCCTGCCGTCGAACAATCTCGACGACCCCCCGACCTCCGAAACGCCTGAATGGCCGCCGGATGAGAACCCCGAGCTGGACGACATCGTCCCGGCGGAGGCCACACGAGCCTATGACGTTCGGGACTTGATCTCCAATGTTTTCGACGATGGTGATTTTCTCGAGGTTCACACCGATTTCGCCAAAAACATCGTCGTCGGGTTCGTGCGCTTGAGGGGGAAACCCATCGGCGTCGTGGGAAACCAGCCCACGCACTTGGCCGGCGTCCTGGACATCGACAGTTCGGATAAGCTCGCCCGCTTCGTGCGCTTCTGCGATGCGTTCAACCTCCCCATCATCAACTTCGTGGACGTGCCCGGCTATCTGCCCGGCACGCAGCAGGAATACGGAGGCGTCATCCGGCATGGGGCAAAAGTGCTCTTCGCCTACAGCGAGGCGAACGTGCCGAAAATCGCCTTGATCGTCCGCAAAAGCTATGGCGGCGCCTACATCGCGATGAGCGGGTTCGGCCTGGGCTACGACCGCGTTCTCGCATATCCGTTCGCCGAGATCGCCGTGATGGGTCCCGAGGGCGCCGCCAACATCATTTTCAGGCGCGAGATTAGCGAAGCCGATGATCCCGACAAGGTACGCCAGGAAAAGATAGAGGAATACCGGAGCCTTTTCGCCAAACCCTATACGGCCGCGAAACAAGGGCTCGTGGACGCCGTCATCGAGCCGCGCCACACGAGAGGCGCGCTCATCCGCGCCCTGGAGATGACCGCCCACAAGCGAGAAGACAGGCCGCAGAAAAAACACGGAAACATTCCGCTGTAAAATAAGGATTTCTCTGTGGATACATTCATGCCCGGAATTCTGCTGACGATCATCGGCATGGGCGTCGTCTTCGCCTCTCTGATCATCTTGATGGTGGTCATCCAGCTTCTGGAGAGATTCTTCGGCGCCGGGCGGCGGGAGAACGACAAGAACGCGAAGGTTGCGAAGGCCTCACCGGAAAATGAGGATATGGATATCGTCCTCGCAGCCGCCGCCGGATATTTTCTGGAAACGGAAGGCCCCGAGATTCACGTTCCCCAGGTCCGCCGCGGCGCGAATTCCGTTTGGGCGCGAACCGCCCGTCTGGGACATCTCAACCAGCGGAGGCGGCGTTGAAGAATTTTCATCTGACCATCAACGGGAAACGCTACGCGGTGAGCGTCGAGCGCGACCCCGTCTCTAATGACCTCGATATCACGGTAGACGGCCAGACGCATCGCGTCGGGGTGGAAGAAGAGGAGAAAGCCGCCTCTTCCGCTCCCCGTCCGTCCGCCGCGCGCAGGCCCTCACCCAAGCCGGTGAGCGCCGGCGGGAAAATACTGGCCCCCCTGCCGGGCGTGGTCTTATCCGTCGAAGTGGCGCCGGGCGATGCGGCGCGCGCCGGGGATACGCTTTTGGTGCTCGAGGCGATGAAGATGGAAAACGTGATTTCGGCTGATTCCGATTGTACGATTCAGGCGGTTCACGTGCAAAAAGGCGACAAGGTGGAAGCTTCTCAACTTCTGATGGAGATTTCATGAGCAGCTTGTTTTCCTCTGTCGCCGATTTCATCTCCGTCACCGGCTTTTCCGCGCTGAACGCCGGGGACGTCCTCATGCTCGGCATCTCCTGCCTCCTGCTCTACCTGGCCATCCAGAAAGGTTTTGAGCCCCTGCTCCTCGTGCCCATCGGATTCGGCATGCTGCTTTCGAACCTCCCTGAAACCGGCATTTTCGATGAGGGAGGCCTCATCCGTTATTTCTACTTCGGGGTAAAGGCCGGAGTGTTTCCGCCCCTGATCTTCATGGGCATCGGCGCGCTGACGGACTTCGGCCCCCTGCTGGCGAACCCCAAGACATTATTGCTGGGCGCAGCGGCGCAATTCGGCATCTTCGCTACGCTGCTCGGGAGCATATTCCTGGGCTTCAACCTCTCTGAAGCCGGCGCCATCGGCATCATCGGCGGCGCGGACGGCCCCACGGCCATCTACACCGCGTCCAAACTGGCGCCTCATCTGCTGGGCCCCATCGCCGTGGCCGCCTACAGCTATATGGCGCTCGTGCCGCTGATACAGCCCCCCATCATGAAGGCGTTGACTACCAAGGAGGAGCGCGGGCGGGAGATGATGCAGCTCAAAGAGATCGAGAAACCCGTTCGCATCCTCTTTCCCATCATCACGACGCTGCTCACAGGCCTCCTCCTCCCCTCAGCCGCGCCCCTCATCGGGATGCTCATGCTCGGAAATCTCTTCCGCGAGTGCGGGGTCGTCGAAAGGCTCCTCAAGACTTCCGAGGACGCGCTGCTCAACATGGTGACGATATTCCTCGGCGTCTCCGTGGGCGCTTCGATGACGGCCGAGACTTTCCTCAAATGGGAGACCATCGGCATCCTCTTGCTGGGCTTCATCGCCTTCAGCATCGGCACGGCCACCGGCGTGATCTTCGGCAAGATAATGGCCGCGTACAGCCGCACGCCGATCAATCCCCTCATCGGCGCCGCCGGCGTGAGCGCGGTTCCCATGGCCGCCCGCGTGGTGCAGAAAGTGGGCGCCGATGAAAATCCGGGTAATTTCCTGCTCATGCACGCGATGGGTCCCAACGTGGCCGGCGTCATCGGCTCGGCGATTGCGGCCGGCGTGCTGATATCACTCATCCAAACCTGATGGAGCGACACTTTCATGGCTGGACCACTCGAAGGAATCCGGGTAGTCGACCTGACGCGAATTCTCGCAGGTCCGTATTGCACGATGATGCTGGGCGATATGGGCGCGGAGATCATCAAGGTCGAAAATCCCGACGGCGGGGACGACACCCGAAGCTGGGGGCCCCCTTTCTTGAACGGCGTGAGCACGTACTTCATCTCGATTAACCGGAACAAGAAAAGCCTCACGCTCAACCTCAAAGATGAACGCGGAAAGGAGCTTCTGCGGGATTTGATTCGCAAAAGCGACATCATGGTGGAGAATTTCAGACCAGGCACACTGGATAAACTCGGGTTTTCCTGGGAGGAAATCCACCGGATCAACCCCGCGATGATATTCGCCTCACTGTCGGGCTTCGGCCAGACCGGCCCCAGAAAAAGCGAACCCGGCTTCGACGTGGTCATCCAGGGAGAGGGCGGGCTGATGAGCATCACGGGCGAGCCGGACGGCCCGCCCAACAAGGTGGGCGCATCCGTCGCGGACATCACGGCGGGTATGCTCGCCGCCCAGGGCATTCTGCTTTCCCTCTATCATCGCGAGAAAACGGGCGTGGGCCAGATGGTCGACATCGGGATGCTCGACGGGCAGGTGGCCCTGCTCACCTACCATGCGAACGGCTACTTCGCGACCGGAAAGATTCCGCCGAGGCGGGGGAACAAGCATCCCTCCATCACGCCGTATGAGACGTATTCGTGTAAGGACGGATACTTCAACCTGGGCGTGGGCAACGACAGCCTGTGGCGAAGATTCTGCGACGCGATGGGGCTGGGGGAGATCAAGGAAGACCCCAAATTCGCCGTCAACAAGGACCGGGTGGACAACCGCCTGGAGCTGGAGGAGATTCTCGACGCCATCTTCGCAGAGAAGACGGTGGAAGAAACGCTCGATGGCCTGCGGGGAGCGGGGGTTCCCTGCGGCCCGATAAACAACCTCGCGCAGGTGCTGAGCGAGCCCCAGGTTCTCGCGCGCGAGATGGTGGTGGACGTCGACGTGCCCGTCGCCGGCCCCACGAAGGTGACCGGCGTGCCCATCAAGTTATCCGAAACCCCGGGTAGCGTTCGGACTCCTCCACCCACGCTGGGTCAGCACACCGAAGAGGTGCTCGAATCCGTTCTCGGAATGGATGAGGCGCAAAGAAACGCCCTTCGCCAAGAAGGCGTGGTATGAGGCTTGAGCATGAATACCTTCGGGCGCTTCTCTCCGGCGCCGGGCCGTTGAAACTCCGTAAGGCGTCGTCTGGGGATTGAGATGCGGATACCGGGCGTTCAGATCGAAAAACCCAAATCCCTGAGCAAAATGGTGTCGGAACAGATAAAAGACGCCATTCTTAGCGGCATCTTCCAGCCTGGAGACAAGCTGGTCGAGACGACGCTGACCGAGTCGATGGGCGTGAGCAGAACGCCGCTTCGGGAAGCCTTCCGGGAACTCGCCGCGGAAGGCTACATCACCATTGTCCCGCACAAGGGGGCGCACGTGAGCCTCGTGAGCGAGGATGAGGTGTTGGACATCTACGCCATCACCAGCGTACTCGAGGGCCTCGCCACGCGACTCGCGACCCCGAACCTCCACGAGGGAAGGGCGAACGAAAAGCTCCATGGGTTTTTCGAGCAGTTGAAGCGCCACCATGAGCGCGGCGAAGTGGATGCCTACTGGGCGGCGAATCGCGATTTTCATCGCCACATCACGAGCGCTTGTGAAAATTCAAGACTCCAGGGGCTCATCGGGAACCTTCGGCAGCAGATTATGAAGACCCGCGTGGTGACGCTCCACGCGCCCGGGCGGCTCGGCGGCTCCATGGCCGAGCATGAGGAAATACTCCAGGCCATCCTTGGCGGCGACGGGAGAACCGCCGAACGCCTAGTGATCAGGCATCTGGAAATTCAAGGAAAATTCGTGCTGGACCTCATCAAGAAATCACCTGACAACGCAAGCGTCCCGGCCGCAGAACACGACTAGGAAAACACCTCGCGCACGCTTGCGCTCTCGATCCCCAGGGCTTTCGCCACGCCCGCGTGCGTGATGCGCCCCTCCGCCACGTTCAGCCCATTGGCGAGGTGCGGATTGCCCATCATGGCTTCTTTGATACCCGAGTTGGCCAACTCCAGGGCGTAGGGCAGCACGGCGTTCGAGAGCGCGATGGTGCTCGTCCGGGGGACGACCCCCGGCATGTTCGCCACCCCGTAGTGGACGACGCCCTCTACGACATAGGTGGGATCCGAGTGATAGGTGGGCCGTATCGTCTCCACGCAACCACCCTGGTCCACCGCTACGTCGACGATGACGGCGCCGGGGTTCATCTCCCGCAGCATCTCGCGCGAAACCAGAACCGGCGTGCGTCCCCCGGGCACCAATACGGCGCCGATGACCAGATCCGCCTCGCGGAGAGCCTCCCGAACGGTGAAGCGCGTGGACACCAGAGTCTTGACCCGGCCGTCGAAGATATCGTCGATATATTCGAGACGCGCGTGATTGATGTCGAACACCGTGACGCCCGCGTGCATGCCGACCGCTATTTTGGCCGCGTTCTTTCCCACGATGCCCGCTCCGAGGATGACCACGTTCCCACGGGGAACGCCCGGCGCACCGGCCAGCAGAACACCGCGCCCGCCCAGGTTTTTCCCCAGATACTTGGCGCCTTCCTGCACGGCCATCCTGCCGGCTATTTCACTCATGGGCTGTAGAATGGGTAAAACGCCATCGGGAGAAGTCACCGTCTCGAAGGCGACGCTGTAGGTTCCGCTCTCCACGAGCGCGCGGGCAAGGGGCTGGCAGGCGGCCAGATGCAAAAAGGCGAACAGAATCTGTCCCTCGCGCATCAGCGGAAATTCTGATTCCAGGGGTTCCTTGACCTTGAGAATCATCTCCCCATCCGCCCAAAGTTCCTCCGCGGATGAAACGACCCGCGCGCCCACCGCCTCGTATTCCTCATCCCCGATGCCGGCGTCGAGTCCCGCTCCTTTTTCCACCATCACGGTGTGGCCCGCCTCCGCGAGAGCTTCTACGGCGCCGGGCGAGAGGGCGACGCGGTATTCATCCTGTTTGATTTCCCTGAGCACCCCGATTTTCATGAACCGTCCGCCCCCTCTTCCACAACATGAAACGTGCTCTCCGCCTCGGCGACGGCCCGGCCGTCTTCCGCCCTGGTCGCTTTTCCTTCCAGGACGACGAACCTGCCCTTTTTTTTCTTCAACTTCCCCTCGATCAACAAAGGAGTGCCGACCGGAAGGGGGTCGCGATAGCGGATTTCGCTTCTTGCCGAATAGGCGCGAATCCCTTTGAGGAAAAGCCAGTTCGCCATGACGTCATCGAGAACGCTGAATACGATGCCGCCGTGGGTGACGCCGTCGTAGCCCTGGTGGACAGGCTTCGGCGTGAACTCGGCGCGGCAGACGTCGCCATCGAGCCGGAAAGTGATTTTCAAGCCAATCGGGTTCGCGGGTCCGCATACGAAACAACCATCCGCATCCAGGCGTCCTCTTGAATCAGACAATAGCTCGGTCTCCATTTCCGTATAGAGCAAAACAAAAAAAGGAGAGCCTCAGCGGCTCTCCTTTCGGGAGTCTCTCATATCCGGTCCCCCTACCCTTCCCCTTGCGCCTCTTTTCTCTTCTGGCGTCGCTCCCGTTTCTCTGCTTCTCTCGTGGTGTCTCTGTCGATCAACTCGAGAAGCGCCATGGGCGCGGCATCTCCCTGCCGCGGAGGGAGGCGCAGAATTCGGGTATAGCCGCCGGGCCGCTCCGCATATCTCGGGGCGATGGCTTCCATGAGTTTGGCGACCGCAGCGGGGGTTTTAAGATAAGAGGCGACCTGCCGCCGCGCATGGAGCGTTCCTTTCTTGCCCGTGGTGATGATGCGCTCGGCGTGGCGGCGAACCTCCTTGGCCTTCGCCAGCGTCGTTCGCACCCTCTCCTCGTCGATGAGAGAAGTCACCATGTTCCTCGTCATCGCATCGCGATGTTTCGAGGTGCGTCCCAGTTTTCTTCCATGCCATCTGTGCCGCATCTATCTATGTCCTATTCTTGTACGGAATCATCCTGGCCGCTCAAATCGCGCGGCGTGAGATTCATATAACTCAAATCCATCCCGAGGGACAAACCCATACCCGTGAGGATATCACGAATTTCATTCAAACTCTTGCGCCCAAAGTTCCTCGTTTTCAGTAACTCGGCTTCGGTTTTTTGCACTAACTCGCCCAGCGTGCGGATACGCGCGTTTTTCAGGCAATTATAGCTGCGAACCGAAAGCTCGAGCTCCTCCACGCTTCTGCTGAGACTCTCCACTATTCTTTGCTTGCGCTCATCCACCTTGGGCGCCTGGGGCTCATGCTCTTCTTCGAAGTTGATGAATATCTGGAGATTGTCCTTTAGTATCTTCGCCGCGTGGGCAACCGCATCCACGGGAGCGATGGTTCCGTTCGTCTCCACGTCGAGAATCAGCTTGTCGTAGTCCGTAATGTCACCCACCCGGGTTTTCTCCACCTGGAAGGTGCAGCGGCGGATGGGAGAGAAGATGGAGTCCATCGGGATGAACTGAGGGCCGAGGGACAAATCCACGTTTCTCTCCGCAGGAACGTAGCCGCGACCGATGTTCGCCACGAGTTCCACCTCGATTTCCACCTCATCGTTCATGGTGGCGATCTCAACCTCGGGGGTCAGCACCTTCACACCCGCAGGGGCTTCGATATCTCCCGCCTTGAATACGTCGGCGGAACCCGAATGCCGATAATGCATATGAATCGGGATAGTTTCCGACTCCACGTCAATGACGACGTCCTTAAGATTCAGGATGATTTCCGTCACGTCCTCCATGACGCCCGGAATACTCGAAAACTCGTGAAACACTCCCTCAATGCGCACACCCGTGAAAGCGGCTCCCTGCAATGAAGACAAGATCACACGGCGGAGCGCATTGCCCAGCGTAACGCCAAATCCGCGCTCCAAGGGCTCAGCGACAAAACGGCCGAAAGTATCGGTCAAACTTTCCGGCTGCGGTTCCAGGCCAGTGGGTTTGACCAGATCAGCATTGGCTGTCATTTCTATTGGTCCTCCGTTCGGCGGTTGACCACTTTTTGAAACAAGTTGGTCGGATCGAATTCGTCATTTATTTGGAATACAGTTCCACAATTTGTTGCGCGTTGATGTCAAACAGAGACTCAATCAGAATGGGTGGCTCCATAACACGCGCTTGAAGATCGGCGTGATCCACGTCGAGCCATGCGGGAGCACCGCGCACTTTCCCTTTCTCCACGCTTTGGACGATCAGCGCATTCTTCTTGCTTTTCTCTTTTATCTCGACGACATCGCCCTTGCTCACGACGAACGCCGGGCGATTCACCTTCTTGCCGTTCACCCGAACGTGGTTGTGAATCACCAGTTGACGCGCCTGATTGCGCGAATCCGCGAAACTCGCCCGGAATACGACGTTGTCGAGCCTGGATTCGAGCAGTGAAAACAGGTTGTCGCCGGTGACTCCCTTGCGCCGCGCCGCTTCTTTATAATAAAGCCGAAACTGCTTCTCCAGCACGCCGTACACCCGGCGCGCCTTTTGCTTCTCACGAAGCTGCAACCCGTATTCGCTCACCTTTCCCCGCGTACGCGCCGCGCCATGCTGCCCCGGCGGAAAGCTCCGTTTATCGAAAGAGCATTTATCACCAATACAGCGATCACCCTTCAAGAAGAGCTTCATCCCCTCTCTTCGGCAAAGCCGACAAACCGAATCCTTGTATCGCGCCAAAATTCAAACTCCCTCTTGCCTTGACCTAGACCCGACGCCGCTTGCGCGGACGACAACCATTGTGGGGAATAGGCGTTACGTCACGAATGAGACTCACCTCGAGTCCCGCCGCTGCCATCGAGCGAATCGCCGCTTCCCGGCCGGAACCGGGACCGCTCACGTATACTTCCACCGAAGTCACGCCCAAGTCCAACGCTTTTTTGGCGACATCCGTAGCAGCCATCTGCGCGGCGAAAGGCGTGCTTTTTCGAGAACCCTTGAAGCCTTGTCCGCCGGCCGTCGCCCAGCAAACCACATTCCCGCCCGTGTCGGAAATCGAGATCATGGTGTTGTTGAAGGTCGCCAAAATGTGAGCCTGCCCCTTGCCGATGGCTCTACGCTCACGACGGCGCTTTCCACCGCGCTTTCCCCTGCCCACTTGCGCCAATTGAAATCTCCTGCCCTATGAGAGACGAAATCAAAAAATCAGTTGTCCTTTTTCTTTGCGCCCACCGTCTTGCGCGGTCCTTTGCGGGTGCGCGCGTTCGTGTGGGTTCTTTGCCCGCGAACGGGCAATCCACGGCGGTGCCGAATGCCCCGGTAGGTGCCGATGTCCATCAATCGTTTGATGTTCATGGTCACCCTGCTCCTCAAGTCCCCCTCCACCGCATAGCCACGCTCGATAATCTCGCGCAAGGCCTGCACCTCGGCTTCGGTGAGGTCCTTGACCTTGGAGAAGGCATTGACTTTCGCTTCTTCCACTATCTTATTCGCGGATGTCCGCCCGATTCCATAGATATACGTCAAAGCGATGTTGATGTTCTTATCATTGGGAATATCCACTCCGGAAATACGGGCCATTCGCGTTCTCCTTTATTTCTTTATTGCCCCTCAGCCTTGTCGCTGTTTGTGCTTGGGGTTCGAACACAAGACGCGCACGATACCCTTGCGGCGGATGACCTTGCACTTATCACACATTGGCTTGACGGAACTTCTCACCTTCATGGCCTGACTCCAAATCTCACTTGAAATATCTACTTATACCGACTCGTGATCCGCCCTCTCGTCAAATCGTAGGGGGATAGTTCCACCTTGACATTGTCCCCAGGGAGAATCCGGATGAAGTGCATCCGCATTTTCCCCGAGATATGGGCCAACACCTTGTGGCCTCCTTCGAGTTCAACGCGAAACATCGCGTTCGGCAGAGGCTCCACGACGATTCCATCCACCTCTATCACGCCTTCCTTGGGAGCCCTCTCCTCGCGCTCTACCTGATCGCGCTTCCTCTGCTTCCTGCTTCCCTGTCGACGAGGTCTCCTCATGCGGCCAAGCTCAGAATATCCGGGCCGTTTTCGGTAATGGCGACGGAATGTTCAAAATGCGCGGAGAGTTTTTCGTCCGCCGTAACAACTGTCCATTCATCGTTTAAAACCTTCACGTCATGAACGCCCATGTTCAGCATGGGCTCAATCGCGAGAACCATGCCCGCCTTCAACTCCGGCCCCGTGCCGGGTTCGCCGAAATTCGGAACCTGGGGTTCTTCGTGAAGATTCGTTCCCACCCCATGCCCCACATAGGAGCGAACCACCGAAAAGCCGGCGCTTTCCGCGTGCTTTTGCACGGCATGTGAGATATCAAACAACCGGTTGCCCGGTTTCGCCTGCTCGATTCCCTTGAAAAGCGACTCTTCACAACATTTCAACAATTTTTTCGCCTCGTTATCAACATTGCCCACTGGGAAGGTCACCGCGTGATCTCCATAATAGCCATACAATTTCGCCCCAACATCCACACTGACGATATCCCCCTCCTTGAGCTTCTTCTCGGAGGGCACCCCATGAACCACCTCTTCGTTGATCGAAGCGCATATCGTGTGCTGATAGCCTCTGTACCCCTTAAAAGCGGGTATCGCTCCTTCCCCGCGAATAATCCGTTCCGCCAAAGCGTCCAACTCCAGGGTCGTAACGCCCGACCGAATCGCTCTTTTGAGTTCCGCCATGACGCTCATCACCACTCGGTTACTGGCTCGCAAACGCTCTATTTCTTTTCGTGAACGAAGGATAATAGCCATTAAGTAAGTACCTGGGCAATACCTTCCTCCACCCTCCGCGTGATTTCCTCGAAGCTACCCTCACCGTCGATTTCCGCGAGCTTGCTCTTTTCGCGATAAAACGCCACCAGCGGTTCGGTATGCTCTTCATACACCCGCAAGCGCCGAAGCACGGTGCTTTTCATATCGTCCTCGCGCTGGTAGAGGTCTCCCGCGCAGTCGGAGCAAAACGAGGTGTCCATGTGGGGATACACGGCGCCGCATTTCTTGCACGTGAGCCTCCCCGCCAGACGCGACACCACGGCTTCACTCGATACGTTGAAATAGATAACCACATCCACGTCTTCCGGCAAAACCCTTTCCAGCGCCTCGCCCTGTTCAATCGTCCTGGGGAAACCATCCAGGATGAATCCATTATCGCAGTCCGCTCGGGAAATACGATCCTTGATAACCGATATGATGAGGTCATTCGGTACGAGATGGCCCTTGTTGATGATGTCCCCCACCTCCTGACCGAGCAGCGATTTGTCCGCCACCGCCTGGCGCAACATGTCTCCCGTCGAGATTTCGGGCACCTGCAGGGATTTCGAGAGCGAAGCGCCCTGGGTGCCTTTTCCCGATCCCGGAGGGCCTAGAAGAATAATTTTCATTTGCTAACCCGCACGCCCCCGTATGCGCCCGCGACGCAGGAAACCTTCGTAATTTCTCATCACCAAATGAGACTCAATCTGCCGCTGGGTATCCACCGCCACGCCTACGACAATCAAAAGCGCCGTTCCGCCGAAGAAGAACGGCACGTTGAACCACTGGATCAGATAAGTGGGCAAAATGACAATGGCGCTCAGGTAGATGGCGCCCAGAAACGTCAGCCGACTCAGGGTGCGATCGATAAAATCCGCAGTGGGCCGGCCCGGACGTCTTCCGGGTATGAAGCCGCCATACTTTCTCAAATTCTCCGCCACGTCCATCGGATTGAAAATGATCGCTGTATAGAAGTAGGCGAAAAAGAAGATCAGAACGACCGTCAACACCACATACCAGGTGCTCGGCGGCGTGAGCGCCGCGCTTAACTGCTGGAGCCAGACCACATTCGAGAACTGCGCGATCGTAGCAGGAAAAAGAATCATGGAACTCGCGAAGATAGGCGGAATGACGCCCGAGGTGTTGACCTTCAAGGGCAGGTGCGTTTCCTGGCCTCCTGCCATTTTCCGGCCCACCATCCGCTTCGCGTACTGAACCCTGATTCGTCGCTGTCCCGCCTCGAACCAGACAATGAGGGCCACGACGGCCACCATCCCCACCGCCAGCACCATCATGACGAAAGGCTGGAGTTCTCCGGTGCCCAGCAAGCGGAACGTATTGATGAGCGCGCCGGGCAGACCGGCGACGATGCCCGCGAAAATGATGAGGGAGATTCCGTTTCCTATCCCTCGCTCGGTAATTTGCTCTCCAAGCCACATGATGAACGACGTGCCCGCCACTAGCGTGAGCACCGTCATCAACCGGAATCCCCAACCCGGGCCCGGAACCACGAGCGCTCCCGTGGGAGCGGCCATCTGCTCGATGCCGATGGCGATGCCGAAACCCTGCACCGTCGAGAGAAAGACCGTGCCGTAGCGCGTGTACTGGTTGATCTTCTTGCGCCCCGAATCCCCTTCCTTTTTCAGACGTTCCAGATGGGGAACCGCGACCGTGAGCAATTCCAGGATGATGGAGGCGCTGATATAAGGCATGATGCCCAAGGCGAAAATCGTCAACTGACTCAAGGCGCCGCCCGTGAAAAGGTCGAAAAACTGCATGAGGGTGCCGCCGCCACGGCTCAATTCGGCGAAAAAAGCGGCCAGCGCCACGGTGTCAATCCCCGGTGTGGGGATATGCGCCCCGATTCGGTAGATCGCCAAAATACCGAGCGTAAAGAGAATCCTTTTTTTCAGCTCTGGCACTTGGAAGATGCTCGGAACGCCGCCTTCCCTCACTCGCTTTTATCCTCCGGCTTCACGGCGAGGGCCACGATCTCGACGCTGCCGCCTGCGCTCTCGATTTTCCGGCGAGCCGATTCGCTGCATTTTTGAACTTTGAGGTGAATCACGCGATCCACCTCGCCCTCGCCCAGGAGTTTGACGCCGTCTTTGGCTAATTTCCGAACCAGGCCGGCGGCATGGAGGATACCAGCGTCAACGCTGGCGCCCGGCGCCAGTGCACCCAAACGGCCCACGTTCAACTCGGAGAACTTTTTTTTGAAACGATTGCTGAACCCGCGTTTCGGCAAGCGGCGCTGGAGCGGCATTTGTCCACCCTCGAAACCCACCTTTCGGCTATAGCCGGAACGCGATTTTTGCCCCTTGTGCCCACGCCCCGAGGTCTTGCCACTGCCGGAACCCGTTCCGCGTCCTACGCGCCGCCGGGAATTCACCGCCCCCTTCGGGGAGGACAAATCGCCCAGGCCCGTAAATGAATCTTCTGGCTTCTTATCGTTCTCGGACATATGAATCCGGGGAACTAGGCCCCCTCCTCCACTTCTAAGAGATGCTTGATCTTGAACACCATGCCGCGAATGCAAGCGTTGTCCGTCTTCACGACCGTTTGGTTAATCCGCCTCAGACCCAAGCCATGCAAAACAGCGCGCTGCTTCACACTCGAGCCGGAAGTGCTCTTTCTCAAGGTGATTTTAATCTTATCCTGCGCCATCTTTTCCTCTATTCTTCTTTCGCGACGTCATCTTTGGCGTCGCCGGCCTCGCCATCCACGGTATCGCCATTCACCGCCTCTACATCCGCAACCTCGGCATCTTCCGCTTCTCCGGCTTTTGCGGTGTCATCTTCAGTGCCGATCCCCCTGAGCGCGAAAACTTCTTCCCTGGTGCGCAGCGAGGACAAACCCTGCAGCGTCGCCTTGGCCGCGTTGTGCGGGTTATTCGTGCCGATGCACTTCGTCAATATGTCACGCACCCCAGCGACGTCCAGAACCGCGCGCACGGGACCGCCGGCAATGACGCCCGTTCCCCGCGCCGCCGGCTTGAGCAGCACGCGACCTGCGCCGTATTTGCCCATCGTTAGGTGGGGAATGGTCTCACGATCGAGGGCCACCTTCACCATCGACTTTCGGGCTTTCTCCACGCCCTTGCGAATGGCTTCGGGCACCTCGTTCGCCTTGCCCATCCCGATGCCGACCTGCCCTTTTCTGTCGCCGACGGTCACCAAAGCGCTGAAACTGAAGCGCCTGCCGCCCTTCACCACCTTGGCCACGCGGTTCACGTAAATGACCCGGTCGATGAATTCCCGCTCCTCGGGTTTCTCAGGCTCTCTGCCCCGGCCTCTTCTTGCCTCTCGCGCCATCAGAAACTTACCCCCGTATCTCTCACGCTATCGGCCAGCGCCTTCACGCGGCCATGGTAGAGATAGCCGTTGCGATCAAAAACCACTTTTCCCACACCCTTGGCCTTCACGCGAACGGCCAGCAGTTTGCCGACGATGACGGCGCCCGCCACGTTGCTCCCGCCCGCGTTTTCAGCGTCCTTCGCCTCGGATGCGAAATCCTTTTCACGAGAGGTAGCCGCAGCCAGCGTTTCGCCCGAAACGTCATCTATCGCTTGGGCGTAGATGTGCGCACCGCTCCTGAAAACCGTCAAACGCGGACGCTCGCTCGTTCCGCGACTCTTCTTCCGGATTCTCGTCTTTCGCTTGAGTCTCGCCTCAAGCTTGCTCAGTCGACCCACTTCTCAAACCTCCCGCGCTACACGCCGGCCTTGCCGACCTTGCGGCGAACGGTCTCGTTCGCATAACGGATGCCTTTACCCTTATACGGCTCGGGGGGCTTCACCCTACGGATTTCAGCAGCCACCCAGCCCACCATCTGCTTGTCGATGCCCTTCACCTTGATCGCCGTTCGAGTGCGGTCGCTCTGCACCTCGAAGGTGATGCCCTCGATCGGTTCGATGCTCACCGGATGTGAATATCCCACGTTCAGGACAACTCCCTTGTTCCTCTCCTCCACGCGGTATCCAAGGCCGATAATCTCGAGTTCCTTCTCGAACCCCTTCGTCACGCCTTCGACCATGTTGGCGATCAGCGAGCGCGTGAGGCCGTGCAGCGATTTATCCTGGCGGGATTCGCTGATTCGCGAAACAATGATGTTCTCCCCATCTATCTCCACCTTCGGCCTATAGTGCAACTCGCGCTCAAGTTCACCCAGAGGCCCTTTGACGGAGATGTGGCGCCCATCGATCTTCACTTCTACGCCCGAGGGTATGGGAATCGGCATTTTTCCGATGCGTGACATTCAAACCACCTCACCAAATTTCACAAAGAACTTCACCGCCCACACCCAGGTTTCTCGCTTCCTCGTCCGTCACCACGCCTCGCGATGTCGTCAGGATGGCGATTCCCATACCATTGAGCACCTTGGGAACCGACTCCTTGTTCACGTACACCCGAAGGCCGGGCTTGCTCACGCGCTTGAGGCCGATCAACACCATCTTGCCGTCCTGAGGCGGTTTGAGTTCCACCTTGATCCGCGTCTGCCCCGTCGGGCCCGGTTCGATGTCGTATCCTTTGATGTAGCCCTGGGATTTCAGGATTCCAACGACTCGCGCCTTCAAGTGGCTACCTGGAATCACAAGGCTTTCATGACCCGCTCGCACCGCATTGCGAATGCGCGTCAGAAGATCGGCAATGGGATCAGTCATGCTCATATTCTTTGGTCTCCGTCTACCAACTCGACTTCGTGACTCCCGGAATATCGCCCTTGAGCGACAATTCACGGAAGCAGATTCGGCAAATCTTAAAACGCCTCAAGTAACCTCGCGGACGCCCGCAGCGTTGGCAGCGGTTGTACGCCCTAACACCGAACTTGGGCGTCTTCTTCTGTTTCGCAATCAAGCACTTTTTCGCCACAATATTTCCTCTTAAGTCACCCGGAAGGGAACGCCCAACTCGCGGAGCAGCGCCCTGCCCTCTTCGTCCGTGTTCGCCGACGTGTTCAGTACTACCCCGATGCCTCGGGATTTCTCCACCTTGTCGATATCGATCTCGGGAAAAATGACCTGCTCGCGAATCCCGAGGCTGTAGTTTCCGCGGCCATCGAAGGACTTTGAACTCAAGCCCCTGAAATCGCGCACGCGAGGGAGAGCCACGTTCACCAGGCGGTCCATGAAATCCCACATCCGCGCGCCACGAAGCGTCACCATTGCCCCGATGGGCATCCCTTCACGCAGCTTGAAATTCGCAATGGATTTCCTCGCACGAGTGATGACGGGCTTCTGACCCGCGATGTTCGTCAACTCGGCGACGCCATTCTCAAGAGTCGCCGCATTTTGGACGGCCTCTCCGAGTCCCATATTCAACGTGACTTTCATAAGCCGTGGAATCTGCATGACGTTGGCGTATTCAAACTCCTTGCGGAGTTTTTCCATGATTTCGCCACGATAAAGCTGCAACATTCTAGACACATACGCCATTTCGATTAAAATCCTTCTCTCGCCTACACCGTATCGAGTAATTCGCCGCTTCGATGCGTCACGCGCACATGCGCGCCGTCTTCGAGCCGCTTTCTGCGAACCCGCGAGGGTTGGTTGGTCTTCGGGTCCACGGGCATGACGTTGGAAATATGAATCTTCCCTTCCCGCTCCAGGATGCCCCCTTGCTGATTCCCCTGGCTCGGCTTCGTATGACGCTTCACCATGTTCACCTTCTCGACGATCACGCGGTTTTCATCCTTGAACACCTGAAGCACTTTGCCGGTCTTGCCCTTCTCGCGGCCGGTGATCACCTGAACGATGTCGCCCTTTTTTACATGCGTTTTCTTTGAATTCGAACCCATCTCGTTCCTCACAAAACCTCTGGGGCGAGCGAAACGATGCGCATGAACCGCTTGCGTCTCAACTCGCGAGCCACGGGCCCGAAAATGCGCGTCCCCAACGGTTCGCGCGCGTCATTGATCATGACGACGGCATTGTCGTCGAAGCGAATATAGGTGCCGTCTTCTCGTCCGGTCTCCTTGACGGTCCGAACGACGACGGCGCGCCTGACTTCCCCTTTTTTCACGGGACTATTCGGTACGGCTTCCTTGATCGCCACGACGATGATGTCGCCGATCCGAGCGTATCGGCGTCGCGTGCCACCCAAGACTTTAATGCACTGGGCTCGCTTCGCCCCCGAATTGTCTGCCACGCTGCACATCGTTTCGACCTGAATCATTTTTCAGTTTCCCTACTTCGAGCGTTCAATCACATCCAGAAGACGCCAGCGCTTCCCCCGGCTCAACGGTCTCGTTTCGATGATGCGCACCCTGTCTCCCGTATTGAGGGCGTTTTCCTCATCGTGGACCAGGTATTTCTTGCGCCTGCGCACGACGCGCTTGAAGGTCGTATGCTTGAAGAGACGCGTCACCTCTACGGTGACGGTCTTGTCCATCGCGTCGCTTACGACTTTTCCTTCCCGAACCTTCCGCCTGCCCTGAACCTGACTCATCTACGATCCCTCTCCTTCAGCGCCTGCGGTCCGCGCGCCTTCGCGTTCATGCTTTGAAGTCAAAACCCGCGCCAAATCTCGCTTCATAAGTCCGATGCGCGCCGTGTTATCAAGTTGGGCCGTCGCCTTGCGGAAGCGCAGGTTGAACAACTCCTGACGTAATTCCTTCTCCTTGAACCCGAGCTCATCATCGCTCAGTTCGAGGACTTCGCTGTATTTCACACCATCATCCCCCTCAGGAAGAGGTCACAATCCTGGTTTTGCACGGCAGCTTCTGGGCGGCCAAGCGAAGCGCTTCGCGGGCGACGTCATCGGCGACGCCGTCCATCTCGTAGAGAATTCTGCCGGCGCGCACCGGCGCCACCCAGTACTCGGGCGAACCTTTGCCCTTGCCCATGCGAACCTCGGCCGGTTTCTTGCACATGGGTTTATCGGGGAAAAGGCGAATCCAAATCCGCCCGCCACGCTTGACGTGGCGCGTCATGGCGATTCGGGCCGCCTCAATCTGGCGCGCCGTGATGTGCGTCGTCTCCAAAGTCTGAAGTCCGTAGGAGCCGAACGAAAGCGCCGAACCGCGCTGGGCCTTTCCGTTCAAACGCCCCTTCTGCATCTTTCTGAACTTCGTTCTTTTCGGTTGCAGCATACCTCGCTCCTAAGCGCCTATCACGAACCCAGCGTCTGAGAAGGCGTTCTTCTCGTTTGCCGGATCATCTCGCCCCTGAATATCCACACCTTCACGCCGATGATTCCGTATGTCGTCTTGCCTTCGGCGAATCCATAGTCGATGTCCGCGCGAAGGGTCTGAAGCGGCACACGCCCCTCCCTGTACCACTCGGTTCGCGCAATCTCCGCGCCTCCGAGTCTTCCGGAACACTGAATCTTCACACCCTTGGCGCCGAAACGAAGGGCCGAGGTCACCGCCTTTTTCATTGCGCGACGAAAGGCGATCCGACGCTCGAGCTGCATGGCGATGTTCTCCGCCACGAGTTGGGCGTCCATCTCGGCCTTGCGCACTTCCTTGATGTTCACGTTCACCTGGTTGCCGGTGAGCTCTTGCAGATCCGCCTTGAGCTTGTCCACCTCCGCGCCGCGCTTTCCGATGATGATACCCGGCCGAGCCGTCCAGATGTTGATACGCGCGCGCTGGCTGGCGCGTTCGATCTCCACTTTGCTCACGCCCGCATGCGAGAGACGCTCCTTCACGTATTTGCGGATGCGCAGATCGTCCAAAAGCAAGTCGCCGTAATTGTGCTTGGCGAACCAGGAAGAGTTCCAGCCTCTGGTGATGCCGACCCGAAAACCGATGGGGTGAACTTTTTGACCCATTTTTATCCCCTAATTCGCTTCGCCGATATCCACGCGTATGTGACAACTTCTGTGCTTGACGGGGCCGATGCGCCCCCGCGCCCGCGCGCGGAACCGCTTGAGTGTCGGCCCTTCGTCTACCCGAATGATCTTCACGATGAGGCCTTCGGGATCGTCGTGCTCACCCTTGTCGGTGGCGTTCGCAAGCGCGGAGAGAAGAACCTTCTCCACCACCTTGGCCGATGATCGCGTGGAAAGACGCAAAAGGTTGAGGGCGTCCGCCACCCGCTTGCCGCGAATCATATCCGCTATCTGGCGCGTCTTGCGCGGCTTGGCGCGGTAATACTTCAAAATCGCCTTGGACATGTCATTCCCTTGCCTGTTTTGCCTTATCCACCAAAACCTATTTCAGTGTGACCTGCCGCTTCGTCATTCCCGAGTGTGAGCGGAACGTACGAGTGGGAGAAAAATCTCCGAGTTTAAAGCCCACCATGTTCTCCGTCACGTATACGGGTATGAATTTCTTGCCGTTGTGCACGGCGAACGTATGACCAACGAAATCCGGGATGATGGTGGAGCGCCTCGACCAGGTCCTGATCATCCTCTTCTCGCCGCTCTCGTCCATCGCCTCCACTTTCTTGCGAAGGTGAGCATCTATGAATGGACCCTTATGAAGAGAACGTGGCATCGCTATCCAATCTCCCTAAAATCCGGCTACCTGGATTTTCTTCGCCGCACGATAAATTTAGAAGAAGGCTTACCCTTCTTGCGCGTCTTGTACCCTTTCGTCGGCTTGCCCCACGGGGTCACCGGGTGCCTGCCGCCCGAACTCTTACCCTCACCACCGCCCAGGGGATGATCCACCGGGTTCATGGCCACGCCGCGGACGTTCGGTCGACGGCCCAGCCAGCGCTTGCGTCCCGCCTTGCCGAGGCTCACGTTGCTGTGGTCGGAATTTCCAACCTCGCCTATCGTGGCGTAACAAGACAGATGAATCATGCGGACCTCACCGGAGGAGAGCCGGAACTGCGCATAGTCGCCCTCTTTCGCCATGAGCTGGGCGCTCACGCCCGCACTCCGGGCGATTTGTCCGCCGCGCCCGGGCTTCATCTCGATGTTGTGGCACGTGGTGCCCAGCGGAATTCGCTCCACGGGCAGCGCGTTGCCGGTGCGAATCTCCGCGTCCGGTCCGGAACTGATGGTCGCACCCACTTCCAAACCATCGGGCGCGATGATGTAGCGTTTCTCCCCGTCGAGATAGACGATGAGCGCCAATCGCGCGGAGCGGTTCGGGTCATATTCGATCGAACGCACTTTTCCGGGCACGCCAGTTTTTTCTCGCCGAAAATCCACCACCCGGTAACGGCGCTTGTGACCTCCGCCCCTCTGGTATGTGGTGATGCGACCCCGGTTGTTTCTTCCACCGGATTTCGACATCCCTTTCGTCAGGGACTTCTCTGGCCGATCCGTCGTGATCTCCTCTCGCAGGAGAACATCCTGGAATCTCCGCCCTGGGGAAGTCGGCTTGTATTTTTTCACCGGCATAGCGTGCGCCTCAAAAACTAAGTAGATTCAAAAAATTCGATCGTGTCGCCTTCGCTCAACGTCACAATCGCTTTTTTCCATCCTGGCTTGGTGCCCTTAAAACGGCCCATGCGGACGCTCTTTCCGGGCACCCGCATCGTGTTCACGTTCAGCACCGTGACGCCGAACAACTCCTGCACCGCCTTTTTTATCTCTATCTTGTTGGCTCCGACGGCAACCTCGAAGACGACCTTGTTCGCCTCCTCGGTGCTCGCGATGCTCTTCTCCGTCACGCAGGGTCTACGGATGATAAATGTGTTCTCCATGCCCTAGCCCGCCAATCTTTCCGAGATGCCGCCGAGCGCGTCCTTGGTGCAAACCAGGTGTTCGTGGCCCATGATGTCATATACGTTGAGACCTTCGGGCCTCACCGGCTTCGCGCCCTTGATGTTTCTCGTCGCCAAATCAAAATTCCGCTCACCCCCATCATCCACGATTAACGCCTTGCGCCCCAGATTCAGGTTCTCGATGACTTCCGCCATGAGGCGCGTCTTCGGCTCGGGTAAATTGAGGTCGCGCACGATGAGCAGTTTCCCCTCTTTCCACTTCAAATTAAGAGCACTCCTCAACGCACCGCTTTTCATCTTCTTGTTCATCTTCTGGCTGTAATCGCGCGGTTTGGGGCCGAAGGTGATTCCACCGTGCCGCCATATGGGGGATTTGACATCGCCCGCCCGCGCGCGTCCCCCGCCCTTTTGCTTGAAGGGCTTCGCGCCCGTGCCGTGCACTTCCTTGCGCGTCAGCGTCGAATGCGTGCCCGCGCGCCGCGCCGCGAGTTGCGCCTTCACCATCTGGTGAATCAGGTGCATCTTAACCTGCCCGTCAAAAACAGACTCGGGCAAATCCATCTGCTCCACCACCTGTCCTTCGAGGTCATACACATCAATCTGAGGCATCTCGTTCCTCAATTTCCTCGTGCGGCCCGCTTGGAGGCCTTCAGAGGATTCAGGCTCCTGGCCTGCTCTTTCGGTTTTTCCAGACCGCCCCTGTTGCCCTTGACGCTTTTGCGCAGAACCAGAAATCCATTGTTCGCTCCGGGCACGGCGCCTCTGAGCAGAAGCAGATTATCCTCGGGGATGATATCCACCACCAAAAGCCTCTGTGTGGTGACCTTTTCGCTCCCCATGTGACCTGGCATTTTCTTGCCCTTGATGATTTTCGAGGGATACGCCGAAGCTCCCAGCGAACCCGGCAGGCGATCGAACATGCCACCGTGGGATGCCGGCCCGCCAGCGAATCCATGACGCTTCATCACGCCGGCGAAGCCACGGCCCTTGCTCGTGCCCGTCACATCCAGGCGATCGCCGCGATCGAAAATCGTCACGTCGAGGAGGCTTCCAGCTTCGAGTTCGGCGTCCCCATCCTCCAGCGGCACTTCCCTGAGGTAGCGAAAAGGCTGTGTACCCGCTTTTTGAAAATGCCCCAAGGCCGCTTTCGAGAGACCCTTTTCCTTTCGGGGCATATACCCGAGTTGAGCGGCCGCATAGCCGTCGTTCTCCTCGGTCTTCTTCTGCACGACGGTGCAAGGGCCCGCCTCGATCACCGTCACCGAAATCGCTCCGCCATCCGGCGAGAACACCTGGGTCATCCCGATTTTTCGGCCAAGTAAAAATTGCATCACATCATCCCGTCTAGTTTAGCTTGATCTCGACGTCCACACCGGCGGCGAGTTCCAGCTTCATGAGCGCATCCACCGTCTGCTGCGTGGGCTCCATGATGTCCACGAGCCGTTTGTGCGTCCGGATCTCGAACTGCTCTCTCGATTTCTTGTCAATGTGCGGGCCGCGCAGCACCGTGTATTTGTTAATGGAAGTGGGCAGCGGCACCGGCCCTACCAGCGAAGCGCCCGTCCGCTTCACAGTATCGACTATCTCGCCTACCGATTGGTCAAGGAGACGATGATCGTATGCCTTCAGTCGAATCCGAATCTTCTGACTCATTTTTTCCCGCTATCCTTCCATCGCTCTACTCGACGACCTCTGTGACGACACCGGCCCCCACCGTGCGGCCGCCCTCGCGTATCGCAAATCGCAACTCGCGCTCCATCGCTATCGGCGTGATCAACTCCACATCCAGCGCAACGTTGTCCCCGGGCATCACCATCTCACGTCCCTCCGGCAGCGTCACCAAACCCGTCACGTCCGTCGTACGAAAATAAAACTGCGGCCGGTACCCGTTGAAAAACGGCGTGTGCCGACCACCCTCTTCTTTCGTCAGTATGTACACCTCGCCCTTGAACTTCATGTGCGGCAGTATCGAGGCCGGCTGCGCCAGTACCTGCCCGCGCTCTATCTCGTCTTTTTTCACACCCCGAAGCAAGACCCCCACGTTGTCACCCGCCTGGCCCTGGTCCAGAAGTTTCCGGAACATCTCAACCCCCGTCGCCACCGTCTTGCGAGTGTCCGTGATGCCCACTATCTCCACCTCGTCCCCCACGTTCACGATCCCCCGCTCCACCCGGCCCGTCGCCACCGTGCCACGGCCCGAAATCGAGAACACGTCCTCCACAGGCATCAGGAACGGCTTGTCCACGTCCCGTAGCGGCTCGGGGATATAACTGTCCACCGCATCCATCAGAGCGTCTATCGAGGATGAGTCCGTCCCCTCCAAGGCCCGCAGCGCGGAACCCGGAACCACCGGTAGGTCGTCGCCCGGGAACTCATAGGTCGAGAGAAGCTCGCGCACTTCCAGTTCCACCAACTCCAAAAGCTCCTCATCGTCCACCATGTCCACCTTGTTCAGAAAAACACAGATGTAGGGAACTCCCACCTGACGAGCCAGCAAGATGTGCTCGCGCGTCTGCGGCATCGGCCCGTCCGCCGCCGATACCACCAGTATCGCCCCGTCCATCTGGGCAGCGCCCGTTATCATGTTCTTCACGTAGTCCGCATGGCCCGGACAGTCCACGTGCGCGTAGTGGCGCTTCTCCGTCTCGTACTCCACGTGCGCCGTCGCTATCGTGATGCCACGCTCGCGCTCCTCCGGCGCCTTGTCGATCTCGTCGAACCCGATCTCCTCCGCCATCCCCTTCTGCGCCAGATGCTTCGTGATCGCCGCCGTCAACGTCGTCTTCCCATGGTCCACGTGTCCTATCGTCCCTACGTTCACGTGCGGCTTCGTGCGTACAAACTTCGCCTTCGCCATGGCTTACCTTCTCCTTCTGATGAAAATTTCAAAGAGGGCGGCTCACGCCCGCCCTCTACAGAAATACCAGTCTATGCCGTTTCGACTGCCGTGCCTGCGTTTTTCGTCATCAATTCCTCGGCAAGCTGCCGCGGCATCTCTTCATAGCGACCAAACTGCATCGTATAAGTCGCTCTACCTTGAGTCATCGATCGTACGTCGGTCGCGTAACCAAACATTTCTGAGAGCGGAACGGAGGCGTTCACCACCTTGGCGCCCGCCCTGTCTTCCATCTCGCGAATCCGGCCGCGCCGGGAAGTGAGGTCTCCCATGACGTCCCCGAGAAAATCCGCAGGACATACCACTTCCATATCCATGATGGGCTCGAGGAGAATGGGTTTCGCCTTCTTCACGGCCTCCCTGAAGGCCATGGAACCGGCGATTTTGAAAGCTATTTCCGAACTATCGACCTGATGGAACGAACCACCGAAAAGCGTGACTTCGATGTCGAGCAACGGATATCCGGCCAAAACACCGTTTCCCATCGCTTCCCTGACGCCATTCTCGACCGCTGGTATGTATTCTCTTGGAATCACGCCGCCCACAATCTTGTTGACGAACTGAAAGCCGCCGCCGGGAGTGAGCGGTCTGATGGTGATCTCCACGTCCCCGAACTGCCCCCGTCCTCCGGATTGGCGCACGAAACGACCGCGCGCGGTGGCTTCGGCCCGAATCGTTTCCCGATAGGCGACCTGGGGTTTACCCACACTGGCTTCCAGCGCGAATTCCCGAAAAAGCCTGTCCACCAGAATCTCGAGGTGCAACTCACCCATACCGGAGAGGATGGTCTGCGCCGTTTCCTCGTCCGAACGCACACGGAAGGTCGGGTCTTCGGCCGAAAGCCTCGCCAGGGCGTTGCCGAGCTTATCCTGGTCGGATTTCGTCTTCGGCTCGATGGCGATGGAAATGACGGGTTCGGGGAAACTGATGGTTTCAAGAAGGATGGGGTGAGCAGGATCGCAGAGGGAATGACCTGTCTTAGCCTGCTTGATGCCCAAGGCGGCGACGATGTCGCCCGCATGGGCCTCCTGTATCTCCTCGCGCTTATTCGCGTGCATTCGCATGAGGCGTCCTACGCGCTCCTGCTTGCCGGTAATCGTGTTCGACACGAAGGTACCGGATTTCAGCACGCCGGAATATATGCGGATAAATACCAGTTGGCCCACATAAGGATCCGTCATCACCTTGAAGGCCAGCGCGCAAAGCGGGTCCTTGTCCGAGGGCGCCCTTTCCTCCGGTTTTCTGCCCAATTCCAAATCTTCATCTGACAAGACGGCCTGAACCGGAGGGATATCGAGGGGAGAGGGGAGATAGTCGACGATGGCGTCGAGCAGAAGCTGAACGCCTTTGTTCCTAAACGCCGACCCGCATACGACAGGAACAAATTCGCCCGAAACCGTGCCCTTGCGAACCGCGGCCCGAATTTCATCGGGAGAAATCTCATCGCCTTCCAAGTATTTCTCCATCAACGAATCATCGAACATCGAGAGCGTGTCGAAGAGCTTTTCTCTCAAATCATCCGCTTCGTCCCTCAAATCCTCGGGCACTTCCGCCTCTGAGTAGGATGCGCCCATCGGGTCGTCGAACACCCGCGCCTCCATGGTCACGAGATCCACCATGCCGGTAAAGTGCTCCTCCGCCCCAATCGGGACCTGCAGCACGAGCGGGTTCGCGGCGAGACGCTCCCGCACCTCCTCCACAACCCTCTGGAAATCAGCGCCCGTTCTATCCATCTTGTTGACGAACACGATGCGGGGCACGCCGTATTTCTCCGCCTGACGCCACACCGTTTCGCTTTGCGGCTCCACGCCGCCCACGGCGCAAAACACCGCCACCGCGCCGTCGAGAACGCGCAGGCTTCTCTCCACCTCGGCCGTGAAATCCACGTGGCCGGGCGTGTCGATGATATTGACGACGTGATCGTTCCAGGCGCAGCGCGTCGCCGCAGACGTGATGGTGATGCCGCGCTCTTGTTCTTGCGCCATCCAATCCATGGTGGCCGCGCCGTCATGCACTTCACCCATTTTATGGGTTCTTCCCGTGTAGAACAGGATGCGCTCGGTCGTCGTCGTCTTGCCGGCATCAATGTGCGCCATAATGCCGATGTTTCTGGTTTTTCTGAGCGCTTCGCTGGACACGTTCAATCCTTCCCTCGGCCTACCAACGATAGTGGGCAAAGGCTTTGTTCGCCTCTGCCATACGGTGCGTGTTTTCTCTAAGGCGAACGGCGCCGCCCGTATCGTTCGCGGCGTCCATGATCTCGGCCGCCAGGCCGTTCGCTATTTTCCTGTCCCGACTCCGGGCGTTCTGGATGATCCAGCGGATGCTGAGCGCTGTACGCCTGTCGGGCCGTACTTCGACGGGCACCTGATAGGTGGCGCCTCCCACACGTCTGGAACGAACCTCGAGAGCGGGTTTCACGTTGTCCATGGCGCGCTTGAACACCTTGATGGGGTCTTCCTTCATCTTCTCTTCCACCACGTCCATCGCCCCATAGAACACGCGTTCCGCCAGACTCTTCTTCCCCTTGAGCATCAAGGAGTTGATGAACTTGGTCACCAGCCGGTCGTTAAACTTCGGATCCGGCAAAACGGCTCTTTTCGTGGCTCTTTTTCTTCTCGCCATGGAAAATGAATCTCCCTACTGAATCTCAAACGAGAATACTGCCTACCTCGGCTTTTTCGCCCCATATTTAGAGCGCCCATTGCGGCGCGCTTCCACACCCACGCTGTCGAGTGTCCCCCGGACGACATGATAGCGAATACCGGGCAAGTCCTTTACGCGTCCACCGCGAATTAAGACGATGGAGTGTTCCTGAAGGTTGTGGCCCTCGCCCGGGATGTAGGTGGTCACCTCCATCCCGTTGGTGAGGCGCACGCGCGCAACCTTTCGGAGCGCCGAGTTCGGCTTTTTGGGCGTCGTCGTGTACACACGCACGCAAACACCACGCTTCTGGGGACAATTGCGCAACGCCGGACTGTCGGTTTTCGTCTGAATCCGCTTGCGTCCCTTGCGTATTAATTGGCTAATCGTCGGCACCATTCACTCCGAATCATGAGAAAGCCGCCCCGAAAAATCATGCTCTTTCGAGACCAGAGCGTTCTTTGCCCTCATCTCGGGGCCTTTCATTTCGTCTTCGGCTGAATCCCGAGATGGGGCAGCCAAATATCTGTAATTATTTCAATTACTTGCAAGGTTTCGCGACTTCAAGAACCATACGCTCCAAACAACGAAGCGGCGATTATAGCCCGCTACGCGTTCTTGTCAACCTCGGACGCTCAAAAAAATGCATATTTTCAAGGGGTTATTCCGAGGGAACCCCCTCTTCCGTCGCAGGGGCCGTTTCCTCTTCCTCATTCACGATCGCGGGAATATCATCACCGATGGGCGCCAATTCGACCTCGGGGGAGAGAAGCTCCACCTCCTGGTACCGGCGCGCGCCGGTGCCGGCCGGAATGAGTCTGCCCATGATGACGTTCTCCTTGAGACCCCGCAGGAAATCCACCTTGCCGGATACCGCGGCCTGCGTGAGAACGCGGGTGGTCTCCTGGAAGGAAGCCGCCGAGATGAAGCTGTCCGTGGACAGAGAGGCGCGGGTGATGCCGAGAAGAATGGGTCGGCCCGTAGCCGGTGTTTTCCCCTCTTCCTCCGCCTCCTGATTGCGCCGCTGGAACAGATCGCGCGTTACCTGCTCGCCGATGACGAGGTCGGTCTCTCCCGGATCAACGACTTCGAGTCTTCTGAGCATCTGCCGTACGATGATCTCGATGTGCTTGTCGTTGATGTTCACGCCCTGGAGGCGATACACCTCCTGCACCTCGTTAACGAGGTAGTTCTGCAATTCATTCTCGCCGAGAACCGCCAGGATATCATGCGGGTTCACGGCGCCGTCCATGAGCGGTTCGCCCGCCCTGACGTAATCCCCCTCCTGCACGTTCACGTGCTTGCCTCGGGGGATGAGGTATTCGCGCTCATCGCCTTCTTCGGAAACAACCATGAGGCGGCGCATGCCCCGTAGCGTGCCGGCGAACTTCACGTGTCCGTTAATCTCGGAGATAACAGCGTTCTCCTTGGGCTTGCGCGCTTCGAACAACTCGGCCACGCGCGGCAGACCGCCCGTGATGTCCTTGGTCTTGGACGTCTCGCGCGTGATCTTGAATATGATGTCGCCGGCAAAGATCGCCTCCCCCTCCTGGACGCTGATGTGCGCGCCGGCAGGCAGGGGATATACGGAGACTTGCTCGCCCGCGGCATCGAGCAAAGCCACGCGCGGCTGGAGTTTTTCATCGGCGTGATCGAGTATCACCCGACGAGAGAGACCCGTGATCTCATCTATCTCCTCCTGCATGGTGAGACCTTCGATGACGTCGAGCAGCGTGATGGCCCCCTCATTTTCCGCCAGGATCGAAAACGTGTAAGGATCCCACTCGAGGAGAATCTCTCCCTCGCTCACCCTGGAATTCTCTCGCAAGCGAACGTAGGCGCCGTAGACCACGGGGTAGCGCTCGCGCTCACGGCCCGTGTCGTCGCAAATGGCGATCTGCCCGTTGCGGTTCATATTGATCAGATCGCCTTTTTTGCTCGTGATGATCCGCAAGTTGATGTGCTTCACAAAACCCTCGCGCTTGGCCTCCACCCTGCTCTGCTCGCCCGCGCGCGTGGCCGTGCCGCCGATATGGAACGTGCGCATGGTGAGCTGCGTGCCCGGCTCGCCGATGGACTGGGCGGCGATGACGCCGACCGCCTCGCCCACTTCCACGAGTTGGCCCATGGCCAAGCTTCGACCATAGCATTTCGAACAGACACCCGAGCTGGACTCGCAGGTGAGCACCGAGCGGATTGTGACCTTCTCCACTCCTGCGTTTTCGATGGGGCGCACCTTCTCCTCGTTGATTTCCTCACCCGCCGCACAGAGGACCTCATTGTTGAAGGGGTCCCTGATATCGCTCAAGGCGATCCGGCCGATAATCCGCTCACCCAGCGTCTGTATGATCTCGCCCCCCTCGACGAGGGCGCTCATCTCAATGCCGTTGATGGTCCCGCAGTCCTCCTCATTGATGATGATGTCCTGGGCCACATCGACCAGCCGGCGCGTCAGATATCCGCTGTTCGCCGTCTTGAGCGCAGTGTCAGCCAATCCCTTGCGCGCGCCGTGCGTGGATATGAAGTACTGGAGCACCGAGAGGCCCTCGCGGAAGTTCGCAGTAATTGGCGTTTCGATGATCTCGCCCGAGGGCTTGGCCATCAGACCCCGCATTCCGCCGAGCTGGCGCAACTGGGCCGTGCTGCCGCGCGCGCCCGAGTCGGCCATGATGTAGATGGGGTTGAAGTCGAACGGCTGGCCATCCACGCCACCGGGGCCGCTCATCGCGCTTTCGTCTTCTTGCTCGAGCACCTTGAACATCTCGCCCGAGACCTCCTCGGTCACGTGCGACCAGATGTCGATGATCTTGTTGTAGCGCTCTCCATCCGTAATCAAGCCGTCGCGATACTCTTTTTCGACCTCGCGCACCTCACCCCGTGCATCCTCGGTAAGTCCGCCCTTGCTGACCGGCACCTTCATGTCGTCGATGGATATGGAAATGCCCGCCTGCGTGGCGTGCGTGAAGCCGAGGTCCTTGAGCGCGTCGAGAAACGTCACCGTTTTCGAGCGGCCCGCCTTCTCGTAGCAGGTGGCCACGAGCCGCGTGAGAGCGCGCTTGTCCATGACGCAGTTCGCCGCATCGAACGGAACGCCTTCGGGTAATATCTCGTACAGAAGAACCCGTCCGACGGTGGTTTCCACCAATTCGCCTGCGAGTCGAATCCGGATGCGGGTCTGGAGACCCACCTCGCCCTGGTCGTATGCGACTCTCGTCTCGCTCACGTTGCCGAACACATGGCCCTCGCCCTTCGAGCCGCCTCGCGGCTTCGTCAAATAGTAGCAGCCCAGAATGATGTCCTGGCTGGGTATGGCCACGGGCATGCCGTTTGCCGGCGAGAGGATGTTGTTCGCCGAGAGCATCAGCACGCGCGTCTCCTCGACAGCCTCCACCGAAAGAGGCACGTGCACCGCCATCTGGTCGCCGTCGAAATCCGCGTTGAATGCCGCGCACACGAGAGGGTGCACGCGGATGGCCTTGCCTTCCACCAGAACCGGCATGAAAGCCTGCATACCGAGGCGATGCAGCGTGGGCGCGCGATTGAGTATCACCGGATGGTTGCGCACCACCTCTTCGAGAACGTCCCATACCTCGGGGCGCTCCTCATCGACCATCTTCTTGGCCGCCTTGATGGTGGCGACCAGGCCCTTTTCCTCCAAGCGGTTAAAAATAAATGGCTTGAAGAGTTCGAGCGCCATCTTCTTCGGCAGACCGCACTGATTGAATTTGAGTTCGGGGCCTATGACGATGACCGAGCGGCCCGAATAATCCACCCGCTTGCCCAGAAGATTCTGGCGGAAGCGCCCCTGCTTCCCCTTGAGCATGTCGGAGAGACTCTTGAGCGGACGCTTGTTCGGGCCGCGGAGCAGGCGGCCCCTGCGACCATTGTCGAACAGCGCGTCAACCGCTTCCTGGAGCATGCGCTTCTCGTTTCGAATGATGATGTCCGGCGCCCGCAATTCCTGGAGTCTGAGCAGGCGATTGTTGCGGTTGATCACCCGGCGATAGAGATCGTTCAAGTCGCTCGTGGCGAAACGGCCACCGTCGAGCGGCACCAGGGGCCGCAGCTCGGGCGGCAGCACAGGAATGACTTCAAGTATCATCCACTCGGCGCGGTTGCCAGAATTCTTGAAAGCGTCCACCACCTTGAGGCGCTTGATGAGCTTGCGGCGCTTCTGTAGGTTCGAAGTGTCGCGAATATCCACCTTGAGCTGCGTAGAGAGCGCTTCGAGGTCCAACTGACCGAGCAGTTCGCGAATCGCCTCCGCGCCGATGCCGATTTTGTACTCTTCCTCGTCATATTCCTCGTCTATCTTTCGATACTGCTCCTCCGTAAGGAGTTCGAGTTTCTTGAGGTCCGTCTCGCCCGGATTGATGACGACGTAATTCTCAAAATAGAGAATGCGCTCCAGTTCGCGCAGCGTCATGTCGAGCATGTTGCCGATTCGGCTGGGTAGACCCTTGAAGAACCACACGTGAGAGACCGGGGTAGCCAGTTCGATGTGGCCCAGGCGCTCGCGCCGCACTTTCGAGGAAATGACCTCGACGCCGCATTTCTCGCAAACGACGCCCCTGTACTTCATCCGCTTGTACTTGCCGCAAAGGCATTCGTAATCCTTCACCGGGCCGAATATGACCGCGCAGAACAACCCGTCCCGCTCGGGCCGGAAAGTCCTGTAGTTGATGGTCTCCGGCTTTTTCACCTCACCCGCAGACCAGGCGCGGATGGTATGCGGAGAGGCGATGCGAATGCGTATCGCATCGAAAGAAACAGGATCCTTGGGCTTTTCGAAGAGATTCAAGTTACTGTCCAATTCAACCCTCCTTGGGAGTAGGTGCGTCATCCCTTGGGCGACGGTCGATGGAACCGCCAAACAAACAGGCTCAAAAATTCAGGTCTAACTCGGCGCCTCGCCGCTCTCAATCAACTCGACATCGAGAGCGAGACTCTGAAGCTCCTTCATCAGCACGTTGAAGGACTCGGGCAGACTCGCCTCCAGCAAGTTCTCTCCTTTCACGATGGACTCATAAATCCGCGTGCGGCCGGAGACGTCGTCGCTCTTCACCGTCAGTATCTCCTGCAGCGTCTTGGCGGCGCCGTAGGCCTCGAGCGCCCACACTTCCATCTCACCGAGGCGCTGTCCTCCGAACTGCGCCTTGCCGCCGAGAGGCTGCTGCGTCACTAGAGAGTAGGGGCCCGTGGAGCGCGCGTGAATCTTGTCGTCCACGAGGTGGTGGAGTTTGAGCATGTAGATCATGCCCACCGTCACCTTCTGCTCGAAGGGCTGGCCGTTTTTGCCGTCATACAACTGGGTTTTCCCGTAAGGCGGCAACTTGGCCTCGTCCGTATAGCGGACGATGTCCTGCTCCGTCGCGCCGTCGAACACCGGCGTCGCGAAATGCTTGCCCAGCACCTTCGCGGCCCACCCCAGGTTCGTCTCCAGTATCTGGCCGACATTCATGCGCGAAGGCACGCCGAGGGGGTTGAGCACGATCTCAATGGGCGTGCCGTCGTCGAGATAGGGCATGTCCTCCTCGGGAACGATGATGGATACGACGCCCTTGTTGCCGTGGCGGCCCGCCATCTTGTCTCCCACCTGGAGCTTGCGCTTCATCGCCACGTAGACTTTCGCCATCTTGAGAACGCCGGGGGGAAGTTCGTCACCGCGCTGAAGCTTGGCTATCTTCTCCTGCAAAATGCTGTCGAGCAATTCCACCTGCTCGCTCGTGTGATCGGACATGGCCGTGATCTGCTCGAGCAGTTCCTTCTCGACGGGCAGGTTCAGGAGGTTGACGCCGCTGAAACTCGCGAGACCCTCCGCATTGAGTTCCTCCCCCTTGGCGAAGAAACTCTCGCTCGTTCTGGGGTGGACCACATCGTCGAGGGCGCGCTGCCCGATGAGCAGAGAGCGGATTCTCGCGTCGCCCTCTTCGAGCAGAATACGGATTTCATCCCCATAATCTTTCTCCAGCCTGTTGATCTCCGCCTCCTCGAGCGCGAGCATACGGCTGTCCTTCGTCGCGCCTCGCCTGGAGAAGACGCGAACCTCCACGACCGTCCCCTCGATTCCCGGAGGCACCCTGAGCGAGGAATCGCGAACATCGCCCGCCTTCTCGCCAAAGATGGCCCGCAGGAGTTTCTCCTCGGGGCTTAGCTGTGTCTCTCCTTTGGGCGTGATGCGCCCGACGAGCACGTCTCCCGGGTTGACTCGCGCGCCCACGCGAACGATGCCACTCTCATCAAGGTCGCGGAGAGCTTCTTCGCTCTGATTCGGGATGTCGCGTGTAATCTCCTCGGGGCCCTGTTTCGTGTCGCGCGCCTCGATCTGGAACTCCTCAATGTGCAAGGAGGTGTAGATGTCTTCTTTCACCACCTTTTCGGAGATGACGATGGCGTCTTCAAAGTTGTAGCCGTTCCAGGGCATGAAGGCGACGAGCATGTTTCTGCCCAGAGCGAGTTCACCCTGGTCGGTGGAGAATCCATCCGCGATGATGTCGCCCTTCTTCACCTCCTGACCTACGTGTACGATGGGCTTTTGGTTGATGCAGGTGTTCTGGTTCGAGCGGCGATATTTCACCAGATTGTGGATGTAGACGCCCTCCTCGGCCACGTTGCCGGCCTGCTCGGTCGCGCGAATCACGATTCTGGTCGCATCCACGCTTACCACCCGGCCATCGCATTGCGCGATGACGACCGCGCCCGAGTCCCTCGCCGCGATCCCTTCCATGCCGGTGCCGACGTAGGGCGCCTCGGGCCGCAGCAGGGGAACCGCCTGGCGCTGCATGTTCGAACCCATGAGCGCGCGGTTCGCGTCGTCATTCTCCAGGAATGGAATCAGAGAGGTGGCCACGCTCACCAACTGCTTGGGCGAAACGTCCATGTAGTCCACCTGCTCGCGGGGCACCATGATGAACTCACCGCTCGTCCTCGCCGAGACGAAATCGTTGACGAGGTTGCCCTTATCATCAACGGGCGCGTTCGCCTGGGCAATCTTGTACTTGTCTTCATCGATCGCCGAGAGCCATTCGACGGATTCGCCCACGCGACCGCTCACCACTTTGCGGCAGGGCGTCTCGATGAATCCGTACAGGTTCACGCGCGCATACGTGGAAAGACTCGCAATCAGCCCGATGTTCGGGCCCTCGGGCGTCTCGATCGGGCATATGCGGCCGTAGTGGGTGGCATGGACGTCGCGCACCTCGAAACCGGCCCGATCGCGTGTCAACCCTCCGGGTCCCAGGGCCGAGAGCCTGCGCTTGTGGGTGATCTCCGAGAGGGGATTCGTCTGGTCCATGAACTGGCTCAACTGGCTGGAACCGAAAAATTCCTTCACCGCCGCTGTTATCATCTTGGAGTTGACCAAATCGCGCACCAGAAGATTGTCCATATCCTGGATGCTCAGTCGTTCGCGAATGGCGCGCTCCATGCGCACGAGACCGACGCGGAACTGGCTTTCGAGCAACTCGCCCACGGAGCGCACGCGCCGGTTGCCAAGATGATCGATGTCGTCCACCGTGCCCTGGCCGTGGCGAAGCTCGATGATGTAGCGAACCGTGGCGATGACGTCGTTGAGCGTCAGGGTTCTCTGATCCAGCGGGAGGTTCAGGCCAAGCTTCGTGTTCAGCTTCAGCCGCCCGATGCGCGACAAATCGTATCGTTTCGAATTGAAGAAGAGATTCTCGAAAAGCAGCCGCGCCGTTTCCTTCGTCGGCGGATCACCCGGGCGCAGGCGCTTGTAGATTTCAACGAGAGCGTCTTCTTGCGTCTCGCATTTATCCGACGTCAGGGTGTCGCGGATGGTCCTGTCCGCGCCGACGCCGGAAACGTAGAGAATCGCCAGCTTGGGGATTTTCTTATCGCGCAATGCGGCGAGAACCTCAGACGTGATCTCAAGGTTCGTATCGAAGAGCACCTCGCCGGTTTCGGGATCGGGCACCGGCTGGGCCAGAATCCCCCCGGCGACTTCCTCATCCTTGAGCTCTAAGATCTCCACACCCGCGGCCTGAAGCTTCCGAAGCACGGCGCGCGTGAATTTGCGCCCCGCTCGCAGAACGAGTTCGCCCGTCTCGGGGAGGACGATATCCTCGAAAATCCTCTGGTTCACCATGAGCTCGGAGAGTTTCTTGTAGTAGGCATCCCTCTTCTCGTCGTAGAAGAGTTCCTCGCTCTGGTAGAAGGAATTGAGAATGTCGTCCTTGTCCAGGCCGAACGCGCGCAGCAGGATGGTGACGGGAAGCTTGCGGCGCCTGTCGATCCGGACGAAGAGCAGTTCCTTGCTGTCGAACTCGAAATCCAGCCAGCTTCCCCGGTAGGGTATGAGTCTGGCCGTGAAGGCCGATTTCGCGCTGGGCTTCGCCTTGTCCGCGCTGAAGAAAGCGCCGGGCGAGCGGTGCATCTGGCTGACGACGACGCGCTCCGTACCATTGATGATGAAGGTGCCGTTGTCCGTCATGAGGGGAATTTCCCCCAGATATACCTTTTGCTCCTTCACCTCGCGGACGCGGCGCTCCTTGGTATGCTCATCATGCTCATACACAGTGAGGCGCAGCATGACGCGCAGGGGCGCGACATAGGTCATCCCTCTCTGGCGGCATTCATCGGCCTCGTGTTTTTGCCGGCAGAAGACCTCCACCCCGTCATCGTCCTTCACGCCGGGGCTGCCCAGACCGGGGTATTCGTTGCCCTTCGACTCCCAGATGCCTATCTCATAACCCAGATATTCGAGCGTTACGTTCTCGGGCGCATCGGAGATGGGGAAGACGCTGCGAAACACGCCCTCGAGCCCCTCGTCCGTGCGACGCTCGGAGGATTTCGTTTCCCATTGGAGGAACCGCTCGTAGGAAGAAAGCTGAATGTCGATTAAATTCGGAATATCGATAACCGCAGGTATTGAGGCGAAATCCTCACGAACCCGGCGGCCGCTCTTGCCATTTTTCACATTCATGCTGGCTCACCTCAAGAAAGTAGGGGCGATACAAGTAAAGCGCCGAGCCCGCCTCGAACAGCAAGGAACAGGCCATTGGCATCCCGGGTGAGCCCTATGTGATTTCCACCTCCGCGCCAACCGCTTTGAGTTTATCGGCAGCAGCTTCGGCATCTGCCTTTGGAACCGCCTCCACGACGGCATGGGGTGCGCTTTCCACCAAGTCTTTCGCCTCCTTGAGACCAAGGCTGGTCAACTCGCGGACGGTCTTGATGACCTTGATTTTTTCCGAACCATAGGCTTTGAGGGTGACGGTGAATTCGGTTTTCTCCTCCGCCGCTTCGCCCGCGTCGCCGCCGACCGCCATTCCCGCTCCCGCCATCATCATGGGCACGGCTGCAGTCACGCCGAACTTCTCCTCTAGCTCCTTGACGAATTTGCTCAACTCCATCACCGTCATGTTTTCAATGAAATCGATTACTTCTTCTTTGGTCGCCACAATTCGCCCTTTCCTCGCATTCGTAATAAACAATCGGCCAGGTCATGACCATTTTATTTTGGGAAATTTCGCTGTTTGCCCCCTTCTAAGGGCATACAGCTACATTACACTTATTCTTTCTTTTTGGCAATGGCATCGACAACATTTATGAACTGGGAAATGACGCCGTTCAGAACTCTCGGCAGACCTGCCACGGGAGCTTGCAAGGCGGAGAGCAACATCGAGAGCAGCACCTCACGCGAGGGCAAGTCTGCAAGCGACTCCACCTCGGCGGTTTCGAGGAATCTGCCGTCCAGAACCCCGCCCTTGATCTCGCCGGCGGACTTTCCCTTCACGAAGTCCTTGAGTATCTTCGCGGGCGCCGCGGGGTCGCCGTCTGTCGTCACGATGGAAATCGGCCCGACGAGCCTTCCCCGCAACTCCTCGAAATCCGTGCCCTCCACCGCCCGTTCGGCGAGCGAATTCTTGACGACGGAGAGCCGAACGCCGGCCTCGCGCGTCTGTCGCCTCAGGGCCGTCATCTGCGAGACGCTCAGCCCGCGATAGTCGAACAACACCAAAGAGGTGCTCTCGTTGAAGCGATTCCGAAGCGCCTCTATCGCCTCGAGCTTATCGTCGCGGGGCGCTTTGCCCGTCGCCAGTCTCCCCTTCTCCACAACTGCTGTCGCCATTTCAGGGCCTCCTTATTTCAATGCCGCGAGAAGAGACTGGTGGTCTACCCGCACACCGGGCCCCATCGTGCTGGAAATGGTGAGGCCCTTGAAGTATACTCCTTTGCTCGCTGCCGGCTTCGAGCGAACGAGCGCATCCACGACTGCCGAGACGTTCTCGGAGAGCGCTTTTGCCTCAAAACTCACCTTACCGACAGGGGTGTGAATAATACCCGCCTTGTCCACGCGGTATTCCACCTTGCCCGCCTTGATCTCCCGAACCATGCGGCCCACGTCGAAGGATACGGTGCCGGACTTCGGGTTGGGCATCATGCCGCGAGGCCCGAGCAGCCGACCGAGTTTGCCCACGACGCTCATGACGTCGGGCGTCGCCACCACGCGATCGAAATCCATCCAGCCGCCCTGAATCTTCTCGGCCAAATCATCCGCTCCCACGTACTCGGCGCCCGCCTCCTTCGCCTCGGCCACCTTCTCGCCCTTGGCGAACGCGACGACGCGCTCTTCCTTGCCGATGCCGTTGGGCAGAACGACGCTTCCCCTCACCATCTGCTCCGCATGACGAGGATCCACCCCGAGCTTGGCGCTGATCTCGACGGTCTCGTCGAATTTCGCCGACGACGTCTCCTTGACCAAATCCACGGCCTCGGAGAGTTCATGCAGTTTCTCCCGCTCGATTCGTTCGCGGGCATCCCGATAATTCTTGCCGCGTTTGGGCATTTTTTAACCTCCTCCATCGTGGTTCGAACGACGCCCGACCCGGACGCCTCCCACCTTGGTTCAATAAAAAACTATCCGCTGACCTCGATTCCCATGCTGCGGGCCGTACCCTCGATGATCTTGACGGCTCCGTCGAGGTCTGCGCTGTTCAAATCCTCTTTCTTGATCTCCGCTATCTCCTCGAGCTGTTTGCGCGTCACGCTGCCCACGCCCTCGCGCCCGGGTTCGGAGGATCCTTTCGCCAGGGCGGCTGCCTGCTTCAGGAGAGCGGAGGCGGGAGGACTCTTCATGATGAACGTGAAACTCTTGTCCGCGTACACCGATATCACGACCGGTATGATCGTGCCCTCCTTGCCCTGGGTCTGCGCGTTGAAGGCCTTGCAGAATTCCATGATGTTCACGCCCTGCTGGCCGAGCGCAGGCCCGACGGGCGGGGCGGGATTCGCCTGCCCGGCCGGTATTTGAAGTTTGATCATGCCAACCGCTTCTTTCGCCATTTTACCCTCTCGGAGCAACCAAAGCCTGAATCTTCGCCCGGGCCTTGCCTCTCTCTATCTTCCCAGACGCCACGAACACTGCGCGATGGCGCGGAGCCTCGCCTCCAGTGAACCTTTTCTCCCCTACACCTTCTCCACCTGGAGCATCTCCAGTTCCACGGGCGTCGCACGGCCGAAAATGCTGACCATGACCTTGAGCTTTCCTCTATCGGGGTGAACCTCGTCGATCTCGCCGGTGAAGTTCACGAAGGGCCCGTCTATCACCCGGATGTTCTCGCCTTTTTCGAAATCAATCTTGGGCTTGGGCTTCTCAGCCTCTCCACTTATCTGCTTCAGAATGTTTTCCATCTCGGCTTCGGAGAGAGGGCTCGGAGACGTTCCGCCCAGAAAACCCGTCACCTTCGGCGTGTTCTTGACGACATACCAAGTGTCCTCGTCGCACTCCATGCGGATCAGGATGTAGCCGGGGAAGAATTTTCTAGAACTCGTCCCCCTCTTCCCGCCCTTTACCTTCACCACCAGTTCGGTGGGAACCACGATTTCGCCGAGTTTCTCCTCGTAAGTCTCCCCGCGAAACTGCTCTTCGATCGAACGCTTCACCTTGTTTTCAAAACCCGAGTAGGTGTGCACTACATACCAATTCATGGACATGCCGAAATCCTGGTTTAGAAGCCGAAATTGAGGAAATAGCTGACAGCCCGGGACAGCGCCAAATCGACGATACCCAGATATATCGCAATGATGAATACAAACACGAGAGCGACGGCGGTTTGAGACGCAGTCTGACGCATATCCAGCCACGTCACGCGCTTCGCTTCGCTCTGCACGTCGCGCAGAAAGCCGCGCCCCTGATGAATCCAGCCTACTACCTTATTAGTCATCCATCCGCTCTCCGCAGCCGCTCCAGATGTTTTCGAACCAAGGTCCGGCCCCCGGGTTCATGGCAGGCCAGGAGGGACTCGAACCCCCAACCGCCGGATTTGGAGTCCGGTGCTCTACCAATTGAGCCACTGGCCTCTGAAAACCTTTATCCTGAAACGACCGCTTTATCCGCTCTACTCGACGACCTCTGTGACGACACCGGCCCCCACCGTGCGGCCGCCCTCGCGTATCGCAAATCGCAACTCGCGCTCCATCGCTATCGGCGTGATCAACTCCACATCCAGCGCAACGTTGTCCCCGGGCATCACCATCTCACGTCCCTCCGGCAGCGTCACCAAACCCGTCACGTCCGTCGTACGAAAATAAAACTGCGGCCGGTACCCGTTGAAAAACGGCGTGTGCCGACCACCCTCTTCTTTCGTCAGTATGTACACCTCGCCCTTGAACTTCATGTGCGGCAGTATCGAGGCCGGCTGCGCCAGTACCTGCCCGCGCTCTATCTCGTCTTTTTTCACACCCCGAAGCAAGACCCCCACGTTGTCACCCGCCTGGCCCTGGTCCAGAAGTTTCCGGAACATCTCAACCCCCGTCGCCACCGTCTTGCGAGTGTCCGTGATGCCCACTATCTCCACCTCGTCCCCCACGTTCACGATCCCCCGCTCCACCCGGCCCGTCGCCACCGTGCCACGGCCCGAAATCGAGAACACGTCCTCCACAGGCATCAGGAACGGCTTGTCCACGTCCCGTAGCGGCTCGGGGATATAACTGTCCACCGCATCCATCAGAGCGTCTATCGAGGATGAGTCCGTCCCCTCCAAGGCCCGCAGCGCGGAACCCGGAACCACCGGTAGGTCGTCGCCCGGGAACTCATAGGTCGAGAGAAGCTCGCGCACTTCCAGTTCCACCAACTCCAAAAGCTCCTCATCGTCCACCATGTCCACCTTGTTCAGAAAAACACAGATGTAGGGAACTCCCACCTGACGAGCCAGCAAGATGTGCTCGCGCGTCTGCGGCATCGGCCCGTCCGCCGCCGATACCACCAGTATCGCCCCGTCCATCTGGGCAGCGCCCGTTATCATGTTCTTCACGTAGTCCGCATGGCCCGGACAGTCCACGTGCGCGTAGTGGCGCTTCTCCGTCTCGTACTCCACGTGCGCCGTCGCTATCGTGATGCCACGCTCGCGCTCCTCCGGCGCCTTGTCGATCTCGTCGAACCCGATCTCCTCCGCCATCCCCTTCTGCGCCAGATGCTTCGTGATCGCCGCCGTCAACGTCGTCTTCCCATGGTCCACGTGTCCTATCGTCCCTACGTTCACGTGCGGCTTCGTGCGTACAAACTTCGCCTTCGCCATGGCTTACCTTCTCCTTCTGATGAAAATTTCAAAAATTATATCTTTCGGGGGAGAGGAACCACTTCCTCTCTTTTTTGTCGTTCCCGAAAAATGCGCCTTTATACCCGCTCGACCGAAATCTTGTCTATAGCCAAAGGGGATAATTGCGAACCCGAGAAATTCCAAGGCGTTTCGCGCAATTTACAGGATAATGCACGAATCTCGAAATTTCAATGAATTCCGCCTGCCCTGGAGCCCACGACCGGACTTGAACCGGTGACCTCTTCCTTACCAAGGAAGTGCTCTGCCGGCTGAGCTACGTGGGCTGGCTGAGTCACGGTCGTACGAATACCATTTGTTTCAGCCAGAGCAACCTCAGCGAACGATGAGCCCGGACATTCGTATCGGGCGGATAATACAGCTTATTTCGGCAAGAGCAACCCCGCGAGCCGAAATCCACACGAATGAAATCCATATCAAGAAAGGGCAAAAGCCTCGAATCATCCTGGAGCGGGAAACGGGGCTCGAACCCGCGACCCTCAGCTTGGAAGGCTGATGCTCTACCAATTGAGCTATTCCCGCCTCTGAGTCCAAAGCGCCTGTCTTCGTCATCCGGGCGATTATCTTTTGGTGGGGAGGGGAGGATTCGAACCTCCGAAGGCTGAGCCGTCAGATTTACAGTCTGATCCCTTTGGCCACTCGGGAACCTCCCCGAAAACCGCCGTTCACCAAAAACTATTAAAAAAACCTTACAGAAACCATCAATTCCCTGAACCCGCCGTATCCGCCGAATCCCGGACGGAGAAAACGGGAAACCCGGCGACCCTCCAGCCGGGTTCTCTCCAGCGAAGCTCGGGAGGCGCGTCCCGCCGTGGAGCTGGCGAGAGGACTCGAACCTCCGACCTGCTGATTACAAATCAGCTGCTCTACCAGCTGAGCTACGCCAGCCAACAAAGGCGGGTTAAATTAGGCCCCCCGGCGCACCTTGTCAACCCCCTTTATCACCTTTGAAGGGGGGAAAAGCAAGAAGCGCGCGCGAGTTTGCGATCCGCAGCAAGAACCGCCATGTCGTCTCATACCAGTGAAACAATTTTATGTTTAATACCCAGCTTTTTAGCGAGCGCTTTCAAATCGCCATCAAGTGCCGTTTCAGTAACAAGCCATGAATCGACGGGCAGGCAGTCGTCTTGAGCCAAAAGAACGGCTCTGTATTTGACGCACTGATAAACTCCACGGCAAAGATCAGCCTCATTCGATTTCCTAGATTTGACTTCTATAGCCACAGTTTTTCTTTCGCCGTAGAGTACGACATCGACGCGGTCGCCCGACAGGAGTTCGACTTCCGTCAGAGAACTGAAGCTGTGAAATTCTTTATCGATCTGTTCCGGATTCTCTTTCACCCATAATCGCAGAGTTTTGTGGTTTTCGCCTTCACCCCCGCGCCCACGTCGCAACCCGCTCTTTTCTGCCTCTTCAGCGTAGAATAGAGTGGGTTCATAAGCCCTTCCGTAGACATTTTGATAGAGGCGTTCCCAATGAGAATAAGCATAAACCTCTTCGGTCGCCTCATTAACTACACGCTCCCAAAGATGGTTTTTATGGGCATCTTTCCCCCTCAGCCAACGTCTGTTGGGGAAGTGCTTGGAAAGCTGTATTTGCGCACCGCTGCCCGGTTTTCTCGTGTCTTTTCGAACAAGAAGCACGTTGAGCACAGGTACTGAAAGGTTTTGTTTGCGGATATTTTCCTGCGCAGCCTCCGCTATGGGTCCTATCCTTGATGCTCGGCCAATACTGCCAAAACCACATTCTATCTCTAACCGGTCTTTTGCTTCGCCGTAGATGAGTGTCCTTCTGTTGTTTGCTGCAGAAATCAACCAGCGAGTAAGAGGCTCAGTAGCGGCTCGGCTTGTCAGGTTTAAGTCAGTTGGTTCAATCATTCATCCGACTCTTCAAACGATTCCCCAGCGCGATTCGAGCGCATCCCGTGGAGCAGGATCGCCGCGGCGACAGAGGCGTTCAGGGAGGACACCACGCCCCCCTCGATGGGGATGCGCACGCGCGCGTCGCAATTCTTGCGCACCAGCGGCCGCACGCCCTTGCCCTCCGCTCCGATAACCAGCCCGCAAGGCCAGGGGAGTTCATCGACGCCCAAGACTTTCTCGCCGTGCGCGTCGGCAGCCAGCACCCAGTAGCCCGCCTCCTTGAGCGCAGAGACGGCCCGGACCAGATTCGTCACCCGCGCGAGCGGTACGACCTCCAAAGCGCCGGCTGCCGCCTTGGCCGCAACGGGCGTGAGGCCCACGGCGTTATCCTTCGGCCAGACGACGCCTCCCGCTCCCAGAGCCGCAGCACTCCTCAATATGGCGCCGAAATTTCTCGGGTCCTGCACCCCGTCGAGCAGCAGAATCGGAGGAGCCGCCGCCGGTTGCGCTTCTATGAGGTCTTCCAGCGCAAGAAGGGGTGTGGGCGAGACCTCCGCAACCAGGTTTTGATGCTGCGCGGTGGCGGCCTTTTTCGTGAGTTGTTTGAGATCGAGCGCTTCGATAGGAATACGCCGCGATTCGGCGAGCCGCACCGCCTCGGCGGCCCTGCGGCTATGGCGTCCATCGGCAAAGAACAGCCGCTTCACCCGCTCGGGTCCGCGCTCCAGGGCCGCCAGCACGCTGTGCGCGCCGCAGACGTATTCGGGCCCGGGCCTCAATTTTGCACTCTTCTACTCGGTGGAATGAGATGGATCATGCGGCGTTCCCTCCGGCCTCGGGCCATCTTGGCGCATCATCGAACTCTTGCTGATGGGCAAACCAAGGCATCGGGCCTCGCCCAACGCGGACATCATCAAGTCCTTCGCTTCCAGAGGGTGCCGTCGGGGCCGTCTTCCAGGATGATGCCGGCCGACGCGAGTTCTTCCCTGATCCGGTCGGCCTCCGGGAAATCCCTGTTCGAGCGCGCCTGGGCGCGCCTGTCCAGCAACTCTTCTATCTCCTCGTCACCCAAGGCCCCGTTTTGGGCTTCCTCTACGTCTGAGAGCGATGCGCTCGCGGCGCTTCGGAACCACTCCTCGGGCGCATGGGCGAACAGGCCCAGAACCGCGCCCACCTCCTCGAAGACGCCGCGCGCAAGCCCGGCCGCCGATTCGGGCAACGCGCCCGCCTCGTTGATGAAGCCGTTTATCCGGCGCGAGAAATCGAACAGATACCCCAGGGCGCGCGCGGTGTTGAAATCATCGTCCATGGCTTCCGTGAACTGGGCGCGGAAGGCGGCGACCGCCTCCTCCACCCGCTCGCGCCAGCCGCCGGAATCCTCCCCGCCGCTCCGGGCGAGCCTGAGCCGCACGTTGTAGAGCCTGTCCAGCCCTTTTCTCGCCTCGCCCACCACCTGATCCGAATAATCCACCGGATGCCTGTAGTGCGTACCCAGCAGGAAATAGCGGATCACCTCGGCGGGGTGATCATCGAGAATCGCCTTGATGGTGAAGAAGTTCCCCTTCGATTTGCTCATCTTCTCGTGGTTGATCTGCACGAAGCCGTTGTGCACCCAATAGCGCACCCAGTCGTGGCCGAAGCAGCCCTCGCTCTGCGCTATCTCGTTCTCATGGTGGGGAAACACCAGGTCCTCGCCCCCGCCGTGAATGTCGAATCGCTCACCCAGATAGCGGCTCGACATGACGGAGCACTCGATGTGCCAACCGGGACGGCCTATCCCCCAGGGACTCTCCCAATCCGGCTCGCCGGGTTTCGCCGCCTTCCAGAGAGCGAAATCGAGCGGGCTGCGCTTGCCCTCGCCGGGCTCTATGCGGTGGCCCGCCTCGAGTTCTTCCGTATTGCGGCCCGAGAGCTTGCCGTAGCCCGAGAATTTCGCGATGTCGTAATAGACGTTCCCCGCCATCTCGTAGGCGATTCCCTTCTCGATGAGCTTCTCGATCATCTCGATCATGCCCCCGATGTTCTCCGTGGCGCGCGGGGCGGCGTCCGCCCGCTGAACTCCGAGCTCATCCATGTCGACGTAGTATTCGCCAATAAACTTTTCTGTCAGTTCGCCGATGGGGATCTTCAGACGCCTGGCTCGGGCGATGATCTTGTCGTCCACGTCCGTGAAGTTGCACACGAAGCGAACCTCGTAGCCCCGGTATTCGAAATATCGGTGAATCACGTCGAAGACGATGGCGGCGCGCGCATGCCCAAGATGACAATGGTCGTACACCGTCACCCCGCAGACGTACATCTTCACGCGCCCCGCTTCTAAGGGCTCGAAGGGCTCTTTTTTTCTCGTCAACGTGTTGTATAGCCGAAGACCCAAATGATTCTCTCCAGTATGCTCGCGGATGAGGGGGTGAAAAATATGTTTCAGGCTTCGTTCGGGCAGAAATTTGTCATGCCCCGCCGATGGGCGTCAAGGAGACTCCACGCTTATCGTGCAAACCGCCTGCGCCGCGACGCCCTCCTCGCGCCCCACGAAGCCGAGCCCCTCGCCCGTCGTCGCCTTGATTCCCACCCGATCGGGCGGAAGCCCAAGAATGGAGGAGATGACTTCGCGCATTTCAGGAATATGGGGGGCGAGCTTCGGTCTTTGCGCCACGACCACGGAATCCACGTTGTTCGGCTTCATGCCCCGCTCGGCAAGAAGCGCCACCACATCCGCCAGGAGCTTACGGCTGTCGGCGCCGCGATACGCCTCGTCCGTGTCGGGAAAGTGCGCGCCGATGTCGCCCAGGGCCGCCGCGCCCAACAATGCGTCGATGACCGCGTGGATCAGCGCATCGGCGTCGGAGTGTCCGATCAGACCCCGCTCGTGGGGAATCTCCACACCGCCGAGTATCAACTTGCGATCCGCCTCGAACCGGTGGACGTCATAGCCTATGCCGACGCGAATCAAGCGGATATTCCCTCTTGAGCATGTTTTTCAAGTTGCATCAATCGCGCCGCGCGCTCCATGTCCCCGAGCGTCGTCACCTTGATGTTCTGCGCGCTTCCTTCCACGAGCTTCACCCGAACGCCGATGGCCTCCAGCAGAGCCGCCTCGTCGGTTCCCTCGAAATCGTTTGCCTCGGCCCATTTCATCGCGCGCACAAGCAGTTCACGTTTCGCCACCTGGGGCGTCTGGGCGAGCCAGAGGCCCTCGCGCGGGCGCGTCTCCTCGATGAATCCCTCGCTATCTCCCATCTTCACCGTATCCACCACGCGGAGGGCCGCAATGCTCGCACCCGTCTCCGCCGCGCCTAGAAGGCATCTCTCCACCAGATCGGGCGTCACAAGGGGCCGCGCCCCATCGTGCACAACGACCCAGGAGACGTCATCCCCGAGGGCGGCGAGCCCGTTTTTCACCGAATCCTGACGGCGCGCTCCGCCTTCGACGACCTCGACGGCCACACCCAAGCCATCGGGAAGATCGGGCGGGTCCGAGTCGGGAGGGACCGCTACGACGATCCGTCCGATGAGGCCCGCGCGTGCGATTCGCAAAAGACAATGATGGAACAGGGGCTTCCCCACAAGACTTCTAAACTGTTTCGCCACCGCGCCGGGCAGACGCAAACCCCTGCCTGCGGCGGGAACGATGGCCGCCGTCTCATCCGGCTTCGGCAATTCGGGAGAAGAACGCGCGCTCTCAGGCGCCGGTTTGCGATAGTTCGGCTTCATCTCGTATTTTCGTAAAAATCATCCGCCCGGCGGTGGTCTGCAGTACGCTCGTCACGGAGACGGGGATTTGCTCGCCGATGCGATGCTTCGCATGGTCCACCACCACCATGGTTCCATCGTCGAGATAGGCGACGCCCTGATTGTGTTCCTTGCCCTCCTTGATGACGAACACGCTCATGTCCTCACCGGGCAGAACGACCGGCTTCACCGCGTTCGCCAGTTCGTTGATGTTGAGAACCCGCACTCCCTGGAGCTCGGCCACCTTATTCAAGTTGAAATCGTTGGTCATCACCTTGCCGCATATCTCCTTGCCCAGGAGCACGAGCTTGGTGTCCACCTCCTTCACGCGGGGGAAATCCGTCTCCACAATGTGGATGTCGAGGTCCTGGTTCTGCTGAATCCGCTGTAGGACGTCGAGGCCGCGGCGTCCACGGTTTCGTTTCAGGGAATCAGAGGAATCTGCGATCTGCTGCAATTCCTTGAGCACGAACTGGGGCACTACCATGGGACCCTCGATGAAGCCCGCCTCGCAGATGTCGGCGATGCGTCCGTCGATGATGACGCTGGTGTCGAGAATCTTGGCGTGATGGTGCTTCTTGGCGCTCGGATCTTGCTCTTCAGTAGAGAGAGGCGGTGAATACCTCTTGCCCGCCACCGACCCGAGAACGACGCCCAGAGCGCTGAGGAGCAAACCCATAGCGGCGGCGGCCAAGGGGCGGACGTTTTGCGGAAAAACCTCATCGATGAGAGCGCAGAGCAGCAAGGAGGCCAAAAGGCCGAAGAGCAGGCCGGCAGCCCCGCCGGCCAGAACGCCGATTTTGAGCTTGCCGAGTTCCCTCGCGAACGCCAGCAACAAAACGCCCGCCACAGCGCCTCCGGCCAAACCTGACATTCGGCTCGGCGCGAGCAAGGCTTCGGCGATCGCCGCGCCCAAAACACTGCAAAGAATGATAAAAAGAGCGCCCAGAATCAAGCCCAGGCGGCTCGTTCCTTCCTTTTTCTCCGGCGGTATCTTTTCCACCGGTATCTTTTGGGTGGGTTCATTCATATATATATCCCTCGCAATATCTCATACGATTAAAACAACAATGACATATTAAGATAACCTTGCTTCGTCATGGTTTCGGGCGGAATTCAAAACGCCTCAGGTGATGAAATGCCCGGCTCAGGACATGTCACCTCCGGCGTCGGGCAAAGGGCGAAAGCGAATCAGGCGCGTGGTCCCCAAAATGAAGACATATGAAAAACGATTACTCTCCTTCCAGAATGAAATCCCCGCTCTTTCCACCCGTCTTCCTCGTCAGCCGGATTCCCGAGAGCACCATATCCTTGTCCACCGCCTTGCACATGTCGTAGACGGTCAGGCCCGCTACGCTCACGGCGGTCAGGGCTTCCATCTCTACGCCCGTTCTGTCGTGCGCGCGCACGGCTGCCTCGATGCGAAGCAGGCCGAGCGGCTCATCCGCCGAGAAGTCTACCTCTACACTCGATATGCGCAGCGGATGACACATCGGGATGAGGTTCGCGCACTGTTTGGCCGCCATGACGCCGGCGATGCGCGCCGTGCCCAGCACGTCGCCCTTGGGCAGGCCGCCGGTGAGGATGAGGCTCAGGGTTTCGGGCGCCATCTCCAGACGACCGCGCGCCACGGCCTCGCGGCGGGTAATTTCCTTCTCCCCGACGTCCACCATCCTGGCGTGGCCCTGCTCGTCGATATGTGTGAGTTCCTGGGGCACCGATAACGCCTCCCGGCAGACCAAGTGGAGCGGACGGTTCCACCTTTTGGGACAAATTACATGGGATCATCATACAACAGGAGCGTGAAACATCAAAGGAAAAGAAACAAGGGGTTTTGGAGGTGGGGAGTGTTTAGGCATCACCTTGGGAATAGCTATTAGAGAGAGGATTGGCATTGACTCTTGAAATGCGCCATTATTAGAAAAACACGAGGTGGAGTTAATATAAGAAAGCGAGGGCGACTACATAAGTCATATCGCGCCGCCGTTTCTGATAATTAGGTGGATGAACTCCGCGCCGAGAAGATGACAGAACTCCTCGGCAGTGGCACCATGACCATTGTGGAGGTAACGGTGTGATGGCACAAGCGGACCTAATTATCAAGCTGATTAAAAGCGCGAGCAACGCTGACCAAGTTGCTTTCCAAAAGGCAGCAGAGGATTTAATCGCGGAAGAAAAACGTAAAGGTCACCGCATTCTAGCGGATAGGATGTATAAAGCACTGCGTCCTGCGCGCAATGGCAACGCCAAGCAGACTATAAATAGAGCACAAAGGCCACAGGACGAATTGTTTTATGAAATCATTCCTGAGCGGGAACTCAAGGGGCTGTTTTTGCCTCCCATTGTTGAAGAACAGATACGCGAAGTGATTGAGGAACAACACCGCTCGGAATTACTCCATTCATACAACTTAAAAGCGAGACATCGCCTCCTATTTACGGGGCCACCAGGCAACGGAAAAACCACTCTTGCGGAAGCTCTCGCTTTTGAATTGATGTATCCGTTGATCGTAATCCGTTATGAATCCCTCATCGGGAGTTACCTAGGTGAGACATCAAGCCGCATCAAAAATGTTCTCGAGTATGCAAAAACCCAACGCTGCGTATTGTTCTTCGATGAATTTGAAACCTTGGGGAAAGAGCGTGGCGATACCCGCGAAACAGGAGAAATAAAGCGCATCGTCAGTTCCCTGCTGTTGCAAACAGACGCATTACCGGATTATGTCGTGTTGGTGGCAGCCAGTAACCACCCTGAACTATTAGACAGGGCCGTGTGGCGCAGGTTCCAAGTGAAAGTGGAGCTTCCCCGCCCCAGTCGCAAGCAGTTGTGCGTGATGATTGATTCAATTACAAAACGCTGCGGAACAAATTTTGGCTACGCTGCCGAAACGCTGGCAAAAGCCTTATTGGGCAGCAGCTATGCGGAAACCGAGCAGTTTTGTCTGGATGTTGTGCGCCGCGCTGTATTGTTGCATCAAAATGACAATGCGAAAAAAATCACTGAACGCAAACTCAAGCAGTTGAAAGCTCAAGTAGGACCTGCTTCAAATGAAGAATCGATAAATGGCGGATAGGCTTCCACTTTTAATCTTCCCCCAACCCAGAGCATTCAGCCCACCCGGAGGTCGGGGGTTCCCACCCCGAAAACCTCACTACCCCGGCCATGCTCGACAAATCGAGCGGGTGAGTGAACAACTTGCTCAGTTGGAAGAGGACTTCTCCCGCTATAAAGCTATGGTCAGCGAAGGTGTGGCCGGACTTGAACCGGAAACAGTGCTGGTTATTGAAATTGTCGGGAGAGTCGAAGATTTCAAACAAGCGATTGACAATACCGATGGACTGGAATGGCTCGGAGAATGGGACATTGAGGAAATCGAGCCTGATGAAGATTTTTATGAAATCCCGACAATTGGTGTATCTTTTTTCAAGAACAAAATAAATATCACCAAAGAAAAATCAAAAGAAATCAAGAAAGCCCTCGAACAATGCGAAATTATAGATGATAAAGGAAATCTAATTACAGAGGATTTATCAAAACTATCATTGCCTGCTGATTTGGCATCCCTTGAGAACGATATCGTCGACAGTATAACCAACGCCCTTAAAGATAAGTCGCTGGATGGCCGATTATTTCTGTCCATGGTCAATCAACAAGGCATGGATGAACTATTGTCGCTCTGGAAGAAGCAGGAACAAGAACGGCAGGTCCCGGCCAAATGGCGTGATGTTTTCAAATGTCTGAAGAAAATCAGGCGCTGGGGCATAAAAGAAACTTTGATTGAAACGGGTATGAAAGAATACTTTGAAAATTTCCTGGACGATCAAACAGCCAGTTTTCAAGTTGAATGTTTTTACCACCAGAATGAGGCTACGCGCAGAAGAGTTGAAAGCAACATAAACCAATTGATAAGTGATTCCGGTGGTGAATTGCTCAGCCCTTTTATTGATATGCCCGACATTGCATTTCATGCTGTAAAGGCCCGCTTGCCTGTTGCTCAAATCAAAGCATTGATGGAAAAAACGGAAAAAGAAACAGAGAATCCACATCTTTTTATCTACCCAAATGTAATGTATTTTCGGCAAACGGGACAAAACATTATTTCCACCGCCGAGGGTGATGGAGAGGAAGCAGAATATCCCCAAACAGAAGCGGAACAGCCACCTGTAGCCGCTATTCTGGACGGCGCACCCAATTTGCAACATAACGCATTAGAAAATTTCATTGATTTTGATGACCCCTTTAATTTGACGGAAAAGTATCTGCCGGGTGAACGCCGACATGGAACGGCGATGGCCTCACTGGTGATTCATGGTGATCGCTCAGATGAGACAACCAGCCCGATTCTCAGCAAAGTGCATCATGTGGTAATTACGCAGCCAAACGAACAGAGAAGATATTTAGGCGAGAAGGATGAACATTTCCCCGAAGACTGCTTCTTCGAAGACAGAATAGAGCAGGCTGTGCGCCGTATATTAGAGGGTGATGGCCAAGTGGAAGCCCTAGCACCTACCGTCAAGATCGTCAATTTGTCCCTGGGTGATCCAACTCGCCTGTTTATTCATACGCCCAGCCCCTGGGCAAGATTGCTCGACTGGCTCTCATGGAAATATCGTGTTCTGTTTTGCGTCAGCGCCGGCAATTATACCGGTAACTACGACTTCGGCATTCCTTATTCTGAATATCTAGGGAATAGAGACGAAGAAAAAAAACGCCTATTACTGCAGGCTATACAGAACGGGTTATCCGAGAGACGCTTACTTGCCCCCGCAGAGTCTATCAATGCACTCACCGTAGGCGCCTTGCACCAAGATGAAAGTGGGGATGACTATCATTTGGGACAGCGAGTTAATTTGTTGCCAGACAACAACTTGCTAAGCCCGATATCGCGTTTGGGCCACGGTTTCAGACGATCTGTTAAACCTGAAATTTACTTTCCGGGTGGACGGCAGCTATATTCGAAACCCCTTTTATCAACCGACAGTAACTTTGGCATCGATAACGCCACCAGGGAGCCAGGCCAAAAAGTTGCGTATGATAGTGACCAACAAGGAGAATTATCCAGATATGTGTTTAGCAGGGGGACGAGTAATGCGACCGCTTTGGCAACACGGACTGGTGTACTAATTCATGAGAGCTTGAGTCAATTAAACACCGAAAACCAAAGACGAATTCCTGACGATTCAATGGCCGTGCTAATAAAAACCTTGTTAGTACATGGCGGCGTACAGAACAGAGAAGCCCAGCAAGCCCTCATAAACTTAAACAACCAGAGCAACACACGAAAATCAAAAACTGATTTGGCACGATATCTAGGCTATGGGACAGTGGATATAGCGCGAGCATTAGGCTGCACTGAACAACGTGGGACCGTTATTGGATTCAGTGAAATAGGAACCGATGAAATTCACGAATACCGCTTCCCTGTTCCCGAGGAATTTGGCGGGCAGAAAACTTTTCGTCGCATGATAGTCACGCTTGCGTGGTTCACTCCCATCAACCCAAGGCATCGATATCTCAGGGAAGCAAAACTAGAGATACAATCGAGCGAAAAATGGGGCGATACACCTTTGGAGCTTAATCGCACCGATGGCGATCATTATCAGGTTAAACGCGGCACGGTTCAGCATGAGATATTAGAAGGGGAAGACCAATTAGCGGCGTTTCTAGAAGATGAAGAAATCGTTTTACGGGTTACCTGTAAAAAAGACGCTACCGAAAGTTTGGAAGATTCCATACCCTATGGCTTGGCTGTAACACTCGAAGCTGCTGAAGAAAGCAATATACCTGTCTACGAAAAAATCAGGGAACGATTATCTGCACAAATAGTAATCCCTACATCCTAACCTTCTAACAAGCAATCCTATATAGTATCTCCATCCGCCCCACCCTACAGCTTCGCGAGTGTGAGGCCCTGTTGTTTCTGGTACTTGCCCTTCTTGTCGGCGTAGGAGATCTCGCACTCCTCGTCGCTCTCGAAGAACAGCACCTGCGCGATGCCCTCGTTCGCGTATATCTTGGCGGGCAGGGGCGTGGTGTTCGACACCTCGAGGGTGGCGAAGCCCTCCCATTCCGGTTCGAAGGGCGTGACGTTGACGATGATGCCGCAGCGCGCGTAGGTGCTCTTGCCGACGCAGACGGTGAGCACGCTTCTGGGGATGCGGAAATACTCCACCGTCTTGGCGAGGACGAAGGAATTGGGCGGGATGATGCAGGTATCGGCCTTGACGTGGATGAGCGAGCGCTCGTCGAAATTTTTGGGATCCACGATCGTCGAGTTCACGTTCGTGAAGATCATGAACTCATCGGCGATGCGGATGTCGTACCCATAGGAGGAGACGCCGTAGGAGATGGCGCCATCGCGCACCTGTTTGTCCTCGAAGGGCTCGATCATGCCGTGCTCGCGCGACATCTTCGATATCCACTTGTCTGATTTGATCGACATCGCGTGAACTCCGTCTGGCCGGGCGCAGGGTAAAACCCGGATTCCTCCCGAAACTGCAAACCCGAAAACGATGAATTCGCAATGTTTCGGGGATGAAATTCCCGGACATATAATATCTGGGGGCGAGAGGAGACCAACTCCCCCCACCCCCAGATGACCGCCCCTGTCCGCCCGAAACGGGGGCGATCCGACAAGCGCTTCTCCTGTTCGAAACACGAGAGATGCGCTTGGGATTCTCTCTAACCACCATGTTTCGAGGGAGATTATATAAACACAAGATATAGTGCCCCGTCAACGATTTTTTTACTCAAAAACACCATTTGTTGTGGATAGGCCGTGCAAGTCCTGGGGATACCCAGGGGAGAAACTGTGGAAAAAATGTGAATAGCGCGCGACGCCGGCCGCGCGCCCGTTTATCTGAACCGATCCGCATGCACCTTGACCTTTGCTCCCTCGCTTAAGCGCCTGAGCAGAGCCTCGTATCTCTCGCTTCGCTTGAGCTCTGAATAAACGAGCTTTACGTCGTCCTTGACGTCCTCATACTTCGCATCCGCAGCCCCTACGCGCTCGAGCACGCGAATCAACTGCCAGCCGACGGAGGTTCGAATCGGATCGCTCGGCTGGCCGATGGGCAATTTGAACGCCACGTCTTCGAGCGCCTTGTCCAACGCTCCCCGCTCGGCGGTACCCATCATCCCGCCCGAGTCGCGCGTACCCTCGAAGATGGAACTATGCCTCGCCACCTGCGCGAAAGGCGTCCCTTTTCTCAATTCGGCGACGGCGTCCCACGCCTCTTTTTCGGTTTTAAGCACGATGTGGGCGAGGGTGACCGACTCCCTGCGGCGGAACCGCTCCTTGTTGGCGAGGAAAAAATCGCGCAACTGCTGCTCGGACGCTCCCGCCGCCTCCGCGTCGCGTCTCAGGCACTCCTCGATGACGAGCCTTCGCTTCAGGCGCTCGATCCGTTTTCGGATCTGGGGGGATCCATCTATTTTCTGGCGAACCGCTTCCTGATACAGGAGTTCCCCCTGCACGAGGCCTTCGAGGAACCGTCCCTTGTTCTGGCGAATGCGGATGCGCACGGCGGGAGCGAGTTCTCTGAGCCTGGCTTCAATTTCTCCCAAGGTGATTTTCTTCTCGTTCACCTCGATGACGACCTGGTCCAAATCTTTCATGGAGAGGTCGCCTTTCTTGCTCGCCCCTTCGGCGCCAAGACCTCCGAACAACACGATCGCCGCGATCAGCGCAAATATTTTTTTCATACCCGTCTCATTCCTCTTCACTGTGAATCCCGAAAACAATCTCGAAAAATCAACACTTAATATACCGGTAAACGGCGGCGAGCGAAAATTGTTTTTCCGGGCCGGACATCCTCAAACAAAGTAAGCGAACATGAGCGTCAGGTAGCACCCGTATCCCGTAAGAAGAACGAGCCCCGCCCTGCGCCCCATGCCGCGCTTCCATAGGGCGAGAAGCAAAAACATAAGCATCAGTAAAAGCATGAACGGGAAATCCAGAACGAACGATTGCCGCTCGATACCCAAGGGAGTAATGAGGGACGCGCCGCCGAGAACCCATGCGATGTTCAAAACGTTTGCCCCCATTACATTGCCCACCGCCATATCTCCATGCCCCTGTAAAGAAGCGGAAACCGCCGTAATCAATTCAGGCAGCGAGGTGCCGACGGCCACGAGCGTAAGGCCGATAACCAGTTCGGGAACTCCCATGGCGCGGGCCAGATGCACAGCGTTCTGAACGAGCAGCACGCTACCAAGAACGACTGCTATTGATCCTGCGATGAACCGCAGTCCGATATGTTGCTTTTCCCGGTCCATCATCGCGCTACCGAAATCGAAATCCGCCCATGTTCCCCGCTTCATACTGAACCACAGAAAAACAGGAACCAAGGCGAACAAGGCCACGCCTTCCACCCGGTCGATTTTCCCATCCCAGCTCAGGAGAAGGATCAACACGCCCAGCCCCAGCATGAAGAGTCCTTTCCGCAGGACGTCTTCTTTGGCCAGAGACACGGGCTCGATCAGGAACGCCACCGCCAGAATGAGCCCGATGTTGCAGATGGTGGAGCCGATCGCGTTGCCGACGGACGTGGCCGGATGCTCCAGCCAGGCCGCGATGACGGAGACGCAGAATTCGGGTGCCGTCGTCGCCAGGCTCACCAGGGTGGCGCCGACGATTACTTTGGGAACCCCCGTGATTTCGGCGACCCCCACCGCGCCGTCTGTGAACCAGTCCGCCCCCTTCGTGATAATGAGGAGGCTCACAGAGAAGAAAATGAAATTCATCCAGATGGGAAAACTCGCGAAATATGCTTCCATGCTCGAGAAGCGTCCTTTATATGGCGCCGGCTCCGAATCGCAGGAGAGCGGTCACTTGCCCTGGAAACTGGGTTTTCGTTTCTCCAGAAAAGCGGAAATTCCTTCCTGAAAATCCAGGCTGGCGACCGTCTCGGCCTGCGCGCCCGCTTCTGCGCGAAGCGCCGTCGCCACGTCGAGGCCGCCTGACCCGCGAATCAGCTTCTTCGCCGCGCGAAGCGCAATCGAGGGACCCTCGGCGAGTCTTCGCCCAAGGGCGGTCGCTTCTTCCATGAGCGCGTCATCGGGATGAACCGAGCGAACCAGGCCGATTGCGAGCGCCGCCTCCGCGTCGATGATCTCACCCGTCAATATCAACTCCAGTGCTTTCGCGCTGCCCACCACGCGGGGCAGGAAAAACGTGCCCCCGCAATCGGGTACCAGTCCGACCCGGGAGTACACCTGCCCGAACGACGCGCACGCGCCCGCCAGGCGGATGTCGCAGGCCAAAGCGATATCACATCCTGCGCCCACGGCGAAACCATGGACGGCCGCTATCGTCGGGCAGCGGACCTCATGGAGTCTCGCCAGGGATTTCTGATAGTCCGGCCAGAGGAATTCCTCCATCCGCTCGCCCGCCTGGATGCGCGCCTCGATTTCCTTCAAGTCTCCGCCGGCGGAGAAAGCCCGCCCCGCGCCGCTTAAGACCATCGCGCGAATGTCGGGCTCGTTGCACCGCTCGCACACCTCGAATAAGTCTTGCGCCATTTGACGGTCGAGCGCATTGAGCGCTTCAGGGCGATTGAGCCGAACGAGGGCCAAACCGCCTTCTTCCTCGAAATCGATGGTCTCCCACGCCATGATCATATTCTCCCGTAATCACTATTGCCGATTGGTGTGGAAAAAGATTTTGCTTTTCCTTACAATATGGCATATCTTCCGAAGTTGGAAGGAAGACAATTGCTACGATCCGGGAAGTACACCGGATATAGTCCCGTTTGGTGCGGCCATCGCCCACCGGATTCCCGTATAGCTGCGAGCGCAGGAACTTGATTGAGGGGTGCAAAGTGGAATCGCCGGACACAGTCATCAAGATATATGATCGCTGGGGGAAATTCTACGACCTCGTCTTCAAGGACGTGTTCCACGAAGGCAGAAACGTCTGCGTCGACATGCTCGACATGCAACCGGGCGAAAAACTGCTCGAAGTGGGCGTGGGCACCGGGCTTTCCCTGCCGCTCTATCCGTCGACTGCCGAGATCATCGCCATCGACATTTCTTCGAAAATGCTGGAGAAGGCGAAAGAGAAGGTCGAGAAGATGGGCCTTCATAACGTCGAACTCTCCGTGATGGACGCGCAGAATATGGCGTATGTGGACAACACCTTCGACTGCGTCACCGCCTGCTACGTGGTGAGCGCAGCCCCCGACCCGCACAAGGTCGTTTCGGAAATCTGCCGTGTATGCAAGCCGGGCGGGCGCGTCGTCTTCATCAATCATTTCAAAAGCCAGAAATTCCTGCTGGCCAAGTTCGAAGAGCTCATCAACGGCGTCTGCAAGAAATTCGGCTGGGAGACCACCCTGGACCTGGAAACCCTGCTCGAAGCGAACAACCTGATCCTCGAACGGCAGGAGCGTGTGAACATCTTTGACTACTGGCGCGCGGTACTTTGCAGAAATCCCGATAAATAACGTCATTGGCCGCGTCCCGACCATCCCGACACGCCGCGTATCCGCCCGCGCATCTCTCCTGAGATGAACCTCGGCCCGAACGCCTACGGCGTGCTGTTTGCTTCGGTAACCGCGGTTTCCTGGGCGGTGTTCACCTATTTCATCAAACGGGCGCTCACGGGCGCCCCCGTCCTCAAGGTCACCGCCGCCATGACAACCATAAACGCGGCGCTCGTGACGCTCATCGCCGTCTTCTTCATCTCGGTCGAGGATTTTTGGGGCGTCACCGCGACCACCCTGACCTTCGCCTTCCTGGCGGGTTTTTTCCACATCGGAATATCGCGCTCGTTTTTCTATCGCGCCATCCACCGCATCGGCCCGAACCGCTCCATACCCATCGCGCTGACGTATCCCGTCATCACGGCGTTCGGGGCGTCCTTCATGCTGGGGGAGAAGCCGACGCTCTCCATCATCGCAGGTCTCCTGATTCTCCTGGGCGGCATCACGCTCATCGTTCAGGCCGAACCATCCCAATCGGCGGAATCGGACATTCACGGCGCGAGATGGAAGATGTTCGGCTGGATTTCCGCAGGCGTCACGGCGCTTCTGTGGGGCATATCCGCCGTGTTCTTCAAGAAAGCGTCCTTACACCTCCATCCACTCGCCACCGCTTCCGTCGCGCTCTGGGTGGGAGCCGCCACGGCTTTTCTCCTGGTGTTGTTCGATAAAGGCGAGGAATCGCGAGGCGCCATTCCCTCTTCCGCGTGGAGATGGATTTTCGCCGCAGGCGTATGCCAGGCGGTAGCCGTGCCGTTTTATAATTTCGCGTTCATCCACACGATGGCCGTCCGCGTCACCGCCATCGTCTCCGCCCAGCCGCTCATCGTCTTGCTGCTCGGCTGGCTCTTCTTGCGCGAGACGGAAAACATCACACCCCGGCTCGTCCTGGGCGCGCTCCTCACCGTGGCGGGCACCATCGTCGTCATCACGTAAAATCCGTCGTCCCATTTTCCCTCCCCTCGCCGGGGTGCTACCCTTAGTCTGCGATCATCAGAAATTTTTCAGACCTCATCATAAAAAGGAGAACGCCCATGGGCGAAGTCATTCACGTCACCAAGGCCCGCATCGTCAAGGAACCGGGCAAGGGAATGAAGACGGCCTATCTCGACGCATTCCCTGATGATCCGATTCCCTACGGCATCCACGGGGGCATCAAGAACTTCTACAAGGCCGAACCCGAAGTGGAGCGGCCCGCCACGCTGGATCACCTGGCCGCCGCGGTCGCCGGCTGACTGACGGGCAACATGGGAGGCGCGCTGGATGCGCGCGGGATAAAGAGCAGCCCCGATAACCTGGTGGCGGAAGTGGAAGGCATCATCGAGAACGTGGACGGCATCGCCCTGGTCACCAAGATCAAGGTTCATTACAAGTGCAGAATCCCCAAGGGAAAGCGAGAAGACGCCGAGCGCGCCCTCGCCGTGCACGAGAAAGGCTGCCCGGCCAGCCAGAGCGTGCAGAGGGGAATAGCCGTCGAATACACGGCCGAGTTCGAGGAAGTCGACGAATAAGTAAAGTATCGATGTGAACATGCAAGAAACCCCGGGAGCGCGAGACGTTCCCGGGGTTTCTTGTTTGTCGCGAACGGGACTGTGGGTTACACAGAACCGCCATTGTTCGTGGGGTTTGATGCCGGAATGACGGACAAAAACGATAATCCGTTATCCACCATCGGTAGGGGACGCATATATGCGTCCCTGCCTTTCTCCCACAAAACAAGGGTCGCATATATGCGACCCCTACACAGAGAGGCGCAGGCTACTCACCTCAAAGGATCAATCCCGACCTCTACGAAGGCAATGGTGAGTGGGACCGAGTTCGAAGAAGCGGCGGACAGATGACCCGGGGGATTACCCGCGAAACTCCGGGAAGCGAGGTTCATGGGAGTTTCGACGGGGGGTTTTCCTACACGAACAAGAGCCCGTATCGATACCGCCTGTCGATCCACCAGGCCATGCACAGGGAGAACCCGACCAGGAGCGCAAGCCCGCCCGCTTGCTCCCAGGTGCCTACCAGCAGCGCGCCCAAGAGGAACATCAAGGCGAAAACGAACACGCTTATAGCCAGCCAGATGCCCGCAAGCGCGAATACGGGCGCCGAACGCGCATCCTGTCCGCGTATCGGGCCCCATGCCCCCGGTGGGCGCACTCTGGTCCAGAAATTTCTCAATACGTCTGCGCGCGCGGGCTTCGTGGTGAAAGTAGCGATCAGCATCACCAGAAAGCCGACGCCCACCTCCGCAGCCAGCAATACGGGAAACGAGGGCGGCTTATCGCCCAGGTGGAGATAAGCGGCCGTGGCGCCTGCGGCCAGCATTCCTGAAATCTCCGTCCAGGCGTTCGTCCGCCACCACAGCCAGCGCAGGAGCACCGGAAGGCCGAGGCCGGCGCCCAAGGATATGTTGAACTTCCACGCCCACTCGATGCTGCTCATCTGCGCCGCCACGGCAAACGCGCAGAGCGACATGGCCAGAACGCCGAGGCGGCCGACCAGGACGACTTCGCGCGCTCCCGCTTTTTTCCGGATGAAGCGCGCATACACGTCGTTCACCAGATAACTCATCCCCCAGTTGAGATGGGTATCCACCGTGCTCATGAACGCGCCCAGAAGACCCACCATCACCAGACCGAGAACCCCCGCCGGCAGGAGGCGCCCCATCAGGAGGGGATACGCCGTCTCCCGGTCGGCCAGGATTTTCGCCTCCATCGTGCCGGGGAGGGCGTCCATGCCCTTGGGCACCAGAATCAGGCTCACCAGGCCGATGAGTATCCAGGGCCAGGGCCTCAGGACGTAGTTTCCCACCGTGAAGAGAAAAGCGCCCGCCTGGGCGTCCCTGGGCGTGCGCGCCGCGCACAGCCTCTGGCCGATGTAGCCACCGCCGTCGGCGTTGTTGTGCGCCCACCAGACCACGAACAGGTAGATGAGGATCACCTGCGCCCCCGCCCATCCCGCGCCCTCGGGCGGGAGGAAGGAGAGGATATCCGCCGCGCCTTTCGCGCCGTATATCTCGCCCAGCTTCGCACTCATGCCCGACAGCCCGCCCACGGCTTCCACGGCGTACCAGGCGAACAGGCAACTGCCGGTCATCGCGATGACGAACTGGAAGAGATCGGTGAGAATCACCCCGCGGATTCCGCCTGCGCTTGCGTAAAGCGCAATCATCAAGACGAGCAGGGCGACAGTTACGCTCTCGTTCACGCTCCCCATCGTAAGGGCGGCGGGCCAGTTCCCCTCGATGGCCGCCCACAGGCCTGCGGGCAGAACCTCCTCCCATCTGAGGAAAGGCTCGGCAATCTTCGCCATGGCGCGGAACACCCAGCCCAGGACGATTAGGTTCACGATGAGCGAGGAATAGATGGCCTTGAAGCCCCGCAGGAACGCGCCCGGACCCCTGCCGTAGCGCAGTTCGATGAGTTCGGCGTCCGTCACCACGCCCGCGCGCCGCCACAGGGGTGCGAAAAAGACCGCGACGCCCACGTTGCCGATGACCCACGCCCACCAGAACCAGTTTCCCGAAATACCGCGCTTGGCGACGATGCCGGCCACGACGAGAGGGGTGTCGGAGGCGAACGTGGTCGCCACCATCGAGATGCCTATCCACCACCAGGGCAGGCTGCGCCCGGCCACGAAGTAGGAAGCCAGGCTCATCGACGCCGAGCGTGAGGTCAACGCGCCTACGAGCAGAGCGAACGCGATGTAGCCGAGGATGAGCGACCAGTCCAGAGTCGAGAGCATGGCGCATTTCTCTACGAATGGGCGAGCTTCGGGCGCATCCTACAAGGAAAAGAAGATGCGATACAGCAAGCCCTACGTCTCACGACGCAAAAACGCCCCGCAGCGCGTGCGGGGCGTTTCTGGCGAGGAGAATCTTGTGCTCGGTATGTTCGTCTAGGCCTGATCTCCGTTGGTGCGCAGGCGGCCAAGGACCTCCATGACGTGATCCGGCGTGATGGGGATGCGCGTGATGCGCGCGCCTCTTGAGAGCTTGAATTCACTCCCCCCTTGAGGGGGAGTCAGTGAGGTAAGGGCGCAAGCCCGTAAGCGAACTGGTGGGGGGGCAATTCCGAGCGAGGAGGGGTTGTTGAAAAACCCCTGACTCTATGATTGGATGTATGGATATTACGCGCCCGAGATGGGGAGGTCCCGAGATGTTGGGACGCAAGAACCGCGCCCAGATGGATTTGTTCATCACCGGATCGCTGGAGAGGTTGATTCCCGAAGATCACATCCTGGCCCGCGTGAACCGCGTTTTAGACCTGAGTTGGCTGCGCGAGGAGGTGGCGGACTGCTATTGCGCGGACAACGGTCGTCCGGGGGTCGACCCGGAGGTGGCGGTTCGCCTGATGCTGGCGGGCCTTCTGCTGGGGTTCGTGCACGACCGTCGGTTGATGCGCGAGGCGCAGGTGAACCTCGCGATCCGGTGGTTCATCGGTTACGGGCTGGAGGATCGGCTGCCGGACCATTCGAGCCTGACGCGGATACGGCAGCGCTGGGGGGAGGCCCGGTTCCGGGAGATATTCCGCCGCACGGTCCGTGCGTGCCTGGATGCGAAGGTGGCCAAGGCCGAAGTCGTGCACGTGGACGCCTCATTGATCCGCGCGGACGTGAGTTGGGAGAGTCTGGTGGAGCGTCACGTGGACGAGGTGATGGCGGAGAACCCCTTGGAGGAGGAGGCCGGGAAGAAGGGTGGAGGAGGCCGCCGGGGCGGGGGTTCGGGGAAGGTGAGCCGAACGGACCCGGACGCGCGCCTTGCGAGATCAGGCGGGCGCGGGGGATTCGAGCCGAGCTACAAGCAGCACGCGGCGGTGGACGACGCGAGAGGCGTTGTGCTCGACGTTTCGGTGACGGATGGTACGGTGAACGAGCGGGAGGTGATCGAATCGCAGGTGGAAGCGGTATGCGAGGTATCGGGGCGCGCGCCCGCGATGGTGACGGCGGACTCGGGCTACGCCTACTCGAAGGTCTACGGGGCTCTGGAGCGCAGAGGCGTCGCCGCGCTCATCCCGGCGAAGAAAGAACCCTCGCAGAGCCGGGTTCCCTTGCGCCTGTTCCGCTACGACGCGCGGAACAACATCGTGAAGTGTCCGCGCGGCAAGACACTGAGCCCCCGGCGGGACACGGAGCGGGGGCGCTACTATCGTTCGAGGACGCGTGATTGCGCGGGCTGCGCGCTTCGCGAGGATTGCCTGCCGAAGGCGTGGTCGAGCAAGGTGGTGTTGGTTCCGCATGCGTATCCGGCGCTGTTGCGCGCGCGCCGGCGCCATGCGCGATGGGGCGAGGAGGAGCGGCGGATGTACCGGCGCCATATGTGGCGTTCGGAGGGCTATCACGGCGAGGCGAAGACCTGGCACGGACTGGCGCGCGCGGTGCGGCGGGGACTTGAGAACATGAAGATACAGTCCTACCTGACGGCGGCGGCGATCAACCTCAAGCGGCTCGCCGCCGCTCTAGCGGCAAGGTTATTCGCCCTCTGGACGGCCCGCGTCGCCCGGAAACGCCGGCTGCATGTCTATCTCGCTCACCCGCGCCGTCATAGGCGTTCCTTCTACGACAGCCGGAAACCAGATGATGAGCGATGATTTCGCCGTAACGGCGGGCTGGGGACATTATGGAGCGGGGGACGCCGTGATGCCTGGCGGAGGCCACGCCGTCGAGCGGGCCTATACGGAAGCAGAACGCGCCGCTCTCGGCGATGCGCTGCCCGTGCTTGGGCTAAGGCTTTCGACGTATATCTGAACGAGCGAGCCTTGTGGCGGTGCATCCCCGCCGCCGTCTGGAACTACAAGCTAGGCAGCTATCAGGTCTTGAAGAAATGGCTCTCCTACCGCGAACAGGCCATCCTCAAATGCCCCTTGAAGCCGGAAGAAGTCCAGCACTTCATGGACACGGCAAGACACATCGCGGGGATTTTGATGCTGACAAATGGGGCGCATCCGTAAAGACGCATCCAAAACCAACAGGGAGAACACACAGGTTCTCCCCTACGAGGCGTTCAGATTGATCAATCCCTCCCTCATCGGGGTTGTTGAAAAACCCCTGACTCTATGCTTGGATGTATGGATATTACGCGCCCGAGAAGGGAATATCCGCGATGTTGGGACGCAAGAACCGCGCCCAGATGGATTTGTTCATCACCGGTTCGCTGGAGAGGTTGATTCCCGAGGATCACATATTGGCCCGCGTGAACCGCGTTCTGGACCTGAGTTGGCTGCGCGAGGAAGTGGCGGATTGTTATTGCGCGGACAACGGCCGTCCTGGGATCGACCCCGAAGTGGCGGTTCGGTTGATGTTGGCGGGCCTTCTGCTGGGGTTCGTGCACGACCGTCGGTTGATGCGCGAGGCGCAGGTGAACATCGCGATCCGGTGGTTCATCGGTTACGGGCTGGAGGATCGGCTGCCGGATCATTCGAGCCTGACGCGGATACGGCAGCGCTGGGGGGAGGCCCGGTTCCGGGAGATATTCCGCCGCACGGTCCGTGCGTGCCTGGATGCGAAGGTGGCCAAGGCCGAAGTCGTGCACGTGGACGCCTCATTGATCCGCGCGGACGTGAGTTGGGAGAGTCTGGTGGAGCGTCACGTGGACGAGGTGATAGCGGAGAACCCCGTCGAGGAGGAGGCCGGGAAGAAGGGTGGAGGAGGCCGCCGTGGCGGGGGTTCCGGGAAGGTGAGCCGGACGGACCCGGACGCGCGGCTGGCGAGAACGGGCGGGGGATTCGAGCCGAGCTACAAGCAGCACGCTGTGGTGGACGACACGCGCGGGGTGGTGCTCGACGTATCGGTGACGGAGGGTACGGTGAACGAGCGTGAGGTGCTCGAATCGCAGGTGGAAGCGGTATGCGAGGTATCGGGGCGCGCGCCCGCGATGGTGACGGCGGACTCTGGCTACGCCTACTCGAAGGTCTACGCGGCCCTGGAGCGCCGGGGTGTGGCCGCGCTCATTCCGGCGAAGAGGGAACCCTCGCAGAGCCGTGTTCCGTTGCGCCTGTTCCGCTACGACGCGCGGCACGACATCGTGAAGTGTCCGCGCGGCAAGATACTGAGCCCCCGTCGGCCCGCAAAGGGGGGGCGTTATTATCGTTCGAAGACCCGTGATTGCGCGGGCTGCGCGCTTCGCGAGGATTGCCTGCCGAAGGCGTGGTCGAGCAAGGTGGTGTTGGTTCCGCATGCGTATCCGGCGCTGTTGCGCGCGCGCCGGCGCCATGCGCGATGGAGGGAGGAGGAGCGGCGGATGTACCGGCGTCATATGTGGCGCTCGGAGGGCTACCACGGCGAGGCGAAGACCTGGCACGGGCTTGCGCGCGCGGTGCGGCGCGGTCTTGAGAACATGAAGATACAGTCCTACCTGACGGCGGCGGCGATCAACCTCAAGCGGCTCTCCGCCGCACTTGCTGCAAGGTTATTCGCCCTCTGGAGGGCCTGGTCGGCCCGGGAAGAGCCTCTGTGCGTCCATCGCGGCCTCGCAAGCTGCGCGGGCTTCCTGTCCGCCGCCGCGTGACCCTCCATACCGCCCGCTCCCGAAACCGGGTTATTCAACAACCCCTCATCGGTCGGGATTGACCCTCCCCCTCACCCATCGCGCCGCGCCGCGCAGCCTGCGCAGCCACGGGTAGAAAACGCGCACGCGCTTGGGATTCGAGGCGAACCATTTCGCGAGCGTCCTGAACCAGCCGCCTTCGCTCGTCATCGCTTCGAGCGCCGTCATCGCAGAAGCGCCCTGATAGCGCCGACCGTCCAGGACGAGCGCCATCCCCTCCTCCACCTCGCACCCATCTTTGCGCAATTCGGCCACGAGGTCGGGCGCCCGGTTCGCGTCGATGAGCGTTAGAGGCCGCCCGGCCTGCGTCTTGAACCCCGATTTTCGCGCGTAGAAGCTGCAGAATGGACACTCGCCGTCATAGAGCAAAAAGTCGTCCTGAGAAGATGCGTCGGTAGGTTCGGTGCGCTCGGCTTCCGGTGAAGTCATCATCGCCTCCTCCTGTTCCACGCTCATATTCTCCGCGCGTAAGGGCGTCGAAGCAAGCGTTTGCGGCTGCGTGGCGGCTATTCACGCGCTGAAGAACAGAGGTCAAGAGGGGGATATGCGACCAAGGAGCAGAGCATTCTTGTAAATTACTCCCCCCTTGAGGGGGAGTCGCAGAAGCCGAACTCTTTGAGTGAAGGCTGATGCGGTGGGGGGCGATTTCCGCAATTTCTCCCTCTTCGTTCAGGATTGACCCCCCACCGGCGCGACTGCGGTCTTGCTCCCTTGTCTTGCCGACTCCCCCTCAAGGGGGGAGTGACAAGAGGTTCCCTTCTCGCCCAGTTCTCCTCCCAAGTCGGGTTTGCTCTACCACTCCGCTGGGCAAGTTTGGGCTTCGAGTCGGCTCCGCTCTGACCGGAGGGTAACGAACACCTGATCTACCCGGCCAAGCAGGCTGCACAAAATCCGGTAATCCTCGGCTACGAATTGTTGCAGGCGACCATGCTTGGCGATGAACTCCTCCCCCACTCGGCCCACGATGAGCAGGATGAGGAGATTCGCGTCGATGAAGTACCCGGCCGGGGGCATCAAATCATTCGGAAACAGTAGGCAGGACGCGATCCGTGACCGACGACACGTTACCGCTATGCTTGTTAATGCTTACTACCTTATAGGAGCGCGCTTCGTGCTGTTTGCCGAACACGGTGGTCAAGGTGCCCCGCTGAGATAGCGGACGATAAAAACCGATGGTTATCTTCCAGTCGCTTGACCCCATGTCGAGATCAACTTCTTCAAGGCCGACACCCGTGATCGCCTCATCGCCGAAAAGATCAATAATGTATTCTTTCGCTGTTTTCACGGCTTCCTTCACTTCCATTGGAGTCTCCTTTTCGCTTTTGGGTCCTCCAAGAACAATTCATAACACGGCCCAAGAGAGGAGACAAGAAAACACCCTTCTTCGCGGAAGATCGCCTGCTACCACCCCACAGCATAGGATTCGCGCCTCGGGTCGGCCCCGCCGAGCAGGAAACCCGTTTCAGGGTCTTTCACGATGGCGCAGACGCTGCCGGGCGGCCAGCCGAAATCGGGCCACGAACCCATCTTGTAGCCCATCTCGGAGAGCGCGGGACCGACATCGCTCAGAAGCCGCGCCTCCGCTCGCGCGCTCGCAGGCTCATACTGATGGGGCCAGAACGAGTTGGGGAAATTGTAGGTAGCGGCTCTCGGCGCCTCGACCGCCATTTGGGGCATCATGCCGAAAAGGGCGTGGTTCAGGAAGACCTGCAGCATGACCTGGGGCTGGGCGTCGCCCCCCGGGGTGCCCAGCGTCATGTAGAACGCGCCGTCTTTGAGCGTGAGGGCCGGGTTGGGGGTTAGTCTCGGCCGCTTCCAGGGCGCCAGGCAGCTCGGATGCGCGGGGTCGAGCCAGCTTTGGGAACCGCGTCCCGAGACGGTCGCGCCTAAGCCGGGCACGAAGGGCATCGCGTTCGATGGGTCGGAAGGCGTGCAGGAAAAGGCATTGCCCTCAGAATCCACCGCCGTGCAGTAGGAGGTGTCGTGCTGGTACTCGGTCTCCGATTTTTTCGGAACGCGGTGCGCGCCGTCGTAACGCCAGGGATGCGCGCCGCCTTGATGCGCCCAGGGGTCTCCGGGTTCGGGCATGTCGGCAAAGGCGGCTCCTGCCTCGATTCGCTCAGCCTGCCGCGCGGCGTAATCTTTGGAGAGAAGGCCGTCCACCGGCACGTCCACGAACTCGGGGTCTCCGATGAAGGCCTCCCTGTCCGCAAACGCGAGATTGAGCGCGGCCATCATCGTGTGGAGGTAGGCGGGAGAATTGTGGCCCAGGGCCGTGAGGTCGAAGTTGGCGAGAATGTTCATCGCCTCTAACAGCGTCGGCCCCTGACACCAGGGACCGCAGGCGTACACCTCCTGGCCCAGGAATTCCGTCGCCACGGGCTCTTCTTCCAGAACGTGGAAATCGGCCAGATCACCCATCGTCATCAGTCCGCCGTTTCGCTGGATGAAGTCGATCATCAGGCGGGCCGTCTCTCCGGTGTAGACCTCATCGCGCGCCGCGCGCACGCCCCCGGCGCGACCGCCCGCCGCCCTTTGCTCCGCGCGCACCATGCGCCTCATCGTCTCGGCCAGATCGGGAATCCGCACCCGCCCGCCCACGGGGATGAGATGTCCTTTTGGAAAATAGATGGGCCGCGCCGATTCCCACCGGGCGTAGGATTCTTCCGCCGCCTTGATGTGGTCGTACATGAAATGGTGCATGGGAAAACCGGCGTCCGCCAGGGAAATGGCGTCTTGGGCCACCTCGGCGAAGGTCATCGTGCCGTAGCACTCAAGCGCGGTGAGCCAGGCGTCCGCCGCCGCAGGGGTTACGGCCCGCCGGACTCCTGCGGGAATCTCGCCGCCGCAGTTTTTCTCGAACCAATCGATGGAGGCCGCCTTGGGCCAGCGGCCCAGACCGCTGATGGTCAAGACGCGTTTTTCTTTCGCCAGATAGATCATCGTGGGCGCGACGCCCAGGAACGACACCATGTCGGTCTGTAAGACGCTCAGGCAAATCCCCGCCGCGACGCCTGCGTCTATCGCGTTTCCGCCTTTTTCGAGGATCCTCAGTCCCGCCTGACTCGCGTAATGATGGCCGGATACGACCATCGCCTCACGCGCGGAAACCTGCGGCCTGTGGGAGATGTATTCGCGGCCTTCGGGAGTGGTGTGGCGAAACGCCATCAGGGAGCCTCCTTATCCAAGGAGAATAGGTTAGTCGCCATATTGCCAGATGTTTTCGGATAAGCGCAAAGAGAGTTTTCGGGCGATTCCTACGCCATCGCCTCATCCACGAAGCGCATGTCCACCGCCTCTTCATAAGCGACGCCCGTCCCGATCAGCCCGCCGCTCAGGCAGGCGGCCCGGAGCCACTCGAAGCTCTCTTGCGCGAGGTGGGGATTCTGGTTCCAGAGACCGAGGCTCTTGTAGCGCGCGATAGCCTGAGCCAGAAGCTCGAAATCCATATCCTCGAACCAGGACTTCACGAGGCGGGCAATCGCCTCCGCGTCGTTATCTGCGAGCCAGCGCTCGGTCCTCAGTATGGCGCGCGTCATGCCGAGGGCGGATTCGGGGTTTTCTCTCAAAAACGAGGCCGACGCGTAAAACGCCGTATAGGTCGTCAGCCCCCGCTCCGCCGCCTGATACCAGACTTGGGGCCCGCCCTCTCGTATCAACTCCTCCGCAAAGGGCTGAAACACCTGGATGACGTCCACCTCGCCCGCGCGCAGGGCGTCTGCGTTCTCACCCATCGTCTTGTCCGGGATTCTCTCCAGCGCCGCCGGATCGAGCCCCGCCAGGCGCAAGTCGTGCTGAAGGCACATCCAGGGGGTGGGCACTTCGCTCACCGTGGCGATTTTGGGTCCCAACAGCTCGCTCATCCGGAATCCCGTGTTCGGCTCGCGACCGATGAGAAAAAACGGGTCGCGGCAGACGACCTCGCAGAACACCTTGAGGTCGCAATCCGGGTTTTTATCGTAGGCCACCATGACGCGCATGGGACCTCCCCAGCTCACCTGGGCGTCGCCGGACATGAGCAGGTTCGCGTTCTGGGCGGGATCGGGCGAGGTTTCCAGGCGAACGTCGACGCCCTGCTCTTCGAAGGCCCCCAAACTGAAGGCGGCGTAGAACGGCGTATAGAAAACGGCCCTGAAATTCTCAAGCAGCGTGATACTCAAATCGATCTCCTCATGCGGAGCGACCGGCGCGGCGGCCCGCCTTGGCACTCGAAATCACTCCATCTTATTCATCATACCGCGACCGGATTTTCGACGTGGGCCGAGGTGTACACCCTAATCTCCCGAGGCCGTGTAGGCAACGAACGCCTGCCGCTTCTTGACAGTAGCCCATCGAGCCTGGGGTGGTGAAATACTGATTCGCCATGCACACCCCAAGCCACTATTTATATTTCATGAATCCCCGTTTGTAGAGTTCATACTCCAGACGCAGCTTCACCTCTCGTGGGACGAATTTATATAATTTATATATGATTGTCGCTGCCACGCACAGAATGACGATCGTTTCGATAATTGCACCCTCCGTCTAAGAGACCAAAGCCTTTTCCGCATAGGCCCCCAGTGCGAAGGCGGCGTAGAACGGCGTATAGAAAACGGCCCTGAAATTCTCAAGCAGCGTGATGCTCACATGAACCTCCTATGGGACGTGCATTACCCAGAGACGTAACGACTCTCCTCAAAGCATCGGCGTTATGGTTTTCATCATCAATTCACGCTCGTCGATCCCGAACACCCCGGCCAGCCAGTCGGCGAGAACCTCCTGGCCGATGGTGGGGTTGTCGTGCTGGCAGTGGTCGGCGCCCGTCTCCTCCTCATCGACGAGCCTGAGCGTCACGTCCACCCCCGCCACTTGGGCGGCCTCATACACCCTGCGCGCCTGGGCCACGCCGAGCACGTCGTAGCCCCCGTGGACGATGAGGAAGGGACACTTCATACGTCCGATGTGTCCTTCCAGCGTATAGGGGGCGAGCTTCTCGACCGCTTCTCGCACGCTCGCGGCGCCGAACACCCACTTGATGGAATCGGCCAGGCGGTGATCTTCGCCCGCGTCGCGCCACAGGTCCTGCAGGCTCCACCCGGCGGTGTGGGAGAGAGCGGCGGCGAGCCGAGATTCATAGCAGGCCGCCCGGGCGGCGAAATGGCCTCCGATTCCCCCGCCGCAGACGGCGATCCGGGAGGGGTCCACATCTGCCCGCGTCTCGAGATAATCGATGCAGCGGCCCACGGGCGCCTCGTAGTCGTGGCGGCTGGTGATGCCCCCCCGCCTGAGCGTGCCGCCCTGGCCGGGGCCGTCGATCATCAAGACCGATATGCCGCGCTGCAAGAAGCCCCGGCCCGCCATGAACCACATTTCATCCTTATAGGCGTCCAAGCCGCCGAAGGAGATGAGGGCGGGTTGTTTCTCCACGCGGAATGGCGCGGGCGCGAAATAGGCGTCCAGATGCGCGCCGTTCTCATAAGGGACCTGCACCACCTCGCCGGGAGGTGTGAGATGGGCGAGAAACGCCTTGGAGCACGCCTCCACCTTCTCGAAAGTAGCGAGCCTGCGCGGATCGGCCGACTCGAGCCAGAATTCCGCACTCCTGTAGTAATCCACAGCGCGCAGCCAGCAGTTGCGCGCCGTCTGGATGCGCCCCGCAGCGGCCGCCTCATCCCCGCGTGCGCGGTTGCGATCGCCCACGCGCGTCCACTCCACGTACCAGCTCTCGTTGTCGCCGGGCGTCATGCGGCTCGCGGCCTGAAAGCACTCGCTCACCGAGCCGCCGCCTTCCTGGGTTTCGCCCAGAGCGCGGCGAAACTGATAGGACATCCAGGGATGCTCGGGCCAGTGGTGCCAGCCGTAGGGTTCGTAGTGCGGCCCCCGGGATTCGTCTATCCGGTCGATCGCTTTTTCTTCCATGAGAAGACTCCCCCCAAAATCAGATCCAAATGGTGAAAGCGCCCGCTCGGCCAGCGGATGAAGGAGACTACCCCCGCGCGAGCGGAATCGAAATCAGATGGTGAGCGATACCTGCCTCTCCCTCATGCGAACCTCTCGGCCGACCGAGCGACTCGCCGGCCTCTGCACCCCTATGCGGAAGCGGCACCTCCCGCCACGGCGGCGGGCGTGGGTTCGCCCTCCTCGGCGAGGCGTTTTTTCTGGATCAGGAAAACCGCGCCCAGCATGAGCGCGCCCAGCGCGTGGTTCCAGTATCCCGGCCAGAACAATAGCCCGGCGGTAAGGATGAGAAGCGCGCGCATCGGGGTCGAGAAGCGGAAATACATGAACCCGACCATGCCGGCGGACAGGGACTGGAAGCCGAGAAGCGCCGCGGCGAAAGTCTCGAGCGATAGCCAGGGCTGGCGGATGAGCAGAATCGGGGTGAATGCGAACATCATGGGCAGGATGTACATGCCCTTCGCCGTGCGGAAAGACGCCCAGGCGGCCTTCGCCGGGTTGGCGCCCGCTATCCCCGCCGCCGTATAGGCGGGCACGCACACGGGGGGCGTGAAGCAACTGTCCAGGCTGTACCAGAACACGATGAGGTGGGCCGAGAGGAGCGAGAGCTTGTACGGCTCCCCGAGTTCCAGGAGCGCGGGCACGGCCATGATGGACAAGACGATGTAGGCGGCGCTCGTCGGCAGGCCCATGCCGAGCACGAACGAAGCCACGCCCACCAGGAGAATCCCCAGGAACAGGTTGTCGCCCGCCAGATTCGTGACCAAAGAGGAGAATTTAAGCCCCAGGCCGGTCTGGAACAACGCTCCCATGATGATGCCCACGGCGCCCACCGCCGCGCAGATGGGAAGCGACTGAATTGCGCCCTTCTCGAGCGCCAAGACAATGTTCCAAAGCCCCCTGGCCACTTCGCCGACAACCTCGCCTACGCTCGTGCCCTCCGTTCTGGCTTTTTCCCACAAAACGAGAGCACCCTTCAGCGCCGCCAGGAGCACGACGGAGAGAATGCCCGCCAAGCCCGCATAGGGAACGGTTCTGCCCGTCATGAGAATCGCCATAATCACGATGGGGGGGAGAAGGTAGAACCACCCCTCCTTCATGATGGGACCCAGAGGGGGTATCAACTCCCTGGGCATACCCACCAGGCCCTCTTTTCTCGCTTCTAAATGCACGATCACATAGACGGAGAAGAAATACAAAACGGCGGGCAGAATCGATACCTTCACGATTTCCCAATACGATATACCGGTGAACTCCACGATCAGGAACGCAGACGCTCCCATGACGGGCGGCATAATCTGCCCTCCCGTGGAGGCCGCCGTCTCGATGGCCGCCGCTATCTCGGGCTTGAAGCCGGTGCGCTTCATCATCGGGATGGTGAACGAACCCGTGGTGACCACGTTCGCGTTCGCGCTGCCCATGATAGTGCCCGTCATGGCGCTGGCGAACACCGCCGCCTTCGCCGGCCCGCCGCGCCGCCTGCCGGCGGCCGACATGGAGAGTTTCACGTAGAAATCCGCGGCCCCCATGCGGTCCAGAAACGCGCCGAACAGGATGAACAAGAAGATGTAGACCGAAAAGACGCTCAAAGGCGTCGTCCACAGGCCATCGTAGGTCATGTACTGATGATCCACGATGTGCGTGTAGGAGGCCCCCTTGTGCGCCAGATGCCAGGGAAAATAGGGGCCGAAATACGAATAGACGACGAAGAAAAGCGATATCATCGGAAGCGCCAGGTTGATGGTCCTTCGCGCCGCCTCGAAGGCGAGCACCAGAGCCACCGTGCCCAGGATCAGGTCCATGGGCATGAGCGGCTCGACGAAATGTAGGCGATCCAGATAATAGTCGGTGTTCAGTATCGGGTAGGAGATGGAGACGACCGCCAGGAGGCAGACGACGGCCGATACAACAGCGCGCCACCTGCCTCCTCCGGGTTTCCTGTAGATGATGAATATCAGAGACATCCCGAACAGGTACGAGAGCGCCCTCTGGAAAAGCGGTTCATACCCTCCCGTATAGGCCACCTGGATATGAAAGACGGACATGCCGACCGCTATCGCCAGGACAAGCCAATCCAGAGGGGTTCTTTCCTTTATATCGCTCACGCTCTCGCCTCTTCCCCGGGATGGTTACATCGACGCCCCGATCTCCTTGTAGAAGCGCTTGGCGCCATCATGCAGCGGCACTCCGATGTTCATGCTCGCCTTCTTGGGGTCCCAACTCTTATATATCTTGTGGACGCCACCGAGGAACTTCCGCTCGGCTTTCGCTATCTTGAGGATCGAATAAACCACATCGGCGCTCATCTTGGTCGTGGTGAGCAGCACGCCTGAAAGCCCCATCGAGTCCTTGGGATTGGGGTTTCCCTTGTAAATGCCGCCAGGAATCTGGCAGGGCGTGAAGCCGTGGCCCGCCAGCAACTTCTTCACGTCATCGGACATGTCCAGGAGCACGATATTCCGGCCGAGGGCCGCCTGGATGCCCGAGCCGTTGGGGTCGCCCGAGTTATGGAAGTAGTAATCGATCTGGCGCCCCCTGATGGCGCGCGACATGCCGCCCACGCCGGCGAAGTTGAGCTTGTAGCCGCGCTTGGTGAGCGCCTTGTAGCTCGTGCCGTAGTGCTTGACGATCACGCTCCCCACGAACTCCGTGCTGGTTCCCTTCTTGGCCACGCCCACCTTCTGCGGTTTTTTCGCCTTGATGATGTCGCGCCAGGTCTTGATGCCGGAGTCGTAGAGTTCCTTGGCTGCGTACTGGTGGTAACAAGAATCCCAGAAAGTGGCGATGCCCCGGAGGTCCTTGTAGACCTTCTTGAAGGGGGACTTGCCGGCCAGCGCCGCGCCGGCGAAGTTCGAGAAAGAATAGCCGAAATCAGCACCTCCTCCTCCCACGCGCGCCGGGTTGGCGCGCCCGCCGCCGGGCACTACGCTGTAGATGACCTTGTTCTGTTTCCTGTTGAGAATTTCGCTGAGGCCCGCGCCCAGCCTGCCCATGGTGCCGCCCAGGGTGCCGACCGCGATGTCGTATTTCGCTGGCGCGCTGTAGGCGTCGCCCACCGCCAGAAACGGCGCGACCAGGGCCAGAATTCCGAACATCATGATGATTTTCTTCATTTTCCCTCTCCCTTGGTAAATGACGTAAGACTTCAAAAGGTGCTTCAACAGGCTTCCACTCATGAGAGACGTTTCAGTGAGAACAAACCCCCTCGATGCGTTCTCAATGAGCGCTCTTTTCTGTATGCTTGGGCCGGAATCTTACAGACGGGAGCGTTTCGCGTCAACGAATCTTAGGTATCACGCGAGCGTTTCTGTCCCGAATTCTGGAACGACCCGAAAAATCGTATCTCCTGAAAGGAGCCGGAACATGCCGTTTTACCGTTGGGAGGAGATGAAGCGAAAAAACCTGGCGAGGCCGTCCGATTCAGAGGGCAGCATCATCATCGGCGAGCACGTCACCCTGAACCGTTCGGTGAGCCGGCCCGGCAAGCTGGCCCGCCCGCACACGCACGACTGCGAGCAAATCATCAACGTCGTCGAAGGAACCGCCTGGTTCCGGGTGGGGGATGAGGAAAAATCCGTCACCGCAGGCGACATCATCCATATTCCCGAGGGAACCGAGCACGAGTTCAAAAACGAGGACGAAGGCGAATTCATCTACCTTTCGTTCAAGAACAAATCGGAGGGCTGGCCCCCGCCTACCGCCACGATGGACTAGTTTCTCGCCTTTAACCCTGCGTGCAACTCCTCGGGGTCGATGGGGAGTTTCACGACTTGCTTTCGCTTGGCGGATAAATCGCACGCCATGCAGAGCATGAGGTTCCGGTGTCCCTCCGCACCCGTGGCGTGGGGCATATCGGCTCCCGTGTAGACGTGCGAGAGCCAGGCGATGGACTCATCGCGCATCGGCCCCCAGAACTGCCCTTTGGACATATCTCCCGCCGGGTAGCTCTCGAGCAGATGCACGTGGCGCTCCTCTCCCCGGTGGGAGGCGAGCGGGTTCTCCGACGCCATGATGAAATCGGCATGGGTGTCGTCGATGGTGAGCGCGCCCTCCGTGCCCACTACGCTGATGGTGACGCCATAGGTCGAGGCGGGCCAGATGGTGGGCATCCCCCAGTTGCACTCCATGCTCCAGATGGTTCCATCATCAAAAGTGAAGATGCTGAAGGTGGCGTCTTGCGTGCCGATGCTCGTCATCACCCGCGATATCGAGCGTGAGACGACTTCGACGGGCCTTTTCTCCGGCCCCATCACGAACAGCATGACGTCCAGCGCATGGGTGCCGGATATCACCATGGGCGTAAGTGCGGAGCGATCCTCGTTCTTCGACAACCGGGTGATGCCGACCTGGCGGTTGAGCAGCGCGCGCGTCGTCGCGGAGGTAACTTCGCCCAAGACCCCCGACTGCACGTGCTCACGCGCCGTGAGCCAGCGCCTCCTGAAACGCTGGGTGTAGCCCACCAGAAGTTCCACGCCCGCCGCTTCGGCGGCCTCCACGATTTTCGCCGATTCCACCACGCTCGTGGCCAGCGGTTTCTCCACCAAAATCCTGTGGCCCTGCTCAATCGATTCCCAAAGCGGCTTCGCGTGCCACTCCTCATCCGTGGCGATGATGACGGCGTTGACCTCGGGCCTCTGGATGAGCTCCGTGAAATCGGTCGTGAAAAAATCGGCCCCGAACTCCTCGGCCATCGCCCTGCCCTTTTTCTCGTCGATGTCGCAGCAGCCGAGCCACTCCGTTCCCGGATACTCTCTGGCGCAGCGCGCGCGAATGCGCCCCACCCGGCCACAGCCGACCACGGCCAGACCAATCGGGTTTTTCTCGCCCCCAAAAACCGCCATCACCCTCTCCCGTAAATTTATCAAGACGTATAAAAAACGCGCCGGAGTCCAATCCGACGCCGTTTGGATTCCCTTTTCATACCAGCTTCCGTGGATAGGCGCATCTTCACTCGCCCACCGCGTTTCGCATTTACAAGGACCAACTCCGACAATACGTGCGGGACTTAGAAATCACTCCCCCCTTGAGGGTCATTCCTGACCGGGAAGGGAGGGAATGTCGCAAAAACCGAGCGTTTTGCGTGAAGGTTGATGCGGTGGGGGGTATGATTCTAAAATAAAAGCTCCCCCCACCGGTTCGCTTGCGGGCTTACGCCCTTACCTCACCGACTCCCCCTCAAGGGGGGAGTGGTTTTTTGCTCTCAGCATGTGTTGTCGGTATAGACCCTCAAAGGAAAGTGATCCTCCTAAACAGTCTCCACACGAAGAGGGAGAAAGGGCGATATACGGCCCTAAAGACTAGCGGCGGTCCCGCATGAACAAGCCCGTGTCGGCGAGGGCCGCCTTGACGACCTCATCCTTTAGAGAACCGGCGGGGAGCGGCGCCTCGAAACGAAGCCTTATCCGCTCCTTCAAGAAGGGAAGCATGAAGCCGGTGCGCATCAGCTCCGCGTTATCGAGCCTTAATAAACCCTCCGCCGTCCGCTGAACCCGTATCTGGAACAGGGCGAACTCCTTGCCCTTCACGAAAAGGTAGGTAACCGGCCCAGGCGCGTGACGCAAGGCGCTCAGTTCGCGGTACCGGCCCTCCGGAATATCCTCGGGCACGATGAAAAAGTGCTGCGCCGTGCACCGCATGCAGGGGACGTCGCTGGCTCGTCTGCGCTCGGTAGTAGTCACGCCCGAAGGCGCGGCGGTGATCATCACCCGAAGCGGAACCCCGCTTCGCCACTCCTGCGGCACGTCCATATTCTCGGGCGGCGGGGGCAGTTGCTGAACAACCGCATAGAGCGCCGCTTTATCCTGGCGGTCCTGCGCCGGATAGACGCCGACGATCGGGGCGTCCGGAGCCTGCGGATACACCGGGAGCGAGGTGAAAACCAGCGACGCCGCCAACGCCGCCGCTTGAAGCAGACGTATCCGCAATGAGCGAGGATTCACTTATTCAAAATCCTCAGGCGAGACCGGGAGCGAAACCGCTTGTCCGGTTTTGGCCGAATGATCCATCGCCAGGCACAGCATGAGGTTCTCGTGCGCCTCCCGCGCGGTGGTGTGCGGCGTGGGGACGCCCAGATAGATTCTGTCGAACCAGGAACGCGTCTCCTCGCGCATGGGCCCCCATAGCTGATCGAACACCAGATCCCCCGGTGGATAGCTGGTGAGAAAACTCACGTTGCGCTCCTGTTTCAAGCGCGCGGATTCGTGCGGCTCCGCAGTGGCGAAGACGATGTCGCGGTGCGTGTCGTCTATCGTGAGCACGCCTCCCGTACCCACGATGCCCAGTTCGAGCGAATAGACCTCCGCCGGCCAGACGCGCGGCAGCGCCCAGCTCACGTTCATGCTCCATATCGTCCCGTCCTCATAGGTGACGATAGCGAACGTGGAATCCTTTGTGAGGTAGGGCGCCATCGCCTTATCCACCGAGCGCGCGTACACTTCCACCGGCCGCAGCCCCTCCAGGAGCCAGGAGCATAAATCCACGCTGTGGGTGCCGGAGATGACCATGGGGGTGAATTTCGTCGGAAATTCGGTTTTGGTGGAATTCGCCACCGGGTTCATGCGGTTCAAAAAGGCGCGGCCCGTCACGGAGGAGATATCACCCAACTCTCCTGAGCGAATCTTCTCCTTCGCCACCAGAAAGCGGCGGCGGAACCGCTGCGTATAGCCCAGGACGGCGTCGACCCCCGCCTCGTCGATGGCGCTCACCAGGTTTTCGGACACGTCGGCGTCCACCGCCAGGGGCTTTTCGATCAGCATCCGGTGCCCACGCTCCACGCCGATGAGGATGGGTTCTAACCGCTCGTTCGCGTAGGTGGCCAAAACCGTGCTGTTCACCTCATCGCGCTTCAGAAGTTCGCGGTAATCGGTGGTGAAAAAATCGGCCTCTACGTCTTCAGCCAGTTTTCGGCCCACCTTCTCGTCGATATCGCACAACCCCATCCATTCGACCGCCGCGTTCTGGCGCGCGAATTCCGCTCGGATGCGCCCGATCTTTCCGCATCCCACCACAGCCAGGCCGATGGGCCTTCTCGTATCAACCGATAAGTTCATGAGCGTCACCTTGATCAGAGAGCGTCGATTCCAAAGCCGGGCGCACTTCAATTGACTCGGGGAAAACCGAACCGAGTCGCCTGGGAACGGACTCGTCAAGCAGCAGTTTCATTCGCACCGTTGGTGAGCATCACCTTTGTGAGATCGAGCGCTTTAAGCGCCTGTTCTCGTGATACCGTCGGGAAGTCTTCCAAAAAATCGTCGAGCCGATCACCCGCTTCGAGATGCTCCATCAGAGTGCGCACCGGAACCCTGGTGCCTGAGAAAACCGGAGTCCCGCCGAGGATATCCGGGTTCCTCTCGATAGGCGTGTCGGTCATCGCTCACTCCTTCGTTTTGGCATATCAAAGAGTATCAAACGGCGCTCATGGCTTCTATTCTTCACCAAATGTTCCTCTCTTCACAACTGCCGCTCAAGCCTGGCATCGCGGTATTCTAAGGGCAAAGCCCGCTCTGGTTCCAAAAATTCGCATTTCATCGGAAGATGGGCCATTCTCTTGAAACCTGAATCCCGAAAGGAGTGACACCGTGTCCCGCGTACCCATGCTCGAATCCGGCGCCGACGACCCCGTTGTGAACCACCTCTTCGACCACGCGGGTGTTCTGCTGAACCGAATCCCCAACGCCTGGCGAGTGATGGCGAATCAACCCTACATCACGAAGTTCATGCTGCCGCTCACCTCATCGCTCCTGCGCCAGGGCCTTGGTTCGGCCCTCGAAACGAAGATAAAAGAACTGGCCATCATCAAGACCAGCCAACTCAACAACTGCGCCTACTGACTGGCGCACAACACGCCGGTTGGTCAATCGGTGGGAATCACGGAAAGCCAGATAGCGGCCATCAGCGAGGGTGACTACAGCCCCTTCACCGAAAAAGAGCGCGCCGTCCTGCTCTGGGCGGAACACGTCACTCTCAATACGGCCAGGGAGCGGGACGACGTTTTCGAGGAAGTCAAAAAGCATTTCAGCGACTCTGAAATCGTGGAACTCACCATGGTCATCACCTATTTCAACATGAGAAACAAATTCAACGACGCGCTGGGGATTCCCATCGAGGCGCAAGAAGAGATCGACAGGAACAAGATTCGCCGCAAAGACCCCGATGATCTCAAGGCGTATCTCGAAGCCCTGCTCGCCGACTGGCCGGATGAATTCCCCGAGGCGGGAAGCGGAGCATGACGAAAACTCTCATCCGTAACGCGACGGTTCTCTCGATGGACCCCCATGTCGGGGAGATCGAGTGCGGCGACGTCTTAATCGAGGGCGAGCGCATTTCCGCAGTGGGCGAGAAACTCGACGCAACAGACGCTGAGACCATCGACGCTGCGGGCATGATCCTCATGCCCGGCCTCGTGAACGCGCACATGCACACCTGGCAGACCGCGCTTCGCGGCCTGGGCGGAGACTGGGGAGGGCGCAGCTATTTCGAGATCGCACACGAGACCCTGGCGCCGCGCTACCGGCCCGAGGACATCTACATCGCAACGCTCACGGGCGCGTGGGCGCAGATGGAAGCAGGCGCCACGACGCTGTTCGACTGGTGCCACAACAACCCCACGCCCGAGCATACCGACGCAGGAATAGACGCATTGGAGGAATCCGGCATCCGCGCCCTTTTCGGACACGGAACGCCCAAACCTCAGCCTCAGGAGGGCGAACTCCATTACTCGCAAATCCCGCATCCGGCGAGTGAGATCAAGCGTTTGCGAACGGGGCGTCTTTCCGACGACGAAGGACTCATTACGCTTGCGATGGCCATTCTGGGGGCCGACTACTCCCCGCTGGAAGTCGCGCTGCACGACATGCGCCTCGCGCGGGAATACGGGCTCCTATCGAGCGCTCACATCTGGGGCGACGCGAGCCGAAAGGTGAAGGGCGGCTACCACACGCTGGCCGCAGAGGGGGTTCTGGGTCCTGATCACAACCTCGTGCACTGCAACTACGTGGAGGATGAGGAACTCCGGGTGATTCTGGATTCTGGCGCTTCCATCACGGCCACTCCCTCCGCCGAGATGCAGACGAACAGGGGAGAGGCCGTCTGCGGGCGCGTGAGCGCGCTGGGCGGCAGGCCCTCCATCGGCGTGGATCTCAAAACCTACGTCAGTGGGAACATGCTCCACGCGATGCGCCACGCTCTTCAGGTCCAAAGGATTTTTGACAACCGCCGCCTGGATGCGGACACCTACAGGGCGCCCGCCCTCGCCTTCTCGGCGCGCGATGCGCTCGCCTGGGCCACCATCAATAACGCGCACGCGATGGGCATGGCGGAGAGAATCGGTTCCATCACGCCCGGCAAGCAGGCCGACCTCATCCTCATCCGAAAAAACGACCTCAATATGACGCCTGCTGCGGACGCAGCCCGCGCCGTCGTCTTCTATGCGGAGCGCTCGAACGTGGATACCGTCTTCATCGCAGGAGAGAAGGTGAAAGCGGGCGGAAAGCTGCTCGTAGACCCAGGCAAAATCGCCCAAGCGAAGGAGCGGCTCACAGAATCCGCGCGGTGGATTACGGGAGCGGCTTCAAGCGGAGATGGACAAACTTTCCCGACCGCCGGAAGAAGGAATTCGTAGGGACGGACCTCCGCGCGCATCCTGAACACAGAGGTGCGGTCCGTGAGCAGGTCGAACTTTGGGAGACAGACACAGAGACCGACCCTATGCAATGCTCACTCCGTGATGCTCATGCCCCGCTCGTCAACGGCGGGAGCTTGCTCCTCGTGTTTCGCAAGAGTTTAAGAACGCCTCCGATTGCCTTCGCAACCGGCACCGTAAAATCATTATCCGTCCAATAGGCTTTGTGCGAGAAAGGATTCCAGAAGGTCATAAGCCCGGATAAACTCGAACTAACAATAAGATGACCTTTAGGCATTTATTCCCTATGTAAATGAGTTCGTGGGCCAACACAACTTGGGTAACCTTGACAGTATTGACCTATAAAGCGCTGATATAATCCTTCGAAGGTAAACGATTGCCTTGGAAAAACTGACTTCAAGCTGACATACTGTATATATCAGAAAGAGTTCCGATCACTTTGAAAAGTCTATCAAGAAGAAATTTTTCTTCTTTTCCACCGCATCAAACTTCGTTGCTATGTGTGTTCGAAATTCGGCAACATCACTCTCTGTCTTGTCGAATCGCTTCGCTATCTTAGCAAAGGTTTTTTCGGTTTACCTCGTAATTCCGCCTCCACTGCTTTAATTTAATCAGATCCCTCCTCATCTTGTCCGTCTTCTTCTTGATTTTGACCAAAAAACCCGGGTGGCAGGAAGTTGGAATAATAAGAACGCCCATCGGATAAATAGAATCTATAACCCTCTAGGTGGAAGTGTATTATACTTGTAATCTGAGATATTTGAATATATACGGTATCTTGGCTACTTATACCTGTAGTTCCTTTTATCCATCCATACGGCGCACCATCAACTGGCTCAATTAATTCACGATTTATTCTTAGATCCATTCTCTCTCTCCATTAACAGTGGGTTTTAAGAATCATACATATAATTTCCCAACCACAGATCTGCACTGATATCAACTTTCGACTAAACTAAACAATAATCTAATTTACTTTACATTACTTTAATATAATGCAATTGTCAATAAGTTTCGGCTCCACCCAAAATATTCACCCCCTCGCCGATCACCCAGCGCACTCCCCCCTCACACGCGCGAGCCGGCGCACCGGCGGCTGCATGAAGTCACGTGTCCTATGATTCGCGTACGAGAGGTTGCACTACACAAGAGACGTGGTGGAGAGGGAATATCAGCGAATCACGGGAGACGGCCCGTGCGCAAACCGGTGGGGCATTCCGTAAGCTATCGAAACACCTGTGGAAATTTTATGAGCGCTTAGGTCAAGTCGTAGGGTTTGAGGTCGTAATACCTTTATCGTCGATGCTCAACAATCAACTCCCATTGTTCCGCACACCGCGTTTATCTCTCTCGTCGTTGCCCTTGTGGGTCACATGGATGACCAGCACGATCAGGGCCTCATCTTGCACTTCGTATACCACGCGGTAGTCGTCTACGCGTAGCCGCCTGAGCCCCCGCTCTTCTCCCTTGAGCGCATTGCCCAGCAAAGGGTGTTCCGCCAGCCGGTCAATGGCTTCTATGATCCGTGCGCGATCTGCTTTAGCGACACGCTCTAATTCCCTGGCTGCGCTGCGTTTAATCCGTATCGAGAAATTCACGCTTTATTTGATCCCAATCGAGCATTGGATCGCTTGGATCACGCAACCGATCAACAGCCACCGAGAGATCATCGAATTCTTCGAGATAACGCTCGATCGCCTGACGGATTATTTCCGCTCGGCTACGCTTAAGCCGACTAGCTGCCTCGTCCAGCGCGTCGACTACCGCATCTGGCAAACGTGCGGTGATTTGTGTCATCCTACCTCCAACGCAATATGAAGTCAAACACATTACATCTATGCGGTTCTCTAGTCAACAAGAAAATCCCACCACCCTACCATCCTACCACTCGTCCCTCCATCAATATCCATCCTCCGCATATCCGCCCGGAGTGGGCGTGGCGCCTGTTTTGGCCGTTTCGATGACGTGGGCGCGTCCGCCGAGGCGCTCGATGAGCGCCGCCTGATCGCGCTTGGCGCGCCTATCCACCTCTTCGGGGTCGAGGATTTCGAGCAGAGCGCTTTCGAGTTCATTGATGAACGGTTTGCTCTCGGGCTTGCCCGAGATGTCGTTTTGTTCTTCGGGGTCGTTCTCGAGGTCGTACAACTCGGGCGGATAGTCCACGTAGTGGATGTACTTCATCCGGCCTTTTCGGATGAGGTAGGCCGCCGTCTCGGCGCCCGAGGCGTGGTATTCACTGAAAACGACGCTTTCCGCGTCATAAGGCGCGCGCGCGATTCCGTAGAGCGAGCAGCCTGTGCGGGTTTGGTCCTCTTCATCAGGCGCAACGCCCACCGATTCGAGGATGGTGGGATAGAAATCGAGAAGCGATACGGGTGTTTCAGCCACTGCGCCCGCTTCCAGGTCCGGCCCGGCCATCATGAGCGGCACGGCGGCCGATTCCTGGTACATGGTGCCCTTGCCCCAGGTGCCTCTGGCTCCTAAGTTCTCGCCGTGATCGCTCGCGAAGAATACGCGGGTGGAATCCGCGAGACCCGAGCGCTCAAGGCTTTCCAGCACGCGGCCTACCTGATCGTCTAAAAACGTGCAAAGCCCAAAATATGAGGCGATGGCGACGCGCCTTTTTTCATCGTCGAAAAAGCTGTCCGAGGGCACGTATTTGCGGTACGCCTCTATCCACGGATGCCGGGGGCGGCCATCGAGCGCGTGGGCTTTCGGCATGGGCACGGAATCAGTCGGATACATGTCAAAATACGCTTGCGGCGCCATCAAGGGAAAATGAGGCGACACGAAGGAGACGAACGTCATCCAGGGTTTCCGTGGGTCTCCGTATTTTTGCGCGTCGTTCTCGAGCCACGCGCACGCCTTCTCGGTGATGTCCAGATCGTAATTCGAATAACTCGTCTCGCCCGGGCCGATCTCGCGCGCGAGCTTATCCGCCTTCTGGACGATCAGCTCATCGCGGATGGAGCCCAGCACGCTGCCCACGCCGCCGTCGCGCGCGTGCATGGGCACGATTTGCTCATCGAAACCGGTGGGGTCGGTGGGGTTCCTGTAGTGGAGTTTACCGATGGAAGTGACGCGGTGGCCCTCGGCCTGCAGTCGATGCCCCCAGCCGGCGGGAATTCCGGTGTAAGGGCTGGCGTTGTCCCAGTTGCCGATTTCATGCACGTAGCGGCCCGTGGCGAAGCTCGCCCGCGCGGCCGTGCAAATCGGGGAATTCGTATAAGCGCCCGTAAACCGCACGCCCGAGGCCGCCAGACGGTCGATGTTCGGCGTTTGCACCATCGGGTGTCCGTAGCATCCAAGTGTTCGTACACTCAACTCATCCGCCATGATGATGAGCAAATTCATCGGTTTCATACGAAAAGCTCTCTCCTGAAGGGAAATGTTGTGTCGAGAAATTCAGGGATGGCGGCGGAACTCAATGGTTTCATTCGGGTTTTGTTTGGTTCATTCACCAAAGACTACGCCGGTATGAAAACGATTTCAACACCGCCCCCTCACCAGAAGACCTACATGTGCGGCCACACCGGGTCGGTTCGGTTGTTCAAGGGACCCGAGGGGTGTTCTTCGAGATAATCGTAGATGTTGCCGAGCCCTCCCCTTCTCAGCATGGTGAGCCTCTCGCCCAGGTGATCCATGCTGTTGAGGTCGGTCTCATACACTTCGAACACCTTATCCTGCACCTCCTCGCGGCTGAGTCCACCACTTTTCAGTACCCTGACCTTGTCGATCAACTCATGGAGCTTTTCCCGCTGGCGAGGTATCTCGCTTTTTTGACAAGGCCTCCCGTGCCCGGGCACGTACCAGTCCACGTCCAGGGCTTCGAGCACGCCCAGGGACTGGAACCAGCCCCACACGTCGGCCGAATGGCACGCCACGTTGAAGGCGGGTGTGAGGTTGTCCGCCGTGAATGCGACGCGGTCCTCCACCGCGTGGACGACGGTCTGCCCGCGCGTGTGACCGGGAGATTCGATGAGGATGAACGTCTTACCGCCCAGGCGAATCGTCATCCGCCCCTTGTAGGTAATGTCGGGGGGCCTGAGCTCGAAGCCCTCGAGCAGCGCCTCGTTTTCGGGGTCGTACTTGAGCATGCGTTCTTTGCCTTCTTCCGGCGTGGCGATGGAGGTGTAGAAATCCGCATAAGTTATCTCGCTCGAAATGATCCGCTCGGGCTCCAGGAACCAGTTCGCCGCAATATGATCCTGGTGATGCTCGGTGTTGATGAGATAGCGAAGCGGGCCCTTCTCCCGAATGAAGTCACGCCAGGCAATGGCTTCAGAAGGCCGCATGGGGCCGTCTATCGCGATGACGCCATCCTCAGTCACCACCATACCCACCGTGGGGTAGCAATCATAAAAAAAGACGTTTTCGCTCAACTGTTCCAATCGTCCATCCTCCTGAACGGCATCCGGTAAGATAGCCTCACTTAATCGCTCAAACCCGCCTCGCGGTCGAACCATTCGCGAATGACGCCCTGATCCAGAGCCCCAAGTCCCATATCCATCGCGCCCTGATACGCTCTTTGGACCGCATCCGCCACCGGCGTGGCGGCGGCGTTTGAGCGGGCGAACTGCTCAATGAGTCCCAAATCCTTGTGCATGAGGGCGAGTGCGAATTTTACGGGTTCATATTCTTTTTTTCTCAAGCCCCGGCCGCGCGTTTTCATCACGCGAAACACCGTGCTCGAATAGAGATATCCCATCATCTGGTCGGGGTCCAAGCCCGATTTCACCCCGAGGGTGAAGCCTTCCGCCAGAGCGCATAGCTGGGCGGAGACGAGATGGTTCGTGATGAGCTTCATCCTCAGCCCCGAACCGTTGGGGCCGAAATAATCGAGCAATTCACACGCGCTCTCCAGCACCGCGCGGTGTGCGTCCAGCACTTCCTTATCCCCTCCCACCATGAAGCCGATTTTCGCATCGCGCGCGATAATGGCGTTACCGCTGATGGGGGCATCCAGAAAATGAAAACCGCGGCTCGCAGCTTCTTCGGCAACGGCGATGCTCTCCTCGGGCAGGATGGTGGAGAAATCAAAACAGACGGCCCCCTCCTTCGCTGTGAGCAACGCGCCCTTCTCGCCGAGATAGGCGTCACGCACGTGCTCGCCCCTGGGTACCGAGCTACAAACGTAGTCCGCCCCCCGGGCCGTCTCCGCAGGAGAATCGAAGACGGGGATGCCCGCCTCTCTCGCCGCCTCCTGCGCGGCAGGACTCGGGTCGTAGCCTACGACCTCGTAGCCCGCCTTCAGCATATTGGCGGCGACGGCTCCGCCCATGTTGCCGAGCCCTAGAAATGCGATTCTCTTGGCCACATCCGCTCCTCCTCAAACGCCATATCGCCGTATGGCCTCTTCCGTGAATTCCACCCCGTGTCCGGGCGCATCGGGAACCTCCATGCAGCCGTCCACGACGGGGAAATCCTGCGTGAGGACGTCTGGAGGCAACAATTCCACGTACTCCACCATGTAGCCGCTCGGTGTTGCGGCGAGAAGGCTCACGGACACCTCCTGGAGCAGATGCGCGCACAACGAGAGATTGTAGGCTTCCGCCAGGTGGGCCGCCTTTCGAAACTCCGTCACGCCGCCGCAGCGGCCCACGTCGGGCTGCAGGTAAGCCGCCGCCCTTCTCTCGCAAATCTCCCGAAACCCCCAGCGCATGTATGCGTTTTCGCCCGCGGCGATGGGCACGGGACTCCTTTCGGCCACGTCCGCCATATCGTCCACCGAATCGGCGAGCACCGGCTCCTCGAACCAGCGCACGTCGTATTCGGCGAGCATGGCTGCTACCTCCAAAGCCTCGCGCGGGTTGTACTTCTGGTTGGCGTCCGCAAACAAGACGACCGACTCGCCCACTTCTTTTCTCAAGAGGCGGATGCGCTCCTCATCCCGGTTGGTCCCCAGCTTCAGCTTGTACGCGCCGATCCCTTTCTCCATGAAGCCCATACATTCATCCACCATCTCGGCATCCGTGAACGTGAGCCACCCTCCGCTGCCGTATACGGGAACCATATCCCTGAAACCGCCCAGGATCCGGCAAAGCGGCAACCCCGCCGCCTTGGCGAGCGCGTCCCAGCAAGCGGTATCCACCGCGGAGAGCGCCTGAACGCCCAGCCCGCCGCGCATTCTCGGCTTGTTCGGTCCCCACAGACGCTCCCAAAGCGCCTCGGGCGCAAGGGCATCCTGGCCCACCGCCAGCGGAGCCAGTTCTTTTTCGATGTAGGGAACGAGCGTCGTCGAGGTCTCCCCGCCCAGACCCATCACGAAGCCGCAGCCCGTCGGGCCGTTTTCGGTGTGGAGAAAGACCAACAGATAATCGAGTTCCGACTTCGTGCTGTTGGCACTTCCTATCGGGCGGGCCAGGGGCACCTTGAGCGAATTCGCTTCTATTTTCGTGATTTTCAGTTCAGCCATGCGTCACAAGCCCACCAAATCATGCGCTCCAATACGACAAAGGCTGCGGAGGCATTCACGAACGCCTCCGCAGCCCCGGGAAACAAGTCGAAAAACTTAGTTCATCTTCATGCTGGCCAGCGCCTTGGTGAGCGGGCCTCTCTCGATGCCCTCACCCCCTGCGAAATCGGGCAGGCGACGAATCTTGCGCCGGCCCTTTTGGACCTTGGCCGTCGCGTTCAGCGCGTTGATGATGCGCGGGGTGATTTTATACAGAGGACGCACCACGTTGATGGAGCGTCTGGCGATGGAATAATCCACCTTGCGGCCCTTCGCAATCAGCCACTTGTGATAGACCTTGGCGAACTTGTCGGGGTCTTTCTTCCAAAGCTGCGCGGATTTGAGATAAGCCCGCAGGTACTTCACCACGCCGCCCGGGTTGCTCTTGAGCGTTCTGGGGTTGGCGAGTTCGATGAAGATCATCGCCGGCGGATTGTCGTATTTACAGTAATCCACGATGGGACGGCCCCATTTCATGTCTATGAGGCGGAACGAGGTGGGCGCGCCGATGACCATCGCGGAAACCACCTTGGCCCTGAAGGCCGAGAGCCGCTCCGCCGTGGTGGTGTTCATGATCTTGATGTCGCCCGGCTTCATGCCGAACGCGGGCAGGATACCGTTATCAAAAACAAAATGGGTGGATGTGCCTTTTTTCTCGGCGATTGTCTTGCCCTTGAGGTCGGCCATCGTCTTGATCGGGGAATCTATCGGCACCCATATGGACATCGATTTACACCACGAGGAACTGGCGGAAACCATCACCAGACCCGCCTTTTTGGCCACCCCGTCCACGAAGGGCCGCGTGGCGCCATGTCCCACGTCGAGACTGCGCGAGAGCAGCGCCTCGATGACGAGCTTGCCCTGCGCGAAAACTTTCACCTCCCAATTGCCTTTTCCGAATTCCTCATCGAAATAGCCCATCCCCATGGCGACCGCTGTAAAGGAGCCGAACGTCTGGCGGTGCATGCCGATGCGGAACTTGGCCGCCTCGGCGTCGGTCGTCGAGAAGCCGACTGGCACGAGGCTCAATGCGAGAATCAGACTTAAAAACCCGAACCACTTTCTCATCTTGTTTCTCCTCTCGGAAAATGAAAATAGATAGCTTACCTCACGAAAAAGTGAGCGACTATTTTGAAACGGATGGGCAGAGTATGTCACAGGCGCGATTCCTTTGCATCAGGAGAAAATAAAATATCCCCTTTCAAGAACCCCTCCAGGGAGTTCAAACCACCAACGCTCTTCGGAGAAGACGCCGGATTCAAAGCCGCATCAAATCCTCGCCGGCGACGATGGGACCTGCGAAATAAGGGGCTATCGCCTCCTTTACCTTTTAATCCGGTGCCAAAGGAGGGACGACGTGCGAGAAAACGAGCATCCCGACGCCGGCCTCTGTAGCTGTTTTCCCGACTTCTTCCGCCGTGGCGTGATGGGCCGCCACAATCTTCGCCGTGCCTCTGAATCCGCCGAAATTCTCGTCTATCAGCTCAGGTAGGCAGGGGTGCATCACCAAAACATCCGCCCCTCGCGCGAGTGGAACCAGCTTATCCGTGGGACTGCCGTCGCTCGCGATGACGATTTTTCTGCCCTCCGCCGTAAATGCGTAGGAGATGATCTGATCCACGTTGCCGTGGCGCGTACCCTTCTCCACATGGATACCGATGCCGTCCACCTCGAACGCATCGCCGGGCTCAAGAACGGACACTTCGATTCCGGTCCCGGCCCTGGGTTTTCCCTCGTTCGCCCTGAGATCGATGTCGTACTCGTAATAATGGAGCATCCGTTCGACCATCTCCTCAACAGGCGACGGGCCATAGACCTTCAGAGGCGTCGCCGCGCCCATGATCCAGCGCGAGATGAAGAACTCCCCGAAGCCCGTGTAGTGATCGGAGTGAAAATGCGTGAAAAACAGATGACCCACGTCACTCACGCGAAAACCCGACTTCGCGATTTGAGTCGCGGCATGGCGGGCGGCGTCCACCAGATAAAGTTTCCCGCCTTTGACGATGGCGTTGCACGGGCCGCTTTTTTGAGGAGTAGGCGGCGGCGCGCCCACGCCCAGGAGTATGAGTTCCAAAACGGGTTTCCTCCCCTTCACGAAAGTAGATATGTGTCTTGCCGGAATGGATTCTTGGGGGTATTCTTGCGCGAATATCCTCATTCACGTCAACCAAAAGAAAAAGAGGCCGCTATGGATCGTCTGTCCGAACATCTATACGCAGAAACCGCCTATGATTGGGCGAACGTGGGCGCCGCAGTCACGGAAAGCGGCGTCGTGCTCTTCGACTCCCCGGTGCGGCCGAGCGATTCGCGCAAGTGGCAAGAAGAAGTCTCTTCTTTAAGTCCGCTGGGCGTGCGCTACCTCATCGCCACCGATTATCACGGCGACCACACGACGGGCTCCTCCTTCATCAAGGGGGACGTCGCCCGCATCGCCCCTCAATACGTCTACGATGAAATATCGAAGGGCGATAACGCTTTCTCCAAGGAAATTTTCGTGAAAACGCTGAGAGACTTAGGCTTCGTCGAGGAGGCGGATGAAATCGAAAACACCGCCGTTCCGCTGCCTCAGTTTTGTTTTGAAGACAGTCTGATCCTGCATCTGCCGCCTCTCACGTTCGAGATTCACCGCAAGGGCGGCCACTCCCCCGCGTGCACTTCGGTTCTCGTGCCCGAGGAGGGCGTGCTCTTCTCCGGAGACGTCGTCATCAACGGCCCCTCGGCCGGCATGCGCGACGCCTACGTGCGCGAGTGGATAGAGGCGCTCACCTGGGTGGAGAATCTCGACATCGAGACCATCGTCCCCGGCCACGGCGATTTATGCGGCAAAGAGGTTGCCACGGAGCTCAAAGATCGCCTGAGCGGGATGATGGAGATCATGGCAGAGGTCATCAGTTCCGGAAAACAGAAGGCGGAAGCCGTCGAAGATCCGAAATTCCTCCAGTATTTCCATGCCGACGAATCGCGCGGCGCATACTGGTTTCAGCAAAGGAAAGACACCTTCCGTGATGGTCTGGAGCGCCTGTTTGACGAGGTCGTCGCTGAGACCTAGAGCAGACGAGGACTTCATCACCGAAAAGGAGACCTAGATGAGAGTAGAAGAAAAGAAATTGGGCCGCATCTTCCGCGTCACGCTCGAGGACGGAGATAATTTCTATACGAATTTATGCAACCTCGTGAAGGAGAAGAACATCCGGGCGGGTTCGGTTTTTCTCATTGGCGCTCTTTCAGAAACGGATATGATATCGGGCTTCAAGAGCATGGACGGCTACGACGTCGACCGCTTGCACTTCGAGGGCTGGCGCGAACTCGTGGCTCTCGGAAACATCACCTGGCCGGACGCCCCACCCCTGGCCCTCGGCGACGTGAGTTGGGATGAACCCCAGCCCTACGTCCACGTGCACATGGCCATCAGCGGCGGCCCGGGCGAGCCGGAAAAGGTCCTGGCGGGACACCTGAGCGACGGCACCATCAAAGGCATGGTCGTCGAAATCTATGAGCACTTAGAAGCCTAGATGCGTTCGTGATCCCCACCGGTTCATGGCGGCTTGAGAGTGTTTCCCACAGAATGGGACGATGAACGTCACACCCCTCGAAAATCTCCCCTTCGCGCCCAGCGAAGACCCTTTTGTCGTGGAGCACGGCGGGTTCTACCGGCGATGGTTCTACATGATCGAGGACATTGAGGAACTCAAGAGCGCCGTCGCCTCCCTTGAGGGAACCACCGACGACCTCTGGGTACCCGTTTGGCTTAAGATAGGCCAACGCTATGAAAAACTCGCGGAAGAACTCGCCGTCGGTGGGGACGCTTCCGTCGCGCGCGAGAAATTTCTCCTCGCCAAGACCTACTACAGCCTCGCGCGGTTTCCCCGCCCCCTCACACCGCTCAAGGAACAAGCCAATCAGGCCTGCATACGCGCATACCTGAAATCGTGCGAGTTCCTCGACCCGCCGCTGGAAGTAGTCGGCGTGGAGTGCGCGGGAAAAACCATCACTTCTCATTTTCGCTCGCCAACCGACGCGGACGCTGCAAACCCCGCGCCCGCCGTCCTCATCATGTGCGGCGGAGACATGTTCAAGGAAGATCGAGGCTGGGCGGGCGAAATGGCCCTGGAACACGGCCTCGCCACCTTGGTGATGGACGGCCCCGGCACGGGGGAGAACCCTTTTCCCTACGAACCAGAATCCGTGGTCGCGTGGAAGGCGGCGGTCGACTATCTCGTCGCGCGTCCCGAGGTGGATGCAGGGCGCATCGGCGCGTTCGGCATTAGCCGGGGCGGGCATTCCGTGATGCTGCTCGCAGGTTCTTATCCCGAGAAGGTGCGCGCGGCCGTCGCCAGTGCGGGCCATCACTTCGGCTACCGCATGACGCAGGCGGAGATGGAGAACTACGTCGCCAACAGGAACAGGCGCGCCTCCTACATCTTCGGCGCGCCGGGAGACGGCCCCTCTTTTCCCGAAACCACAATCGAGAAAGAAGAGGAACTATTCGAGCGATGGTCGCTCAGCGAACTGGATCTCGTGGAGAAAATCGTCTGCCCCGTCTTGATGATCAACGGAAAGCAGGATCACTTGGCCCCCATCGGGAACATCTATTACATGCTCGAGCACGGCCCCGTCACCGGCAAGGAGGCGCGCATCTACCCCGACGATGGGCACTGCGCCTTCAAATACTTCGAGCAATGGGCGCCCGAATCTTTCAGATGGCTGAGGGAGAAGCTATCATAAGGCTCATTATAACAACACCTTAAGACTTACGAAATTTATCGAAAAACATCGTGAATTTATCTATATTTATCGTATTTTTCGCTATTTCCAGAAATTCATTTCCTGACCCATCCTTCTGAACGCGACGCGCTCCATACCGAAGCCCGAGATTTGGCGGCCTACTGCAAATGCGGGGTGGTGCGCTTCAAATTCTTGCGGAATTTCTCGTGACGAGAAAAAACTGAACACATGAACGGAGTGAAACAAAATCTATAGCAGCAATAAGAATATCTTTTCCTTACGTCTCTGTATTTACCCGTATACCGATTTGGTTAGCTACTGCGGTGTAGAGATCTATATCAGATTCCGGTGCGTTGATACTTATGACTAGGGCGTATCGCGCGCTCTGATCATACCGTTTGAGTGCATGGCGTGTTTTCCACCAACCCTGAGTGGGATAGACGGCGATGTTCCCTCGGCTCCCCAGATCGGCTGCGGTTCCCCGCCATATATCGCCATGTAGCGAGCCTCTGTGCCGGCCCTGTTTTCCAACCAACCACGCTGGGTCCCCAGTGCTTTCACTAGTTCCTTCTTCTTCCCGAGCTGCGGCATTTATGCGACTGCGAAATGCGTTGATCGTCTCCAGTGGCTGCTTAACATCAAAACGGAGGCCGTGAGACTCATATCTATAACGCGATCGAACACCCCTTCGAGACGGATTAGGTTCAATGAAATAAGAGAGCGTAACTCTCATTTCGACCTGTGTTTCTCCTAGGCTTTCCAGAACATCTTGTGGCCAGGGCAAATGATGGAGGTGCATGTCGCAAGCTGAGGGCCTATATTTTCCTGCCTCTAACTTGAAAGGATGAAGACTTTCCTGAATGACCATAGTCAGCGAATTCGCGACGCTCCAGAGCGCACGGTCGATATCCGGCACACCGAAACCGCAACGCCGCAGGAGGCGTACATAGTCTTGTTTTGATGGAGTCCGAGTTGCAGGAAGAAACGAGCCTTTCATGGCATCTGTCCATTCCGCCGAATGTACGATCAGGGCGCGCACCGTCTCGGGCCACAACTCAGGATAGACCGCCAAAATTTGAGCGGCTAGCCGAGATGCAAGCGCCGCAGCAGCGCTAGTAGCGTTAGCCGTGGTGAATAGACGTTCGACAGGACGGTGATGAGTGGTCAGTAAACTGAGGCTGGGCATCGAGACGGCGCTCAATGAATCCTTCGCCGCATTACCACCTTCAAACACCACATCCGGTTTCAGCGGCCAATGCGGCTCCCATATCAGGGAAGTGGTGCTGAAAGGACTCAAGCCACCCTTCGGTGCGATTGGCGAAAAACTACTCGCATCGGGCTCAGTAATCCGCACGAGGTCTGTCCAACCTCCTACTGTAAGTACATTCCAAGCCTGGGCGGGATCATGAACTCCGTCAGTGTCGTTGCTACCCGGGTATTCAGACCATGCGTTGCTATCGTCGATATTACCGGCGGATACGACAAGCAGGCGCGGATGTGCTCCGTCTCCGTCGTCATCACTTGCCAAGGAGTCGAGCGCGGAGGACCATGCGGAAGGTTGTCCCCTATCCCGATTATCTCGAGCCGTAATGGTCATCCCGAAGATTCTTTGCCGTGATGGAGCGGTGATTTCGGGCCTAGCCACAGCTTCCACCGTCAAATATCCATGGTGATTGGGGTCCGTTCCGGTTGCGCCATCTTGGGGTAGTAGTTTTACAGATTCAAGGCGATGGTTAATTTCAACACGGCCTTGCCCAACAAGAAGTTCCGTCAAGTTTCCCACGAGAGCCAACCCTGCCATTTGAGTCCCATGGCCAACCATATCGTCGGTTCCCCAGGCAGGCTCAACTGTATGTAGATCGTCTTCGGCTAATGCAGAGGCAAGCAGTGGATGCCCACGATTGATACCCGTATCAAGTAAGCAGACATAGGGAGTCTTAGCACCGTTAGACGAAAATCGAGTCCGAGACTGAAACTCTTCTAGCCACTCATGCTGCTCATCTCGGCTCATCGAATCAAAGAAATCCGCCGTCTCTTTCGGCCGCCTTAACTCAGCAATGCTGTTAAGCACAAGCATCGAACTCTGCATCTGCTCGAAGGAAGCGCGGACCATCAGTACTGTTCGCTCCGGAAAGGTTAAGTGCTCTTGCGCGACCTCCATTCCCTGGGCTTTAGCTAGCTCACAAAAAGCCGCAAGTACAGCTTGACGGTCCCGCCGAACCGGTAGCCACACTTCCCACCACAACGGACCTTCATCCACGGCTGGAAAAACTTCCGAAGTATCAGTCCATAGTGCTCGAAGGCTCGCTACCCGAATCTGTTGGATTGCATCTAAGAGCCGTCTATTATCACGGGGACGTCCAATTCTATCCTGTTTCTTTGCCAAATAGTCGCGAATTAAGTTTTCAAAATGTTCGAGCTTTCCGTCAGGCACGAACACAGTGGCTTGGATTCGATTATTCTCATGACGAACATTAAGAAGTTCAATGCCCCAATGTTCTCGGGCGAGACTCTCGAAAGCCAGTTCAATACCGGGGAAACTCTCGAACTCGATCTGAAGCCCTAGCCCTTCCTCCAAGCCTGCGGCCTGCTGGGCATCTCGAGCGGAGTCCGCCTCCGCTCGAAGGTTTTCGAGTTGCCGTCGCAACGCCCCACCGTGTTGCTCTCTGTTTCGTTCCCGCACATGCGACCGCCCACCGCTTTGTTGCGGAGAACGATAAATCTCCGTCTCAGTGACTCCACTAAGGATGAAGTGTCGATTTTTCCCTTCGGTTCCGTTCGTCATTGATTACGCTTTCTTCTTGCTTAACTTGTCGGCGATGCTCTTGCGCTCGGCGAGCATGGCTTGGATGTCTTCTTCATAAACTCGTGCACGTTTACGGATTAATACATCTTTGAGAACCTCATTCGTAGCGCGCGTGATTTCTGCATAGTTCAACCCAACGGCCGAGGTCGCGAGAGTTAGCCAGCGGGTCTTCTTGAGAGCGGTCCCCACGAGGCGCGTCTTCAGCAGTTCTGCAATTTGCAATTTGTCCGGCAGGTCATAATGCAGAACATCGTCGAAGCGGCGGAAAAGCGCCGAGTCGAGGATATCGGGGTGGTTGGTCGCCGCCATGACAAGGCTGTGAGAGTGGTCTTGCTCGATCATCTGCAGAAAGCTGTTCAGCACCCGGCGGATCTCACCCACATCGTTGGCGAGTCCACGCTGCGATCCGATTGCGTCGAATTCATCGAAGAAATAGACGCCCCGGGTCTGGTTGGTAGCATCGAAGACCTGCCTCAGCTTGGCCGCGGTCTCTCCCATATATTTTGTGATGAGCCCATCTAGCCGGACTTGCAGAAGAGGAAGGCCTAACTCCCCGGCGAGGACTGAGGCTGTCAATGTCTTGCCTGTACCAGGCGGACCTACTAACAGTAGTTTGCGCCTTGGGGAGAGTCCATGTTCGAGTATTTCACTGGCGTGACGTTGCTCGCGGATGACACGCTTGATTTGATCCGCTAGATCCTTTTCGAGGATCATTTCTCCCAGTCGGGTCTTCGGATAGGAAACTTCCAAGAGATTCGTCAACTCGCCGCGCGGGCGACTAATCGGTACCGGCGGTCTCGCGCCTTGCTGGCTTTTCGCAGCATCGATCATGGCGCGCAATTCCTTGGCAAGATTGCCATGGCCTAGCCTCGCTTCATGAGCGGCAACTTGCATGGCGACCGAGAAAAACCGGTCGTCGTCCCCTTCAAGATGCGATCTCAGCAATGCCTTGAGATGCTCAGCACTAGCCATGAGATAACTCCCGCCAGTATGTGAAACACTTCATACGCGGAACATGTCCATCACTTTTTCCCCAAGCGGCGGTGTCAGTCTCTACCCAACCATGAGACAACGGATTATTATTTCCTTTCTCCTCATAGGGGCCAAAATAGGGAGGCGTTAAAAGTAAGTCAAGGCGGAATTAGTCTTCTATCCTACACGATGACCCAAAAAGCAAGCAAAAACCTCGAAACGATGTATAATCCCTCCACCGCACCGGCCGCCTGGTGCCCTTCATCTTTTTTCATTATCTCAAACCAGGAGGAATACCGATGGAACGCATACAGGTGAGTGATTTCGACCAGGAATTGTTGAATCTGTTCGATGAGTACGTGCACGGGATCATCGAGCGCAGGGAGTTTCTCGACAAAGCGGCCAAGTTCGCCGTGGGGGGACTCACCGCCGCCGCTCTTCTCGACTTGCTCTCGCCCGATTACGCCCTGGCGAAACAAGTCGAGGAAAACGACTCGCGCATCAAGGGGGAGACGATTGAGTACGCCTCACCCAAGGGGCACGGAAAAATCAAGGGCTATCTCGTTCGCCCCGCGGGCGGGGGCAAGCGCGGCGGCGTGGTCGTCGTGCACGAGAACAGGGGATTCAATCCCTATATCGCGGACGTGGCCCGCCGCGTGGCCGTGGCCGGCTTCACCGCTCTTGCGCCAGACGGCCTCACCCCACTGGGCGGATACCCCGGAAACGACCCCGACGGAAAGGTCATGCAGCGTAAACTCGACAAGGCGAAACTGCTGCAGGATTTCTTCGCCGCCTTCGATCACTTAAAAGCCGACGCGAACGCGAACGGCAAAATTGGCGTGGTGGGCTTTTGCTACGGAGGCGGCGTCTCGAACGCCATGGCCGTCCACAAGGCGGACTTGGCCGCGTCTGTTCCCTTCTACGGCCGCCAGCCCAAGACCGAAGCGGAGGTCGCAAAAATCAAGGCGCCCTTACTGATCCACTTGGGCGAGTTGGATAAGCGAGTCAACAAGGGCTGGCCCGCCTATGAGGCCGCGCTCAAGAAACACGGCAAGGAATACACCGCGCATTTTTATCCCAAGGCCAACCACGGCTTTCACAACGACACCACGCCGCGCTACGACAAAGCCGCCGCCGAACTCGCCTGGAAGCGCACGATTAGCTTTTTCCGGGCGAAGCTTGGGTAGACCGATTCCAATTGAGGAAGACGGCCTTCCCCGAGAGGGGGAGGTTGTTCTTCGTCTTAAGGGAGTGTGCGCGAACCCCAAGACGAAGACGCAACTTCCCCGCACCCCCCTTCTCTGCCATAATGTGTGCGCCATGAGGACCCCTGTTCGGTCGAGCAGTTTCTCGACCCCTCGTATTCACAGAGACAGGGACTCCCGACCTCATGCTCGCCCTGCCGGGAAAATTCATCGACTTCAATAAATACCTCTCCAAGCGTTTCGATGCGGTGCTGCCCGAGAAATTCCGGGTGGATGGGCACACCCATTTCCGAAAAGAATTCGCGCCGCCCCACATCCCCGAAGGCGCACTGGTCTACGAAGTGGGCGGGGGGAAACATCCCCTCCACTCCAGGGAGGAGAAGACGCGGCGGGGCCTTCGCATCATCGGCCTCGACATCGACCACGGAGAACTAATCTGCGCGTCATGCGGGGCGTATGATGAGACCATCCGCGCCGACATCACCGAATACCGGGGACGCGCAGACGCCGACGCGGTGATTTGCCGGGCAATGCTCGAGCACGTCATCGACACCCCGGCTGCCTTCGCGGGTCTGGCGAGCATACTGAAGAAAGGAGGCGTCGCCCTCCTCTTCACGCCATCGAGAAACGCCCTCTACGCACGGGTGAACCTCCTCATCCCCGAGAGACTCAAGCGGAATCTACTGAGGTTCTTCTATCCCGAACTCGCGGAGAAGTCCGGTTTTCCGGGACGTTACTATCGCTGCACATTGCCCGAATTCGAAGAAATGGCGCACGGGCAAGGCTTATCCGTCATTCAGAAAAAGGCCTATTATTACAGTAAGTATTTCAGCTTCTTTGCGCCTCTGCACGTTCTCTGGCGGGCGTGGCTTTGGATCTTCTTTCTCCTGGCGCGCGAGCGGGCGGCGGAGACCTTCAGCCTCGCACTGCGCAAAAAATAAGGCTGGGAACCAGGGCGCGCTTCGATTCATCGGCTTTCGGTTGAGTAGACATCATGTGCGGCGTTGCGGGTTTTCTCTTCACGCATCAGGAGACGGACGACCCCCGAGACATCGTTTTGAGGATGGCGGAGAGCCTGCGCCACCGGGGGCCCGACGATGGAGGTAGCTGGGTAGACGAGACGGCGGGCGTTGCTCTGGGGCACCGTAGGCTCTCCGTCATCGACCTGAGCGCGGATGGCCGACAACCGATGATTTCGCACGGGGGGCGATACGTCCTCTCCTACAACGGTGAAATCTATAATTTTCTGGAACTGCGCGATGAATTGACGCGCGAGGGGGTGCGCTTCAAGGGAGGTTCGGACACCGAGGTCCTCCTCGCCGCAGTGGAAACGTGGGGGCTGGAGACGGTGATAGAGCGATTCGTCGGCATGTTCGCCTTCGCACTGTGGGATCGCGCAGAAAAAACGCTGCACCTCGCGCGCGACCGGATGGGCGAAAAACCTCTGTATTACGGCTGGTGCGGAAAATCTTTTCTTTTCGGCTCGGAACTCAAATCCCTCCGCGCGCACCCCGATTGGAAAGGCGAGATTTCCACCGACGCGCTGGCCCTTTACATGAAACTCGGCTGCGTGCCCGGCCCGTACTCCATCTACCGGGGAATCCATAAGCTGCCGCCCGCCTCCATCTTGAGCCTCAGCACTTCGGCTCCGCCCGGGCATCTACCCGAACCGCGCACGTATTGGCGCGCGGAAGACACCGTGAAGCGCGCATCCGTAGACAGACGGGCGCTCTCCGATGATGAGGCGCTCGACCAACTAGAAGAGGTGCTCAAGCGCTCCGTGCGCCAGATGCTGCGCTCGGATGCGCCGCTCGGCGCGTTTCTCTCGGGCGGGGTCGATTCCTCGACCGTGGCTGCCCTGATGAAGGCGGAGAGCGGCGCTCCCATCCGGACGTTTTCCATCGGATTTCATGAGAAAGGCTACGATGAAGCCCACCATGCGCGCGAGATGGCCCGCCACCTCCAAACGGATCACACCGAACTCTACGCAGGCCCGAGAGAAGCGCTCGAAGTCATCCCGCGCCTGCCCCGGCTCTATGACGAACCGTTTGCGGATCCTTCCCAGATTCCCACATTCTTGCTATGCGCCCTGACGCGCGAATTCGTGACGGTCGCCCTCTCGGGCGATGGGGGCGATGAGCTTTTCGGCGGCTATAACCGCTATTTCTGGGCGCCCAGGGTCTGGAAGTGGAACAATCGGCTGCCGGAGGGAGTGAAAGCGCGAATCGCGAACGGATTGGTGACGCGGCATCCCGCACTGGCGCGATATTATAAAAAAATATCTCCTCTGCTGCCGAGGCGCTGTCGAGTCGAGATGGCCGGAGAGAAGCTCCTTAAACTGGCGAATCTCTTTGGCGCAGCGAATCTGGATGAGATGTATGAGCGCCTGAGAGCGCACGGGAACACTTCGGTTTGCCTGAGTGGGCATCGGGATAAGGAGGGTGCATTCACCTCAGAAACCGTCCCGCGCGGTCTTCATCCCGCCGAGAGGATGATGTACCGTGACATGGTGGAATATCTGCCCGATGATATTCTGGTGAAAGCGGACAGGGCGAGCATGGGAGCGAGCCTCGAATTGAGAGCGCCCTACCTGGATCACCGGGTCGTAGAGTTCGTCTGGAGTCTCCCGCTGCGGCTGAAGCTGCGGGGAGGCGAAGGAAAATGGATTTTAAGGCGCTTGTTGTCCCGCTACGCTCCCGCCTCGCTGATTCAAAGGCCTAAAATGGGGTTCGCCGTCCCTATCGGCGAATGGCTGAGAGGCCCTCTTGAGAACTGGGCGGAAGATTTGTTAAGAGAATCGCGCCTTAAGGGAGAGGACTTTTTTCACGCAAAAACCATTCGCAAAATGTGGGAGCAGCACGCATCCGGTGACAAGGATTGGCAATTCCGCCTTTGGAACGTGTTGATGTTTCAGGCCTGGCTGGAAGAGCAAGGGCGATGAGATGAGCAAGACGCTGTTTTTGCTGGATCTGGAAGACAGATACTTCTTGAGCCACAGGCGCGCGCTCGCGCTGGCGGCCAAGGATGCGGGATATCGCGTCGTCATATGCGTGAGAATAGGCGGGAAATACATGGAGCGGATTCGCGAAGAGGGATTCGAGTGTTTCGCTTTGGGGAGTGAAAACAAAGAGGGCCTCTCTTTACGGAGGGAATTTGTCGCCCTATTCAAGCTTGTTCGCGCCTACCGGAAGTATCGGCCCCGAATCGCCCACCATTTCGGAGTCAGGAATCTTCTTCACGGTTCGCTCGCCGCGCGCCTCACCAAAACGCCCTTCGTCGTTAACTCATTTCTGGGACTGGGTTCGTTGTTTTCCGAAGATTCTCTGAAACTGCATGTATTGAGAAGAATCGTTTTGGTTCTGCTCAAGTATTTTCACCGGGCGAAAAACACCCGCGTGATCGTGCAGAACGACGACGATAAAGAGATGATTCTGAAAAACGTGCTTCCCGATGAATCCCGCCTGAGCGTCATCCGAGGCTCCGGCGTCGACGTTCACTCATTTCATCCCGCACCGGAGCCTGCGGGCGCGCCCCTGGCGGTACTCGCCTCCCGGATGCTGGCGGAAAAAGGGGTGCATGAATTCGTGGAAGCGGCGGCCCTGCTGAAAAAAGAGGGCATGAAAATTCGCATGGCGCTGGTGGGAAGCCCGGACCCAAAGAACCTATCTTCCATTCCCGAATCGACGCTTTCTGAATGGAACCGCAGGGCCCAAATCGAATGGTGGGGCTACAGAGAGGAGATGGCTGAGGTTTGGAGAGGCTGCCACATCGCCGTTTTGCCGACGTATTACAAAGAGGGACTTCCGAGAAGCCTGCTGGAGGCGGCGGCTTGCGCCCGCCCGCTGGTGGCCACCGACGTTCCGGGATGCCGGGATATCGTGAAAGACGGCGTGAACGGACTCCACGTCGCACCCCGTGACGCCAAGAACTTGGCCGACGCCATCGGCAAGCTGGCCCGGGACGCTGCACTCCGGCAAAGAATGGGCGAGGCGGGACGGAGAATCGTGGAAAAAGAGTTTTCCGATGAAATCGTGTCAGAAGCAATTCTGAAACTCTATGAGCGCATTAGCGCGGCTGAAAAAGAATCGGGAAGAAGTAAAGAGAGTTTCGGGTAGCCTGACGGATGGAGGAGGAAGCCTCTCGCCAGGTGAGATGACGGCCTAGGCGCCAGTGCCCCGCAGGCGCAAAAAAGCGAGCGCCGTCAGGAAAATCACCCGCAGGTCCAACCAGAGCGAGTAATTCAGAATGTAGTATAAATCGTGCTCCAGTTTGATTCTGTAATCTTCAATCTGATCGACGTGGCCCTGCCGAATCTGCGCCCACCCCGTGATTCCCGCCAGAACGAGTTCGCGATATTCGAATTCAGGATAATGTTCTTTGGCTATTTCCAGCGTCTTGATGTATTCCGCCCTCGGACCGACGATGCTCATATCCCCCTTGATGACGTTCCAGAGTTGGGGAAATTCATCGAAATGATACCGGCGCAGGAAACGCCCGAATGGATAGATTCTCGGGTCGTTTTCTTTCGTCGACATGGTTCCCTGCGGCTGATCGGCATTCACGCGCATGGTCCGGAATTTATAGAGCGTGAAGAATCTCCCGCCCTGAGTGACTCGGAGTTGAGAAAAAAATATCGGTCCCTCGCTCACGAGCTTGATCAGGATGGCGATGAGGAGTCCGAAAGGAGCGAACAAGATCAAAACAGTGATGCTGAACCCCAAATCAAACACGCGCTTGCATAGATACTGGCGCCGGCTCAAGACCCGCTTGCTCTTCAGGGCGGATAATATCCCGGTACCGGAGATGGACTCCAAAGGAACGCGGTCCTCCATGAGAGAACTCAAGCCATTTCATGAGCGCAGGGAGCTTGATGCGCCGAATGTGCGCCCAAACCAGAAGCGATTGCGCATTCGCGCTTTACACTCAGACAGATTTCCCTTATATTCGTGCATAAAGCGAAAGTAATACGAAATTCCTGTTGATCCACTAAAGCAGACACCATTTTCCACCATAAGGTCAGAAAATACGACATGACTTTACGCAAAGCAAAACTGATGAGAATGAGGAAAGAATCTTGGTGCAAAACGAATAGCCTGTTGTTTTTAGCGGGCTGCAGGGAAGGTGATGAGACGTGTATTTTCCTTCTATCAGAGAAGGCATTAGTCCGCAGACTTGGTTTTCAGATGAGAGCAGTGATGACAAAAACCCATGAAACGTCGAACTCCTCCCGAATAGTGGCGCAAAAAAGTGAGTTTGAGTCCTCGAGCCTTACACGGGCTGGTCGGCACACAATCCACTTCCGGTGAAAGTGGTTTCACGCCTATTCCGACTTTTTGGAGCCGTCTTTGTATTCAGCGAGCAGCCCGTGAATCTACGCGCATGAATTGTATGCCAGTCAATATATTCTAATGAAAAATTGGAGTTGTCAACCCATAAACGAAGCAAAAATAATTTGGGGAGCATACGCGCTTTTCTCAATAATGGAGTTGTCAAGTTTTCGGTCCTTTTCGGGGAGGTTTCTGCTCACGCGCAGCTTCTTTTTGTGAAACCACCTCACTATGGGGACGCATGACACGCCAATTCACGCCGCCGGTTGACACCTCATTTTCCGGACCCTCGTTTGCTTGGAGGCCATTTTTCCGTGATGGATCCTTCCTTCCTGGCTTATGGCGCCATGGCTATCGGCGCTGCCGCGATCATCTTCACGAGCCTATACAACCTCGGAGCCGCAGGCGCGCTGTTCTTGTTCCTGAACCCACTCGTGAACATCGAGGTCGCTTTCGGCAATACGGGAAGAAGCATCTCATACGACAAAATAGCAATCTTTGCCCTTGCCTCGGGGTTCGCGTGGCATATTCTGAGAAACAGAAAACACGTCCGTATCACGAGGAAACCGATTTTCTGCTACATCTGGATCGTCTATATCGCCTGGAGTCTCGTTGCGGCATGGCTGAGCGGCGCTCCTGGAAAACAACAATTCTGGGGTCTCGCCGAAACGATCGCCTATTTCATCATCTTCCTGGTTTTTCTTTATATTTGCGCGGACGAAACCTCGCGCAACCGGATACTGAAAGCCATCCTCTACGGCGGCATCATCATGCTTGCGACGGTCTTGTGCCAAAATCTGGCCTATCAAATCACCTGGAAAATCTGGGGGCCGCACAACAGCTTCCGCACCGATTTGTTGTACTCGCCATTTCCCCGGATGTTCTTTCACTCGCGGCCCGGCCCGATCGGACATCCGAATTTTCTCGCCGCCTATCTGGTTCTATGGGGCACGCTTTACCCTTTGCTTTTCCGCACATTCTCCCGTCTAGCGGGGTTCACCATCTTCGCCGCACACCTCATCGTATTGGCGTCGATGCGCAGCTATGGAGGAGCTTTGGGCTTCGCCATCTGCTGTTCGGTGGTTTTGTATTTCACAAAGCCATGCCCCACGAACATGGTTTCCAGCCGCGTTTCCCATTCCAGAGCCCGGCTCCTTCGGCATGTCCTGGCCGCTATTCTCATTCTGTCAGTAGGGACCATTGCCGCCAATGACGGAGATTTCATGGACCTGTCGCTGCTCCCTAGAATTTATATTCATCGCGTCGGTGGAAAAATGCTCGCAGAGCGACCTCTGGCGGGCTATGGAAATGGCCTTTTCCCCCAGGCATTTCAAAAAAAGGAGAGCGTGTATATAAAAAGCGAAGGACTGAAAGCGCCACCATGGCGAATTAAGGGTTCCGATTCCGCGAGAGCCGACAAGGGCCGGGGAAAGGCGCATTCCAGCGAAAGACATGAAAATCTCCCGACGCTTTCGGCCCATTCCTCTTATCTCAAAGCCTTCGTCGAATCAGGCTTTCCGGGAGGTTTTCTTTTTCTTTGCCTGGTTGCGGGAGCACTCATAGAGGTATTTCTTCATTTGAGGAAAACAGGGCGACTTTCGATACGCTCGCCGGAAGCCTGGGGGTGGGCCGCCTGCATCGGTGTATGTTTTCAGGCCGGAGCCGAGAATATCTTTTCGTCCCCTAAAATTTTCGTTCTCTACTGGGCCATCACGGCGTATTGCCTGACGGCAAAATCCACACGAACGAAAAGCCCCTTAGACGACCTTCGCCAGAACTTCACGATATAGGCTGCGCACGAAACAGAGCAAGATGGCGAACAGCCAGTAGGGATAAAAGTGGGCCGTGGTGGAAACACCGACGAACAAGGCAGCTACGGTAGAGAAAATGACGGCGAAAGGCATCACGATTTCGAGTGAACCTTCATGGGGTGGCAAGCGCATGATTCTGAAAAAATACATCAAACCCGTGGCGAGCAAGGCCATCAGCAAAACGAGACCCAGCAATCCCAAGTCCACGATGAAATTCACCGGCAGGCTGTGCAGGGAAACCGGTGCGCTCTTTCTCGGATTTTCCTGAAACAAATCTGCAGTCGACCATCCCCGAATACCCGATTCATACCGGGTGATGTCGCCGTAAAAATACGCAGAGAACGTGGCCGGCGTATCTTTGGAATATCCATAGAAAAACCCCTGGCGCGGCCCGCCTCCCAAGAAAGGCCGCTCGAAAAACACATCCGATGCCCGCGCGTACTGAAAGAGCCGCTCCTTGACGCTCGTAGAAATGTTCGACACTTCGATGAACTCCTCTCGCACCGTCGTCCCCACCATCACCGAAACGCAAATACACACCAGGAAAACCGAGGTCGTGAAACAACAAACGCGAAAAGACTTTATCTTCTTGCTTGCGCCTGAGGACCCTCTGAACTTCACGAAAAAGACGAGAAGGAAGAACGCGCCCAGGAACAACGCGAAAATCGGAACCCGGCGCCATGTGGATAAAAGCATGAGTGTTCCGGTGAGCGACGCGAGCAAGTAAAACCAGCCGCCTCTTCTACAGAAAAAATAAAAGGCGACGCCCGCCAGTATCAGCCCGAGCCTGCTGGCAACGATGTGGTGCCGCGCGAACATGCCGAGAAAAAACCGTCCCTCATGATTGAGCGAATACGGGTTGGGGATGCTCAGATAATAGAACAGGATGCTCTCGATACCCATTGCGAAGGCGACCCAGAATACACTCCCGAGCGCGCCTTCAAACTCCTCACTCCCCCACCGGTTGTTTTGAATCAAATACCATACGAGCATACCGTCGGCGTAGGGTACGGCATCGGCCAGAATCCGGTAGAGGGGCACGGACGTCTTGATGGGGTCATCCTGCATGTAGCCATGGATAATCCCTCCCCAGAATATCACCCAAAACCAAAGGGCGGCGACGGTAAACCCCGGCGTCGGTTTTCTTGCCCCGAACCGAATAACCTCTACCACCCATGCGGAGCACAACAAAACGAAAAGGATCATGTAGACCTTATAGGGACCCAGGGCTTGACCCGGGAAGTAAGGAACACGCTCCCATGGGATAAGAAAATAAACCGCGTGCAGACGAATGACTGAATTGGTGAGTTGAAAAGAAAAGGGGTTCTTTTCACTTGAAACAGGGTGGACATTTGAAGCCGCGCGGTCCACGTTCAAGGAAAACTACTCCGGCGCGCCTGGGCGTCTGGAAAAATAGCCTCTCTTCACCCACATGCGCACCTTGTGCGGCAACATGCGATATGAAAACCAAAGCGGCAACAATGCGCGATGCGGGAACCCTCCCCCCAAGGCGCGAATCGCCCTGTTTTGCAGCACAACCCCATCGAGCACATAGCGAAGCCTGGCGCCCCGCTCGAAGAACTGTCTCGCGTGGATTCTTTTCGCCGCCACGGGAACCTCCAACGCCCCGAGCTTCATTCCGTTTTCATACAATCGCACATAGAGGTCCCAGTCGAGTTGGCCGGCGCGACTCTCGTCGTAGCCTCGGATTTTCTGCATAGCCTCGCCTCTCACGAACAATGACGTGTGAACCACAGGATTAAAAAGCATGAGTTTCCTTCGAACATCCCTCAACGAGGGCTTTTTTTCCTCCGAACCGAATGCGGGCCAATGTGGAACGTCTTCCGCATGAAAGGCGAACAGGGGGGAAACGACAGCAGAATAATCAGGAAAACGCTGCATCACTGCTTTTTGAATTTCAAATCTTCTGGGGTGGGACAAATCGTCGGCGTCATGCCGGGCAATGAATTCACCCCTGCTCTCGCGCATCCCGAGGTTGAGTGCTCTCGCGAGTCCGATTCTTCCCGCTTCTATCAGGCGAATTCTAGAATCGCTAAATTTTTCGACGATTCGAATCGTATCGTCCGTGGAGCCGTCGTCGATGACGACGCATTCAAAATCGGATTCCGTCTGCGCGAGTATACTCTTCACGGCGTCGGCGATGTATTCCTCGGCGTTGTAAGACGTCATCAATACGCTTATCACGTCTGATTCCTCTTCTTGGGGCCTATTTTGCGAAAAATCAATCGCCCGCCGAACGATGAGCGTCCAGCATCTCCCGAAACCATAGCTCCAAAACCACCAAAAACCATATAAGGGGATAGGAGGCTCTCCCCGCTCTGAAACGGGCATACAACCTGCGGACCTCCTTGGGTGAGAAAATACCTCTTCTGCGAAGCGACTCCTCACTGAGCGCATCCTCGAGGATTTCTCGCAAATCTTCTTTCATCCACTTCGCCATCGGAAGGGCGAAGCCCTGTTTTCTCCTGGCGGAAATCTCAGGGGGAATGACGTCGTGAAGCGACGCCTCAAGCAATCTCTTCGGATGTCCCCATTTTTGCTCCCACCCGGGAGGCAGGCCACAGACGAATTCCACTACATGATGATCGACGAACGGCACCCGCACTTCCAGGGAATGGGCCATGCTCATCACGTCGACATCGCGCAAACATCGCCACCCCATATACACTTGCATTTCGAGTTCGCTCAGAATGCTCCAGGGCCTCTCACCAACGTGGACTAACGAGTCGAGTATCGCGAAAATATCCTCATCCGCCTTACACTCGCGAAAGTAGGTCTGCATTTGCGGGGAATACAAAGCTCTCTTCTCCTCGGGCCACAACAAAAGACGCGCCAGGGCGTACAATCCCAGCGGCGATTCCACCCATTGCAGCCGACGAAGCTTTTCAGTGCGCTCCGTAGACATGTTCGAGCCGAAGCGGAGTATCAGCGAGATGAGCGACACGAGGATTTTTCTCGTCGCCAAAGGCAATTTTCCCCATTTGGCCGATAATCGCCACAAAGGCGGTATCAGGCGAAACGAGCCGTATCCGCCGAAAAGCTCATCCGCCCCAAGGCCGGACAAGGCGACGGTTACGCCATCTTGCTTCACCGCATGGGATAGGAGATAGGTATTGATTCCATCGAAACTTGGCTGGTCCAGATGCCGCACGATGCGGGGAAGCTCCCCTGCCACCTTCGAGCCTTTGATCACGAACTCCAAGTGGCGCGTTGAAAAGGATTGCGCCGCAGTTCTCGCATATTTTCTCTCATCGTATCCTTCAGGAGCATCATCGAAACCGATGGAATAGGTCCTTACGGGTTTATCCGCCCGGCGGGACATCAACCCCACAATCGCCGAAGAATCCAGACCACCACTCAAAAATGCCCCTATGGGAACATCGCTTATTTGATGGAGTTCGACGCTTTCCTCCAATAAACCACGTAGACGGGGAACGATTTCCTCATCGGCGCATCGCGTCGTTCCGGGTGCCGGTATCTCCCACCACTGCTCGATGGATGCACCCTTTTCGGTGATGCGCATTCGGTGCCCCGGAGGCAAAGCCTTCACGCCTCTCAATAGCGTGCGTGCACCGGGAACGAAGCCCAGAGAAAGGCTGAGGTCAAGAGAATTCAGGTCGAGTTCGGGGCGAATCGCGCCGCTTCTCACCAGCGCTCCCAATTCCGAGGCGAACGCCCATCCACCCGCGATCGGCGCGTAGTACAAAGGTTTCACGCCGAGCCGGTCACGCGTCAAGAGCAAGATTCTTCGGCCGGCGTCCACGATCGCGAATGAAAACATCCCCCTTAAAAAACGGGCGCACCCCTCCCCTTCCTCCTCGTAAAGGCGCAGAAGAACCTCCGTATCGGAGTTCGATCTGAAGGCGTGGCCTCGACTCGCCAGATGCTCCCTCAATCGTCTGAAATTATAGATTTCCCCGTTCAACGCAACGCAGGTTCTCCCATCTTCGCTGGTCATGGGTTGTTTCGCCGCCGAACTCGGGTCGATGACGCTCAGACGCCTCACCCCAATGCAGGTTCCTCCAAAACGCCAAAGCCCCACATCGTCTGGGCCGCGATGCGTCATCGCATCGCACATCCGCGCAACATTCTCCTCCATCAAGGACGGTGAGAGTTCGGTCGAGGTGATTCCGCAAATTCCGCACATATGATCACCGAGCCATCTTTTTACCCGCAAAAGAAACCCATATCGCCTATCTGATGGCGATGGGTCTCGAAGTCGGGGAGAACCGAAACGTCCGGGGAATTTCCCGGATCACCTTACGACTGCAATTCCACGAATTTTCGATATCGGCCTTCCATCCGCATGAGAGAGGGGTGGTCTCCTTCCTCGACGATTCTCCCGCTCTCGAGAACCAGAATTTTGTCCGCATTTCTTATTGTAGAGAGACGATGCGCGACGATCAGGATGGTCATCCGCCCGCTGAGATTCCGCACAGCCTCCTGGATGAGACGCTCGAACCCGCTGTCGAGCGAACTCGTCGCTTCGTCCAGGACCAATATCCGGGGGGAGCGAACCAAAGCTCTCGCAAGGGCCAGACGCTGTTTTTGCCCGCCGGATAACTTGAACCCCCGATTCCCGATGATCGTTCGGTACCCCTCGGGCAATTCCGTGATGTATTCATGGGCATAGGCGATTTCCGCGGCCTTTCGCACCTCCCCTTCATCCGCGCTCAAGTTTCCATAGCGGATGTTGTTGTAAACCATGTCGTTGAAGAGATAGGGATCCTGCTCCACCACCCCGATTCGGCTTCGCCATTCACTCGCGGACACGTCTTTCAAATCTACGTCATCGACATAGATGACGCCCTGCGTCGGATCATGAAGACGCAAGAAAAGATCGACGAAAGTCGTCTTCCCGCTTCCTGAAGAACCCACGAGCGCCGTCGTCGTATCCTTTTCGATCGATACGTTTATTCCGCTCAGCGCATCACCCCGCGCTTCCGGATATGTGAACGACACGTTTTCAAACCTGACTCCTTTTTGCAGAGAACCGATAGAAGCGATTCCTTCCGGCAAGCATTCCAGGCTTTTGCCTTCAGCGTATTCGCGAACCCTCGCCATGTGGGGAGCGAATTCGTTCACGATGAGCCAGTAATTGCCTATCAGCTTGAGCTTGGGGAGAACTTGCAAAAAGATCGCCAAAAACACCGTGAGGGTGAAAAAGGGAATCTCCAGAAATTTGACCGAAACAATCAAGCAGAAAACCATCATCAAGAAAATCAACGGCTCGTAGAAGAACGACGCAATGATTCTGTTGTGCATGATCTGGACACAGACCCGGTGATACCCATTTGCGCGCATCGTATAATTTTCGATGTGATGCGCGAGGTTTCCAAACACTTTCACCGTCTTGATTCCCGAGAAAACATCGTGGAGATAGGAACTGATGTTCTCCACGCCCTCCGATTCTTTCGCGCCCTCCGCATAGGCCTTGCGAAACCACGGAAGTAGAAAAAACCAGGAAATCGACGAGAGGCCGAGGACCAGAACACTCAGCGAAAAAGAAACCATCAAATTCAGGATCAGATACAAAATACAGAAAAAAATGGCGTTCATGATGAGCATCACGTGTTCGAAAACAAAACCGCAATTGTTCGCAGAAGTGAATTGAACAGAGACGAGATCGCCGATTTTTCTTCGGTAAAAAAACGAGAGGGGAAGATCCATGAAGTTTCGAAATATTTTTTCTCTCATGTCGCATGCGATTCTCGAACTCAGCACCCTCGCGAAGCGCATGGAGCTCGCAACCAGAGCATATTTGACCAGCATGGCGAACGAGAACAAGGCGATGAGATTGAGGAGTGAAAACTCCAAGCCGACGACGCCGAATCCCCATTCGGCGTACGCCGTGAGGATGTGGTTCGTTGCGATGCCCTGAATTGTCTGAAATATGGGCATCAGCAGTCCCAAGCCGACGCTCTCGAACATCGTCGCCAGAATTAGGATGAACAAATACAAGAACAGGAAATCCTTGTAATCCCGTGCGACGGCGAGAATATATCTTTGTTTATCGTTCCACATGGGGCTTTTTTGCTTAAGCCGGAAATTGCCCAAAACATGAACGATTTCAGCAGGCCGAAAGCCCCGGGCGCATCAGAATCACTCATGCTCCTCGGAGGTCACGCCATGCGTTTCATCGTCGCTCATCCTTGGGTCGGGGTCGATATTTCCGGACCTTTGCCTCGTGGTGGGTCGTCTTTATCTCGTGGAGTGGCGTTTATGGATTTTGAATTTCAGGTAGTTTCTCAGACGAAGCCGTTTCCATCCACTCAGCCGCAATTTTCTCCGCTAGCCAAAACTCATACGCCGAATTGATTCTCACGCTTTCCTCTGGAAGCATCGTGATATGCCCTATTTTTTCTCCTAAAAATTTTCCGGATAGAATCGAATCCACCCGGTTCAGGTAAATCGCGCCGTTTTCCTTGAACAACGCTTCTCTCTCAAGACGGAACGTTCTTTGGAAAGATCCGTTGACGGGGGTGAGGCCATGTTTACCGTGATGATAGAAGAATGAAATATCCTCGGTGATGGATATCACGGAATCGACACCGAAAATCGTCATGGTGTCCACGGCTTTATCGATGTGCCTGCCCCGGCGAAAAGGGGTGTTGATATAGCATATGCAAACAGCATCGGGGACATATCCATGCTCCTCCAGCGTCCTCAAAACATGAAGCGTCGTATCCGCTATCTTGGCAGTCCGTTCCGCCAGCGCTTCGGGCCTAAGGAGGCCATCCACTCCCTCGAAACGCTCTAAATAAGCCAACACGCCTTCATCGTTGGAGGACACGACTATCTTGTCGATGGAGCGCGCTTCCTTGATTTGCTCCAGGGTTCCTTTCAACAGCGGCTTTCCCATGAATTGCGTAAGAGGATTCGCGAGCTCGCATCCCCCATCCACGACTACGGGAACGAGCGCCAATACTTTTGGTTGGCGGGAAAGATTCATTTCCTCCACCACCCGCCTTTTGATTTTGCGGCGCGTCTCCAGGAGCAGGCCCCGGGATTTCGACAAACTCTCGCCGTGACGACGATAATAAAACAGGGGCAGATTCACGTTATAGGGATAATGCCGCTGAATGAATTTCAGCCACAGCCCGTAACCGTCCTGACGATCGAACTCCTCGAAATAACCGCCTATTTCCGCGAGAATTTCCTTGCGGATCATGGTGCATGCGCCATGCGCCGGAAGATCGAGCAAATCGATCTCTTCTCCTATTTTCTGGCGACGAACGATTTCGATGATCTCTCCATCCTCGTCCACGTGATAATAATCCGGGTACACCAGACCTACGCCGGGTTTCGTGTCCAGGATGTTGGAGAGAACCAGCAGAATGTTCTCATCCAGAAAATCATCCGCATCCAGCCGCATCAGGTATTCGCCCTCGGCGGCGCGCAAGGCGATGTTGTTCGTGAAATTCAAACCCTTGTTCTCTTGCTCAAGAATGCGAATCTTGGGATACGCTCTGTAGGGTTCGAGTATTTCCGCCGTGTTGTCCGTCGAGCCGTCATTGATGACGATCAACTCCCAATCATCCATGGTCTGCTTCAAAACGCTTTGTATCGCGGCGTCGAGAAAACGGGCGTAGTTGTAGGTAGGAATGTAAACCGTAATTTTAGGCATGATGAATCAACCCAAATGGAATGAATCCGGCCGCCATGATTATTCCACCATGTCTATGAAGAGGGACTGATCCGCCTGGATGTCCGTTTGTGCTCGTCTGCCGATCAATTCATCCATCATCCAGCCCGGAAGGCCGTCGGCGGGCCTTTTCATGCCCAGCATGGAAGATTCTATGGTCTCTCCACTCCCAATATCCCGCTCGGCTACGATGCTGCGCCGGGCACTGTCGCGGGCGGCGTGTTCTCCCTCGGCGACTCCGAGCGCACCGTCTCCCAAAACGCTCTCAGCAAGGCGAACGTTTTGCACTATCTTCTTCAAATCTTTCGGGTTCATCGAGAAGAAATGGCCTGAATCACTCAACTCTCGATCCAGAGTGTAGTGTTTTTCAATGACCTTCGCTCCCAGAGCCACGCCCAGGGAAGGTATGACCATGTTCGCATCCGGTTCAGTATGATCGGAAAGACCAACGATGAGACCGGGGTATCTTTCTTTCAAAGAGCGGATACGCAGAAGATTCGCATCTTTGTTCGGCGCCGGATAACTCAACATACAGGCCATGAGGATGAGTTGATGGTTGCCCGTAGCGAAAATGGTGGTGATGGCCCGCTCGATCTCCTCGACCATAGAACCCCCGCTTGAAAGAATAACGGGCTTGCCGAAACCGGCCACGCACCTGAGCAACCGGCTGTCGGGAAGATCACATGAGGCGATTTTGAAAAGCGGTGCGTCCAAATCGTTCAGCATCTCGGCGCTTTCAACGTCGAACGGCGTGGAGAACGTGATGATGCCCTTCTCGAAACCGTATGCGAAAAGCGCTTCATATTCAGGCGCGCCGAAGCGATCGAGTTTCCGATAATACTCAATTTGCGGAATCTGTTTCCCGCGCCAGTAAGTCATCGCTCCTTTGCGCGTCAGGCGTTCGGCCTTATAGGTCTGGAACTTGATAGCATCCGCCCCGGCTTCGGCGGCGAGGTCGATCATCTCCTTGCCCATGCCTAAGTCACACATGTGATTGCAGGCGGCTTCGGCAATCACGAAGGCGGGATGGCCCTCCCCTATCATCCTGTCACCGACGGCGATTTCCTTCGAATACGGACTCATCTCATGCGCGGCCATGGCGAGGTCGAATGAAGAGTGGATGTTGACGCAATCATCTTGAACTGCGGATGAATACAGGGGCGGGTCCGCCATCAACGCCCTCATGCTCATGATGCGAAGCGCCCCGTTTCGCTTTCCATGGCGATCCACCGTACACAAATCGTCGATCCGGTTGTCTTTGACGTATTGCAACAGGGCGTCCAAGTCGCTTTTTCTGTTCGGATGATCGGGTTGAACCCCGACAAGGAAAGACACGTTCACACGGCCCAATTCCCTGGCGACGTCCCGGTACACCTCGACCAAGGGCGTTTCGCCGCTCAGCCCATCGCCCCTGAAATGAACCATCACCCTGTTGCGCCTGCCGATCTCGGCAATTTCTTCGGAATCGGTGGATACGACGATTTTGTCCACACTCCGAAATTTCCTGGCGTAGTGAATGGCATGCACCACCAGAGAAAGGCCGTTGATTTCCAACAAATTCTTGTCCGCCAGACGATCCGAATGCCGCTTGGCCGGTATGACGGCGACGATCAACTCTCCTCTCCTCTCGTTTTCATGCGCGAAATTACCGGCATGATTTGTCCCGCCTGCCGAAGCACAATGAGCTTCGAATTTGGTCCCGTCGAATCCAAGGCTCTCTCGACCGCCGCCTCTATCGACTCGGCCCAGCCGAATCCCATCCCGTTCGCCTCCTCACGGTCGATATGGGGGGAAACCAATACCCCCTTCACGCGCTTGGAAATGATTCTGCCGATGGCGACCAGCGTATAGGCCAGGAGTTTTTCACGAAATTCACCCATTTTAACCTTTCGGTAAAGCGCGTCGGGGTCTTTGAAACCATACCGCTCAAAATTGGGGAATTGCGGCGAAACGCCTTCCCGGCAATCCGCGGCTAGGATGATCACCCCGTTGTCCCGGCAGACGAGGTCCGCCGCGCACACGGCTTTAATGGACTGGCGCAGATCGATGTCAGCCGGGTAGGCTTCCGCAACGACGACTTCCGCCTTTGCGGCGACCGGCACACCATATAGATCCAGACATCGCTCACAGCCCACTTCGTGGGCCGATTCCAAGTCTCCGGCAACGGCGTCATAAATTCTTTCCTCATCCATCATGATTGTGTTGACGATGAAACGCAGCCTGACCCGACGCGCGATGCGAACAAACGCTTCTCTCACCTTGTTGTCGAAGTGGCCGAGAATTTCTCTCATCTCATAGTCCAGAGCGGCCCAATGGGTCTCTTCTATCGTGGCCTCTCCGCAAATGCCGGGCATCACGCTCTTCGCCCCGCCGGAGAAGCCCGCCGTCGCATGAGGTATGATGCTGCCGACGGATATAGTGAGATCCGTTTTCAGGATTTCCTTGTTCATCAGCACGTCAAAACCCAACCCGCTCTTCCCCAATGAAATAAGCTTTAAGGGGTTTTTCCATTCATGGTTGAGAATCTCGAATCGCGCGACCAGATCGTCTCCAAACTTGCGCCGTATCTCCTCATCCGTCATGGCGCGGTGCGTACCCAAGCCGATCAGAATACGGATGGAAGAATCGGAGACGCCCGCCTCGGCAAGTTCCTCCAGAATGAGGGGAAGTACGCGATGAAGCGGGGTATGGCGCGTATTGTCGTCGGTGACGATCAACACCCTCCCGGCGCCTTTGGAAATCTCCCGGAGAGGGGGAGCGCCGATCGGGTTTCGAATCCGCTCCCGCAGGGCTTCGTCATCAAGCCCCCCGCCTCTTGATAGTGAGGGACCATAGACCCCTATCAGCCGCCCATCTTCGACTTCAAAATCGCCGAACAGATCATTCGTCAGAGATATCCTCGCCATCAGCGCGCCTCCGCCTCATCGGTTCGCCATAATTTCGAATCAGGCGAAGAGAAAATATCCACCCATTCTGAGCGCCAGTTCTTGTTGTTGCGATAATAACGAATCGCAAATTCATCGACGGCTTCCCGCGTGCTGCGATCCTCCCACCACGAATCGACATCAGGCCAGATGGCGTTCAGATGCCTCGCCGCACTCTCGCCGGATGAATGATGAACGTGCACACTGATAAGTTTCTTGATGCCCGGTTTCGCAAAACGGGAAACGCGCCAGGCGTTAGCCCCCCCGAAGAAAAGGGTCGGAATGCCCGCCGCCATCGTGAATGCCGCCGTCGTTCCCGGGCGATCGAGAACACAAACGCCGCATCCCGCTAACGCACGCGAGAGCTTGGTCGGCATGTATCTCACCAATTTTCCGCGAAGGATTTTCACGTCAGGGTATTTCTTTTCGATATAGGCCTGATCGTATTGATTGTTCCTCCTGCGCGTATACGGCCTGTACCACAAGGCGGAGCGAGGCGCGTCGCCCAAGTGTTCGATGAAACTCGTCTTCCCCATCATGTATTGCGCGATGTCTTCGGGAAGGGAGTCCGCCGCCAGCCATTTCATATGGGGGGTGAGTTCGGAGCTGACCAGAATGATGAATGAGTTCCGCTTCTTGCTCCTCCTCATTTTTGAGAGAAAAGGAGAAACCGCCGGCACGGCGTTTATTCGATAATCGGATTGACGCCTCCACCCCCACGATATGAACCGATCGGCCGTCTTATACTCCGCAAGGTGATGCCAAGGCGCCGACTCGATGACGCCGTAGTTCCCCCCATGCTGATTGATAACCAGCCTTGCCGGGCGTTTTTCTAGGAGAGCGGCCACGTAAAAATTCGACTGATCGTCATTTCCCAGATGGCCATAGGCGATGGTATCCGTCCAGGGCGCCGTCGCCTTTACCTTCAACCGGGCTTTTTTCTCGTTTTCCAGATAATGATGTGTGAAAATCTTTGGCATCATCTCCACAACGAGCCCATCCAAAACACTCAGGAAAATCACGGCTTCCGTAGCGGTGATGTCCCGGAACGATTGGAGTTCATCAACCACGTCGTTCCTGGTGAGGTTCCCCTTTTCCGCTTCGGACGTTTCATCAAACGATTTAGCGGCCTCTTTCCAGCCTCTTCTGTTTCGAAACAGCATGCGCAAGGAAATGTAAAAAGCATCCAGCGGACTCAATCCATGCACTTTATGGAATTGTACGCACCCCATGTTGGAAGAGAGGATGCTCGCCCAGCGATACACCTCCATTTTTCTTTGCACTTTTTTGAAAACGGCATAGTTTTCCGTTGAAGTCGCGCCGGATGAGTGGTCCGAGGAGAAATACGCATCTCCCGGGGCGGGAGCACCGTCTCGCACCACCCAATCTCGGGGCTGGAATGCGCGGATGAATTTACTGAATATCAGCCGGTTCAAAGGATCGTCGATAAGCATCTGATTAAAATGGGGCGTCGTGATGGATGAAAGGCTTTCATCCTCAGGGGAGAGATATACGAGATACGGCACACGGCTTCTGACCCGATTTCTGACGCGCAAAAACCGTTCGAATGCGCACATGACCAGATTGATGAGCCACGGCATCAACAAGATGCGCCAGTAGCGATTCGAATAAGAACGCCCGTGTCTTTCGTTTTGCCGGATATTCAACCTAGAGAGATAGAATTCACAAACCTTCTCAAGCCTTCTGGAGACGAAGTGAACCTCCTCGCTTTTGAGCGCCGGCTCGATTTCGTATTTTTTCCATTCCCACTCAAAAAGCTGAGACTCCGAAAGTGACCAGGGGCCTAAATGCTCGGCCTGTCGCTCGTTCGGGATGGAATCGATTTTCGTCAGCACGAGTTGTTTCATGCGTCGAGCACTTTTCCCACACCTCATCGCATACGCATAAGGCGTGAACGGAGTAACGGCGCAAATGGCCGTCCCCCCAAGGCGCGCGTTAAACACCCTCGCGCCGCTCGACTTGACGGGAAAGGAATTTCTACAGCAACGGTTGGCGTCCCCAAGGGGATTCGAACCCCTGTTGCCGGCGTGAAAGGCCAGTGTCCTGGGCCAGGCTAGACGATGGGGACAAGTAAAAATCCAGGAAGGCCAAGGAATGAATTCCCGGACCTTCAAGGGGTCGATTTATACTGGTTTTCGGGCTGGAAGTCCATCCCGCTCCACCACTTCAAACGCGCAAGACGACGAGGATGACTCCACTCACGGTGAGGGCCGCTCCTGCAGGCTCGCGCCAGGTGATGGATTCGACCCGCCTGAGAAAAATCACGCTGAAAAGCACGGTGAACAAAGGGCTAGTCTGCACCATCGGCACCACCCTGAAAACCTGGCTTTCCTGTAATGCGGACATGAAAAGAAAAATCCCCATCCCTGCCGCTACGCCACCCAGTAGATACGGCCAAAACGCTCGCTTCACGTCGCCCGCGTCCTCTTTGCGCAAAGCATAGCAGGTATAGGCGCCCACTACGACGAGAGCGGCGGCGGCGCCTATCAGCGAAGCGGCAAGTGCGCTTTGGAAAGCGACCACGCCTTTTTTCCAGGACATAGCTCCAAACCCCGATATCATCGCCGCGAACACGGGCCAACGGGCGTCCCAGCGGCTCCATCGCCCTTCCGTCTTTCCCGATACGAGCAACACGATGCCGCCCACCACGAACACAACGCCCATTAGATGGTACCAGGCCGGCTCCTCTCCCAGAAAAATGACCGCCAAAAGGGCGGCGAATATGGGGGACATCCCCTTTATCGGCGCCGCGCGCGCCACACCGATCCGGTGAATGCCGATCAGAAAAAAGATGAGGAAAAGCCCTGGGTTGCACAGGCCGCCAATCATCACCCACAGATAATGCGGGCCCATTTCCGGGAAGGGAGAACCTAAAAGGAAGACCAACGGAATTAAGAGAACCAACTCTCCCACCAGCGTGATGGTGGCGCCCACGAAATGGTTGGCGTACTGCAAGCCCTTGCGCGCGAAGAAATCAGCGCATGTAAAAGAGAGCGCCGCGCCCAGAGCGAAAAGAACAAATGGCTCAATCAACAAAATGCAATTCTCCGCTCGTAGACGGCGACCGAAATATCTCTCCCCAAAGACCCCCTGAAAAATCTAGGCGAGGTATTTTTCTGAATTTTTCAGGAACTCGACCACGGCCTGAGCGAAAACGCTCACGCCTACCGGCAGCGCCTCCTCATCCAGGTCGAACAGATCGGAATGCAGCCCGTGCACAAAGCCTTTTGCTTCGTTCGATATGCCCACGCGGTACAAGGCGCCGGGCCGTTTCTCCGCCATGTAGGAGAAATCCTCGGCCCCCATCGAAAGTGGCATCTCTTTTACGTTCTCTGCGCCGAGAACCTGAACGCCGGCATTTTCGATGAGCTCAGTAGCCGCCTTGTGGTTCACAAGAGCGGGATATCCCGGCGTGATATCGAGGTCGATTCGCACGTCGAAGGCTTCGGCCACCCCACGCGCTACCGCCCGCGCGCGCTCGGCTATCTTCACCCTGACCTTCGGATCATGCGTGCGGATAGTTCCCTGAATCTTGACGTCGCGCGGCACGATGTTGACAGCGACGCCGGCTTCGAACGTCGTAATGGAAAGAACACCGGACTCGAAGGGGCCGAGGTTTCTGCTCACGATGCTTTGCAGTGCGGTCACCAGATGGCAGGCCGCCAGCAGGGCGTCCTTGGATTGGTGGGGATACGCCGCGTGCGAACTTTCGCCCCTGACGTGAATGAGAAGTTTATCCCCCGCCGCCAGGACGGGACCCGAGCGTGTGCCGATATGGCCCGCCGGCATGTCGGGCCACACGTGCGCGGCGATGAGGAGATCCACCCGCGGCTCCTCGAGAACGCCTTCTTCCACCATCCTCTTTCCACCGGCCTTTCCCTCCTCCGCCGGTTGAAAGATGAATTTGACATTGCCGCCCAGGCCCTCAAGCCAACTCTTGTTCTCGGAAAGCAGGCGCGCCGCGCCCAGCAACATGCTCACATGGGCGTCATGACCACAGGCGTGCATTTTCCCCGGACGGCGGCTCTTGTAGGGCACGTCGTTCGACTCGTCGATGGAGAGCGCATCCATATCAGCGCGAATGCCGATGGTGGGGCCGGGACGTCCCGTCTCGAGCAGACCGATCACCCCTGTTTCCGCGATACCGGCATGTGCATCAAGACCGAAACTCTCGAGATTCTCTACGATGAGGCGGGAAGTATCATGCTCCTCGTAGCCGAGTTCGGGATTCATATGAATGGTGCGCCTGGTTTCTGAAAGCCATGGCAGCAGGGCCAAAGAGGCATCCCGTATCGATTCAGACATATCGTCAGACCTCATGAATTCGCTTCACCCATCATGCCCTGTCAGTACGCTGAACCCGCATCAAGGGAGAACGGAAAACTTTTTTTTGAAATTCTTCAATGAAGGCTAGATATCACAAACAAAGGAGATAAACCATTTGGTTAACCGGTTCTCGGCTTCTCACTGTGTCGATATGCCACCCCATCCCCAACAATCAAAAATCATTCGGCGAGAATCCGGGCCGCCCCCTCAATATCGCCTTGATGTCCTCACGCTTGTGTTTGCGCGTGGTGGTTCTGGGTAATTCCTCCTCGGGCCAGAGGAAAAACCCGGCCACCCTCTTGTAATCCGCAAGGTGCGTGCTCAAGCGCTTGAGTTCGGAATCGGCCAGGGCCGCGCGCTTCTGCTCTTCTTGTGGAAGATCAGCTTCGGGGTCTAGCACCACGACGGCGAACACCTCCTCACCGCCGCGAGACGTCTTCCTGCCGATGACGCATACGTCCTGAAACCACTCACTCTCGAGAAGCTGCTCCTCCACCTCTTCGGGATATATGTTTTTTCCCGCCTCGGAGATAATAACGTTTTTGGATCGGCCGCATATCGTGAGGTAGCCGTCCGCATCCAGACGACCAATATCCCCGGTATGAAACCACCCATCGCGCAAAACCTCCACCGTCAACTCCGGGTTTTCAAAATAGCCCTGCATCACGTTCGGCCCGCGTATCAGGATTTCGCCCTCTCCTTCGCCCGCTCCCTCCACGGGTTCGATCCGAGCCTCGACCCCCGGAATCGGCGGGCCGACTGTTCCGATTCTGTTCGGAGTTCCCGACGGATTTGCGTGGGTGACGGGAGAGGTTTCCGTCAACCCATATCCCTGAAGCACCTCGATCCCCAAAACGAGCAAATCACGAGCGATTTTCGGGTCGAGTGCGGCTCCCCCGCTCGCGAAATAGCGTAAATTCTCGCCGAGATTCTTCTTCACCTGAGATAACAACAAACCCCCGACGCGAAAACCCATGGACAGGCAAATCCCGGAAATACCGAAAAGGAACTTAAAAACGATTTTCTTCGCCCCGCTCAGCGATTCCACGTTCGACATGATCCGCTTATGGATGAGCCGCGCAAGTGCCGGCACCATCAGGCAGATGGTGATGCCCTCTTTTTTCATGGTCTCCGCGAGGAGGCGCGGGTTCAGAGAAGATAGGTAGTGCACGCGGGCGCCGGCCGCTAACGGAACCAGAAAACCTCCCGTGCTCTCGAACATGTGGTGAAGCGGCAGAATCGAGAGAAAACCATCGCCCTCCCCGGCGTCGAACGGCTCGAGCACGGCGCGCACATTGGAGGTGATGTTCCCGTGAGAGAGCATCACTCCTTTGGGCGTTCCCGTCGTTCCCGATGAGAACGACACCAGCGCCAAATCGTCCGGGCTTCGCTCCGCGCCCGGCAGCGCGTCCAGCGAAGCAGAGGGAGTGGGCTCTCTCACCTCATCAATGCGCAACACCGCGCAGACCGACGCGAGATCGCCCGCAAGCGTTCCGGCGCGCTCCTCTTCCCGAGCGTCCGTCATCAGGCAAACGGGCCTGGCTTTTTCCAGAATGTTCGCGATCTCCCCTTCTTTCAGGTTCACGTCCAACGGCACGAGAACGCCACCGGCGAGAAGCGCCCCGAAATAACCCACCCCCCATTCGGGTTGATTCGGAGCCAGCAACGCGACGAAATCTCCCGGCTTCACGCCTGAATCCATCAGTTCACGGGCCAAGGCGGCCGCTTTGCCGCATAGTTCTATTCTCGTGAGCACCACCCGTCCACGTCCTTCCACATCGCCTTCTAGGGCGATCGAGTCTGGAAATTTCGCGGTTGCTTCTTTCAGGATATTAATCAGCGTATCCATGCGCGTCTCCTCCCACCTCGGCCCGCACGAAGGATTCTACGGGTCGGACAAGGACTACCAACACTCAATTCCAACGAGCGTTTCGGCTATATCAAGCGTTTCCTGACTTGCCATGCGGCGAACTCTCCCGCGAAAACCAGGGCGATGATGGCCAGCACCAGCACACCTGATTTTTGCCACTGAAACTGCTTCACATACAAAAACACGTAAAACCCCAGGCCTCCCGCACCGACAAGGCCCAAAATCGTGGAATCACGCAGATTCATCTCGAAACGTATGGCCAGATGCGCGACCATCTGAGGCAGAACCTGTGGAATTAGGCCGTGTTGGATAACCTGAACGGACGAGGCGCCAGTACCCTGCAATGCGAGCAGGGGTTTCGGATCGGTCGCCTCGATTTCCTCAGCCACGAACCGGCCGAGGACCCCGACGGAGTGCACCGCCAGCGCCAACACGCCGGGAAAGGGGCCGAGTCCCACGGCAGAGACGAACAACAATGCGAGAAGTAGCAAAGGGATGGAGCGGACGAACGCCATCAGCGCCTTGATGGGCAAATGCACCCAAACCGGCGTCCAGTTCGACGCTGCCAGCACGCCCAGTGGATAGGCGAACAGGGCGCCCAGAAAAGTGCCCGCGATGGTGGTTTGCAGCGTTTCGATCGCCGAGGTCAGCAAAACATCCCAGACCGACCAGTCCGGCGGCGTCATCCGGCCAAAGAAATGAATCAACTGGGGAATACCGCGCCAGAATTGCTTGAGTGAAAACTCAGAACCTTGAAAGGACCAGAATAAGAGTGCGCTAACCGCCAGGAAGAGGCTGGCCCTGGTAGCCATACGCCCAGGTGGAAGCGCTTCTGCTTGCTCTCGCTCCGTTCTCATTCACGACTCCGTTCGTTCCCATGAATTCGTAGATTTCATATATCTTATCATTCGAGAGAGAATCCGAAGAACCATCCCACATGATTTTTCCGTCTTTCATCGCGAGAATCCTATCCGCATACTTTCGTGCAAGTTCAGAAATATGTAGGCTCATCATGAGCGTCAGTTGATAGGCGTCGCAAACCGATACGAGAAGATCCATGATATCTTCGGCCAACGCGGGGTCCAGGCTCGATACGGGTTCATCGGCCAGGAAAATCGCCGGCTCCTGCGCCAATGCCCGGGCAATGGCCACGCGCTGTTGCTCCCCGCCGGAGAGCGTGCGGGCAAAGCGGCGTTGCTTGTCGTCGAGATGCACTTCGTGAATGGCCTGTGCGCAGATTTGCAAATCACGCTCCGAGCAGATCCCCAACATGCTTTTCAGCAAAGACACATAACCAAGCCTTCCGTGATAGACGTTTTGCCAAACGGTCTCCCGGCCTATCAGGTCGAAATGCTGATGAATCATGCCGATATGCCGGTGATGGGATTTCATCTTTTGCGTCTCCTTGATGGGAAAAATATCCCCCATCACGACCACTTGACCCTCATTGCAAGACACATAGCCCTTGAGCATCCGCATCAGGGTCGTCTTGCCGGAACCACTGTTGCCGATGATGGCCACTCTCTCTCCACGAAAGATGTCGAGATGATCGATGGAAAGAATCGTCCGTCCCCCCATCTCCACGCGTGCATCTTCGATTTGGATGACCACTTCTTTCGACATTTCCCTACTCCTTCAAAAAGCCATACTTTCGAGCCATATCGGCCACCGATCGATAACTGCTGTGGTCGACCCTGATGTAACCTTCCGTTCCGTAAAGAGCCCGCAGCAACCCGCGATTCTCGGGCCGGTTCATCTTCATCATCGCCGAAATGAACTTTTGCTTAATGTCAGGCTCCAGACCTCTGCGAACCACCACGTTGTGGCTGGGAATTCTGGCCGACTGCGCAATGGCGATAATTTTGCCCCGCTGCTCGGGGCGGAGAAGATTGAGAGCGTATTGGCTGACGCCGGCGGCATCGACGAAGCCGCCGAACATCGAGTTGATCGCCTGTTGATCTCCACCGGCGAAATATACTCTTCGGAAAAACCCGCCCTCTGGTTTTCCCACTCCCCCATTCACGAGGCCGGAACGAACAAAAATATCGTGGGGATACATGAAGCCAGAACTCGAAATGGGGTCGACATAAGCGATGGTTTTGCCCTTCAGATCGGAGAGCTTTTTGATGCCGCTGTCCTTACGAACGAAAATCCTCGAATAATAATAGGATTTTCCGTCGTATATCTCTCCGAGAACCGCCTCGACCCCCGAATACTTGTTCGCCAGTACATAGGGCAGCGGAGACATGAAGCTCACATCCGTATTTTTCGAGATCATGGCCTCCACTGCGGCCAAGTAGTTCAAGGTAATGAAATAGCGAACCTTGCGCCCCATTTCTTTTTCCAGGAAGTTCATCGCCGGCTTCACGTTGCTGATGAGTTTCTCGGGATTCTCGAGCGGAATGAACGCGACCCGAAGTTCTCCATCGACCGCCCGGGCAGGAGCCGAAGCAAACAAAAACATGGAGAAGGCGAGGAGAACCGCTCCCGGGAAACCGACACCCGGCGCTTTCGACAATAATTTGCGTATGAAATGCATGGCGTTGTTCATTTGAGTTTATCCACATTTTTCTCATAAAGCGCGTGATAATCCGCTATTTTGCTGTCAGTCATCTCCACGTCGCCGGCAAGGTGAGCGCTCAAGGCTTCGCTTAATTTTTTCTCCATATCATGGAGAATCGGCAGATTTCCCTTGTCTTGAACATCCCACTTATGGGCCTGCACTTCGCGCACTACTGTTTTCAACAAGACGGTGATCAGTTCTTTCTTCTTTCTCTGCTTCAAACGCTCATATGTGGAGAGGAAAAACTTGAATTCCTCCAGTTCCGAATCCAATGTGTAAACCGTATCTTCAATGCCCTGGACGCCATCGCCCACGGCCTCCACATAATTAGTGAGGTCGTCGATACTCTTTCGGCTGAGCCCAAGCCCGAACTGCCTGTTGAACCATTCGCTCACCGCCCGCAGGGTAGGCAGGCTGCCATTATGAAAATAAGGGGCCGAGAATTTCGATGAGAGCAGAGTGGGCGTGTCCAGGCCGCCCACGTGGAAGGGCTGGTTCCCTGCTCCCGTGGAGCCGATGTTATGGCGTTTGTGGTCCACGAAGTTCGCGTTTGGTATGTGGCAACTCGCACAACTCATGCCGCCCATCATCTGCGGAAATTTCCGGTGAAATATCTTCTCGCCCCGAAGCGCCGCTTTGGAAACCTTCTCGGGGTCGAGTCTTCCGCTTTTTTTCAGTTTCGGGTTCGGCAAGAACTCGAACTCGTTCATATAGGCGATCATCCCGTCCATAATCATCGGGTCGGGTTCTGGCCCATTGAACTCATTCACGATGACGTTGCGAACGAATTCCCTGAGCGAGGCGAAACGCCCGTTCCGGCCGTAGGGGGCCGTGAAGCGAATCCCCCGCAAGTCGGGTGTGTCCAGCGGATCGTGCAAGCCGTTGTTGGCGTGGCCGGCGAAGAAACTGTTCGACACGTCCATTCCGCCTTTTTCCCTGGAAAGTCCCGGGATGAAGAGCTTGGGATTCGTCACCCCCTTGTTGTGGCAAGTGTTGCAACTGACCCCCAAGCTGCGCGCGGGCTCCCCGAATATCTCCGGGCTGTCGAAAGCCATATCCCCCAAAGCGATGAGAAAGGTTTCCGCCTCGTTCGCTCCACGCACCGCCATTCCGAGAATCTGGCGGGGACGGGGGAGTTGCTTGTTGATGTTGGCGCCGGGCGGCAGGCGCCACGGCACTCTAGCCGTTTTGAGGTATGTTTCGCTCGTCTTCGGGCGCGGCAGAAGCCTGTACCACTTCCCGGCCCGGAACCCGGAAAAATTCGAGTAGAAATAACGGCGGATGAAAGCGGTATTCTCACGAATTTTCTCCAGATTCATCGGCCTTGCGCCGATACCCATCACGCCGGCCGCCCCGAGGTGGGAATTCGCTTCCAGCCAATGGATTTGCATCTTTTTCCACCCTTTCGGGTCCAGATGCGGCAAGGTCTCGGCAAAGGCCAGAAAAACTCTTCGCGCTTCATTTAGATGGTTTTTCACCTCAGATCTCTTTGATCCCGGCTTGATCCGATCTATGCGAGAAATCAGCAACAAAGTGACTCCCCGTGTCGCCAGGGAAAAGACCAAACGCCTCCCGTTTCGCCGCGCGGCGACCATGTCCGGCTCTTCATCGCCTCTCGCCAAGGGGTGGGCCACACGTCTTCCGGTAACCAACTCCTCCGAGAACTTCCTCGCGCCAAGAGGGTCCACAACTTTTAGCGCTTCCTCGATACGCTTCAAATCGAGCCAGACCTGTGGCCAGAACACGGGATTCAGATTCAAGATGAAACTGGCGCGACGATAACTTTCGGCAACGGGGTGTAATTCTTCGGGGGGGACGATGTGCGCCGAAGCCGGACTGAAATTCATCATCAGCAACCCGGCGGCAAGAAGCCACGTCGACATCGCTAAGGAATTTTTCACACGCAGAGCAAGCCTCGCCCCGGGCGTTTTGAGGCCGCATATCATCTTTTCTGTCTCTCCGCAGCAGAAACCATATCAGACAAGAAATTGTATTTCTATCTAAGAAATAAAGTCAACCCGTATTGAATAAATTTTCAGGCATATCTAAATTTAAAAAGAACACCAATATCAATATAAACAAACGCTTCAGGCAGTTTATTGAAAATAACGCATCAAAATTGGGATATTTTAGAGATTCGAGCACAAAAAACCGGCCCTGAAACAGGACCGGTTCTTTGAAAGTGTGAGGTTTCGTTTTTCTAGGAATCGAACTGAAGCCGGGTTCGGAATACTATAAAGTCTCCAAACCTATCGTCCCCGCTCCACCATTCAAACGATTCCGCTACGAAACAGATTGCCTAGATGGCGCCATCGCCTCTATCTCCAGTGCGTATGCGCACACAATCTTCCACCGCCTGGACGAATATTTTTCCGTCCCCTATCTGCCCTGAATTCGCCGCATCACAAATCGCCGTGACGATGGCGTCAGCGTTCTCGTCTTGCGTCAAGATTTCCACCTTGATCTTCGGCAGGAAATCGACCACGTACTCGCTGCCGCGATAAAGTTCGGTGTGGCCCTTTTGACGGCCGAACCCCTTCACTTCGCTCACCGTCATGCCCGTCACACCGGCATCTCCCAGTGCTTCCTTCACACTTTCCAGCTTAAATGGCTTGATAATCGCCGTGACTAAACGCATTGTTCATTCCTCTCAAGATAACAGATGGATTCATTCGGTATAAATCCCTTCACGTCTGAATCAACCCAACCTCTCGCCCGCGTAGGCCTCCATACCGTGCTCTGAGATGTCGAGACCAGCCGATTCATCCTCGGCGGAAACGCGCACACCCATCACGGCTTTCACCGCTTGCCAAAGGATGAAGGATAAGACGAAAGTGAAGACACCGACCGCGATAACACCCGTAAGTTGTTTGATGAAGAGCCCAGCACCTCCGCCATAGAACAAACCGACGACTCCCTTGTCAATGGAAGGTGCGGCGAATAAACCGAGCGCCAGCGTGCCGAAGATGCCGCATACCAAGTGAACCGAAACGGCACCGACCGGATCGTCTATCTTGATCTTGTCGAGGAACGGAACCGCAACACAGACGATGACGCCCGCGGCCAGACCAATAATCACCGCCCCCAGCGGAGTAACATTGGCGCATGGCGCCGTGATGGCGACCAGACCCGCGAGCGCGCCGTTCACGCTCATGGAAAGATCGGCCTTGCCGAACATGACCCGCGACGTAAGGCTCGAAGCCACGACGCCCGCCGAAGCGGCGAGGTTCGTCGTTACGGCGATGCGCGCGATGGCGCCTGCGTCGGCGGCCATGGTGCTGCCCGGGTTAAACCCGAACCATCCGAGCCATAAGATGAATCCGCCCAATGTGACGAGCGGCATGTTGTGGCCGGGAATCGGTTGCATGCGGCCATCGGACGTATACTTCCCGAGCCGGGGACCGAGAACGATGATTCCGGCGAGCCCCGCCCAGCCTCCAACAGAGTGGACCACGGTCGAACCGGCGAAATCGAGAAAACCCATTCCTCCCAACCAGCCGCCACCCCAAATCCAGTGGCCCTGGATGGGATAAATAATGGCGACGAGGAGGAAGCTGAAGATCATGAACGAGGAGAACTTGATGCGCTCGGCCACACAGCCAGAAACGATGGTCGCTGCCGTCGCCGCAAAAACGAGCTGGAAGAAAAATTTTGCATATAACGGCACGCCCGTCCAATTAAGGGATGAGAAAACGCCCTTGTACGCATCACCCGTGGCCGGGCTGTTGTCCACCCCAGACAGGAGAAACCCATTCGTTCCGAATATCGAACTGCCGTCACCGAACATGAGGGCGAAGCCCAATATCCAAAACGCCAGGGACGAGACCGCTACGACACCGAAATTCTTATAGAGAATGGCGACGGTGTTCTTCGCGCGACAAAGCCCCGATTCGAGCATCGCGAAACCCGCGTGCATAAAAAACACCAGAAAACCAGCCACCATTACCCAAACAGTGTCCGCCGCGACTTGTAAATTCGCGAGGCTCTTGGCCATGGCCTTGACATCCTGCGCCCAGCCGCTGCCGGCGAAAGATAAAACCCCCATGGCGAAGACCAACGTTGCCGTAATGTAGAGATTCCTTCTTCTCATACCCCCTCCTCCGATAAGTTATGGCTATTTTCGAGAATTTACATTCCTAAAGCATCATCCTATTTTGTAGGCGAGAAGTATTTCGAGATCGTTTCGACCGTATTACCCGAAAGTTAATAATGCCCACCCCATACCACACCACCTCTGTTTGACAGGCAGTGTCGAGCGTGTTAGTAATTCCGAAAATTCAACAAAATCTATTCAGAACCAACCCTTTCCAAGAATGCATCCATTCAAGGAGAAACAATGCCTTCAAAACAAAAACCCAAGATTCCCGCGAGAGCCCTCAAACGCGGCACGGAACTGTGGACCAAGGAATTTACAGAGCGAATCGGTCATGACATGGCCGAATGGGCGGATGAGGAATTCATGGAGCTGTTCATGAATTTCTGCTATGGCGGGCTTTATGACCGGGACGTCCTGCCTCAAAAAACCAGGGAGCTTTGCGCCGTGGCCGCATGCGTCATGGCCAACGCGCATCCACAACTGCGCACCCATATTCAAGCAGCGTGGAACTGCGGGGCGACGAAACGACAGATCATGGAAGTCATTATCCAGATGGCCATCTACTGCGGGATGCCCTATATGCTTCAGGCGGCTCGAATCGCCGCGAACGAGGTTTTCCCCTTGCTCAAACGCGGAGAAAAAGCCGCTGCCCCGCCACCGGGTCTGAAACTGAAAGAGGAGTAACCCGAAACCACGGGCGCCGGACGGCGCCAAACCCAAAATCAAATTCGTGAGGAGTAATTTCTAATGGCCCGTAGAATTGTAGATTTGAGCGTTCCCCTGCAAAACGCGCCCATGGAGAACAACCCGGCCGCCATCCAGTACGTGAACCACACAGAACTCGGGCGCATGCGAGCCAAATCATACGGATTTCCAGACACCAGCTATTTTCCGGACCACATGCACTGCGCAACTGAAAACATCACGGCCATCAGCACGCACAGCGGCACACATCTTGATTCCCCTTACCACTACGGCCCCGAATGTGAAGGGAACCTCTCGAAAACAATCGACCTTGTTCCCCTCGAATGGTGCGTAAGCGATGGAGTCGTCCTCGATTTTCATGACGCCGAGCGCGGCCACAACATCACGCTGGAGGAGACACAGCAGAAAGTGGCGGGCCTCGAAGAGAAAGGCTATTCACTCAAGCCGATGGACATCGTCCTCATCCGCACCGATCACACCACGAAATATCTCTACACCCCCGATTTTGAACAAACCCATCCCGGCATGAGCGTCGACGCTACAGAATGGCTAGTGGATCAGGGAATCAAAGTGATGGGAATAGACGCATGGGGTTTTGACATTCCCGTCTCCAAGATGACGGAACTTAGACGTCAGGGAAACACGAAAGATTTCTTCGGCAGTCATTTCCTGGGCCGCAAAAAAGAATACATCCATGCGGAAAAACTCATGAATCTCGACAAAATCCCCGAATTCGGATTCACCGTCTCGATGCTCCCCATCAAGATAGAGCGAGCGAGCGGAGCCTGGTGCCGGGCGGTGGCCATCATTGACGATTAGCACGTATCTCTATGAGGTCGAGCCCGGCGCAGTAGAGTGACTTCTCAAGAAAATATGGTAATATCTCTCGCATAAAACAGTAGTGCGGAAGCCAAAACCTAGAGGAGTTGTTCGATGGCTTTACATGAGAGCGCAGTGAATCAAGAAATCGTATCAAGTGGTCTCATCCGGCGCATGGAGGCCGTCAAGCCGGCCGTATTGGCGATCGTTTTCGGCATCTTTATCCTCTACGGCGTGGGCTTCGCCCAACCGCAGCTTTTACATGACGCCGCCCACGACACCCGGCATGCATTCGCCTTCCCCTGCCACTAACAAGCCGGGGTAACACTTCGCCAGACGATAGACGGCGCCTTTTCCCGAGGCGCCGTTTTTTTGAGGAACCGGATGTCCCAGGATAATACGGACCATAGGCCTTGGGGATATTTCTCTGTATTGGCTGATGAGGTGGACCACAAGGTCAAGCGGATAGTGGTTCAGTCGGGACATCGCCTCAGCCTGCAGCGTCACATGCACAGATCGGAGCACTGGTACGCCATATCCGGAGAGGCCATCGTCATCCGCGAAGAAGAAGAAATCGCATTTTCCGCCGGGCAATGTATGGATATCCCCCGAAGGGCATGGCATCGGGTTCAAAACAAAACAGACGCACCCTTCATTTTCATCGAAGTGCAAACCGGCGCCTACTTCGGTGAAGACGACATCGAACGACGTGAAGATGATTACGGAAGAGTTTGAGAAAATCTCCTCAAAGAACAGAAAACACCCCCACCGCATGTGGGGGTGTTTGTGCTCACGTCGAGACAAATTCGCCTGAAGGCTAGCCTTTGCGAAGCTGCTCCAGCGCAACGGCCAAACGCTCGACGCCGCGTTCGCATTCTTCCGTCGAGCAAGAATAGGCGATTCTGAGGTATCCTTCGCCACCAAAAACAGCACCGTTCACCGTGGCGATGGCGTGCTCATTCAGAAGATAGTCCGCCACCTCGCCCGAGGTTTCCCCAAAGACCTTCACGTTCGGGAACGCATAGAACGCGCCCGTGGGTTCAGCCAGAGTGACGCCTTCTATCGCGCGCAGACCATCGGATATCACACGTCGCCGTTTGTCGAATTCGAGCGTCATCGCCTCCATGGGCGCCTGATCCTCAAGCACGCCACGCACCGCGCCATGTTGAATGAACGTGTTGACGCACACGGTGGTGTATTGACGGATCTTTAACAGGTGGCGGGTGAGCTCTGGGCTCGCCACCGTCCAACCGAGACGCCAGCCGTCCATGCTGTAGAATTTGGAAAACCCGTTGATGATCACCGTGCGCTCCGCCATGCCGGGTTGCGAGAAAATACTTGGGGCGCATGGTGCACCGTCGTAGTATATGCGTGCATATATCTCATCACTCATCACCATGAAATTGCGTCGCACCGCCAGTTCCGCGATTTTCGCGAGTTCAGATTCAGGAATCGTGCAGCCCGTGGGGTTGCCGGGCGAAGTGAGGCACACGAGTTTCGTCTTGGGCGTCAAAACCGCCTCGATGTCCTCGGCGCGCAATGCGAAATCGTTCTCTTCTTTCGTCATCACCTCGACGGGAACGCCGCCCGCCAACGCCGTGCAGGATTTATAATGATGCCAATTCGGCTGCGCGATGATCACCTCATCGCCGGGGTTGACCAGAGCCAACATGGAAACCATGATGCCCTCGTTCGCCCCCGCCATGACAATCACCTGCGTATCGGGGTTCACCTCTACGCCGGTGTCGATTTCCATTCTGTATGCAATGCCCTTCCGCAGAGCGGGAACCCCCGTACTGGGAGCGTAGTGTACGTCGCCGCGAGAGAGAGAATCGGCGGCTCCATGTTTGATGTGCTCGGGCGTATCGAAATCCGTGCGGCCGATCTGCCAGTGGATGACGTCGCGCCCCTCGGCTTCGAGCTTCGCCACGGCGTCGAATACCTTGCGAATGCCCGAAAAGGGAATTTCTTCCAAGCGATCCGCGCCCACGGCCTGGGCGTCAAAAGCAGCAACCATCTAGAATCTCCTTACGAATGAAAATGACAATAAAAACAATAATTCCAAAGCACTGAAAACCGCAATTGAGGTCGCCCGTTATAGCTTTTGAGGCTTGAAGGCGCAATAGAGTTCTCGCCCTAGATTCCCCACGATATCAACCAGCTACTTTCTGTTTTTTCGAGTTTGATATGGAGTCAGCAATTCATGGCGAGCAGGGGTGAGATCTAAGGCTACTGGTCTCATGATTGACCAACTCGCGTGTTATACTTTTGTGTCCTGGCAGCATCTTGCCACCAGCGGGTAGAGTGTTGCCGTCTATCCGACTGTCCGGAAACCTAGAGCAAATCCCCTTGCAGGACGGTCACGGCCTTACCCCCCAAGACGATGCGATCTCCCAGAATTCTAATGCGCACCACTCCACCTCTCGCGGAGGCCTGACAGGCCGTGAGTTCTTCTTTTTTGAAGCGCCTCGCCCAGAATGGTCCCAGGCAACAATGAGCAGAACCCGTCACCGGGTCCTCGTTTACGCCAACTCCGGGTGCGAAAAAACGAGAGACGAAATCGTACTCAGGATCATCCGCTTGCGCCGTGACAATGCAGCCGCGCATGGAAACTGTCTGAAGAAGCTGAAAATCTGGCTCCAGTGCCCTGATCGCCGCCTCCGACTCGGCTTCCACCAAGTAATCGAATTCGCTTTTCCCCACATAGCGAGGCATAAGACCGAGACCTTCCACCAAGGCCTCAGGAGGCGTGGCGGGTGATTCCCGGGTAATGGGAAAATTCATTTCTATCCATTCATCTTTCTGCTCACAGGTCAAAACCCCGCTTTTCGTGTGAAAGATGACCGTCTCATCGGAACCGAGATGCCCCCCCTCCCAAAGAACATGGGCGCTCGCAAGCGTTGCATGGCCGCAAAGGTCCACTTCACTCACGGGTGTGAACCAGCGCAGGCCGTAGCCATCTTCTTGTTCCACCACAAAAGCGGTTTCAGAGAGATTCATCTCTCCCGCCACGCGCTGCATCCATTGCGCATCCACTTGCGCCGGGAGGATGCAGACAGCGGCCGGATTGCCCGAGAAGGGCGTATCGGTAAAAGCATCCACCTGGACGATGGGAAATGACATGGGGTCTTCTCGCGGAAAATAACGGGTCAGAATCGTTTGATGACGTCGCCCGCGCGAATGGCGCCTTCGCTTAAAACCTGCGCGTTCAGCCCCGAGCGGTTTATCAGGGCATCATGTAATCCATCTATACCCAACAGATTTTCGAAATACTTGCATGGCTCGTTCAGGCGAACGCCGCGCATCCGCACGTCACCCACCTGAAATTCCACGCCCACCAGGTGATTGAGCGGAACGCCTCGCGTCACGATGTTTCTCCTGCTCTGGCCCGCGTCGAGTTGGATGTCGTGATCGCGCGCAAGCGCTTCGATGGCTTCTATTTCGATGAGCGTCACTTCCCGATCCGGCCCCTGTTTTTTGGAATACGTGCCCACACCCTCGGCATAGCGGTCTCCCGCCAGGCCGGACCCTATGCACGCCTGCGCCTGGGCGATCTCCATCATGGGTTCACCGCCCACCGAGGCGATGTGAACCGAGACAACCTCTCCCTTAAAAGTCATGCTTTCACATGCTCCCCGATGAGATTGACCGCTTCTTCTTCCGTGGGAAAAGCGCCCGAGTCGAGTTTCGACCACAAAAGCTCGCCATCAAGCACCAACTCGAAGGAGCCGACGCGAAAATTTCCGTCCTCGTTTCCGGCAATTTCCATGTCCGGGAAATGTTTTTTCAAATCCTGAGCCAACTGCTCATAGCGAGGCCCGTAGTTTCACTTCTGGCAATACTCAACGTGAAGTTTCATTCATCCTCTCTCCCGTAGGAAAACAAAAGTTGGCAAGCACTCTTATCATAGAAGAATTGGGGCGCGAGGAGAAGGGAGGAAAGAGACAAAACCCTCAAAACAGATTTCCCGCACACCCATCAGCCCACGAAACTCCACGCGGCTTGACTAATTCACCGACACAAGAGAAAAAACTCCCCAATTTCCAAAGAGAATTCAAGGAGAAGAAATGGCTGGAATCACCCGAGTAGGAGCATATATACCCTTTCATCGCCTGGCCGGAGAAACCGTACGGGCCGTATGGGGAACCGGCAGTCCAAAGGCGTCGCGCCCGTTGGCCGGTTTTGACGAAGACCCCATCACCATGGGGGTGGAGGCGTTAATCAACGCCACGGGCTGGGGCGATTCCCAGGTCGATTCGCTCTATTTCGCCTCTACGTCACACCCTTACGCCGAAAAATCAAACGCTTCCGTTCTCGCCGCAGCGGCGGATTTACCCGAAAAACTCTTCACCCTGGATGCCGGTGGCTCTGTGCGCGCAGGCACATCCGCGCTCAAAGCCGCTTGTGACGCCATAGAAGCAGGCTCCTCCAGAGCGGCGGCCGTGGTGGCGGCGGAAAAAAGGCCCTCGCTGCCTGGAAGCCCCGATGAACTCAGCCTTTGCGACGGCGCGGCGGCGGTGTTGCTGGGTAAAGGAGACGACGGCGCGGCGGAGATCGAGGCGATTTATTCATGGTCTGAGGATTTCATCGACAGGTGGCGGCTGCCCGGCGAGGGAGCCGTCTCCGCCGGCGACGCCAAATTCATCCAGGACTACGGTTATGTGCGCCAGAGCGTCGCCACCGTCGAGGGATTGCTCAAACAAACAGGCGCCACGATAGAAGACATCGCGCGCGTGCTGGTCTACGCCCCGGACCCCCGCACGCATGCGGCAATAACCAGAAAACTGGGTTTTCCCGACTCGGCTTATCCCGAACAACCGCTCATCGCGCGCCTCGGGGATTCCGGAGCGGCGGCGCCTCTGCTCTCTCTCGTCGATGCGCTCCAAAGCGCGGAACCTGGTGAGCACATCATCGTCGCGGGTCACGGAAGCGGGGGGGAAGCCATCCTGCTCCGGGCGACGGATAAGGTCCATTCCCTGAGAACGCAGCGGGGAGTCGGCTGGTCTGTCGAGCGCGCACGCGACATCCCGAATTACGGCCAATGGCTCAAATTCAGAGGCTTATCCCCCGAGGAGGAAATCAAACCCTTCTCCTCGCCCAGTATCCTTTGGAAAGAAAACAGGGCGACCATGCGCTTGATGGCCGGGGTTTGCCGCTCATGCGGAGAGCTTCAGTATCCCCGCCAGCAAGTCTGCAACGCTTGCGGCGCGCGGGGCGAGTGGGATGAGCGAAAACTGAGCCGCAAGGGCAAAATCTTCACCTTCGTACACGATTATCTGCCCCCATCACCTGAGGGCTTCATCACGATGGCCACGGTGGAACTCGAGGGCGGCGGGCGCTTTTACGGCCAGATGACGAATCAGGTGAAAGACGATGTCCATATCGGCATGGAGTGTGAACTCGCTTTCAGGCTTCTCCATCAGGGCAATGGGTATTATAATTACTTCTGGAAACTGCGCCCTGCCGAATAGGGCTTCGTCTTTCCCGAGGAAAGACATCTTTTTTCAAGGAGTTGGACATGAGCGGAAGTATCGCCGGAAAAGTCGCCATCATCGGCGTGGGCATCACGAAATTCGGGGAACTCTTCGAGCAAAGCTATAACGATCTCGTCGTGGAAGCCGCCTACGAGGCCTATCAGGATGCGGGCGTGAGCGGCGACGACATCGAGGCCGCCTGGCTGGGCACGTATCTGCCGCTCGGCTGGGGCTTCGACGGCACCGGCGGACCCTCGCTTGCAGAAGCCTTGAACCTCTACCCGAAACCCGTCTCTCGGGTGTCGAACTATTGCACGACGGGCATGGAAGCCGTCCGCATGGCGGCGATGGCCGTGGCCTCGGGCATGCACGACATCGTCCTGGCCGTCGGCGCCGAGAAGATGCGCGAAGTCCCCCCCCGGGGCAGCCTGGTCGCGCAACACGTTGAAAAACTTCACCCTATGTACTCGAAAGGCCGCACGGCACCGGGCAGTTTCGCCGTTCTGGCGAGGAGATACTTTGAGGAATTCGGCGCGGACAAAGAAGACCTGGCAGAGGTGGCGGTGAAGAATCACTATCACGGGAGTCTGAACCCGCGCGCGCACTTCAGGAAGGAGATTACCAAGGAGCAGGTCCTCAAAGCCCCGCCGGTCACCGAACCCTTAGGGCTATACGATTGCTGCCCCACGACGGACGGCGCCGCGGCTATCGTGCTCTGCCGGGCGGACCTGGCCGAGAAGCGCTTCGCCAAGAAAGACTACGTCTTGATCGACGGCATGGGACTTTCCTGCGCGACGGGCTACATCACCACGGCGTTCAACCCCAGGTTCAGCTTCATCGGCTTCGAGGCCACCCAGGAGGCCGCGCGCCAGGCCTACGAACAGTCCGGCGTGACGAACCCGCGCGAGGAGATAGACGTCGCGGAAGTGCATGATTGTTTTACGATTACGGAGATTCTGAACTACGAGGACTTGGGCTTCGTCAAGAAGGGCGAGGGGCCTGATTTCGTGAAAAGCGGCGCGAGCAGGCTCGGCGGCGAGCTGCCCGTAAACACCTCGGGCGGCCTCAAAAGCTGCGGCCATCCCATCGGCGCCACGGGCGCGCGCGTGGTGGCCGACCTCACGCACCAGCTCTTAGGACGCTGCGGCGAGCGCCAGGTGAAGGGCGCCAAACGAGCGCTCGGCCACACCCTCGGCGGCCCGGGAGCGGTCTCCAGCGTGTTCGTTTTGAGCAAGAATTAACCAGATAATGAAACCCCCGGGCGATCGCCCGGGGGAATTTTACCCCGGCGACTCCCCGCATTTCCGCGCATTTCCCCTCGAAAATTTTCAGAAAAAGGTCGTCAATTTATCGAAAAACCCCGTGAATTTATCGATATTTTCAGAAATTCCTTATTCTCGAACGAGCCGATCGGCTCCGCCATCATACCGAAATCCCCCGAATGCCCACGGACGGCAAATGCGGGCGAATGCGCCTTCGCCCCGGTGCGGGCGATCTCAAGAAATCGCTCTCGTCCGGGGGTGGAGTCGGGACTACTCAGGATAAGATTCGAGAAGACGCCGGGCGCCGAAATCACCCCGGAGGAAATCCGCCGAGGAGCGACCCGGCTCCGGGCGCGGAATGCACCCATCCAAAAATCGGGGGTCAAGCTTTTTTCGAGGGACGCGTGGACGACTCCGTAAGGGCGGTTCATCAACCGCCCCACGGTGAGTCACCCTTTCGTTGTTATCCTCATCTCATCCTAAGTTCACCAATCCCCCACTTGCTCTATACTCTCTTTCTTGCAGGTGGAGTTTCACTCACAACACGAGGAGACCCGGAAACACCACACGAGGCGCACGAGGAGACCCGACATGCCTTACAAGATAGGACCCATAATAAGCGGGATGCTCATCCTCGCCCTTGCGTTCGCGGCGCAGGCGGCGGCGTTCGAGCAACGCGTTCCGGCGCGGGTAAAGAAAGTCATCGACGGCGACACCGTGAAGGTCGAAGCCAGGCTGTGGCCGGGCATCATCGCGCAGATCAACGTGCGGGTGCGCGGCGTCGACACGCCCGAGATAAGGCGCGCGCAGTGCGGCGAGTATGAACGCCAAAGGGGCCGTGCGGCGCGCGATTTCGTCCGCGGGATAATCGGCAAGAACGTCTGGCTCATCAACGTGACGCACGGCAAGTTCGGCCGCCGCGTCGTGGCGAGCGTGTGGCTGGCGGACGGGCGCGACCTCGCCACGCTGCTGATCGCCACCGGCCATGGCCGTCCCTACCGGGGCGGACGACGCAGCAAATGGTGTTGAGGGGAATGGGATGCGCGGCTCCAGATTTTATCCCGTTCTAAATGGCCAAGGGATCCTTAATCCGCTTTTAACGAATTTGTAGGGGCGGCTCGCGAGCCGCCCTTTTGTAGCGGCTATATTTTCACATGTGAATTAGTAGGTAGGGTATCACATTCGAGTTAAGAGAATTATTCCTTGAGGGGCTTTCCGCACCATTCCAGTTGCTTGCCAGTCTTAGCGTCGAGAGCGTTGTCCAATTTCGGCGGTTTGCCTTCAACTGTTCTCGCTTGATTAAGTCGTCCCTGAGTAAGGCCTTTACAAGATCCCAATTTCGCATTGGTCAGATTTGCGTTGAGTAGATTCGCCCCATCTAGCTTCACATGGCCCAGATTTGCACTGGTCAGATTAGCACCGGGTAAGTCAACGCGAACCAGATTCGCAAACCGCAAAAACACGCTACCCAGTTCTGCTTTGCGTAAATCCAGCCTATAAGTAGGTCTCTCTTGTTTTTCCATCTCAATTTGCGTATCACTGCGTTTGCCAATTGCCGTCATGATCTCTTGAATATCCGGGCGCAATTTCTCAGGGCCTTGATGGATATGGCGATTCGTTGATCCGGCATCCTCACCATCTTCAATCGTCGGGTTGTGAACAAAAGCGCAGAAGAGCTTCATAATCTGAACATGGTATTCCCGTGGATGCACATGGGCGAGATGAGTAAGGTCATAGATGCCGCCGAGACGAACCGCAAGAACGTGGCTGCCGAGCATCTCCGCGCCTTTCTGATAACGTTCATTCAGCAAACTACGCTGCGCCGTTTTGGATTGACGATCCGCCACTCTGGCGCGCCATACAGCAAGCCCCAAGCCAGTAACTGCGGCGAGAGCCAGGAAAACACTACGAGCCGTCGTTATGTGCGACTCAGAACCATCCGGTGTCTTTCGAAGCCAAACCCATAAGCACGACAGCCCATCATGGAAATACCAGATCGAAACACCAAGCAGCACGACTAGACCAGCCGCATACCATCCTTTCTTCTTCTTGTGTTCAACCATGTCCGGCTTCATATCTGTTTGTCATTCATTATGAACTATTCCTGTCCATTCTTTGTCTTCAATATCGCAACGATTCACCTTACGGAAAAGAGCGAGCTATGGCAAAGAAACGAGCAGTGGCGAACCGCCCCTACAAGGAGTTGTTGAAAAAGTCCTTGCGGGTCGCCCCCCCCTTTGCAGAGCGTCCAACAGCCATTCCCCCCTTGAGGGGACTGTTGAAAAAGCCCTGATAAACAGAGAATGGATTTCTTAATCGACATAGGCTTATAAATTGATTCCCCCCCGTTAGGGGGATATCACCTCCTGCCGAAGTGAAAGAATTCACTCCCCCCTTGAGGGGGAGTCGAAGAGGCCGAGCCCTTGGGCGAAGGCCGATTCGATGGGGGGACACTCTCCAAAATACAAAAGCTCCCCCCACCAGTTCGCTTGCGGGCTTACGCCCTTAGCTCACTGACTCCCCCTCAAGGGGGGAGTGGTTCTCTTCTCTCTCGTCGGTTGACAATGTGTTCAGGGGAGGAGTCCCCAGGCGTGTAGGCGGCGGTGACTTGCACCTCATTGATGAGGACGTTCTTTCGCTCGTCGTAATATGTCGTGAAGGCGAAACTGGACGGTTCGAGCATCTACGAAAACCAGACCCTCGAATGAAAGGTCTCTATCGTGCTGTCCGGATCGGAGCTGCATTCCTGCACGAGAAACGTGCCCAACTCATGCTTTTTGGCCGTCGTCTCGACGGCCTCCATCTCGTCGTCGTAGGTCCCGATCACTCGCCGGTTCTTGATTACGATGTACTTTCCCTTGTACTTCTCGGCGAGTTCGGACTGGTGATCGAGATAGAATTGAAAATCATCTTTCAATAGCGGTTCCATGGCTTTCTCTCATGCTCACACAACTTCACTGCGGGTCAAGGCATGGGCCTCACCTCGTACTCATAATCTATCCATCGTGTTCATGAAGTCAAATTCCAAATGTCGAAGACCTATCGCAGGGTCGCCATGCGTCAAAACGCGCGCTCCCAACACCCCTCACCCCACCACCTCCCGGCACGCATCCTCGATGTGCGTCTGGCCGATCTGGAGGGCGTCGTAGACTTCATGCGGGAGGCCGCTCTGGCCGAACTGGTCCGTGCCCAGGCATCTCTGGTCAGCACCCAGCGCGCCACCAAGGAAAGAGAGCGCGAGCGAGTGGCCGTCCAGCACGGAGACGACCGGGTTGTCGCGGTGCTCATCGCCCACCATCATCTCGAGGCGCGAGGGGCGGCCCTCTTTTTTGGCTTTTTTGTGATCGGCGTAGATTCTGTCCGCACTCGTGAGGACGAAGACGTTCACGTATACGCCCTCAGCCTCCATCGAACGTGCGGCGGCGATGGCTTCGGGCGTCATCACCCCGCTCACGAACAGGTTCACCGCGTTCACGCCCGCGCGGTAGCCGGGCGCCTCTTTCGCCGAGTGAAGCAGGTAGCCGCCGCCTAAGGCGTTTCGCCGCAACACCTCGCGCTTTAAGGGATCCGAGAGCCAGTCTCCGGGCAGGAGATTCTGATCCACGGGCTTGGTGCTCAGGCGCAGGTAGAAGGCCGGGCAATCGCCCTTGCCCAGAACGCGGCCGATGGCCGAGAGGAGCAGCCATTCGACCTCGACGGCGAAGGTCGGCTCATAGGCTTCGAGCCCCGGCATTTCGAGAACCACCGCGGGCGTGAGGATGCTCTGGTGCGCGCCTCCCTCTGGGGATAGGCTCGTGCCGCTCGGCGTCGCCACCACGATGAAGCGCCCGCCGTTATAGACCGCGTAGCGAAGCGCATCGAGACAGCGGCTGATGAAGGTGTCATAGAGCGTGCCGATGGGGCAGACGCGCACCCCGCAAAGCTCCTTGGAGACCCCAAAGGCGGCGAGCAGCAGCATGAGATTGTTCTCGGAAATCCCCAGTTCGATGTGCTGGCCCGCAGGGGATTCCTCCCATTTGAGGAGCCGCTGCACCTGCTGGAGGGCAAAGAAATCCGCCTTGCCCTCGGGGTGATACACGCCGCGCCGGTTAATCCAGCCGCCCAGGTTGGTGCTCACGGCCACGTCGGGCGAGGTGGTGACGATGTGGCGCGCGAGGGCATCCTCGCGGGCCAGGCGCGTCATGATGGCGCCGAACGCCTCCTGCGTGGAACTCATTGCGGAAAAATTCGCACCCACCTCTTGGGGCACGGGGCCGGGGGCAATCTCTTCTCTGGCGAGGGCGGCTCTGGCGTCATAGCGCGCCACCGCCGCCTCGACCGCTCGGGCTTCGGGGCTATCCCCCGGGAGGGGCGCAAGCTCTTCTCCCTCGCCCAGGCCTGCGGAATCACGGAGTACCGCGATTTGCGCCTCGGTCAGGAGTTGTGAGTGATTCATCGGGTCGCCCGCGATGGGCAGCCCCCAGCCCTTGACGGTGTAGGCCAGGATCATCACGGGCTTATCACTTACGCCGTCCGCCTCATCGAGTCCCTCCAGGATGCACTCGATGTCGTGCCCCCCCAGGTCGGACAGAAGGGCGGGCAACTCCTCATCCGCGAAGCGATCCAGCAACCCCGCGAGTCCTTTGTATTCGCCCGCCTCATTGCGCGTGAGGCCTTCTCTTATCTCGCTGCCGCTCCTTCCGATGAGGCTTTGGTACTCGCTGTTCGACATGTCGTCGATGCGTCTTCTCAGCGACTCGCCACCTCTAAGCGCGAACGCGGCTTGCAGGCGCTTTCCGTACTTGAGTTCCACCACGTGCCAGCCGTGCAGGCGAAACTGATCGCGAATCTGCTGCGCCTTGCCGTCGGGCACGACGCGGTCGAGACTCTGGCGGTTCAGGTCCACCACCCAGATGACGTTGCCCAGGTGGGCGACGTATTCCTCCGCGAGCGCCTCCCAGATGTTTCCCTCATCGAGTTCCGCGTCCCCCACCAGGGAGATGAAGCGCTGGGTGGGGCCTGCGCCGAAATGATCGTCGATGTAGGACTGCATGAGCGCGGCGAACGAAGCGGCGACAGAGGGCAGCCCGAGCGAGCCTGTGGAGAAATCGACGGGGTATTCGTCTTTGGAGCGGCTCGGGTAGGCCTGGAGGCCGCCGAAGGCGCGCAAGTCTCTCAAGCGCTCCATCGGCAAATCGCCCCTGAGCGCGTGGGCCGCGTGCAGCACGGGCGAGGCGTGGGGCTTGATGGCCAGCCTGTCTCCCGTCTTGAGCCAGCGGAAGAACATGGCCGTCATCAGGCTCACGACGGAGGATGAACTCGCCTGGTGGCCGCCTATCTTGATGCCCCCGGTGCCTTCGCGCAGGTTGTTCGCGTAATGAACGCTGTAGGTGGAGAGCCACAGGAGCCGTTTTTCCAGGCGGCGCAGAATATCGGCCTCGCCCGGTTCAATGGCGTTCGTCTCTGGCGGAGGGTTCACGCCCATCCCTCCCTAGGGAGCGCGGGTGGGTTCGAGATTACTCACGCACCCCGGTGTGAAGCTCGGCGATGCCGCCCGTCATCGGGCGATGGCTCACCTCGCGAAAGCCCGCATCGCGCATCATCGCCGAGAGCCTCTCGGCGTCCGGAAATTCATACACCGTGTTTGGAAGGTAACTATACGCGCTTCGGTGCGCGGAGACGAGCCGCCCCACGACCGGGAGAAGGACTCTGAAGTAAAAGGCGTACAAAAGCCCGAACAAACCCCGAGGGTGCCCGAATTCCAGAACAACGAGCCTGCCTCCAGCCCGCAGCACGCGCCCCATCTCGGCGAGACCCGCCTCTCTATCCTCGAAATTACGCAGGCCGAACGCGATGATCACCCCGTCGAACGCGGCATCCTTAATGGGGAGTTTCAAGCCGTCTGCCTGTATGAGGGAAAGGGGCGCGCCGCGCGCCGCCGCTTTTTTCTTTCCGCGCGCGAGCATGGGATACGCGAAATCAACGCCTAAAACCCGCGCGCAGCTATCGGCCTGGCGGTGTACCTCCAGGGCGACGTCCGCCGTGCCTGTCGCCAGATCGAGAAAGCAGGCCTCCTTTCCACCCGAATCGCGCAGAAGGCTCGCCACGGCGCGCTTTCGCCAGAGACGATCCACGCCGAAGCTCAAAGTCCGGTTCAGGAGGTCGTAGGTGGGCGCGATGTCCGAGAACATCGCCTGGACTTGCTTTTTCTCGATGCGGGTCGGCACGAGAGCGCTCAGCCCGCGCCGATGAGCACGTCGGCGATGGCGCCCGATGCGATGACGACGGACACCCAGGCGTTCAGGTTGAAGAACGATATGTCCACTCGGCTCAAGTCGTCTGGCCGCACGATCCAGTGCTCCCAGAACAGAAGGCACCCCGCCGCCGCAAGCGCTATCCAGTAAAGCGCTCCCAAGCCGAACGCCCGGCCCGCCGCGTAGAAACAGGCCATCGTCCCGAGATGAGCTACGCCTGAGATGATGAGCGCGCCCTTGACGCCCAAAAGGCGCGGCAGGGAATAGATGTTCTTCTCACTGTCGAAATCAACGTCCAGACAGGCGTAGATGAGGTCGAATCCGCCCACCCAGAGCGTGACGCCTAAAAAAAGCAAAACGGCCACGGCGTCCAGATCGCCGCGCACCGCCACCCAGGCGCCCGCAGGCGCACAGCCCAGGACTACGCCCAGAAACAGGTGCGTCCAGGAGGTGAAGCGCTTGGAATACGAGTAGAAGACGATGCAGGCCGCCACGGCGAAGGAAAGCGCGAAGGCGAGTGGGTTCAGCATCCAGGCGGAGAGGAGGAAGAGCGCCAGGAAGCCCGCCAGCATCATGAGGATGGATTTGGAATGGAGCAGCGCCTGAAACTCGTCGCGGTCTTTCGTCCTCGGGTTTTTGGGGTCGATGTCCCTGTCGGCTAAGCGGTTGAGAGACATGGCGAAATTACGCGCGCCCACCGCCGCCATCACCATCCAGAACAAGACCCAGGCGGAGGGAACGCCGCCTGCGGCCATCACGCCGCCCATCAGCACGAAGGGAAGCCCGAAGATGGTGTGCTCGAATTTCACCATGCGCAGGAACTGCCTGAAACTTCTCGCCACCGACGCCTCAGCCGCCAAGGCCGTACTCCTCCCATCGCCTCGTGACGCGCTCTTTTATCTCGTCCGTCATCACGATCTCGGGCGGCCATTCGCGCTCGAAACCCTCGGACGCCCACTTTCGGGTGCCGTCCACGCCCACCTTGCTGCCCACGTGGAGACGCGGCGCCGCGTGTTCGAGCGCATCCACGGGGCCGTCGACGAACACCAGGTCGCGCCTCGGGTCGATGCTGCCCAGCACCTTCCAGGACACCTCGCTGATGTCGTGCACGTTCACGTCCTCATCCACGATGACGATGACCTTCGCGAGCGCCATCTGCCCCATCCCCCACAGGGCGTACATCACCTTTCGCGCGTGGTAGGGATAGGCCTTGCGGATCGAGACGATCACCATGTTGTGGAACACGCCCTCGGCAGGCATGTGCACGTCCACGATTTCGGGGAGCTGCATCTTCATCAGGGGCAGGAAGATGCGCCCCGTCGCCCCGCCGAGCCAGTAGTCCTCCATCGGCGGCCTGCCCACGATGGTGGTGGGGTAGATGGCCTCTCTCTTTCTGGTGATGGCCGTGACGTGAAAGACGGGGTAATCGTCCGCCAGGGAATACCAGCCCGTGTGATCGCCGAAGGGCCCCTCTTCCCTCAACTCGCCGGGGTTCAGGTAGCCCTCCACCACGATGTCCGAATCCGCGGGAACCTCCACGTCCACGGTCTTGCACTTCACCAGTTCGGCGCTCTTTCTCCTCAAAAAACCGGCGAGGTTCAACTCGTCAATCGCAGGCGGAAGCGGCGCGCTCGCCGCGTAGACGTAGACGGGGTCTCCGCCCAGGGCTATCGCCATCTCCATGCGCGCGCCCATTTTGGAGCTTTCCTGAAAATTCTGCGCCCCGTCGTGATGAAGGTGCATGTGCATGCCCGCGGTCGTCTCGTCGAAAAACTGCACGCGGTAAAGCCCTACGTTTCTTCGGCCAGTCCTCGGGTTTCGCGAGTAGATGTGCCCGAAGGTGATGTAGCGCCCCGCGTCCTCGGGCCAGCACTTGATGGCGGGAATCGAAAAGAGGTTCGGGTTTTCGGTCTCCACGATCTCCTGGCACTGGGCCGAGCCCACCATTTTCGGGGAAAAAGATGCGAGGCGCGCGAGCTTGGGCAGCATCTTCACCTTCGCGATGATGCCCTCGGGCGGCTTGATTTCGAGCAGTTCCGCCACCTCGTCGGCCACCGCATCCATGCTGTCGACGCCTAAAGCCAGCTTCATGCGCTCATCGGAGGCGTAGGCGTTGATGAGGACGGGAACGTCGAACTCCTCGCCACCTGGGCCAATGGGTTTTTCGAACAAAAGGGCGGGGCCGCCGCTCTTCACCGAGCGATCGGCGATCTCGGTGATCTCGAGTTCCACGTCCACCGGAACCTTGACGCGGCGCAACTCGCCCGCACGCTCTAAGGCATCGACGAATTCTTTAAGGGAGGCGTACGCCATGTTTTGGGGAAACTACTCGATGACCTTGGGGACGCGGAAATGGCCTTTTTCGAAATCGGGCGCCATTTTTTCGATATCTTCGATGGGGGATTCGGTGACCGCATCCTCGCGGAACACGTTCACGAGGTCGAGTACGTGTGAGGTAGGCTCCACGCCCTCGGTGTCCACCTCGTTCAGCTTGGCGATGTGTTCGAGAATGGCGCTGAGCTGTTCGGTGAATTTCTCGACCTCATCTTCACGCAGGTTCAGCCGCGCCAGGTTGGACACGTGAATCACATCTTCTCGCGAAATCGACATCACTCCCTCCTCTGCGCCCTTATACCGCTGGCCTTTCACCCGAGTCAACGCCCTCATCCAAAGGCGCGAGCGGCGCGTACTTCAAAACCAGCTTTTTGGGCCCCACCTTCTCGAACTCCACGCTCACAATCGTGCGGTCTCCGGTTCCTTCACGCTTGCGGATGACGCCGAGGCCGAATTTCTTGTGCCGCACTCGCGCGCCGGGGGCAAAAGGGCCGAGCGCGGCGGGGGGTACGGCGGGCGCATCCTTCGTTTTTAGGCGATGGGCGGTCTTGGCTTCAGATAAAATCTCCCCGTAGCGCGAGTCGGCGTAGTCACGCGGCGCCCTGAAATCGCGCGGGGCGCGCCTTTGCGTCGGCGCATGATCGCCCACCCGCCTGATGAGTTCAGGCTCAAGCCCCTCCATGAAGCGGCTCGGGCGCGCCGCCCAGCTTTTCTCCGCCCCATCGGGCCGACGCTCCTTCGCCCAGGAGAGACACAAAACCTCCTTCGCCCGCGTCACTCCCACGTACAGGAGCCTTCTTTCCTCATCAAGAGAAGCCGGCTCATCACGGGATCGGCTATGCGGAATCAACCCCTCCTGCACGCCCACTACCCCCACGGCGGCGAACTCGAGGCCCTTCGCCGTATGAAGCGTCATCAAAGAGAGAGCGCCGCTTTCTTCCGACAGCTCATCCGCCTCGCCCATCAGCGCCAATTCCTCCAGAAACAAGGTCATGGCCTCATCCGATTCGGGCGATACGCCTTCTTCTTCGAGAATCCGATCCTCAAACGCACGGGCGGCGGCGGCGAACTCGCCCGCACCCTCGATTGCGCGTGCTGCGGCGCGGCGGCGCTCCACCGATGCGCTCCCCCGCGCTGCGCCCTCAAGCCAGGCCCGGTAACCCGTCCGATCGAGCGCTTCTTCAATCAGACGCGCAGGTCCTGTCTTCTGAGAGGCGAGCGCATCAAGCGTCTTAAGCAAGTCCCCGAGACTTTGCGCGGCATTCCCCCTAATGCGGCCTGCGGCCAGAGCGGCCCGCGCATCGGCGATTGTGACGCCCGGCGCGTCTTCGCCCGCTATCGCCTTCAAGCGCTCCGGCCCCAGCCCTCGGGGCGGGCGGTTGACGATGCGCGAGAATGCCGCACCATCCTCGGGCCGGATGAGCACCCGTAAATAGGCGGCCATATCCTGGACTTCGGGGCGATCGAAAAACCGCTGGCCCTTCACCACTTGGTAGGGGATCCCCCGCCTGCGGGCCGCTTCTTCCAGGGCGCGCGATTGCGAGTTGACCCGGTAGAAGACGGCGACGTCTTTCCAGGGAACCCGGACGCCCGCTCCCGCTTCGATGAGGTGTTTGATAACGGCTTCCGCTTCCTCTTCAGGGTTCGCCGCCGCCAGATAGCATACGGCCTCCCCCGCAGGATTCTGGGTGAAAAGGCGCTTTTCGTGACGCGCCCCGGCCCCGCCCATGATGCGCGAGGCAACGCCGAGTATCGCCCCGCTCGAGCGATAGTTTTCCTCGAGACGAAATACCTTAGCACCAGGAAATCTGCGCTCAAAGTGCAGTATGTTCTCCACCCGCGCGCCCCGCCAGCCGTAGATGCCCTGATCGTCATCCCCCACGGCGAACACGCGCCCATGAGCGCGAGAGAGCAGGGCCACGAGTTCATCCTGCGCGGGGTTGGTGTCCTGATATTCATCGACGAGAATTTCCTGGAAACGGGTTTGATATTTCTCAAGAACGTCGGGATGTCGCCGGAACATGCTTAAAGGACGCGCCAGCAAATCATCGAAATCCACCGCGCCCGCCTCGCTGAGGGCGCGCTCATAGGCCGGCGCTATTTTCCGGGCCATCTCCTCCATGCTGAACGGGGGCGGATTCGAATCACCCACCTCCGCTAGCGAGGTTTTGCGGCGTCCTATCTGCTCCAGAACCGACCTGGGCGCGTAGCGCTCCTCGTTGATTTTCGCCCCCCCCATGCACCGCTTGATGAGCGTTACGCACTCACTGCGAGAAAATATGGTGAAGTCGGGAGACAAGCCCGCCGCTTCGGCTTCGGCTCTCAGGATTCTGGCGCATACCGCGTGAAAGGTTCCCACCCAGATGCCCCGGGCTCCTTCCTCTAATGAGGCGAACAGGCGCGCCCTCATCTCGCCCGCCGCCTTGTTCGTGAACGTGATGGCCAGAATCCGGGACGGGGCGAGACCCTCGGCGAGCAGGCGCAGGATGCGGTGGACGATCACCCGCGTCTTGCCCGAACCCGCCCCCGCCAGCACCAGATTCGCACCTGCGGGCGCGAGTACCGCTTCTTTTTGTTGGGGATTCAAGTCTTTCAGATAGTCCACGGATATATTTTTCGGATTAAAACCGGCGGCGGCCCACGCTCGGCTTAGGAGCACGGATGAGCGTTCCCTCGGGATACGCTCCCTTGGAGACGGTCACGTTCGGCGCGACCCAGGAGCCGGGGCCCAGCAGCACGCCCGGAGAAGTCACGGCGTTACAGCCGATCTCGACGTCATCGCCCACCACGGCGCCGAATTTCGTGAGGCCGGTGTCGATTCGCTCTCCATCCACTCTAATGACGATGTTTTTCACCTCACCCCTTCTTTTTTCCTCTTCGGTCCTGAGCTCGAGATTCGCCAGCTTCACGCCCGCGCCCAGGTTCGCCTCCACACCCAGAATGCTGTCTCCCGCGTAGGCGAAATGCCCCGCCTGCGCGCCGTTCAAAAAGACGCTGTTCTTGACTTCCGTCGCATGGCCCACGACGGCGCCCGGCCCGATGAGGCAGCCTCCCCGCAAATACGCCCCGTGCCTTACTTCTGCGCCCTCGCAAAGAACCGTCGGCCCCTTGATGACCACACCCGGCTCCACCCGCGCGCCCGCTTCCACGAGCAGGCCGATAGAGGCGATTTTCAGGCTTTCTCCCGGGACGAGCAGCCCCTCGCTCACCACCAGGCCCTCTTCCGCGCGCAGCGCGGGTGCCTCGCTCAATGGCGCGTCGGCTTCATCCACCAGTTTCTGGACGAAATCCATAAGACGAGCGACGATCTCCCAGGCGTGCGTCACACCTTCGAACAAGGCGGCGTGGGGAAATTCACCGAGCCTCCGCAAATAGGTTCGAGACGCAGTCGCGCTCATTTTTTCATCTCCAGATACCACTCGCCCAGCGGCGTGATGCTTAAAGTTCCGGCCTCCTCCCGCGCCAGTCCGCCGCGCAGCATCTCTTTTCGTATGCCGGCCGCTTGAACCGGCGCGCCAAAACGAGCCTCGGCGTCTGAGTCCAGATGCGCATCGGCAGCCTCCAAACCCATCTCACGCATTTCCAAGGCCTTAAGCAAGCAGGTCTCAGCCCGCGCGCCGGGAGCGTCATCATCCTTCATGCGCCTTAAAATCTCGCGCAACACCTCTTCGCCCGCGGCGCAGAGTCGCCTCTCCCAATCCAGAGGCCCCCTGAGCACCACGCCCGCCCTGCTCTCGGTCCCTGAGTTCCTCACATAAACCGCGCCCAGCGGCCCGCCCGCCTCATCTTCCAAAGCGAGATACATGACGCCCGCGTCATCCTCGAGCGCCGCCCGGCGCGGGGTGGCTACGCCTGAGAAGGCGCTCTTTGCGCAGGATGTCAGTTTCGCGCTTATGGCCTCCCACGCCTCGGTGCCCGGCGCGAAGCGGCTCCGCTCCACATGGTAGGCATAATAGGATTTCTTGAACCCGCGGGGAAACGGCGCGCCGATGGCCGCATACGCTTCTTCCGGGTTCGCCTCCTCGAAAAGGCTCCGCACCGCCGCGCAGGTGTTGAGGAAACTCTTGAGACCGTCTCCCACCGCGATTCTGCTTCCCTCGCCCACAGCGTTCACCAGCAGGCCCGGCGCGACCGTATGGCCGGATTCCTCACCGCCTAAGGCGAAGCGATCCCCCCATCTGCGCGCCTCGTTCAAAATCCACTTATCTCCCACGGGGGTGAAGACGACCCGAAGCCCCACCTCATTCAGAGCCGCCGCCGCGCCCGAATCGCTCTCTATCGTGATGGCGGCCACACCTCCCTCGGGCAACTCACCTTCTCCTTTCAGGAAACGCGACTGCAAGACGAGCGCGTCGTCCCCATCCAGGACGTGAAGCGCGTCTCGAAACGGATTGTAGACGAGGGTGTAGCCCCTGTCGCCGTCGGCGTCCAGGACGCAGGCCGCCGCGAGGCCATCGCCTCGTAGAAGTTCTTCCCGCCGCGAGCGCCCCGCCTCAAAAAGCGCGCGCGCACCTGAATGGCCGGCGATGAATTCGGCGTCCGCCCCCTCGACGGCGCGCCTGCCTTCGAGTGTGACCACGCCGCCGTTCTCGTTCACGCGGCCACCACCCAAAGCATTCACCTCCCGCACGCTTAAAGGCGACAATTCCTCCAGAACCTGTGCGGCCACCCCGCTCCACGCCCCCGCCGCCGGATCCACGACCAGGTCCCACCGGGCGAGATCGCCCTCGCGCAGCCAGGAGTTGGGGAGCCGGGTGACGTAGTCCACGTAAAAGGCGCGCGCCTCGGCTGCGGATTCCACCCCGTGGCCGCTCGGAGGCGTTTGCTCAACCGTACTCCAGTTGCTCGCCCAGATGCGCGCGCTTAGCGCCGCATCCTCATCCGGGAGGGGCTTCATCGAGTCGGGGGATAAAAGGATTTTCACGCCGTTTTGTTCCGCAGGGTTGTGAGAGGCGGTGAGCATCACCGCGCCCGCCCCGCCCACGCCCGCCAGATAGGCCGCAGCCACCGGGGTGGGCATCACGCCGAGCGAGAGCACGTGCGCGCCCGCGCGCAGAAGACCGCTCACGCACGCGGTGGATAATTCCTCCGCATCACGGGGGTCCCAGGCCAGCACCACCGCAGCGGGAGAGATGAGCCCTTCTGAGGCTCTTTCCAGAAGCCAGGCGCCTGCTTCGAAGACGTAGTGCTCGATGAACCTCGTCGTCAAGACTCCGTTTTTCAGAAAAGCCGCCCGCGACTCGACTCCCGCCGCTTGGGGGTGATCCTCATCCACCACGAGACCGCGAACCCCGTCCGTTCCCTGAAACTTCGCTTTTGACATTTACGGAGAGAGAGCCCTTAGGCGACGGTGACGGACTTCGCCAGGGCGCGCGGCCTGTCGACGTCGCGCTTCAAGGCCACCGCGAGGAAGTAGGCCAGCAACTGACCCGAGACCAGATGCAGGAAGGGCGCGAGCAGGGCGGAGACCCTGGGCAGCACGATCTCCTCGCTGAACAGCCCCTCCACCATCTCGTCCCCCTCGAAGCGGTAGCCCAGGACGAAGCCGCCGCGCGCGCGAACCTCCTCCGCGCTGCTTCGCGTGAGCGCGTGAAGCTCGGCCTCCTCAGGCGTGGGCATCAGGACGATGGTGTACATGTTCTCATCTATCAGGGAGATGGTGCCATGCTTGAGAAAGCCCGCGCTCATCCCCTCCGCGTGGAGATAGGTGACTTCTTTCATCTTGAGCGCGCACTCGAGCGCCGCAGGGTAATAGATGCCCCTGCCTAGATACAGCCAGTTCTTCATGTGCTGATGCGCCTGCGCCGCCCCGTGAAAAAAGCCTGCGCGTTCATTGAGCGTCTCGAGCACGAGGTCGGACAAAGAGGAGACCTCCTCCCGGAGCGCTGCGACCTGCGCTTCGCTCAAGCGACCTGCGAGCAGACCCAGTTCCATCGAGGCGAGCAGCAATATGACCGCCTGACTCAGGGCCGTCTTGGTGCTGAGGACGGATTTTTCGGGTCCTGCGCCCTGGAGAATCGGAACGTCCACCGAGCGAACGAGGGTGGAGCCCATCATGTTCACGATGCCCGCCGTCTTCGCGCCTTTGGATTTCGCATGGCGCAGGGCGCTCAGGGTGTCATAAGTCTCCCCCGACTGACTGATGGCGCAAAAACCATCCTCAGGCCCGACTTTTGCTACGTGGAGGAATTCGTCCGTACTGATGACGGGCAGATATTTCCCGCCCAAGCGGCTGAAGAAATACTGGCCCATCGAAGCGATGTAATAGGTCGTCCCCACGCCGCCCAGGAAACATAGCCGCGATTCGTGAATCATCCTGGCCAGGGCCTGGATATCTTCTCTGGGTATCTGGAGGGCGGCCTGGACGGTGGTGGGCTGATCGTAAATTTCCTTCAGCATGAAATGCGGATAGCCGCCCCGGCGCGCCTTTCCCGCATCCCATTCAATCTCGGTGACCTCCTTGTCGACGCGCTCTCTGGTGAGGAGACTCTTGACCGCATAGCTCTCCGGCGTGATGACCGCATATTCGCCGTCTTCCATGATGATCGCCCGGCGGGTGAACTCGAAGAACGCGCTGAAATCGGAACCCACGTAGTTGGCGTCGTCCCCCAGGCCGATGATGAGGGGCGATTCGCGCTTCACGCAGAAAATCCTGCCCGGCGCGTCGGCCGAGATGACCGCCAGGGCGAAGGTGCCTTCGAGTTCGTCGATCGCCTCGACGAAACCCTCCTCCACGTCCTGGCCGTTTCGCGCTATTTTCTGCGCCACCAGATGCGCGATGACCTCGGAATCCGTCTCGGAGCGAAACGCAGCGCCCGCGCTCTCCAATCGATTTCTGAGCTCTTTGTAGTTCGAGATGATGCCGTTGTGGACCACGGCCAGACGGCTCTCGTTGTCCGCGTGGGGGTGCGCGTTCGCCTGCGTCACCCCGCCGTGCGTCGCCCAGCGCGTATGCGCGATGCCCACGAGGCCCTTCATGTCCGTGAAGCGCTCGAGGGAATTCACCGCCTCCACGGTGCCCACGTTCTTGCGGATGTCTATCGTCCCGTTTCTTTGAACGGCCATGCCGCAGGAGTCGTACCCCCGGTATTCCAGGGCCGCGATGGAACGCAGGAGTTTTTGCGAGACGTTCGCGCTCGCCGCCATGCCCGCGATGCCGCACATGCTAGTTCTCTCCCCGCGGGTAGGTGTAATGGTGCGGTACGACTTCACCGGGCGGAACGACGGCGCCCGAGGCCAGCGTATTCGAGGCGCCCACCTTGGCGCCATCGCCCAGGAACGCGCCTACCTTGTCGAGGCCCGAATCGACCTTTCCCTCCGGCATGCGCACCACGATTGCGGACTGGTCGAGATTCTGAATCAGCGTCATCGTACCCGAACCCACCACGGCGTCCTCGCCGATGACGCTGTCGCCCACGAAGGACAGCCGCCCCACGCGAACGCCGTCGAACAGGATGCAGTTCTTGAGCTCCACGCCGAAGCCGATGGTCGCGTTCGCGCCGATGGCCGTATAGGGGCGCACTAGAACCCCGTTTCCCAAAAATGTATTCTCCCCGATGAAGCACGGGCCGAAGATGGAAGCGCCCGATTCGATCACCACGTTTTTCTCGATCACCACGGGTCCGCGAAACTGCACCGCGCCCCTGAGCCGCACGCTGCCGTCCACGCGGGCCTCGGTCCAGGTGTCCATGACCATGCGGTTGCCCTTGAGCAGATCCCAGGGGTGTTGGGCGTCCAGCCAGGGTTCCTCCCAAATCGAGGAGCGAAGCCCCTCCCCTGCGCATAATTCGTTGAGCGCCTCGTCCATCTCGAAGTTCTCCAGCAAATCGAACAGCCGGTGGGGCATGACGAACACGCCGGCGAGGACGTAATTGCCCACCTCGCGCTCGACGGGCTTTTCCACCAGGCGCTCTATCTGCATGTCCTTGCCGAGATAGACCGTGCCGTAGTTCTGGGCATGGGGCGTATGGCAAATCGCCGCCACGGGCTGATGAAAGGAGCCGAACGCCTGAACGACCTGGCGGTACATGTTCTCAGACGCCAGCACGTCCGCATAGACCAGCAAAAACGATTCATCCTCCTGAAAATGCCCTTTCGCGAGCCGGATGGCGTCGCGAATTCCGGTGGGCTCGTCCTGGCGGATGTACTGAATCGTCATCCCGTAGCGCGAACCCTGCCCGAATTCGTTGATGATCCTGTCGGCGCGGTGACCGACGACGACGACCAGGTCGCTCACACCGGCGGCCCGTATCTTCTTGAACGCCGAATGCAGGAGCATCTCGCCCGCCATCGGCAGCATCGCCTTCGGCCGGGTATTCGTAAACGGATACAAACCGGCCCCGCGGCCGGCCGCCAGAATCAATGCTCTCACGAGACACCTTCCTGAAATTCGCTCAAAATGGCCCCGAAGCGGGGGGTTTCTCTCGTTTTTTCTATCTTGCGCAGGAAATTATAGCAAATCGGACGACTCCATGCGCATCAGCCCTTGAAATTCCGCTCCTCATGGATTTTCTGCGCCCGGCGCAAATCCGCCTTCGTGTTCACGCCCAAAGCCTCTTCGGGCGATGCCAGACAGATGCCGAGAATCACGCGGCCCTCGGCGCGCGCGATGGGAAAAACATCGGGCAGGTAAAACTCCCCCTGGTTGTTTTCGGCCCTGACTCTCGGCAGGGCGTTTTGCAGGAAAGCGACCTCGAAGGCATAGACGCCCGTGTTGATCTCGAGAATCCTTTTCTGCGCATCCGTAGCGTCCGCCTCCTCCACCACGCCGATGAGTTCCTCGCCCTCGCGCACCACGCGGCCATATCCGTGCGGATCCCCGGCGGTGGCCGTGAGCATGGTGGCCGCCGCGCCCGCCTCTTCATGGAGGCGGGCCAACTGCCTCAAGGTGGCGGTTCGTATCAGGGGCGCATCACCACACAACAGAAAAAGATGTTTCGCCTTGGTGGACAGGGCGGACAAGCCCACCTCGGCGGCGTGTCCCGTGCCGAGTTGTTCTTCCTGAACGGCGAAGACGATATCCGCATCATCGCCTGAAAACGCCTCTTGAACGTCATGGGCCTGGTGGCCCACGACGGTGACGATGGGCTGGGCGCCTGCTTCTCGCGCAGTGGTCACGACGTGGCGGATCAGGGGCTCCCCGCCCACGGGATGCAGCACTTTCGCCAGCGGGGATCGCATGCGCCTGCCCTGGCCGGCCGCAAGGATGACGGCGGCGAACCCATCGCCTCGATGCGACAAAAAATTTATCTCCGGCGGGTGGGGGAAGACTTGGTGAGTCCGAATTCCTGGAGTTTTCTTCTCAGCGTGTTGCGGTTGATCCCCAACAGACGCGACGCCTGCACCTGGTTTCCGCCCGCTTCGCGGAGCACCAGTTCAAGTAAGGGTTTTTCGACGCTGCGGATGGTGTGATCGTAGAAATCGCTGCTCCCTCCATCGCCCAAGGCGGTGACTACCGAGGAGAGCCTTTCGCGGAAAAAGCCTTCGATGTCGCTGCTTCTCTTCCTCTGGGGCGAGGGGCTCAAATCATCGAGTGAAATCGAGTTGCCCTCGCTCACCAGGAAGGCGCGGCACACGGCCATCTCGAGTTCGGATTCATTTCCCCACCACTTCTGCCCGCAGAACCATTCCATCGCCGCCGGCGTAATCCGCCTTCTCGGCTGTCCGACGCGGCTCGAAAATTCATCCAGAACCCCCTGGGCCACGAGCGAAATGTCCTTTTTCCTATCGCGCAGCGGGGGAATCTTGATGAAACAAGCCGTCTCCTTGCGGTACAGACGATTGAGAATCTTGTCCTGTATCAGCCTTTCGGGATCGTGCGTGCATCCGAATATCACGCGAAACTCCTGTGAGAGGCTTTTTTCCCTCAAAACCTTGGACAACGCCTTCTGGTGGTCCAAGGAGATGAGCTGGGCGTCTTCGATGAAGAGCGTACCCCCTTTTTCGAGTATATCTCCCTCTTCACCACGCTTCTCTGCCATACGTTTGATGGCTTTCTCAAGCGTCGAGGCGCGCCTCATTTTCGGCCCCCAGTGCAAAAAAGGGTGCCGAGCCCCTGGATATTGGGAATGCAGCGCGCGGGCGACGAGCTGAAAATTCAACCCCTTCTCCCCCTCGAGGAGAATAGAGCGGTATTTCTGCCCCGCAAGTTGAATCGAGCGCCTGAGCCTCTCGGCCGCCGCGCTCGTTCCCACGAATCGCCATCCACTATGCTCTTCCCTCGCCTCGGTGCGAAGCCACCTGAGTTCCCTGCGAAGATAGCCCTCCTCACTCAACGACCGGGAGAACTGAAACACTTCTTCGGGATGCACCTCGTCGACGAAAACGCTCCGCGCGCCCGATTGGATGCTCAAGGGCGTGAGTCCTTTATCCTCGGGGCGCAACACCGCCGCGAACGGCTTGCCCGTCTCCGCGATTCTCCGCATCGGAGCCGTCTCGGCGGGATCGGCCGCCCCGTAAAGAATAAAATCGCACCAATTCACGCTCGATCGCGCTTTATGGGGAGTTTCGAAATAAAGCGCCTCCATGCCGATGTTCCGCAAGCCGCCGAGCATACCCTCTCTGCCCGGCGTGAGGTGGCCTACGAAGAGCGCCTTCGCGTGAGTCGCTTCCTTATTGATTGCATTCACCAACACATACCCTCAACGCATCCGAAAAACCGGTCCGGTATCCGAAAGACCGGAAAAAACCACTTCATCGCCGATGGAGGGCTCGCCTTCATCATCATCCGCGAGGCGGGCGAGAATTCGCCCCCCCTCTTCCAATTCCACCAAAGCGAGCAGATAGGGCGTCGGCATCCCCCTGGCTCCCATGTGAACCAATGAGAAGCTGTAGACGACTCCCCGCCCGGAGGCTCGTCTCTCTTCCGTCCCTGCGCCGCAATGACTGCAACGCTCCGACTTCTCTAAATAAATTCGCCCGCATCCGGCGCAAACGAACATCTCCATCCGCGATCATCCATCCTTCTCCGCGCTCAGGCGGTCGCCCCCAGAATATGCACGGCGCATGTGGCGCCCGAGCCTCCCAGATTGTGGGCCAGACCCACTCCGGCGCCCGGAACCTGGCGTGGGCCCGCCTCTCCGCGTAACTGAAGCGTGAGCTCATGAATCTGCGCCACGCCCGTCGCCCCTACCGGGTGGCCTTTCGATTTCAGGCCGCCGCTGGTGTTCACCGGCATCGCGCCGCCGAGCTTCGTCATCCCCTCCAGCGCGCCGCGGCCTCCCTCGCCTTTGGCGAAAAACCCCAAATCCTCGAGCGCAATGATCTCGGCGACCGTGAAACAATCGTGAATCTCGGCCAGGTCGATGTCCTCACGACTGAGCTCCGCCTGGGAGAAGGCCTCCTCCCCCGCCTTTTGCGTGGCGTAAAAAGAAGTAATGTCGCGCTTGTCGGAGAGCGCGGGTGAATCCGACGCCTGCGCCGACGCGAGAACCTCGATGGGCTTTCCGTGATACGCAGAGGCCATTTCGGCGGGGCACAACACGACGGCCGCCGCCCCGTCGCTGATGAGCGAGCAATCAAAAAGCCCGAGCGGCTCGGCTACGGGCTTGGCGTCCAGCACCTGGGGGAGCGTTACGTCTTTTTGCATGTGCGCGTTCGGGTTGAGCCTGCCGTGGGCGTGATTTTTCACCGCCACGTGGGCGATCTGCTCACGCGTCGTTCCGTGCTCGTGCATGTGGCGTCGGGCGATGAGACCGAAAAGAGCGGGAAACGTGGAGCCGACGCTCGCCTCCACCGCCACGTCCCCGGCGGCGGCGAGGATGGATGCCGTCTCGTCCGTCTCCGCCGACGTCATCTTCTCCACCCCTGCGATAAGGGCGAAATCCACCTGTCCCGAAGCCACGGCCAGCACCCCCTGGCGCATGGCGAGTCCTCCCGAGGCGCAAGCGCCCTCGAGCCGGGTGCAGGGTATCGCGCCCAGTCCCGCCGCGTGCGCCACCATGGGCGCGAGGTGGTTTTGCCCGACGAAGGCGTGGCCGGCGAAATTTCCCAGAAAAAACGCCTCGATTCGCTCAGGTTCGAGACCGGCGTCCTCGAGCGCGTTCCTGCAAGCGATCGCGCCCAGGGCGATGAGGCTTTCCGAGCGCACCCCAAAAGGCGTGATGCCAACCCCGATGATCGATACGTCACGCACTTCTCACCCCCTCGCTGTATTCATACGCGCGATTCGCGCAAATCTACGAACCTTTTCGCCTTGAACGTCGTTCTCTCGAAAGAACCCGCAGGCAAAACCTCCACGTCGGGCGTCACCAGGAGTTCCTTTCGGAGCCTGTCGCGCAATTTGTCGCCCAAGGTCGAGTTCGCCTCTCCCTCGGTGGCTTCGGCCACGACGACGCAACGATCCCGCCCCGTCGATTCATCCGGGTGCAATTCCACGCGGAACTCGTTGCTGAGGCCCGAGAAACTCCGCACCACTTCTTCCACCTGAATGGGGTAGAACTTCGCTCCCTTGTAGATGACGAGATCGTCATGGCGTCCGAGAATGCCCCCCGGCGAGCGCAGGTGCGTTCTGCCGCAAGGGCTGGGAGAGCTGTCCACGCGCGCGAAATCATTCGTCCAGTAGCGCAGCATGGGCGTGGCCTCGCGCGTGAGATGCGTGATGACGAGAATGCCCACTTCGCCTTCGGGCGTCGGCTTTTTCGTCTCGGGGTCGACCACTTCGATGATGTGGTGATCCTCCGCCCAGATGAGGCCGGATTTCGCCACCGATTCACTCGCGAAGGTCGGCCCGATCTCGCCCAGCCCGTAATAATCATAAGCGTCGATTCCGAGGGCGGCTTCGATTCGAGAGCGCGTAGAGGGGTTCTGCGCGCCCGCCTCCCCGCCAAAGGAGCCGATTTTCAAGGGAATCTCACCGGGCTCCACACCGCTTTCGGTGAGTTTCTCGCCGATGTACAAGCCATAGCTGGGCGTGCTCAAGAGCACCGTCGAGCCGATGGTGGTGAGATAGAGTATCTGGCGCTCCGTCATGGCGGCGCCGATGGGTATCACGAAACAACCGATCTTCTGGGTGGCGTAGTGCACGCTCATTCCGGCGACCCACAGGCCGTAGCTGAATGCGTTCTGGACGATGTCGCCCGGCCGTACCCCGAAGCTCCACATCGTGCGCGCCGTGAAATCCGCGATGTTCTCGACGTCTTGCTTGCTCCAGATTGTGCTCACGGGCACCCCGGTCGTACCCGTGGAGGGGTGCAGCTCTCCCCACTCCTGGGGCGGAGCGACGGTGTATCGCCCAAAGGGCGGATGCGCTTGCTGCTCATTCCTGAGTTCTTGCTTGGTGACGAAAGGAATTTTCCGCAGGTCATCGAGCGTGCGCACCGAATCGGGTCCCACGCCCGCCGCATCGAGGCGTTCACGATAGAATTCGGATTTCTGATAGCAGCGGCGGACCTGCCACTTGAGGCGTTCGAGTTGCAGGGAGGCGAGTTCATCGCGCGCCATGCGTTCGATGCGCCGATCCCAAAAATCACCGTTTCCCACCATGGCCGCGGAACCTTATGTAAGGAGATAAAAGCGAGCAAAACCGTCCCGCACCCCACAACCGATATTCAATTCGTAGACGAAAATCTCGATAAGAGACGTTAGAAAAAATAGCACACCGAAGGGTGGCGCGCAAGAAAAGTATTTCCAGGAAAACCCCGAGACTTCACACCGAGGGGCTTAGGAATGGTAAATCAAAAGGTTATCGTGGTTCCCGCCACCTGAGGGTCGTCGAGCGCGCCAAGGAGCGCCTCCATCACGCGAGCCGGGCAGGCGCGGCCCTCGATATTCAGCATGAACCCATCCATCAACTCCCGCCTCATCCAACTCGCGAACACCGCCGCCTCGTCCAAATCCTCCGAATTCGCCTTTCCGCCCTCGAAGCTATCGTCCAGGAATATCTCGTTTATCTTCTCTTCCAGGATGTGAACGGGCGGCTCGCTTTTCTCGAAAGATACTTCATGAGCGAGGAGTCCATCCCTGATGAAATAACAGTATCGCTCCTCGCGCGTCTGCCCGGGTTCGACGATGATGAGCCTTCTCCTCTCAACGGACGGCCCCGAGAGGGCGAACATCCTCGCCAGATGATGAAGGCAAGCGATATGACGTCTCAGCTTACCCGGTGATGGGCCCTCCTCTCTCCAGGCCTTCTGGAGAAGGGAGAATACGCTCTCATCCTCTTTCGGGAGACGACCCTCCAGGATATCTCTCAACATCTCGAAGAGTTCCGCATATTCTGAATCCGGCAACCGGGGCGGTTTTTTACCGCCCGGCGATGCGCCGCGCTTCTTGGCGTCGCGAAATCCCTCCGGCGCTTCATGGGGAAGTGGAAAGGCGGCGCAAATGGCTTCCAGCAAATCGGCAAGCTGCGCTTTTTTCCGAAACGGGCCATAGTAGCAGGCGCCATCGCGGGCAAGACGGGAGACGAAGGATACCCCGCGCCGTGCGCCATTGGCCGAGAGCCTCAAAAAACCTCCGCCCGCTACGGCGAAGTTCCCGTTCATGAGGCTGGATTTTCGCATCGCCCGGAAAGCCTCGATGTTCATGGCCAACTCACTTCGCAGGCTCTTCGCCTCCACGTGGCGCACACCCTTGAGCCTAAGGGCGAACCGGCCGGCGGAGCGATTTTTGGGATAAAACATATCCCGCACCGCTCGCCGTATGTCGTTGGCCTTGCCCGCGAACACGAGTCTTTCATCCTTGTCATACAGGCGATAAACGCCGCGATCACGGGGGAGAGATTCAATCTTCGCCGGGTCGAGTCGAATCCCCTCCGCCATCGAAGGAGAACCCCCCTCGTCTGGCTGCTGAAACGCGAGCAGGGATTCGAGGCTGCCTAGCCCCAAAAGGCGGCACATCTGCTGAAAACGGATGAAGATCTGCGCCGTCACCCGGGCATCGCCCAAAGCGCGATGCCTTCCCTTCTCGGAATCGGGAAGCCCCAGGGACGTGCTCAACTCCGCGAGGTTGAAGCGTTTTTGACCCGGCAACAACAGATTCGCCAATTCAAACGTGCAAAGAACCTGTGGTGAAAAATCGCGCTCCAGGAACTCTTGCGCGTAATACTGAAGAAAATGAAGGTCGAAATTCGCGCAATGGGCGACGAACACACACCCGTCGATGAAATCCAGAAATCCGGGCAGCACTTCCATCAGCCCCGGTTTGTCCGCCACCATGGCGTCGGTGATGCCCGTCAGGCGAACGACGTTCCAGGGAATCTCCCGGCCCGGATAGACCAGCGCGTCCCAGGAATCCACCACTTCGCCGGCGCGAACCTTGACGGCGGCCAATTCCGTAACCCGGTGCTGGGGGGGACGCCCGCCCGTGGTCTCGATATCGACAACGGCGAAGGTGGTTTCGGGAAGATAGGGCCGGGAGAGCAAACGGGCGGCCTCTTCCGCACTCATGAGGTCGCCCGCTCCGTTTACGGCGCTTTTTTCAAGAAGAGGCCCGAGGATATCGAACGCCGCCGAATCATCTATCTCTTTGAGGCTCAAGGCATTGCGGACATATTCAAACGCGGCGGATTCTTGAATCGCCACCCGTTTCTCTTGCGTCGTTTCCTGAGCCATGAGCCTGCGCTTTTGTGAAGACATGGGCCGTGAGTCGATCGACATGCTCCAAATGTAGCAGAAAGTAGGTGAGGATCATAGTCTGTTTCCCCTCAGCTCGTTCACCAAGCGCGCCTGTTTTGGTATAACTCAAGAACGTGGTCTTTTCGGAAGGAGAGCAACCTTGTTCGGAAGCATCGGAATGACGGAGTTGATCGTGATCATGGTGGTCGCCCTGGTCGTCATAGGACCCAAGCGTCTGCCGGAGATGGCCCGCACGCTCGGAAAGGCCCTGGGCGACTTCAAGCGCGCAACGTCGGATTTTCAGAGCAGCTTCAGCATGGAAGACGACTACGATCTCGACGTGCTCGATGAGGACGTAAAACAGCAGGACAAAAAAGCAAGCACTGAAGAATCCAAAGACGACGAGGGCGACGACGAGGAAGAAGACGACGCGGCGGAGTTGGCTGAGAAACCGACCCAGACCGAGACGAACGAACCCGCGCCCGAGGCGGGCGACACCGCGCCTGAGGCCGAGGCCGACGCCACGGAGAACAAAGCGGCTCCAGATGAAACCGGACCCGCGCGAGAGGACGACAAGCAGACGTGAGCGGCGATGCTTCCATGCCCCTCACCGGGCACCTGACGGAGTTGCGCAACAGAATCCTCTACATCCTCGGCACGATTCTCGTCGTGTTCATGGGCGCCTATTTTTTCTCGACCGAACTGCTGACCTTCATACAGCGCCCCATCGCCGGGCAGAAACTCGTATTCCTGTCGCCGACGGAAGCATTTTTCGCGCACGTCAAGGTCTCGTTTTTCTGCTCGGTGTTCATCAGCCTACCCATCATCTTGTTTCAGATCTGGCGATTCTGCGCCCCGGGACTGAAGGGCCGGGAGAAGCGCTACATCGTGCCCTTCGTGTTCTTCTCGACGCTGAGCTTCATCGTAGGCGCCCTTTTCTGCTATTTCCTGATTCTGCCCTACGGCCTCGCTTTTCTGCTGAGCTTCGCCACCGAATCCCTGACGCCCCAGATTTCGGTAGGTTTTTACATCTCCTTCGCCTTTAAGCTCATTTTCACGTTCGGTCTGGTATTCGAGGTGCCGATCATCACCATCCTGCTCGTGCAAATCGGCGTCATCACGCCCGATTTCCTCTCGAAAAACCGCGGGTACGTCATCGTCGGCGCATTCGTCCTGTCCGCTCTGCTCACGCCGCCCGACGTGGTGACGCAGGTATTTCTCGCAGGACCCGTCATCGTGCTGTTCGAGATCAGCATTATCATCTCGAAAATCATCATAAAGCGAAAGAAAAAGCGCGAGGAGGAAAGGGAGAAGGAATGGGAAGACGACGAAGACGATGATACGGACTAGGCTGTGGATGCCCTGCTCCAGGAAGCGGACCCGCCCTCAGAAGCGACTGAGGAAGCCCTCTTGAATCCCCCGGATCCCCGCGGCCCGGCAACCCCCTCCGCTAGAATCACCTGCGCACCGTACGCGCCCACGACTTCCGAAGCCCGCGCCCAATCCGGGTGAGCGCCGCCTCAATATGAAAGAGGAGACACGGCGGATTCGCCTCATCATCCGGGGCCGGGTGCAGGGCGTATGGTACCGGGGCAGCGCGCAGGAAATCGCCCGCGAACTCGGCCTCACCGGATGGGTGAGAAACTTACACGACGGGAGCGTGGAGCTGGTTGCCGAAGGCGAGGGTCCGGCGCTCGATGCCTTCAAGGCATGGTGCCGCAAGGGACCGCCACTGGCGAGAGTCTATGACATTTTTGAAGAACAGATAACGCCATGCGGGAAGCCGGCCTCGTTCGAGGTTCGCTGAAACGCGCTAGATACCCGCAAATCCCGTCCAGAAGATGAGATAGGAAGATATGGCGTTCAGATAATTCGAGATCAGCAGAACGCCCACTAGTAGAAGCATGGCGCTGCTCGCGATTTCCACCCCATGGAAATAGCGCCTAAACGATTGATAGAACCGGAAGAAATAACCCACGCCCAAACCGCTCAAGAGGAACGGAACGCCCAGCCCTGCGGAATAGCTCGCGAGCAGAACGACGCCCTGTCCCGCCGTTTGCTGCGTTCCGGCGAACAGAAGAATGCTGCCCAGAATCGGGCCGACGCAGGGCGTCCAGCCGGCGGCGAAGGTGACACCGACCAACATGCTGCCGAGCCAGCCGGCGGGCTTGCTTTTCAGCATGATGCGGTTTTCAGAGGAGAGCACGGGCAGGAAAACGGCCACGAATACATAAAGGGCGGCAGCCGTGAGCACCCCGCCCAGCGTGGGGTAGCCCATTTGCAGGCCCGCCAGCCCCGCCATGAAAATCAGGGCGGCGAAAGCGCCGCTCACGCCGGTCGATTTTTCGGAGAAAAACCTCTGGCCTCTGAAATCAAAGGCCCTGTCGCCGACATAGAGACCGAACATGGTGATCATGATGCCGCCCAGCAGCCTGACGTGATCCTGATACTCAAAGAGTATCTTTCCTACGAAAGACACGCTGGCGCCCAATATGACGAAGACGAGAGAAAACCCCGCCACGAAAAACAGGGAATTCACCAAAATGACGCTTCGAACGCGGGCGGCCTCGCCGCTCTCTCTTATTTCCTCATAGGACAAGCCGGTTAAATAGGAAAGATAACTGGGAACCAGCGGGAGGATGCACGGGGAGGCGAAACTCAACACCCCCGCCGCGAAAGCCAGACTCAATGACAAGTTTTCCGGGGCCATCATTTTCCCTTATCAAAATTGCCGGCGGCCATGCGGATGGTTGGTTGTCTCCACCGAATCCCGACGAACTATCCTATCACAGTAAAACAGGGGTTCGGGCTGAAATTGCCGAGATGAATTAAATCCGAATCAGTTTCCACTCATCTCATTCCCATCGAAGGGATTGTGGATACAAATCGTATCGTCACGGCTCGGCCCCGTGGAAATCAGCCATACCGGCCTGTCCGTCAACTCCTCGAGACGTTTGATGTAATCCTTCGCCCGGGGAGGGATGGCGTCATAATCCTGCACGCCCCCGGTGGGGGACATCCAGCCGGGAAATTCCGTATATACGGGCTTGCATTGCTCCAAAATCGAAGTCTCCGCCGGGAAGACCGTGACGCGCTCGCCCTCGTATTCATAGCCCACACAAACCCGAATTGTTTCCTGATTATCGAGCACGTCGAGTTTCGTCACCGCTATCGCATCCATTCCGGATACCTGGATGCAGTGGCGAGCCGCCACGGCGTCGAACCAACCGCACCGCCTGGGCCTGCCGGTGGTGGCTCCGAACTCACCGCCCTCTTCCCGAAGGAGCCCGGCTTCCACTTCCCCCATTTCGGAGGGAAACGGGCCTTGCCCCACCCGCGTGCAATACGCTTTCATGATTCCGAATACGGTGTTCAATCGGCTATAGGGCAAGCCTAAGCCGCTCATCGCCCCGCCCACGCCGGTGTTGCTCGACGTCACGTAGGGATACGTGCCCATGTCCAGATCGAGGAGGATTCCCTGCGCGCCTTCGAGCAGAATATTCTTGTTCCCGCTCAACGCGTCGTTGATTTCCACATCGGTATTCCTTACATGGGGGCCCAGCGTTTTCCGCACCTGGGAGCACACGTCCAGGATATGCGCCTCATCGAGCGCCTTCGTTTCCTCCTCGTTCAAATTAATATCGCCCAGAAGCCGCTTTTTGATGGCCAGGCTGACGCGGATGCGATCCGTCAATATCTTCTCATCGAACAGATCCGAAATCCGCACGCCCAGCCTCGCCGCCTTGTCCGAGTAGGCCGGCCCGATGCCCCGGCCCGTCGTTCCGATGCGGTTGACGCCCAAAAGCTCTTCCATGTGGGAATCGAGAACCTTGTGGTAGGGCATAATGAGGTGCGCGCGCTTTCCGAGAACGAGATTCTCACCGATTTCGATGCCCTTGGAGCGGAGGTATTCAATCTCCTCCACCAGAGCGAGCGGGTCCACCACCACACCCGAGCCGATGATGCACTTGACCCCGGCATGCAAAATCCCCGTCGGTACCAGGTGGAGAATGTATTGATTTCCATCGACGACCACGGTATGGCCTGCGTTCGCCCCCCCCTGGTAGCGGGCCACCACATCCGCTTGACTCGCCAGCCAGTCGATGACTTTCCCTTTCCCCTCATCGCCCCACTGACCACCCAGAATCGCCAAAACACTCATCGACTATCATCCCTTCCGCCCACCCGGGCGAGAATTTCCTCGATAGGATATGCGCCCAAATCTTCCCCGTCCGGCTCGAGGAGCCTGGCGCTGCCTCCCCGTTTTCCGCCGCGCTCGATGACGAGGCATTTCGACACGCCCGCCGCCCGCGCGTATTCCAGCGAGCCTGCGAGGTCGCGGCGAATGATGTCGCGCGCCACCCGCCAGCCCCGCGCCCTGAGTTTGCGGGAAAGAACGATGCCCGAGCGCTTATCTCTCGTGAGGTCGATGACGAGAAAATCCGTTCCGTTTCTGCTCTCCGCCCCTTGCGTCACAAGGGGAAGCATTTGATTCAGGTCTACGGCGAATCCCGTTCCGAGCGCGTCGTCGCCGTAGAGCCCCAGGAGCTTGTCGTAGCGGCCGCCGCCGCATACGGGATATCCCGAACCCTCCACGAACCCCTCGAATATCAACCCCGTATAGTAGTCGATATCCTTGAAATCACACAAATCGAAGATGATGCGCTCAGAGAGGCCATACAACTCCAGTATCCGGAATACTTTCAACAGTTCCCGAACGGCGCCCCTGGCCGCCGGTGTTCTTATTTTTTCCTCCACGCCGAGGAGCACCTCGATCCCGCCGAAACACTCCGGAATCCGCTCCAGAAGCCCGGCGTCCGTTTTTTGGCGCGGGACTCCCTTGAGAAGGCTCGCTACGCCCGAGGAATCGCGGCGCGCTATCGCTTCGAGCAACTCGGCCCTTTGCGCCCCCTCCAAACCCAAGGCGCCCAGAATGCCGCGCAGGAATGCGCCATGGCTCAAGGACATGCGGAAATTATTTACGCCGTTCGCCTGTAGGCACTCCACGGCGATGGCTATCATCTCGGCGTCGGCTTCCAGAGAGACCAGGCCGATCAGTTCCACGCCCGCCTGCCAGAACTCGCGTTGCAACTCCCCCGCCACATGGGCGTGGCGAAAGACGTTCGTCGCATAGGAGAGCCGCAGGGGCCGGGGATGAGCGGCCAGAATCGTGCCTGCCGCTCTTGCGATTTGAGGCGTCATGTCCGCCCGAAGGGCCAGCAGTCCGCCGCTTTCGAGATCGACCATCCGGTAGGTCTGCGCGTCGAGCACCTCCGAACCCGCCCTGGGGACGTAAAACTCGAACGCGGGCGTGAGGAGTTCCCGGAACCCCCACTGCTCGAACACGCCGAGGAGGCTCTCCTCCACCTCTCGTTTACGTCTCGCTTCACCCGGCAGGAAAACGCGCGAGCCACCCGGAATGGCCCGCAGGGAAGCTATCTGTCTCATGAAAAACCCAACCTGACGAGGCAGGCGTCGTAGACGTGGGGAATGGCGCGAACCTCCTCCATGACGGGTTCGGGCACGGGATCGTCCAATATCAGGACGGCGACGGCCATATCCTGCTGCCATACTCTGCCCAACTGCATACCGGCGATGTTGATATTGTTATTCCCCAGCAGGGTGCCCATCTTGCCGATCAAGCCGGGCCGGTCCTCGTTTCGGAATATGAGGAGATAGCCCCTGAGCGCCACGTCGACCGAATAATCGTCTATCCGAACGATTCTGGGATCATTCTTCCTGAGAAAAGTTCCCGCGACGGAGCGCTCGCCCGAGTCGGTTTTCACGCGAAGCTCGATCAAGTCCGTATAGAGGAGATTCTCCGAGCGGCTCGTCGCCCTTACCTCGATACCGCGTTCTTTCGCGAGCAGAAGGCCGTTCACCATGTTCACGCGAACACTCGACAGGAACCGGCCCAGCATCCCCTTGATGGCCGAGGCGGCCAGCGCCTTCATGGGCATGTCGATGGCGCCGCCATAGACCACTTCGAGCGTCTGCAATCCCCCGCCGGCGAGTTGGGCCAGAAAATCACCGAGGCGATCGGCCAAATCCAGGTGGGGACCGATTTGCTCGAGCATCTCGGGACTCAAGGAGGGTAGATTCACGGCATGTCCGACTACGCCTTCGGTCAGATACGCCACGACCTGCTTCGCCACGCTGGTCGCCACGTTCTCCTGCGCCTCCGCGGTCGAGGCGCCCAGGTGGGGCGTGCAGACGACATCGTCGCGCCCGATGAGCGGGTCGTCCGGATCGGGGGGCTCCTGTTGGTATACGTCCACCGCAAGACCCCCGACCTTGCCGCTGTCGAGCGCGGAGACCAACGCCTCCTCGTCTATCAGTCCCCCGCGCGCGCAGTTGATAATGCGAACACCATCGCGCATCCGGGCGATTTCCTCGGGGCCGATCAAGTTGCCCGTTTCGGCCGTCTTGGGAATGTGCAGGGTGATGTAGTCGGACTTGGCCAAAAGCTCATCGAAGTCCACGGGGCTCACCCCGCGCTTCGAAAGCACCTCGGCGGAAATGTAGGGATCGTAAGCGAGGACGTTCATGCCCAGGCTGCGGGCGAACGTCGCCGTCTGTGAACCCACGCGCCCCATGCCCACGACGCCCAGGGTTTTGGAGGAAAGCTCGCTGCCCACGAAGCGGCTGCGCTCCCATTTCCCCTGCTTGAGAGAGGAGACGGCCGAGGGAATCTTGCGCGCCAGCGAGAACATCATGGCGATGGTATGCTCCGCCGTGGTGATGACGTTGCCGTCGGGCGCGTTCACCACCAGGATGCCGCGCACACTGGCGGCATCAAGATCCACGTTGTCCACCCCGATTCCTGCGCGGGCGACCACCTTGAGCGTCTCTCCGACACCCAAAAGCTCATCATCCACCTGCGTGCCGCTCCGGACGATGAGCGCGTCCGCGGTTTTGACGGCTTCGAGTATTTCTTCGCGCGTCGCCGAGGTGTGGTTGAGGACTTCAAAGCCCTTCTGTTCCTCCAGTATTTCATGCGCCCTCGGCGAGAGCGGCTCACAAATCAGAACGCGAAACGCCTGGCTCATCTGTCGAATACCTCCTGCGCCGCTGCGAGGCCACATCCTTTGGGGAGTGAAAAGCCCAAGCCGGCGAGGGCCGACTCCAGCGCGCCGATTGTGGCCAGCACGTCTGAGGAATCCACATACCCCAAGTGTCCGATCCGGAAAATCCTTCCGCTCAGGCTACCCTGCCCGCCGGCGATGGTCACCCCGTGCGCATCCTGCATTCTTAGGGGAATCGCATTTCCGTCGATTCCCTCGGGCACGCAAACGGCGGTAACGGCTTCGCTCCTCAATTCACGGGGAAATATGGTGAGACCCAGAGCCTCGACGGCCGCCCCCGTCGCCTGCGCCAATAGCGCATGACGCGCGAAGATATTTTCCAACCCTTCCTCGCGCATTATATCGAGCGCGACCGACAAACCCGCCAGAAGGGAAATCGCCGGCGTCCAGGCGGTGGTGTTCTTCATCTGGCTTTTTCGCTCGATCTCGAGGTCGAAATAATACTTCGGCGACCTGGAGACCGACGCGGCGCGCCAGGCCCGCTCGCTCAGCCAGACGAAAGCCAACCCCGGCGGTAGCATGAGCGCCTTCTGGCTCCCCGTGATCACTACGTCCAGATCCCATTCCTCGGCTTTGAGGTCATACACGCCCAGGGCCGTGATGGCGTCCACCACCACGAGCGTATCGGGCGATTTCTCGCGGACGACCCTCGCGACGGCCTGCGTATCGTGCTTGGCGCCGGTGGAGGTTTCGCTCGCCTGCATGAGCAGGGCCTTGTGCCCTCCCCGCTCAAGGCGCGCTTCCAGAGCGCCCATGTCGACCGAACGGCCCCATTCCACCTCCAGGACGTCCGCCTCGACCCCGTAGGCCGCGCAAAGCTCCTTCCAGCGCTCGCCGAACTTTCCGCCCTCGATGACGAGCGCGGAATCGCCCGGGGAGAGCAGGTTCGCCACCGCCGCTTCCATGCCGCCCGTACCCGAAGCGGCGAGCGTGATGACGTCGCCGCTCGTCTGGAAGAGCCATTCGAGGCCGCGCCTCGCCCCCTCGAAGTGCGCCTCGAACTCCCGGGTGCGATGGTGGATCAAGGGCCGCGCCATGGCTTCGAGCACCCGGTGGGGGACCGGCGTGGGGCCGGGCGCCATGAGATGGTGCTTGTTCATTTCTCGCTCTTCCCCTGATGTCTGTCGTTGCGGACGAATACGCGGTTACACGCACCAAGGATATACCATTCCACGCAAAACCCCTCAAACGATATCGTCTGAAAAGCGGGCTATCCGAAGCAGCGGAAACGCAGGAGAGCAAACGAACCGACCCGAACGGGTCGTATATATACGACCCCTACATGTTTTCGGGATTATATGTATCGAACGCCCACTTCAGGGGATTGTTGCAGATATATTCCCGAATGCGATTCAGGCTCGCATCATCACGAATAACATGATCGTAAAACGAGCGTTGCCAACTGAAATCGTAGTTATCACGACGTTTTCCGACTGCTCGTGTGACGGCGGATTTGAACCCCTGGATGATTTTCGACAAATACATTTTCGAACAATCACCATTTTCTTGTTTCGATTGTAGGTGGCGACCCCTCCTCGGGGTCGCCCCACACAATATGCGTCCCGTCCGGAGTGACTTCCACCACCAATGATTACGATACCGTGTATATGGTTCGGCATCACGATGAATTCATCGATGTCCGTATTTGGAAAATAACCCGGAATCGCCTGCCAACATCCTTGCGCAATCATTCCGTTCACATTCAACCGCATTCTCCCGTCCACGACCTCGCCGAAGCAACGGATGTGATTCCGCGCGCAGATGGTCACGAAATAGTATCCTCGTCGGGAATAATCACGTTCTTGAAGTCTGTTTGCCTTTCTAGATTTCATTTCGCAAGGACAATCTCTTCCCATTAACCCATTCGGCGACACAATCGTGTATATCATATAGGAACTCAGAACGGGACGCATATATGCGTCCCCTACACAAGAACCTATCATTCCCGACCGGTGAGGAGGTCGCCACCTACAAACCCATCAACTCTCCCCCAGGGGCTACAAACCCCCGGATTCCTCCCCCTACACAAAAACCGCTCATTCCCGACCAAAGAGGCAGGGGACGCCAACGGGAAGGAAATCCACACACAAAAAAACCGGGGGGCCGAAGCCCCCCGGTCGTCATCGCATCGTCAAGAGAGGACGCGAAGGTCCATCATGTTGCTAGAAGATGTGGCGCAGCGTCCAGCCGACCGCCCAGCCGTCATCGACCTCTGCGGCGTCCATCGCCCTGCCGTAATCGCCGCGCAGGATAACAGCGCCTACACCGCGAAGTTCGAGTTTCGGGTGGATCTTCCACTTGAAGCCGGCGTTGAGCTCGGTGCCGAATTCTTTGGAATCGTCCGTGTTGGCATCGAGAGAACTCTCGGCGGAATTGTAAAGAGATACGCCGCCGCCCAGCGTCAAGGTCTTGCTGACCTTGTAATCGGCCAGACCCTCGAGCACGGTCGCGCCGTTCAAGGAGCGCAAATGTACGCTTCTGATGTTGTTGCCCAAAGACGTCCAGCGGCGCGAACTCATGATGTGGCCGCCGAAGAACCAGCCGGAACCGCCTTCCTGAGGCGTGTTGAAGCGACCGTCTTCGTTGACATCTGAGCCGTCATTGCCGGAGAGGAGCGTGAGGTTGCCACTGAGCTTCAGCTTGCCCAGGCTCGCGGAAGTTCTCACCAGAACCGCCCAACCCGAGAGGTCCTTGCCGCTTGAGAGATCACCCTCCTGGATAACGCCCGAGGCGTTTATGCTGAGGATGCCCATCTTGCCCTTGGCGTTGAGGCCGAGGAAGCTGTAGTTATAGCCGCCGGCCGCATTATCTCTGGAGTTAGCCACCCACGGGGAGACCGTGAGTGTGGGGGACACCTTGATGCCCAGGCCGACGTAGTAATCCGTCTTGTCATCGTTGTCGGCGCCCGCGTCTTCTTTCGCACTGGTCATGAACGCGCTGAGCGAGATGTTCTTGCTGAGCTTGCCGTAGAGCGCAATGCCCGGCTCACGATGCCGGCCGCCGCTGTCGTAGATTTCCTTGTCCGGCGAGAAGTAATCCGTCCGTCCCATACGCATGCGAAGCGCGCTGCCCGGAAGGGCGAAGTCGAGCACCCAACGGTTGACGCCGACGGTCTGCCTGCCGGGGCCGATTGAGAAGCCGCCGTTCGCGCTTACGAACTCGGGCTCCCACACGGCCGTGATGGCGCCGCTTTTCGCCGTGAAGCGCGGGCGGATGAGCGCGTCCAGGTATCTTTCCTTATCTCCATCATCTCCTTCGACAGCTTCGCTGGAGCCGCGCACCCGGTAGAAGCCGGAGTACTTGAAGCTGGCCCCCATTGCCGCATATGCCGGTGCGGTGAACGCCACTACGAGCGCCATCGCGAATAATGCTAACAGAAGTTTCCTCATGTGTATTTCTCCTAATTGAGGTTTCATAAAAAAATGTTGCCGTGTTCCTTCGTGTTCAATGTGTTGGTTCTACCGGTGTTCTTTACCTCTGCTTCGTCGTCTATAGCAGGGCTCCCCTTTTCTCGCAACCCCCCCCTCTCTACAATGCCGCCCTGTACGTCGCCAAGGTTCTATCGAGCGAACCAATTATAGCCGCTTATGTAAACACTCTCTCATGCAAGAAATTAGTCATACCATTCCCCATATTCGAAAGAATAAAGAAGACGGTGGTCTTTGTCAACAAACAATCCGATCGGAAATCCAAAAAATTCATCTCCTCATATTTCGAATCTTACGCTGGGTTTCGAAATAGAACAGAAGATTAAACGATTGCAAAATCAACTCTTTACGAGAATTTTCGCGCCATAAAAAAACGGTGCGAAATTCGTCGGCTCAACCGTTTCTCCGCCACCTGAGAAAAAATTTTTCATTTACCGGGTGTCCAAGCCCCGAAAATGCGCATTACGCCCACGAAAACCCGGGCTAAACATTACGCCTTCAGAGTAAAAAGTTCTATTCCCTGATCTTGTAGAAGAAAATCCGGCTTTTCGCACCGGCGAAAACCCCCGAACTCGTCACCGCCACCACCAGATCACTGAAACCATCGTTGTCCGCGTCGCCGAAGGCGAAATCCACGATTCCGCTGCTCAACTTCCTCGATCGCCAGGTTTCAGACAATCCGACGCCATCCCATACCAGGCTCGCGATTTGTCCCTTCGCAACGCCCAGGCCCGGCGCGATGGCGACGGCGTATTCGTTGCGAATCACCAAGACCTCATCCACCCCGTCCCTGTCGACGTCTTCCACCAATATGCGCGAGCGTATGGGCAGATCCGGGGTATGCACCCTGTCACTGATGGTTTCAGTATTGGCGTGAGAGAAGAATTTATGGACGGGCGCGCCGTAGGCTTCCGAACTGGAGAAAACTTCCTGGCCACTCTTTGAGAATACCCTCAGCCTGTCGTCCTTCCCTACCTCGATGACTTCCAGCGCGCCATCCTTGTTGATGTCCCACAAGCCGAAGCCCAGTATCGTCAAATCAGGCGGAAGCACATAGGGGGCGGCGGGCGCGAGCTTTCCCCCCGACCAGTGGTAGCGCTGAATAGGCCCCTCAAAAGCCTTATCAAGTCCTTCCCTCTGGCCCAGGAGCATGTAGGCTTCTGAATCGGGAATTTTAGCGCCCTTCGTGGGCCGCCGGACACGGAGCAGGCGATAAAACGTCCTGTCGTTCCGGATGAGGGGAGTGAACTTCCCGCCCTTGAACTGCAAGACTACGGAGAACAATTCGTTCGAGCGATAAGAGGCGAGGTAGAACTCGGGCGCGCCGTCCCCGTTCATGTCGGCGACGTCGAGCCACCTGAAATCGTTCGCCGCCCCTTCATCGAAGCGGGCGATCTCGCGCATCCGGTTATTCTCGAAGCGGGAGACGATAACCTGAGTCGGCGTGATGAGGATTATTTCCTGTTTCCCGTCACCGTCCACGTCCGCGACGGACAACCCCCGGAAGGAGACCTTGTCGAACGAGTAGCTCTTCACGCCGCCGGCCCTGCCGGGCGCGCCCTCGCGAGCGAGCACGAAACTCTCATTCGCCGAACGGGTGGGTCCTCCACCCTCGCCGCGCTTGAGTTCCTGCTCCTTGGGCGGCCCCTGCTCGAAAGGCAGTTCATCCGCAATCGCCACGGCCTTGAAGAGTTCTTTTTTCGTGGTGAGAGACAAAAGTCGGGTGGAGAGGATTTTCTTCCCCCGTATTTCGCGCAACTCGTTCTCGAGGGCCATATCGCCCCGCACCTGGTTTCGCAGACGAATCGGATTCTTACTTTTAAGAATTTCATCGGTGGCGATGCCCGTCTCGAGAAGCCATACCTGAAGCCTGTCCACGTCGTAGACGTCGAAGCGTCCGCTCCTCAGGAGTTGACGGCCCAGTTCCCTCGTGAGCGTTTCCATGCTGATGGCCTCTTTCGTCTGGTTGACGAAAGGCAGTATCGCCAGGCGAATTTTCGAGGCGGACATGCGCACCGTGTCCTTGACGCGCGGAGAGAACTGCCCGCCCGGCGCGAGTCGGACCAGACGGGCGATGGAGAATTTCTCCCGCACCTCGACGACTTCGACCTCTCCTATCTCCTCTTCCAGCTTGCCGAGGACGACGCCCGTCGCCGGGTGCCGAAACGGCGCGCCCTCCCGGTAGACGCTGAGCTTGACGCCCTTGACCACCTTGTCCTTACCGCCCAGGCTGAGGTAGAGGTCCCGCCCCTTGACGGCGACCACCGCCCCGCGCAGATTCGGGAATCTCTGGTGCAGCTTGTCGCTGATGAGGCCTAAGGCCTTGCGGTAATCATTCTCTTGCGCGTGAATCGAGCCGCTGGATGCGCCGAGGAAAACCATGAGCGCCGGCAGGACGACCAGCGCTCTTTTAATGACGTGCAAAATCATAAAAACCCTCACACAAAGATGCGCTCGTAAGAGAGACTCCGGTCGCGCCATCCCGCTCCGCAACGGAGCATGGCTCTGGATGATCCATCAGTCGTTAAGTCATATCGAGGACCGAAAGCCCCCGGACGCATACCCCGAACATCAACAAATATACCGCGTAAAAAGCAGAAAGCAAGTTTGCTCCGCCCACCACGGACAACCGTCCGGCCCAAAGCATGGGGTACGCTTCGGCCTCAAGGCCGTGTGAATCCCAATTCCCTCATCAGTTTCGTGTGAAGCGGCGAACCGAACCTGCCGGCTTCTCTCGCGTGTTTTTGCGCGCCGGCGCGATCGCCCTCCAGATACAAGGCCAGCGCCATATTGTGATGTACGCCTCCGTGGCCCGGCTTGAGCCTGAGCGCCGCCTCGAACTGCGCTATCGCCAAACGCCTCAAACCCGCCTTGAGATACAGGGTGCCCAGATTGAAGCGCGCCTCCACCAGCGTGGGTTTCAAGCCTATCGCGCGCTCGAAATGCGGCCTCGCCAAATCGCCGCGCTCAGCGCCCATATACAACGCCCCCAGGGCCAGGTGCGCCTCCGCATTCTCATCGTTGAGCCGCAGGGCGCGCTTGAGGGAAGTTTCGGCGGCGGCCGCCTCACCGCTTTGCATCTGCGCGATCCCTAAATCCACCCAGGCGAAATCGTAGACGGGATATATCTCGACGGATTTCTTGAGCGGCGCAACGGCTTCTCGGAACTTGTTCCGGTCGATCAGGGCCTGCCCGTACACCCTGAGCGCGCGCGCGCTTTTAGGCGACACCTCCGCCGTGCGCCGCCAGAAACGAAGCGCATCGCCCCACTCGTGGTTTCGCTTCATCGTCAGCGACCCGAAGAGCAAGCACACGCCAATGAGCAGGGCTACGCCAATCCGCCAGTCCCTTTCGCTGAGCCAAACGCCCGCCGTCGGTACGAGGGTGATCAGAAAACCGGCCGAGGGGATATACAGCACCCGCTCCGCCATGATGGTGCCCATGGGGATCAACAAATTGCTCACGGGCAGATACGCGCCGAGAAAAACGACCAGCCCGAAGGCGACCCACGGCATATCATTTCTAAAACGCCAGGCGGCATAGCCCCACACCAACAGACCCAAGGCCCCCACAGCCATCCAGAGCGCGGCTTCCGCTCCTTCCACCGGAATCTGCGCGAAGGAATAATCCATACTCAAAGGCCATGGCCAGACCAGGAGTTTGAAATAGCGTCCCAGGACGCCGATGGCGCCGAGGATTCGCTCGCCAACCGGCATCAACGCCAGGATGTTGTCGAGTTTTGACGGGGGATACGGACGCGCCAACATGCCCAAAGCGGCATATCGCATCCCTACATATATGATGAGCACGAGGCCGAGCGCGCAGATGGTGATGAGCGTGTGCTTGAGAGGCGGGTGCTCCGTCTCTCCCAATACATACCGGCCCCAGAGCCACCACAAAAGGGCGCTGAACAGCAGGGCGATGCCGATTTCCTTGGAGAGAAACGCAAAAAGGCAAAGCGCGCACGTGAGGCCAAGCGGCATGAACACGCCTCGATATGGAACGCCACCATCGTTTTCTTTCTTCTCACTTTCCTTTTCTTCGTCAGGTTTCGCCCGAGGAATCGCAACGCCCATGAGCAGGCCCAATCCAGCAAACACCCCTACGGCGGCCATGAGGTCGGCGCGCGCGACCACGGCGTTCACCGCTTCGGTATGAACCGGATGAAGGGCGAACAGCAGGGAAACGGCTCCCGCCGCACCTCGGGAAAGTCCGAAGCGGGCGCACAGCAAGAACAACGCGAGGCAGGCAAAGGCGTGAAACAAGGCGTTGACGATCCTGTAGCCAAGCGGGTTCAGGCCGCCCGCGGCGTGGTTCAGCGCAAAGGAGGCGATGGTGAGGGGTCGATAGAGGCGGTCTCTCGCCTCGTTCGTCTCGAGCACGGCCCAGTAGTCGTGCTGAAACGCCTCCAGCAAGCGACCGCTCTCTCGGACCAGGGGATTCTCGCCGATGATGGCGATGTCATCATGTAAAAACGGGTTCGAGAACGTGCCGGCAAAGATGAAAAATGCGGCTCCGGCGATAGTGCAGGCCCAACCCCATTTCACGAGCGATTGCATTGGCCCTCCCATATCATATGCCTGAATTATCGGGCTTTCCGCCAAGGCGTCCACAAACGCCCGGAAAAGAACGGTATGCGCATGAAGAGCCTCCCGGTATCGCGGCTTGGCCCCAGCAATATCACAGACATCCGAATCAGCAAGCCTCCATCATGGCAACAAAACTTCCGCCTCGCCACTGGGAAATGTCGATAAAATCGCCTTTGCGATTCGGTTTTCCTTTTGACTCCCAGTGAAACGACTGCTAATCTTTGATTTTGCAAGTTCGCTGGGGGTGCCTTGCAGGCTGAGAACAAACCCTTCGAACCTGAACCGGTTAGCGCCGGCGTAGGGAAGCGACAAGTCTTCCACATCCAGTTTCCCTTCGCCGACATGTAAAAAAAGAGAATTCATCGCAGGGGGAAAGCTTCACCTTTCTCTAGAATGAAGCCGATGGATTCCCATCTGAATACGACGCATCTCAGAGGAGTCGGGAGATGGCACACTCAAACGGAAAAACGAACAACAAAAGCGAGGCCAAGCTGAACCTCATCCAGGCGAACGGCTCGGAGAACGGACATTCCGCGGAGGGCGACGCCCCATTCCCCGCCTCTCAAAAGGTGTATGTCGAAGGACGTGAAAAAGTGCGCGTGCCCATGAGGGAAATATCCCTCTCGGGCGGTGAGCCCCCGCTGCGGGTATACGATACGAGCGGCCCCGAGGGCGAGGATATCCACAAGGGTCTGCCCAGGCTGCGTGACGCCTGGATTCGCGCGCGCGGTGCGTATGACGAGACGGAGCCGTCCTACGTCCCGGTGCCGGGGCACTCAGACCCCGACATTCCGATGCCGCCCCCCAGGAAAGTGCTCAGGGGCCGCGGCAACGTGACCCAGATGCACTACGCGAAAAAAGGCGAAATCACGCCCGAGATGGAATTCATCGCCATCCGCGAGAATCTGAAACCTGAATACGTGCGCGACGAGGTGGCCCGCGGCCGCGCCATCATCCCGGCCAACATCAACCACGCGGAAAGCGAGCCCATGATCATCGGGCGCAACTTTCTGGTCAAAATCAACGCGAACATCGGAAATTCGGCCATTTCGAGCTCCATCGAGGATGAGGTCGAAAAAATGACATGGGCCACCAAGTGGGGCGCCGACACCGTGATGGATCTATCCACCGGGAAAAACATCCACGAGACGCGCGAGTGGATCATCAGAAACTCTCCCGTTCCCATCGGTACGGTGCCAATTTACCAGGCGCTGGAAAAAGTAGACGGCATCGCCGAGGATCTGACCTGGGAGATTTACCGCGACACGCTGATCGAACAGGCCGAGCAAGGGGTGGATTATTTCACCATCCACGCGGGCGTGCTATTGCGCTACGTGCCACTCACCGCCAAGCGGATAACGGGCATCGTCTCGCGGGGCGGCTCCATCATGGCGAAATGGTGTCTGGCCCATCATCAGGAGAGTTTCCTCTACACGCGCTTCGACGAGATTTGCGAGATCATGAAGGCCTATGACGTCTCCTACTCCCTGGGCGATGGCTTGAGGCCGGGCGCTCTCGCCGATGCGAACGACGAGGCGCAATTCGCCGAACTCGAAACCCTGGGTGAATTGACGCTCAAGGCCTGGGAGCATGACTGCCAGGTGATGATAGAAGGCCCCGGCCACGTGCCCATGCACCTGATCAAGGAGAACATGGACAAACAACTCGAGATCTGCCACGAGGCGCCCTTCTACACCTTGGGACCGCTGACGATCGACATCGCCCCGGGGTATGACCATATCACCAGCGGCATCGGCGCCGCGATGATAGGGTGGTTCGGAACCGCCATGCTCTGCTACGTCACGCCCAAAGAACACCTGGGACTGCCTAACAAAAAAGACGTCCGTGAGGGCGTCATCACCTATAAAATCGCAGCCCACGCGGCGGATCTCGCCAAAGGCCACCCCGGTGCGCAGGATCGCGACGACGCTCTCTCGAAAGCGCGCTTCGATTTCCGCTGGGAGGATCAGTTCAACCTCGCGCTAGACCCCGAAACCGCGCTTAAATACCACGATGAGACCCTGCCCGCCGACGGGGCGAAGGTCGCCCATTTCTGCTCGATGTGCGGGCCGAAATTCTGCTCCATGAAGATCACCCAGGAGGTTCGCGAGTACGCCGCCAAACAGGGAATGGACGAAAAAACCGCCCTGGAGGAAGGTCTCAAGGAAAAAGCAAGCGAATTCAAGGAGGGCGGCTCGGAAATTTACGTGAAGGAGAGCTAGGCCGAACTCTAACGATTACGCTAGACCAAACCCCGCCCGGGTCGACCCTCGGGCGGGGTTTTTTATTGTTCGAACAAACCATCCATATTCGAATATTTTTCGTCACCCCCATATCCTCTCGCAAAACAAGCTACTCACAAGCGATTCCGTGCGCGCGGAATTGATGGTAAATTCTTCCCATCGATTCTGTGAACAGGAGCCGTCATGACGCTGAAAATGGGTGTGTGGGCGCCCGTGTGGGGCACGTTTCTGGGGCGGATCGAAAAGCCCGAGACGGTGAAAGAGGCCTCCTTCGCGCACAATGCGCGCTATATCCAGCGCGCAGAAGAGCTGGGCTTCGAGACCACCCTGCTGCTCGACAGAAGCCTCAACAGCATCAAGGGCGTGGGCGCGCCGGTTCTCGAGGCCTGGATCACCGCGGCGGCGCTCGCGCCCATCACGGAGAAAATCGAACTCATCGTCGCCGCCAAGAGCGCCTACCGCCACCCCTCGCTCGTCGCCCAGATGGGGGCGAACATCGATTGCATCAGCGGGGGGCGCTTCGCCATCAACATCGTCTCGGGCTGGTGGGCGCAGGAAAACGAGATGGCGGGCATCCCCTTCCCGCCGCACGATGAGCGCTACGATCTCTCAGAAGAAGTCATGAACATCCTCAAGTGCTACTGGACGAAGGAGCACTTCAGCTTCAAGGGAAAGTATTTCGAGATAACAGACGGCGTCACCGCGCCCAAGCCCATCCGGAAGCCCTGGCCCACGTTTTATTTCGGAGGAGAATCGACCGCCGCCGTGAAGCTGGCGGGCAAGGCCGCGGACGTTTTCCTGTTCAACGGCCGTTCGCTCGCGGACGCGCGGGAGTTGATGGCCGCCGTGAACCACGAAGCGCAAGCCAACGGCAGATATATACGCCACGGGATGAGTTCGTTCATCGTCTGCCGCGACACCGACGAGGAAGCCGAGGCGGAGCTCGCGCGCCTTTTCTCGCTCATCACCGAACCGCCGAAGCTCACCGGAGTCGACAGGGCCGCCCAGCACAGGAAAACGAGCGCGAAGGCGGGCGGCGTCGGTTCGAACGGCGGCACGGCGACGGGCCTCGTCGGCTCACCGCAAACCATCGCCGAGCGCATCATGGCGTTTCACGAGGCGGGGGTGGAGTTGTTCCTGCTCCAGTTTCATCCCATGTTCGAGGAGATGGAGCGCTTCGCCTCGGAAGTCATGCCCCTATTGCCCCTGGGCGAGAAAACACCCGAGGCGGTGAAAGCCTAGCCCACACTCACTCCAACACTACGCGCGCGCCCAGCCCGAAACCGTTCCTGAGAAACCAGCCCTGGTTCACCTCCAGCACCCAGCGCGTCTTGTGGCGGGAGGTATAGGAAGGAATCCGCGTCCCCGGCTTGTGGGGCTGCAAATGGATGATCTCGAGAATCGCTCCCTTCGAGTCGATGAAGGCGAGCGAGAGGGATATCCGCGTGTTCTTCATCCAGAAAAACCGCCGCGCATTCCCTTTGAAAATAAAGAGCATACCGGCGTTTTCGGCGAGTTGCGTCCTGTTCATCAGCCCCTGAGCGCGGACGCGGGCGTTGCGGGCGATCTCGACCGAAAGCGCGGCATCGCGCCCGTCCTGGGTGATTCTCACCACCCCCCTCTCGAAGCTCAGGGCGGCGGCGGATGGGCCTGTGAGCAGGGCGCAGGCGAGGATCGCGACAAAAGCGACATCAGCCCTTAAAATCATCCGCCTCACGGATAACCTCATATAAAACAGTAATTTAATCGGTCAGGCGAGGAACGCCCAGCTCTCATTCTTTCTGCAGAAAAACATCGTGAATTTATCGAAAAACCCCGTCAATTTATCGATATTTTCAGGAATTCATTATTCGGTTCGATTTTTTTGCGCGACGCCACCATACCCGACCCGAAACTTCGCCGCTACCGGCAAATGTGAGGAAATGCGTGCTCAGCCCCGACCAGAAGTTCACGACGTTGTGGTCGACTGGGCCGGGGCGCGAATCGGGCGCCGTCACGGGGGCGAGTGGATCCTGCACCAACATTGCGGGACATCGGAGCGTAATCGTAAGCAAGCTTTTGTGAGTCGTACTATGGAGAACGGTCCGAAAATGACTCGCCGGGATGCGCAGTAGTTATAATGAGTCCGCTCCCGTTTTGATTACATTCTGCGGAAGGTGAACCCCTAACGAGACCGGGAACAATGAACCTTTCCCAATGATGACAACAGGACAAAAGGATTCCATCGCCGCTGAAAACGCCTCTCCGCCTCTATGCGGGCGAAAGCGGACGTTATGGTCGCTTATGGCGGGCATCCAGAAACCCCTCCGCCATCCGAACGAGCAAACTTTCGCTCCCGGCAGGGCCAAGCAGGGTGATCCCGTGGGGCACGCCCGGGGAGGTGAGGCCATTCGGGATGCTGATCGCCGCAAGACCGAGAGGATTCGCAAAATTGGTGTAGTAGCCGTTGTTGAAGTTGGGTTTCAGTGGCTCCCGCATCACTTCATCCACAGTTACAATCGTTCCTACTGTCGGCACGAGTAGCGCGTCGAATTCCCTCCAGAACGATTCGAGCCGCCGCCTGGCCTCCGCAACCCTATAAAGCGCACGGTACGCATCAGCCGCCGTCTGCGAACCGCTACCCAGGATTAAATCGCGGACCACTTTTTCTCCGGGTTCCGGGCCACGCCGTAGGGAGAACGCACTCCCACGAGGCCCGTTGCGAACTGGTCCATGTTGGTTTTGCCGATATAAAGGGCGCCGGCCTCAAGTGCTTTATCCACCACAGGGCTGGACGCCCCGGGCGCATAAGCGAATTCCGGGCAAGCCGCCGTCGTCGGCGCCCCAACCAAATCTATGCAATCCTTGATGCTGAGCACGAGACCGTAGAGTGGCAGCGCGTCAATTTCTCCGATCCTCTCGTCCATTTCCCGGGCGGCCGCCATCGCGGCATCAGGCGCCACGGTGGAAATCCAGACCCCCGTTTGGTCGGGGTCGCCCAGTCGGCCCAACACGTGAGCCATGACTTCAGAGGGTTTGATTTCGCCCGAGACGTACCGGAACCGATCACCTGGATTCACTGGAAGAAGGACCCTCATGACGGACGACACCGTCCTGGGCGACGCTGGTTGTTCATCACATCGACGATGGATGCCGTGCAACGCCTTATGACGCCGGTCAAGGAATTTTCTATGAATTGCCGAACAATCTGCGCAAGCATTTCGTTTCCGTAAGCGGAGGCCATGAACCAAAAAGCCGGCCTTGCCAGGCTAGAAGTCAGCATGGCTTCTTCGGGGTGGAGCGTGAAACGGTGGCCGCTATTGTCAACTGGATCAACGGAAAAACGCCGCCGAAGCATGTAGCACCGCGAAACTAATCATTGGCCAACGAAGATTCATCATAAAATGGGATGCCATGAGAATATATAAAATGCGTAACCAAATTATAATTGCATCTATCCTCATTTTCGCACTCAGCTCCGTTTGCGTCGCGGATACGATTATTCTGTCGGTTATCCTCGCATCATAGATGGCGATTCGCTGGCCTTCAGGAAAGAGCGGGTGCGCCTCAAGGCGGTAGACGCCCCGGAGACAAGGCAATCATGTGGCCGGCCGGACGGCTCGGAGTATCCTTGCGGCAAGCTGGCGACCGCCGCGCTTCGGGTACGGATAGGAACCTCGCGGGTCGAATGCGAGACTATGGGGCGCGGGCGCTATGGCCGCCACTTGGCGATATGCCGAAACCCCGGGATGGCAATCAGCCTGAATGAGTGGTTGGTCTTGAACGGCCACGTGCTGGCCTATAGGCATTTTGACAAGCGGTATGTCGCTCAGGAAAATTCCGCTAGGGCTGCAATGATTGGTATCTGGCAAGGCCATTTTCAAGCGCCGTTGAACTGGGACAAAGAGCGGAGGGCAAAGAGGAACGGGAGGTAGCCAATGAGCGAACCAGACGAGCGAATCACGTGCAAGGATGCAATGTTTATTGGTGCTATCGGTGGAGCTTTTGCTGGAGTGGCATCTTACGCTTTCCCGGAGAACATCTTTTTCAATGGCCCCTTGCTCTTTGGCTTCATTATCCGAATTGCGGGTTACGCGTTTTGCGGATTGCTCTATGGCTATTTGAGAAAGCTACCTGATGAGCGATGGGCGGCGTTCGAACGCGGCATGATTGCTCCCTTGGTGTTCTCTACTTTATTGTTCAACTATACGCCGGACAAGGGAAGATTGGATAAGATTTTTGATTCTTCAGCGTTCGTGAGTGTGGCTTATGCAAAGTCAATCCCAAAGAGCGGAGTAAAAGGTACGTCAATCATCCGGCAAATCATCAAAGGAATCCTTGGGAAATAATCAATTATCGCAATAAGGGAGAGGCATAAAATGAAGCGTATCTGCGCGATTCTGATGGCATTCCTGCTGAGCGGCTGCGGCGGTGGCGGGAGTGCGGTTATCCCGAGAACACCTTCTGTCATTCCGTTGCAAGCTCCTGTTCATGCGCGACAGGCCCCGATAATCGAATATAGCGATACCTTGCACATCGGAGCCGGAGTCAAGCCGGAGGCGAACCAGCTTGCATCAGTGAGCCAGGATGGCGATATGGTTATCTCATCCGGTCATATGCGGGATGGAGCGGGTCGCGAGGCCATTATCGCATTCTTGGGCCAATTCATCGAAAACTCTAGCCAGCTCTACGAAGACGAACCGTCGCTTCATACATGGGCAAGTCCGCCGGTAGTCCGCGTAGCGGAAGGAACCACCCCCAGGCAGACGGATTATGCCGTTCAGGCAGTTCAGATAATCAACGCATATCTTCCTCGTGAGAACAGGCTGCGATTCAGCGGGGTTCCGTTTCCGCCTGGCGTCGGCACATTTGAAGTATCGGAAGGAGATATATTTATCGACTACGCCCCGCACGCGAGATGGAACCCACCGAGCAGACTGGTATACCGCGGAGTAGCGCGTCCGGTTCCTGTTTCCACTGCCGAATTTGAAGGCGGACCAGTGACATTCGTCAAAATGCACAGCGCCAGAATATGGATAAATGAGGACAGAATCAGGCAGTTTACCGATGAGGCTAATATTCTGCTGCTGGTCCACGAACTTCTACACGCCCTTGGTCTACAACCTGGACACCCGGATTACGACATTTACCATGATTCGATTATGCGTTCGCGTGTTCCCCGTTCTTATTCAGACCGCATTCTCGGCCCGGTTGACCACGACGCGATTCAGGCCATTTACGCCGCTTATGAGCCGGGCGAGACGGACGTGCACAGCCTTGGCGCATGGAGCGATACATCGTTCCACGTTCGCGGAGATATTGGAGATATCGCATTCGGCGCGGCCTCGAGAAACGGCCTGGTTCAGCCCTGGGCGCACGGCCCAAGCTCGGCAACGAATCTGGCGGATAATCAGGCTCTATCGGGAAGCGTAAGCTGGTCCGGTCGCCTCCTGGGTATGACTTCCGATTCTGAGCCACTGATCGGAGATACCCGATTGAACATCAACATTGGAACGCTCAGGGGGCAGATTGACTTCACGGACTTGGAATATGTCGATTCAAGGACAATTTGGAATGACGGCGACCTCAGCTACAGCGTCATCGTCCGGGGCAATACATTCACGCAGACGGGTGGCGATGCTGGCGAGGTTACGGGCGCATTTTTCGGGTCAAACCACGAAGGAATGGGCGGTGTCGTGGAGAGAAACGATATGTCCGCTGGATTTGGAGGGAGAAGATAATGATGCGTTATTTCGTATTGTTGGGCCTTTCCCTGTTTTTGTTGGGATGCGCACCTGTTCTTCACAAAATGGGCTTGAAGGAATGCGGCCCTGTTTATGGAAACTGGTGCGGAGAGAATTAACCGATTGGCAAAAAAATCGTCCAGTTCCTGTAGATGATTGGGACAGGGCCTGCCGAACACATGATGATTGCTATACGAAAAAGAGAAAAACAAAGCGCATCATGAAACGATAGCCATGCCTTACCTTTCCGTTGACCGGAGAATGGCGGTGAACAGGCTCAGGAATGCACCGCTCACCAGCAGCACGGTCAGCAAATGAAATATCCGCTCAGAAATACGGGAAGCCAGGACATGCCCGGCGATCAGGCCGATGAGCGTCGCGGGAGCCAAGCGAATCGTTTGGTCAATGACAGTCTGTGATATGCCTTGACTGACAAGATGGACTCCAATCATCCCCGCATAAGAACCGACCATGAGCACCACCAGCGTGGCCCTGATCGACATTTTCGAGAGGCCCAGCCCGAACAAATAGCCCATAGCGGGAGGGCCGGGCATGGCCAAGGCCGTACTCATGGCGCCCGACAGAACTCCGGCGCCGACCCCCCGCCAGGGTTTCGATTGGTTGCCGTGGTGTTCTGCCGGATCGCGCCGGGGGCGGAACAACCCGACGAGCGCAAACCCAACAACGAAGACCGCGATCGATTGGAGCATGACCCCCGACATCGATACCTGGAAAAAATAGCCGAGAGGAAGGCCTAGCGCCGTACCCGCGCCCAACAGAGCGAGCGCCTTGCGATCGCAGTGTCCGACCAGTGATGGCGCCAGAATCACGACGATCCCGAAAGTCAAAATGCCCGTGGACTGGACAGCGTCCGGAATGTTCAAAAACGCCAGCAACATCGGGCCGACAATCATGCCGAATCCGAACCCGGTCGCGGATTGGAGCATGGCGGCCGAGAATGCAACAACAATCAGTGCGGCATCAAATGTGGCGACCCCCATGAGCTCAGTCATTTTGAGACTCAAAAGCGAGCATACTCTCGGTGCGAATGGTCTCCAGGCACTTGAGTTTGAGTTCGTTGTAATCCTGGTTCGTCACCACGCTTTGGAAACGGGGACGGGGAACCCTGTTGGGCAGATCGGAAATGACGTGGCCGGGATTCGCGCTCATAATCAGGATGCGGTCAGAAAGAAAAACCGCTTCATCCACGTCGTGGGTGACGAACACGACCGTCGTGCCGAACTCTCTCCAGATGTTCAGCAGATTTTCCTGCATCATGATGCGCGTCTGAGCGTCCAGGGCTCCAAACGGCTCGTCCATCAGCAGTACGCTCGGGTAGGTTGCAAGCGCCCGGGCGATGCCGACGCGTTGCTGCATGCCGCCCGATAATTCCGCTGGATAGTGGTCCCGATACTTGAACAGGCCCACCATCTCCAGAAGGGTTCTGGCCGTCGTATTCGCCTCGACGTCATTGGCGAACCGGGGACCCATTGCGATGTTGTCGAAAATCGTTTTCCACGGGAACAGGGAGTATTCCTGAAATACCATGCCGCGGTCAGGACCGGGCCCATGGATTTCCTGGCCGTCAACCCTCACCCTGCCGGTCGTTGGCTTCACGAATCCCGCAATCGAATTCAACAGGGTCGATTTACCGCAACCGGAAGGCCCAAGCAGACAGACGAATTCGCTGGATCTAATCTCAATCGATGTCTCCTGAACCGCGACGTTTTCTTTCCCCCGTTTCCCGTAAACAATGGAGACTTTCTCGATTGAAATATGGCCGCGATTAGAAGTGACCTGACGTCTTCCTGGCGGCGCGGCGATTTTCTCGTCTTTTTTTTCGATTATCGGCATATCTTCGCTGGTTTCCGTGGAAAATCGGGGTTTTCTGCGAATATCCGTCAGGGGGTAATCTACGGGGGGGATAATTCCAAAGAATTACGACGATGTTAAGCTGCTGTTTCCGCCTTATTTCGAGAACATTTCCCGAATAGCCTGTTGCGTCTCCCTGCGAGCCGGATTGCTGTGTCAATTATTCCGTGGTTTTGCCCACTCCCTCGCCTACCGGATGAGGTCTATAGAGAAGAGGGAAAACACCGGCTCAGATAGGATAAGAAAAATCGATGATTCAGGTATGACGTTCCGTCACCCCGGCGCCATACCCAATTCTACCCGTAACCAGAAACTCGCATCCAGGCGATGTATTTTCCTCTTGACTTTTAATTATTTTCATATCAAAGTTTCTTGTAGACACTTCGCTTAGAGTAGGGGCTTCCGCCTCTCCGTCCGAGCGAGGAAGCACGAACCGCCCGAAGAGTTCGGAGGGGGTGAGTGGCTTTCCCCGTCCGAGGAGGTACAAGTGGCGCCGCACACCCGGCGCACTCCAGGAGGGGGAAACGCTATGCTCAAGGACGGCAAGCCCACGACAAATGGATGGTTGTTCGTCGCTTTGCTCATTCTTATCCTGACAACAACGGTCAATCCCTTCATCAACTACAAGTACTTCACGATCTTGTGGTATCCGCTGGTCGCCCTCTACGGGCTCTGGGTGCTGATTCGTGTGGTGTACGAAGAGGAGGACGCGTCATGATATGGTCCTCGCCGTACTTCATCTTCGGGTGTGTCGTCGTCTACCTGATCGTCACCATCTTGGTCGTTTACCGTTATCACTCTGAAGAGGCGACCGAGGAAGATTATTACGTGGCCGGCCGTAACGTCGGCTACATTCCCAACTCGTTCAGCATAGTGGCCACGCTCATGTCGGGCGGGATCTACCTGGGCACGGTGGGCTGGTTCTACCTGAAGGGCGTGGGCTTCGTGGGCTACGGGTTCGCTTACGCGTTCATGGTGTTCCCGCTCTGGTACATCGGCAAGCGCCTCTGGCCGGTGGGTAAGAAGTTCAACTACGTCACCGCACAGGATTTCTACGGGGATTTCTACCAGAGTGAGCTTCTCCGGATCTGCGGGGCCGTCGGGACCGTCATCTTCCTGGTTCCCTATTTCGCCTCGAACGCCGTCGCCATGGGCACCGTCCTCGAGCGGTTCGCAGGCATTCCTTACATCTGGGGGGTGCTCCTCCTGCTCGTCATCGGAGTGGGCTACACCATCTACGGAGGGATGCGAGGGGTCATCTATACCGACGTCTTACAGGGCGTAATCTCCTTGGCTTTCGGTGTGGTGGCGCTTTCGTATCTCTTTTACGCCGTGGGCGGTTACACCAAGTTGATCGATGCGCTACCTGAGTCGCATACCCTGTTTACGTCCGACGCCATAACCTTCGGGCTTTTCCTCGGCTGGTTCGTGTTTATGGCCTCCCATCCCCTTACGATGGGAGACCGCATGACGCGCATGTACACCATCCGCAGCCTGGAAGAATATCGCCGAAACGTGATTCTGACGGCGGTGATGCTGCTCGTGATGGTCGTGATTTTCCTCTTCCTGGGGCTGATCAGCCGCGTCTTCGCCGGCCCTGGGTTGAACATGGACCAAGCCATCCTCGTGACCATCCAGAAGCAGGCCCCCTGGCTTATGGCCTGGCTGGTGGTGGTCGTCTGGGCGTGCGGCATGTCCACCCTGGACTCCGGCCTTGTGGGCGCGAACGCCATCATATCGAAGGACATCGTCCGGGGCTTCGTCAAGAAGGACGTCTCCCAGGCGCAATCCGTCCTGATCGGGAAGTGGGCCATGTTGGTCTTCGGGTTTCTGGCCGTGTGGATCGCCCTCGCCCGGCCGCCCTACATCTGGGCCCTTGTCAAGCTGGTGGTGATGTTCCACATGCAGTTCCTGCCCCTGCTGATCGGTGGCCTCTACTGGAAGCGGGCCTCGAAGCTGGGGGCTGAGGTGGGTTGGGTCGTCGGGGTGGCGCTCGGCACCTACTACACCTTCTTCGCCTCGGGGCCACCGCCCATCAACGTGGGCAGCGCGCCGGCGCCGGGCTTCTTCGGGCTGCTGGTGAACGCGGTGCTCTTCATCGGGATCTCTTACTTCGCCTCTCCGCTGCCCGCCGAGCACCGGGCGAAGTACGAGAGCGCGTGGAACGGGGAAGAAACGGAGTGAGGAACCGTTTTTGAAGGGGTGGGGAGATTCGGCAGGTCATGCGGATGGGACGACCGAAACGAGCAGACCATGGCGGCCTGGTTTCCCGCGTCCTCAACCGTGCGAACGCGCGGTTGAGGACCTTTGAGAATGGAACGGACCGAGACGCGACTGACGGCTTATCGTGTGTTGTTACCGAATCGTTAGCATATAGTGGTGTGGCCGAGGGAAGATAGGTATCGATGCGCATGTTGATAGGAGGCGTTTGCGTCTCATTTCACGGCGAAACGGGTGAATCGAAATATAGTCGTATTTACAACGATATGACGAATTAAAATCAGCCCTCATTCAGCACCGAACGGATTTTGCGCAGCGCCGCTACGGTTTGGGCGAGTTCGTGGCGCCCGAGTGTAGCCGAAAAATAATAATCGCAAATCGAGGCGGAATCCTCCGTATCACGGTTCCCATCTCCCCCGTGCTTGTGGCGCCGCCCGCATCTTCCCCATTCGCCATTATTTTTTCTCCCCACAGTGGGCGGTGAACGTCTACGGCTCATCTCCTCTTTCTTTCGAGGCTTCAAAATGCGCCGACCTTCTCCATGAATCCGGGGCGATTTTCGGGGAGCGCTCCACGGCGCATCTTCAGGGTCAGGATGATTTCAACCGCGCTCATTCGCATCAAAGGCCGATCGGTGGGAAAATAGTTCTCAAGTCTCATGGGATTTACTCAAGAGTCGGGAGGGGCGCCTGAATTTCGCCATCCCGATTGGAGCATTCATCGAGGGAGCGTTCACCGGCATCGGCGGGCGGGCGCTCTTGGATGTCTGCGTTATTTCATCCCGCCGCATGTATGGAGGAACTTCAATGCTGGAAGATCATCATCATTTCATGGGGTTGACGCTCGAGGAATCACGTCTTGCGCTCGAGGCGGGGAACTCCCCCGTCGGCTCGATCATCGTCAGAGATGGAGAAGTGATCGGCAGGGGACAAAATCGCGTCAACTCTCACGCCGACCCCACCTGCCACGGCGAGACCGACGCCATTCGAAACGCATGCCGGGCACTGGGTTCTCCCGACCTGTCCGGGTCGACGCTCTATACGGCGATGGAACCCTGCCCGATGTGCTGCTGGTCAATCGTCCTGGCGAATATCGAAACGCTCGTTCTGGGCGCGCGCCATGCCGAGATGAGGCGAACCGACCATGGAGACTATTCCGTCGAAAAGCTCCTGGCCATGGGGAATCGAACCGTCAATCTCGTCACGGGCGTTCGGGTGGCCGAATGCGAGGCCCTCAGGCGCAGTTGGTCGGGGTGGGTGGAACCCAAACCGTAGCCACCGGGCCGTCCGCGAAAATGAGGAGAAAGAATCATGAGCCGCTGGATACAGGAACTGACTTGGCCGGACGTAGCGGAATACCTCGAGAATGGGGATACGGCGCTCGTACCCGTCGGCGCCACGGAGCAGCACGGGCCTCATTGTCCCATCGGAACGGATGCGGCCGAGGCCATCGCGACCGCCGGGGAGGTGGCCGAGCGGGCGGACGCCCTGATCGCCTCTCCCCTGTGGTTCGGGTGGTCGCCTCATCATCTCGCGTTTCCGGGAACGATATCGCTCGCCGCGGATACGCTGACGCGCGTCGTCGAGGACGTATGCAACAGCCTCGTCATTCATGGCTTCAAGCATATCGTGATCTTAAACGGGCACCGGGTCGCGAATCTCCCCCCGCTCGAGATTGCCGTGGTGCGGGTCAGGAACTTAACGGCCGCCGCCGTCGCAATCGTGGACCTGGCGCTCATCGCCGGGAAGGAGATTCGCGCCGCCTGCGAGAGTCCCCCGGGAGGAGTGGGCCACGGATGCGAATCCGAGACCTCCTTCATGCTTTACAAGTATGGCGATCAGGTCAGGATGGACCGCGCGTTGGACGCCATTCCCGAGGTGGGCGAATTCGAGCACCGCTTCGTTTCCGTGGACCACGCCGTCAACCGGGTCGAAAATCCAAAACTCTCCTTTCCGCCGACAGTGGAGGAATACGGGCAAAACCGGGAAGCGATGGGAGTCGGCGGAGCGGCCACCCTGGCATCGGTGGAGAAAGGAGAGAAAATTTTCGAGGCCATCGCGGCGAACACGACAAGATTCGTGAAAACCTTTCAAAACGTGTCCGTCACCATCAAGGCGACCGTCACGCCCCTTTAGGCCGGAGGAGAGAAAAGAACCATCTCTCATTGGGAGGATTTGATCACCGTCATTCCGGCGCATGCTTCGAAAAAAGCGCGACCTCTAAAATCACTCCCCCCTTGAGGGGTTGTTGAAAAAGTCCGCCCCGCTAAGAATTGACCACTGCCGTCTTTCCGGCGAAAGCCGGAATCCAGTTCCGAGCGGAATGGCAATACTCCGGCTTTTCATCTCCTCGTCATTGGCTGGAATCAATCAGAAAATAAAAAAAAAAGCAAAACACATGGATTCCGGCATGCGCCGGAATGACGAACAAAGCCGCACCGCCTCGTAAGGACAGGTCGCGACCTGTCCACGGCCCCCCCTCTCGTCGGTTGACAACATACGCCAAATCACGAAATCAGGGCTTTTTCAACAACCCCGATGAAGGAGTGTTTGCGGTTTGCCGACCGAGGAGGGGGAGCGTGTTTCTCCTCCCTGGAAACCCGACAGCAAGACGAGTCAAGGCGAGAATCACTCCCCCCTTGAGGGGGAGTCGACGAGGTAAGGGCGTAGCCCGCAAGCGAGTCGGTGGGGGGAGCTTTTAATTAGTGGAGTAACCATTTATTAGAATCGTCCCCCCACCGAATCGGCCTTCGCCCAAGGGCTCGGCCTCTTCGACTCCCCCTCAAGGGGGGAGTGGTTTTTTCCTCTCGTTGGTCGCGCCGAACCCCCATTCATCAGAATTTTTTCTACAACTCCCTCAAGAGAGTGGTTCTACCTCTTTCATCAATTGTCATTGCCCCTCAAGGGGAGAGTAATTCTGCAACACGACGGCGCAGGGCCGAACCCACTCCCCGCCCTAATCGTCTTCCCGCGCCTTCTTGGGCTTCATCAGGAACGCGCCCAGGGCGGGCAGCAGCGCGATGGCGCCGACCATGTTGACCAGGAACATGAACGAGAGCACCGTACCCATGTCGGCCTGGAGCTTGAGCGTCGCGAGAATCCAGGTCGCCACCCCCACCGCCAGCGTGAAGCCTGTGAGCACCACGCCCGCGCCCGTGGTGGCGAGCGTTCGCTCATAGGCCGCGGCGAAATCGAGACCTTCTCTCATATAGGCGAGCAGCCGCCCGCAGATGTAAATCCCGTAGTCCACGCCGATGCCCACGCCCAGCGCCACCACCGGCAGGGTGGAAACCTTGAGGCCGATCTCCAGAAACGCCATCAGCGCGTAGGCGAGCAGGGAGACCAGAGCGAGAGGCGCGATGATGCACACGGTCGCCGCCGCCGAGCGGAACGAGAGCAGGCAGAGCAGAATGACCGCGGCGTACACGTAGCCCAGAATCGGGAACTGCGACGCTTCTATCTCCTCGTTCGTCGCCGCCATCACCCCGACGTTTCCTGCGGCGAGGCGAAAGGCGACCCGCGCGTCGCGCTCTTTTTCATTGAACGCCTTTACGGCGGAGACGACCCGGCGGATGGTCTGCGCCTTGTGGTCGGCGGTGTAGATGAGCACCGGCATCGCCGAGCAGTCGCCGTTCAAGAGCCCTGTGCTCGTCGGCACGAGAGAGACCGATTCGGCGAGCGCATGGCGGTTGCGTGGGAGCGTGCGCCACTTGAGGTTTCCCTCGTTCCAGCCGGCGTTGAGCTTGCGGACGATTCCGGCGAGCGCGACCACCGAGCGCACGCCCTCCACGTTCCTCATGCGCCACTCGAACTCATCGATGAGGCGCATCACCCCGTAATCGACGCACCCTTGCGGTATGGTCTCCACGATCACCGTCAGCACGTCCACGCCGATGTTGAAGCGCTCGACGATGGCGGCGGTATCGAGGTTGTAGGTGGAGGTCGCGCGCAATTCCGGCACGCCCTGGTGCTGGTCGCCCACGCGAACCTCGGGCGCGTAACGCGCGCCGAGAGCCAGTAGAACGGTGGCGACGGCTATCGTCACCATCGCGGGACGCGGCCTTGCCGCCTGCGCGGCGCGCGACCAAAGAGAATCCAGGAACCCCGAGCGAGCCGCGCGCTCACCTTCTCCCTCCGCTTTGAGATAGGAAAGCGCTACGGGCAGAAGACCTAAGTTCGTCAAGATGATCGCGGCTACCCCCAGGCTGGCGGTAACGGCGATCTCCTGGATAACGCGCACGGGTATGAGCGCGATGGCCACAAACCCGATGGCGTCCGAGGCGAGCGCCACGGAGCCCGGCAGCAGCAGACGGCGAAAGCTCGCCCGCGCAGCGGGAACACCGCCGCCTCCTTCGGCCTGCACGGCGTTCACCATCTGCACCCCGTGGCTGACCCCGATGGCGAAGACCAGAAACGGCACCAGGATCGACATGGGGTCGACGCCGAAGCCGAGACCGGTGAGCGCGCCGAGCTGCCAGATAACCGCAACGAGGGAGCACGCCAGCGGCATCGCCGTGAGGCGGACCGAGCGGGTATAGGCGTATACGAATAGAGCGGTGATCACGACGGCGAGGCCGAAGAAGAACAACACCTGGGCTGCGCCCTCGGCTATCTCGCCCACGACCTTGGCGAACCCGATGATGTGGACTTTCGCGACGCCGCCGGCCTCGGCTTCGCGGCGGATGACCTCGAGCGCGCGCGCGACTTCAAGATAATCGAGCCGCTCGCCGGTGTTGGGGTGAAACTCCTGAAGCCTCGCGCTCACGAGCGCGCCGGAAAAATCGTTCGCCACCAGCCGGCCCACGATGCCCGCCTTGATGATGTTCTCGCGCACCCGTGCGAAACCGGCCCGGGTCGGCTTGAAATCCGCGGGCAGCACGTTGCCGGCGACGATGCCGTCTTCGACCACCTCGTTGTAGCGCACGTTCGGCGTCACCACCGAATAGACCTGGGTGCGATCGACCCCCGGCACGAAGAATACGGCGTCGTTCACCTTTTGAAGCAGGGCGAAGAACTCAGGCGTGAAGATGTCTCCCTCGCGCGCCACCAGCGCCACCGCCACGCGGTCAGCACCCCCGAACGCGGCGCGATGCTTTAAGTAGGTGCGCATGTAGGGGTGCTCCAGCGGCACCAGCTTGGTGAAGCCCGCATCCACGCGCAGACCCGTCGCCAGCCAGGCCATCGCCAGCGTGATCAGGATGAACGCCGCGAGCACCCATTTGCGGCGTGAAAAAAGCGCGCGCTCGAGCAGAGCCGTAACGGAAGATGTTTGAGGGGGGGAGGAGGCGTCCGGCATGTGTAGAGTCTATTCGGCCCGGGGCAGGCGCCTGGCCCCGAACTCTCCCAGCAACACCAACCCGCCGCCTGAGAGCGCGAGCGCTTTAGAAATTCCCTGGCGCGAGGCCAGGGGTTTGAAAGCGGCATCGGCCGAAACGCTGCGCCCGCCGTCCCGGCTGACGAGCAAGGTGCCTTCGAGACCGGTGACGAGCAACAAATCCGGCTTCAGCCGCACCGCCCCCGTCAAAGTCGCCTTCGTGGCGGTGCGCACCTTGGTCCAGCTCTCGCCCCCGTTCTCGGAGCGAAACATGCTGCCCCTAAGCCCCAGCAACAACAATCGGTTCGCATCGAGCGCGAGCGCGGAAAACCACGAGCCGGCGTAGGGAGAGGAGAGCTTGCGCCAGGTGTCGCCGCCATCGTCGCTGCGATACAGGACGCCCGCTTCTCCGGCGATGAACAACCGCCCCGGTCCTGCGGGAACCAGGGCGTTCAGATGAAAATCATCCTTGTCGATGGTTCGCGGCTTCCAGGTGCGGCCGCCATCCTTTGTGCTGAGGAAATAGCCATACGCCCCCACGGCGAAGCCCACCCGCTCGTCGCGGAACCAGACGTCGAGCAGGGGGCGTTCTTCTTTGGGCGCGTGATGCGTCAAGCTCCAGGTCATGCCGCCGTCCTCGGTGCGGAGGATGACGGCGTCGTGACCGACTGCCCAGCCGATGCGGGCATCGTGCATGTGCACCGCGGTGAGCAGGGAGCGGACGGGTGCGCGGGCCTGTTTCCAGCTTGCGCCGCCATCGTCCGAAACCAGCACGTGGCCGCGCGCGCCGACCACCACCAGGCGCGAGCCGGCGGACGCGCCGTCGAGCAGCAGGGATTTGGGCGCAAGCCGCGCGTGAACGGCCGGTTGGGCGCTCGCCGCTCCAAAGGACAGCAGACAGAATATGAGGCAGGGCAGGAGGCGCAGACTCAATCTTCCTGGGATTCCGGAGGTCGCCGCAATCATCTCCTGCCCATTCGGCGCAACGCCGAGGGCGTGAAACCCCTGGAGGAGTAGTTCGTGCCGAAGACGTTCATGGGATATTCGTTGTTGAGCCCCAGGGCGAGGTAGCGCCCCGCCTGAATATCGGTGTGCACCTGGAGGGTAAAGCCCAGCAAGGGTTTTTCGTAATAGTTGACGACGTGCCCTTCCGACACGCGCCAGAGTTGATCCCTGTTGTCGTAAATGTCCACGAGCAGGATCATCCATGAATCCTCATCCACGTAGAGCCGCCGTTTCTTGTAGATGTGGCGCGCTCCTTTCTTGAGCGTCGCCTCGACCACCCAGACCCGGTGCAGTTCATAGCGCAGATACTTCGGGTTGACGTGCAAAGGCTTCAAAACGTCTGCGAAGGTGATTTTATCGCTGTGCAGTTTGTAGCTGTTATAGGGCGCGTACATCTCCCGCTTGCCGAGAAGCTTCCAGTCGTAGCGGTCGAGCGCCCCGTTGAACATGTCGAACTGATCGCTCGTCCGCAGTCCGTCCGCAGCGGTGCCCGGGTTGTCGTAGGCGATGTTCGGCGCGCGCCGCACCCGGCGCTGGCCGGGATTGTACACCCAGGCGTGGCGCGGCTCGGCGACCTGGTTGAGCGTCTCGTAGGCCAGCAGAATCCGGCCCGCAAGCCGCGCTGGCGCCGCCACCTTCTGCCGGAAAAGAATCATCCTGTTGTTGAGTTTCGCCTCCGTCATGCCCGGCAGGGAATAGCGCGCGAGGTAGGCGTCCTCGAGCCGGACGAGCGTGTAATCACCGCTCCGGGTGACGGCGGCCTGGGCGATGACGCGCGAGGCGGCCTCACCCCGGTAGCGCAGCAGGTGATTCCAGATCACCTCTACTCCTTTTTTGGGAACCGGAAACGGAATCCCGATCACCGCGCCCGTGACGCCGTTGCCCCCGGCGGTGAGTTTCGCGGTGGCGGCGACGCGCCGGGTGGCCTCGTAGATGCGCTTCGGGAACGCCGCGCTGCGCCGGGTCGGATAGACCGGAAGACTGAGCGTCGGGTAAATCTCCAGCATCTTCTGAAGCCCGGCCGAGAGCTTTGCGCGATGTTTGTCGAGGTTGGCGCGGGTGATGGTGAAAAGCGGCCTGTCGCCGGAATAGGGGTCGGGATGGTGATCGCCGACCTTGTAACCAGCAGGCGGGGTCGTGATGCCCCCCTTCCACTCCGGAATCGTTCCCGCGGCGTTGCCCGCCCGTTCCGCCCCGAGAGGGGTGAGATCCTTACCCAGCCGTGCGATCTCATCGGCGGAAATCGCGGCGGAGGCGCTGGTCGCGACGAAGGTGAAAAGCATCGCGACGCTGATTCTCAAGATGATGGTTTTCATGGCGGTTACCCCATTTTCATCGCTGTTGGTCAGAACAGGTATTTGACGGCGGCGGAGACGAAGTCGCGGTCGCTCACCTGGTTGTGCCTTCCGGCGCCGCCGAACATGGTGAAGCTCACGTCGAAATGCCAGCGGTTGAGATAGCTCGCGCCCAGCCCGAACGTCAGCGCGACGCGGTCTTCCACGAACGGCCCGCCGGGGCCGGGACTGGTGCCCTTCACGTCGTGCTGGAACTGTACGCGCGGGGATATGTTCACCGCGCCGATGGCGTTGAGATACGACAGACGCGCCGCTAGCCGGTAGCCGTAGGAAGTGGCGCTCGCGAACCGATCCAGAGGCTCCGCCGCGAGGCCTGCGTGCGCGCCCGCCGGCGTGGAATGAAAGGGCTCCCCGCTGGTGCTCGTGGCCGGTCCCTCCAGGCGGAGTTCGCTCTTGTCCGGCATGTCGTGCACGTACATGAGCGCCGCTTCCGCGATGAACGCCAAGCTGTTCGCCCCCAGGGTGGGGCCAAACACCTTGGTGGCCGTGGCCTGAATCTGGCTCACGTCGCGCTCGATGTAGCCTTGGACGTATTCCTCGTGGCCGAGGCCGTTGGGGGCGACCTGGTTCCTGCAGTAGGCGAAAGGACTCGTGGCCGCGCAAGGCGGTCCGCCCGGAGCGGCGGCGGTGAGCGGCGTCAGGGAGGCGAAGAAAAGTTCGGCGTCGTCTATCTGCAAGGGCGCGTCCATGCGGTGGGAAAGTTCTCCCTGCAGCGCCCAGCCCGAGGTTCCGAGCTGGGTGTTGAAGCTCACGCCCAGAAGCTGGATGTCTTCCGGGTATTCGACGATGTAGCCCGCCGTCTTCACGTAGCGATCGATGGCGAGGGGGCCGGCTACGGCGCCGATTCGGGCGGCGACCTGACTGGCGACCGCGCCGGGTACCCGGCTGGCGACTTGCCTTTGGATCTCCGCCTGAACCGCCGCAGGCGGCGTGCCGGGCTGAACGGATGCTCTTACCGCAGCGGTGACCTGCTGGGTGACGGCCTGGGTGACCGCCGGTGTAACTGCCTGCGCAATCGCCCCCGTAGTTGCGGAACCCCTGGCGACCGCCCCCAACGCGAAGAGGCCGTCCGCCACCCCCTGCGCCGTGCCGGTTCGCCCGCTCAGGATCGGCAGGCGGCTGTGGTAGTTCACGAAGTAGAAGCCGAATTCGGTGTTGTTCAAGCCCGCGGCGAGGTAGCGCAGCGCGACGCCCCACTGGCCCGAATCTTCAGGCTCCTCGTCCGCCCTGCGGAATACGTTCAGGAAATAGGGGTCGAAGTCCGGCTGCGCTCTCTGAGGCAGGGGCGCCAGGGTTCCCGGCGCCGCAGGGCTGGGGATATGGAAGCCCCGGAGGTCGGCGTTGACCGCCGCTGTGATGGGACCCAACCCTCGGCCTGTATCGGGGACCTCACCCCAGCCGAGCACGACCCTCCTCCCGCCTGCGCCGACGAAGTCGCTCGTCGAGAAGTAGCTGCCCGGCGGGTCGATCTCGGTCTTCTCCCACTTCACCTGGTAGAAGCCCTCCAAGGAGAGGCTCTCGTTCAGCGAGGCCGAGACGGAGACCATCGGAACCGGCACGAGCCCGTCGCGCAACTCCGCGCCCGGCGTTCTGAGCTTGGTCACGTCGAAGGGATTGATGACGTTGATGCTGTTCTGGATGAAGGTGCTCTCGCCCCAGCTAATGACGTGGTTGCCGAGCCTCAGGTCCACCGCCGCGCCGCCCAGGTCAAACGAGCCTGTGAGGTATAAATCGAGCACTTCAAAGTCTTTTCCGACCAGATCCTTCGCTTCGGGCGAAAGTTCGCTGCGCGCCCGCTCGCCCCTGTCGTTCTCGAAGTCGAAAAACCCGTGCACGCGGGCGAAGGCGCCGAAGTTGCGGTAGTTCAGGTCGAGCTCGCCGGTGAACTTCGACGTGTTGCTCACGATGCCGCTGTCGTAATTGAGGTTGCCGTCGTCGGAGTTGACGGAGTTCGCCGTGCCGGCCCCTTCGGCCCGGCCGATCAGTCGCTTGTCGCGATCATCGACGCGTAAGGTAACGCCGTGTGAAAGCGTGATGTCGAGACTGCCCTCGAGTTCGCCGTGAGTGAAATCCTCCGCGCCCACAGGCGGGGCGCACCAGGCGAAGGCCAGGGCGAGCGCGCAGGCCGCAAAGCGAAGCGGGCGAGAGATGGAGTCGAAAACACCCCCCTGAGAGAAGCGGCGCGTCGGCCGCCCGACGCGGGGTCGATGGGCAAATGAATAGGCTGGATTCATTCCAGTAGGTCCCCCTATTTCGACAGGATGAATTTGGCTATTCGTTAGCCCAAGATATATTCAACATCCTGCGCCAGTCAAGGGAAATCAGGCGTAAAAACACAGAAAATGGCGTTTTCAGGACAAAGACGAACGCAGAGGCATCGCCCCACTCGCTCCGCCTGCACGAGAGGTTTTAATTATATTCATTTCCGGCGATAACCGACTTGAGGGAGCAGGGTTACCGGACGCGCGTTCCGTCGGGTTCGAAGAGATAGACGCGCGAGGGGTCGAACGTGACGTTCAGCCGCTCGCCCGCCTTGAAGCGACCGCTCGCCTCGACGACGGCGATGGTCGGACGCTCCGCACCGTGCTCGAAGTAGAGAAGCGTATCTTTTCCGAGCGGCTCCACGAGTTGGATGTTGCACGAGAAGGCGGCGCTCTCGCTCCCCACCACCATGTGTTCGGGCCGGACGCCCAGGGTGTAATCTCCCGAGGATACGCCCGCGTAGGCCTCGGGGAGCGTGTAATCGATGCCGAAGCCGGTGAACGCGGCGGCGCCGTTGGAATTATCCACCTTCCCCGAGATGAGGTTCATGGACGGGCTGCCGAAGAAATCGGCCACGAAATAGCTGACCGGGTCGTTGTAGATGTCCAGCGGGGTACCCACTTGCTCGATGACGCCCAGGCGCATCACCATGATGCGGTCGGCCAGGGTCATGGCCTCTTCCTGATCGTGGGTGACGTAGACGAAGGTTTTCTTGAGTTCCTCGTGGAGCCTGTCGATCTCGGCGCGCATCTCGCGGCGGAGCTTGGCGTCGAGGCTCGAAAGCGGCTCATCCAGCAGGAAGGCGGAGGGGTCGGTGATGAGTGTGCGGGCCAGCGCCGCGCGCTGCGCCTCGCCGCCCGAGCACTGGCCGGGCAGCTTGTTGAGCAGGTGGCCAATCCGGACAAGGTCGGCCACTTCGCGCACGCGCTTTTTGCGCGTTTCCACGGGCACCTTCTTCATGCGCGGACCGAACTCGATGTTCTCGGCCACCGTCTTGTGCGGGAACAGCGCATGCGTCTGGAAGACCATGCCGACGCCCCTATCGCCGGGGTCGATATCGTTGACGACCTTCCCGTCGATGATGATCTCGCCCGCGGTGGGTTCCTCGAACCCCGCGACCATGCGCAGCGTGGTCGTCTTGCCACAGCCCGAGGGGCCGACGATGACGACGAACTCGCCTTCCTCGATGGTGAAGTCGAGATTCTTCACGGCCTCGATGTTCTTGCCGAATACCTTGCGTAAGCTCTTGAGTTCGATTCTCGCCATTGTCTTCTTACCTCTTCACCATTCCGAAAGTGAAACCTCGCACCAGGTGTTTTCGAATGAAAATGCCGATGATCATGAGCGGCAGGGTGATCCCCACCGCCAGAGCGGCCTGATGGCCGTAGACGCGGCCCTCGTCGGAGCCTTCGTATTTCGCCAACTGGACGGGCAGCGTCACCACGTCCACCTTGGAGAGCATGAGAGAGAGCAGATATTCGCTCCACGTCAGGATGAGGATGAACAGGAACGTCGCCACTAACCCTGAGCGAATGAGCGGGAATATGACCTCGCGGATCGCCTGCCATTTGCTCGCGCCCAGAATCTCCGCGGCCTGTTCGAGCTCGACGGGAACCTCGTCCACGAAGCTCTTCGTCATCCAGACGGAATAGGGCAGCGTGGTGATGAAATAGACGATCACCAGCCCCGTCGCGGTGTCCATCAAATGGATCGCCGAGTAGTAGAGGGTGAGAGGCGCCGCCACCACAATGGGCGGGATCATCCGCAGCACAAGGAGCTGGAACATTCGTATCTCGGATAGTATCCGGTAGCGAGAGACGCCGTAGGCCAGGATCGCGCCGAAGGCGACCGAAAGCGCGGTGGCGGTAATCGCGATATAGAGGCTGTTCCAGAGCGCCTGCCAGGGCTTGTTCGCCGAAGCCGACTCGTAGCGGGCGGTCTGCGTTTTCACATCCGCAGCCGAGCGGGGACTCTCGGGCCTGCCCCACACCGCCTGGTAGTTGGCCCATGAGGCCTCCTGCGACCAGTAGACCGGCGGCCAGGCGTGCCACTCCCAGTCGGGCTTGAACGAGGTGGAGACGATCCAGAATACCGGAAACGCCACGATCAGCGACCAGAACAGAAGCATGGCGTAGCGGAATATGTTGAACAGGCGTCCCTTCATGACTCGGTTCATGCCTAAGCCTCCGTGCGCGGCGCTTCATACAGGGTGTCGAGCGCCTGTTTCTCGCGGCGCAGCACGTAGATCGCCGTGAGAACGATGAATATCATGATGACCATGACGATATAGGACATCGCCGCGCCCTTCGATATATCAAACGACACCCAAGTCGTGAAATAGAGATAGATGGGTATGGTCTCGGTAGCGGTGCCCGGCCCTCCCTGGATGAGGCCCCACGTCTTGGGGAATTCCGCCATGGCCTCGAGGAAGCGCAGGATGAGCGCCAGGAATATGACGGGCCGCAGGAGCGGAAGCTGAATCTCGCGGAAAATCTGCAAGCGGTTCGCTCCGAGGATGCGCGCGGCCTCCACGGGCTCGGCCGGCAGCGAGGAGAGGCCCGCCAGCATGATGATGAAGACGAAGGGAGTCCAGTTCCATATTTCCAGAAGAATAATGGTGAAGATGGCGAAATTCGGGTTTGCCAGCCAGGTGAACTTCGAGAGGTCTCCCGGCAGGAAATAGCTCAAGAACCCGTTGATGGGTCCTTTTTCATATAAAAGCATGTCGGCGGTGTATGCGATGACGACGGGCACCGTCAGCATGGGAATGATGAAGAGGATATAGAAAAACGCCTGCCCCTTGAAGGGCTTGTACATCAGCAGCGCCAGAATGAAGCCGCATATGAAACAGCCCAGCGTCGAGAGGCTCGCGAACATGAGCGAGCGCCCCATGGCCCTCCAGAAACGCCCTTCGGTCAACACCTCCTGGAACAACTCCAGCCCCACGAAATCCGCGTCGAACCAGGTGGAGAGATAGACCGTCCAGGAATGAAGCGAAAAATATATCTGCAAAAGAAAAACGGGCATCAGGAACGCGAACAGAATGATCAGCGGGGAGAGCGCGCTCCATTTGAATATGCGCACGCCGCGGGCGCGGGTGGAGCGTCTACCCTTGGGCTGCGCATCTATGGCCGTCGCCATTCGTGAGACTCCTACCAATATCGAGTAGATCGGGGCATGAACCAGGATCCATCCGGAAGCGAGTATCGTGTCGGCGACCGGGGCCGGCGACTGTCCGCCGGCCCCGGTTATCGAAACATGAAATCCCTCCCCGGAGCACACGCCCCGGGGAGAGGAGTTTCCGCCTTACATAGGCTTGTCCATCTTCGGCATCATCGCCTTGTAGAAGGGGATCTCCTTCCTGAGCTTGCGCTTGCCGACCTTGCGAACGATCTTGGTCCACTCTTTCTGGATGTCGCCCATGACCTTCTTGGCGCCCTTCTTGCGGCCCGCGTAGGCCTCGGAGAGGTTGCGGTCCACGACTTCCTTGAACTCCTGGTAGCCGGTCACGTACGGCGGCGGCGCGGTGACGAGGAGGTTCTGCTCCACTGCCTTGATTCCCTCCTTGGAGTAGACCTTCGTCACCTTCGGGTCGGTCATGTGTTTGGGATGCCAGGGGTCGTGGAAGGTGAAAATTGGATGACCGACCACCTCGGCGCTGTTCTTGTAGGTGCTCATGTACATGGCCCATGCGACGGCCTGCTTCTTGCGCGGGCTGTGCCGGTTGATGACCATGCCCATCACCGGCGCGGAGAAGGCGCGGTGGATTTGCTTGCCGGAGAACTTCGAGCCCGGCACCAGGCCGTAGCGCCACTTGCCCCTGGTCTTCGTGCCCGCCGTCGGGCTCTCGATGGCCGCGATAATCCCGTCCCAGTACTGGCAGGAGAACATCTCGCCGTTGCGGATGCGGGGGATCATCTGCGGCGAACCCCAGGCGCCCGCCTCGGGGTGGGAGACCTGCTTGCGCGCCAGCCAGGTGTCGAAGGCGTACTCGGCCGCAGGCGTGTTCAGCGTGGGGTTGGCGTCGTCGTCGAACGGGAAGCCGCCCGCGCTGTAGAGATACATCCAGTACCAGAAACTGCTGTTCGCCTTATCGCGCAGTCCGCCGAAGCCGTAGAGTCCCTTGTCGGGCCTGTGGAAGAACTTCATCATCTCGAGTTCGTCTTCCCAGGTGACCGGCCACTTGAGGGGCTTGCCGTGCTTGTCGGCGAAGGCCTTGCGCTCGTCGGGATTGTCGAAGTAATCCTTGCGGATGAACTGCGGGCAGACGTTGCCGTCCGTGGGCATGGCGTAGGTCTTGCCCTGATACTGCATGAAGCTCTCGAAGTTGCCCACCATCTGGAGGTCGAAGCCCGCGTCTTTCATGTAGCCGTCGAGGGGCTCGATCATTCCCGCGGCCACGAGGGAGGGAATCATCATGGACTCGACGTGAAAGATGTCGAACGTGCCCGAGCGCGTGATGGCCTCGGCCATGGCCCGCTGGGGAATCTGCAGGTTGGGAACGTCGCTGATCTTGTCCATGGAGATGCCGGTGGCTTTGTTGAACTCGCGATTGAGGTCGGGGTAGTTGCGCCAGTACAGGCCCCACATCATTCCGTTCAGCTTGGCGCCGCCCAGCTTCTTCGCCGCTTTGATGACGGCGTCCTCCTCGGGCCCGGCATAGGCTTTACCGGCGCCGCCGAGAACGGCGGGACCCGCCACGGCGGTGGCCAGACCGGCCTTGAGGAGGCTTCTTCTTTTGATCTGTTTCTCGCTCATCTGGGTGTTCCTCCTTCACTTGGGTGTGGACCGAGAGAGCGAAAGGAAATCCGCCTCGTGCGTCCATCTCGCGATGGAACGCCGGCCTGCGGATGGATGAACCCGCCTCTCGGCCCGTATATGCAACTCATAATGCCTTGGTGATAGGTCATTGTATGGAAGCGGTTATTTTTGTCAACAGGCGCAACGAGGCGATCTTCCGAGATTTATGGGCCGCCCACGGAAAGCCATCCAAAAGGCGGCAGCGAGGGGAAACAGATAAAAAAAACGCCCTCCCCGGCGCGCGGCGGCGCACTGGAGAGGGCGGTCGAAACCCGTTTTCTAGTTCCCGCTCGCCTCCGCCGCCTCGAGTTCCGCCATCTTCCGCAGGGCCACCTTGTCCCTCAACAGAAACACCGGACAGGGCGCGCGCCGGAGCACCTGCTCGGAGACGCTCCCGATCAAAAAGCGGCTCACCATGTTGTGGCCGTGCGTGCCCATGACGAGAAGGTCGAAATTCCCCGTCTCGGCGAATTGCACGATCTCCTTCATCGGCTCGCCGAAAACGACCAGGGTCTCGATGGGCACGCTCGATTCGATCTGTTTCACCATGACGTCCAGATTGCTCTGTAATTCGACGCGCGAATCCTCGAGCAGACGGCTCGGGGAAATGGTGCCGACGAGTTCCGCGCCATAGCCACCGTATTTGGCCGCATAGTCGGGGTTTCTGGCCACATGAATGGCCATGACTTCCGCGTTGCGATTCTCCCCGATCTCCGCCGCGACCTTCAGGACGCCCCTGCTGAGATCGGAGAAATCTACGGCAGCCAGTATTTTCTTGGGATCGTATATTCGCATGGCCCTTCCCTCCTCGTATGAAGAAATGCGATGTGACCGTCTGCATCCCCAATAAAAAGCGGAGTCTCCGGAGGCCCCGCTTTCAAGGATCGTTCTTGATTTCCCGCCTGCGCCTCACTTCGCCTGGCGGAGGCCTGCCGAATGCCTTGCGCCGGCTATCTTTCTTTTGTCATCCCCGAGAGGCCGGCGCATCGCTCCGGGGGACTAGACTTTCTCACTGTATCGACCCCCTATGGTCTGATTCAAATATAGGCCCTCGCGCGCCATCTTTCAAGGAAATTCCGCGCGCAGGCGGCCCTGAGCGCCTTAGTCGATTTCCACCACCACGTTTCCGACGTTCGCGAAATTCTCCATCATCTCATGGGCGGCGGCGGTGTCTTCCAGGGAAAAACGCGCGCCGATGTGGTGGGTGAGCGCCCCCGCCTCGCACGCGGCGTTGATGTCGCTGCAGGCCTGGGAGAAGGCGGAATCCGGCATGGTGTAGAGGAACACCATGCGGATGGCCGTGTTCTCGGGCATCATCTGGTACCAGGGCAGCACCGGCTCGGGCGCCCGCGTGGATCCGTAGGCCGCGACGGTTCCGTTTCCCTTGAGCACCTTGCGTGTGACGTCTAAGTTCTCGCCGAAATCCACCTCGCAGATCCTGTCCACGCCCGCCCCATTGGTTATCTCCATGATGCGCGCAGCGGCGTCTCCTTCCCGGTAGTTCACGACGTGGTCCGCACCCGCATCGCGCGCGATCCGCGCTTTTTCCTCACCGCTGACCGTGGCTATGACGGTCGCCCCGCCCCACTTGCCGAGCTGAACGCCGTAGCGCCCCACCGCGCCCGCCCCGCCGGTGACGAGCGCGGTCTGCCCCGCAATCGGCCCGTCGATAAAGAGCGCCCGGTGGGCGGTCATCGCCGGAATCGCCAGGCACGCGCCCTGGGCGAAATCCACCGAGTCGGCCAGTGGCACCGCCTGCCGCTCGGGCAGGACGATGAAATCGGCCGCCGTGCCGTAGGCCCTTTGCCACTGGCCGTTGAACAGCCAGACGCGCTCGCCCACGCGGGCTGCGTCCACACCCTCGCCCACGCTCTCGATGACGCCTGCGCCGTCTGAATGGGGGATGATTCTCGCCCAGCGCATCTCGCCGCGAGAACCCAGCCGCGCCTTGTAGTCCGAAGGATTCGCGCCCGAGGCGTGGAGTTTCACACGCACCTCGCCCGCCCCTGGCTCGGGGGTATCGAGTTCTCCGAATTTCAGCACCTCTTTCGCCGGGCCATACGCTTCATACCAGACGGCTCGCATGATCTCTCCTTCAATTGGTCTCGTTGCTGGGGAAAAAAGGAAACTCCAACTATCTCTTCAACACGCCACCACAAAGCGCCTCAAGCAGCGGCCCGCTCGCGCTCTATCAGTTCCTTAATAAGAGGGATGAGGCCGCGCGCGGCGCGGTGGCATTCCTCCACGTGGGGATAGCCCGAGAGGATGAACTCATCGATGCCCAGCCGCCAGTAGCCGAGAAGTTCTTCCGCGATTTGCCCGGGCGTTCCCACGAGGGCGGAGCCGCAGTTCACCCGCACCTGGGAGATGCCGTTCCACAAGCGAGGCCCCACCCGGAAATCATCGAAAGCGCGCGCCTGGGCGGCGGCGCCCACCATGCTCGTGCCGGCCACCAGCGCGCCGCGCTGCGCCTTCACGGAACCCTCCGCTCTGCTCAAAAGCTCATGCGTCTCCTGCCAGGCTTTCGCCTCGGTGTCGCGCATCACCAGATGGGAACGCACCCCGAAGACGGGTGTACGCCCCGCCTCGGCGAAAGAAGCCCGCGCGCGTTCTAAATGCTTTCTGGTCTCCTCCACCGGCCCTATCCAGCCCAGATAAACGTCCGACTGCGTCCCTGCCAGCTTAAGAGCAGCGGGGGATGCGCCTCCCAGATAGAACTTGGGCGTCTCTCCCGCCGGGCCGGGCGAGCAATGCACGTCATTTAATGTGACGAATTTTCCTTCAAAACTCACTGGTTCCGGCTTCTCCCAGAGCTTGCGAATGGCGGCAATAAACTCCTCCGCCCGCTCATAGCGCGAATCGTGGTCGATTCTCTCCCCCATTTTTTCGAACTCGCCCTTGATGCCGCCGGGCACGACGTTCAAATCCACGCGCCCGCCGGTTATCTGGCTGAGCGTGGCCGCCATCTGCGCGAAAAGACCCGGGTTCACGAACCCGGGGCGCACGGCGATCAGGAAGCGGATTTTCCGGCTTTGCGCCGCCAGGGCCGTCACCATCGTCCAGGTCTCCGCCAGCGGCGCTCCCTGGTCGAATAGCCCGTTGGCGAAGCGCGTGGGAATGAGCATGGAGTAGAAGTCGTTCTCCTCCGCCGCCTTGACCACCTCGCTTAAGTATTCATACGTGGGCGGGCGTTCGGCCCGCAGCGTGCCGATGTGCTCACCATCGCCGTCGATCGGAATAAACCAGTCGAAGCGGGGCGGGGGGCGCTCGTGATTTGGCGTCATGCGGAAACTCCCATGCGGGTTCAGTATCAAATTTCGGCGATTCTAGTACAGATGCGGAGGGCGTGAAAGTGACGAAACATCCGCGCAACCAACCCGCTTCGTCGTCCTGTGACCCTTTGACACGGGAACCAGGGTTTCATGATCTTGCAGGGGCGGTTCGCGAACCGCCCCTACGGAATGGATCCTCCTCAGCGCGTCCGGCAACCTCCCGGCCGCCACCGGTCTTCGCCGGAATGAGAGAGAAGTGGTTTTATATACGTTTTTGACTTCTAGGTCCAAAAACGCTAGTTTGCTTGTAGAGGACCCGTACTCTTTTATTCTCACCAGGGACGGGACAGTGTAATGCGAAAAATCATCGGTCATCTAAAAGAACACTCCGGAATATGGACTTTCGGGATATTCATCGTCGCGGCGGCGGGCGGAATTTACCAGTTTACGGAAACTCTGGTCAGCGCCCAGATCACGCCCGTAAAGGTTCGCGTCGACGCGGAAGTCAAAAGGCTCGATGCGGCGGATCAGAACACGAACAGCTCCATCAACGGTCTCAAGAAGCACATGAACGAGCGTTTCGATGAGTTAAAGAAAGATATAAGACTCAACAGGGAAAGAATAAGCCTTTTGGATCAGACAATTAACCGTTTGGATGAGAAACTCGACAGGAAAATAGAACTGCTGGATCAGAAAATAAGCCGCTTGGATGAGAAGATGGACAGGAAAATAACTCTTCTGGATCAGAAACTCGACAAGAAATTCGACCTCATCCTGCTGAGGCTCCCCCCACTCAAAAAATAGTTTTTCAGGTCCCGGTCAATGGGCGTATGGAGTTTCATACGCTCTCGCCGGGAGAACGGCGGGGAATCTCTCACGAGAGGGTTTCGCTCAAGGCCGCCAGTTCATCGAGCGCCTCTTTGGCGAAACGATCCTGAAAGACGGCCTCGGCCCCCGGCCCCACATAGACGGCGCAGAGCGCACCCCGCTCACAAAGCATGATCGTGGTGAGAGGCCGCAGGACGATGGCGCCTATGGTTTCGTGCACGTCGGGCCGGTTAATCCATTTGCGAAAGGAGGCCTCACGGTCCGCCGCCAGGGTGAGTTCCGAATCCCAGAGCGGATCGCCCGATGTGACGCCTTGAAGATTCGCGCCCTCGTCCAGATTCTCGAGGAAGGCGCGCTCGGGGGGCTTGAGGCTCTCTTCTTTCTTGTGGATCCTGAACGAAAGAGAAGCTGGGCAGGCGACCCCGATCCGCATCGTGGTGGGACTGCCTCGACCATGCGCGCGATACTCGAACCACACGCTCTTGCCCGAATACCTGCCCGTCAGGCGTCCGCCTTCGAGGTTGGCCGTGCCAGCATCCAGAATTTCGACCAGCGGCTTCATGCGGCGGGTCAGCCACACGTCGCGAAAGAAAACGTAGTAGACGACCGCCCCGAGAACCACCGCCAGGGCGAGCAGGCTCGGCCCGTCCAAATACAGATCCGAAAACGACAAACCCATCGGCTCAAAACCTTTCGGTGAACCATCTCACAAGTTCGCAAGCCATTTTTGCGAAACAAACGCCCCATATCCGCCTGGATTCAGGCATTCGCCGGAATGACGGCAAAAACCCATTACGCCAACGTTTCTCTGATCACCAACAGTCCATCCAAATTTTTCAGTATGTGGAATCCTAATTTATAATGCGTCAGTATTTCCATTGTGCTAAATACTGAACTGGCAAAAAGCTATAAGAGGGTTCAAATGCAACAGCAAGTTAGTGATCACAAGAAGTTGCCGACGAATTGGCCAACACATAAAGGTTCTGCGGCATTCTGGGAAGAGTTGGGAAGAGCGGTGGCCTGCTTCGGGTTTTTGGAAGACACTCTCACAAGAACTTATTTCGCACTCACAGCAACTCGTAGATACAAGTGTCCAGAAGAAGTAGAAAAAAGGTTTGAGAAGTGGAAGATACCACTTGAACTGTCCATAACCGACAGTCTAGGCAGCCTTGCCATTAAAATCGATGAAGCATTCAAGGATGACGACCGTATTTCTGAGGAAACAAGAAAAATCGTCGTCGAGCAATTGAATGAAGTGCGAGTTTGGCGCAATGCCCTTTGCCATGGCACGTGGGATAGCTTCGCCGAGAATGGCGATTCCGCGCACTTGAGATTTTTCCGCAAAACTCAAGATGGCCCCGAACAACTTAGCAATAAACATCTTCAACGGTTAGAAATCACACAAATACGTCGTGCAACCGCCGAGGCCACCTCATATCTGATAAACATCGTAACATCCAACGGATTGCAATTTCCCGGTTCCACATCACCGGGCAGGACAATCCTCTAATCAATCCTTTCCCCCCTCCTGCGCATCCCGCCAGGCGGGGCGGCTGCCGGGGAACATGTCCGAATCGTGAAATACCTCGATGCGGTTGCCGTCTGGGTCCAGAAAATAGATGCCCTCGTGCCCGCCCCACAGACCGTTACTCTCATCTAAACGCAAGGGACCCCAGACGACCTCGATGTCCTCTCGCGAGCGAATGTAGGCCACCGCGTCGTCGAACGCCGCCTGATCGGCCACCTCGAACGCCAGGTGGTGGAGCCCTACATCGTGGCGCGGCACGGTGTCCTCGCCTTCAGAGTCCACCCAGCCCTCGGGTACGCTGAATATCGCCAGTTGGTGGTGGTAGTCGTCCAGGTACATGAACACCGAGCCGAACGGAGCCGCCGGGTGACTGCCCGCCTCGTGGCGCGAGCGCAGCTTGAAGCCCAGGACTTCGGAATAGAATTTTATCGCGCGATCCAGGTCGCGCACCTTGATGCCCATATGCTGCAAGCGGATGGAGCGAATCATCAAAGGCCTCCTGAGGGTATGATAACGAATGGGAGCGAAACCGCCCCAGGCATCCTGATTTGCGGCGGTTCTGCGGTGCTGCGTCATGGGGCGAGGATACGCCGTTCGCCCGTGAAAGTCATGGCGTTTGGCGAATTGAACGGGGCTGATGCGACGTCGGTTCGCTTCCACCCCGGCCCACGAGAACAACCCCGCCATCGACTTGACGGAGCATGGCGAGGCAGGATAAGGCTCGAGAACGTAAACGCGCCGACCTCACCCTCAATCCGAACTCAAGCTGTAAGGAGATACAACTTATGCAGATCGGCCTCCGCATCGGACCCCAGAACGAATTCACGCCGATCCCGGAATATCTGAAATTCGTGAAACGCGCAGAAGCGCTCGGCTTCGACCCGCTGCTGTTCTCCGACACGGTTTCCCTGTCGCACTTCCACCTGCGTGATCCCTTCGTCGTCATGGCGCTTGCCGCCGGGGCAACCGAGCGCGCCGGGATTGGAACCGGCGTTACCGTACCCTTTATCCGGCATCCGGCGGTCGTCGCCAATGCGTTCGGGTCGATCGATGACGCGATCGCCCCGCGGCGTACTTTCCTCGGCATCGGCTCCGGCGATACGGCGGTATACCTGCTCGGCAAGCGCGCCGCCCGTCTGGCGGAAATGCGGGAATACCTTTCCGTAATTCGGGGGTTGCTCAACGGCGAGCCCGTAACCTACGAGGGTGCGCAAATGCGGTCCAACTGGCGCAAGCCGCACGTGCCGATTTGCCTCGCCGCCGACGGACCGAAGATGCTGGCCATCGCCGGAGAACTGACTGATGCGGTCATTCTCGGCGCGGGCGCGACGCCTGAGGTAATCGAGTGGGCGCAGGGCTGCATCGCGGAGGGTGAGGCGCGAGCCGGCCGCAAAGCCGGCCACGTGCCGATCTGGTTCGATTTCATCGTCAGCGTCGGCGAAGACCGCGACGCGGTTCGCCGGGCGATTCGGGCGCGCCTCTGCAACCGGGCCAATCATAATTTTCGCATGGGCTACCACGCGGTGCCGGAAGAGCACCTTCCGGGCGTGCAGGCCTTTCGTGAGAATTATGACGAGAGCGATGTAGGCCACAAGACAAAAAACGCAAGCCTCATCACCGATTACATGGTGGACCGCTTCGCCGTCGTCGGCACGCGGAAAGATGTCGTCGCCCGCTTCGAAACACTGCACGAGACAGGAGTGGAGAAGGTCATCGTGGCCATGCCTTTCCGGCTCGAAGAACGCTACGAAATTATCGAAACCCTGGCCCGTGAAGTCATGCCCCGTTTCGCGGAAACAGGCGTATAAGACCGCAGCGCAAGACCAAAAAGAACACAGGATATAATAACCGGCGACAACCCCCCTGCAAGGTCGCGTTATGCAAACGGGAACACGCCGTTTGCCCGTGAAAGTCATGGCGTTTGGCCGCCCACACATAGCCGATCCCCCGCTGCGCTTGCCGAGACAGCGCAAGTGGAGTATTTCATGGGCACAAGAACCCATATCGCTCGATTCCACTATTTCCGTTGTTTTTCCTCGAATGGAGGTCTTCCCCTTGGCCATCATCACGAACGAGACGAAAAGAAAATCCTACGCCGGAGAAGTCACCCTCGGAGTGGGCGTACGCATGGCGCGAACGGTGGAGGTCGGACTCGCCATGAAGGCGGCCGGCTTCGACTGGCTCTTCATCGATCTCGAACACGGTCCCTTCGACCTCGAAACCGCGCAGCAGATATCCATCGCCGCCCTGACGCAAGGCATCACGCCGCTCGTGCGCGTGGCCTCGCTCGACGGACACCTGAGCACACGCATTCTGGACAGCGGGGCGCAGGGCATCGTCCTGCCCCACGTGAACAACGCGCAAGAGGCCGAGGAATTCGTGAAAATCTGCAAATTCCCGCCCGAGGGCGACCGTAGCGCGGGCGGGGGGCTGGCCCACGGCCGCTTCGAGGCCATCGGCGCAGCCGAGACGCTGAGCGGCATCAACGACGAGACGCTGCTGGTCGCCATGATCGAGACGCCGGAAGCAGGCGATGAGGCGGACGCCATCGCCGCCGTGGAGGGAATCGACGTGCTGCTGATCGGCACGAACGATTTGAGCACGGGCATGGGCATCGTCGGCCAGCACGACCACCCCCGCGTCAACAAGGTGTATGACCAGGTGAACGCCGCGTGTCAGAAACACGGCAAGATAGCGGGCATGGGCGGGTCCTATGATCCCCAGATGATAGAGCGCAGAATCAAGGAAGGGATGCGCTTCATCCTCTCGGGCAGCGACCTCAACTTCATGATCACCGGCGCCAAGGCCCAGGCGAGCATGATTCGCGAACTCGCAGGCTGAGTTTCCCGCTCAAATTCCAATTTCCATTCGCGCTTTTCGTGGAAACGAGGAGAGAAAATGAAACTTCTGACTTATGAATCAGAAACCGGACCGCGCGTCGCCGTATTGACGGAAAACGGCGTGGAGGACGTCGTCCCCCAGACCGGCGACGCGGCGGAAGTCATCGCCCGGGGCGGGACGCCCGAGACCAACGGCCGGCCCGTGGCGCTCGAGTCCATCAAAATGCTCGCGCCGGTGGCGACGCTCGCGCGGCCCGTCATCGCCGTGGGCCTGAACTATAAGAAACACGCCGATGAGGGCGCGCGCAAATATGGACGCCCGGTGGGCGTCTACCCCGAGATTCCGGTGTTCTTCTGCAAGTGGCCGGGTTCGCACAACAGGCCCGACGGGGAAATCATCCTCCACGGGAACGTGAATGAGCTCGACTATGAGTGCGAACTCGTCATCGTGATCGGCAAGGGGGGGATCAACATTCCGCTGGAAGAGGCCATGGATCACGTATACGGCTACACCATCATGAACGAGGTCTCGGCCCGCGACGTGCAGCGCGCCCATAACCAGTGGTTCAAGGGCAAGGCGCTCGACAGCTTCGGTCCCCTGGGGCCGTGGATCGTCACCAAGGACGAGACGGGCGACGGCAACAACCTGGCCGTGATGTCGCGCGTGAACGGCGAGTCGCGGCAGAACTCGAACACGAACGACATGATTTTCGATATCGCCACCGTCGTTTCGACGTTCTCCGAGAGCTGCACGATCCTTCCCGGCGACATGATAGCCACGGGCACGCCCGAGGGCGTGGGCTTCGCCATGGACCCGCCGGGGCTTCTGAGCGTGGGCGACGTGGTGGAGTGTGAGATCGAGAACATCGGCGTGCTCAGGAGCACCGTCGTCGCGCCGTAACAAGACGCGCGGCGCGCACGTCGGATAGAAAGAAAGCGGGGTTCAGACGGTTCGTTTGGTGACGCCCGGAGTGGGAACTCCGGGCGGATGGAGCTTTACGTCAGCGTTTGTTTGAGGTAGGGCACGAGGCCGCCCGCCTTCACCATGTCCATGATGTGATCGGGCAGGGGTTCGGCTTGTAAGGTCTGGCCCTTCGTCAGGTTCTCGACCCTTCCCGCAATCGGGTCGACGCGCACGCGATCGCCTTGTTCTATCGAATCCGCATCGGCGCAGATGAGCACGGGCAGGCCGATGCACAGCGAATTCCTGAAAAAATTCCGGGCGAACGTCCGCGCGATGACCGCGCCCACGCCCGCCTGCTTGATGCCCCGGGGGGCCGTCTCGCGGCTCGAACCGCAGCCGAAGTTTCCTCCGCCGATTATCACGTCTCCCGCCTGCACGTTTTTGGGGAAATCGGGGTCGACGCCCTCCATCGCGTGAGCGGCCAGTTCCTCATCGGGCAGGCTCGCATATTTGGACGGCATGATGTAGCCCGTATCGACGTTGTCGCCGAACACCCAGGCGCCGCCCTCTATGGTTTGCGTCTCCTTGCTCATGAGATGAACTCCCTCGGGTCGGCCACGCGGCCCTTGACGGCGCTCGCCGCCACCGTGGCGGCGGAGGCCAGGTATATCGACGCCTCGAGGCTTCCCATGCGTCCCTTGTAGTTGCGGTTGGCCGAGGAGATGCACACCTCCCCGTCTCCGAGTTGTCCCGGTCCCCTGCCCGCGCAGATGCCGCAGGTGGTGGGCAGGAGCACGCCGCCCGCGTCGATGAGCGCGCCGAGCGTGCCGTCCGCCATGGCCTTGCTCATGATGTCCTTGCTTGCGGGCGCGATGAGAAGTTGGAGCCCGTGCGCGACCCGCCTGCCCTTCAAGACCGCCGCCGCCGCCTGCAGATCGAGGAGCTTCGCCCCCGTGCACGAGCCGATGTGCGCGCGGTTCAAGGGAGGCGATTCCACCTCCTCCACCGGGTAGACGTTGTCCATCCTGTGGGGACACGCCACCTGGGGCGATAAATCGGTCAAGTCGTATTCATAGGATTCGGCGTAGGTTGCATCCGGGTCGGAGCGCACGGCCTCCCAGCCGTCTTCCACGCCTGCGTTTTTGAGATATTCCGCCGTCGCCTCATCCACGTCGATGATGGAACTCTTGGCGCTGAACTCCGCCGCCATGTTGGAGAGCGTCATGCGGTCCTCCACGGGCAGCGCCATGAGCGCCTCGCCCTCGAACTGGAGCACCTTGTATTCCGCCCCGTCGACTTTCAAGTCCTTGAGCGCGAGCAGCGCCATGTCCTTTCCGTAAATCCCAGCGGGAACCCGGCCCTTGAAGTGGACCCGTATCGTCTCGGGCACGCGGAGCCAGACTTCTCCCTTCGCGAGCACGCCGATGCTCTCCGTCGGCCCTATCGCCACGCCCAGCGCGCCCAGCGCCCCCGTGTTGGTGGTGTGGCTGTCCGTGCCGGTGACGAGAACCCCCGGACGCACGAAGCCTTTCTCGGCCATGAGGATGTGGCAGATGCCCTCTGCGTCGTAAAAATGAGAAAGTTCCTGCTCGGCCGCCCAGGCTCTGGTGACGTTCAGCACCCTGGACTGTGAATCGTCGGTGGGCGGGTTATGGTGATCGGCCGTGAGCATGAAGCGATTCTTGTTCCAGATGGGAAGACCCAGTTCGGCGAAGTCCTTGCCCATGCGGAACGGCCCCTGGTTGTCGTGCATGACGTGGGCGTCTACCTTCGCCCATACGATGTCGCCCACGTCTACGCGCTCGCGCCCGCTGGCGCGGGCCAGTATTTTCTGCGTGGCGGTATCCCCGGACAAGACGTTCTCCTTCAATATGGGGGTGCGGAAACGCGATAGTCTTGTATACTCGTCTTGTCGCATACTATCGGACGAGAATCAAGACTAGAGGATTTGAGAGAAAATAGCCGGAGACAAGCAAATCGACCGCAAGGCGTTTTTCAAGGAAGGCCCGCTCTCTTTTATGCGCTCCTTCATGCAGGGGATGCACCAGGGGGAAACGAGAATCCAGCGATCGACGCTCGAAGGGCCTGTCTTGCGCCCGCCGGGCGCGGCGCTGGAAGCCGATTTTCTCGACCTTTGCACGGGCAGCGCGCAATGCGCGCTCGCGTGTCCGGCCGACGCCATTCTCATGCTCCCCCGCGAGGACGGCTCGGGCCTCGAAGCGCCCCGCATCATCCCCGTGGACGGAGCCTGCGTGGTTTGTGACGATCTCTCCTGCATGAAGGTCTGCCCCACGGGAGCGCTCACCCTCGTGCCCCGCGAGAAGATTCGCGTCGGCCTGGCCGAGGTGAACCACGAGACGTGTTACTCCTGGAACAAACAGGATGAGGAGTGCAACTACTGCGTGACGCGCTGCCCCATCGGGGAGAGCGCGATACGCATCGAGGAGCGAGAAGACGGAAAAGGCCCCGTCATCGGAGAGGCCTGCGTGGGCTGCGGCACCTGTGAGCAGCACTGCCCCGAATACCCGGGCGCCGTGCGCGTGTTTCCCATCCCCGAATCCGCCTGAACCGACCTGCCCGAAGACACCCGCATCCTTCTGCGGGATAGGGAATGCCGATTCCGCCGCCGGTGCGCGGTGCGGATCAGGAAAATTCCTCTCTCAGGATTTCGTGGATGAACCGCTGAACGGCGAGGGGGTAGAACCGGATGTCCGGCGTGCGGACCACGGCGGTGTCCGTGGTTTCCAGGCGCGCGAGTTCGTTCAGCACCTTTTCCGCCAGAACCTCCGGGCTCCACTCGTGATGGGTGATTTTCAAATGCTCGTTCTCGATGTTGAAATTTCCCGCCGCGACGGCGGGAAACGCGAACACGCGGCCGATGAGGTCGGAATCCATCATTTCGGAATCCTTGAAAATCTCCCCGAACGTCTTCTGCGCCTCGGTGGGCGTCCACACCAGTTTGGGAGACACCAGGAGCTTGCCGGAGATCTGCACCGAACCCGCCTGCTCTTTCATCTCCGGCCCCAGCACCCGGTAGCCGAGTTCATGATAGCCCGACACGATGCCCAAGTAAGGCCTCTGGATGATGCGGATTTCTTCGCTCACCTGCCTGTGAAAATCGCGCTGCATGTCGTCGTCGAACATCGAAACGTCTCCGTCAGGACTGAAAACCCCAAAACACAAGCTGACGTTGATACCAAATGCCGCTGCGCCCGGTCAAACAACACCGTCCCGAAAACAGGATCACCCATTCTCTTCTTTTTTCTTAAGGATTGGTAGTCCGCAAGTCATTGAGAATTTTATCCGCCGCCTCATTCGCGGATTTCACGCAATCGGGAATCCCCACACCCCGATAGGCGTTGCCGGCCAGGGCCAGACCCGGCATAGCCTCAAGTTCGTTATCGATGCGCCGTACTTTCTCCAGGTGACCCACCAGATAATGCGGCAGTGATTCCTCGTAGCGATAAAAGACTTTTCCTTCGGGCTCCCCGGAAATCCCCAGAACAGGCCGAAGCTCATCGGTGAGCTTGCGGGTGAGTTCCGCGTCCGTGAATCTCGAGAGAGAATCGCCCTCGCCTCCGGCGAACGCGCGAATGAGCACTTTTCCCTCGGGCGCTCTTCCGACGAACTTCGTGCTCGAAAACGAACACGCCAGGAGCGTTTTATTCTCTATCGCGGGCGCCACGAAACCCATGGCGTCGAGCGGATTCGCCACCTGCCCGGCGCGATAGGTCAGGTTGAGCGTCGCCAGAGAGCCGCTGGGTATGCTCATCAGTTCCCCCGAGATAGTGGGCGATATCTTCTCCAGCATCCGCCCCGAAGCGCGAGGCGGCAGGGTGACGCAAACCGCATCGGCATCCACCTCCTCACCATCCTGTAGGCGAACGCGCCAGCCTTTTTCTTTTTTCTCGAGCGCTTCCGCCCGGCAGCCTGCCCGAACCGAGGCGGCGGAAATCTTCTCCGCCAGGGCGTCCACCAGCACGCCCATGCCGCGCTCGAAACTGACGAACAGGCCATACCTCGGGCCGCTCGCCGAGACGCCCTCGCCCGAACCTCTTTTCCGCATCCGTATTCTGAGTCCCAGGATAAGGCTCCCGTGCTCGCGCTCTATCTCGTGAAACTGCGGCATGGTGGCTTTCAGGCTCAGCTTTTCGGGGTCTGCCGAGTAAATACCCGCCACCATGGGCTGGGCCATTCTCTCGAGCGCCTCGCGCCCGAAGCGCCTGCGCACGAAATCGGCCAGGGATTCATCCGCATCCCCCTTCCGGCGGGGCAGAAGAACGTCCATCGCCATCCTGAGCTTGCCCAGCGGACTGAAAATGGGCGACATCAGGAACGGGCCGATTTGGTACGGCGCCAAAAGATAATACCCCTGTGGCACGGGCAGCAGATTATCACCCCTCAAGACGAAGCTGCGCCGGTAACGCTCGTTCGTACTGATGATCTCATTTTCAAGCCCCAGTTCTTTGCAGAGTTCGACGCCCTCGGGTTTTGAGGTGAGAAAACAATCCGGGCCTTTCTCCATCAGGACGCCATCGACGAATTCGGTCTCTATGACGCCGCCGAGCCTGGGTGACGCCTCGATGAGATGGATTTCGAGAGAGAGATTTTGCGCTTCGGAGGCCTGGAGGAGCCGGTAGCAGGCGGTAAGCCCCGTAACACCCCCGCCAAGCACGACCACCCGCCTGACGCGGGAGGTCAATTTCCACTCCCCGTCATTTTGGCGCGAATCAGTTCAGAGAGCATGTGTATGAAGGCGGGGTGCGTGCCCACCGTGGGCGCGCGGTAAAAGCGAAGCCCCGCCTGCTCGGCGGCTTCTCGGGCCTCGATGTCCAAATCGAAGAGCACCTCCACGTGATCGCAAATGAAGCCGATCGGAACGAGCAGGACGGCCTCTGCGCCACCGGCGGCGACGCCCTCGATCACATCCACCACGTCGGGCCCGAGCCACGTGCCGGGGGGCGCATCCGGACTGCTCTGGAAACCGACCTCATAGCCTCTCAAGCCCAACTTTTGCGCCACCAAAGCCGCCGTCTCCCGAAATTCCTCCTCATAAGAAGAGGCCTTGGCCATCGAAACAGGAATCGAATGGGCCATAAAGATGACCTTGGCGCCCTCCAGGCCACCTTCTTCCGGGACGGCTTGCCTTATCCTCTCGGCGATGGCGTCGATGAAGCCTGGATGCCGGTGCCAGGGCGTTTCCAGGAATTCGGTCTCGGGCGCATCGCCGCCCAATTCTTCACGCGCCGACGCCACGGCTCCCCGGTAGGCCTCCCAGCTTATTTTCGTGCGGTGCGGCGCGAGTATGACGCCCAGGGCGCGGCGCAAGCCGCGCCGGCCCATCTCGGCCAGCGTCTCTTCCACGTATGGCGTCCAGAACCGGTAGCCCGTGTAGACGGGAACGCCCACGCCCGCCTGCTCCAGCGCCATTTCGAGCGCGCCCGCTTGTTTTTGAGAAAAAAACGTAAACGGCGAGACGCCGCCGAAATACTTATAATGCGCGGCCACCTCCCGGATGCGTTCGGGGCCACCCGACCTCTGTCCGACGATGCCTTCCACGTAGCAATACGCCTCGCCCGGGCATTCCTCGTAGCGGCGGCAACAACCCCGCGTGGGGCCGCCGAAGCCGATCATGATGATGGAATCAAACTCGTCCTTCATTCGGCCCCCGCTTCCCATTCCTGAACGAACGCAACCAGTCTCTTGACGTTGTCGACCGGAGTGCCCGGCAGAATCCCGTGCCCGAGATTAAAGACGTGTCCCGGACGCCCGGCCCCCTGGCGCAGGATGTCCTCCGCTCGCTCAAAAATCTGCTCAGGCGCTGCGAACAAAACGCACGGGTCGAGGTTTCCCTGAACCCCCATATCGCCCAGACTCTCCCGGGCGCTGGAAAGTTCCACGCGAAAATCGACCCCCACTACGTCGCCGCCCGCTCCGGCGAACGCTTCCAGATAGGGCGCCGTTCCCGTGCCGAAGTGGATGACGGGCGCGCCTTCTGAGATCCCCGCAATCAGCGCGCGGCTGTGCGGTAGGACGAACTCCCTGAAATCCCCGGGCGAGAGACAACCCACCCAGCTATCAAAAATCTGCACCGCCTGCGCGCCTGCGCGAATCTGTTCGTTCAGATAGACGGTCAACCCCCGCACCAGCTTTTCCATCAGCGCATGCCACGCGCCCGAATCAGCATACATGAATTTTTTGGTGTTCTCGAAATTGCGCGAGCCGCCACCCTCGATCATGTAGGAGGCGAGCGTGAAGGGCGCGCCGCAAAAGCCGATGAGCGGAAGCGCGGGATTCATCTGCTCCCTCGTTTTGCGGACCGCCTCGAAGACAAAACCAAGGCTCTCGCGCGGCTCCGCCTCTCTTAAGCGCTCCACGTCCGCCGCCGATCGAACCGGGTTGTGGAGAACGGGACCTCCCTCCAAGTATTCCAGGCCCATGCCCATCGGCTGCAAGATGAGCAGAATGTCGGAAAACAGGATGGCGGCGTCCGCACCGATTTCATCGAGCGCCGTGATGGCGACTTCGGCGGCCAGATCGGGCGTGCGGCAAAGATCGATGAAGGAGACTTTTTCGCGAACGGCGCGGTACTCGCGCATATATCTGCCCGCCTGACGCATGAGCCAGATGGGCGTCCTGGCGTTGGGCAGTCCCCGGCAGGCGCGCATGAAGGCGGAATCCGCATACGTGGGCGCGTTTCCCGGCGATGATTGCGCCGACATGGAACCCCTCCCGTAAAACGTATGAGAACCCGTCCTCCCGGGCGGGCCAGATGAGCCAGTCTAATCCAAAAAGCGCGCGCGCGCCTATCGGGCGAGCCGTATGAACATCAAGAGGAAGAGCGCCGCTCGCTGGACAAGGTCGCTTGAGGTAGGATAATAAAGATTCTTGATTTCGGGCATCATGCCCCGGCGCCATAGCCAAGTGGTAAGGCAGAGGACTGCAAATCCTTTATTCCCCGGTTCAAATCCGGGTGGCGCCTCCAACTTCCCACGTAGGGAGACCATTCGATGGAGCAAACGACGACTGCGCCGAAGATAGAAACCAAAAAAGAGCTTCGCGAGTACTACGGCCCGCCCAACGAGCGCAGCGCCAAGAAGCAGATGGCGAAACTCGACGAACACGCGAAGAATTTCATCGCTCTGTCTCCGTTCATGGTCATCTCCTCCGCCACGGCGGAAGGTGCGGACGCATCCCCCAAGGGGGACCCGCCCGGGTTCGTCAAGGTGATCGACGACAACACCCTGCTCATCCCCGACAGACCGGGCAACAACCGCGTCGACACCATGAGCAACATCGTGGAGAACAACCACGTCGGCCTGCTCTTCCTGGTGCCCGGCATGTGCGAGACCCTGCGCGTGAACGGGCGCGCGCGCATCACGACGGACCCTGAAGTCCTCGAACCGCTCTCGATGAAGAGCAAGCTCCCCGTGTCGGGAATGATCGTCGACGTGGACGATGTGTATCTACACTGCGGAAAGGCCCTGCTCCGCGCAGACCTCTGGGCCCCGGATAAATACATCGACAGAAAATCGTTCCCCTCGATGGGACAGATGCTCGCTGATCAGATAGACGAAGACGGTTACGATGACGGAAAGGAACTCGACAAGGGCATTCAGGCGAGATACAGGACGGACCTCTATTAAACGCAACCGGGGCGGACACACGCTCACCGCTCCAAATCGCAGTCCCGCCCTCTCCGGTCGGAACCGCCTAATGCGTCTCCCTTAAATAAACGACCGCGAGCGGGGGCAGCGTTACCTCTACCGAATAGGGCTGGCCGTTTAAGGGCGCTGCAACGGCATGGCAACCATCCGGATTCCCCATGCTGCTGCCTCCGTAGATTTCCGAGTCGCTGTTCAGCACCTCGATCCACTCGCCGTCGGCGGGAACACCCATCCGGTAATGCATCCTGGGCACAGGCGTCAGATTGGCAGCCACGAGCAGCATGGGTTCATCCTCCGTGGCGATCCGCACGAAGCCCAGCACGCTGTCCTCTGAGGCATTCACGGCCACCCACATGAAGCCACGCGGGTCGTAATCCCTCCGGAACAGGGCGCGCTCCTGATGATACAAGGCGTTCAAGTCACGCACCCATTTCATCAGCCCCGCTCTGAGCGGCTCCTGTGCGAGATGCCAGTCGAGCGCGCCGTCATGGTTCCATTCGCGCCACTGGCCGAATTCCCCGCCCATGAACAGGAGCTTCTTACCGGGATGAGCGAACATCAGCCCGTAGAGCGCGCGTAGATTCGCGAATTTCCGTCCGTTGCCCCCCGGCATCTTCCCGAGCAGGGAGCTTTTGCCGTGCACCACTTCGTCGTGGGAGAGCGGCAGCACGAAATTCTCGTTATAGGCGTAGAGCATCCGGAACGTGAGCAGGTTGTGGTGAAATTTCCGGTGGACGGGGTCTTTTTTCATGTACTCGAGCGAATCGTGCATCCAGCCCATGTCCCATTTCATGCCGAAACCCAAACCTCCCATATCCACGGGTCTCGAGACCATCGGCCAAGAGGTGGATTCTTCCGCGATGGTCTGCACGTCGGGGAACCGGCGATAGACTTCCGTGTTCAGCCGCCTGAGGAAAGTGATGGCTTCGAAATTTTCCCGGCCTCCCTCTTCGTTGGGAAGCCATTCGCCCTCTTTTCTCGAATAATCGAGATAGAGCATCGAGGCCACGCCGTCGACGCGCAGCCCGTCGGCGTGGAAAGTCTCCAGCCAGTACAAGGCGTTGCTGATCAGGAAGGCGACAACCTCGTTTCGCCCGTAATTGAAAATGTGGCTTCGCCAATCGGGATGAAACCCCCGCCGAGGGTCGGCGTGCTCGTAAAGATGGGTTCCGTCGAAATTACCCAGCCCATGCCCGTCCGTGGGGAAGTGCGAGGGCACCCAGTCGAGTATCACGCCCAAGCCGCGCTGGTGGAGGTAATCGATGAGATACATCAAATCCTGAGGAGTTCCGTAGCGGCTCGTGGGAGAGAAGTAGCCCGTGATCTGATATCCCCAGGAACCGTTGAAGGGATGCTCCATCACCGGCATGAACTCGACGTGGGTAAACCCCATGTGGAGCATGTGTTCGGCGAGTTGCGGAGCCAGTTCCCTGTAGGTGAGAGGACGATTCTCCCCATGCGGCGCCCTCCGCCAGGAGCCGATGTGCATCTCGTAGATGGAAATGGGCGCTTCGCGGCCATTGCACGCGCCCCGGCATTCCATCCAGTTCTCATCCCCCCATTCGTAATCGAGATTCCAGACGACCGAGCCGCTCTTCGGGGGAACCTCGCTGCAGAACCCGAAAGGATCCGCTTTCTCCATCCGAAAGTCCCCGAACTGAGAATGAATCCGGTATTTATAAACTTCACCCGTCCCCACGCCCGGGATGAATCCCGCCCAGATCCCTGAGCTTGCCACCGGAGCCAACGGGTGGCTCTCCTCATCCCAGTCGTTGAAATCTCCGATAACGCTCACATACGCCGCGTTCGGCGCCCATACGGCGAAGTGAGCGCCCTCCTCCCCGTCCACCGTCATGGGGTGCGCGCCCATTTTTTCGTACAAGGTGAAGTGGGAGCCCTGGTTGAACAGATAAATGTCATAATCCGTGATGTAGGAAAGCGCGGGGTAGTGGACGACGCTCATAAGACAACCTCCCCCCGCGCCACAGGTGGTTCATTACGAGCCCTCAGCAAGACCAGGGCCTCTCCGGCCAGGAGGTAGGAATCGCCGGAGTGAATCCGCCAAGTCCACCCTTTTTCATCGACTTGGGACGTATCCAACACCACCGTCCATCTCTTCTTTCTGTCTTCATCTAGGAAAACGAAGGGTATCGCGTCATGATGCGCGTTCATGAGCACCAGGAAAGTATCACGATTCCTGCCCCCATGCCGAGAAAAAAGATCGCCTCTTGCCGCCTCCCTCAGCCTGAAGCCGAAACACTTCATGTAATGCACAACCCACTCGTGCGCCCCTAGTTCATGCCCCAAATGGTGAAGCCAGATGACCTCGGCTTTTTCCGGCCCGACCGGGCTTTGTTGAGGGAAAAACTCCGTGCGCCGGAAGTCCGGCCGGGCCCTGGTCCAGCGGATGAGGTTTTTGACGAAAGAAAGCAGACTCTCGTTTTTTTCCGCCAGTTCCCAGTCCACCCAGGAAGTCTCGTTGTCCTGGCAATAGGCGTTATTGTTCCCCGACTGCGTGCGGCCGAACTCGTCTCCCGCCTGGAGCATCGGCACTCCCTGGGCGAGAAACAGGCTCGCGAGCAGATTGCGCTTGCGCCGCGCGCGCATGGTCGATACGAAGGGGTCGTCCGTCGGACCCTCCACCCCGCCGTTCCAGCTATGGTTCTCATCCGCGCCGTCTTTGTTGCCCTCCCCATTGGCGTCATTTAGCTTATGCTGAAAACTCACCAGATCCTCGAGCGTGAAGCCGTCGTGACAAGCAATGTAATTAAGGCCGGTCTGAGGGGCCCGCCCGCCGGCCTCGAAAATGTCGCTGCTCCCCGTCAGGCGCGTGGCGAACTCCGCAGCCAGGCTGAAATCCGCACGCCAGAACCGGCGCGCCGCGTCCCGGAACTTCCCGTTCCACTCCGTCCAGCCTTTTGGGAAATTCCCCAGTTGATAGCCCCTCTCGCCCAAATCCCAGGGTTCGGCGATGAGCTTGCGCTTCGAGAGAACCGGGTCTTCCGCAATAGTCTTGAAAAACGCCGATTCGGGGTCGAACGCCCTCCCTGTCCGCGCGAGGGAGGTGGCGAGGTCGAACCGGAAACCATCGACGTGAAACTCCTCCGCCCAATAGCGCAGGCTGTCCACGATGAGGCGCAAGACCGCCGGGTGTGAGGCGTTCAGTGAATTTCCGCAGCCGGTGGTGTCGACGTAGCGGCTCTCATCCTTAGGATCCACGCGGTAATAGACCCGGTTGTCCAGCCCGCGAAACGCCAGATGCGGTCCCCTAAAATCGCCCTCCCCGGTATGGTTGTAGACCACGTCGAGAATCACCTCGATTCCCGCGCGGTGATACGTCTTCACCATCTCCTTGAACTCATCGACCTGCCCGCCTTTATCGCCACGGCAGGAAAAGCGGGCATCGGGCGCGAAAAAGCCGATCGTCGCGTACCCCCAATAATTGGAAAGCCCCAACGTCTGGAGACGATGATCGGATATCCGGTGATGTACGGGTAAAAGTTCGATAGCCCTCACGCCCAAATCTTTCAGGTATTCGACCACGCCAGGGTGGGCCAGACCCGAATACGTGCCCCGGAGCTCTTCGGGCACGTCGGGATGCCGCATGGTGAAACCTTTTACGTGCAGCTCGTAGACGATGGTTTCAGACCAGGGCGTCCCGGGCGGGGAGACATCCTCCCAATCGAAAGATGAATCCACGAGCACGCTCTTGGGCGCCGCGTGGGCGTTGTCCCTCGTATCGAAATGGTGGATGTCGCCATCCCTGTAGCCGTACATCTCCTCGCACCAGTGGAGGTCGCCCGCAATCGCTCTCGCATACGGGTCGAGCAGCACCTTGTGGGGGTTGAAGCGATGCCCCTGTGCGGGCGCATAGGGGCCGTGGACGCGAAATCCATAGGGCCGGCCCGCCTCGAGGCCTACCACCTCCACGCGCCAGAGGTCGCCCTCCCGCTCAAGGGGAATCCGCTCCGTTTCATTTTGGTGGTCACCCGGGTCGAACAGGCAAAGCTCGACCCCCTCCGCGTTCTCGGAGAAAAGAGAAAAGCGCACGCCTCCCTCAATCCATTCGGCGCCCTGGCGCCCTTCCGGCTGACTCATCTTCCTCCCGCCTTATATTCGTATCGTCCCCGACGAACAAAATCGCGGGGCATCACGACGCATCCACCCGATAATGCCCCATCATACGCTAATTTTGTTGTGATTTTGTTACACAGGCCTTTGATAACCGAGCTTGAATCTCCCTCCGCCAATTTCAAGACTTTCGCGTCAGTCGGTTCGGCTTCACCTTTTCCCCGGATAAGCTGTAAAATCCCCGCGTCCACCAGAGGGCCTACATCCAACCGAAACGGGAGAGAATCTTGAAGATCATCGACATCCGCGAGACGGTGGTGCCCATACAGTCCGACCTCAGAAACGCATTCATCGATTTTTCCCTGATGACGGTGAGCGTCGCCGCGCTCGTCACGGACGTGGTGCGCGACGGCAAGCGCGTCGTCGGCTTCGGCTTCAACTCGAACGGCCGCTACGCCCAGCAGGGGCTTTTGCGCGAGCGCTTCATTCCCAGGCTCCAGGAGGCGGACCCCGAATCGCTGCTGAACGAGGAAGGCTCAAACTTCGACCCGGCAAAAATATGGGACTACATGATGAAAAACGAAAAGCCCGGCGGGCACGGCGATCGCTCCGTCGCCGTGGGCATCATCGACATGGCGGTGTGGGACATGGTGGCCAAAATCGAGGAAAAACCGCTCTACCGCCACCTGGCGGACACCTACCGCGACGGACGATGCGACGAAAAAGTATCCGTCTACGCCGCCGGGGGCTATTACTACCCGGGGAAAGACCTGAAAGCCCTCCAGAACGAGATGCAGAGCTATCTCGAGCGCGGCTACACCACCGTCAAGATGAAGATAGGCGGTGAATCACTCGATGACGACATCAGGAGAATCGAGGCGGTGCTCGAGGTCGTGGGCGAAGGCCGGAACCTGGCGGTGGACGCCAACGGAAAATTCGACATGGAAACCGCCATTGCCTACGGAGAGGCGCTCGCACCCTACGGCCTCCACTGGTACGAGGAGGCGGGCGACCCGCTCGATTACGCCCTTCAGGCCGAACTCGCCCGGCACTACGACAAACCCATGGCGACGGGGGAAAACCTCTTCTCCACCCTGGACGCGAGAAACCTGATCCGCTACGGGGGGATGCGGCCGGGCGTGGATATCCTGCAGTTCGACTGCGCGCTGAGCTACGGCCTGGTGGAGTATCTGAGAACGCTTAAGATGGCGGAAGAACACGGCTGGTCGGCCCGCTCGTTCATCCCCCACGGCGGGCATCAACTCTCGCTCAACATCGCAGGCGGACTCGGCCTTGGCGGCAGTGAGTCCTACCCCGACGTGTTCAAGCCCTTCAACGGCTTCGCCGACGGCGTGGCGGTGGAGGACGGCTACGTCGGGTTTCCCGACCTGCCCGGCCTCGGCATCGAGGACAAGGCCGCTCTCAAGGACGTGCTGAAAGAGCTGTCTGAAATCTAGAGAAACTCGGGCATCACCTCTTTGGCGAAGCGCTCGAGCGTTCTCAAGACGAGTTCCTGCGGCATCCCCGGCCACTGGACCCGGAACGCCATGTGGTCCACGCCCAACTCGTCTCGGTGGCGTCTGATATCCTCGGCCACGTCCTCCGCCGAGCCGATCAGGAACCTGTCGGAGCGCAGCTCATCGAGCGGCATCCGGAGCGTATCGCTCTTGGGCAGCGCCTCGCTCTGGCCCCACTTCACGTAGACGTTGTATTTCACCGCCAGATAATCCGCGCATTCGCGAAAGGCGCTCTCCCTGTCATCGCCGATGAACATCTCCTTGATGACGGGCGTCGCATCGGGCGCGCCCTTGCCTGCGGCTTCGCGTTCGGCGTGAAACATCTCCATCTGACGCTTGAGCGTGTCGAAGCGCGCATGGGGATTCAGGAACCACGCCTCGCTCATTCTGGCGGCTCGCTTCACGGCGCCGTCTCCGTTCGCCGCTATCCAGATGGGCGGCCTGGGCTTCTGGGTAGGCCGCATGGTGAGCGTGACGTCCTCGAGCTGGACGACTTCGCCCGCATAATTCAGCGTCTCCCCTTCGAGCAGGCGGGTGACGGCTTCCAGTTTTTCTTCGAACGCCTTGACGCGGTAAGGTTTTGCGAGGCCGAACGCGCGATATTCGGGCTCGCGGTAGCCGAGTCCCACGCCGAGCACGAAGCGGCCCTTCGTCATGGCGTCGAGCGTGGCGACTTGCTCGGCCACGTCCACCGGATTGTGGAGCGCGAGCAGCAGGATGCCCGTGCCGACGGTCATATCGCCTGCGTGGGCCGCCACCTGGGCGACGCTCGGCCAGGTCTGCATCATCCACACGCCCTCGGTGAGGTAGTGCTGGCCGCACCACACGCTGTGAAAACCCAGATCGCGAATGAGGCGCACCTGCTCGAGATGCTCCTCCCAGCGTTCTGCGGGGTCATCTTCCAACGAGTGCTGGTTCATGACGAACATGCCGAATTTCATATCACCCTCTCGTTTTGTCTTAGGAATCCTTGGTTCCGAAATCATCGGCCAGGGCGATCACTTTCTCCGCCGCCTCGACCACGGGATAGTCGATCATTCTTCCGCCGACGGAGACGCTCGCCTCCCCGCGCGCCGTCGCCTCTTCAAAGGCGACGATTACCTCGCGCGCCTTTTCGACCTCTTGTTTCGTCGGCGTGAACGCGTGGTTCACGATTTCCACCTGCCGGGGGTGGATACAGAATTTGCCGAACATGCCGAGCGCGCGGCACCTCTCCGCGCTAATCGCGAGGCCTTCCTGATCGTCTAAGGCAATCCACACCGTATCGAGGGGTTTCTCCAAACCTGCGGCGCGCGAGGCCACTGCGATGCGAGAGCGCGGATAATCGAAGGTGAACTCATCGCGCGGCCATTCGATGTCCAGATCGTTGGTGTAGTCCCCCGCCCCGAAAGCGAGCGCGAAACGCCGCTCCCCCGTATCGGCGGAGGCGATGGCGAAAGCATCCTCAACACCCCGGGCGTTCTCGATAATGGCGAGCAGGTGGACCGACCCCGCCTCACAGCCCGCCTTTTTTTCCGCATCGCGAAGAAGACGGTCGGCCGTGAGAATCTGGCCGGCGTTCTCCGCCTTGGGGAGCACGATACCCCGGAGCGCGGGACCCACGACGGCGGCGATGTCCTCCGGCCCGCAGGCGATGGAAAAACCCGTCACGTCATCCAGTGGATTCACGCGCACGAAAACGTCCGCCCCGTCTTCTTCGACTATCGTTTTCACAGCCGCCCCGAGCGCACCCCGCGTGGACGTCTTCTCATCGGCGGGCACCGCGTCTTCTAAGTCCAAAACGACGGCGTCGGCCCCGGCCTTGCCCACTTTGGCGAGCATTCTCTCCCTGTTTCCGGGGGCGAACAGAATCGTCCGGTAGAGTTTCATAGGTGGTTCTCCTTTTCTTTCACCTTACGAGATGATGTTTTTTACCCTTGATGGCGGCGCTTGCCAAGCCGTGGAGGCCTGCGACGGATTATCAGGTGTACGCGAAGACCGAAGCCGAGTCGGTCGGACAGGCGGTTGCGCCCCCGTCCGGGAACGTCTGGGCGCTTTTCCAAACCCGGCGCGTTATGAACAGTGCGTACTGCGCTCCCCACGCCGGCGCGGTCTCGCGTACGCCGCGGCCTAACCATCCTCCGCCTCACGATTGTATCCCCCCGGTGGATGCCGTAGAGTGGGTTTACCGCTGTATGTGTGGCTAGGGATCCGCTACGGGTCTGGACCGAGCGCCGCGTAAAGCCGCAAAAAACGGCTGACACCTTAAGGGATAAAAGACCAGGGGGGATACGCGGGTGTGAGTGTGTACGCCCGTCATCCAAATCTTGAGGTGCCCCCATGACGTTTTTCGCCCTGGCGTTGGTGCTCACCGCTGCTCTTAGTCACGCCACCTGGAACTTGCTGGTCAAACGCATCAACGGCGGGCCGGAGTTGGTCTGGCTGTTTTCCTCTCTCTCGGTCTTGATATATTTGCCGGTCGCGGTGGGCGTTTATCTGGTAGAGCGCCCCCTCCTGGGTTGGCGCGAGGTCGGGTTCTGCATCGGCAGTTCCTTGCTGCATTTGGCCTACTTCCTGCTTCTCCAGCAGGGCTACCGCAAGGGCGAGTTATCCTTGGTCTATCCGGTTGCGCGGGCGACCGGACCGTTCCTGTCAACCCTGTTTGCCGTCTTCATCCTGGGCGAGAATCTGAGCCTCCCGATCGTCGGCGGCGGCTTGGCTATCATCGTCGGCGTAGTGTTCCTTACCGGTGGCTTCGGCCGGGGCGCCACGCGGCGCAGAAGTTCGCTGATGTTCGGGGTCGCAGTCGGCGTGCTGATCGGGAGCTACACGGTCTGGGACGCCTTTACGGTCAGCGCTATCGCCGTACCGCCAGTGCTGCTTGACTACGCATCGAGCCTTGCGCGCACTGTATTTCTGGCTCCCTACGCGGTGACGCGCAAGGAGGTGATGGCGAAGCACTGGCGGGAACACAAAGTCGCCGTGATCGGCATTGCCGTGTTCAGCTCACTCGCCTATATCCTGGTGCTGACGGCCCTCGTCTTCACGCCCATCGTATACGTTGCGCCGGCGCGCGAGGTCAGCGTTCTGATCACGGTGGCGATGGGGTCGATCCTTCTGGGCGAGGGCGAGTTGCGTCGACGCATGGGGTGGGCCTGCCTGATTCTCCTGGGCATGGTGATGCTGGTGCTGAACTAGCGCCACGGCGGGCTTATTCCAGAAGCTTGTACTGCCGGCATGAAAGAAGCGGCTGTACCATATCTCCCCTGCCACCTATGCTACCGCTCGGGCTGAATTCCGGATGCGCAACGATTTGCGCCCCCCGGGCACTGGAGCGGCTCGGAAACACGATGCGGACACCCATTGGCGGTTGGTTCTCACCACTGGAGCACCGGTGGTCTCATCACACATTGGGATGAACACCCTCTTTCGTTTCGGCTCGAACGCTACCTGGAATATAATCGCGCCAAAATGACCCCATATACGGAGCCTCCCCATGAATCGCGACGAACTGTTGTATCGCCCCATCACGGAACTGGCCGCCCTCATCGAGGCAGGCGATGCGAAGCCGAGCGAGGTGCTCGAAAGCCACATCGCCAGAACCCAAGGACTGGACGCCACCATCAACGCCTTCACGAGAACCACCTTCGAACTCGCCAGAGCACAGGCGGGGCGGCTGGATGAGGCGCTCACCCGGGGAGAATACCTGGGGCCGCTCCACGGAATTCCCATAGCGCTCAAGGATTTGCTCGACTTGAAAGGCCACCCGACCACGGCGGGCAGCAGGATTTTGGGGAAAACCGCGGCGCTCGTATCGGCGGAGTGCGTGCGCAGGCTCATAGAAGCTGGGGCGGTCATCATCGGAAAAACGAATTTGCAGGAATTCGCGCGCGGCGGCACCGGGGCGAACAGCGCTTTCGGCCCGGCGCGAAACCCCTGGAGTCTGGATCACACGCCAGGGGGAAGCAGCAGCGGCTCGGCCGCCTGTGTGGCGGCGGGAATGGCGGCGGCAGCGCTTGGCTCCGACACCGGCGGCTCGGTGCGCCTGCCCGCTTCGTTCTGTAATCTGGTGGGAATCCGTTCCACCTATGGCCGGGTGAGCAGGGCCGGGGCCGTGCCCTTAGGACTCAGCTTCGACAACGTGGGTCCCCTCACGCGAACGGTGGAGGACGCCGCCCTCATCCTACAAGCCATCGCCGGTCCCGACCCCAAGGACCCGACGACGGGGAACAGGCCCGCGCCCGATTTTCTCGAATGCGTGAACGAGGGCGTACACGGCATGACACTGGGTGTCCCCACCAACCACTTCTGGCCGGGTGAGGACCCGGAAGCGGAAGCCGTCGTCCGAGAGGCCATCGCCCGATTCGAGAAGTTGGGAGCGAATCTCGTAGAGGTGGAAATCCCCTGGGCGCGGCTTGGCCAGGTCGCCTACGCCGCGACCGTGGGGCCTGAGGGTGCGGAATACCACCGGAAATATCTGGAAAACCACCGGGACGGGTATGTATCTCCGGGAGCGGATTTCTTCGAGCACAGCCTCTTCATTCCGGGCTGGCGCTACGTGCAGGCGCAAAAGGCGAGAACCTTCTTCATCCGCCAGGCGGCGGAGGTTTTCAGAAGCGTGGACGCCGTGCTCACGCCCACCGTCGCCATCGCGCCCCCCACCATTGCGGATTGTCTGGACGGGATGAAGATGTGGCCGGTGGTGAGCGACAACACCGCCGCCTTCAGCACCATCGGCAATCCCGTGCTTCAGGTCCCTTGCGGTTTCACGAAAGCGCACCTGCCCGTCGGTCTTCAGATTGCGGGCAGATGGGGGGATGAGGCGCGTCTTTTCCGCATCGGCAAGGCGCTCGAAACCGACAATCCACTGTGGAAGTTGAGACCGCCTGAAATAGACGAGCAGCCGTCTCCCGAAGAATTTCTGCAAGCCTCCGCCTCCTCACCCTCGCAAGGTGAGCCGGATACAGAGGCGGTGGGCCATATTCTGGCCATGGCGAAAACTATGGGCTATGCGATCGACAGGGATAAAATCTCGCTGGAGAGCCTCGCGCAAGGCGTGGCGAACATGCTCTCGGGCCTTCAAAAACTGGACGACCTCGTTCTCGATGGTTGCGAGCGCGCCGAAACGCTCAACCTTCTCGACATGGATTTCGACTCCATCCCGAAGCCGTGAGAGTCGCCTAATCCGGTTTCAGGAGGACCTTCAGGCACTCCCCCGTTCCGGTGACCTCGATGCCCGCCTGCACCTGGGAGAGCGGCAGGCGATGGGTGAAGATGTCGTCAATCGGCAGGTCCGTTCTCAAGAGCATGTCCATCGCCGGTTCGAACTGCACCTGGGGATAGGCCCATGAGCCGCAGATATCCACGTCCTTGTTGCACACCTGGTGGGGCCTGATTTCCACCCCTCCCGGGTCGCCGTAATGCCCGACTTCCACCAGCTTCCCGCCCCGGCGGACGATGTCCAGACCCTCGGCGAAGGCAGCGGGAACGCCCGCCGCCTCGATCACCACGTCGGGTCCCACGCCATCCGTCCAGGAGAGAATCTGCTCTTTTCTTTCCTCTTTCGTGAGCGCCGCGAGACTCACCGTCTTCGTGGCCCCGAACTTTCCGGAAAACGCGAGTCTTTCTTCGCTCATATCCACCGCGATGATCTCGCCCGCCCCCATCGTCTTGAGAGCCGCCACTACCAGCAGGCCGATGGGGCCCACACCCATGACGGCGCACCGCGCGCCCACGCCGAAGCCCTCCCCCGCATAGGGGATGCCCGGAGAAAGAGAGCGCCCGGCCGCTCTCTGGGCCACCGCCAGGGGTTCGCAAAGCGTGGCCCGCTCGAGTGAGAGACCCTCTGGCAGCTTCAAGGCGAAGGAGTTTCCGGGAATGTACATGTATTCTGAAAACGCCCCGAAAAGGTGCGGCGCCTCGGCGGAGGTGCGGAAGCCGAAAACCGTGCGGTTCGGGCACAACTGGGGCCGGTGCGGCGTGTGAATGCAAAACCAGCACCTGCCGCAGGCCTGACTGCCCGGCGCCACGGTGATGGCGTCGCCCTCCTGGATGGGTCCGCCCACGATCTTCATGGCCGAATTCGCCAGAGGCCCCATCTTCTCGACGACGCCGCTGAACTCATGCCCCGGAATGACCGGCCACGCCACGTTCAGGTTGCCCCCGTACATGTGCTTGTCCGAACCGCAGATACCGACGGCGGCCACCCGCATCAAAAGGGCGTCGTCCTCAATCTCGGGCATGGGGTATTCACGGAGGGCGATTTCGCCCGGCTGTAGAATCGTGGCGGCCTGAACGGTGGACATCGAATCTGCCTCCTGGAAGTGATGATCTCAAACGCAATAAAACCGGCGCAGAGCGTCTCGGGAAGTTGTGATGCACGCTACTTTAGCGTATCTCTAATTCCCGCCACAATGAAGGTGGGAAAACGAACCCCGGATCATCTGAGGAAAACCCATGCCGATCGAGAAGACGCTCGCTATTTTCGGCTATCCCCTGGGGCATACGCTCTCGCCCGTCATGCACAACGCGGCGGCGCAGGCGCTGAATCTGCCCTACCGCTTCATGGCGTATGAGGTGCATCCGGATCAATATGAAGAAGCGGTTCGCGGCGCGGGGGCTATGGGTTTCGCCGGTTTCTGCGTCACCATCCCCCACAAGGTGGCCACCTTCCGGCTCGTGGACAAGGTGAGCGAGGATGCGAGGCTCATGGGCGCGGTGAACATGGTGACCTTCGAGAGCGGCGGCAGGCTCAAGGGCCACAACACCGACGGCTCGGGCTGGCTCCGGTCCCTGGAAGAGGAAACGGGCGTCTCCCCGCAAGGGAAGAGATGCCTCCTTCTGGGCGCGGGCGGGGCCGCGCGGGCGATCGCCATCAAGCTCGCGCAAACCGGGGCCGCGCACGTCGAGATTCGAAACCGCACGGCGGAGAAAGCCGTATCGTTGGCGCAGGAGGTGAAATCACATTTCCCGAAAACCGAAATCCACGGAGGCGGCCTGGAGGCGCTTGAATCCGCCGCCCGGGGGCGGGATATTATCGTCAACACGACGAGCCTGGGGATGTCCGGCGATAAAGAAAGGGAGGCGGCCTGCTGCCTTCCCGAGGAATTCATACCGCCCGGAAGCATTTGCGCCGACGCGGTCTACAGCCCGCTCGACACCCCTTTTCTGAAAGCGGCCCGCCGAAAAGGGGCGCGCGCCGTTTCTGGCATCGGCTGGCTTTTGCACCAGGGTGCCCAGGGCTGGAAGCTTTGGACAGGCACGCAGATGCCCATCGAGCATGTGCGCGAGAAGATGCTCGAAGCGCTTCAGAACCGATAGAATCCATCAAAAGATAAGGAGCCTGAGAATTTCATGAGTATGCCCCTTGAGGGGATTCGCGTCCTCGATCTTTCCAGAATTCTGGCGGGACCATTCTGCACGATGATGCTCGGCGACATGGGCGCCGAAGTGATTAAAGTCGAAAACCCCGTCGGCGGAGACGACACGCGCGGCTGGCCGCCTTTTTATGAGGGGGGTGAGAGCAGCTATTTCCAGTCCGTGAACAGGAACAAGAAAAGCCTCACGCTCAACTTGAAGGCCGAGGAAGGAAAAGAGGTTTTAAGAGCGCTCGTTCAACAATCGGACATCCTCATCCAGAATTTCAGGCCGGGCGCCATCGAGCGGCTCGGCTTCGACTGGGAAACTTGCCATACGCTCAACCCGCGCCTCATCTACGCCAGCGTCTCGGGCTACGGCCAGAGCGGGCCTTCGAGAGCGCGGCCCGCCTACGACATCCTCTTACAGGGTGAAGGCGGACTCATGAGCATCACGGGCGCAGAGGGCGGCGGCGGCTTCAAGACGGGCATCGCCATCGCCGATCTCACCACCGCGATGTTCGCGACCCAGGGGATTCTGCTGGCCATCATCGCGCGGGAGAAGACGGGGAAGGGCCAATACGTCGACACGGCGATCCAGGACGGGCAGGCCGCGCTGATGAGCCACGCAGCGGGAAACTATTTCGCCACGGGCGCCCCGCCCGGTCGGCTGGGGAACCGCCACCCGAGCATCTCGCCGTACCGGGATTTTCCCTGCTCGGACGGGGAACTCATCGTCGCGGCGGCCAACGATTCCTTGTGGCAGAGGTTCGCCCGCGCCATCGGCAGGGCCGACTTGGCGGATGACCCCCGATGGGCCACGAACACGGCGCGCGTATCGGGGCGCGATGAACTCGAAGCTGAAATCGAGCAGACTATGCGGACCAAAACCCGCGCGGAGTGGGCCGAAATCGTATCGGGAGCCGGCGTGCCCTGCGGGCCGGTGCGGACGATTGAGGAGTTGTGCGCGGACCCGCAAATCCATCACCGCGAGATGGTCGTCGAGATGGAGCACGCGAGAACCGGCGTCCTGAAGGTGATGGGCAACCCCATGAAGCTCTCGGATACGCCCGGCGAAATCCGCATGCCCCCTCCCCTGCTGGGTGAGCACACCGAAGAAGTTCTCTCCCGCCTGCTTGGAAAATCAGATGGAGAAATCGCCGCGTTAAAAGAAAAGGGCGTCGCGTAGCGTTTATGGCGCAATGCGCCTTGTCAGACATGGCGCTCGCCGATAGGATACGGGAGAAATCGCGGACTTTACTCGATAGATACGGAGAAACATCCTGAGAACGGTCACGTATTCATTCAACTTCACCTTGCCCATCACGAACTGGTGCGTGAACCACTGCGGCTATTGCAGTTTCCGCAGCAACGTCCCCGTCCTGCTCTCGATGGAGGAGTGCGAACGGCTCGCGAAGCAGGCCTATGCGCAGGGAGTGGTCGAGGCGCTCGTGATGACGGGCGAGGGAATCGACCGGCACAAGGGTCTCATAAACCAGTTAAAAAACTGGGGATATGACTCCTACGCCGCCTACACGGCCGCAGTGTGCAAGATGTGCCTCGATGTCGGCCTGCTGCCCCACGCGAACATCGGCACGCTGGAAGAATGGGAATACGAGATACTGAAACCCTACAACGTCTCGATGGGCATGATGATGGAGACCGTGAGCCTCGAGGCCACGCGGGTCGCCCACCGGGCGGCGCCGACGAAAACGCCCGAGGTCAGGCACGCCTCCCTCGAGGCGGCGGGAAAGCTCGGGGTCGCCTTCACGACGGGAATACTCGTCGGCATCGGGGAATCGCCCGCCGAGCGGGTCGAGACGCTTGCGGCCATCGCCGAGGTACACAACCGCTACGGGCACATACAGGAGATTATCTTACAACCCTTAAACCCCCAGCCCCTGACGCCCATGTCCAAGTGGACCCGGCCGCCGGATGAGGATATCGCGGCGCTGATCCCCGAGGCGCAAAGGCTCATGCCGGGCGTGCACATCCAGGTTCCGCCGAACCTGGTCGACGATCTGCTCGGCCTCATCATGGCGGGTGCGGACGACATCGGGGGCATCGCGCCGGAGCCGGATCACATCAACCCGAACCGCCACTGGCCCAAGCTCGGCAATCTCGACCAATCCCTTCATCAAGAAGACATCGCGCTGCGCCTGCGGATGCCGGTGTATGATGAATTCATCGAGGCGGGCTGGTGTCCGCCCGAAACCCTGCCTGCGCTCCACCGGATGCTCGAAAGACGTGAAGCGCAAGAAGCCCTTCCCATGGAGATCGCATGAACGCCCTTTATCCTCATGAAATTATTGACGCCTTCGAGGCGGGCGAGGAAATATCGCGCGACGGCGCGACCGCCCTGCTCGCCGAGAAGGACAGGGAATTCACCGAGCGCCTTTATGAAACGGCGAACGCGGAGAGAGAAAAAGCCGTCGGCGATGAGGTGAGCTACGTCATCAACGCGAACGTGAATTTCACGAACGTGTGCTACACGGATTGCAAATACTGCGGCTTCTGGCGGCGGCCGAACGCCCCGGACGCCTATACGCACGACGACGACGTGCTGCGCAAGAAATTCGAGCGCGCAAGGGATTTCGGCGTGCGTGAAATCTGCATGCAGGGGGGGCTGAACCCCCAGATATCGATTGATCGTTACGAGGAAGTGCTCAGGCTCGCCCGCGAAATCATCCCGGGCGTGCACATGCACGCCTATTCGCCCGCGGAAGTCGACCACATCCAGCGAAAAACCCGGTTGCCGCTCGAAGTAGTGCTCACGAGACTCAAAGAAGCGGGGCTCGGCTCCATCCCGGGAACGGCCGCCGAGATACTCGTGGAAAGAGTGAAGAAACTGATCAGCCCGGGAAGAATCCCCGTCGAAAGATGGTGCGAGATCATCCGAACCGCTCATCTCGTGGGCATCCCGACGACCTCCACCGTCATGTACGGCCACATCGAGAGCAGCGCCGACCTGGCCGAACACATGGACATTTTGAGAAAAATGCAAAAAGACTCGCTCCAGACGGACGGAGAGGGCCGGTTCACGGAGTTCGTTCCGCTGCCCTTCATCCCGTACGACAACAAGATGGGCGAGGAATTCGGCATCGAGGAAATGGCGGACCTGGAAACCATCTTCAGGCTTCACGCCGTTGCGCGACTCTTCTTCCGGGGGACGATAGCCAACATTCAGGTGGCGTGGCCCAAGATCGGAATCGACGCCGCCCAGAAGGCGCTCTCCCTCGGGGTGAACGACCTGGGCGGAACGCTGATCGAGGAGAACATCTCCCGTGAGTCGGGTTCTGAATACGGACAAAGCCTGAGCCCCCGGCAGTTCAACGACGCCATACTGGGAGCGGGACGCATCCCCGTTCAGCGTACGACCACGTACGACATCATTCGCGAAGACGACACGCGGTACCGCCCGCCCCGCGCGGATGACGAGATGCTGCTCGGCGCCGGCTTCTCGGGCGGGAGAAAAGAGGGCGACTTCATCCCGGAAAACCACCTGGGCGTCTCGAATCCCGAGCGCGCCCGCTAATCGGCCGGAGAGAAAACCCTTGAGTGAACTTCACCACCCCTCCTTCAAAGACATGATGAACGACGTGGTGGATGCGGGCAGTTGCTGCGAGTGCGGAAGCTGCGTTCTCGTCTGCCCGCACAACGTCATCGAGTACATCGACGCCAAACCCAAGCAGACGGCCAAGGCGAAGGCCGATTTCGATTATTGCGGCATCAGCGAGGGAGTGGGCTGCGACGTATGCGCGGCTGTGTGCCCGAGGCTCTGGCCGAGGGAAATCCATTTAAAAGACGCCACCTTCCAGGAGAAGAGAAGCGAGACCTACGAGGGCATTTTCGGCGCCTACCAGCACATCTTCATGGCGAGGACCAAGCGCGACGACGTGATGGAACGCGCCCAGGACGGCGGCATCGTCACTGCGCTGCTCGCATGGGCGCTCGAGAACGCCGTCATCGACGGAGCGGTGGTTTCCGCCGTCGGGGAGGACGACCCGCCGTGCGACCCGAGCCCCAAGGTCGCCACGACGTACGAAGAGATTCGCGCGAGCGCAGGGAGTTGGTACACCTACTGCGCGAACAACCTCGCGCTCGAGGAAGTGAAGCAAAGAGACTTGAAAAAAGTGGGCTTCGTGGGCGTTCCCTGCCAGATCACGCCAATTCGCAAAATGGAGCTCATCGACCCCGCCTTTCTGGTATCGCACAAGAAAAGGCCCCAGCACATCGAGAAACAGCGTGGCTTCCTGAGAGGATTCTCCGAGCGCGTCGCGTTTCAAATCGGCCTGTTCTGCACGGAAGTCTTCACCTTCGACCTGATGACGGAGAAAATCGAAAAAGAGTTGGGCATCCCCCTCACGGATGTGGCGAAGTTTAACGTCAAAGGCGAGGTGCTCGTCCATAAAAAAGACGGGGAACTCGTCACATTCCCGCTCCAGGAGGCGATGGAGAACTACCAGCGTCCCGAATGCCAGCATTGCGCGGATTTCTCCGCCGAACTCGCGGACATCGCCTGCGGGGGCGTGGGCACGCGGGGCTGGACGATAGTCGTCCTGCGAACCGAGAAGGGCAAGGAGATCTGGAGCGAATTCGAAAAAGAAGGCCTCGTGGAAATCCAACCGATACAGGAGAACAGGCGGGCCTGGAACATCCTGCAGATTCTGGCGAGAAGACAGCGCAATCGCGTGCCGACGATGGGACCCCGGAGCGGCACGCCGGCCGGCCTTCCCCAGTACGACCCGTTCGAGGGCGCCGGCATCGCCGGGCAAAAAATGGTCGATAGTCCCAAAACGCCAGAGGAATTAGAAGAATGCCTCACCACGGCCTATGGGGAGGAGGCGCGCCCCGCGGGCGTGCGCGGCTTCCTCGCGGGCCAGCCGATTCCCGGTGACCCGGGAGATCCGCCCCCCGGGGAGAAACGCAAACTTCCACCACCCCCGAGCCCGGCCCAGGGCGGCGTGCCGCCGGGCTGGGAGGTTTCAGGGGAATAAGTTGGATACCCCCGCTCTCACAGATAAAAAACCGGCGCTCTCCATCTCACTCGATGAGGCTCTACGCAAAAGACGCTCCATACGCCACTTCACGCCGGATCCCGTCCCGATGGAGATGCTCCAAACCGCCCTGTCCGCCGCGTGTCTGGCTCCCAGTCCGCACGGGACGAGTCCCTGGCGGTTTTGCATTCTCGATTCCAAAGAGGCCAAAGAAGCCCTCGCGGCCGAGATGGGCAAAGATTTCCTCCGCGACATGGAAGCGGAAGGCGTTCCAGAAGAAGAGCGGACGCGCAGACACAGGGGAAGCATCCGCCTGCTTACCGGCGCGCCCGCACTCATCATGGCGTCTCTCTCCTTCGCGGACCTGGATGAATACGAGGAACGCGAAAAACAATCCAACGAATGGATGATGGCCGAACACAGCCTGGGGGGCGCTCTGCAAAACCTGATGCTCGCCCTCGCGGCCCAGGGAGTGGGCTCCGTGTGGCGCTGCGCTCCCTTGTTCTGTCCCGAAACGGCCAGAAAGGCCCTGGACCTGCCCGCAGACTGGGCGCCAAGGGCCCTCATCGTCGCGGGCTACCCATCGCAGCAGCCCGCCCCCAAAGAATCACCCGAACCGGTGCTGATCGTCCGATGAGTTTTTCCGGCCCTGTCGTTGCGCTTGCAGGCGGTGTGGGCGGCGCGAAACTCGCCGTCGGCCTGGCCCATGCGCTCCCCGAGGGGGAGCTCACCGTCATCGTGAACACCGCGGACGACCTGGTGCTCCACGGCCTGCACATCAGCCCGGACATCGATACGGTGATGTACAATCTGGCGGGCATGTCGAATCCCGAGACGGGCTGGGGGATCGACGGCGATAGAACGAGCGCGCTCGACCTCTTGGGACGCTACGGTGGACCGACCTGGTTCCGGCTGGGCGATCAGGACCTCGCCACCCACATCCGGCGAACCCAGCGCCTGGCCGAGGGGGCGAGCCTGACGGAGGTGACGCGCGAACTCGCAGCCTCCCTGGGCATCAAGGCGAACATATTGCCCATGACGGATTCTTCCATCGCCACCCGGGTGAAGACGCCCGAGGGAGAACTCGAGTTTCAGGATTACTTCGTCGCCAGAGGAACGAGGCCGAGCGTATGCGGCGTACGCTTTCAGGGGGCTGAGGAGGCGAAAACCACGCCGGAGGTGATGCGCGCGTTCGATGAGGCGCGCGCGGTCGTTTTTTGTCCGTCCAATCCGATTGTGAGCATCGGCCCCATTCTCGCGCTCGCCGACATTCATGAGCGGCTCCGGCAGGCGTCCGCGCCGCGCGTGGGGGTGAGTCCCATTATCGGGGGCGCGGCTTTGAGAGGCCCCGCCGCCGAGATGCTCAGTAGTCTGGGGCATGAAGTGTCGGCCTTAGGGGTCGCCAGGATTCTCGAAGACGTGCTCGATGGGTTCATCGTGGACACCGAGGATGAGGCCCTGGTTTCATCCATTGAAGAACTGGGGCTTAGAAGCATCGCGCTGCCCAGCATCATGTCCGACGTCGATTCCAAAAAAAAGCTGGCCCAAGGCGTTTTGGCGTTCGCCTCATCCATACAAAAGATGGCATAAGAAAATTCAGGTATACTCAAAACACATTTTCTCTCGCACACCCCGGGATGGATGATGAGTCTTCCGAGCCATTGCGTCGCCTTGATTCCAGTTCGCGATTTCAGAACCGGGAAATCCAGGCTCGCGCAGACCCTGGATGAGAACGCCAGAAACCAGTTGGGCCGCTGGATGCTCGAGCGTGTTCTGAAGGCCGTCGGCGCTGCAGATCGCATCGATGAAATTGTGGTGTTGAGTGATTCAGCGGAAGTCCTGACCCTCGCCGGGGAATACGGCGCTATCGGCCTGTTCGAAAAATCAGGCGGTCTCAACAACGATCTGGAAATCGGCCGCTCCTGGGCGAGACAGAAAAACGCCCGCTCTTTGTTTATCGTGCACGGAGATTTGCCGTTTTTAACCACCGAAGAGGTGAACGCGTTTCTGAAGCGGCGCGAATCACCGGAAAATATCGAGCGCGACATACGCATCGCCCGATCGAAAGACAACGGCACGACCGCTTTGTTCATACAGCCAATCGATGCGATTCCCTTCCTCTTCGGAGAACAGAGTTTCGAGAAACACCGCGCCGCCGCGCGAAAGAAGGGCTGTGACCCGCAAGCTTGCGAATCTTTCGGCTTCGCGCACGACATAGACTCGCCTGAGGATCTCGAGTTCCTGCTCTCTCGTGAGGGAGAAGCGCCCGGGTGGCTCGCTTCCGCTCCCATGAGATGAACAGCGTCGAAATCATACCCGTCACCGGGTTGCCGGAAATTCAGGAAGGGGATGCGTTGGCGCCCATGATCCTGGGAGCGCTCGAGGCGGGCGGCGCGAAAATCCGGGATCGGGACATCCTCGTCCTCGCCCAGAAGATCGTCAGCAAGGCTGAGGGCAGACTCCTGGACTTGAACAGCGTCGAACCATCCCGGGAAGCTCTCGACATCGCGAACCGCGACGGACGCGACCCGAGGCTGGTGGAAGCAGTGCTCAGAGAATCGAACGAAATCGTCGTCGCCTCAGAGCGGGCGCTCATCGTGGAGCACCGCACGGGCGCGGTGTGCGCCCACGCAGGCATCGACCGCTCGAACGTCAAGGGGGGTAAGGATCGGGTCTTGCTGCTGCCCCGCGATGCCGATCTCTCCGCCCGGAAACTACATGAAGAGATTAAGGGAGCAACGAACGCCTTCGTTCCCGTCCTCATCGCCGACACCCAGGGGCGCGCCTTTCGGCGGGGCGTCGTCGGCGTGGCGATAGGCTGCGCCGGCCTGGAGCCGTTGGTGGATCTACGGGGAGAGAAAGACAGAACGGGCCGTATGCTTGAGATCACCATACTCGCGCATGCGGATGAAATTGCGGCGGCGGCGAGCCTGGTGATGGGACAGGACAAGCAGGGAGTTCCCGCCGTCTTGATTCGCGGTCTTGATTATCATGAAGGAAACACGCCCGCGCGCGCTCTCTACCGCACAAAAGAAGAAGATTTGTTTCGCCCATAAAACTACAACTCTCAATATGAGGATGCGCCCATGGCTATACTTCACTGGAACGACGTCGAGAATAGACAACTGAACGACATCATCCGCGGCAGAATCGTCAAAACGGACAACGTGATGGCGTGCAGGATCACGGCGAGCGCCGGAAAGCCCATCAAAACCCACACCCACGAGTTTGACCAGATAACGCACATGATTCGGGGAAAACTGAAGTTCCACTCCGGAGATGAGGATTATCAAGTCGTTCAGGCGGGAGACGTCATGGTCTTTCCGGCGGGAACCCCGCACGGAGGAGAGGTTCTGGAAGAAGCGGAATATATCGACATGTTCTCGCCGCCGAATCCGGATTTCCAGTGGGACAAATAACCGCCAGGCTTAGAACCGCATTGAGGTGAGAACCCGTTCTGCCCCAATGCGAAAAACCGGCCCTCCCCGTATCGGGAGAGCCGGCTCTTTAGTTCTTGAATCGTCTGAGATTCGCGCTTTTCCTACCCGGCTCCCGCCGACTCATCCGCTCCAGGGCCAAGCCGGCTTCGAGTACCTCCTGGTTGAAGCGAAACTCCTCCCAGGAGCATCGGGCCAGCAGGTGCGGGGGGAGGCCGTAGGTCTTCGCCTGAAAATGAATGACCCCCAGAAATTCTTTCCTACGCCGCCGGAAACGTATCGCCTCCCGGCGCGCCCTCCTCAGGGGCAGGGGCCGCCGTCTCGTTCTGCAGGGCCGTAACGGCGGTGAAGATCGCATCCGCATCCGCCGGGGCGAGTTCATGGATACTGAGTTCATCCGGCATACAACGCCCCGGTTCTTTTTCAGTCATCGAGCCGCGCTCGGGAACGAAACAACGCCTCAGGATGCAGTGCACCCACTCTCCGGTGAGCGCATATCGCTCCTCCCCGCTCGCAGCGCCGTTCGAGGCGCCCGCGAACAGTTTCGGATACGCCGCCATGTCCAGGAGATTCGGCGCGCGCACGAAGCCCTTGAGCCCTGAAGGCAGGGTGATGGGCTTGCGGCCATGGTTTCTGTATTCTGATATTTCCACGATTCCTCCCTATCGTTTTCGCTGAATCAGACCCACTTGAGATGAAGAAGAATCCGCCTATTGGGATGACGACTAGGTGAAGACGATAGATATCTCGTCATCGCCTATATCGCGCGCCAGGCGGTAAGGCGCATCGTAAGTCAACAGACCGTCCCGGTCCCCGAAACCCAAATCCGAATATTGGCACTTGGGCGCGGTGATGGTGCAGATGTTCCCGGCCCTGTGGCCGATCTGCACGCCCAGGGGGAGTTGCGCGCCGCTCTCCCAATCGGCGAACACATCGTCGGTGGCTTTGAGCACGGCTTCGGGGTCGAACGAACCGGAGGGCGCCCGGCCCGTCACCATGGCGTTCACGTGTCCGCCCGATGCGTTGGCGCTCTGGCGCAAAACCACGTTGTTGTTCATGGCGAAGCGGATGTTCGTCACGTCGAAGTGGAACCCGCCGAACGAGAAGCCGCTCATGAGGACGGGTTCGGGCGTTTCGGCGTCGTAGGAATCGCCATTGAGCAGGGCTGCATCGCTCACCTCGAAATCGGCCGCCTCGAACTCCCAGTCCACCGTGGGAACGCCGTCCAGAGGGCAATTGATGGAAAAACTCCCCATGCAGCCCAGATACATGATCCGCAAGCCGTCGATGAACGTCGTCAGGCAGATTCTCGTGTAGTCCGATTTATCGGATGTGGGTGCATAGGTGACGGAGGCGCCCGCGGCAATCGTCTCCCTCATCGCACAGCCTTTGAACAACAATCCATAATCCGGAGCAATTCCCGCAGCGCCGGAACCGCGCAACTCGGTGGAAAAGGTAATCTGGGCGGAGCGCTTCCCGGGAATCGACGGGAAGGGCGAGAGGCTCGCATCCTTCACCGCGCGCTCGAGCTGCTCCACGCTGACCTCATGGGCGAAGTTGCCCGCCCGGAACAATTCCCCCGCAGCAGCCGGCCGATCCAGAAGATAGGCCGTGCCCGCAACGGGCATGGCGTCCCAGGCGGCGTCTACCGTAATCGTGTCCGAGGTCGAATCGAATTCCCGCACTCTTCTTTTTTGGCCGATGCCCACGCCTCGAATCGTTCGCAGCACCGAACCGTTCCAGAAATCATCATCCTCTGAAAGCGCGGCGTCCACCAAGGTGGAGGCATCGGCGGAATCCGCCACCAGTTCTTTTTCTTCCGTCGCGCCGATAGTTTGGAGATCCATCAATATCGTATCGCCCATTCTCTATTCTCCTCCTTCGGTTTTTTTGAAGCGAAGGGACATCCTTCGCCGGTTTTCATTCCTTCTTTCCAATCAATCCCGCCGAATCCGCTCTATCGCCCGAACCCGGATTTCTGCGTAATGGCAAAGCACGTTTCCAAATGTTCTTAGTTCAATCAGGTCCACCTGCGGAGGCTGAAGACGCTCCAGGGACCGAACGCGCGGGGCGCCTGATTCATCGAGGAGGCGAAGCGTTTTGTCGTTCCTGAAGCGGTCGCAAATCTCCTCGATCAGCTCCTGAAAGGCCACCTCACTGCCCACCGCGTCCTCGGCGCTCATGATTCCGAACAACAAGAACGTATGGGTTCTTCTGCTGAGGCCTGCGGGCGTGAAGCCGCCGGCCGCGTTCGAGCCGATGGATGCGACCTCTTCTCCGGCTCTCTCGCGCGTCAGCACCCAGCCCCTGATTTGGTTGAGGCCGTTGCCAGCTTCCCACCGGAAAAGGTCCAGGTATTTGCCCAGATCGGCCGACCAGCGCTGATAGCTGTGCACCCGCCCCGCCTCCGCCACGCTCGATATTTCCGCCAAAATGGCGTCGCCAATTTCTTTGTATTGTGATTTAGCCACCGACTCTCCTCGCAATCTCATCCAGCAGTTCACGAATGCGCCTGTCGATTCGGCTTTGGTTATCCTCAAAAGCGCGCGCGAACATGCGGTGTCCACTTGTCCCGCGCCGGACTATCGCGCGAGCAACGAGGAAGGCCACGCTCTCGATATACCCATCGGGCGGATCCAGTTTGTGGGCCACCCAGCGATACAGGGACGACCCCTCCCTCCAGGGCGGCATTCCGCCACCCGCCCGGCGTCCGAATTCCACGTACCTGGCGTAAGGGACGCGCGAAGCGACCACGCCGCGCAACACGCCCCGGCCTTCTCCCTTGATTTCGGTGAAAATACTGCCCCTGAGGTTTCCGCTCGCGCCGATGGGCGTTCGCGTCATGACCTCGCGCCTGAGCATTTCGGTGATCTCGGCCATCGCCTCGCGCGCGAGGCGAAAAACCTCCTCCTCCTGCGCGCTCGGCGGCGCTTCCGCCAGGGCATCAAGCGTTATATGTCGACGAAACACTTCGCCTCTCCTCCCCACCTAGCGATCCCCGGACGCGCCGTGCGTGAAGTATTCGCCGCGCCCCAGGGAGAGGAGCGCGTCCCAATCGAGAGAAGCGCCCGCGGGACCCGCCACTTCGCCTTCCTTGCGGCCGATATGGTTCTGGTATTTACGCTCGAGCTCTCGCCCCAGGCGCGTGTATTCCCCGGACTTGCTCTGGTAGTCCACCGAATTCGCAGCGATGGTCGGGGTCGAGGACTGGGCGAAGCGGCGGGCCAGAAGGTGGCAGCCCTCTGCGGCGGCCAGCCAGGCCACGGCGGTCAGATCGTTTTCGGGAACGCTCGTGCGCTCGTCATCTGCCGTGTGCTTGAGCGTGTAGAACAAGCGAAGCGTCTGGCCCTGTTGAGGGACGAAGTACATGAGCCTGAACTTCGCCGCCGGGGTCCCTTTCGCATAGATGATCCAGGCGCTCCTAAGCAGGTAGGAGGGTTTCCGCTTGCCCTGGGGATATTCCACCGCCCGGATGAAGGAGAGGGAATCGTCCCAAGCCGTTGGCAAGGGAAAATCGAACGTTTCGCTATCGCCTGCGAAATCGGCGAACGAGACGAGCGGCCTGTCCTTGCTGTAGCGCGTGAGCGCCGCGTTAACCAAATCGGCGAAATCCGCCTCCTCGACCCCGAACTCCTGCGGCAGCGCGCCCGCCTTCAACAGCACCTTCACCTCCTTGATGATCGTCTGCCTGCCGGCCATTTCTGTTTTCTCCTTTGCTCGCTCACCCGATGCGGGCGGGGGTTCAAGTCTTGAGCGTGATCTTGGCCTCGAACGTGAACGAAGGCTCCTCCCCGCCGACGGACCACGCGAGCCTGACCCAGGGGCCGATGTTCGCGAGCTTGACGAGGGTTTTTCCGGTCGAGGTGATCCGGGCGGATTTGGTATGGACGAAAACCGCTTCATCATCTGCAGGCCCGGTTTGCACCTCGAAATCAAGCGTGGGGGATGCACCCGAGACCGCCGTCACGTCGATGAACAACAGCGCCTCGGTGAAGCGGCTCACCTCGAACGCCGTGCTGCCTCCCGCGGCGACGCGGGCCGCGGGAGGAGCGAGGACTATGGTGTGGGTTCGCCTGTCGGACATGGCTTCTCCTTTGTATGGGCAAACGACCCGCGAACTACGCGGGCGCGCCGCGATAGAAGCCGCGAAAGTCCAGGACGGCGCCGCCGTAGACGTGTCTGATCTTGTAGCGAATCTTGTCCGCGCTGAATCCGCTGCCGGCGGAGGGGTTGTCCTCGATGAACAGCTCGGGCTCGCGCATGTCGTCCATGAAGCCGATTTCGATGGTGTCCATCAGGCCCGGGTCGGCGATCATGTACCAATCGTTCGCGTCGGTGAGTTCGGGCACCCACAAGGGCTCCATACCCAGGCGGTTGATGACGCTCGGCTGCGCGGAGTTCCCGCCCGCAACAACCTTGACGGACGACTGGGTGACGTCGAACGCTTCTTCGAGCAGCTCCGTGGGGTGAACGAGAAATTTCGGCCGCGCTTGAGCCGCCACCTCGACGCCCTCTTCTCCATAAAACGTCTGCCGGCCCATCGCCTTGATGCCGGCGATGACGTTGTCGTACGTGAGCGCGTTCGTGGAGGTGTTGTTGTGGTTGGCGTGGAACAGCGCGTCCCCGTCGTATATGTCGGCGTTTGCCGTCAGGAAATCGAACACGAAGCTGTTCAGGGTGCGCTGGGCCGCACGGGCGAGACGCTGGGGAATCATGCGAATCGCGCCCATGTCGTCGTTCTGGATCATCTCCCAGGTGAGGTCTTCCACCCCACCGCGCTTGGCCACGGCGTACGTCACCTCCTCATCCGTCGGGGAGGCGAGCGCCGGATAGGTAGCCTGTTCGGCGACTTTTTGCAGATCACCGTAGCCGCCGACGCGCACCCGGCGGTTCGTGCGGAAATCCTTGACGGGCGCCACGGAGGAGACGATCTTCTTCCACTGGTGGAACCTCTCGTCCCTGAAATCACGCAGCATGGCCCGCCGGATGGAATCCCCGAACGCCTCCCCCCATGTATTCGTCTGCAAGGAGGCGGAGAGGCGGCGCACCCCGTTCCAGTCCTCGGCGGCTCGGTGATAGTGGAAAGTCTCGGCGAAGAACTGGCGCGGGGTGAGGCGATGGCCCGTGAAATCCTGAAACGCCTCGCTCATGAAGCGGTAGGGCCGCTCCCCGTCGACCACCTCATCGCGCGAACTCCAAAGCCCGTCGAGGGCCGCTTTTTTGCGGTCCGCCTCGTCTCGCATCACCTCCGCACGCGCGCCGAAACCACGGAGTGCGCCGCTCGCCGTGAGTTTTTCCAGCGTGGACGCCTCGATGCGAATCGCATCTTCGATTTCCTCCTCAGTGAAGCTCCTGCCCCCGAACTGGGCGCGCATTTTCTCCTGAACGGCTTCGGGCAATGCGGAGGCCGCGAGTTTTTGAGCAAGCACCCTGCGCGCGGCGGTCTCCGGGGTCCTGGTTTCGTCCTTCATGGCGCTTCCTCCATTTTCCTTGAAGTCCAGTTCGAGGCCTGCGTCTTCACAGGCCGCGAGGAGTTGTTGCGGCGTCCATTTATCACCGAGCCTCCTGGCCGATTCGGGCGCCACGCTTTTGAGTTTCTTTCCGAGTTTCTCGAACATCTTCACCTCCGATGTAGTGGAATGATTGGCGGCGAGACCCAGAATCCCGCCCCCCAGCTTGCCTTTGTGCACGACGTCGACGGAGTGAACCGCCAGAATCTTTTCGAAATGCAAAACGAGCCTATCGGCCTCCTCGCGGAACTCCGCTTGCGCTAAAACGTCAAAGGAAAAGCCAAAAGGCTCATCGAGACCCCGGGCCAGCGCATCGTGCGCCAGCGCCTGAAACCATGCCGCGGATCGCGAAACCGCAAAGGTGCTCAAAAGCCCCTCCTCACCCATTCGGACCTCGCGGTGCCAGCCAACCAGGTCCTTGATGTCGGGACCACCCGACCCGGTATGGTTCGCGAACGCCTGCGCGCCCTCGAACAGGGGAGCGGCTTCGCGCAGAACCTCACGGGGCAGGAACCACTCCCCATCCCTCGAGTAGCCGGCTTGTGCGATCAGCACGTCGAAATCCCAGGTTTCGCCCGGCGGCTGCGCTTGTTTCGCAACCGCGCGAATGAGTTGGCCATGCAGCCTTAAGGGGCGAAAATCCTTTTGCGCTTCCGCGCGCGCCCATATGAGGTTCATCCATCTTTTCAAGGGGAACTCCTTTCTCTCTGGTCCTTTCGGGTATCTGCTCCCGGCGATACGCCGGGGAGAGCGCCTCCCCGATACGGGAGACGGGTGCAACGGGGACAATCTAGGGCAAGGGGTCTCAAACGCGGGCCTCGCAAATGCGGGGAAATGCGTATTTGACGTCTTTTTATGAGGACTTTTTAATTTTGCTAATTGTAAATATCAGGAAAATGCGGTAACATACGGAAAATTATGGAGTTGCGGACGAAGCGGGTGGTCCCGGCGTCTACCAATTCTGGATTCTACGCCCGCCACTCGGAAATTCCCGGAATCGCCGAGCGACAAAGACCGCCCCTTTATTAACGTGGACGAGGTTTAATCTCATGTGGGGCGTCGCTCAACCGGCATTGAATTTCATCCAGAAGCTCTCCTGGAACCATATGCTCGACATCGGGATCATGTGGTTTCTGCTCTACCAGGTATATATTCGTTTCAAGGGCACCCAGGCGATGCGTCTCCTCGTGCGCGTATTCGCAGTATGGCTCATCTATCTCGCCTCCCAGGCCGCTGGTCTGCACCTGACCTCATTCCTGCTGTGGGCCATCTGGATTGCCGTTCTCATCTTGTTTCTCATCAATTTCCACGGAGAAATCCAGAAGATATTCTTCCAGCTCAACCCGGTGCGCAGAATATCCACCCTGCTGCGCCGGGCGATGCGCATCCGCCTGCCGGACGAGAGCGTCGCCACCATCGCAGGCTCCGTATTCTCGCTCGCGGCCAAGAGCTTGGGAGCCATCATCGTCGTGGAACGCCGCGATTTGACCGAAGCGCTCTTGAACAGCCCGGGTGAGGAGATCGAGGCGGTCATCCAGCCCACGCTTCTCGATTCCATCTTCTTCAAGGGGGCGCCCTACCACGACGGCGCCGCCGTGGTTCACGAGAACAAGGTCTCGCGCGCGGGCTGCCTCCTGCCCCTTTCGGAGAACCGCGCCCTGCCGCCTGAGTTCGGCACGCGCCACAGGGCGGCGGTGGGCATCACGGAGCGCTGCGACGCCCTGGCGATCGTCATATCCGAGGAACGCGGAGAGATCACCTGCGTGGAAGGCGGCCTTATCAAGGCGATGAAAGATGAAGATGAACTCGCCTCCTGGCTCACCACGCGGCTGCGCGCGGCCCGAGGGGCGGGACAGACGAAAAGGCGCATATCGCTTGGCCACGTTTTCGATAACTGGCGGCCCAAGCTCGCCGCGCTGGCCGCCGTTATTTTCCTCTGGTCGCTCGGCGGGCAGGAAAACCAAAATCCGCAGAATTTCTTCCCGCAACTCGAAAGCAAGGTAGAGGAAGAATTCCGGGTTCCACTCCATTATTACAACATTCCGAACGGCGTCACTCTGCCGGCCGATGCAGTGAAGGTGGTCAAAATCCGCCTCAGGGGCAGGCGCGATCTACTGAACTACATCGACGCCACCCGTCTGCGCATGAACGTGAACCTCGCCAAAATGACGCCCGGCGCGCATTCGCGCACGCTATCGAGCCGCGATATCGACCTGCCGAGCGACCTCGAATTCCTGAGCGTGGAACCCAAGGCCTTGGAACTGAACCTCGCCAAAGCCCCCGCGCCTGAGAAAATGACGAAATCGAGCGCCTCCACAGAAACGCCGGAGTCCTCGAACTTTTAAGACCCCTCTTTTCAGATACTTGAATTTTCAGCCCTCAAAAATTTGCTTTTTTCGTGCAAAGAGCCGATATTGAAAGGACCGGGCTATCGTCGCCGAGACGTCCATGGCGCTTTGAGGAGCGATAGGGGCGAACCATCTTTGATGGTCCTCGGCGTCAGCCGAGTGAGGCGGTAAGGAGCCGACAAAGAAGTCGACTCCGGTCCGGATCAAGGTAACCCGTCAAAGGAAGGAGGATGCGATGATATTCACAATAAATCGCTTCAGCCGTGCGGAGACGCTATCCTCCCCGGCCCCATTGCATCGCCGGGCGGGGAGGAAACCTCAAGGCTGATGCCTTTATAAAGGCGGCAAAACGCCTTATTGAGGTGAGACGAGTTCTCACCCTGAAAAGAAGAAAAAAAGAGAGCGGGATGCAACGTCCCGCTCTTCTTTTTTATCCGCTCTTGGCTTCCAGTTTCCGCATTTCGATTTCAAGCTGCTGGAGCCTGTTCTTGATCATGTTGAAGTCGTACTCGAACCCCTCGGCGAGCAGCATCAGGCCTTTATACAACTGGTGTTTTTCCGGTTCCTCCTCCTCGTTCACCGAGTCGAACATCTCGACGAAAACCTCTCTTGCATGATGAAAGCTCAACGCGCATTCCTCCTTTTAGAATGAACACTACGAAGTGAAGTAATAATCCTTTTTGCGGGAAGAACCCCGCTTGTATCTCTGCTTGAATCCATCGCACCGACAAATAAACCACAACGCACTCAAGGAGTCATCTTCATGCCGGAAAGACCGAACACGCCGCAAGTCATCCTCCGCCACATCCAGGGCACACAGCTTCAGATGTTCACCACCACGGGCAAGCACTCCTACGTGCTCGACGAGCCGGAAACCCGAGGAGGCACGGACCTGGCCGCCACTCCGTTTGAGTTCTTCATCGCCGGACACGCGGGCTGAGGCCTCTACACGCTGCTGGGAGCAGCGAAGGCCAAGGGCATCCACATCGAGGACGTGGAAGTCCACGCGGAGTTCAAGCGAAACATCTCGCCGAAGTTTCACGGCGATTATCACGGGGACCCGGAGCGAAGAAAACTCGCCATCGGCGTCATTCGCACGAGCTATTACATCCACGGCGACGTATCCGAGGAGCAAAAGGCGGAGCTTCTCGATGAGCTCGACAACTGCCCCATCCACAACACGCTGATGACGCCGCCCAAGCTCGAGGAGCGAATCGTCGTATTAGGAGAAGACGAAACCGCACCCAATGAAGTTTCATAATGGCGGAGAAAGAAGACGGTTTTTCAGAATCGGGAATCAATAGGAAATCGTATCGTCCATCTGCTCCCACAACCTGAAGGATTCGAGCGCTTCACTCTCCAGGAGCCGCGTTGCATCCAGTTTTCTCTCATGAACCGGCAAGGTAATTTCCTTGTAGAGAAATTCATCGGAAAACCCAATCGCATCGGCCTCAACGATGGTATTTCCATAAAACATGCGCTCAATCCTCGCCCAGTAAATGGCGCTCAAACACATCGGGCAAGGCTCGCAACTCGTGTATAACTCACACCCGGACAAATCGAAATTTTTCAGTTTCGCGCTGGCCGCCCGTATGGCGAGCATTTCGGCATGGGCGGTGGGATCGCAAGAAGTCGCCACCCGGTTCGTGCCCTCGCCGATAATCTCGCCGTCCTTGACGACGACCGACCCGAAAGGCCCGCCCAGCCCCTCCCTCACGTTTTGAGAAGCGAGCGATATCGCCCTTCTCATGAAAGATTCCCGAGTCGTCATTTTCGCTATCTCCCGTTTGGTTCCACTTTTTCGCCGCTGTTTGCTCTTCGGCGCGTTTTAAGTTTTTCTCCAGATTCGCCTCATCATAACTTGTTTTTGGAATGGTTTACATTCATTTTGTAGGTTCTTCTTTATCGTTCTCCAAAAACCGGAGCCTGGAACGAGAGAGGCGCCACTTTGTGAAATTCGCAACCCAAAAAGGAATTGATGATGAAAATCGGATTTATCGGACTGGGAAACATGGGGGCGGGCATGGCTGCCAACCTCCAGAAAGCTGGCTATGAGCTCGTCGTACACGACATCGCCCCGGAAGCGGCGGCTGAGCACTTAGAAAGAGGCGCCCTCTGGGCGGACACTCCCGAAGAGGTGGCCCGCGCATGTGAAATCATCTTCACTTCCCTGCCCGGCCCCAAAGAAGTCGAGAGCGTCGCCACGGGGCCGAACGGCATCCTCTCAGGCATCAGCGCGGGAAAAGTCTATATCGACTTGAGCACGGGATACCCCACCATCGTCCGCAGCATCCACCAGAAGTTCGCAGAAACAGGCGCGCACATGCTGGACGCCCCCGTGAGCGGCTCCACCATAGGCGCGAACACGGGACGCCTCGCGATCATGGTGGGGGGCGATAAAGAGGTGTATGAGCGCTGCAAGCCCGTACTCGACGCCATCGGGGACCGCCCCACCTACACCGGCGGCATCGGCACCGGCACCGTCTGCAAGCTCGCCCACAACTGTCTGGGCTACGGCATTCAGGCCATTGCGGCGGAATGCTACACCCTGGGCGTCAAGGCGGGCGCCGATCCCAAAGCCGTGGCCGAGACGATCTTAAACGGCGCGGTGGGCCGGGGCGTACACTTTCACTTCGTCTTCCCCGAAACTCTCTTCAAGGGAAAATTCGACGAGCCCCACTTTCCCATGAAGGGCGCGGTGAAAGACGTAGGGCTGGCGCTTGAGCTCAGCCGCGAGTATGACGTGCCCATGGCGATAGGCAACATCGCCTACGGGGAACTCATTGCGGGCGTGAACCGAGGATGGGGAGAGGATGACGCCAGGCGCGCCATGACGCTCCAGGAAGAGCGCGCGGGCGGCGCGCAGATGCGGATTTCAGAATAGGAGATTTTGCGGGATGAAACACGGTATCGCCATGCTGCCCCCTGCGCCCGAGACCTACGCGCACTGGTGCCGGCTCTCCGAGGAGGCGGGCTTTGACGTCATCTGGGTGCCGGATTCCCAGTCTCTCTACAGAGAGCTGTACGTTTCATGCGCCATCTGCGCGGCTAACACCACGCGTGCGCTGCTGGGTCCCAACGTCACCAACCCGCTCACGCGCCACCCGGCGACGGCGGCGAGCGCCATCGCCACGGTGGACGAGTTCTCGGGGGGCCGCGCGTTGTTCGGAATCGCCACGGGCGACAGCGCCGTCCTGAACCTGGGGTTACGCCCCGGACGGGTGGACGACATGAGAGACTACGTGCTCGCCATGCGCGGGATGCTCGAAGAAGGTGCTGCGCACTACCAGGGAAAACCCTGCACGCTGAACTGGCATAAAAAGCGCATCCCGCTCTACATCGCCGCCGAGGGGCCGCGCACCATCCGGCTTGCGGGCGAGATAGCGGACGGCGTCACAATCGGAACCGGCCTCACTCCTGAAGTTGTGGCCGATTCCCTCACCTGGCTCGAGGAGGGCGCGAGAAAATCGGGCCGCAAACTGAGCGACTTGGACATCTGGTGGCTGGCGAAGGTGAACGTGCGCGAAGACGGCGAGACCGCGCGGGAGGAGATTCGCATGGCGCTTGCCGCGAGCGCGCACCACGCCTTTCGCTTCACGCTCGAGGGCAAGCGAATCCCCAGAGAACTGCTCTCCGCCGTCGAGACCCTCAAAAAAGAATACGCGTTTCACGAACACGAGATGGTGGACAAGCAGACGAACGCCGAACTCGTGGACAGGCTCGGCCTTCGCGAGTACCTGCTCGATCGCTTCGCTATCGCAGGCTCCCCCGCCGAATGCAGAGAAAAGGTGAAGGCCATGAAAGCAACCGGCGTCGAGAACTTGAGAATCGCCGCACACGTTCACGATAAGCCCGCCTTCATCCGGGCGTGGGGCCGCGAGATTATCAGCCAAATCAAGTAATCAAAGAGGATATCTTCATGAGACACGGTATTTCATTCAGACCGCCCGACACGGATTCATTCGCCCATTGGTGCAGATGTGCGGAAGAACTCGGCTTCGATGCGGTATTCATCCCCGATACCCAATCCCTTTATCGGGAGGTGTACGTGTCGAGCGCGATATGCGCGATGGAGACGAGTGAGATCATCTTCGGCCCATGCGTCACGAACCCCGTCACGCGGCACCCGGCGGTTGCCGCGAGCGCAATAGGCACCATCAGCGAACTATCGGGCGGGCGCGCCTTCTGGGGTATAGCCACGGGCGACAGCGCAGTGTTGAACTTAGGGCTTAGACCCGCGAAGCTCGCCGAGATGCGCGAATACATCCTCGCCGTGCGGGGAATGCTCGAAGAGGGAAGCGCCCAGTACAAAGGGAAAACCAACCGGCTGAGCTGGCACAAATCCCACGTGCCCATCCACATCGCCGCGGAAGGCCCCAAGACACTGCGCCTGGCGGGCGAGGTGGCCGACGGCGTCATCATCGGAACCGGCCTCATCCCCGAAGTCATCGCGGACACGCTCGCCTTCATCGACGAGGGTGCCAAGAAATCAGGCAAAAGGGTGGAGGATCTGGATCTGTGGTGGCTGGTGGACGCCCACGTGGACGCAGACGGCGAGCGCGCCCGCGAGGACATCCGCACCGCTCTCGCCGCGAGCGCGCATCATTCCTTCGCCTTCACGATGGAGGGCAAACGAATTCCTAAGGAACTCGAATCCGCCATCCGAGCGCTCAGAGACGGTTATCAGACATCCGAGCACGGCTTCATGAACAAATCGAACAACGCAGGCCTAGTCGATGAGTTCGGACTGAGAGATTACCTGGCCGAGCGCTTCGCCATCGTCGGCACGCCCGCTGAATGCCAAAAGAGGCTGGAAGACCTGGAAAACCTGGGCGTCAAGGGGCTTCGCATCAACAACAACCTGCCCGACCGGACGGTCTTCATGAACGCCTGGAGCAAGGAGGTGCGACAGATCGCGTAACAAACTTAAATTCAGCGTGAGTGAAGCCCAAAGCCTTACTGGGTGGATACTATGGGTTCCCCTCGGGCCGCCGCTTCGGTTAGAATGACTGGAAATTATCGAAACAGGCGAATTTCGACTTCCCCGGACAATCTCTCACAGGAGGGTGGACATGACCGAGATGACGAAGCAAAAAGAAAAAATTCTCGTGTACGAACCCGTGGCGGAGGCCTCGGGCGAGAGCGCGGTCATGGCCGCGCGGCCCGAGAGCTTAAACGGCAAGAGCGTCGGCCTCATCAACAACACCAAGGATTTTACGGATGAGATTTTAGGCGTCATGGGCGCCGCGCTTGAGAAACAGTTCCCCGGCGTGCGCGTCGTGCGCTACAGAAAAGAATCCGTGAGCGGCGCATCGCCTGCCCTCATGGAGCAGGTGGAAGGACAGTGCGACGCCGTCGTTTCCGCTCTTGGCGACTGAGGCTCCTGCACGTCGTGGAGTATCCACGACAGCGTCGCTTTAGAGAAAAGAGGGCTGGCCACGGTCACCATCGTTACCGACGCGTTTGAGACCTACGCCAGGCAACTCACCAAGCTGCACAAGATGCGCGACCTTCCTCTCATAGCGCTTCCCCATCCCATCGCGGGCAGAAAGCGCGAGGAGGTGGATGAGATGTCGGCGGAAGCGAGTGCGTATCTGGCAGCAGCCCTCACGCAGGCGAGTAGGTGATACAAAGATGGACACGCCGAAGCCTGCCCGGCAGATAGCGCTCGATGAAGACCCAAGCGCGATATTCGATCACTTCTACGAAGAGGGCTGGACGGACGGGCTGCCCATCATCCCGCCGACGGAGGAGCGCGTTGCAGAAACCCTGCGCTTCACGGACTATGCGCCGCAAGATGTGGTCGCCCTCGTCCCGCCCGGAAACGCGCCCGCCACGGTGGAGAACATCGCCATAAACGCCGTGATGGCGGGGTGTAAGCCTGAATACCTGCCCGTGCTCATCGCCGCCGTGCAGGCCATGACGGAGCCCGCCTACAACCTCTACGGCCGCCAGACGACCACCCACCCGGGCGCGCACCTGATGATCGTCCACGGGCCTGCCCGGAACGAACTGGAAGTCAACTGCCGCCAGAACGTGTTCGGCCAGGGCCGGCGCGCCAACGCGACGCTCGGGCGCGCGGTGAGGCTCCTGATGATGAACGTGGGCGGCGGCATCCCCGGCGTGACGGACATGGCCACACACGGGCATCCGGGCAAATACTCCTACACCATCGGCGAAGACGAGGAGGGAAGCCCCTGGCCGGCCTTTCACGTCGACAGGGGGCTTGCGCCCGACATCTCCGCCGTCACCATGCTCTGCGCCGAGTCGCCCCACAACGTCAACGATCTGGTGAGCAAGACGGCCCATAAGTATCTCGGCACCGCGGCTTCGGCCATGAGTCACTTAGGCGCGAACGGCGTCTACCGGAGCGGGCTGCCGAGCGAGCAGATGCTCGTCCTGACCGCCGAGGCGGCCACATGGCTTTCGGATCAGGGGTGGACGAAGGCCGACGTATCCCAGTTCATCTTCGAGACGGCGCGCCAGCCGATTCGCCTCATGCGTGATCGCGGCGGCTTCGACATGACGCCGCTCGCTCCTTTCGTGAACATCGAGGAGGATGAAGACATGGCCCCCATCGTCCCGAGGCCGGAAGACATCCTCATCGTCATAGCCGGCGGCCACGGACGCCACATGCAGGCCGTCCTCACGGCGAGCTACAACCTGAGCGTCACCAAGCCCATCACCAGAAAAGACGGAACGCCGGTGGGCTCGGTGCGGGAGTTCGTGGATTGAGGGGTACAAGCCTTCGGCTTACTCATAAGGGAGCATATGCGTCTGGATGACCTCGATGTCGAAGTATCGCTCCATCTGTTTAATCCCCTGATCATCGGAGTAAATCGTACTTTCATTTTCAGCGAGAGCTACGGCGAGGATTTGCCTGTCGTATTTGAGTTGCGCCTTGGTGAACGGAGACTGGGATTCGAATATTCGGTTGTCGTGAATTTTCTGTGTGACATGGACGAGTTTTTTGACGGCGTCTATATCAAAATCCACAATCTGAAAGTGGCGGGACTGCTGCAGCATAGATATCCATTCGTCTATCTGTCCTTTCGCAATAACCAGAACTTCGGCCAATGCGGGGGTGGGTATAACGATTGTTTGAGATTTGGATTCAATATCCCGGATGAGACGTTCAATCCGCTGGCTGACATTGGCGAGCGGCTCTCCGGTGGCGGGGTCATTGGGAGGCTTGGCGTTCGGCTGCACCAAAAACATGAGAGTCGTTGAATCGAATTCCGGCATTACTTTTTGATCTCGACGCCTCGTTCCCTCATGAGTTCGGTATACGGGTCATCGACGCCATCGAACAACCCCAGGTCTCTCATTTTGTTGACTACCGAATCGAGCGATTCTTCGGCGGATTCAGGCCCGATGTTCATATTTCCATTTTCTTGAATGTAGTCTTCGTTCTCAGCGACAAATTCAAGATTCGTTTTTTCTTCCCGATTTTTATCGTCCATCGCCCTCTCCTTGAACTCGATTATCCAGGAAACGGGAAACTCATTCAAGTGAGAGATTTTTTGCGTTCTACGTCAACCGGGCTCCTTTTCGAATTAAATTCATCCCCCCTACCCCCCCAGCTTCATGCCGAACTGGCTCGCGATGTGGGTGATGAGCTTGCCTGCGGCCTCATCGCTCACCCAGCCGCGCGCGGTCGCCGTTTCGAGCGCGGTGCTCACGCGCAAAAGCGCCTGGGATATCTTCTCGGTATCGCGGACGGATATCTCCGGCATAACGGGGGAGACGCCCGAGCGCAGCGCCTCTTCGGGCAACACGCCCGCGCGGTGGGCTTCCTCTAACTGCTTGTCGGCCATGGCCTGTAGAATGTGGCGCACGGTGCGCTGGCGGCGCGTCATCTTCTTGAGCGTGGGCTGATCCATCGATTCGGCGGAGGCGCGGTTCACGTCCTCTCCCTGGGCGAACCAGTGGGAAGGGATGCCCACGCCACCCAGGAGAAGGCCCCGCATCATCTTGGCGATGCCCTGCGCGCCGGTTTCTCCACCTTTCAAATCAGGCGAGACGGCCTGCCACTCCTCTTTTTCGTTGTGTACGCGCACGCTCGAGGGCTTGGGCGCGACGCCGTTCTCGGAAAGCCACTCGGCTATCTTCTCGGGGCCTGCGCCTTTTAAGGTGACGTCGTAGATGAAGCTGTTCTGGAGGCGCGCGCGCTCCACGGCGTCGAAGATGAAGCGCTCATAGGTGTCTATCCAGTCGATGGCGGCGAGCAGGTCCGATGCCCCGCGAGCGGCGTCACTCGCCTTGTTGATCTGGAACAAAAACGCCTCCCCGTCCGTAAAGCGCGCACGCTCCCTCTGGGCGGATGCGCTCAGATAACCGCGCGGGTCGCCGCCAAGGACCGTCCTGACCCGCTTGCCCTTGCGCGCCGCCCCGCCCGGTCCTTCGGCGCGCAGGACGACCCCGATGGGCAAGGCGCAGTTGTCCGGATCCATCACCACCTCTTCTATCAGGCGGGGGCTGACGTAGCCCAGCCGGACGCGCCCCTCGAAGCGCGAGACGGCGACCGGCAGGAGAAGTTCACCGAAAATGCCGAGTTCAGAGACCAGCCGCTCGAAGCGGATATCCATCTGGTTCACGGGATCGCCCCAGAACGCCTTCACGACGCGCAGGGCGCGCTCATCCTCCCCGTGCCAGCTTATTCCCTCGCCCACGACGTGATCGGTCACGATTTCGATCAGGCGCTGGCCCATCAGGTTGGTGAGCCACAATTCGTGCGCCAAGGCCTGCATGCGCGCGTGCGTGTGGGGAGATACACCGCCCCGCCCCTCACCCAGGGGCCGCCAGATTCTCTCATCCGGATCTATCTCGGCGCTCATGCGCCCTGAACGCTGCGCGGCCGCTTTCACTCGCGCCGCATCCCCTTTGTTCCCGGATCCCCTCTCCCGCCTGGGAGCCTTCACGCTCTTTGCTTTCTCCATCTTCATCTCCTCCTGAGCATCCGCTGATCAAAAGACTGCGGAACCACCGTTCCCCCGGCGAGGGGGGCCAGTATTCCCTCGCTCCGCGCCAGGGATTCGGCCAGCCGCGCATAGGCGCAGGCGAAGCCGAAGTGGTTCTCGTTTCGCTCATACGCCAGCACCGTCTCCCCGGAGGAGCGGATGCGCGGCTTTTTCCTCAAATTCATCAGATGACGCTCCACCTCGTTCAGGAGCGCCTCCTCATTGGTGTCCTTTGGATTCGGCAGCAAGACCCGCCCGGCCCCCTCATGGAACTCCTCCACGAGGTGATCGAGAAGGTCCTCGCGGTTCATCCGCACATGGCGGCGCTCGACGCCCAAAAACGAGACGTCCTTGGTCTGCATTTCGCCCTCGGTGTGCCGCCAGATGAAGCCGCCCTCGGGGTTCAAGTCGTACACCGCGCGCGCGGCCTGGGTGTGGGGTCCGCCGTCGACCACGAACGCCTCCACGCCCAAGCCAGAAAATATCGCGCGGCACCGCTCGATGAGCCGCTCGATGGGCGGCGCCTCAAAATAAATCCACCTGGCGTGCCGGTACTCCCCGCGCTCGCGCACCGCGACCGCGCAAACATCCCCCGTATCGATACCGCAGAAGCGATGGCGCGCGCTCATGCGGGCGCCTCCGCCAGGCGATAGGGCGCGGCGTCGCGCAGCGTTCTGAGCAATTCGCGGGAGATCGGCTGGGTATCGCCCGCATCGGGGGTGGCGAGCGTGGAGCAGCGAAAGCGCGCCTTTTCGCTCGGAAGACCGGCGGCGGCCCATTTCGCCGTGATCCGATCGAGGCGCACCGCGCCGACCGCAAGCTGGGAGAGGCGATAGCTCCTGTGCCGGGGCTTCACTCGCGCGGCCTCCCACCGCCCCGCTCCCCTGTCGAGCGCGCCGCCACAGTCCGGGCACGCGAGGCCGCCTGCGCGCAGGATACCGGGCCAGTTCTCCTCCATGACGCTCTCTTTTCGGCACGCGGGACACCTCACATGCCAGCGCCTCCGGTCCCCGCCCTCGTACATGGCGTGAATGCCCGCGCCGGGGGTTCTCCCCACGGCGAGATTGAGCGTCAGGGCGAGGGGCGAGGCGTCGATGCGGTCGTTCGACCACTTGAGATTATCCGGCGGGAGATCGTCCACCTCGTCTCTGATCAGGACGTCGAGCGGAATCGAGATGGCGTTGCCGATGTCCTTGAGACCCAGAATGTACAAAAACCGCGAGCCCCCGCGGCCGGGGAACTCCTTTAAGCCCTTGGGCGATGCGCCCCGGTATTTCCCCTCGCGCATGATTGAAGCGATTCTTTCGCCCCTGAGCGCCGGGCGCACGCGCGTCTGATCGAAGCGGTCGGCGAAATCCTGATCGGGCAGAAAATAGCCCACGTTCAGGCGGTGGACGATGACGCAGTAAAACGCAAAGCCTATTGCGAGGGTTGTCATGCCCACCTGCGCGCCCTTCAAGACGCTGATGGTCTGATCGGGCGTGCGGTTTTTCAGAACTTCATCGAGGACGGCAGTGGGTTCTGAGAGCGCCTCTCTGCCTTCGAAGGTGAACACGCCCTTGTCGGTCGACATCTCGCTCGCAAGAAATCGCCCCAGCCCGCGCCCCTCCCCCGAAAAGCGCGAAGACCCCCCGGCGGCGAGGACCATGCCGGGCGTTCGGATGATTTTTCGGGGCTTGCGCAAAACCGGAACTCCTCCCACTCGAGGATGCCATACGCATCCTCATGGGGGAGGAATATAGGGGATGGGACCTGTGAACCTCGCCGCGCAAATGCGGGGAAATGCGCGCTCAGGCTTTAATCGCGCATGTTCTCGAACTGGAGCGCGAACTTCAGGTTCAGCCCCCGGCAGAGGGACATCACCTCCTGGAGGTCGTCCCGCTTCTTGCCGCTCACTCTCAGCTGATCCCCTTGAATCGCGACTTGAACCTTCATTTTCGTCGCCTTCACCTTCTTTACGATCTCACGCGCCGCGTCCTGGTCCACCCCTTGCTGCACGATGAGGGTCTGCCTGAGCGCCCCGCCCGAGGCGGATTCCGGCTCCTTGAATTCAATGGCGCGCAGGTCCACCTTCCGCCTCGTGAAATAGGTGTTCACCAGATCGTGCATCTGCCTGAGCTTGAAGTCATCATCGGCCAGCAGGGTGATGACCTCTTCTTTTCGCTCCAGCGCGCATTTCGACCCCTTGAAATCGAAACGCTGGGTAATCTCCCGGCGCACGCCGTTGATCGCATTGTCGACTTCCTGTAAATCCGTCCTTGAAACGATGTCGAATGAAGGCATATGGTTCGCAAAGCTCCTCTAGAAATCGGGCGCATGCTACACACCCGGGGCTACTGATGGTATAGTGAGGGGGTACACTTATCCAACGCCCAGGATTGTTCTGGAGACGATTTAGGGATTCTTCCTCCATGAAGAATCCCTATTTTCCTTGACTCAATAGCTGGCTCCGACGCCCTCCGGGGCGCGAAACCATCGAACGGAGATTAGTGTATGCGTCGAATCACGGCGATTATCAAGCCCGAAGACGTCGGGAGAGCACCAACCGGGTGCGGCGGCGATGATGAAATTTCCATCCACGCGGCGGAAGACGGCATTCGAACCGGCGAGCGCGCGAGGCCGCCGTCTTAAATCTGAATCAAAACATTTTTTCGATTCATTACCCGATGCACTTAAAGGGAGGTTCAAGAAATGAAACGCTTTTTGTTGGTCCTTTGGGCCACGGCGCTCACCCTGGCTCCGGGGGTCGCATTCGCGGCACAGGCCCAAAAGCTCGATACCGGGAACACCGCCTGGATTCTGACGTCGACCGCTCTCGTCCTTTTCATGACGCTTCCGGGCCTCTCGCTGTTCTACGGCGGCCTCGTACGCGCGAAAAATGTTCTCTCGGTGCTGATGCAGTGCTTCACCATCGCCTGCGCCGTTTCCATCGTCTGGCTCGTCGTCGGCTACAGCCTGGTGTTCGAGGCCGGCAACGCCTTCATCGGCGGACTGGGCAAGGCGTTTTTCGCGGGCGTGGGCGTGGATTCGCTCTCGGGCAACATTCCCGAGACGGTCTTCGCCATGTTCCAGCTTACCTTCGCCATCATAACGCCCGCGCTGATCGTGGGCAGCTTCGCCGAGCGGATGCGCTTCTCCGCCCTTCTGATTTTCTCCGTCGTCTGGGTCGTGGTCGTCTACGCCCCCGTGGCCCACTGGGTGTGGGGCGGGGGATGGCTCGGCGCGATGGGCGCGCTCGATTTCGCGGGCGGCACCGTGGTGCACATCAACTCAGGCATCGCTGCTCTGGTGGCCGCCATGCTGATCGGCCAGAGACACGGCTTTCCCAACACGGCCATACTGCCCCATAACCTGCCCATGGCGGTGACGGGCGCGGGCATCCTGTGGGTGGGCTGGTTCGGCTTCAACGCAGGCAGCGCGCTGGCGGCCGACGGCACGGCGGGCATGGCCATGCTCGTGACCCACATCTCCTCGGCAGCCGGCGCCCTCGCGTGGATGTGCGCCGAATGGATAAAACACGGAAAAGCGAGCGTACTCGGCATCGCCACGGGCATGGTGGCGGGCCTCGTCGGCATCACGCCAGCATCGGGCTTCGTGGGGCCGATGGGCGCGCTGCTGCTCGGCGCGATAGCGGGCCTGGGCTGCTACGCCGCCACCAACTACATGAAGCAGGTGCTTAAGATAGACGACTCACTCGACGTGTTCACCGTGCACGGCGTCGGCGGTATCATCGGCGCGATACTCACCGGCGTATTCGCCGCCAAGGGATTCGGCGGCGTCGGCTTCGCCGATGGCGTCAGCATGGGCGGGCAGGTCTGGGTTCAGATAATCAGCGTCGTCGCCACGCTCGTCTATTCGGGCGTCGTCTCCTTCATCCTGCTCAAAATCGTGGACGCCATGGTGGGCTTGAGGGCCGACGCCAACGAGGAATCGGGCGGTCTCGACCTCACGATGCACAACGAATCGGCCTACGAACGCTAGGCCGTACACAAAAAGACCCCGGGGCTAAGTCCCCGGGGTCGCGCGTTCCCGTGAACGTGCAACTTCCCCGAGAGGGGGAGGCGCGAAAAACCCTCTACGGAATTCCGATTGAAAAGATGATTCCCGGCGGCGGCCAGAAGCCGCATCAGAAGCCTCGGCTTATGACGCTGCGGCGGACCCCCTGATTCGCTCGAAATACGCCTTGGCGTCATCGGGCAGGGAGGTGAAGCGCAGCATCAGCCGTTTCCCGTCCGCCTCCACGACTTTCGCGTAGATATCGGAAACCTCCGCTTCTTCCGCCACCCGCAGCATCAGGTTCGCGTTCCTCTCAAAGGGGGCTTTCGCCTCCACGTCCATACAGTTCTCTGATGCGCGCTTGATTGCCGCGCCCACCGCTTCATCCGACACCGTCTTGCCCTCGACAGCGAACATCCGCACCTCGATCGGCGAGACGAGCTCCACGAACGCCTCGGGCGCGGCTTCGGGCATCTCGCACGCATAAGGCCCCGACATGCCCCGCACCTCGTATACGCGAACCGGCTCATCCAGCCCCTTGAAACGCAGGTCCTGCGTCTCACCCACCTGAACGAATTCCGCCGTCTTGGCGTGCGTCTCGGGACTGATGAGCACCTGCCCGCTCACGGTGTGGGACTCGATGCGGTAGGCCATGTTGATGGCCGTGCCCATTGCGCCGTACTTGGTGCGCTTCTCCGAACCGATGTTGCCGACGATCACCTCGCCCGTGTTGATGCCGACGCCCATGTGAAGCTCGGCCATGCCGTGCGCGCCCTGCTCTTCGTTTATCTTTACCAGCGCGCGCTGCATCTCCACGGCGCAGGTCACCGCCCGGGCCGGGTCGTCGGGGGCGGCGAGCGGCGCTCCGAAAAACGCGAGAATCCCGTCGCCCTGGAACTCGTCCACCGTGCCTTTGTACTTGGTGATGATATCCACCATCGGCTCGAGGAAGCGGTTCACCACCTCGATGACCTCCGCAGGCGCAAGGCGCGAGGAAAGCGCGGTGAACCCCCTGAGATCCGAAACGAGAAACGTCACCTCGCGCACCTCGCCGCCGAGCTTCAGGCCATCGGGCGAGTTCAAGAGTTCATCCACTATCTCCTCGCTGATGTAGCGCCCGAAGGTGTCGCGGATGAAATCGCGCTGCTTCAAGCCCTCGATCATGCCCTCGAAAGAGGTGGCCAGACGGCCCACCTCGTCGTGGCTCCTCTTCGCGGGAAGCGTGACGTCGAGGTTCCCCTGGCTCACTTCTTCCGCCGCGGACGTCAAGTTTCTGAGCAGGCGCAGCATTCTCGTTGAAGCCACCCAGAAGAGGATGAGGCCCAGGGCGATCAGGATGATCGTGAAGCGGAGCAGTTTGAAGGTGTTCGTCGCCACCTGTTCGGCCACGAGGTTCGCGACCTTGTTGAGCACCAGGATGGCCACCACCTTGCCGTTCAGCTTGAGCGGCGTGTTGAGTTGTAAGAACTTGTCGAACTCGCGGTCCCCCACCTTTCCGCCAAAGAGCCGGGAGCGCATCATCTCGCCTTTGTTCCAGGTATCGTTCGTGGCCTTGTAGGTGGCCGGAAAAAGCCGGTGGATGTGGGCGTCTTGGCCGATTGCGAACCCGTCGTGCCCGGCGGCGACGTATTCGTAGCTGCCGTTCGGCCGTCTGCGCATGATGATGGCGTTATCCACGCCTGAGTTTTTCCTGATGCGCCGAAGCGCGGCGAGTACTTCCCTGTACTCGACGGTATTCTTGTCGCTCGGTAGTCTCAGGCTGTGAACGGCTTCCGCGTCTATCAGAACGGCACCGCGCTCGGCGATGAACTCGAGCTTGGCCGACAGTACGTTGAGTTCGTAATTGTAGCTCGACTGATAGTACCTGTAGGACATCGGAACGATAGCGACGATGAGAATAATCAAGACAAGGATAAGGCTCTTGAAGACGATCGAACAGTAAAAACGCTGCTTTGCCTGGGTGCTCGACTCGGGATTGCTGGATTGGGACATCTCGCGTCTCCGGGGCGGCTCCTCAGGCCAGTATACACCAGCGGCGCGGGAGGAAAAGCCGAAAACGAGGAGGATATCCACCTCTGGAAACAGGCGGCGAGGCGGCGCTCCTCACCGTTCCAAGACGCCGCAGAAGACCGTCTTACGTCGTCCGCTTTTTCCCCACGTAGTCGAGCAGCACCGCCAGGATGATGATCCCGCCGACGGCCAGCAGTTGCCAGTCGGCGGCGATGCCCAGCAGGTTCAGCCCGTTCCTGATACACGCGATGATGAGCGTGCCGATGACGGTGCCGATGACGCGCCCCTCGCCGCCCAGCAGCGAGGCGCCGCCGATGACGACCGCGGCGATCACGTCCATCAGGTCGAACATGCCCATGATGGCCTGTGCGGCCATGAGGCGTGAGGCCATCACCACGCCCGCGAGCGCGCCGCAAAAGCCGCTGAAGACGAGCACGAACAGCTTGACGGCGAAGACGTTCACGCCGGCGACGCGGGCGGCCTCCTTGTTGCCGCCGACGGCGTAGATGTTCGTGCCCAAAACGGTGCGCGAGAGGATGAGGTGCGCGGCCAGAAAGACGACGGCCATGATGACGGCGGCCATGGGAAACGGACCCAAGTAGCCCTGCCCCACCACGCTGAACGCCTCGGGCAGGCCGTAGATGGACTGCTCGCCGGTGAGGATGAGCGCGCCGCCGCGCGCGAGGCTGTCCATCGCCAGCGTGAGGATGAAGGCGGGAATCGCGAACCAGCCCACGAACACCCCGCTGACCCCGCCCAAAATCACTCCAAGAAGCAGGGCGGCGAGCACCGCCGGGACGATGGGCACGCCGTAGTTTTTAAGCAGCAGGGCGACGACCACCGCGCCCATCGACTGGATGGAGGCCACCGAGAGGTCGATCTCCGCGCAGATGATGACGAGCGTGAGGCCCGCCGCCATGATGCCGATGTTGGCAGACTGGAGCAGGATGTTCATCATGTTCGAGACGGTGAAGAAGTTCTCCGCCGTGATGGAGAGAAAGACGACCAACAAGATGAGCGCCAGGATAAGGCCGTACTTGGAAAAGCCCGACGCGATGAGAGAGGAGATGCTGTATCCCCCGCTCGCACCGGCGACGGGGCCTCGCCCGCTATCCGATTTCACCTCATTGCTCATCGTCCCCTCCGTTACCGCACGCTTCTTACGCCGCTGTGCTCGTCGCGTAGCGCATGATGGTCTCGGCGTCGGCGTCTTCTCTTAGAACCTCACCGGTGATGCGGCCTTCGTTCATCACGATGATCCGGTTGCAGATCGCCGTGACCTCGGGCAGTTCCGAGGATATCACGATAATCGCCACCCCGAGTTGGGCCAGTTCCTCGAGTATGCGGTAGATCTCCACCTTGGCGCCCGCGTCGACGCCCTTGGTCGGCTCATCCAGGATGACGATGCGCGCGCCCGTGGATATTCCCCGCGCGAGCAGCACCTTCTGCTGGTTCCCGCCGCTTAACTGCGCGATCTGATCCGTCAAGGAGGCGACCTTAATGCTCAGCCTCTCCACGTAGTCGCGCGAGAGGCTGTCCGCGCCCGAGCCGTTGATGCAGCCGAGCAAGCGCGTGAGCTTTCGAGAGCGGCTTTCCCGACCGAAGTTAAACAGGGTGATCAGCAGATTCTCCAGCACCGAGAGGAGCGGGAAAACGCCCTGGTTCTTGCGATCCTCGGTCAGGAAGGAAAGCCCGTGGCGTATGGCGTCGCGGGGTTTTCGTATCCTCACCCTATTACCGTCGATGAACACCTCACCGGCATCGGGCAGCTCTAAGCCGAAGAGCGCGCGGAACAAATCCGTCCGCCCCGCGCCGACGAGGCCTGCAAAACCGAGGATCTCACCCTGCCTGACGCGGAAACTCACGTCGCTGAACACCCCTGTTCTCGTGAAATTCCTGACTTCCAGAACTTCCTCGCCTATCTTGCCCGAAATCCTGGGGTAGCGCTCGCTGAAGGTGCGCCCCGTCATCATGCGGATCAAGGTGTCGATGCCGGTGTTTTCCGCGCCGATGGTCCCGACGTGGCGTCCGTCGCGCAGGACAGAGATGCGATCTCCGATAGCGAGGCAATCCTCCAGGGTGTGGGAGACGTAGACCACCCCGATGCCGCGCGCTGTCAAGCGTTCGATGACGCTAAAGAGCGCTTCCTTCTCCCCGGGACCCAGGGACGAGGTGGGCTCGTCCATCAGGATGACTTTCGCATCGAAGGCCACCGCTTTGGCGATCTCGAGAAACTGCATGTCCGACAGACTCAGAGCCAACACCCCGGCGTTCGGGTCGATATCTATACCGAGTTCGGTGAATATCTCGCGGCAGCGCCGTTCCATCGCCACCTCATCCCGCACGCCCAACCGTCCGAGCAGCCGGTTCCGCACTCTCAAATCGCGGCCCAGGAAGAGATTGCTCTTCACGTCCATCAGCCGCACGAGGCTCAACTCCTGATGGATCACGCTGATCCCGAGCTCCCGCGTGAGCGCGGGGGAGCACTTCCCGACGGTGTGGCCTTCGAACACCATCTCTCCGGTATCTTTTTCGACGACGCCCGAGATGATCTTGATGAGGGTCGACTTGCCGGCGCCGTTTTCGCCCAGGAGCACGTGGACCTCACCGGGCCGCACGCTGAAATCCACGTCATCGAGCGCCACGACGCCCGGAAACTCCTTGCCGACCCCGCGCATGTCGAGAATGAGGCGCTCGGCCGCGTCCTCGGGGTGAGATTCGGATGGATTGGAGGGGGATGACGTCATGGGCGAGTTCTTTCAGTCAGGTCGGTAAGGCGATGCAAGCGGCCGCCGCGTTCGCTTCGATCTCTAGCGCGAAAATCCTCCCCAGGCTCGGCGCTATATCTCGAGCGGCTCCCTCGGGAAGGACGTAAAGGAGACGCCGCCTTCTTTCGTGACGTGCACCATGTCCTCGTTGCCGAACAAATAGGTGTTGTCGACGGCGATTCGCGGCTCCACCGCGAGCACCATGTTCTCCTCGAGCGGCAACTCCTCGATTCCCATGTCCGGGCGCTCGTGGATGTCCCACCCCAGGCCGTGGCCCAGGAACCTGTCCCACAAATCGAACCCGGCGTCGCGGGCCATCGCCTCGGCCATGTCGACGAGCCTGCTGGCCAGGATTCCCGGCTTCGCCTTCTCGATGACCGTCCGCTGAATTTCCAGAATCGCCTCATAAGCGCGCCGGTGGGTATCCGTCACTTGGCCCATGGCGCGGGTGCGCGAGGAGTCGACCGGATAGCCCTCAAACCTCATGCAGATGTCCCAGTGCACGACGTTGCCGCGCTCGATGGCATTGGCCGGGCTGGGCATGTGCAACAGCGCGCCCGCCACCGGATAGCCGCTGCAAATCAGGCTCGGCGAAGAGCTGCACGAATCCTCATAAATCGGGTCGGCGGAGCGCATCGCGTGCTCGGCGGCGCGGATGAGTTCCAGTTCGGTCGTGCCGACGCCCTCCGCACCCAGGATGGCGACGACGGTCTCGTGGCCCAAGTCCGCCACGCGGCCCGCCTTGCGCATCATCTCGAGATCAAAATCGCTCTTCACCATCCGGAGTTCCTCCACGATGGTCGAGCGTTCGATTTCGAGATCCGGGAACGTCTCCCTCATCCCGGCGTAGAGCGGGGCCGGAAACTTATCGAACGTCTCGATACCGACGCGACGCACGTTCCCTGCGTCGAGAATCAGCATCTCCAGGTTCTCGACGGACAGCCCATCGCCCTTTTTCGCCGAAAACCCCTCCCCGGCCACGATGCGCGGGACGCAGACTTCGCGCGTCGGCATGAGGCCCGGATCGACCATGAGCGCAGGATCGTCCTTTTGCGTGATGAAGACCGCGCCCCCGTCTACGATGGCGGTCTCCGTGGGCGTGAGGCTTATCCAGCCCGCCCGGTCGGGAAAGTAATCGGTGAGATAGCGCAGGCTGCCGGAGAGCTTGTTGTTGCCGTACACGATGAGGGCGTCGTATTCACGCTCCGCCATCATCTGCCGGGTCTTCGCCAGCCGCCTGTCGATTTCGGCCTGAAGCACGTCGCGTGGAATGGGCATGTGCGTCCCCTTAGGCGAGCGGACGCGCGCAGAGACGGGGAATCAATACCCCGCCTCCGCCGCGCGGCCTCGCGCGTGATTTCCTACTTGACCCCGGCTTTTAAGCTCTTACCGACCGCCTGGAGCAGCTTCGTCTCGAGCGGAATCGTTCCGGTGTCGATCGTGTACTTGGATTTATCGTCCCGGTCCATCGCCACGTCGACCCCCGTGCGGACGAGTTGCTTGCCGACGGAATCACAAAAAGTCAGCACGGTCGCCAGCATGTTTCCGCGATAGACTTCCTGCACCGCCTCCTCGACGCCGTTAAAGCCCGTGACGATGATCTTGCCCAGCTTGCCGCGCGCCTTGACGGCCTGCAGCGCGCCAAGGGCCATGTCGTCGTTCACGGCGATGATGGCCGAGATATCCGGATGCGCCGTCAGGATGTCCTCCGCCTTCTTGAGTCCCTGTGCGCGATCCCAGTTGGCCGCCCAGGTGCCGACCACCTTGATGCCCTTGTACTTGGCCAGCGTGTCTTTCGCGCCCCTTTTCCGCAGGATGCTGGACATGTTGCCCGGCACGCCTTCCATGAGCGCGACCTTGCCCTTGCCGCCCAATTCCTCGGCGGCGGCCCTGGCGACCGCGGACTGCCCGTAATACTGATCCGGACCGACGAAATGCCGCGCCACCTTCTTCGCCAGATCGTCGGAATGAATCAGCACGCGGATGCCGCTTTTCTGCACCTTCTTGACCGTCTGCACCATCGCGTTCGGGTCGATGGCGCTGAAGGCGAGGACGTGCACGCGCTTCTGGATCATGTCGTCGATCATCTTGGTCACGCCGATGAGGTCGGTGCCCAGGGCGCCGCTCAATACCGTGAGCTTGACGTTGGGATGCTTCTTGGCTTCCGCCTCGGCGGAGCGTTTGAGACACGCGAAGTAGGGGTTCCCCAGTGTTTCCACCACGATGCCGATCTTGATGTCCTTCGCGAACGCGGGCGACGTGAACCCGGCGAACGCGACTGCCACTGCTACGATAACGATGCCGATCATGCGCTTCATAGGCTTTCCTCCCCGGTGAGATCTATGGACCAGTGTGCAATCGTATTCTCTGAAATGTGTTGATGGGAAAATCATCACACACAGGCTTCGGCCCGTCAAGAAAGGAGACCGGCGGCGGGCGTGGGTGGACAATCCGCCGCCGGTGGAAACTCCCTACTTCGGCGGAATGATCGGCAAGAGCACGTGGGAGGGATACTCGGGGCCGGTATGGATGGTCACGTCGCCGCGGAACACCTCCGGGGGCCTGTCGACCGGATCGTTGTGCCTAAAGGGCCCCACGCCCGAGAATACGGCGGGCATGTTCGGAAGCCCCTTGGCGACGCCGCCCGGGTAGACGTAATCACAGCCGCGCACGCTGAGCGCCAGGCGGTAGCCCCTGGGCACCACGACGCAGGTGGGCCATATCTCGACGTCCAGTTCGTATATCTCGCCCGGCGTCAGGGACTGCGCCTCGTCGTGCGTGTGGTAGGGCCTATAAGGGAGCGTGCGTTTTTCATCCAGCTTCCGGTGCGAAGCCCTCAACCAGCCCTGGGCGACCGGGGTTTTGGGGTCGAGCGCCCCCTGGAAGGTGACTTCCTTGAAATCGGGCGTGAAGACTCTCAGGACGAGGAACAGATCGGCATCCTCGGTTGCTGAGGACACCCACAGCCTGGACGCCAGGGGGCCCGTGAGCTCGGTTTCCCGCTTCAGGGGAGGCGAGACGAACGTCACCCCATCGCTCAGACCCGCATAGGTGGCCGAACCCGCCTCGGCGGGCGCGGCCTCGCCGAGCAGGTGTCCCTCGCTCTGGAGAAAGAGCTTCGTCCACTGCGTGCGCGCGATGGGCCACTCATCCTCCGCGCGCTCCACGAATTTTTCCCCGGGGTGGCGCACCTGGAGCAGGACCCGAGGCTGATCCTTCCAGCCCGTGTCCTCGCCTTTTAAGAAATGGCCAAAGAATTTCTTCTGAAGCGCCACGCCGTAATCGGTGTAAAACTCCGTCCAGTGCTCGATGCCGTGGCTCTCCAGCCATTTTTCTTCTGAGGCCGCATTCATGAAGGCTTCGCAGTTGCCCCTCGGGTGAAGACCCTGGCCGCCCCAGTTGTTCGAGGAGAGAAACGGAACCTCGATTTGGGACCAGTCGGGCGTTTTCGTCTTCCAGTATTCATCATCGAGGGGATGCGCGCGCATCTTCGCTCCCAGACGGCAGCGGTTCGCCCCGAGTTCTTCTTCGCTCAAGGTATCCGGCCCCGAGACCCAATCGCCCGTCACCCGGCTCTTGTAGCCGCGCTCACCGAGACCATGCTGTTTGGAGCACGCCCTTCGCTCATACCAGTTCTCGGTGAACGTGCAGTAGATGCCCCCGTGGTAGTTCATGTCGCGGTAGAAATCCGCCGCCCCCTCCCAGGCGCACATGGCGGCGAGGTGCGGGGGTTTAAGGCACGCGACCTGCCACTGGTTGATGGCGTAATACGAAATGCCGTTGATGCCGACCTTCCCGTTGCTCCAGGGCTGCACCCCCGCCCACTCGATGCAATCGTAAAAATCTTTGGCCTCACGATCCGAGAAGGGGTCCATATATCCCGGCGAGCGGCCAGCGCCTCTGGAGTCCACCCGCAGGCAGACGTAGCCGTCCGGCACCCATTTCTCCGGGTCCACGACCTCCCAGTTCTGGTATTTGTTGGAGGAGCCGGCGGCGACGTCGGGGTGTTGCTCCACCATGCGGCGCCACTGCTCGGGGTAGCCGTCCTCGAAGTGGAGCCACTTTCCGTAAATCCCGTAAGTGATCAGAACGGGATAGCGGCCCTCCTCGATGGGCCGGTAGACGTCGCAGCGCAGCACGACGCCGTCATCCATTTCGATGGAAACCTCCCAGTCGATCCGCATGCCGTCCGCTATTTCTGATTTACGCCCTCTCATCGCACACCTCTCGTCTTTTGTCGGGAATTATCCTTTCGGGGGAATCACCGGCAGCACCACGTGGGATGGATGCGCCGGGCCGGTGTGCAGCGTCACCTTGCCGCCGAACAGTTCCGTCGGCCTGTCCTCTTTCAAGTCATGCTTGAAGGGCCCCACGCCGTAATAGACGCGACCCGATATCTTCGCCGCGGAAGGCTCGTAGCCCGGCCAGACGTAATCGCGCCCGCGAACGCTCAAGGCGAGGCGGTATTCCCTGGGGATCACGATGGAAGTCGGCCAGATCTCGACGTCCAGTTCGTATATCTCACCGGGCGTCAGCGGCTGAATCTCATCGTGCGTGTGGTATGGCCTATAGGGCAGCGTGAGATTTTCATCCAGCTTTCTGTGCGAGGCCCTGAGCCACCCGATGGCCACGGGCGTATGCGGGTCGTTCGCGCCCCGGTAGACGATCTCCGTCATGTCCGGCGTGAATACGCGCAGGTTGAGGAACAAATCGGCATCCTCCGTATCCGAGGAGACGAACAGCTTGGCCGCCACGGGGCCCGTGATCTCCGTTTCCTCGGCGAAAGGCGGCGAGACGTAGATTAAGCCGTCTCCCAGGGCGTCATAGGTTTTCTCCCGCTCGTTCGTCTGGGGATCGGCCCGGAAGGCGCCGGAACCTGAATGCAGGTAATACTTCGTCCACTGCGTGCGCGCGATGGGCCACTCGCTTTCCGCGCGCGCCACGAATTTCTCGCCCGGATGCCGCACCTGGAGCAGGACCTTGGGCTGCTCCTCCCAGCCGGTATCCTCGCCTTTCAGGAAATGGCCAAAGAATTTCTTTTGAAGCGCGACGCCGTAATCGGTATAAAAATGCGTGAAATGCTCGAGCCCGTGCATCTCGAGCCATTTCTCCTCGGTGGCCGATTGCACGAAGCCCTCCGTGTTGCCCCTGGGATGCAGGCCCACGCCGCCCCAGTTTCCCGCCGATAAGAGCGGCACGTTGATTTTCGAGTAATCGGGCATGCGCGCGCGCCAGTAATCGTCATCAAGGGGATGATCCAGTATGTCGCGCCCGTAATCGCTCCTGTTCGAGGCCAGTTCTTCTTCGCTCAGGTTCGCGGGGCCGGATATCCAGTCGCCGTTCATGCGGCTCTTGATGCCGCGATGGCCCTTGCCGTGCTGGCGGGGCACGACGGCCTCCCGGTGCCAGGTGTCCGGGAAGCGGCAGGCGATGCCCCCGTGGTGGGCCAGATCGCGGTAGAAATCCGCCGCTCCCTCCCAGACGCACATGGCGGCCAGGTGCGGCGGCTGGAGCGATGCCACCTGCCACTGGTTCATCCCGTAGTAGGAGATGCCGTTCAGCCCCACCTTCCCGTTGCTCCAGGACTGCCCTCCCGCCCATTCGATGCAGTCGTGAAAATCCCTGGCCTCGCGCGGCGACCACACCTCGAGATAACCCGGCGAGCGGCCCGCACCCCTTGAATCCACCCGCACGCAGGCGTAGCCGTCCGGCACCCATTTTTCGGGGTCCACGAGCTCCCAGTTCTGGTATTTGTTGCTCGTCCCCATGATGGTCTCGGGATAATCGTTCACCATCAGGCTCCACTGGTGGGGATAGCCGTCCTGTAAATGGAGCCACTTGGCGTAGGGGCCGTAGCTCATGATGACGGGATAATGCCCATCATCGTCGGGCCTATAGACATCGCAGCGCAGCACCACGCCGTCGTCCATCTCGATGGGTACGTCCCAGTCGATGCGCATCCCGTCTCTTGCCTCGCTCATGTCTCGCCTTTCTAAAAAAAGGTGGAATCACCGTCGGTGACATATTTTGGGATGAGGGGAAATATAACCGAGCGGCGGTGCGGCGTCCAGATGTGGGGGGTGTTTCTTATGTCGGGAGGGGGGTTGAAGCTCTAGTCAAACTTGATGATGCAAAGCATTTCATACGTCGTGATGCGCGTTACAAAGAGGCCAGGAGATCGTCCACGGAATCGTAACTTTTAATCCTGCCCTCTCTGTAATCATCATCCGCCTCGTCTTCCATCGCCTGCCATTCATCGGAATAAAACCAAGAGAGGTCCTCTTGCATAGTATCCATGGTGCCCTCGTAATTATGAACTGGCGGTTTTGTCTGCTACATTTTGGGTGAATATGAAGCGCAGTATTATCGAACCTATCACAAGATGATCCGAAAGCGCCTGAGACATTACGTGGTGCAGTCTGGAACCACCATAATTTGCGTCCCATGCATACCATTATTCAGATGGAGTTATTGGCAAAGGGTTTTAATGGCAAGCAGCTTTCGTGGAAAATTCTCATGGCGTAATCAAATCTTATCATCTATCCCAGCCGACTTGAGGATTCCGTTTGCTGTATGCTTGGATTTTGTGCTTTTAGGGACACTTACATGAACACTCGTATCAATACTGACCCATATTTCGTGGGATCCTTTGCCTTCTCGCCAAAACACAAAATTTGAGTCCTTGAGTTTCTGGGTCAATTTTCTGTAAATGTCTGTCATTGAGCAAAAACTTCACGGGTCGGACGTTCCTCATTGAATGGACGTTCCCAAACTACAGTTGAAAACAAGTCTTTAATCTTTCTCGTGGTGAACTCAGGGCCTTGAATATGGTTAGCGACTATAAGATCGCCAACGAGATCATTCATTACCTCTTCAAATTCATCTATTGTTTTTGCTTCAATATGCAGTCCCTTGATATTACTTTCAGAAACAAAAACTTCAGCCTCTTCGTCCCATGCAGTTTTTACAAAGAAGGTCATATTCGAACTCATGATTTTCTCCCTCGAACAACAAATACGGGTTCAATTCCCTCCACGGCCTCCCCATCTATTTATTTGACGTGGATATCTTCTTATCCGCCGCTCTAAAGATGGTTTTTTCAATTTTTCGTGGCGTAGCTGGTATCAGATAAACTACGCTCCTCACCGGACGCCCCGGTGATTTGGAACCCATGGTTTCCCCTGTGATATTTAGTGTAGGCGACTGTCAACAGAAATATCGCCCCATGTAACGGAAATGTCAATGTTCCGCATATGGAACGAAAACAATTTTGATGGCCGCCACTATTTTGGCGTGCCAAGTTACGCATATAATTCCCACTTATTCATTTCTTTAAATCGAGGCGATTAAAGTCACTCCCCCACCCTCACTCGATGCGCTCCTCGAGCGTTCGCGTTGACTCCTCGACGATTTCGCACACCTTGTCCATCACCTCGGGATGCTCGCGGAAAGATTCGCGCACTTCCTTGACGATCGCCATCTTGGCGGCGGCGAAGCCATCCTCGTACTGGAGCCTCAGCCGCTCGGCCGATATGCGGCTGCGCTCGAGCGCGTTCACCATCTGCGCGAGTTTCTCGGGCGTCAAGCCCTCGAAGGATTCTTTCCCCATCTGCGAGACGGCCTCGACCGCCTGGGCCATCAGCATCCGCCGCGCGGCGGCGGCCACCTTCTCGCCCGGGTCCCTGCCCTCGCCGTCATAGGCCATAACCTCCTCAATCAACTCATCCACCATGGCTTCCACCCGCTTGGTCTTGCGGATGCCCTCGAGCAGGCGGTTGTTGCGCGCGCCCACGGAGCCGAGCGCTATCTTCTCCCCGGTGGCCTCCTCGAAGGCCTCGGCCACCTCCTTGTAGGTTTTCCCCTCGGCGAGCAGAGGGTCGACGATTTTCTCGGCGCCATATTCCACTACTTTCGACCTCCGTCCCCGCCTCCTCTCCATCAGAGATCTCCCACGAGGATGTCTGGAGAGGCGGAGACGGCTCCTTCGAGCAGGCCGCGCCCCTTGCGGGTCAGGTGCGCCTCATAATCCGTCAACAGGCGCCCGAAACCGCCCGGGGTGCGCTTTTCCACCAAACCCCGCTCCGCCAGATCGTCCACGAAGGCCTCGAGCGTCTCACGGCCCAAGGGCGCGCCGTCTTCATGGTGGCCCGCCTCGCGCAGCGCACTCCAAAGGAGAAGGCTGCCCACGCACGATTTCACCTGAAAGGCTTCCTGATAATAGAGCGTCTTCAATATGTCGCCGCGCAGGACGCGGGCCGCCAACTCGTTCACAATGAAACACCTCCTCGATGACTTTCATACCGGTGCGCCGGACGCCGCTCGCCGAAATCCAGGCCTCTTCCAAGCACTGAACTACCTCCTCGATGACTTTCATACCGGTGCGCCGGACGCCACTCGCCGAAATCCAGGCCTCTTCCAAGCACTGAACTACCTCCTCCATGACATTGATACTGAAATACCAAAGACCCCCGCGCGCGGCGGAAACTCACCCAATATAGAACGCGGCGCAGGTTCGGGCGGCACGGAAAATGCGGGGAAATGCGGACTCGGGCGCGTTGAGAAAAGAATTTCGGAGTTGCACAATGCCGCCAGAGGAGGAGGCTTCGATGCGCTCGAGTATCTGGATATTCGCCGCACTCGCCACATTCGCGCTGTGGTTCGCGTGGCTGCCCGACGCGCCGGCCCTGGGCCACGGGGAGGAGGAAATCCTCCTGTTCGCCTATCTGGCGGAAGAGCGCAACCTCCTGAGAATCTCGACCGCCATCGTGGGCGGCATCATCCTGGCGATGGGCGCCTTCATCACCCAGCAATCGCGCGCCGAGGCGAGAGAGCACGCGGGACCTGAATTCTCCGGCTTCAAGGTGATGATGCCGGGGCTGCTCGTCACCTCCCTGGGCGTCGCCGTGCTGTTCACGGCCGCCTTCATCCTGCCCGAGCAGATCAAGATCTTGCACGATCATCCCCTGGAGCATATCGAGACGAAAACCACGGAAAAATAGGAACGGCCCGCGAGCCGCCCTCGTCCCCTCACCGCGTCTTTCCCGTCAATTTCTCGACGGTGCGAAGCGCGCCCAGACCCAGCATCCCCAGGGTGAGTTCCAACAATCCCTCCGCCGAGACGGGATAGGGCACGAGCTCACCGCTCATCAGCACCTGCCGCGTCCAGAGCCATGCGCCCAGGGCGTACTGGGGGATGAAGTAAAAGGCGAGCGAGACGCCGCAGGTCCACAGGATGAACGGCCTGCCCCCGGCGACGAAGGCGCTTCGGTGGGCGGCCTCTATCTTGTTGATCTCGTTCTGGGCTTCGGCGGGGCGCATCATCAGCTTTTGTTTTATCGCCTCCGCCGCGCGTCTCTCATCAGGCGTCTCGACGAACTTGTCGATGACGTTGGCGACACCCTCCGCCGCCGTGATGACGCCGCCGCCGATGAGGTTTTCCAAAAAGGCCATCACGCGCTCCTCATGCTCTCGGCGACCCTGCCCGCCCGGGCCGGCAGTTCCCTCGCGTAATCGGAATCGAGCGCCTCCACAGCCGCGCGCTCGTAATCGCCCTCTCTCAGCGCGGCCCACATTCTCTTGAAACCCAGAAGGCTCGGCACGCCCATGTTGTAGGCCATGTTCAAAACCGCGCGCTGCGCGAGGGGTCTCAGATTTTTATACACCTCGCCGACGCGGGAGCGCTCGAGTTCTCCGGCCATCAGGCCGAGCCGATGCCGGAGGAGCAGTTCCGCTTCGGCTTGCGATATGCCGTCTTCCAGCAGCGTTCCGTAGCCGATGGTCTTCTTGCGCTTGCCGTCGAGATACACTTTCGCGACGAAACCCTCCTCGCGCTTGATATCCTCTACGAGTTCGTCCGTGAGCATCCCTCACCCTCCCCTTCAGGCAAGTCCCCGGCCTCACCCACCTCTTGCATCAGTCGCCGGAGCGCCGCCGCGCCCTTTCGAGCGCTCGCACGATGCGCATAGGCCTGGCTCGACGCCAGGATGCGTCCGTTCCTCGCTCGCACACGGAAGCGATGCCGCCCGGATTTATCCCTGAAAATATCGACGGGGCGATATTTGGCTCTCTTTACGGCCTGCATACGAAACCCCCCAGGAAAAAGCCCAACACCACGAGGCATGCGCCCGCAACGATCAGGCGCAAGACAGTGCGCTTTCCCCCAGCCCAGCGCGATAGCATGGCGTCCGTTTTTCCTTCGAATTCATTTTTCTCAGACATTGCTTTCCTCTCTTTCCGGTAGCGAAATCCCGCGCGTCGCCCGCGAGCGATGCGCCTTCTATGCGGGAGAGTTTATGTCTTGATAGCGCGCGCCCTATGACGGAAAATGCGGGCAACTGCGGGGTGATGCGCCCCTGATTCCCCATGCGCGCGGAAAACATCGAAAACGGCGTTTCAACCGGCCGGAAAGGGGTGATAAAATGCGCATCGCCCAAAGTCGTTTGATATAATGCGCGACGCAGCGCATGCCGCCACACAAAGGAGACGAACAATGAAAAAACTGACGGCCACCCTCCTCATCGCCGTATTCAGCCTGGGGCTCGCCGGGTGCCGCACGGACGGAAGCATGGACAAACAGACCGGCGGAGCGATTCTGGGCGGAATCGCGGGCGGCCTGCTCGGCTCGCGGGTCGGCAAGGGCCGGGGACGCCAGGCGGCGACCATCGCGGGCGCCGTTCTCGGCAGTCTCGTAGGCAGTTCCATCGGAAAACAACTCGACGAGCGCGACCGCCTGCTGATGGGGCGCAGAACGCAAACAACGCTCGCGCGCGGCAAGTCGGGCGTGGCCGGCACATGGGTGAACCCGGATTCGGGAAACCGGGGCACCATCACGCCCAAGCGCACCTACCAGGTGAGAAGAGGCGCGACAAGCACCTATTGCCGCGAGTTCCAGCAGACCATCACCGTGGGCGGCAAGACAGAGCGCGCCTATGGCCGCGCCTGCCGCCAGCCCGACGGTAGCTGGAAGATAGTCAACTAGGCGCGAACCGCGCCATCGGCGCACATCGTAAATGCTCCTCGACCACGCCGGGAAATCCGCCCGCCTGGAGTCCGCACTTCTTGAGGGATATAATCCGGGTTCACCCACAAGGGGCGTCTCATGAAAAGACACATCTGCGCGGGCGTGGCGTTCATGTTCTTCGTATCCGGGTGTGCGGGCTCGGGACCCATTCCGGTGGTGCAATTCGTACCCGGAGACAAGAAACGCAACTGCGCGTCGCTCCAGGCGGAAATCAAGGCCAACAAGAAGGAAATCGAAAAGAAGACCACCGAGCGAACGAACAAGACGTTCAAGAACTTAGGCCTCGGAGCGACGGGCGTGTTCCTCATCGCGCCGTGGTTTTTCATGGATTTAAAGGGCAAGGAAGCGGACGAGACGAAGGCGCTAGAGCGGCGAAACGCCGCACTTCGCCGCATCGCCTTCGTCAAGGGCTGCAACGCGCCGACTCCCATCGTCACTCACCAGAGAAAACAGAAAGCGGGAGAGAAAGTGAAATAGCACCGAGAATCACGACAAATCGAGCCGATCATGGACTTAACAAACCGCACCATCTGGAACTTCCGCCTAGCAAGGAATATAATCCATATTTAAGCAAATTCATCGACCAAATAGATCAGAAAGTGGTCGAGAAGCATTTCAACACCTAGGATCAATAATGTGAATACCAATACAACCATTCGCGAGCCAAGCGCTAACGTCACGAAGGAGGCGCCTTGCCGCCAAACACGGTATCCATCACCCGCTCCAATCAGTTATGTCAGGATCAACGAACTTGAAAGACCGCCCTTTGAAACCATAGATCGGTCACTACTCATATACGGGGATGCCCATCAAGCGCTTGACTTGTTGCCGGATGAATCCGTGCAAACTGTTGTTACGTCCCCGCCGTACTGGTCGCTTCGAGATTACGAAGTAGAAGAGCAGCTCGGTTGCGACGATGCCTTGGAGGATTACGTAGAAAGCATCGTGAAAACTTTCGAGAAAATTAGGCGCGCTCTTCGGCCTGATGGAACGGTGTGGCTAAATATTGGGGACGCGTACACGTCTGGAAACCGCCGCTACCGGGCACCGGACAGAAAGAATCGCGCTCGTGCGATGAAAGTCAGGCCGCCGACTCCAAGCGGACTGAAGCCGAAAGACCTGATAGGTGTCCCGTGGCGATTGGCGTTCGCGTTTCAAAAAGCCGGATGGTGGCTTCGCTCGGAAGTGATCTGGCACAAGCCGAACGCACATCCGGAATCTGTTCGGGACCGCCCCACGAAAGCGCACGAGACATTGTTTCTACTATCAAAAAACCAAAACTACTATTACGATGTTGGAGCCGTCCGGGGGCCGAACGATCGGAGGCTACGCACTGTCTGGGATATTCCAACAGAGCCCAGAAAGAATGGACAAGTCGACGAGCACCCAGCGATTATGCCAATGTCGCTAGCAAGCAGATGCGTCAACATTACCACCAAGCCAGAAAGCGTTGTCCTCGATCCATATGCGGGCTCGGGAACAACTTTACTCGCTGCGCAAAAACTCGCGCGAAAATGGGTGGGTGTTGAACTCAAAGCCTCATTCGTGAACCTGATCGAGCGACGAATGAACAGTAAATGGCTCTCCAAGAGCTTAAATCCAAACTAGACCAGCTATCACCAGTCAAAGTGCAGTTCGTGGCGAAGGTTATCGAAGCCCTATCCAATCCGCCACAAGTAAGCATCAAAAAGGGAACATGGATTACTCGCTCCGCGGATTGGATAGAGTATTTCGGCCTCGCGCTTTCATTACATCACGGAACAACCACAGAACCTCTGGACCGGACCATGTTCGAGACAGTATTCAGGAATGCCTGTACTTCCATGAACTGGAAAGTCGATGAACCGGGAAGCCCGACCAGGCGCTTTTCGATCTTGAAGTTCAAGCAGGCAATGAGCCCAAAAGACGAATTTCGTTGAAATCGACCTCTGCAAAAAACTTGTCAGAAACGAGAGCGCATATTTCCAAACTGACCGAAGCGGCATGGATACAGGATCTGCGCAGAGCGCAAGAACGACGCAACCAAACGCTCAGTTTGTTCAATGACTATACGAACGCCGAAGATGCAATCGTTATGTTGAGGGCTTTTAGAGAGGGAAACAATATCCCGCATCGCTACCAGCTTATCGAGATTCCAACTGCGATCTTTGAGCCGGTTCAGGAAGCTCCGGTAGAAATTTTCAGGAATGACGCGCCAGTTATCGTATACAATATGAGAGGAAATACCGTCGCTCGGGTCGCGATAGATCGTTCCGATGCAAAAATTACAATCCGTAGCATCCTCCTGAGTGCGTGCGTTGTTCATGCGGAATGGCTTACCTGACCAAACCTACGTGTTAGCCAGTAAAAAATACTTAACGCATCGCCTCGCCGCCGCATTTCGCAAAGGGTCACGCCATGGCGAAAAGACGCACAAGATATCTTCTCATCAGATCACTCCTCATCGCCGCCCTGGGCGTCTGCTTTGTGAGCGTCCCTCGCGCGAATGCCAGAGAATGCTCCTTTGGCCCCTACACCGGACGCTGCCGCGACATCCGGCTCATGCGCTCGGTCAAGGGCGACGCGGAAAAACTCGTCTCGGCGCTCTCGATCCTCTGGGTCGAGGCGGGTTATCTCTCGACAGATGAGGCGAGCGATTTACACCAAAGGATAGACGCAGGGATTAAAGCCGTGGAGAAGTTTCTTGACCTTCCGTTCTCACGCGCGGCCTACGGGCAGGAGAAAATCGAGTTCTTCGTCCACGGCAGGCGTGCTCCTTCGCACACCATCACGGCCTACAGCCCGCGAAAATACATGCACCCCGTCGTGTTCCTCTCCTTCGCCAAAGAAGGGAGATCGCCCTATCTGCATGAGACGGTCCACGTCATCGCGTGGGATTGGAACACCCTTTGGCTGAAAGAAGGACTGGCCGTTCACTTGAACGATCGCTTAAGCGGCTACGCCGCCTTTCCCAATTTCGGCGAATCAATCGACGCTTTCGCCGGCCGGGTGTTGAGACGCGAGTTCCCTCCCGCGATAGAGGCGCTCGATCTGGTGGGCGAAAACGGCATCCCCAGATTCGAGGACAGGCGCGTTCGGCGCATGTTCTACATTCTCGCGGGCTCCTACGCCGGCTATCTCCTGCGCGAGTGGGGCGTCAAAAAACTCATGCGGGTCTACGCCGCAAAGGACACCAATGCCGCGATTCAAAAAGAGACGGGAAAACCCGCCTGGCGATGGAAGGAGGCATGGCTGGGTGAGGTGAGGTAGATTCTTTGGCGTCTGTTGTGTGGGAATGGTAGCAAAACCGGTAAAGACCTTACATTGACGACATAAAATCAAAACAGATCATTTTAAGTCGTAAAATTTTAGAGCTGACTCAGTCAATAATCGCGTCGCGACCGAAACGCCAACTTTCCATGTACCGTTTGCCGCTTTTTTTATGTTTTCGGCAAACCATTCTTTCGCCTTTGCTCCAAATGGTTCCTCTGCGCTCCCCGACTCCTCGGTCGAGAGGATATCGGCAAATTCTTCCATATCGGCTTGTGGCAGACCTTTGGACACAAGAAATTCGACGAAAGCATCTTTGTCATCTTTGCCAATGGAGACGCTAAGATTGGCTCCTTCGCCATAGTTTGTAACTGAAGTTAGATTACCGACATCACCGTGAATAGTTTGATTGTAAATCTGAGTCACCTTCTCTGCGCTCCCCATATCGGACTTTCCGGGCTTTTCAAGACTAACTTCAGCAGCAACTGGTACAGATTTCTCAAGCTGAATGGTTAATTCGAGCACCCGAACTCGAACCGCGTGCTGAATTTCCACGAGTGCTGCGCGCGATACAGTACCTACGACGCTATTACAAGCATAACCTTCATAGATCTTGCCCTGTAAAAATAGAATCAGATTGGACGCATCGATTTGCAAGGATCCATTATCAGGCGATCTTCCGATGAGGTCATCAATTGCAGCGACATTTAGTCTAATTTCGAAATCCGTCCATTTGTCGCCAGCGAATTTTTCGACGAGGTATCCAGGTATCGGAACGTTCCTAAGTTCACTTCCGAAAGGACCAAAGAACGTCCCACGATACGAAACGGGGATTCTACGATAATCTGGAAGTTCCACGCCTTCCGGATAGCCTTCCGACTCGTATTTCACCCATTCTTCCAAAGGGCCGCTTCCAAGCCTCGCCGCAAGTAGGCGCAACTTGAGAAGAATGGGCGCAATACTCTGTTCGCTTTCAATGATGGATGTCTGTATGTCGCGAAGTAGGCTCATTGGTGTCTAGCAATGGGCGAGGAAACTCGGTAACCCAAAACCTAAAGGCGGTAAGATAGTAAGTCAATCGGAGTTATAATCTCCCCGCTATACTCCTAGTAGACGAAGGGCGGTTCACGAACCGCCCCTACGGATGAGATTGACTCCTGCATTCGTCGGTGGCGGTGAAATTTCGAGGTTGGGTATCGTGCCCGTGAGGCTGTTGTCGCCGCAAGTTTCCCACGTGCGAATTGTCCAGCCCGAAACAACCGGGCAAAAGAAAAGCCCCCCGGGTTTCTCCGGGAGGCTTGATTTCGTTTCAGGCTTGCTGCTAGAAGCCGGGGTCCTCGTCGTGTGTATGAAACATCGCTTGGTCTCCTTTCAGCGGCTAGGTAATTACAAAACCACCTAAGTGGTTCAATTATCCCATTTCCGGCATAGATTTTCAAGACCTTTATATAGTCGGTTGCCCCTTCGGTTTCTCAGGTCCGCAATCCACGGCTCGAATACGTCATAGTAGCGTAAAACATTTGTCTGGAACAGTTCGCGAATGATGTCTTCGTTGACGAAGCCTTTATCGACCAACACCGCCAAGTCTTCCAGGTAATTCAAAACATTCGTAATGTTCAGTTCCAGAATGTCATCGCCTTTGATTTTCTCTTGTATAATCCTCAGCCTCTCCTCCCTCGGTTTGGCGGCTATGGGTTTTATTAGCCCGATGACGGCTTTTTTAGAGTCGAAAAAACTTGCGGTATTCCATTCGGAGGTAAGAGACATCGTGCGGGTCATTTGCTCGGATTCCACATTCGCATAAACGCTTTGAGCAATGTAAAAAGCGCTGACGATCGCGGCTGCGGCGCCAACGGCAATGGCGATAAACGTCGCCAACTCCTTATGGGCAGGCAAGAAGAAATGCACGCCGACTATCAAGCCGACGAAGATGATGGCGACCACGCCAATATGAACCGTGAACCTGCGCTCGAATTTAAGATTGAAATCGAATGCTTTGGAAAAATCTCTCGCCAATTTCAGACCTCCACGCGAACTCGACCACCCTTCGATTCACTTGGGGTCCCCTGGCGACTCGTTTGAGTGGTTAAACGTTCGCCAAATATACCTCTTTCCACTCATATCTCAACCTCATCCTGCATTGCTCCGCCCGGTAGTGATGAAAGGGTTTCTTGCTTCCCCTCCTCGGTCGAAAGCGCAGGCTTCCCCTCCTCGGGAAAGCCTGACCTGATCAGTCGGAATCGACCCCTACTCCCGCATCCCGCCGAATTTCCATTCCAGATCGATCGGAAAATCCTCCTGCATCTTCTCGACGTAGGCGAGCACGTCCTCGCGGCGAAAGCGCGCGCTCTTAAACGAGGGATGGTTCTCGGGCTGGCGGACGCCGGCGCGCGGGGGCGGGCGGCGCAGATAGACGGGCCGGAGGCAGGGCGCATCGCTCGAGCAGTCCTCGGCGATGATGGCGTCGAGCGTGCGGTAGCTCTTATAGCCGAGCACCTTGGCGAGCATGGGTTTGGTGAGAAACGCTTCTTCCTCGAGAATCCGGCGCGGCGTTCTCGGGTCGGGCGGGGCCTGTTTCTTGCTCCTCTCGCGCCTCTCGCTCCCTCGGGTATTCTTTGCGGGCGGCATCAGCAAAGCGCCTCGGCGAGCGGGAGGACGGACACGTCGTGGCGGGATACTCGTAACAGAGACTTTATCAACATAAGCCGGAGGGGGCGGATACGTCAATTCATGAAGCGGGGAGATAGCGTATCGAATTCCCGGCGAGGATTGTCCGCCCGAGATGACCGAACCTAAAGAAAAGCCCCCCGGGTTTCCCCGGGAGGCTTTATTTCGTTTCAGGCTCCATTGCTAGAAGCCGGGGTCCTCGTCGAGTGTATGGAACATCGCTCGTTCTCCTTAGTATAGATGATGTCCTCTGGCTTTCGCGGTGGCGAGTTCGACATTGAGCAGTTCAATTCTTTCCCTGGCTACGCTCAAACTCTTGAGCATTTTCTCACGCGCTCTCAGATAAATGGCGATGACACCAACGACCGCTATCGTCATCGGAGAAATCAGGACCATGTGCGCCGCCATGATTTTAGATATTTCACTTCTGAACGCATAAATTCTGTTTCTCGTCTCTTCGTTTTCGATGCGCTCGGTCCGCTCCCGCCATTCGGCGTAGTCGTTCGCTACATGTGAATTCCCGGAACGCGCGAGGCTGACCATGCTCATGACGATTCTCCAGATCGTAACGCGGTGCCCGTAACGAATCAGCGCATTGATGAGCAGCCTGAGGTCCGTATATGCGGGATGGGTGAACTCTAAGTGGCCTGCGTTCGCGTATTCAAACAATTCATCCCTGAGCTTGAACAGTCTTTGCCTGAAATAATCGACGCGGTACGGAATCCAGAACTGATACCAAATCAGCCAGGCGATGAACAACACCAAGCAGAACCTCAAGACGTGAAGAGCGTCTTCTCCAATCATTCGTCTAATCCTCCGGCCTGGATTGACCCTGTCGGGTGAGGCGGCTGGAATTGCGATTCGCGTCTATCAATTTCTCATACTTTTCACGGATATCGTGAAATTGCTCTATCGTTTTTCGCCTGAGAGACCTCTCAAATCGCCATCCCACAAGAGCGATAATCAACGCAAGGACCAGAAAACCTTCCAGCTTCCCGGAAACAACGCGGGCTATCGCCTTGATTCCAATATCGAGTATTGTTGATTTGCCTGCAATGGAGTCTAGCGCAAGATAGATGAACCAAACAATAACCGTCAAAAACACCCATTTTGTTTGGGAAATCGTATGGTGCCATATATCGAGTTTTCGATTCTGGATGAGGAAATCGCGCTGTTCCTGACGCTCACGAGGTGACGGTCGTCTGCTCATAACTTTCTCAGTGACGCATGATCCTCGTGGTGCAATATTCATAGAACATCCGATGAATCCATGCAACTCGCTTTGGCATAAAGCGATGCCTCCCCTCCCCGTCGGAACTGCCTACTCCCGCATCCCGCCGAATTTCCATTCCAGATCGAGCGGAAAATCCTCCTGCATCTTCTCGACGTAGGAGAGCACGTCCTCGCGGCGAAAGCGCGCGCTCTTAAACGAGGGATGGTTCTCGGGCTGTTTGACGCCGGCGCGCGGGGGCGGGCGGCGCAGATAGACGGGCCGGAGGCAGGGCGCGTCGCTCGAGCAATCCTCGGCGATGATGGCGTCGAGCGTGCGGTAGCTCTTATAGCCGAGCACCTTGGCGAGCATGGGTTTGGTGAGAAACGCTTCTTCCTCGAGAATCCGGCGCGGGGTTCTCGGGTCGGGCGGGGCCTGTTTCTTGCTCCTCTCGCGCCTCTTGCGCCCTCGGGTATTCTTTGCGGGCGGCATCAGCAAAGCGCCTCGGTGAGCGGGGTGACGGACACGTCGCGGCGGCGGGCTCTCTTGGCCCGGACGAGCGCATCGGCGCGCGCTCGCGCGGAGGCGAGATTCGGGAAGATGAGACTCACGCGCCTCTCGCGGGTGAGATCGCGGTAGACGAGCAGTGCGGCTTCTTCGGGCACGCCGAAGCCCTCATCCATGAGATCGGAGAGCGTGCGCTCATGGGTTCCGATGAAAGAGGCGGCCTCGTTCATGACGTACCTCCCGGACATGCGCATGGTGATTCGCATGGCGCCTCCTTGATGAGAAGTGATACATGCCCGGATGACCCGCGTGGTCTTGAAGGTGCAATGGACTCGGAAGGGGGCGCCTCGCGGGCGGTTCGAGGCGCCGTTTTCGGTGGGGAAGATGGTGGGGTGTCGCGGGACGGATCATCCGGGCAAGCTGAATTCCTGAAAATATCGATAAATTTAGATAAATTGACGGGGTTTTTCGATAAATTCATGGAATTTCCTTTTTTCTTCATAAAGTCAATAATATCAATCAAATAACTCATTCATCCGTTTGTGTGCGATCTGCTCGTTCGCACATCAAGCACCCTGAATATATCTATATATATTCATATTGTCAATAAAAATATATATAAATAATTATATCTGGAGGTATGTCCGTACAAACTATTGATAGGAAAGGAGTTGCGGAAAGGTTGCGCTAGTCGATATCCCTGCCCAGAAGCTCGATGAAGCGCTTTACGCCGCCGTGGAGCTGCTTGTCGCGTCTGTGGATGAGACCCAGGGGCCGGATGATGCGCTCCCCCTCGAAGGGCAGCACCGCCAGCGTGTTCATGGCCCTTTCGTTGTGAACGGCCGAGCCGGGCAGAATGCTCACCCAGGTGTCGATGAAGAGCGCCTCTTTGATGCTCTCCACGTTGTCGAACTCCATCACGACGTCCACGCTCACGCCCGCTTTGCGCAAGACCCTGTCTATGGCGTTGCGAATGGAGAGATCGCCGTCGAACGCCACGAAGGGCTCCCCCGCGAGGTCGGAAACCCTTACCGCGTGGCGAAAGGCAAGTTGATGCCCCGGATGAGAGACGAAGAACATGGGCTCATCCTTGAAGGGCACGACCCGCAGCGCCTTGTCGCGCGGGGGGTAGGAGAGAATCCCGACGTCGGCCGTATCGTCCAGAACCGATTGCACCACCTTCTCCGGATGCAGACATTCCAGACGAACCCGCGCCTGGGGATACAGGGTGCGGAACCGCTGCATGTAAGCGCCCATCTGGTGAAGACCCACCGAGTAGATGGCGGCGACGCGCACCTGCCCATGCACCTCGCCGATGCCGTGTGATATCTCCGCGCAGACCTGGTCGAATTCCCCCAGCATCTTGCGGCAAGCCTCATAAAACCGGGCGCCTTCTTCGGTGATGCCGAAAGGCCGCTTGCTCCTGTCGAGCAGCTCGACGCTCAAATCCCCCTCGAGCTGGCGAAGCGCCTGACTCGCTGCGGACTGGGTCACGCCGCTTTGGGCGGCTCCCTTGGAAAAACTTCTCTCCTGGATGATGCGGCAATAGAGCCGCAAGGTCTCGATGTTCATGAGAAAAGGCTACAACATAATCTATTCTAATGCAATATATTAAAAATTTTAGTTTGTCTTATTTTCATAGTCATGTTATAGTCTGGATTCTGTTGTATGGAAATCACCACACGATATCCATAAGACGCATTCAGAAGTTCCCTCGTACCATGGGAAGACGGGGAACTTGCCGAGAGAGATACTCTGAGAGAGAAAGTTGGTGAAACAATGAGAAAACCCTTACAAAAACAGGGTCTGTATGATCCTGCCTTCGAGCACGACGCATGCGGCGTGGCTTTCGTCGTGGACATCAAGGGGCGCAAATCCCACGACATCGTCCAGAAATCCCTCACCATTCTCCGCAACCTCGCCCACCGTGGCGCTACGGGGTCTGAAATCAACACGGGCGACGGGGCGGGAATTTTAATCCAGATACCCGACAAGTTCTTGCGCAAGGCTTGTGAGGCCGAAAAATTCAGGATTCCGGCGGAAGGCCGCTACGGGGTGGGTTCGGTGTTTCTCCCCAAATCCTCGAGCCGGGCGAATGAGTGCGAACAAATCTTCGAGTCCATCGTGTACGAGGAGGGAGCCGTCGTTCTCGGCTGGAGGCCGGTGCCGAACGATCTCTCCTCGGTCGGGCCCACGGCGCGCGAAACCGCGCCGCAATTTCGCCAGGTCTTCATCGGCGGATTCGATGACTCCCTCGACGCCATGGGGATAGAACGTAGGCTCTACGTCATCAGAAAGCGCGTGGAGCACGCGATTCGCGAATCGGACATAAGGGACGAGTTCTTCATCCCCTCGCTCTCCGCGCGCACGATGGTCTACAAGGGAATGCTCACCGCAACACAACTCGAAGACGTATTTCCGGATCTGAGCGACCCGGACATGGAATCGGGACTGGCGCTCATCCACTCGCGCTTCTCCACCAATACGTTCCCCTCCTGGCCCCTGGCGCACCCGTACCGGTGCCTCGCCCACAACGGGGAGATAAACACCCTGCGCGGCAACATCAACTGGATGCGCGCCCGGGAGGTGTTCTGCAAATCTCCGCATCTGCCCGATCTGGAGAAAATCCTGCCCATCATCGTCGAGGGCGGAAGCGATTCCGCCATCTTCGACAACGTGCTGGAATTTCTCTACATGGCCGGCCGGGAATTGCCCCATGCCGTGTTGATGATGATTCCCGAGCCCTGGGTGGGCCATGAGTCCATGAGCGCGGAGTTAAAGGCGTTTTACGGGTTCCACGCCAGCCTCATGGAGCCGTGGGACGGCCCCGCCTGCATCACGTTCACCGATGGTTCGGTCATCGGCGCCGCGCTGGACAGAAACGGCTTGCGGCCCGCCAGATACTACGTCACGCACGACGACCTGCTCGTCATGGCGTCCGAGGTGGGCGTTCTCGACATCCCGCCCGAGAACGTAAAGCTCAAAGAACGCCTCCACCCGGGACGAATCCTTCTCGTGGACACCGAAGAAGGCCGCATCGTCGACGATGAGGAAATCAAGTCGCGCTATGCTTCGGAGCATCCATACAAGGAGTGGCTGGAGGCGCATCTACTGCACCTGAACAGGCTGCCGGACGCTTCGGAACTTCCCGAACCCGACCACCAGACCATCCTCAAAAGACAAAAAGTCTTTGGATACACGCAGGAAGATCTGCGGTTTTTCATCGGCCCCATGGTGAACCTGAAAAACGATCCCACGGGTTCGATGGGCAACGACGCGGCGCTCGCCGTCCTCTCGAATCGGCCGCGCCTTTTGTACGATTATTTCAAGCAGTTGTTCGCCCAGGTGACGAACCCGCCCATCGACGCCATTCGCGAAGAAATCGTCACGCAGCTATCCTCCACCGTAGGCCCGCAGAAAAACCTGCTGGCCTCGGAACCGGACTCCTGCCAGCAAGTGAAGCTCGATTCCCCCATTCTCAGCAACGGGGATCTCCACAAACTCGCTCGCATCGATCAGCCGGGTCTGAGAGCGGTCACCCTGCCCATTCTCTTCTGGGCCGAAGATGGCCCCGAGGGCCTCAAGCAGGCGATGGAGGAGTTATGCAGAAAGGCCAGCCGCGCCATCAAGCAGGGCTATAGCTTCATCATCCTCTCGGATAGAGGGGTATCGAAAGAGTACGCCCCGATCCCCGCCCTTCTGGCCACCGCCGGCGTTCATCACCATCTCGTGCGGGAGGGAACCAGAACGCGCATCGGGCTTATCCTCGAAACGGGCGAAGCGCGCCAAGTGCATCACCTGTGCCTGTTGCTCGGCTTCGGGGCCGCGGCCATCAACCCGTATCTCGTTTTTGAAACCATCGACGACATGATCAGAAACGGGCTTCTCAACGACATCGACCCCGACACGGCCAGGAAGAACTACATTGCCGCGCTCAACAAGGGCATCCTCAAGGTGATGTCCAAGATGGGCATCTCGACCATCCAGTCGTATCGCGGCGCGCAGATATTCGAGGCCATCGGCTTGAAGCGCGATTTCGTCAAAAAATATTTCACCTGGACGGCCTCGCGCATCGGTGGGATCGGCATCGACGTCGTGGCCCAGGAAACCCTGAAGCGGCTCAAAAACGCCTTCCCCGAAAGGCCCGTCGGCTCTCAGGAACTCGAAGGCGGCGGAGACATCCAGTGGCGCAGGGACGGGGAATTCCACCTGTTCAACCCCGAGACCGTGTTCAAGCTGCAGCACGCCACGATGTCGGGGCGGTATGAGATTTTCAAGGAATACACCGGCAAGGTGGACAACCAGAACAAGCATCTGGCCACGCTGCGCGGTCTTCTGGATTTCAGGACGGCGGAAAACCCCATTCCTCTCGAGGAGGTGGAGCCCGCCGAGGAAATCATGAAGCGCTTCAGCACGGGCGGCATGTCCTACGGGGCCTTGAGCTCCGAGGCCCACGAAACGCTGGCCATCGCCTTAAACCGCATCGGCGGAAAATCCAACTCGGGCGAGGGCGGAGAGGACTCGAAGCGCTATACGCCCGATGAGAACGGCGACTTCAGGCGAAGCGCCGTGCACCAGGTGGCGTCTGGACGCTTCGGGGTAACGAGCGAGTATCTGGTCAACTGCACCGACCTGCAGATAAAAATGGCGCAAGGCGCCAAACCCGGAGAAGGGGGCCAGCTCCCCGGCCACAAGGTCTATCCCTGGATAGCCAAGACGAGGCACTCCACGCCCGGGGTGGGGCTCATATCCCCGCCGCCGCACCACGACATCTATTCGATTGAAGATCTGGAGCAGTTGATATACGACCTCAAAAACTCGAATCCGCAAGCGGGTGTTCACGTGAAGCTCGTCTCCGAGGTGGGCGTCGGCACCGTGGCGGCGGGAGTCTCCAAGGCCCATGCCGATACCATTCTCATCTCGGGCCACGACGGCGGAACCGGCGCGTCTCCCATCACGAGCATCCTCCATGCGGGCACCCCCTGGGAACTGGGGCTTGCGGAAACCCAGCAGGTCCTCGTGCTCAACAGGCTGCGCGACCGGGTGGCCGTCCAGGTGGACGGGCAGATGAAGACCGGTCGCGACGTCATAGTGGGCGCCCTTCTGGGTGCGGATGAATACGGCTTTTCCACCGCGCCGCTCGTCGTCATGGGCTGCATCATGATGCGCGTGTGTCATCTCAACACCTGCCCCGTCGGCGTCGCCTCCCAGGACCCGAAACTTCGCGAGAAGTTCGACGGGAAGCCCGAGTTCGTGGAGAACTTCTTCCGCTTCGTCGCCGATGAAGTACGCGAATACATGGCCATGCTGGGCTTCCGCACGATGGGGGAGATGATTGGGCGCGTGGACAGGCTCGACACCAAAAAGGCGGTGAACCACTGGAAGGCGAAGGGCCTTGATTTCTCGGCCATCCTCCATAAGCCGGACGCCGGACCCGACGCGGCGATTCACCAGATCACCAAGCAAGACCACGGACTCGAACACTCGCTCGACATGCGGGAGCTCCTGCCCAGGTGCAAGGATGCGATTGAAAACAAAACGCCGGTAGCCTTCGAACTCCCCATCCGCAACACCCACAGGACGGTGGGCACCATCACGGGCTCGGAGATAACGCGCAAGTATGGCGGGGAGGGCCTGCCGGAGGACACCATCCGCATTCACTTCACCGGCTCCGCCGGGCAGAGCTTCGGCGCCTTCATCCCGAAGGGAATGAGCCTGACGCTCGAAGGCGACGCCAACGACTACATGGGCAAGGGTCTCTCGGGCGGAAAATTGATCGCCTATCCCCCGAAAGGGGCCGGCTTCGTGCCGGAGGAGAACATCATCATCGGTAACGTGGCGCTCTTCGGGGCCACCTCGGGTGAGGCGTATTTCCGGGGCGTGGCCGGCGAGAGGTTCTGCGTGAGAAACAGCGGCGCGTATACGGTGGTGGAGGGCGCGGGAGACCACGGATGCGAATACATGACGGGCGGCCGCGTCGTCATCCTGGGAAAGACGGGCAGGAACTTCGCCGCAGGCATGTCGGGCGGCGTCGCCTACGTGCTCGATGAAGCGGGCGACTTCTCCAGGCGCTGCAACATGGAAATGGTGGACGTCGAGCCGCTGCAGGCGCCCGACGACGTCGAGGAAGTGAAAGACCTCATCAAGAAGCATATCGAATATACGGACAGCGCGCGGGCCAGGGATATCCTCGACGCCTGGGATGAGAACCAGCCCCGCTTCGCAAAGGTGATGCCCAGAGACTACAAGCGCGCGCTGGCGGCCATCGAAGAGGCGAAAGAAAAAGGCATACCGTGGGAAGAAGCCGTCATGGAGGGAGCCCATGGGTAAGCCGACGGGTTTTGTGGAATTCGGAAGAGAAGCGCCCAAAACGAGGCCCGTGGAAGAACGCGTCCACGACTGGGGCGTGGTCTATCTCCCCACGCCACACGAGACACTCCAGCGCCAGGGCGCGCGGTGCATGGACTGCGGCATTCCCTTCTGTCATCAGGGGTGCCCGCTGGGAAACCTGATTCCGGACTGGAACGATCTGGTCTACAAGGATTTGTGGAAAGACGCCATCGATCGGCTCCATGCGACGAACAATTTCCCCGAGTTCACCGGCTGGCTCTGCCCGGCTCCGTGCGAGGATTCCTGCGTTCTCACGATCAACGACTCTCCGGTGACGATCAAGGAGATCGAAAAATCCATCATCGAACACGCTTTCGAGCAGGGCTGGGTGAAGGCGACTCCACCCGCGGTCCGCACCGGGAAGAAAGTCGCCGTCGTGGGCTCGGGCCCTGCGGGTCTGGCCGCCGCCCAGCAACTCAACTGGGCGGGACACTATGTGACCGTGTTCGAGCGCGACGACAAGCTCGGCGGGCTCATGCGCTACGGAATACCGGATTTCAAGATGGACAAGACCTATATCGACCGGCGCACCCAGCAGATGGAAGAAGAGGGTGTGGCGTTCCACGTGAACGCGAACGTCGGCGTCGACCCCAAGATGTCAGAATTACAGGAAGAATTCGACGCCATCGTGCTGGCCGCAGGCGCCCTGCAGCACAGGGATTTACAGATTCCGGGCCGTGAGATGGAAGGCATCTACTTCGGCATGCAGTATCTCACCATGCAGAACCGAAGGCTCGCGGGCGAGGACATACAGGATGAGGAGTTTATTACCGCGAAGGACAAGCGCGTGGTCGTCATCGGAGGCGGCGACACGGGGGCGGACTGCGTGGGCACCGCGCACAGGCAAGGGGCCAAATCCGTCCGGCAGTTCCAGTACCACCCTCGTCCCCCGGATACGAGAGACCCGCTGAGCGACCCCTGGCCGAACTACGCGAACATTTTCCGCACCCCGCCGATCTATGAAGAAGGCGGTAAGCGCATCTTCCAGATCCAGACCCGCCGGTTTATGGGCGAAACCGGCCACGCCAAAAAAATCGACACCGTGCGGGTGGACGAAACCCAGGATGAGAACGGAAGGGTCGTATTCACCGAGATCCCGGGTACGGAAGAGGAAATCGACGCGGACCTCGTTCTCCTGGCGATCGGCTTTCAGGGACCCGACTGCCACCCGCTGATGGACGAGTTGGCGCTCGAGCGCACCGGGCACGGCGCGGTGAGCCGCGACGAGCGATGGATGACGAGCACGCCCGGCGTCTTCGTGGCGGGCGACATGATGCGCGGCGCATCCCTGGTCGTCTGGGCGATTGCGGACGGACGCTCCTGCGCCCGCGCCGTGGATGAATACCTGATGGGAGAATCCTACCTGCCTGCTCCGCTGGATTAGGGGCGCAGACTCTACCCACCCCGCCAAATCCCCTCTCGTAACTGCACCTCCAAGGCGCTCAAAGGGTTTGATTATTGAACGGACGGACAAAATAGTTGACACCGCCGGGATTCCCGTATATTGTTTGTGTAATGCGAATGCAATACGTATATTATGCGAATGGAGTGTCATCATGAGCCAAGAAATTCTCACCGCTATCGCCAAGCTGGACGAAAAAACAACCACCGCTATCGCCAAACTGGACGAAAAAACAACTACCGCTATCGCCAAACTGGATAAAAAAACAACCAAGGCCGTTTCAGAAATAAGAAACAAAATCGCCTCTTTCAGGGAAGAAACCAACCAGCGATTCGACAAACTTGAATCAGAGATGAGCGATGGTTTCGAAAAACTCGACGGCCGCATGGTGAGTTTGGAGGCGCAAGTAGAGGCCCTGAAAGAAAACAAGGAGTGGGAGTAAGTAAATGCACTGCGTAGTTATGGGCTTTAAGTACGCCATACGGCAGCCTTATTGACGTATCAAGACTGCCGTTGTAAAGCAAGTTGCAAAAATTAATATTGTAACTAGGCACCTTCGCCTGAGGTGAGTAGCCGCCCATGAAGAGTACCTATCACCATCTGGGGGAAAAACGATGAACCTTTCGGCAGTTTTACTCAAACGAGACGTAATGAGCGAATGGACTGCTCAGTGTCTCGAATATGATATCGCCGCTCAAGGCAAGACAATTCAAGAAGCTATTAAAGCGTTATATACCCTCCTATCAAGATATGTGAACGAGCGAGAGGGTGGATTGGAAGGCATCCCGCCAGCACCTGACTTTTATCGCAAAGATTTCCGCAAAGGTGCTCCAATGGAAATGCAGAAAATCACGTGGAGGAAGAAACCTAAAACCCCCCAATTTGAATTATTGGCAAGAGCAGTCTAAGTGGCACCCCCATATCCTTTTGCTAAGATGCCGACGCTGGAGGAATTTGTACGTCGCTCTTGCGAGGAATACGAATGCGAGTATTATGAAGATGATCGGCGTTTAGTTTCACCAAACTCGGATATTTTCATTCAGGATATGCCGAATAATCGAGTATTGACCCCTGATGTTTTGAGAAGCTACTGCAACCTTTTGGGCATACCAACGGGTGCATTTGGATTGCATCTAGGTTAATCCCTTACCCCATTCTCCGCACTCCGGGAAGCGTAGGTTGTGCAAGCCCTCTCCCCGCAACGCTGGGCGTATGAAATCGCTTTCCTTCAATAATCTCATCAATAGTCAAAATCTGCATCCGGGCATAATCGATCCCGTTTATCACTAAATCACCAGCCCCGCCCATGAACTGGCGAAAATTCCGCTCTTTCACTTCGCCTAGCGGCTCCATTATTATCAATCCGGCCATGAGCGCGGCATCGTTGTCTAATACGCCTTTTAGGGCGCGTAGGGCAGTAATGTTGACGTTCTTTCCACCCTTCACCTCGATTGCCATGCTTTGAAGATCGCGTTCATCCGGGATGGAAAAGTAGAGCCTCCCGTCAATTCCGCCATCCGCCGTTCGTTTGGTGGTCACAAAGCCGTCCACTTCCTCGACGGCCCACTTCTGAAAGTGGTATTTATCACGCTCCCAAAGGTCTTTTGCGCCTTCTATGTTTCTGGGAACGCCGTCAATCACAAAATCCTGCCCATCAATTAAACCAAGACGCTCTTGCAATCTTACCCTGGCAACGCGCTTGATAGCATGAATGGCAATGTCGATTCCGATCCATTTGCGACCAAGACTTTGCGCTGCCTCCATCGTAGTGGCGCATCCACAGAATGGGTCGAGAACCACGTCGCCTTCGTTCGATGACGACCTGATAATTCGCTCAAGAAGCGCAAGGGGTTTTTGGGTAGCGTAGCCTAGTCGCTCCTTTGCGCGCGAATTTATCGGGGGAATGTCAGTCCACACATCATTAAGGGATAAGCCTTTCATCTCATCCAAATAGCGCTTGATACGAATCCCGCCTTTGGAAGTGAAATACAAGCGATTATCAGCATCTAGCTCTTGCATTTTATCAAGCGAAACCCGCCACAGAGATTTTTTACCTTTGTATTCATACTCGTATCCGCCACCGCTCAGGCCCTTGGCTGTCAAATTATCATCCATCCATCGTCGGCCGTCAGGGTCTTTGTGCTTATATCTTCGGTTTATATAGGATTTTTCATATTGAAGATGCTGTTGATTATGGGTGAATTTATCTGTTTTCGTGTAATGCAGGATTGTATCGTGAACCGAACCAAGAGTCTTAGAATCACTATGCCCTGACGTTCTTTTCCAGATTATTTCACTTCTAAAATTGGTATGCCCGAATATGCCGTCCATCATCACCTTGATGTAATGGCTGGCGGTGGGGTCGCAATGAAGGTAGACGCTCCCGGTAGGCTTTAGGATGGACTTCATTTGAAGCAACCGCTCTACCATGTAGGAGAGATATGCGAGAAGGCGCGGTTGCGTGTTTCGCAGGGCATTCATCCACAATTTCCAAAACTCCGCCACCTCATCTTCAATGCCAGCCTCTCGCATCAAAACCGGCATGGTTCGGATGGCCCGCTCACGTTCCTCATCCAGCGTCCACAAATCACAAAACGCTTCAATCTGGTCTGGCAATGGCCGCCCGGTTTCATCCTCATAAATGGCGTTATATTCGCGATTCGAGTTGAACGGCGGGTCGAGATAAATCAGGTCTACGCCACCAGAGCGCATCCCTTGCATAATGGTGAGGCAATCGCCGTAATAGAGTTGGTTCGGGCCGTTCATACCAAGGCTGCCCGCTTGATGAATGCCGAGAACAAGTCGGGTTGCTTCCGTGTGTTGTACTTGAAGCAAGCCTCCTGAATGTAGGCGTCCGCATGCTTGAGAGTGTATTTGTGATGGGAGCCGTACCATGCCCGTTTTAGGATGCTCCAGAAGCCCTCAATCGTGTTCGTATGCTTATAGCCTTCCGCATACTGGACTTTATGATTGATGACCGCGTGGGGCATCAGTTTTTCGAGGCGGCGATAGGCGGGATATTCGTCCGTGATAAGCAAAGAGCCTTTGGGGTCAACGGCCTTTTCAATGAAATTCAGAATCCCTTTACCGGATACGTTTTCTGCAACCTTTGCCACTACGGATGCACCGCGCTCCACCGCGCCGATGACGGGCATTTTATCCGTCCCGCGCCCGCGTTTATTGCCCTTTGGATCGTCATCATCACGTTTGTTGCGCTTGCGGGGCTTCCCGCCTATGTAGCACTCATCCGCCTCAATGATACCCTGTAGCAGATCGCCTTCAAGCGTCATGGCCTTGCGGATTCTCATCGCCATATACCATGCCGTCTTGTGGTTGATCCCCAGGTCGCGCCCGAGTTGATGCGATGATACGCTTTTCTTGGCGTTTAAAAGAATCCCGATTGCCAGAAACCATACCTGCAGGTCGATTTTCGTTTTTTGAAATATGGTCTTTGAGAGAACATTGAATGAGGATTTACAATCATGGCAATTCCACCGACCTATGCGATCTCCGTCCGCCTTCCCTGCGACCTGTATACCTGCGCAATTCGGGCAATACGGGTCATCGCCAAAGCGGACTTTCTCAAGATGCTCGATGCAGGATTCGTGGTCTGGGAAGCGTCTGAAAATCGTTACCAAATCCATTTTGTATCCCCCTGTTTGATATGATACTTACAATATAGTGCATGGGGGATGATTTGTCAAGCCCATAACTACGCAGTGCGTAAGTAAATATCCTCCAAAACGACGTCAGAGAACCGTAAAAAAGATATGAAGCCCATATCGCATAGCAGGGGAATCAAGGCCCTATTCGATATTTTGCTCGGGCGGCGTGTATCGCAAAGAGAACAAAGACGAGAAGAAATCTAACAAGCGATTACACACCTCAGAGAAACACATAAGGAAATCATGTCCAGGAAATAATGCACCCACCATGACGCGAACCCGGATATTCCCAATCGAGGGGAGGCGAAAACCTCCTCTCTTTTTTGTCGCTTCCGATGATTCGACAATCTAGCCAGATAATTACTGGAGGAACGAACCCGGCAAAACGCACCTTTGCCGGGCTTGTTGCTTAATCGCCTTGCTGCTACGGAACCGCCTGTAAAAACCGAAACTCCCTAATTCGCCAGCGCCTTGTTCTTGATGGGCCGGATGTCGAATACCGCAGGCTTGTTCGTATTCACCATTACCTCCACGGCGTGCATGTGCTTGGCGCCGAAGACCTCGAGGGCGAGGACGTTGGGCGCTTTTTTCGGGAGTGGGCGCGTGATCTGGTATTTGTGGCTGTCGCCATAGATCAGCAGGACCGGCTTTTTGAACGAGGCGGCCTTGCGGATAAATGCGTCGCCGAACCGCTTGAAGCCCGATGCGCCCGAGAACGCCTCTTTTTTCGACCTGAAGAATCCGGGCGTGAACATATCGGCGTGAATCGCGAGCACGATCGCCTTGGCCTTCGCGGCGATGGCCTCATCGAAACTCGCGTTCAGCCAGGCGACGTTCGCCGCATCACGCGCGAAGAACTCCGCGATGGCGCGCCGGTCGCGCACCTCGAAGTTGTTGTTCGAACCCACCACGTGCGCCGTCACGAAATGGACGCCCTCTTTCACGAAGCGCGCGTTCTCAGTGTACTTGGCGAATTTCTTCATCATGTCCGGCTGGCGCACGAGCTTCATCGTGGCCTTGCCGAGCGAGCGCGGGCCGTGTGCAAAGAACGTGCGCCGCACGAAAGCGAGCCTCTCGAGCGGATCGAAGCGGCCGGCTTTGTTGCGGTGGCAGTCGGTCCATTCGTTGTCACCGGGCGTGTAAACGAGAGGATTCTCGAAAGAATTCATGAAATCGAGCTGATCGCGCAGCATCTTGTCCGAGCACGGGGTGGAGCCCGATTTGATATCCCCGATATGTATCGTGAAGGCGGGTTTCAGGGCGTTTACCTGGCCGATCAGCGTCTTGAACGGCGCGTAGACTTTCGCGGGCTTCCCGTAAGGCATGTCGCCGAGGGCCACGAACGTGAACGGCTTATCGGCCGAGGCGGCCCCCTCCGTCAGTATGAGGAGCGCCAGCGCGCAGAACAATGCGCCGAACCATTTGTGCAAGGGTGAAGCGGAATATTTCATCGAACCCATCCCATCGATCTCCTATGCATATCACAATGAAAGATGTGGCATCTCTTATCAACAAACAAAGACACCAGAAACAGCGGGAGAGACACACCCATTCCGAGGCCCGAGTTTCCGCTCGTGACCTGCAACAAGGAGGAATATAGAGAAAATATCCAGGAGAGGTGTTACAAACAAGTGGCGATTCCATGTTTTTTCGATAAATCCAAACCGGTGGACTGAGCCGCCGCACATCACCCGCACAGCGGGGCGAAACTTACCTGCGCCAGCCCAGCCTCTCTGCGATGCGCAGAATGATGTCCGAGCGGTTGAGCGCGTAGATGTGGAAATGCCTGACGCCCATCGTCATCAATTCCTGAATCTGGGCCGCTGCCAAGTCTGCTGATTTTTCCTGAAACGCCTCAGGCTCGTTCTCATACGGCGCGAGAGCGTCGACGACACTCCCGGGCACGCTCGCCCCGCATTTTTCCGCAAAACGCTGAACCTGCGCCACATCCCGGATGGGCAGGATGCCCGGCGCAAGGGGTACGCGCACGCCTCTTTTTTTCATCTGCTCCAAAAACCGCTCCCAGACCCCCGCCTCAAAGAAGAACTGGGAAGCCGCGTAATCGGCCCCCTCGTTCACTTTCCGGACGAAGTAATCCATGTCCTCGTCCTTATCGGGCGTTTCGGGGTGGCCTTCGGGATAACAGGCCACGCCGATGGAGGAGAATCCGCCGAGAGCCTTAAGCCAGCGCACCAGATCTGCGGCGTAGCGGAATCCGCCGGCCACGGCCTCATCGCGCGTCATTTCTTCGGGGATATCCCCCCTGAGCGCGAGAATATCGCGCATCCCGTTTTCCTGATAAACCGCCATCAAACGCGAGATTTCGGCCTCGTTCGCACCCACGCAGGTGAGATGCGCCACCACGCGCCCCGGGTAGCGCCTCTCCAGTTCGAGCACGAGTTCGAGCGTACCCTCTTGCGTGGAGCCACCCGCCCCGTACGTCACCGAAGTAAAGGCGACGTCCATCACCTCCTGAATCGCGGCCACCTCGCGCAGCGCGCGCTCCACGGCCTTCCGGCCCTTGGGCGGATAGAGCTCGATGGAAACGCTGACCTCATGAGAGCAGATGCTCTCGATAATCGCCGACAATCCACTACTCCTGCGCGACGCCCTCACCCGGGCGCCGGGAGAATGAGAGACGTAAAAAAACGGGCGCGGGGCAAATCCGCCCCGCGCCCGGCAACACGAAATTCAAAAACGAGACTAGCCTATAGACCCTCGATAGCCGCGAAGAGTTTCTCATCGTCCGGCTTCTCGGGCGGAGCGGCCGTCTCCTCCATGTAGGCGACGTTCCCGTCTTTGTTGACGAGAACCACCGCGCGGTTGCTGAAGCCCTTGGCATTCAGCAAACCGTAGGCCGCACACGTTTCCTTGCCGAAGAAATCGCTCAGCAGCGGAAATTCGATGCCGTATTTCTCAGCCCAGGCGGCGTGCGCGAAAGGGCTGTCCACACTGATGCCGATAACCTCGCAGTCGGCGGCGTCGAATTTCGCCTTCTCCGCCTGATAGGCGGGCAACTGTTCGCTGCACACGGAGGAGAAATCGAACGGGTAGAAGCAAAGAAGAACGTTTTTCTCTCCGCGAAAATCACTCAGCTTCACCGTATCCCCCTCGGCGAGGGTTCTCGGCAGTTCAAAATCTGGTGCTGCATCACCTACGCTCAAAGCCATGATATCGCCCCCTTATTTGGCGGCCGCGAAGCGCGCGGCGACGTCGTCCCAGTTCACCACGTTCCACCATGCGGCGACGTAGTCGGGGCGACGATTCTGATAGTTCAGGTAATAGGCGTGCTCCCATACGTCCACGCCCAGAAGCGGCACGTAGCCCTCGGTGCGCACGCTGGTCTGGTTGGGCATCTGCTTGATCTCCACGGCGCCGGAACCCGGCTTCGTGCAGAGCCACGCCCAGCCGCTGCCTTGGACGGTCACCGCCTTGGGCGAGAAATCACCCTTGAAGGCCTCGAAATCGCCGATGGCCGCCGCCAGGTCGCCGCTCGGCTCGCCGCCGCCGTTCGGGCTCATGTTCTTCCAGAAGATGCAGTGGTTGTCGTAGCCGCCGCCGTTGAAGTTGAGACCCCCCTGATCCGGCGAGAGGTTCCCGAGGATGTCCTCGATGCTCTTGCCTTCCAGGTCGGTGCCGGCAATCGCGTTGTTCAGGTTCGTGAGGTAGGTGTTGTGGTGCTTGGTGTGGTGAATCTCCATCGTGCGCGCGTCGATGTGCGGCTCGAGAGCGCTGTAGTCATAATCGAGAGCGGGAAGTTCGAATGCCATTTCGTTTTCTCCTTGATGGGAATGGGATGTTCCTATTCACATGGTAAAAATAAAACCAATGAAGCCGCGGCCTCGTAAATCCTCCCAAAAACCGCCAAATCAGGTGAGCGGCGAATGACGAGACGCTGCGGAGAAGTTTTCATTTTTACGCAAACTTGAATCTCTGCTCCTGGTTCACAAGAGGCCGCATTCTACTTTTAGGGATTGGCCCGCGTCAAATCTCATCCTGAAGGCATCGGCCCGCCTTTTGCCTATTCGGGCGCGTCCATTTTCTGGATTTGGTCGAAATCACGGTAGAGAAGCGATAAATCCTCTTCGATCATTCCCCGCGCGACGGCTTTTTTCAAAAACGAGAGCGTGCCTTCGGCCAACTGGACGTCCGCGCCGCGCTTTTTCCCGATGCCGACGGCGATGCCGACATCCTTTTGCAGGTTGTAGATGCGCGCCTGCCCGTTCCAAGTGCCCGAGAGGATGTTGTTCGGAAAGCGGTGGCGGCTGGCGTAGCTATAAGCCGTCGATGCGTTGAAGATGTCTATCATGTCCTCGACGCGCATTCCGAGGCGCTCGACGAGACGCGCTCCCTCGCAAGTCGCCAGGAACATCGTGTGGAGCACCATGTTGTGGATGAGCTTCATGGTGTGGCCGGAGCCCTGCGCTCCCAGGTGGAAGGTGTTCTCGACGAAGGGTTTGAGGTATTTCCTCGTGCGCTTGAGAAGCCTCTCATCTCCGCCGATCATGAGCGTCAGCTTCCCCTCGAGGATGCCGGCCGGCCCGCCGCTCATCCCTGCATCGAGATAGCCCACCCCCCCGCGCTCGGCGCGCTTCGCGAGACGCTTCGTCTTCGCCGGGTCCGAGGTCGTGAGGTCGTAGACGACGAGCCCTTTTCGCGCGTTTTTGAGCAGGCCGTCTTTCCCTTTGAAGCACGCCGCTATCTCGTCCGATGAGGGCACGACGAAGAAAACGACCGCGCAGGATTTCGCTATCTCACCGGGCGGTGCGATAGTTACGCCCTTTGTTTTCTCGAACGGCCTGCGCGCGGCCTCTGAGACGTCCCAGACCATCAGGGGCATCTTCGCCCCGATGAACCTCTGCGCCACGGGATTCCCCATGCGTCCCAAACCGATGACGCCTACGCTGTTTCGTTTCGCCACGTAACACCTCGGAGGAATATCCGGACAATGGATTCTTTGGAGCCGACGACCGGAGTTGAACCGGTGACCTGCTGATTACGAATCAGCTGCTCTACCTGTCTGAGCTACGTCGGCTGAAAGAGCATGGAACCCTGGTGAGGCTCGCGTTCCCCATGAGGGTGGTATTGAACACGCCGCTCCCCCCTTCGTCAAGCCGTGAGGCGGCGAGACGGCGCGAAATTTGCGATTTCCCGCCACTTGTGGTTTCATTCGGAGGCTTGACTTGCGAGACGACGCATCGTAAACATCTTTTCTCTTTGTGCCGCTAGCTCAGCTGGTAGAGCAACGGACTTTTAATCCGTAGGTCCAGGGTTCGAGTCCCTGGCGGCACACCACAAATCACCCCGAACCCCGTTCGGGTTTCATGCAATTTCTCACAGGAACGGCCCCTCCCCTCCATCTTTTCGGTGGGGACGGCATCCTCCCCGGAAGGCGGGCCGGTTCGTGAGCCGTGGCGCCACCGAGGATGAGATATTCGAGGCCGTGCAATGCCTGATCTTTCCCGCAGGCGGCCCCTCGCTGATGATGGGTATCAAGTGCCTGCGCGCCGTCCTGGAGGAGCGCAAGACTTAGGACTCATTTTTTTCATATCCCTAGGGGACACCGCATGGACAGAAGCATCTGGGCGACCTGGTACGACCTGCCGAAAGAAGATGAAGAAGAGTACAACGACTGGCTCCACCACACGCACATAAAAGACGCGCTCAAACGCCCCGGCTACATGTGGGCGGCCCACTATGAACTCGTGGACAGGGAATCGCCCAAATCAAAGAAAAAAGACCACTTGGCCTACACGGACGACCCCTCGATCCCCAGCGGCACGGAGTTTCTGCTCCTGTTCGGGGCGGCGAGCGCGGAGGTTTTCTTAAGCCCCAACCCCGCCCAACTCGCGGAGACGTACTCTGATGAGACGAAGGCGATGACCGCCAAGAGAATCGGCGAGCGCACCGGCATATTCACCGAAGTCGACAGGGTGAACGGCCCGGACGCAGCCACCCGCGCGGTGGGCGGCGTGCCCGCGCCGATAGTCCAGATGGGCACGTTCAACTGCTTCACGCCCGAGGACGATTTTGATCTCAGTTCCTGGTACGCGCAGGACCGCCTGCCCGCGATGAAGTACATGCGCGGCTGCGTGGGCACGCGCAAGCTGGTCTCCGTGGCGGGATGGGCGAAGCACTCCATCTTTTATGAATTCGCCTCGCTCGAGAAAGTCCTCGCGCACTTCCCGCGCGCGGACAAGCTCTTCCCCGGCGAGAACGACTGGTCGTATCACGTATGCCAGCGCCTGCTCCATGCGCCCGGCTCGCCCACTCGCGGCAAGCGCATCTGGCCGCCGGTGGAATGAGTAAGGGGGCGTAAGAATGAGTTATATGAAACCCATCCCCGTCGAGGAAGCGGAAGGCGAAGCCACGAAACTATTCGCAGGCGTGACGAAGATGCTCGGCCGCGTGGCGAATTCCTTCGCCGTCATGGCCTATCAGCCCCACGTCGCCAAGGTCATACTGCCGCTCACCGTCACGCTCATGCGCGAGGGGCTGGGCACGGTGCTTCCCACCAAAATCAAGGAAATCTCAGTCATCAAGACGAGCCACCTGAACGGGTGTGAATACTGACTCGGGCACAACACGGCGCTCGGTCGAGACGCCGGGGTCACCGAAAAGCAAGTGCGCGAGATCTGCTCGGACGCCTATATGGACTCCCCTACGATGAGCCCAAGAGAGAAAGCCGCCGTCCTGTGGGCGGAGCACGTGACGCGCAACACCGCCAAGACGCGCGACGACGTGTTCCAAGAGGTGAGGCGTCATTATGATGATCGCGAATTCGTCGAGCTCACCATGGTCATCACCTATTTCAACATGAGAAACCGCTTTCAGGACGCCCTGCGCATTCCGCTGGATGAACCTAAAACGATATCGGGCATCACCCTCGGGCGCAGGCAGGACCCCGAAAACCTCAAAACCTATCTCGAAGAGGTGGCGGCGGAGTGGCCCGAGAGTTTTCCGGGGCCGGATGAAGACGATAAAGGGGAGCGTCACGCATGAGCGAGAAGCCCGATTTCGTCTGGGAGAATTTACAAGTCGGCATGACCATCGGTGAGCGCAGCCTCACGGTGACGCAAGAGATGGTGGATGCGCACTGCGACGCCGTGGGCGCAAAGCGGGAATGGTATGCGGGCGAATCGCCCGCAGGCGGGTCCATCGCGCCGCCGATGATATTCATCAACGACCTGCTCGCCATTTATGATGAGAACTACAAGCGCTTCGGCACCATCCACGCGAAGCTCGGCTACCGCTTTCACCGGCCCGTGCGAGTCGGTGAGACGGTGCGCCAGAAAGTCATTGTCAAGGACTTATACGTGAAGCGCGAGAAGGGCTGGATAGTGAGCGAACTCAGCGTTGCGAACGAGGCGGGCGAGTTGCTCTTGACCTCCTCGCACACGTCGGTCTTAAGCCTCACGAGAAAGCACCAGGATAATGACTGACTCACTACTTAAAAACATGGAAATCGGCGACGCTCTGCCCGAGCGGACACACAAAGTGGACTGGGAGGATATTCTCAAATTCAACCGCTACGTCACCGGCGGCGTGGATACCAAGAACATTCACACCGACGATGAGGTGGCCCGAAAGGCGGGCCTGCCCCGGGCGGTGGCGACGGGCCGCCACCCGGTGTCCTTCATCACCGAACTCATGGTCGATCATCTGGGCATGGGCTTCATCACGGGCGGAGAGATTGATGTCTCCTTCGTGAAGCCTATTTTCCCGGGCGACGTTTTAAGCCTTTCGGCGACGCTCAAGGAGAAATCTTCGGACGATGGCGCGAAGAACTATCTGTTCGACGTTTCGCTCACGAACCAGGACGGCGCCGCCGTCACGCTCGGCACCGCCGGCGGACGCATCAACTAGCCTCAGGCCCCATGAACGCACGAAAATCCCTAAAAAGCCTCTTTCACCCGAAATCCTTCGCCGTAGTGGGCGCAGCCTCGAACCTGAACCGCTTAGGCGGTATCCCCCTGCGTCTCACGATGAAATACGGCTTTCCCGGCCCCATCTACCCCATCAACCCGAGGCGTGAGGAGATAGCGGGGCTTAAGTGCTATCCCGACATCGCCTCTCTGCCGGAAGCGCCCGAATTCGCGCTCATCTGCACGCCGAGAGAAGACGTGCTCCCCGCCCTCGCACAATGCGCGGAACGCGGAGTAAAGGCCGCCGCCGTCATCACCTCCGGCTTCGCGGAAACGGGCGCAGAGGGAGTCGCGCTTCAAGAGAAGATTCTCGCACTTCGCGACGCATCGGGGATGCGGGTGCTCGGCCCCAACTGCATGGGCGTGGTGCACGTGCGCTCACGCCTCATGGCCACGTTTACGATATCCATCAGGGATGACGACCCGCTCATTCCAGGGGCCGTGGCCATCGTCACCCAGAGCGGGGCCATGGGGGCCTGCATGCTCACGGGCTTTCAGGAGAGTGGTTCAGGCATCAGCAGCCTCGTGAGCCTCGGCAACGAGGTGGACGTTGATTTCGCGGAATGCGTCGAATACTTTCTGGACGACCCGCACACGCGCGTCATTTGCGGGTATCTGGAATCCGTGCGCAATGGCAAGCGTTTGAAACGCGCCGCCCGGCGCGCCTTGGAGCTTGGGAAACCCATCGTCCTGCTCAAGGGCGGTAAGACCGAAGAGGGAGCCCGCGCCGCGCGCAGCCACACCGCCGCCATCACGACCTCAAGCGATGTTTTTGACGCCTTCGCCGAACAATACGGCGTTCAGGTGCTGGGCTCCATGGATGAGTTCATCGAAATAGCGGATTTCCTCGCGCGCACAAAGCCGATTCAAGGAAACGGGGTGGGGATTTTAAGTTTCTCGGGCGGGCTGGGCGCGCTGGCCGCAGACTTAAGCACGGACGCAGGTCTCAGGCTTCCCGTCCTCGGCGAGAAAACGCAAGAAAAGCTCGCTGCCGTGCTGCCCGACTACGCGCCCAAGGACAATCCGGTGGACCTCGTATCCCTAATGGTCAGCCAACCCGAGAGCCAGCCGCTCAAAACCGCAGGGGAAGCGGTGGCATCGGATGAGAGCGTAGACGCCCTGCTCTTCCTCATGGGCATTTATCACCACGTGGGCGAGCAGATAGCCGAAGAAGTGAAGGCGCTGTTCAAATCCTCGGAAATCCCCATCGCCTTCGCCTGGCTCACGGGGCCGCGAGAGTACATACATGCGCTCAGGAAAGCCGACGTACCCGTTTTTGGCGATTATTCACGCGCGATTCGCGGCCTGGAATCCCTCTTATCCCTCGAACACGCGCGCGAGACCGCCTCGTCTCAGCACTTCTCGAAAAACCACACAAGGAAGGAGGCGGCCAGGCGAAGCATAAAGCGGGGCCGCGCATCGGCCGATGGTTTTCTGCCGCCTGAAACCTGCGCCGAAATTTTGGACCTCTACGGTATCCCGAGACCACGGGAAATTCTGGTCGATACGGCGGATGAAGCACGCAAGACGTGGGAGGAGTATCAAACCCCCGTTGCGCTCAAACTGGTATCGGAGAGCCTCTCGCACAAGACCGAGGCGGGCGGCGTGATCCTGTATCTCGATACACCCGAGGAGGTGCTGGCCGGAGCCGAAAAATTGCTTACTCTCACGGATGACGCGCGCCTTCTGGTGCAGGAGATGGTCGGAGGCGGCATAGAGCTTCTGGTCGGCATATCGCGGGATGAGACGTTCGGGCCGTGCGTCACGGCGGGGCTGGGCGGGGTGTATGTGGAGGCGCTGGGCGACGTGGCCCGCCTGCTGCCGCCTTTTGACGCCGCACAGGCCGAAAGGGCGCTATCGGGCCTTCGCTCGCGCGTCATATTCGATGGCTTCCGGGGCGGTCCCAAAGTTCAAATCTCGCGCATATCCGATATAATGGTCAAAATATCGAGGCTGGCGCTGGAGTTGAGACACGAGATCGCCGAGATGGACCTGAACCCGCTCATCGCCACGGCTAAGGGCTGCATCGCCGTGGACGTTCGGATAAAAAGGACCTGACGAGAGGATGCGCATGAGCAAGAGAATCACGCCCGAAATCCGCGCCCTGGTGGGGCGAAAGCACGGCCCCTACAGAGTAAAAGTCGAGCAGGGCGCGATCGAAAAATTCGCAGACGCCATCGGCGACCCGAACCCGGCCTACCGGGGAGTCGACGCCATCGCGCCCCCCACCTTCCCGACCACCTTCAGGACAAAGGACGCCTTTCCCGATCTGCCGCCTGATTTCGGTGACGTGGGCCTCCACGCTTCGCAAGCCTATGAGGTGGAGCGACCCATCCGTGCGGGCGATGAGCTGGATGTTTCCTTCACCATCTTGGGCATCACCGAAAAATCGGGCCGCACGGGCGATCTGGTCTTCGTAGAGCGAGAATACGAATTTCTGGACGCGCGCGACGGCTCCCGCGTGGGCGGGGGCAAGTGGGTATCGCTCAGGCGATTCAGGAACTAAAGGAGAGGCGATGCGCTACAGACATGGCGATAAACTCCCCGAACTCGTAAAGGAACCCGTATCGCGGACACAGCTCGTGAAATACGCAGGATCCAGCGGGGATTACAACCCGATTCACTATGACGACGAGGCGGCGCGGGCGGGCGGTCTCGAGGGCGTCATCGCCCACGGGATGCTATCGATGGGCTTTTTGGGGCATTTCATTGAGAACACCTTCGGCGCGGGAAGCTGCAAAAGGCTCGAAGTCCGCTTTCAGGGCATGGTGAAGCTCGGCGAGGTCATCACCTGCCGGGGCGTCGTCACCGACATCACGCAAGAGAAGAACCGATCATACGCCACCTGCGAGATCGAGGCGGTAGACTCAAGCGGCCGCGTCGTCACCAGGGGCTGCGCCCAGGCCTGGCTGGACTGAATCCATAGAATAGAAAGAGAGGAATTCCATGAGACTGAAAAACAAGAACGCCATCGTCACCGGCGCCGCCCAGGGCATCGGCCGCTCGGTTTGTGTGCGCTTCGCAGAAGAAGGGGCGAAGGTGCTCGTCGTCGACATGAACGAGGAGGGCGGCGAGGAGACGGCGCGCCTGATTCGAGAGGCGGGCGGCGAGGCCATCTCCCACAAGGCCGACGTGAGCAAACTCCAGGAAGTAGAGGGCGCGCTCGACGTTTCCGAAGCCGCGCACGGCCCCATCAACGTCATGGTGAACAACGCAGGCATCGTGCGCGCGGCCATGCTCCACAAGATGACCGAAGAGCAATGGGACTCCGTGATCGCCGTTCACTTGAAGGGCACCTGGACGGGAATTCACGCGGCGGCCAAGCGCATGATCCCCCGAAAAGAGGGCCGCATCATCAACGTCACCTCCGGCGCGGGGCTTCGCGGCACCATCGGCCAGATCAACTATTCCTCCGCCAAGATGGGCATCGTCGGCGCGACGCAAAGCGCCGCGCGCGAACTGGGACGCCACAACATCACCGTGAACTGCGTCTCGCCCGCGGCCATCACCCCGATGACGGAGACGATTCGCACCGATGAGCGCTTTGAATCCAAATACCTGGAGCGCATCTGCCTGGGCAGGTGGGGAGAACCCGAGGAGATGGCGGCTGGCTTCGTGTTCCTCGCATCGGACGAGGCGAGCTACGTGACGGGCATCGTGCTCAGAATCGACGGCGGGCTGGGGATGTAGGCTCTGGATTCCGGAATTCGCCGGGATGACAAGCAAAGGGAATATCACTCCCCCCTTGAGGGGGAGTCGCAGAAGCCGAGCCCCTTTGGGCGAAGGCTGATGCGGTGGGGGGCAAGGTTCTAAAATAAAAGCTCCCCCCACCGGCACGACTGCGGGCTTCGCCCTTGCCTTGCCGACTCCCCCTCAAGGGGGGAGTAATTTCGCATATCTCGTTTTATCGTCTCGACGACATTCCCTCCCTCATCGGTCGGGAATGACCCTCAAGGGGGGAGCAAAGGCGAGCGGACACACAAGTCCTCCCTTACGAGACAACCACCACCCCCAAAATACTCACCCCCATCTGGCGTCGCCACCACGGGACTGATAGAATCGCCCCGGATGCGACCCCGAAAACAACGAAACGGAGGAACCGCCCATGAAGGCCATGATCCTCAAACAATTCGGCCAGCCCCTCGCCTACGAGGAAGCGCCCGAACCCAAGATCGGCCCACACCAGGTTCTGGTGGAATCGAAGGCGAACGGCCTGTGCGCCACGGACCTCAAAATCGTGGACGGAAACGTCAAGTCGGCCCCCACGCCCTTGATGCTCGGCCATGAGAATTCGGGAATAGTGCTCGAAGTGGGCTCGGAGGTCGATTCCTTCTCTCCGGGCGATCGCGTGGTCGTCGTGAGCAAGCAGACCTGCGGGCGCTGCCGCATGTGCCGCCTGGGCCATGAGGAGATGTGCCTGAACTCGCCGGGACGCTTAGGCATCGAGATAGACGGCGGCTTCGGCCAACTCGTCGCGGCCTCTGAGCGAAACCTCGTCAAAATCGGGGACAACGTATCGCTCGCAGCGGCCTCCCTCATCGGCGGGACGCTCGGCTCCCCGCTCCACGCCATCCGCATGGCGCGGCCCGAACTAGGGGAGTGCGCCGTCATCTTCGGGGTCGGGGGACTGGGACTGCACGCTCTTCAACTCCTCCGCCACCTGGGCGCGAACATCATCGCCGTGGACGTGAAGGACGAAAAACTCGCCAAGGCGCGCGAACTCGGCGCGTTCGAGACCGTGAACGCGATGGAGACCGACCCGGTCAAGGCCGTGATGGACATCACGAACGGATTCGGGGCGGACATCGCGCTCGAGATCGTCGGCGGTGCCGCCGTGCCGCCCGTGCTCCAGCAGTGTCTCGACCTGCTCCGGCCCGGCGGACGCCTCATCGTCCTGGGCTACGTCTTCGGCCAGAAAATGGAAATCGAACCCGCGCAGCTCATTACCAAGTGGATACAGATCATCGCGTCGCACAACCACACGGTGCGCGACGTGACCGATGCCGCGAGCCTGGTGAACGATGGCCGCGTGCGCGCCGTCATCACCGAGGAGGCGCCTATGCCCGACGCCAATGACGCCCTGGCCGCCCTGCGCGCAGGCGACCCGGTGGGCCGCATCGTGCTCACCTGGTGAGTTGGGGCGCGTTTCAGGAATCGCTATCACGGGGCAACAACCAACCAGATGAGACCATAGGACCAAGACCGACAAAATCTTTACAACGCATCCGCAGGAGGCAACATGGCGTATCGAATCGAAACGGACAGTATGGGCGAGATCGAGGTCCCCGAGGACAAATACTACGGCGCGCAGACCGCGCGCTCGCTCGTTCACTTCAAGATAGGCGGCGACCGCTTCCCTCGTGAGATCATCCGCGCGCTTGGCATCTTGAAGAAAGCCGCGGCCATGACGAACGAGGAACTGGGAATCTTAAGTTCCGATAAGGCCGCGCTCATCATCCAGGCGGCGGATGAGGTGATCGCGGGCGATCTGGACGAGCATTTCCCGCTCGTCGTCTGGCAGACCGGCAGCGGAACGCAGACGAACATGAACGCGAATGAGGTCATCGCGAACCGCGCCATCGAACTCACAGGCGGCGAGATGGGTTCCAAAGACCCGATCCATCCCAACGACGACGTGAACAAGGCGCAGTCCTCGAACGATACTTTCCCCACGGCGATGCACATCGCAGCGGGGGAGCAGATGACGAAGAAACTCATCCCCGCCGTGGAAGCGCTTAAAGATACGCTCGCGGCGAAGGCGAAGGATTTCGAGACGATAATCAAGATCGGCCGCACGCACCTGATGGACGCCGTTCCCTTGACGCTGGGCCAGGAATTCTCGGGCTACGCTCAACAACTCGAAAACGGCATTGCGCGCGTCAAGATGTCGCTGGACGGCATCTATGAGCTGGCGCTTGGCGGTACGGCGGTGGGCACGGGCTTGAACACGCATCCCGACTTCGCGGACAAGGCCGCCGCCAGAATCGCCGATATGACGGGGCTTCCCTTCCGCTCGGCGCCCAACAAGTTCGAGGCCCTCGCCGCGCACGATGCGGTCGTCTTCGCGAGCGGGGCGGTAAAGACCCTGGCGGCGTCCTTGATGAAGATAGCCAACGATATCCGTATGCTGGCCTCGGGCCCCCGGTGCGGCGTGGGCGAGCTCCTCATCCCCGAGAACGAGCCAGGAAGCTCCATCATGCCCGGCAAGGTGAACCCCACCCAGAGCGAGGCGATGACGATGGTGTGCGCCCAGGTGATGGGCAACGACGTGGCCGTGAACATAGGGGGCGCTACGGGGCATTTCGAATTAAACGTCTTCAAGCCCGTGATGATCTTCAACCTGCTGAACTCGGTGCGCCTGCTGGCCGATGCGTGCGTATCGTTCAACGAGCATTGCGCGGTGGGCATCGAACCCAACCGGCCGGCGATAGACGCATACCTTCAGAACTCACTCATGCTGGTAACGGCGCTAAACCCCGTCATCGGGTATGACAACGCGGCCAAGGTGGCGAAAAAGGCCTTCTCAGATGGCGGCTCCCTGCGCGACGCGGCTCTCGCGCTGGACCTGCTCACGGGCGAGGAATTCGATGCGGCGGTAAAGCCCGAGAACATGATCGGGCCCAAGGGGTGAAGGTGTGCTTTTATAAAGAGAGACAATCCTCGATAAAGCGCGATATCCTTTCTCGATTGGCGGTGAGACTCGAAAACTGATTTTCACAGACATCGCTGAAACGCGCCAACACCTTGCGATTGATCGATTCCTGATCTTCGAAGATCGCAAGAGAACGAAAAGACATGTCCCATTTCTCGAACTGAAGTAGTGTGATCGTAGCGTCGCGGACCTTGTCGTCATTTGACAACGCATGAATAAAGAGCGGGCGAGGCATGCCGTTAACACGGCAGTCTACAGAATATCTGCCTTCCGGATCGCGCTCTGGATCAAACCAATCGAAATTTCTCCGTTCTTCGAGCATTGATACGGCGAGAAAATTTCGGAAATCATCGTTGAAAGTGGAACGGACTCTCTCTCGTGACAAGTAGGACACGTCGGCGATTTTGAGAATACCCTGCACAAAAGAGAAAAGCGCGTCCCCGTATTGTTCGTCCGGTACGGGGAGGATGAGTTCTCCATCACGATCTTCGATCCGAAAAGCAGAGAGTGTGTTGGTGATGATTTTCTGGCGTGTCCCACGTTGAAGATCGGTTTCGTCAATGTCGTAGGTGAGGTGCATGAAAGTATGCGCCTCGTCCGACAACACCCATGCCAGCCCTTCCCGTTTCAAAACGACCGCAAGATGATCTCCATCCTCGAATAGAAATGGTGTAAACACACGAAATCGCTCAATGCCTTCTGCAATGAGCCGGATCTCTTGAGACACTTTTTCATGGAAGTCGCGTTCAATCGTAGCGATAGACATATTTAAACCTCCCGAAAAAGACCGAGTTGATCGTCAGTGGGAGCGCCGAGATTCATGTCCTCAATAAAACAGCGAAGCGCACTACTATAATCCCCGTATTTGTTAGTTATTTCCGCATAAGCGTCCTCACGGGTTCCCATTTCCTGATATCGCTCCGTGGCCATATGAATATGGAATCCGTAAAAGCTGTTGCTTTCTATATGATTCTTATGTTCGTGGCTCTTCCCGTTATATCGTTGCAGGCGAAAGAGTTGACTTGATTTCGGCACGCGCACTGCTAGGATAATCGAGAAATCGAGAATATTCACCATACTCCGCCGGAGAATGACACGAAACTCGTTGCCCACATCGCTTGTGAGATCGAGTTCCCGCTCTTCATGACCCCGTTTTGGACGAAGACGCATCTGGTCACGCCATTTTGGTGGAAGGGGTTTCCGTTCGGCAATAAGCTCCTCGATTTCGCTATCGGAATACGTTCTCGACATGTGAAATTCCCATCCAGATCAGCCTGCCTGTCATATCCATCGCGTTTCGTCCTAAGGATTTTTCGATAGTCTGTCTACCAAAATACCCCGTTGCCATTATACTGTCATCCGGTAGCGCAATTCACGAACCGTGGGCGAACCCCTTCACCCCAATACCCTCAAACGCCGCCGGTATCTGCTGGACGTCCTGGATGATATCAGGCGGCGGGTCTTCCCCTACGAGAAGCGGTTCACGATTGGCGGGTCTGGACGTTCGTTTACGAAACCAGGCTTAAGAGCCGCTCCCAGAGGTATTCCGCGTCCTCATCGGTGAGCGGGTCGGGCGAGATGTAGATTTCCGATTCGCCCGATACGCCTATCTGTATCCGCACCTCGCACTCCCAGAGCGCATCGGCGACCTCATCGCGCGATTTCCCGAGTGATTTCTCGTCGATTTCGATCACGACTTCCGGCAAATCCTGCCCCAGGGTGTTGGGGCGTCTGAGGCGGGGCGAGAGTCCTTTCATCCCGGTTGTGCGTTCCATGAAGAACTCGCACCACCGCTCATTGTGGGCGTACTGGGCGGTCTCGCCGGCGTCCAGATAATGCGCAAGCGCCGCGAGCAGGCCCACGATGACGTCGCGTCCCGCCTTCATGGGCCGGCCGATGGCGTACCTGGGGCTTCCCATCATGGCGCAGGCTTCGATGATCTCCTTTTTGCCCAGGATGATGCCTGTGTTCTGCGGCCCGCCGATGCTTTTTCCCCCGCTGAAGATGGCGGCGTCGGCCCCCAACTCCTTCGTGTAGCGCCAGAGATTGGAGGATGGGGGAAGCTGCGCCGCGGCATCCACGACCACGGGCACGTTTTTGCCGTGCGAAATCTCGATGATGGTCTCGAGCTTGAGGATGTTCCGGCCCGCATACTGACCCGGGAAATAGAAGACGGCCGCCGTTTTCTCGCCGATGGCGTCTTCGAGTTCCCAGGGGTGGGTCTGGCGGTGAGAGCCTATCTCCACGAGCCGCGCCCCCGCCTGGCGGATGTTGATGTCGTAATGGTTTCTCTGAAAGCGGTGGATGACGATCTCGTTCTTCAAGCCGTCCGTAAACGGGAGCTTGTCCATGAGGGCCGGATTTCCGCCCGTGATGCAGGCCGCCGCACTCAGCACGAGGCCGGCGGCGGAGCCGCTCGTGACGTAGGCCGCCTCGTTTTGCGTCATCTGTGCGATGCGCGCGCCCGCTTTTGCGTGCAGTTCGGTCATTTCCACCTGGGCGGCGTTCGCCTCCTGCATGGCGGCCCATACCTCGGGCCTCAGCTTCGCGCCGCCCATGCGGGTCTGGCGGGTGCGCGCGCTGATGACGCGGCGGACTCCGAGGTTTTTGAGGAATTTGGGGTTTTGAGGGGATTCGTTAATCGCCTTACTCCTTAGCCAGGGGTGGAGAATCCGAGTTCGCTCACGTTTTTGAGGATGGTCCATGAGGCGTCTTCCGTATTTCCGCATAGGGAAAGGGTGTGAAAGCCCTCCTCCTTGCGGTAGAAGCGCCTCTCGATATCGAGTTTGAAAGCCTGTGTCGTCTCACGAGGCATGATCTCCAAATCAGTGGATTCCGGCGGCGCGCCATCCGTGCCGACGCCAAACAGGAGCGGCGAGGCGGCTCCCTCGTGCGCCACTTCTCCCTCGATTTCGAGATGGGCCGCCTCCTCTCCCCATACGAGAAAAGAAACGCTCATACCGGGCGATACCTCGCGCCACCCGCCCGGTGAAATCGCCGCATCCACGCGCAGGCGTTGCCTCCACTTGCGGGACTTTCGGTTGTGATGGCTCAGGATGAATTTTCTGTGCTCGGGCCTGTCCGCCCAGTGGTAGTGCCCGGGCCTGCTCTCATAGGGCCTTCCCATGCCGACGAGCAGGGCTGCCGGATCGCCGCGCATCACCTCTTCTCCGTCTATGGCTTCATGGTCCGTCGTCGAGGCGATGAGCTTCACGCGCTCTCGACGCTCATCCCACGTCGCGTAGACGTACTGCACCGTGTCGATTGGGGGCCGCGAGGTCACGTTGGGCGGCGGTTCCTGCAAGGTGCGCGGCCCCCCGCCGACGCGGATTTGCTCGCCTGCGTGGCGCACGAGTTCCAGTTGATGAAAGCCCCGGTATTCCAGACGGCATGGTTGGGACATGACGCCTCCTCCTGCACTCGGCTTGAGCATGTGCTCGATGCGGCCATGGTATCACGATGTGCCGCGGCTTGGGATCATGTATCATGCGCCGCGCAGCCTCCCGGGCGGCATCTTTTTTTCCACTTACAGGAGCTACGACATGCGCATCGTGACCACCCTTCCGATGGATGATCTGAAAAAAGCGGGCCCCGCCGCCCAGGCGCTCGAATCTGCGGGCTATGACGGCGTGATGACCATGGAAAACGCGCACCACCCGTTTCTGCCCTTGGCGGTGGCGGCGGTGGCGACGGAGCGCGTGGAACTTCTCACCGCCGTGGCCATCGCCTTCCCGAGAAGTCCCATGGTGTGCGCGAACGCAGGCTGGGATTTACAAGAAGGCTCGGGCGGGCGGTTCGTCCTGGGCTTAGGCCCCCAGATCAGGGCGCATAACGTGCGGCGCTTCAGCGTGCCCTGGACGGCGCCCGCCGCCCGGATGCGCGAATACGTGGAATCACTGCGCGCGATATGGCGTTCTTGGAGAAACGGGGAAAAACTCGACTATCAGGGCGAACACTACCAGTTCACCCTCATGACGCCCGCCTTCACACCGCCCTCGAGCGGTGCGCCCATGGCGCCCGTCACCATCGCGGCGGTGGGGCCTGGGATGCTCAAAGTGGCGGGACGTACTTGTGACGGCGTAAGGCTCCACCCTTTCTGCACGAGAAAGTATTTCGAGGAATTCTGCACGGGGAAGATTGAGGAGGGCTTGCGCGAGAACGAGATTTCGCGCGAGAACTTCGAGATCACGGGCGGGGGCTACATCGTCACCGGAGTGGATGAGGAGGCGCTGCGCCGGGGGATGGATGAGGTCAAAGTGCGCTTGGGCTTTTACGGCTCCACGCCCGATTACTGGCCGGTGCTCGAGATGCACGGCTACGGCGATCTGGGACGTAAACTCAGACAGATGACGCGCGAGGGCAAATGGGACGCCCTCGCGGATGAGATTCCGGACGACCTCGTGCGCCTTTTCGCCGCAGTGGGCGTGCACGGAGAGGTAAAAAAGGCGATAGAGGCGCGCTTCGGCGGCGGGGTCGATACCCTCTACGGGGGGATGCTGCCCACGGCGGATAAGGATCTGCCGCCCGATTTGATTCAGGATATCCAGACGATACCGGCGGCGTTTACGGGGTATGCCGAGAGGGCGTAGGGACAGGCCCCCGCAAACCCATCACGCCCCGGGACTGTCATGCTCCCAGGGTTGTCAACTACCCCCCTTAGTTCCGCCCGCTCTTCAAGAGCTGTCTCAGCACGTACTGCAAAATGCCGCCGTGCTGGTAGTAGGCCACCTCGTTGGGCGTGTCGATGCGCACGATGGCGTCAAAGACGATAGCCGCACCGCCGCCCTCAGGCGTGGCGACGACCCGCACTTCTTTGGCCTCGCCCTGATCCACACCCTCGATGTCGAAGGTCTCCCGGCCCGTGAGGCCCAAGCCCTCCGCCGAGTCGCCCGGCTTGAACTGAAGCGGCAGCACGCCCATGCCGACCAGGTTCGAGCGGTGGATGCGCTCGAAGCTCTCGGCGATGACGGCCCGGATGCCGAGCAGGCTCGACCCCTTGGCGGCCCAGTCGCGCGAGGAACCCGTGCCGTATTCCTTACCGCCCAGAACGACGAGGGGAATCCCCGCCTCCTGGTATTCCATCGCCGCGTCGTAGATGGGCATGACCTCGTTTTTCGGGAAATAGGTGGTGAAACCGCCCTCGGTTCCCGGGGCCGTCCTGTTGCGCAGGCGCACGTTCGAGAAGGTGCCGCGCATCATCACCTCGTGGTTCCCGCGCCTCGAGCCATAGCTGTTGAAATCGGTGGGCAGCACGTCGTTCATCACGAGGAACTGGCCACCCGGGCTGTCGCGTTTGATGGAGCCCGCCGGCGAGATATGGTCCGTCGTCACCGAATCGCCCAGAAGCGCAAGGCAGCGCGCGCCCCGGATGTCCTCTACCGGCTCGGGGTCGGGCTTCATGCCGTCGAAATAAGGCGCTTTCCTGATGTAGGTGGACATATCGTCCCACTTGAAAAGACCGCCCTCGGGCGTCGGGATGCCCTGCCAGCGCAAATCGCCCCGGAACACGTCGTCATAGCTTTTCTGGAACATGTCCGCCTTCACGTGGTTCATCACCACATCCTGAACCTCGCTCTGGGTCGGCCAGATGTCCCTGAGATACACCGGGTCGCCTTGCTTGTCCTCGCCCAGGGCGTCTTTCGTGATGTCGAGATCCATGCGTCCGGCGATGGCGTAGGCCACCACAAGGGGCGGTGAGGCCAGGAAGTTCATGCGCACCTCGGCGTGCACGCGGCCCTCGAAGTTCCTGTTGCCCGAAAGCACCGAGCAGGCGACGAGGTCGCCCTCGGCCACCGCTTGTGAGATGTGCTCGGGCAGAGGCCCTGAGTTTCCGATGCAGGTGGTGCAGCCGTAGCCCACGTTGTGGAAACCCAATTCTTCCAGGTAAGGCATGAGTCCCGCGCTATTCAAATACTCCGTCACCACCATCGAGCCGGGGGCCAGAGAAGTCTTGACCCAAGGCTTGGCTTTAAGGCCGCGCTCGGCGGCTTTTTTCGCCACCAGGCCCGCGCCCAGCATGACGGTTGGGTTCGAGGTGTTGGTGCAACTCGTTATCGCCGCGATGACGACCGCCCCGTGCGTTATCTCATACGTTTTCGTACCGTCTCGCACGGTGACCGCCGCGGGCGCTACGGCCGTGCCGCCGCCATCGCCTCCGCCGAATTCGGTCAGCATCTTGTCGAGTTCGCGCTCAAAGGTGGCGCTCGCCTCGGTGAGTACGATGCGGTCCTGCGGACGCTTGGGGCCGGAGATGCACGGGACGACGTCGCCCAAGTCGAGTTCGAGCGTGTCGGTGTAGACCGCCTCGGGCGAGTCCGCCTCACGGAACATCCCTTGCGCCTTCGCGTAGGCTTCCACCAGCGCAATCTGCTCCGCCGGCCTGCTCGTGAGCTCCATGTACTTGAGCGTTTCGCGGTCGATGGGGAAGATGCCGCAAGTCGCGCCGTACTCGGGCGCCATGTTGGCGAGCGTCGCGCGATCGGCCAGAGGCAGATTGTCCAGCCCCGGCCCGTAGAACTCCACGAACTTGCCCACCACGCCCTTTTCTCTGAGCATCTGCACGACCACGAGAACCAGGTCGGTCGCCGTGGAGCCTTCTTTCAGATCGCCTGCGAGCCGGAAGCCCACCACGTCGGGAATCAGCATCGAGTAGGGCTGGCCCAGCATGGCGGCTTCGGCCTCGATGCCGCCCACGCCCCAGCCCAGGACGCCGATGCCGTTGATCATCGTGGTGTGCGAATCCGTGCCCACGACGGTATCGGGAAAGGCGCGCGTGACGCCTCCTTTTTCGTCCGTGCCCACCACCGGGGCGAGAAACTCGAGGTTCACCTGGTGGACGATGCCGGTGTCGGGCGGCACCGCGCGGAAGTTGTCGAAGGCGTTCTGCGCCCAGCGCAGAAAGGCGTAACGCTCGGTGTTCCTGTCGTATTCAAGTTGCGCGTTGTTCTCGAGCGCCGTCTCGGTGCCGAACTCATCCACCTGCACGGAGTGGTCGATCACCAGATCGACGGGCTGTAAGGGGTTGATGAGGTCGGGGTCACCGCCCAGATCCTTCATGGCGTCGCGCATGACGGCCAAGTCGACCACGACGGGAACACCCGTGAAGTCCTGCAGCAAAACGCGGCTCGGCATGAAACCTATCTCTTTCGCCTGGTTGTCCTTCGCGTCCCAGGAGGCGAGCGCCTCGATGTCTGCGGCGCGCACGGAGCGGCCGTCCTCGTTTCGAAGCAAATTCTCCAGCAAGACCTTCATGGCGTAGGGGAGCCGCTCGACGTCGCCTTTATCCCCCAGCGCGTCGATCCGGTAGATCTCATAGGTTTTCCCGCCTACTTCGAGCTCTGAGCGGGCATCGAAACTATTGCTCATCGTTCACCTCTTTTGGGCGGTAGCGCCGCTTCCCCCAAAAAAGCCACCGGGAAAGCGGACTCCGCCGCATCAAGCGCTCTTCGCGTCCAAAACCGGCCCCCGGTTAAGGGTGATTTCAGGCAAAAAGCCGTTATCCATGGAATCATACGGAATGACGAAAAAACGAGTTTCACACGCGCTGGATGATACCACAGATGGAAGGATAGGAGGAGGGCGTTTCATCACCCGCCTGAAAAAGCGTATCTTAAGCCTCTTTCACCACCATGTAGGTGGCCGAGGCGAAACAGACGAGTTTTTCCGCATCATTGAGAATACGCATTTCCCACACCGAGGTTTTTCGGCCCAGATGCAGGGCCTTCGCCTCTCCGATGAGGGTTCCCTCCTTCACCGGACGGACGAAGTTTATCTTCATCTCCACCGTCACCACCTCCGTGCCGACCGGATAGCTCACGTAGCTGCCCACGCCGCCCACGGTATCGGCCAGCGACGCCAGCGCGCCGCCGTGAATGATCCCGAAGGGCTGAAAGAGCCGGGGCTCCACCGGCAGCGCGACGCGGGCGAAGCCCTTATCCGCTTCCAGCACCTCGAAACCCAGGAGGTCGTTGAAATTCCCCCGCCAGCGGGCCTGGAATACCCGCTCGACCTCCTCCCTCGTCCATGAGCGACCCATGACCATCCTTTCGAGCGCATATCGGCCTCACGGGAGGGATATGCGTGTGAAATTCATTTAAGAATTTATTGGCAAGTCGATAAAATGGAAATATCCCGGGAAGGCCCGGGAACCTTCACGAAACGCCGGGGCTCCCGTTTACCTTTGAAGCAGGACCGCCAAGGCTTCGGTTGATTTCCGCAACGCTTCTCTGGAGTCTTGGCCCTGGGCGATGATTTCATCGAGCGCCTTCTCCCTTTGCCTGGTACCTTCCCGCATGGTGTAGAGGCCATACCAGATCAAGGCGCATTGCGTGATGCCCACGGCGAATTGCGCGATGCCTATCAGGTCTCCCGTATTGATCGGCTGCAAGTCCATCATCTTTCCGCATCCTCTCTTTCCGGGTCCTCTGTACGGCATACTCGTGAACATTAGAACCAAAATGCGGGATGAGCGCAAGAGGATCGAAACCCTCCACACTCATACGACTTTCTCCACTTCATCCGGGCGGCGGCCTTATCCGTGAAAACAGATGAGGCCGATAACGCCAGAGGATCAGCCGAAGATTTGCGTCGGCACGCGCCCCCAGGCGGACGGGTCGGTGAGGATGTCACCGCCCTCATCCTCGTAGGAGAAAAACAGGATTTCCGTTTCGGTCTTCTTGCCCTTCTTCTCGAGACGCCGCACGGTGATGGTCGGCACGTGGACGCCGAGTTGAAAGTTTTTCGCATGGCTCACCGAGACGCTCGCCCCGAACTTGGCGGCGCAGCCCTCGAGTTGTTCTCTCGTCGTCTTCACCCGGCCGTCCGCGAGGATTTCTCCGCCGAAATTCTCCGTGAGATCGACTACAAAAATATTCGGCTCCAGCATGATGGCGTATTCTCCCTTGAAACGTGATGAACGAAACCCCGAAAAGTGTTTTCCGGGGTGTGCGAAAGCGCGGAGTCTATCAGAAAGGGGATGATGTGAAAAAGGGGGCCGGAGCGAAACGGCCAGTAGCAGCTTTCATGAAAACTGTACATCACTCTTGTTATTGCCGTCGCCTAACCTGCCCAGATAAGATAAATTCAGAGATTAGTACTTAGCTGAGCGATAAGCCTCGACAGGAGAATTTAATGGATGTGTTTCGGAAAGAGCCTTTACCCGCCATATACACTGAACTAGGATTCGTGCGTAAATCGGCTCCTTTTATCCTGGTAGATTGCCCCGAGGACCTTTCGCGTCTTCGGCAACTCCAAAGCGTCGCTGCTGGTGAAGTCTGCGTTTCCGAACTTGAATGGCTCTACACATTTTTCGTAAAGGCCGAGTTGCCTGACGACATTCAAGCGCGCGATGGCTCTTCTGACGACGTTATCGAATGGCGCGTCTTCTACTGGAAACTTTGGGACGCCGAATCATTGGTGAAAGGTTCCAGGCCCACTGAAGCTATTAGTTATGAAAACGCAGGAATCAATGCTGATTTTCTCGACTCGCTCATACATCCCATATCTTGTCTACCTATGCTTCGGCAAACACAAAACTTGTTCGAGCCCGCCAATGGCAAGGACAAGGGATACGAATTGAAGTCAGAAATGGTTGCCGCCATTAAGAGAATTGAAAACCCACTCATTGCTTCCATCAAACTCCCGGCAATGAAACAGGCAATAAAACAACGAAAACCAACCACAACTTCTAAATCGACCAAGACCTCCGGCAACCCGCAAGTCTCACCCAAACTCCGCGACGCTGTTCTACGGAATAACAATTATCGCTGCATGTTTTGCGGTAATGGCGCGTCAGACGGTGTGAAGTTGGAAGCACATCACATTATTACCCGAAGCTTGATCAACAAACTACAACTTGATCCTACTCTTCACATAAATCCCGAAAACTTATGTGCAGCTTGCTTCAGTTGCAACCGAGGCAAAAGCGACAATCTGGCTACTGAAGACATCGAATTCTACCTTAATGTGTTCTCGAAGCCGGAACATCCGAATCACGGTCTGTTGCGATACATTACAAGGATTTCCGAATTACAAACATTATAGAGACAAGTACCGGAGTAGCGATTAGCACGGGTTTAGCGGTGTATCCGAATGCGTGGAGTCTGGCAGAAAAAAGATGATGAGAAAAAGGGTGTAGGGCCGAAACGGCCCTCATCGGCGTGCATGGAAGAAACGAATTGTCAAATGTTCAGCGCAATTCCTCCTTTAGTATACTGAGTTTTGAAGATATGGGCGTTACAATGAAGAATGATACGCCTGACTGGTCAAGCTCATTACCTTCTTTTTTTGCGTGATTTCCTTGGGCGCCTTTTCCTTGTTGTGCTCGCTATAAGCTCAAGTTCTTTGACAAAATCGATCCTGCGACTGGATGGTACCTGGAAGCTCATACAGGTCTTGCCCTGGTGATCCGTAACCGCGAAGTCGCCCCTTCCGATGATATCCATTCCTATCAAAATGGAAGAACCCAATATATCGCCATCAGTGACTCGTAAGCCGGAAAAGATTACCCCATTAGAGAGATGGATATTCACCAGATACACACCAGCGATCCGCTCCCCGTTCGCGGTATAGATTTTCTGCTTGTCTATGGGCTGTAGGCCCAATACCGAAATCACTTCCTGGTTGATAACCGAGCCGGTAGCACCAGTATCCCATATGGCATTGACGCTTATTACTGAAGGTTTGGATTCTAACGAAGCGGGCTCATATGCTTCACTAACCTCGACGTCATCGTCTCTGAGAACTCTGGCCCTACCGTTAAATTGTAGTGTGAATGCCCGCGGAGAGTTATCGAGTGGCAAGAAACAAAATCCGTTATATCGCTATTCGAGAATGAAATGTCTGGGTCGTTTCTTCTTCAGGTTTGAGGCATTGCCGGATGAGAAACGTGCCTGCGTCGTAGTGGCGTTTGGCGGTGGTGTAGGCATCCAGTTCCGATTCGTAGAAACCCTCTATCGACTCATCGTGTATCAACACGAATTCGCCGTGATGCTCCTCGGCAAGTTCTGCCTGGTGTTGTTGAAAATACATGATCTGTCTGTCCAATACCTGCATGGCCAAGACCCTCTATCAGACAGGCTCTTCTCAAAGAAAACAACGCCTTGTCTATAAGATTACATGCAATACCCGAATTTTTGCAAACAATCACAGCTGCAGACACAATGAATTGCCGCTTTCCCGGAAGCCCCCCCAAAACCCCTACCAGTCCCAGAAAAGCGTATACGCCCTTCCGGTGACGGGCTGGGTTTCGCGCCATTCCAGGCGGGTCTTGCCGGTTTCGTTCAGCATCCGGGGATAGACGCGGCGCTTGTTGAAGCTGTTCGACGCCCCCTGGGATTCCTCCCGGCGCGCACCCACTATCTGGCGGCCGGGGGGGATGAGCACTTCGAGGTGAAACTCTTCGGTGGGATATTCCACGACGAGGGTGACCCATTCGTTTCGCGTGACGAAGGCGTCGCGCAGAACGAGTTCGTGGCGAAGCTCGAAGAGCGCGCCCGCCCGAATCGGCTCGGCCAGCGAGAGACTGGCGGAATAATCCGCCCCCGCTTGCTTCTCGATCCGGTATTCCGCGGGCGTCCAGGGGGGGTCGGCTTCTCCTTCTTCGGCGAGACGGTAGGAATAGGCCACCCGCCTGTCGCCGCTGCCCGTGTGATAGCGCGTCCTCACCCGGGACAACTCCCGCCGGGCCAGACACCGGCGCACGCTCTCCATGCAGGCGCTTCGGCCCTCGGCGTCTTCTATCGTGTAGGTGCGTGTGTGGAGAAGCACGCGGTAGTCGTACTCGTCGTCTTCTCCCCCCTGCGCCGAGGGAGCGAACCCTGCGGAGAGGGCTTCTTCTTCGAGATGCCGGAGCCGCGCTTCGAGCGCATCCAGCTTCTCTGAAAGCTCTTCCTGGCGCTTGAGAATCGAAGAAATGCCGCCGGCCAGCTCTTGGAGCAGGTCTCCCGTTTCCGGATTTTCGTCCGCCATTGTTCGTGCATCCCTCGCGTTTCGCCGCGACTTTCATGGCGCATTTGCACGTATTTGCCGTATTCCTGTCTCACCAGGCAAAGGTATACCAACATACCGGGCGCAGAGGCAAGGAGCACGCCCCGGGCCTCGTTTTCCCGTCGATGAATATGTGAAAAATACGATAAATTCACATAGTTTTACGATAAATAAATAAAAGTTAAATAGTTGATTTATATGGGATTAAGTTGTTTTAGTCGGCTTTCAGACACCACGCGGCGGGCATCGGCCAGTTGTCCGCACGCCGCTAGAATATCGCTTCCCTTGCTGACGCGCGTGGTCGCCACCAGGCCGGCGGCCAAGAGTATGCGTCGGAATTCCTCGACCCGGCCATCGTCTGGCCGCTCAAAGGGGGCTCCCGGAAACGGATTCCAGGGAATCAGGTTCACCTTGCACTTGAGCCCCTCCAGGAGCCTTGAGAGCTCCTTAGCTTCTTGTTTCGAGTCATTTACCCCCAGGAGCATGACGTATTCAAATGTGATGCGGCGCCGTTCGCTGACCGGCAACTCTCGGCATTCATCAATCAGCGCCCTTAAATTCCACTTGCGGTTGAGAGGCACGAGTTTCCCTCTGGTTTCATCATCCGCCGCGTGAAGCGATACCGCCAAACCCACGCCCGGAACGGCAAAGACGAAATCCCGAAGTCTCGAGACGACCCCCACCGTCGATACGGTAAGCCTCCTGGCGCTGACGCCATTTGCTTGCGGGTGCGTCAGAATTTTCACGGCCTTGACAGTGGCGTCGAAATTATCGAGCGGCTCGCCCATTCCCATGAATACGATGTTATGAAAACGCTCTCCCTCAGCGAGGTGGTTTCTCGCGGCGATGAATTGGCCTACGATTTCACCGGCCGTCAACTGCCTGACGAAACCCATCTTCGCCGTCAGACAAAACGCGCATCCCATCGCGCATCCGACCTGCGTGGAGACGCAAAGAGACCACCGCATCACGCCATTTACGTTTCTCATCGGTATCCGGACGCTCTCGACTCGCGCGCCGTCGCGAAGCCGCCACACATATTTTTCCGTGCCATCCGCACTTTTGCTCTCCTGGTCGAGTTCGATAGTCTCCAGGCGAGCCGTTTTCCCGAGTTTTGCTCTAAAACCCTTTGGAATGTTGGTCATTTGAGAGAACTTGCTCACACCGTGGGCGTATAGCCATGAGAACATTTGCCGGCCTCTATAAGAGGTTTCCCCCATCTGCTCGCATAACGAAACGAGTTCCTCTTCATCCATGCCGACAAGCCCAATTGACCCGGAGGACAGCGATCGATCTTCCCGACCTGATGCGATTTTCGGTGTCGCGTCATTTTTCATAGATGGGCTCATGGTGTTATGGTTTGCCCGCTTCGCTTCTCGCTTGAATCATATCATGGTTATCCATTCGTGAATGGAGAGTGCTCATATGGCCATACGCGCGCTTCTTTTAGACCACGACGGCACACTTGTCGACAGCTATGAGGGAATCGCCAAGTGCATGCGCCTCATGTGCCGTGATTTGGGCGTACCCGAAATGAGTGATGCGGAAATTCTCGCATCCATTGGTCCTACGCTCGAGGAAAGATTCACCCAACTGTGGGGAGAAGACATGGCCAACGAGGCAGTGCGCATCTACCGCTCCCATTACAAGGTTCATAATGTCGCAGGCACCTATATTATCCCTGGGGTGAAAAAAACACTCGAAACCCTCGCTCACCGGGGTATTCAGATGGCTTGCGTTTCGAACAAAGCATGGTTTTTCTGTAAGCAGCAATTAGAGCATGTCGGTCTTCTCCCCTACATTCTGAAGGTATTCGGGCACCACCAGGGATATGCACCAAAACCGGACCCTGAAATGCTGTTCGCCGCCATCAAATCGCTCGAAGTGAAACCTGAAGAAGTCGTCATGGTTGGGGATACGGCGACAGACGTACAGGCCGCCAGAAACGCATCTATCCCTGCATGGATCATCAAAGGAAAATACTCCCAGTACCATGAAATAATAAAATCAAACCCAGATAGGTATTTAGAAAAAATAGAGGATATTCTGGACCTAGTATAATTTGCCATCTGCCGCTTGCGCACTCGATCGCGGTTCCTTATCTTGTTTCGTCGAGAAAAGGAGAGATGCTTTCGCATCAACTTCAATATCTCGCCAAAATTACTTCTATTTCGCGCAAGATATTTATCTTGCCCTTTCATCTCGTGGCCTTGAGTCTAAAGAGGAAGGCTCTCACCCTATACTCATTCTAATACTCTCCTCGGAATGAATCTCATGAACCTCATCATTGGCGCCCTGATTGCAATTTACATCCTATTCCTAATACTCGAACTAAAGGACTTGCGCCGTGGGCGAAGCAAATACACGTGGGCGCTTTCGAGACTCCCGCTGGCCGGAATTACTCTTGCCGCGGTATGGATGCTCCATGCGCAACCTCTTCCGTCTATAACGAAATCGATGCAGCTAAAAAAAATTCTATTCCTCACCCCAAAAATTCATCTCGATGAACATATGGAGACAACGACGAGCGGAAAATTCGTGACCGAAGAACCTGGAATCTTTTGGTACATAGATCATTACTCCAGGCTCTATGAGGTCGACCCCCTGCTGGTGCGCGCCGTCATCGAAGTGGAAAGCAACTTCAATCCAAAAGCCGTTTCTCGCAATGGCGCCAAAGGACTGATGCAAATCAACTCGATTACAGCCAAACATTTGGGCCTCAACAATGTTTTTGATATCCGTGAGAACATCAAGGGCGGCGTGCGCTATCTACGATACCTACTTGAACTATATGATTGGGATTTGCATATGGCGCTGGCCTCATACAATGCGGGGCCCGCTAACATCCAACACTATAATGGGGTTCCGCCTTTTCAAGAAACACGCCGATACATCTCAAGGATCATAGAAGTATATGAGCGTCTCACAAGAACGAAGGAAGTCTTTAATGACACATCTCGACTTTCAGCCTTGCTCCGTCAATCGCCCAACGCTCAAACAAAACCAGACAGTGCAACTCGGTAGGAAATCGTACTCCCATGCCCATAAACCATAAAGATTGGTTTCATTTGAATGAAGCTCAGGTATTTGAATTTTGTGGCAATGATGCATCATTATAAATTCAGACTGCCGAAACCCGCGTGATTTCTATATTTTGAGAATTCAACGAAAGCCATTCGGACCCGATTCATTATAATCATAGCACCAGGAAATAGAATGCCGACCAGAACTGCCTCACCAACCACCCGAAAACGAAAAATCCTGACACTCGCGAATAGATTATTGTCTCGTTTCGGGAGGCCAAAGCACATCAAACAAAGTAATCTTTTAGATGCCCTGGTCGAAACCCTCCTTTCACAAAGCACGACCGACCATAACCGCGACCTGGCGTTTGATTCCTTGAAAAATACTTTTGCCAACTGGGATGATATCGCCGACTCTCCTCAAACAGATATTGCTCGGGCAATCCGTTCCGCTGGTTTGGGTAATCAGAAAGCCGGGAGAATCCGAGATTTTCTCAGATGGATCCGCGAGGATAGAGAACAACTCTGTTTGGAATTCTTGCATCATGAATCAGATGATTTCGCCGTGCAATATCTTACTCGTCATAAAGGCATCGGCATCAAAACCGCTTATGTCACCTTGATGCTGGCTTCAAACCGGGATTTATTCCCTATCGATGTTCACATTCACCGGATCATGATTCGCCTAGGCATAATTGACGAGAAAACCACGCCCGAGAAATCTCACGCAGTCCTCGCTCCACTTATTCCAGAAGGGCGTGCTCATGAATTGCACATGAATATGCTGAGTTTTGGGCGAACCATCTGCACCGCTCGAAATCCGAAATGCCCTGACTGTGATTTGAAGCGAATGTGTCGCTACTACAAAGACAAGAACCCAAGGAAATCTAAAGGCGGAGAAATTCATCTTCCCAAAAAGCAAATCAGCCCATGAACTTGATCCAACTGGTCGGGCCGGGAGAGCTGTTTGCAATCGCATCTTCCATCACATTCTCCGTGGCGCAAACTTTTCTCAGACAAGGAATGAGAAGCGTATCCCCGCTCGCTACCGCCCTGATTGTCAATGGAATCGTAAGCCTGGGCGGCTTTGTTTTATCCATCCTGAAAGGCACACTTTTTACTTCTAAACCAGAAACTATTCTATGGTATGCCGCTGTGGGTGCTACGGGTCCCACTATTGGAAGATATTGTTATCTGGTGGGCGTCTCCCGCATGGGGCTCAGCCGCACCGTCCCCATATCCTCCGCCGCCCCAATTTGGGGAACACTTCTCGCAGTTCTATTCTTGGGTGAAGCACCAACAACCATGGTTATACTAGGCACTCTCGGCATCGTCGTCGGCGTATCCATTCTCGGCATACAAGATGACAAGTCTCAATCGTTCAAAAGCTGGTTTCAAGGAGCTCTGGTATTCCCACTCACCGCATCTTTGGCATATGCAGCAGCGCCCATCTTCGTCAAACTCGCGTATACCCATCAGGCGACGCCTATTGTCGGCATGGCCGTATCTTTTGCTACGGCCAATTGCATTCTTCTCCTCATCAAGCCAATCCTACCCGGCCAAAGAGAAATTAAGGGTGATAAAAGAGGTTTCATATGGGTAGGAGGGGCGGGACTCATCGGCATTTGTAGTTCTTACATGCTTTGGACAGCTTTTACGATGGCGAGCGTATCTACCGCTCTCCCCTTGAGCCGTATCGCACCGATTTGGGTAATGATTCTGAGCTATTTTTTCTTGGGCAAGCTCGAAATAATCAACCGAAAGACAGTTTTGGCCACGATTTGCGTTGTCATAGGCGGAGTGCTGATCACTGCTTTCAGGAACTAACTCTCGTGAAGCGAGCGAAACCCCAAATTTCGTCCCGATGTCGAATCTCTACCGCCTCACGAAACCCTATCTTCCCGCCGCCGCCTCGGCCACACGCGGGGAGTAGACGATATCGTCCATTTGCGGCGGATCTTCCAGAAAACCTGCCGCTTTAAGTGTTAACACATCGTTCGTGCCGTCTGAATGCAGAAAACTCAAGGCATCACGCATGAGTTTCTCGATGGGGTTTTTCCGCATATACCCCGCTGCTCCCCATAGTTCCATGGCCGCCTGACAAACTTTTACGGCGGACTCGGATGCGAATACTTTGCTCAGCATCGCATTTTTCCGGTCCATCTCCTCAAGCTGGGTGGACCACGCCGTACGCCATAAATAAGAACGAGACGCCTCTATCTTCATCGCCATCCGCGCAAGCCTCACCTGCTGAAGCTGGTGGTCAAGCAAAGGCACGCTCCCTTGAATTCTGGCATGCGCATACTGCAAAGAAAGATCATATGCCCGTTGCGCAACACCCAAGACAGTGGCACCCGCTTGAATGTTACTTCCGTGTCTTATGAACAAATTGGCGAGAGCGGGCAAAGCTTGGCCCACTTCCCCGATTTGGTCCTCATCAGGAATTTCCACATCGTGAAACTCCAATGTGCCATTCTGAACACACCGCTGACCGAGCTTGTCCCACACTTCCGTGACTTCAAAGCCCTTGGCGTCAGAGGGAACCAAAAAAGCCGTGAGACTATTCATCATAGGGTTATTCTTATCTGTACGGGCTGCAATTTGATAAACTTTTGCGAGACCCCCATTCGAGATGTATCGCTTGGCGCCATTCAACATCCAGCGGTCTCCCTTTTTTTCAGCATATGTCTGTATTCCAGCACCGGGATTTTGATTGGGCCATACATTGTCACTACCCGCCATGGGTTCCGTCCAAGCCGTCGCCAGAATACATTCATCATCATCCATTATTTTGGGGAGCCAGCGTTTTTGCTGTTCTTCATTCGCCATATTAGCAATCGACGTCATAATCTTCCAAGTCTGATCAAAGGCGACGGCAAGTCCCAAATCCCCATACGCCAAGGTTTCACCCACAACGGCGCAGGAAAGCACATCGGCGCCTTCGCCTCCAAATTCTTTCGGGACGGTAAGCGTTCTAAGGCCTCGCCTTGAACCTTCTCTGATGACTTCCCAGTTAAAGGATTTTTCAGGGTCCTGTATGCTATCCGCGACCTCCGCGGCGGGAATCATCACTTCGGTAGCAAATCTTTTCGCAATATCTCTGAGTTCAGTCTGCCGGGGTGTAAGTTGGAAATCGACCATCGGTTTCATCCTCCAAAGAGAACACATGTCATGTCTATTTCATCGCGATGAAATTGTTGTGAATCATTATGCCAAGGAGAACCCGTGCTTGGGTTCCCGTGTTTGCTAATGCGCAGAATGGGAAAGCATTTTACTGAGCCGATACATTCTCGCATAACTCGATGCGAATGTTTCCGGGTCCCCTAACGTAGGCGATCATGCGCCCTCCAATACCACGGCGCACGGGCTCTACCATAATCTCCGCTCCTTTGTTTCTTAGCCATTCGACTGATGCTTTCACATCCGGGACTCCAAACCCAAAATGGTCCAAACCCTGAACCAGTTCCGGCCCCACGGAATCTGGCGTTTCTTCAGGTCTGATGCCACGCGCGAATATCACCAAGTGACCAATCTGAATCGCCGCATTGGGCGAGCCCTTGAAGTCCTCATCGTAGCGAATAATTTCAGCGTCAAACACATTCTGAAAATACTCGGCAAATGCCTTCACATCTGCACAAACGTAGTGAATATGATCAAAACCAAATTCCATCAAACCCCTCAAATTTGAGATTACGGCATGATAATGACGGGAGAATCTTCCGAATCAGTACTTTTTAAAGCCCCATCACCTTCGACATCTTCTTGTTGCATTTCCCCTCCCTCGCCCTGAGATTCCCGGACTTGGCGAATAATTCGCTCAAACATCACATTGATGGAATACTGAACCATTTCAAGGAATAGTGACGTGGGTTCATCCGTATTCGTCCGCACTTCATCCGCTAGCGTCACGCATTCACGGGCCATCGTTTCATCGCCCGCTTGATGAAAAATATATCCATTGTCTTCTAACTGGCCCGCGATACGCTCTCGCAATTCCTTGTCTTGAAAAATTTCTTTCGCTCCATTTTCCACTACCTGCAGAAGACGTTCTTTTTTCTGTCTTTCATCCATCGCCACTTGACTTTCCATAGACTGCAAAAACTCCTGAAAATATGGCGCCACGCGCTCTTCATCCATCACCCAACTCCAAAAAGGTCGATGGGCGAACATGGCGCGCATCTCTACTCTCTCATCGCCTTGTACAAGAGAATTCACCATTGCACGGACAGGGTGTTGTCCTTCCACGGGAAATACATCACCTTCCGCCAAGGAGTCGAGCATGAGTTTCGCGTGTGTAAAGCCACGGGGAAGCGGCGTTTCTCCCGCTTCATTTTCACGCTGACTGCGTTCAAGTAGCCAAATAGCATATCCGATAGGCACTTCCTGTGACGCCAAGGTGGGTATTTCTGAAATTCGACGGAAAACATCGCGCAACTCTTTGGCGCTCATTTCCGCATCCGTGAATTCAACGATGCCTCGTCCCCGATGCAAACGCGCTTGTACAAGATACCTTCCACGTGGAACCCTGGAACGAGCAAGCCACAAAAGCATCTGCCCACGCCCGTCTACGGCGCTGACCACCGCATGAACATAGTCAGGATAATTAGTTCGTTGGGTGGTGCGAATACCCGTATCAGACAATTTTTCAATTTCTACGCCTTTGTTTTTCAACCGAAATATCGCTTTCCGAATTCGTGACAACGTGTCTTTGTCTTTGGTGGATTCCGAGAGCTTTTGAAGCGCAGTCGCGGCATCTTGCGTACCCATGTTTGCTAGAAGCTGAATGAAATATGAAGGTGGTAATGTTCCTTCTCGGACCATCGCTTCAGCCAGCACAAGCGGGCGTTTCTCTGAAACGTCAGCCGTGTTCTCGAAGCCATCACGCAATATCACTTCCTGTAAAAAAGAAGGCAGGTTTTTCAATAACGATACTATGGATATCGCGGAATCAACCGTGAGAAGCTTATTTTCCCTTAATTGATCAGAAATTCCCCGGGCTTGACTTAACATTTCCCCATCGAAACCAGTCGGCAATTCTACTTTCGCATCCAGCGTCCGAAGAGTATCGAAAAGCGCGGTGAGTCCTGATATCGACCAACGCATCGTCCGAATAAGAGCAACAAGTTTTGAAACGACGGATGGATCGCCCAACTCGCGTAGGGCGAGAAGCGTGGGGATACGACCCTCTGGTGTAGTGGAAGATAAATGGCTCAATACACCGGCGATCCCAACCTCACCCATTTCCCTGATTTCATCTAAAAGAGGCGCAGGCGCCATGGCGCCCGGCGGAGCTGGCACCGTGAACGACGCTTCAAGACCAGCCGCTATGGCGGCGGCCCGAATTAAATCATCTTTTAAAAAAGATTTTTTCGAGGCTTTTATCCTCGATTTCTTTGCCAAAACCACTTCTCCTATAGTATTCGTTTCAAAATTTACATCATCAGTGGGTGCAGCGCGTACTGTCAAGACGATACCGAGGCGTGAGTTCCCCTCTTTTCACTTTTGCCAATCACAACATATACGTGACACAATCGTTTATATACTGGTCTTGGGAGATAACGTGAACTTTCGATTTGCCCATTGCGGTGATTTCCATCTCGGCTATGACTTCGACTACCTTCCTGCTCGCAAAGCTGCAGCGCGTCAAGCCGATCTTCGGGTAGCATTTTTCCGCTCCGTTCGCGAGACACTCAAATGGGGCGCACAGGTATTCCTCATCTCGGGCGATTTATTCGATACCCCTCACCCAAGTGATCGTGACATCGAAATCGTCTCAAAAAATCTCTCGCATTTATCCAAAAAAGGGGTACGTTGTTTCGCCATTCCTGGCAATCATGATCCGATGCACCCAAAATCCGTATGGAACCGATCCGAAATTGCCAGTCATATCCATCTTTTCCATGGGGACCCTACCATTGAGTTAAGTCAAAAAAACATCGTTGACCTCAATCTTACGATTGCTGGAATCCCTTGGGACCCGAAAGATGTCTTCAAACCACCTTTGCAGGAAATACTCACTCAGAAACTCCATTTGAACGATAGATCCATCTTACTCTTACATGGCTCAGAAGCCACCCTCGCTTCTGAACACCCCGCATTCAAGGAACATACGTTCCAAGCAGAAGATCTGAAGCGTCTGCCCTTTGGGTATGTGGCGATAGGCCATTACCATAAACCCATGGATGTCGCCCGGTGGAGTGGCGGCGGCGCATGCTACAGCGGTTCGCCTGAAGGGTTGCGCTTTAGCGAGCACAATCTAGGTGACCGCTCTATGATCTTAGGGGAAATGGATGATAGGGGTTCTCTTGTTCAGGTGAAGCGAAAATCCCTCAATGCACGCACTATGAGAACGCTCTCATATTCATCTGGTGATGGGACCACGGCAGACGACTGGTTTCGGGCTATTGATGATATGAGAAATCCGGATACCCTTTTGCGGGTGCGGGTGCCCAAACAACAAGGCTACCAACAAAGGAGAGCGGAAGTTCTCTTAACCTCCCTATGTAGTGATTTTTTCTATCTGGACATCGTCTGGGAATCGCCCTCGTGAGCAAAAACATTTGGTGCGATGTCGCTTTTGCTCACCCGGAAATTCCTGTGCGACTTAAAGATGCGTATCAAGCACGTGGGGAAAACACACAAAATATTGTATGTGTCGTGATAGACATATTAAGGGCCACTTCGAACATCGCCGTAATTTTGGAGAATGGATGTCCTGCCATATATCCTTGCGCATCTCCTGAAAAAGCGTTTGAATTGGCCGAAAAGCTACGGCTCCGACATGGTTCCGAAAAAATACTCCTAGGCGGGGAGCAAGACGGCAAACCCATTGAGGGATTTGACGGAGGAAATTCTCCTCTTGAATACTCACGCTGGAGAATCAGCGGAAAAACTTTGATACTCTCCACTAGCAACGGAACCAAAACACTCTCCGCCGTAAAGAGTTGCGGGGAAATTTTCACTGCCGCTTTCGTGAATATTACCGCAATTGCCCGACGCGTAACGTCCATACTGCATAAAAACCCGAGCCAATCTCTTTTGATCGCCTGCTCGGGCCGCGAAGGAGGCTATTGCGAAGAAGATACAGTGGGGGCGGGAATCTTCTTGCATCTCTTGTCTGAAAGTTTAGATAGCCTGGAGTTCTCCGATACCGCTCGTGCAGCCCTCCAAGTCGCCAAAAGTGCTGAAAAAAACCTGGAAAAAATGCTTTTTGATAGCTGCTGGGGAAAACACTTGTCCGTCTTAGGACTCGGAAATGACATATCCTTCTGTGCGCAGAAAGACATAACGAACATCGTTCCCAGACTAGATGACGGGGTGATAAGGATTGCTTAAGTTTCAAGCCCCTTTGGCAATATGCCTTCAACCAAAGCTTGTGCTTCCGGGGAATTCGCCCCAGGCTTCAGATGAAGAAAGAACTCCCGGTTTCCTTTTGCTCCCATAATCGTACTTAAAGCGATTCCTTGAGGGGCTAATTTCATTCGAAGACATTCATCCCAAATGCGAATGAGTACTTCACGGTGAAGTGCGGGGTCGCGGACTATTCCTCCTTTCCCGACACGGCCTTTACCCACTTCGAACTGTGGTTTGATGAGAACGACTATCTCTCCACCTTCGCCTAGTAATTCATGAATCGGCCCGAGCACCTTCGTAACGGAAATGAATGAAACATCCATGACGCATAAACTTGGTCTTTCTTCTCCTGCCAGCATTCGAAAAGTCTCAAGTGTCAAATGCCTCGCGTTCACACCCTCCAAAAGGGTGACCCTAGGATCATTTCTCAATTTCCAGTCGATCAGACCTTTACCCACATCTACCGACGTGACTCGGCGGGCGCCACGAGTGAGCAGCACATCGGTGAATCCGCCCGTCGATGCGCCGATATCCACGCAATTTCTCCCTTCCGGATGAATAGAAAAAACATCCAGCGCGCCTGCGAGCTTTAGTCCCCCCCGGCTTACATAGGGACAAGCATCTTTTTTAAGGGTGATTGATGCGTCCAGCGGAAATGAAGAACCCGCCTTAGTGGCGGGTTTGCCGTCAACACTCACAAGGCCAGCTAAAATCAGACTGCGCGCACGTTCCCGGCTTGGGGCTAACGCACGTTCAACGACTAATTTATCAAGCCTCTGTTTTCTTGCCATGGACCACTAAGTCGGCAGAATCAGGCTCGACTTTCATCAAATCACGAGCTGCTTGCGTAATTTCGCCTGACGTGAGCCCACAATCCTCGCGCTGGAATTGAGGCGCCCCGTGCTCAATAAAACGGTCGGGAATACCCAAAACCGTTACGGAAACATCTCGCATGCCATGCGCCGCCAAAAGTTCCAAAACGCCGGCACCCATCCCGCCTATGCGCGTCCCTTCCTCGATAGTTACGACGCGCTTACATTGACTTGCGAGTTCTAAAACTTTCTCTTCATCCATCGGTTTGACAAAGCGAAGGTTCAAAACCGATGCCTGTATTCCGAGTTCCTCTAATTGCGCAGCGGACTCCATGGAGAGGCCCACCATGGGACCCAAGGCAATGAGCGCCACATCATCACCGTCACGAAGCAGTTCCGCTTCTCCGACAGGAATCGTCTCGATATTTTCATCCATGGGGACTCCCTCACCGGAACCACGCGCAAAGCGCAACGCAGCCGGCCCGGGATGTTCGATGGCTGTCAGAACCATTTTCTGAAGCTCATTTTCGTCTTTAGGCGACATGATAATCATATTCGGCAAACACCGAAGATAAGCCAAGTCATAAGCACCCTGGTGAGTGGGCCCGTCATCACCCACAAGACCGGCTCGGTCCAGCGCAAAGGTGACGGGCACATTCGTGAGGCAGACATCATGGATGATCTGATCGTAGGCGCGCTGTAAAAACGTACTGTAAATAGCGGCGACCGGCTTCATCCCCTCAAGCGCCAGCCCTGCAGCAAAAGTTACTGCATGTTGTTCACACATCCCTACGTCAAAGCAGCGATCAGGTAATATTTTTTGATAGTTCACTAGAGCCGTGCCCTCAAGCATGGCTGCCGAAATGGCCACTATCTTTTCATCTTTTTGGCTGAGTTTGATCATCGTATCGGTAAAAACTTTAGAATAGCCGGGAGGCCCAGGCGCTTTTTTGTGGAATTTACCGGATTCGGGGTCGAATTTCGTTACGCCGTGATAAGTGATGGGTTCTGCTTCACTATAGGGATACCCATGTCCTTTGCGGGTAACGACGTGAACCAGATTGGGGCCATCTAAATTTTTCACATTTCTCAAAGTGGGAATCAGCAAGTCCAGCCTATGTCCATCAACCGGGCCGATATACCGAAATCCCAACTCCTCGAACAAAATACCCGGCGCGATGATATTTTTCAGAGACTCCTCGATCCTGTCCATAAGCGTAACGGCATGGCTCCCCACCAAGGGAAGGTGACTGATTATTTTTTGTACTTCACCACGCACCTTACGCACCCGGTTCGCCCATTCGCCCGTCATGATTCGCGCCAGATATGAACACATGGCGCCAACATTATGCGAAATGCCCATTTTATTGTCATTGAGAATAACGGTCAGGTTTCTCTTCGAATCACCGGCATTGTTGAGCCCTTCCATCGCCATGCCGGCCGTTAAACTGCCGTCACCGATGACGGCGACGACCTGAAAATCCTCGCCCAGGAGATCTCGCGCCGTCGCCATACCCAGCGCAGCCGATATGGATGTGCCTCCATGCGCCACATTCAAGTGGTCATATTCGCTCTCACGCCTGTCCGGGAAACCAGCGATTCCTTCCCATTGTCTCAGCGTATGGAACTGATCCCGGCGTCCTGTGAGAATCTTATGCGTATAGGCCTGATGTCCAACATCCCAAATCAACTTGTCTTTCGGCGTATCGTAGAGATAGTGAAGCGCTACAATGAGTTCCGCAGCTCCTAAAGAGGCGCCCAGGTGCCCACCCGTATTCGATGTAACTTGAATGATCATGTCCCGAAGTTCATCCACAACTTGAGGAAGTTCGTCTTCCGGCAGTCGCCTCAAATCCGCCGGGCTATCAATGCGCTCGAGCAGTTCGCCCATATCATCTCCCCCAGGGAAGTGATTTTAAAACTTATTTTGCACCATTACTCAAATGACTCTGACTCTGGCATTCCACCTCTTTCAAAGGCTAACCAAGCACTATAGTCAATCATCAAAACCTACGCAAGACAATAAAACGCGCTAAGGATTCCAGCTCAGGGGCTTGATTCGGGAAAATTTCAAGTGCTTGCAAAGCTTCCTCGCAAGTGGAGCGCGCCAGTTTTTTCGATGCTTCTATCCCGTATAAGGCGGGATAAGTCGCTTTGTTCAATCCCTCATCCGAACCCGTGGGCTTTCCCATGAGCGCTTCATCGCCTTCCACATCCAAAATGTCATCCACAATTTGGAACGCCAGCCCGATTTTCTCACCATACACACACAGCGCCCCCATCTGCGCTTCATCACCGCCGCCAAGGAGTCCTCCCAGGCAAACAGAAACTCTCAAAAGCGCTCCTGTCTTTCTCCTGTGGATTTCTTCTAGATGCGCCACATCGCTCACTCGGCCATCTGCCCTGATGTCCAAAAGCTGTCCCCCGACCATGCCCACAGCGCCTGACGCCTCGGCGAGCATCCGAATCGCTTTTACATGACGCTCCGGCAAAATTTTTTCGCCCATTTCATCATTCGCCATCAATTCGAAAGCCAGAGTCTGCAATCCATCACCCCCGAGAATCGCTGCTGCCTCTCCATAAACCTTGTGGCTCGTAGGCATACCCCGTCTGAGATCATCATCATCCATAGCGGGCAAATCATCATGAATCAAAGAATAGGAATGAATACATTCGAGGGCGCACGCAGCGGGCAGAATCCATTCAGGGCTCCCACCTACAGCTTCACACCCGGCTACACAAAGCACGGGGCGCAAGCGCTTACCCCCTGCGAAAAGGCTATAGCGCATAATCTCGAAAATCTCAGGAGGCTCAGACGATTTTGGCACAAGACGATCGAGCTCTTCTTCCACACGTTTCGCCCAATCGTTCAGGTAAGCCGCCGCATCGATGCCACATGGAATCCCGGTTTCATTCATCATCTTCACCATCTTCAAATGGTTGCAATAAAAATGTTTCTTCCGACTCTCCCACGAGTTCCTCCACCCTTTTTTGCGCCGCGTTCAATTGCTCTCGACTATAGCGGAAGAGCTTCACACCCTCTTCATATAGCGAAACGGCTTCTTCCAGAGAAGGCTCACCCCCATCGAGTTCCTCCACAATGGCTTCCAAACGCTCCAGCGCAGCTTCAAAGCTTTTTGGTTCCGGATCGGGGGATTCATTTCCAGAATTCATGGGCCCTCTCCTTCCGGGACGACTTGCTCTACTCGGCACAACAAGCAGCCCTCCGATAAACGAATCCGCACGGATTCTTTTTCCTTCACATCACTGGCTTTTTTGAGCAAAGTGCCATCCGGGTCTTTCTGCACCAAACTATACCCCCGCGCCAAAACAGCGAGCGGCGATACTAATTCAAGGCGCCCAGCGGCGGTTTCGAGTACATCTCGCCTACGTTTCAGAAACAATCCACGCGCCGCGCGCAAACGCTTTACATTGCCCTCCAGCCTCGATATAGAAACGTCGATTTTCTCTTTGGGCGATACCGCTCGTAGCTTAGGAGCTATTGTAGCCAAATACGCCCATCTCATTTGTTGTCGATGTCCGGCTTCTCTACCTAGACGCTCATAGAGGGCATCCACTCTCTGAGCTAATACCTCAAGCGGCGCCTCTGGTCTTCTGAAAGCAGGCTCCCTCAGTAATCGAGAGAACCTGGCCTCTAGCGAAACTATTCGATCCTCCACTGTTCGGTGCATATTTTCAATAAAATTATTTATGTCTCGGGCAACACCCTGCCAGCCTCTGGCCACGCGCTCCGCCGCCGCCGTAGGTGTAAGCGCCGACTCATCGGCTGCCAGATCGCTAAGCGACGTATCGACCTCATGGCCTACCGCTGAAATGACCGGCGTCCGGCATCCGGCGACCGCCCGAACCACTTCCTCTTCGTTGAACGCCCACAAATCCTCCCGGCTTCCTCCGCCGCGGCCCATGATGATGAGATCTACGGGACATTTCATATTTGCGAGGCTTTGGTCCACTTTTTGTATCGCCCCCGCGATAGAAGACGCGGCTTTTTCTCCTTGCACCGGTGTGTGAACGATGACGAGTTCTACAATCGGCGCGCGCTCTTTGAAAACCCGCAACATGTCCTGGAGGGCCGCGCTTTCTCTGCTCGTCACCAATGCCACGCGATGGGGGCGTTCAGGAATCTCTTTTTTGCGTTCAGGACTGAATAGTCCCTCTTTTTCCAATCGTTCATGCAATTGACGAAAAGCGACCTCTAGCGCACCTTCTCCCAGGGGCTCCATCGAAAGCGCCGACACCTGAAAGCGTCCGTCTTTCTCATAAAGTGTCACCCGGCAACGGACCATCACGCGCATACCTACTTCCGGCTCAAAGCGCAAAAACCGCCTGCGGCCCGAAAACATCACGGCACTTACCTTGGATGTAGCGTCTTTTAAATCGAAATAGGAATGTCCCGATGGATAGGTACGCCAGGAGAAAATTTCCCCCTCGACTAAAACCTCACCAAATTCATCTTCCAGCAATTCTCGCACACGCGCGTTGAGTTGTGAGACGGTAAGCACCGCTGGCGTTGCGCGAGGCGTATTGTCACCCAGGAGGTCGACGCTCATCCGAAAATCCTCATCAGTTCCGCGTCTTCTCTCCTTACGACTCAAAAGAATACGCGCGAACCGTGTTCATCATCAGCATAGCGACCGTCATAGGCCCCACCCCGCCCGGCACCGGCGTGATGGCGGAAACCTTTTCGAGCAAAGGTTCAAAATCACAATCTCCGACCAATTCCCCGTCCACACGGTTAATACCAACGTCAACCACGGTCGCACCTTGCCGCACCATATCCGCCGTCAAGAATTTCGGCCTCCCCAAGGCAGCCACTACGACATCGGCTTCTCTGGTGATCATGGGAATATCGCGCGTGCGAGAATGACACACCGTCACCGTGGCATTCTCATGCAACATCAAAATGGACAACGGAAGTCCCACAATCTTACTGCGCCCGATGATGACGGCTTTTTCCCCTTCCAGGCCGATATCGTAAAACTTCAAAATCTCGAGCACACCGGCAGGCGTGCAGGGCTTGAGCGTACCTTGCTTAAGCGCCAGTTTTCCAAAGTTTTCTGGATGAAAGACATCGGCGTCCTTTTGCGGGGATACCTTGCGCAACACTTCTTCTTCATTCAAATGTCCGGGAAGCGGCAACTGCACCAATATCCCATCCACTTTTTCATCATGGTTCAACTCTTCGATAAGCGAGACGATATCCTCTTGTCTCGTATCCTCAGCCAAGTGATGATCGAAAGTCTGGATGCCGAGTTTCTTGGCCGAACGGCCTTTGATGCGGACATATACCTGAGAGGCCGAATCCTCGCCCACGAGAACAACAGCGAGCCCCGGAGGCCTGCCCATCCGGGGAAGCAGGGCATCAATGGAGGCTTTCAGCTCCTCCATCACCTTATCCGCCACTGGTTTACCTTTGAGGAGTAAGGCTTGTGCCATTTTCATCCTTTGTCATCGGGCGCGCAGAAGGCGGATTTTATCGAAATTGGCGGCTAAACCAAAATTTTTCCGGCCTGAATGATCATCTGATCATCCGCCCACACGGTGGGGTTGTCGAAAATCATGTCGATGTGAAGCGGGGCTTCGATATTACCTCCGATACTCCCGCTATCACCCACTGCCATGTGGCAAGTGCCCCATGTCTTTTTCGCCTCCCGCATTGTCTCCCGAGGCCTACATGCCGGATTCGTGCCAATCGCGAATTCAGCCACGTTCTTCGCCAAATCTCCATTTTCATCCAGTAATTTCCAGAATCGATCCGCGGCGGCGCTTCCCGTGATGGATACAACTTTACCGTCCTTAATTTCAAGACGCATGGGCTCGGTGACAAAACCCAAATCTTTTCTCTCGATAGAAAAAGGATTCACCATGACGCCATTCGATGTACCCTCCAAAGGACTCATGGCCGCTTCTCCATCGGGACATGCCGCGAATTCTCCGGATTTCCTGGCCACGCCGATGAGAGGGAAGCAAGTTCTCCCTTCCAGGGAAAAGTGCATGTCGCATCCATCCGGCGTCGTGAATCGGCCCGTTTTGGCTTCGGTGTATATGTCGGAAATTATTCGGGTGACCCGGGCGACTTCGTCGTAATCCGCCAAGGCGCCACCGGCGACCATCATATCCTCACGCCATCCCCACATGTCCAGAACGCGCGCGCCCTGCCTGAGCGCGTTCCTCGCTGTCTCGGTATGAATCGTGGCGAAGCTGGTCTGGAGAATCACCACATCAGAGGCCGCCATTGCCGCCCCCACGTGAGGCAGCGGGTCGATCCCTCCATTCATATGGGGGGGCATGTGCATGATGGATAGCTTGGCGCCCGCAGCGCTCAAAGCATGCGCAAGTGCTTCCGAGACTGAGGCTGGACGATCCGAATCCGTTACGAGAAGCACCAGTTCGCCCTCTTTCACGTCAAGAACCCGCTCTACGATTCGCCTGGCGGTAGGCGCCATATTAAACTTTATCATTTGATCACCCCTGCGTATTGGTAGCTAAAAATTGACGATGCCTCGATTGGAAATAAATCGATTTCCGACGAAACTCCCCTAGATTCATCGCATTATATGGGCCTATGAAACATAGTCGCAAGGGCGCGACTTGATGTGCGAAAATCAGTTGCAATTGATCGATCTCACTTCACAATAAAGCGAGCAAAAAGATGCAGACCCCCAGAAACCCTTATCTTACGGTGGACATCATCATCGGGTTCAAGAGCGAGATGGGCTATGCGGGCATTGTGATGATTGAGCGGAAAAATCCTCCTCATTGCTGGGCGCTGCCGGGCGGATTCGTCGATTACGGAGAAACACTCGAAGCAGCCGCAGTTCGAGAAGCAAAGGAGGGAACCTCGCTCGACGTGAAGCTGGTTCGTCAATTTCATGCGTACAGCGACCCACGGCGCGATGCGAGACAACACAACGTCACGGTGGTAAATATCGCAAGGTCTCCTCGGGGGGGTGGTCGCAGCACGAGATGATGCGAGGCGCGCAGGCGTTTTCAGTAAAAATTCCCTTCCTACCATGATTGTATTTGATCACGCAGAGATACTAAGCGATTATTTTTCAAAGAAGTACTAAAAAAGTCACACTAAAGGCATGCCCAGATACATTGTGCTATCATCGATAAATGATGCGGGGGAACACATGTGTTTCCCCGATTTTCTTTGAAACAGGATTTGCATGATATGAGCGGACTCTTCGAAAGTCTCGGGCGTGGATTCGAATTGATTCAAATAGATATCGCCGCCGTCATGGAGCGCGACCCCGCCTGCAGAACAAAAATGGAAGTGATTCTCTGCTATCCAGGTTTTCACGCTGTATGCCTGCATCGCATGGCTCATTTCCTATGGAGAAAGCACTTTCTGCTCGTTGCACGGTGGCTGAGTCACTGGAACCGCTTCATCACGGGTATCGAAATTCACCCGAGCGCGCAAATTGGCGAGGGGCTTTTCATAGATCATGGAATGGGCGTCGTCATCGGAGAAACGACGCAGATTGGAAAAAACTGCACCATTTATCAAGGCGTGACTCTCGGCGGCGTGAGTCTAAAGAAAGAAAAAAGACACCCCACATTGGAAGATAACGTCGTCGTCGGCGTTGGCGCCCAGGTTTTGGGGCCACACATTGTCGGCGCCGGCAGCCGCATCGGCGCAAGCTCGGTCGTCATTTCAGACGTCCCTCCCGGCTGCACGGTGGTGGGTGTGCCCGCACGCATCGTCTACCGGGAGGGGCAAGGCAAAACGGATGATCTTCTCCCCGTTTCTTTTGAGCACCACGAATTGCCGGACCCCGTGGAAGCGGCCATTCAAGTCCTGAACCAGCGCATCGCAGCCCTTGAAAAAGAATTGGCCCAGACGCAAGAGCCGACGCCGGAAAAATAAGAGGCATCATGAAAACCATCTATATGGACCACAACGCAACCACACCGACGCGTCCTGAGGTCTTGGCCGCGCTTCAGCCATACCTCGGCGAGAAATTCGGAAATCCAAACAGCATCCACCGATATGGCAGAGAAACCAGAATCGCGATCGAAAACGCCCGCGACCATGCAGCGGCCCTCATCGGCGCTGCGGATAGTGATGAAATCTTCTTCACCTCCGGGGGGACGGAGAGCGACAATTGGGCGCTTCGGGGCGTCGTTTCCGCCGATCCAGGAGCAAGCCATATCGTCACCACAGAGATGGAGCACGAGGCCGTGCTCACGACATGCCAGATGCTGGAAGCGGAAGGGGTGGAAGTAACCTATGTGAAGCCGAATCAGAAAGGACGCGTTTCGCCTGATGATGTGGCCTCGGCGATTCAGCCGAACACGAAAATCTTGTCCGTCATGTGGGGCAACAACGAGGTCGGCACCATCCAACCGATTCATGAAATCGGCGCTATCTGCCGGGAGCGCGGGATATTGTTTCACACCGATGCCGTGCAGGCGCTAGGCAAGAAATCCATCGACGTAGAACAAGCCGGCGTGTCTCTGCTTTCAGCCAGTGGACACAAAATCAACGGCTGCAAGGGCACGGGCTTTTTGTATGTAAAAAAAGGAACCAAGATCGATCCTCTTATCGCAGGCGGCGGGCAGGAGCAAAAACTGCGCTCGGGCACGGAAAACGTCGTCGGCATCGTCGCCATGGGAGAGGCCTGTCGTATTGCGAAAAAAGAGGGACCCCAATTTGCGAAGAACATTTCCGCTTTACGGGATCGGCTTGAAAACGAAATTTGCGAACGCATTCCCGATGTGTTGGTCAACGGCGACACGGATCACCGGCTTCCCGGCACATCGAACCTAGGCTTCATCGGCGCAGAAGGGGAAACGCTCCTGATTCGTCTTGATTTAGAGGGCATCGCGGTGAGCACAGGAGCCGCCTGCAGCTCGGGTTCTCCGGAACCCAGTCACGTCTTGCTGGCAATGGATTTACCAAAAGAAACCGTACAAGGCTCGCTGAGATTCAGCCTCGGCTACGGGAACTCGGATGAGGACATCGACAGGCTGCTCGAAGTATTGCCGGAGTCCGTCCGCAAGGTTCGCGAGATGGCGCCTCGCCTGAAATCAACAAAAACATGAGAAGAAGCTTTGGCTCCAAAAGACGATTATCACTATAACGAAACCGTGCTCGCCCACATTGCGGATCCGCACAACATCGGCGCCCTCGAAGACGCAGACGCCCAGGGGAGCGGAACGAACCCCGCCTGCGGCGATGAAGTAACGCTCTATCTTAAATTCGAAGATGCCACGGTCTCGGACGCCAAGATGAAAATCCTGGGTTGCGGAGCGATCACCGCCGCGATGAGTTCGTTGACGGACCTGGTGCGCGGCAAGACCGTTGATGAACTCGCGCAAATCACCGCTGAGGAAATCGCGGAAAGCGTCGACGGTCTCCCCTCTCATAAGCGCCACTGCGCCACTCTCGCCCGGCGGGTACTCCAGAACGCTCTAAAATCGAAAGGCGCAAGCTGACCCCTCATGAGGACATCACAACCGGTCAGAATCCTGGAACTCGACGGTTTCAAGGGTTGGGCATTGCGCGCCGATGAACATGCAACATCAGAGTACATCGGCCTTATACAGGCTCGCCTACTCAAGATTTGCGCGAATCTTCCCAGAACCGCTCCCGCTTACGGACTCGACCACGGAGACAAAGGTTATGAAGCCTGCTGGAAAGCACTTTCGGATCTGCCCATGCCCAAGGAACTCCATGAGACGAACTTTCCGGGCGGATGGCATGCCGTAGGAACACACCTTGGGGGATACGACACGCTTGGCGTCACATCAGGAAAGATGCTCACCCAATGGCTACCGCATAGTGGCTTCAAAAGAAGAGAAGGCCCGTTGATGTACCGATACATTACCGACCCCCGCGAAACGACGGAGTCTGACATCAGAACCGAAATCTGCGTGCCCGTTCAGCCCGACCCGATTGAGTGAGCGACTGAAACAACGCGCGCATTTCCTATTTTTCGCTCATCACGCCTTGCTGATTCGGCATAACAAACTCTTCATATTCGTTTGATCCGACACCGGATCTCGTTGCGCGAAATCAGTCAGAAAATTCACGGAGCGCCAAGGATGGTAGGGCTGCCGCTCTCCCCAACCGATGGGAACGTACACCGAGTCCTTTCTGATGCCTGCATTCACCCAAGCCATCGCCTCGATGGCGCCATGCATGGTCTCGACCTTTAGTTTCACTCCATCTTCGATTCCCAACTCTTGCGCTTTATGGGGATGTATCTGGCAATAGAGGTCCGGCCACATCTCTTGCGCCTGCCAGAAATAGTGCGTCCAGCTATGAAAATGCGGAGCAGGCGGCCGCCCGGTTATCAATATCGTTTCAAAACCTTTTCGGCGAAGCTCATCGCCGAGGCTTTCCTCATCCGGCTGAACGATTCTGGCGGTGCGAGAGCCTGTGGGCACCTTGCTGAATGGAGAGATGATCTCCAGATCATCATCTTCGTGACCATATTCGAGATAGGGTAATTGCGACAGATTTTCTTTCTCGCTGTAAAACTCCGGCAGCGCGGATAATCCCACTTGCGCGAATTTATTCTCCAATTCCTCCGTCCAGAACTCAAGCCGTCCGCTCGGCGTAGAAAAGCGCTTACCCTCGGGTTGCCCCGTGGCGGTCGTCCCTTCGAGGTAAAGCGTTTCCTGCTCGGGAGCATCTTCGCTTGCAACGGGGAAACGCACCCATCGATAGGGAACCGAGTGGAGTCTTTTTTGTGTGACTCCCCGCAAAAAATCATTGTCGATACACATTTCATCCCAAAATTTCCCCGGATCCTTGTATTCCTCTTTCATGACGTCGCCGAACCCCAGGCGTTTCCCGAGTTCTATCCATATCCATCCATCGGGTTTCGCCTCCCCCGGCGGGTCGATCATCTTATCTATCCACACAATCCTTCTGTCATCATTCGTGCGGCCCAGTTCTCCTTTTTCGATGCCGCCCGCTGCAGGCAACACATAATCCGCAAACGCGGAGGTTTCATTCGGGAACAATTCGATATGGACGATGAGATCGAGCGCCTTAAAAGCCGCGCGCGATTCATCCTGCCCCGGCCACTGCGCCAATGGATTGTTGCACGTGATGAGACCCTTAATGGGGTATGGCTTTCCTTTCCGCATGGCGCTCAGCCAACCGGCCGGGCTTCTGCGAACCATCGGTTTCTGAATTTCCGCTCTCCTGTTCTCCGGTGCGTTGACGGTGATGGGCGGACCCGCCGTCATGTTCACGTATGCTCCGCCCTTGCGGCCCCAATTCCCCGTTATGGCGGCCACGAACATCATCGCCCGGTTGGTTTGCACGGAATTGGTATGCTGATTGAGTCCCCGGCTACCAAAGATGACACAGCCATCCGCCTTGGCCACATCCTCTGAAAGCGCGCGAATCTCCTCCGCGGATATACCCGTGATGGCCTCCGCCCAATCGGGGGAATATCCTTTGGAAAATATGAAATCGCGCCAGCGCTCCCAGCCCAGCACCCATTCATCGCAAAAACGCTGATCGTGCATACCTTTTGAGAGAATATGGTGCGCCATGGCCAGGCCAAGGGCCATGTCGGTGCCCGGACGAATGCCCAGCCATTTATCCGCCTTGCTCGCCGTCGCGGTGTACCTCGGGTCCACCACCACCATCCTGGTTTTGTTTTTGATGCGCCAGTCATTCACCTTGCCGAAGTAGACTGGCCGCGTCTCGGCCTGGTTGTCCCCGATATAGAGATACATCTGGGCGCTGCCGATATCTTCGGGCGTATAGCTGTTCCCGTTTCCATTGGTCCCGTGCGTCACCTCGTAGGCGACCACCTTGCCCGCCGCACAAAACGGGTCCGTCCCCTGCAGATTGGGGGTCCCCCACATCTGGCTGAACAAACGCACATAACCTTTTTGTGTAATCAAACCCGTGCGGGTCCCCACAAAAAGCGCCAGCGCCTCCGGGCCCCATTGTTCTTTAAGAACCTCGAGTTTCGCTGTGATCTCATCGAGCGCCTGGTTCCAACTGATGCGCTCAAATTCGCCCTCACCTCGGCGGCCGACGCGCTTGAGAGGATATTGCAGGCGATGCTCATTGTGGTGCAGTTGAAGCGTAAACTGCGCTTTCGGACAGAGCTTTCCGTTCAGGACAGGATCCTCTTCGTTTCCCGTCACGTTGATGAGCTGATCCCCTTGAAAATGAAACTTGGCGGTGCAGCAGTTGAAACAAAAATTGCACCCCCCGGGCACGACACGGTCCGCCTTCAACGTCTTTTTATCGTGCAGGTAGGGGAAGTCAGGCCCTTTTTGCTCAAATACGTCATTCGCTCCAGGTGAATCCACAAAACGAGGCCGACTCGGTTTTTCGTATAACCGTGAGGCATCTTCCTGCTTCGCGCGGCCGTTTTCCCTTTCAATTTTTTCAAGATAGACCGTTTGCGGTTTCAGGAGGAAATGATCGTGATCCCGAGGATGGCGACCTTCTTCATCCGCTTTTTCAAGAAGCGTCTCCCTTTCTCCAAAAGAGATGGCGAAGCCCGGACAAATTTCAGCACAAGCAGGTTCCAATCCCTTTTCCCGTCTGTCCGGGCACAGATCGCATTTCACCGAATGATGTCCTTTGGCGTCATAGCCCATCGCGCTATAAGGACACGCCATGACGCATTCCCCACAACCCGTGCAAAGCGCTTCATCCACTTCCACCACGCCGGTATCGGGATCTTTCGTTATCGCCTTGGGGTAGACGGGACAGGCCCTCAGGCAAGCGGGGCGCTCGCAATGCTGGCAAGTCAGCGTGAGGAAATCGGGCGCTCCCGTGGAAGCATCCCCCAACCAGACCACCTTGTTACGGTATTCGCCGGGCCCCAGCCTGTGCTCCTGCTTACAAGCCGCCTCACAGCTTTTACAGCCAAAGCACCGTTCCAAATCTATCATCAAGGCTAGCTGACCCAAGACGCGCTCCTTGAACACATGCGGACTACCACCTCGTCAGATGCCACCAGTATACCTCTCCCCCGCCGGAGACATAACCCGCAAAAAAAGTAACGGTGACGATGTGCCCCAGCATACCGAGGATAAAGACGAACGCCAAAGCGATGTGAATCAACCGCCAATAAGCCTGCGCGGGAGACACGCCGGCGCGCATTCCCATCAACTTGTTTTCCCGGCCAATCAGCCGGGCATAAGCGAGCGTAAGGCCTGGCCTGGAGAACCAATGCTTGAGTCTCGGGGAAAAGGTGCCCTCATTCGCTCCCGGCTCGAGTCTGGACAAAAGGGATTCTTTCTCCTGGATGAGACGGGCCATGCGCGCTCGGTTATCCGAGCCCAACGGAGAGAAAGATTCGTCTCTTGAAGCGAACGTGGCCGACATCCGCCTGGAGAGACGAACACGCGCCCACACGCCCAGAATCACCAGGGCAAAAAGCGCGACGAGCAGCAACGCCGGGGCATAGCGAAGAAACCCGCCCGAGTGGATGCTCACCAACACGCCGCCCAGGGTGGCCGTCACCACATGGGCGGAAAACCACCCAAGGGGAGAGCCGCCCACGCCTGTTCGTTTCGTGATCACGAAAACCACGGAGACGCACAAGAGAACGGCCCCCGCAACGCCGACCAAATACAGCGTCGGGGAACCCGGCAGATGCCATTCGCTCGATAATGTATGCTGAAACGCGAAGAAGGTGACCAGAACAACCGCTGCCGCGAAGAGGAGATACGCAAGCAGCTTGTCGCCGATATCGAATCGTCTCATGAAAATCAGGGAAATTCTATTTTTTCGACATCCACGATTTCAAAATTCCTCACGCCACCGGGCAACTGAACCACCACCTCATCGCCCGGTTCTTTTTGCATGATCCCGCGCGAAAGTGGCGCACCAAAGGAGATAATTCCATTGGGGAGGTCACTTTCCTCCTCGCCCAATATCTTATAGGTAATCTCTTCATCCTTATCCAGGTCAAAAAGAGTGACTTTTGTGCCGATGGTGACCTTATCGCCAGAGATGGGGAGTTCTTCTATCACGCTCGCCTCACGGATCTTATCCATAATCCGGCTCACCTCGTTCTTCAGGTTGCCCTGCAACTCAATGGCCGCCTCCCACTCGGCGTTTTCGCTCAAATCACCCAAACTCGCCGCCTTGCCGATCTCTTTCGACACCTCATGCTTCAGGCGATGCCGAATTTCTCCAACCTTTCGCCTCAACCCCTCGAGGCTCGCTTTCGTTATGTAGTACGGCATCTCTTCCTCATCCACATGTGAAATAATCTAAAAATGCGCCTCAGGCGTCTTTAGCTGTTTTTTCTTTCAGTTGTTCTCGAAAATCATACCCGGTATCTTCCACAAACGCTTCGATCAGGCGTTTCGTGACGGGCCCTGGAACTCGCGCGCCTGGCTTGAAGCTGTCGATTTCACGCACCGGCATGGCGCATATCGCGCTCGATGTGATGAAGTACTCTTCCGCCTGCGCCAAATCGTATGTCGTGATGTCTCTCTCTTCGACTGGAATTCCCAAACGCGCCGCCAATTCGAACACCGCCAGACGGGTCACGCCTTGTAATATATTTCTCTCCGGCGGCGTCCAGAGAACGCCGTCTTTCACCATGAAAAAATTGGCGGACGAGTTTTCCGCCACGTTCCCCTGAATGTCGAGCATCAAGGACAAAGAACCCGATGCGGCGGCATCGAGTTCCGCCAGAATCTGATTCATTTTGCTCGTCACTTTCGCTCTCGTCTCGATGCACTCGGGAGGATTGCGCCTCGTGGGCGTTATCGCCAGACGCACGCCGTTCAAATAACGCTCCGAAAAAGATGCAACATTCACGGGTCTCCAAAATATGAATACGGAAGCGGACCCCGCCGCGTGCGCCGCCATGGAAGGATCATCGAAACCACGGGTCACCCAATGGCCGACACGATACATGGCGCCTTCTTCGAGACGACATAAATTCGACTCCAGAGTAGCCAGCGTAGCCTGCTTCATTTCCTCTTTTTCGAGGCCCACGCCGATGCGAACATATTTGAGTGACCGATAGAGGCGATCGAGATGATCATCGAGCCGATAGAGCTTTCCCGCAAAGCAAGGGGTGACCTCATAAACGCCGTCTCCCCAGAGAAAACCGCGGTCGAAGGGCGATATCCTGGCGTCTTTCTCCTCTATAATCTCACCATTGAGATATACGAAACGCTCACCCGGCATCGGACATTCCTCCCATCCGCATCAATAAAGAAAGGCCGGCCCGAAGCAACGGGCGCAGCCGCATGTAAAATGAAATGTCATCCTACATACAACCATCTTACAAAGAAAATGCCAAAGGGCAAAATCGTTAAGGGATATTCCGCCTCCCGACAACGCGCCCGGACACGAGTTTTGCTTTCGGAATTTCCTAGTTTAAGGCCTTGTATACCTCTCGCCATTTGTCCAGCACTTCATTGTGTTCTATCCAGTAGCCTGGCCACGGGTCTTTGTTGTCGCGTATGTCTTGTGACCATCCCCTAGAACGTTCGAGGAATTTCTTTAACACGTGATCTTCACCCGTATAAAATCTGATGGAGTTTTTCGATTGAATATCAAGGCTCGTCGTCGGCGCAACATCCCAAAAACGCAATCCGGGGAGGTTCTCCTCGAAACAGCGCCCATATACATTGTTTGTCCTGTAGATGATTTCATGCTGCTTTATTAGGGCTTTCTTCCTCTCCAACGATTCCCGATATGCTCTCGCCTTCCCTTTGCATTCCACGAAAACTTTCCTGTGCTCAGCAATGGTTCTTGATTCCCACTCTGCCATTTCCTCGATTGATTGACACCCTGAAATACCTAAAAGAACAGCAAGAATGACCATATGTTTCATGTTTTTCTCCTTTACAACTAATCAATCGTCTATTCGAAAATTAAATTGATCTTCTGTTTTTGGGTAGGCCCTCACAAGGGCGCAATAAAAATGATTCCAATTCCCCGCTGGAGAAGCTCGCATCAACGCCATTACTCCGACTAGATGCCCCCTGAGTTTTGGATGTCCGTATTCGGGAGTGAACCATTTGTTTTTCATACCGAGGGATTGGGCGCCAGGTCAAAATTCTTTCCCGAAAAGGATGGATACGATTATTCTTTCTTTCCCCAGCCACCACCGCCCGGCGTTTCAAGACGTACCTTGTCTCCAGGCTTCGCTGAAAACCGGGCTTTACCGGAGAATTGCTGATTCTCGCCTTCCCTGATGAGCAAATTCCGGCCTTTCATCCCCGGCTCCCCTCCTTGCAGGGGCCAAGGCGCTATTTCCCGCCTCTCCGTCATGAATGAAACGGTGGCGTCTCCCAGGAGTTCGATTTCTCGAACAATGCCGTCGCCACCCCTATTTTTCCCCCGACCCCCACTGCCCCGGCGAACGGTGTACCGGCTCACACGAAACGGGTAGGCATGCTCAAGCGCTTCAATCGGGGTGTTAAGGGTGTTGGTCAAATGGGTATGAATCGCATCCTCCCCTGCGCCCCATGGCCCCCCACCCATGCCGCCGCCCGTGGTCTCATAATAGGCGTATGGACGACCCTGCCTGGGTCCCGGGCGATGGTCTATTCCTCCTACAGTGAGGTTGTTCATCGTGCCGCAGGAAGCGGCGGGGATTTTATCGGGGCAGGCTTTCGAGAGAGCACCGAGTATCACGTCCACCATCCTCTGGCTCGTCTCCACGTTTCCCCCCGCAACAGCCGCGGGAAATTCCGCATTCACTACCGTGCCCGACGGCGCAATCACTTCAATGGGAGTCATGCAGCCTGAATTGTTCGGGATATCATACGGCACCAGGCAGCGCAGAGCGTAATAGGCCGCCGTGCGGGCGATGGATTCCACGGCATTCACGCTTCCTTGCGTCTGTGGAGCCGAGCCGGTGTAATCGACGCGCATCCTGGAGCCGCGTATGGTGATTTCCACCCGTATCGGAACAGCGCCGCTGCCGAAACCATCATCATCCATGAAATCCTCGAAACGGTAACGTCCATCGGGTATGTCCCGAATCACCGCCTTCGTCAGACGCTCGGCATACCTTTGAAGCTCCACCGTATAGCGCAGCGTCTCGGCCAAGCCATGTCGCTCGATGATCTCCAGAATTCTCCGCTCACCCACGCGATTCGCCGCGATTTGCGCGGCGATGTCTCCCTTGCGCTCCTCGGCCGTACGCACGTTCGAGAGTATGAGGGCCAAAATATCTTCCTCCATCTCTCCCCGGCGCACGAGCTTCACCGGCGGAATCACCACGCCATCCTGAAATATCTCCGTCGTAATGCTCATCGAACCAGGCGCGATGCCGCCCACATCCGCATGATGCGCCCGATTGGCCACGTAATAAATCAGTTTGTCTTTTCTTCTCTCCCTGACGTATACGGGCGAAATCATGGTGATATCCGGCAGGTGGTTCCCCCCGTGGAAAGGGTCGTTCAACACGACTACGTCACCCGGTTCAAGCACCATCCGCTCGATGACGTATTCCACGGACATCGGCATGGAACCCAAATGAGCGGGCAGATGCGCCGCCTGAGCCGCCATCCGGCCTTTTACGTCGAATATGGCGCATGAGTAATCTTTTCTTTCTTTGATATTCGGGGAAAAAGAAGAGCGGCACAGCGCCACGCCCATCTCTTCTGAGGCCGCAAACAATAGATTGCGAAAAACTTCCAGGAGTATCGGATCGTATTTACCCGCCATCGCGCTCACTCAGCTTAAGTTCTTCAATATCAGATTGCCCCAATCATCCACCCGGCATTCCCAGCCTGGAGAAACGACCGTCGTGGCGCTGAACTCGCACACCAGCGCCGGGCCCTTAAAGCGATTGCCACGAGAAAACATATCCCGCGCATATACCGAACCCTCGACTTCTCTTCCTGCAAAAATCATTTTTCGCCTTCCCATGTGCGCATGAGAAATACTTTTGGGAGCTTTGGGAAGCCGCCTCATGGGCGGACGCTCCACCTCGCCGACGACCCGCACCCTGAGCGTCACGATCTCGATGGCGCTCTCGGGGCTCGAAGTGCCGAAGCGTTCATCGTGCAACCTATCAAACGCCGCTCTAAGACTCTTGCGAAGGTCCACGCCCGTCTCGGGTCGATAGGGAAGCGTTAATTCGTATGATTGCCCGAGATAGCGCATATCGATGAAGAACGAAAAGGCGGGTTTCGCGAAACCCTCGAATTTCAAGTTATCCCGCCCTTTTTTGAGCAAAGGTGCAAAATGACCAGCCAGAGATTTCTTGCTCAACCCCTCGAGCGGCAGCAGGACCGTTCTGGCATAGTCTTTCACCACGTCCGCTGTCAGCATACCCCGCGCGGAGAGAATCCCCGGGTCATTGGGAACGATGACGTGCGGAATCCTGAGGATCTCCGCCAAAGAGCAGGCGTGCATCGCCCCCGCGCCACCAAAGGAGATCAGGGCGAATTCACGCGGATCGTGACCGCGCTCCACGCTAATCAAGCGAATCGCGCGCGCCATGTGCTGGTTGGCTACGCGAATGACGCCTTCGGCCGCTTGCCGAGCGTCGAGGCGCAAGGATTTCGCCAGACGTGCGATGCCGACTTTCACCGGCTCCATGTCCAGGCCCATCCTGCCACCCAAGAATCGTTCGGGATCGAGACGACCGAGAAACAGATTCGCATCCGTGACGGTAACATCGCTTCCCTTCCCGTAGCATATGGGGCCCGGATCGGCGCCCGCACTCTGTGGGCCGACGGCCAGAGCCCCACCCGGATCGACCCGGGCGATCGAGCCGCCTCCCGCGCCTACCGTGTGAATGTCGATGAGGGGAACCCGAATCGGACAACCGGCCACCTCTGTTTCCGCCGTGAAACCAATGCCGCCATGCAGCAAGGACACGTCCGTACTCGTTCCGCCCATATCGAATGCGATCGCATTTTCAAACCCCGCTCTTCTCGCCACTTCATAGGCACCCACAACGCCGCCGGCAGGCCCGGACAAAATGGTCCGGATGGCCTCCTCGCCCGCCATCGTGCTCGAGATGACGCCGCCGTTGCTCTGCATGATCCGCAAACGCGCCGAATCAAGACGTAATTCTAAATCCTTCAAATATCTATTCATCATCGGAGATACATAGGCATTCACACACGTTGTGCTCATACGCTCGTATTCCCTGAATTCAGGAAGCACCTGGCTGGACATCGACACATGAATGCCGCTTCGCCGTACCGCGTCAGCCACTTTCTCTTCATGAGAAGGATTCGCATAAGAGTGCAGCAGGCAGATGGCGACGGACTCGACACCCGCTTTCTGGAGTTTTTGTTTCAGCGCTCTGATGGCTGAATCCTTTAAGCGAAGGAGCTCACCACCTTTTTCGTCCAGGCGTTCCGCCACGCCCATCCTGAGATTCCTCGGCACCAAGGCCGGGGGCCTGCGATACGCCAGATTGTAGAGTTCTTTTCGGTTTTGGCGGCCGATTTCGATCAGATCCTCAAAACCGGCCGTCGTCACAAGAGCGGTTTTCGCGCCACGGCGCGTGAGCAGGGCATTCGTCGCCACTGTGGAGCCATGGGTGATATCCATAGCGACGCCGTGACCCTCTAAAAGTTCATCCAACCCCTGGAGGATGGCGCGCTCAGGCGCGTCGGGCGTGGAAGGCACTTTATGAATTCGCACCCGGTCGCCATCGAACGAAATGAAATCGGTAAAAGTTCCACCCGTGTCGACGCCGATCCTAAGTGTTTTTTTTTCCCGCCCACGCATCACCGTCTCCTGTGGGGCCAAGCTTGCGGATTCAATAAATCTGGAGGGCGCTTGCCGAGCAGATAGGCCTTCACATTTTTCTCCACGCGCTCTGAAACCGTTTTTCGGCCCAGATCGGTATTCGTCCCCAGATGCGGCATCATGACCACGTTCTTCATGCGCATGAGCCTTGGTTGCGGCTCGGGCTCATGCTCGAATACATCAAGCCCCGCTCCGCCGAGGCGGCCCGAGCGAAGCGCTTCGACCAGAGCCTCCTCATCCAGAATGGGGCCTCGGGCCGTATTGATTATCACGGCCCCTTTTTTCATGAGGGCGAACTCCTCCGCCCCAATGAAATGGTGCGTGGCGTCGTTTAAGGCCAGATGCACGCTCAAAAAATCAGACTCCCTGAGAAGCCGCCGGAAAGAGCGGTACGAGACGCCCACTTCCTCTTCCATCTCGGGGCTTTTCCTGTTTCGACTCCAGTACCGGACCCTCATGCCGAACGCTTTCGCCATGCGCGCCACAGCGCAGCCGATGCGGCCCAGACCGATGATCCCCAGGACTCTGCCGTTCAGGCCCCGGCCCTCCAACAACGTGGGCGTCCAGCCCTTCCATTTTCCCGTCCGGATGTAGGAATCCGCCTCCACCACGCGCCTGCTCACCGCAAGCAGAAGCGCCATGGCGGATTCCGCCGTAGGCTCCGTAACGACGCCGGGCGTGTTGGTAGCCAGGACTCCGCGCTTCGTGACTTCTTCCATATCGATATTGTTAAACCCGACTCCGCAGTTGGCGACCAGTTTGAGGCGAGGCGCCGCATTCAGGAAATCAGCGTCTATGGCGTCTCCCACCATCGAGATGAGAATATCCGCATGACGCACGGCGCGCCTGTAGCTGCCGGGGCTCGGCTTCACGTCTTTTGCGTGCATGATGAATTCAGTGGATTTTTTCAATTCATCGAAATGAGGCGGAGGAAACCTCCTGGAGAGAAATACGCGCGGAAGAGCGTCCAGAGATGCCTTGCCATTCATTTTCACAACCGCTTTACGGCATCCGCGATGCGATCGATCGCCCGTTCCAGATTCTCCACGCTGTTGGCGAAGCACATTCTCAGGTGATTGTCCGCATGAACGCCGAAGGCGGAGCCGGGCAAAGTCGCCACTCCCACCTCATCGAGAAGATAATCGGCGAAATCATCCGCGCTCATGGGAACCTGACTCACATTCGGAAACGCATAAAAAGCGCCCTCAGGGTATTGGCAGGATATACCTTCCACTTCGTTGAGCCCTGAAATAAAAATATCCCGCCTGCGCTTGAAATCATCCATCATGGCGCGGCTCTCGGACTGATCCTCCAAAAGCCCCTTCGCACCCGCCAACTGAATGAAAGGGGGCACGCAACTCACCGAGTTGGTGATGAGCTGGGCCAGCGGTTCGGCAAGCGTGGCGGGAGCGGCGATGAAGCCGAGGCGCCAGCCAGTCATGGCATACGTTTTCGAGAACGTCTCGAGCATGATGGTGCGCGCTCTCATGCCCGGCAGCGTGCCCAGGGATACGTGTTCTCCCTCGAAAAGCATGTGGGCATACACCTCGTCCGATAAAACGATGATGTCGTTCTCCACGACGATGTCCACAATGGCGTCGAGTTCATTGCGCGTCAACGTCCCGCCGGTCGGGTTGTGCGGATAGTTCAGGATGAGGAGACGGGTTTTGTCGGTGACCCGCGCGCGCAGATCGTCCGCCGTAAACCGAAAATCATTTTCCTCCAAAATCGGCAGTGGCACGGGCTTCGCGCCCGCATAGAGCGTCACGGACTCATAGACCGGAAAGCCCGGATCCGGATAAATCACCTCATCGCCCGGCCCCGCCGTGGCCATGATGGTGTAGTACAAAAATGGCTTTCCCCCCGGCCCGACCACGATTTCGTTCGGCGAATAATCCCCGCGTCCATCGCGCCTGAGCCATTCGCAAGCGGCTTCTCGAAGCTCCAACACACCGGCGGATGGGCAATAGTGCGTCTGGCCCGCTTTTAGTTGCAAATACGCTTCCTCCACGATGCTCGAGGGCGTGTCGAAATCGGTATCGCCAATTTCGAGGTGGATGATGTCCCGGCCCTGGCGTTCCATTTCACTCGCTTTGGCGAGAACCACGAACGCACTTTCTGTTTTGAGCAGTTTCATCCGATTAGCCAAACGCATTTTCCATCTCCGTTTCTTATATCGGCGAGCGAAGAGGCGCATTCGCCACAACACCACACCTCATAAGCACATTCAATACTTCCCTCACGGGCAGACCCACCACATTGGTGTAACTTCCCTCCACCCTGTCCACCAGGCTCCCGCCCAGACCCTGAATGGCGTATGCCCCCGCCTTGCCCATGGGTTCACCACTTCTTACGTAACGCCCGATGGTTTCTTCGTCAATTTCCCGGAAGGACACCTTCGTTGTGACCGCCTCCTCATGCCGGGAACCCGCCCCGAGGAGAGTGAACGCGGTTATCACCTCGTGCGTTCGCCCCGAAAGCATACGCAGCATACGCGAGGCGTCATCCGTGCTCGATGGCTTTCCTAAAATTTTTCCCTCCAGCACGACTACGGTATCGGCTCCGAGAACAAACACACCGGAATGCGCCTTCGCCACACAGCACGCCTTGGCCAATGCGCGACACCCGGCCTCGGCTTCGGCCCCAAGCCCTGGCGCAATACCCTCCTCCACGTCCGGGGGCGCTTGTACGACATCAAAAGCAAGGCCCGCATCTTCTAAAAGCCGTTTTCTGCGCGGAGAGCCCGAAGCCAGGATAAAATGTTGGATCTGTCGCAAGAACCAGACCTGCGGAAGGCTAATTGTCTCGATCAACAATGTAGTCGGCGATGTCGCGCAACACGTCGACATGGAAGGAGTCCGGCAAAATGGAGAGAGCCGCCTTTCCCGCCTCCACGTATCCCCGGGCCCTATCAAGGGTGTAGTCCACCGCTCCGTATTTGTTCATCAACTCGAGAACGTCATCCAAATCTTCCGTGCGGATCTCATCCGCGTGAACCACCAAGTGATTCAACCTCTCGAACTCCGCATCCGTGGCCCGGGCGCAAACCCTGAGCAAAGGCAGCGTCACATTCCCCTCGCGCAGATCCTCTCCCACGGATTTGCCTATTCTCTGCGCATCGCCCATGTAATCGAGAGCGTCATCGACTAGTTGAAAGGCGTACCCGATCTGAACGCCGAACTGATGGATCGCGTCCGCAATCGTGGGTGGGCTGTCGGGGATCAAGGCGCCGACCCGACAACTCGCGGCGATGAGGGCCGCCGTCTTGCGGTAGATGACGTCGAGATATTCCTCTTCCTTCAGCCGGAGATTGTACATATTCACCAACTGAAGCACTTCGCCTTCAGAAAGAAGGGTGCAGGCCTCGCTCATGGTTTTCATGATCCGGGGGTCCGCGTCGGAGGCCATGAGCGAGAAACTCTTGGCGAAGAGGAAATCGCCCACCAAGACGCTCGTCTCATTACTCCACTTGGAGTTCGCGGATGGATTGCCCCGCCTCATTTGCGCATCATCCACCACGTCATCATGAAGCAGCGTGGCCGTGTGGATGTACTCCACTACACAACCCATCGTCGTGGCGCGCGGACCCTCATAGCCGCACGCCTTGGCGACGAGCACCAAGAGCATCGGCCTGATTCTCTTGCCGCCGGAGCCAATAAGATAATCACTCACATCGGGTATCAAGACGACGTCCGAATGAAAATTCGCCTGAATCGCTTCTTCCACATCATTGAGTTCAGAAGCGATTGAATCCACAATCTCAGAAAATTTCATTCCACCTCCGACCTGCGAGAGCCACCCCCCACTGCAGGGTTTCTTTCTCTCGACATTTTCCCCGAAAGCCGATCTCGAAAGCAACTCAACCTATTGAGGAGGCGCTTGAGTGTCAAGGCGATGAAACGCCCCTTTTCCTCAAGGCGAAGCTCGGCTATGTTGCCAGAAATGAAGCAATTATCCAACCGTGGGGAGAACTTTGATTTTGGGTAAAAAAATTCAAATCACCGCCGGCAATCTGAAAATGTCGGCGGAACTAACCGAGGGCGAAACCACGAACGCCTTGTGGGAGGCCCTGCCGATTACCGGTATGGCGAACGTCTGGGGTGAGGAAATCTATTTCTCGATTCCTGTGGAGGCGCCGTTGGAGGATTCTGCGCGCGAGGAGATGGAAGTCGGTGAAATCGCCTACTGGCCTCCTGGCAGCGCGTTTTGCATTTTCTTTGGCCGCACCCCGGCGAGCGTGGACGATGCGCCCCGCGCGGCCAGCCCCGTGAATCCACTCGGGAAAGTGGATGGCGACGCGAAAGATTTCCTCAACATCCGCTCAGGAGAAGAAGTTCGCCTGGAGAAAACACCGTGAACTCCGAGGGACCGAAAGACGGCTACATCCTCATTCATTACGACGAGATTGGGCTCAAGGGGAAAAATCGCCCGATTTTCATCGATCGTCTCGCCAAGAGGGTCGAGCGTGCGGCTTCTTTGTTTTGTGAAGCGAAAGTCAAAAAACGCACGGGAAGACTTATTCTGGAAACAACCGGCCTCAAAGATTCAGACGCTCTGATCGAGGCGCTCGGCAAAGTGTTCGGACTGGCCTATTTCGCCAGGGCGCAAAAAATTCCGCTTGACCTAGAAGCGGCGACAAAAACGGCGCTCGATATGATAGCTCCCCTAAAAATCAAAAATTTTCGGGTGCGAACCCGAAAATCGTTCCCTTCCACGCCCGTCAGCACGAGGGAGTGGGACAAAACCATCGGCTCAAAGATTCAGGCCAGAAGACATCTTCCGGTCGATTTGGAGCATCCCGGCCTGACGGTCCACATCGAAGTCATTCCAAGAGAAGCCTGGGTGTACGTGGAGAAAATACCGGGTCCGGGCGGTCTGCCCATCAGCTCGCTCGGAAGGGTGGCGGCGCTCCTCTCCGGCGGCATCGATTCTCCACTAGCCGCCTGGCGCATCATGAAGCGCGGCTGCGAAGTGGTGTTCATCCATTTTCATGGCGTTCCCTATCTCAGCCGCGCATCCGCCGATAAAGCGGAAGATTTGGTCCAGGTCCTGAACAGCTACCAGTTGGGCAGCAGGCTGTATATGGTGCCGTTCGGAAACCTGCAAAAGGAGATCGTTCTCGCCACGCAGCCCGAATATCGCGTCGTCCTTTACCGCCGGTTCATGACGCGCATCGGCGAGCGAATAGCCAAACTCGAAAATGCCCGCGCCCTGGTCACCGGAGAGAGCCTGGGCCAGGTGGCGAGCCAGACGCTTCCGAATCTGGCCGCTATCGAGGATGCGGTGCAAATCCCGATTCTCAGACCCCTGATCGGCATGGACAAAGCGGAGATCATCGAACAGGCGAAGGGAATCGACACGTTCGACATTTCCATTGAGCCCGACCAGGATTGCTGCTCGTTGTTCGTACCCAAACACCCGGCCATTCGCTCTCAAGCGGGCCACCTGCGCGGGATCGAATCACGCCTGCCCGTCAATGAAATGATCGAAAAAGTAATTCATGAAACAGAAATCATAGATCTCGACCCCGAAGGACGGACGAAGAATTTTTCTTTCGCCCAAATTCATCCCGCGGCCGAGGAAGCACGCATCCTGCCGAATGCGTAGGGGTATCCGTTGGTGTCAAACGCGTCCCTCGTGAGTTATAAAATTACTCCCCCCTGGAGGGGGAGTCGATGAAGCCGAGCATTTTATGCGAAGGCTGAATCGGTGGGGGGTATGATTCTAAAAAAGAAGCACCCCCCACCAGTTCGCTTGCGGGCTTGCGCCCTTAGCTCACTGACAATCCCTCATTCTTCAATCGGGATTGACCCTCAAGGGGGGAGTGGTTTTCCTATCTCATCGTTCGGGAATAACCTTCAAGGGTGGGAGCCCATCGGGCGACCACGGGGGGTCGCCCCTACGGTGGGTGCGGCGTTCAATCATCATTCCGGCGCATGTTGGTGACAATCTACAGGTCGGCCAGAGCCGATGAGGGTGGTTATATTGCGGCGTCCGTGCTCCCGGCCTACAGTTCGGATTCCCGGACGTCCACGGAGAGGCATCCCTCGACCGCCTCGTAGAGATTGCTCAACAACTCCTCGAACGTATCTCCCTGCGTCGCACACCCGGGGACGGCCGGGACCTCGGCCCAATATCCACCTTCTTCCGCCTCGTGAACGACTACCTTGAGTTTCACGGCTTCCCCTCCCTTCGCTCGACGTCGAGCAAAATCAGTAGTTTTCACCTTGAAGGCCAGGCCCGCAAGCGTTCGTCCGAGCTTATGCTGCGGCTCTCCACGACGCTCATTCAGGAGCCGCCGATTCACGCCTACGGTCGAGTGTATCACAATGACGGCCATCCTCCCGAACGCGTAGGCAATCGCACGGACTCGCAGGTCTCCATACAGGCACGGGGGCCTAGGACAGGTCACGACCTGTCCCTACTACGGAACCTCGCGTATCGAGACGACCCGTAGGGGCGGTGTTTGATCGTCATTCCGGCGTATGCGGGCAAAGCGAACACCGGAAACTCTCCCCTACCCGGCTTGTTCCCTCTCCATGTCCGCGGCCAAATCCCTTTGATCCACGAAATGCGTGTCCTGGTGCAGGTAGCCGGCGAAATTGTCCAACCGAATCGGCCCGGCAGCCTCGAAGGCCACCGTGTCTTCCAGGTATTCCGCCTGATGCTCGGTATGCGGCGGCACGTACCAGACGTCGCCCGGCTTCAACACCGCCACCGGTTCGTCTCCACACTGCACGCGGGCGGAGCCGCTGATGAGACAGAAAATCTGCTCCGCCTCATGGTGATGTCTCCGCGTGGAATTACCGCCTTTCGCGTGAATATAGCTGATCATGCAGTGCTTTCCGCTCACGAGGCCCACTTCCACCCCCGGGAACGGCACCTTTACAGGTAGTTCGTCCCAATTCGTCACTGGCATTTTCGTCTCCTTGGCAAACGTGAACCCGTCGCCCCGGTTGAAGAGGACGACGGGTTATCGCGGACATCGGAAATCGCGACGCTTCGGCCGCCTCGCGCCTAGGCCTCCTGCATTCTCCTGACGGCCTCGGCGGGCAGGGATTCGCCGCAGGCGGCGTTCTGCGCAGATTGCTCGGGCGTTCTGATGCCGGGAATCACGCAACTGACGTTTTCGTTCGAAACGCAGAACCGAATCGCCGCCTGGGCCGGCGATATCCCCAGATTCTCCGCCACCTCGCGAACGTGGTTGAGCTGGTACTGGAACTTCCGGATGTTCTCAGGCGATAGTATGCCTTTTCTCCGGTCGCCCTCGGCGAACTCGAACGCCTCGTCGATACGCCCGGAGAGAAAACCCCGCTTCATCGGTACGCGGGAAATCACACCCACATCCGCCGCTTTCGCGCGGGCGAAGGCGGGCGCCGCCTCCTGGCTGATGACGTTGTACTCCATCTGCAGGGTGGCGGGTTTGTCTTGCTCCACCGCGAGGTTGCATTCTTCCACCGTATTCACCGAAACGCCCCAGTGCTTGATTTTCCCGTCGTCTTTGGCTTTTTCGAGCAGCGCATAGCTGTCCTCGGCCGCCATGTTGTCGACGTTGGGGTTATGAAGCTGATAGTAGTCGATCGCATCGACTCCCAGGCGTTTGAGGCTTCCCTCCAGACAACCGGCAATATAATCGGGCGTGAAATTGCGCGAGCCCGTCGTCATGTCGTTTCCGCCTTTGGTGAAAATCAGGATTTCACCGCGGTCGGAACGCTCGGTGAGGAATTTGCCGATGACCGTCTCGCTATGGCCCGCGCCATAGGCGTCGGAGGTGTCGATGAAATTCATGCCAGCGTCGATGGCGACGTGCAGCGCGCGGTTGCTCTCGTCATCATCCACCGGGCCGAACGCGCCCCCGATGGTCATTGCGCCAAACCCGATGGCCGTAACCTCCAAACCCGTGCGTCCGAGTGTTCTTCTCTCCATACTCTATCTCCATATAAAAATGAGGAAATTTTAAAAATCCCGTAGGGAAGTCCCAAGACTCCCTGGACGCTCATCTATAAAGACTAGCGATGGGATGAACGTCCGCGAAGATGGGCGCATCATATCTCTCTTCAGCCGATATCCGCAATCAAACCTGCTCATAGGCCTCAGAGGCCTCGGACAGGCACTGGGGCCTCGGACAGGTCACGACCTCGAACAGGCACAGGGGCCTGTCCGCTACGAACACCACGTAAACCGCCGGTTCCGTAGGGGCGGCCCCCCGTGGCCGTCTGTGGTATGTCTTCGACCGTGGTTTATCTCGGTCGATGAGGAAAAGAGCAAGGGCAGGTCACGACCTGTTGGACGACTACGAGAAGGGCCTTGTCCCTACGGGCCGCAATCCTAGACTCTCGA